>JAMYFF010000010.1 GCA_024128875.1 Salinilacustrithrix flava
TCCTTGAACCAGTCCGGTCAGACACAGTGCTGACCTGCCGAGGGCTCAGCGAAGAGCCTGCCCCACACCGAGGAACCGTGCTCTCCCGAACCCATTAGTCCGGTGATGCTGAAGATCACCGGGCTCCGCTCGTCCAACCCGCAGGACTACTACCTCGAGGTCATCGCCCGGGGCGCCGAGGAGTACTACCTCCGCCGCCCGGAGCACGCCGGCGTCTGGATCGGCGCCGGCTCACCTCGGCTCGGCCTCGACGGTGCCGTCACTCCCGACGACCTGCGGGCCATCCTCGACCAGCGCCATCCGGTCACCGGCGAGAAGCTGCCGGCACGCCAGATCCGCCGGGTCGGGTTCGACCTCACCCTGTCGGCCCCGAAGTCCGTGTCCCTGCTCTGGGCACTGGGCGACGCCGAGCAGTCGGCCGCCGCGCTCGACGCCCACCGAGCCGCCGTCGAGGCGACAGTCGAGTACCTCGAAGCCAACGCCTGCCAGGTCCGTCGAGGCGGACGGGACGGCTACGGCCTGCGGGCCGAGACGGCCCAAGGGCTGGTCGGCGCAGCTTTCACCCACTTCACCTCCCGGGCCGCCGACCCGCAGGTCCACACCCACCTGGTGATCGCCAACATGGCCGAGGGTGCTGACGGCCGGTTCACCGCACTGCACGGCACGGCGTTGTTCGAGCACCGCCGAGCCGCCGGCTACCTGTACCAAGCAGTCCTGCGCCACGAGCTGCATGAGCGGCTCGGCGTCGGCTTCGACCCGGTCGTGAAGGGCTCGGCCGAGATCACTGGCATTCCCAAAGGCGCCCGACGGGTGTTCTCGAAGCGTCGCGCCGCCATCGAGGCCGAGCTCGCCGCCGTCGGCGCCAGCGGCGAGCGGGCCTCGCAGGCCGCCTCGCTCAGGACGCGACAGCCCAAGAACCACAGCCTCGTCCTCGACGACCTGCTCCGTCGTTGGCGGGACGAAGCGGCACGAGCCAGCATCGACATCAGCCGACTGCCGACGGCACGGACCAAGCGGCGGCCGCCCACGGACGAGGCGCTGGCCGAAGCCCTGGTCCTCGACCGGGCGACCTTCACCCTCCCGGACATGGTCGCCACGACGGCAGCACTCTCACCGGACGGAGCGACTCTCGACGACATCAACCGGACAGTCAGCTCGTTCCTCGACTCGCCGCTCGCCATCTCGCTCGCCGACACGGGCCGCTGGACCACCGCCGAGATCCTTGAGCTCGAGCGACGCTCCATCGGCACCGCCCTGCGACGCCGAGACACAAACGTGGCCGGCGTCGACGAGCACACGCTCACCGCAGCGCTTGCCGCCAGTCCCTCCCTGTCGGCCGAGCAGCAGCGCATGGTCCGCCACGTCTGTGCGAGCGGCAACGGCGTCGACCTCGTCGTCGGCGCGCCCGGATCCGGCAAGACCTTCGCCCTCGGCGCCGCCCGCCTGGCCTGGCATGCCGAGGGTCACCACGTCATCGGCTGCGCCCTCGCTGCCCGAGCCGCCGCCGGACTCCACGCCGACAGCGGCATCCCCTCCCACACCATCGCCAAGCTCCTCGGCGACGTCCGAGACGGCCGTCTCCGCATCACCGACCGAACCGTGATCGTCTGCGACGAAGCCGCCATGGTCGGCACCCGAGACGTCGCCCGCCTCATCGATGTCACCGAACGGGCCAATGCCAAGCTCGTCCTCGTCGGCGACCCCAAGCAGCTGCCACCGATCGAGGCCGGCGGCCTGTACCCGGCCCTCGAACGCCGCCTCGGCGCGGCACGCCTCGTGGAGAACCGCCGCCAACGAAACGACGAGGAACGACAGGTCACCCTCGACCTCCGCCGAGGACGCACCCAGCGCGCCGTCACTCGCCTCGAACGATCCGGCCGCCTCACCCTCGGCCCGGATTCCGATGTCCTCCTCGATCAGATGGTCGCCGATTGGGCCGCGACCAGGACCGACGGGGTCGACGCCGTGATGATCGCCCTCACCCACGACGCCGTCACCGAGCTCAACCACCGAGCCCGCACGCACCTCGCCGCCGAGGGACGCCTCGGCGAGACAGTTGCGCAGATCGACGACACGGAGACCGAGTACGCCATGGGGGACACGGTGGTCTGCCTCCGCAACGACCGACGCCTCGGGGTCCGCAACGGCGACCTCGCAACCGTCGTCGGCGCCACCGACGACGGGCTGGTCGTCGAGCGCGCCGGCCAACGCATCGGACTCCCGGTGACCTACCTCGCCGACGGTCACCTCGACCACGGCTACGCCCTCACCGTCCACAAGGCTCAGGGAGCCACCTACGACGTCGCCCTCCTGTACGGCGACGAGCACCTCTACGCCGAAGCTGGCTACACCGCCCTGACCCGTGGCCGGGACCGGAATCACATGTACGTGCTTGCCGACACCGATGTCTCATCCGCGGAGGCGGTGCGGGCCCGACTGGCCAGGGTGTCCGCCGAGCCGGCTGCGAGCGACGTGGGTCTGTTGAGGTGACGCTCACGCTCGAGCCCGGAAGCCGCACTCCTCCTCGAAGGTCGCGTCGACGCGCTCGAGCGCAGGATTGAGCCGATCCGCAGCTGGTCGATCCGACACCTCGGCATACAGCAGGTCCTCGAGTGATCGGGTCTCGTCGAGGCGGTCCCTCAGCGCAGACATGTCGCCCTGCCAGAGCCGCAGTTCGTCCGCGACGCGCTGGTCTTCGACATCAGTGGCGGTGGCGAGAGCGTCCTCCAGTTCCGCGAGCTGGTCAGCGACATCGGACCGCTTGTCGTCCCAGTCCATCGCGCTCCCGAAGGTGTCAGCGAGAGCGAGATTGGTCTTTCGAACGTCCGCAGCGGCATCGCAGAAGCCGATGGTGTCGGCGTCGTTCGAGCATGACGCCAACGACATCAGCCCAAAGAGGGCGCAGGCCCAGCCGGACCGAACTCGCCGCTGTCGCATCCGCACACCATGTCGTACCCATGCTGAGGTCGACGAGGCGACCGTCGAGGTCTCAGGGTCAACCGCCCGAAGCCTCGAACCGCTCCGGGCATGTGGTGTCGTAGCGGGCATCCGAGAAGGTCCGGTAGGCAGCGTCGACGGCGTCGCAGTCGAGTCCGAACAGCCAGCGGTCGGTCTTGTACACGGTGCCGAACTCCGTGACGCGTTCGACGAGCGGCTCCTCGACATTCATGCCGGGCAACCCACGAGCGAACGAGATGACGTCCGGGGGCAGGAACTCGAAAGCCACGACCGGTCCGCCCGCGCTGACCGTCAGTTCCCACTGCTCGACCTGGTCGAGTGGCGTGCCGGGCGCGGGCGTCTGCGCGATGACCGTCCCCTCCGGCGCATCGTTCGCGACGTTCCTCGTGGTCTGCTGACCGAGGACGTCTTGCAGCTCGAACAGCACACCCTCCACGTCACCCAGCGTGTTGAGGTCGTGGCCGACGAGCTCGGGCATCAAGCCGTCGCGGACGGCACGCTGACGCTCGGTTGCCGTTGAGTCGAGCGTGTCGAGGTCGACAGGGTTCCAGTACACGTACGACAGACGGTGCCCCTTGTACTCGGCCGTGACCTTCCAGCAGCCCCTCGCATCCGGATCGATGCCGTTGAGCATGAACCAGCCGGCCTCCATCCCGTAGCCGTTCTGACCGGGCGGCTCGGCGACGATCGACGGAACCGCCTCGTCCTGCCGATCCCAGGTAACCCGTAGCTCGGGCCTTTCCTCGACAGACCCACCGGGGAAGTGCTGGCTCCACCACGCGCTCTTCCGTTGTTGGTGGACACCGCTGAGAGGCAGCACAGTCCAGAGGTCCTCCGTCCCGACCCAGCCCTTGCCAGGACCGGCCGCCACACCTTCTGCCGTGGGCAGGTCCGGCTGCACGGCAGGGGGGACCGTGACGACGCACTCCGGTGCTCGTGCGGCGTTCGAACCGCCGACGGGCTGGAACGAACGGAGAGCCGCCGATGCCTCTTCGCGAACCGCATCCGAAGCGTCCGGGCCGAGAGCGACGAGCACATAGAAGGCGACTTCGGCACGTTCGATGTGTGCCCAGCGGATCTGGAGGTCACTGCGGTCGGCGCACTCGGCAGGATCGCTGTTCTCCAACCCGGGAAGATCTGACACCTCGCTCGGCCACGGACTGGCGCTGTCTGCTGGTGACACGTTGAAGAAGATGGAGACGAGGGCGTCCTCCGCACCGAGATCACGGAGCGCTTGTTCCGGTACCTGAGCGCATCGCTCGCCTCCGTGCTCCAGCGGAATGGTGGCGATGGTGAGCGAGTCCCATCCCAGATTCGGCATCAGCTCGCGCCCCGCTCGTTGCCAGCCAGATGGCTCCTCGATGGACCAGGTCGACGGCGACGAGGGCATGGCGGGCCCGTCCGTCGCCGGGTCACTCGGATTACCGCCTTCGCCAGCGATGACGGCGTCGTCGGCCCGGTCTCCCCACGGAGAGGCCAACGCGACGCCCCCGGCGAAGAGCGCCGCAACGGCGACCAGCGCAGCAACCACCCGTCGACGCTTCGACCGCCGAGGTTCAGCGGCGACGCCGGTGAGCAGGCCGGCGCGGATCTTCTCGAGCGGATCTGCGGTCATCGTTCCTCCAGGAGGTCGGCGAGGCGGGCGAGCCCCCGGCTGACTCGGACGCGAGCGGCACCCTCGGAACACCCGAGGCGGGTAGCGACCTCGGGGTAGGGGAGGTCGTGCCCGATGCGCAGCACGACTGCGTCGGAGGTGCCCTCGGGTAGCTGTTCGATGGCCGTCCGGATCTCGTGCCGGTACGGGCCGACGTCGGCGAGCTCCTCGACACGGAGCAGCTCCTCGACACGGAGCAGCTCCTCGTCGTCGAGTGCGACGACTCCGGCGCCGATGCGGCGCCGGTAGCGCTCGGACACCCGCTGTCGGCGTAGGTAGTGGCCCAGCAGGTTCTTGGCGATGCCGTAGAGCCACGGGCGCGCCGTCGTGCCGGTGTCCCGGAACCGGCGGCGTTGGACGAACGCCGCAGCGAACGTCTCGGCGCACAGGTCAGCGGCCGTCTCGGCGCAGTCGGTACGGCGGTAGAGGAACCGGAGGATCGCCTGTGCGTGCCGGTCGTAGAAGGTCCCGAACGCATCCGAACTGTTGGCAGCAGCGTGCAACAGCGCTGCGTCCGTGAGCTCGGAGAGGTCTTCCATACATCTGCTTCTACCGCTCGGCGCAGATCCTGTTACGGGATCGCTGTCGAGGTGCCGGCCGACCGCGTGTCGCACGCGTGTCGCGGGCTCTCACGACGTGGCCCCAAAACGACCTCTGACCTGGGCGGATAGGCCCAGGTCAGTCGTGGAGCTGGGGGGAATCGAACCCCCGTCCGTCTGGCGGTCACGGCTCGTGCTACGACCATTCCCGTGCCTGTGGCTCACGGTTGCCACGCCCCCGGGTGGGCGCACCGTCGAGTCTTTCCTCGATCGTCAGGGGTCTTTCCCTCCGGTCAGCGGTCTCTCCCGCCGTCCACCACTACTTCTGTTGCCAGGCTGTAGTGGTCAGGCCCCGCGTGGCGTTTCCGCTCGCGATTTGTCGTACAACTAGGTCGTTACCTGGTGATCAGGCAGCGAGAGCGAAGTTGTCCGACGACTGCTGGTTGGCAGTTGTTGGGTTGCCCCGATTAACGAGTCTGAGCAACTCGGGTCGCACGATGTCGCTTCCGGTCCCGACGTCGAAACCGATCAGCCCCTTGTCAATGAACAGCGCCGGCCGGAGCCAGCACGGCCATCGTACCGGCGGTCCGTGACGGGACCACCGCGATTCGCGAAGAGGGCGTTCTTGTCAGACCCCCTGCGGATGATGGCCCCATGAGCCCGGCACCCGCTTCCCCCACCGAACCGTCCGTCGATCCCTTCACCGTCGAAGCGATCATGGCCCGCCTCGCCGCGGGCGACACGGCGGCCATCTTCGCCCTGGCCGAGCACCACGGCCACCGCATCGCTGGCGTGGTGCGTCGCCAGCTCCGGACGTGCGGGGTGGAGTCGGTCGGCCCCGACGACCTGCAGTCCCTGGTGCTCGACGCCTGCATGGAGCTGCACGGCGTGGCCCGGGCGTGGCGGCCGGGCGGGGCGCTGCCCTGGTGGTGGGCCCAGGGCCGCATCCAGGCCGTGGTCAACCGCTGGGTCGGCGTCCACGCCGACCCGCTGGAGGACCACCGGTCCCGGGCCGATCGCGAGGTCGAGCCGGCCGCACCGTCGGTGGAGGACAGCCTGGTCGCCGCCTTCGCCCGCCTCGTCGCCGAGGATCCCCGGGTCCGGCTGGTCGCCGAGGCCGCCCGGGCCGCCAAGGTCGACGACGTCGCCCTGGTCTGCCTGCTCGACTACCAGATCCAGCAGGTCCAGGGGGATCCCTCGCCGGCCCACACGCTGGCCGAGCGCTACGGCACCACCCCCGACGCCATGCGCCAGCGCATCTGCCGTGGCCGGCGGCGCCTGCGCCAGGTCGTGGCGACCGACCCGCGTTTCGCGGACCTGTCCGAGCTGGAGCTGGTGGCATGAACGGGGCGGCCGCAGCCCGTCGGCGCCACCCGTCCATGCGGGCACCGGTGGACACCGCCGCGGTGCAGCGCCGGGTGGCCACCACCGTGCGCGCCGCCGGCGGCGACCACCCGGAGGTGGCAGCGTCCGTGCTGGCGGTCCGGGGGACGAGCGGTCTGGTCCCCGACGCGTTCGCCCGACGCGCCGGGGTCGAGCTCGAGGTCCTGCGCCGGGCCGAGGCCGGCGAGATCAGCCGGGATCAGCTGCCCGGCTCGCTGCGCCGGATGGTCCCGCCGGAGTGATCCCGGAGCTCAGAAGTTCTCGTCGGCGTAGCTCTCCAGCGCGTCGGTGATCGTCCGATCGGCTTCGGTGATGGCGCCGTCCACGTCGACGCCGCCGAACAGGAGCGCGTCGAGGGCCGAGCGCACCGCGCTGCGGGTCTCGGTGTAGGGGCCGATCTGGGGACCCGGGTGGTCCGGGTCCACCTTCTGGAGCCCGTCGTAGGCAACGCGCAGCCAGCGTCCCGGCCGGGTGGTCGCCCAGAACTCCTGCACCTCCTCGGAGTCCACCGTGGCCTGGCGCACCGGCAGGTACGAGCCCTGCAGGTGCCACTGCGCCTGGTTCTCGGGCTCGTTGACGTACTTGATGAAGTCCCACGCGGCGGCCTGGACCTCGGGAGGCGTGGTGTTGGTGATGTACCAGACGCCGCCACCGAGCTGACCCTCGCCGGGGCCCTCCAGGCCGGGGAACGGGCCGGCGTCGACGTTGACGTCGATCGGCGGGAGCTCCGTCTCCAGGCCGAGCTCGGCCGGGTCCAGGTTCCCCTCCAGCACGGAGTTGATCGTGGTGACCGCGGTCGAGGTCTCGATGGTCATCGACGCCTGCTCGAGACCGATGGCGAAGTAGTGGTCGAACTGGCCCTCGGTGCCCGGCACCGGGTTGAGCAGCCCGTCGTCCTGCATGGTCTTCAGCTTCTGGAACAGCTCCCGGGTGGCGTCGTTGTCGAAGGCGCTCTCGGTGGTGGCGCCCTCGCCGCGGCCGTTGTCGTTGCCGACGAGGCTCGCGCCGGCGCCGGTGAGCCAGAACTCGATGAACCAGGGCTGCATGTTGAGCACGACCGGCTGGTCGACCACCCCGGCCGCCTTGATCTGGCGGGCGTACTCGATCATCTCGTCGAGGGTCTGCGGCGGGCTGTCCGGGTCGAGGCCGGCGGCCTCGAAGTGGTCGCGGTTGTAGTACAGCAGGACGGTCGAGACGTTGAACGACGCCGGCTGCAGCACGCCGTCGACGCTGTAGAAGTCGACGACGCCCGGCGCGAAGTCCTCGTAGCCGTCGTAGCCGTCGGCCTCCGCGCAGTCCCCGGCGGGCACGATGGTGCCCGAATCGGCCAGGAACTGGGTGTTCGTGTCCTCCATGATCCCGATGCCGGGCAGCTCCCGGCTGGGGATGCCCTGGCGGTACTTGCGCAGCAGCTCCTCGTAGGAGGCGCCCTGGTTCTCGACCTGGATGCGCACCCGGTCCTGGGACCCGTTGTAGGCGTCGGCCATGTCGTTCAGGGTCTCGTTGGTCAACCCGACGTACGCGTGCCAGAGCGTGACGTCGACCGGGCCCTCCGCGTCGTCGAGCGCGTCGACGGGGCAGGTGGTGCCGTTGCCGCCGTCGCCGTCGGAGTCCCCGCCGGCTTGGTCATCGGTCTCACCGGAGTCGCCGCCGCAGGCCGCGGCGAGCAGGGCCGCCGCCAACAGCGCAGCGAGCAGCAGGCGGGGTCGATGGGTTCGGGGGGTCATCGCAGTGCTCCTGTGAGGGGAGGTCGTCAGCCCTTGACCGCACCGGCGGTCAGGCCTCGGATCAGGTGACGTTGGAAGAAGATGAGGATGGCGAGGATCGGCAGGGCGGCGATGATGGCGGCCGCGAAGCCCAGGTTGAGCTGGTTGATGTTCTCGCTCGCGAACTTCGGCAGCGCGATCTGGATCGTGTCCCACGCCTCGCGCGTGATGATCGAGCGGGGCCACAGGTACTGGTTCCACGCCGACAGGAACGAGATCACCGTGAACGAGGCGATGATCGGCCGGGTGACGGGCACGGCCACGTGCCAGAGGAACCCGAGGTGGCCGTAGCCGTCGAGCTCGGCGGCGTCGCGCAGGTCGTCGGGGATGCCGAGGAAGCCCTGGCGGATGAGGAAGGTGCCGAACGCGGCGGCGAGGAACGGCGCGGTGAGGCCCTGGAAGGAGTTGAACCAGCCGAGCGTCCGGATGGTCTCCACGTTGGCGATGAGCGTCACCTCGATCGGCAGCATCAGCGTCGCCATGAAGCCCATGAACGCGAGCCGGCGGAACGGGAACCGCAGGAACGCGAACGCGTAGGCGGCCAGCACCGAGGTGACGACCTGCGCGGTGGCAATGATGATCGTCATGCCCGCCGAGGTCAGCAGGCGGCGGTCGAGGTCACCCTGGCGGAAGGCACGGGAGAACACATCCCACTCGGGCTCCACCGGACGGGGCGGCTGCCCGGCGGTCAGGTAGGCGATGGGCTGGGACAGCGCCCGGACCAGGATCATCCAGACCGGGAACAGCACGATCAGCGAGAGCAGGGTCAAGGTGAGGTACCACCCCACCTGCTTGGCGAGGCGCGCACGACTGCCTGGTCGCGCCGAGGGCGTCCGGGCCGCCGGCACGTCGCCGAGGCCCGGCGTGGTGGGCGCCACGACCACGTCGTCGTCCGTCGTCGGCTCGCTCATGCCCGGTCGCTCCCGTAGTGCACCCGTCGCTCGAGCAGCAGGAACTGGCCGAGCGCGACGAGGAACGTGATGACGAACAGGCCCACGGCCATGACCGATCCCTCGCCGACGGCACCGCCCTGCTGCTGCTGGAAGATCTTGAACACCAGCGTCTCGGTCGAGCCGGCCGGGCCGCCGTTGGTGAGGATGTCGATCTGGGCGAAGGCCTGGAAGGCGAAGACCGTGAGCACCACCACGAGGAACAGCAGGGTGGGGGAGAGCATCGGGAGCGTGACCGTGAAGAACCGCCTCGTCGGGCTCATGCCGTCCACGGTGGCGGCCTCGTTGATCTCCTCGGGGATGGCCTGCAGGCCGGCGAGCACGATGATGAAGGTGAGCCCGAGGTTCTGCCAGATGGAGCTGAGCGCGACCCCGAACAGCGCCCGGTCGGGGTCGCGGAGCCAGTCGACCTCGAGGTAGCCGACGGTCGGGTTGATCAGGACCAGCCAGACGATGCTGGCCACTGCGACCGACGTCGCCACCGTCGAGGCGAAGATCGTGTGGAAGATCTTGATGCCGCGCAGGCGGCGGTTGGCGGCCACGGCCAGCAGCACGCCCAGCACCAGTCCGGCGGGCACGGTGTAGAGCACGTACCGGACCGTGATGCTCAGCCCCTCGCGGAACTCGTCGCCGGTGAGCACCTCCACGTACTGCTCGGTGCCGACCCAGCGCTGGCGGGTCCGGGTCTGGTTCTGCTGGAAGAACCCCAGGTAGACGATGCGCCCGATGGGATAGAAGAAGAACGCCCCGAAGACCACGACCGACGGGGCGAGGAAGAGCGCCGCCAGCCCGGCCTCGCGGGTCCGCCGGCGCCGCCACCACGACGGTCGGGCACGGGTCGCCTCGGTGGCGGACATCAGTCGATCCGCTCGGTGGTGGAGGGGTCGAAGAGGTGGACGGTGTCCGGCGCAGCCTGCACCCGCACGTCGGTCCCGGGTGCGGCGTGATCTTCGCCGGGGTCGGTGTCCCGCACGATCACGGGGGTTCCCGCCACGTCGCAGTACACGTGGCGCTCGTGGCCGAGCCACTCGATGGCGCGCACGTGCGCGGTCACCCCGTCCTCGGCGATGCGGAGGTGCTCGGGGCGGATGCCGACCACCACGGCATCGCCGTCGGCGACGCCGGTCCGAGGTCCGACGTCGAGGCGACCGTCACCGACCTCGACGTGGGCTCGGCCGCCGTCGACCCGCACCCGGCCGTCGACGGTGTTCATCGGCGGACTGCCGATGAAGCGGGCCACGAAGAGGTTGGCGGGCCGTGCGTACACGTCGCGCGGCGCCCCGACCTGCTGCAGCCGGCCGGCCTCCATCACCGCGATGCGGTCGGCCATCGTCATGGCCTCGACCTGGTCGTGGGTGACGTAGATGATCGTGGTGCGGAGCTGGCGGTGCAGCTCGACGAGCTCCACCCGGGTCTGGGCCCGCAGCTTGGCGTCGAGGTTGGAGAGGGGTTCGTCCATGAGGAACACCTCGGGCCGACGCACGATGGCGCGGGCCAGGGCCACCCGTTGGCGCTGACCACCCGAGAGCGCCCCCGGCTTGCGGTCGAGCAGGTCGCTGAGGCCGAGGATGCGGGCGGCCTCGGCGACCCGGTCGGCGCGCTCGGGCTTGCGCAGCTTGCGCCGGTCTCCGTCCACGTCGTACGAGCGGGTCTTCAGCGGCACCTCGACGTTGTCCCGCACGGTCATGTGGGGGTACAGGGCGTAGCTCTGGAACACCATGGCGATGTCGCGGTCCTTGGCCTCGACGTCGTTCACCGTCGTGTCCCCGATCCGCAGCTCGCCCTCGGACACCGTCTCGAGCCCGGCGATCATCCGCAGGGCCGTGGACTTGCCGCAGCCCGACGGCCCGAGCAGCACCATGAACTCCTGGTCCCTGATCTCGAGGGACATCGAGTCCACCGCGACGACGTCGCCGAAGCGCTTGGTCACCTGATCGAACGTGACTCCGCTCACCGTCGCATCACGCCGCAGAACCTACTGCCGGGCGTGACGGCGCCCGGTCACGTGTAGATGATGTGACCGTCGACCGCCATCTCGTAGAAGTCGCCGACGGTGATGATCCCCTCGACCTGCTCGATCAGGTCGTCCTTGGTGAGGCCGAACAGGTCGACGGTGGCCTGGCAGGCGTAGAGCCCGGCGCCGGTGTCGGAGATCATCTCGATGAACTCGGGGATCGAGGGGATGTCGAGCGCCTCCATCTTGCGCTCCATGTAGTGGGTCATCACCGACGAGACCCCGGGGAGGCCGCCGGCCCAGGTCGCCATGTGGAGGCCGGGGTTGCCGACCGTCGACATCTTGATGTGCTCGTGGCGCTGCCGGTGCACGGCGTCGAGCCCGAAGAAGGTGAAGAACAGGTTCGCCTCCATCCCCTCGGCGCGTGCCCCGTTCGCCATGATCAGCGCGGGGTAGATCCCCTCGAGTGATCCCTGGGAGACGATGATCGAGACCTTGTGGGTGCTCAGGTCCATGGTGGTTCCGTCCTCTGGTTCGTCTGACGTCGCTAGATGCAGCCCTTGGGCTTGGGGATCCCGGCGATGCGGGCGGCGATCTTGGCCGGGCCCTTGGGGAACAGCTGGTAGAGCTCCTTGACCGACACCCCGGAGGTCTTGCCGAGGGCTCGCACCGTCGGCCCGGTGCCGTTGGCGAAGTACTCCTGGCGCATGAAGCGGATGACCTGCCAGTGCTTGTCGTCCAGCTCGTGGATGTCCTCGTTGGCGGCCAGCTCGGGGACCATGTCCTCGGTCCACTGCTCGGGGTCCTCGAAGAAGCCCTCGTCGTTCAGCTCGACCTGGCTGCCGGCGATGGTTGCGGTGGTCATTTCGGTGCTCTCCTCGGTGCTCAGTCGATGTGCTTGCCGGCGCGGGGCATGTCGGCCCCGACGCCGGGGATGTCCCGGCCGGGAAGGAGGCTGTGCCAGTAGAACCACTGGAACATCAGCTTCCCGAGGTGGTTGAGCCGCGACTCCTTGAGCAGCGGCAGGCCCACCGGGCCGGGGTAGTGCCCCTCCACGGGCTCCTGCTCGTAGTTGAAGTCGATGAGCAGGGCCTTGTCGAAGCCGGTCTCGATGAAGCAGTTGGCGTGCCCGTCGAAGCTCGCGTCGAGGGGCTCGCCGCGGAGGAAGCGGGTGATGTTCTCGACCAGCACCTCCCCCTCGAAGTGGCTCACCGAACCGGCCTTGGACGCCGGGAGGTTGGCGGCGTCGCCGATGGCGAAGATCTCCGGCGCCACCTTCGACTGCAGGGTGTGCGGATCGGTCTCGACGAAGTCCAGGGCGTCCCCGAGGCCGGGGGAGCGACCCACGTACTCGGCACCCGAATGCACCGGGATCACCACGGCGAGGTCGAAGGGGACCTCCCGCTCGTCGAAGCCGACGAGCTTCCCCGCCGACCCGTCGACCTCGCCCGTGTTGAACTCGGTGACCAGCTCGACGCCCTTGTCCTCCAGCATCCCGCCGAGCATCGAGGCCGCCCGTGGCTTGGTGAACGCGGCGTCGAGCGGCGTCACCAGGGTGAGCTGCACCCGGTCGCGGATCCCGCGCTCGTGGAAGTACCAGTCGGCCAGGAAGCAGAACTCGAGCGGCGCCACCGGGCACTTGATCGGCATGTCGACCACGTTGACCACGATCCGACCGCCCTGGAAGTCCCGCAGGGCCTGCTCGAGCCCGGTGGCGCCGGGCAGGTCGTAGAAGGTGAAGACCTTCTCCATCCAGCCCGGACCGGTGAGGCCGTCGGTCTCGTCGGGCACGAGCCGGGCGCCGGTGGCGATCACCAGCACGTCGTAGGGGAGCTCGCGACCACCCGCCAGGACGACCCGGTGGCCGTCGACGTCGACGCGGTCGATGTCGGACTCGACGAAGTCGATCCCCTTCTTGAGCTGCCGGTGGCGGGGTCGGATGAGGTCCTCGCCGTGGGCGAGCCCGAACGGCAGGAACAGCAGGCCGGGCTGGTACACGTGCTCCCGGTCCTGGTCCACCACCGTGATGGCGAGCTCGCCTCTGGAGAACTGCTTGCGCAGGCGGTTCGCTGTCAGCGTCCCACCGGTGCCCCCGCCCAGGATCACGACGTTCTCGGTCATGCCCGAACTGTGCGACCGCCGCTCCCGGTTCAGCCAGGGTCCTCGGTCACCAGATACCCCGGGCGGTATGTCACCCGGATCAGTCTCGGCCGCGGTGGGCCAGCGCCCGCTGGATCTCCCGGTCGGCGTCGCGCTCGGCTTCGACGGCGCGCTTGTCATGCAGCTTGCGCCCCTTGCCGACGCCCAGCTCGACCTTGGCCTTGCCGTCCTTGAAGTACAGCGAGAGGGGGACGATGGAGACCCGTTCGAGGTCCACCATCGTCCGCAGCCGGTCCAGCTCGCGCCGGTGCAGGAGCAGCTTGCGGTGCCGGTCGGGGTCGTGGCCGCTGTGGTCCTGGGAGAAGAGGTAGGGCGCGATGTGCACGCCCTGCAGCCACGCCTCGTTGCCCTCGAAGCGGACGTAGCCGTCGGCGATCTGCACCGTGGCCTCCCGCAGCGACTTCACCTCGGAGCCGTGCAGGACGATGCCGGCCTCCAGGGTCTCGGTGATGTCGTAGTTGCGGCGGGCGCGGCGGTTCGCCGCGATGAGGGTGGTGTCGGCAGCGGGCATGGCGTCCGCGACGCTACCGGCACCCTCCCGGTCCGGGTCGATCCGGTTGCCTAGCGTGTCGGCGCGATGCAGCCCTACCCGCCGCGACGACCGGGCCCCCGGCCGAACTACGCCCTCCGCCGCCTGGTGGCCGCCACCGGGGTGCTGCTGGTCGTGTTCCTGGTCTGGAACATCGTGGGCGCGCTCACCGGCGGGGACGACTCGGGCACGGCCCTGACGCCCACCACCCAACCGACCACGACGACCGTGCCGCTCCAGGCCCCGCCGCCCTGCACCCACCCGGAGCAGTCCGAACCCACCGCCTACGACCGCACCGACGACTGGTACCGCACCCTGGTCGATCCGATGCGCGCCGTCCCCGAGCAGTACGAGCCGCCGGACCTGGTCCCGGCATCGGAGGCCGGCTACAGCGCCGAGTACCGCGTCCGCGCCTTGGTCGTGGAGGACCTGAACGCCATGCGCAACGCCTTGATCACCGAGGGCCTGCCCGAGGTCGCCCTCCTCGCCGGGCACCGCTCCATCGCCGACCAGCAGCGGCTCTTCGACGCCCGGGTCGCCGAGCTCGGGCGCGAGGCCGCGGTCGAGGGCACCGCACGTGGCGGTCACAGCGAGCACCACCTCGGCACCACGATCGACGTGCGCCCGATCGGGCAGACCGACGTGGACCAGGCGTTCGGGGAGACGCCCACCGGCCAGTGGCTGGCGGAGAACTCCTGGCAGTACGGCTTCGTGCTGTCGTACCCCGCCGGCGCCGAGGACGTCACCTGCTACAAGTACGAGCCCTGGCACTTCCGCTACCTCGGGCGGGACCTCGCCGGACGGGTGCAGGCCTCGGGGCTCACGCTGCGGGAGTACCTGTGGCACTGGGAGGTCACCGGCACCGAGCCCGGGCAGTCGCCCGCGGCGCCCGCGCCGCCGCTGCCGACCACCTCGGTCCCGGTCGAGACCACGCTGGCCGAGGGCGAGGGCGGATAGGTTCGCCCGCCGTGCTGCGCCTCAGTGCCTCCGCCTACGCCGCCATCGTCGGCCACGCCTACGACGGCCTCCCCGACGAGGCCTGCGGGCTGCTCCTCGGTGACCCTGCCCGGGACGTGGCGCCGATCTTCCACCCGACGGCGAACGCAGCCCGGTCCTCCCGCGTGTACAGCATCGGGCCCCGGGACTTCCTCGATGCCGACGACGCCGCGGCCGAGGCGGGGCTCGCCGTCATCGGCGTCGTGCACAGCCACACCCACACCGACGCCTACCCCTCGCCCACGGACATCGCCCAGGCGCCGGACCCGGACTGGCACTACGTGATCGTGTCCCTGCGCGACGACGCGCCGGTCCTGCGCAGCTACCGCATCGTCGACGGCACCGTCAGCGAGGAGCCCGTCGGCGTCGTGCGCTGAGGATGTGCCGCTGATCGGGAACATCGGACGGTGGATACATTGTTGACCCACGCGGTCAACTTTCCACGCCACCACTCCAGGAGCTCAGGCGACCATGGCAGTCTTCGACTCGGTCCTCGACATGATCGGGAACACCCCCATCGTCGACTGCAGCGCGCTCAGCCCGAACCCCGACGTGCGCATCCTCGGCAAGATGGAGGGCCAGAACCCGGCCGGCTCCGTGAAGGACCGGATCGCGCTCGCGATGATCGAGGAGGCCGAGGCCGACGGCACGCTGACACCGGGCAAGACGATCATCGAGCCCTCCTCGGGCAACACCGGCATCGCCCTGGCGATGATCGCCCGGATGAAGGGCTACCCGATCAAGATCGTGCTGCCCGAGAACGTCTCCATCGAGCGCCGTCAGCTGCTCGAGATCTACGGCGCCGAGATCATCATGAGCCCGGGGGCCGAGGGCTCCAACGGGGCCGTGGCCCGGGCCCGCAAGCTGGCCGACGAGCACCCGGAGTGGGCGTTCCTCTACCAGTACGCGAACGAGGCCAACCCGCTGGCCCACTACCGCACCACAGGCCCCGAGATCTGGGCCGACGTCCCCGAGATCACCCACTTCGTCGCCGGCCTCGGCACCAGCGGCACGCTCATGGGCGTGGGCCGGTTCCTCAAGGAGCAGGACCCCGACATCAAGGTGATCGCCATCGAGCCCCCACTGGGGGAGCGCGTCGAGGGCCTCCGCAACCTGGACGAGGGCTACATCCCGCCGGTCTTCGAGAAGTGGGGCGGCGCCGAGCTGCTCGACCGCAAGCGCATCGTGCGCCCCCGCGAGTCCATCGAGTGGACCCGGCGACTCTCCGAGATCGGCATCTTCTCCGGCATCTCCGCCGGCGCGGCCCTGGCCGGCGCGGTCAAGGTGGCCGGCGAGATCGAGTCGGGGACCATCGTGTTCGTGGTGTGCGACTACGGGTGGAAGTACATCTCCACGGGTGCCTGGACCGACGATCTCGACGAGGTCGTGGAGCGCGCCGAGCGGATCATCTACTTCTGATCCGAGATCATCGACTTCTCACCACACGCGGGCCGGAGCCGGTGTACGCTGCAAGCGCTTTCAGCCAGCCGAGCGACAGGGGGAACCGTCGTGGCGCAAGTGACCCTCGACAAGGTCTCGAAGGTGTATCCGAACGGCTTCGAGGCCGTGCACGAACTCGAAGTCGAGATCCGCGACGGTGAGTTCCTGGTCCTGGTCGGACCATCCGGCTGTGGCAAGTCCACGGCGCTGCGGATGGTGGCCGGGCTCGAGGAGATCACCAGCGGCGAGCTGCGCATCGCCGGCCGCCGGGTGAACGAGGCCGCGCCGAAGGACCGGGACATCGCCATGGTGTTCCAGAACTACGCGCTGTACCCGCACATGTCGGTGTTCGACAACATCGCCTTCGCCCTCAAGCTGGCCAAGGTCTCCAAGTCCGAGATCGAGGAGCGGGTCCACAAGGCGGCCGAGATCCTCGAGCTCACCGAGAACCTGGACCGCAAGCCGGGCCAGCTCTCGGGTGGCCAGCGCCAGCGCGTGGCCATGGGCCGGGCCATCGTGCGCCAGCCGGCCGCGTTCCTCATGGACGAGCCGCTGTCGAACCTCGACGCCAAGCTGCGCGTGCAGATGCGGGCCGAGATCGCCCGCATCCAGCGCGAGCTCGGGGTCACCACGCTCTACGTCACCCACGACCAGGTCGAGGCCATGACGATGGGCGATCGCGTGGCGGTCCTGAAGGACGGCATCCTCCAGCAGGTCGACACGCCACAGAACCTCTACGACCACCCCGACAACGTCTTCGTCGCCGCCTTCATCGGCTCGCCGTCGATGAACCTCTACGAGGGCGTGCTGAGCCGCGCCGACGGCGGCGCGTCGCTGAAGCTGGGCAGCCAGACCGTGGCGGTGCCGCCGGAGGTGCTCGAGCGCAAGCCGGGCATGAAGGACCACCTGGGGGAGAAGGTGACGGTGGGCATCCGCCCCGAGGACATGGAGGACGCCTCCCTCAAGCCCGATCACCCCCGGGACCAGCTCATCAAGACCGATGTCGAGCTGGTCGAGGCGCTCGGCTCCGAGCTGATGATCCACGCCTCGATCGACGCACCGAAGGTCCACTCGGGCGATCCCGACGTCAAGGACGAAGGCACGGCCGGTGCCGCCGGCACGCCCCTGGTCGGGCGGTTCAGCCCCCGCAGCCGCGTGAACCGGGGCGAGACCATCGAGGTGGCCATCGATTCCGCGAACCTCTACTTCTTCGACTCCCAGTCCGGCCTGACGCTGCGCTGAACGGCACACGAGAACGACGACGGGCCCGGGCAGATGCCCGGGCCCGTCTCGCGTCTGGGATCGGGCGTCAGCCCTTCACGGACCCGGCCAGCAGGCCTCGGACGAAGTACCGCTGCAGGCTGAAGAACACGACGAGGGGAACGCTCATCGTCACGAACGCCGCCGCGGTGAGCACGTGCCAGTCCTGGCCACGTCCGCCGGACAGGTTGGCCAGCCGCATCGTGAGCGGGTGGGCGTCGGCGTTGCCGCCGAGGAACGTCAGCGCCACCAGGTAGTCGTTCCAGGTCCACAGGAACTGGAAGATGCCGAAGGCGGCCAGCGCCGGCACCGACAGCGGGACGATGAGCCGCCAGAAGATGGTGTAGTGGTCGGCGCCGTCGATGCGGGCGGCCTCGAAGATGTCCTTGGGCAGGCCGGACACGTAGTTGTAGAGCAAGAAGATCGCCAGCGGCAGGCCGAAGCCGGTGTGGGTGAGCCACACCGACACCGCCTTGCCGTTGAGATCGAGGTCCGGGAAGATCGTGAAGCTGCCGATGTGGGCGCCGCCGACGAAGAGCTGCAGCAGCGGGATCAGGGACATCTGCAGCGGCACCGCCATGAGCGACACCACGGCGACGAACAGCCACTTGCGGCCCGGAAACTCCATCCACGCGAAGGCGTAGGCCGCGAACAGCGCGATGGAGATCGGGATCACCGTGGCCGGCAGCACGATGGCGATCGAGTTCAAGAACGCCTCGAACATGTTGGGAGCCGAGCTGCCGCCGGACTCGAGGACGATCCGGTAGTTGTCGATCGTCAGCTGGGGGTTGGTGAAGATCGTCCACCAGCCCTCCGTCTTCACCGCCCGTTCGGCTCGGAACGATGACAGCAGCAGGCCGATGGTCGGCAGCGACCACACCGCCACGATCGACCACAGGGCCACGGTGCGGCCGGCACCGGACATCCGGTCGGCCGGGAAGTCCTTCTCCACGGCCGGCGAGCGCAGGAACCACACCATCGCCAGGGCGGCGGCGAGCAGCGCGATGGAGATCGCGTACGGCGCGATGTCGCTACCGCTGGCGACGGCCGACAGGACGCCGAAGATGGCGATCGCCAGGGCGTGGACCCCGTAGGTGGCGATCATCGCCGGCTGTGCCCACGACACCCGCTTGAGCAGGAGCAGCCCGCCGACGGCGGACCAGGCCCCGAGGACCATGACGGCCAGGCCGCCCACGGTCAGGGTGGCGATCTCGTCGGACAGGCCGAAGAGGAACCAGTCCATCCCCCAGATGAACGCGATGGCCCCGCCGACCATGGAGGCGATGGCGAGGATCGTGGTGGTTCGGGACCTGGGCCCCCGCGGCGGCAGCCCGCTCTCGACGCCGTGCTCCCGGGGGTCGTCGCCCTCCGGCTCCAGGCGTCGGCCCGGCTCGCTCTGGATCGCGCTCACAGCTGTGACTCCTCACGGACGCGGCGGACGTTGATGTACATCAGCGGCAGGACCGCCAGGAACAGCACGGAGGCGAGTGCCGCACCCCGGCCGATGTTCCCGAACCGGAACGCCTGGTCGAACATCTCGTTTGCGATGACGTTCGTGCCGAACTCGCCGTTGGTCATCACCTTGACGATGTCGAAGACCTTCATGACGAGGATGATCAAGGTGGTGACCACCACGAGGATCGTGGAGCGGATCTGGGGGAGGATGATCCGCCAGAAGATCTGGGACTCGGTGGCGCCGTCGACGCGGGCGGCCTCGATGTAGTCGTCGGGCACGGCCTTGATGGCCGAGGACAGCACGACCATGGCGAACCCGGTCTGGCCCCAGATCAGCACGATGATGAGGAAGAACGTGTTCCACGGCCGGGCCTGGAGCGGGTCCAGGACCGCACCGCCGAGGCCACGCCACACGGCGTTCAGCACGCCGATCTGGTCGGAGGCCTGCGGGCGGAAGGCGTAGACGAAGCGCCAGATGATGGAGGCGCCGACGAAGCTGATCGCCATCGGCAGGAAGATGAGCGCCTTGGCGATGGCCTCGCCCTTCACCCGGTCGGCGAGCACCGCCACGGCGAGGCCGAGGGCGGTGGCGATCGCCGTCACGGCGAAGACCCACCAGAGGTTGTTCCAGACGACGCCTCGCGCCGAGGTGAACAGGGAGAACAGCACGAACGTCACCCCGGCGGCGATCGCCAGGACCGTGCCGGCCGAGGAGAAGTCCGTCCGGGTGCCGATCGCCTTGCCGTTGCGCATGGCCAGGCCCACGCCTACGGCCAGCGCCACGAGGCCGACCCAGAAAAGCCGGCTGGTGAACATGTCGGTGATGCCGTCGAAGCCGAAGATGTCGTCTGAGGTGAAGATCCAGCCGTACTGCTCGCCGCCGACCACGTCGTTGCCGGCGTTGTCGAGGATCGACAGGTAGAGCGTGCGCGCGGTCGGCACGACGAGCGCCACGAAGATGAACAGCAGCGCCGGCCCGACGAAGATCCAGGGACGGAGCTTGGTGGCCACGTTGCCAGGCAGGAGGCTGGCGATGCCGTTGGCGCCGATGAAGATCCCGGCCGAGGCGGTGATGGAGATCACCACGCCGGTGAGGGCGATCATCAGCGCCGAGTCCGACAGCGCGTCGATGAACCAGAAGGCGACGGCGATGCCGAGCAGCACGCCCGCCACCACGAGCTGCTGGACGGCGTCGGCCTTGGCCCCGGTGGCGCCCCGCGGGCGCGGCGTGCCGGCGCCGTCCGGCGACGTGCCGTCGGGGTCCTCGCCCCCGGTCGGCGGGGCAGTGGTGGGTGCGGTCATGTGGTGTCCCCCCTGGACATCGGTCGCTTGGCGTCCGGGCGCTGATGGTACGTCGCCCGGACGCGGCGATGCCGCGGTCCCACCGGCTCGGGGAGGCGGTGGAACCACGGCATCGGCATCGCTAGTGCTGGCTCAGGACTCCGAGCCGACCGTGATGCCCTCGGGCCAGTTCGCTGCGTAGAAGTTGGCCTGGCGGTGCATCATGCAGTCGCCTTCGATGATCCCGAGGCCGCTCTCGGCGAAGGGCGTGGACGCCGCAGCCTGCAGCCCGCCGAAGACGTAGCCGTCCTCGGACCAGATGTCCATCACGAACTCGCCCACCTCGACGACCTGGGGGTCGTCGAAGGGGATCTCGTGGTTGACCCACTGGTCGTAGACCTCGGGACCGTGGAGGCGGAGCATGTAGTCCTCGATCCAGTCCGTGAACGGCCAGCCAGTGGCGGCATCGGAACCGATGCCGATGCACAGCGGCGTGTTCCCGTCCTCGACCATCTGGTCCATCAGGGCGACGAACTCGTCGTGGTCAGCGGGGACCTCGTAGCCGTTGGCCTCGAAGGCCTCGGGCGAGTACCAGACGAGGGACTTGACGTCGGACTTGTTCGGCACGCCGTAGTACTGGTCGCCGACCTGGCCACCAGCGATGAAGCCCTCGACGAAGTTCTCCTGCATGGCGGAGACGACGTTCTCGGGCAGCGGGACGAGCTGGCAGTCCTCCACGAAGGAACGCAGGAGGCCCGGCTGCGGGAAGATGAACACGTCGGGCGGGTTGCCGCCCTGGACCTGCACGCCGATCTGCTCCTCGGCGCTGCGGTCACCCTGGACCTGCACGGTGATGCCGGTCTCCTCGGTGAAGGCGTCGAAGGACTGCTGGAAGCCCTGCTGCTCCTGCTCGACCTCGGGGCCGAAGATGGTGACGGTGCCGTCACCAGGGCCGATCTCGGGGGCGGGGCACTCGGCGATCTCGGGGACCGGCGGGTAGCCGGACTCGACCTCGCCGAAGGCCTCCTCGACGGTGGCGTTGCCCGAGACGATGTCGGTGGCGGCAGACCAGAAGGTGCCGGCGCCGACCTCGGCGACCATGTCGTCGGAGCCGTCGAAGCGGGCGGACTCGGCGTTCTGGAGGATCTCCACCAGCGTCTGCTCGAAGCCGCTGTAGGACTCGACGTCGACGTTCTGGTTGGCGGACAGGAAGCCGCCGACCTCGGCCTCGAGGCGACGCTCCACGTACTCGGGCGAGGCCATGTACTCGAGGACCGCCATCGTGTCCTCATCGGCGCTGAACGCACCGGCGAAGGTGCCGCCGGTCAGGACGACCTCGCCGGAGTCCCCGACGGGCGGGAGCGGGAAGACGTCGACGCTCTCGATCTCGACGTCACCGCCGCCGGAGTCGTCTCCGGAGTCGTCTCCCGAGTCGTCTCCAGCACTCGTGTCGTCGTCGTCGCCGGCGCAGGCCGCCGCGAAGAGGGAGAGCGCGAAGAGAGCGGCGAGGATACGCCACAGTGGTCGTTTCATTGGTCTTCCCCTGTGTTGCTGGCTGAGTCCTCCAGCGGTCCGGTCTCCCAGGCCGTGGAGGCATGTAAACGATTACAGCGGCGGTCGTTCCCTGTCAATGACCACGGGGTGGGGCCGTCGTGGAGCGCACGAGGAGGCGGGTGTCGCCGACCACGTGGCTGATCTCGGGCGGGGGATCGTCGCCCAGGCCGAGGAGGAGCCGCCCGGCGGTGGCGCCGTGCCACTCGGGGTCCTGGCGCACGGTGGTCAGGCCGAACACGCGGGCCAGCTCGTGGTCGTCGAAGCCGACGATCGACACGTCGCCGGGGACGGCGAGGCCGAGGTCGCCCGCTGCCTGCAGCGCGCCCATGGCCATCTCGTCGGAGAGGGCGAACACGGCGCTCGGTGGTCGGGACTCGCTCATCAGGTGGACCATGGCCTCGGAGCCGCCCTTCACCGAGAACCCGCCGTTGGCCTCGAGATCGGCGTGGTAGTCCAGGCTGGCCTCGAGCAGCGCCTCGACGTAGCCCTGCCGCCGGTGGCCGGGCACGTCGAACGGCAGCGACGTGTGGGCCGAGCCGCCGATGAGCCCGATCCGCCGGTGGCCGAGGTCGAGCAGGTGGCGGGTGGCGGCCAGCGCGGCCGCGCGGTTGTCGACCGTCACGGACGGGAACTCCTCGGTCCACTGCCCGACGGTGACGACGTGGACCCGGTCGGCGGCGAGCGTTCGGATCTCCGTCGCGGTCAGCAGCACGTCGATGAGGATCAGCCCGTCGAGGCGTCGACGGACGGGTGACTGGCCCGACAGGAGGCGAGCGCGCCCGGCACCGTCGCCCACCGAGTGGAGGAGCACGTCCATCCCGGCGTCCGCCAGCACCGCCTCGACGCCTGCGGCCACCTGCGCGAAGTACCAGCTGTTGATGTTGGGGACGGCGAGCCCCACGGTGTCGCTCCGGCCGGTGGCCAGGCGCGACGCGTACGTGTCGACCTGGTAGCTGAGGTCGCGGGCGACCTGCTCGACCCGGGAGCGGGTGGAGGGTGCGACGTTGGGCAGGCCTCGGAGCGCCCGGCTCACCGTCGCCACCGACACGTTGGCCCGACGGGCGACCTCCTCGATCGTGATGGCGTCGGCGCGGGTCCGCGTGCGCGTCCGGCGCTTCGGTGCGTCGGTCGGGGTCACGTGGTCACCTCCATCACCGCGACCGCATCGGGTTCGAGCACGGCTCGGCCGGACCCGACGTCGACCGTGCCGTTCGAGAACGCCAGCTCGACCGGCCCGGGCAGCGGCACCGTCACCGTGCGATCGCCGGCGTTGAGGACGACGAGCACGTCGCCGCTCCGGTAGCCGAGCACCTCGGCCGGCCCCTCGGCGAGCAGCTCCACCGGATCGGTGCCGGGCCGCCGCTCCCGCCGGGTCCGCAGCAGCCGACGCACGGCGTGCAGGGTCGATCCGGGGTCCTCACGCTGGGCATCGACGGTGTCCGCCGCCGTGTGGTTGGCGGGCATCGGGAGCCACGGCGTGCCGGTCGAGAAGCCGAGGTTCGGGGCGTCGGGCGACCAGGGCATCGGGGTGCGGACGGGGTCGCGCCCGCCGTCCGGGTTGGTGTTGCGCACCGCCACGGGATCGGAGGCGGCCGCCGGGTCCACCTCGCCGTCGACCAGGCCGAGCTCGTCACCCTGGTAGAGGAACAGGGGGCCGGGCAGGAACGCGGTGAAGGCCAGGAAGGAGAGCGCCCGGCGCCGGCCCCGGTCCCCGCCTCCGAAGCGCGTCGGTGCGCGGGGGTCGTCGTGGCTGGAGTGCACCCACGCGAACCGGCCCCGGCCGTGGGTGAGCGTCGCGGTCACCACGTGGCGGAGCACCTCGGCGTCCCACGTCGTGTGAAGCACGGGGAAGAAGAACGACAGGTCGAGCACCCCGTCGGCGACGTAGGCCCCGACGGCCTCGGCCGAGTCCAGGTAGACCTCGCCGAGCAGCACCGCGTCGTGCTCCCGCGCCAGGCGGTGCCAGTCGCGGTAGACGTCGAGCGTGCCGGGCTGGTCGAGGTCGTGGTCGTGGCGCATGGCGCCGAACGCCTCGCCCGCAGACGCATCGGGCCCGACCTCGACGAGCACGGGGTTGTCCGCGAACGACGGGTGCTTCACCAACGAGTGGGCGACGTCGATGCGGAAGCCGTCGACCCCGCGCGCCAGCCAGTGGGTGATGATGTCCTCGAACGCGGCGCGGACATCGGGGTTGGCCCAGTTCAGGTCCGGTTGCTCGGGCAGGAACAGGTGGCACCACCACTGGCCCGATGCCTCGTCCAGGGTCCACGCCGGACCGCCGAAGTGGCTGCGCCAGTTGTTGGGCGGACCGCCGTCGGGGGCGCCGTCGCGCCAGATGTAGAAGTCGCGGTACGGGCTCGCCGGATCGGCCAGCGCCGACCGGAACCACTCGTGCTGGTCGGAGGTGTGGTTCGGGACCAGGTCGATGAGCAGGCGCATGTCCCGCTCGTGCACCGCGGCGACCAAGCGGTCGAGGTCGTCGATCGTGCCGAAGCGGGGGTCGACGCCGGTGTGGTCGGCGACGTCGTAGCCGAAGTCGGCCATCGGGGACGGGTAGAAGGGCGTCACCCAGACGATGTCGACGCCGAGGTCGGCGAGGTGGTCGAGCCGGGAGATCAGCCCCGGCAGGTCGCCGATGCCGTCACCGTCGGAGTCGGCGAAGGAGCGCAGGTACACCTCGTAGCCGACTGCATCGGACCACCATCCGGCATCGGTCACCTGATCCCCCACGCTGTGCAATCCTCGCAGCCCGTTCGAAGTTCGATGTAACCGCTTGCAGGAGCACCTGTCAACCATGGTCGCCGACACCGCCACCGTCGTCACCGGGCCGTCCGTCCTCTCGGTCCTCCGCCAGGTGCCGACCGGGGAGATCGAGCTCGACGCGGTGGTGCGCGATGGCGTGACCGCCACGGACTGGCTGGTGGCGGGTGCCACCTTCGCCGGGTTCGTGGTGGCCGCGATGGTGCTGCGGCGCATCATCGAGCGCCTCGTGCGCCGCACCGACCCCGAGGGCGCGATCGCCCGCTTCGCCGCCCGCATGGTGCGGAACCTGGTGGTCCTGGTCGGGCTCCTCTACGCCCTCACCGCCCTCGGCGTGCAGATCGGGCCGCTGGTCGGGGCCCTGGGCGTCACCGGCATCGCCATCGCCTTCGCGGTCACCGCGATCCTGGAGAACGTCTTCGCGTCGGCGATGCTCAAGACCCGGCGTCCCATCCGGGTCGGGGACCAGATCTGGACCAACGAGCGCAGCGGCACCGTCACCGAGGTCAACTTCCGGGCCGTGGTCATCGAGAGCTTCGACGGCGAGCGCGTGTTCATCCCGTCCTCGATGGTCATGGACGACGTCATCGTCAACCACACGGCGACGCCGACCCGCCGGACGGTGCTGCCCGTCGGGGTCGCCTACGGCACCGACCTGCACCGGGCCCAGGACGTCCTCCTCGAGGCCGTGGGCGGCGTGGACGGCGTCCTCCCGGGCCCGGCACCGCAGGCGTGGGTGACGACGTTCGGCGAGTCCAGCATCGACTTCGACGTGCGGTTCTGGACCGCGTCGGACATCGCCACCGTCTTCCGGGTCCGATCCGGCGTGGCCATGGCGATCAAGGACGCCTTCGACCGCGAGGGCATCGAGATCCCCTTCCCGCAGCGGGTGGTCACCATGGTCCCCGACGAGTCGGCCGACCCGAGCTGAGCCGGTGGGGGACGACCGTCCGATCGGCATGTTCGACTCGGGCTTCGGTGGGCTCACCGTGGCCCGGGCCCTGATCGACCTCGCGCCCGGCGAGGACCTGGTCTACGTCGGCGACACCGGCCGCTACCCCTACGGGTCGCGGCCGCTCGAGGAGGTGCGGGGCTTCGCCCACCAGATCAGCCGGTGGCTGGTGGACGTCCACGACGTGAAGGTGGTCGTGGTGGCCTGCAACACCGCCACCGCGGCGGCGCTCGACGAGCTGCAGGCCGAGCTCCCCGTGCCGGTCGTCGGCGTCATCGAGCCGGGCGTGGCGTCGCTCGTGCTGGCGACCCGCAACCAGCGGGTGGGGGTCATCGGGACGGTCGGGACGATCTCCTCGGGCGCGTACCAGCGCGAGGTCGCCGCCGTGGCCCCGCACCTGGAGCTCACGTGCGCTGCCTGCCCCGGCTTCGTCGAGTTCGTCGAGCGGGGCGAGACGCGCTCGGACCAGGTGCACGTGCTCGCCGAACGGCTCCTCGCCCCGATCGTGGAGGCCGACGTCGACGCCCTGCTCCTCGGGTGCACCCACTACCCCTTCCTGGCACGCACGCTGTCCGACGTCCTCGGCCGCGACGTCGTGCTGGTGTCCTCCGCCGACGAGACCGCCTTCCGGGTCCGGGCGATGCTCGAGTCCTCGTGGGCACCGGCCGACCGCGGCGGACGTGGCCGCCAGCAGTGGTTCAGCTCCGGCGACGTGGAGGCCTTCCGCGCGCTCGGCGCCCGTCTGCTCGGGCCGGAGCTGGACGTGGCCAGCGCCGTACGGTGGGAGACGTGAACGCCCCGCCCGGCCTTTCGGTCACCGTCCTCGGGTGCTCGGGCACCTACGCGGGGGCGGGTGGCGCGTGCAGCGGCTACCTGCTCCGCACGGCGACGACGAACCTCTGGATGGACTGCGGCGCCGGATCGCTCGCCAACATCCAGCGCCACGTCGCCCTCCTCGAGCTCGATGGCATCGTGGTCAGCCACTCCCACCCGGACCACTGGCTGGAGCTGCCGGTGCTGCTCAACGCCCTGCGGTACGGCGTGGGTGCGCCGGACCTCGGGATGCCGCTGCTGTGGACGGCGCGCACCGCCGAGCAGTTCGCTGCCATCGCCGCCGAGCCGGAGCCGACCTTCGCCCCGCAGGTCATCGACGAGCGCAGCACGGCGACCATCGGCGACATCGACCTGTCCTTCTCGCGCACCGATCATCCTGTGGAGACCCTGGCGATCCGGGCGGAGCACGCCGGGCACTCGATCGTCTACTCCGCCGACACCGGCGACGCCTGGCGGCTGGCCTCGCTCGGTCCGGACATCGGGCGCACCATCGACCTGGCGATCGTCGAGGCCACGCTCGACGAGGACGACGCCGACGTGGTCCAGCACCTCACCGCGTCCCAGGCCGGCCGCCAGGCGGCCGAAGCGGGTGTGGCAACGTTGGTCCTCACCCACCTCGCACCGGGAAGCGACCCCGAGGCCCGTCGGACCGATGCGGCACGGGCCTTCGCCGGCCCGATCGAGGTGGCCGACATCGACGCCACATTCCGAGCCTGAGGACGCACACATGAGCACCGACACCGAGACGACACGCGGCGACGGGCGCGCCCCGGGCGAGCTCCGCCCGGTCACGATCGAGCGAGACCCCACCGTCATGGCCGAGGGCTCCTGCCTGATCTCCTTCGGCCAGACCAAGGTCCTCTGCACCGCATCGGTGGAGGACGACGTGCCCCGGTGGATGAAGGGCCGGGGCAGCGGCTGGGTGACCGCCGAGTACTCCATGCTCCCGGGTTCGAGCCCCGAACGCGTCGGCCGCGAGGCCGCCAAGGGCAAGCAGAGCGGCCGCACCCAGGAGATCCAGCGCCTCATCGGCCGATCCCTGCGCTCGGTCTGCGACATGCGCCTGCTCGGCGAGCGCCAGGTCACCGTCGACTGCGACGTGCTCCAGGCCGACGGTGGCACACGCACCGCCGCCATCACCGGCGGCTACCTGGCCCTCCACGACGCCCTCACCCGGCGGGTGGCGGCCGGCGACATCGCCGAGCACCCCCTCACCGCGTTCTGCGCCGCCATCAGCGTCGGCGTGGTCAAGGGCGTGCCGGTCTGCGATCTGCCGTACCCCGAGGACTCCACCGCGGATGTCGACATGAACGTGGTGATGACGTCGGAGGGCAGCTTCGTCGAGGTGCAGGGCACCGCGGAGGGCGCGGCGTTCGGCCGTCCCGTGCTGGACCAGCTGCTCGACCTCGCCGAGCAGGGCATCGGTCAGCTCGTCGAGCGCCAGCGGGCCTACGTGGCCGACGCGCCGGCGCCTCGCCCCGCTCAGCGATGACGCACGGGCCGCGCCCGGTGGTGCTGGCCACGGGCAACGCCCACAAGGTCGACGAGGTCGGCGACATCCTCGGTCCTGGCTGGGTGGTCTCCGCGCAGGATCCCGACGTCGAGGAGACCGGCACCACGTTCGAGGAGAACGCGCTGCTCAAGGCGCGCGCGGTGTGCGAGGCGACCGGTGACCTCGCCGTCGCCGACGACAGCGGCATCGAGATCGACGCCCTGGACCGCCGCCCCGGCATCCACTCGGCGCGCTGGACCGAGGAGTCCGACTGGATCCCCCGGGTCCTGCGCGAGCTCGACGGCGTGGCGGGGGAGAGGCGGTCGGGTCGCTACGTCGCCGCGGCCGCGGCAGTGTGGCCCGACGGCCGCGAGGTGGTCGTGCGCGGGGTGGTCGAGGGCCATGTGCCCGATGCCCCCCGGGGTTCGGGCGGCTTCGGCTACGACCCGATCTTCGTGCCGGTCGAGGGTGACGGCCGGACCTTCGCCGAGATGAGCGCCGACGAGAAGCACGACCTGTCCCATCGGGGCCGGGCCTTCCGGGCGCTCGTCGAGCACCTCGCCTGAAGGTCGCTACAGGTCCTCGGCGGGGTCGTCGTCCTCGGAGGGCCCCCACCGCCAACGGGGTGGCGTCGGCCCCTTCCGGGTGGAGATCACGACGAGGGCGGCGATGGCGACGACGACCACGAGGAGGTAGGAGGCCTCCGCCGCGCCGCCCGCTCGCTCCGCGGGGAAGGCGCCAGCGATCAGCACGGCGACGAAGGCGCCGACGGCCGCCCATCCCTGCCACGTGACAGGTGTCCAACCGAAGCCGTACCGCCGGCGCTTGAACCAGAGCTTGCGCTCGTGCTCCACGATCATCTCCTCCTCGTTGCGTCGACCTCGACCGTGCGCGGGACGGGCGAACCCTGACAGAGGCGAAGGTCCTCGTCGAGCCGGGGAGGCTGCGGACGTCGTCTCGGACCGCGGGTTCCTGTCAGACCCCCTGGGTTGAATGGTGGGTGGGCGCTCCGGCTGGGGTCGGAGGTGCCACTCGTCGGCTTCGCGTCGACCGTTCACTGCGATGAGGAAGGAGCGCGGATGCGCTGCCACCGACCACATGCCGGTGATGTCTCGGGGGAGGCGTCGCCGTGACCGATCTGTTGGAACCCGGCGTCGATCCCGACGTCGCCCTCAAGGCGCTCGAGGTTGCGGTGGGGATGGTCCAGGCCGTCGACCTGGATGGGTTGTCGCCGAAGGAGGAGCTCGCGCTCGTGGGCCGGGTCGAGAAGCTGCGCCGCCGGTTGGATCACGGCACCGACCGCACGGTCGCGCACCTCGATGCGAGTGCGGCGTTCAGCCTGGATGGGCACAAGACGGCCAAGGGGGCGTTGAAGGCGATCGGGCGGCTGTCGGGGTCGGAGGCGCATGGGCGGGTGCAGACCAGCCGGGCCCTGCCGAGATTGCCCCTGGTCGAGGCCGCGTATGCCCGGGGGGAGATCCCGACCGAGCACATGCGGGCCATGGCCCGCACCATCGCGAACCCGCGTGTGGCCGAGTGGGTGCCGGATGCGGATCCGATCTTCGCTCACCACGCCACCGTGCTCGGCTACGACGACTTCGTCGCAGCGCTGCGCCAGTGGGAGGCCCTGGCCGACGCCGATGGGGCGGATCAGGGTGCGGAGCGGTGCCACGAGCGACGGAACGCGTCGCTGCAGGAATCGGCCATCGATGGGTCGTTCCGTCTCGAGGCGAACCATGGCGGGTTGCAGGGGGCGGCGATGGCGGAGATCTTCGAACGCTTCGAGACCGCCGAGCTGCATGCCGACTGGGCCGTCGCCCGCGAGGTGCATGGCGACGACGCCCGCGTCGAGCACCTGGAACGCACCCCCGCGCAGCGGCGGGCGGACGCCATCTTCGAGATCTTCCGCCGCGCCGCCGCATCAGAGGGCTGCTCGCCGGAGCCGCTGGTCAACATCATCATCGACCAGGACACCTTCGAAGACGAGCTCCGCCGCTCCGCCGGCACGGAAGTCCGGGTCGATCCGAACGAGGTGCTCGACCGTCGCCGCTGCCACGCCATGGACGGCACCGTCCTGCGTCCGGCCGAGGCGGTCGCGGCCGCACTGGTCGGCCACGTCCGCCGGGTGGTGGTCGACTCGGCCGGGACGGTGATCGATCTGGGGCGGAGGCAGCGGCTGTTCACCGGCTCGGCTCGTGACGCTGCGTTCCTCCAAGCCCTGCTGCGAGGACCGGGCGGGCTCGGCTGCCTCTGGCCTGGTTGTGACGGGCGAGGACGGAGCTTGCAGGTCGACCACCGCGACCCGGCGTGTCGGGGCGGGCCCACCAACACCGACAACTCCGATGCGTACTGCGGGTTCCACAACCGCACCAAGGAACACGGCTTCCGCCCCGTCCGCCATCCCGACGGCACCTGGACCATCCACCGACCCGACGACGACGGACCCATCACCCCACCCGTCTGAACCCCACCCTCGACCCGACGACGGAGCACCGACCACCAGACCGGCCACTCAGACGCGCCCGGCCGCCAGGAAGGCGCCGCTCACCACCCGCGCAGGTCCACCGGCCACTCGTCGACGACCTCGTCGCCGTCGAGCACCCACATGCGATCGTGCTTGGCGACGGTCGGATCGAGGTGGGCGGGGAGGAGCCGGACCCGGTCGCCGACGGAGACGTCGAGCCCGGCGAAGGTGACGTGCTCGTCGGAGACGATCCAGACCTCCGCGCCCGGGAGCGAGGGCTTACCGCTGTCCATGCCGAACGCCTTCAGCCCGGCGTCGGCCACCGCCCACCCCTTGGGGCTCACCGAGATGACCGTGGCGTCGACGCCGACGGCGATCTCGAAGGGCACGTGCGGCGCGAACGACGTGTCCATCAGCACGTAGGTGCCGGCTTGCACCTCGGTGGCCCACTCGTTGAGCTCGGCCGTCATCGTCCCGCCGCCCGAGACGACGTCGCCGCCGACCAGGTCATGGGCTCGGAGGAGGAGGCTCATGGCCATCTCGACCGCACCCCGTCGCTCCTCCCGGTCGAGCAGGGCGTTGACGTGGCCCTCGTAGCCCATGACCCCGCGCACCTGCATGCCAGCGGCGCGAGCGCGATCGGCCAATCGGCCGGCGTCGTCCACGGCGCACCCGCAGCGGGGGAGGCCGACCTCGACATCGACGAGCACCCGTTGGATCCCGGCTGCGGCGGCAGCGTCGACCGTCTCGTCCGAGTCGACCGCCACCGTGACGGGCACGTCGAGCTCCGCCATCGCCCGGAGGCGTCGAGGGTCGAGGGTCTCGTTCGCGAGGAGCAGGTCGTCGCCGAGGCCGGCGCCGGCCATCCCGAGCACCTCCGCCACCGTGGCGCAGCAGAAGCCGGGGTGCCCGGCATCGATCAGGTGCCGGGCGAGGGCGGTCGACTTGAAGGCCTTGACGTGCGGGCGCAGCCTCCGTCCCGGGTGGAGCCCCGCCATGCGGGTGACGTTCCGATCGAACACCGCCCGGTCGACGACGAGGGCGGGCGTCTGGAGCTCCGAGACGTGCACGCCGTCGACGCTACGCCCGGTCAGGGCGACTGGCAGGTGGCGCAGGCGTAGGAGGTGCGGTTCCCGATCGGTATGCGGACCACATCGGCACCGCACGTCCGGCACCGCTCCTGCTTGTAGACGTGGAACGACTCCTCTCGGGAGATGCTGGTCAGCCGCCGTCCGCCGAGGGGAACGGTGACGATCCGGTTGCGCTTCAGCCCGAGGCGGAGCTGCTCGACGGACAGGCGCCACAACGTGCGGACCTCGTCCTCCGACAGCGATTGCCCCGGGCGGCTCGGGTCGATGCCGGCGAGGTGCAGGACCTCGGCGCGGTAGACGTTGCCGACGCCGGCGATCACGGATTGGTCGAGGAGCAGGGCGCCGATGGGCTTGCGGCTCCGCCGGACGGCGTCGATGAACGGTCGGGGGTCAGCCCGTCGCTGCAGCGGGTCGGGGCCGAGGGTGGCCGTCACCTCGTCGACGACGTCGGGGTCGCGCAGCTCGCAGGTCATCGGGCCGGTGAGGTCCCAGGCGGTCGCCTCGCCCGACAGGCGCAGTCGCAGGTTCGGGGATGGCTCGGGTGCCGGGAGCTGGTGGCGTCGGAACTTCCCGATGAGGCCGAGGTGGACGTACAGCACCTCTCCTCCGTCCCAGTGCAGGAACAGGTGCTTGCCGTGGGCCTCGGTGCCCGTCAGCACCTGGCTGTCGAGGCGTCGTGCCCCGTCGGCGAAGCGCTCCTGGCGCGTGGTGGCCGCCACCGGGCGGTCGAGGAGGTCCTCCCCCAGATCCCGGGCGAGGCGGTGGATGGTGTGGCCCTCGGGCATCACGAGAGCATGCCGGGCCGGAACGGCTGCGCGGCCACGCACCGGCATCGACGGGCCCTGTACGAGCGCAGCGAGCGGGCGTACGGTGAGCCGGTGCTGAAGACGATCCTGTTCCTGGCCGTCCTGGGCTGCCTCGCCTGGTTCGGGTCCAAGGAGCTCGAGCTGCGGGGCACGAACGCTCCGGCGACCCCGTCGGTCGGGTACCCGACCGTCGATGCCGGCGACGGTGTCGGCAGCGTGGGTGACGGCACCAAGGGCATCCTCGGCGGACCCTGAGCTCGGGTCGGTGCATCAGGTGGGACTCGAACCCACACGCGCTCTCGCGCACAGGGACCTAAACCCTGCGTGTCTGCCAGTTCCACCACTGATGCGTGGAGCAGGACGGTACCCGGCGACGCCGCCGCTAGATTCCGACCCGTGACCGATCAGCTCCCGACCCCACTCGCCGCCGATCTGCCGGGGCTCGACGCGCAGGGCTTCCAGATCTACAACCAGCTCCTGTCGAACCGCATCGTCTTCCTCGGGACCGACGTCAACGACCAGATCGCCAACCAGATCTGCGCCCAGCTCCTGTACCTGGAGGGCCAGGACCCCGAGAAGGACATCTGGCTGTACATCAACAGCCCGGGCGGCTCCGTCACCGCCGGCATGGCGATCTACGACACGATGAACTTCATCGGCCCGGACGTGGCCACCATCTGCATGGGCCTCGCCGCCTCGATGGGCCAGTTCCTCCTGGGCGCCGGCACCAAGGGCAAGCGCTACTCCCTGCCGCATGCCCGGATCATGATGCACCAGCCCTCGGGCGGCTTCCAGGGCCAGGCCTCCGACATCGCCATCCAGGCCGAGCAGCTCGCGTTCATCAAGAAGCTGATGGCCGAGCGCATCGCCGAGCACACCGGCCAGACCATCGAGCAGATCCAGGCCGACTCCGAGCGCGATCGCTGGTTCACGGCCGAGCAGGCCCTCGAGTACGGCATCGTCGACAAGGTCATCACCCGCCGCGGCGAGACCGACTGAGCCGGAGCCGGCGCCCTGCGGGGCGCCGGTCGCTCAGCAGTTCGACTCGACGTAGACCCGGAGCCGGTCGCCTGCGGCCTCGACCTCGTCGAAGCGGGGCCGCAGCGCCTGGTAGACGCTCGGCCGGCCGTGCTCGTCGACGTCGCGCCCCGGCTGGAGGCCGGCGATGAGGTCGTCGACGAAGGCGATCACCACGTCGACGTCCGCTCGGGCCGCCTCGGGCGCGAGATCGCGCAAGCCCTCCTGGGCGTCGCGAGCGGTGCGGAACGTCTCCCGGGCCGCCTCCACGTTGTTCGGGTCCAGGTCGTCGAAGACCGCCTCGAACCGCTGGGTGTCCGCCGCGGCCTCGCAGAACGCGGCCAGGTTCCCGCCGCCGTCGTCGTCGTTGCACGCACCGCCGACCACGGCGAGCGCGGCGACGAGGAGCGTCGCCGGGAGTCGTCGCGCCATCAAGCCCGGGCGGCCTCGGCGAGGCGCCGCAGCTCGTCGACGGCGTGGCCCAGGCCGGCCGGGTCCTTGAACATCGACGAACCCGAGATGACCACGTTGGCGCCGGCGCCCACCGGCCCCCGCACGGTGTCGGGGGAGATGCCGCCGTCGACCTCGATGTCGCAGTCGTGGCCGCGGTCGATGATCCACCGGCGGATGGTGGCCACCTTGGGCTCCATCGTGTCGATGTAGCGCTGGCCGCCGAAGCCGGGGTTCACGGTCATCACGAGGACCATGTCGCAGAGGTCGAGGACGTGCTCGACCACCTCGGGGGGCGTCGACGGGTTGAGCGCCACCGCCGCGCCGGCGCCGAGGTCCTTGATGCGCCCGAGCGTGCGGTGGAGGTGGCGGCAGGTCTCGGCGTGCACGATCACCAGGCCGCACCCGGCATCGACCCAGGTGTGCAGCAGGGGATCGGGGTCCTCGACCATGAGGTGGGCCTCGAAGAGCAGCTCGGTGCGGTCGCGGCACGACGCGATCACGTCGGGACCGAAGGTGAGGTTCGGCACGAACCGCCCGTCCATGACGTCCCACTGGATGCGGTCCACGCCGGCCTCGTCCAGGGCCTCGACGGCATCCCCCAGGCGGGAGAAGTCCGCCGGGAGGACCGAGGGGGCGATGAGGATGGGGCGGTCGGTCCCGGGGCGGTCACTCATGGCCTCATCCTCGCAGACCGTCCTGTGCCTGCTCGGTATCCGGATCGGTCCCCTAGCCTGCGGAAGTGCACGACCTGGAGCTCCGCGTCGACGACGTGGCCGTGGGCGGCGACGGCATCGCCCGAGCCGACGACGGCCGGGTCGTGTTCGTGCACGGCGGGGTGCCCGGCGACGTCCTGACCGCGGTCGTCACCAAGGAGGAGCGCCGCCTGCTCAAGGCCGACGCCGTCACCATCCGGACGGCGAGCGACGACCGCACCGTCCCCCCGTGCCCGCACGTGGCCGATGGCTGCGGCGGATGCGGCTGGCAGCACCTGACGGTGGAGGCCCAGCGGCGCTGGAAGCAGCGGATGGTCGAGGAGAGCCTGCGTCGGCTCGGCCGGCAGGAGGGCTCGGTCTCGCTGGCACCGCCGTTGCCCGATCGCGGGTTCCGGACCTCGCTGCGCGTGCTCGTGACCGCCGACGGCCCGGCGTTCCGTGGCGCCCGCTCGCACGAGCCGGTCCCCGTGGCCAGCTGCATGGTCGCCCATCCGGGCCTCGACGAGATCGTTCGGGACGGGCGGTTCGGCGCCGCCGACGAGGTCACCTTGCGCATCGGCGGCGCGACGGGGGAGCGCCTCGCCGTGGTGGCGCCGAGCGTCCCCGACGACCTCGCCCTGCCGTCGGACGTGACGGTGGTCGGCGAGGACGAGCTGGCGGAGGGGCGACACGTCTGGTTCAACGACGAGGTCGCCGGACGGCGGTTCCGCATCTCGGCCCGCTCCTTCTTCCAGACCCGCACGGACGGAGCCGAGGCCCTCGTGGCCGCGGTCCGAGACGCCGGCGCCGACGCCTGGGGCCACGGCCGGCTCGCCGATCTCTACGGCGGCGTCGGGCTGTTCGCGTCCACGCTGGGCGAGGGGATGTCCACCGTGCTGGTCGAATCGGCCCGGTCCTCGGTCGCCGACGCCGAGCACAACCTCGCCGACCGCGCCGTCGCCGTGGTGCGCAGCTCGGTCGACCGCTGGCGCCCATCGCCGGCGGATCTCGTCGTGGCCGACCCACCCCGCGCCGGGCTCGGCAAGGCGGCGCTGGCGCCGATCCTGGCCACCGGTGCCCGCCGGCTGGTGCTCGTCAGCTGCGATGCCGCTGCCTTCGGTCGGGATGCCGGGCTCCTGGCCGACGCCGGCTTCGAGCGCCGGTCGACGGTGCTGGTCGACCTGTTCCCGCACACCCCCCGGGTGGAGCTGGTGTCCCGCTTCGATCGGAAGGCGGCGTGATGGCCGGGCCGGGTCATCCAGGCGACGGTCGTGCTCCGAAGAAGGGGACGATGACGATCGAGCAGCTCCAGGAAGCCGGTGACGCCGCCCTCGTCGTGTCCATCGGCCGCTACCACGAGGACGCCCTCGCCGAGGTGTACCGACGGCACGCCGGTGCCGTGTTCGCGCTGGCGCGCCGCCTGCTCGCCGACCGGACGCTGGCCGAGGAGATCGTGCAGGAGGTCTTCCTGCGGCTGTGGAACAACCCCGATCGCTTCGATCCGGATCGGGGCTCGCTGCGTTCGTACCTGCTCGCCCAGTGCCACGGCCGCTCGGTCGACCTCATCCGGTCCGAGTCGTCCCGCCGCCGTCGCGAGGAGAAGGAGCTCACCCTGGCCGCCGAGGCCGGCTACGACCTCGAGCACGAGGTCTGGGACATGGCGGTTGCTGACCGGGTGAAGAACACGCTGCAATCGCTGCCCGAGGGTGAGCGGGAGGCGATCCTGCTCGCGTACTTCGGTGGCCACACGTACCGGGAGGTCGCCGACCTGCTCGGGACGCCAGAAGGCACGGTGAAGAGCCGGATCCGCTCCGGGTTGAAGAAGATGCGCGGCGAGCTCGCCGGCATCGGGATCGGTGGTGGAGCATGAACGAACACGACGAGATCGCCGACCTGCTCGGTGCGTACGCTCTCGACGCCGTGGACCCCGACGAGGCCACCGCGGTCGAGGCCCACCTCGCGGTCTGCCCCCGCTGCGCGGCCGAGGTGGCCGAGCACCGCGAGGTGGCCGCGATGCTCGCGCACTCCGGCGCGCCGGCCCCCGAGGGCCTGTGGACCCGGATCTCGGCGAGCCTCGAAGAGGCGCCCCCGGAGATGGACCTCCAGCTGACGCGCCCCGGTCCCGCCCGGGACGACGTCGTCGACCTCGCCGAGCGCCGCCAGCGTCGCAACGTGCCGCGCTGGTTGCCCGGGGCTGCGGTCGCGGCCGCCCTGGTCGTGGTCGCCCTCGTCGCCGGGTTGGTCATCGGCGGCGGTGACGCCGAACGGGACCCGGATGTCCAGATCGCACTGACTGACGTCGCCCGCGACGTCATGAACGACCCCGATGCCACCCGCGTGGTGCTCCGCTCGCCGGACGGCGGTGAGCTGGAGGCGCCCGCTGCCATCGACCGGGACGGCGCCGGCTACCTGATGGGCAACACGCTCCCTGCGCTGGACGACTCCGAGACGTACCAGCTCTGGGGCATCCAGGGTGACCTGGTCGTGTCCCTCGGCGTGCTCGGCCCCTCACCGGAGGTCGTGGCCTTCCGCGCCGACCCGGCGCTGGACGCCCTGGCCATCACCCGGGAGGCGGCGCCCGGCGTGGTCTCCTCGGCCAACCCGGCCTACCTGGTCGGCGAGGTCAGCTGAGGCGAGCCGGCATCGTCGGGGTCACTCGTCGATGTCGGTCCCGCTCGGCGGGAACACGGTCAGCTCGTCCAGCAGCTCGCCGGGATCGTCCGACCAGTCCATCGCCGCCAGCTGGGCCGGGCCAGCTCGGCCGGTTCGAGCGGGCGCACCAGATCGTCGATGCGCTGGCGGGCGGCGAGGTAGATCGTCGCGATCTCCGGGGTGGCCATGGCCGCGCAGCATTGCACCGATGTGGTGCTGGCTGCGGGCACATCGGGAAGAGAGGGCCCATGACCAACCAGCTGACCGACGACCAGATCACCGCCTCCGGACCCACCGAGGACGACGACAACCTCGATGCCCCCGGTGAGCACACCAAGGACACCGGCGACGAGCCCACCGAGGACGACGAGAACCTCGACGCACCCGGTGAGGACTCCAAGGACACCGGCGACGAGGCCTGACCCATCCCCCCGCACGACGGGACGCCCACCGGTCGCCCTGCGCACCTCGCGCGGCGGCCGGTGCTGGCGCGCTGCGTGGGCGACGCAGAGCACTTCGCCCGACATCGTTGGGGGCGAGCGCCGCAGCTGCACGCCACCGGCGACGACTTCGCTGACGTCTTGACCCTCGCCGAGGTCGACCGGCTGCTCTCGAGCACGGCCCGCCGACCGGAGGTCCGCGTCATGCGCTCGGGAGCACCGGTCGATGCCGCCTCCTGGTGCACCACCGTCCGCCTCGGCGGACGGCAGGTGCCCGACGTGGTGGACCCCGTCGCCATCGGCCGTGCCCTGGACGACGGCGCGACCGTGGTGCTGCAGTCCTTGCACCGCACGGTCCCTGCGGTCGGGCGCTTCGCATCGGCGCTCGAGGCCGAGGTCTCCCACCCGGTGCAGGTCAACGCCTACCTGACCCCGCCGGGCGCGGCCGGGCTCGCCCCGCACGCCGACGGCCACGACGTCATCGCCGTCCAGCTCCACGGCACGAAGGCCTGGAAGGTCGACGGCCTCGGCGATGTCGCCCTCCAGCCCGGCGATGCCCTGTACGTGCCCGCCGGCACCCGTCACGCCGCGGAGACCGCCGAGCGGTCCTCGTTGCACCTCACGATCGGCATCATCCGGATCACCTACCGCGCCGCCATCCAGCGCCACCTCGCCGGCACGACCGACCTCGACGCGCCGCTCCCGATCGGGTACGCCGCCGACGCTGCCGACGTCGCCGAGCTGGCCGCCGGTCTGGCCGGCGCGATCGGGAGCGCCGCCACGGCGTTGTCCGATGCGGATCCGGCCGCGCTGGCCGACGTCGAGCACCGGCGCCGCCGGCCGCGCCTGCGCCACGAGGGCCACGTCGCGTCCGTGGTCGCGCTCGACGAGCTCGGGCCCGGGTCCTGCGTCCGACTGCGGACCGGTCCGCCGCCGACGTTGACCACCGACGACGATGGCCGTCTGCGCCTCGACGTGGGGGATCGGGTCCTGCACCTGCCCGCGGTCGCCCAGCCCGCGCTGGACGTCCTCCTCGAGGGCGGGGTGGTGGCGGTGGGCGACCTGCCGGACCTCGACGAGGCGAGCCGCCTGGTGCTCGCTCGCCGGCTGGTGCGCGAAGGGGTGCTCGTCCTCGATGCGAGCTGCTGACCGAGGCGTGCCCGGACGCGACACGGGCCAGGGACGTGCCCTGGCCCGGCGCTTCCGTACCCCCCCTGGGACTCGAACCCAGAACCTGCGGATTAAGAGTCCGACGCTCTAACCAGTTGAGCTAGAGGGGCAGGTGGACCGCTCCCGGCCGGAGCCGGGGGCGTATGTGAGCGGACGAATCTCTCGCCGCGTGGGGTGACCGAGGGGACTTGAACCCCCGACCTCCAGGGCCACAACCTGGCGCTCTAACCGAACTGAGCTACGGCCACCAAGGAGCGGCGATCCTAGGCCGAAGCGACGTCGCCGACGAAACGAGGCCGGCCGCCATGGCCGGGTACCCTTCCGCCCCGGCCTCCGTAGCTCAACTGGAGAGAGCATCCGGTTTCTACCCGGACGGTTGCGGGTTCGACTCCTGCCGGGGGCACGCAGACACCCGCTGGCGTCGGGTCAGGTGGTCCGGCGGCGCAGCGCGAGGCCGGCCAGTCCGACGAGCACGGCCGTCCCGACCGCCGAGGTGCCGCCGGTGTTCGCCAGGCCGTCCTCCAGATCGCTGGGGAGCTCGCGGTCGCGGTCGCCGTCGCCGGCGAGGCCGCTGCCGCCGCTGGCGCTCCCGCCGCTGGAACCTTCGTCGCTGCCGCTCCCGCCGCTGATGGATCCGCTCGGCTGCGTGGTCGTCGTGGCGTTCGACGTCTCGGGGTCCGACGGCGCGTCGGTGGTCGGCGTCGAGGTGGAGGAGGAGTCGGCGTCGGCAGCGGTGGTCGAGGTCGTCGTCCCGTCGCCGGTCGCGGGCTCGGTCTCGGTCTCGGTCGTCGTCTCGGAGCCGGTCTCGGTCTCGGTGTCGCTCGCCGTCTCGGTCTCGGTCTCGGTGAGGGCGGGCTGGGCCGTCTCGGTGTCGCCATCGTCGCCGCCCAGGTCGCCCGGTTGCACGATGGCGACGACGAGGCCCACGGAGCCCAGCAGCAGGGCGGCCGCCAGCAGGAGCTTGGGGAGGGGCTTCACGTCAGGGGTGGTCCTTCGGGGACGAGGTTCTCGGCGCCGGCGTGCTGCGGAGGGGTGGGTCCACCGGCGGGCGGATTGGAGCGGGTGACGGGAATCGAACCCGCATGACCAGCTTGGAAGGCTGGGGCTCTGCCATTGAGCTACACCCGCAGACGGGTGACGACGCTAGCCGCGCGCCGGTCCGGTTCCGGAGTCCCGGGTCACCCCGGGGATCCCCGACAACCGGGGCAGCAGGGCCCGGGCCGAGCGGCACCGGCATGCCCCGCGCCACACGCCGGCGCAGTACGCGGCCTGGTCCAGGGCGTGCAAGAGCGTCCACCGCACCGGGTCGATGCCCGGGTCCGGACCGGCGGCCCGGCGGTCGAGCAGGGCAGGGACGACGGCGGCGGCCAGCGTGGCCCGCCGCATCCGGTGGCTGCGCAGCGAGCCGACCACGGCGAACGGCAACCACGCCCGCCAGACCGAGCGACCGAGCCAGGCCCCGGCCTGCAGCGTGCCGCCGCCGGCGAGGCGGAGGGAGGTGCGGACGGGGCGGTCGAGCCGGCCACGAAGCTTCGGTGCGAGCGCCAGCGACGAACCGATCGCGACCCCGGTGCCGGCGAGGGCCCCCGTGCGTCCGCCCAGCGCCGCCAGGACCCATGCGGCCAGGCTCCAGGCGTTCAGCTCGACCGGGGCGACCGATCCCGGGTGGCGCTGGTCGAGGGGGGCGGCCGCCGATCCGTACGCCCCCCGCTGGCGGACCAGGGCTCCCCAGTCGGCGCGGGGGCGGTGCTCGACCTCGGCGGCGGGCTCGTAGCGCACGGTCCAGCCCGACTCGACCGCCCGCCACACCAGGTCGACGTCCTCGCCGACCCGCATGCCGGGCTCGAATCCGTCCAGCTGCTCGAGCAGCTCGCGCCGGCAGACGACCGTCGCGGTCGGCACGTACGAGACGCGGCCGCGCGGGACGACCCGTGCTTCCCGGTCGCCGAGGTCGAGCGGGGAGCGGTGTCGCTCGTAGCGCTCCAGCAGCGAGGGTCCGGGCCGGCTGCGGACCCGGGGCGCGACGATGCCCACTGCGGGGTCGGCGAGGTGGGCCAGGAGGGGATCGAGCCAGCCGGGGCCCGGGACGACGTCGGCGTCGACGAAGGCCACGACCTCGCCGGACGACGCCCGCCAGCCGGTGTCGCGGGCCGCACCGGGCCCGAGGGAGCGGTCGTGGCGCAGCACGGTCGCTCGTCCGGCGACCGCGCCGGGCACGGCGGTCGGGTCGGCGGTGCCGTCGTCGACCACCACGACCTCGGTGCCCGCCGGAACCTGCAGCTCGTCGAGCAGCGCACCCAGCTCGACCGCGTGGTCGCGGACCGGCACGACCACCGAGACCGTGACCTCGGGGGTGCGTCCGGGGCGGGGGTGCACCATGCCGGCATCCAGGAGGCGCCGTGCCACCTGGGCGTCAGGACCGGTCGTCGGCACCGGGCCGCCGGCCAGGACCCGGTCCACGGCGTCGGCACCGGCCTCGCTGAAGCGCAGGAGCCGCATCGGCGCACCGCCGAGGAGGGATCGGCCATCGGCGCTGCGACGGGTCTCGGCGTCCAGGGCGAGCGCGATATGTTCGGGGAACCCCTCGGCCACGGTCCTCCTCGAGCGACGGAGTGGCGAGGCTAGCCCTGCCCGCACGTTCCCCCAGAGGTGTCCGATGACCGTCACCGAGCCCACCACCGAAGTCTCCACCGAGGTCGAGGACCAGGAGCAGGCCACCGAGGAGCTCGTCACCGACGACGTCCTGGTCGAGGAGATCTCCATCGACGGGATGTGCGGCGTCTACTAGGCGCCCGCCCTCGACGCGATGGCGTTCGATCCCGCTGACCGCTACCGGCTCAGCCCCCGCGTGGGTCTGCGCCCCGAGCCCTTCGGCGCCCTCGCCTACCACTACGACACCCGTCGGCTGGTCTTCCTGAAGTCCAACGACCTCGTCGATCTGGTGCGCTCCCTCGAGTCCCACGCCAGCGCCGCTGACGCCATCGACGCCCTCGTCGACCCGACCACCGGCCGCCGATCCGCCTACGTGACCGCCCTCGCCTCGCTCTGCGAGTCCGGTGTGGTCGAACCCCTGCTGGAGCCCGCAGCATGAGCACCATCCCGAAGACCCCGCCGCTGGTCGAGCAGCTCAAGGGCGGACTCGACGCGCCCATCTGCCTCACCTGGGAGCTCACCTACGCCTGCAACCTGGCCTGCGTCCACTGCCTGTCGAGCTCCGGTCGCCGGGATCCCCAGGAGCTCAGCACGGCGGAGGCCAAGGACCTCATCGACCAGCTGGCCGCGCTGCAGGTCTTCTACGTCAACATCGGCGGCGGCGAGCCGATGCTGCGCAAGGACTTCTTCGAGATCGTCGAGCACTCCGTCAGCAACGGCGTCGGCGTGAAGTTCTCCACCAACGGCACCTACCTCGACCGGGCCGCCGCCGAGCGCCTCGTCGAGCTGCCCTACCTCGACGTCCAGATCAGCCTCGACGGCATGACCCCCGAGGTGAACGACGCCGTCCGCGGCGAGGGCTCCCACGCCAAGGCGATCGAGGCGATGGGCCACCTGCGCGACGTGGGCTTCGAGGACTTCAAGATCTCCATCGTCTGCACCCGCCACAACGTCGACCAGCTCGACGAGTTCAAGGCGCTCGCCGACGACCACGGCGCCCAGCTGCGCATCACACGCCTGCGCCCCTCGGGCCGCGGCGTGGACAGCTACCACGACCTGCGCCTCACCAACGCCCAGCAGCGCCAGGTCTTCCACTGGATCCTCGACCACCCCGACGTGCTCACCGGTGACTCGTTCTTCCACCTGAACGCGCTGACCACCGAGACCGGGGGGCCGAACCTGCCCGGCCTGAACATGTGCGGCGCCGGCCGGGTCGTGTGCCTCATCGACCCCATCGGCGACGTCTACGCCTGCCCGTTCGTCATCCACGACGAGTTCCTGGCCGGCAACGTCCGCGACGGCGGCGGCTTCGCCCACGTCTGGCAGGAGTCGTCGCTGTTCACCGAGCTGCGCGAGCCCACCAGCGCCGGCGCCTGCGCCTCCTGCGGGTCCTACGACGCGTGCCAGGGCGGCTGCATGGCCACCAAGTTCTTCACCGGCCTGCCGCTCGACGGCCCGGACCCGGACTGCATCCACGGCCACGCCGACGAGGCCCTGGCCGGCATCGCGGCCGGTTCGGCCCCACGTCCCTCGCAGGACCACAGCCGGCCGGGCGCCGCCGTGCCCGTCGCCCTCACCCGCAAGTCGTAGCGAACTGGCAGCGGTGACGGAACGCCATGCGTTCCGTGGTCGCTGCCAGATCCCCTACTGGCGCTCCGCTTGGCGGACCGAGTGGGAGAAGTCGTCCGGCACGACGATGTCGAGCGGGCCGAGGTCGGCGAGCGTGCGCTTGCCGAGGCCGAGCATGGCCGAGTCGACGCCGTTGCGCAGCACGTCGAGCACGTTCTCCACGCCGGGCTGGCCGCCGACGGCGAGGGCCCACAGCGACGCTCGGCCGATCATCACGGCCTTGGCGCCGAGGGCGACGGCCTTGACCACGTCGCTGCCCCGGCGGATGCCGCCGTCCATCAGGACCTCGATCTGGTCGCCGACCGCGTCGGCGATGAGGGGCAGGGCCCGGATCGGGGCCGGGGTGGTGTCGAGGTTGTTGCCGCCGTGGTTGGAGACGCTGATCGCGGTGTAGCCGGCGTCGACCGCACGGCGAGCGTCGTCGACGCGCATGATGCCCTTGAGCATGAAGGGGCCGTCCCACTGCTCGCGTAGCCAGCGCAGGTCGTCCCAGCTGGGCGGGGGGGTGCCCATCCACTGGCCGTAGGCCTCGAAGAACCCGGGGGGTGACTCGCCCTCGGGGACCATGTTCGGCACGTGCAGGTCCGGCAGCGACCGGTTCTCGAGGGTGTACATCCCGTAGCGCCAGGCGTAGCGGGGGCTCGTGAGCAGCTCGGGGGAGTGCTTGATCGAGGTCTTGAGGTCGAGGGCCTCGGGGATGTCGGGGCTGCCCCAGTCGCGGCCGTGGGAGAAGGACCAGTCGAGGGTGACGATGAGGCCGGCGACCCCGGCGCGCTTGGCCCGGTCCATGCGGGCGGTCATCTGCTCGCGCGTGCCGCACCAGTAGATCTGGAAGAAGGTCTGGGGGTTCTCGGCCATGACCGTCTCGACCGGCGTGGAGCCGAAGTTCGACAGGCCGATGGCCGTGCCCCGGTTCGCCGAGGCGCGTGCGATGCCGATCTCGGCGTCGGGGTGCACCATCTGGACGCCGGTGGGGGAGATGAGGACCGGCATCGAGAGGCTCTGGCCCATCACCTGCGTGGACTGGTCCCGTTCGGCCGGCTTGTCGGCGACGGTCGGCACGAAGCCGAGCTCGGAGAAGGCCTTGGTGTTGTCGACCAGCGTGTGGCCTGCCTCGGATCCGGCCTTGAGGGCGCCGAACACCGAGCGGGGGAGGATCTTCTCGGCGCGCTGCCGGGCGATCTCGACGCTCTCGAACCACTTGTGTGCCATCTGTCCACCTCGTGCCGGTCGGAGCGATCATGTTGGCATGACCACCCCGCACCCAGAGAAGCGGCACCTCGCCTCGCGGACCGCTGGGGAGGTCGCTGCGGCGGCGCCGCTGGTCCTGCTCGTCCCGGTGGGCAGCTGCGAGCAGCACGGACCCCACCTGCCCCTCGACACCGACACGCGGGTCGCCGTCGCCGTGGCGGAGCGGGTCGCCGCACGACGAGCCGAGGTCGTCGTCGCGCCGGCGGTGGCCTACGGCTCCTCCGGCGAGCACCAGGGCTTCGCCGGCACGCTCTCGATCGGCACCGCCGCGCTGCGGACGGTGCTGATCGAGCTCGGGCGCTCCGCCTTCCCGGCCGCCGGAGCGGGGGCGTTCGCCTCGTTGGTCTTCGTCAACGGCCACGGTGGCAACCACGAGGCGCTCGGCGAGGCCGTCGACGTGCTGGTCGGGGAGGGGCGGCCGGTGACGGCTTGGTGGCCGTCGATCCCCGGCGGCGACGCCCACGCCGGGCGCACCGAGACGTCGCTGCTGCTGGCCATCGCCGGCGACGTCGTCGGTCCCGATCGGCCCGTCGGCGAGACCCGGCCGCTCGGGGAGCTGCTGGGGTCGCTGCGGTCCGGCGGCGTCGCAGCCGTGGCCCCGAACGGCGTCCTCGGCGACGCGACCGGGGCCTCGCCGGAGGAGGGGGAGGCGTTGCTGGCGGCCCTGGTCGACGACCTGGCGGCCCGGCTCCCGGTTTCTTGACCGAGCAGTCAGGTTTGGCATGACAACGGCGCGGCGCAGGCCTAGGTTGGCGATCGCTCATCCGAAATCGCACCACGAACCCGGGGGAACCCAACCATGAAGACCCGCGCCGCCATCCTGTGGGAGAAGAACCAAGACTGGAGCGTCGAGGAGATCGATCTCGACCCGCCCCAGACCGGCGAGGTGCTCATCAAGCTGGTCGGCTCCGGCCTGTGCCACTCCGACGAGCACCTGCGCACCGGCGACATGGTCGTCCCGCAGGAGACCGCCGATGCCCTCGGCCTGAAGCAGTTCCCGATCATCGGTGGCCACGAGGGTGCCGGCGAGGTCGTCGAGGTCGGACCCAACGTCACCGGCCTGGAGGTCGGCGACCACGTGGTCCTCGGCTTCATCCCCGCCTGCGGCAAGTGCCCGTCGTGCTCGAAGGGCATGTCGAACCTGTGCGACTACGGCGCGTTCCTGCTCGCCGGCCGCCAGATCGCCGACTTCACCGCTCGCCACCACGCCGCCGACGGCACCGACCTCGGCCTGATGTGCCTGCTCGGCACCTTCGGCGAGTACACGGTCGTCAACGAGGCGTCCTGCATCAAGATCGAGAAGGACATCCCCCTCGACAAGGCTGCCCTCGTGGGCTGCGGCGTCACCACCGGTTGGGGCTCGGCCACCTACGCGGCCGACGTCCAGCCCGGTGAGACCGTCGTGGTCGTCGGCGCGGGCGGCATCGGCATGAACGCCATCCAGGGTGCGGCCATGAACGGCGCCCGCCACATCGTCGCCGTCGATCCGGTCGAGTTCAAGCGCGAGCAGGCCATGGTCTTCGGCGCCACCCACACCGCCGCCTCCATCGAGGAGGCCACCGAGCTGGTCGGCCAGATCACCTGGGGTCAGAACGCCGAGAAGGCGATCATCACCGTGGGTGTGGGCGACGGCGACCTCATCGCCCCGGTCATGGGCCTCACCGCCAAGGGCGGTCGCGTCGTGCACACCTCGGTGGCGCCGATGGAGCGCAACGACGTGGCCCTGAACCTGTTCGACCTGACGCTGCAGCAGAAGCAGCTCGTCGGCTCGATCTTCGGCTCGGCCAACCCGCGCTACGACATCCCCCGCCTGCTGCGCCTGTACCAGGAGGGCAAGCTCAAGCTCGACGAGCTCATCACGCGCGAGTACGACCTCGCCGACATCAACAAGGGCTACGACGACATGAACGACGGCAACAACGTCCGTGGGTTCGTGCGCTACAGCCAGTCCTGAATGACCCGCTCCGACCACGGCTTCGACCGCTCGCTCATCGAGAGCGCGGCGGTCGAGGTCGTCGGCCGGCGGCGTGAGCTCGAGCTCGTCACCGCCGCCCTCGCCGCGTCCCGCCACGTCCTGCTGGAGGGCCCTCCGGGCACCGGCAAGTCCACGTTGCTGCGCGCCATCGCCGAGCGCGCCGGCCTCGACCTCGTCTTCGTCGAGGGCAACGCCGAGCTGACCCCGGCCCGCCTGGCGGGCCACTTCGACCCGGCGCGGGTCCTCACCGACGGCTACACCGAGGACGTCTTCGTCGACGGCCCGCTCCTGCGGGCCCTGCGCGACGGCGGCCTCCTCTACGTCGAGGAGATCAACCGGGTCCCCGAGGAGACGCTCAACCTCCTCATCACCGTCATGTCCGAAGGTGAGCTCACCGTGCCGCGCCTCGGTCGGGTCGTCGCGTCGCCGAGCTTCCGGATGGTGGCGGCGATGAACCCCTACGACGCCGTGGGCACCGCCCGCATCTCGGGGGCCGTGTACGACCGGGTCTGCCGGGTGTCGATGGGCTACCAGTCCCTCGACGACGAGCTGGCCATCGTGGTGCACGAGGCCAAGACCGCCGGCGCCACCGACGCCGCCGGCGACGACGACTTCGTGCGCCGCGTCGTCAGCGTCGTGCGCGGCACCCGCGAGCACCCCGACGTGCGAATCGGGTCCTCGGTGCGCGGCGCCATCGACCTGGTCCTCATCGCCGACGAGCTCGCCGGGCTGCGGGGCACCGAGGTGTCCGAGCTGGACACCGCCCTCGACGCCGCGTGCATGGCGCTGTCCGGGCGCATCCGGGTGCACGAGTCGTGCCACCGCACGCCCGAGGAGATCGTCACCGAGCTCTGGGACCTGTACGCCACCACCGTCGATCTCGGCGAGGGCGGCGGCGACGGCGAGGACCCGGGAAAAGGCTGAGCCTCCCGGATGGCTCCGGGAGGGACGACGACCGGGAGCGCACCCTCGACGAGGAGGCGACGCAGGAGGAGCTGACCGAGTCCTCCCGTCGCACGACCTCCCGCCGTGAGCTGTCCCAGCACGACGACTTCGACGAGGTGTCGCCCGAGCTCGGCGTCCTCGACGAGAGCGCCATCGAGGAATCCCTCGCCGAACGCCCCGACGAGACCCTCGCCATGCTCGCCGACATGACCGGCGCCACCGACGAGCGCCTCCGCGCCCTGGCGCGGCGGCTCGCCGGCCGGATCGTCATCGGGATGGCCCGGGCCGACGCGGCGCGGCGGCGGGGCATCGGCAAGATGCGTTCGCTGCCCATGGACGACACGGGAGGCGACCTCGACCTCGACGCCAGCATCGAGGCCCTGCAGCTCGCCTCCGCCACGGGCACCGCCCCCCGCGCCGACGAGCTGACCGTGCGCACCTGGGCCCGCCCGGCGGTGGCGATCTGCCTCGTCGTCGACCGCTCCGGCTCGATGAGCGGCGACCGGCTCGCCGCCTCCGCCATCGCCGCGGCCGCGGTGGCCGAGCGCGCGCCGGACGACTTCTCGGTGCTCGCCTTCTCGGACAAGGTCATGATCATCAAGGGCCAGAACCAGCGCCGCTCGGTCGACGACGTCGTCGAGGACGTGTTCCGGCTCCGTGGGCACGGCCCGACCGACCTCGGCCTCGCGCTGCGCGTCGCCGCCGACCAGCTCGCCTCGTCGGGCGCCCAGCGCAAGCGGGTCGTGCTGCTGTCGGACTGCCGGCCCACCAAGGGCACCGAGCCCGAGCGCGACGCCGGGGCGCTGGACGAGCTCCACGTGATCGCACCGGCGGAGGACTCCGGCGATGCCGAAGCCTTCGCCCGGGCCGTCGGCGCCAGGTTCGCGGCGCTGTCCGGGCCGAGCCAGATCCCATCGGTGTTCGCCCAGCTCGCCGACTGAACCGCGCACCGCAGCGGGTTGCGCGCACACTGAGTCATGGCCGCCACGGACACCGGGATGACCGACGAGCGACTGGCCGACCTCCGGCGATGGAACCTGGGCCTCACGGTCCTGCACGTGGGCCAGGCGATCGCCGTGCTGCTCCTGGCCAGCGACTTCGCCATCACGATCACCTCCTCGTTCCCCACCGGCCCGCCCGGGACGGCCCCGCCCGCGCCCGAGGCGCTCCTCGACATCCGGATCGGCGCGGCTGTCGCCGTCTTCCTCGCCCTCGCTGCCCTCGACCACCTCGTCACCGCCACGGTCGGGCGCCGCGCCTACGAGGCCGATCTCCGGCGGGGGATCAACCGGTTCCGGTGGGTCGAGTACTCCTTCAGCGCCACGCTGATGATCGTCCTGATCGCCAGCTACAGCGGCATCACCGAGATCACGGCGGTCATCGGCATCGCCGGCGCCAACGTGGCCATGATCCTGTTCGGGTGGCTGCAGGAGCGCATGAACCCTCCTGGGCGGTCGTCCACGTCCATGCTGGCGTTCTGGTTCGGCTGCGTCGCCGGCGTGGCGCCCTGGATCGCCATCGCGGTCAACATCTTCGGCGCCGACACCGTGCCCGGCTTCGTGTACGGCATCTTCGTCGCCCAGCTCGTGTTCTTCTCGAGCTTCGGGCTGAACCAGTGGCTGCAGTACCGAGGGGTCGGTCCGTGGTCGGACTACGCGTTCGGCGAGAAGGCGTACCTGGTGCTCAGCCTCGGCGCGAAGTCGGTCCTGGCGTGGCAGATCTTCGGCGGGTCGCTCGCCGGCTGAGCACATGGCGCCCGGACGGGCCGGGTACGGGCTCGGCATGGCTGATGAACTGACCGGCAAGACCATCGCGTTCCTCGTCGCCCAGGAGGGCATCGAGCAGGTCGAGCTGACCGACCCCTGGAAGAAGGTCGAGGAGGCCGGTGGCCGGCCGATCCTCGTGGCGCCGGAGCCCGGCACCGTCCAGGCGTTCGACCACCTCGATGCCGCCGACACCTTCGACGTCGACCGAACCACCGCTGACCTGCGGATGGACGACATCGACGGCGTCGTCCTCCCCGGTGGCGTCGCCAACCCCGACCAGCTGCGCACCGACGGGGCCGCGGTGTCGTTCCTCCGGGACTTCGTCGAGGCCGGCAAGCCGGTCGCCGTGATCTGCCACGGACCCTGGACGCTCGTCGAGGCCGGCGTGCTCGAGGGGCGCACCATCACCTCGTGGCCGAGCCTGCAGACCGACATCCGCAACGCCGGTGGCACGTGGGTGGACCAGGAGGTCTGCAGGGACGGCAACCTCGTCAGCAGCCGCAACCCCGGTGACCTGCCTGCGTTCACCGACGCCATGGTCGAGCTCTTCTCGTAGCGCGCGGGTGGTCGGGGAGACAGGATTCGAACCTGCGACCCCCTGCTCCCAAAGCAGGTGCGCTACCGGGCTGCGCCACTCCCCGTGGACCGCCGGGGAACTCTAGCGGCCGCCCACCCATGCGTCCCGGCCCGGGGCCCGTCGGTACACTCGGCCGCTCCTATGAGCACGTCCCCCACCCGACAGAAGCTGGTCACGGCATGAACTCGACCGTCGAGGAACTCGATGGCAACAAGGTGAAGGTGTCCGTCTCCGTCGAGGAGACCGAGTTCGACAAGGACATCGACGCCGCCTTCAAGCGCATCGCCCTGGAGGTGAACCTCCCCGGCTTCCGTCGCGGCAAGGCGCCTCGCAAGCTGCTCGAGGCCCGCCTCGGCGCCGGCGTCGCCCGTGAAGAGGCCCTGCGCGAGGCCCTGCCGAAGTACTACGCCGACGCCGTCACCGAGCATGACGTGGACGTCATCGCCGCCCCCGAGCTGGAGATCACCGGCGGGCAGGAAGAGGGCCCGGTCGAGTTCGAGGCCATCGTCGAGGTCCGACCCGTCGTCACCGTCCCCGGCTACGACGGCCTCAAGGTCACCATGCCGTCGCCGGAGCCCTCCGACGAGGAGATCCAGAACCAGATCGACCGGATGCGCAACCTCGACGCCACCGTCGAGGTCGTCGACCGGGCCGCCGGCGAGGGCGACACCGTCGTCATCGACATCGTGGGCACCCTCGACGGCGAGGAGCAGGACGGCCTCACCACCGACGACTACAGCTACGAGCTCGGCTCGGGGATCATCACCCCCGAGGTCGACGAGCAGCTCACGGGGGCCGAGGCCGGCGACGAGCTGGACTTCGACGCCACCCACCCCGACGAGGACGAGGAGCGCCAGCTCCACTTCACCATCACGGTCAAGGAGGTCAAGGCCAAGGTCCTGCCCGAGCTGACCGACGAGTGGGCCTCGGAGAACTCCGACTTCGACACCGTCGAGGAGCTGGAGAACGACCTGCGCACCCGCATGGTCGAGGTCCGCAAGGCCCAGGGCGCCGGCGAGCTGCAGGAGAAGGTGGGCCAGGCGCTCGCCAAGCTGGTCGACCTCGAGCTCCCCGAGGCACTCGTCAGCATGGAGCTGAACAACCGCCTCCAGGACCTGGCCATGCGCCTGCAGGCCCAGGGCCTCGAGCTCGAGCAGTACCTGGCGATGACGGGCCGCTCCCAGGAGCAGCTGGTGGACGAGCTGCGCGAAGCGGCCGAGACCGCCTCGCGCGTCGACCTCGGCCTGCGTGCCGTGGCGGCCGCCGAGAAGATCGACTGCAGCGACGACGAGCTCGACGCCGAGATCGAATCCGTCGCCGAGCGGGTCGGGGAGAAGCCGGCCAAGGTCCGCCAGCAGCTGGAGCGGAACGACCAGATCCCTGCGGTACGATCCGACATCACCAAGCGCAAGGCGCTGGAGTGGCTGCTCGACCACGTCGAGATCGTCGACGAGAACGGTGACCCGGTCGACCGCAGCCTGTACGAGACCGACGAGGAAGACGAACAGGACGACGGATGAACCCCGAGCAGGTGGCCCAGCACAGCAGCGTGGTTCGCAACTACCTGGTGCCGACGGTGGTGGAGTCCACCAACCGGGGGGAGCGGGCCTACGACCTCTACTCCCGCCTGCTCAAGGAGAACATCATCTTCCTGGGCACGCCGATCGACGACAACATCGCCAACCTCGTCTGCGCCCAGCTGCTGCACCTCGAGTCGGAGAACTCCGACAAGGACATCAGCATCTACATCAACAGCCCCGGTGGCGACATCACGGCTCTGTTCGCGATCTACGACACGCTGTCGTTCATCAAGAACGAGATCAGCACGATCTGCTACGGCCAGGCCGCCTCGGCTGCCGCCGTGCTGCTGGCCGCGGGCACCAAGGGCAAGCGCCTCGCGCTGCCGCACTCCCGGATCCTGCTCCACCAGCCGTGGGGTCAGGGCGGTGGCCAGGCCACCGACATCGAGATCCAGGCCCGCGAGATCATGCGCATGCGCGACCTGCTCAACGAGATCCTCGCCGAGCACACGGGCCAGACGGTGGAGCGCATCGAGGCCGACACCGACCGGGATTTCGTGATGACCGCGCCCGAGGCGCTCGAGTACGGCATCATCGACGAGGTGATCAGTCGGCGCTCGCTCGCCGACACGACGGGTCCGATCCGGGCCAACTGAGACCAGGGGGGTCCGCGACGTGGCCAAGTTCGGAGACGGGGGAGAGCTCCTCAAGTGCAGCTTCTGCGGCAAGTCCCAGAAGCAGGTCAAGAAGCTGATCGCCGGTCCCGGCGTCTACATCTGCGACGAGTGCATCGACCTCTGCAACGAGATCATCGAGGAGGAGCTGGCCGAGTCCTCGGACCTCAGCTTCGACGAGCTGCCCCGGCCCCGTGAGATCTTCGAGTTCCTCGAGGAGTACATCGTCGGCCAGACCGACGCGAAGAAGATCCTGTCGGTCGCGGTCTACAACCACTACAAGCGGATCCAGTTCGGGCACCACACCGTCCACGACGACGTCGAGGTCGCCAAGTCCAACATCCTCCTGCTCGGCCCCACCGGCTCGGGCAAGACCTTCCTGGCCCAGACGCTGGCCCGCCTGCTGAAGGTCCCCTTCGCCATCGCCGACGCCACCGCCCTCACCGAGGCCGGCTACGTCGGCGAAGACGTCGAGAACATCCTGCTGAAGCTGATCCAGGCCGCCGACTACGACGTCAAGAAGGCCGAGACCGGCATCATCTACATCGACGAGATCGACAAGGTGGCCCGCAAGTCGGAGAACCCCTCGATCACGCGGGACGTGTCCGGCGAGGGCGTGCAGCAGGCCCTGCTCAAGATCCTCGAGGGCACCCAGGCGTCGGTGCCGCCCCAGGGCGGGCGCAAGCACCCGCACCAGGAGTTCATCCAGATCGACACCTCGAACATCCTGTTCATCTGCGGTGGTGCCTTCGCCGGGATCGAGCGGCTGATCGAGTCCCGCCTCGGTCGCACCGGCGTCGGCTTCGCCGCCCAGATCCGCCAGGGCAACGACCGCGACATCAGCGACCTGCTCGGCGAGGTCCGCCCCGAGGACCTGGTCAAGTTCGGCCTGATCCCGGAGTTCATCGGCCGTCTCCCGGTCATCGGAGCCGTCGGCCACCTCGACCGCGAGGCCCTCATCGAGATCCTCACCGAGCCCAAGAACGCCCTGCTGAAGCAGTACCAGAAGATCTTCGCCTACGAAGACGTCGAGCTCGAGTTCACCCAGGAGGCCCTCGACGCCGTCGCCGACCTGGCGCTGCTGCGGGGCACCGGAGCTCGTGGCCTGCGGGCGATCCTGGAGGAGGTGCTGCTCGACATCATGTACGACATCCCGGGCCGCACCGACGTGGGCAAGGTGATGATCGACGCCGACGTGGTGCTCGACCGGGTCAACCCCACCATCGTCCCCCGCGACACCAAGGCCGACCGGCCCAAGCGCGCCGCCTCTTGAACTTCGGTGACGCGCTCGTCCACCTGGACGAGCACATCAACCTCGAAGCCACCCTCGACGGCCCCAAGGCCGGCGCGGTGCACGGGCTGTCCCTCGACCGGATGCGCGGCATCGTCGAGGTCCTCGGTGATCCCCAGGCCAGCGCGCCGGTCATCCACGTCACCGGCACCAACGGCAAGGGCTCGACGTCGCGGATCATCACCGCGCTGCTCGGCGCCCACGGGCTCACCGTCGGCACCTATGCGAGCCCGCACCTCGAGTCGATCACCGAGCGGATCCGGCGCAACGCCGAGTCGATCTCGGAGGAGGACTTCGGAGACATCATGGGCGAGATCGCCGCCCTCGAGCCGATGTTCCCCGACCGGCCGAGCTACTTCGACCTGCTCACGGCCGCCGCCTTCGCCTGGTTCGCCCGCGAGGCGGTGGAGGTCATGGTGCTCGAGGTGGGGATGCTCGGGCGGTTCGACTCCACCAACGTCGCCTCGGCCGACGTCGCCGTGATCACCAACGTGGGCCGGGACCACACCGACTTCCGAGGCGACTGGCGGCGGGCGATCGCCGAGGAGAAGGCCGGCATCATCGAGGACCGCAGCGCGGTCGTCATCGGCGAGACCGACCCCGAGCTGATCGAGGTCTTCCGGGCCGAGGGTGGCTCGGTGCACTGGGTCCGCGACGAGCACTTCGGCGTCCGCTCCTCGCTGGTCGCCCTGGGCGGCCGCCACGCCGACCTCTACACGCCCGGTTCTCGGCTCGAGGAGCTCTACCTCCCGCTCCACGGTGCCCACCAGGTCGACAACGCATCGATCGCCGTCGCCGCGGTGGAGGCCTTCTTCGGCCGCCCGCTCGACCGTGACGTGGTCCAGGAGGCGCTGCGCAGCGTGGAGATCCCCGGCCGCTTCGAGGTCGTCGACCGCGCGCCGCTCATCGTGCTCGACATGGCCCACAACCCCGACGGCACCGAGGCGGTGGCCGACACCTACGCCAGCGAGTTCCACCCCGAGGGCGGCCTCACCCTGATCGTCGGCATGCTCGGCGGTCGGGACCTCGACGACACCCTCGCCCCGCTGCTGGCGCTGCACCCCCGCCGGGTCATCTGCACCCGGGCCGACTCGCCCCGCGCCGTGCCGGCCGCAGACGTCGCCGCCGCCGTCGCCCGGGGCCTCGGCGACCACGTCGCCGAGGTGCGCACGACCGACGACGTCGACGCCGCGGTCCGCAAGGCCGTCGACCTGCTGGCCGACGACGAGGCCCTCCTCGTCACCGGTTCGACCTACGTGGTGGGCGAGGCTCGGTCCACGCTGCGCAGCCTCGGGTTCAACGCTCGCCGCTGACGGCCGCTACCGTCCCGCCCCGTGAACCGGACCTTCGTCATGTGCAAGCCCGATGCCGTCGAGCGCGGCCTCGTCGGGGAGATCGTCGCCCGCTTCGAGCGCAAGGGGCTCACCCTCGTCGCCGCCGAGCTCAAGACCGCCGATCGAGCCCTCGCCGAAGCCCACTACGACGAGCACCGCGACAAGCCCTTCTTCGGTGAGCTGGTCGACTTCCTCACCCGCAGCCCGGTGCTGGCCATGGTGGTCGAGGGCCCGGCCGACAACACCTTCTCGATCTGTCGCACCCTCATCGGCAAGACCAGCGTCGACGACGCCCAGCCCGGCTCGATCCGCGGTGACTTCGCCACCACGACCAACGAGAACCTGGTCCACGGCAGCGACTCCCACGAGTCGGCCCACCGCGAGATCGACCTCTGGTTCCCCAACCTCTGAAACTGGCAGCGGAGACGGAACGGTGGGCTTCTGTTCCGTGGTCGCTGCCAGTTTCCTCCGGATGGCCCGCACTGAGGCGGTCCCGTTGTCGTCCCGACTGTTGCGGTTCGGTGACAGAGGGTTAGCCTGGGACACTCCGCTACGCTGACCGGTCGCCCGGACCAGGTCCCCGACGGAATCGTGTACGCATGTCCGAGAACGTCTTCACCTCCCTGATGGGCCGCGACATGGCGGTCGACCTCGGCACCGCGAACACGGTGGTCTACGTCCGCGGGCGTGGCATCGTGCTCAACGAGCCCTCCGTGGTCGCCGTCAACGTGCGCGACGGGCGCCCCCTCGCCGTCGGCGCCGAGGCCAAGCGGATGATCGGCCGCACGCCGTCGCACATCCAGGCCATCCGCCCGCTCAAGGACGGCGTGATCTCGGACTTCGAGATCTGCGAGAAGATGCTGCGGTACTTCATCCAGAAGGTGCACCAGCGCCGCTGGGCCAAGCCGCGCATGGTCATCTGCGTGCCGTCGGGCATCACGGGCGTGGAGCAGCGCGCCGTGCTCGAGGCCGCCGAGTTCGCCGGCGCCCGCAAGCCGGCCCACATCATCGAGGAGCCCATGGCGGCCGCCATCGGCGCCGGGCTGCCCGTCCAGGAGCCCACGGGCAACATGATCGTGGACATCGGAGGCGGCACCACCGAGGTCGCGGTCATCTCCCTCGGTGGCATCGTGGCCAGCCAGTCGGTGCGCGTCGCCGGCGACGAGCTGGACGAGGCCATCATCCAGTTCATCAAGAAGGAGTACTCCCTGGCGGTGGGCGAGCGGGCCGCCGAGGAGATCAAGATCGGCATGGGCTCGGCCTGGCCGCTCGAGGAGGAGCTCTACGCCGAGGTGCGCGGTCGCGACCTCATCACCGGGCTCCCCAAGACGATCGTCACGTCCACCGAGGAGATCCGCGAGGCCATCGACGAGCCGGTCACGGCCATCGTCGACGCCGTCAAGGTCACCCTCGACAAGACGCCGCCGGAGCTGGCGGCCGACATCATGGAGAAGGGGATCGTGCTCGCCGGTGGCGGCGCGTTCCTCCACGGCCTCGATGCCCGCCTGGAGCACGAGACCGGCATGCCGATCGTCATCGCCAACGATCCGCTGCACGCCGTCGCCTTCGGGTCGGGCCTCGCCCTCGAGGAGTTCGACGCCCTGAAGGACGTGCTGTTCAACAACCCGCCCGAACACTGACCCCCACCATGTCTGAGGGCCTCTCATGGCCATGACCGGTCCCCGCCGCAGCGGACGGTCACGGCTGACCATCCTCCTGCTCGTGCTCACCTCGATCACCGTGCTCACCCTGGACTTCCGGGGCGTCGGCTTCCTCGGCGACGCCCGCCGGGCGGTGGGGTCAGCGCTGAGCCCGCTGCAGGGCGCGGCAGACTTCGTGGCCACCCCGTTCCAGAACACCTGGAACGGCGTCACCGGCTACGACGACCTCGAGGCCGAGAACGAAGCCCTGCGCATCCAGGTCGAGCAGCTCGAGGGCGAAGCGGCCCGCAACGCCGACGTCGCCGCCCAGTACGACGAGCTCGTCAGCCAGGTCGACATCCCGTGGGTGGGCGGGCTCAGCACCGCCACCGCCCGGGTCGTGCAGCAGCCGGCCAGCTCCTTCTCCCACGTCATCGGCATCGACAAGGGCTCCGGCGCCGGCATCCGCGAGGGCATGCCGGTCGTCGTCGGCGACGGCGAGGGTCTGGGCGGCCTCGTCGGGCGCGTCGTCGACGTCGGCGAGGGACAGGCCTCGGTCCAGCTGGTGACGGACCCCGAGTTCCGGGTCGGTGTGCGCCTCGTCACCAGCCAGCGCTTCGGCACCGCCTCGGGCCAGGGGGCCGGGCGGGACCTGCGGATCGACACCGGCATCGAGCCGGGCGAACCCGACGCCGACCTCCCGTCGCTCGAGATCCTCACCACCTCCGGCATCGACGACCGGTCCTCGTTCCCCGCCTCGATCCCGGTCGGCAAGGTCACCCGCACGCGGCCGGCCAACGGCGGCCTCACCCTCGAGGTCTTCGCCGAGCCTCTCGCCGACCTGGACCAGCTGAGCTTCGTGTCCGTCGTCCTCACCACCCCGGTCGGCTAGATGCTGCGCGCCGCCCGCCTCACCCTCGTGCTCGTCCTGGTCCTCACCGTCCAGACGACCTGGCTCGCCGACGCCCGTCCCTTCGGCGCCACCGGTGACCTGCTCCTGCTGGTCGCCATCGCCGCCGGCATGGCCGCCGGCCCCGTGCGGGGCGCCACGGTCGGGTTCATCGCCGGCGTGGCCATGGACCTCGTGCTCCTCACCCCCTTCGGGCTGTCGTCGCTCACGTACCTGGCCGTCGGCTTCGTCGTCGGCACCGTCCACGACGGGGTCCTGCGGTCCGCCCCGTGGATCCCGGTGCTCGTCACCTTCGTGGCCTCCGCGCTCGGCATCGTGTTCCTCGTGATGCTCGGCCAGCTGCTCGGTCAGCAGTTCCGGGTGCCGGGCCTGCCCCGGATCGTCCTGGTCACGGCGGTCATCAACACGCTGCTGGCCTTCCCCGCCCTGTTCGTGGCCCGGTGGGTCGAGAAGGCCGCACCCGACCGGATGCTCCAGCCGTCGATGCGAGGCCTGCGATGAGCCAGCGCGTGGAGTCACCGCGCTTGCGCCTCGGCGTGCTCGGCATCGTGGTCATCGCGCTGTTCGTGCCGCTGTTCGCCAGGCTCTGGTACCTGCAGGTGCTGTCCTCGGAGAGCTTCACCGAGGCCGCCGAGGCCAACCGCGTCCGGGTCGTGCAGGTCGAGGCGCCCCGCGGCCGCATCCTCGACCGCGACGGCACGGTCCTGGTCGACAACCGGGTGTCCATCGTCGTCACGGTCGATCGCGTCCGCTTCGCCGAGCTCGAGGACGCTGAGCGGACCGCCATGCTCGAGCGCCTCTCCGCCGAGCTGAGCCGCTACGGGTCGCCCGCCACCGTCGAGCAGCTGCAGGATCGCGTCGACGACGTCCGCTACTCCCGCTACGCGCCGGTGCCGGTGGCCGAGGACGCCACCGAGGAGCTCAAGATCTACATCGAGGAGCACCAGGAGCTGTTCCCGTCCGTGGCCGTCGAGCGCGTCGCCGTTCGTCGGTATCCCTACGGGACGCGAGCCGCCCACGTCATCGGTTCGGTCGGCGAGATCAACGACGAGGAGCTCGAGGAGCGGGCCAACAAGCCCAAGACCTACATCCGGGGCAACCAGATCGGGAAGACCGGTGTGGAGCGGATCTACGAGGACGACCTGCGGGGCACGCCCGGCCAGACCGTGTTCGAGGTCGATGCCATGGGCGATCCGGTCCGCATCCTGGAGGACCTGTCGGCGCCGCCCATCCCGGGCGACGACGTCTGGCTCACCATCGACATCGAGACCCAGGCGCTCTCGGAGGACCTGCTCGCCCAGGCCCTCGAGGACGCTCGCAACCGACGGGTGTCGGGAAGCAACCTGCCCAACCGCGGCAACGCCGGCTCCGTGGTGGTCACCGACCCGCGCAACGGCGAGGTCCTGGCCATGGCCAGCTACCCGGTGTTCGACCCGGCCGACTTCGTGAACGGCATCTCCTCGACCCGCTGGGAGTTCCTGAACAGCGACGAGGCGGACAAGCCGATCCTCAACCGGGCGATCCAGGGCGTCTACGCGCCCGGCTCCACCTACAAGCTGTTCACCGGTCTGGCCGCCATGGTGCACGGCCTGCGCACCCCCGAGCAGCCGTTCCTCGACCAGGGCACGTTCACGATCGAGGACTGCCGGGGGCCGGGGTGCACGTTCCGGAACGCCGGGTCGAAGGCGTACGGCGTCGTCGACATGCGACGGGCCATGACCGTGTCGTCGGACGCGTACTTCTACAGCATCGGCGCGGACTTCTGGAACAACCGAGGCCGCCTCGGCGACGAGGCCCAGCAGGAGACCATCCGCACGTTCGGCTTCGGCCAGGAGACCGGCGTGCCGCTCCCGTCGGAGCAGGACGGGCGGGTCCCCACGCCGCAGCAGCGCAAGGCGCAGTACGAGGCCAACCCCGAGCTGTTCCTCACCGGTGACTGGTTCACGGGCGACAACGTCATCATGACCATCGGCCAGGGCGACGTCGGGGTGACGCCCCTCCAGCTGGCCAACGGCTACGCCACCTTCGCCAACGGCGGCACCCGGTACGCCCCGAACATCGCCCGCAAGATCACCCGCAGCGGCTCACCCGACACCATCAAGCGCAGCTTCGAGCCTCGGATCAACGGCCGCGTCGAGATGGATCCGGCCCACCGCCAGGCGCTGCTCGACGGCCTCGTCGGCGTCACCACCCGCGACGGAGGCACGGCTCGGGCCACCTTCGCCGGCTTCCCCAACGACACCTTCCCCGTCGCCGGCAAGACCGGCACCGCCGAGGTGGACCAGAAGGCCGACACGGCGCTGTTCGCCGCGTTCGGGCCGGCACCCGCCCCGGAGTTCCAGGTCGCCGTCGTGCTCGAGGAGTCCGGGTTCGGCGGCACGGCCGCCGCGCCCGTGGCGCGGGCGCTGTTCGACGTGTTCGCCGGCGTCGCGCCGATGCCGGTGATCCAGCCCGGCGGCGCCCTGGTGGAGCCGCCGCTCGAAGGCGCCGAGGTCGACGACACCTCGGAGCGCCCCGCCGACCGCCTCGGCCAGATCGCCGAAGGGGGAGCCGACTGATGGAGAGCTTCGCCGGCCGCTGGCCGGGCACGACCCGAGCGGGCTCGATGCGGCGGAACCCGGCCGCGCCCTGGCGGCACGTGGACCTCCTGCTCCTGGGCTCGGTCGGGCTCATCGCGCTGATCGGCACGCTCATGGTCTTCTCCTCCACGAGGGGCACCGGGAGCGCACCCGCCAACACCGCGATCCTCGAGCGCCACCTCGCCTTCGTGGCCACCGGCATCACCGTGATGGCCCTCACGACGATGGCCGACTACCGCCGGTTCCGGGACTGGGCGCCGCTGATGTACGGGGTGGTGTGCCTCCTCCTGCTCGGCGTGGTGTCGCCGTTCGGCACCGAGGTGAACGGCGCACAGGCCTGGTTCCAGATCGGTCCGGTCCAGGTGCAGCCCTCGGAGTTCTCCAAGATCGCCGTGATCGTCGGGCTGGCCTCGCTCGGCGCGCACTTCGGGAGCGACATCGACCTGCGCCGCCTCGCCATCCTGCTCGCCGTGCCGGGCATCCCCCTGGCGCTGATCATGCTCCAGCCCGACCCGGGCACCGCCATGGTCTTCGTCGCCATCACGATGGGCATGCTGCTGGTCACCGGCGTGCGGGCGAAGCACATCGCCGGGCTCACGCTGGTGGGGCTCACCGCGGTGGTCGGGCTGCTCAGCTCCGGCCTGCTCGCGGACTACCAGAAGGACCGCCTGACGGTGTTCCTGAACCCGGCTGCCGGGCTGCAGGCCGAGGCCTACAACCTGAACCAGTCCAAGATCGCCATCGGCTCGGGCGGGGTGCTCGGCAAGGGGTTGTTCAACGGCACCCAGACCCAGCTCGACATCGTCCCCGAGCAGCACACCGACTTCATCTTCACGGCGGTGGGGGAGGAGCTCGGGTTCCTCGGTGCCGCGACGCTGCTGGTCCTGTTCGCCCTCGTCGGTTGGCGCATCTGGCGCATCGCCCAGCTGTCACGGGACCAGTTCGGCGTGCTGCTGTGCGTCGGCGTCCTGTCGCTGCTGGCCTTCCAGATCTTCCAGAACGCCGGCATGACGATGGGCATCATGCCGATCACCGGCATCCCGCTGCCCTTCGTGAGCTACGGCGGTTCGTCCACCATCGCGCTCTTCGCCGGCCTCGGTCTGGTGCAGGGCGTGCACATGCGCCGCTTCACCTGATTCTTGACGTGACGCTTGACGTGCGCTCCTTCGTCGCGCACGTCCCGTACACGGAGTAGGGGTTCATCCTCCTGCCACGGTCGGCTGGCGCCTCCCTCGGAGGCCGCTGCAGCGCTTGCCGTGCGTCCTGAGCGCGGCTCAGGTGAGGTGGATGAGGAGGGCGGACTCGGGGTGGAGGAGCGGGGGTTGAAGGCCGACGGTCTGCAACCAGCGCCCGGTCGCCTCTGCCGGCTCGTCCAGCCAGGCAGGCTGGCGACCCCAGCCGAGGACCTCGCCCGGCGCGGCCAGGTGGGCGACCCGGTAGGTGCGGTCCGGGTCGAGGCCGGCCAACCGGAGGGTCGGGGGCGCCGATCGCCGTGAGCGGGTGAGTTGGGCGTAGGCGAAGAGGGCCTCGGACCGGTCGGGTGCCACGACCCCGTGGGCGTGCGCCGACGGGTCGACGGGGTCCAGGCGGACGACGGTCCCGGCGTGCAGCAGCGGCCGGAGGCGCTTGTGGAGGTCGATCCACCAGCGCAGGGCATCCAGGTGGCGATCGCCCGCGTCGAGCAGGTTCCACTCGATGCCGAGGTGCCCGAACAGCGCGGTCGCGGCCCGGAACGCCAGCCGCTGGGTCCGGCCCGTCGTGTGGGCCCGGGGCGGGCCGATGTGGGCGCCGGTGACCGAAGGTGGCAGCAGGTACGACCACCCGCGCTGGATCGTCTGGCGCTCGAGGGCGTCGTTGCAGTCCGACGCCCAGATCCGACAGGTCCGCCGGAGGATGCCGAGGTCGGCGCGGCCACCACCGGAGGCGCAGGACTCGATCTCCACGTCCGGGTGGGCGGCACCGAGCGCGTCCAGGAGCCGGTAGAGGGCGTGGACCTGGTGGTGGGCGCCGGCGCCGGCCACGTCGCGGTTCATGTCCCACTTCACGTAGGCGATGTCGTGGTCGGCGAGCAGCCGGTGGAGCGCGTCGTGCAGGTGCTGCCAGCAGGCGTCGATGGACAGGTCCAGCACCAGCTGGTTGCGGCCGAGGACGGTGGGATCGCCGAGCACCCAGTCCGGATGGGCCCGGAAGAGGTCGCTGTCGGGGTTGACCATCTCGGGCTCCACCCAGATGCCGAACTCCATGCCGAGGTCCCGCACGTGGTCGATCAGCGGTGCGAGGCCGTCGGGGTGGGCGTCGGGCGACACCCACCAGTCGCCGAGGCCGGCGGTGTCGTCGCGGCGACCGCCGAACCAACCGTCGTCGAGCACGAAGCGCTCCACACCCACCGACGCGGCCCGATCGGCGAGCGCCCGCAGGACCTCGGCGTCGTGGTCGAAGTACACGGCCTCCCAGGTGTTGAGGGTCACCGGCCGCGGCCGCTCGGGCACGTGGGCCAGCACCTCGGCGTGGAACCCGGCGCTGGCGGCGTTGAGCCCGTCGCCCCACACGGCGTGGACGGTGGGCGCGGTGTGCGTCGCCCCCGGCTCGAGCACGACCTCGCCGGGGAGGAGCAGCTCACCGACGTGCACGGCGCGCCGCCCGTCGGTGCGGTGCTCGAGGACCAGCTCGGCATTGCCGCTCCAGGCCAGGTGGATGCCGTGGACCTCGCCGGCCAGCTCGCCGAAGCCGCGGCGGCCGGCGAAGAGCACCGGGACGTGGTCGTGGGAGGTCCGGCCGCGCCGGTTGTCGACCACGACGGTGCCGGTGGCCCACGGCAGCCGGGTCGGCGTCATCTCGGCGCACCAGTGGCCCTCGAACGCGAGCACCTCGTCGGCGTCGCCAGGGAGGGGCAGCGTGGCGGCGAGGCGCTGCAGCAGGTAGGGCGCCGGGCCGGTGTTGGTGAGGCTCAGTTCGATGGTGAGGGTCGGTCCGAGCCGGAGCGCGCCGGCCAGGACCAACCCGGCGTCGTCGTCGGCCGCCTCGAACTGCAGCGTCGTCGCATCGCCGGTGCAGGACGTGGCCCGGAAGCGGGGGTGGGCAGCGCTGCCGTCGGCACGGCACCCGGCCAGCCCGGGCCGGCCCGGGTCGCCGGCCGTGACGCCCACGACGGGCAGCGCCTGGTCGATGTCGAGGGTGGACGGCGGCAGCGGGCGGTCCGACAGGGCGTCGGCGGGGGGTGGGCCGGGGTCCGGCCCCCAGTGCCGCACCGTCGGCACCGGCCCGCCGGTGTCGACGAGCACGGCCCAGGTCCCGTTCGTGAGCAGGTGGTTCGCCACGCCCGCACGCTGCCACGTCCGCCGGGCCGATCGGGGAACGCTGGGAGGTGTCCGGTAGCCTGGGCGGACCGTGTCCGCCGCGCCCCCGAACCCCTCTTCGACAGCCACCGCGGGGTCCTCCAGCGTCTGGAGCGCGCTCGAGCCGCACCTGCCCAAGGTGGCCAAGCCCGCCCGCTACATCGGCCTCGAGGACGGTGCACCGGCCTCCGAGCGTGCCCCCCACAAGGTCGGCTGGCTGCTCTGCTACCCCGACACCTACGAGATCGGCCTGCCCAACCAGGGCCTGCAGATCCTGCGGGAGATCGTGAACGAGCGCGACGACGCCTACGCCGAGCGCGGCTACGCGGTGTGGAGCGACCTCGAGGCCATCATGCGCCGCGAGCGCATCCCGTTCTTCTCGGTCGAGACCCACACCAGCGCGGCGGCCTTCGACGCCATCGCGTTCAACCTGTCGGCCGAGCTCACCTACACCAACGTCCTCAACTGCGTGGACCTGGCCGGCGTGCCGGTCCGCAGCGACGAGCGCGACGAGACCCACCCGCTGGTCGTCGTCGGCGGCCACTGCACCTACAACCCCGAGCCCCTGGCGGACTTCGTCGACGTCGTCGTGCTCGGCGACGGCGAGGAGGTCATCGGCGAGATCACCGACGTCCTCCGCGAGTGGCGCGCCGAGGGCAAGACGGCGGGGTCGCGGCCCAACGTGCTGCGGGCGCTGGCCGGGGTCGAGGGCGTCTACGTCCCCTCCCTCTACGACGTGGCCTACGACGGCCCGTTCCTGGCCGAGGTCACCCCCCGGTTCCCGGACGTGCCCGAGCGGGTGGAGAAGCGCACCATCTCCGACCTGGCCGAGTGGCCATACCCCAAGCAGCAGCTGGTGCCCCTCACCGAGGTCGTCCACGACCGACTCAACGTCGAGGTCTTCCGCGGCTGCACGCGCGGCTGCCGGTTCTGCCAGGCGGGCATGATCACCCGCCCGGTGCGGGAGCGCCCGGCCGAGCAGGTCCGGTCGATGATCGACTCGGGCCTGAAGCGCACCGGCTACGACGAGGTCACCCTCACCAGCCTGTCGACGGCCGACTTCTCCGGCATCGAGCAGACCGTCCAGGACGTGATGGACCTCGACACCGGCAGCGCCCAGCCGATCACCCTCGGCCTGCCGTCGCTCCGGGTCGACGCCTTCACCGTCGGGCTGGCCAACAAGATCCAGAACGCCCGGCGCACCGGACTCACGTTCGCGCCCGAAGCCGGCACGTGGCGGATGCGCCAGGTCATCAACAAGCTCATCCGCGAAGAGGACCTCTACGGCGCGGTCGGCTCGGCCTACTCCCAGGGCTGGCGCCGGATGAAGCTGTACTTCCTCACCGGCCTGCCGAGCGAGACCGACGAGGACACCCTCGGCATCGCCGAGCTGGCCAAGAACTGCGTGGAGCTCGGCCGCGAGCACCACAAGAACCCCAGCGTCACGGTCAGCGTGGGCGGCTTCGTGCCCAAGCCCTTCACCCCGTTCCAGTGGTTCGGCCAGAACACCGAGGACGAGCTGCGCCGCAAGATCAACCTGCTCAAGGACGCCACCCGCAAGATGAACGGGGTCCAGCTCAAGTGGCACGACCCCCGGGCCTCGGTCATCGAGGGGTTGCTGTCGCGGGGCGATCGTCGCCTCGGACGGGTGCTCGAGCTGGTCTGGCGCCGCGGCGGCGTGTTCCAGGAGTGGGGCGAGCACTTCGACGAGAAGCTGTGGCTCGACGCCATGGCCGAGTGCGGCCTCGATCCGGACTGGTACATCCACCGGCACCGCACCGAGGACGAGGTGCTGCCCTGGGACCACCTCTCCGCCGGCCTGCACAAGGACTTCCTCTGGATGGACTGGCAGGACGCCCTGGCCGAGGTCGGCCTGCCCGACTGCCGCTGGACGCCCTGCTACGACTGCGGCGCCTGCACCGGCTACTCGATCGAGCACATCGTGGCTTCGGCCACCCCGCCCGCCGGCGGCAGCCAGGGGACGGGCCAGGATCTGGGCGCCGGGCACAGCGTCCCGGTCGAGCTCACCCCCCGCATCCCACAGGGGGCGAAGCCGTGACTCCGCCCCGGACCGAGCGCATCCGCATCCGCTTCGACAAGTTCGGGCGCATCCGCTTCACCTCCCACCGGGACGTGGCCCGCGTGTGGGAGCGCAGCCTCCGCCGGAGCCGCCTGCCGGTGTCCTACAGCGAGGGCTTCTCGCCCCGCCCCCGGCTCCGCTTCGGCCTCGCCCTGGCCACCGCCCACGAGTCCTGCGGCGAGTACCTCGACGTCGACCTCGAGCCCGGCGCGGTGTCGTCGGGCCGCGTCGACATCGACGAGCTCGCCCCCCTCGTGAACCCGATGCTGCCGCCCGGCATGACCATCCAGGCGACCGCACACGTCGAACCCGGCGCGCCGAGCCTGCAGGAGTCCGTCGACTCCTGCACCTGGCTCGTCGACGTGCCGCAGATGACCCCGGCGCAGGCGCACGACCTGGTCGAGCGCGCCCTCGCCGCAGAAGAGCTCCCGGTCACCCGAACGCGCAAGGGCAAGTCGGTCACCGACGACATCCGCCCGAACGTGCTCGCCCTCCGAGTCGCCGACCCCGACGAGCGCCCGCCCGCTGCCGAGTGGCAGCCGGCCGGCGCCCTGCTCCGAGCCGAGCTCGGCACGCACCCGCGTGCCTGCCGGCCCGCCGAGCTGCTCGCCGCGGTCGATCCGACGCTCGAGGAGGGTCGGGTGGTCCGGCTCCACCAATGGACGATGGTCGACGGCGTCCGGCGCGAACCCGTCCCCCTGGAGGCATCGCCTCCGGTGGGCGCAGGGATCGCCCGGCCGTCGGCCGCGCACGCCATCGAGCGTGCGTCATGAGAAGGGACCCCCACCATGTCCGACACCCAGCACGGGTCGTCGACGTCGAACGACGAGCGCCCCGATGGCGCCGGGAAGGCTGCTGAGGGCTCCGAGCCCGCGGTCGGCAACGGCGACGACGCCCACAAGCCCAAGATCGGCGACACCCGCCCCTCGCCGCGCGCCGACGAGGGCGGCGGCGCAGATGGCGATGGCGACGACACCCCCAAGCCCGGCCGCCGTCGCCGCCGGCGCGGCGGGCGCAACCGCAGCAAGGGCCGCGGCGACGGCCAGCAGCGCCCGGTCGAGCTCGACACCGGCTTCGACGCCGTGGAGCTCGACGAGGCCCAGCTCGAGGCCCGCCGTGGCAAGCACCGCAACGGCAAGCCGGTCGGCCGGTACCTCATGGCCGTGCACCGCACGGAGCAGGCGACCCAGATCGCCGTGCTCGAGGGCCGCCAGCTGATCGAGCACTACGTCGCCCGGCCCGCCGACGACATCTCCCAGATCCACGGCAACATCTACCTGGCCCGCGTGGCCAACGTGCTGCCCGGCATGGAGGCCGCGTTCGTCGACATCGGCACGCCGAAGAACGCCGTGCTCTACCGCGGCGACGTGGCCTACGACCCCGACGACGTCGAGGGCGGCGGCAAGCCCAAGATCGAAGACGTCCTCAAGTCCAAGCAGACCATCGTGTGCCAGGTCACCAAGAACCCCATCGGGGTCAAGGGCGCGCGGCTGACCCAGGAGGTCAGCCTGCCGGGTCGCTTCGTGGTGCTGGTGCCGAACTCCAGCACGTACGGCATCTCCAAGCGTCTGCCCGACGACGAGCGCAAGCGGCTCCGCAAGATCCTGGACGGCGTCAAGCCGGACCAGCACGGCGTCATCGTGCGCACCGCGGCGGAGAACGTGACGGCCGAGGAGATCGAGAACGACGTCAAGCGCCTCGTCGCCCTGTGGGACAAGATCGACGACATGGCCAAGGCCTCGCAGGCACCGACGCTGCTGTACCGGGAGCCGGACATGGCCGTGCGGGTGATCCGGGAGGAGTTCTCCAAGGACTACCGGGCCGTGGTCATCGACGACCCCGACCTCTACAAGGAGGTCGACGAGTACGTCTCGGGCATCACCCCGGCCCTCGCCGACCGCGTGCAGTTCTACGACCCCGAGGCCGAGAAGCTGCCGCTGTTCGAGCGCCACCACATCCACGAGCAGCTCCACCGCGCCCTCGACCGCAAGGTGTGGCTGCCCTCGGGCGGGTCGCTCATCATCGAGCACACCGAGGCCCTCACGGTCATCGACGTCAACACGGGCAAGAACGTCGGCAAGAACTCCCTCGAGGACACCGTCTACGCCAACAACCTCGAGGCCGCCGAGGAGATCGCCCGCCAGCTGCGCCTGCGCGACATCGGCGGGATCATCGTCATCGACTTCATCGACATGGAGGTGAAGAAGAACCGCGACGACGTGGGCCGGGTGCTGCGCGAGGCGCTGGCCCGGGACAAGACGCGCACGCAGGTCTTCGACATCTCCGAGCTCGGCCTGGTCGAGATGACCCGCAAGCGCATCGGCGAGGGCCTGCTCGTGGGCTTCACGGAGGAGTGCGAGACCTGCAAGGGTCGAGGCGTCGTCTTCGACAAGGACCTCCTCGACGGCTGAGCGAACCCTTCGGCCGCAAGCGGCCTCGGGGGTTCGTTGACGAATGCTTCGCATTCGTCGCAGGTTGGTGGTGAGCAGGTCTGGGCCGTACGATGTCGAACCCTATGTACGCAGTGATCGCCACCGGCGGAAAGCAGCATCGTGTCGCCGAAGGCGACGTCCTCGAGGTCGAGCGCCTCGGGGTCGAAGAGGGTGGCTCGGTCGACCTGCGACCTGTCCTCCTCGTCGACGGTGACACCGTCCTGTCCACCCCCGACGACCTGGGCAAGGTGTCCGTCACCGCCCGCGTGGTGGGTGACGCCAAGGGCCCCAAGATCAACGGCTTCGTCTACAAGAACAAGTCGAACAACCGGAAGCGCTGGGGTCACCGCCAGCACTACACGCAGATCGAGATCACCGGCATCAGCCGCTGATCCCAGAAGAGGTAGCTCGCCATGTCCAAGACCAAGGGCGGCGGTTCCACCCGGAACGGCCGTGACTCCGAATCCAAGCGCCTGGGCGTGAAGGCCTACGACGGCACCGTCGTCTCGGCCGGCTCCATCCTCGTGCGCCAGCGCGGCACCCGCTTCCACCCCGGCCTCAACGTGGGCAAGGGCGGCGACGACACGCTGTTCGCCACGAGCGACGGCACGGTGAAGTTCGGCTCCCGCCACGGGCGCAAGCTGGTGGACATCCTGCCGCTCGACTGAGCCGCACCCGCTCGAATCCGATGCCGGCCCGGGTCCACGACCCGGGCCGTGTCGCGCCCGCCCCTGGTCCATCTGCACTACGTTCCGGTTCCATGTCAGGGATCGACGGGCCGGGTGGGCCGACGGACGTGACGGTGGTGGTGCTCGAGGACCACGAGATGGTCGCCAGCGCCCTCGAGGCGGTGCTGGACCAGGATCCCCGGCTCCGGGTGGTGGGCACCACCAGCCGCCTGGAGGACGCCCTGCGCGTCGTCGCCGAGCGGTCGCCCACGGTGCTGGTCACCGACCTCCGCCTCGACGGCGTCGAGATCGCCGACCAGCTCGGCCGGTTCGTCGAGACCTGCCCCGACGTGCGGATCCTCGTGGTCACCGGATGGGCCACCGAGCGCACCCTGTTCGACTCCCTCGACCACGGGGCCCACGGCTTCATCGGCAAGTCCCAGGGCCTCGACGAGCTCGTCGATGCCGTGGTCCGCGTCGCCGACGGCGAGACCGTCGTGGCACCCCAGCTGCTGCCGGCGCTGGTTCGGCGCACCTCGCACCGCAGCGGGCGGGACCGAACGAACCTGACCCCGCGCGAGCTCGAGGTCCTGCGGCTCCTCGCCGAGGGCACCGGCACCCGGGAGATGGCCGAGCACCTGGCGGTGAGCCCCAACACGATCCGCAACCACGTGCGTGCGGTGCTCGGCAAGCTCGGTGCCAGCTCGCGCCTGGAGGCGGTCACCATCGCCCGCCGCATGGACCTGATCGCGCCCGTCGAGACCTAGGCGAGCGCCCTCAGACGTGGGTCTCGAGGCCGATCGGCAGGTCGGCGGCGTCCCAGCCGAGGTTGGCCAGGGCCCGGTCGTGGGCGAAGCGGTCGGTCATCCCGCCGACGAAGGACACGGCCTCCCGCACGAGGTCGGTGCGGTCGTCGATGGGACGTCCCTCGGCCACCAGCCGCTCGGGGTCGGCGCGATACCACTCGACCAGGGCGGTGAGGAGGCGGTCGACCACGAGACCCTGCTGGCGGGACTCGTCGCGCAGGTAGATGCGCTCGTAGTTGAACGCGCGGAACGCGGTGAGGGCCTCGGCGAGGTCGTCGTGCATGCCGACGGTGCCCGACTCGGCGGTGGCGCCCACCACGGCCTCGATGAAGGCGTGCAGCTGCTGACGGCGGTCCCGGCCGCAGCGCTCGGCCACCACCGTGGGTAGGTCCTCGGGGCGGACGACCCCGGCGAGCACGGCGTCTTCGAAGTCGTGGCAGAGGTAGGCGATGCGGTCGGCCCAGCTGACGACCTCGCCCTCGGGCGTCGAGGGCGCCGGTCGCGACCAGGAGTGGTTGCGGATGCCGTCGAGGGTCTCGCGGCACAGGTTCAGCGGGGCGAGCACCACGTCGGCCCCCCAGGTCGCGTGGTCGTAGCCGCCTTCGACGAAGGGGGCGAGGGCATCCTCGGAGGCGTGGCCGAAGGGCCCGTGGCCGCAGTCGTGGCCGAGCGCGATGGCCTCGGCCAGGGCGACGTTGAGCCGGCAGGCCCGGGTGATGGACGTGGCCACCTGCGCGACCTCGAGGGCATGGGTGAGCCGGGTGCGCTGGTGGTCGTCGGGGAACACGAAGACCTGGGTCTTGCCGGCGAGGCGGCGGAACGCGGTGCCGTGCACGATGCGGTCGCGGTCGCGCTCGAAGCAGGTTCGCCAGGGGTCGGCCTCCTCCTCGACGGATCGGTCGCCGGCGCCCTCGGCCCGGGTGGCCCCGGGCGCCAGGTGCTCGGCTTCGCGGGCTTCGCGGACCTCCCGATCGGCGATCTCCACGTCGCCGACGTCGGCGTGGGTGTCGGCGTGCGCGTGGCGCACCGGACCGGCGCCGTGACCCGCCATGGTGGCTGCCCACTGGCGGGCTCGGGGGGTCAGATCCGGCGTCGGACCGCCACCGGCGGGGTCGTGGTCGGGTCGGTGAGCCACGATCCGAGTCTCCCACGCGCCCTGCTCGGTCCTAGATTCCCCGCGGTGTCCCAGTTCGTCGACGAGTGCGGCCTCCATGTGAAGGGCGGAGACGGCGGCGCCGGCTCGGTGTCGTTCCGTCGCGAGGCCCACGTGCCCCGCGGTGGGCCCGACGGGGGCGACGGTGGCAGCGGCGGCGACGTGTGGCTGGTCGCCGACCACAACGTGGCGTCCCTGCTCGCGTTCCGGGACCACCCGTTCCGTCGGGGCGAGGACGGCACCCACGGCATGGGCAAGAAGCGCCACGGGCGGCGCGGCGCCGACATCGAGGTGTCGGTGCCCGAGGGCACGGTCATCAAGGACCAGGCCGGCAAGGTGCTCGCCGACCTCGTGCACACCGGCGATCGCTTCCTCGCGGCCGAAGGCGGCATCGGTGGTCGGGGCAACGCCAAGTTCCTCTCCAACCGGCGCCGGGCTCCGGGCTTCGCCGAGCAGGGGGAGATCGGGGAGGAGCGCTGGCTGCGCATGGAGCTCAAGCTCCTCGCCGACGTCGCCCTCGTCGGGTTCCCGAGCGTCGGCAAGTCCACGCTCATCTCGGTGATCTCGGCGGCGCGCCCCAAGATCGCCGACTACCCCTTCACGACGCTGGAGCCGAACCTCGGCGTGGTCCGCACCGATGACGGCGTGGAGATCGTGGTCGCCGACCTGCCCGGGCTCATCGAGGGCGCCGCCGAGGGCAAGGGCCTGGGTCGCCAGTTCCTCCGCCACGTCGAGCGCGCTCGCGTGCTCGTGGTCATGGTGGACCTGTCGCCGACCGCCATGCACCCGCCCGCCGAGCAGAAGGAGATCCTGCTGCGCGAGCTGGCCGACTACGACCCGATCCTGCTGACCCGGCCCCGCATCGAGGTGGCCTCCCGCGCCGACCTCGACGACGGCACCTGGGAGTGGGACGGCGAGCGGGTCGCCGCGGTGACCGGCGACGGCGTGCCCCAGCTGGTGGGTCGCATGGTCCAGACCGTCACCGATGCCCGCCAGGCGATGCCCGAGCGGGAGGCCTACGTCGTCCACCGCCTGGAGGGCGAGGGGTACAAGGTCGTCCGCGACGAGACCGGCTCGGGCTGGGACGTCGTCGGCCGGGAGGCGATCCGTGCCGTGCGGCTGTCGGACCTGACCAACCCGGAGGCCCTCGACGAGGCCCATCGCCGGCTCAAGTCGCTCGGCATCGACCGGGCGCTCGCTCGCGCCGGTGTGAAGCCGGGCGACACCGTGCGCATCGGCAAGCTCGAGTTCGACTACGAGGTCGAGTGAGCGTGGGGGAGCGCGGCCAGGTCGTCGTCGCCAAGATCGGCTCGTCGTCGATCACCGCCGACGACGGCACCATCAACGAGGCAGCGATCGCCAAGTTCTGCCGGGAGGTCGCCGGCCTGCGCGCCGCCGGGCACCAGGTCGTCATGGTCACCTCCGGGGCGATCGCCGCTGGTCTGCCGGCCATGGACTTCGACGTGCGCCCCCGGGATGCCGTCACCCTCCAGGCGGTGTCCGCCGTCGGGCAGAGCCGGCTCATGGCCGTCTACGACCGGGAGCTGGCCGGCCACGGCCTCACCGCCGGCCAGGTCCTGCTCGCGCCGCTCGACTTCATGGTGCGCGAGCAGTACCTCCACGCCCGCGCCACCCTCGGCCGCCTGCTCGACCTCGGGGTCGTGCCGGTCGTGAACGAGAACGACGCCATCGCCGACGACGAGATCCGCTTCGGCGACAACGACCGGCTGGCCGCCCTCGTCGCCCACCTCATCCGGGCCGATCTGCTCGTCCTGCTCACCGACGCGCCCGGGCTGCTCACCGCCGACCCCCGCTTCGACAGCACGGCATCGCTCATCGAGGAGATCCTCGAGATCGACCACAGCCTCGAAGCCCTCGCCGGCGGTGCGGGCAGCGACCGGGGCAGCGGCGGGATGGCCTCCAAGCTGGCCGCAGCCAAGATCGCCGCCTGGTCCGGGGTGCGTGCCGTCATCGCCCAGGCATCCCGGGACGACGTGCTCCTCCACGCCGTGGACCGCACCGCCGGCGTCGGCACGATCGTGCAACCGCGCACGCAGCGCCTCCCGGCCCGCAAGCTCTGGATCGCCTTCGCGGTGGGCGCCGCCGGGACGATCGTGGTCGACGAAGGTGCCCGACGGGCCCTGTTGGAGCGCGGGGTCTCGCTCCTCCCCGCCGGCGTGGTCGACGTGAAGGGCGGCTTCGACGTCGACGCCGCTGTCGAGATCGCCGGCCCCGACGGACGTGCCTTCGCCAAGGGCCTCAGCCGCTTCGACGCCGCCGGCCTTCGGTCAGTGCTCGGCACCAGGACCGAGCACCTGCCCGAAGGCTCCCCCCACGAGGTCGTCCACCGAGACGACCTCGTCGTGCTCCCGTAAGGGGGAAGCGGCCAGCGCAAGGGGAGAGGAAACTGGCAGCGGAGGCGGAACGTGGCCCCCAGGGCCTTGTTCCGCAGCCGCTGCCAGTTTCACGCGGAGGTGCCGTCCGAGGGTTGACCTTCTGCCTGCGTCTCGCCGGAGGAAGGTGCCTCAGCGGCGGACTCGCCGGAGATCGCTTCGGGTTCCGGCGCGATGCCGAGCTGCGCCTTGATCTCGGCGAGCCGACTGGTGGCCTCCACGTTGAGCGCCGCCTGCTCGACCTCGAGCATGCGACCCTCGACCGAAGAACCCTGCAGCTCCTGCATGCCCTTGGCCTTGGCGTAGCGGGCCTCGACCTTGGAGCGGACCTCCTCGAGGGAGGGGACGTCCTCGCCGACCGTGATCGACAGCTGGCTCATCGCCCGGTTCATCTCCTCCTGCATGTTGGCCTGGTCGATCTTGCCGAGCAGGGCCTGGCGCTCGGAGAGCTTCTTCTGCAGCGCGGTGGCGTTCTGCTGGACGGCGACCTTGGCCTGGTCCGACGCCTCGGAGGCCTGGAAGTGCAGGGACTTGAGGTCCTCGACCTCGCTCTCCAGGGTGATCATGCGGTTGGCGAAGGACTCGGCGGCCTGGGTGTACTCGGTGGCCTTGGCGGTGTCGCCGGACTTCTGGGCCTGGTCGGCCATGAGCACCGCCTGGCGGGCGTTGCCCGAGACCTTCTCCAGCTCGGTCATCACCCGGTTGAGGCGCATCTCGGTCTGCTTCTGGTTGGCGATGACGTTCGCCGCCTGCTGGGTGAGGCGCTTGTGCTGCTCGTGCGCCTCGGAGATCGCCTGCTCCAGCTGCACCTTGGGGTCGGCTCGCTCGTTGAACGAGCTGTCCGTCCGGGCAACCAGGTACTTCCACCAACGCTTGAGGGCCTTGAGCATGGTCGGATCGTAGACCTCCCCGCCCCCGGTGCCGCCCCGCTGCCGCGTCGAGGCGGTCAGCGACCCAGCATCGCCCGCAGGGGCAGGCCCCGGGCCTGGGCGAAGGCCAGGTACACGAGGCCGGCCGTGCCGATGGAAGCGCCGGCTGCGAGGATCGTCGGCAGGCCCCCGACCACGAGGTCGACGAGGCGGCCGACGGCCGCGCCGGCCAGCGCCGCGGTGACCACCGTGGCGAGCGAACCACCCCCCAGGCTCACCGACCCGATGCGCCAGCGCAGGGCCAGGCGCAGCAGGACGAGCTCCACCCACGCCCCGACCGCGGAGCCGAGGGCGATGCCGACCGCGCCGAGGTGCAGGAAGGCAGCCGAGTCGGTGGCGTCGGTCTCGAGCTGGATCGAGGTCCCGACCAGGACGAGCTGGTCGAACAGGAACATCACCGAGAGCGCGACGAGCGACGACGTGACGACGCGGACGAGGGCGATGCGGGCCGGGGTCCGGGGGTCGTCGAGGGCGTAGAGCGAGTTCTGCAGGAGGCGGGAGGCGGTGGAGGCGAGCAGGCCGAGGGCGTACGCGGCCAGCACGAGCCACACGAGGCGCGTGTCCGACGCGTTGAACTCGCCCCGCTCGAACAGCGCAGCCACCAGCGGTTCGCCGAGCGCCACGTAGATCACCGCGGTCGGGGCCACGAAGTACGCGACCCGGCGCAGGCCGCCCTCGACGCGGCCGGCCAGCTCGGCTCGCTGCTCGGGGCGGAGGCGGGACAGCTCGGGCAGCTCGGATGCGGCGATGCTCATGCCGAACAGCGACACGGGCAGCAGGTACAGCACCTGGGCGTAGGTCCCGGCCGCCACCGCGCCGGTGACGAGGAGGCTGGCGAGCACGAGGTCGAGGTAGCCCGAGATCTGGACGACGCCCCGGCCGAACACGACCGGTCCGAGGCGGCTCATGGCGTCCCGGACGCCGGCGAGGGTGCGGTCGAGGGACAGGCGCAGGTCGGGGACGAGCGAGCGGACGGTGGGGAGCTGGACGAGGAGCTGGGCCAAGCCGCCGAGCACCACGCCCCAGGCCAGCGCGTTGGCGAGGCTCGTCGTGGTGGACCCCCCGATGGCGACGACGGTCACCACCACGATCTGGGCGACGTTCCACAGGACCGGCGCGACGTAGGAGAGGAAGAAGCGGCGGTGCGAGTTGAGGATCGCCAGGCACCACGCCGACAGGACGAGCAGCCCGATGCCCGGGAACATGATCCGCACCAGGCTGACCGTGAGGTCCAGCTTCTCGGGGTCGTCGCGGAAGCCCGGGGTCAGCACGATGGTGATCGGTCGGGCCGCGACCATGCCGAGGACCACGAGGACGGAGACCGCGGCGGCGAGGAGGCCGGCGACCGCACCGGCGGTGCGTCCCGCCTCCTCCTCGTCGGTGTCGACGAGGCGCGAGTAGACGGGTATGAACGACGCCGACAGCACCCCCTCGCCCAGGAGGTTCTGGAGCAGGTTGGGGATGCGCAGCGCCGCCTTGAACGCGTCGGAGGCCAACCCCACGCCGAGGAACCCGGCGGTGACGATCTCGCGGATCAGGCCCGACAGGCGCGAGAGGAGGATGCCGGCGCCGACCAGGGTGGCGTTGCGGCCCGAGTCGTCCGTGGTCGCCCCGGCCCCGGCTGCCGACTCGTTCTCGGCTTCGGCCTCGACCTGCTGGCGGGCCCGGGCTCGCTGGCCCCGGCGGCTCCCCGGGCGGGTCTCCGTCACGCCCCGGTCGCCTGGTGATCGGGGATGTCGGCGGCCTCGAGGGTGCGGAGGTGGTCGTCGGTGGGATCGTCGATGACCACGATCCGGGACGCCTGGCGCGCCACGGCCTCCTCGAACAGGTTGCGGGCGACACGGCCGTTGCCGAAGCCCTTGTCCCGGGGGGCGCCGTCGAGGTGGGCGCGAACCTTGGCCCGCGCCTCGTGGGTGGTCTCGTAGCCGCCCCGACGGCAGCGCATGTCGAAGATGGCCAGCAGCTCGTCGGTGTCGTAGTCGGGGAAGTGGATGGTCTTCGGGAACCGGGACCGCAGCCCCGGGTTGGCCGCCACCAGCTGGGCCATCTCGTCGGGGTACCCGGCCATGATCACCACGATCCGGTCCCGGCGGTCCTCCACCAGCTTCACGATGGTGTCGATGGCCTCGCGCCCGAAGTCGGTCTCGCTGCCCCGTACGAGCGCGTAGGCCTCGTCGATCAGGAGCACGCCCTCGTCGGCCTCGTCGAAGACGGCGGTGACCTTCGGCGCCGTCTGGCCGACGAACCCGGCGACCAGGCCGGCGCGGTCGACCTCGACCAGGTGGCCCCGCTCGACCACGCCGAGGGACCGGTAGATCTCGGCGAGGAGGCGAGCGACGGTGGTCTTGCCGGTGCCCGGGTTGCCCGAGAACACCAGGTGCCGCGACTGGTCCAGCACCGGCAGGCCGCGCTCGGCCCGGAGCAGCTGGACCCGCGTGAGGTCGGCGACCTTCTTCACCTCGGCCTTGACCGCCTCGAGGCCGATCAGCTCGTCCAGCTCGGCGAGCACCTCGTCGACGGGACGGGCCGGCGGAAGGTCCGGCTGGACGGGAGCCGGCTCGGCGCCGTCCCCGACGGTGGCGGCGGTGTGGGCCGCTTCGCGACGACCGACGCCCCGGGTCTCGGCGATGCGGTCGAGCAGGCGGCCGCGGAAGCGCTCGATGGCCGCCAGCTCCACCGGGGCGGTGTGCTGGTCCAGGCTGGCGACGGCGAAGCCGATGGCGAGGGCCCGGTCGTAGTAGAGGCTGGCCAGGTCCGTGCCGTCGCGTGCGTCGGCCGCGAGCAGGACCTCGGCCAGCTCGGAGGGTTGGTCGAGGAAGCGCACCCGCTCCGCCAGCAGTCGGGCCGACCGCACGTCGGCCGGGGCCGAGCGGGCCAGGCTCCCGCCGAACCGGGGCCCGAACGCGGCGATGAAGGCCAGGAGCTCGGGATCGGTGTGCAGCCCGTCGGCGTCGATGAACGCGGCAGCCAGGTTGTAGGCCTCGACCTGGACGTCGACCTCGATGCGCTCCCCGTTGATGCCCTTCACCGTGGCGGCGAGGTCCCGGACCCGCGGGGTCAGCGCGTCGCAGAACGCACGCACCGCATCGTCGAGCGCGGGATCGGGCAGCACGAGCCGAGTCTGCCCCGTCGCGACGTGCCTCTTTAGACTTCTGCCATGGCCGCACCTCTCGCTGACTCCCCGATGGCCCAGCTCGGCGCACGCGCCAAGGCCGCGTCGCGGACCCTGGCCACGGCGTCCACCGCCGCCAAGGACGCCGCCCTGCTCGCCGCCGCCGACCTGCTCGTGGCCCGCAGCGACGCGATCCTCGAGGCCAACGCACGCGACGTCGAGCGCGAGCAGGCGGGCGGCATGGCGCCGGCGCTGCTCGATCGGCTCCGCCTCAGCCCGGCCCGCATCGAGGCCATGGCCGGCGGCCTGCGCCAGGTCGCGGCCCTGCCCGATCCGGTCGGCGAGATCTCCGAGGGCTGGACCCGGCCCAACGGGCTGCGGATCAACCGGGTGCGGGTGCCGCTCGGCGTCGTCGCCATCATCTACGAGTCCCGCCCCAACGTCACGAGCGATGCGTTCGGGCTGTGCCTCAAGTCGGGCAACGCCGCCTTCCTGCGTGGCTCCTCGGCGGCGATCGAGTCGAACACCGCCATCGCCGCCGCGCTGCGGGAGGGCATCGACAAGGCCGGCTTGCCCGCCGACGCCCTCGTCCTCGTCGAGGACGTCAGCCGCGAGGCCGCGGTCGAGTTCATGCAGCTGCGCGGCCTGGTCGACTGCCTCATCCCGCGCGGCGGGCGCTCGCTCATCCAGAGCATCCTCGACAACGCCACCGTGCCCTTCGTCATCGACGGCGACGGCAACTGCCACGTCTACGTGGACGCGGCCGCCGACCTCTCGATCGCCTTGGACGTCATCGTCAACGCCAAGACGCAGCGGCCCGGCGTGTGCAACGCGGCCGAGAAGCTCCTCGTGCACGCCGACGTCGCCGCCGACTTCCTGCCGCGGGCGGCCGCCGCGCTCGAGGGCGTGGAGCTCGTCGGCGATCCGGCCGCCTGTTCGATCCTGCCGTCGGCTGCGCCGGCCACGGAGGACGACTGGGGCACCGAGTTCCTCGACCTGAAGCTCGGCGTGGCCGTGGTCGACTCGATCGACGCCGCGATCGACCACATCGCCTCGCACGGCTCCGGCCACTCCGAGGCCATCGTCACCACCGACCTCGCCGCCGCCGATCGCTTCACCACCGAGGTCGATGCCGCGGCGGTGGTCGTCAACGCATCGACCCGCTTCGTCGACGGCGAGGAGTTCGGCTTCGGCGCCGAGATCGGCATCTCCACCCAGAAGCTCCACGCCCGCGGCCCGATGGGGCTGCGCCAGCTCACCACGGAGAAGTTCGTGGTGCGCGGCACCGGTCAGATCCGGGGCTGATCCGTCTGGCCGGCCCGCCGAGCGGGTAGGCACATCAGCGGAGCAGCGGGCGCGACGGGCGCACCCGCTGGGCACCGAAAGGAACCATGCCAGACACCGACCAGCGCGTGGTGTTCCTCGAGCGCGACACCGCCGAGGAGCTCCTCGATCTCGTGGACGACCGCCCGGGCGACGCCGATGAGGACCTCCTCGACGCCGCCCTCGACGCCATCGAGGCCGCCGGCGACGGCTTGCCCGGCGAGGCCCAGCAGGCCGTCGCTCGCGGCGAAGCCGTGGCGCTCGGGCTCGACCCGACCGAGGCCGCGACCGTGCGGACCCTGATCCTCGAGAACCACGAGGCCGACCCGGGCGTGCTGCGCTCGGTCGGCGCCAGCATCAAGTCCAAGCTGAAGGCCGCGGCCAAGAAGACCCGTCGCAAGAAGCGCTGACCCGCAATAGTTGACCGACCGGTCAAGACGACCGGTAGGGTCGGGAGATGGCCGAACCGCGCTTCGATTCCGTCCCCGAGGTCCGAGAGGGCCTGAAGAAGGTCGACTACCTCTCCGACGAGGGCATCGCCGGCATCGTCTACCTGGCTGACCGGCTCCAGAAGCCGATCCTCGTCGAGGGCCCCGCCGGTACGGGCAAGACGCAGCTGGCCAAGTCGGTCGCCGAGATGATGGGTGCCCGGCTCATCCGCCTGCAGTGCTACGAGGGCCTGGACGAGTCCAAGGCGCTGTACGAGTGGAACTACAAGAAGCAGCTGCTGCGCATCCAGGCCGCCGGCAAGCAGGACGACTCCGGCAGCGACGAGTGGGATGCCCTGTCGGGGGACATCTTCTCCGACGACTTCCTCCTCACCCGCCCGCTGCTCGAGGCCATCACCGCCGATGATCCCGTCGTCCTGCTGATCGACGAGGTCGACCGCGTCGAGGTCGAGACCGAGGCCCTCCTGCTCGAGATCCTGTCGGACTACACCGTCTCGATCCCCGAGCTCGGCACCATCGAGGCCAAGCAGATCCCGATGGTCTTCCTCACCTCCAACAACACCCGTGAGCTGTCCGAGGCCCTGAAGCGGCGCTGCCTCTACCTGCACGTCGACTACCCGGACCTCGAGCGCGAGAAGGAGATCGTGCTCACGAAGGTGCCCGACATCACCGAGTCGCTCGCCGACCAGGTGGCCCGCATCGTCCGCTCGATCCGCAACCTCGAGCTGAAGAAGAGCCCCTCGGTCTCCGAGACCCTCGACTGGGCCCGCACCCTCCTGCTGCTGGGCGTGAACCAGATCGACGCCGAGACGGCCCGGAGCACCATCAACATCCTGCTCAAGTACCAGTCCGACATCACCAAGGCGCTGCGGGAGCTCGAGGACGCCAAGTCCGACATGGCCAAGGACACCGTCGCGGCACCGAGCAGCTGACGGCGCCGTTGGACGCTCGCGCCGACATCCTGGACCTCACCGGCGACCTCCCGGCGCAGCACCTGAGCGCCGGCGAGGTCCTGTTCGGGCAGGGCGCGGCCGACGAGCGGTCGGTCGCGGTCCTCGTCGAGGGAGCCCTGCGGGTGGAGCTCGACGGCGTCGAGCTGGCCCAGATCACGGTGCCGGGGGCGTTCGTCGGAGAGATCGGCGCGCTGCTGGGCGGCGCCCGGACGGCGACGGTGGTCGCCACCGCCGACACGGTCGTGCGGGTGATCGGTGACCCGGAGGCGTTCTTCCGGGACGACCCCCGCCTCGGGCTGGAGCTGGCCCGCCAGCTGGCGGGGCGGCTCCAGCGCCTGCTCGCCTACCTCGGCGACGTCCGGTCGCAGTACGCCGGTTCCGAGGGGCACCTCGGCGTCCTCGACTCGGTGCTGGGCAAGATCGCGTCGCGCCCGGCGGTCGACATCGAACCCGGCTCCGATCGCGACGCCGACTACGACGCCTGAGCCTCGCCGAGGTCGATCGTGCCCTGGCCCTGGAGCGACCACCACTCGGCTCGACCCGCGGACAGGTCGAGCAGCACGTGGGCGGGGATCGGGCCGGTCTGGAACCCGCTGTTGAACAGCCAGGTGCCCTCGCGCTGTTCGAACCAGGCGCCGCCGTCAACGTAGGGCGCTTGGTGGATGTGGCCGCACAGCACGACGTCGGGGTGGTGCCGGTCCAGCAGGCGCGGGAGCTCGGGGTCGCCGAAGTGGCGGGAACCGGTCCACGAGAGCGGCCCCTCCGGTGGGCCGTGGTACACCCACAGCCAGCGATCGCTTCGCCTCGCCTCTGCCAGGGCGAGGCCGGCCTCCATGCGGGCCAGGCTGTGGGGCCCTTCCCACCAGGGGCACGCGGTGACGAGCCAGTCGGCCACCTCGACCGAGTCGCCGTCGACGACGACGCCGGCCCCTCGAGCCTCGGTGATCCACGCCGTGGCCTTCTCGCCCTCGGCGGTGCGGTGATCGAGATCGTGGTTCCCCGAGCACACGACGGTGGTCGTCCGGTCCGCCATGCGGGTGAGGTACTCGAGCACGACCGCGATCTGCGCATCCAGGGGCAGCGCGGACCCCACGTCGAGGACATCCCCGGCGATGGCAACCAGATCGACACCGGCCGCTTCGGCGAGGACCCAGTCGAGCTTGCGCAGGTCGTAGTGGAGGTCCGAGACCAGCAACGTTCGCAAGGACGGAGTCTGGCACGGCGCGTGCCACGACCTGCCTCGGCACGCATCCATTGACCGAACGGTCAAGTATCAGGGCTACCCTGGGGACGTGACGCCGCGACCACCGACGCAGACGGACGCCGACCCGGAGCTGGAGCTCGGCGCCGGCGAGGCGATCAGCGAGCTGCTGGCCGGGTTCATCCAGGAGCTGCGTGAGGCCGGCCTGCCGGTCAGCCTCACCGAGAACCTGGACGCCATGGAGGCGGTCAAGCACATCCCCCTCGAGGACCGCGAGGCGTTCAAGTACGCGCTCGCCGCCACGCTGGTGAAGAACAACGCCCACTGGCGCGCCTTCGAGACCGTGTTCGAGGTGTACTTCAGCTACCGGGGCCCGGAGTACGAGCTCGACCCCGACAGCGACCTGGCCCAGGCCATCGACGAGCTCATGGAGCAGCTCCAGGGCGACCAGGGCGAGGACGGGGACCAGTCGGGCGGCGGTGGCGCCATGGACGCCATGACGCCTGAAGAGATCGCCCAGATGCTGATGAAGGCGCTCCAGCAGGGTGACAACGGCATGATGCGCGCCGTCGCCCGCCAGTCGGTGAAGCGCTTCGCCGGGATGGAGCCGGGCCGCCCCGTCGGGGGCACCTACTACCTGTACCGCACGCTGCGGCACCTCGACCTCGACAACCTGCTCGAGCAGCTCATGGAGCAGGCCCGCCAGCAGAGCCCCGAGCCGCTGAGCCAGCTCGAGGAGCGCCTCGAGCGCGACGAGTACGAGACCCGCATCGACAAGCTGAAGCAGGAGATCGAGTCCGAGATCCGCCGACGCCTGGTGGCCGACCGGGGCGTCGAGGCCATGGCCCGCACGCTGCGCAAGCCGCTGCCCGAGGACATCGACTTCATGCACGCGTCGCGCGAGGAGATGGTGGTGCTGCGCAAGGCGCTGCAGCCCCTCGCCCGCAAGCTGGCCGTGCGCCTGGCCCGCAAGCGCCGTCACGGCCGCAAGGGCCCGCTCGACTTCCGCAGCACCATCCGCCACTCGCTGTCCTACGGCGGCGTGCCGGCCGAGCCGAAGTTCCGCTACCCCCGGCCGTCGAAGCCCGAGATCTTCGTCGTGGCCGACATCTCCGGGTCGGTGGCCTCCTTCGCCCGCTTCACGCTGCACCTCGTGTACGCGATCCAGGGCCAGTTCTCCAAGGTCCGGGCCTTCGTGTTCATCGACGGCATCGACGAGGTCACCCACCTGTTCGAGGGCGTCGAGGACATCACCGAGGCGGTGCACCGGGTGAACACCGAGGCCGACGTGGTCTGGGTCGACGGGCACTCCGACTACGGGCACGCATTCGAGGTGTTCTGGAGCCGCTACGGCAAGGACGTGGGGCCCAAGACCACCGTGCTGCTGCTCGGCGACGCCCGGAACAACTACCACGCGTCCCAGTCCTGGGTCGTCAAGGACATGCAGCACCGGGCCCGCCACGTGTACTGGATGAACCCGGAGCCGAAGTCCTACTGGGACACGGGCGACTCGATCATCAGCGAGTACGCCGGGTACTGCGACGGCGTGTACGAGGTGCGCAACCTGCGCCAGCTCGAGCGCTTCGTGGACATCCTCGAGTAGGCGACGGGCTCGCCACTTCTTTCGCGCAGGGTCACGTGGACCCGAGCAGGAGGTGGCTACGGTGTTGCCGAAGTATGACGGTGCAGTCGCGTTCCGTTACGCTTTCGCAACACTCGCCGGACCGCTCGACGGCCCGACCGCCTGACCCCCACCAGGACCCACCCCACCGCATGCTCCACCACCTCCGCCTCCGACGCCGCGTCGGTCCCGCCCTCGCCGTGCTCGGCCTCCTGGCCGGTTCGTTCGCCATGTCCCTCGCTGCGCCCGACGAGGCCCGGGCCGACACCGCGTCCGAACGGGCCGAGGTCCAGCGCAAGCGAGCAGCCGTCGCGTCCGAGATCGACACGCTCCGGGCCACGAACGCGCAGGTCGAAGCGGCGCTGAGCGCCCTGAACAGCAACGTTGCGACCCAGACCGCAGCCCTGCGCGACGCCGAGCGCCGCTCGGCCGAGGCCGATGCCGCCCTGACCCGGGCCACCGAGCTGGTCGTGGCCAAGCAGGCCGAGATCGCCGCCCTCGACGAAGCGGTCAAGGACCTCGCCGTCGAAACCTTCATCCGGCCCCCGTCCTCGGCCAGCCTCGTGGACTCCCTGGAGTCCGAGACGATCGGCGAGGCCGAACTGAAGCAGTCCCTGCTCGAGGCCAAGTCGTCGTCGCAGCTCGACGCCCTCGACCAGCTCGACCGGGCCCGCGAGGACCTCGAGCTCGCCCAGGCCGCAGCCGAGGACGCGGCCGCTGCCGCCGAGCGGGAGCAGGCCGCCGTCGACGCCCGCCTGGACGAGGTCACCGTGGCCCGGGACCAGCAGGCCAAGGTCGTCGCCGAGGTCGAGTCCCGCCTCGACCGCCAGCTCGCCGAGGCCGCGGTCCTCGACCAGCAGGACCAGGCGCTGGGCGCCCAGCTCGCCGCCGAGCAGGCCGCACTCGCCAAGCGCCTCGCCGCGCAGCGAGCCGCGGCGGCCGCCGCCCAGCGATCCAGCGGCCCGGTCACCATCAGCATCACCGGCTCGGGCAGCATCGTGTCGGTGCGGGGCATCCGCATCCACCAGAGCATCGCCGACAACCTGGCCGGCCTCCTGTCGGCTGCCCAGTCCGACGGCATCAGCCTGAGCGGCTGGGGCTACCGGGACTCCCAGCGCCAGATCCAGCTGCGCCGCCAGAACTGCGGCTCCAGCAACTACGCCGTGTACCAGATGTCGCCGAGCGCCTGCAGCCCACCCACCGCCCGGCCCGGCGCCTCGAACCACGAGCGCGGCCTCGCCGTGGACTTCACCTACGGCGGGAGCACCATCAAGTCCCGCAGCTCACCGGCCTTCCAGTGGCTCCGGGCCAACGCCGCCCGCTACGGCTTCTACAACCTGCCCAGCGAGCCCTGGCACTGGTCCGTCAACGGCAACTGAGAACGGAAATCCCGTGGATCGTGACCACTCCGTGGTCACGATCCACGGGATTTCCCTACCGCGCGACGTGCTCGGCGACGAGCGCGGCGACCACGTCGGGCTGCGCGGCGGGAAGCCAGTGGCCGGCGTCCACGTCGACGCGGCGGAGATCCGAGCAGTGCCGGCCGAGGTCGTCGAGCAGGCCGGGCATCACGTAGCGGTCGCGGGTGGCCACGATGAGCAGGACCGGGACATCCGTGCGGCGCTCCTGGGGGTGGCTCAGGCGGGGCCGCACGTTGCGGCGGTAGAGCTCCACGCCGTTGGCGCCGTCCTCGGGCAGGGTCGGTCCCGGCTGGGCCTGGTGGCCGAGTCCCTCGACCCGGGTCAGGTAGCGCCGGAACGGGCGCTCGGCGACGTGGCGCCAGCCGAAGGGGGCGATGCCGGGCAGCTGGAAGAAGGCCACGTACCACGAGTGCAGCCCCTGGCGGAGCAGCTCCCGTCGGCCGCCGCCCTCACCGGCGCGCCGGGACCGGAGCCAGTGCCCGACGTGGTCGAGGCTCGGCCCGGACATGGACGTGTACGTGGCCAGCCGATCGCCCAGCGCAGCCGTGCAGACCGGCTCCCAGGCCTGGACCGAGCCCCAGTCGTGGCCGACGACGTGGACGGGACCGTCCGGGCAGGTGGCGTCGACGACGGCGACCAGGTCCTCGCTGAGGCGGGCCAGGTCGTAGCCGGCCCGGTCCCGGGGGACCTCGGAGGCGCCGGCCCCGCGCACGTCGTAGGTGACGACGTGGTGGGAGGCGGAGAGCTCGGCCGCCACGCCGTCCCAGACGTGGTGGGTGTCGGGGTAGCCGTGGACGAGCACCACCGTGGGATCGGTGGGATCGCCGCGCTCCCAGACGGCCAGCGACAGGCCGTCGGCGCTCGTGACGGTGCGGTGGTCGGTCATGGCGAGACCGTACCCAGGTCGACGAAGGCGACACTCAGCCGTGCAGGCCGCACTCCGTCTTGGTCTTCCCCCGCCAGCGCCCGGCGCGGGCGTCCTCGCCCGGGGCGACCTTCTCGGTGCAGGGCATGCAGCCGATGGAGCCGTAGCCCTGGGTGAGCAGCGGGTTGAACGGCACGTCGTGGGCGTCGATGTAGGCCTCCACGTCGGCGTCGGTCCACTGGGCGATCGGGTTGACCTTGACCAGCCCGCGCAGGTCCCGGCCGACCACGTGGGCCGTGGCGCGGGTGTCGGCCTCGGCCCGGCGGATGCCGCTCATCCACGCGGCCTTGCCGGCGAGGGCACGGTCGAGCTGCTGGACCTTCAGCGCGGAGCAGCAGTTGTCCGGATCGGTCTTCCAGAGCAGCTCGGTGTTCTCCGGCGCCGTCATGATCTTCATGTTCAATCCGTAGCGGCGCCGCACGGTCTCCACCGTGGCCAGCGTCTCGGGGAAGTGGTAGCCGGTGTCGATGAAGACCACCTCGATGGCCGGGTCGACCTTCACGGCGAGGTCGATCAGCACGGCGTCGTTCATCGACGCGGTGAGGCACAGGTGGGGGCCGAAGGCGTCGGCGGCCCAGGCGATGATCTTGGACGCGGGTGCGTGCTCCAGCTCAGCGTTGACCTCGACGAGCTCGTCGTCGGTGAAGGAGTGGCGCTGGCTGGGGAACGGGAGGGTGACGCTCATCGGGAGGGGGCTTCCGGGTCGGAGTGGGCAGGTGGGGGAGCGGTGGGGCGGCGCTCAGGTGGCGCACTCGGACTCGCCGATCTCCTTCACGTAGGGCCCGGTCTCGCCGTAGTCGACGTAGAAGTCCGGCGCCTCCTCGTAGTCCGGGAACGCATCCAGCTCCTTGAGCTCCTCGGCGATGGCCTTGGCCCCGCCGGCGCGGTCCATCCACGCCCGGAAGTCCTCGCCGGCCACCCGCTCGGCGGCGAAGCGGCGCACGACGCGCACGGCTGCCTCCGGGGCGTTCTTGGCCGGCAGGCGGAGGGCCTTGTCGCCGAAGTGGATCTGCTCCTGGCCGACGTAGCCGCCGAGCAGCATCTGGTAGCCGGGCGCGGAGCGGCCGTTGGCCCGGCGCTCCACGCCGTGGAACCCGATGTCGGAGATGTGGTGCTGCCCGCAGGAGTTGGTGCAGCCCGAGATGTTCGTGCGCACCCCGCCGACCTCGGCCAGACCGGCCTCCTCGAGGGCCTCGCCGATCGCGCTGGCCAGCCCGCGGGACTGGGTGACGGCCAGGTTGCAGGTGTCGGCGCCGGGGCAGGCCACGACGTCGCGAGCCAGCTCGGCGCCGGGCTCGGCCATTCCGATGGCGGCGAGCCGGTCGTAGAGGATCGGCAGCTGCTCCTCGGACAGGCCCCGGTACACCAGGTTCTGGCGGTTGGTGATGCGCACCTCGGCGTCGAGGTCCCGCTGGATCTGGGCCAGGGCCCGGAACTGCTCGGAGGTGACGTCGCCGAGCCGGGACCAGGCGTAGACCGACACGGTGCCCTTGGCGTTGCCCCGGACGACGTTGGCGTCCTCCCAGGCCTCGTAGGCGCCACGGCGACGCAGCGTGACGTTCACGCCCTGGCCGACGGGGGTGGGGGCGGTGCCGGCGGCGACGCCGGCAGCCGTGTCGCCGTGCTTCTCGACCAGCTCGGGCACGCCGCCCGGCCACGACGAGGAGGCCACGAGGAAGGCGCGCTCCTTGAGGATGCGCCCCTGCAGCTCCTCCCAGCCCATGGTGTCGACGAGCCACTTCATGCGGGCCCGCAGCTTGTTGTCGCGGAAGCCGTGGTTGTTGAACACCCGCAGGATCGCCTCGATCGTCTCGAGGAGGCGGTGCCGGGGGGTGAACTCCTCGAGGGCGAGGGCCGGGTGGGGGTTGGCGCCGAGGCCGCCGGCCACGAACACCCGGAAGCCGGCCTCGAGGGTGCCGTCCTCGTGCTGGTGGGTGACGGCGATGACGCCGACGTCGTTGAACATGGCCTGGCCGCAGTCGGTGGCGCAGCCGGAGAAGTTGATCTTGAACTTGCGGGGGAGGCGCTGCACGAGCGGGTTGCGCAGGAAGTGCTCGTGGGTGGCCTGGGCCCAGGCCGAGATGTCGAGCACCTCGTGGGGGCAGGCACCGGCCAGGTGGCACCCCTGCACGTTGCGGTTCGTGTCGCCGCACGCCTCGCGGCTGGTCATCCCGACCACGGCGAGGTCGCGCATCACGTCGGGGATGCGCTCCAGCGGCACGAAGTGGAACTGCACGTTCTGGCGCGTGGTGATGTGACCCCAGCCGCGGCTGTAGGTGTCCGCGATGTGAGCCATCATGTCCAGCTGGGCCGGCCCGATCTTGCCGTAGGGGATCTTGACCCGGACCATCTGGTTCGTGCCGCCCTGGCGCTGGCCGTAGACGCCGTTGGTGAGGCGGAAGACCCGGAAGGCGTCCTCGGGCAGCGTGCCGTCGAGGTAGGCGGCCAGCTGGGTCTCGAACTTGGCGATGTCGGCGGCCTGCTCGGGGTCGAGCACGATCTCGTGACGCTGCATGTTGGGGGATCCCCTCGGGTGTCCGGGAAACCTGACCACCTCGGTCAGGTATTGCACGACGGCAGTGTGTCAAACCCGACCGACCAGATCAACATTCCCGATTGTCCGGTGGAATCCGCGCAGATGTCTGCTGGGTGCCCCTCCGCCGGCGACACCTACCCCCGGAGCAGCTCGGCGACCCGGAACGCCAGGTCGATCGACTGCCGACCGTTCAGGCGCGGATCGCACATCGTCTCGTACCGGTTGCCGAGGTCGGCATCGCCGATCTCCTCGGCACCGCCGAGGCACTCGGTGACGTCGTCACCGGTGAGCTCGACGTGGATGCCGCCCGGCCAGGTGCCGGCGTCGCGGTGGGCGGCGAAGAAGCCGGCCACCTCCCGCACGACGTCTTCGAAGTGGCGGGTCTTGCGCCCGGACTCCGAGGTGAAGGTGTTGCCGTGCATGGGGTCGCAGGCCCACACGACGGGGTGCTCGCCGTCGCGGGTGGCCTCGAGCAGCGGCGGGAGCAGCTCGGCGATGTTGTCGGCACCCATGCGGGAGATGAGGGTGAGCCGGCCGGGGATGCGGTCCGGGTTCAACGCCTCGCACAGCCCGCGGACGTCGTCGGCGGTGGCGGTCGGGCCCACCTTGCAGCCGATGGGGTTGCGGACGCCGGCGAGGAACTCCACGTGGGCGCCGTCGAGCTGGCGGGTGCGCTCGCCGATCCAGAGCATGTGGGCCGAGCAGTCGTACCAGTCGTCGGTCAGCGAGTCCCGTCGGGTGAGGGCCTCCTCGTAGCCGAGGAGCAGCGCCTCGTGGCTGGTGAAGAAGTCGACCTCGTGGAGGTACGGGGTCTCCACGGTGTCGATGCCGCAGGCCTTCATGAAGCGCAGCGTGCGGTCGATGTCGTGGGCGAGGGCCTCGTAGCGCTCGCCCTCGCGGGACGACGCGACGAACTCCTGGTTCCACTGGTGGACCTGGCCGAGGTCGGCGAAGCCGCCCTTGGTGAAGGCCCGCAGCAGGTTCAGCGTGGAGCTGGACTGGTGGTAGGCCTGCAGGAGCCGGCCCGGGTCGGCCTGGCGGGAGGCCGAGGTGAAGCCGACGTCGTTCACGATGTGGCCGCGGAAGGATGGCAGCTCGGTGCCGTCGACGGTCTCGGTGGCGCTGGAGCGGGGCTTGGCGAACTGGCCGGCGATGCGCCCCACCTTCACCGTGGGCACCCCCGAGGAGTACGTGAGCACGACGGCCATCTGCAGGATGACCTTGAGCTTGTCCCGGATCGCGTCGGCGGAGAACGAGTCGAAGGACTCGGCGCAGTCGCCGGCCTGGAGCAGGAACGCCTCGCCGGCGGCCACCTGGGCGAGCTGGGCGGTGAGGTCGCGGACCTCGCCGGCGAACACCAGCGGGGGATAGCTGCCGAGCTCCTTGAGCACGGCCTCGAGCGCGCCCTCGTCGGGCCACTCGGGCTGCTGCGCGGCGGGCTTGGTCCGCCAGGAGGTCGGGGTCCACTGGGTCACGTCGGCAAGCCTCGCACGTCCTCACGGGTGGGCAAAAAGCAGATCGGACCGCCGGGGGAAGCGGTCCGAACGCTGCAGATCGCGCAACCCGGCGGGGGGGAGGTGCCGGGGAGGCGTCTGTCTGTGGTGGTGGGTGGATCGTTCGCCGTGGTGGCGAGGGTGCCCTGCCGAAGCGGGGCGTCAGGCTGCGCCGCGGGTGCCGGCTTCTTCTCGGACGGTGCCCACGGCCCGCTTCACCAGGCGGCGGGCGGCCTCGGCCGTGACGCCGAGCTCCTCGCCGACCTCGCGGTAGCTGCGGGTGCGACCGTCGTTGAGGCCGAAGCGCTGCTCGACGGCGTAGCGGGCCCGGGGCTCGAGGACGTCGAGCAGGCCGGTGACGAACTCGTCCTCGGCGGCCTTGAGGGTGAGGGTCTCGGGGCCGGGCTTGTTGTCGGCCAGGAGGTCGACCAGCTCGGAGCCGTCGGACTCGTCGCCGACGGTGCGGTCGAGCGACGTCGGCGTGGTGAGGCGGTGCAGGCGGGAGTGCTCGTCGTCGAGCTCGGTGCCCTCGCCGGACGCGTGCCGGAGGGCGGCCCGCAGGCTGGCCGAGCGGTCGCCGGGCAGGCGCACGAGGCTGGCCTTCTGGTCGAGGGCCCGGCCGATGGCCTGGCGGATCCAGAAGGTGGCGTAGGTCGAGAACTTGAAGCCCTTGCGCCAGTCGAACTTGTCGACGGCGTGCTCCAGGCCCAGGTTGCCCTCCTGGATGAGGTCCAGGAGCTCCATCGAGGGGGGCAGCGGGTAGCGCCGCGCGATCGAGACGACGAGGCGCAGGTTGGCCCGGATGAAGCGGTCCTTGGCGGCCGCCGCGTCGGCGATCGCCCGGCGCTCCTCGCGGGTCTTCTTCTCACCCGCATCCAGGCGTTCCTGGGCCTCTCGGCCCTTCTCGATGACCTGGGAGAGCTCGCGCTCCTCCTCGGCGGTGAGGAGGGGCACCATCCCGATCTCGTTCAGATACTGTCCAACAGAGTCGCTCATGACACTCGTTCCAACGGCGTTTGCGGGTGGAGGATTCCGACCGGGCTCGTGACTCCAGTCACAGGGGTCCGAGGGGGATCGAACCCACGTCCGTACATCGGTACCCAACTGGGGTGACAGCGAGAACATTCCGGCGGGGGCGCCAGGTGGGGCGGTCAGGGGGGGAACCGACCAGTGTGGCCGCTGACGGTCCGCTCGCCCCGGTCGAATATCGTCGCCGGATGGCAGCGGCGCGGATCGGGGTGTTCGGGGGGACCTTCGACCCGCCCCACGTCGGCCATCTGGTCACGGCGGTCAACGTGCGCCACGACCTGCACCTCGACCGGCTGCTCCTGGTCGTCGCCAACGAGCCGTGGCAGAAGCTGGGGAGCCGGCCGATCACGCCGGCGGCGGACCGGCTCGCCATGGTCGAGGCCGCCGTGGCCGGGGTCGCCGGGCTGGAGGCGTGCGCTCTCGAGATCGAGCGCGGCGGCCACAGCTACACGGCGGACACGCTGGCCGAGCTCGCCGCTGCGAACCCGGGCGCCGAGCTGTTCCTCGTGCTCGGCGCCGATGCCGCCACCGGGTTGCCCACGTGGGAGCGGGTCGACGAGGTCCGCGCCTGCGCCTCGCTCGTGATCGTGGACCGCCCCGGCGAGCCCCCGCCGGTCGTGCCCGACGGTTGGGACTGGACCCACGTGGAGGTCCCCCGACTCGAGGTGTCCTCGACCGACCTGCGGGACCGCGTGGCTGATGGCCGCCCCCTCGACTACCTGCTGCCACGCGACGTGGTGGCCTGCGTGCGCGAGCGCCAGCTCTATCGTGGGTCCACGTGACGGGCGAGGCGGGCGAGGGCGACCCGGGGATCGATGACGACGAGCGGGAGGCACGCCTGCAGGCGCTGCTGTCGGTCCGCGTCGCGGCACGCCAGGACGAGCTCGGGCCGGGACCGCTCGAGGGGCGCCGTCGTCGCACCACCACCTCGGATGACGACGACCGCGAGGACCACCCCGACGACCGTGCGGGAGCGGGCCGTCGCATCGGCCTCACCACCGTGCTCGCCACCCTGGTCCTGCTCGGCCTGTTCGCCACCGGTGCCGGCCTGATCTACGCCGGCACCCGCATCATCCGCTCCAGCACCGAGGGCGAGGTCGTCGCCGAGCAGACCGACCCGGCCGCTCCCGGCTACGAGGCGATCGTGAGCCCGACGCCGACGATGCTCGTCGTGCACGACGTGGACGGCGAGGTGCAGGCGCTCACGGTGCTGACCCTGCCCGATCCGGGTTCGGGCGGCGGCGGCGTCGTCCTGGTGCCGACGCGCACGGTCGCGGACATGCCCCTCTTCGGGTACGCCCCGATCGAGGCGGCCTACGACCTGGGCACGGCCGAGGTGCAGGCCGAGATCGTCGGTGACCTGCTCACGGTCGGGATCGACGAGGTGGTCGTCGTCGACGCCGACCGGTGGGCCGGTCTCGTGGCGCCGGTGGCACCCCTCACCATCGACAACCCCGAGGCCATCGAGGTCGACGGCGAGCTGCGCTTCCCCGACGGTGAGATCGAGCTGGACGCCGAGGACGTCGGCGCCTACCTGGCCGCCCGTGCGCCCGGGGAGTCCGACCCGGCTCGGCTCTTCCGCCACGAGACCTTCTGGCGGGCCTGGCTCGCCGCGGTGGCCGAGGCGGGCACGCCCGATGCGGTCCCCGGTGAGCTGGAGGGCGGCCTCGGGCGCTTCGTGCGCGAGCTGGCTGCAGGGCAGACGGTCGTGGAGACGCTGCCGGTGGAGCCGACCACGGTCGAGGGCTTCGACGACGAGCCGACGTTCGTCGCCGAGCAGGACGACGTCGCCGCGCTGGTCGCCGAGCTCGTGCCCTTCCCACGCAGCCCGCGGCCCGGCGTGCGCGAGCGGGTCCGGGTGCTCAACGGCACGGAGGACCTCGACGAGGCCCGGGCGGTGGCGCCGGCCCTGCCGCCGGTCGGCGTGGAGGTGGTCATCGTCGGCAACGCGCTCGACCTCGACCAGGTGACGACCACCATCGCCTACGTCAACCCGTCCCACGAGGCGGCGGCGGAGGACATCCGAGATCTCCTCGGCGTCGGCGAGGTGCTGGTGGACCCCCGGCCGAGTGATGTGGTCGACATCACGGTTACCCTTGGTGCCGACCATGACTGATGCCGAGCAGACCACCCCGCCCGCCCCCACCTCGCCCGACCCGATCGACGATCTGCTCGACCCGACCTTCCCGGTCGCGGCAGCTCGGGCCGCGTTCGCCAAGGGTGCCACCGACATCCTCGTGCTCCAGGTGGGCGACGTGCTGGCCATCACCGACTACTTCGTGATCGCCTCGGCGTCCAACCCCCGCCTCGTGCGCACCATCGTGCAGGAGTGCGAGGAAGCCGTGGCCGAGGCCGGCGGGCCCAACGCCATCCGGGTCGAGGGCCTGGCCGAGTCCGAGTGGGTCCTGGCCGACCACGGCACCTTCGTGGTCCACGTCTTCCACGAGGACGCCCGCCAGTACTACGAGCTCGAGCGGCTCTGGTCCGACGTGCCCCAGGTCGCCTGGGAGGATCCGGACCTCCCGGTCGCCGCGGCCTCCGCCGGCACCCGGTAGGGATCAGCCCTCGAGGGCTGCCTCCCCCAGGAGGTCGCTCCAGCGGCGGATGGCCAGCTCGTGGCCGACACCGTCGTGCCGGTCCGCTTCGACGCCGAGCCGACGACCGATCCAGGCGGACATCGCCGGGGGCGTGACCGCGTCGAGGGTGCCGACGTGGACGGTGACGGGGGCGGTGATGCGGTCGAGGAGCACGCCGAGCGGGGTGGCCTGGGCCGCGATGTCGCGCTCGACTCCGGTGATCCCCGCGGCGACGCAGGCGCGCACCGCCAGGGCCAGCTGGTCGTCTGCGCCGGGGATGTCGGCGAGGGCGGCGATCGATGCGGCCATCATCTCCCGGGCCGTGGCGTCGTCGATCTCGGCCGGCACCAGCCACGGCGCGAGCTCGGCGCCGACCTCGTCGGGGTCCATGCCCCGGTGCGCGTCGGCGAACAGCCGACGGGCGTCGTCGCTGCCGTCGAGCACCGCCGGGTCGTCGTAGGCGTCGGCGGGGACCAGCGGCGCGGCCAGGACCACCCGCCGGCACCGGTCGGGGTGGGCGCCGGCGAAGGCGAGGGCGTGGATGGCGCCGGTTGACCAGGACAGCACCGCCGCCTGCTCGATGCCCAGGTGGTCGAGCACCGCGACCAGGTCGTCGGCCACGGAGCTCGGCGTCGCGGCCGGATCGATGTCGGAGTGCCCGATGCCGGGCCGGTCGGCGGCGAGGAGCCGCACCCCGGCGGCCGCGGCGATGGCGTCGTCGGGGTGCCGGGCGAGCCGGGAGTCGGGGGACCCGTGGCAGTAGAGCACCGGCGTGCCGCCGGGGTCGCCCCGGTCGTCGAGGGCGACGCGCCGACCGCCGGCGAGCTCGACCAGCCGGTCCGGGAGGGGGATCGCAGGATCAGCCATGAGGTGCACGACCGGGGGCTCGCCAGCGGATGGGGAGCATCGGCGACGAACCCGAGGCCGCCCAGCGGCCGGAGGGTTCGCGTGGAGCTAAGGGGAATCGAACCCCTGACCTCTTCCATGCCATGGAAGCGCTCTACCAACTGAGCTATAGCCCCGTAGGGTCCGCATCGCGGAGCGGCCAGCGTACATCGCGCCGCGGTGGTGCACGGAAATCGGCGCCGTCGCGGCCCGGGAACCGGAATCGGACCCCGGAGGGACCCTCGGTACGATGCCCGGCCATGGCCGCAGACACCGCTTCGAACGACGTCGCGGACGGGCGCGTGCCCGACTACGACCCGCAGTCCGTCGAGGCGCGGTGGCAGCAGCGCTGGCGTGACGAGGGCACCTACGAGATCGACAACGACGATCCCCGCCCCCCGTACTACGTGCTGAACATGTACCCGTACCCGTCGGGGCCGGCCCACATGGGGCACGTGCGCAACTACACCTTCGGCGACCTGATCGTGCGCTACAAGACCATGCAGGGCCACGGCGTGCTGTCGCCGATGGGCTTCGACTCCTTCGGCCTGCCGGCCGAGAACGCCGCCATCCAGTCGGGCATCCACCCCCGCGTGTTCACCGAGGAGCGGATCCCGCAGCTGACGTCGTCGATCACCCGGATCGGCGCGGTCTACGACTGGCGCCGCACCGTGGCCAGCCACACGCCCGAGTACATCCGGTTCACGCAGTGGATCTTCCTGCGCTTCCTGGAGCGGGGTCTGGCCTACAAGCGCAAGGCGGCCGTGAACTGGTGCCCCGGCTGCCAGACGGTGCTGGCCAACGAACAGGTGCTCGCCGACGGGACGTGCGAGCGGTCGGGGGACCTGGTCGAGGCGCGCGACCTGGAGCAGTGGTTCTTCAAGATCACCGACTACGCCCAGCAGCTGCTGGACGACCTGGAGCTGGTCGACTGGCCCGAGCGGGTCGTGACCATGCAGCGCAACTGGATCGGCCGGTCCGAGGGGGCCCAGTTCTCGATGCCCGTCGTCGACGCCGACGGTGAGCCGCACGAGTCCGCCGCCCGCGTCGAGGTGTACACGACCCGACCCGACACCGCCTTCGGCATGACCTACGCCGTCCTGGCCCCGGAGCACGAGCTGGCCCTCACGGTCACCACGCCCGAGCAGCGCGACGAGGTCGAGGCCTTCATCGCCAAGGCGCGCTCGACGTCGGAGATGGATCGGCTGTCGTCGGAGGGCGCCATCGACAAGCGCGGCGTGTTCACCGGCTCGTACCTGCAGAACCCGTTCAACGGCGAGCCGGTCCCGCTGTACCTGGCCGACTACGTGCTGGTCACCTACGGCACCGGGGCGATCATGGCGGTCCCCGGCGAGGACCAGCGGGACTGGGACTTCGCCAAGGCCTACGACCTGCCGATCATCCGCACCGTGCAGCCGCCGGAGGGCTTCGACGGCGAGGCGTACACGGGCACCGGCCCGGCCATCAACAGCGCCGGCACCACCATCACCGGCGACGAGCTGGACCTGAACGGCCTGGAGATGGCCGAGGCCAAGGCCAGGGCCATCGACTGGTTGACGGCCAACGGCATCGGCCAGGACCGGGTGAACTACCGCCTGCGCGACTGGCTGCTGTCCCGCCAGCGCTTCTGGGGCTGCCCGATCCCGATCGTGTACTGCACGTCGTGTGCCGGGCTGGACGGGAACGGAGCGGTGCCGGTGCCGGACGACCAGCTGCCGGTGATCGCCCCGGACGACGTCGAGTTCCTGCCGACGGGGGAGTCACCGCTCAAGCACCACGAGGGCTTCCTGCGCACGACGTGCCCGCAGTGCGGCGGGGAGGCCATGCGCGAGACCGACACGATGGACACCTTCGTGGACTCCTCGTGGTACTTCCTGCGCTTCGCGGATCCGACCAACGAGGACCTGCCGTTCTCCCAGGAAGCCGTCGACCACTGGCTGCCGGTGGACCAGTACATCGGCGGCGTCGAGCACGCCATCCTCCACCTGATGTACGCCCGGTTCTTCACCAAGGCCCTGGCCGACATCGGCGTGGCCCCGTCGGACCTGCGCGAGCCGTTCAAGCGCCTGTTCACCCAGGGCATGATCCGCCTCGGTGGGGCCAAGATGTCCAAGTCGAAGGGCAACCTGGTGGCCCCCGAGGAGATCCTCGACCGCGAGGGCGCCGACGCCCTGCGCCTCGGTCAGCTCTTCGTCGGCCCCCCGGCCGACGACGTCGACTGGGAGGGCGTGGGCATCGAGGGCACCCACCGCTTCATCGGTCGCCTGTGGCGCCTCGCCCACCCCGCCTCCGACGCCGTGCCCGAGGCCACCGGCGACGCCGCGGTGGCGGTGGACAAGGAGGCGCACCGCCTCATCGCCCGCGTGTCCGACGAGTACGAGCGGTGGTCCTACAACACGGCCGTGGCCGCGTTCATGGAGTTCACGAACCTGCTGTACAAGCAGGGCCGGACCGACTTCGCCGTGGACTCCCTGCTCCTGCTCCTCGCCCCGATGGCGCCCCACGTCACCGCCGAGCTGTGGGAGCTGCGCCACGGCACCCACGTCCACGAGCAGGCCTGGCCCACCCACGATCCGTCGATGCTGGCCGTCGACAGCGTGACGATGGTGGTGCAGGTGAAGGGCAAGGTGCGGGACCGCATCGAGGTCTCCCCCGACATCTCCGAGGAAGAGGCCCGCGCCCTGGCGCTCGCCAGCGAGGCGGTCCAGGGCCACCTCGACGGGGAGCCGACCAAGGTCATCGTGCGCCCGCCCAACATCGTCAACATCGTTCCGTAGCGGGACATCCCGTGGATCGCGACCACATCCGGTCGCGATCCACGAGATCTCGCTCGTCGAGCGCTAGTTGCGCCCGAGCTCCGTGCGCACGACCGTGAGGTCCTCGTTGGTGTGGGCGTTGATGTAGTACTCGTCGGGGTCGGACAGGACGCCGCGCAGAGAGTCCCGGTCGCCGGTCATGCAGCCGGTGGTCGACTCGCCGCCGTCGACGATCAGATCGCTGGCGTCGATGGCGATGCCGCCGTTCTGCTCGCCCGGCGCCTTCTCGTGCAGATGGAGGGCGACGATCTGGACGTCCTCGGGGAGGTCGAAGTCCAGGAACAGGCAGAACCGCTCCTGGCCGTGGTTGAGGTACATGGCCCCGGTCCCGACCGAGCCTTCGGGCGCGGCACCGAATGGGTCGTCGGCATCGACCGCAGCCTGCGGCGTCAGTTCGAGGTCGAAGTACTTCTTGCCCTTGGTGTGGTCCGCCTGGGCTGGGGCGGCGGTCAGGGCGAGGATTCCGGTGGCGGCGGCGCCGACGGCGAGGGTGCGGAGCTTCATGGTGGTCTCCCGGGGAGGTGGTTGGTTCCCCCCTTCTCCGGAACCGACCCGGCAACCGTATGACCGTTTCGGGGCTTTTCTACAGATCGTCGGCGGCGAAGGTGTCGCACCGGTTCGGGTCGCCGGTCTCGTAGCCGGTGAGGAACCACTGCTGGCGCTGCTCGGCCGACCCGTGGGTCCAGGTGTGCGGGTTCACCTCGCCGGTGGCCGCCTCCTGGATCCGGTCGTCCCCGACGGCGGCCGCTGCGCTCAGCGCCTCGTCGATGTCCTGCTCGGTGAGCTCGAGGATCAGGATCTCGCCGGTGGCCGGGTCCGGGGTGGTGGTGGCGTGGTTGGCCCACACGCCGGCGAAGCAGTCGGCCTGCAGCTCCTGGCGGACGGCGTCGCTCTCCGGTCCGCTGCCCCGCCCGGCGCGGACGCCGATGAGGTTCTGGACGTGGTGGCCGTACTCGTGGGCCAGGACGTAGGCCTCGGCGAAGTCGCCGCCGGAGGCCCCGAAGCGGGACTCGAGGTCGTCGAAGAAGCCGAGGTCGATGTAGATCTGCTGGTCGGCGGGGCAGTAGAAGGGCCCGACCGCGGAGCTCGCCGAGCCGCACCCGCCGGTGGTGACGCCGCCGGTGAAGAAGTTGGTGATCGCCGGCTCGTAGCCCTGGAGCTGGGTGGCCCACAGGTCCTGGATGCTGTTGACGACGGCGACGATGCGGCACTCCTGGTCCCGCTCGGCGTCCGCGCCGGTCTCGCAGCCCTCGATCGGCTCGCTGGAGGCACCCTGTCCGCCGGTGCGGGTGCCCTCGAGCGCGCCGAGGGCGCCGCTCAGGTCGCCCCCGCCGCCGCCCAGGAACTGCAGCGCCAGCACCACGAGGACGCCGACGATGCCGGCGCCGCCGCCCACCGCGGCTGCCCCGCCCTTGCGGGTGCGGACCTGATCGGAGTCGAGCCGGGCCCGTCGGTTGAACTTCATCGGCCACCCCTACCCCGTCGTCCTGCTGTCCGGACCTCTGCCAGCAGATCTTCCCAGGTCAGGTGATGCGGGGCAGGAGCCACCCGAGCGCGACCTGGGCCTGCGCCCGCTGGAAGGAGCGGATCGCGGGCAACCCGGCCGGGGCCGGATCCAGGGACTGGCGGACGAAGAACCCGGCGAGCGCGGCGAGCACCGCGACCAGCGCGTCGGGGTCGACGTCGGCGAAGAGGTGGTGCGCCTCGATGACCGAGGCCGGGTCCGGGCCTCCGAGGCCCACCGAGGGCAGCAGCATGGCCAGGTCGACGAACGCAGCGCCGGTGCATGCCCAGGGCCAGTCGACGAGGACGACCTCGCCGGTCGGCGTGATGAGCAGGTTGTCGGCGCGCAGGTCGGTGTGGAGCAGGGTGTCGCCCGACGCGGCCACGGCCCACGGTTCCTCGAGGATGGCGAGGCGATCCACGGCCGCGACCACGTCCGGGCCGTACGAGGACGCATCCGCCTCACCGGCGGCCAGCTGGCGCCACCCCCGGAACGCCGCGCCGTAGCGGGCCTCGACGGTCTGCAACCCGGGGGCGGGCGTCGGGGTCGTGCGCTCGGCGAAGCGCTGGAGGGCGGGGAGCACGACGGCCAGCTGGTCGTGCGTCCACGGCTCCGCCGGCTGGACGCCCTCGACCTCCTCGAACACCAGGGCCACCCAGTGCCCGTCGTCCACGACGTGCAGCAGGCGGGGGACGGGCAGGTCGGACGGCAGCTGGGCGGCCACCTCGGCCTCCCGCCGGTGGATGCGGCAGGCATGCGGGTTCTGGTCGGGCGACACCGCCTTCACGAAGGCGCGGCGACCATCGCGCAGGGTGCAGCGGGCGGCGAGGCCGGGGGAGAAGCCGCCGGGCTGGTTGCGGGCATCGACGACCGCCGCGCCGAGGCGCGATTCGATGGCGCGCCGGACGTCGGGTCCGACGTCGTGCCACTCGATCCGCTGGCCGCCGCTGGCCTCCATGGCCCGGGTGATCAGCCCCGCACGTGGCCGGCGAGGCCGGCGAGCCCGTCGGAGATCACCTTGCGCAGCAGCGGTGCGGCGACCGGGCGGAGCAGCTTGCCACCCACCGGGTCGATGCCCATGGTGTAGGTCACCGTGGAGGCCCGGTCGCCATCGGGGGTCACCCGGATGTCCTCGACCATCGAGCGCAGGCCGGGCCGGGTCGACCCGGTGACGGTGAACGCGAAGCGCCGCTCGGGCTCCCACGCCAGGAACTCCTCCTCGACCGCGGCGGCGCCGAGGTCCACGGTCCGGGTGCCACCGACGGCGTCGGCGACCGAGCCGGGGGTGACGGCCACGAGGCGGGGGAACCACTCCGTCCAGCCGGCGTGGTCGGCGATCGCCTCCCACACGACCGCTGGCGGCTGGGCGATCCGTCGGCTCCGGGAGGCGCGCACCGGGGCGGTGTCGATCCACTCGAGCGGTTGGGGGGTGATCGGCGTCATGGCCGGAGCCTCGCACGGGCCGGCCGTTCTGCGAAACGGGGTAACGGGGACGGACGCGCGATGGTCGAAGCCGACGTGCCCATGACTCCGCGCCGCTCCGGCGCCTCCCATGACACCCTCGCCACCCGGGTCGCGGCCGGTGCCGCCCGAGGCCACGACGTCACCTTCGTGTCCGGCGACGTCCACGTCACGGTCCCGTGGTCCGACGTCCACGACGAGGCGACGGCCATGGCCGCCGCCATGCAGCAGCGGGGGATCCGCCCCGGTGACCACGTGGCCCTGCTCGGACCGACGACCCGGTCGCTGGTCACCGGCATCCAGGCGGTGTGGCTGGCCGGCGCCACCATCGTCGTGCTGCCGCTCCCGATGCGGATGGGCTCGCTCGACGAGTTCATCGCCCAGACCCGCCAGAGGATCCTGGACGCCGACGTCTCCCTCGTCGTCGCCGATCCCGACCTCGCCGCCTTCATCACCCCCGAGCCGGGCGACCCGCCCCTCGTCGTCTTCGACGAGCTGGTGACGGACGCGCCGTTCGAGGCGCCCGTCCCGGACCCGGGTGCGAACGCCATCCTGCAGTTCACCAGCGGCTCCACGTCGGACCCGAAGGGCGTCGTGCTGCCGCACCGCGCCGTGTGCGCCAACCTCGACGCGATCGCCGAGGCCGCGGAGCTGGCCGTCGACGACGACGTGCTGGTGTCCTGGCTGCCGCTGTACCACGACATGGGCCTGGTCGGGATCCTGTCCCTCGCGATGACCACCGGCACCCAGATGGTGCTCGGCGCCCCCCAGGACTTCCTCGCCTCGCCCGCCCGCTGGATGCAGTGGATGTCCCGGTACGGCGGCACCGCCACGGCCGGGCCGAACTTCTCCTACGTGCTCGCCACCCGGGCGCTGCGCCGCGCCGCCCGCGAGGGCGAGCAGCTCGACCTGTCGACGCTGCGCGTCGTGCTGAACGGCGCGGAACCCATCGACCCGCGCACGGTGGAGGACTTCCTCGACGCCGGGGCACCCTTCGGCATGCCGCGCGGGTCCGCGTTCCCCGCGTTCGGGATGGCCGAGGTCGCCATCGCCGGCACCTTCCCGCCCCCGGGCCGGGGCCTCGTCGTCGACACCGTCGACCGTCGGGTGCTCGAGACCGAGCGGTACGCCGCGCCGGCCGATCCCGGCGCCGACAACGCCCGCGGCTTCGCCCTGCTGGGGCGTGCCGTCCCTGGGCTGGAGATCCGCATCGTGGGCACGGACGACGGCCGGGAGCTGCACGAGCGCGAGGTCGGCGAGCTGGAGATCCGGGGCACCTCGGTGTGCGCCGGCTACTACGGGCGTCCCGAGCTGAACGACGAGCTGTTCCACGACGGCTGGCTGCGCACCGGCGACCTCGGCTACCTCGTCGACGGCGAGCTGGTGCTCTGCGGTCGCATCAAGGACGTCATCATCGTCGCGGGGCGCAACGTGTTCCCCGAGGACGTCGAGCGAGCCTGCAACGACGTCGACGGGGTGCGGGCCGGCAACGTCATCGCCTTCGGCGTGGAGACCGCCAAGGGCAAGGAGGGCATGGTCGTGGTCGCCGAGGCCCGCCCGCCCGAGGGCAGCACGGACCTGTCGCCGGTGCGGGCTGACGTGCAGCACCGGGTGCAGGCGGTCGCCGGGATCCCGGCCAAGGACGTCGTGCTCGTCGCGCCGGGCACCCTGCCCAAGACCAGCAGCGGCAAGCTCCAGCGCGCCCTGTGCCGGGCCCGCTACCTCGACGGCCAGCTCGAGCTGGTCCACGTCTGAGCGCACCGGGGTCGGACCCCGCCGAATCCGGAATCCGGGCGGTGCAGGGCTAGCGTCGTGTCCATGAGCCCCCGTGGCGTCGCGATCTCGATGCTGGCCGTGTCCGGCGTCGCCGTCGGCCACATCGTGGGCTACGGGGTCGCACACCCGCAGGCCGCGGCGCGGGAGGCCGCCCTCGGCGGTCACGCCTACCTCCCCGCGGCCGCAACGGTGGCCATCCCCCTCGGCGTCGTCGCCGCGCTCGCGTGGGCGATCCGCACGAGCCGCCAGCTCGGCCTCGCCGGCGCCATCCCGTTCCGGACGCTCGCCCTCGCCCAGCTCGGCGTCTTCGCCGTCCAGGAGGTCGGCGAGCGCGTCGCGGTCGGCGACGCCGCGTCCGGTGTCCTCACCGAGCGGGGCGTGTGGTTCGGGCTCCTGGCGCAGGTGGCGGTCGCCTACCTCATCACCCGGTCGATCGACGCCGTCCGTCGGGTGGTGCGACTCCTCACGGGTGGAGGTCGGGTCCTGCGCGACCTGGTCTGCCCTCCTGTCTCCATCGTCCCCGTGGTCGTGCGCGTCCAGCGTGCGGTGGCGGTCTCGGTCGGGCTCCGCGCCCCGCCGGTGGTCGGCGCGCGCTGACCCCGGGGCCGGCATCGGCCGGTCCGACCGACCACAGACGAACCACCACGAGGAGACCACACCATGGGACGACCCACGTTCCGCCGCGCGGCCGCGGTCCTCGCCGCCGCGCTGCTCGTCGCCGCCTGCGGCGACGACGACACGACCACCACGACCGCTGACGGCGCCGTCGCCGAACAGGGCGAGATGGCCGATGGCGGCCACAGCCACGGCGAGGGCATCGAGGTCGGCGATGCCGACGAGATCCCCACCGTCGCGATCACCGCCACCCCGGACGCCAAGTCGGGCATCAACCTGCAGGTGCAGACCACCGGCATCACCTTCGCCCCCGAGCACGCATCGTCCGAGCACGTCCTCGGCGAGGGCCACGCCCACGTGTACGTCGACGGCGAGAAGTACGGCCGCCTCTACGGCGAGTGGATGCACCTCGACGTCGAGGCGGGCGAGCACGAGATCCGCGTCGACCTCAACGCCAACGACCACTCGCCGCTGCTCGTCGACGGCGAGCCCGTCGACGACGTCGTGACCGTCGAGGCCCCGGAGCCGCCCAGCGGCCACGGCCACGCCGAGGGCTTCGAGGCCGACGCGCCCCACCCGACGGTGGCGCTCACCGTGACGGAGGACCCGAAGTCGGGTTGGAACGTGCACGTCGAGACCACCGACTACACCTTCGCCCCCGAGAAGGCCTCGACCATGGAGACGACGTCGGGGGAGGGTCACGCCCACCTCTACGTCGACGGCCGCAAGATCGCCCGGATGTACGGCGAGTGGCTCCACGTCGACGAGGACCTCGCACCCGGGGACCACGAGTTCCGGGTCGAGCTGTCGGCGAACGACCACTCGCCCTACCTGGCCGACGGTGCACCCATCGAGGCGGTCCAGACCGTGACGGTGGAGGGTGTGCCCGAGGACGCGCCGTCGGCCGACGACGCCGACCAGGTGATCGAGGTGGAGATCGCCAATGACTCCGTCGACAACGGCGGCCGCCACGAGGTCTCCGTCGGCGACACCGTGGCGCTGGTGATCACCAGCGACGTGGACGACGACATCCACGTGCACGGCTACGACCTCTACGCCGACATCGGTCCGTCCGGCCCGGCCACCGTCCTGGTGGAGGCCACGATGCCCGGGGTCTGGGAGGTCGAGCTGCACGACAGCGGCCTGTTCCTGCTGGAGCTGGCGGTCTCGTGATCCTCGCCCACGGGGTCGGCAGCCGTGCCGACCTGCCGGTCGAGCCGTGGCTGTTCGCGTACTCGGCCGCCTTCGCCCTGCTCATCTCCTTCGCCGCGCTGCGGCTGCTGTGGCCCCGGCCGCGGCTGGCGGACGCCGCGGCCGGCACCGCGGCGCCGGCCGCGCTGGGGACGGTGGCGTCGGTGCTCGGCACCGTCGTCCAGGCTCTGGCGCTCGTGCTGTTCGGCGTGACGCTGCTGGCGGCGTGGTTCGGCGAGGACGCGGTCTCGGCCAACCTCGCGCCCACCGCGCTGTACATCGCGCTGTGGATCGGCATGCAGGTCGCGAGCGCGGTGCTCGGGGACGTGTGGCGACGGATCAACCCGCTGTGGACGGTGGCGTCCGCGCTCGATCGCGTCCGGGGGCGGGACCCGGAGACGTCGACGGCGACCGGCTGGTGGGCGTCGAACTGGCCGGCGGCCCTGGGGCTGCTCGCCTTCCACTGGCTCGAGCTCGCCTACTTCGAACCGGCCTCCCTCACGGCCGTGGCGGCGTTCATCAGCGCCTACACGATCGTCGTCCTGGTGGCGGCGAGCCGGTTCGGTGCCGGTTGGGTGCGCACCGGGGACGGCTTCGCCGTGCTGTTCGGCCTCCTCGGTGCGCTCTCGCCGCTGCACCGCGACGACGGCGGCCGCCTGCGCCTGCGGGTCCCGGGCGCCGGTCTGGCTGCCGTCGAGCTGCGGCGCGGCAGCCTCGGCGTGGTCCTCGTGGTCCTCGGCGGAACGACCTTCGACGGCGTCACCCGCACCCAGTGGTGGAGCGACCTGGTCGGCGGTCGGCGCGAGTGGGACCTGACCGCGGTCAACACCGTCGGCCTGCTGCTGACGATCGCCACGGTGGCGATGGCCTACCTCGTCGCCATCCGGGTGCTCGGCGCGCTGGCCCGAGACGACACCGACCTCATGGAGCAGGCCCGACGCTGGGGTCCGTCGCTGATCCCGATCGTGCTCGGCTACTCGATCGCGCACTACTTCTCGTTGCTGGTGTTCGAGGGGCAGAGCTTCCTCGCCCTCCTGTCGGACCCCCTCGGCTCCGGGCGGGACCTGTTCGGCACCGCGGAGAACACGATCGACTTCACCGTGGTCACGGCCGACCAGATCGCCTACACCCAGGTGGCGGCGATCGTCATCGGCCACATCGCCGGCGTGATCGCCGCCCACGACAAGGCGGTGGAGCGCTACCCCCACCGCACCGCCGTGTTGAGCCAGTACCCGCTGCTGGCCGTGATGGTGGCCTACACCGTCTCCGGCCTGCTGCTCCTGCTCAACGCGTGAGGCTCCTGGCAGCGACTGCGGAACGATCAGCCGCGCATGTCCTCGAGCACCCGCTGCCAGCGATCCCGGTTGCCGGCGTAGGGGGCGTAGAAGCTGAGCCGGGAGATGACGTCGCCGTAGCGGCGCTGGAGCTCGGGGCCGATCTCCTCGGGCTCGCCCACGACCGCGAACGTCGACAGGATCTCGTCGTCGATGAGCGTGCCCATCTCCTCCCACTTGCCCTCCTTGGACATGCGGTTGAGATCGGTCTGGAGCTCGCCCCAGCCGTGGCACTCGAGGACGGGGCGGTACGCCGGCGTCGAGCCGTAGAAGGCGATCTGGCGCCGGGTGCCGACCTTGGCCGCCTCCAGCTCCTCCTCGGTGTTGCCGGTGACCACGAAGCTCGGGCCGCAGATCTCGAAGCCCTCGAGGGTCTTGCCGGCCTTCTGGCGCCCGGCCTCGAGCGCCGGCAGGGTCACCTCGCGGAGGTACTTCTCGGTCGTGAAGCCGTGGCAGAAGAACCCGTCGCAGACCTCGCCGGCGACCTCGGTCATCAGCGGGCCGACGCCGGCGAGGAACACCCGGGGGTGGCCGTACTCGTGGGGGCCCGGGTTGAAGAACGGGGTCATCAGGGTGTGGGTGTAGAAGTCGCCCTTGAAGTCGAGCTTCGCCCCGGTCATCCAGCTGTCCCAGATGGCGTGCATGGCCAGCACCATCTCCCGCATGCGGGCGGCGGGCTTGGACCACTCCATGGAGAAGCGCTTGGTGATGTGGGGCTTGATCTGGCTGCCCAGGCCGAGGATGAAGCGGCCCTTCGAGTACTGGGTCAGGTCGTAGGCCGTGTTGGCCAGGGTCATGGGCGAGCGGGCGAAGGCCACGGCGATGGAGGTGCCGATCTCGATGCGCTCGGTGTGCTCGGTGGCCAGGACCAGCGGCAGGAACGGGTCCCGTGAGGTCTCCGGCACCCAGATGCCGTCGTAGCCGAAGTCCTCGGCCTCCTTCGCCTGCTCGCCAGCCGCCGTGAGGTCGAGGCCGATGCCCCCGTCGATCTTCATGACCGGATCATACGTTTCTTGACTGACCGGTCAAGTTCGGTGGCCTCAGTCTCCCTGCTCCCGGAGGAAGCGCTGCAGCTCCTCGGCCAGCTCGTCGCCGGAGGGGAGCTCCCCGCCGCCGAGGGAGGGCTCGTCACCGGCCATCGCCTCGAGGGACTCGTCGTAGGCCTCCTCGAGCTGACGGATCATCGCGACGTGCTGAGGGTTGGACTCGACGAGCTCGTCGATGCGGGTGCGCATCGCGCCGATCTCGGTGTCGAGGTCCTCGGTGCCGAAGTCGGTGCCGGCCACCAGGTTGAGGCCCTCGATGAGGCGTGCGGCCGCCGCCGGGTAGCGCATCGCCGCCACGTAGTGCGGCACCTGGGCCCACACGCCGACGGCGGGCAGCCCGATGCCGGCGAAGCGCTGCTCGAGCACCGCCTCGATGCCGGCGGGGACGTCGACGGTGCCCCGCACGAGGCCGACCTGGGCGGCGAGGTCGTCGGTGGAGGCGGTGGCGGAGAGCTGGACGGGCCGCGTGTGGGGCGCGGCGGCCGGGTACGCGCCGAGGCCGACCTGCATCCGGCACCCCAGCTCCACGGCGAGCGCCAGCACCGAGTCGGCGAAGGCGTTCCAGGCGTGGTCGGGCTCGACGCCGGTGAGCAGCAGCACGTCGGTCCCGTTCGGTGCCACCGTGGCGTGCAGCTCGGTGGCCGACCAGGTCAGCCCGGTGTTGACCCCGTCCACGAGGTGCAGGATCGGGCGCCGGGCCCGGAAGTCGAGCAGGGCATCGGCGTCGAAGGTCGCCACGTGGGTGGACTCGCCCTGGGCGACGATGGACTCGACCGCCCGTGCCGCCGCCCCGCCGGCGTCGATCCAGCCGTCGAGCGCGACGAGCAGGATCGGTGCGTCCACGTCGGGACGGTGGTGGAGCTCGTACAGGGACACTGCGATCAGGCCAGCCGATCCACCGCGGCCTTCGCCTGCGCGGCGAGGGCCTCGACCTGGAGCTTGAAGCCGTCGAAGTCCGACGTGTCACGGGTGCCCATGGAGCCGCCGATGTAGCGGGCGTAGACACCCTCGACGATGCAGGCGAGCTTCCAGTAGCCGAAGGCGACGTAGTAGTCGATGTTCGACAGGTCGCGGCCCGACGCCGCGGCGTAGCGGTCGAGCAGCTCCTGGCGGGTGCGCATGCCCTCGGCGGCGGTCGGCGCCCCCAGCGTGGGGGAGCGGTCGCCCGGCTCGGACCAGTAGACCATCAGCAGACCGACGTCGGCGAGGGCGTCGCCCAGCGTGCACAGCTCCCAGTCGAGGACCGCGATCACGTCGCCCTGGTCGTCCACCATGCAGTTGTCGAGGCGGTAGTCGCCGTGGACGATGGCGGCCGGGCCCTGGTCGGGCACGTCGGCGCTGAGGACCCGGTGGACCTCGTCGATCTCGGGCAGCTCGCGGGTCTTGGACTTCTCCCACTGGCCGTACCAGCGCTTCAGCTGGCGCTCGATGTAGCCGTCCTTGCGGCCGAGGTCGCCCAGGCCGACGGCGTCGACGTCGACGGCGTGGATGCGGGCGAGCACGTCCACGAGGGAGTCGCCGCAGTTCGCCCGGGCCTCCGGGGAAAGCGCCAACGCCTCGTCCTGGGTGCGCAGCACGTGACCGTCGACGAAGTCCATGACGTAGAAGGGTGCGCCGTTCACCGAGTCGTCCGGGACGTAGCCGAGCGGCGGGGCGACGGGGATGTCGGTGTCGTGCAGGGCGGCGATGATGCGGTGCTCGCGACCCATGTCGTGGGCGCTGGCCAGGACCTGGCCCAGGGGCGGTCGACGCAGCACCGTGCGGCGGCCGCTCGCATCGGTGACCCGGTACGTGAGGTTCGAGTGGCCGCCGGCGATGAGCTCGAACTCGAGCGGTGGCGTCACCCCGGGCACGTTCGCCCGGTACCAGTCCGTGACCGGTTCGATCTCGATTCCCTGCACGTCCGCCACTGGGCCTCCGTCTCTCGCGGTGTGGGTTCGCCAACCTAGTGAGCCACCCCCGGCGACGTTCATCCGCCGACCCTCGGGGGCGGTGCGATCGGACCCCGCCGGTAGGTTGGCGCGCATGTCATACGTCGACGTGACCGACCAGACGTTCCAGACCGAGGTGATCGACCGCTCCACGCAGGTGCCGGTCGTCGTCGACCTCTGGGCCGAGTGGTGCGGGCCGTGCAAGACCCTCGGCCCGATCATCGAGAAGGTGGTCGATGCCACCGGCGGCAAGGTCGTGCTGGCCAAGGTCGACGTCGACGCCAACCGCGCCATCGCCCAGGCCTTCCAGGTCCAGTCCATCCCGGCCGTGTACGCCATGCGCGACGGCAAGGTGGTCGACGGCTTCGTGGGTGCGCTGCCCGAGCACCAGGTCCAGGCCTGGGTCGACCAGCTCATCCCGTCCGCCGAGGAGTCCGAGGTCGCGCAGCTGATCGCCGCCGGCGACGAGGCATCGCTCCGCCAGGCGCTCGAGCTCGAGCCCGGCAACGAGCAGGCCATCACCGGGCTGGCTGCGCTGCTCATCGACGGTGGCACCAACGAGGGCAAGGCCGAAGCCCTCGACCTGCTGGCCCGCATCCCCGAGACCGAGGCCACCCGCCACCTGGCCGCCCAGGCCCGCATGGCCAACCCCGACGTGCCCGCCGACGTGGAGTCCGTCCTCGACGGCCTGCTGCCGAAGGTCAAGGCCGACGAGGACGCCAAGCAGGAGTACCTCGACATGCTCGAGCTGATGGGCCCCTCCGACCCCCGCACCGCCGACTACCGCAAGAAGCTGGGCGCCGCCCTCTTCTAGGCCCGGCGCCGGCTGGTCTCCACGTGCGACGCCGGCGGCCTCCCGGGATCGAGGACATCCGCATCGTGCACGGGTTCGCCGCGCCCGGGGCCAGCGCCACCACCTTCGGCCGGACCGTGTTCGTGCGCCGTGGCGTGACCATGGGCCCGCGGCTGCGGCGCCACGAGTACGAGCACGTCCTGCAGTTCCACCGCCTCGGCCGGGTCCGGTTCATCGTCCGCTACGTCGTCGAGTACCTGCGCTGGCGCCTGCGCCGCCACGGCCACGACGGCGCCTACCGGCGCATCTCCCTGGAGATCCAGGCCGAGTGGCGGGCCCGCCGCGAGCTCGGCATCGGCGTGGTCGATCAGCCCTCGACCTGATCCGTGGGTTCGGTCGCCTCGGTCTGGAGCTCCTCGGTCTCCGTCGACTCGGTCTCGGTCTCCGTCTCGGTCAGGGGCGCCTCGGTGGCCGGCTCCTCGGTCTCGGTCTCGACCTCGAGCTCCTCGCTCTCGACCTCGAGCTCCTCGCTCTCGACCTCGAGCTCCTCGGGTTCGTCCGCTTCGACATCGATGTCCCGTCCGCAGGTGGTGGCGCGCTCGGCTCTCGCCGCGTCCTTCTCCGCAGGGGTCATCTTGTTGCCGGCCCACGGCGGCGGGCCCTTGCACGGATCGCCGTCGTTCGGGTGGCCCCCGGGCGGGCCGGCGCCGTCGGGCCGGCCCTTGGCCTTGCCGTTGCCCTGACCGGCGTGGTCGGGGCGACCCGACTTGATCCTGTCCTTGCACTCCTGCTTGGCGGCCTGCTTCGCGGCCTCGTCCTCGATGGTGCGGGCTGCGCTCGAGATGCACTGGCCGCGGTTCCTCGGGTTCTCGACGTCCACCTGGACGACCGCGAGCACGTCGTGGGCGACCTGCTGGGCGGGGTCGGGGAGGGCACCGGCCATGGCGAAGCCGGTGGAGCCGACGGCGAAGCCGACGAACGCGGCGGCGGCCACGGCGAGGCGACCGAAGCGCTTCGGCTTCTCGACGACCGGCGAGGCGGCGTGCATCTGGCTGAGGTGGCTGGCGCGGACCTCGCCGGGGACCGGCTCCTCGCCGGAGGCACGGAGGCGCTGGGTGATCTCGTTCTCGTCCATCATCCCCGTGATCGTGCGAGGGCCCGATCAGGTCACGGTCGTCGGCGACAGGCGCGCGGCCAGCGCCTCCAGGCCCCGGACGGAGAGCATCTTCACCGACCCCGGGCTGCGTCCGGTGATGGCGGCGACGTCCTCGACGGAGAGGTCGGCGACGTGGCGCAGCACCACGACCTGGCGCTGGTCGTCGGTGAGGGTCGCCAGGGCGGCGGCGAGGTCGGGGTCGAAGGGATCTTCGGGTTCGACCACATCGGGCGACGGCGGCCCGGGCGGGACCTGGCGGGTCGCCCGCCGGATCTCGTCGACCCGGCGGTGGTGGGCGATGGTGAACACCCAGCGACGCAGGGCGGCGTCGTCGCCCTCGAAGCTGGCCAGGCGCTGGGTGACCGCGACGAAGACGTCGCCGGTGAGGCCCTCGGGGTCGGCCATGCGGTGGGAGCGGAAGTAGCCGAGCACCGCAGGCGCGAGGGCGTCGTAGACCCCTTCGATCGAGCGGGGGTCCGCACCCCGGCGGCGTCGCACCGTCCCATCATCCCACCGGGCCCCGGGCCGAGCGCGCCCGGAGCGGACATCGCCTACGCTGGCGCTCGACTTCCCCGGTCGAACCGTCGTGCCCACGGGCCGACGTGTGCGCGGAGGAAGCCATGTTCGGCGACGAGGACGACGCCTCGGGTTCCCAGGTGCCGGACCGCCTCCGGGCGCGCTGGGAGGAGCTGCTCGATGCGACCGGTGTCGGCACCCGGTCATTGGTTGCCGGCGTGGCGGTGGTGGGGCTCGTGCTCGGCGCGCTCTGGTGGTTGACCAGGCAGTCGCCGCCGCCGGTCGAGGCGACGCTGCCGCTGGTGCAGGCCACCGCGCCGGACACGACCACCACGACGGCGGGGCCGGTCGTCGTCCACGTGGCCGGCGCCGTCGTCGCGCCCGGGGTGCACCAGCTGCCGCCCGGCTCCCGTGTCATCGACGCGGTCGAGGCCTCCGGCGGGCTCACGCCGGACGCCGACGCCGGCGCGGTCAACCTGGCGGCGGAGGTCGTGGACGGTTCCCAGGTCTACGTGCCCCGGATCGGCGAGGTCCCGCCTCCACCACCGCCCGGGCCCGACGGCAGCAGCGTGGAGGCCGGGCCGGTCGACCTCAACGCCGCCGACGCGACGTTGCTCGAGACGTTGCCCGGCATCGGCCCTGCGACGGCGGCGGCCATCATCGACCATCGCGAGCGGCACGGGCCGTTCGCGACCGTCGACGGCCTCCTCGCCGTGCGGGGGATCGGCGAGGCGAAGCTGGCGGCGCTCCGGGACCTCGTGCGTGTCTGAGCCCGTCGCCTTGGCGGTCACCGACGCGGTCGGCGCCGACCGACGCGAGGACCTGCCCGGCGTGGCGTTGGCGGCGGCGGCCTGGATCGGGGCGACGCTGGCGCGGCCGGTCCCCGGGATGGCGATGGCCGGCATCGTGGGGCTGGTGGTGGCCGGGTGCGCCGTGGTCCGTGGCTCGCGCGCCTCTGGCCCGGCTGGCCTCGTGCTGGTGGCATCGGTGCTGGCCCTGCTGACCTCGGCGCTGGGGGCGCGGTCGCTGGCCGGGCTGACACCCGTCGCCACGGGCGACGTGGACGCGGCGGTCACCCTCGTCACCGACCCGGAGCCGACGGCCGCGGGGCGCCTCCGGGTCGAGGTCAGACTCGACGGACGCCGGTTGCTCGGCGAGGCACGGGCGCCGGCCGCGATCGAGGCCCTGCGGGCGCGTCTGGCCGGGGACCGGGCCGTGGTGCGGGGCGTCGTGGAGCCCTTCGAGGATCGCCAGGACTGGGCGGTGGCACGCCACCTCGCCGGCCGCCTCCGCATCGAGTCCGTGACCGCGGTCGGGGGCAGCGCACCGCACGCCAGCGCCGCCAACGGCCTGCGGCGGGTGCTCGACCGAGGGGCGGCGAGCCTGCCCGACCGCCACCGGTCCCTGCTCGCCGGGCTCACGCTCGGTGACGACCGGGCCCAACCGGCGGAGCTCACGGCCGACTTCCGGGCCTCGGGCCTCACGCACCTCTTGGCGGTCTCGGGCCAGAACGTGGTCTTCATCCTGGCGGTCGCCGGCCCGCTGCTCCGCCGGCTGCGCATCTGGCCGCGGTTCGTGGTCGCCGTGTCGGTGGTGGCCGGGTTCGCCTTCCTCACGCGGTTCGAGCCATCCGTGGTGCGGGCGGCGTTCGTGGCCGGGGTCGCGCTCTGGGCCTCGACCTCGGGCCGGCCGTCGGGCGGGCTCCGCCACCTCGCGCTCGCCGTGTGCGCCCTGCTGGTCGTGGACCCGCTGCTCACCCGGTCGGTGGGCTTCCGCCTGAGCGTCGCGGCCTGCCTCGGCGTCCTGCTGCTGTCCGGGCCGATCGTGGCCCGGCTGCCCGGCCCCCGCTGGGTGCGGGAGGCGCTCGGCATGACCGCCGGCGCCCAGCTCGCGGTGGCACCGGTGCTGGTCCCGACCTTCGGCGCCATGCCGCTCGCGGCGCTCCCGGCCAACGTGCTGGCTGCGCCGCTGGCGGGCGCGCTGATGGTGTGGGGCGTGACCGCCGGCGCGGTCGCCGGTGTCGTCGGAGGTGCGCCGGCCGAGCTGCTCCACCTGCCGTCGGCGTTCGGCCTCTGGGCGCTCGAGCTGGTCGCGTCGCTGAGCGCGGCGCTGCCCCTCGGCCACGTCGATCTGCGCCACGTCGGGGTCGCTGCGGTCGCCGGGCTGCTCCTCGCGACGCACCGGTCCTGGGCGCGGGCCGTCGCCGTGGTGCTCCTCGGCGCCGCCCTGGCCGTCCCGGCCACGGTGCGCGTGCCCGCCGGCGCATCCGCCGCAGGCTGGGCCGCCACCGTGTGGAGCGACGGCCCGGTGGCGGTGGTGGACCTGCGACCGGGCGCGTCCGGGGTCGAGGTGCTGGACGTCCTGCGGCGCCGGCAGGTGCACGTCGTCGGGCTGGTCGTGATCCGGGCCGGCCGTCCGGAGCTGGCCGAGGTCGTCGAGTCGGTCCGGGCTCGCTTCCCGGTGCACGTCGTCCTGGCACCGGAGGGCACCCCGGTACCGGACCACGTGGTGCCCGAGCCCGGGCTCGTCGCCGGTGTGGCGGGCTTCGAGGTCCACGTCTCCTCGGCGTCGCCGGTGCTGGAGGTGCGGATCGGACGGGGAGCGGGGGAGCCGCCGACGCAGCGGTAGGTTCGGCTGGTGCTCCTGGCGCTCGGTCAACTCCAGCTCGACACGGCCGCGCGCACGGCCGTGATCGGTCTGGTCGAATCGCTGGATCCGGGCTGCATCGAGGCCGTCGCATGCGGCGCCGACGCCGTCTGGCTCCGCTGCGGCGCCACGATCGCCCAGGTCAGCGAGGCCGCCGAGCGCGGCGGTCGGCCGGTCGGCCTCACCGTGGACGGCCTGGTCCGATCGGCGGAGCTGGCGGCTGCCGGCGCGGTCGCGGTCGAGGTCCGCGCTGCCAATGTCGACGTCGCCGAGATGGTGGCGGCCCCCGAGCTGAGCTTCTGGTGCACGCCGGACGTCGCCCGCCGCGCGCTCGAGGCCGGCGTGACCCCGGATCGCCTGATCGTCGAAGGAGAGGCGTGGACCGGTCCCGGAGTCGTCGGCCGGACCGTCGGCGGCGAGGGCCCGAGCGCGTGGGGCGCGGTCGTGCGAGCGGTGCACGACGGGGTCGGCGCGGTGCGCGCCAGCGACACCCGGGCCGTGCGCCGGGTGGTCACCGTGGCCGATCGCCTGGTGGCTGCGCAGGCGGCTGGGGGTGCACGATGAGCCGTCCGCCGGTCATCTTGATCAAGGGCGCCGACGACATCCTCCGGTCCGCCCGTCGCTCCGCCGTGATCGCCGAGCAGGTGGGCGACGCCGACGCGACCCTCGTCGTGGACGAGCCCACCCTGGACGAGGACGAGCGCCTCCGTCCGCTGGTCGACGCGGCCCAGACGTCGCCGTTCTTCACGGACCACCGCGTGGTCGTCGGCCGCAGCATCGAGCGGTTCAAGGCCAAGGACGACCTCGCCGGCCTCCTCGACTACCTGGCCGACCCCCTGCCCACGACGGTGCTCGTGCTCGACTGGGGCGGCACCGGCCGGGTCCCCAAGGCCCTGTCGGACGCCATCACGGCCGCCGGCGGGGAGACCATCAGCACCGACCCCGGTCGGGACGTCGGCAGCTTCGTCGACGAGGCGGTGGCCAAGGCCGGGCTGTCCCTCGCCCGCGATGCCCAGCGGCACCTGGTCGACTGGCTGGGCGACGACCCGGGCAAGCTCCCGGGCGTGCTCGCCGTGCTGGCGTCCACCTACGGGGAGGGCGCCCGCCTCGGCATCGCTGACGTGGAGCCGTTCCTCGGCGACGCCGGCGGCGTGCCGCCATGGGACCTCACCGACGCGATCGACCGGGGCGACATCGCCGCGGCCATCACGACGCTGACCCGCATGCTCCGGTCGGGCCGCCACCCCATGCAGGTGATGGCCACCCTGCACACCCACTTCCAGCGCATCATGCGCCTCGACGGCGCCGGGGTGCGGGGGGAGAAGGAGGCGGCGACGGTCCTCGGGATGAAGGGCTCGACGTTCCCGGCCAAGAAGGCGCTGGCCCAGTCGCGCCGGCTCGGGTCCGACGGCGTGCGGGAGTCCATCCGCCTGCTCGCCCGCACCGACCTCGAGCTGCGCGGCACGATCGACTGGCCGGTCGAGCTGAGCATGGAGGTCCTCGTCGCCCGGCTGGCCCGGGTCGCGAAGGCGGTCCGCTAGGTGTAGGACCGAGGCCAGACGCGCAACGACCCCGCCGGAGCGGGGTCGTCGGGAACGCGAGGAGCGTCGGGGTCAGGCCTGCTCGGCCGACTCCAGGCGACGGACCTGCTTGATCAGGCGGGACTTCTTGCGAGCCGCCGTGTTCTTGTGGAGCACGCCCTTGGTGGCCGCGGTGTCGATGCGACGGATGGCGGCCTTGAGGGACTCGGCGGTCTCCTCGCCGTTCTGCGCGGCGTTGAGCACCTTCTTGGTGCGGGTCTGCAGCTCGCTGCGCACCGTCTTGTTGCGCTGGCGCGCCTTCTCGTTCTGGCGGTTGCGCTTGATCTGGCTCTTGATGTTGGCCACGTGGGGGACCTCTGGGGTTGCGAAGGTGGCGTGCGCGCGAGGGCGGGCACGGAAGCGATCATGGTAGCGGTGGACGAGCGGCGCGGGACAACCCAGCGCGTGGCGATCAGACTGCGCCCATGGTGACGGTGGACCTGCGCTGGGGCAGCAGCGAGCGGCGGACGGTCGACGGCGTCGGCATCCACGTCGAGCGGGCGGGCCCGCCGACCGGTCCCGCCCTCGTCTGCCTGCACGGCTTCGCCTCGGGGACCTTCACCTTCGCCGGCCTGGCCGCGGAGCTCCGGGATGAGCTGGGTCTGGTCGCGTGGGACCGTCCCCCGTTCGGTCGCAGCGACCGTCCCCCGCCCCGCACCGGCCCGGACGATCCCTACGCCCTCGCGGCCGACCTGCGGCGGACGGCCGCGCTCGTCGACCAGCTGACGGTCGGTGCCGGGCAGCGGGTGCTCGTGGGGCACTCCGCCGGCGCCCTGCTAACCATCCAGCTCGCCCTCGCCGGCACGACGTCGCTCGACGGGCTCGTCCTGCTCGCCCCCGCCATCGACGCCGAGCCACCGCTCACCGTCCGGGCCGTCGCCCGCCTCCCCGGCTCCGGGCTGGTCGCGGCGTCGATGCTCCGGGTCGGCATCCGGGGTGCGACGGCGTTCCTGCGGCGCTCCACCCGGCACGGCACGCCGCTGACGGATGCGACGGCCGTGGAGACCGGCCGGTGCCTGCGGGCGCCCGGCACCGCGGAGGCCCTCTGGCACCTCACGACGACGTGGGAGCCCCCGCAGGTCGCCGAGCGCCTCGGCGAGGTCGGGGTGCCGGCGGTGGTCATCGGCGGGATCGACGACCGCATCGTGTCCCTCGACGCGCACCGCACCGCGGCCGACGGCCTCGGTGCCGAGCTCCACCTGCTGGAGGGGGCCGGGCACGCTCCCCACGAGCAGCAACCCGGCGTCGTGGCCGGCATCATCCGGGACTTCGTGGCCGGTCTCTGACACCCCGGGGGAGCCGCAGATGCGATGGGGGAGGGGGTCAGGGCCGTTGGTAGCGTCGTGAGGTCCCCATGGCCTCTCCCCGACCGTCTCTCGATCGCATCCGGAACATCGCGATCATCGCCCACATCGACCACGGGAAGACGACCCTCTCGGATCGTCTGCTCGAGGTCACCGGCGCGGTCTCCTCCCGGGACATGAAGGAGCAGTTCCTCGACTCGATGGACATCGAGCGGGAGCGGGGCATCACCATCAAGCTCCAGTCGGTGCGCCTCGACTGGAAGGACCACGTGATCAACCTCATCGACACGCCGGGGCACGTGGACTTCGGCTACGAGGTCTCCCGCTCGCTCGCGGCGTGCGAGGGCGTCGTGCTGCTCGTCGACGCATCCCAGGGCATCGAGGCCCAGACGCTGGCCAACTGCTACCAGGCCCTCGAGCACGACCTCGAGATCATCGCGGTGCTCAACAAGATCGACCTGCCCGCGGCCGAACCGGACCGGGTGGCGGAGGAGATCGAGAGCGTCCTCGGGTTGCCGGCCGAAGAGATCCTCCACGTGTCGGGGAAGACGGGCGACGGCGTCACCGAGCTGCTCGACGCCATCGTGGAGAAGATCCCCCCGCCCGTCGGCGACGCCGACGCCCCGCTGCGGGCGCTCATCTTCGACTCGCACTACGACACCTACCGCGGCGTCGTCTCCTCGGTGCGGATCATGGACGGCACGATGCGCACCGGCGAGAAGCTGCGCTTCATGCAGGCGCGCACCACCAACGACGCCGACGAGATCGGTGTGCGCAACCCGGTCCCCACGCCGGTCGACGCGCTCGGCCCGGGTGAGACGGGCTACCTGATCGCCGGCATCAAGGACGTCGCCGAGGCGCGCTCGGGCGAGACGGTGACCACCGCATCCCACGGTGCCGAGGAGGCCTTGTCGGGCTACCAGGACCCCAAGCCCATGGTGTTCGCCGGCCTCTACCCGGTCGATGGCGACGAGTACTCCGACCTGCGCGACAGCCTCGAGAAGCTGCGCCTCAACGACGGCTCCTTCACCTACGAGCCCGAGACGTCGATGGCGCTCGGCTTCGGGTTCCGCTGCGGGTTCCTCGGCATGCTCCACATGGAGATCATCCGCGAGCGCCTCTCCCGCGAGTTCGACCTGAACCTGATCATCACCGCCCCGTCGGTGGCCTACGAGGTCGTCACCACGACGGGGGAGCGGGTCGGCGTCTCCAACCCCTCGGCCCTCCCCGAGCCCACGGAGATCGACTGGATCGAGGAGCCGATGTTCTCGATCTCGATCCTCACGCCTGCGGAGTACCTGGGGCCGATCATCGAGCTGTGCGAGAACCGCCGCGGCGAGCAGATCCGGATGGAGTACCTGTCGCCGGAGCGGGTGGAGATCACCTACAAGATCCCGCTCGCCGAGGTGGTGCGGGACTTCTTCGACCAGCTGAAGTCGCGGACCCAGGGCTACGCCAGCCTCGACTACGAGCTGGTCGGCTACGAGCGGGCCAACCTCGTGAAGGTCGACGTGCTGCTCAACAGCGTCGCGGCCGACGCGTTCTCCTCGATCGTGCACCGGGACAAGGCCTACGACTACGGCTCGAAGATGGCCGAGAAGCTCAAGGAGCTCATCCCGCGCCAGATGTTCGACGTGCCGATCCAGGCTGCGATCGGGGGCAAGATCATCGCTCGCGAGACGGTGAAGGCGAAGCGCAAGGACGTGCTGGCCAAGTGCTACGGCGGTGACATCTCCCGCAAGCGCAAGCTGCTCGAGAAGCAGAAGGAAGGCAAGAAGAAGGCCAAGAACATCGGCCGGGTCGAGGTGCCCCAGGAGGCCTTCGTGTCCGCCCTGCGGCTCGACGATTGAGATGCGTGCGACCGACCGGACGGCCATGAACAGGGCCGGCGTCGGGAGCGCCAGCGAGCAGCCGGCACGCGGCGCCGCGGAGCGGACCGCCCAGAGACACGGCATCACCGCCGGGTTCAGTGCCTACGCCCTGTGGGGCGTGTTCCCCCTCGTCTTCCGGCTGCTGGAGGAGGTCTCGGCGGTCGAGATCCTCTTCCACCGCATCGCGTGGTCGCTTGCCGTCGTGCTCGGCGTCCTCGCCGTGCAGCACCGCTACGCCGAGCTGGCCACCCTGGTTCGGCACCGCCGGTCCCTGCAGCGGCTCGCCCTCGCGGCGGTGTTCATCTCGATCAACTGGCTGACGTACATCTGGGCGGTGAACAGCGGCCACGTGGTCGACGCCGCGCTCGGCTACTACGTGAACCCCCTGTTCACGGTCGCCCTCGGCGTCATCGTGCTGCACGAGCGGCTGCGCCCGGCCCAGAAGGTGGCACTCGGCTTCGGCGTCGCCTCGGTGCTGGTGCTCACCGTGGCCAACGGCCGCGTCCCGTGGATCGCCCTGGTCCTCGCCGGCTCCTTCGGGATGTACGGCTACCTGAAGAAGGACGCCGGCGCCGCCGCGCTCACGTCGCTGGCCATCGAGACCGCCGTGCTCGCGCCGGTCGCCCTCGTCGGCCTCGCGGTGTTCGCCGGTCGGGGCGAGCTGTCGTTCACGAACGGCTCGCTGTGGCGCGACGCCCTGCTCGCCGGCCTCGGCGTGGTCACGGCCGTACCCCTGCTGCTGTTCGCCACCGCTGCGACCCGCATCCCGCTGTCGATGCTCGGGTTGCTGCAGTACATCACGCCGACGATGCAGCTGATCGTCGGCGTCGCGATCCTCGGTGAGTCGCTGCCGCCGGCCCGCCTCGCCGGCTTCGCCCTGGTCTGGATCGCCCTGACGGTCCTGGCAACCGACGCCGTGCAGAGCGAGCGCCGGTCTCGGCGCATCGCCGTCGAGCCCGTCTGAAGATCCCGTGGATCCGTCACCACCGGTGGTACGGATCCACGGGATTTCCGGGAGGTGGCTCAGTGGGCGGCGGCGAGGGCCTGCTCGAGGTCGGCGATGAGGTCCTTGGGGTCCTCGATGCCGATGGACAGGCGCACGACGTTCGCCGGCGCACCGGCGGCCTCGAGCTGCTCGGGCGAGAGCTGGCGGTGCGTGGTCGAGGCCGGGTGGATCACCAGGGACCGGGTGTCGCCGAGGTTGGCCACGTGGGTGAACAGCTCGAGGGAGTCCACGAACTTCACGCAGGCGTCGTAGCCGCCCTTCAGTGCGATGGTGAACAGCCCACCGGCGCCCTTCGGGCAGATGGTGGCCATGCGGTGGTGGTACGGCGAGGACTCGAGGCCGGCGTAGGTGACGGCATCGACGTGCTCGTTGCCCTCGAGCCAGCCGGCGACCTTCTCGGCGTTCTCGACGTGGCGGGCCATGCGCAGGCTCAGCGTCTCGATGCCGAGCAGCGTGTAGTGGGCGCCCTGGGGGTTCATGGTCATGCCGAGATCGCGCAGGCCGACCGCGATGCCGTGGAAGGTGAAGGCCATGGGGCCGAGGGCCTCGGCGAACACCAGGCCGTGGTACGCCGGCTCGGGCTGGGAGAGCGACGGGAACTTGTCCGAGGCCATCCAGTCGAACGTCCCGGAGTCGACGATGACGCCGCCGGTGACCGTGCCGTTGCCGGTGAGGTACTTGGTCGTCGAGTTCACCACCAGAGTGGCGCCGTGCTCGATCGGGCGGCACAGGTACGGGGTGGCCGAGGTGTTGTCGACGATGAGGGGCACGCCCTGGGCATCGGCGATGGCCGCGATGGCGGGCAGGTCGGTGATGTAGCCGCCCGGGTTGGCGATGGACTCGCAGAAGATGGCGCGGGTGTCGTCGTCGCAGGCCGCGGCCACTGCGTCGGTGTCGTCGAAGTCCACGAAGGTCGCCGACCAGCCGAAGCGCTTGATCGTCTGGGAGAACTGCGTGATCGAGCCGCCGTAGAGGCGGGTGGACACCACGACGTTGCGCCCCGGGGCCATCAGCGGGAACAGGGCCATGAGCTGGGCGGCATGTCCCGAGGAGCAGGCGACGGCGCCGGCACCGCCCTCGAGCGCGGCCATGCGGTTCTGCAGCGCCCACACCGTGGGGTTGGTGAGCCGGGAGTAGATGAAGCCGACCTCTTCGAGGTTGAACAGCTTGGCGGCGTGCTCGGCGTCGCGGAACGCGAACGACGTGCTCTGGTAGATCGGCACCTGCACGGCGCCGGTGGCCGGATCGGGCTCGGTGCCGGCGTGCACGAGCATGGTGTCGAAGCCGTGGTTGGGGCCGTCGGTCATCGGAGGTTCCTCTTCGTCGCATGGGGCGGGGTGGTGCGTCGACCGTAGGCCATCGACGTCGCTGTCCGGCACCGATCCCGGGCGCGACGGAGCCCGGACGGGGGCGGGGCCGTCCGGGCTCTCGTCGGGAGCGGCGCTCAGCTGTCGATGGAGTCGATGCTGTCGACCGAGGCCGGGCTGTCCGGCGAGTCGTCGACCGACGGGGCGGGAGCGGGCGCCGGGGCCGAGGCGGGGGAGTCCGGCGAATCTGCCGCCGGTGCGGGCGGGGGCGCCGGGGTCTCCTGGGCCGGTGAGACCTGCGCGGGGGCGGGGGCAGAGGGAGCGGACTGCATCGACGGTGCGGACTGCACCGAGGGAGCCGACTGGACGGACTGCGCCGAGGGAGCCGACTGCACCGAGGGTGCCGCCGGGCTGGCCGGGCTCGTCGGTGCGCTCATCGACTGGATCTCCGCCACCGGCGCCGGGAGCACCGAGAGCGGTGCGCTGAGGGCGCTGATCTGGCGGTCGATCTCCTGGAGCTCGACCGAGCTGGGCGGGGTGCTCGAGCTGTCGGCTCCGGCGAGGGCGACGGAGCCGAAGCCGGCGCCGAGCGCAGCGCCGCCGACCACGGCGGCCTTCCAGGTGAGTGTGCGTCGCATCATGCACTTCCTTTCGTCAGGGGGAGGGGGTGACGGTTCCCACTCTCGGGGTCGACCGTGAGGCCGTCGTGAGGAGCGGCTGAGAAACCCCTCATGTCGGTCCACGGTTCGACGAGGGCGGTGGCGTCGGCCACGACGGCGGCGACCCGCTCGGGCCAACCCTCGTGCTGCACGCGGTAGGGGCCGGTGGCCAGGCCGACCAGCACGGAGGCGACCGCCACGTCGATCGCCTCGGCGCCGACCAGCGCCGCAGCGTGGTCGTGCAGGGCGCGGACGTGGTCGTGCAGCCGCTCGGCAGCCGGGCTGCCCACGTCGAGGCCTCCCGCCCGGAACCGCAGGTGCCCGATGAGGGTGGCGAGGTCGTCGACCGGGTCGCCGATCGCCAGGTCGTCGAGGTCGAGCAGCCCGGTGACCGAGCCGTCGCGGTCGACGATGAGCTGGCCCTCGTGCAGATCCCCGTGGACGGCGACGCCGCTGCGTGCCGCCACGGGCTCGGCCTCGGCGGCGAACCGGGCGGTGAGCACGTCGAGGGCGGGCCCGAGCTCGGGCGCCACGGTCGCCACGAGCTGGGCGTGCCCGATGCCATCGGCGACGCGGCCGGCTCGGGTGGCGAGGCCGGTGGGATCGGCTCGGTGGATGCGCTCGAGGAGATCCCCGAGGGCCGCGGGCGCCGGCCATCCGGGAAGATCGGCCTTGATGCGCTCGCGGAACGTCGTGCCCGTGAGCGCACGGAGGACCACGAGGCCCCGTGCCGGATCCGTCGCCAGCACCTCGGGCACGGGCAGGCCGACGGCGAGGAGGCGCTCGTGCCGGTCGACCAGCTCGGGGACCAGCGCCGGTGGGACGGCCTTGAGGTAGGCGACCGCGTCGTCGCCGGTGAGGCGCACGACGGCCCGCTCGGTGGGCCGGTAGGAGACGACCTCGACGGCGGGTCGAGCGCCGGTGATCGAGCCGACGAGATCGTCGGTGCGTCCGGGCGTGACGGCATCCTCGAGCCCGACGACGACGGGGTCGAAGGGCCACCGCCACACCGACGCCACGAGCTCCAGCCCGCCCGCCTCGGCCACGACCGGGACGGCGCCGGGGAGGGCACCGGACCGGTGCGCGGCGGCGAGCAGGGTCTCGTCCCGCCGGCGGCCGTCACCCCAGGTCACGTCACCCCGGTAGCGGACGACCAGGTCCGAACCGGGTCGGTACTGGACCTGGGACGTGCGCGCTCCGTGCAGCGTCCCCCCGGCGGCGCGCACCGCCGCGGCCAGCACGTCCGTCGCGCCGGTGCCGGTGAGGTGGGCCACCGCAGGCACGGCGGGGTCGTCGATCTCCACGTCGCCATCCTCCCGATGGGCGGTGAGAGCGGTGTGAGAGGACCGTGAGAACCTTCTCATCGTCGCCTCACGCGGGCCTCACCCGGCGAGGGGCACCATGGGGCGTGCTCTGGAGGACCCTCGGTGCCCTGCTGCTCGGCGCCGTCGTCGCCGTGGTGGTGGCCAACGCCGTCATGGCGCTCGGCAGCGACGAGGGCCCGCGCCCACCCGGCGCGATCGAGCTCACCCCGAACCCCGGCGAGGCGGCCGACCCCGAGGAGCCCGGATGGCCGGCCGGGCCGGGCGACGACGAGCCCGCGGTGGTCATCCCGCCACCGGTGCACCTCGATCCGCTGCCGGCAGCTGAACCGACGACACCGCCGCCACCGCCGCCACCACCGCCTGCGCCGACCGCGCCTGCTCCTGCGCCCGCACCACCTCCCGACGCCGACGATGACGACGCCGACGATGACGACGCTGACGACGACGACGGTGATGCCGACGACCTCGACGATGACGGCGATGACGACGACTGAGATCGCCTGAGGTGCGCCGGACGCGTGACCGACGGGGCCGGATCCTGGGCAGCGCCCGTGCCCGAGTCCTCATCGGCGCGCTCGCGCTGCTGGCGGGCACGATCGCGGTGTCCATCGTCGTCGACCGCGCGCTGCTGCTCGCGCAGCTCGACGAGCGGATCGACGCGAACCTCGCCCAGGAGGTCGCGGAGTTCGAGCAGCTGGCCCAGGGGATCGACCCCGACAGCGGGGAGCCCTTCGGCTCCGACGTCGCCGCCATCTTCGACACCTTCTTCGCCCGCAACATCCCCGACACCGACGAGGTGTTCCTGGGTCTCGTCGACGGTCGGCCCTACCTCCGCAGCCCGGACGCGCCCTACCCGCTGGAGGACGTCGCCTCCCTCGTGGCGTCCTGGGGCTCCGCTCGCGAACCGGCGTACGGCAACGCGTCCACACCCGGCGGCGACGTCCGGTACCTCGTGGTGCCCGTGGTGGTGACGGGCGGTGAGCGGGAGGGAACGTTCGTGGTGGCGCGCTTCCCGGCGGCCGAGCGGGCCGAGGTCGACGATGCCGTCCGGGCCGCTGCCACCGTCGGCCTCGTGGCGTTCCTGGTCGCCGCGGCGGCCGCATGGGCCATCGCCGGGCGGGTGCTCGCACCGCTCCGGGACCTGGCGCACGCGGCAGACGCCGTGCGGGAGGACAACCTCAGCGAACGGATCCCGGTGGACGGCAGCGGCGAGCTCGCCGAGCTGACGCAGACGTTCAACGCCATGCTCGACCGGGTCGAGGGTGCCTTCGCCACCCAGCGGTCCTTCCTCGACGACGCCGGCCACGAGCTGCGCACGCCGATCACGGTGATCCGCGGGCACCTCGAGCTCGCTGCGTCCGACGAACCCCTCGGCGAGGCCACCCGCGAGGTCGTGTTCGACGAGCTGGACCGCATGACCCGGATCGTGGAGGACCTGCTCCTGATCGCGAAGGCCGAACGGCCCGACTTCGTCGTGCCCGGCCCGGTCGATGTCGCCGACCTCACCCACGAGATCGTCGCCAAGGCCAGCCCCCTCGTGGACCGGGAGTGGGAGGTGCGGGCGGAGGCGGTCGTGGTCGCGCAGCTCGACCGGGAGCGGATCACGCAGGCGTGGATGAACCTGGTGCGCAACGCCGTCCAGCACACGACCGACGGCCAGCGCATCACCGTGTTCTCCGTGGTGGCCGGCGAGCACCTGGAGCTCGGCGTGAGCGATCAGGGCGAGGGCGTGCCGGCCGAGGACCGCGACCGGATCTTCGACCGGTTCGGCCGGGGGGCCTCGGCCCGACGCACCCGCAGCGACGGCGCCGGGCTGGGCCTGGCCATCGCCACCGCGATCGCTGCCGCCCACGGCGGTCGGGTCGACCTGCGCGACACGCCCGGGGGCGGCGCCACGTTCGTCCTCTGCCTGCCGGCAGCGGCCGTCGAGACCCCCACGACCCCGACCGTCGTGGAGGACGAGCGAACCGAGGAGGAGCTGCCGTGGCCCGCATCCTGATCGTGGAGGACGAGGACCGGATCGTGTCGTTCCTCACCAAGGGCCTCGAGGCCAACGGGCACTCCACCATGGCCGTCGGCGACGGGATCACGGCCGCGGCGGTGGTCGACGACGCCAGCTTCGACCTGATGATCCTCGACATCGGCCTGCCGGGGAAGGACGGGTTCGCCGTGCTGCAGGAGATCCGCGAGCGCGGCGTGCGCCTGCCCGTCATCGTGCTGACGGCACGGGATGCCACGTCCGACACCGTCACCGGGTTCGATGCCGGCGCCGACGACTACGTCACCAAGCCGTTCCGCTTCGAGGAGCTGCTGGCCCGGGTCCGGGCCCGGCTGCGCGACCAGGGGACCACCGAGCAGACGCTGCTGGAGGCCGGCTCCGTCGTGCTCGATCTGCGGCGGCGGACGGTGTCGGTGGACGGCCGCAGCGTCGAGCTGTCGTCACGGGAGTTCGCGCTCGCCGAGGCGCTGTTCCGGCACCCCGGTCAGGTGCTGTCGCGCGAGCAGCTGCTGTCGATGGTCTGGGGCTACGACTTCGAGCCGGAGTCCAACGTCGTCGACGTGTACATCGGCTACTTGCGCCGCAAGCTCGGTGCGGACCGCATCGAGACCGTCCGGGGGATGGGGTACCGGCTGCGCGCCGGGTAGCCCTACCGGGACTCGGCGCTGCCGGGCGGGGCGATGGCCACCCAGGTCGGGCCGGGCGTGAGCAGCACCGGCTCGCCGTCGGGGCCGGTGTAGGTCGTCACGTCGCCGACGGTGGGTCGGGACCAGCGGGCCTGGACGAGGCGCCCGGCACTGAGCACCCAGGCGTCGCCCTCGCCGACGAGCTGGGCCTCCACGATCGGGAACCCGGCGGCGTCGCAGCACTGCACCTCGGCGTAGGGCGTGAACTGGACGATGACGTTGGGTGGGGCGACGCGGGTGTCCGTCGCGTCGACGTGGGGTGTGTCGCGCTGGCTGCGGGCCCAGCCGCTGCCGTCCCACTCGTAGTCGACGGGCGCGCTGCCCGGCCCCCCACCGAACGCGATCCGCACTCCGGTGGCCGGGTCTCCGGTCGGCTCGACGTCGGCGGGCCGGTACCGGAACAGGGCCGGCGGTGGCCGCTCCTCGCTCGCCACCGCTGCGCGCAGCGCGCCGGTGGAGCTCATCAGGTTGTACGGCGCGGGTCGATCTCCGGCCCGGTCGTAGGCGCCGGTGGCGGCATCGAGCCCGACGTCGACGACGGCGGCGCCGCGGACCTGTGCGACGACCCCGGCGTTGGCCCCGGACCACGCGAAGAGCGGGCGGTTCAGGGGCTCCATCAGGAGCAGGTCGGTGGTGCGGGCCGAGCGGATCGGGCCCACCGGATCGGCGTCCTGGGAGTGGAAGAGCGCGAGGAAGCGGGTGACGCTGCCCTCCACCATCTCCTCGTACACCACGTCGGCCTGGTTGATCCCGGCCTGAGGGCGTCCGCCCCGACCGGTGCGGGGCTCGGCGTTGTCGATCTTCACCGCCAGGACCGGCTGCTGGGCTCGGGCTGCGTCGTCCACCGGTTGGCCGGTGAGCGGGTAGCCGGGCTCGGTCGTCGTCGTGGTCGAGGTCGTCGTCGTGGTGGACGTGGTGGTGGAGGTGACGGCTCGCTCGGCGGGCTCGTCACCGCCTCCGCCGAGCGCGATGACCACGATGGCGACGGCGATGACGGCGAGCACGCCGGCGACGATCGCCCACTGGCGTGAGGTGAGCTGGGGCACCTGCGCGACCGTAGCGACGGCGGTGCCAGGTCTTCGGCATCGTCGGCGGCGGGTACGGACCCCCCATGTCCGATCAGTCGAACCACCACCAGACCGGCGACCTCGGCGAGCTGCTCGGTCTCGACGCCGCCAGCGAGCTGCTCGGCGTCCCGGTCGAGCAGGTCCGCGCCATGGCCGACCAGGGCCTCATCACCCGCCACGACCGTGAGGGCGGCCCCGGCTTCCAGCGGGCCGAGCTCCTCGCGGCGCGCGACGTCGGCGGCTGAGACCCGTCAGCTCGCCGCTCGGCGCTCGTGCATGCGGGTGAGCAGGTTGCGGATGGTGTCCACGTCCTGGGCGCCGGGGATCATGAAGGAGTCCTCGATGACGAAGGCCGGCACGCCGGTGATCTGGCGGTCGGCGGCCCCCTCGAGGTCCGACGCCACCGCATCTCGGCCCGTGCCCGTGGCCACGGCTTCGCCGGCCAGCTCGCGGTCGGCGCCGACGTCTACGGCCCACTCGACGAGGTTGGCGGCATCGGCGATGTTGGCGCCCTCGGTGAAGTACGCCCGGAACAGCCGGTCGTGCAGCTGCGCCGCGGTGTCGGGACCGTGCTCGGACTCGACCCACGCAACCAGCGACAGGGCCGGGAGGCTCGTGACCCGCTGGGCCAGGTCGAAGCGGTAGTCGATGCCGACCTCCTCCCCGAGGGGCACGAGGCGCCCGGTCATGCCCTGGAACGCGCCGGGCCCGTACTTGCGGTCGATCGCCGTCGCCAGGTCCTTCGGCTCGGCGGTCGCCGTCGGATCGAGCTGGAAGGCGCGCCACCGGACCTCCACCTCGTCGGCGAAGTCGAGGCCCTCGAGGGCCACCTCGAGGCGCCGCTTGCCGAGGTAGCACCACGGACAGACGACGTCGGACCACACATCGATGCGCATGCCTGCACCCAACCACAGGTGACGCCGAGGTGTTCCGGGCCCATTCGGTGCGACCGCGGGCCGACCGTAGGATCGCCCGCCATGGTCGAGACCTCCCCCCGCCACGACTGGACCACCGACGACGCGCTCGCACTGCTCGAGCGCCCGTTCCACGACCTGCTCTTCGACGCCCAGCAGGTCCACCGGGCGGGCTTCCGGCCCGACGTGGTCGAGGGTGCGATCCTGCTCTCGATCAAGACTGGCGCCTGCCCGGAGGACTGCGCGTACTGCCCGCAGTCGGCGAAGTGGAACACCGACCTCGAGCCCGAGCGGCTGATGGACACCGAGGAGATCGTCGCCGCCGCGACGAACGCGAAGGCGTCCGGCGCGTCCCGCTTCTGCATGGGTGCTGCCTGGCGGTCGCCGAACGACCGCCAGGTCGAGCGGGTCGCCGACGCGGTCGCTGCGGTCGGCGACCTCGGCATGGAGACCTGCGTGACGCTCGGGATGCTCACCGACGCCCAGGCCCAGCGCCTCGCGGACGCCGGGCTCGACTACTACAACCACAACCTGGACACCTCGCCGGACTTCTACGGCGAGATCATCACCACCCGCACCTACCAGGACCGGCTCGACACGATCGGCCACGTGCGAGAGGCCGGCGTCCGCCTCTGCTGCGGCGGCATCGTCGGCATGGGCGAGAGCCGCCGCCAGCGGGCCGGCCTGCTCGCCCAGCTGGCCCAGCTCGACCCCCACCCCGAGAGCGTGCCGATCAACCTGCTGGTCCAGGTGCCCGGCACGCCCCTCCACGGCACCGACGAGCTCGACGGCCTCGAGCTGGTCCGCACGATCGCCGCCGCCCGGATCATGATGCCGGGGTCCGTCGTCCGGCTGTCCGCCGGTCGCAGCCAGATGAGCGACGAGCTGCAGGCGCTGTGCATGCACGCCGGCGCCGCCAGCATCTTCCTCGGCGACAAGCTGCTCACCACCGGGAACCCGGGCGACGATGCCGACGCAGACCTGCTCGAGCGCCTCGACACGTCGCTCGCCGAGGCCTCCCTGCTCGACTGAACGGGATCCGGGGTCGGGTACGTTCGGCGCCGCATGAAGACCGACTGGAACCCGCTCCTGCGCGACCAGTTCGAGGAGCCCTACTGGCACGAGCTGCAGGCCTTCGTCCGGGAGGAGCGGGCGCGCCACGAGGTGTACCCGCCCCACGACGAGGTGTTCGCCGCACTCCACCTCACGCCGCACTCGGACGTGAAGGTGCTGATCCTCGGCCAGGACCCCTACCACGGCCCCGGCCAGGCCCACGGGCTCTGCTTCTCGGTACGTGAGGGCATCGACATCCCGCCGTCGCTGGTCAACATCCACGCCGAGCTGGAGGCCGACCTCGGGTGCCCGCGGCCCGGTCACGGGAACCTGGAGCACTGGGCCCGCCAGGGGGTGCTGCTGCTCAACACGACCCTGACCGTCCGTGCACGCCAGGCGGCGTCGCACCAGCGCAAGGGCTGGGAGCGCTTCACCGACCGGGTCATCGAGGTCGTCGACGCCAAGCCCGAACGGGTCGTCTTCGTCCTCTGGGGTGCGTCGGCCCGCCGGAAGGCGGCCCAGATCGACACGTCGAAGCACACGATCATCGAGTCGCCGCACCCGTCGCCGCTGTCGGCGCACAAGGGGTTCTTCGGCACCCGCCCGTTCAGCCGGGCCAACGCGGCGCTGGTGGCGGCCGGGCGCGAGCCGGTCGACTGGTGCATCCCGTGACGCTGCTGGCCGACGTCGTCGCCGCAGCCGATGCCGTCGGCGCGACGACGAAGCGCACGGCGAAGCGCGACGTGCTGGCCGGGCTGTTCGCCGCGCTCGCCCCCGAGGAGATCCCCATCGTGATCGGGTTCCTCCTGGGGGAGGTGCGACAGGGCCGCATCGGCGTCGGCTGGGCCGCGATCCGGGATCTGGACTGCCCGCCAGCGGAGGAGGCCGGCCTCACCGTCGACGAGGTCGACCGAGCCGTGTCGACGCTGGCGAGCACCACCGGACCCGGCTCGCAGGGGGCGCGACGGGCCCAGCTCGTCGCGCTGTTCTCCCGGGCGACCGCGCCCGAGGCGGACTTCCTCGCTCGCCTGTTCGTGGGCGACATGCGCACGGGCGCGCTGGCCGGGGTGGTCACCGACGCGGTGGCCGCGGCATCGGGCATCCCGGCACCGGCGGTGCGCCGGGCCGTGATGCTGGCCGGCGACCTCGGCGCCGTGGCCCGCATCGCCCTGACCGAGGGACGCGAGGCGGTGGAGGCGGTCGGCCTCGAACCGCTCCGGGCCGTCCAGCCGATGCTGGCGTCGACCAGCGAGTCGGTGGCGGCCGCCATCGAGGAGGTCGGCGAGGCCAGCGTCGAGTGGAAGCTCGACGGCGCCCGCATCCAGGTCCACCGGGCCGGCGACGACGTGCGCATCTACACCCGGAACCTGAACGACGTCACGGAGCGGCTGGCCGAGGTGGTCGCGGTGGTGCGAAGCTTCGACAGCAGCTCCTTCGTCCTCGACGGCGAGGTGCTGGGCTTCATGGGCCCGGATCAGGCACCGCAGGCGTTCCAGGACACGATGAGCCGCTTCGGTCGCGGTGCCGGCGAGACCGCGCTCGTCCCGCAGTTCTTCGACCTCCTCCACCTGGACGGCGCCGACCAGATCGACGAGCCGCTCCGGGTTCGACGCGAGCGGCTGGCCGCCCTCGTGGGCCCCCACCTCATCCCCGGCACCACGACGCTCGACCCCGTGGTCGGCGAGGACGTGCTCGCAGACGCGCTGGCCCACGGACACGAGGGCGTGATGGTGAAGGCCGCCGATTCGTCGTACGAGGCCGGTCGGCGGGGGCGGTCGTGGCGCAAGGTCAAGCCCGTGCACACGCTCGATCTCGTGGTGCTCGCCGTGGAGTGGGGGAGCGGCCGCCGGACGGGCTGGCTGTCCAACATCCACCTCGGGGCGCTCGATCCTGCGACCGGCGAGCCGGTCATGGTCGGCAAGACCTTCAAGGGCATGACCGACGAGATCCTGGCGTGGCAGACGGCGCGCTTCCAGGAGCTGGAGACCCGCCGGTCGGGCCACACCGTGCACGTCCGCCCCGAGCAGGTGGTGGAGATCGCGCTCGACGGGGCGCAGACCTCGAGCCGCTACCCGGGCGGCGTCGCCCTGCGCTTCGCCCGGGTGGTCCGCTACCGCGACGACAAGTCGGTCGCCGAAGCAGACACCCTGGACGCCGTGCGCTCCCTGCTCGCCGGTCCGGCCTCCCCATGACGACGGCGCTGCTGTGGTTCCGGCGCGACCTGCGCCTGTCCGACAACCCCGCGCTGGTCGAAGCGGTCCGCGAGGCGGACGAGGTGGTCGGGGTGTTCTGCCTGGACCCGGCGCTCCTCGGTCCGGCGGGGGACGTCCGCCGCCACCACCTGTTCCGCACGCTGGCCGCCCTCGACGGGTCGATGGACGGGAACCTCGTGGTGCGCGCCGGCGACCCGACCTCGGTGATCCCGGAGCTGGCGGTCGAGGTCGAGGCCGCGTCGGTGCACCTGGCCGAGGACTTCGGCCCCTACGGCCGTCGGCGGGACGACGCGGTCGCCGAGCGGGTGACCGGCGCCGGGGTGGAGCTGGTGCGGACCGGGTCGGCGTACGCGGTGCCGCCCGGCTCGATCGAGAACAAGTCGGGGTCGCCCTACAAGGTCTTCACGCCGTTCTCGCGCGCGTGGCGGGACCACGGCTGGCCCGCTCCGGTGCGTCGGCCGTCATCGATCCCGTGGCGCTCGGCGCCGGGCGACGGGATCCCCGACCTCCCCGACATCGGCGACGTGGACCTGCCCCGCGCCGGCGAGGACGCGGCCGGCAACCGCCTCGACCACTTCCTCCGGGCCAAGGTCGAGGACTACGACGAGGCCCGGGACCGGCCGGGCGCAGACGCGACGTCACGGCTGTCGCCCGACCTGAAGTGGGGCACGCTGCACCCCCGCCAGGTCCTCGCCCGCCTCGGGCACACGGCGGGGGAGCGGACCTTCGCCACCGAGCTGTGCTGGCGGGAGTTCTACGCCGACGTCCTGTTCCACCGACCGGAGTCGGCGCGTGAGTCGATGGACGGCAAGGTCGGCGCCATGCCGTGGGATCGGGGCGCGGGTGCCGACGAGCTGTTCGTTGCCTGGACCGAGGGTCGCACCGGCTTCCCGATCGTCGATGCCGGCATGCGCCAGCTGCTCGCCGAAGGGTGGATGCACAACCGCGTCCGCATGATCACGGCCAGCTTCCTCGTCAAGGACCTGCACCTGGACTGGCAGCGGGGGGCGCGGTGGTTCATGCAGAACCTGGTCGACGGCGACCTCGCCTCCAACCAGCACGGGTGGCAGTGGACGGCCGGCACCGGCACCGACGCCGCCCCGTTCTTCCGGATCTTCAACCCGACGACGCAGGGGCAGCGATTCGACCCGGACGGCACCTACGTGCGCCGCTGGATCCCCGAGCTCGCCGGGGTTCCCTCGAAGTGGGTCCACACCCCGGCCGACGCACCGGACGGGGTGCCGGCCGGCTACCCCGAGCCGATCGTGGACCACCGGGAGGAACGGGAGGAGTCGCTACGGAGGTATGGGGCGACCCGGTAGGGAATGATCACCCGATGGCCATGATCGCACCCCAGGACCTCCTCTTCCTCCTGATGGAGGCCCGAGAGAAGCCGGCCCACGTCGGCGGGCTCGCCCTCTTCGAGACGCCCGAGGACGCGGACGAGCAGTACCTCTACGAGCTGTACCAGTCCTGCATCGCCTCGGACGCGCCGGTGCGATCCCTGTTCCAGCGCCGAGTGAGCCGACCGGGACTCGCCGGGTACTCGTGGACCCGGGACGAGCAGTTCGACATCCAGTACCACCTGCGCCACAGCGCCCTGCCGGTGCCGGGCCGCATCCGGGAGCTGCTCACCGTGGTGTCCCGGCTCCACGGCTCGCTCCTGGACCGGAACCGGCCGCTGTGGGAGGCCCACCTCATCGAGGGCCTCGCCGACGGCCGCTTCGCGCTCTACACCAAGATCCACCACGCCCTCTGCGATGGCGTCACGGCGATGAAGCTGCTCGAGTCCTCGATGAGCCCGGATCCGACCGAACGGGGAATGCCCCAGCCGTGGGAGCGCCGCCCCAAGGGGTCGGTGTTCGACGAGCCCGATCCCGACGAGGTTGCCCGCCCGCCCCGCTCCGCCCCCGAGGAGGACACGTGGACCGCCGTGCTCACCGACGGGCTGCGCAAGCTCGGCTCGAGCGTGACCGGCTCCCTCGAGAGCGTGGCCGGGGCCACCGACGGCATCGGCCACCTGCTCAGCAGCTTCCGGGACCAGTCGCTCTCCTCGCCGCTGCGGGCGCCGCGCTCGATGCTGAACGTGCCGATCACCGGTGCCCGGCGCTTCGCGGCCGACTCGTGGTCGATCGACCGCATCCGGGCCGCCGCTGCGCCCCACGGCGCCACCGTCAACGACATGGTCCTGGCCATGAGCGCCGGCGCGCTGCGCACGTACCTGCTCGACCAGGGGGCCCTGCCCGACCAGTCCCTCGTCGCCATGGTCCCGGTGTCGCTCAAGACACGCGGCGCCGACGACCGCAGCGGCAACGCCGTGGGCGCGATCCTGTGCTCGCTCGGCACCCACCTGGACACCGCGCCGGCCCGACTGGCCCACATCCAGGAGTCGATCCACCAGAGCAAGGCCCGCCTCGAGGGGCTCTCGCCCGGCCAGATCCTGGCCCTCAGCGCGCTGAACGTGGCGCCGCTGGCGCTCAACATGAGCCCGCTCGGCCGCCTGCCGCTGGCCGAGGAGCGCATCCGCCCGCCGTTCAACGTGGTGATCTCCAACGTGCCCGGCCCCAAGGAGGCGCTCTACTGGAACGGGGCCCGGCTCTCTGGCTCCTACCCGATGTCGCTGCTGGTCGACGGCCAGGCGCTGAACATCACGACCTCCAGCTACGCCGGCAACCTCGACTTCGGCATCCTCGGCTGCCGCCGCTCGGTGCCGTCCATGCAGCACCTCCTGCGGTACCTGGACGACGAGCTGGTCGCGCTGGAACGGGGTTGAGCCGCTGGCAGTCGGTAACATCGAGTGCCAGCTGGACCGCTGCCGTGCCGGGAGGTGACCACGTGCTCGACGATCGGAAGGCCTCGATCCTGCGGGCCGTCGTGCAGGAGTACATCGAGACCGCGCAGCCCGTCGGTTCCGGGCGGGTGTCGGCCGCACCCGGCGTCGACGTGAGCTCGGCGACCGTGCGCAACGAGATGGCGGTCCTGGAGAACGAGGGCTACCTGGCCCAACCCCACACCAGCGCGGGGCGGATCCCCACGGAGAAGGGCTACCGCTACTTCGTCGACACCATCGGGTCGCCCGGCGCCCTCCGCGGCGAGCAGGCCAAGCAGGTGAAGGCGTTCTTCGCTCGCGCCCACGGCGAGCTCGAGGAGATGTTCGAGTCCACCAGCCGCCTGCTGTCCGGACTCACCGCCTGGACGGGCGTGGTCGTGCCCCCCTCGGCGGCCGACGTGGCGATCCGGTCCGTCCAGGTCGTCGGCCTGGCCCCCAGCACCGCCCTCGTCGTCACCGTGCTCGCCGATGCCATGGTCGAGAAGCACAGCGTGGAGCTGCCCGCCGACGTGGGCGACGACGTCGTCGCCCGGGCGTCGCTGCACCTCGCGGCCCAGCTCACCGGCACCATGCGCGGCGCCGTGCCGGCGGACGTCGCCACCACCGGCGACCCGGACACCGACGGCGTCGTCGGCGCCGTCGTCGAGGTCCTGCGCCGGACGACCCCGGCCGACACCGCCGACGAGGTCTTCGTCGGCGGCGCGTCCCGGGTCGCCTCGGCCTTCGACGCGGTCGAGACCGTCCAGCAGGTCCTGAGCGTGCTCGAGGAGCAGCTCGTCGTGGTGACCCTGCTGCGCGACGTCGTCGACCGGGGCCTGCAGGTGGCCATCGGCACCGAGACCGGCATGGAGACCTTGGCCGACGCCGCGCTCGTCGTGGCGCCCTACACCGTCGACGGGGAGCGAGCCGGCTCGATCGGCGTCCTCGGCCCGGCGCGCATGAACTACCCCGAGGCCATGGCCGCGGTCGCTGCGGTGAGCCGCCGACTCGGCCACCACCTCACCGAAGGCTGACCGGAGACCCCTCATGGCCGACCTCTACGAGCTCCTCGGCGTCCCGCGCGACGCCTCCCAGGACGACATCAAGCGGGCCTACCGGGCCAAGGCGCGGGAGCTGCACCCCGACGCCAACCCGGACGACCCCGACGCCGAGCACCACTTCAAGGAGGTCGCCCAGGCGTGGGAGGTCCTGCGGGACCCGGAGAAGCGGGCCCGCTACGACCGCTTCGGCGACGCCGGCATCGGCGGCGCCGGGCAGCCGGGCGGCGGTGACCCCTTCGCCGGCTTCGGCGGCGTCGGCGACATCTTCGACGCGTTCTTCGGCGGTCAGAGCCCCTTCGGCGGGGGCGGCGCGGGTCGGTCCGGGCCGATGCGGGGACCCGACCTCGAGGTCGTCACCGAGCTCGACTTCACCGAGGCCGTCTTCGGCGCCCAGCACAAGGTCGACGTCCGTACGGCGGTGGCCTGCGAGGTGTGCGACGCCACCGGCGCGACGCCGGGCACGTCGGCCACCACCTGCGCGGACTGCGGCGGCGCCGGTCAGGTCCGTCGCGTGCGCCAGTCGCTGCTCGGCCAGATGGTCACCACCGCGGCGTGCCCCCGGTGCAACGGGGCCGGCGAGGTCATCGCCGACCCGTGCGGCAACTGCGCCGGCGAGGGCCGGACCCTCCAGGATCGCTCCTTCACCGTCGACATCCCGCCGGGCGTGGACGCGGCGTCCACGCTCCGGCTGCAGGGTCGGGGCGCTGCCGGCCCCCGGGGTGGTCCCCCCGGCGACCTCTACGTGCACTTCCGGGTGCGGCCCCACGACGTGTTCCGGCGCGACGGCGTCGACCTCCACGCCGACCTGCACATCCCCGTGACCCAGGCGATGCTCGGCGCCGAGGTCGAGTTCGAGACCCTGGACGGCACGGAGGCGGTCACCGTCCCGCCGGCGACGCCGACCGGGCACGTGTTCCGCTTCCGAGGCAAGGGCGTGCCGGTCGTCAACCGCGGCGGCCGGGGCGACCTGCACCTGCACGTCGTGATCGACCTGCCGCGCGACCTGACCGAGGAGCAGGAGGAGCTCGTCCGCCGGCTGGCCGAGCTCCGGGGCGAGCCCGTCGCCGAGGAGACGCGAGGCTTCTTCACCAAGCTGCGCACCGCCTTCAAGTGAGCTCGCAGCCGCCGGACGGCGCGGCGCCACACGTGCTCGTCGACGACGTCGAGGCGCCCGTCCTGAGCGACGATGCCCGCCACCACCTGGACCGGGTGCGCCGCCTCCGCGACGGCGACGCCCTCACCGTCACCGACGGGCGCGGCGCGTGGCGAGCGGGCCGGTTCCGGGGGCGATCCGAGATCGACCCGGACGGCCCCGTGATCACGGTGCCGGCCCCCGAGCCGGAGGTGACGGTCGCCTTCGCGCTGACCAAGTCCGACAAGCCCGATCTGGTGGTGCAGAAGCTCACCGAGCTCGGCGTCGACCGCATCGTGCCGTTCCGCGCCGATCGCTCCGTGGTGCGGTGGGACGAGACCAAGGCGGCCCGCCAGCACGAGCGCCTCGTCGCGATCGCCCGGTCGGCCTGCGAGCAGTCGCACCGGTGCTGGCTCCCGGTGGTCGAGCCGGTGACCGACGTGGCCGACCTGGCCGGCCGGGGCGCGGTCCGCCTCGATCGGGGTCCGGTGGGCGTCTCGCTCGACCGGCCGGTCGTGGCCGTGGGACCCGAGGGCGGCTGGTCGGACCACGAGCGCGCCGCCCTCCCCGACACCGCGGGCCTCGGTCCGCACGTGCTGCGGGCCGAGACCGCGGCCATTACCGCCGGTGCGCTGCTCGGTGCGATGCGTAGCGGCTGGGCTCGGTGACCACCCCACGCATCGGACATCGCACCGATTGCCCAGATTGCCTGGGTGGTGAGGGTTGTGCGGAGCGTGGTCGATGCCTACGTTGAGCGTTGACATCGGGTGGGGATCGGAGCAGGAGATGGCGATGGAAGACTTGGACGAGGCGGGACTCGCGTACAGCCGCAAGGTCGGCGAGCGCCTGCGCGCCATCCGGCGTCAGAAGCGCCTGAGCCTGCACGACGTGGAGGCGGCCTCCGACTCGGAGTTCAAGGCATCGGTGCTCGGCGCCTACGAGCGCGGCGAGCGCTCCATCTCCGTGCCGCGCCTGCACCGCCTGGCCGGCTTCTACGACGTCCCCGTCGACCAGCTGCTGCCCTCCGACGAGGAGGGCGAGGTCATCGACCTCACCGACCGGGCGCTGGCCCGCCAGGCCGAGAACCACCTCGTGCTCGACCTGCAGATGCTGTCCGAGCTCGGCGGCCCCGAGGGCGCCATGCTCAACCGCTACATCCGCACCATCCAGATCCAACGCCAGGACTTCAACGGGCGGATGCTCACCATCCGCAAGGACGACGTGCGGGCCATCGCCTGCATCCTCGGCGTGGCGACGGACCGCACGATGGATCGCTTGGACCAGCTCGGCCTGTGCCGGGTCGGGGCGTCGCACTGAGCCGAGCCGACAGGCGAGGCGACCATGGACACGGTGCCCTCCGGCGGCGAAGCCGCCAGATGGAGACGCGGGAGGACGTGACTCATCCGCGCACATCCTGAGACCTTCGGCGCCTACCTCCACATCCCGTTCTGCTCGACGCGCTGCGACTACTGCGCGTTCGCGACCTGGACCGACCGCGGGCACCTGGTCGACCGGTACCTGGCCGGCCTCGCCACCGAGGTCGACCGGGCCGTCGCTGAAGGCCTGCCCCCGCTGACGTCGGTCTTCGTCGGGGGCGGCACCCCGACGCTCGTGCCCGCCGAGGGCCTGGTCGGCGTGCTGGCCCGCCTGCCGCTGGCGCCCGGGGCCGAGGTCACCATCGAGGCCAATCCCGATTCGGTCACGGCCGAGTCGCTGCGCACGTACCGGCGCGGTGGGGTGAACCGCATGTCCTTCGGCGTGCAGTCGATGCGCGAGCACGTGCTCGCTGCCCTCGGCCGCACCCACGACCCCGACAACGTGCGCCAAGCCGTGGCCTGGACCCGGGAGGCCGGGTTCGAGACGTTCAACCTCGACCTGATCATGGGCGCCGCCGGTGAGTCGGTGGCGGACTGGGCGTCGAGCATCGACGACGTGCTCTCGCTCGACCCGCCCCACGTCTCGGCCTACGGGCTGACGGTCGAGCCGGGCACGCCGCTGGCCGCCGATCCGGACCGGTACCCCGACGACGACGACCAGGCCGACAAGTACCTGCTCACCGACGAGCGCCTGGGTGCTGCCGGACTGCGCTGGTACGAGGTGTCGAACTGGGCCCGACCCGGCCACGAGTGCCGGCACAACCGGCTGTACTGGGAGGCGGGGGAGTACCTGGGCTTCGGATGCGCCGCCCACAGCCATCGCGGTGGCCGCCGCTGGTGGAACCTGCGCACCCCCGAGCGCTACCTCGACGCGGTGGATGCCGGCGCGTCCACCGAGGCCGCCGGCGAGGACCTCGACGAGGGAACCCGCCGGCTCGAGGCCCTCCAGCTGGCGCTCCGGACCCGCGAGGGGGTGCCGGCCGCGGCGCTGGACCTCGACGATCCCTCGCTCGAGGGCCTGGTCGTGGTGGATGGCGACCGGGTGGTGCTGACCCCGGAGGGACGGCTGCTCGCCAACGAGGTCGCGGTCCGGCTGCGGACCGATGTGGCCGTCGGCGTGGGTCGTCGTGCTCAGGCCGGCGGCGGCGGGACCGGCGGCACCTCGAAGACCTGACCGGGGTGGATGAGGTCCGGGTCCGCCGGGTCGACGAGCCGGCCGCGGTTGACCTCGACGAGGGCCCGCCAGAACGGGTCGACCTCGGCGTCGGACGGCGCTCGCCGCCAGGCATCGGTCAGCAGCTCCCCGGCGATCGACCAGAACGACTCGCCGGCGGTGACGGTCCACGTCGACGGGACCGGCGTCGGATCCATCAGCGCCGTGCCGCCCTCGCCGGTCGACGGGCGGTGGGGTCGCATCGTGGCGGTGCCCGCCGGCGCCTCGACCCGGTGCTGGGTGACGAGGGGCGCCTCGGCCACCGGGGCCATCGTGACCGCGTCGGGCGCGCCGACCTCGTCCTGTGCGCCGACCGAGGATGCCGCCGCCAGGCCGACCCCGAGGCCGGCGTGCACCAGCCGGCGCACGCCGGGCAGCGCCAGGGCGTCGGCGAGGCGGTGCCCGCCGGCGATGCGCAGGGCGGTCGAGGCGACGTGCACGGCGGACAGGGCCAGCACGTACCAGACGCTCACCTCGGCGAGCAGCCGCACCAGGGCCATGGCCGCGGCCGCCGGCTCGTGGGCGTCTGCCCAGGCCGTGAGCTGGTCGAGGGAGCCGAGCGGTGGTGCCGCCAGCTCCCCGCGGGCGGCGAGGCGCAGGGCGCCGCCGGCGGCCAGCAGGCCGACGAGCCAGAGCACCGCCCGCCCGGCCCGGCGGCTCATCCGGCGACCTCGACGGTGCGGGATCCGTCGGGTGTGGTGAGCACCGGCGCCGGGCACGCGCCGGCGCCGGCCGCGATGGCCGTCGCGCCGGGCACCGTGGCCAGGGCCTCGACCTCGAGGGGTTCGTCCAGACGCCACTCGGGGAACACGAACACCTCGCCGGTGCCGGGGCGGAGCAGGGCGGGCGTGGCGATGCCGTCGCAGCTCCAGTCGCCGAGCGCCACGAGGTCGCCCTCCTGGCCGAGCGCCACCGACACGCTCCCGACCTGGGCCCTGCGACCGTCGAGGACGACCTCGTCGGGGCAGCCGTCGCCGTCGACGTCGGGTCCCGCGACGTCGGGCACGGTGCAGGAGTCCGGCCACGGACCGGCGGCCGGTGCCGGCGCGGTGGTGCTCGTGGTGGTCTGGCCGGGCGCGGTGGTGGGCGGAGCGGTCGTGGTGGTCGTCGCTGCGGAGACCGGGTCGGAGCCGAGCGGGCGGACGGCGCGGGCCCCGGCGACGCCACCGACCACGCCGATGGCGAGCACCACGAGCAGCAGGGCGGCCCGGAGCAGGGGGAGGCGCCGCCGGCGCTCCTCCTGCGCACGCCTGTCGGGGAGGGGCACGCTGGGCCCGGAGGGAGGGGGCGGTGCGGCCTCGTGCTCGATCCGAGCCCGCTCCCGCGGGCCCTCGTCGGGCGGGGTGAAGACGGGGAGCGGACCGGTGACGGCGTCGGGCGCCGCGGCCAGCGCAGCCCAGTCCGCGTCGGTGCCGTCGTCGTCGAGCTGGTCGAGCGAGCCCAGGCCGGCGTAGGGGCCGGCATCGGCGTCGAGCTCGTCGGCGTTGCGGTCGTCGTCGGCCACGGCGGCCAGCCAGCTCAGGTCCTCGTCGGTCCAGCCCAGATCCGCGGTGGGGTCCACGTCGGCCGGCAGCTCGGCGAACCACGGCGCGGCCTTCGCCGCCGCGCTCGGGGTCGGCAGGGAGCACTCGGGCACGACCGCGTGGACCGCCTTGGCCAGCTGCCGGGCGGTCAGGCGCTGGTCGCGCCGCTCCCTCGTGGCCTGGGCGACGATGGCGTCGAGCTCTTTGCGGGCCTGGCGCTGCCGCGCGGCGCGGCGCACGCCGCCGGGTGGGTCGGCCCACGGGAGGTCGGCGCCGGCGCGCAGCAAGCCGCCGAGCAGGCGCCCGATGGCGGCCACGTCGTCGGCCGCGCCGTCGTCGGTGCGGTCCTGGGCCATCCCGAAGCCGCACAGGCGGGGGCGGCCACGGTCGTCGAGGAGCACGTGGGCGGCCTCGATGTCGCCGTGGACCACGTCGAGGCGGTGCAGCGCGTGCACGACGTCGGCGACCGCGCACACGATGCCCGCCGCGTGGTCCAGCGGGAACGGTCCGAGCCGGGCGAGCGCGGTGCCGGCGTGGCGGAGCCGGATCGAGCGCTCGTCGACGCCGAGCAGGTCCACCACCCCGGGGTGCCGGCAGCGGGCGAGCATGGCAGCTTCCCGGGTGAGGCGAGCCACGTCGCCGTCGCTGCGCGCCTCCTTGACCACCACCAGGCCGTCGTCGGCCTCCTCGGTGCGCACGGCGATGACCATCAGCGGTGACGCTACCGGAAGGGCATGAGATGCATCAAGGTGCAGTGATGCCTCGGCGCACCTCGCCGTCGACCCGAGCCGAGATCGTGAGCACGTCGCGGGACGGATCGCCGAGGGCCTGCACGAAGAGGTGCCGCACCGTCCGGCGCACCGTGACCACCACGCCGTCGCCGTCGGGCTCGGCGGAGACGAGCTCGAGGTCGTCGATGCCGGCAGCGGTGATCGCCCGGGCGGCGATCGCCTCCACCCGATCGGGGTCGTAGACGATCTCGCCGCTCGTGCGAGCCGCGTCGAGGTCGAAGCCGGCGCCGGCAGCATCGTTCGCGGCGTCGAAGGCCACGTTGTAGGCCTGGCGCTGGCCCAGGTACACGATGGCCGAGTCCACGGCGATGGCGCCGAGCAGCAGCACGATGAGGACGGCGGCCGGCATGAGCATCAGCACCGAGCCGCGCTCGTGGCGCCGGGTCGACGTGGCTCGCGTCACTGGATGCACGAGGCCACGCCACCGACGCCGGAGCGGGTGGGATCGATGAGCTCGCCGCGGGTGGCCTGGACGTCGAAGGCGTCCCCGAACCCGCCGACGAAGGGCAGGCGGACGGCCGGGACCTGGAGCGCCACCGTGACCTCGATGCGCTCGCAGCGGACGAAGGCAGCGTGGGGCGGTCCGAGCCGGACCGTGGCGGGACCGGTGCGGCCGTGGTCGGCGAGGGTGTCGGTGGCGATGGCGGTGGCGCCGGCCCGGAGCGCATCGGCGGTGGTGGTCTGCCCGGCGGCCTCGACCACCCAGCGCGCCGACTCCCGAGCCGCGGCGTCGGCGGCGAACTTGGCGTCGACGACACCCCAGATGTTGGTGATGAGCAAGGCGCCGCCCACGAAGATGAGCAGCCCGAAGGGGAGCACCTCCATCCCGCCGGCCTGGCCTCGCTCGCCACGGCGCCGGAGCCCGGAGCCCGTCACGGCCCCGCCGCCTGGAAGACCTCGAGCCGGGCGCGCATGGTGCGGCTGAACTCGGTGGGGCTGTAGCCCGACCAGCGCACCGGCAGCAGGATCGGCAGCGCCGCGTCGACGGTGACCGCCACGGTGTCGTCGCGCCCGTCGCCATCGGCGTCCGCCAGGGCGAAGGCGAAGTCGGCGTCGTCGCCGTACCCGCCGAGGCGCCGGCGGGCCTCCTCGGCGTAGGCGTCGAAGCGGGCCTGATCGAGGCTGGTGCCCTCGTTCGCAGCCCGCTGGGCCAGGTCCGACGCCACGGCGGTCACGGTGGTGCGGGGCGAGCTGGCCGCCTACCGCTTCGGGCGGGTGATCCGCATCAAGCAGTCCGACGTCGACGCCTTCATCGAAGGTGCCCGCATCGAGCCCGGCTCGCTCGAGCACCTCTACCCGGACTCCGGCGCCAAGCCGGAGGAGGCCGACCTCGACGTCTAGGGCTTCCAGGCCGGGGTTCGAGGTGACAGATGGGCCCTGTGGTTGATGGTCATGCTGCTTGGCGGCGGCGGTGGGTGTCGAGGATCTCGGAGGGCTTGCGG
>JAMYFF010000011.1 GCA_024128875.1 Salinilacustrithrix flava
CATGGTGATGGGTTCCTTTGGATCTGTGGAAGGAACCACAGGGTCCATCACCAGGCCCCTCTGTAGAGGGACCTGCAACCTCAACCCCCGGACAGCAAGCTCTAGACCCGGACGCGGAGCTGGGCCGCGGCGCACGCACGGAGTGCGTGCACCGCGGCCCAGAAGCATCCGGGTTCGGTTGCTGGGTGGGGCTCAGCCGGCGGACGGCGGGAGCATCACCGAGTCGATCAGGTGCACCGTGGCGTTGGCGGTCTGGATGTCGGGGACCACGACGTTGGCCTGGCCACCGCCGACGGAGACGGTGTCGCCGTCGACGCTGATCTCGAGGGTCTCACCGGTGAAGGTCTCCAGCTCGGTCACGTCGGCGAGGTCCGCAGCGGACAGCTGCTCGCCGGCGATGACGTGGAAGCCGAGGACCTGGGTGAGCAGGCCGCTGGGGTCGGCGAGGGCGGCCTCGAGGGTCGCCGGGTCGAGCGCCGCGAAGGCGCAGTCGGTCGGGGCGAAGACGGTGAGGGCCTCGGCCGAGTTGAGGGTGTCGACGAGCTCGGCCTCGGTCACGGCGGTGACCAGCGTGGTGAGCACGGGGTTGCTGGACGCAGCCGTGCCGACCGGGTCGTCGGTCATGCCGGCGAGCGTGCCCTCTTCGGGGCCGCCCTCGACCGCAGCGACGATGGCGTCGGCGTCGCACGCCTCGGCGGAGTCGACCGGAGCGGCGGACTCGTCGCCCATGTCCTCGGTCATCTCGTCGGTGGTCTCCTCGACCGGGGCATCGGCGGAGGTGTCGGTGTCGTCGTCGTCGCCACATGCGGCGGCGACCAGGGAGAGGGACAGCGCGAGGCCGGCCACTCGGATCAGGCGGAAGCGGGTCATGTCAGGGGGTTCTCCTGTGGTGGTGGTTGGGGGGTTTCGTCCGCCCGGACGAGCCGGGTGGCGATCTGGGGCGAGCCGCTCATGACGACTCGCGGACGGTGACGAGGAGGGACTGCCAGCCCGACGCACCGTCGGGCAGGGGCTCGTCGCGCGCCTCGCGCTGGAGCTGGCCGTCGCCGTCGGTGCAGCGGACCGCGAGGCGGTGGGCGCCGGCGGTGGCGGTCCAGGGCATCCGCCACTGGCGCCACGTGTCGTCGGTGAGGGCGTCGGCGAGCTCGGCCTCGGCGAAGGGACCGTCGTCGATGCTGACCTCGACCTTGCTGATGCCGCGGGTCTGCGCCCAGGCGACGCCGGCGATGACCGTGTCGCCCGCATCGACGATCTGGCCCGAGCGGGGCACGTCGATGCGGGACATCGTCTTGATGGGTGCCCGCTCGGCGTAGCCGCGGGGCACCCAGTACTGGTCGAAGGTGTCGAACCGGGTCAGCTCGATCTCGCTCAGCCACTTCGTGGCCGACACGTAGCCGTACAGCCCGGGGGTGACCAGCCGGGCGGGGAAGCCGTGCTGCAGGGGCAGCGGCTCGCCGTTCATCCCGACGGCGACGAGGGCATCCCGGTCGAAGGCGGCCTCGACGGGGAAGCCGCAGGTGTAGCCGTCGACCGAGCGGCCGACGATCTGGTCGGCCCGGTCCTGGACGCCTGCCCGCTCGAGCAGCAGGCGCAGGGGGACGCCGAGCCAGCGGGCGTTGCCGACCAGGTCGCCGCCGAGGCGGTTGGACACGCAGGTGAGGGTGATGTCGGTCTCGACCAGGCCCAGGGAGGTGAGCTCGTCGAAGCCGATCTCGAAGGGCTCGTCGACCATGCCGTGGACCCGCAGCGTCCAGTCCTCCACCGGGACCTGGGGGATCAGGAGCGCGGTGTCGATGCGGTAGAAGCGGTCGTTCGGCGTGAACAGCGGGGACAGGCCGGCGATGCCCTCGAACGACGCGCCTGCTGGTGCCGGCGGGAGCGGTCGGCGGGCGCCCGGCAGCACCAGCGCGGCGCGGGATGCGGCGGCGCTGAAGCGGTCGCGCAGCGCACGTCCACCAGCGGCCATGACCAGGCCGAGCGCGGTGAGCGCTCCGGCCCCGGCGAGCATCTCACGTCGCCCGACCCCTGCATCGGACGGGATGCGACGCTCGCCGGAGCGCGGACGGAAGGCGACCAGCATGGTGCCGGCGCCGATCAGGGCGGCGAGGACCGCCGGGACGGCGGCGGCCGTGGGGCCGCCGTCGATCGAGGCGGCGGCCCCGACCACGCCGAAGAGTGCGAAGCCGGCGACCCCCGCCCAGGGCCGCCGGCGGGCCGCGACGCCGAGGAGGGGGGCGACGACCGCGAGGATCAGGAGGATCCCGATGATCAGGGCGGCCTTGTCGTTGGTGCCGAAGGTGCGGATCCCGAACCGGGTGAACGCGGAGGGCGACCGGTCGATGACCGATTCGGCCACGGCGACGACCGGGGACCGCCAGGACTGCACGATGCCGGCAGCGAGCTCGGCCGTGCCCAGCGCAGCCACGGCAGCAGCGGCCGCCCAGAGGGCGGCGTGCATCGTCGGGGTGCGGGGTGCGTTCTCCATCTCACGTGCACTACGGGACCGAGCACGGATGCGGATGACGCGAACGGATCAGCCCGGGTCGAGCTCCGCCTGCCAGGCCCGCATGCGGGCGAGGTGCCCGCTCGGGGCCGCGGGCACGACCGGGACGGCGCCGAGGTGCACCCGGCCGGTGGTGCCGTCGATGGTGACGACGTCCCCATCGCGCAGGATCCGCTGCCCGACACGGGCGGTCTCCGTCGCCTCGTCGACCTCCAGCTCCTCGACGCCGACCACCGCCGGGAGGTCGAGCTCCCGCGCGACGAGGGCCGCGTGGCTGACCAACCCGCCCCGAGCCGTGAGCACGCCCGCGCTGGCCACCATCCCACGGATGTCGTCGGGCGAGGTCTCCCGGCGCACGAGCACGACCGGTCCGTCGTGGCTCGCCACGTGGTCCGACGACAGGCACACCTCGCCCGTGGTCACGCCGGGGCAGGCGCCGAGGCCGGCGGCCAGCAGGTCGGGGCCCTCCGGATCGACGGTCGGCCGCGAGGCGTGGTCGAGCTGGGCCTCGTCGACCCGGGCCAGGGCCTCGGCCACGGTGATCGCCCCCTCGTCGACCAGGTCCACGGCGATCCGCACCGCAGCCGCCGCCGCACGGGCGCCGACCCGGCTCTGCAGGAGGTGGAGGGTGCCGTCCTCGATCGTGAACTCGACGTCGACCATGTCCCGGGTGGCCGACTCGATCGCGCCCACGGCCGCTCGCAGCTCGCGATCGACCTCCGGCCACCGCACGCCGAGCTCGTCGATGGGGCGCGGCCGGTGCGAACCCGCCACCACGTCCTCGCCCTGCGCGTCGACCAGGAGGTCGCCGCGCAGCCCGGGCGCACCGGTGCTCGGGTCCCGACTCGACACCACGCCGGCGCCGCTGCCCGCTCCCTGGTTGCCGAACACCATCGCCTGCACCACGACGGCGGTGCCGAGGCCGTCGTCGATCCCGTGGCGCTCGCGGTAGGCGCGGGCCCGCTCGTTGTCCCACGACCGGAACACCGCCTCGACGGCCTCGACCAGCTGGCGGTGGGGATCGTCGGGCACCGAGCCGCCGAGCGCCCGTGCCAGCTCGTCGGGATCGTCGCTCCGGGGCGGATCGACCCCGAGCACGATCGATGCCCAGCCGGCCAGGAAGCGGGCGTGGCAGCCGCGGGCGAAGGTCTCACCGGCCCGGGCCGCCAGCCCCGCTCGCGTACCGGGCGCGAACCCGACGTCGAGGACGGTGTCCATCATCCCGGGCATCGAGGTCTCGGCACCGGAGCGCACCGACACGAGCAGGGGGTCGTCGCCGCCGAAGCCCCGCCCGGTCGCGAGCTCGAGGTCGGTGACGGCGGATCGGATCGCATCGACCGTGGGCACGGGCAGGCGCCCCTGCTGGCGCACCAGCCGGCACACGTCCGTGGTGACCACGAACGCCGGCGGCACCCGGAGCCCCAGGTCGACCATCCGGGCCAGGCTCGCCGCCTTGGCCCCGATGACCGACGGGTCCACGTCGCAGGCGTCGGCGACGGGCACCACGCCGGCGTCGAAGGCGGGTCGGCGGTCCACGACCCCATTCTCCCCTGCGCTGCCCCCGCCCGCTCTCCCCTGCGCTGCCCCCGCCCGCCGTCCGTGCGAGGCTGGAGGTCGGTGCTCCCCATCCTCGCTGCCGACGCGCTGCTGCCCGCCCGCTACCAGATGGCGATCAGCCTCGGCTGGCACATCCTCATCGCCGCCTTCGGGGTCGGGTTCCCGGCGATGATCTTCGTGGCGCACCGCCGGGGGCTCCGAGGTGATCCGGCCGGCCTCGTGCTGGCGCAGCGCTGGGCGAAGGTGAGCGGCGTGCTGTTCGCCCTCGGCGCGGTCAGCGGCACCATCCTCTCCTTCGAGCTCGGCCTGCTCTGGCCGGGGATGATGGGAGCGTTCGGCGACGTCATCGGCCCGGCCTTCGCATGGGAGGGCCTCGCGTTCTTCACCGAGGCGATCTTCCTCGGCATCTACCTCTACGGCTGGAACCGGCTGCCACCTCGCACGCACCTGCTGACGCTCGTCCCGGTCGCCCTGGCCGGCGTCGTCGGCAGCTTCTCGGTCATCGCCGCCAACGCGTGGATGAACTCGCCCGCCGGCTTCGACATCGTCGACGGCACGGTGACCGACATCGATCCGATCGCCGCCATCTTCAACGACGCGGTGTGGCTGCAGTGGATCCACATGCTGTTCGCCGCCTACATGGTCGTGGGCTTCACCGTCGCCGGCGTGTACGCGCTCGGCCGGCTGCGGGGGCGCGACGACGGGGCCCACCGCCTCGGATTCGTCATCCCGTTCGCCTTCGCGTCGGTCGCCACGCTGCTGCAACCCGTCATCGGCCACCTCGCCGGTGAGCGGCTCGCCGAGGCCCAGCCGTCGAAGTTCGCGGCGATCGAGCTCGTCCCGGAGACGATCGACGGCGCCCCGCTCACCATCGGTGGCGTGCTCATCGACGGCGAGGTCCGCTACGGCATCCAGATCCCCAACCTGGGGTCGCTGATCTCGACCGGCTCCCCGGACGCCCGCGTGATCGGCCTCGACGACCTGCCGGAGGGCGCCGAGCTGCCGGCCTCGCTGGTGCACCTGTCGTTCCAGCTGATGGTCGGCATCGGCTTCTCCCTGGTGGCGCTCGTGCTCTGGTACTGGTTCCGGCGGTGGCGCGGCGGGGACCTCCTGGCGGCGAGCGACTGGTTCCGTCGCGGCGTCGTGGTCGCCGGGCCCGCCGCCATGACCGCGCTCATCGCCGGGTGGATCGTCACCGAGGTCGGCCGGCAGCCCTGGATCGTCTACGGCGTGATGCGCGTCGACGAGGCGGTCACCGACGCCGGCTGGATCTGGTGGAGCCTCACCACGATCGTGGTCGTCTACGCGTCGATGACGGTGTTCGGGGCGCTGGTGCTGCGGGCCATGAGCCGGCGCTGGCGGGAGGGCGGTGAGATGCGGGTGCCGTACGGGCCCGACACGGAGGACGACGAGGTGGGGACACACGTGCCCGCCGGCGTGCCGGGACCCGGGAGCGACGGGTCGTGAGCGCCGACCTCGTCGCCGCCGCCATGTTCGCCGGCGTGGTCCTCTACGCCCTCTTCGGTGGCGCCGACTACGGCGCCGGCGTCTGGGACCTCACCGCCGGCCGGGACGACATGGCCGACCGGGCCCGGCGCCAGATCGACCGCTCCATCGGGCCGGTGTGGGAGGCCAACCACGTCTGGCTCATCTTCGTCATCGTGATGCTGTGGACCGGGTTCCCGCGAGCGTTCAGCGCCGTCATGACCACGCTCGCCGTGCCGTGGTCGCTGGCCGGGCTCGGCATCGTGTTCCGCGGCGGCGCGTTCGTGTTCCGCAAGTCGTCCTCCACCTACGGGCAGGCCCAGCTGCACGGGGCGGTCTTCGCCGCCTCGTCCGTCGTGACGCCGTTCTTCCTCGGCACCATCGCCGGCGCCATCGCCTCCGGACGGGTGCCGATCGACGGCGGCGGCGACCCGCTCACCTCGTGGACCGGTCCCCTGTCCATCGTCGGTGGCGTCCTGGCCGTGCTCGTCACCGCGTTCCTCGCCGCCGTGCTGCTCACGGTCGACGCCGACCGCCGGGGCGATCAGGACCTCTCGGAGTGGTTCCGCCGCCGGGCGCTGCTCGCCGCCGGGGTCACCGGGGTGGCCGCGCTGACGGCGGCGGCCACGATCGAGGCGACGGCGCCTTCGCTCGCCGATGGCCTCCACGGGCCGGGCGCGCCGCTGGTCATCGCCTCCGCGGTCGGCGGCATCACGACCGCGTGGGCGCTGCTGCGCCGCCGGCTGGCCCTGGCCCGGGTCGGCGCCTTCGTGGCCGTCGCCGCGGTCGTCACCGGTTGGGGCGTGGCTCAGTACCCGGACGTGCTGGTCGATGCCGCCACCATCGACGACGTCGCCGGGGCGCCCGTCACCATGCGCATGCTGCTGGTCGTGGTCGCGGCCGCCGGGGTGATCGTGGTCCCGGCGCTCGTGTGGCTGCTGCGCCTGGTGGACCAGCCACGCTGGAAGTAGCGGCGCCGGGGCTTCACCCCTGCAGCACCCCACCAGTGAGCTCGTAGGCGCCGAGGCACAGGTCCTCGGGCGGGGCCGGCCGGGCGAAGAGGTACCCCTGGGCCTCGTCGCACCCGAACGCACGCAGTCGTTCGAGCTGCTCGACCGTCTCGACGCCTTCGCCGACCGAGCGCAAGCCGAGGTTCCGCGCCAGGTCGATCACCGCGCTCACGATCCGTTCGTCGCCGGCATCACGTCCGAGTCCCTGGATGAAGGATCGGTCCACCTTGACGAAGTCCAGCGGCAGGCGCCGGAGGTGCGTCAGCGACGCATAGCCGGTGCCGAAGTCGTCGAGGCCGATCTGCACACCCAGGCCCCGGACCTCCGAGAGCTGGCGCAGGGTGCCCGGATCGAGGTCCATGATCGCGGTCTCCGTCAGCTCGAGGTGCAACCTCATGGGTTCCAGCCCGCTCCGCTCCAGCGCATCGCGGACCAGCACCACCAGATCGCCCCGGTCGAGCTGACGGCTCGACACGTTGACGGCGACCGCGAGATCGTCGCGACGCGTCGATCCGGTCCACAGGCAGGCCCGCGCGCAGGCCTGCTCGAGCACCTGGGCGCCGAGCTCGTGCACCAGGCCGCTGACCTCGGCCACGGTGATGAAGGACGACGGCTCGAGGACCCTGCCCCCCAGCTCGACCAGTCGGGCGAGGGCTTCGAAGCCGGCGACGGCACCCGTCGTCAGGTCCACGATCGGCTGGTAGTACGGCACCAGACGTCCGTCGGTCAGCGCCGCCTGGAGGTTCGCCTGTGCGGCCGACCGCTCCTTGAGCTGGAAGGCGAGCTCTCCGTCGAAGAGCGCGCTCCGCGTCCCACCGAGGGACTTCGCGGAGTACATCGCGGTGTCCGCCTCGTGGATGAGCAGCTCGGCGTCGCCCCGGCCGCGCTCGGAGATGGAGATCCCGATGCTGGCCCGGATGCCTCCGTTGGTGCCACCCGGAGCGCGCTCCAGCTCCTTCACGAGGCGGGCGCCAAGCTCGACGGCTTGCAGGTGACCCGAGACGGCAGGAGCGAGGACCACGAACTCGTCGCCACCGACCCGGGCGACGGTGTCCATGTCCCGCGTCGCCGCGAGCAGCCGCCGTGCGGCGCCCCGGAGCACGCTGTTGCCCACCGCATGGCCGTGGGTGTCGTTCACGTCCTTGAAGCCGTCCAGGTCGATGAAGAACACGGCGGTGCACTCCTGGGCGCGAGCGGCCTGCTGGAGTGCCCGGTCGATGCGGTCGACGAGCAGATCTCGGTTGGGCAGCCCGGTCAGGGCATCGTGGGTCGCCTGCTTGGTGAGGGCGGCCTGGGCCCGTTGCAGGTCGGCCAGCCGGTCGGCCTGCGCCGCGCCCAGCCGCGCGATCTCTCGATCCTGGGCCTTCTGGGCGCTGAGGTCGCTGAACGTCAGGCAGGTCATGAGATCCCCGCCCTCCCCGAGCGGCGACACCCCGACGAGGACCGGGATCACCGCCCCTTCGACATCGAGGAGGTCGAACTCGAGGGTCGTCCCACCTTCGAAACCGCGGACCGATTCCCAGGCACCGACCGCATCGTTGGTCATGAACGACGTCAGCCGAGCGCCGAGGACGTCCGCTCTCGAGCAGGACAGCAGCTCCGCCAGGCGTCGGTTCGCATAGAGGATGACGCCGGCAGGGGATACCGTCGCGGCACCGTCGCGCATGTTCTCCACGAAGCGGCGGTACGGGCGGTCAGCGGTCGACAAGGTGAAGACGCGCTGCCCCGTGCCGCCGTCGGAGACGACGAAGGCGTCGACCTCACCGAGACCGATGGCCCGCAACGTGTCCTGGGCCTCCTCGAGGCGCAGGAGCGCCTCGGCGTGGGTGATCTCGTCGGTGCCTCCCTCCATCAGGGCGCCGACCGACTTGCAGCTCCACCGCCGGGGAGGCCGAGGGCCGCGAGCACCTTGTCGGTGCGCGAGAGGTCACCGACGAACTTGCGCATGGGCAACGGCTGGGTCTTGACGAGGGTGGGCGCAGCCAGCAGCTGGCCGCTCGACACGCTCGCCGGCGCCTCGTGCAGGTCGACCACGGAGAGGTGGTACCGCCCGTCGAGGTTTTCCTCGCACAGGGCCGTGGCGTTGGCGATCGCCCGAGCGGACAGGTCCGAGGCCCCGCTGACGATGAGGGTCAGCTCGACGCGCTCCTCGCCACGGAGCGCAACGGCTTCCTCGAACCGACGGAGCACGGCATCGTTCTCGGCGGTCATCGCTGCCCCCTCCCCGGGAGGCGCAGGTAGCCCAGCACCCGCTCGGTGTCCGCCAGGTTCCCGATGATCTTGCGTGAGGGCGGAGGGAGGCGCCGGACGAGGGTGGGCACGGCGAGGATCTCGTCCGTCGAGGCCTGCGTCGGGTTCTCGACCAGGTCGACGATCTCGATCTCGTACTGCCCGGGGAGGTGCTGCTCGCAGATCGCCTTGAGGTTGGCGAACGCGTCCAACGACTTCGGCGACTGCCCGGCGACGTAGAGACGGAGGTGCCACGGCCCGTCGCTCACATCCGCCGGCTCCGGGAGGTCCGGGCTCATCGGACCACCGACCGGCTCAGGTCCAGGTCACCGGCGAGCGCCTCGGCGTCGGCCTGGCGCATCCGGCCCTGCTCCACCCGCTGGTCGGCCCGGTCCTCGGTGCCGATCGATCCGTGCTTGAGCAGACGCTCGACCACGTCGGCCTCGTCCTCGAACTCGCGCCACAGCGCGGCGGTCTGGGACGCCACCGCCTCGCGCCGGCGCTCCAGCAGCAGCCGTTGCTGCTCGAGGTCCTCGAGCCAGGTCTCGCCGTCGGCGCGCTCCTTCGCCTCCCGAGCCTGCCGCGCCGAACCGGTGAGGACGCCCTGCGGGCCCACGTACACGTCGACCAGCTCGATCCCGTGGGAGGTCAGGAGGAACTCCCGGATCTGGTTGGAGTGCGCCATCCCCCGGGACTTCAGGATGTACAGCAGCCGGTTGTGCTCGCCGTTGCCCTCCGTGCTCTGCACGTGGAGCCAGGCATCGACCAGGGACGCCAACTGCTGGTCGGCCCGGGCCGGTTCGTTCTCGGCGTTCAAGCTGGTGAACATGGCGGTGACGCCACGTCCCTTGAGGAAGTCGACCTGGCGCATGAGCATCGCGGCGACCTCGGCCGCCGTCCCGACCCGGAGGAAGTCCGACACGGGGTCCATCACCACCACGGCGGGGTCGAAGTCCTCGACCATCGTCTGCATCGCCAGCAGGTGCGCCTCGAGGCCCAGGATGCTCGGGCGAGAGCACCGGAACTGGAGGAGCCCCGAGTCCACCCACTTCTGGAGGTCGATGCCCACCGACGACATGTTGCGGACGATCTCCGCCTGCGACTCCTCGAAGGCGAAGTACATGGCCCGGCCGCCGCTCTCGCAGGTGGCGTCGCAGAGCTGCGCGGCGATGGTGGACTTGCCGGTGCCTGCCGTGCCGCTGATGAGCACCGTGCTGCCCTTGTAGAAGCCGCCGTCGCCGAGCATGGCGTCGAGGCGGGGGACCCCGGTGGACACGCGATCGGCGGAGACGTGGTGGCGCAGTCCCCGCGTGGTGACGGGGAGGACGGAGACCCCGTCCTCCCCGATCAGGAACGGGTACTCGTTGGTGCCGTGGAGGGTCCCTCGGTACTTCAGGATGCGCAGTCGCCGGGTGGAGGTCTGCTCGGTCACCCGGTGGTCCAGGACGATCACACAGTCCGACACGTACTCCTCGATGCCGTGGCGGCTGAGCGCCCCGTCGCCACGCTCGCCGGTCACGACGGCCGTGACGCCGCGCTCCTTCAGCCAGGCGAAGAGCCGGTGCAGCTCGGACCGGAGGATCGCGGTGTTCGAGAACGCTCCGAACAACGTCTCGATGGTGTCGATCACGATGCGCTTGGCCCCGACCTTGTCGATGGAGGCTCCGAGGCGCAGGAACAGGCCCTCGAGGTCCCAGTCGCCGGTCTCCTCCACCTCGGCCCGCTCCACCTTCACGTGGTCGAGCACGAGCATCCCGGCGGCCTCGGCCCCGGCGAGGTCGAACCCCAGGGAGGCGAAGTTGGCGACGAGGTCGTCGGTGGACTCCTCGAACGCGACGAACACGCCCGGCTCGCCGTACTGCGTCACCCCGCGCACGAGGAACTCCATTGCCAGGAGGGTCTTGCCGCACCCTGCCGGGCCGCAGACCAGGGTCGGGCGGCCCGACGGGAGGCCACCTCCCGTGACCTCGTCGAGGCCGCTGATGCCCGTCGGGGTCTTCTGGAGCTCCGGGAGGACGGCCGCGGGCGCGGCCGTTCGTCCGTTGTTCGATGCCGTGGCGGCTGCCATGAGGCGCCTCTCGATCAGGAGGCGCCGGCACCAGCTCGCGTCGTCGCGGCCGGGCCACCGTCGTCTCGGGGGTGTCGTTCCTTCCTTATCGACCACTTCGCGCCGGAAGTGAAGGAATCGATCCTCGAGCTGTTGCGCTTGCTGCAGGTATCGGGGCGGGCCCCGCCGATCGTCAGCGCCCCCGCTTGGCCAGGTACTTCTTGTAGTTCTCGGCCGACTCGCGCAGCTCCGGGCGTGCATCGAGCACGGGCTGGATCTTCTCCCAGGCCTCTTCCTTCTTGTACGGGATGAACTCCCGGGGGAAGTAGCCCTCGTGGGGGCGGTAGTCCTTCAGCACCCGGCGGGCGACCGTGGACTTGTGCACCTCGTCGGCCCCGTCGGCCAGACCCATCGTCGGGGCGCCGGCGTACATGGCCTGCAGCGGCGTCAGGTCGGTGGTGCCGAGGGAGCCGTGGATGTGCAGGGCGTCGAAGGAGATCTCCCGCAGCACCCGCGCCATGGTGAACTTCACCGCAGCGATGTCGGTGCGGGTCTCGGCGCTGGAGGTCTGGTCCATCTTCCACGCCGTCTCGAGCACGTACAGCCGCAGCATCTTGAGCTTGGCGTAGGACTCGGCGATCTTCTCCTGCACCATCTGGTGCTCGCCGATGATCTTGCCGTGGGACTCCCGCGACAGGGCCCGCTCGCACATCATGTCGAAGGCCAGCGTGCACTGGGCGATGGTGCGCATCGCGTGGTGGATGCGGCCGCCGCCGAGCCGGCGCTGGGCCAGGACCTTGGCGCCGTCCTCGGGGCCGAGGAGGTGATCGGCCGGGACGCGCACGTCGTTGTAGATGATGTGGTTGTGGTTGCGGGGCTGGGGCTGGATCTCCACGCCCGGGGTCTCGCGGGGCACCACGAACATGCCGTTGGTGCACATCACGAAGAGGATGTCGGCGACGCGTCCGGCGGAGGTGAACCACTTCTCGCCGTTGATGACCCACTCGTCGCCGTCGCGGACCGCGGTGGTCCGGAACAGGTTCGGGTCGGAACCCCCCTGGGGCTCGGTCATCGAGTAGGCGGAGAACATCTCCTGGTTGAGCAGCGGCTCGAGCCAGCGCTTCTTCTGCTCCTCGGTGCCGTAGGCGGCGAGCATCTCCATGTTCCCGGTGTCGGGCGCAGCGGCACCGAACATCTGCGGGGCGCCGGAGTAGCGGCCGATGACCTCGTTGAGCAGGCCGAGCTTGAGCTGGCCGAAGCCGGGGCCGCCGAGCTCCTCGTCCAGGAAGATCGCCCACAGGCCCTGGTCCTTGACCTCCTGCTGGAGCTCGCGGACGTAGGCCTTCACCACGGGGTCGGGTGACCGGACCGCGTAGGGGAAGACGTAGTCGAGCGGCTCGACCTTCTCCTTGCAGAAGTTCTCGACCCAATCGAGCTTCTTCTGGAATTCGGGTTCGGTCTGGAAGTCCCATGCCATGGACCGCAGTGGATCAATGCGGGTGCATTGATGTCAAGCCGGACCCGGGCCGGTTCAGCGCAGGAGCTTCCGGGTGTCCTCCGACACCGGCGCGAGCAGCAGCCCGGTGACCAGGTCGGTGAGCTGGCTCGTGAAGAGCCGGTGGTCCTTGCGACCGGTGCGCCCCCGCCGGGCGAGCTCGGACACCGTGAAGCGCAGCGCGTCGAAGCGGCGGTGGAGGCGGATCGCCTCGGGGGTCAGCATCGGCATCACCAGGGCCCGCCAGCGGTTGACGCTGTGGGTCGGGTCCTCGGCGGCGGCGGGCTCGTAGGGCGGGTTCGGCCGGTTGAAGAGGTCCGACAGGAGCTGCAGGTAGCCGAGACCGCCGTCGTCGTTGCCCAGCTCGTCGGCCAGCGGCTGGACGAGCGCGTGCGCCAGGCGCCGGACGTCCGAGGTGCCGGCCTCCTCGTATGCGTCGAGCAGCGCGTGGCGGCGCCGCTCGACGTCGGCGTCGTGCTTGGCGAGCACGGCACGGATGAGGCCCCGCCGATCGCCGAAGTGGTACTGGACCGCGCTGGCGTTGGTCGCTCCCGCCTCTGCGGTGATCTCGCGCAGGCTCACCTGGTCCGAGCCGCGCTCGGCGAAGAGCCGCTCGGCAGCTCGGATCAGCGCATCGGGCACGGGGCTCGCCATCCGCAAGGTGTCTAACCGACCGTTCTGGGCCGCTCCACACGCCGTCGAGGCGTGTGGGGCGGCCCGGTTCGTCGTCTCGGTCCGTTCAGACGAGGCGGAAGCGCACGCCGCAGATCGTCAGCTCGTCACCGGCTCGGTCGCGGTCGGCCGCGTGCAGGTCGATGGCGACCAGGCCTCGCTCGCCGCGCCCCCAGCGGAGGGCGACGCCGTCGTCGAAGTCCGGCCGACCCAGCAGGTCGCGCCACCGGCCGGCGGTGGCGTCCGGATCGGGGACCGCGAGCTCCACGGCCTCGATGCCGTCGACCACGTCGGTGCGGACCGCCCGCTGCCAACCCGGGCCGGCCGGCATCCACGGGTCGCCGTCACCGGGAGGCTGCACGTCGATCTCGAGGAACGACCCACCGGTGTCCCCGGGGTGCAGCTGCCAGCCCTGGTAGCCGTGGTCGTCGAACTCGAACGCGGTGCGGATCCCGAGCCCCTCGGCACGCTGGCGGAACGGGGCCTGGTCGTCGGTCTGGCAGATGACCATGTAGCCGCCGTCGCCGCCCATGCGCTCGAGCTGGCGGCCGGCGGCCGTCCCCTCGCGAGTGGGTGACACCACCTCGAGGAACTGGTTGCCGACAGGCAGCACGGCGTTCACGAGGCCGAACGTCGCGACGGCCGGGTCACGGTGGGCGACCTCGAGACCGAGTTCGGCGCCAAGGGCGTCCAGGACGGGATCGAGCTCGGTGGCGACCAGGGCGACCTGGCGCAGTCGGAGCGTGCTCATCCTCTCGGCCACGGCTCAGGCCCCCAGCCGGGGGAACGCTGGCGCCCGCTTCTCGAGGAGCGCTGCGGCACCCTCCCGGGCGTCCGGTCGGTCGAGCGCGGCGTACTGCACGCCGTCGATCTCGTCGAGCGCGTCCGGGTACGTCACCCCGTAGCCCTCGTAGACGAGGCGCTTGGTGTCGGCGAGCGACGCCGGCGACACGTTCTCGGCCAGGTCCACGACGTAGCGACGGGCAGCCGCCAGCAGGTCGTCGGGTGCGACCACCTGCTGGACGAGCCCGAGGCGCAGCGCCTCGGCTGCCTCGACCTTCCGCGACGACCAGAGCATGTCGAGGGCGGCACCGGTGCCGACCAGACGCGGCACGATCCAGGTCGTGCCGTGCTCGGCGATGAGCCCCCGCTTGGAGAAGATGGAGATGAACGAGGCGGCGTCGGATGCGATGCGGATGTCGGACATCGTCGCCAGCACGAACCCGCCGCCGGCGGCCACGCCGTTCACCGCGCTGATCACCGGCTTGGGCACCTGCAGCAGCCACGTGAACAGGCCGGGCACGCCGTCCTTCGGCGGTGCCGCGGCCGAGCCGGCGTCGGTCGTCTGCTGGAGCACCGATGCATCGAGCCCGGAGCAGAACCCCCGGCCCTCCCCCGTCACCACGATGCCCACCACGCGCGGGTCGGCTGCCGCGGCGTCGACGGCCTCGCGGAAGGCGCGCAGCATCGGGTGGGTGAGCGCGTTCAGCGTCGCCGGCCGCCGCAGCGTGATGGTGGCGACGGGATCGTCGACCACGTAGTCGATCTCGGTCTGGGTCATCGGGTTCGTCCTCCGTCGGTGCTCGGGCGGATCAGGTCGGTCGTCCAGTGCGTCACCGGCGCGGCCAGCATGGCCGTCACCAGGTCCACCAGGTGGCTGGCGAAGAGCCGGTGGTCGCCACGGCCGCCGCGCTCCCGGGCTCGGCTGGCCAGCTCGCCGTGCACGAAGCGGAGCACGGCGAAGCGGCGGTGCAGCGGGCGGCCGACGGCCTCCGCGGGAAGCAGCGGTTCGACCAGCTGGCTCCACCGGCGGATGCTCGGCGCCTGCCAGTGAGCCTCGAGGGTGCCGGCGAAGCGCACGGGTCGGGCGAGCACCTCGGCCACGATCTGGAGGTGGGCAGCCCCGCCGTCGGGCTCGGACAGCTCGGCGACGAGCGGGGCGACCAGCGCAGTCGACAGGGCTCTCGGCTCCGGCGGGTCCGACCGCTCGACCTCGTCCAGCAGCGAGCCGCGGCGGCCCTCGACGCGATCGCGGTGCCGGGCCAGCACCGCCAGCAGCAGCCCATCCCGGTCCCCGAAGTGGTACTGGGCGGCGTTGGTGTTGCCCTGCCCGGCCCGACGGGCGATCTCCCGGAGCGACGGGGCCTCGATGCCCTCGGACGCGAACAGCTCCTCCGCCGCCCGGACGATGGCGAGGCGGGCCCCGGCGCTCATGCTGGTGCGAAGGCCTGCACCATCGCCCGGCCCAGACCCCGGCTGCCGCCGGTGACGACCGCGACCCGACCGGTGAGGTCGAACCGATCGCTCACTGGTTGCCCACCACGTGCTCGAGCACGTCGGCCATCTTGGCGCGGGCCTCCTCGCGACGGGTCGGCAGGTGCGCCGAGGGGAACAGCGTGTCCACCGGCTTGTGCTCCTTGAGCACCTGCCGGGCGATCGTGACCTTGTGCACCTCGGTGGGGCCGTCGGCGATCGCCATGACCTCGGCGCCGATCATCATCGACACGAACGGCATCTCGTTCGACACACCGAGTGCGCCGTGCAGGTGCATGGCCCGCTGGACCACGTCGTGGAACACCTTCGGCATGGCGACCTTCACCGCCGCGATGTCCTTGCGGACCTTCTTGTAGTCCTGGTGCTCGTCGATCAGCCACGCCGTGCGCAGGACGAGCAGGCGGAACTGCTCGATCTCGATCCAGGAGTCGGCGATCTGCTCCTGGACCACGCCGAGCGATGCCAGCGGCCCGGTGCGGGTCTCGCGGCTGAGCGCCCGCTCGCACATCATGTCGAAGGCCCGGCGCACCGAGGCGATGGTCCGCATGGCGTGGTGGATGCGACCGCCGCCGAGGCGGGTCTGGGCGATGGCGAAGGCCTGCCCCGCCCCACCGAGCAGGTGGTCGGCCGGCACCCGGACGTCGGTGTAGCGGACGTAGCCGTGCGTGCCGTGCCCCTCCGGCTCGGCCCCCAGGCCGACGTTTCGCACGATCTCCACGCCGGGCGTCTCGGCCGGCACCACGAACATGCTCATGCCCTGGTAGGCGCTCACGTCGGGGTCGGTGACCGCCATGACGATGTAGAAGGACGCGAAGCGGGCGTTGGAGGAGAACCACTTCTCCCCGTTGATGATCCACTCGTCGCCGTCGAGCACGGCGCGGGTGGTGAACAGCGTCGGATCGGCGCCGGCGTGGGGCTCGGTCATCGAGTAGCACGACGAGATCTGGCCGTCGAGCAGCGGCTGCAGGTACTTCGCCTTCTGCTCCTCGGTGCCGTAGTGGGCGAGGATCTCGGCGTTGCCCGAGTCCGGGGCCTGGCAGCCGAACACCGACGGCGCCCAGCGGGACCGGCCGAGGATCTCGTTGAGCAGCGCCAGCTTCAGCTGCCCGTAGCCCTGGCCGCCGAGCTCGGGGCCGAGGTGGGCGGCCCACAGGCCGCGGTCCTTGACCTGCTGCTGCAGCGGACGGACGACGGCCATCGCGGCCTCGTCGGACTTGTCGTAGGGGTCGCCGAGGACGAGGTCCAGGGGCTCCACCTCCTCACGGACGAAGTCGTCGACCCAGTCGAGCTGGGTCTGGTAGTCGGGGTCGGTGCGGAAGTCCCATGCCATGGAGCGACGTTAACGCACGTGCGTTAACCGTGCGCCGGCCGGTCCGTCACGGACATCGACGCCGACCGAGCGGGCGCGATGGCGGTCGGTACCGTGCCGAGGTGCCCCATCGCCGCATCGCCTCCGCCCTGCTCACCGCCACGCTCCTGCTCGCCGCGTGCGGTGACGACGACGACACGTCGTCGCCGCCGACCAGCGACGAGGTCTCCGACGAACAGGAGACCGAGGTCGCGTCCGGCACCGAGGACGAGACGGAGGACGACACCGAGGCCGAGCCCGAGGCCCCCGCCCCCGACCAGCCCGGCCCGTACGCGGTCGGCCGGACGACCCAGCAGGTCACCGACCCCGATCGACCCGAGCGGACCCTGACGGTCGAGGTCTGGTACCCGGCCGCCGCGGCGGCCGAGCCCACGCCCTACGAGCTCATCCCGGGCGTCGCCTTCGACGCCGACCTGTCGACGGTGGACGCGCCCCCCTCGGAGGAAGCGCCGTTCCCCGTCGTCGTGTTCTCCCACGGTTCGGGTGGGCTGCGCCAGCAGTCGGCCTCGATCGTGGAGACCGTGGCGTCGCACGGCTTCGTGGTCGTCGCCGCCGACCACGCCGGCAACACCGCCATCGACCGGCTGCTCGGCACCGAGACCGAGTTCGGCGTGTCGGCTCGCAACCGGGTCCTCGACGTCGGGCTCCTGCTCGACGAGGTCGAGGCCGGTCGCATCGCCGGCGACCTGGCCGACGCCGAGCAGGTCGCGGTGATGGGCCACTCCTTCGGCGGCTTCACCGCGCTGGCCGCCGCCGGCGGCTTCGAGGACATCCCCGCCGACCCCCGGGTGGACGCCATCGTCCCGCTGGCCCCCGCCTCCTCCCGACTGACCGACGAGGCGCTGTCGTCGATCAGCATCCCGATGCTGATCGTCACCGGCAGCGACGACGCCACGACGCCGGTCGAGGACCAGTCGACCCGTCCGCTGGGGCTGGCGAGCGGCCCGGCGACGCTCGTCGAGATCGACGGCGGCTCGCACGAGGTCGTGACCAACATCTGCGACATCCTCACCGCGGTCAGCGCGCCCGGCGCCGAGGTCCCCGACGGGACGGTCGAGGCAGCCCAGTCCTTGGCCGGCGAGACCTGCGACCCCGGCGCCGCGGTCGACGTGACGCAGGCCTTCGACATCACGGAGCGCTACGCCGTGTCGTTCCTCCGCCAGCACCTCGCCGGCGACGAGCGCTACGAGGCGGTCGAACCCGTCGACGGCGCGACCGTGCGCGCCGGCTGACCCCACGCGAGGAGCCGCCGATCACACGGGGGTAGCCAAACATTGTCCGGACATGTAGGTTGGTGCATACCCCACCGGGTATCACCGACGAGGTTGGACGATGACCACCGTGCACGAGCGCAACACCACCTGGGACGAGCTGGCTGAGGCACACCGACGTGCCCGCCCGGCGTCCGGCACCGCCGAGGGCATCCCGCCCCACCGGCCGCAGGTCGCCGTGCTCACCTGCGCGGACGCCCGAGTCTCGCCCACTCGCCTGTTCGACCTCCCCGCCGGTGCGCTGTTCACCGTCCGGGTCGCCGGCGCCTCGGCCACGACCGAAGCGGTCGCCAGCCTCGGCTATGCCGTCGAGCAGCTGGGCGTGCGCACCGTGGTCGTCCTCGGCCACACCCACTGCGGCGCCGTGACGGCAGCGGTGGACGGCGTGGAGGACGCCTCCCTCGAGTCCATCGTGGCGCCCATCCGCCCGGTGGTGACCCCCGCCTGCGGCGAGGTGCACTGCGCCGTCCCGGCCCACGTCACCGCCACCGTCGCTGCCCTCCACGACGACCCGGGCCCCCTCGGCGCTGCGCTGCGCAGCGGCCGCGCCGAGGTCCACGGCGCCATCGTCGACGTCGCCGACGGCTCCCTCACCCGCCTCACCTGATCCCCCCGAAACCCCCCGAACACAGGAGACACCACCCCGATGACCACCACTGATCCCCAGCACCACGCCACCGCCACCATCGACCCGGCGGAGCTCACGCGCATGCGCGCCGAGGACCCTGCGGTGCACGTCCTCGACGTGCGGACCCCGGGCGAGTTCGAGACCGGCCACATCCCCGGCTCCTACAACGTCCCCCTCGACCTGCTCGGCGAGCACGTCCGCGACCTCGCCGCCCTCGACCACAACGTCGTGCTGGTCTGCCAGTCGGGTGCGCGGGCCACCAAGGCCCTCGAGACCCTCGTCGAGGCCGGCAAGTCGAACCTGCGCCTCCTCCAGGGCGGCATGAACGCCTGGACCTCCGCCGGCGGCGACGTCGCCCGGACGAACGAGACCCGCTGGGCCATGGACCGCCAGGTGCGCCTGGTCGCCGGCAGCGTGACGCTCGCCAGCGTCGTGGCCAGCATCTGGTTCCCGCCTGCCCGCTTCCTTGCCGGCTTCATCGGCGCCGGACTCACGTTCTCCGCCGTCACCAACACCTGCGGCATGGCCCTGATGCTCTCGAAGCTCCCCTACAACCGGGGCGCCGGATGCGACATGGGCGCCGTGCTCGACCAGCTCACCACCGCCGAGACCGCCAACCGCACAGGAGCATGACGATGATCTTCAACCAGTACTACCTCGACTGCCTGTCCCACGCGTCGTACCTGATCGCCGACGAGACCACCGGCAAGGCCGTGGTCGTCGACCCCCAGCGGGACATCTCCGAGTACCTCGCCGACGCCGAGGAGAAGGGGCTCACGATCGAGCTCGTCCTCGAGACCCACTTCCACGCCGACTTCCTGTCTGGCCACCTCGAGCTGGCCCAGGCCACCGGCGCCGCGATCGGGTACTCCTCGGTCGCCGAGACCGAGTTCGACATCCGCCCGCTGGCCGACGGCGAGCGCATCTCCCTCGGCGAGGTGGAGCTCGAGATCCGGCACACCCCGGGCCACACGCCCGAGTCCATGAGCGTCGTGATCTACGAGCACGCCGACGACGAGGTGCCCTACGGCGTCCTCACCGGCGACACCCTGTTCATCGGCGACGTCGGACGTCCCGACCTGCTCGCCTCGGTGGGCTTCACCCGTGACGAGCTGGCCACCAAGCTCTACGACTCGCTCCACGACAAGCTGCTCACCCTTCCCGACGCCACCCAGGTGTTCCCGGCCCACGGCGCCGGCTCCGCCTGCGGCAAGAACCTCTCGACCGAGCTGACCTCCACCATCGGGGCGCAGCGGCAGGAGAACTACGCCCTGCTCGCGCCGGACCGCACCACCTTCATCGACCTCGTCACCGAAGGGCAGCCACCGGCCCCGGGCTACTTCATCCACGACGCCACGCTGAACAAGATGCAGCGGCCGCTGATGGACGAGGCGACCCCGCCCCGACCCATGACCTGGGACGAGGTGCAGGCCGCGATGGCGGCCGGCGCGCTCCTGGTCGACGGGCGGGATCCCGTCGAGTTCGCCCACGGCCACCTCAAGGGCGCCGTGAACGTCGGACTCGAGGGCCGCTACGCCGAGTTCGCCGGTTCCGTGGTCCCCGTCGACGCAGACATCGTGCTGTTCGTCGAACCCGGCGCCGAGCTCGAGGCCAAGAACCGGCTCGGTCGCATCGGCTTCGACCGGGTGCTCGGCTACGTCGACCGCCCCCTGGAGGTGCTCCTGGCCCACCAGGACCAGGCCCAGGTGGCCTCGCGGCTCACGCCCGTCGACTTCGAGGAGCGGCGCACGGATGTCGACGACCTCCAGCTCGTCGACGTCCGCAACCCCGGCGAGCACGCGCTCGGATCCCTCCCGGGTTCGGTGAGCATCCCCGTCGGCCAGCTCCCCAACCGCCTGGACGAGCTCGATCCCGACCGACCCACCGTCGTGTACTGCGCCGGCGGCTACCGCTCGTCCGTCGCGGCCTCGCTGCTCCGGGCCAACGGCTTCGACGACGTCAGCGACATCGTCGGCGGCTACGGCGCCTGGACCGAAGTCGTCCAGCCGGCCTGAGTCGTGCCATGACCACCCCACCCACCACCCTCGGGCAGCGGCTCCGCGGCATGCGACCCCAGGTCTCCCGCGACACCCTGCTCTCCGACCTCGGAGCCGGCCTGGCGGTCGGGGCGATGCTCGTGCCCCAGGGCATGGCGTACGCCCTGCTCGCCGGGCTGCCTCCCGAGGTCGGCCTGTACGCCTCGACCGTGCCGCTCGTGCTCTACGCGATCTTCGGCACGTCGCGGCAGCTCGCCGTCGGCCCCGTCGCCATCGTGTCCCTGCTGAGCGCCACGACGATCGCCAGCGTCGCGGACGAGGGGACCGCCGGCTACGTCACCGCCGCGGCGCTCCTCGCGCTGCTCGTCGGCGTCGTGCACATCGTGCTGGGCGTGGCCCGCCTCGGGTTCCTCACCCGGTTGCTGTCGCACCCGGTCCTCGTCGGCTTCACCTCGGCGGCCGCGCTGATCATCGGCGCCAGCCAGGTCAAGCACCTGCTCGGGGTCTCCCTCGAGAACGACGAGCACTTCCACGAGACCGTGTGGGAGCTCATCCAGAAGACCAGCGACGCCCACGGCCTCACGCTGGCCGTCGGTCTCGGGGCCATCGCGCTGATGGTCGGGCTCAAGCGCTGGCTCCCGGTGCTTCCCGGCGCCCTGGCCGCCGTGGCCGTCACCACCGTCGCCTCGGTCGTGTGGGACCTCGAGAGCCGCGGGGTCAAGGTCGTGGGTGAGATCCCCCAGGGCCTGCCGCCGCTCACCATCCCGGATGAGTTCGGCATCATCGGCACGCTGCTCCCAGCTGCGATGGTCATCACCCTCGTCGGCTACATGGAGTCGATCGCGGTCGCCAAGGTCTACGCCCGACGCAACCGCTACGAGGTCGACGCCAACCGCGAGCTGATCGGGCTCGGGGCGGCCAACGTCGGCGCCGGGCTCTTCGGCGGCTACCCCGTCACCGGCGGCTTCAGCCGCACCGCGGTGAACGCAGAGGCCGGTGCCCGCACCAAGCTCGCCGCGCTGATCACCGCCGCCGTCGTCACCCTCGTCATTGTCGCCTTGACCCCGCTGTTCGAGCAGCTGCCCTCCGCGACCCTCGGTGCCATCGTGGTCGTGGCCGTCGCCAAGCTGTTCGACCTCGCCGAGATCACCCACATCCGGAAGCTGAAGACGGCCGACTTCGTGACCCTGGTCGTGGCGTTCCTCGCCACCCTGGCCTTCGGCGTCGAGCTCGGCATCGGCATCGCCATCGCCGCCTCGATGGTGGTCGTGGCCGTGCGGATGATGACCCCCCACACCGCCGAGCTCGGGCGCCTCCCGGGTGGTTCGCTCTATCGCAACCTGGCGCGCTTCCCGCAGGCCGAGCGGGTGCCCGGCGTGGCCATCATCCGCTTCGACGTGTCGCTGTCGTACCTGAACGTGGAGTTCCTGAAGCGTCGGGTGCAGCGTCTGGTGGACGAGAGCGGCCCGGAGCTCCGGGCCGTGGTCCTCGACGCCAGCGGCGTGAACGACATCGACACCTCCGCCGTCGAGACCCTCGCCGAGCTGATCACCGACCTCGACGAGCAGGGCATCACGCTGCACCTGGCCAGCGCCAAGGGCCCGGTCCGCGACGTGCTCATGCGAGCGGGCACCTACCAGCAGCTCGGTGACCGGGTCCACGACCAGGTCCCCGACGCGATCGCTGCAGTCACGCCCGGCCAGGTGGACGGGCATGGAACCACACCCCCTGGGGTACCGACCGAGACCGGGCCTCTGGCCCGACCCGAGAGCAGGAGCTGATGTTGGATATCCCCGAAGAGACCACCGCCGACCTCGTCAAGCGGCTCCGCCGCATCGAAGGCCAGATCCGCGGCATCCAGGCCATGCTCACGGACCGACGCGACTGCGCGGACGTGGTCACGCAGATCGCGGCGGCCAACAAGGCCCTCGAGCAGGTCGGCTTCAAGCTCGTCGCCTCGGGCCTCACCTACTGCATCTCCAACCCGGACGAGGCAGCCGAGAGCGGCTACGACCTGGCCCGCGTCGAGAAGATGTTCACCAAGATCAGCTGAGAGAGGAAACCCAGACGTGCTCGACATCCGCATCGTGGAGACCCCCGGACTCGGGGATCGCAGCTACATCGCCACCGACGGCGACGTCGCGATCGTCATCGATCCCCAGCGCGACATCGACCGCATCCTCGAGGAGGTCGGGGACGTCCCCGTCACCCATGTGCTCGAGACCCACATCCACAACGACTACGTGACCGGCGGCTTGGTGCTCGCCGAGCGATGCGGGGCCACCTACGTCGTCAACGCCGACGACCCGGTCGACTTCGACCGCCGCGGCGTCCGAGACGGCGACGTGCTCACGGCGGGCACGCTGGAGATCACCGTCATCCACACGCCGGGCCACACCCCGACGCACCTGTCCTACGCCGTCGGTGTCGGCGGTGAGCCCGCCGCGGTGTTCACCGGCGGGTCGATCCTCTTCGGCGCCATGGGCCGCACCGACCTGGTCGACCCCGACATCACCGAGGACCTCACCCGTGCCCAGCACCGCTCGGCACGCCGGCTCGCCGAGATGCTGCCCGACGACACCGACATCTTCCCCACCCACGGCTTCGGCAGCTTCTGCTCGGCCACGGAGACCAAGGGCACCGAGTCCACCATCGGCAAGGAGAAGGAGCAGAACCTCGCGCTCACCGAGGACGAGGACGGCTTCGTCTCCCAGCTCATGGCCGGCCTCACCGCCTATCCCCGCTACTACGCGCAGATGGCGCCGCTGAACCAGGCCGGCCCCGGGGAGCCCGACCTCGGCATGCCCCAGCTCGTCGACCCGGCCGCGCTCCAGCACCGCCTCGAGCACGGGGAGTGGGTGATCGATCTCCGCGACCGCAAGGCCTACGCCGCCGACCACGTCCGGGGCACGGTGTCGATCGAGTACGCCGACCCCTTCGCCACCCACCTCGGCTGGGCCGTGCCGTGGGACGCGCCGCTGACCCTGATCGGCGACTCCCCCGACGACGTGCTCGGCGCCCGCCGCCAGCTCGCCCGCATCGGCATCGACCAGATGGCCGCCGCAGTCGGCACGACCGACGAGCTGGCTGCTGACGGCACCACCAGCTCGTACCGCCGCGCCACCTTCGAGGACCTGGCCACCGAGCGGGCGGAGCGGGGCGGCGAGATCGTCGTCCTCGACGTCCGCAGGCCCGACGAGTGGGAGCAGGGCCACATCGAGGGTGCGGTCCACATCCCCTTCTACGACCTGCGCGGCCGGCAGGGCGACGTGCCCGACGGTGAGGTCTGGGTGCACTGCCAGTCCGGCTACCGGGCATCCATCGGCGCGTCCCTCATGGACGCCGTCGGCCGCGACGTGGTCCACATCGACGACGAGTGGGACAACGCCGAGAAGGCCGGCAACCCGATCGAATCCTGAACCCCCGAGCCCGAGGAGCCCCGATGGACCGTCACGCCTGGAACGAACGCTACGAGGCGACCGACCTCGTGTGGACGGCAGGTCCGAACCAGACCTTCGCCGACGAGGTCGGTGGGCTCGAACCCGGGACCGCGCTCGACCTCGCCGCCGGCGAGGGTCGCAACGCCATCTGGCTGGCGACCCAGGGCTGGACGGCGACGGCGGTGGACTTCTCCGACGTCGCGCTCGACAAGGCCCGGCAGCTGGCCGAGGCGCGCGATGTCGAGATCGAGACCGTCGTCGCCGACGTGACGACCCACGTGCCCACCGCTGGCGCCTACGACCTCGTGGCCGTCATCTACCTCCACCTGCCGGCCGACGACCGTCGGCTCGTGCACCAGCGTGCGGCAGCAGCCGTCGCGCCCGGCGGCACGTTGATCGTGCTCGGCCACGACACCACCAACCTCACCGACGGCCACGGTGGCCCCCAGGACGCCGCCGTGCTCTACACCCCTGACGACGTCGTCACCGACCTGGAGGGGACGGGGCTCACCGTCACGAAGGCCGAGCGGGTCGACCGCACGGTCTCCACCCCCGACGGCGACCGGACGGCCATCGACGCCCTGGTGGTCGCGACGCGGTAGCCGGACCTCCGGCGCGGGAATCGCCGTGGCTCGCACCGGGTTGTGAAGTCATGGTGCGACGCCGGTTCTCGTTCATCCTCGTGCTCCCCCTGCTCGCCGCCGCATGCGCGTCGGACGGTGACCAGCGCGTCGGCAGCGACGCAGGTGACAGCCCGGCAGCACCGACCGTCACCGTCGACCAGATCGCGGCGACGCCGGAGGAGGACACGATCTCGGCGCTGGTCAACCGGTTCCACGCCGAGCACCCGGACCCGCTGATCGACCCCGGAGCGCTGGTGTCCGGTGGGCCCCCACCCGATGGGATCCCGCCGATCGACGAGCCGAGGTTCCTGCAGACCGACGAGGTGGACTTCCTCGAGGACACCGAGCCGGTGCTGGCGATCACCGTCGGCGACGAGTCCCGGGCGTACCCGGTCCAGGTCCTGATCTGGCACGAGATCGTGAACGACACGATCGGCGGCATCCCCGTGACCGTCAGCTACTGCCCGCTGTGCAACTCCGCGATCGCGTACGACCGGCGCCTGGGTGACCGGGTGCTGGACTTCGGCACGTCCGGGCTGCTCTACAACTCGGCGCTCGTGATGTACGACCGCCAGACCGAGACCCTCTGGTCCCACTTCACCGGTGAGGCCGCCATCGGCCACCTGGCTGGCGAGGTGCTCGACGTGCTGCCGGTGAGCACGGTCTCGTGGGCGGACTGGCGCGAAGCCAACCCCGACGGGCTCGTGCTGTCGCGGGACACGGGCCACGACCGCAGCTACGGCACCAACCCGTACCCGGGCTACGACGACGTCACCAGCTCGCCCTTCCTCTTCGACGGCGAGGTGGATGGGCGCCTGGCGGCCAAGGAGCGCATCCTCGGCATCGAGCGCCACGGCGAGGCGGCCGCCATCCGGCTGGAGGCGCTGCAGGAGGACGGCGTCGAGCACCTCGATCTCGGGCCTGATGCGCTCGTGGCGTGGGTGGTCGACGGGACGGTCTCGGCCCTGGACGCCGGCACCGTGTCGGGTGGACGCGACGTCGGTGCAACGGGGGTGTTCTCCCGGGTCGTGGACGGCGAGGAGCTGCGCTTCGAGGCCGATGGTGACGGCTTCGTGGACGACCGGACGGGCAGCACCTGGAACGTGCTCGGGGAGGCCACAGCCGGACCGCTCGCCGGCACCCGGCTCGACGCCGTCCCCCACGTCGACACGTTCTGGTTCGCGTGGGCCGCCTTCCGGCCCGACACGGTCGTGGTCCGCTGAGCGGGGTCGTGAACCCCGGCGACCTCGGATACCTTCCCGCCGTGCCGACGCCCCGTGCCCTCGCCCTCGCCGCGCTCGTCGGGTACGCCGCCGGTCTCGTGCCGTCCGCATCGCTGGCCGCCCGCGCCGCGAGCGGTGGCCAGGTCGATCTCCGGACCGCAGGCAGCGGCAACCCGGGCGGCGCCAACGCCGCGGCGGTGCTCGGCCGGCGCTGGGGCTACGCGGTGATGGCGGCCGACATCACGAAGGGTGCCGTCGCCTGCCGCGCAGGCCGACGTCTGGCCGGCGGTCCCGGCCAGCACGTGGCCGCGGTCGCCGCCGTCCTCGGCCACTGCTACCCGGCGACGCACCGCTTCCGGGGCGGCAAGGGCGTGGCCACGAGCGTCGGGCAGTGCCTCATGACGCTTCCCGCCTACGTGCCCATCGACCTGGGCGTGGCCGCCGCCGTGGCGGCTGGTCCCTGGCGCCAGCGCGCCTTCCCCGCCACGATGGCGGCATCCGCGACCTGGGTCGCTGCCTGCGTCCTGTGGTGGCGACGGCAGCTCCCGAACGCGTGGGGCGGGCCCGTCACGGTCGGGCACCCGATCGCGGCAGCAGCGAGCAGCGCCATCATCACCACCCGCTTCCTCGCCGAGCGCCGCCCCTGATCGTCGGCTGCTGCGAGCCGGCTCGCAGCTCGAGAGAGCACGGCCTGCTCAGTCGGGCACGACCGGCAGGGGCGGGCGGTGCAGCGTCTCGCGCATGCGGAGCGAGACGTCGAGGCCGCTGGCGGCGGTGATGCCGGCGACGATGAAGATGGCGAACTCGATGCTGACGACGTCGGCGAGGACGCCGGCGAGCACCGCCCCCACCGCGAAGCCGAGGTCACGCCAGAGGCGGTAGACGCCGACAGCGCTGGCTCGCCAGGTGGGGTGGGCGACGTCGCCGATGGCGGCGATCAGGGTCGGGTAGGCCATGGCGGTGCCGGCGCCGAACACGGCGCTGCCGAGGGCCCACACCCCGAAGCCGTCGCCGAGGGCGATGATCGTCAAGCCGGCGGCCTCGGTGAACTGACCGCCGGCGATCAGCCACTTGCGCCCCACCTTGTCCGAGAGCGCGCCGGTGAAGAGCTGCCCCAAGCCCCACACGGCCGGAGCGATGGCGATGAGCCCGCCGATCCTGCCGACGGAGACCCCGCCCGCAGCGAAGAAGAGCGGGAACAGCCCCCAGGCCATGCCCTCGTTCAGGTTGTTGACCAGGCCCGCCTGGCTCGCGGCCGAGAGCGACGGGTTCCGCCACGTGGACAGGGCGAAGACCTGCCGGGGTGTCATCTCGGCGTCCGGGTGGCCGTCGCGCTGGACGTGGTCGGCGGCCTCGTGGGCCACGTGGTGGGAGGTCTCCCGGACGAAGAGCGTCGAGAGTCCGAGGCCGATGATGACCAGGCCGATGCCGAGGTAGAAGGGCTCGGGTCGCAGCCCGTGCTCGGAGGCGATCCAGCCGGTGGCCCACGCCGCGGCAGCGACGGCCCCGTACCCGGCGCCCTCGTTCAACCCCATGGCCAGGCCGCGCCGGGCGGGGCCGACGAGGTCGATCTTCATGATGACGGTGAGCGACCACGTGAGGCCCTGGTTGATGCCGAGCAGCACGTTGGCGAACAGCACCCACCCCCACGTCGGCGCCCAGATCAGCAGCAGGGGGACGGGGATGGCGACGAGCCAGCCGACGACGAGCACGGGCTTGCGGCCGTACTTGTCGCCGAGCGCGCCGGCGAAGAGGTTCGTGATCGCCTTGGACACGCCGAAGACGGCGATGAAGCTGAGCATCGCCGAGTAGGCGGACAGGCCGAAGACGTCCTCGGCCAGCAGCGGGAGCACCGTGCGCTCCTGGCCGACGGTCGCGCCGACCAGCGCGTTCACCAGGACGAGCAGCCCGAACTGGGGCAGGTTCTCGCGCAAGCCGAGCCGGATGCCGGCCGGGGCGGCGTCGGTCGAAGGCGGTGGGACGGTGCCGCTCATGGATCGATCCTTCAGTCGGTTCCGACGGCGACCGGGAGCCCGGCCCGGCGCCACTCGGGGAAGCCCTCGTCCAGGCGGACGGCACGCCGGCCAGCGGCGACCAGGGCGCGCACGGCGGCGTCGGCGTAGACGCAGAACCGGCCGCGGCAGTAGGCGACGACCTCCACGTCGTCGGGGACGTCGTCGAGTCGCCGCTGCACCTCGTCGGGCGGCACGGAGATCGCGCCAGGGATGTGCCCGGCCTCGTACTCGGACGCAGGACGGACGTCCCAGACCAGGGCGCCCTCGCCCAGCCGCCGGGCGAGCTCGTCCCGGCTCACCTGCTCCAGCCCCTCTCGGTCACCGAGGTACTCCTCGGCCGCCTGGTGCACGCCGGAGACGTTGGCGGTGGCCACGGCTCGGAGCGTCTCCCACAGCGCCTCCACCTGCTCGTCGGCCAGGCGGTACAGGACCCGGTTGCCCTCGCGGCGAGACCTCACCAGCCCGGCGCGGGCCAGGACCTGCAGGTGCTGCGAGGTGTTCGCCACCGACTGGTCGATCTGACCGGCCAGCGCCTCGACCGCCCGTTCGCCCTGGGCGAGCACGTCCACGAGCTCGGCCCGGCGGCCGTTGGCGAACGCCTTGCCCACCAACGCGAACTGGTCGAACAGCGCTGCCTTCGCTTCTGGTGCCACGGCAGCAGGATACCAGCGAGGCTCAACTATTCAAGCAAATTCTTGACAATCAAGCCGAGCGGGTCCGCTCAGATCTCACAGGCTGGCGCACCGGGGAAGTCCACCTGGAAGCCCTTCGTGACCCAGCGTCGGGTGGAGACCCGAAGTGTCGGCGCCAACGGGACCAGGTCCTTGGCGACGAGCACCTCGAGGTCGTCGCGGCGCATGCGGAGGTAGGGCGACAGGTTGCGCCCCTTCGTCTGGGTGGCGACCGCCACCTCTGCGACCTTGCCTCAGCCGGTGGGGCGGATGAGGTCGATGACCAGCGTCCGGCCTCGCTTGGACAGGAGGGCGGCGGCGTCTTCGGTGAGCTCGATCTGCATGACCCCCACAGTGCCATCGCCGGCCAGCACCGCCGGAAGCGACTGCACAGCGGCGTCGACGGGTACGACCGGAGGATGGTCGTCCTCGTGATCCTCATCATCCTCGCCCTGATCTTCGGGGTCGGCGCCGTCCTCGAGGGTCTCGCCTGGGCGTTCCTCATCGGCCTCGTGCTGCTGCTGGTCGCGGCGTGGTGGGGTTGGTCCAAGGTCCGCGGCGTCACCGGCCGCCGCTGACCGTCACCACGCACCCGTCAGCCGCCGGGCTCCCACATGGTCGTCTGGTATCCGGCTTCCAGGTCGGCGGCGATGACGTCGGGTTCCACGTCGAGACCGATGTGCTCGCGCAGGGCATGGGCGGCCGACGGTCGGTCCTCGGGGTCGGGCCACGTCGAGGGATCCCACAGCCCGGATCGACGGAACGCCTTGGCGCAGTGGATGAAGCACTCCTCGACGTCGACGCCGATGGCCAGCGGGGGACGGCGTCCGTCGACGGCCACCGCATCCCGCACGGCCGGGGACGTGGTGAGCGTCGCCCGCCCGTTCACCCGGAGGGTCTCGTCCACGCCCGGCACCAGGAAGATCAGGCCGACCCTCGGGTCGGCGAGGATGTTGGTGTGGGTGTCCAGCCGGTTGTTGCCGGCCAGGTCCCCCATCGCCAGCCGGTGCTCGTCCAGCACGGCGACGAACCCGGGGGCACCGCCGCGCGGCGAGGCGTCGGTGCCGCCCGGGCCGGTCGTGGCGACGACGACGAACGGGGACGACTCGACGAAGGCGCGGGCCGCGTCGTCGACGTGGTCGATCTGCTTGCGCAGCACCAGCGGGTGCGGCTGGCGGTAGAGCTCCCGGAGCCCCTCCTCGTCGGGGACGGCGTCATCGAAGGGCATGTGAGGCTCCGGGATCGATCGGCGTGGGGTCAGAGCGACTCGGCGGCCTGGGCCACCTCGGCGAGGATCTCCACATACTCGTCCAAGCCGGGACGCGACGGCCCGGATCCCCGGGTCAGCGATCGACGCGCAGGTCCAGCCGTCGCAGCAGCTGGGCGTTGAGGGCGACGACGATCGTGGAGATGCTCATCAGCACGGCACCGACCGCGGGCGGCAGGGTGACGCCCGCCCAGTGCAGGGCGCCACCGGCCAGGGGGATGGCCACGACGTTGTACCCGGCCGCCCACACGAGGTTCTGGAGGGACTTGCGGTACGTGCCGCTCGCCAGCCGGATGATGGCGACGACGCCGCGCGGGTCGGAGCTGGCCAGGATGAGGCCGGCGGACTCGATGGCGACGTCGGTGCCGGCACCGATGGCGATGCCGACGTCGGCACGGGCCAGGGCGGGGGCGTCGTTGACGCCATCGCCGACCATGGCCACCGACAGACCCCGCTTCTGGAGCTCAGCGACCTTGGCCGACTTGTCCTCGGGGAGGACCTCGGCGAAGACCTCGTCCAGGCCGAGATCCTCCCCGACGGCGTCGGCGACCTGGCGGGCGTCCCCGGTGATCATCACGACCCGGAGCCCACGCGCTCGCAGCTCCTCGACGGCCTCTCGCGCCTCCGGCCGGATCTGGTCCTCGAGGGCGAGGGCGCCGACGATGCTGTCGTCCCGGACGAGGTGGAGGACGGCGGCGCCGCGGGCCTCCCACTCCTCGACCTGCTCGGCGAGCTCGGCAGGGACGTCCAGGGACCGCTCCCGGAGCAGCGCCGGTCCACCGAGGGCGTAGGCTTGCCCGTCGACGGTCGCCTCGACCCCTCGGCCGGTGATCGACCGGAAGTCGCTCGCCGTCGCGACCTCGCCCCGGTCACGGGCGGCGGTGACGATGGCACGAGCGAGCGGGTGCTCGCTGTCGGCCTCCACGCCGCCGGCGATCCGCAGCACCTCGGTGTCGGTCACCCCGTCGGCGCCGGCGATGCCGACCACGGCGTGCTCCCCGCGGGTGAGCGTCCCCGTCTTGTCGAACAGCACGGCGTCGATCGTGCGGCTCGCCTCCAGGGCGAGGCGGTCCTTGATGAGGATGCCGCTGCGGGCACCGATGGCGCTCGACAGCGACGTCGTCAGCGGGATCGCCAGACCCAGGGCGTGGGGGCAGGAGATCACGAGGACGGTCACGACCCGCACGACGGCCTCGTCAGCGGTGCCGAAGACCGACCAGGCCACGGCGGTGATCACCGCGGCGCCGGTGGCGACGTAGAAGAGCAGCGCGGCGGCCTTGTCGGCGAGGACCTGGCTGCGCGACCGGGACTCCTGGGCTTCGGCGACGAGGCGGCCGATGCCGGCCAGGGCGGTGTCGTCACCCACCGCCGTGATCCGGACGCGGATGGACGAGTCCGTCGAGACGGTGCCGGCGACCACCGCGTCGCCGATGCCCTTGGCGACCGGACGGGACTCGCCGGTGATCATCGACTCGTCGAGCTCGGCGGCGCCGTCGACGATGTCGCCGTCCGCCGGAACCCGGCCGCCGGAGCGGACCAGGACCGTGTCCCCGGGACGCAGGTCCGACGCTGGCACGGTCTCGACGTCGCCGGCGTCCGTGAGGCGCTCGGCCTCGTCCGGGAGGAGCGCGGCGAGCGCTCCGAGGGCGTCCTGGGCCTGGCCGAGCGCCTTCATCTCCTGCCAGTGCCCGAGCAGCATGATCGAGATCAGCGCGCCGAGCTCCCACCAGAAGTCCAGGTCGAACAGGTCCAGCGACGTGGCCATCGACGCCACGTAGGCGACGCTGATCGCCATCGCGATCAGCAGCATCATCCCCGGCGTGCGGGCCTTGGCCTCCTCGAGCCCGCCGGCGAGGAACGGCTGACCGCCCCAGAGGAACACGATCGTGCCCAGGATCGGCCCGATCCACTCGATGCCGGGGAAGTCGAGGTCGTAGCCGAACCAGTCCATGACCATGTGGCTGGTCACGACCAGCGGAACCGTCAGCAGCAGGCTCCACCAGAAGCGCGTCCGGAACATCTCGACGTGGTGGCCGTGGTGGCCACCACCGTGCCCCTCGTCCGCGCCGTGTCCTGCGTGACCGCCGTGGTCCTCGGGGTACGCCTCGGCGTCGTCGATCGCCTCCGCGGTCATGGTCACGTGCGCGGTGTGGTCGACGTCGCTGCTCGTCTCGTCCTTGGTCATGCTATTACCATACCCCCCTACCCTATAGAGTCAACCGCGAAGCATCATCTGCCCCCTCCACCCTTCAGTGCAGCAGATCCTCGATCCGGGCGAGGGCGATCCGACACACCACGAGGTACGGAGCGGCCACCACTGGAACCCCGAACCCGACGCGACATCCGCTTCCGTCGGGGCGGATCCGGTGCGACGTGGCCGGGATGCCGACCACCGACCACGACCAGCGCACCCCCTCCTCGAAGTCGGTGATGCGGAACGGCAGCCGCACACCCACGGCGGTGCGGACCCAACCGGTCGAACCCTCGAGGAACCGGTCGCCGTCCAGCTTGGCTTCGGTGATCGACGGACCCCAGTCCGGCCACCGGTCGGTGTCGGTCAGCAGCTCCCAGGCGGCGGCCGGGGTGGCGTCGATGCTGCGCTCGACCCAGAGCACGACGGGATCAGCTCCGGCCGGACTCGCGCCGCAGCCGCTTGGCCACGGCCTCGGCCGCCCGCAGCCGCGCGCGCAGCTCCTCGCAGCGCTGCTCCGCGATCTCGGCGAAGCCGTCGAGGCGGGAACGGAGCTGCGCCTCGTCCCCCCCGGCGCCACCCGCGTCGAGCTGGTCCTGGAGCGCGAGGACCTCGCCCATCTCCTCGAGGCTGAAGTCGAGCGGCTTGAGGTCCTTGACCAGCTGGAGCCGCTCGATGTCGGCGTCGGTGTAGAGGCGGAAGCCACCGGCCGTGCGCCCCGACGGGGGCACGAGCCCGACCTCCTCGTAGAACCGGATGGTGCGCAACGAGAGGCCCGTCTGGGCTGCCGCCTCGCCGATCTGGTGCATGTCGTGCCCCACCGATGCATCTCCTCGTCGTCGGTCGCAGGAGCCTACCGCCGCGAGGTCATTCTCACGTCACGTGAGGGTATGGTCGATGCGCATGCATGCGCTCCTCACCGCCCTGTCGTCCCTGCCGGGCTTCGAGCGCGAGCTCCGACTGCTCCCCCACCTCGTCCGCCGCGGTTCGGTCGCCATCGATGTCGGCGCGTCGCTCGGCGCCTACGCCATCCCCATGGCACTGCTGGCCGGGACCTCCGGGGCCGTCGTCGCCTTCGAGCCCCGCACCGATGCTGCCAAGCGCCTGCGCCGGATCGCCAGGTTCCTGGGCCTGGCCGCGCTGCAGGTCGAGTCCGCAGCGCTCGGAGCGAAGGCCCACACCACCGGCCTGGTGGTGCCCCGCCGCCGGCGGGCCGTCCCCGGTCGGTCGTACCTCACCGCCGGCGCGGTGCGCGACGGCCTCGACGACGGTCTCTCCCAGACCCCGCCGCTCCAGGTCCGGGTGCAGACCATGGACGAGGTGCGGGCCGGGATGGACCGGCCGATCGAGTTCGTGAAGTGCGACGTCGAGGGCTTCGAGCTCGACGTGTTCCAGGGCGGTCGCCGGGTCCTGTCCGAGGACCGGCCCGTGGTGCTGTGCGAGCTCGAGGAGCGCCACGCCAGCCGCTACGGACGGACGGTCGCCGACGTCATCGACCTCTTCCACGGGCTGGGCTACGTCGTGTCGCGATCCACTGCTGATGCCCGCAACGTGCTGTTCGTGCCCAGCGAGCGGCCGGCGGTGACCTGGCGCTGAACGTCAGCGCATCCCGGCGGCCGGGTTGTCGTCGGGCGGGAGCGGCGTGTTGCTCTCCCGCACCCGGTCGAGCTTGTCGGCGTCGCAGTCCGGGCAGAGGTGCACGGTGTGGACCGACACGATCGAGAGCTGGGTGCCGCGGGACTTCTCCCACACCGCCTGTGCCGCTGACCGGACGTCTTCGTTGCCACACGTCTTGCACCGTGGCGTGAGGTCACGGTCCCACGAGACGTCGCAGGCCGAACACGTGATGTGGATCACCTCGCCGTCGCGCTCGCCGGAGAGGTGCTCGTCGGACTGGCAGCCCGGGCAGATCAGTTCGTCCACGCCAACGGAGGGTACCGACGATCGACCGCGACCTCGGCCAGTGACCAACGGCACAAAGAGCGGCGCGCGTCTCTACCCTCACGTTCAGGTAGGTTGCTGACCGGCACCGGCTCACCGCCGTGCCCAGCGAGTCCTCTGGTGAAGCCGTGCCGCCCTGCTGCGGCGGCCGACTCCGGCCTCCGGGCTCGTCCCCCTCTGACCTCCCCCGGTTCGTCGCGGCCCCCGTTCGTGCGCGAGCTCGAGAACCCGAAAGCGCACGCATGCCCTCCGGCTTCACCGCCCCCAACGACCTCATCACGCCCAGCGCCCTGGACGACGCCCCGGCCCGCAGCCGGCTGGCTCGCTTCGGCGGCGGCTGGGGTGTCGACATCAAGGGGAACCTGCTCGCCGGCCTCGTCGTCGCCGTGGCCCTCATCCCCGAGGCCATCGCCTTCTCGATCATCGCCGGCGTGGACCCGAAGGTCGGCCTCTACGCCAGCTTCAGCATCGCCGTGATCATCTCGTTCACCGGCGGACGCCCGGCCATGATCTCCGCGGCCACCGGCGCCATGGCGCTGGTCATGATCCCGCTGATCCGGGACCACGGCGTCGAGTACCTCTTCGCCGCCACGATCGTCACCGGCGTGTTCCAGTTCGCCCTCGGTGCGCTCGGCGTCGGGCGCCTCATGCGCTTCATCCCGCGCACCGTGATGGTGGGGTTCGTGAACGCCCTCGCCATCCTCATCTTCCTCGCCCAGCTCGACCACTTCGTGGGTGAGGCCTGGGGTGTCTGGGCGATGATCGCTGCCGGTCTGGGCATCATCTACGGCGTCCCGCGGCTCACCACCGCCGTGCCGGCCCCGCTGGTCGCCATCGTGGCCCTCACCAGCGCCGCCTTCGTCTTCGACCTCGGCCTCCCGACCGTCGGCGACATGGGCGAGCTGCCCACGGCCCTCCCGTTCTTCGGCCTCCCCGACGTACCGTTCACCTTCGAGACGCTGTCGATCGTGGCGCCGTACGCCATCACCCTCGCCCTCATCGGCCTGCTCGAGTCGCTGCTGACCGCGCAGATCATCGACGACGTCACCGACACCCGCTCCGACAAGGATCGCGAGTCCCGGGGGCAGGGCATCGCCAACGTCGCCACCGGCTTCCTCGGCGGCATGGCTGGCTGCGCCATGATCGGCCAGTCGATGATCAACGTGAAGTCCGGTGGCCGCAGCCGCCTCTCCACCTTCTCGGCCGGCATCTTCCTGCTCGTCATGATCCTCGTCTTCGGCGATCTGGTCGCCATGATCCCCATGGCTGCGCTGGTCGCGGTGATGATCGTGGTCGCCGTCGCGACGTTCGACTGGACGAGCCTCAAGCCCTCCACGATCCGCTCGACCCCCAAGACCGAGACCGCGGTCATGGGCGTCACCGTCCTCACCGTCGTGCTCACCCACAACCTCGCCTACGGCGTCATCGCCGGTGTCGTGCTCGCCACCGTCTTCTTCGCCCGCCGGGTCGCCCACCTCGTCGACGTCACCAGCGTCCTCGACCCCGAGGGCGGCGAGCGCGTCTACGCCCTCACCGGCGAGCTGTTCTTCGCCTCGACCAACGAGCTCGTCCACTCCTTCGACTACGACGACGACGTGAACCGCGTCGTCATCGACCTCACCGACGCCCACGTCTGGGACTCCTCGGCCGTCGCCACCCTCGACGCCGTCGTCCACAAGTTCGAGGCCCGCGGCGTCGAGGTCGAGCTCATCGGGCTCAACGACCACAGCCACGAGCTGCACAACGGCCTCACCGGGCGGCTCGTGAACGGCCACTGACGCCGCCGATGACCGCGACCCCGTCCGAGCTGGTGGAGACCACCACGGCAGCACCGGACCGCAACAGCGGCCGGTTCCCGTGGTACGTGCTCGCCGGGGCCATCGTCCTGCAAGGCGCCACGGCTCCGGGCCAGACGGTGGGGATCTCGGTCTTCGTCGACCACTTCGCGTCCGACCTCGACCTCTCCCGGTCCGCCGTCTCGTCCGCGTACCTGCTGGGCACCCTGTCCGGGGCGCTCACCATGCCCGCCGCCGGCAGGCTCATCGACCGTCGCGGCGTGCGGACCGCCACGCTGCTGTTCGGCTCGGGCTTCGGTGCCGTGCTCATCGCGATGGCCGGCGTGACCGGGTTCGTGACGCTGGCCATCGGCTTCGCCGGCACCCGCATCCTCGGCCAGGGCGCCCTCACGCTCACGGCGACCACCACCGTCGCGATCTGGTTCGACGAGCGCCGCGGGTTCGCCAACGGCATCAAGGCGGCCGCCGGCAGCGGTCTCATGTCCCTCGTCCCCATCGGCTCGGCCGCGCTGATCGCCCTCGTCGGGTGGCGGACGTCCTGGATCGTCCTCGGTCTCGCCGCCTGGGCCATCGTGCTGCCGCTCGGACGCTGGCTCATCCGCGACCCGCGCCACGACCACGACCCAGCGACCGACGATTTCGCCACCGACACCACTCGAGCCGATGCTGCGAGGACCCGACCGCGACCGCCGGCGGTCGCGCCGGCGCCGTCCTGGCCGGTGCGCGACGTCGTCCGCCACCCCGCGTTCCTCGCCATGACCGGCGCCGCCGCCCTGGCGGCGCTCATCGGCACCGGGTTGATGTTCCACCACATCGACCTGCTCACCGGACAGGGGCTCAGCACCACAGAGGCTGCGGCGGCCTTCCTCCCCCTCACCATCGCCGGAGCCGTCGCCGCGCTCGCCGCCGGCCGGGTCGCCGACCAGGTGTCACCCCGACTGCTCACGGCGATCGCGCTCGTCGTGCTCGGGGCCTCGCCGGTGCTCGTGCAGACCATCGGCAGCACCGTGACCGCGGCTGCCTACGGCGCTGCGCTCGGCGCGTCCGGCGCCGCCATCCGGACGATCGAGGCCACCGCCCTCCCCCGCTGGTTCGGCATCGCCACCATCGGCCAGATCCGCGGCGTGGTGATGGCTGCGGGCGTGGGGGCCAGCGCGGTCGGTCCGCTCATCGTCTCCCTCGGGCTCGACCTCTTCGACTCCTACACGCCCGTGCTCAACGCGCTCGGCGCGGTCTCGGTCCTCCTCGCCGTCGCGACGATGTTCGTGTCGCCGCCGACCGGCGGGGCGCGGGAGGATGGGCGCGATGCGACGGCTGGCCATCCTCACCGCGAGCCTGATCGCGGTCCTCGCCCTGGCGGCATGCGGTGATGACGCGACCTCCGAGGCGACGTCAGGCCGCTCGGTCACGGTGTTCGCGGCCGCATCGCTGTCCGATGCCTTCACCGAGCTGGCCCAGGCGTTCGAGGCCGCCCACGAGGGCACGTCGGTCGAGCTGAGCTTCGCTGGGTCGTCGTCGCTGCGCGAGCAGATCCTCGCCGGTGCCCCGGCGGACGTGTTCGCCTCTGCGAACGTGGCGAACATGGACGAGGTGATCGAGGCCGGCGAGGTGGGGTCGGCGACGGTGTTCGCGACGAACCGACTGCAGATCGCCGTGCCCGCCGGCAACCCGGCCGCGGTCGACGGCCTCGCGGACTTCGCCGACCCGGACCTGCTGATCGGGCTCTGCGCCGAGGAGGTCCCCTGCGGCGTCCTCGGACGCCAGGCCCTCGATGCCGCCGGCGTGACGCCCTCACCGGACACCGCCGAGCCGGACGTGCGGGCGCTGCTCACCAAGGTGGAGGCCGGCGAGCTCGATGCCGGGCTGGTGTACGTGACCGATGTGCTCGCCGCAGGTGGGGGCGTGCAGGGCATCGACCTCCCGGCGGAGATCGACGTCAGCACGTCGTACACCATCGGCACCGTCACCGGCTCCGGGGACGCCGACCTCGCCGCGGCGTTCGTCGAGCTCGTGCGCAGCGACGAGGGGCAGGCCGTCCTCGAGCGGGCGGGGTTCGAGCGGGCATGAGGCGACGTCGGACCAGGAACCGGGCCCCGTGGGTGCTGCTGCCCCTCGCCGCGGTCGGGGTGGCCTTCATCGTCCTGCCGTTGGTGGCGCTCCTGCAGCGCACGCCGTGGGGTGACCTCGGGCGCCTCCTCGGCGACCCCGTCGTCACCGATGCCCTCCGCCTCAGCCTCGTCAGCGCCCTCGTCGCGACCGTGCTCTCGCTGCTCGTCGGTGTCCCCCTCGCCTGGGTGCTGGCCCGCACCGACTTCCCCGGCCGGGCGGTCGTCCGCGCCCTGGTCACCCTGCCCATGGTGCTGCCGCCGGTGGTCGGCGGCGCCGCCCTGCTGTTCGCGTTCGGCCGCCGGGGCCTGCTCGGCGAGCCGATCTACGACGGCACGGGCTTCCTGCTCCCCTTCTCGCTGTGGGGGGTGATCGCCGCCAACACCTTCGTGGCCATGCCGTTCCTGGTCATCACCGTCGAAGCCGGGCTCCGCTCGGCGGACGAGCGCTACGAGGATGCCGCCGCCACCCTCGGCGCGAGCCGCTGGACCATCTTCAGGCGCATCACCGTCCCGAACGCCATGCCCGCCGTGCTCGCCGGCGCGGTGCTGTGCTGGGCCCGCGCCCTGGGCGAGTTCGGCGCCACCGTCACCTTCGCGGGCAACCTGCAGGGCCGCACCCAGACCATGCCGCTCGCGGTGTTCCTCGCCCTCGAGTCCGACCGGGACGCCGCCATCGCCCTCTCCCTGGTGCTGATCGCCGTCTCCCTCGCCGTGCTCATCCCGCTCCGCGATCGCTGGCTCCGATGAGCACGCTCGACGCGGCGATCCGGCTGCGCCTCGGAGACCTCGACCTCGACGTCGCGCTCGGGGCCGACACGGGTGAGGCGGTCGCCATCCTCGGACCCAACGGGGCCGGCAAGACCACCATCGTCCGCGCCCTCGCCGGCCTGGTCCCCATCGACGGCGGGTGCATCACCCTCGACGGCGCCGTCCTCGACCGCCCCGACAGCGCCACGTTCGTGCCGAGCGAGCGTCGCCCCATCGGCGTCGTCTTCCAGGACTACCTCCTCTTCCCCCGCATGAGCGCGCGGGACAACATCGCCTTCGGCCTCCGCTCGCGCGGCATCGACAAGGCCGCCGCCCACGAGCAGGCCGACGCGTGGCTCGACCGCTTCGGGCTCGCCGAGCACGCCCGGTCGAGGCCCTCGGCGCTGTCCGGAGGCCAGGCCCAGCGGGTCGCGCTGGCACGCGCGCTCGCCACCAACCCGAAGCTGCTGCTCCTCGACGAACCCCTCGCGGCGCTCGACGCCAGCACCCGCGTCCACGTCCGGGCCGAGCTGCGCCGCCACCTCACCACGTTCGAGGGGGCCCGGATCCTCATCACGCACGATCCCATCGACGCGCTGATCCTCGCCGACCGGCTCGTCATCGTCGAGGACGGCCGCATCACCCAGACCGGCACCGCCGCCGACATCACGAGCCGGCCGGCGACCCGCTACGTCGCCGACCTCGTCGGGATCAATCTCCTCCACGGGCGCCTCGACGGCAGCACCGTGCACCTCGCCGACGGCGGCGAGCTGACGGTCGCCGCGGACGACGACGTCCCCCGCGGCGACGTGGCCCTGGCCATCCGCCCGCAGGCCATCGCGCTGTACGCCGAGCGGCCCGACGGCAGCCCCCGCAACGTCTGGGCGGCCACCGTCGCCGACCTCGAGGCCGACCGGGACCGCATCCGGGTCCGGCTCTCCGGGCCGATCAGCCTCACCGCCGAGGTCACCGCCACCGCCGCCCACACCCTCGACCTCCGCCCCGGCCAGCAGGTCTGGGCCAGCATCAAGGCCGTCGACGTCTCCGTCTACGAGCGTTGAGCGAGCCGCGGGATGAGCCGGCCGACCCCGACGTCGATACGGTTCGACGCCGTGACCTCCACGCCCCGACGGATCGGCACAGGTCTCGTCGCGGCTGCGGTGGCGCTGGCCGGCTACGACCTGACCCAGCGCCGGAGCGCCATCATGCGGAACTACCCGCTGATCGGGCGGTTGCGCTACATGCTCGAGCACATCGGGCCCGAGCTGCGCCAGTACATCGTCACCGACAACGACCAGGAACGGCCCTTCACCCGCGATCAGCGGCGGTGGGTGTACACGACGGCCAAGGCGGAGAACAACAAGTTCGGCTTCGGGACCGACAACGACATCGACACCCCCGGCTACCTCCTGCTGCGCCAGTCGCCGTTCCCGGTCGACCTCTACGGGGACGAGGTGGCCGTGCGCAAGGTCGTCGGGGCCTGGCGGAAGCGGCCGGGCGCCTTCACGCCCGGGTCCGTCGTGAACGTCGCGGCCATGAGCTTCGGGTCGCTGAGCGGGCCGGCCATCGAGGCCCTGAACCGCGGTGCCACGGATGCCGGCTGCCTCCACAACACCGGTGAGGGCGGGATCAGCTCACACCACCTGAAGGGCGGGGACCTCGTCTGGCAGCTCGGCACCGCCTACTTCGGCGCCCGGGACGCCGACGGTCAGTTCGACCTCGACAAGGTCGTCGCCACCGTCGAGCGCCACCCGGTGCGGGCCATCGAGGTGAAGCTCAGCCAGGGCGCGAAGCCGGGGATGGGCGGCCTCTTGCCCGCAGCCAAGGTCTCGGGCGAGATCGCCGAGATCCGCGGCGTCGAGCCGGGCGTCACCGTCGCCAGCCCCGGCCGCCATCCCGAGTTCGACGACGTCCCCGGGCTGGTCGACTTCGTCGAGCGGATCGCCGCGGCCACGGGCCTGCCGGTGGGCATCAAGTCCGCGGTCGGCGACGCCGCCTTCTGGAGCGAGCTCGCCGCCCACATGGCGACCACGGGCCGCGGCCCCGACTTCGTCACCGTCGACGGCGGCGAGGGCGGGACGGGCGCGGCACCCCTGGCCTTCAGCGACCACGTGGCGCTCCCGTTCGTCCAAGCCTTCCCGACCGTCTACAAGGCCTTCGCTCGCGAGGGGCTGCACCACGGCGTGGCCTTCTTCGGCGGGGGCAAGCTCGGGTTCCCCATCTCCGCGGTGTTCGCGCTCGCGATGGGGTGCGACGGGGTGAACGTCGCGAGGGAGGCGATGCTGGCGATCGGCTGCATCCAGGCCCAGCGCTGCCACACCGACCACTGCCCGACCGGTGTCGCCACGCAGAACGCCTGGCTGGTCCGAGGCCTCGACCCCACGCTGAAGTCGGTGCGCGCCGGGACCTACATCAAGGGGCTGCGGGCCGAGATGGCCTCCCTCGCGGGCGCGGCGGGGGTCGACCACCCCTCCCTGGTCCCGCTCGACAGCTTCGAGGTGGTGCTCGACCGCTTCACCACCCGGTCCGCGGCCGAGGTGCTCGGCTACGAGCCCGGCTGGGGGTTGCCGCCTGGCGCAGTGGGGTCCTGAGCTCGCATGACGAGGAAGCTCAGCGACGTCCTGCCCGGGCTCGCGGCGTTCCGCCGCTACGAGGCCACCGACCTCCGCCACGACGTCGTCGCCGGGCTCGCGCTCAGCGCGCTCCTGGTGCCAGCCGGGATGGGCTACGCCGAGGTCGCCGGCCTCCCACCGGTCACCGGCCTCTACGCCACCATCGCCGGGCTGCTGGCCTACGCGGTCGTCGGCCCATCGCGAACCCTGATCCTCGGACCGGATTCATCGCTGGCCCCCGTCATCGGCGCCGCCGTCGCGCCGCTGGCCCTGGCCGACACGGACCGTGCCGTGAGCCTCGCCGGCCTGCTCGCCCTGATGGTCGGCGTCATCTTGATCCTCGGAGGGTTGCTGCGCCTGGGCTTCGTGACCGACCTCGTCTCGAAGCCGATCAGCATCGGGTACCTCAACGGCATCGCGGTCGTCGTGGCGCTCAGCCAGGTCCCCAAGCTCCTCGGCTTCAGCGTGGAGGCCGGCGGCATCGACGACGAGGTCCGCGGACTGATCGACGGCATCCGAGACGGCGCGGTGTCCGCAGTCGCCGCCGGCGTCGGCGTCGGCGCGCTGGTCGGCATCGTGGTGCTGCGGGAGGTCGCACCGCGCATCCCGTGGATGCTCGTCGCGGTGCTCGCGAGCGCCGTGGTCGTCGTCACCGCCGACCTCGACGTGGCGGTCATCGGGTCCCTCCCCGGCGGGGTGCCGGCGCCGAGCCTCGACCACCTGCGGTTCGGCGACGTCTTCGAGCTCGTACCGGCTGCCGCAGGCATCGCCATCGTGGCCTTCGGCGACTCCAGCGTGCTCAGCCGCACCTTCTCCATGGCCGACGGGCACGACGTCGACAAGGACCAGGAGATGGTGGCAGTGGGGGCGGCGAACCTGGCGTGCGGTGCGCTGGGCGGCTTCCCCATCTGCGCCAGCTCCTCGCGCACCCCGGTCGCCCGCGAGAGCGGGGCTCGGACCCAGCTCACCAGCGTGGTCGGCGCCGCCGTCGTCGCACTCCTGCTCCTCGTGGCTCCCGGGTTGACGAGCCACGTGCCCTCCGCAGCGCTGGCGGCGGTCGTCATCGCAGCGGTGCTCCGGGTGGCCGATGTCCGTGGCGTGGTGCAGCTGTGGTCGATGAACCGGACCGAGGGCTGGTTGAGCCTCGCAGCCTTCGCCGGCGTGGTCGTCTTCGGCGTCCTCGAGGGCATCGCCATCGCCGTCGTCCTGTCGCTCGGGGCCTTCGTGGCCCGGGCGTGGCGGCCGCACTCCGCCGAGCTGGTGCGCGTCGACGGTCGCAAGGGCTACCACGACCGCGCTCGTCACCCGCACGGCCGGCGCGTGCCCGGACTGGTGATGGTCCGCTTCGACGCCCCGCTCTTCTTCGCCAACTGCAGCTTCTTCGAGGACGTCGTGCGCGACACCGTCGCCGATTCCCCCACCCCCGTGCGCTGGGTGGTCATCGTCGGAGACCCCATCAGCGACATCGACTCGACGGGTGCCGAGACACTCGCCCTCCTCGACGACGCCCTGGCGGAGCAGGGTGTGACCCTCGTGTTCGCCGGCCTGAAGGGCACGGTCAAGGACCGCCTGGCCCGGTACGGGATGGCCGAGCGCTTCGGCCCGGACCGCCACTACTCGACCCTCGGGGCCGCCGTCTCCGACTACGTGCGGATCACCGGCGTCGACTGGGTCGACTGGACGGACCGCTGAGACGCGCCGCCGTGCACCATCAGCAGCCGGACATCGCGCCGAGCACGTCGTCGATGTCCGCGGAGGCGAACCCGATGGAGGAGTCCCCCACCCCGTAGGGGATGACGAGGTTCGCTCCGTGGCGCACGGCGCCGCAGGAGTACACGACGTTCGGCACGTAGCCGTCCTGCTCGTCCGGACCGGGGGTGAGCAGCGGCTCGGCCAGCTCGCCGATCATCTGCGTCGGGTCGTCGAGGTCCAGCAGGCAGGCGCCGATCGAGTAGGTGCGCATCGGTCCGACGCCGTGGGTGAGGACCAGCCAGCCGGCGTCGGTCTCGATCGGGGGGCCGCAGTTGCCGACCTGGATGGAGCTCCAGAGCTTCGCCTGGCCTCCCAGCGCCGTCGCGGTCGGCCAGTGCCGGATGTCGTCGGTGACCGCAACGGCGTTGCTCGTGCCGTCGTGGCGGGACAGTGCGACGAAGTGGCCGTCGATGCGCCGGGGGAACAGGGCGAGGCCCTTGTTGCTGGCGGCCGCCCCCTGCAGCGGCGAGACCTCGAAGGTGGAGAAGTCGGCGGTCTCGAGCAGCTGCTGGCCGATGTCGCGTCCGTCGTAGGCCGTGTAGGTGGCGTAGTAGACGACCCGGTCGTCGTCCTCGAAGCGGACGAAGCGAGCATCCTCGACGCCGCTCACCTCGGCACTCGTCACCGGGTAGAGCACCCGCTCGTCGATCGGGGAGGACGGGTCGAAGTCGACGCAGTAGCCCCGCTCGGCGAGCGCTCGCAGGCGTCGGACCGTCTTCGCCACGCCCGGGCGGGTGTCGTCCTGGCCCTCGAGCTCGGCGAGGCGGCCGTCGAGCTCGGCCCTCGTGAACTCGTCGCCGAGCGCATCCAGGACCCAGGTCGTGGCCTCGACGTCGTCACGGACCCGCCGCGCCATCCCTCGGAAGGCATCGGCGTGGAGCGTCCCGGACGAGAGCCTGCCGGCGCCGGCGAACGGTCCCCGCTCGTCGATGGTGACCTGGCCGCGCTCGTCGACCGATGCAGTCCGGAAGCCGATGGAGGACCGGTGACCTTCGCCGATCCCGCGGGTGCTCATCACCAGGTCGAGCGTTCCGGCGCGTGCGCCGGCCTGGCTGGGCGCGGCGACGAACGACGGGTTGCAGAGCGCAGCGGCCTCGATGCTGTACTCGTGGGTGAACGTCGCACCGAGCAGCAGCCGGCGCTCCTCGGTCAGGGCGGCTCCCTCAGGGAGCCGGTTGGCGATCCGCTCGGCGTGGCGCTCGAACGTGGCGCGGAGGTCTCGGTGGCGGGCGCCGAAGCGGATGACGAGCTCGGCGAGGCCGTCGGCAACCTGCTCGTCGCCGAGGTCGAGCACGTGGCTGACGGCATCCGACACCTGTCGCCCACCGCGCGGCTCGGGGTGTCCGGGCACGAACAGCTTCGCGATCACGCGGGTCGGATCCGCGTGCAACCGCAGCGGCTGGCGCACGGCCAGCTCCGTGGTCACCCGGTCACCGACGTCCGGTTGCGGGCGTGCTGCAGCGTGGAGATCAGCGCGATGGTGGATTCCGCGCCCTGGTTCAGGTTCGGCCCGGCATCGTGGATGCCGTCGTAGCCGCCACCGGTCTCGGCATCCCACATGACGGCGCCGACATCGTTGTCGCCGAGGAACCACCCGATGGCGAGGTCGATGCCACGACCCCAGCTCGGGTCTCCGGTGACCGCCTCGGCCCGGGCGCAGGCGTCGGCCATGGCCGCCGCCTCGATGGGTTGCTGATCGAACTGCGGCGCGACGTCGCCGGGTCCGGCACCGTCGACCGGCGTCAGCGACAGGTGCCCGTCGAGCGTCTCCCGTTCGAGCAGCCAGCGCAGCAGCGCGCAGCCGTGCTCGACGACGTCAGGACGGTGGAGGGCGTCCCCGGCAGCGATGAGGGCTTCGGCGACCGTGGCGTTCGCGTAGGTCAGGCGGGGCGCGGGCCACGGCCAGGCGCGGTCATCGTTCGGCGGGCCGATGGCGGTGACCGCATCCTCGAGCAGCGCTCGTGCGCCGTAGTGGTGCGGATCCGCCTGCAGGACCTCGGCCGCGCCGAGCGCGGCGAAGGCCATGGCGTGGAAGTGACCGGAGCGCTGCTCGATGGCGTGGCCGAACGACGCCATGCCCATCTGGCGCATCCAGTCGTCGCGGCCCCGGTTCGCTGCCATGCCGAATGCGGCGACGCTGCGACCCCAGCAGTCCTCCACGCCGTACCGGTCGCGCCAGCCGCCGTCGACGTCACGCCGGTTGCGCGAGCGGCCGGCCACGTCCTGGGACCGCACGAGGAAGCGCATGGCGGTCCGACCCAGGGCGCGCACCGAGGGGGTCGGCGACGGCTCGCGGAGCACCACCGTGAGCACCCGGGCCATGTCGTCCGTGCAGTAGCCGTGGTCGCGGCGGGGCGCCGCGAACTCCGCGTGCTCGAACGTGCCGATCCCATCGGTCATCGCCAGGAGGTGGTCGAAGCTCGGGCTCGGCACCGTGGGCCCGGCGGGCAGGGTGGCGGTCATCGGGTCGAGGCCCGGTCATCGGCGCTTAGGCGCTGGGCCAGCTCGGCGTACTGGCCGGCCACGGCGCCCCACGACAGGTCGGGGGCGAGACGCCGTGCCTCGGCGGCCATGTCGGCCGCCAGGCCGGGGTCGGTCAGCACGGACCGGATGGCGGAGGCCAGGGCGACCGGGTCCCGCTGCGGGACGACGATGCCGGCACCCGACGCGAGGAGCTCGGTGGCGTGCGGGAACGCCGTCGACACGACGGGGCGGCCGGCGGCGACGGCATCCACGAGGACGCCGGAGGTGACCTGCTCCTCGGAGTCGTACGGGAGCACGACGAGATCCGCCGAGGTGATCAGCTCGGTGAGGGCCGGCAGGTCGCGGTAGGTGTCGTCGAAGGAGACGTGGGGCGAGACGCCGGTGGCCCACGCCCGCGTGATCAACATGTTCCGGTACTCCTCGCCGGAGCGCTCCTTCACCTTCGGGTGGGTCGCGCCGGCGACCAGGTACTCGGGGAAGGGGTGCATCCCACCCAGCTCGAGCAGGGCGTCGATCGCCCACTCGATGCCCTTGCCCGGACCGAGCAGGCCCCAGGTGAGCAGGCGTGGTCGGCCCCGGCCTGCGGGAGGCCGTGCGGTGACGTGCGGGGTCGCAGCTCCGTGGGCGATCACGTGGACCTTGCACGGGTCGACGCCGTAGCCGTCGATCAAGCGCTCCCGCCCGCTGCGGGTCATCACCACGACCGCGCTCGCGACGGCGCAGAGCTCGGTCAGCACGCGGCGCTGGCCGTCCGTCGGCGTCTGGCGCACCGTGTGGGCCACGATCACCGTCGGCACCTGCAGCCGTTCGACCACATCGAGGATCTCGTCCCCGTCGGAGCCCGGGTAGATGCCGTACTCGTGCTGGACGATGGCCACATCGGTGCGGTCCAGGACCTCGATGCCGGACCCCCACGGCCCTGGTGGGCCGGTCAGCGACGCGAGGACCAGCGGATCGTCGAGACCCTCGTGCGGGTTGACGCGCACGACGTCGACCGAGTGGCCCACGGCGATCAGGCCGGCCGACAGCGCAGCGGAGAAGGTGGCGATGCCACAGGCGGTCGGCGGGAAGGTCCCGACCATGCCGAACGTGCGGGACGCGGGCGCGGTGGAACCGGGGGACGGGTGCGATGGAAGGGGGCCTGGCACGAGCGCTCCGATGATCGGCTCAGGCGAGGCGTCGGGCCTGCGGAGGGTGACGGACCGTTCTCGGCCGTCCGGACCCAAGCATGGCGACTCCCCCAAGGAGGGATGCCCCGAGCCTACGCCCGTCCGGCCCCGGCCCCTCCTGGGTACGCTCGACCATCGCCTCGCAACCAGGGAGCACGACATCCCCGTTGCGGATCGCCGTGCTCGCGCCGATCGCCTGGCGCACGCCGCCGGTCCACTACGGCCCGTGGGAGCTGTTCGCCTCGTTGCTGACGGAGGGCCTCGTCGCCCTGGGCCACGACGTCACCCTGTTCGCCACCGGCGACTCGATCACCGACGCCGCCCTCCATGCCACCTCCCCCACCGGGTGGTCCGAGGACGACACCATCGATCCGAAGGTCGCCGAGTGCCTGCACATCGCCTCGGTGTTCGAGCGAGCCGCGGACTTCGACGTCATCCACAACGGCTTCGACTTCCTCCCGCTGACCTACAGCGGGCTGGTCGACACCCCCGTCGTCACCACGATCCACGGCTTCTCCTCGCCCGCCATCGTCCCGGTCTACGAGCGATACGACGCCACCACGACCTACGTGGCGATCAGCGACGCCGACCGCCACCCGCGGCTGACCTACGCCGCCACCATCCACCACGGCATCGACGTCGACGCCCTCGGCCTCCACCCGGACCCCGGCGAGCACCTCGTGTTCTTCGGCCGCATCCATCCCGACAAGGGCGCCGCCCAGGCCATCGAGGTCGCCCACCGGACAGGGCGTCGCCTCGACATCGCCGGCATCGTCCAGGACGAGCGGTACTTCCACGATGAGGTCCTCCCCCATCTCGACGACGGTCGCGTCCGCTACCTCGGCCCGGTCGAGGGGACCCGGAGGTCCGAGATCCTCGGCGGCGCCCACGCCCTGCTGCACCTCATCGACTTCGACGAGCCCTTCGGCTACAGCGTCGCCGAGGCGCTGGCCTGCGGGACGCCGGTCATCGCCCACGACCGCGGCTCGATGGGCGAGCTGATCCGCCCCGGCGTCGACGGGTTCCTGACCCGCGACGTCGACGACGCCGTCACCGCCGTCGACGAGGCCGCCTCCCTCGACCGCGCCCGGATCCGCGCCTCGGCTCGCCAGCGGTTCGACCGGGCCACGATGGTGCAGCGCTACGTCGACGTCTACGACGCGCTCCTCGCACCCTGACCCGGGGTCCATCGTCGAGCGGGGGCCACCGTTACGATCCGGCCATGACCCGAACCGGACGATGCCTCTGCGGCCAGGTGATCTACGAGCTGACCGGCGACGTCATCGCCACCGCCGTCTGCCACTGCGACCACTGCCAGCGCCAGAGCGGCGGCGCGTTCTCGGTGAACCTCGTCGTCCACGAGTCCCAGCTCGCGGTGTCGGGGACGCTGCAGACCTACGTGGAGACCGGCGAGGACGACGACGGCGAGTACGTCAACCGCAAGTTCTGCGGGACGTGCGGTTCGCCCATCGTCTCCGAGCTCGTGCAGACCGACGGCGTCGTGGCCGTGAAGGCCGGCAGCCTCGACGATCGATCGGACGTGCGCCCCACCGTCGAGGTGTGGTGCGTCGATCGCCAGCCCTGGGTCGAGCTGCCCGGGATGCTCGCCTCCGTCGACCGCGAGTGACGCTCGGCCGGATGGCCTGAGGTCAGGAGCGGTGCCGGACGGCGTCGGCGATCGGCACGGGGCCGGTGTTGAAGTCGAGGGTCGCGCCGATGGTGGACGGGTCGTCGAGCACTGCGACGGCGACGGCGGCCACGTCCTCGCGCGGGACCTCGCCGCCCTCGAGCTCGTCACCGACCTCGATCGATCCGGTGCCGGGCTCGTCCGTGAGCGCGCTCGGTCCGAGGATCGTCCACGCCAGCGAGCTCTGCCGCACGTGGGCGTCAGCCGCCGCCTTCGCCTCGGCGTAGGGGAAGAAGCTCGAGTCGGGCGGGACCCCGTGGTCCGGACCGGCACCGAAGTACGACACCATCACGTAGCGCTCGACCCCCGCGGCGACCGCCGCGTCCACCGATCGGATCGCGGCGTCGCGATCCACGGCCCGGGTGCGGTCGGGATCACCACCGCCGGCGCCGGCCGACCACACGAGCGCGTCGTGCCCGGCGAGGTGCTGCGCCAGCTCCTCGACGCCCAGCTGCTCGACGTCCGCGACCATCGGGACGGCCCCGGCGGCCTCCACGTCGCGCTCGTGGTCCGGGTTGCGGATGATGCCCGTGACCTGGTGCCCCTGGGCCGAGAGCATCCGGGTGAGTCGCAGGGCGACCTTCCCGTGTCCTCCGATGATGGCGACGCGCACGACGATCTCTCTCCGTTGGGTTCGGTGTGCACGAGCGTAGAGGTGGCCTGCGCACACTGCTCTTGACAGCCCTGGCTAATGCTCTTAGCCTCACGGCTAGTGATCAACTCCCGGTTCCACCGCTGATGGCTCGCGCCGGCCTCTCCCCCGCCCGCGTCGTCGCCGAGGCCGCTGCCGTCGCCGACGAGGTCGGTCTCGACGGGCTCACGCTCGCCGCCGTCGCCGACCGGCTCGGCGTCCGGCTCCCGTCGCTCTACAAGCACGTCGACGGCGTCGACGCGATCCGCCGCGAGCTCGCCCTGCTGGGCCTGGAGGAGCTCGCGTCTGCGCTCGGACGAGCCGCCATGGGCCGCACCCGACGGGACGCGCTCGTCGACATCGCCCACGCCTACCGGGCCTTCGCCACCGAACGACCCGGCCTCTACACCGCCACGCTCCGAGCGCCGAGCGCGGACGACGAGGAGCTCACCGCCCGGGCCCAGGTGGTGCTCGACGTGGCCTTCGCCCTCACCCGGTCCTACGGGCTCGAGGGTGAGGACGCCATCCACGCCATCCGGATCCTGCGCTCGGCCCTGCACGGGTTCGTCACCCAGCAGGCCGCCGGCGCCTTCGGCCTGCCGGAGAGTCTCGACGACACCTTCAGCCGGCTGATCGACGTCCTCGACATCGCCTTCAGCTCGTGGGGCACGGCGCCCTGACCGGACCAGCACATCCACCGACATCACGGAGCCAGACCATGCGAGCCATCCAGACCACCGCCGTCCTCGACGTCACCCCAGACATCGCGTGGCGGGTCCTCACGGACTTCGCCGACCATGCCGAGTGGAACCCGTTCATGCGGAGCATCGAAGGTCAGCCCACCGAGGGAGCTCGCCTCACGGTCCGGCTCACACCACCCGGTGGCCGAGCGATGACCTTTCGCCCCACCGTCACCGCCGCCGATCCCGACCGTCTGCTCGAGTGGCTCGGGCACCTCGGCGTCCCCGGCCTGTTCGACGGACGGCACCGCTTCGAGCTCGAGCCCCTCCCCAGCGGCCAGACCCGGCTCACCCACAGCGAGACGTTCCGCGGGCTGCTCGTCCGCCCGCTCTGGCGGTCGATCGCCGAGCCCACCACCGCCGGGTTCGAGCAGTTCAACGCCGCCTTCGCTGATCGTTGCCTCGCCGTCAAGGACCAGCCCGCGACGTAGACGGGGCCGCCTCAGCCGTCTCCGTCGGTGACCTCGACCGTGTAGTGGATGGTCTGGACGGCGATCTTGCCGTCGCGGATCACGAAGGAGTCGGCACCGTCCCGCACCCGGGTCGCGGGCCCGGCGGCCGTCCACTCGAGGAAGGCGACGTCGCCGTGCACCAGGACCGTCGTGTACTCGAAGGTCGCCCCGGGCAGCTGCGCCTCGAGGAGCTCGGCGAGCACGCGGACCTGGTCACGGCCGGTGAAGAGGCCGAAGCCGGTGAGCACCACGACGTCTTCGGCGACGTTCCGCTCGAGATCGGTCCGCCAGTCGCCCGCTGCGGCCAGGGCCAGGTGGTCCTCGAGCACCTCGCGCGGTGTTCGCTGGGACGGCGTCGCTGCAGCCACTCGACCAGGCTGCCACGAGCGCTGGCGGCCGCGAGCAGATCGGTCTCGAGCCGGTCAGCAGCCCATTCTGCTGCCCGGATGGGCCGGCGATCACGCTGACCGCGGCGGATCCGTCGTTCCCATGGCATCGAGGGTCCGGCCCAGGATCTTCGCGCCTCGACGGTCTCGCATGTCGTCCTCTGCGATGCGCGCCCGCGCCTCGGAGACGTCGAAGAGCCGACGGTCGAGGCATTCGCGAACGATCCTCACCAGATCGTCCTCCTCGGTGTCGACTGCGATGTCGATCACCGTGCGCAGCGCTGTCGTACAGGGGATGCCGTCCACGACCGTCGTGTCCTTCTCGGGAATGTCCTTGTAGTGGACGATCACCTCTTGGTCACCGACACGCCGGACCTCGCCCAGGTCACCGTCTGCGTCGATGAAGACATCGCCGAGGGTCTCGTCCTCGTCGAACTCGCAGCCACACGACAGCATCTGCCCACCGCACGCAGCACAGCGCTGAACATCGCAGCCGAGGTGGTGGAATCCGCCAGGAGCGACACCACAGTCGCCGCAACGCTCACGGGAGGAGCTCCAGCGCGGGAACTCCTCCCCCCACGGGATCATCGGGATGCGCACCCCGTCCCGGTGCATCGCATCCACGCAGCACGACGACGCCGTCGTCATCTCTCGCTCACACCAACGGCACAGAGCCATGGACTTCCCCTTCGGTCTGTGGCACCGGACCCAGCGGTCCGTCACCAGAACGGGCCGGAAGCCCGAACGTCTGGGGGAAGCAGCGAGCCGCTCTCGGCGAGCGGCAAGGTCCTCGACTTGCGAGGTCGCCGAACGATAGCTCGACCCGACCGACACGGAGCTCGACCAGATGGGCCTGTCGGCGGCGCACGGCCCCACCCTGAGGCCGGAGGGCCCGGGCGATCGACGACGAAGGCCCAGGTCACTGACCTGGGCCTTCACTCACAAGTTGGTGGCGGGGGCAGGACTTGAACCTGCGACCTTCGGGTTGTGCGCTGCCGGCCCGCCCTCACACGGCTCCTACTTGATCGCGTTTGCGTCCATGTCCCCGGACAGTCGCTCGAGCTTCTTGTCGGGGATCCCGTCGATGGGCTGCTTGACCTCACCGACGGTGGGACCGAACTTCTTGGCCAGCGGTGCCAGTGCGTCGAGATCGAAGTCGTAGAGCTCGGCTGCATTGAGCGTCAGCATCCGCTCGACCTGGGAGGGATCGACGTCCGAGAAGCGCGACCGCAGGTGCTCCTGGGTGTACGGGTGGGTGCCCTCGTCGTGGGGGTAGTCGCTGCCCCACATGAAGCGATCGAGACCGATGGCGTCGCGCGCCGCGACGTCATCGACGCCAGGGTTGCTCACGCCCATCCACACGTTCTGGCGGAAGTAGTCCGTGGCATCGCGAGGCAGCACGTGATCGTCGCCGTAGCGGATCTCCCCGGTGGCGCCTGTGTCACGGATCCCCCGGATGGTGTTGTCGAGACGTTCGAGCAGTGCAGGCACCCACGCGCAGCCGGTCTCGGTCATCACGAACTTCAAGCGCGGGAACCGCTCGAAGACACCGGAGAGGATGAACTGCGTGAGCGGACGCTGCGAGTAGAAGCCGGTCTCCGTGATGTAGAGCAACATCGACACCGGATACGAGCCGTAATCGGGGTTGCCGGTGCCGCCGTGGATCGTGACGGGCACCTCCAGGTCCTGGCAGAGCTCCCACACCGGGTCGTAGCAGCGGTCGTAGAGGGGCTTGACCCACTTGACGTCCGGCGGGACGTTCGGCAGCAAGATGCCCCCGCGCAGACCGTTCTCCTTGATCCAACGGATGTCGTCGAGCGTGTCCTCGACGTTGTTCAAGAAGACCTGACCCACGCCGGCCCGCCGGTCCGGGAACTCGTTGCAGAAGTCGACCAACCACCGGTTGTGAGCCCGCACGCCAGCGAGACGGTGCTCGTACTCCTCGGGCGTGGGCGGCTTGGCGAAGAGCACGAAGCTCGGGAAGAACGGGGGCACCGTGTTCGGGAACACGACCTCGCCGACCACCCCGTCAGCCTCCTGCTGGGAGTTGCGCATCTCGTTGTCCCAGTTGCGCAGCTTCCGCTTGTCGCCGAGGTCCTTGTACGGGTTCTTGTACCCGCCGCGCCAGTCGTCGAAGGCGCCGCGGTACCTCTCGTCGAGGTACTCGCGGTAGGCGGAGTGGCTACCACCCGCGTGTGTGTCCGACGAGATGATCGTGTAGTGGTCGGAATCGCTCAGGCTCGTGGCCATGTCGTCCTCCTGGAGACGGGGCGCGCGGCGCGCGGCTTTCGTTGGATTGGGTCAGGGATGGGTCAGGTGTCGAGCTTGAGGACCCGAGCGGCGTTCCCGCGCAGGAACTTGGGCCAGACGTCGTCCTTGAAGCCGACGTTGGGCATCTCGGTCATGATCCGTTCGATCGAGAGCCCCATCGGGAAGTACCCGGCGTAGATCACCTTGTCGGCGCCGCGCGTGTTGGCGTAGTCGACGATGGCCTTCGGATAGTGCTTGGGAGCGAACGCACTGGTGCTGTAGTGCAGGCCCGGCCACTTCAGCATCAGCTTCATGGCGAGGTCGGTCCACGGCTCGCAGCCGTGGCGCGTGACGAAGACCAGCTCCGGGAAGTCGTACATGACCTCGTCGATCAGCTCGACGCGCTGCGGGTCCATGCGCAGCCGTGGTCCCGGCACACCAGCACAGCAGAAGACGGGGATGTCCATCTCCACGCAGGCGGCGTAGATGGGGTACATCTTCTTGTCGTTGATCGGCACCTGCGGGAACGTGCCGGAGGGAAACATGCTGACGGCCCGGATGTCGTACTCGTCCTTGAGCTGGCGGAGCTTGCGGATGCCCTCCATGCCCTCGTTCGGATCAGCGCCGGCCGATGCGATGAAGCGGTCCGGATGCTCGCGCAGGGCTCGCTCCGACGTGCCGGCACGGTTCCCCCCCACGCCGATCATGCCCCTCTCGATGCCCCATCGGTCCATCTCGGCCAGGGTCACGCCGACCGGGTCATCGACATCGCGCAGGTTCTTCTCGGGCACGTCCTTGAACATGTACTCGGCGGGGAACTCGAACTCCTCGCGGGACTGGCGATCACGCGTCTGGGTCGTGATGAACCGGTACGTCTCCTTCATGTCCGGGTGGGGGAACCCGATCATCGTGTCGATGATCCCGACGTCGATCGGCATGGCCATGGGCATGTCTCCTTGGTTCAGGCGGGTTGGCGCTCGGCGAGGGCGAGACCGTTGTCGCGCATGACGAGCCGGCACTGGTCGTCGGTGAAGTCGAAGTTCTTCAGGTCCTTGACGTACGCGGTGGGCTCGGCGAGGCCCTCGGCATGTGGGTAGTCGGAGCCCATGAGCAGTCGCTCGACCCCCAGCAGGTCTCGGAGGTCACCGAGCGCATCCTCGTAGAACGGGCTGACCCACACGTGACGTCGGAACGTCTCGCGGGGATCCTCCGCATAGGCGTGCGGGGTCTGTCCGAAGGACTTCTTGAGCTTCTCGAAGAGATGGAACACCCAGTCGGATCCGGTCTCGATCGACGCCAGCCGCAAGTTGGGGAAGCGATGGAAGAGCCCGTGGGCCAAGAGGTTCGCCAGGTGGTCCTGGATGGCGCTGTGGGACACGAGCGAGCGGAACGGGTTCTGCCGGAACGCCTGCATCTCGGTGGCGTCGCCCCAGTCGGAGATGTAGCTGCTGTAGTGCGAGTCCCCGCCGTGGAGCACCACCGTGACGCCGGCCTCGTTGATCCGGCCCCACACGTCGTCGAACACCGGGTCGGCCGGCGAACGGCCTCCCGCCGGCGTCATCACGGGGCCCGGCATCATGAGCAGGAACCGGGCGTCCTGCGCGAGCGCCCACTCGACCTCGGCTGCGGCGGCGTCGGGGTCGACCAGGGTGATGACCGGGGCAGCGAAGATGCGCTCCTGGTGGGAGAAGCCCCAGTCCTCGGCCATCCACCGGTTGAACGCCCGGAAGGCGGCCACGAGGGCGGGCGGGTCGTGGATGAGCGCCTGCTCCATGCCCACGCCGAGCGTCGGCAGGAAGATGGCGCCCTGCATGCCCTGCTCGTCCATGAGCCGCAGCCGGGCGTCACGGTCGCGATACTCAGGGCGATCCGCCATGCGGTCCAGCTCGCCGAAGAGATCGCGCGTGTCCTGGCCCTTCGGGTTGCGCCCGCGGAAGTACTCGTCGAGCGACCCCGGCTTGGCGACGGGGTCGAAGGTGGGGTTCGGGATGAAGCGGTTGATCTTGCCGGCGACGAGCAGACGGAGCTTGCCGTCCACCTCCGCCCACTGCATCGTGCGCTTCTCGAAACCCGGTTCGAGATGTCGCGTGAACGCGTCCAGCGGCTCGTAGAAGTGGTTGTCGCAGTCGAAGACCGCGAAGTCGACGTGTTGCATCGGTCCCCCTGGATCCATCTCGCTGACGAAGCCTAACTGTAACCGGTTCTAGTCGGCGCCGTCCAGGTCAGGACGGGTGCACCTAGGGCTTCTCGGAACCGACGATCCAGATGGCGAAGTACTGGGACGCACCGCCGAAGGCGTGACCCATGGCGCGACGCACGTCGGGCACCTGGTGCTCGCCGGCGGTGCCGCGCACCTGCATCGCCGCCTCGGCACAACGGATGAGACCAGCTGCGCCGATGGCGTTGGCGGAGAGCACACCCCCGGATGCGTTGACCGGGAACGCCCCGTCGAAGGCGGTGATGTCGTCATCGACCATCTTCCAACCCTGGCCCTCCTCGGCGAAGCCGAGGTTCTCCAGCCACATCGGCTCGAACCAGCTGAAGGGCACGTAGATCTCCGCGCAGTCGAGCTCCTCGAGCGGGTTGGTGATCCCGGCCTGTGCGTAGGCCTCGGCCGCGCACTGCTGGCCGGCCAGCGGGTTCACCCAGCTCCGGCTCGGGTGGCCCGATGCCTCCGAGCGGGTTGAGCTGCCGTGCAACCATGCGGGCGGACGCTCCGTCTTGGGGATCCGCTTCTCGCTGGTGAAGATGATGGCTCCGGCGCCGTCGGACGTCGGGCAGCACTCCAGCTTGCGCAAGGGCTCGACGACCATCTCCGACTCCTCGACCATCTTGATGTCGATGCCGGGGATCTTCAGCTGGGCGTGCGGGTTCTTCAGCGCGTTGAGCCGGTCCTTCACCGCGACCAGTGGACCGATGTGGGGCGGTGCGCCGGACTTCTCGATGTACTGGCGGATGGATGACGCGAACGCGACACCGGCCCCGCCACGGGAACCACCACCCAGGATCCGGGAGGTGTCGGTCTCGGACTGCTTCTCGAACGCGATGCTCAGCACGCACTCGTACTGCCCGGACTCGATCAGGTGCGCACCGAAGATGGCGGTGTGTGCACCCACGCTGCCGGCGGTGTGCATGCGGAACATCGGCTTGCCGGCTCCGCCCATCGCATCGTTGAGGAACAGCTCGGGGCGCATCACCCCTTCGAAGAGGTCTGGCGCCTTCCCGAAGACCACGGCGTCGATGTCGGACCACTCGAGCTCGGCGTCCGCGAGGGCGCGGGTGGCGGCCTCGCGGAGCAACCCCGGCATGGAGAGGTCGTCACGGCGGCGTTGGTGGTCGGACTGGCCGATGCCGACGATCGCACAGCGTTCAGCCACTTCAATCACCTTCCAGTACGCAGACGAGGTTCTGTTGCAAGCAGTGGCCCGACGTGGCGTGGGCCAGGACCCGCTGCTTTCCGTTGTTCTTGATCTGGTTGAACGCCTCACCGATGCGGATGAGGCCGACGGCCATGAGCGGGTTGGCGGCGAGCGGCCCCCCGGACGGGTTGATCTCGGTCGAGTCCTGCAGGCCGAGCGCATCCTTGAGGATCAGCTCCTGGTGGCTGAAGGTGCTCGAGATCTCGGCGACCTCGATCCCATCGCCAGAGCCGACCGTCTTCCCGGCCACCTCGGTGGACGGCGACTTCGACAGGTCGCGCGTTCCGAAGTAGTGCGTCTCGATGCGGTTGTCGATCCCACGGATCCAGGCCGGTCGCTCGCACAGGTCGCGAGCCCGGTCGCCTGCGACCAGCACGACCGCGGCCGCCCCGTCGGTGATCGGCGGGCAGTCGCTCGGGCGCAGCGGGTCGACCCAGTACGGCTCGGCCAGGATCTCCTCGGCGGTGACGTCCTTCTTCACCTGGGCGTGGTCGTTCGACATCGCCGAACGCCGGGAGCGGGCTGCCACCTCGGCCATGTCCCGCTCGGTGTAGTCGCTGTTGTCGAGCAGGGCGCGGGCCTGGAGGCCGGCGGTGGAGATGCAGTCGATGCCGGTAGGGGCCAGGTAGTACGGATCGAGCTCGACGGTGAGGACCTCACGCATGTTCCCGGCCGAGGCCTTGCCGAAGCCGTAGACGAGCGCCGTGTCGGCGTGGCCGATCTGCAGCATCATCCAGGCCTCGTACAGCGCCCAGGCCCCGTCCATCTCGACGTGGGACTCCGACAGTGGAGGCCAGGCGCCCACGGCGTCGAGGCCGCGGATGAAGGCGAACGGCTGGCCCGCCAGGTAGTCAGCACTTCCCGAGCACACGAAGTCGATCTGTGAGCGGTCCAGCCCCGATTGCTCGTAGGCCTCGCGGACCACGGGCATGATCATCTGCGGCTCGTCGAAGTCGGTCTGACGCCGGACGAGGGGAGACTGGGCGAAGGCCACGATGGCGACGTCCCTCATGATTCACCTGCCTTCTTCAAGAGTTCCTGGACCTCTTCTCGAGAGGCGTCCGGTTCGCCGGTGGGCTCCCAGCCCTTGATGCCGACCGCTCCCCATCCGCCGCTGGACGGCAGCCGGCCGTCCTCGAGCTCGACCCACACCGCACGCATCCGCATGCCGGTGTGCACGTCGGCGGCCTCCACGCCATCGAGCTCACCCATGAGGGTGATGCGCGTGCCGTCGAGCATGACGTCGCCCCGTGCCGATGTCTTGCCACCTTGCTGGTGGAGCTTGTCGGGGTTGGTCACCGTGTAGCTGACGAGCACGCCTTCGGGCGACACCTCGATCTCGTGCTCGTCCGTGGTCAGCACGACGCACACCGGGCAGTAGCCCTTCGGGGGCGTGTACAGGCGCTCGCACTCCGGGCACCGGTGGGCGATCAGCCGCTTCTCCCCCACGGCTTCGGTGTAGCGGCGCGCCGCGCGCGTCGGTGGACGCTCGTAGTCCAGCGACACCACGGAGTTCAGCACCTTGACGTCGTCACTCATCCGTCGTTCTCCTCACTCGCTCCCCGAAGGGGCGCTCCGTCCTGGTCGGCACCGGCGTTCACGCCGGCTCGAAGCACTCGATGTCGCGCAGGTGACCGATGCGCTCGTCACGCCAGCGCGCCTCGACCCGCATGCCCGTGGCCATCTGCCCCTTGTCCGCCACCCGCACGGCGTGGACGAGGTCGGTGTCGGCGCCGTCGAGGCGGATCAGGCACCAGGCGAAGGGCTCCTGGAGCAGGTGGTTTCGCAACGGCTCCTCGACCCAAGCCCACGAAGACACGGTGCCCGTGCCATCCAGCTGGACCCAGTCGTCGGAGGCCGACTCCCCCGTGTAGGGGTCGTACTCGAAGGGAGGGCACTGGACCTTCCCGGTGCGGGTCTTGTTCGCCCAGATCTCGCCGTCGCGCAACCCCGTGAAGAACCGGCTGATGACCGGTCCCAACGTTCGTACGTACGGCATCTCGACGGTGTCGATGGGTACCGGTGTGTCGCTCATCACGACACACGTCTAACAACTAGAACGCGTTCTCGCAAGCGCGATCGTCGTCGACGTGGTCGAGGACGAAGCCCTCGTAGCCCGCGGTCACCACCTCATCGCAGATCTTCCGGTAGTTGCCGACGCCTCCGAGGTAGGGCATGAACACCCTCGTCTTGCCCGGCACGTTGGCTCCGAGATACCACGAGCTGCAGCTCGGCGAGGTCTGCACGGTGCCCTCGGCGACCTGGTTGACGTGCTCGACCCAACGGTCCTCCGCATCCCGGTCGGGCTCGATGGTGCGCACGCCACGGTCTCGGAGATCAGCGATGCAGTCGCTGATCCACTCCACGTGCTGCTCGATGGAGACGATCATGTTCGAGAGCACCGACGGGCTCCCGGGGCCGGTCACGAAGAACAGGTTCGGGAAGCCCGCGCTCTGGAGGCCCAGATAGGTGCGCGGCCCGGCGGCCCACCTCTCTCGGAGAGCCACCCCCCTGCGACCACGGATGTCGATCCGGTCGAGGGCGCCGGTGATGGCATCGAAGCCGGTCGCCAGGATGACGACGTCGAAGTCGTACTCGGCCTCGGTGGTGCGGATCCCGTGGGCGGTGATCGACTCGAGTGGCGTCTTCCGGAGGTCCACCAAGGTGACGTCGTCGCGGTTGAACGTCTCGTAGTAGCCACTGTCGAGCACCTGGCGCTTGCACCCGATGGGGTAGTCGGCGGGACACAGCGCCTCGGCGACCTCGGGATCGTCGACGATGCGCCGGACCGCCTGTCGGTACAGCTCGCAGGCGAGCTCGTTCGCCTCCGGGTCGAGCCTGACGTCGGCCCAGGCGTAGATCACCCCGCGACCCTTCTCGTCCAGCACCGCGCGGAGCTGCTCGTCGGTGGCCTCGAGGATCCTGTCCTCGGGGACCCCCTCGACGAGACCACCGAGCCCGGTGTTGGCCCCGGCGGGCAGACCGAACATCGAGAGTCCGGCGACCGACTCGCGCTGGATCCGGCGGATCTCTTCGTAGTGCTCCTTGGCGTACCGGTCGGCCTCCTCGACGAGCTCCAGGTTCATCACGGGCAGCGTGTACACCGGCGTGCGCTGGAACACGTGCAGATGCGCGGCCTCAGCAGCCACGATCGGGATCGTCTGCACCCCCGAGGAACCGGTGCCGACAACCGCGACCCGCTTCCCCGTGAAGTCGATCCCCTCGTGGGGGTACCGCCCGGTGTGTGCGAGCTCGCCCTCGAACAGGTCCTGGCCGGGGATGTCGGGCTCGAGTGGGACCGACAGACATCCAGTGGCCATCACGCAGAACGTGGCGGTGATCTGTTCGCCGGCGTCGGTCTCCACGACCCACGCGCCACTGCGCTCGTCGAAGGTCGCCGCCCGCACACGCGTCCCGAAGGTGATGTCACGACGCAGGTCGAATCGATCGGCGACGTGGCCCAGGTACTCGAGGATCTCGGGCTGGCGGGACATCACCTCGCTCCATCGCCACTCCTGCTGCAGCTCGTCGGACCAGCCGTAGGAGTACTCGATGCTCGGCACGTCGCACCGGGCACCGGGGTAGCGGTTCCAGTACCAGGTGCCGCCGACGTCGCCGGCGGCGTCGATCGCCCGCACCCGCAGCCCGAGCTGTCGGCAGCGCTGGACCAGGTACAGGCCGGCGAAGCCGGCACCGACGACGACCACGTCGACGTCGGTGGCCGCATCCTGATCGATGGTCACGGGGTCCTCCAGAGGGGTTCGAGGTGCGAGCCGATGGCGCGGAGTGCCTCGTCGGCCTCCGGAAGGGTCCCGGCGAAGAGTGGGAACACGTGGAACAGGTCGTCGCGCACGTGCAGGACCGCGTCGATGTCCGCAGCGAGCGCTGCCGCGTGGAGACCGACGGCGTCGTCGTGGAGGATCTCGCGCCCGCCGGCGAGGACGAACATCGGCGGCAGCCCGGCGAGGTCGGCGAAGCGCGGGGAAGCCAGGGGATCGCGGGCATCGTGACCGGCGAGGTAGGCGTCGACCATCGTTCGCAGGTTGTCCGGCCCGAGGAGTGGGTCGGTCTGCGCCCGTGCCCGCAGCGATGGAGCCGTCAACGTGAGGTCGACCCAGGGCGAGATCAGCGCCACGCCCGTCGGGAGCGGGACGCCCTCGTCGCGAGCGCGCAGCACCACGCCCATCGCGAGGCCACCCCCGGCCGAGTCGCCGCTGATCGCCATGGGAGCGTCGAAGGCATCGAGCAGCCAACGATGGGCTGCGCAGGCATCGTCGAGGCCCGCAGGGAAGGGATGCTCCGGAGCCAGGCGGTAGTCGACGTGCAAGATGGTCGCCCCCGTGGCCGCAGAGAGGTGGGAGACGAAGGACCGGTGCGAGTCGAGGCCGCAGAGCACGAAGCCACCACCGTGCAGATGGAGCATCGTGCGCCGCCTGTCGGCGGTGGGGGCCGTGACGAGCTCGCCTCGGACACCGCCGGCATCGACCGACTCGTAGCGAGTGCCAGCGACCGCCGTGATCGTCGCCCCGTCGGGATCGCGGACGCGCCCCGGCTCGCGCATCTCCTCGACCGTGGCGCCGGGTCGCCGCAGCGCCGACGGCGCATGCTCCAGGGCCGCGAGCAGTGCAGCGAGCTCGGCGCTGCCCGCCGACGCGCTCACTTCGGCGTGAGACGCACCGGCAGGTGCTTGAGACCGTTGACGAAGTTCGACCGCACGCGAGCCGGCTCGCCGGTCAGCTCGAATCCGGAGAAGCGGCTGAGCAGCTCCTCGAACTCGACCTTGAGCGTGAGCCGGGCGAGGTGGACCCCGAGGCAGTAGTGCTCGCCGAACGCGAATCCGAGGTGCCGTGGGTTGCGGAGCACGTCGAAGCGGTACGGGTCCTCGAAGTGGGCCTCGTCGCGGTTGCTCGACGGCGACCACACCACCACCCTGTCGCCCTCGGAGATCTTCTGGCCGGCGAGCTCGCAGTCCCGGGTCGCAGTGCGGGCCTCCGAGGTGATCGGGCTCGCCCATCGCACGAACTCGTCCGTCGCGCCGCCGATCAGGGACGGGTCGTCCTGGAGCAGCTTCAGCTGGTCGGGGTTCTGGATCAGGGGCAGGATGCCGCCGGCCGACGCAGCGGCCCGGGTGGTGTCGAGACCGCCGGCGAGCAGGAGGCCCGCCTCGGCCACGACCTGCATCCAGGAGAGCTCCTCCCCGTCGATCCGCCCCTGGAGGAACTGGCTGAGGAGGTCGTCGCCCGGCTCCTCCATCCGCTCCTGGATGATCTGCGCGAAGTAGGTGTGCAGCTCGAGGCTCGCCGCCGCGGCGGCCTCCTGGGGCGACCGACCGTGCGTGAACTCCGGGTCGGTGGCGGTCACCGTCTGGTGCTGGAGGTCGGCGAGGCGGCTCCACATGTCCTCGGGCACGCCCATGAGGGCGAAGGTGATGGCTGCGGGGACCTGATGGGCGATGTCGATCACGAAGTCGACGTCTCGCTCGTCCGCCGCGCGCTCGAGGCACTCCACCGCCGCGGCGCGGATCTGGTCCTCGAGCTGGGCGATGGAGCGAGGACGGAAGTTGTGACTGATGATGCTGCGCAGGGGCGCGTGGCGCGGCGGGTCGGTGTGGATCATCGGCTGGATGCCCAGCCCCGCCCCGGGCGGACCGCTCTCGAGCGCGGCGTCCGTGCGGACGATGATGCCGTCGCGCTGGGAGCTGAACAGCAGCGGATCGCTGAGCACTGCGAGGGCGTCGTCGAAGCGGGCCACGGACCAGAAGGGCTCGCCTCCGTCACGGTCGTGCCACCACACGGGTGCCTGCTCCCGCTGGATGCGCCACGCCTCGTGCGGATCGCCGTGCTCGAACATGTCGAGATCCCAGTAGTTGATCTCGTCGAGCGTCTGGGGAACCAGGGTCACGTCCGTCTCCTCCGAAGTCTCCGCGGCGTCGCCGCAGTGGTGGTGACCACCACCCTAGAACGCGTTCCAGCCGCTGTCAGCCGGCACCGCCTGATCGATCTCGTCAGGACCTTCCTTCCGGACGAGCGGCGTGGATACGATCTGGAACATGTTGCAATCCGAGACGATCGAGCAGACCGCACCGACCATCGCCGGAGGCCGCGTGCTGGAGTACCAGCCGTTCGACTGCGACAACCACTACTACGAGGCCGCCGACGCCTTCACCCGCCACGTGCCGAAGGCGATGCAGCCTCGGTGCGTGCAGTGGTGCGAGATCGAGGGGCGCAGGTACCACGTGGTCGGCGGCAAGGTGAGCCACGCCGTCGCGAACCCGACCTGGAACCCCATCGCGAAGCCAGGTGCCCTGTACGACTACTTCCGGGGCAACGTCAGCGATCGGTCACCCGCCGAGATGCTCCGCGACCGCGAACCGCTGCCCGCCGAGTACCACGACCGCGACGCCCGGGTCGCGCGGCTCGACGAGCAGGGCATCCGCTCGGTCTGGCTGTTCCCGACGCTGGGCGTGCTCTACGAGGAGCTCCTCAAGCACGACATCGAGGCGGTCAAGACCCAGTTCCGCGCCTTCAACCGCTGGGTCGACGAGGACTGGGGCTGCAACTACCGGGATCGCATCTACGCGGCGCCCTACATCTCGCTGTGCGACGTCGACTTCGCGATCGAGGAGCTGGAGTGGGCGCTCGATCGCGACGCCCGCACGATCGTGCTGCGGCCCGCCGCCGTGTGGACCGCACTCGGTCCCCGCTCCCCCGGTGACGAGCTCTTCGATCCGTTCTGGTCCCGCGTGAACGAGGCCGGCGTCACCGTCGTCATCCACGCCGGTGACAGCGGGTACTCGAGCCAGGGCTACGCCGAGGACGGCTTCGGCGGGAACATCGGCTCCGGAAAGCCCAAGCCGTCGATCAAGTCCTTCGCCATCGAGCGGGCCGCCCAGGACTGGCTGATGACCCTCACGCTCGAGCGGATGTTCGAGCGGTTCCCGAACCTGCGCATCGCCTCGATCGAGAACGGCTCGACGTTCCTGCCCGACCTGTTCCGCAAGCTGAGGAGCCAGGCGGCCAAGTCGCCCGGCTGGTTCACCGAGGACCCGACCGAGTCCTTCCGCGAGCACGTCTGGATCAACCCGTTCTGGGAGGACGACGTCCACGAGGTCGTCGACCACATGGGCCCCGATCGCGTGATCTTCGGCTCCGACTGGCCCCACATCGAAGGGCTGCCGAACCCGCTGGACTACGTCGGCGAGCTGGACCGATTCGACGACGACGCCACCCGAAAGATCCTGCTCGAGAACACGGTGGGCCTCAACGAGCGCCGTCCGGTCTGATGCACGGGCAACCGACGCTGCACGCCTGATAGAACTGGTTCTAGTATTTCGTCGACGGGCGCCGGTCCTCGGCCGTCCGGACGGAACGAGGGAGGAACCATGCACACACCCATCTGCGACCTCTTCGGGATCGAGTACCCGATCTTCGCCTTCAGCCACTGCCGAGACGTGGTCGCGGCGGTCAGTCGTGCCGGCGGGCTCGGCGTGCTCGGTGCTGTCGGCTTCAGCGCCGAGCAGCTCGACATCGAGCTGAGCTGGATCGACGAGCACGTCGACGGCATGCCCTACGGCGTCGACACCGTCATGCCGGCGAAGTCGGTCGACACCGGCGGGGGCGGCGACGACCCCGACGATCTCGCCGCCCGCATCCGGACGATGATCCCCAGCGAGCACTGGGAGTACGTCGACGAGCTCATGGACCGCTTCGACATCCCGCCCCTCCCCGACGACGTGGAGCCCCACGGCGTCGTCGGCTGGGCCGAGGGCGTGGCGCGTGCCCACGTCGAGATCGCACTCGCCCACCCCATCGCCCTGCTCGCCAACGCGCTCGGCTCCCCACCGCCCGACGTGGTGGACCAGGCGCACGACCACGGCGTGAAGGTCGCGGCGCTCGCGGGGAAGGCCCAGCACGCCGAGCGTCACGTGAACAACGGCGTCGACGTGATCGTCGCCCAGGGTCATGAGGCCGGCGGCCACACGGGCGAGGTGACCACGATGGTCCTCGTCCCGGAGGTCGTCGATGCCTGCGAGGGCACCCCGGTGCTCGCCGCCGGCGGCATCGGTCGCGGCCGCCAGGTCGCCGCCGCCATGTCGCTCGGCGCCCAGGGCGCCTGGACCGGTTCGCTGTGGCTGGCCTCGGCCGAGAGCAACTCAGGTCCCGAGACGATCGACCGCTACCTGGCGGCGACGTCGAGCGACACGGTGCGCACCCGCTGCTTCACCGGCAAGCCGGCTCGCGCCCTGCGCAACACCTGGACCGAGGCCTGGGAGGATCCGTCCGGCCCGGGTCCGCTCGGGATGCCCCTGCAGAACATCCTGACGGCCGAGGCCAACGCCCGCATCAACCGCACCCACCGCAGCGATCTCGGCTTCGTGCCGGTCGGCCAGATCGTCGGCTCCATGAACAAGGTCAAGTCGGTCCGCGACCTCATGTTCGAGATGGTCGAGGAGTACATCGAGACCGTCGAGCGGATGCACAGCGGGATGACGGCCCCGACCTGATGTCCGCACTGGCCGCTCGACGATCGGCTTCGACGACCTCCACGACCCGATGACCGCCACCGAACCGCGGGACGCACGCGCGGCCGGCGACGCGGCGGAGGTGTCGGGCCGCCCGCGGCGCGACCCGACACCCTCGGTGCTCGATCCCGCGATCGCGGCCGGGCACCGGCGCGATGGATGGCGGATGATGCGGTCGTCGCTGCGTCCGTCCACCCGCTGGATCGTCTACGGCGTCGCCGGCTCCATCTCCTGGGCGGTCGGCAAGATCGGGCTCGGCCTCCTCGCGGGCACCGCGGTCGACTCGGCGGTCGAGCCATACGACGGGCCCGAGCTCGTGCTGTGGGGCATCGCCATCGTCGTCACTGGCATCTTCGTCGCGCTGATGACGGGTCTGCGCCGGTACGCCGCCTTCGCCATCTCCTTGCGGTCCGAGGCAGACCTCCGCCGCCGCATGTACGCACACCTGCAGCTCCTGCACTTCGCCTACCACGACCGCGCCCAGACCGGCGAGCTGATGTCTCGGGGCAGCGTCGACCTCAAGCAGGTGCAGACGCTGCTCGTCTTCATCCCGGTCACGGGCGCCAACGTGCTGATGGTCGCGATGACGACGTCGGTGCTCTTCTACATCAACGCCGAGCTCGCCCTGTGGTCGCTCACCCCGCTGCCGTTCCTGGCCATCGGCTCGGCTGTGTTCTCCCAGAAGCTGCACCCCATCGCCACAGCGGTCCAGGAGGAGATGGCCGACGTCGCCAGCGTGTCCGAGGAGTCGATCGCCGGCATCCGTGTGGTGAAGGGTTCCGGCGCCGAGCCCATGCAGCGCGAACGCATGACCGCAGCCACGAGCCGGCTCTACGAGGAGTCGATGAACATGGCTCGCCTCCGGGCGCTGTTCGTCCCACTCCTCGAGCTGCTGCCGACGCTCGGGCTCGTGGCCGTCCTCTACGTCGGGGGGCGCCAGATCGTCGAGGGCGATCTCACGCTCGGCGAGTTCATCTCCTTCAACGTCTTCATCATCTACCTCATCTTCCCGCTGCGCCTGCTGGGACTGGTCATCGCCCAGGCGTCTCGCGGTGCGGCGTCGGCGGCGCGGGTCGCCGAGATCCTCGCCACCGATCCCGAGATCCTCGATCGCCCGGGGGCGACCCCGCTGCCCGAGGGTCCCGGCGAGATCCGGTTCGAGGGCGTCACCTTCCGGTACGGCACGAACGAACCCGTGCTCCGCGACCTCGACCTGCACATCAGGGGCGGCGAGGCCGTCGCTCTGGTGGGGTCGACGGGTTCGGGCAAGAGCACGGTCGCCCGTCTCGTGCCCCGCTTCTACGACATCGAAGCGGGCTCGGTGCGGATCGACGGCGCCGACGTCGCCGACGCGAGCCTCGCCGACGTCCGCAAGGCCGTGGGCACCGTCTTCGAGGACACCTTCCTCTTCAGCGACACGATCCGGGCGAACATCGCCTTCGCCGTGCCCGACGCGAGCGCGGAGGCCATCGAGCGGGCTGCGCGGCTTGCGGGGGCCCACGACTTCATCACCGAGTTCCCCGAGGGCTACGACACACCGCTCGGGGAGAGCGGCTTCTCGCTCTCCGGCGGCCAGCGTCAGCGCCTCGCCCTGGCCCGCACCATCCTCACCGACCCGCGCGTGCTCATCCTCGATGACGCCACGTCATCGGTCGACCCGACGAAGGAGCACGAGATCCGGGCCGCGCTGCGCACGGTCATGGAGGGCCGCACCACGCTCATCATCGCTCACCGGCGGGCGACGATCGCGCTCGCCGACCGCGTGCTGCTGCTCGACCACGGTCGCATCGTGGCGTCGGGCACCCACGACCACCTGCTCGCCACCTCGGTCAGCTACCGAGAGGTCCTCGCCGAGGCTGAGGACGACCAGACCGTCGACGACGGAGGCGGGACGCCGTGAGGAGCAGCTCATGAGGATGCTCACCGCCACCGACGAGGTGCTGGACCCCGACGAGAAGCGCCGGATCCTCCGACGCACGTGGCACGGCCTGCAGCCGTGGCGGGGCACGCTGGCAGTGGGCGGCGTCCTCGTGCTCGTGCAGACCGCAGCGACCCTGGCCGGTCCGGCCATCCTGGCCCACGGCGTCGACAACGGCGTCCGCGAAGGCGACCTCTCGGTCATCGCCAGGGACGGCCTCCTGTTCCTCGCCACGGCGATCATCGCCTACGTGGCCGGCTGGGGAGCCATCCTGGCCCTGGCCCGGGTCGGCGAGTCCTGGCTCCGCGACCTCCGCGACCGCGTGTTCCGTCACGTCACCGACCTGTCGATGGGGTTCTTCGATCGCAACCGCACCGGCACCCTGGTGTCACGACTCACGGCCGACGCCGAGGCGATCCAGCAGCTGATCAGCCAGGGGCTCGTGATGTTCGTCGTCCAGGCCCTGATCCTCCTGGGCGCCGTCGCCGTCATGTTCACGATGAGCTGGCAGCTCGCGATCGTGACCATGCTCGCGGTCCCGTTCCTCTGGTGGGCCACGGCATGGTTCCAGCGCGAGTCCAACCGGGCCTACCTCGTGCTCCGCGAGCGCGTCGGCCACACGCTCACCTCGTTGCAGGAGGGGCTGTCCGGTGTCCGCGTCGTCCAGGCCTTCGCCCAGGAAGGCCCGCTCCTCGAGCGGTTCCATCGCACGAACGAGGCCCAGTTCACGGCGCACCTGCGCGCCGAGCGCATCGCCGCCATCTACACGCCGGCGATCGAGCTCTCCAACGCCGTCGTCATCGCCGGCATCCTCGGCATCGGCGGCCTGCTCGTGAACGCCGACCTGGTGACGATCGGCGTGGTCAGCGCCTTCGTGCTGTACCTGCAGCGGGTCTTCGAGCCCATCCAGCAGCTGAGCCAGTTCTTCAACCAGATCCAGGCGTCCGGAGCAGCGCTGAAGAAGCTCTACGCACTGCTGGACGAGCAGCCCGAGATCGTCGAGCGCCCCGGCGCCCTGGACCTGCCGTCGCGGGGCGACCTCGAGGTCGACAACGTGTCGTTCGGCTACGGGACGGGCCGGGACCTCGTCCTGCGCGACGTGAGCCTCACCCTCCGCTCCGGCGAGCGGCTGGCGCTCGTCGGGCCGACCGGCGCTGGCAAGTCGACCCTCGCGAAGCTGATGGTCCGCTTCTACGACCCGACCGACGGCACCGTGCGCTTCGCGGGCATCGACCTGCGTGACGCCACGCTCACCTCCCTGCGCCAGCGCATCGTCGTCGTCCCCCAGGAGGGGTTCCTCTTCGGCGGGTCGATCCGCGACAACGTGCGGATCGGGCGCGTCGACGCTGACGACACCGAGGTCGACGCAGCGATCGAACGACTCGGACTCGTGTCGCGCTTCCAAGCCTTCCCCCAGGGTCTCGAGACCGTCATCGTCGAGCGAGGTGCCAACTTCTCCGCGGGTGAGCGGCAGCTGATCTCCCTGGCCCGCGCCGCGCTCGCCGATCCGGCCCTCATCGTCCTCGACGAAGCGACCTCGAGCCTCGATCCGGGCACCGAGCTGCTCGTCGAGCAGGCGCTCGAGGTGCTGATGCAGGGCCGCACCGTCGTGGTCGTCGCTCATCGCCTCTCCACCGCGGCCCGGGCCGACCGCGTCGGCGTGGTCGTCGGCGGACGGCTGGTCGAGCTCGGCCCCCACGACGAGCTGATCCACCGTCAAGGGGCCTACGCCGCCCTGTTCAGCTCGTGGTCGGGGGACGTCCACGCCGGCTGAGCGCACCCGGCGCGCCGCGGTAGAATCTGTTCTAGTATTTGGTGGGCAACGGCTGGACCACGCTACAGAGGGGCACCGATGGACTTCGAGGAGACCGCCGAGGACGCGGCGTTCCGAGCCGAGGCGAGGGCCTGGCTCGAGCAGCACGCACCTCCCCTTGGCAGCGAGGACGACTTCGTGTCCGACCGAGAGGGTGGGGGCCTCAACGACCTCGGGTGGGTCAAGCGCTGCAAGGAGTGGCAGGGCGTGCTCGCTGACCACGGATGGGCCTGCATCAACTGGCCGGTCGAGTACGGGGGACGCGGCGGCACGAGTCGCGAGGCCTCCATCTTCGCCCAGGAGCAGAGCCGGTTCGGCGTGTCCAACGGGGTCTTCGCGGTGGGGATCGGCATGGCCGGTCCGACCATCATCGAGCACGGCACCGATGCCCAGAAGGAGCGGTTCCTGCCCAAGCTCCTCCACGGCGATGAGGTCTGGTGCCAGCTCTTCAGCGAACCCGGTGCGGGCTCCGACCTCGCCGGCGTGTCGACCCGTGCCGTGCGCGACGGCGACGAGTGGGTGGTCAACGGCCAGAAGGTCTGGACCTCCGGCGCCCAGCACAGCGACTGGGGCATCCTCGTGGCCCGCAGCGACGTCGACGTGCCCAAGCACCGCGGCATCACCTACTTCCTGGTTGACATGGCCAGCCAGGGGATCGAGATCCGGCCGCTGCGCCAGATGAACGGCGGCGCCCACTTCAACGAGGTCTTCATGACCGACGTCTCGGTGCCGCACGCCAACGTCCTGGGCGACGTCGGTGGCGGATGGCGGGCGGCGATGACCACCCTCAGCAACGAGCGAGCACTCATCGGCGGCGGTCGCAACGGACCCGACTTCGACGACCTCGTCGAGCTGGCTCGACAGCGGGGTCTCGACCACGACGCCACCGTGCGCCAGGGGCTGGCGGACACCCACATCCGGTCTCGGATCCTCGAGTTCCTCGGGTACCGGGTGCAGACGGCCACGGCACACGGAGAGACGCCCGGGTCCGAGGCCTCGATCATGAAGCTCGTCTACGCCGGACACCTCAAGCGCACCGCCGAGCTCGCCCTGGCGATCGAAGGGCCGGCTGCCACGCTCCTCGACGCCGACGCGCCGGCCGACGGCGCGTGGCAGCAATCGTTCCTCAGCGCTCCATCCATCCGGATCGCTGGCGGCAGCGACGAGATCCAGCGAAACATCATCGGCGAACGGGTCCTGGGTCTCCCCAAGGAGCCCCAGGTCGACCGGGAGATCCCCTTCCGGGAGATCCCTCGGGGGGCCTGACGCTCTGACGGGCGGCGGGCAGGAGCGGAGACCCATGGCGTCACCAGTCCCACCCGACCTGCTCAACGACAAGCAGCGGGCACGGCGCAAGCGCGTGACCGATGCGGCCATCGCGCTGGCCGCCACGGGCGGCTACGACGCCATGCAGATGCGCGACGTCTCTGAGCACGCCGACGTCGCACTCGGGACGATCTACCGCTACTTCTCCTCGAAGGACCACCTGCTGGTCTCTGCGATGGCGGAGTGGACCGGCGAGCTCGAGGCCCGACTCGACCGCTCGCCGCCCCGGGGCGACACGCCGGCGGACCAGCTCGTGGACGTGCTCCGCCGGGCGTGTCGGAACCTGGAGCGGCAGCCACTGCTCGCCGCGGCGCTCGTCAAGGCGATGGCGTCGAGCGACGAGGGTGTCGCCGAGGCCGCCCAGACCGTGCAGGGCCAGATCAGGGGGTTCTCGGAGCCGATCCTCCAGCACCTCGACGACGACGTTCGCGAGGACATCATCCTCGTGATCCGCTCGGTCTGGCACTCGACGCTGCTGAACTGGGTCAACGGTCGACACGACGACCTCAGCGCGGTCGGCGAACAGCTCGAGCGTGCGGTGCGCCTCGTCGTTCCCGCCGGCCCGGCGACCGTCGACCCCTCTCCGGACGGGGCCGACGGCAGGTCGGGTTGAGCTCGCAGGATCAGATCGCTCGCTCCTGGCCCTCCCAGTAGGGATCGCGCAGCTTGCGCTTGTAGAGCTTGCCGTTCGGGTCGCGGGGCAGCTCCTCGACGTAATCGATCGACCGCGGGAGCTTGAACTTGCCCATGCGCTCCCGAGCGAAGTCCATGATCTCGGCGGTGAGCCCGTCGCTCGGCTCGACGCCGGGCACCAGCTGCACGACGGCCTTGATCTCTTCACCCCAGTCGGCGTTGGGGATGCCGAACACCGCGACGTCGGCGATCTCGGGGTGCTGGATCAGCTCACCCTCGATCTCGGCCGGGTAGATGTTCGCACCACCGGAGATGATCATGTCGGACTTGCGATCACGCAGGAACAGGTAGCCGTCCTCGTCGAGGTAGCCGACGTCGCCGACGGTGAAGAACCCGGCGACGCGGTTCGCCTCGGTCTTGTCCTTGTCCTTGAAGTACTCGAAGGCCGCCGCTGCAGGCAGCTTCATGTAGACCGTGCCGATCTCGCCGGCGAGCAGGTCGTTCCCCGCGTCGTCGATGATCCTGATCTCGGCACCCGGCCAGGCCGTGCCGACGGTGCCCGGCTTGCGCAGCCACTCCTCCGGCGTCACGAGCGTCCCGCCGCCCTCGGTGGCCGCGTAGTACTCGTAGATCACCGGACCCCACCAGTCGAGCATCTGGCGCTTGGTCTCCACGGGGCACGGCGCCGCGGCGTGGATCATCGTGCGGAGCGACGACACGTCGTAGGTCGACCGCACGTCCTCGGGCAGGGACAGGAGACGTTGGAACTGGGTCGGGACCATGTGGCTGTAGGTGACCTGGTACCGGTCGATGAGCTCGAGCATGGACTCCGGGGTCCACTTGTCCATGAGCACGACCGCATGGCCCAGATGGAGCGAGCTGGACGCGAAGGCCAGGACGGCGGTGTGGTACAGCGGCGAGCCGCAGATGTGGACGTTGTCGTCGTTGGGCTTCACCCCGAACATGCCGAGCAGACCACCGCTGCCCGCCACGGTCTCGGGAGCGACACCCGACAGGGCCCGGCGCACACCCTTGGGACGGCCGGTGGTACCCGACGTGTAGTGCATGGCTGCCCCGGCCGTCCGGTTCTCGGGCGTGGTGTCGGGTTGGCCCTCGGTGAGCTCGGCGTAGGGCCGTGCCCCGGGGACGTCGCCGACTGCGAAGATGCGGTCCGCGTCGAGGCTCACCTCGTCGGCGGCCCGCACGCACTCGTCAGCGAAGCGCTCGTGGCCGATGAACACCTTCGCCTCGCAGTCCTCCACGATGTAGGCGATCTCGGGACCGACGAGGTGCCAGTTGATCGGCGTCAGGTACCAGCCCGCCTGCATGGCAGCCATGTAGAGCGCGAACATCTCGATGCCGTTTGGCAGCACCGCAGCGACCCCGTCACCTTCCTCGAGCCCGAGCGACCGCAGGCCGTGCACCAGGCGGTTCGCGTCGGCCAGGAGCCCGCCGAAGGTGATCTCGTTGCCGTCGGGGTCGACGATGGCCAGCTTGTCGGGCTCGGCCTCGGCGATCTTCCAGAATCCAACCTCGGTCACGCTGATCTTCCTCTCTCTGTTCGTTCAGACTGGACCGGTCGCCAGAACGGGATCGCGAGCCCGTCCTCCACGGCGACCGCATAGCACTCCACGGGCATGTCGACGCGAACGTCGTCGACGTCGCAGTGGGTGATGTTCGACATCATCCTCGGACCCTCTTCGAGCTCGACGATGGCCACGACGTAGGGGAGCAATCGATCCCACGGCGATGCCATGTTCTGGCGGATCACCGTGAACGTGTGCACGGTCCCTCGCCCGAGGGCCTGCTTCCACTCCGTGTCGGCCGCGCATGCCGTGCACATGGCGCGCGGGTAGAACTGGCGGTGGCCGCACGCCGGGCACTGCTGGAAGAGCAGCGCTCCTTGCGCTGCTCCGCTCCAGTAGGTCGACGAGACGTTGTCGACCTGGGGCAGGGGACGGTCGGTGAGGTCGGGCACGCCATGCCCTCCCTGCTCGAGCACCTCGATCACGGGTGCTCCTTCCCGAGCACGACCGTGCCGATGCACGAGAGCCACCCGCCCGACCCGCACGCCAGGGCGAGCTCGGCATCGGGCACCTGGGCATCGCCGGCCTCGCCGCGCAGCTGCCGGCTCGCCTCGATGAGCAGGAAGATGCCCCGCATCCCGGGGTGGCACGCGCTGAGACCGCCGCCGTCGGTGTTGAGCGGCAGCTTCCCGCCGAGCGCGAGGGCACCGTCCTCGACGAACGCGCCGCCATCGCCCTTCGCGCAGAAGCCCAGGTCCTCGAGCATCAACAGGACCGTGATGGTGAAGCTGTCGTAGAGCTGGACGGTGTCGATGTCCTCGGGGCGCACGCCGGCCTGCGCGAAGGCCTCGGGGCCGCTCGTGGCAGCCGCCGTCGTCGTGAAGTCCCCCATCTGACTGATGTTCCAGTGGGTCTGGGCCCCGGCGGCGCCGAGCACGTAGACCGGCGGCGTGCGGAGGTCCTCGGCCCGCTCGGCCGTGGTGACGATCACCGCACCGCCGCCGTCGGTGATCGAGCAGCAGTCGTACATGTGCAGCGGATCGGCGATCATCCGCGAGCTGACGACGTCGTCGATCGTGAGCGGGTCGCGGTAGCGGGCGTTCGGGTTGAGCTGCGCGTGCTTCCGCACGGCGACGGCGATCTCGGCGAGCTGCTCGCTCGTGGTGCCGAACTCGTGCATGTGCCGACGGGCCGCCATCGCGTAGGCGCCCACCAGCACGTTGCCGTAGGGGGCTTCGTACTGCAGCGCCCCGGCGACGCGCTCGCCGGGCTGCTGGAAGCCGCTCGTCCCGAGCGAGCGTCCCTGCTGGGAGAGGAAGTCGGAGCCGTAGGTGATGAGCACGGTGTCGCAGTAGCCCTCGCGGATCGCCGCCGTGGCGTGCTGCACGTAGAACTCGAACGAAGAGCCACCGGTCATGGTGCTGTCGACCCAACGGTGATCGATGCCGAGGTACTCGGCCATCGCCACGCCGGACTCGGTGCCGCGCCCACCGCCCGTGCTCATGTACCCGTCGATCTCGGACTTCTCGATGCCCGAGTCGGCGAGCGCCCGCTGCATCGCCAGCACGTGGTGCTGCATCGCGTCGAGCTCGGGCGCGATCGGGTGGTCGCTCAGTCCGATCCCGGCGATCACCGGCGTCCTGTCACCCATGCCCGTTCGTCCCCTCGGCTGTTCGCCGACTCGAAGTAGAACGCATTCTAGTTGACGGCTCGCGATGACCCCGACCCCGACTCCACGCCGGCGCCACCCACGTGCGGCTGCCGGGGAAGCACGAAGACGCCTTCGGCCTCGGCCGTCAGCACGCCGTCGGCGAAGATCGCGCCCCAGACGGTGCTCCTCCTCCCGTCGACGCTGAGCTGACGCGCCTCGACGGTCAGATCGCTGTGCAGCGGCGTCGCTCGACGCATGTGCACGGTCAGCGAGGCGGTCATGCCCGGGTGGCCGGCGGCCACGCTGGCCAGTCCGAGGACCTGGTCGAGGATCGCGGCCACCCAACCCCCGTGCACCCGGCCGGGCGGACCGACGTACGCAGTACCGAGACGAGCCCTCCCACGCACCTCGCGGTCGACGACCTCGAGCTCGACGGGTGGTGCGATGGGGTTGAGGCGCCCGATCACCGGGTTCAGCGGCAAGAAGCCGGCGGGATCGCTCAGGTCGACGGTGCGCGCACCGGTCCTGGTGGCCCAGGGGTCTGCATCCTGTCGGGCCTCGAGCCGGTCGGCGATCACTTCCGCACCCTCGGCGGCGAGGGCGAGGTCGACTGCGTCGACCCCGGTGGTGGCCGTGGCCTCGATGACGCGTCGGACGGCTTCGGTGAGCCGTGCCAGGTCCCCGAAGCGTCGGCCCTCGAGCTCGTCCACGTCCGCCTCCCGGTCGTTCGTCGCCCTACCGGCCATGGAAGTGGGGGGTGCGCTTCTCGGCGAACGCCCGCGGTCCTTCCTTCGCGTCGTCGCTGCGGAAGACCTCCATGCCGATCTTGGAGTCGATCTGGAACGCGTCCTCCTCGCGGAGGCACTCGGTCTCCCGAAGGGTCCGGAGCACGGCCTGCACCGCGAGAGGGCCGTTGGCCGAGATCGACTCGGCGATCTCGAGGGCCTTGTCGAGCGCCTGCCCGTCGGGGACGACGTGACCGATCAGGCCGAGCTCCTTGGCCTCCGGGGCCCGCACGTGACGTCCGGTGAGGAGGATGTCGGCCGCCACGGTGTAGGGGATCTGGCGGCGCAGGCGCACCGCCGACCCTCCGAGCGGGAACAGGCCCCAGCGCACCTCCGACACCCCGAAGCGGGCGCTCTCGCCCGCGACCCGGATGTCGGTGCCCTGGAGGATCTCGGTGCCGCCCGCGATGGCCGGACCCTCGACCGCAGCGATGAGCGGCTTGTCGAGGAGGAAGCCCTTGAGCAGCGGCTTCATCACGGCCAAGCTGCGCCCGCCTCCACCGTCACCGTCACCGAAGCTGTCACCGGGATGCGACTTGGTCATGCCCTTGAGGTCGGCGCCGGCGCAGAAGGCCCCGCCGGCACCCGTGAGGACCGCGACGCGGATGTCGGGGTTGCTGTTCACCTCGTCCCACGCTTCGCCCATGATCTGCATCATCTCGCCGGACAGCGCGTTCTTGGCCTCCGGTCGGTTCATGGTCACGACGAGGGTGTGGCCCTGGCGTTCAACCAGGCACTCGGGTTGGGCGTTCACGCGAAGCTCCTCATGAGACGTTGCCAGCGGGCAAGAGTAGAACACATTCTACTTTTGCCGGCAAGGGTGCGACTGGGCCCCCGGCCGCTCAGCCGTGCAGCAGCAGGCTCGGCAGATCGCGACGGAGGAGCTTGCCGGTCGACGTGCGCGGCAGCTGCGAGAGGAACGCGATGCTGTCCGGCCGCTTCGACCCACCGAGCCGCTCGGCGCACCAGGCGAGCATGTCCTTCTCATCCATCGCGCTCTCCCCGCGCAGCACGACCGCGGCGGCGATGCGCTCACCCCACTCCTCGTCGGGGATGCCGACGACCCCCGCTTCGAGCACGTCCGGATGCTCGTACAGCACGGTCTCCACCTCCGCGGGCGAGACGTTCTCCCCGCCCCGGATGATCAGGTCTCCTGCGCGACCTCCGAGGAACAGGTAGCCGTCCTCGTCGACCTGGCCGAGATCACCGGTGTGGATCCAACCCTGATCGTCGATCGTGTCGCGCGTGCGCTCGCTGCCCGAGCCCCAGTAGCCCGCCATGGATCGGGCGGTCCGGAGCTGGACCTCGCCGACGGCGTTCGGGGGCAGGACCTCGCCGGACTCTGACACGACACGCGCCTCCACGTCGTCGACGAGGCGACCGACGGATGCGAGGCGGTGCAGCTTGGCCCCCACCTCCTCGTCGGTGCCGACGAGGCGGTGGTCCTCCACCGTGAGCACGGCGACGGTCGACGTCGTCTCCGTCTGGCCGTAGGCGCCCGAGAAGCCGACGGTGTCGGGGAAGGCCTCGATGGCCCTGCGGATCACCGCGGGTGGCATCGGCGCCGCGCCGTAGGTGACCATCTCGAGGCTCTGCAGGTCGCGGTCGCGGAGCGACGGCTCGTCGACGATGCGGGCCAGCATCGTGGGGACCACGAACGCGTTGGTGATCCGCTCGCGCTCGACGGTCGCCAGCCACTCACCGGCGTCGAACTGGGGCAGCAGCACCACCGACCTGCCCCCGTAGAGGGAGCTGAGCAGCGAGGTGGTCCCCGCCACGTGGTAGAGGGGCGCCACGAGGAGGGTGCGACCCTTGTCGGTGCCGTCCGCGGAGTCGACGAGGCCCATCACGTAGGACGTGAGCCCTCCGTGGGTGAGCATGACCCCCTTGGGGAGCGACGTGGTCCCGCTCGTGTACAGCAGCACCGCGAGCGCTCCGTCGTCGACGTCGTGGATCTCGGCCGCCTCCTCCGGGGCGCTCCTCCACCGGTCGAAGTCAGGCCCGATGAACACGGCCTCGGGGCCCTCGGTGGGGCACGCCGCCCGCAGCACCTCCTCGTAGCGGGCCTCGGCGACGACGAGCTTCGCGCCCGAGTCGCGGAGCAGGTGCTCCACCTCGTTCGGCCTGGCGCGGAAGTTCATCGGCACGGCCACGGCACCGACGGCGGCAGCGCCGAAGATCACCTCCACCGCAGCGACGCGGTTGGTGGCGAGGATCGCGACACGATCCCCCGGGCCGATGCCCGAGCTGCGCAACGCCGCGGCCACACGACCGACGCGGGATCGCAGCTCGGCATAGGTGACCGTGTCGTCGTCGGACCGCAGCGCGACGTCGTCGGGCACGATCATGCTCGGGATGTCGAGCAGCATCGCCAGGTTCACGGGTTCCTCCAGGAGGGGATCGGCACGGTCGGCGCGCTGTGCAAATCAGAACGCGTTCTCGTTATACTACGATCGTCAACGTCCATGCTCCGGCGGAGCTACCATCCGCCGCCGAGATCGTCGGAGGACCGTCATGGCGAACCAGCCCGGCAAGCAGTACCAGTGCTCCGTCTGCGGGGCGACCGTCGTGGCCACCAAGGGCGGCGAGGGCGAGATCCAGTGCTGCTCGCGCCCGATGGAGCGCAAGTCCTGACGACACAAGTTCTGACGAGGGGGATCCCGATGCTTCAAGTGGGGAAGCGACATCACTGCGAGCAGTGCGGCACGGAGGTGCTGGTGACCAAGGGAAGCGACGGCGAGCTGTCGTGCTGCGGTGAGACCATGGACGTGATGCAGCCCAAGAACACCGCGTCCGCCGACTGAGGTCGGGGCAGCACACGTGCAGCTCGAGGTGCTCCGCCACACCGCGGACGGCGCCGTCCACCGGGTGCTCCTCAGCGGCCTGCCACTCGGGTCGAGGGAGACCGCCGAGCTGCTCGACGTCATCCGTCGCATCGACGGTGACGACGAGGCCCGGGTGGTGGTGCTCGAGAGCAGCGGCGTCGACTTCTGCCCCGGCGCGGCCGAGGAGCTCCGACCACTCGACTGGACGCCGGACCCCGCCGCGGCGCTCGCCGGGCTCCGGGTCCCCGTCGTGGCCTCGCTCCGCGGCCGGGTGGCCTCCGTCGGCTTCGAGATCGCCCTCGCTGCTGACATCAGGTACGCGACGCCCGACCTCCGGTGCAGCCTGGACGACGTGGCGGGCGGTCGGCTGCCCTGCTGGGGCGGCACCGTGCGACTTCCCCGCGCCATCGGACGCCCCACCGCCACGTCCGTACTGCTCCTGGGCAGCGAGCTGCGTGACGACGACGCGATCCGCAGTGGCCTGGTCGTCGACGTCGTGGGGCCCGACCAGCTCGACGCCACCGTCACCCGCGCGGCCGAGCACCTCGCCTCGCTCGCGCCCCGAGCGCTCGAGCTCACCAAGGAGGCCATCGGGCGCGGCGCCGAGCTGCCGATGCGATCGGCGCTGATCCTGGAAGGCGATCTCAACCACCTGCTCCAGACCACCGAGGACCGATCCGAAGGTCTGCGAGCCTTCATCGACAAGCGTGACGCCGCGTTCACCGGCCGCTGAGATGGCCGGCGTCCTCGCCGGCACGAGGATCCTGATCGGCGACATGACCGGGCCGCACGCGGGCGCGGCCGAGCTCCTGAGCGCCGCGGGCGCCACGATCGTCGGCGGCGACGACGCCGAGCCGGTCGACGTCGTGATCGGCGGGCGACCGCCCGGCTCGACGGCGCCGGCCGTCGCCGTGGCGGGCCAGCCGGTGCCGGACCCTGCCGGCGTCCCGGCCGGCACGGTCGCCCATGCCACCAGCGTCCTGCTGGCTGCCGCTGCGCTGCTCGCCCACCTCCACGGCACCGACCTCCAGGTCGACCCGGCAGCCGTCGAGGCCCAGCTGCTGCTCCCCGCAGTCGCCGCTGCGGCCTACGGGCTCGACCACGAACCTGTCGCACGGCCGCGCCGCTTCGATGACGGCGCCTGCGCCGTGGGACCGCTGACCGCCGAGGACGAGGAGACCTTCCGCCGCCTCCTCCTGACCTTCGACCACCCACCCGACGCCGAGGACGTCGCGTCCCGCGCCCAGCAGTGGCGCCTTCCGGTCTGCCCCTACCGCTCCCGCAGCGAGGGTCCAGCCGATCCCCCGATCCGCTGGCTCCCCGGCCCCCCGTCGGAGCCCGGTCCGGACACGACACCAGCGCTGTCGATCGTCGACCTCACGTCGCACTGGGCCGGGCCCCTGGCGACCTGGCTGCTGGCCGCGACCGGCGCCCGGGTCGTCAAGGTCGAGTCCCGGCACCGACCCGACGGGTTCCGACGGTCGCGCCACGGTGGACCCACTCCCCTCTTCGATGCGCTGAACCGCTCCAAGCACTCGGTCGACATCGACCTCGGGAGCCAGACCGGGAAGCGCCGGTTCCTCGACCTCGTGGCCGGCGCCGACCTGGTCATCGACAGCTTCTCCCGGCGGGTGCTCCCCAACTTCGGCCTCTCGACGGCCGACCTCGTGCGAGATCACGGCCGACTGTGCACGCTCTCGTTGCCCGCCTTCCCTCCGCAGCATCCCTTCGAGGTGGCGTACGGGCCCGGGATCCACGCCGTGCGCGGCCTCGGTGACATCGGTGATGGCGCCATCTCCGAACCGATCGTCGCCTACCCCGACGCCGTGGCCGGGTTCACGGCCTTCTTCGCCGCCCTCGCGCTGGTCGTCGGACGTCGCCGTGGCTCGGAGGTGCGACGGGCGGAGGTGACGCTGTTCGACGCCGTCGGGCCGCTCCTCCACCACCCGCCGAGCCGCGACGTCGCCCGACGAGAAGCCGACCCGGGAGGCCGCCTGCTCGCCTCTGCCGCGGCGACGCGACCGGGCTGGGAGGCCCTGCCGGACGCCTCCGGCGTCGAACGGCTCCTCCCGACGACCCCGTTGCGCGGCAGCCGGATCCCCGTGCCCTCGACACCCGCACCGCCGCTGGGCGGCCCGTGCCCCGACACCTGGCCCGCTCCGGCCCGAGGACGTTGATGCCCCCCGAGGACGAGCGACACGCCGACCACGACTGGACCTCCATGGGCGGTTCGCACGTCCGGCTCCGGGTCGGTGCCGACGGTGTGGTCGAGGTGCTCCTCGACCGCCCACCGCTCAACATCTACGACCTCGACATGCGCGATGGGCTCATCGAAGCGTTCGCCGCGGCGCGCGACCACCCCGACGCCCGCGCCCTGGTGCTGCGAGCATCCGGAGCGCACTTCTCCGCCGGTGCTGATCTCACCGAATTCGGGAGCGCGCCCGGCATCATGGCGGCCCGACGCATCCGCTGGGAGCGCGACCCCTGGCTCCCGCTGTGGGAGCTGCCGGTGCCCACCGTGGCTGCGCTCCACGGCTACGCGCTCGGCGCCGGCCTCGAGATGTCGCTGCTGTGCGATCTGCGGGTGGCCGGACCCGACACGCGGGTCGGCCTTCCCGAGACGGGGCTGGGCATGCTCCCCTCCGCCGGCGGCACCCAGAGCCTGCTGCGGGTCGTGGGCGCGAGCCGCACCCTCCCGTTGGTGCTCACGGGCGAGCGCATCGACGTCGAGCGCGCCGAACGCCTCGGCATCATCGACGTCGTCTCCGACGACCCCGACCAGCACGCGCTGGAGCTCGCTCGTCACCTCGCCGGGCTGCCGCCGGCAGCAGTCCGCGCCGCGGTCCGCTCCCTGCGAGAGGGCGACGGCCTGCCGCTCCACGACGCACTCGTCGCCGAGCGCCATCTCGCCCGCATGGCGGACAGCTGAGCCGACGCTGCGTCAGACCTGCGCCGACTCGGCTTCGATCGGCTCCTCGAGCGCGCCGTCGGCGATCAGCTTGTCGACGTCGTCGTCGCTCATGCCCAGCACCGACCGGCAGATCTCCCTCGTGTGCTCGCCGAGCTTCGGGGCGTGTCGGACGACCGGTTCGGACATCGCGGTGGCGGAGAAGGCCGGGCCCTCGAACAGCATCTCGCCCACGCCGGGCTGGTCGACGCGCTGCGGGAAGCCGCGAGCGACCAGGTGCGGGTCGGTGGCGAGATCGACCGCGGTGCTCATCATGCCGGCAGGGACACCCGCATCCTGCAGGGTCTCCATGACCTCGCGGTCGGTCCTGGTCGCGCACCACGCGGCGAGGTGGTCGTCCAGCTCGTCGTGGTGCTCGCGACGGCCGTCGACGGAGTCGAGCTCGGGTTGCTGGGCCCAGGCCGGGTCGCCCAGCGCGAGGCGGAGGCGCCGCCAGTCGTCGTCGTCCCGGACGCTGATGACGCACCACCGCTGCTCGCCATCGCACGGATAGACGCCCCAGGGAGCGCCCTGCGGGCTGCGGTTGCCGCGGGGACGGACGCTCCCGGGCTCGAGGGACTCGGCGAAGAAGTGGTCTGCGAGGGTCGCCATGAGCGCCTCGGCCTGCGCGACCTCGACGTGGGCGCCGCCCTCACCGTGGCGTTCGCGACCGATCAGCGCCGCCAGCGCGCCGACAGCGCCCATCCTGCCCACGAAGTGATCGGGGTGGATGGCCCCCGAACCGGGGGGCATCGTGTCGGCCTCGAAGTTCCACAGCCACGTCATGCCGCTGGCGGGACGGGTGCTCGGGCCGTAGCCGATCCAGTCCTTCCACGGGCCGGTCGACCCCATCAGCTGGCTGCTCATCATCACGATGCCGGGGTTCAGCTCGTGAGCGGCGTCGTAGTCGAGACCCATGTCGGCCATGGTGCCGGTGGAGCTGTTCTCGATGATGACGTCGGCCCACGCGATGAGCTTGCGGACAGCCTCGAGCCCGGCGGGGAGCTTCACGTTCACCCCGAAGCTCCGCTTGACCCGACTGGAGGACGCGAACGACGGGCTCATCTCGCTTCCGGCGACGGTGCGGATGAAGTCCGGGTACGTGCGGGTCTCGATCTTGACGACGTCCGCTCCGTACTCGGCGAAGAGCCGTCCCGTCTCGACGCCCACCCCACCGTGGCCGAAGTCGAGGACCTTGAGCCCCGTGAAGGGGTAGGACCGCAGACCGCTGGGGGGCGTCGGGCCGGCATCCGTCGAGGAGGCGTCGGCGAGCTCACCGAGCACGTCCTCGGTGTGCTCGCCCGGCGACGGGGCACGGTGGCGGTAGCCGACGCGCTCACCGTCGACCTCGAACACCCCCGACACCAGGGAGCCGTGGACGCCCTCGGCGACCTCGACGTCGGCGAAGGTCCCACGCTCCCGGTAGTGGGGGATCGCCAGCACCTCCCCGGGACGGAGCACCGGGGTCATCACGATGCCGCGACGCTGCGCCTCGTCGGCCAGCTCGGCACTCGACTTGTCGGAGAAGAGCTCCACGTAGAGCGGGTCCAGCAGGTCCTTCTGGATCTCCATGCGGGCCAGGATGTGGTCCCAGTGGTCGTCCTGGAGCATCTCGGGCTCCCCCAGCCACGCCCGCATCGCACGCCACTGGCGTGGGCTCAGGATGATCAGGCGGACGAAGCCGTCGGCACAGGGGTACAACGGGTACACCAGACCCGACCCCGAGCGCACCGGCTCGGACCGCGCACCCGCGGCAGCCGACGCGCCGTACCCGGGCAACGACCAGTCGGAGATCTGCGCGACTCCCTGCTGCACGGAGAAGTCGATGACCTGACCCAGTCCTGTGGCCTGTCGCTGCCACAGGGCGGACAGCACGGCGAAGGTCGCGGTCGTGGAGGCGACGTCGTGAGCCAGCGAGCCCGGTGGCAGCAGCGGCGGACGGTCGGGCGTTCCGGAACGGAAGAGCATGCCGCCGAGCGCGACCAGCACGTCGTCGGTCGCTTCGTAGTCGCGGTAGGGCCCGGTGCGACCGAAGTCGGAGATGGTCGTGACGACCAGGTGCGGATGTCGCGCCTGGACTGCGTCGGGCTCCAGCCCCAGATCATCCAGCTCGGCAGGGCGGTGGCCGTCGACCCAGGCGTCGGCCGTGGCGAGCAGCTCGTGGAACGCGGACGTCCCTTCCGAGAGGTCGAGGGTCACACTGCGCTTGTTGGTGTTGCGGACGGCCGCGGCGAGGCCCGTCCCGTCGGGCGCGAGGGGAGGCAGCCCGCGCGACCGGGAGCCGCCCGGCGGCTCGACCCGGATCACGTCGGCACCGAGGTCGGCCAACAGTCGGGTGCAGAGCTCGCCCCGCACGTCGGTCGTGTCGACGACCCTCAGACCTTCGAGCGGCAGTGGCCGATTGCTCATCAGGTATCCCCTCTCGTTCTCGTGGGCCGCACACTAGAACGCGTTTCACTCGGCGGCAAGGGGCCCGCGCCGGTCGGAGGTCGAGCGGGTACGGTCCGCCGGCATGACGCAGGTGGGACTCGGACTCGACCCGACCGCGGTCGCTGCGGGGGCGGCCGGCCTCGGCCCCTGGCTCGACCGTGTGGCCGCCGCGGGCCTCGACCACGTGGTCGTGGGCGACCACGTCTCCTTCCGCGGCGCAGGATCCGACGGGCTGTTGATGGCCACCGCTGTCGCCATGCTCCAACCTCGGCTCGACGTGCACGTCGGCGTCTACCTACTCGCGCTGCGCCATCCCGTGCCGGTCGCGCGGCAGCTGGCCACGGCGGCCGGGCTCGCTCCCGGGCGCCTGTCTCTCGGCATCGGGGTGGGGGGCGAAGACCGCCACGAGATCGAGATCTGCGGGATCGACCCAGCCACCAGGGGACGTCGCACCGACGAGTCCATCGCTGCCCTCCGCGGGCTGCTGACGGGATGCCCGACCACGCTCCACGGCCACGAGGTCTCCTTCACCGACGCGGTCGTCGCGCCGGCACCCGCCCACCCGATCCCGATGCTCGTCGGCGGACGGTCCGACGCGGCGGTTCGACGCGCCGGACGCCTCGGCGACGGCTGGCTGCCGATCTGGGTGTCGCCCGAGCGCTACCGACGGGGGGTGGCCGATGTGGTGGAGATCGCCGAGTCGCACGATCGCGAGGCCCCGACCGGGCACGGGCTCCAGGTCTGGTGCGCCTTCGACGAGACCCCCGAGGTGGCCCGGGCCGTGCTCGCGGGCGCCATGGAGGACTTCTACGGCCTGCCCTTCGAGCGCTTCGAGCGCTACTCGCCGACCGGCAGCGCCGAGCGCGTCGCCGCCTTCCTCGAGCCCTACGTCGAGGCCGGGTGCACCCACGTCAACCTCCTCGCGCGGGGGCTCGACGCCGAGGCCGTCCTGGCCGGCGCCTCCGAGGTCCGTCGGCTGCTGGCCTCCTGAGCCTTCCCGGCACCTGGCGAGCCGGTTCCGGCCGGACCCCGGCAGCGCTCCGAGAGGGGGAATCTGCTCGGAGCGCCGCCGGTTCCCGGCGGTCGCACAGCGTCCGACCCCATCGGGAGCAGACGATCTGGGGACCGTTGGCCCGGGGGTCCGGACGGGGGCTATTTCGCGATCAGCTGCACCGGCAGGTGCTTGATCCCGTTGATGAAGTTCGACTGGAGCCGGTCCGGGCTCTGGAGCGACTCGATCTTGGACACCCGCCGGGTCAGCTCCTCGAACATGATCTTCATCTCCATGCGGGCCAGGTTGGCTCCGAGGCAGAAGTGCGGGCCGCCGCCGCCGAAGGCGATGTGGGGGTTGGGGTCCCGCGTGATGTCGAAGGTGTGCGGCCGGTCGAAGACGTCCTCGTCCCGGTTGGCCGAGATGTACCAGAGGCTGACCTTGTCACCCTCCCGGATCTGATGCCCCTTGTACTCGAGGTCCTCGGTGGCGTTGCGTCGGAAGTACATCACCGGTGACGCCCAGCGCAGGACCTCCTCGATGGCGGTGGGGATGGCGCCGGGGTCCTCGACCATCATCTGGTACTGCTCCGGGTGCTCGAGCAGCGCCGCCATGCCGTGCGACATGGCGTTGCGCGTCGTCTCGTTGCCGGCCACCGAGAGCAGCAGGAAGAAGAGGTTGAAGTCCATCTCCGAGAGGCGGTCGCCGTCCACCTCGGAGTGGATCAGCGTGCTCACGATGTCGTCTCGGGGGTTCGTGCGGCGGTCCTCGGCCAGCGCGTGGGCGTACATGAACATCTCGACGCGAGCCTCGGTGACGGCCTCCTCCCCGACCATGTACTCGGGGTCCTCGGAGCCGATCATGCGGTTCGACCAGTCGAAGATCTTGTGCCGGTCCTCGGAGGGAACGCCGAGGAACTCGGCGATGGCCTCGAGGGGGAGCTCGGCGGCGATGTCGGTGACGAAGTCAGCCTGCCCGTCGTCAGTCGCGATGGCTCGGTCGATGATCTTCACCGCGATGTCGCGCAGGTGATCCTCGAGGGACCGGATCGCCTTCGGCGTGAAGCCGCGGTTGACGAGCTTGCGGTAGCGCGTGTGGTCAGGCGGATCCATGGTGAGCATCATCCGGCCGGCCTCGTTGAACTCGGCCTGGGCTTCGGCGGCCTCGGCGTCGAGCTCCTCGATGCCCACCACCCCGCCCCGGGACTGCTCGGAGGAGAACTCGTGCCACATGCGGTTCAGCTGGGCGACGTCCTCGTGCTTCGTGAAGGCCCAGAAGCCCGGGCCGTTCGGCTCGGGGTGCTTGTAGATCGGTGCGTTGGCCCGCAGGTGGTCGAACCACTCGTGCGGGACCCGGTCCACGAACGCCTCGCCGCTGAGCAGGTCGATGTCGCTGATGTCCATTTGTTCCCCCTGGATGTTGAACGCTGTTCGCGTGGCCGGCACGTCGCCGAGAGGCGACGCACCCGTCACCGTTGACTGCCTAGGAGAGCTCGAGCGCGAGGTCCGTGCCGATGCTCATCGCCTGCTCCGTGGCACCACCGAGCATGAACTCGATCTGCTTTGCGTGGATGAAGTAGCGGTGGATGAAGTACTCGGTCGCCACGCCCATGCCGCCGTGCAGGTGGACCACCGCGTGCGCGACCCGATGGCCGCCCTCGGATGCCCAGAACTTGGCCGAGGCGACGTCGAGGCGCCCCGAGTCCCCATGCGACAGCCGCCACGCGGCCTGCCACAGGGTCAAGCGGATCCCCTCAACGTCGATGTAGGCATCGGCGAGACGGTGGCCCACGGCCTGGAAGGTGCCGATGGGACGCTCGAACTGCACGCGCTCCTTCGTGTACTCCGCAGTGGCGCGCATGGCCGTCTCGGTGATCCCGAGCTGCATGGCGCACAGCCCGAGCGTGGCCCGCTGGTGGAGCCAACCCACGGCCGAGGCGTCCCCGAGCACGCCGTCGGCGGGCACGTGCACGTCGGCGAGCTCGACGTACCCGTACCGCTCCCGGTTGGTCGTCTCCTGCGGGGAGATGGTGACGCCGTCCGCGCCGGGCTCGACCAGGAAGAGCCGGGCCTCGCCGTCGACGCTGGCCGGGACGACGATGAGGTCGGCCATCGGCGCGACGGGCACACCCGTCTTCACACCGTCGAGCACCCAGCCGTCGTCGACGCGGCGCGCCGTGGTCGAGGGGCGGGTCGGATCCGAGTTCAGCGGCTCGGCCAGCGCGGCGGTGAGGATCACCTCGCCCTCGATCGCGGGGCGCACCCACCGCTCCTTCTGCGCCGCGGATCCGAACTCGGCGATGGGCATCGCGCCCATCACGATGGATGGCAGGACCGGGACCGGCGCCAGCGCCCGCCCGACCTCCACGAGGACGAGCAGCTGCTCGACGATGCCGAACCCGCTGCCTCCGACGTCCTCGGGCAACGAGATGCCCAGCAGGTTGGCCTTGGCCAGCTCGGCGTACAGGTCGGCGTCGTGTCGGTCACCGCCCGCCGCCTCGAGCTCGGTGAGCGATTCGTGGGTGACGCGGTCGGTCAGGATCTGTCGGGTCAGCGCCTCGACGTCCTGCTGCTCCTCGGTGAAGCTGAAGTCCATGGTTCGTCCTCTCGTTGGTGCCCGCGTCAGCGGGGCGGCCTCGGAAGCCCGAGCGCCTTCATGGCGATCATGTCCCGCTGGACCTCGTTGGTCCCCCCACCGAAGGTGAGGATCAGTGCCGAGCGGTACATCCGCTCGATACGGCCCTTGAGCACCGAGCCCGGGGAGTCGCCCTTGATGTAGGCCTCCTCGCCGAAGCACTCCATGAGCAGCCGGTACGCCTCGGTGTAGAACTCCGTGCCGAACACCTTCGTCGCCGAGGCGTCGCCCGGCGTCACGCCGTCGGCGTCGACGCCCCAGGCGATCTTCCAGTTGATGAGCTTGAGGAACTCGGCCTTGGCGTGGACCCGGCCGAGGTTCGCTCGGACCCAATCGTGGTCGATCACCCGTCGACCATCTGCGGTCTTGGCCTCCTTGGCCCACATCACGGTCTCCCGCAGTGCGTTGGTGACCCCGGCAGCCGAGCACAGCGCCACGCGCTCGCGGTTGAGCTGGCCGGTGATGAGCCGCCAGCCGCCGTTCTCCTCGCCCACGAGCGCGGAGGTGGGGACGCGGACGTCCTCGTAGAACGTCTGGCTGGTCGTCGCACCGGTGACCGTGGGGACCGGCGACCAGGAGAACCCCTCGCTGTCCGTCGGGACGAGCAGCACCGACAAGCCCTGGTGCTTCTTGGTCTCCTGGCTCGTGCGGACCGCCAGCCAGACGTAGTCGGCGTTCTCGATGAGGCTCGTCCACATCTTCTGGCCGTTGACCACGTACTCGTCCCCGTCGCGATCGGCACGGGTCGTCAGCGCCGCCAGATCGGTGCCCGCGTCGGGCTCGGAGTAGCCGATGGAGAAGTGGAGCTCGCCGGCGAGGATCTTCGGGAGGAAGAAGTCGCGCTGCTCCTTGGTGCCGTACTCCATGATCGTCGGCCCGACCGTGTTGATGGTCAGGAACGGCACCGGAGCGCCGGCGATGCTCGCCTCGTCCGTGAAGATCGCCTGCTCGAGCATCGTGCGGTCCTGGCCGCCGTACTCCTCGGGCCAGCCGATGCCGAGCCAGCCGTCCGAGCCCATCTGGCGGACGATCTCGCGGTACGCGCTGCCGTAGTCGCCGTCACCCTCGCCGCCGACGAGCGCCTCCCGGCGTTCCGGCGTCATGAGCTCGGCGAAGTACTCGCGCAGCTCGAGCCTGAGCTCCTCCTGGCTTTCGTCGAATGCGATGTGCATCGATTCCTCCTCGGAACGTGAGTTCCTCATCTACTAGAACCCGTTTCAATTCTTATCGGCTCGCCGTCACCGCTGTCCAGTACCTCATGCCACGGCTCGCCCTTCGCGCAGCTGCTCGATCTCCCGCTGCTGAAATCCCGCCTCGGCCAGCACCTCATCGGTGTGGGACCCCGCGGTCGGTGCGGTCACCCGAACCTCGCTCACCGTGCGGTCGAAGCGGGGCGCCGGTGCGGGCTGCAGCTGCCCGTCGACCTCGACGTAGGCCTCCCGCGCTCGGTTGTGCTCGTGGTCGGCGACCTCGGACAGCTCGAGCGCCGGGGCGAAGCACGCGTCGGTCCCCTCGAGCAGCTCGCACCACTCGTCGCGGGTGCGGGTGCGGAACACCGTGGCGATGCGCTCCTTGGCCGCTGGCCACGTGGAGGGGTCCATCTGGGGACCGAGCTCGTCGGGATCGATCCCGAGCCGGTCCAGCAGCTCGGCGTAGAACTGGGGCTCGATCGCGCCGACCGAGACCCACTTGCCGTCAGAGGTCTCGTACGCGTCGTAGAAGTGAGAACCGGAGTCGAGCATCCCCCGCCCCCGGCCGGGCCACTGCGCACGCCCCGGGAAGAAGGGCGCCATCAGCAGCGCCGAGCCCTCGACCATGGCCGCGTCGACGGTCTGGCCCTCACCGGTGGCTCGGGCGTGGACCAGCGCGGCGAGCACGCCGAACGCGAGGAGCATGCCCCCGCCGCCGAAGTCGCCGACGAGGTTGAGCGGAGGCGTGGGTGGTTGGCCGGCCCGTCCGACCGACGCCAGCACGCCACCGAGCGCGATGTAGTTGATGTCGTGTCCGGCGGCGTGGGCGAGCGGGCCGGACTGCCCGAACCCCGTCATCCGGCCGTACACGAGTGCACGGTTCCGGGCATGGCACTCGGCCGGGCCGAGGCCCAGGCGCTCGGTGACCCCGGGACGGAAGCCCTCGATCAGCGCGTCGGCACCCTCGATGAGGCGCAGGACCGTCTCGGGTCCCTCGGGATGCTTGAGATCGACGGCCACCGAGCGCTTCCCACGCGCCAGGACCCCTCCGGTCGCGCCGAAGCCCGCCTGCTTCGCGTACGGCGGACGGTCCACCGTGATCACATCGGCACCCGCATCCGCGAGCACCATCCCGGCGAAGGGCGCCGGGCCGATCCCGGCGAGCTCGACGACCCGGCAGCCACTGAGCGGCCCGGCCATCAGCGCAGGACCTGGAGCTCGCGGAGCTCCTCGGGGGACACCGCCGCGGTCTGATCGGTCATCTCGGCTCAGGCTCCGACCGGGGTCTGCCCACCGCCAGCGTGCCCGGCCGGCACGTTGAGCTGGGTGGACTCCAGGTAGGCCTGCAGGCCCTCGGGGCCCATCTCGCGTCCAAGGCCGGACTGCTTCCAGCCCCCGAAGGGGGCGTGGAACGCGAGCGTGAACCCGTTCACGGTGATGCTCCCCGTCTGCACGCGGCGGGCGAGCTCGATGCCGTGCTCGACGTCTGCGCTCCACACGGAACCGGAGAGGCCATAGGACGAGTCGTTGGCGATGCGGAGCGCATCGGCCTCGTCCTCGAAGGGGATCACCGAGACCACGGGTCCGAAGATCTCCTCCTGGGCGATGGTCATGGAGTTGTCGACACCGGCGAACACCGTGGGCTCCACGAACCAGCCCCGATCGAGGTCCTGGGGCCGTCCTCCGCCGATCACCAGCTTGGCGCCCTCGTCGCGCCCGGCTGCGATGTAGTGCTCGACGCGGTCGCGCTGGCGCTCGGCCACGAGCGGCCCCACGGTGGTGGCGGGGTCGAACGGGTCGCCGACGATCTGCGCCTTGGTCAGCTCGACCAGCCGGTCCACCACCTCGTCGTGGCGGCCACGAGACGCCAGGATCCGCGTCTGCGCCACGCAGGCCTGCCCGGTGTTCATGGTGGCGGCTTGGTGGAGCTGTGGCATCGCGACATCGAGGTCGACGTCGTCGAGGATGATCGCGGCGGACTTCCCGCCGAGCTCGAGCGTCACCCGCTTGAGCTGCTCACCGCACAGGGAGGCGATGCGCCGACCAGCGGTCGAGCTCCCGGTGAAGCCGATCTTGTCGACATCGGGGTGGCGCACCAGGTGCTCGCTCACCTCACGCCCCGCGGGGACGACGTTGAGCACACCGGCAGGGAGGCCGGCCTCCTCGACGATCTCGGCGAGCAGGAAGGCGTCCAGCGGCGTCTCGGGGGCGGGCTTGAGCACGATGGTCGCGCCCGCCGCGAGCGCCGGTGCCACCTTGAGCATCGTCACGAACATGGGGACGTTCCACGGCACGATCGCGCCAACGACGCCCACAGGCTGCTGGCGGACCAGCGTCTGGCCCATGGCGCCGGTCCGCAGCTCCTCGAAGGGGAACTCGCGGGCGAGCTCGGTGTAGTAGTCGAGGACCATGATCGACGCCCACGCCTGGGCGCCGATCGACCAGGAGATCGGGGACCCGTTCTGCTCGGTGATCAGGCGAGCGATCTCCTCGGCCCGCTCCTTCATGATGGCGCTGATCCGCGCCATCACGTCGGCCCGCTCGTCAGGGCTCGTGCGGGACCACGGACCGGTGTCGAAGGCGGAGCGAGCCGCGGCGACCGCTCGGTCGATGTCGGCGGTGGACGCGTGGGGCACACGACCCACGACCTGCTCCGTGCTCGGCGAGATGACCTCGATCACCTCGTCCGACGTCGGCTCGACCCACTCCCCACCGATGGGCAGTCGCTCATGCTGGTGCATCTTCGCTCCTCCTGTCGCCGCGGTCGCGCTCACGACCGCATCGGGTCGGGACAGTAACGCGTTCTAGTTTCCTGTGCAGCGGCACTGTTCAGAGGAGCTCGTAGCGCGGGGTTCCCTCGTCACCGGGAGCGATGCGGACCTCGCTCCCCACGAGGCTCCGCCCGACCAGCTCCGAGGCCAGCTCGGGATCCGCCGGCTGCGCACCCGACCGGCTGCCGTCGGGCCAGCTCACGATCACCGGTGCGGCCGACTGCGTGCCGTCGCGGTCATGGAAGACCGTCATGGCCTCGACCGTGGCCCGGCCGCGACGATCCAGCGCGATCTCCACGCTGTCCTCGCGCAGGGAGGCCTCGACGTCGGAGCAGTCCACGTGCCGGAACCCACGGGGCGGGGGCGTGCCTCCGTAGACCCCGGCCGCGTGGGAGGTGACCAACCCGCCGAGCCCCGATGCCCACGCCAGCTGGTCCGGCTGCTCCCTGCACCGCTCGACGAGGCAGGCGATCGCGTGTGTGCCGTAGTTGCCGCCCGGTCCGCCGAAGAAGGGCAGCCCCCCGGTGACCGAGAGGCCGCGAGCGTCGAGCGGGTCGATGCCGAGGGCGGCCGTGGCGTACTGCACCGCGGACGGGAAGCACGAGTAGATGTCGATGATGCCGAGGTCGTCGGCCCCGATCCCGGCGGCGCCGAGGGCTCGCTCGGCGACCGCGTCCAGCGCGCCGGAGCGGGCGAGGCGGCGCCGTCGTGACGGGAGGTCCGCCTCGTCGCACGCGGCTGCCGACCAGGGGAACACCATGCGATCGGCCGGGACCCCGGCATCTCGAGCCGTGCCCACGGTGGTCACCACGACGGCGGCGGCCTGGTCGACCGTGGGGAAGGCGTTCATCACCTTGGTGTAGGGCTCGCCGACCAACCGGTTGTCGGCTCGGACCTCGGCGATCTCGGCGGCGCTCCGCTCGTGGGGGAACCAGGCGACGTCGGGCCACCGCGCCGCGGCGCGGGTGAAGGGCGCCAGGACCTCGCCGAGCCAGGCACGCTGCTCGGCCGGTGTGCGCCCGGCCTCGGCGGCGAACACGCTCTCGAGCAGGGCGTAGGAGATGGCCGGCAGCAGCGACTGCGCCTGCACCTCGGCGTTGGCCACCTGGTACGGCGGGGGGAGCCGCCGATCACCCCCGTCACCGCCCCGCATCTGCCCGGTCCAGGTCGCGTCTTCGGCACCGGGACGGGACCGCGCCAGACGCACCGCGGAGGCGTCGGCCAGGGCGCCCGCCACCAGGACGGCGTCGTGGCGGCCAGTCCTCACGGCGTCGCAGGCAGCCGCCACGAGCTTCTGGGGCATGGCGCCGTTGATGCGCCCGATCCCGACCTCGGCTCCGGGCCGATCGAGGCGGTCAGCCAGCAGCGCCGCCGAGTCCTCGTCGGCGATGCTGATCGGCTGGGTGACGATCGACGTCAGGCGACCCCGGAGCGAGCCGCCGGCGTCGCCCAGCGCCGCTCGAGCCGCGACCTCGAGCAGGTCGAGGGCGTCGACGACGTCGTCGGACCGGTTGGCGACCTGACCGACGCCGACGATCACCGGGCTGGATGGGTCCATCGGCTCGCCGCTCAGGCGCCGAGGATGACGTCGGCCACGAGACGGATCTGGTCGAGATCGCGCCCACCGATGACGAGGTGCGTGATGCCGGCCTCCTCCCAGGCTGCCAGGTCGTCGCGGATCTGCTCCTTCGTGCCCACGAGGTTGATGTCGGCCACGGCCTCGCGGGGCACGGCTGCGATGGCCTTGTCGCGCTCGCCCTCGTAGAAGAGGTCCTGGATCTCGTCGGCCTCCTTCTCGTACCCCATGCGGGCGAAGACGTTCTTGTGGAAGTTCATCTCCTTGGCCCCCATGCCGCCGATGTAGAAGGCGAGGCCGCTCTTCATCTGGTCGAGCACCGCATCACGATCGTCGGTCACCACCACGCCGCAGTTGGCCGCGATCTCGAAGCTCGCTCGATCTCGACGGGCGCCAGGCCGGGCGAAACCCTCGTCGAGCCACTCGTTGTACATCCCGGCGACCTTCGGGGAGTAGTAGATGGGCAACCAGCCGTCGGCGATCTCTGCGGTGAGCGCGACGTTCTTCGGGCCCTCGCTGCCGATCCAGATCGGAAGGTCCTCGCGCAGGGGGTGCACGATGGGCTTGAGCGGCTTGCCCATGCCGAGGGCACCCTCGCCCGTGTACGGCAACGGGTAGTGGGGGCCGTCGCTGGTGACCGGACCCTGGCGAGCGAGCACCTGACGGATGATGTCGACGTACTCCCGCGTCCGACCGAGCGGCTTGCCGAAGGGCCGGCCGTACCAACCCTCGACGACCTGCGGCCCCGACAGACCCAGCCCCAGCGTGTGGCGCCCACCGCTGAGGTGGTCGAGGGTGAGCGCGTGCATGGCGACCGAGGTGGGCTGGCGCGCCGAGATCTGCACGACGGCGGTGGCCAGACGGATCGTGGAGGTGCTCGACCCGACCCATGCCAGGGGCGAGAAGGCATCCGATCCCCACGACTCGGCGGTGAAGACGATGTCGTAGCCGAGCTTCTCGGCCTCCAGGACCTTCTCCAGCGTGTCCGTGGGTGGTTGCGCCTGCCAGTAGCCGAGCTGAAGACCGAGCTTCATGAGGAGACCTCCGTCGTGTGGTTCCGAATTATTAGAACAGATTCTATTCTTGCGCGCGACTTCCGGCGAACGTCGTCTGGATCCAGTCGAGCAACCGCAGCTCGACGTGCTCGGCGACACCGGAGAGCCCGTGGCCCGCCCCGGGCAGGATCTCGACCTCACCGTGGCCGCCGGCGAGCAGCTGGACCTGGCGGCTGCTCGCCGCGGGGACGATCTCGTCGTCCTCACCGTGGATCAGCAGGAAGGGGCGAGGCGCCAGAGCGGCTGCGGGCTGACATCCGGCCGACTGCGTCGACAGCGTCGCCACGCCGACCACGGCAGATGGGATGGCGGCGCCGAGGTTCACGGCCACGGCGCCACCGAAGCTGTGGCCCACGACCGCGAACGCTCGAGCTCCCCGCTGGGCGGCGAGGTCGGCCACGGCACCGGCGTCCACGACGCAGCGCTCCAGGTCTCCGGGTCGGCGGTAGTGGATGCGGATCGCGCCGATGCCCGACGTCGCCAGACGCCGTCCGAGCCGGTGGTAGAGGGCGCCGGCGGGCCCGAGGGTGCCACCCAGACCACCACCGAGGAGGATGACCACGCGCGATGCGTCGGACGGTCCGTGCCACAGGGCGAGGAGCAACCCCTCCGGGGTGAAGACCTCGATCTGGCGCAGCGCGTCGTCGACGACGACCTCGTCGACGCCCAGGGGGTCGAGCAGGTCGATGGGGCGCAGACGCTCCACGAGATGCCGTCGATCGCCCGGACCCGGGCGGTCAGACCACGGACCGGTTGGCTCGACGCTCCGCCGCCGCGACCGCGAGGTCGTGACCCACCCAGCGGCGTCCCCGGAGCACGACGAGGGCGCCGAAGAGGACCAGCGGGGTGATGGTGAGGAACGAGTTGGCGAGGTGGCCCTTCGAGACGCCGTCGACCGAGAAGCTGTACTGCTCGGACACGATGCCGATCACCAGCGGCGACAGCGCACCGGACACCGCCCCGAGGAAGCTGGTGACCGAGAAGGCGATGCCACGGATGCTGGCCGGGACCACCTGGGCGATCATCGAGGTGAGCGCGGGGAACCCGGCGACGAGCAGGGCCACGCCGACGATCTGCGCCGGAACCCGGAACCACAGCGGCACCGGGAGGAAGGTCAGCATCAGCAGGACGCCGCCGGCGAACTGGGCGTAGCCGGCGATGAGCATCGGCGCCCCGGCGATCGCCCGGGACTGGGCCCGATCGCTGACGAGCCCGCCCAGGTAGGTGCCCGAGAGCGCACCCGAGAGGATGGCCCCGGCGGTGACCGCAGCCGCCTGGCCCGAGGTGAGGCCCGAGTGGCGCTCGTAGAAGGCTGGCGCCCAGAAGCCGAGGCCCTGGGTCGCACCCGCGGCGATGGCTGTGCCCACGATCAGCGACCGCAGGGTCTTGATGCGGATGACCCGGCTGATGTCCCGCTTGAACGTGCGCTCCTGCGAGACGTCGCTGCCGGGATCGGCTTCGGGCGCTTCGGCATCGGCGGCGCTCGTGACCAGCTCGGAGGCCTCGGCGGTGACCTCGAGGGTGACGTGGGCGGTGGTGGCCTCCGTCGCCGTCTCGGCCGTGTCATCGCTGGTGTCGAACTCGTCGCTCTCGCCTCGGCGCGGCTCCTTCAGCCGCCAGACCGCGATGGCGAGCAGCGAGCCCGGCACACCCACGAGGAGGAATGCCCAGCGCCACCCGAAGATCGACGCCACCAGGCCGCCGAGACCGGTGCCCAGCGCCGTCCCGACGGTGGGTGCGATCCGCTGCATCGCGTAGGCCCGGCCACGGACGTTCGGGGGGTAGTAGTCCGCGATCAGCGACTGCGACGACGGGTTGTCGATCGTCTCGCCGAATCCGAGGGCGGCGCGCACACCCAGGAACTGCCAGTAGTTCTGGACGGCGGCGTTCATGCCGGAGATCACCCCCCAGGAGACCAGGACGCCGGCGATGATGCGGGTGCGGCGGTGGCGGTCAGCCAGGTACCCCGCGGGGATCACGACGAGGAAGCCAGCGAAGATGAAGGCGGTGCCGAGCACGCCCGCCTGGGCGTCACCGAAGCCGAACTCCTCCTGCACCTTCGTCAGCACACCGGGGAGGATCCCCTTGTCGATGGCGTCGATGAGTGCGACCAGCGCGAGCAAGGTGATCGGTCGACGGCCGTAGGGTCCCCAGGCTCCCGCCCGGCGACGTCGGCGCGGGCTGGTCTCGGCCCAGGCCTCCTCGGCCCCGTAGGCGTAGGGAGCTGGGCCGTCGCTGTCGAGCTCGTCGACCCCCGACACGCCCGCGCGCCAGTGCTCCTCACCCCCGTAGTGGAACCCCGGGGGCGCGATGTCGGTGGTCGCATCGGTCTTCACTCGCTGGACGTCAGCCATCGGTTCCCCATCGGTCGAGGTGGGCGCCGGCCGGTCGGCCGGCGCCCGGACATGTCGGTCAGGCCGCCGGAGCGGGCCCGGTGCAGGAGTCCTTCGCAGCGTCGTACAGCGACAGCCAGCTGTTCTCGGCGAAGAGCCACTCGCCGTCGGCCTTGACCGCGCCGCCGCCGGACTCGGGGAGGACGACCTCACCGTTCAGCGACAGCTCGTAGATCATGCTTGCCGTGGCCTCGTCGGTGAACTCGGTCGAGAGCACCCTGATGGAGGCTCCGGGCAGCAGGTTGGCGCAGTGGCGGATCGTGGGGATGTTCGCCTCGCCGTTCTCGAGGAAGTCGGCGGCGCCCTCGATGTCCTCGGCGCCGAGCCGATCGAAGAAGCTGACCGCGACGAGGCCGACAGCATCTTCCTCGGCCGCCATGTCCACCGTGGTCGTCGTCTCCTCGGCCTCGGTGGTCGTCGTCTCCTCCGCTTCGGTCGTGGTCGTCTCCTCCGCTTCGGTCGTGGTCGTCTCGTCGTCCTCGGCCGCGGTGTCATCGTCGTCGCCGCAGGCACCCAGGACGAGCGCGAGGGCGGCGATCAAGCCGGTGAGTCGGACGAGCCGTCCTCGGGTTGGGTTCGTGTGCATGGTTCTCCTTGGTTGTCGGGGGTCTCGACGGTTCAGCGCGAGACGGAGTGGGGGGCGGGCATGGCTTCGTCGGACGCCGGCGGGAACCGCGTCATGCCCGGCGCGTCTGCGGTGTCGCCGAGGAGCCCCGCGATGCGGTCGAGGGCCTCGACCGAGCGGTCGGTCGAGATGCGCTCCTCGTAGATCAGCCGCAGGAGCCAGTAGCGGAGGTAGCGGCCGAGCGAGTACCGCAGGAACAGCGCCGCGCCCGCGAAGGTCACGGTGAGCCCGAGGACACCGCCAGAGATGAGGAACGGGACCTGATCGGCCTGGTCGCTCGTCCCGGACGCTCCCCACCACCCGATGAGGACCAGCACGATGCCCACGGGCATCAGCAGCGAGCCGACGAGCAGCAGGCGCTTCTCGGTGCTCGGGGAGCTGCCGCGGATGCGCAGCCGCTCGACCTCCGACTGGAACTCCTCGAGCCGGGCGGAGGCATCGGGCTTCTGATCGCTGTTCTCCATGGTGCGGTTTCCTTCCTCCGGGGAGGGTTGGGCAGGTTGGTCGGGAGTCGCGGTCACGATGCGTCTCCGAGGTAGGCGGTGGACAGGGTGGCGGCGACATCTTCGGGACGGCCCTCGGCCTGCACGCGCCCGTGGGACATCACGGCGACGTGATCGGCGATGTCCAGCACGACCGATGCGAACTGCTCGACGAGCAGGATCGACACACCGGTCCGGGCCAGCGCAGTCACCTGCTCGTACAGGTGCTCGACGATGGTGGGGGCAAGCCCCATCGACAGCTCGTCGAGCAGGATGAGCGCCGGATCGGTGGCCAGCGCCCGAGCGAGCGCGAGCATCTGCTGCTCGCCACCCGAGAGGCGACCGGCGAGCACCTTCCGTCGCTCCTTCAGCCGGGGGAAGTGCTCGAACGCGACGTCGAGGGCGTGCCCGGTCTTGACGCCGAAGTGGCTGAGCAGCTTGATGTTCTCGGTGACGGTGAGGTTGGGAAAGATGCCGCGACCCTCGGGCACCATGCAGACGCCGGCCCGGGCGAGTGCATCCGGGCTCGCCCCGACGACGTCGCACCCGGCCATCTCGACGGATCCGCTGGTGGGGCGCATCTGGCCGCTCACCACGGCCAGCGTCGTGCTCTTCCCGGCGCCGTTCGGGCCGAGCAGTGCCACCACGCTGCCCGCCGGCACGTCGAGGTCGACCCCGCGCAGCACCTCGATGCGGTCGTAGGCGGCGCAGACGCCGCGGAGCCGGAGCGCCGGGGCCGTCATACGCCCTCCACCTGGAGCGCTCGATCGAGCACCTCGGCGTGCCGCGGCTCGAAGTCGACCTCGATGCCGAGCTGCTCGCAGTGCTCGGGCAGCTCCTCGTCCTCGGCCGTCGCTGCGGCGAAGCTGCCACGTCCGGACCACAGGTCGGAGAGCACGAGCGCGATGCCGTCGGGCCTGCGAGCCAGGATCAGGCCGATGATGCCGGGTCCGAGCAGGGTGAGGCTCTCCAGGAAGGAGATGTTGTCCGCCAGCACGGGCAGTCCGGCGAGCACGAGGCCGCCGAGGAGGGCACCGCTCACGGCGGTGACGCCACCGAGCACGGCGATGAGGACGAGCGGCAGGCTCTGGAACATCGTGAAGTCGCTGGAGGTCGCCGTGGTGTTGAGACCCGCGAGCAGCGCCCCACCCAGGCCGGCGATGGCCGACGAGAGGGCGAAGGCCGCCATCTTCGTGGTCTTGAGGTCCTGGCCGAGCATCGTGAGCGCAGCGGGGCTGTCCCGCATCGCCGAGAGCTGGCGGCCGAAGCGTCCTCGACGCAGCGCCTGCAGCCCGATGCCCACCGCGGCGAACACGACCGCGAGCAGCACGAAGTACGCGCGGACGCCATCGAAGGACACCCCTGCGACCTGGAGCCGCTCGACGCGCTCCACGCCGAAGTCGCCGAACACGTCCCGGCGGGTGAAGACCACCCGGTCCATGAGCACGGCGAAGGCGAGCGTGCCCAGCGCCAGGTAGAGGCCGCTGAGCCGCAGCGCGGGCATGGCGACGAGCACGCCGACGGCGGCCGCCAGCGCCGGCGCGACGATGAGGCCCACCGGCGAGCCGTCGGCTGCGAACTGGACCACGGCGAAGGCACCGACGCCCGCGAAGGTCATCTGGCACAGCGAGATCTGTCCGGCCCACCCGGTGAGCGGGACCAACGAGAGCGCAATGAGCCCGAGCGCGAGCGCCGGCGCGAGGTCGGTGAGCGTCGACTCCGCGACCGTGGTGGCGATCGCCGTCGCGACCAGGATCAGCGCAGCACCACCCAGGAGCGATGTCCGTGGCGACGGCATCGCCGGCATGCGCATCTCGACCGCGGAGCGGGTCCGAAGCCGGACCTCCGGGAGCGCGAGCAGCACGACGAACAGCATGATCGTGGGGATCGCCAGGCGGATGTTGGCGAACGAACCCGTCGAAGGCAGGTAGCCCACGGCGTAGGACTCGAGCAGTCCGAGGACCATGGCGCCGACGAAGGTGAGGGGGACGCTGCGCAGGCGACCGACGACCGCTGCGGCGTAGGCGTTGACCACGAGCAGGGTGAGCGCCTCGACGTTGAGCTGGAGCACCGGCGCCAGCAGGATCCCGGCGAGGCCGGCGAGCATCGAGCCGAGCGCCCAGCTCAGCAGGCTCATGCGTCCGGGCCGGCCGCCGGTGAGGGCGGTCAGCCCACGGTTGTCGACCACGGCCCGCATCGTGATGCCGGTGCGAGTGCGGAACATCAGCAGCCGGAGCCCGATGGCGACCCCAGCCGCGACCAGGACCGTGATGGCCTGGTGCCAGGTGACGAACACCGGGCCCACGTCGAAGCCGTGCGGGGAGAAGAACCCGTCGACGCGTCGCCCCTCCGGTGGCCAGACGTTGAGGGCCAGGCCCATCAGCAGCAGCAGCATGCCGATGGTGACCACCATGGCGGACACGAAGGAACCCCCTCTGGCGTTCTTGGCCAGGGCGCGCTCCATGAGGACGCCGAAGAGCGGGGCGACGACCAGCAGCACGAAGATGAGGCTGACCGGCGTGGACCAACCCCAGTCGAAGCGCACCTGCCAGTACAGGAACGCCATGATCATGCCGACCGCGCCGTGGGCGAAGTTGAAGACCCCGGACGTGGTGTAGGTCACCACCAGGCCGCTGGCCGCGACGGCGTAGATCGAGCCGGTGACGATCCCGACGATCGTGAAGGCGAAGAGGTCCGTCAACATGGGCGCTCCACGCCGATCACGCCTCGTACTCGTAGACGTAGTCGGGCGAGCAGTCGAAGCCCTCGTCCGGGTGGATGCGCGCGAACTGACCATCCTGGATCTGCACCATGATGAAGCAGCTCTGCTCGGGCCGTGCTTCGCCGACGTCCTGGGGCGGGAGCAGCCCGTCGGCATCCCAGGCGGTCATGGACTCGAGCTCCTGCACGAGGGCTTCTCGGGTGAGGTCGGGCCCGACCGCCTCGACCGCCTCGGCGAACAGCATGGCCCGCGTCCAGGACAGGAGGCCGTTCGAGCTGGCCTCATCGCCGCCGGTCTCGTCGAGCCAGTCGGTGTAGTCCTGCATCGCCGGCACCCGATCGGTCTCCTCGAGGAGGGCATGGGTGAGCGGGATGTAGCTCCCCTCGGCCGCCGGGCCGGCGGCCTCGAGGAAGTCGGCGCTGTAGCCCTGGGTGCCGACCTCCTTGATCGTGAGCTCGTAGTTCTGCTCACGCAGCGCCTTGACCAGGCGCACGATGTTGCTCTGGTCGAGGCTGGTGGCGAAGGCCTGGGCGCCGCGTCGATCCATCTCCAGGACGTGCGGGGTGTAGTTCGACTCCAGCGGCGTCACCGGCTGCTCGTAGACGAAGTCCCAGCCCACCGACCGGCGCATCTCCATCGAGTTGCGGGCCCCCCGCTCGGTCACGGGTGCATCGATGAAGATGAAGGACCCCGCAGTGACGGCGTCGGGGAACTCTTCAGCGAACCAGCGCGCCGGGCCCGAGTTGCCGAAGTCCTCGCTGGTGCGCGGGTAGACGTTCGGCAGCAGATCCACCTCGGGATCGGTGACGTTGGCCGGGATGGTGGGCGTGTCGCAGTTCACCTGCGCGTCGTAGCCGCCGGTGTCGAAGGCGGAGAACGAGCCCACGAGGGCGAAGATGTCGGCTTCGCAGGCCTCCTCGTACGCGAGGCGGTTGCCGTTGTCGCTCGTTCCGGTGTCGAAGACCTCGACCCGGATCATGCGGCCGTGGATCCCGCCCGCCTCGTTGATCATGGCGGCATGGGCCTTCACCGCGTCGGGGGCTGACTTGAACAGGCCGGGTACGACGCCGGTCAGGTCGGCGACCACACCGATGACGATCTCGTCTCCGGTGACCCCCACATCGGTCGCGCCCCCGTTGTCGACGGTGTCCTCGGGCTGGCCGTCCTCGGTGGCAGCAGTCGTGTTGGATGGGGCGGTCGCGGCGGCGTCCGTGTCCGTCCTCGACCCGCAGGCTGCGAGTACGAGCATCGTGGATGCGGTGAGCGCAAGGATGCGTCGGTTCATGGTTCCCCCCGGAACGTGGTCGGGCACATCGACCGTGCGACCTGTCGGACACACCGTAGCGCCTTTCTGGAACAGGTTCTAGCAGAACTGGTACGGTCGTGGCAGCCGAACGCAACTATCCCCGGGAGAACGACGATGGCTCAGCTCGAGGTCCGAGAGGTCGCCGTGCAGTTCGGGGGGCTCCGCGCGCTCTCGGGTGCGAGCCTGGAGGTCGAGGCGGGCCAGGTGACCGGGCTCATCGGCCCCAACGGTGCGGGCAAGACGACCCTGTTCAACGTGATCTGCGGCATCCAGAGCCCCGACAGCGGAAGCGTCGTGCTCGACGGGCAGGACCTGGGCGACACCAAGCCCTACCGGCGCGGTCGTCTGGGGATCGCGCGTACGTTCCAGCGACTCGAGGTCTTCGGCTCGCTGTCCGTGCACCAGAACGTCCTCGTCGCCGCTGAGATCCACCGGCGCGGTCGGTCCGAGAGCCCTCAGTCGGTCGCCGATGCCGCCCTCGAGCGGGTGGGGCTGGCCCACGTGCGCGACGAGCGGGTGGACTCGCTCCCGACCGGACTCGCCCGACTGGTGGAGCTCGGGCGCGCCATCGCCTGCCAGCCGAAGGTCCTCCTCCTCGACGAGCCCTCGTCGGGGCTGAGCGAGGACGAGACCGACGCCTTCGCCGCCCTGCTCGGCGAGCTGACCGACGACGGTCTGGGGATCCTGCTCGTCGAGCACGACGTGGCGCTCGTCATGAGCGTCTGCGCTCGGATCTTCGTCCTGGACTTCGGGCAGATCCTCGCTTCAGGGACGCCGGACGAAGTCCGTGCGCACCCGCAGGTGCAGGCCGCGTACCTGGGGAACATGCCCGTCGACGCCGCCTGAGGGTCCCGACGACGGGATCCCGCCCCGGTCCCACCGGGGCAGACCTCAGAGCTGGAGCACCCGACGGTTCACGGAGACGGCCACCAGGGGCACGGCCACGATCAGCGCGCCGGAGATGCCGATCACCATGGGAGCGCCGAGCGTCTCCGCCATCGCGCCGGCACTGAGCGTGCCGATCACGTTCGCACCCCAGGTCAGCATCAGGCAGCCCATCACGCGTCCGTGGTAGGCCCGCTCGACGATCCGCAGCAGGATCGAGCGCGTCAGGACCACCTGCACGCCGAAGCCCAGGCCGGACACGAACAGCATCGCCAGGGACAGCGGCACCGTCGGCGAGGCCGCGAACCCGATCACGCCCACACCCCACAGCACCACGGCGGCCACGTAGGTGCGGCCCTCGGCCGTGAAGTCCTTCACCAGTGACAGCGCCAACGAGCCGGGGACCGACCCGATGCCCACAGCCATCGACAGCGCACCCAGCACGAAGGAGCCACCGTCGAGGACGTCGCGGGCCATCACGGGCATCAGCGCGAGGTAGACCCAGCCGACGATGCCCGAGAGGATGCTGATCGACACGATGGTGAGCGCGTCACGGTGGGCCCGGATGTAGCGCAGGCCCTCGATCAGGTCTTGCATCGGGCGCGACGCCTCCACACCCTCCCGCGGGGGTACCGCGCCCGGGGTCCGGATCTGCCAGAAGAACCAGACGAAGAGCCCGCACGAGATCCCGTAGACGGCGTAGCCCCCGGCCGAGCCTCCGATGGCCAGGAGCCATCCGGCCAGGAGCGGCCCGACGACACGGGAGATGCCGCCTTGGACCGCCGTCAGCGCCGTGGCGTTGACCAGCTGGCGGGGAGCCACGATCTGGGCGACGTACGCCTGCCGGGCCGAGAGCTCCAGGATCACCGACAGGCCCACACCGGCGGAGAAGACCAGCAGCCAGGCGTAGGTGAGGCGATCGGCCATGGCGAGGCCGACCATGAGGACCATCGACAGCCCGGAGAGGCTGCGGGCGACGATCGGGGTCCTGCGACGGTCCCACCGATCCGCCAAGACCCCGGCAGGGAGAGCGAAGAGGAAGAGCGGCAGGAAGTACACGACGTTCGTCACGCTCACGGCGAAGGCCGAGTCGGTCAGCTCCAGCGCAGTCCAGCCCATCGCCGTGAGGTAGGCCCAGATGCCGAGCCCGAAGACGGCGGAGGCACTCCAGTAGTTGCGGAAGTCCGGGGCGCCGAAGAGCGCCCGCACTCCGTCGAGCATTCGTGGCTCGGCCACCACCGTGGCATCGGTCGACGTCACGTCGCCGCCTCCCCTCGCCCGCGATGGACGGTCACCGGGTCATATGGAACGCGTTCTAGCGTACTGCCGGGGCTGGCTCTTCTCGAACCCGCATCGAGGGCGTGCCACTCACACAAACGAGAACGCGTTGCGTTCTGCGATTCCGAGTCCGAGCCGCGTCTCGGTAGCATTCTCGCCATGCCTGCCCTTCCCGTGGTCTCCGAGCTCACGCCAAAGCAGCAGGCGCGTCGACAAGGCATCATCGACGTCGCCATCGAGATGGCGACCGAGGGCGGGTACGAGGCTGTCCAGATGCGCGATGTGGCGGCACGAGCCGACGTGGCGCTGGGAACGCTGTACCGCTACTTCTCGTCGAAGGACCAGCTGCTCGGCGCGTGCTGGGCGGAGTGGACCCAGCAGCTCGAGAACCGGATCTCGCGCCGTCCGCTCAAGGGCGAGACGCCCTCGGACCGCATCGTCGACTTCTTCGCTCGAGCCAACCGGGCGGTCGAGCGGTCGGGCAAGCTCACCTCCGCGCTCATCATGTCGATGGCGTCAGCCGATCCCGCCACCATCGAACCCCAATCCGAGGTGGCCTCGCTGATGACGCGAGTCGTCCTCGAGGAGCTGGAGGGTCTGGAGCCCGAGATCCAACGCCGGATCCGAGAGGCACTCGGACACGTGTGGTACTCGGTCCTCGTGAACTGGGTGAACGGCCGGCTGCCGATGCGACGCGTCAACCGTGCCCTCGAGAGCGCGACCCGACTGATCATCGACCCCCACGTCTGAGCATGCGCCGTCGGCGTCACTCGTAGACGAGGACACCCCGGATGTTCTTGCCCTCGCGCATGTCCTGGAAGCCCTGGTTGATGTCGTCCAGCGAGTACGTCCGCGTGACCATGCCGTCGAGGTCGATGCGTCCTGCGCTGTAGAGCTCGAGCAGCCGGGGGATGTCCTTGCGGGGGTTGGCCGATCCGAACAGCGACCCGACCACCTGCTTCTCCGACAGGGTCAGGTCGAGCAGCGAGATGTTGTTCGAGGTCTCGGTCGCCGAGTGGATGTTCGTGATCACCACGCGACCGCGCTTGGCGGCCAGCCCCATCACCTGGCCCATCAACGCTCCATCGCCGACTCCCATGGCCATGATGACCTTGTCGCATCCACGCCCCCACGTGGCCTCCTGGATGAGCTCGTGGGCCTCCTCGAGGCTGGCGGCGATGTGGGTGGCGCCGAAGCCCTGGGCCTTCTCGCGCTTCCACTCCACGGGGTCGATGGCGAAGATCTGCTCGGCGCCGGCCAGGGCCGCACCCTGCACCGCAGCCGATCCGATGCCACCGAGGCCGACGACGGCGACCTTGTCACCGGCCTGCACCTCGGCCGCGTAGACCGAGCTCCCCCAGCCGGTGGTGAACCCGCAACCCACCAGGCAGGCGCGGTTCAGCGGAACCTCCTTCGGGACCTTCACGCACGACCACTCGTGCACCACCGTGTGGTGGGCGAAGGTGCCGAGGAGCACCAGCGTGTTCAGGTCCTGCCCGCGTGCGTGGTGGCGCGACGACCCGTCCATCTGGCGGCCGCCCATGATGGCACCGCCGTTGTCGCAGAGGTTCGAGTGCCCGGAGGCGCACGAAGGGCAGGAGCCGCAGGACGGCACGAAGCTGAAGACGACGTGATCGCCGGGCTCCACGAAGGTCACGTCGGGCCCGACCGCCTCGACCACGCCGCCCCCCTCGTGGCCGCAGATGATCGGGAGCGAACCGGGGAGGTCGCCCGTGACGACGTGCTCGTCGGAGTGGCACATGCCGGAGGCGACGAGGCGCACCTGCACCTCGCGTCCCTTCGGCGGGTCGAGCTCGATCGGTTCCACCGACCACTCGGCGCCCTGCTCCCAGAGGATCGCAGCCTTCGTCTCCATCTCGTTGCCCCCGTTCGTCGTGTGGATGGTGGCCGGCGCCCGCCGGCGACCAACGTCTTGGTCAGATGTGTAACGCGTTTCAGTTTTTGCCGCAACCCGTCACCGACGTTGACACCACATCCCCCGGTGGGTTGACTGCGCCGGCATGACCGGCGCGGCTGAGCTGCACTCACGGCTCTGCCTGCGCGAGGTCGAAGTCGACGGCGCGGTCGTCGACGTCGTCATCGACGACGGGGTCGTCACCGCAATCGGGCCACGCGGAAGCGGACGGTCCGAGCGCGCGGCCATCGACGGGGGCGGCGGCGCCCTGATCCCCGGATTGTGGGACCACCACATCCACCTCCTCGCGTTGGCCGCGATGCACGACTCCACCGTCGTGGGACCACCGACGGTGACGTCGAGGGAGGAGCTGTCGGCGACGCTGCGGAAGCGGGCCGCCACCACGGCACCGGGTGACTGGATCCGGGCGGTCGGCTACCACGAATCGATCGCCGGACCGCTCGACCGGGACCAGCTGGACGGGATCGTCGACGATCACCCCGTCCGCGTCCAGCACCGCTCCGGGGCGCGGTGGATCCTGAACTCCGAGGCCGTCCGGCGCGTCGGCCTCGACCGGCGGGCTCTCGACGGCGCCGAGCTCGACGAGACGGGACGCCCGACCGGCCGCCTCCACGGTGCCGACGCCTGGCTCCGGGAGCAGCTGGCCCCGACGTCGCTCCCCGACCTGGCCGGCGTCGGCGCCGATCTCGCCCGCCGCGGCGTGGTCGGGGTCACCGACATGACGCCGTACGAGAGCGTCGCCGAGCTCGAGGCCCTGGCCGGCGCCGTCGTCTCCGGAACGATGCCCCAACACGTCGTGGCGACCGGCGGACCGCCGCTGACCGAGCTGGCGTTCCCTGTGCCCCTCCGACGCGGGCCGGTGAAGCTCGTGATCGACGAGCGGACCTTCCCCGACTTCGACACCCTGACCACCTGGATCGACCGAGCCCATCGGGCCCACCGGCCGGTGGCCGTCCACTGCGTGAGCCGCAGCGCCTTGGCGCTCGTGGTGGCCGCGTGGGCCGAGGTCGGCGCCAGATCCGGCGACCGCATCGAGCACGGTTCCGTGATCCCGCCCGAGCTGCGAGACGAGCTGGCACGGCTCCCGGTCACCGTCGTGACCCAACCGGGCTTCGTGGCAGAGCGCGGCGACCAGTACCTGCGCGACGTGGAGGGCGACGACGTCCCCCACCTCTACCCGTGTGCCTCGCTGCTCGACGCCGGGATCCCCGTGGCCGCCTCGACCGACGCCCCGTTCGGTCGGTCCGACCCGTGGCTCGCCGTGCACGCCGCCGTGCAGCGTCGGACCTCCGGGGGCGTGGCGCTCGGCGAGCGGGAGGCGGTCGACGCCCGACGGGCGCTCTCGCTCTTCCTCGGCGAGCCGGACGATCCGGGGGGACCTGGCCGGGTCGTGCGGCGGGGCGCACGCGCCGACCTGTGCCTGCTCACCGACCCGCTCGGCGTGGCCCTTGCATCTCCAGCCGACGTCCGCGTCCGGGCCACCCTCGTGAGCGGTCGGGTGGTGCACGGACCCACCGACGGCTGACCTGACACCGCCGGTGGCGTGGCGTCAGGTCGGGATGCCGAAGACGCGGAGCGCGTTCTCTCGGAGGAACTTGGGCCACACGTGGTCCTTGAAGGGGACGTCCGGCATGTCGCTGAACTGGCGCTCGAGACTGAGGCCCGCGGGGAAGTACCCGCAGTAGAACACCTTGTCCGCCCCGCGCGAGTTGGCGAAGTCGATGATGTCCTTCGGGTAGTGCTTCGGGGCGAAGGCGCTGGTCATGTAGTGCAGGCCCGGCCACTTGAGCATGAGCTTCGCCGCCAGCGCGGTCCACGGCTCCGCCCCGTGCATCATGACCATCGTCAGCTCGGGGAAGTCGTAGAGCACCTCGTCGAAGTGCTCCACGTACTGCGGCCAGCTCGGCATCCGCGGACCCACGATGCCCCCGTTGATGCAGATCGGGATCCCCAGGTCCACGCACTTCGCGTAGATCGGGTACATCTTCTTGTCGTTCACCGCCACCTGCGGGAACGTCCCTGACGGGAAGCAGGAGACCGAGACGATGTCGTGGTCGGCCTTGAGCTGCTCCATCCGCCGCAGCGACTCCATGCCGTCGTTGGGGTCGACGCGCCCTGACAGGTAGAAGCGACCCGGGTGCTCCTGCTTGGCCCGGATCCCCTTCTCCGTCGCGCCGGTGATGGCGATGTCGATGTTGAACGCGTCCATCTGGGCCACGGTCCAGGCCACGGGGTCCTCGCCGGGATCCACGATGTCGGGCACGTCCTTGAACATGTACTGCGCCGGGAACTCGAAGTCCTCGCGGCTCTGCCGGTCCTTGAGGAGCGGGCGGAAGAAGTCGTAGGTCGCGACCTTCTCCTCGATGCTCTGGTGGGGGAAGCCGATGCCCGGATCCACGATCTTGATGTCGGGAGGGATGCTCACTCGCTCTGCTCCTTCGGGATGGTCGCGCGCAGGCGCACGCGAACGGGATCAGGTGTCACTCCGGTGGGATCGCGCACGCTCCGTCGACGACCCGTACGTCCACACGCCGGCCGACGAAGCCGTCGCGCTCGATGACGTCCAGGTCCTCGACGGTCCAGCCGAGGCCGTTGGCGAGGAAGCGCTCGTCCGGCGCGTCGTCGAAGCGACCGATGGCGATCAGGCGACCGGGGCTGTCGTCTCGGGCGTGCACCACGGTGAAGGTCTCCACCGTTCCCGCTCCGGCCCGCACGACCGGGACGACCGGTGCGTGCTCGAGGTGCCCGGAGTACCGCTCGGGCTCGGCGCCCTGTGGCGGTCCGCCCGGGCGGGGGCGACCCGACCACAGACTGGCCGCGTGCTTGGTCAGGTAGAAGCCGTTGCCGGTGATCATCGCCGTGGCGTCGGGCTGCTCGCGGACGCGGTCGACCATGGTGGCCAGCGAGTGCAGGGTGTAGGCCGAGCCCGGTCCCCCGCCGTAGGGCAGGCCGCCGGTGAGGGTGAAGCCCCGCTCGTCGTCGACCGACAGACCCAGCATCCGGCACGCCATCTCCACCGGTGCTGCGAAGCAGCTGTAGAAGTCGATCAGGTCGACGTCGTCCATCGTGAGGCCGGCCAGCTCGAGCGCGCCCAGGTGGCTGTCGAGCATGGACGGGCACGCAGCGAAGTCGGGACGCGTGGAGGGGAACCACGCCTCCTCGGCGGCGCCATGGCCTCCCCACCAGTGCACCCAGCGGTCCGAGGGGATCCCCAGGTCGCGGGCCCGCTGCTCGGACATGAGGATCAGCGCCGCCGACTGGTCGGTCTGGAGGATGGCGTTGAGGTACTTCGTGTAGGGGAACGCCACCATCCGGTTGGACGGCGTCGGGGTGATCAGCTCCTCGGGACTGCGGAAGTTCGGGTACCAGGCGTGGGGGTTGGCGGCCGCCACCTCGGTGAACCGCGACATGAGCCGACCCACGACCTCTCGGTGCTCGCCCGGCTTGTGGCCGAGGTGGTGGGCCAGCGCGTTCTCGAACAACGGGTAGATGTGGGGCGGTGCCTCCAGGCCGGCCGCTCGTTCGACGTTCATGATCCCCGAGGCCCGCTCGTACTCCTCGCTGCCCGGCACGGGATAGCCACGACGGCCGAGGTAGGTCGGTTCGCCCTCGGAGTGGTCCTGCCAGGTCAGTTCGAGCCCCTTGCGAGCGGCCAGCTCCTGGGAGCGCATGCGGTGCACGCCGGCCAGCACGGCCACCCCGGTGCTGCCTTCGACGATCTGGCGAGCCAGCCAGTTGATGCCGCTGACACCGACCTCGCCGCCTCCGCCGACGTCGACGGAGCGGACCGAGGGGATGCCCAGCGTCCGGGCCAGTGCGTCGCCGACGTTGGTGACCTCCCAGCCCGACGTGCGGATGTACCCGACGGTGTCGATCGCGGCGAGGTCGCCGAGTCCGGCATCGTCGGCGGCCGAGCGGACGACGTGTGCGAGCACGTCCAGCGGTCGCTCGACGTCGGGCGGCGCAGGCGTGCGGTCCTCCCACTGGGCGGAACCGACCAGCACCGGGGTGCGGGCGGGATCGGCGGTGCTCATCGGGTGCCTCCTGCAGCTCTGGAGACCTCGCGGAACGGGAGGTCCTTGTCGACCCGGATGTCCCCGGGCAGGCCGAGCACGCGCTCACCCAGCACGTTGCGCTGGACCTGGTCGGTGCCGCCGCCGATGCGGCCAGCCCAGTGCCCGAGGAAGTTCTCGTGCCAGGCCTCGATGTCCTCGTCGCCACGGGCGAGCATGCCCCAGCTGCCCTCGAGGGCCAGGGCCAGGTTGGCGTACATGGCCGAGTTCTGGGAGTGGGCCAGCTTCATGACCGACACCTCGGGCCCGGGCGGCTTGCCCTGGCTCACGGCGGTGCGAGCCCGCATGCCCAGGTAGGACATCAGCTGGAGGTGGGTGTGGGCCCGGGCGAGGTCCTGGCGCACGACGGGATCGTCGGTGCGGCCGTGTCGCTTCGCCGTGGCATGGAGCGAGCCGAACACGTCCCGGCCACCCCGGCCACCGCCGATCAGCGCCCGCTCGCTGGTGAGGGTGGTCATGGCCACCCCCCACCCGGCGTTGACATCGCCGACGACCCGGTCAGCCGGGATCCGCACGTCGGTCAGGAACACCTCGTTGAAGTGGGCGGCGCCGGTGATCTGGCGCAACGGTCGCACCTCGACCCCCGGGGTGCGCATGTCGAGGAGCAGGTAGCTGATGCCGCGATGCTTGGGGGCATCGGGGTTCGTGCGAGCCAGCAGGATGCCGAAGTCGCTGTAGTGGGCACCCGAGGTCCACACCTTCTGGCCGTTCACGACGAACTCGTCGCCGTCCAGCTCGGCCCGGGTGGAGAGCCCGGCCAGGTCGGAGCCGGCGCCCGGCTCGCTGAACAGCTGGCACCAGACCTCATCACCTCGCAACGTCGGCCCGAGGTGCCGTTGCTTCTGCTCGTCGGTTCCGTGCGCGATCAACGTCGGACCCGCCATCCCGATGCCGACCGCGAAGATCCCCTGCGGCGCACCGACCTTGGCCTCCTCCTCGGCGAAGATCGCCTGCTGCATCCCCGTACCACCACGGCCGCCGTACGCCTGGGGCCAGGTGATCCCCGCCCAACCGGCGTCGTACAGCGTGCGCTGCCACGCCTTGCACCGCTCCACGTGCGCCAGCTCGGCTTCGCTGTGGGCGTCGCTCAGGCTGCTGCCGGTGCGCGTCGCCCCCCGGTCCGTCGGTCGGTTGGCCTCGAGCCACGCGCGAGCCTCCTGGCGGAACTGCACGAGCTCCGGCTCCTCACGGAAGTCCATCTCTTCCTCATCTCCTTGACCCTCGGGTCGCGATAGTCAGAATCTGGTTCTAGGCGTTGCGTCCCACCAGCAGGTGCGCCCGGCCGCGAGCGCTGAGCTGCTCGGCCAGCTCGTCGACATCGGCATCGGTCATCTGCCGGAGCGCGACCTCGCGACGGTCGGGCCGCCACCAGACCGGATCTGCCGTGGCCCACGCCTCCCTGGCGAGGACCCGCTTGAGCACCTTGTTCGTCTGGGTCTCGGGCAGCGAGCTCGCGATGCGGACGAAGCTCGGGAACCACTTGGTGCCCAGGTCGGCCTGGCCTTCGAGGAACTCGACGAAGTCGACGGGATCGAACGAGGAACCGGTGTGGAGCTTGAGCGTCGCCATCACCTCGTCGCCGACGTCGGCAGACGGCACCGCGTACACGGCCACCTGCGACACGGCGGGATGTCGGGCGAGGATGCGCTCGACGGGTGCGGCCGCGAAGTTCTCGCCGTCCACCCGGAGCCACTCGATCGTCCGACCTGCGAAGTACACGAACCCGCTTGCGTCGCGGTAGGCGAGATCGCCGCTCCAGTACATCCCACCCCGCATCCGCTCGGCGTCGGCGCCCTCGTTCTCGTAGTAGCCCTCGAAGGACCCGGAGCCCCGCATGTTGACCAGCTCGCCGATCGCCTCGTCGGGGTTCAGCAGACGGCCATCGGCATCGAACTCGCCCGTGGGCACCGGCTCCCCGGTGGCCTGGTGGAGGATCTCCACGCCCTCCCCGAGCACCCCGATCGAACCGGGTGGCGTGTCCGGGGTCCGCCCCACCGTGACCCCGCCCTCGGTCGAGCCGAAGCCGTCCCGGACCTCACAGCCGAAGCGCCGGGCGAACCTCTCGATGTCGAGGTCCGCAGCCTCGTTGCCGTTCGCCATCCGAAGCGTGTTGTCGAAGTCGTCGGGCTCGGCCGGCGTCGCCAGGACGTACGAGAGCGGCTTGCCGACGTAGTGGAAGAAGGTCACGCCGTAGCGGCGGACGTCGGGGAGGAAGCCGGACGCGGAGAACCTCCGCCTGAACACCATGGTGGCGCCCGTCGTGAGCGATGGCGCCCAGCCGGCCATGACGCAGGCGGAGTGGAAGATCGGCATGCTCAGGTACGAGACGTCCTCGCGGGTCATCATCCCCCGCGCCGCCAGACCGACGCCCGGTCCCGCGATCTTCCGGTGGGTGACGCGCACCGCCTTCGGATCACCGCTGGTGCCGGAGGTGAAGATCAGCATCATCAGGTCACCCGGGTCCGCGTCGACCGACTCCGGGGGCGTGGCGCCACGGAACCCGTCGAGCGCCTCGGCGTAGGCCGGGGAGTCCACGTCGAAGATCCGGTCGCGATCGAAGGGGAGGTCGAGGTCGGCGAGGTCCTCGAGGTACTTCCCTTCGGTGACGATCATCTGGCAGTCGGTCCTGCGCAGGTCGCGGGCGAGCTCCTCGCCGCGCCTCGTGGGGTTCACCCCGACGACCACCCCACCGTTGAGCGACACCGCACCGAGCAGGAACGAGTAGTCGGGGACGTTGTCGAGCAGCACGGCGACGTGGAACGGTCCCGGCGCCCGAAGCGCGGACAGCCATGCCGCGCGGACCGCCGACTCCTGCACGTGCTCGGCCCAGGTCCACGAGTCGTCCTCGAAGACGAGCCCGGTCTTGTGGTCGTCGCGGCGGGCCAGGAGCAGGTCGGCGACGCTGACGTCGGTCACGACGATGCTTCGCGGGGCTGTGCCTCGGCGGTGCGGTAGTCGCCGAACCCACCGTCGCGCTGGGACAGGGCAGCGGTGAGCCCCTCCTCCCGGACCGCGGACGTGAACTCGTGCATGCTCTGCTGGTGCGTGCCCAGCGCGCAGAGCTCGGTGCCCGACCGGATCGCGGTGCGCAACCCCATGATCTCCATGCCGCGGTGGACGATCCGCTTGTTGAGCTGCACGACGTCGGTCGGGACCCGGGCGATCTTCGCGGCGATCTCGATCACCCGCTCGTCGAGCTCGTCGACGTCGAAGGCGGCGTTCGCCCATCCCTTCTCGACGGCTTCGAGACCGGAGATCGAGTCTCCGGTGATCATCATCTCCATGGCCTTGCGCATCCCGAGGAACCAGGCGTGGAAGTGCATGTCGGGCACGCCGAAGCGCACTGCGGGGTACCCCATCTGCGCGTCCTCCGCGACGTAGACGAGGTCGCAGCAGGTCGCCAGCTCGCTGCCGCCGGCCAGGCAGTAGCCGTGGACCTGCGCGATCACCGGCTTGGCCAGGTCCCAGATGCTCATCCAGCCCTCGGTGACGTGCCGGGGCCAGCTCCCGTCGCCACCCGGCGTGTAGTAGGGCATCTCGTGGCCTTCGTTGCCGCCGGCGAGGTCGTACCCCGCCGAGAAGCTGGGGCCGGCACCGCGGACGATCTGCACCCGCACCTCGGGGTCAGCATCTCCCTCACGGAGCGCCTGCAGCAGCTGGCCCCGCAGCGGGTGGTTCAGCGCGTTGCGCTTGTCCGGTCGGTTGAGGGTGACACGCCGGACCCCGGGAGACGGTTCGTCGACCGCCACGACGGTGTAGTTCGGGTAGTGGATGGCATCGCTCATTCGCCCTGTCCTCGCTGTCCGGTGGATGGTTGTCGATCACGTTCTGGATGGTGCGTTCGAGGCTGACCGGCGCCGATCAGCGCAGGACGCCGGCCTCGGTGAGTCGCTCGAGGTCGCCCGCCTGCAGACCCAGCACCCGGCCGAGCACCTCAGCGGTGTCCGCGCCGAGACAGGGCGCGCTCTCCGCGGTGCGCTGCTCGAGTCGCGACATCCGCACGGGGTTGCCCACGTGCCGCTCCCGACCGACGGCGGGATGCTCGAGCGTGACGATGAACTCCCTCGCGGCGAGGTGCGCATCGGCGTGGTGGTCGTTCGGACCCATGACCGGCATGGCCGAGACACCGGCAGCCTGGAGCACCTCGGCGGCGTCCTCGCCGGTGCGGGTCGCCGTCCACTCGGAGAGGCGGCCGTCCAGCTCGTCGCGTGCCGCGAGGCGACCTTCGGCGGTCGCGAGGGCCGGATCGGTCCCCCACCCGACGGCTCGGCACAGCCGATCGAACGCGTCGTCGTCGCACACCGCGATGGCCACCCAGCGGTCGTCGCCCGCACTCGGGTACACGCCGTGCGGCGCGTGGTCGGGGTGGCGGTTCCCACGTGGTTCGGGGTCCCGCCCGGTGAGGCCGGCGCCGAGATAGACCTCGCCGAGCAGGTACGCAGCCGATTCGGTCTGGGCCATGTCGAGGTGCTGCCCCTCGCCGGTTCGCTGGCGGTGGTCGATCGCCGCCAGCACCGCAGCCGCCAAGAGCTTCCCGGCGATGTGGTCGGGGTGGTTCAACGACGTGCCGCACGGATACGGGGCATCGGGGTGGTTCCAGAGCACGTGCACGCCGGCGAAGCCCGAGTTGAGCGGTCCGTACGCCGGCATCTCCCCCAGCGGCCCGCCCCGCCCGTAGCCCTGTGACGACGCGTAGATGAGGTCGGGCTTGACCTCGCGCATCCGCTCGTAGCCGAGGCCGAGGGACTCCATGACGCCGCCGCGCATGTTCTCCGCGACGATGTCGGCGCTGGTGCTCAGCCGGAAGGCCAGATCGCGGCCTTCCTGGCTGGTCAAGTCGATGGTCACGCTCTTGTGACCGCGGTTCTCGGCGTTGAACGCGAATGACTTGTCCAGGTCTCCGCTGCCGCCGGCGAAGCGCAGGCCGTCCGGACGGGCCACCGACTCGACCCGGATGATCTCCGCGCCCAGCTCGGACAGCACCATCGACATCTCGGGCACGACGGCCATGACACCGAACTCGACGACCCGGACGCCCTCGAGGAGCAGCTCGCCCTCCAGCGGGGCGGCGTCGGGCTCCGCCGAGCGGGCGGCGAAACCGCTGGAGGCACCCGCCTCCGGCGCGGGGCGACGCAGCGACGCCGGCGTCGCCGACAGCGTGACCGGGAACGTGGCGATCGGCGCATCGACCGGGCCCGCCCGACCCGAGGTGTCGAAGAGCTGCCGGGCTCGGGTCTGGGGGTGGGCGACGAACTCCGAGGGTTGGTGGAGCACCCCGATCGTCGTGCGCAGCTCCAGCGCCTCCTCGAACAGCTCCTTGCGGCTTCGGTCGGTGAGCCGTTCCTGGGCGAGCATCCGGATCACATCCGAGTTCATCAACCGGAAGGCGGAGTCGTTCCACTCGTCCCCGCTGAGCACGGGGTCGTCACGCAGCAGGTGGACGAAGCCCTCCCACTGCTTGGGACTGCCGATGACCGTGCGCACCCAGCCGTCGCTCGCCGGCAGCACCCAGTAGTTGCCCTCCGCGTTGCGGGTGCCCTCGCTCGGCAGGTGCGGAGTGATCCTCTTGTAGTCCTCGAGGCAGAGCGACCAGACGTTGGTGCCGGCCAGCGCGGCCTCCTGCACGCTGATCTCGACCTGCTGGCCTCGCCCGTGGCGGCGACGGTCGAGCACCCCGGCCAACGCGCCGACGATCCCGTAGACCGATGCGCAGTCGTGCGCCAGGTAGCCCGGTGCCGAGCACGGCGCCAGATCCGGGAAGCCGCTGGCGTGCAGCGCACCCGACGAGGCCAGCGCCGGCAGCGGCTCCAAGCGCCAGCCGGCACGCGGACCGTCGAGACCGAGATCGGTCAGCGCCACGCTGACCACCTGCGGGTGATCGCGCTCGAGCGACTCAGCGTCGAGGCCGAGCGCGACGCGCTCGTCGGCGTGGAGGTTCTCGATCACCACGTCGGCGCCGGCGAGCAGCTCGCCGAGGCGTTGCCGACCGTCGGGCTGGTGGATGTCGAGCGTCACGCCCGACTTGTTGGCGTTGCGGTAGGCGTGGGCGAGGACTGCGTCGCCCACGGGCTGGTGATCGGGTGCGAGGACCTTCACCACGTCGGCGCCGAGGTCGGCGAGCATGCGGCCGCACAGCGCGCCCCGCAGGTCGGTCAGGTCCAGGACCCGCATCCACGACAGCGGACTGTTCGAGCCTTCACTCACGTCTGGCCCTGTCGTGCCGTCGCGGCTTCGACCGCGACGAAGTCGGGATCGCGACGCTCGGCGAACGCCGTCAGCGCCTCGACGTTCGCCGGTGATCCCAGCAGGCGGCGGAACGCCTCGTTCTCCCGCTCGCGTGCCTCACGGATCGCCGGCCGCATCGGCTCGACGACGGTCCTCTTGACCTCCACCAGCGACGCGATCGGCAGACGAGCCAGGAGCCGCGCGTGGTGCATCGCCGTGTCCAGCAGCTCGCCCGGTGGGCACAGCTTCCACACCAGGCCCATGTCGAGGCACTCCTCGGCGCTGAGCCACTCCGAGCTCAGCAGCGCCCACATGGCGTGCTGCCGTCCGACGAGGGCGGGGAACGTCGCGCTGCTCGCGGCCTCGGGAGCCACGCCCAGGCTTGCGAAGGGGCACTTCAAGCGCGCGTCGGTGGACATCAACGCGAGGTCGCACAGGCCGAGGACGGTGGCGCCGATGCCGACACCGAGCCCGTTCACGGCGCAGATCAGGGGCTTGCCGAACTCGGTGAGCGTGTCGATCAGCCCGCTGAACCCGTGCCGACCGAGCGTGGTCGTGCCGTCGCTCATCCCGGCCATCTCGAGCAGGTCGGTGCCGGCCGAGAAGGCCCGGCCGGTGCCGGTGAGCACGACGACAGCAACGGAAGGATCGTCATCCGCCTCGAGCAGCGCGTCGGTCAGGGCGTCATAGAGCGCCTCGTTGAAGGCGTTGAGCGCGTCGGCGCGGTCCAGCTGGAGGAGACGGACACGATCGGTGTCTTCGATTCGCAGCACGTCTGTCCCCTCGTCGTCCCCCCGTGGCTGACAGGCGTCACACTAGAACGCGTTCCATTGCGGGGCAAGCAGACCCTGTCTGCTGCGCTCGGTTCAGCGCGGGCTGACGTGCGGCGCGGTGGAGCCGGCGAGCTCCATGGCGGGCATCCCCAGCTTGCTGTGGTCCCACGAGCGGATGCGGACGGGGTCGACCCGGACGCCGACGCGCTTCGCGAGCATCGCCTCGACCATCGGTCGGCTCTCCTCGGTGTACGGGCCGGTGTAGCGCTCCCACACCTTGACCCCGACCGTCCAGATCTCGTCGGGATCCTCGCTGACCACGGCGTCGCCCTCGATGCACACCCCACGGAGCTGGTCGTAGGTCGCGCCGTTCTCGATGGAGACGCTGATGCGGGCATCCCGGCGGAGGTTGGCCACCTTCTGGGACTTGGCCTTGGTCTCGAACCAGATCTTGCCGTCGATCACGGCGTACCACATCGCCACCAGGTGGATGTGCCCGGTGGGGCCGATGGTCGCCATCGTCGCCGTCCGGTTCTGCTCCAGGAACTGCGTGATCTCCTCGTCGGACATGGTGATCCGGGATCGCTGGTTCGTACCCATCGTCTTCCTTCCGGCTGCTCGCGCGAGCGCGAGGTCGTGTGCGACTTCTGGCCGCCATGGTGCCCGACGTCACGGCTTCCCTGCTCCGCCGCCTCGCTCAATCGCTGGAAGGGCGCTCCCGGACGGGCCGGACGGATGCGCGCTACACGCCCCGGAAGACCGGCTCCCGCTTCTCCAGGAACGCCCGCGGCCCCTCCTTGGCGTCCTCGGAGGACATGACCGCGGAGCCGTACCGCTGCTCGATCTGGAACGCCTCCTCCTCGGGGAGGGTCTCGGTCTCCCGCAGCGTGGCAACGATCGCCTTCACCGCGAGCGGGCCGTTCTTGCAGATCCGCTCAGCGATCTCGCGCGCCTTGGCGACGGCCTGGCCGTCGGGAACCACGTGGTTCACCAGCCCGAGCTCGAGCGCTCGGGACGCCGGCAGGTCCTCGCCGGTGATCAGCATCTCGGCGGCCACGGCGTAGCCGATCTGGCGCCGCAGCCGCACCGCCGATCCCGCCATCGGGAACAGACCCCGCTGCACCTCGGTGACGCCGAAGACGGCGCTCTGGCCGGCGACGCGGATGTCGGTGCCCTGCAGGATCTCGGTGCCGCCGGCGCGGGCAAAGCCCTCGACGGCGAGGATCACCGGCTTGGTGGGGCGGTAGGTCTTGAGGAAGGCACCCAGCGCGATGCGCTTGTCGCCCATCACCCGCTCCATCCACTCGTTCTCGGGTACGCCCCGACGGAGCTTCTCGATGTCACCGAGATCCATGCCTGCGCAGAACGTCGTGCCGTTGCCGGTGAGGATCACGGTGCGCAGGTCGTCGTCCTCGTCGAGCTGCTGCCAGGCGTCGAACAGGCGGCACATCACCTCGCAGTTGACGGCATTGCGCTTCTCCGGACGGTTCAGCGTGACGGTGAGGAGGTGCCCGTCCTTCTCGACGATGACGGCGGGATCAGACATGTGCGGGGTCTCCTGGTGCGCTGACGGTTCCTGCGAGCGGGCCGACCCTAGGTCTTGCTGTCCGGGGGTTGAGGTTGCAGGTCCCTCTACAGAGGGGCCTGGTGATGGACCCTGTGGTTCCTTCCACAGATCCAAAGGAACCCATCACCAT
>JAMYFF010000012.1 GCA_024128875.1 Salinilacustrithrix flava
GCCCTCCGAGATCCTCGACACCCACCGCCGCCGCCAAGCAGCATGACCATCAACCACAGGGCCCATCTGTCACCTCGAACCCCGGCCTGGAAGGCCTAGGCCCAGGCGACCCGGCCCATCTCGGCGCTGGCCGCCAGGTCGGGGTGGACCGGCAGCACGCGCACGGTGAACCCGTACCGGCCGGCCGCGTCGCAGGCGAACCCGCCGCGGTAGCGGACGTGGGCGTCGTCGACCCGCTCGACCTCGGTCATCGCGGTGGTGCGGGGGTGCTCGATCTCGTCGCCTTGGCCGACGATGCCGTGCACGAGCTGGACCTCGACGTCGTCGCCGGAGAGCGAGCCGAGCGAGACCACGGCCTCCACGACGCGCTCGTCCCCGATGCCCGGCACGGTGCCGTCGCTCTCGACGGAGTCGACCCGCACGTCGGGCCACCCGGCGACGATCCGGGCCTTCCAGGTCGTGATCTCCTTGGCACGGCGGTGGTCCTCGCCCCCCAGGTCGTCGGCGTGGGCGGCTGCGGGCTCGTACAGGGCCGTGGTGTAGTCCTTGACCATCCGCGATGCGGAGAGGAACGGGCCGAGCCCGGACAGGGTCGTCTTCATGCGTCGCACCCACCGGCGCGGGAGGCGGCCACCGGAGCGGTCGAAGTAGAGGGGGATCACCTCGCGCTCGAGCAGGTCGAACAGCGAGTTGGCCTCGATCTCGTCGCGCCGAGCGGTGTCGGCGACGTTCTCCGCCGAGGAGATGGCCCAGCCGTTCTCGCCGTCGTAGCACTCGTCCCACCACCCGTCGAGGATCGACAGGTTGAGCTGGCCGTTGAGGGCGGCCTTCATGCCCGAGGTGCCGCAGGCCTCCTGGGGACGACGGGGCGTGTTCAGCCACACGTCGCACCCGTGGTACATCGTGCGGGCGATGGCGATGTCGTAGTCGTCGAGGAACACGAAGCGGTGCCGGATGGCGGGGTCGCTGGAGTAGGCGACGATCTGGCGGATCATCTCCTTGCCCTGGTCGTCGGCCGGGTGGGCCTTGCCGGCGAAGACGAACTGCACCGGCCGCTCCGTGGACCCGAGGATGGCCTCGAGCCGTTCCCGCTGGGACAGCAGCAGCGTCGCCCGCTTGTAGGTGGCGAACCGGCGGGCGAAGCCGATGGTGAGGGCCCGCGGGTCGAAGACCTCGTCGGCCCAGGCGACGTCGGAGGGCGCCTGGCCCCGGGCGACGGCCGAGGAGCGGATCTTGTCCCGGACCAGGGCGACGAGGCGGTCCTTGCCCTGCTCCTTGACCCGCCAGATGTCGTTGTCGGTGGCGTCGTGGATGCGGGCCCACTCGTGGGCGCCGGCCTCGCCCCAGTGCGGGTGCACGTGCCGGGTGAGCAGGTCGTCCATCTCCGAGGAGACCCACGTGCGGGCGTGCACGCCGTTGGTGATGGCCCCGATCGGGACCTCCTCGACCGGGACCTGGGGCCACAGCGGCTGGAACATCTCGCGGCTGACCTCGCCGTGCAGCTGGGCGACGCCGTTGGCCCGGGCGGCCAGGCGGAACCCCATGACCGCCATGTTGAACCGGGTCTGGTCGGTGTCGCCGGGCTCGTGGCCGAGCCCCAGGAGCTGGTCCATGGTGATGCCGGCGTCGGCGGCGAAGCCGGCGAAGTACTTCTCGATGAGCTCGCGCGGGAAGCGGTCGATGCCGGCGGGGACCGGGGTGTGGGTGGTGAACACCGACCCGCCCCGCACCGCCTCGATGGCCTGCTCGAAGCTCAGGCCCCCGGCCATGAGCTCGCGGATGCGCTCGAGGCCGAGGAAGCCGGCGTGGCCCTCGTTGGTGTGGAACACCTGAGTGTCGAGGCCCAGGGCGCGCAGGGCGCGCACGCCGCCGATGCCGAGGAGCATCTCCTGGCGGAGGCGGTGCTCGCTGTCGCCGCCGTAGAGGCGGTCGGTGACCGACCGCAGGTCGTCGTCGTTGTCGTCGATGTCGCTGTCGAGCAGGTACAGGTCGGTGCGCCCGACCTCGGCCTTCCACACCTGGGCGGTCAGCGTGCGGCCACCGAGGTCGACGCGGACCCGCGCGCCCTCCTGCAGGGTGAGCGCCATGCCGTACGGGTCGAGGTTCGGGTAGCGCTGCTCCTGCCAGCCCTCGACGTTGAGCGCCTGGCGGAAGTACCCGTTCCGGTACATGAGCCCGATGCCGATGAGGGGCAGGCCGAGGTCGCTGGCCGCCTTCAGGTGGTCGCCGGCGAGCACGCCGAGGCCACCGGAGTACTGGGGGACGGCCTCGGAGATGCCGAACTCGGGGGAGAAGTAGGCGACGGAGCGCAGCGGGCTGTCGGCCCGGCCCTGGAACCAGGCGTCCCGGGCCAGGTACCGCTCGAGGTCGGAGCTGACGGTCTCGAGGAAGCGCAGGAAGCCCTTGTCCTGGACGAGCTCGTCGAGGCGGTCCTTGCTGACGCTGCCGAGCAGCCGCACCGGATCGTGGACGACGGCGTCCCACTGGTCGGGATCGACCCAGCGGAACAGCTCGCGCGTCTGCACGTCCCACGACCAGCGCAGGTTCATGGCCAGCGCTGCGAGGGGTGCGAGCTCGGCGGGCAGGGTGGGACGGACAGTGAAGCTTCGGAGCGCCTTCATCGGCCCTGACGGTACCGGTGCACCGTTCCGCGCCGTGCAGCCGCCTCCCCCGACCCGGTGCTCGGGCACCTGGCCGGGACCAATGACCCGGAACCCGTTGTATCGGCGGGGGCAGTCGGGTAGGTCTTGTCCGTGGCCACCCGGACTCCTTCTCTCGGCGCGATCGTGATCGACCAGCTCCACCCTGCGACTCCGGGCGGCGCCGGACGACCCAAGACCTCGGTCGGGGAGGCCACGCCGGTGCAGGCCCGGATCTTCCGAGACGGCCACGATCTGCTTGCCGCGCGCGTCAGCTGGCGCAAGGCCGGTGCCCGGAAGTGGAGCCGCTCCCCGCTGGCGCAGTCCGAGAACGACATCTGGGTCGGCAGCCTCGAGTGCAGCGACATCGGCCCCCACGAGGTCGTGATCGAGGCGTGGACCGATGTCTTCGCCACCTGGCGCAAGGAGCTGCGCCTCAAGGTCGGCGCCGACCAGGACGTCACCACCGAGCTCGAGGAGGGCGCCCGCATCCTCGAGCGCTTCGTCCCCGAGTGCTCCGGCAAGGGGCGCAGCCGGGTCGAGGACGCGGTGGCCGCCATCCGGGACGACACCGCCACGATGGACGTCCGGCTCAACGCCGCCCTCGACGACGCGCTGGTCCCCCTCGTCGCCGGCATCCCCCACGAGGGCGACCTGACCACGAGCGACGCCATCCCGCTCTGGGTCGATCGCGAGCGGGCCCGCCACAGCGCCTGGTACGAGTTCTTCCCCCGCTCCGAGGGCGGGTTCAAGGGGTCCCTCGACCGCCTCGACGCCGTCGCCGACATGGGCTTCGACGTCGTCTACTTCCCGCCCATCCACCCCATCGGCACCACGGCCCGCAAGGGCCCGAACAACACGCTCACGCCCGGTCCGGACGACCCGGGCAGCCCGTGGGCCATCGGCGGGCCCGAGGGTGGACACACGGCCATCCACCCCGACCTCGGCTCCGAGGAGGAGCTGCTGGCCGTGATCCAGAAGGCACAGGACCTCGGCATGGAGATCGCGCTGGACTACGCCCTGCAGTGCTCGCCGGACCACCCCTGGGTCACGGAGCACCCCGAGTGGTTCCACCACCGCCCCGACGGCACGATCAAGTACGCCGAGAACCCGCCCAAGAAGTACCAGGACATCTACCCGATCAACTTCTGGCCCGAGGACGACGCCGACCGGGTGGCGCTGTGGGAGGCGTGTCGCGACATCCTCGTCCACTGGATCGACCGCGGCATCCGCATCTTCCGCGTCGACAACCCCCACACCAAGCCGGTGGCGTTCTGGGAGTGGTGCATCGCCGACATCCAGGCCGAGCACCCCGACGTGCTGTTCCTCGCCGAGGCCTTCACCCGCCCGGCGATGATGTCCAAGCTGGCCGAGATCGGCTTCAGCCAGAGCTACACCTACTTCACCTGGCGCCACGAGAAGGTGGAGCTCACCGAGTACGTGGAGCAGCTCGCCCACGGCCCCCTCGCCGACGTGATGCGCCCCAACTTCTGGCCCAACACCCCCGACATCCTCGGCGGCGTGCTGCGCCACGGGAACCGGGCCGCCTTCCTGCTGCGCTACCTGCTGGCGGCCACGCTCACCCCGAACTTCGGCGTCTACTCCGGCTACGAGCTGCGGGAGAACGAACCGGCGTCGGACACCAACGAGGAGTACCTGTACTCGGAGAAGTACGAGGTCAAGGACCGGGACTGGGACCGGCCCGACTCGCTCGCTCCCTTCATGACCAAGCTCAACGCCATCCGCCGGGCCCACCCGGCGCTGCAGCAGCTGCGCGAGATCCACTTCCACCACGTCGACAACCCGCAGGTCATCGCCTACACCAAGGGCTCACGTGCCTCGGGCGACCTCGTGCTCGTCATCGTCAACCTCGACCCCGTCCACACCCAGGAGGCCACCGTGCACCTCGACCTGCACGCCGTGGGGCTGCCGGAGTGGGAGCCCTACCGGGCCCACGACGAGCTCACCGGCGAGTCCTACGAGTGGCAGGGGAGCGCGAACTACGTGCGCTTCGAACCCGCCCTCGACCGGGTCGGTCACGTGCTGGACCTCTCCGCATGAGGAAGGCCATCGACCCCACCGACCACAGCTGGTTCCAGCGGGCGGTGTTCTACGAGGTGCTCGTCCGCGGGTTCAACGACTCCAACCACGACGGCACCGGCGACCTCCGCGGCATCACCGAGAAGCTCGACTACCTCGAGTGGCTCGGCGTCGACTGCCTCTGGCTCCTGCCGTTCTTCCAGTCCCCGCTGCGCGACGGCGGCTACGACGTCTCCGACTTCCTCACCGTGCTGCCCGAGTACGGCGACGTCGACGACGCAGCCGAGCTCATCGAGCAGGCCCACCGCCGCGGCATCCGGGTGATCTCCGACATGGTCGTGAACCACACCTCCGACCAGCACCCGTGGTTCCAGGAGTCCCGCCAGGACCGCACGAACCCCAAGGCCGACTGGTACGTGTGGTCCGACGACGACCACCGCTGGTCCGAGGCCCGCATCATCTTCACCGACACCGAGGACTCCAACTGGAGCTGGGACCCGGTGCGCGAGCAGTACTACTGGCACCGGTTCTTCCACCACCAGCCCGACCTCAACTTCGACAACCCCGAGGTCGAGGAGGCGCTGTTCGACGTCGTGCGCTTCTGGATGGGCCTGGGCCTCGACGGCTTCCGCCTCGACGCCGTGCCGTACCTGTACGAGCGCGACGGCACCAACGGCGAGAACCTCCCCGAGACCCACGAGCTCCTCAAGCGCCTCCGCAAGACGGTGGACGCCGACTTCCCCGGCAAGGTCCTGCTGGCCGAGGCCAACCAGTGGCCGGCCGACGTCGTGGACTACTTCGGGCCGGAGGGGGAGGAGTGCCAGATGAACTTCCACTTCCCCCTGATGCCCCGCATGTTCATGGCGGTGCGCCGGGAGCAGCGCTTCCCCATCACCGAGATCCTGGCCCAGACCCCCGAGATCCCGGACAACTGCCAGTGGGGCATCTTCCTGCGCAACCACGACGAGCTCACGCTCGAGATGGTCACCGACGAGGAGCGGGACTACATGTACGCCGAGTACGCGGCGGACCCCCGCATGAAGATCAACGTCGGCATCCGCCGCCGGCTCTTCCCGCTGCTGGACAACGACCGGCGCAAGGCCGAGCTGTTCCACGCCCTGCTGTACTCCATGCCGGGCAGCCCGATCATGTACTACGGCGACGAGATCGGGATGGGCGACAACATCTACCTCGGTGACCGCGACGGCGTCCGCACACCGATGCAGTGGACGCCGGACCGCAACGCGGGGTTCTCCAAGTCCGATCCGGCCAAGCTGTACCTGCCCACGGTCATGGACCCCGTCTACGGCTACTCGGCCGTGAACGTCGAGGCCCAGCAGCACGACCAGTCGTCGTTCCTGCACTGGGTGCGCCGGATGCTCGAGGTCCGCCGGGAGTTCCCCGTCTTCGGCACCGGTCGCTTCGAGGTGCTGCACGCCGAGAACCCCTCGGTGCTCGCCTACCTGCGCTCCAGCAAGGACGAAGACGACGACACCTCGGTGCTGTGCGTGCACAACCTGTCGCGCTTCCCCCAGCCCTGCGAGCTCATGCTCGGCCAGCACGCTGGCCGCATCCCGATCGAGCTCACGGGCCGCATCCCGTTCCCCGAGATCGGCGAGCTGCCCTACTTCATCACGCTCCCGCCCTACGGCTTCTACTGGTTCACCCTCGTGGACCCGGAGACCGACGGGATGGGCGAGGAGCCCTACGGACGGATCGAGCCATGATCACCGCTGAACAGATCCTCCCGCTGGTGGCGGACCACCTCGCCGCCCAGCGCTGGTACGACCACGACGGCCCGCCCGGCGACGTCCGGCTCGCCGACAGCGAGCGCTGGGTGGACGGCGACCAGGACCTGTGGTGGCTGCTCGTCGACGCCGTCGACGGCGAACGACGCCTCGGTCGCTACCAGCTGGTGCTCGGGGCCCGACCGGCGGGTGAGGAGCACCCGTTCCTGCACGGCAAGAGCGGCGAGCTGCTCGGCATCGTCGAGACCGACGACGGCCCGGTCACCGTCTACGACGCCTTCATCGACCCCCCGCTCGCCCTCGAGGTGCTGCGCCGGATCGCCCCGTCGCTCGACGCGTCGTCCGTGCGCGCCCTCGCCGTCGAGCAGTCCAACACCTCGATCGTCTACGACGAGGCCGTCATCGTGAAGCTGTTCCGGCGCATCCACGCGGGGGAGAACCCCGACGTCGACGCCGTCACCCGGCTGGCGGAGCACGGCTTCACCCACGTGCCCGAGCAGTACGGGGTCCTGGAGCGCCCCGTCGCCGACGGCGGGCCCGACGACGGTGCCACCCAGCACCTGGCGGTCGCCCGCGGGTTCCTCACCGGGGCCAGCGACGGCTGGCACCTGGCCCTCGCGTCGCTGCGCGTCGTCATCGCCGACCACACGGAGAGCGCGGCGAGCGGTGGCGACTTCGGCCCCGATGCCCAGCGCCTCGGCGCCATCACCGGCGAGCTCCACACCCGCCTCGCCGAGGCCTACGGCACGTTCGACGCGGACGTCAGCGCCTGGGTCGGCCACTTCCGGGCCCAGCTCGACCGCGTCCGAGCGCACGTCCCCTCGGAGGAGATCTCGCGCCGCTACGACCGGGCCGCCGAGGTCCGCGACCCGGGCCCGGCGCTGCGCATCCACGGGGACCTGCACCTCGGCCAGATGCTCCGGGCCGACAGCGGCTGGTACGTCATCGACTTCGAGGGCGAGCCGGCCCGTCCCCTGGCCGAGCGGCTGGCGCCCTCGTCGCCCCTGCGCGACGTCGCCGGCATGCTGCGCTCGTTCCACTACGCCGCCGCCGTGGTCCACCACGAGCGCGGCGAGGAGGAGGACGTCGCCGAGGTCGTGGCCGAGTGGGAGGACCGATCCCGCAGCCGTTTCCTGGAGGGCTACTTCTCCACGCCCGGCATCGCCGAGCTCCTGCCCGACGAGTCCACCACCGAGCTGCTGCTCCAGGCCTTCGAGCTCGACAAGGCCGTCTACGAGGTGGGCTACGAGACCGCGTACCGACCCAGCTGGGTGGGCATCCCGCTCGGCGCCATCCGGAGGTTGCTCGCATGAGCATCGATCCCGACCTGCAACGCCTGGTGGAGGGCTTCCACCACGACCCCCACGCCGTCCTCGGCCTCCACGAGGGCGCCGACGGCCTGGTGGTCCGCGTCCGCCGGCCGGAGGCGAAGGCCGCCTGGATGGACATCGACGGCTCCCGCTGCGAGGGACGCCACCTCGTCGGCGGGGTGTTCGAGATCCCCGTGCCCCGGGAGCCCAAGGCCTCCGAGCCCGTCCGCGTCGCCTACGACCGCTTCGAGGTCGACGTCGTGGACCCGTACCGCTTCTGGCCCACGCTGGGCGACGTCGACCTGCACCTCATCGGCGAGGGTCGCCACGAGCGCCTCTGGGCCGTGCTCGGCGGCCGCCCCATGACCCACGACGGCGTCGACGGCACCGCCTTCGCCGTGTGGGCCCCGGCCGCCAAGGCCGTGCGCGTCGTCGGCGACTGGAACTCCTGGGACGGCCGGCTCCACCCGATGCGCGCCCTGGGTGCCTCCGGGGTCTGGGAGCTGTTCGTGCCCGAGGCCGAGATCGGCCACCGCTACCGCTACGAGATCGTCGGCGCCGACGACCAGCTGCGCCTCAAGTCCGATCCCCTGGCCACCGCCACCGAGATGCCGCCGGCGAACGCCAGCGTCATCACCCGCTCCGAGCACGCCTGGAGCGACGACGGGTGGATGGCCGCCCGACGCGAGAACGACCCGATCAACGACCGGCTGTCGGTCTACGAGGTCCACGCCGGCTCCTGGCGCACCGTGCCCGAGGAGGGAGACCGGCCGCTGCGCTGGGACGAGCTCGCCGACGAGCTCGCCGACCACGTCACCGAGCTCGGCTTCACCCACATCGAGCTCCTCCCGGTGGCCGAGCACCCCTACACCCCCAGCTGGGGCTACCAGGTGTCCGGCTACTTCGCGCCCACGTCGCGCTTCGGCAGCCCCGACGACTTCCGGGCCTTCGTGGACCGCATGCACCAGCGCGGCATCGGCGTCATCGTCGACTGGGTCCCCGCCCACTTCCCCAAGGACGACTGGTCCCTCGGCCGCTTCGACGGCACCGCGCTCTACGAGCACGCCGACCCCCGCCAGGGCGAGCACCCCGACTGGGGCACGTACGTGTTCAACTTCGGCCGCAACGAGGTCCGCAACTTCCTCGTCGCCAACGCCCTGTACTGGCTCGAGGAGTTCCACATCGACGGCCTCCGGGTCGACGCCGTCGCCTCGATGCTCTACCTCGACTACTCCCGCAACGACGGCGAGTGGCTGCCCAACGAGCTCGGCGGCCGCGAGAACCTCGAGGCCATCTCGTTCCTCCAGGAGACCAACACCGTCGTCCACGGCGCCTTCCCGGGCGTGCGGATGATCGCCGAGGAGTCCACCGCGTGGGGCGGTGTGAGCCGGCCCGTGCACCTCGGCGGCCTCGGCTTCGGCCAGAAGTGGAACATGGGCTGGATGCACGACACGCTCGAGTACTTCAAGACCGATCCCGTGCACCGCTCCCACCACCACGGCCAGCTCACCTTCGGCTTCGTGTACGCCTGGAGCGAGAACTTCGTGCTGCCCCTCAGCCACGACGAGGTCGTCCACGGCAAGGGCTCGCTGCTGGCCAAGATGCCCGGCGACGAGTGGCAGCGCTTCGCCAACCTGCGGACGCTCTACGGCTGGATGTGGGGGCACCCGGGCAAGCAGCTCCTCTTCATGGGCTGCGAGTTCGCCCAGGAGCGCGAGTGGTCCGAGTCCCGCAGCCTCGACTGGCACCTGCTCGACGACCCGAGCCACGCCGGCGTGCAGCGGCTCGTCGCAGCCCTGAACCGCGTCCACGCCGAGCACCCCGCCATGTGGCGGCGAGACACCGAGCCGGCTGGCTTCGACTGGCTCGACGCGTCCGACGCCGGCCAGTCGGTGCTCGCCTTCCAGCGCAACGGTCGGGCCGACGAGGACGACCCGGTCGTGTGCGTCGTCAACTTCACGCCGGTCCCCCGCCACGGCTACCGCATCGGCCTGCCCCGGTCCGGGGCCTGGCGCGAGGTGCTCAACACCGACGACGACGCCTTCGGCGGCGCCGGCATCGTCAACGGCGACATCACCAGCGAGGACGTGCCCTGGCAGGGTCGCGAGCAGTCCGCGGTGGTCACGCTCCCGCCCCTCGGTGTGGCGTGGTTCGCACCCGAAAGCCCTTGACGCGCCCGGGTCCGAGGCGCACCATCGGAGGTACAGAGCGAACGTCGAAGGGACGATCGCCCGGAGGATTGCCAGCGGTTCCGCCCGCCCAAGACAGCGCTGCGGCGCTGTGGCCACGGAGCACCGGCCGTGCAGCCACCGAGCATCGGTCCCAGGACACGAGCCCCCCGACGGGGGCTCGTGTCGCGTCTGCCCGACCGCAGTCCGGACCGGGGCGGACGCCGATACCGTCAGGGCCCGTGACGACCGAGGTCCAGACCTGCTACCGCCACACCGACCGGCGTGCCGGTGTGCGCTGCCAGCGCTGCGAGCGCCCGATCTGCCCGTCGTGCATGAACCAGGCCTCGGTCGGCTTCCACTGCCCCGAGTGCGTCAAGGGCGCCGGCCAGAAGGTCATCACCGCCCGCACGCTGCCCTCGTCGGCCAACCCCGTCGTCACGACGGCGCTCGTGGCGATGAACGTGGCCATCTACGTCGTGTCCAGCCTCGGCGCCGGGCTCACCGAGCCCTCGTTCCAGGTCCAGCTCGACTTCGCGCTCATCGGACAGGGCCTGTCCTCCGAGGGGCTGCTCGGCGTGGCCGAGGGGGAGTGGTATCGGCTGATCAGCGGTGGCTTCCTGCACGGCAGCCTGCTGCACCTCGGCTTCAACATGTACGTGCTGTGGATCCTCGGCAAGCAGCTCGAACCGGCCCTCGGTCGGGTGGGCTTCACGGCCGTCTACTTCGCGTCGATGCTGGCCGGTTCGCTCGGGGTGATGGTGCTCGATCCCGGCGCGCTCACCGTCGGCGCGTCGGGCGCCGTGTTCGGCCTGTTCGGCTACGCCGTGGTGGCCCAGTTCGTGCGCGGGATCAACCCGCTCCAGACCGGCCTCGGCGCCGTGATCCTGATCAACCTGGCCTTCACGTTCCTGGTGCCGGGCATCAGCATCGGCGGCCACGTGGGCGGGCTCCTCGGCGGCCTGGCCGCCGGCGTGCTGCACGACATCGTGCGGCGCAAGCTCGGCGCGCCGCCCCAGGTCGGCATCGCCCTCGTCGCCGCCCTCGGCGTGGCGTGCGCCGTCGGCTCCGTCCTCGTCCTCTAGTCCTCGTCCGTCGCGCGCAGCAGGGGCTCGAGCAGGCGACGGAGGCCGAGCTCGTAGAGCTCCTCGGCCCGGTCGGGGGCCGTGCTCATGCCGGTGAGCTCGGTGAGCACGTAGCCGTGGACGGTGGCGTTCACGTGGTACGCCCAGTCGAAGGCCTCGTCCTCGCTCAGCTCGGGCCGGATCGCGTGCACGTGTTCGACCAGGCGTCGGAACGACTCGTAGCCGCGCTCCAGCGCAGCATCGCCCGGCAGGACGTCGGGGACGGCGCGCCCGAACATGACGAGGAAGCGGGTCGGGTTGTCGAGCGCCCAGCGTCGGTAGGCGCGACCGGACGCGCCGACGTCGCCGGAGGCGTAGGCCGGCGCCAGGGCGGCGTCGAAGGACTCGAAGCCGTCGATGAAGATGGCATCCACCAGGCCGGCCTTGCCGCCGAACCAGGTGTAGACGCCGGTGGTGGAGCAGCCGGCCTCCTCGGCGATGCGGCGCACGGTGAAGGCGGCCTCGCCGTCGCGGGCGAGCACGGCCAGCGCGGCGTCGAGGATCGCCTGGCGCTGATCGGGGATCGGGGTTGACACGGCGGCAGCCACGTAACAATGTTACGCCGATAACAAAGTTACGCAAGCGCCCAGGGGGACACATGACCGCCACCGAGCAGCCCACCGAGCAGTCGGGGTACGGCAACCGCTACCTGTCCGGGCCCTACGCCCCGGTCACCGAGGAGGTCACCGCGTTCGACCTGCCCGTCGAGGGTGCGCTGCCCGAGGAGCTGGCCGGGCGCTACCTGCGCAACGGGCCGAACCCCATCGACGAGGTCGACCCGGCCACGCACCACTGGTTCCTCGGCGACGGCATGGTGCACGGCGTGCGCCTGCTCGACGGCCGGGCCGAGTGGTACCGCAACCGCTACGTGGGCTCGCGGCACGTGGGCGAGGTGCGCGGCACGGGCGACGTGCCCGGGCCGAACTGGAACGACAGCCCGGGCGGGCCCAACACCAACGTCGGGGGCTTCGCCGGCACCACCTGGGCGATGGTGGAGGCGGGCGGCACCCCGGTCGAGCTCACCTACGAGCTCGACACCGTGGGCCGCAACGACTTCTCGGGCACGCTCCCGGGTGCGTTCACCGCCCACCCCAAGCTGGACCCGGACACCGGCGAGATGCACGCGATGGTGTACGCACCGGCGCAGTGGATGGACCACATCCAGTACGTGGTGGTCGCCCCCGACGGCACGGTGCGCAAGGCGCTCGACATCCCCCTCGGCATGACGATGCTCCACGACATGTCGCTCACCCAGCGCTACGCGGTCATCTACGACCAGCCCTGCACCGTGGACATCGAGCTGGCCATGGCCGGTGACACCTTCCCGATGCGCTGGAACCCGGACTACGGGAACCGCATCGGCCTGCTGCCCCGGGAGGGTGCGGCCGAGGACGTCATCTGGATCGACGTCCCCATCGGCTACGTGTTCCACCCGATGAACGCCTACGACACGGAAGGCCCCGATGGCTCCGGCAAGGTCGTCATCGATCTGTGCCGCTACGAGAAGATGTTCGACCTCGACGTGCTTGGCCCGTTCGGCGACGGCGGCCACGCCACCCTCGAGCGCTGGGAGCTGGATCCGGTGGCTCGCACCGTGTCGACCACGGTGGTCGACGAGCGGGCCAACGAGTTCCCCCGGCACCGGGGGTCGCTCACCGCCAAGCCGTACCGGTACGGGTACTGCGCGTCGCCGTCGCTCGACGACGCCACGGGCTGGCCGACCCTCAAGCACGACCTGCAGACCGGGCAGCGCTGGGAGTTCGACCACGGGCCCGGCCGGGCCGCAGGGGAGCCGGTCTTCGTCGCCCGCCAGGGCGGCACCGACGAGGACGACGGGTGGCTGCTCACCTTCGTCCACGACCTCGGCAGCGGCGACACCGACTTCGTGGTGATGGACGCCACCGACCTCGACCGCAGCGACTACGTGGCCCGCGTGCGGCTGCCCCAGCGGGTGCCGCTCGGGTTCCACGGCAACTGGGTGAGCGATCGGGCGGTGCCGCCGCCCGTGTGACGGCTGTCTCCTCGATCCGGGGTGGCGCGTGCCAGGATCGGACCGTGACCGATCACTACCGCGAAGCATGGGACGAGCTCACCGCGCCGGGGGGCTCCTTCGAGATCGAGACGATCGACGTCCGAGGCGTGCCGATCCAGGTGTTCAAGAGCGCACCGCCGAACATGCGGGTGCTCTGGGAGCTGTCCGCCGGCCACGGCGACAAGGACTACCTCGTCTACGAGGACGAGCGGTACACCTACGCCGAGGTGCACGCCCAGGTCCGCGCCCTGGCCCACCTGCTGCGCGAGAGCCACGGCGTCCGCGAAGGCGACCGCGTCGCCATCGCCATGCGCAACTACCCCGAGTGGGTCGTGTCGTACTGGGCCGCCCTCAGCCTCGGCGCCGCCGCCGTGGGCATGAACGCGTGGTGGACCGGGCCCGAGATGGAGTACGGGCTCACCGACTCCCGCCCCAAGGTCCTCATCGCCGACGACGAGCGCATCGAGCGGGTCCTGCCCCACCTCGACGCCGTGCGGGCCGAGCAGCCCATGCACCTCATCAGCGTCCGGTCCGAACGCGAGCTGCCCGACGACGCCACCCGCTGGACCGACGTCGTCCGCGCCGAGGACGCCCCCGACTCGCTTCCCGAGGCCACCATCGACCCCGACGACGACGCCTGCATCTTCTACACGTCGGGCACCACCGGGTTCCCGAAGGGGGCCCAGCTCACGCACCGGGGGTGCGTGCACAACATCCTCCACATCGTCTTCATGACCACGGCCGCGGGGATGGCGGCCCAGAAGGCGGGCACCGCGCCGGCCCCCGACCCGGATGCCGCGCCGTCCCAGGCCGTGTTCATGGCGCCCACGCCGCTGTTCCACGTCACGGCCAACAACTGCCTCCTGCACCCCTGCACGCTGGCCGGCGGGCGCCTGGTGCTCACCTACAAGTGGGATCCGGGCCGGGCGCTGGAGCTGATCGAGCGCGAGCAGGTCACCAACTTCTCCGGCGTGCCCACCATGAGCCGCGAGCTGCTGGCCCACCCGGACTGGGCGAAGCGGGACACCTCCAGCCTGCAGGGCATGGGCGGCGGCGGTGCGGCGCTCCAGCCCGACCTGGTCGACAAGATCGACAAGTCGCTCAAGACCGGCGCGCCGTCCACCGGCTACGGCCTCACCGAGACCTGCGGGATCGTCACCGCCAACTCGGCGGCCAACTACGTGGCCAAGCCGGCGTCGTGCGGCCCGGTCGTGCCGACCCTCGAGGCCAAGCTGGTGGACGAGGCCGGCAACGATCTCCCGCCGGGGCCCGACACCGTCGGCCAGCTGTGCGTGCGCGGCTCCGTGGTCATCAAGGGCTACCTGAACCGCCCGGAGGCGACGGCCGAGGCCATCCAGGACGGGTGGTTCAACACCGGCGACATCGCCCGCATCGACGAGGACGGCTTCGTGTTCATCGTCGACCGGGCCAAGGACATGGTGCTGCGGGGCGGGGAGAACATCTACTGCTCCGAGGTCGAGACCGCCATCTACGAGCACGACGACGTGGCCGAGGTGGCCGTGTTCGGCGTGCCCGACGATCGCCTCGGCGAGGAGGTCGGCGCCGCCATCGTGCTGCGCAACGGGGCGTCCCTCGACGAGGAGGGCCTGCGCTCGTTCCTGGGCGAGCGGATCGCCAAGTTCAAGATCCCGGCCCACGTCTGGTTCCGCACCGAGCCCCTGCCGCGCAACGCCAACGGCAAGTTCGTCAAGCGCGAGCTGCGCGACGAGTACGTGGGCAGCTAGCCGGTCGAGGCGGCTTCGAGCACGGCGGCGGTGGCGACGAGGACCTCCTCCTCGCCCCGCCGCCCGATCAGCTGCACGGCCGTGGGCAGGTGCCCCGGCCGGGCGACCGGCACCACGATCGCCGGGTTGCCGGCCAGGTTGACCGCCACGTTCGGGGCCCGGGTGTCGAGCCGCTGGGGCTCGGTGAGCAGCGGCGGCTCGTCCATGATCCCGGCGGTGGCGAGCACCGGGGTCCGGGCCAGTGCGGCGTCCAGCTCGGTCCGCCACGGCTGGGCGTGCGCTCGTGCTGCGTCGAGCTCCGCGTCGGTGATCCGCGCCCCCTTCTCGAGCCGATCCCGGGTCTCCTCGCCGAGCTGGCCGGCGTGGTCGCGAAGGAGGTCGGCGTGGACGCGGGCCGCCTCGCCGAACAGGATCGTCGTGCCGGCGTCCGCGGCCCGCTCCCAGCCGTCGAGCGCGCCGGGGACGATGTCCAGCCCGCTGGCGGCGAGCAGCCGATCGATGGCGGCCTCGATCTCGGGATGGGCGCCGGGCAGGCGGATGCGACCGACCGACGGTGCGGGCGCGCCCGGCACGAAGCCGGGCTCGAGCAGCGCCATGCCGGTGACGACGCCGGCGACCGTGGTCGCCATGGGCCCGACCGTGTCGAGGGACGGGGCCAGGGGCTGCACGCCGCTGGTCGGGATGCGGCCGAAGGTCGTCTTCAACCCGACCACGCCGCAGCACGTCGACGGGATCCGCACCGAGCCGGCGGTGTCGGTGCCGATGGCCACGTCGGCCTCGCCGGTGGCCACGGCCACGGCGGAGCCGGACGAGGAGCCGCCGGGGATCCGGGCCGGGTCCAGCGGGTTCTGCGGCGTCCCGGTGTAGGGGTTGATGCCGCTGCCTCCGAAGGCGAGCTCGTGGAGGTTGACCTTGCCCACGATGCGTCCGCCGCCGGCCCGGATGCTGGTGATGCAGGCAGCGTCGGACGTGGCCGGCCCCGCCGCCTCGGCGATCGGCCGGGACGCGCAGGTGGTGGGGGTGCCGGCGATGTCGATGAGGTCCTTGACCGCGACCGTTGGCCCGTCGCCGTCCTCGGGCTCGAGGCGCAGGAGGAAGGTGGTCACCCCTGCTGACCCTCGACGATGCCCTTGAGTCGCCGCAGGTTCCGCTTCCAGATCAGGCGCATGATCCTCCCGCCGACGATCCCGCCGACGGGGCCGCCCATCCACCAGGGGAACACCAGCCGCTCGGACCACTCGAAGCGGGTGGTCGCCCGATCCGGGGACTGCTCACCGGCGGACGAGAGCGTGAAGACCCCCTCGCCGGTGACCAGGCCGACGTGGCGAACGCCCATGGCCTGCTCCGGCTCCCAGCGGGTGATCTCCATCAGATCCGTGAGTCGGAGCGGCCCGACCTTGGTGTCGCACTCGAAGGTGGTGCCGACGCCGCTGGTGCGGTCCGAGGTGAAGCGGATGGCCTCGGCATCGGCCATCCAGTCGACGTGGGAGCCGACGTCCTCGACCGCTGCCCACACCGCCGCCGGGCTCGCGTCGATCGTGGTGGAGACGGTGATCCGGGCCATGGACGAACGGTAGGCACGCCCGGGTCCGCGTTCTCGTCACCCCCCGTGCGGATACTTGACCCATGGCCGTCCTCCTCGCCCTCCTCGCCGCCGTCGTGGCCGCCGCGCTGGCCGCGCTCGTGGTCGCCCGGCTCACCACCACCCAGCTCTCGGCCCGTGCCGCAGAGGAGCGCGAGGCCGCGGTCGCCGCCGCCGTCGACGCCGTCGTGGCCCAGGCCGGGCACGCCTTCGTCGCCGAGCGGGAGCACACGCTGCGCGCCGCGGTGGAGAGCGCCACCTCGGTGGCCACCTCCAAGCTGCAGGACTCCATGGCCGCCGGCAGCCGGGAGCTCGACCTGCGCTCGCACTCCTTCGAGCAGCAGGTCACCCACATCGCCGATGCCCTCGGCACCCTCGGTGGGCTGGTCCAGTCCCTGCAGAAGGAGCGGGCCGAGCAGACCGGGTCGCTCGTGGCCCAGCTCGAGCACGTCACCCGCACGCAGCAGTCCCTCGCCCAGCACACCGACCAGCTCCGCCAGGCGCTGGCCAGCCCCAAGCAGCGGGGGCAGTGGGGCGAGCGCATGGCCGAGGACGTGCTGCGTGCCGCCGGCTTCCGCGAAGGCGTGAGCTACCGCCGCCAGACCGCGATCGAGGGCGGCACCATCCCCGACTTCCGCTTCCTGCTGCCGCGGGACCTCGAGCTGCGCATGGACGTGAAGTTCCCGGTCGACAACTACCTGCGGGTGCTGGAGTGCGAGTCCGACGCCGACCGCGCCCGCCACACCAAGGCCTTCGTGGCCGACGTGCGCAACCACGTCCGCGGCCTGGCCGGCCGGGGCTACGTGGACCACCGCGACACGGTCGACTGCCTGCTGCTGTTCATCCCCAACGAGGCGGTGTACGCCTTCCTGCACGAGTCCGACCCCGACATCGTCGACGTCGCACTCGGCCACCAGGTGGTGCTGTGCTCCCCGAGCACCCTGTTCGCCGTGCTGGCCGTGGTCCGCCGATCGGTCGAGCAGTTCCAGCTCGAGCGCCGCAGCGACGACATCTTGCGCTGCCTCGGCGGCCTGACGGGGGAGTGGGACAAGCTGGTCGGGGCCATCGAGAAGGTGGGTCGCCAGCTGGACCTCACCCACAAGAGCTTCCACGACGAGCTCAACGGCACCCGCCGGCGCGTGTTCCAGCGGTCCCTCGACGAGATCGAGTCCCTCCAGTCCGCGGCCGAGCGCCCGGTGCTCGGTGCGGGCGAGGCTCTGGCCGCCCAGAAGGCCGCCGGTGACGTCCGGGCCCTGCCCGTGGACGACGGCGACCGCGGCGTGGCCGAGGCCGGCTGAACCCCGGGAGGGTCCCCGGCGGTGTGCCGCCACCGCCCAGGTCTGATGTTCTAGAACGAGGGGGCGCACGGGAACCGACCCGGCGTACCCATCGTCGAGACCGGGAGAAGACCAGCGAATGTCCGACTACGAGATCCCGAAGCCTGAGCCCAAGGAGATCGACTCCGTCAAGTGGCTCGAGTGGAAGGACGTGATGGAGCGAGCCACCCTCAAGGGCCATCCGTACAAGGACGAGCGCTGCGACAACTGCTTGTACTACCTGGACCCCGACGAGGAGATCTCGTACTGCTGGCACCAGACCCTGCGCATCCTCGTGGGCGGCGACTGGTGGTGCCAGTGGTGGGAGCCGATCGAGGAGGAGTGATCATGGCCAGCGACGAGCTGCCCGACGACGTCCCCGAGGCCGACGCGCTGGAGCAGCGCCGATCGGTCGACGACGAGCCCGATGCCGATGCTGGTGCCGTGCTCGGCGACGACAGCTTCGAGGTGCCCGAGGCCGACGCCCTTGACCAGGCCCGGGCCGTCCCCACCGACGACGAACCCGACCCGGAGGGCTGAGGCCCGACGATCCCCGCCCCGGACGCCATGGCGTCCGGGGCGTGTCGCGTCAGCGGCCGCCGAGGAGGTCTCGCACCTTGTCCACCGTGGCCGCCCACGGGCCGGCGACGAGCTGCGCGGTGGCGGTGCCGGGCACCAGGGGGTGCGGGTGCGTGGGCACGACCTTCTTGGCCTGCTCGACCAGGTCACCCAGGGAGTCGAGGGTGGACGCGCCCACCTCGTCGCGGAGCTTCGGGAAGACGTCGGCCTCCTCCTCCTCCACGTGGTGACGGATCGTCTCGATCAGCGACTCCATGGCCTTCGCGTGGTCGGCGGAGCCGGCATCGAGCTCCTCGAGGTCGGCCAGGAGGCGCTTGGCCTGCTGGTGCTCCTCGATCGCCTCGTCGGCCATGGCGCCGCCGCCGTCGACCTTGGCTCGCAGCAGGGGGTAGACGAACTGCTCCTCCACGGCGGCGTGGACGGAGAGGTCGTGCACGATCTGCTTGGTCAGCTCATCGATCGTCTCGGGCTTCTCCGAGAGGTGGACGCGCCGGAACAGCTCGTCGACCTCGCGGTGGTCGTTCTCCAGCAGCTGGATGACGTTCATGGGAGTCCTTCCGGAACAGGCGGGTGTGCGGTCCCTCCGTTCCCCGGTCGCGGCGGGCCCATGTCGGACGGGACGTTGGTCCCTGGCGCCCCGGAGCTCGGTTGGCCGACGATGGCGAAGGGACCGGGGCCCGACCCGGATCGCGAACGGAGGAGCGCGCGATGCCCGAGCTCATCCAGGACCACGAATGGGAACCCGGTGCGGGACCCCGGGTGCTGGTGGAGGCCGTCGAGTGGGGGACCCGCGAGCACGCCGCCGCGGTCCTGCGCGAGCACGGCTACGACACGGTCACCTGCCCGGGACCCGAAGGGGCCGGCCAGCGATGCCGGCTGGCCGCAGGGGAGGGGTGCTCCGCCGCCGAGGGCGTCGACGTGGTGGTGCACGCGCTGCGCCCGTGGGACCCCCGCAACGTGGAGGCGCTCCGGGCGCTGCGTCGCCGACTGCCCGATCTGCGGGTCGTGGTCGAGGTCGCCGCACCCGAGGCCGCCCGGCAGAAGGTGGATCTCGAGGGCTGCGTGGTGCTCGAGGCGCCGGCCAGCCCGGCGGAGCTGCTCGAGGCCGTGTCCCGAGCGATCGGGCACGAGCCCGGGGACGGTTGAGGGACGAGTTCTACCGAACACCTCGCCGGGTAGGTGGCGGGCTCCGTGCCATCCCCCCAACGGAGGTTTGACAGATGAGCTCGACCCTGACCCGCCGCATCGCCGGTGCCGGCTTCGCCGCCGCCCTGCTGCTCGGTGCCGCTGCCTGCGGTGACGACGACGACACCACCGAGGAGATCGTCGACACCGAGACCGAGACCGACACCGAGGAGGTCGACGTCACCGAGACCGAGGGCGTCACCGAGACCGATACGGAGACCCTCGAGCTCGAGACCGAGACCCAGACCGAGACGGTCGAGGAGACCGACACCGAGACGGAGACCGAGGTCGTCGAGGAAGAGACCGAGACGGTCACCGAGGAGGACTGATCCCTCGGACGGCCCACCGGCCGCCCGGACGAATCGCATCACAGGCGACGGAGGGCGCAGCGCTCGCTGCGCCCTTCGTCGCGCCCGGCCCCCGTCCTAGGTTCGCCCCGTGGGTTCGCTGCTCGCCGCGCTCGGCATCGTCTTCCTGGCCGAGCTCGGCGACAAGACCCAGCTGGTCGCGCTCGGCTTCGGCGCCCGCCACCGCCTCGGACCGGTGCTCGCCGGCGTGGCGTTGGCCTACGCCGCCACCAACCTGCTGTCGGTCGTGGTCGGCGGCCTGCTCGGCGCCGCACTCCCGACCCGTGCGCTCGGCCTGGGGGGCGGCGTCCTCTTCATCGGGTTCGCGCTCTGGTCCCTGCGGGCTGACGACGATGACGAGGAGGGCATGGCCGCGGCCACCGGCCACGGCCGAGTCGTGCTGTCCGTCGCCGCGGCCATGTTCGTGGCCGAGCTCGGCGACAAGACGATGCTGGCCACCGCGACGCTGGCCGCCCAGGGCAACCCGGTGCTGGTGTGGGTCGGCGCCACCATCGGCATCATCGCGTCCGGGTCGGTCGGGGTCCTCGTCGGCCGGGCCACGGGCGCTCGGCTGCCCGAGCAGACCATCCGCATCGGCTCCGCGGCGCTGTTCGCCGTGTTCGGGGTGGCCCTGATCGCGCTCAACCTCTGAGGTCGTCCCGGAGGGTCGCCGGGGTGCTCGCCCAGTCGTAGATGCCGAGCCCGATGCTGCGGGTGTCGGTCGCCGCCTGCCGGAACGCCAGCAGCTCGGCCGCGGTGACCTGGTCGCCGATGCCGCCGATCACGTGCACGAGCGCTCCCGGGTCGGCGAGATCGATGCGGAGGCGTCGGACGTTCTCGGTCGTGTACCGGTACGGATCCCGCCAGATGGAGTCGACGGGCCGGTTCGTCCAGTAGCTCATCGGCATCCACGCGTCGTAGTGGTCGCAGATCGAGGTCCACGGGAAGTCAGGCCAGTAGGACGGGTTGAGGATCTCGGTCACGACGGGTGGCAGCACGATCGCCGCGAGCGGGATGGCGCGGGGCACGGTCGCTCGGGCGTACCGGCTGAGGGAGACGAGGTTGGCGTTGCGCGCCTCCGGGTCGGTCTGGGCGACGGTGGGTTCGATGTCGACGGCCACGCAGTCGACGTCGAGGCGGGCGATGGCCGCGACCTTGCGCTGGTCCACGGCCGGGTCGGCAAGCCCGGGGAGGAACCAGGCGCAGGTCCGCATGCCCCTGCGGTGGGCCTGGTCGAGGAGCAGCGCCAACCGGGCCGGTTCGACGATGTCGGTCGGTGCGTCGATGCGCGTCACCTGGATGAAGAGGGTCTCCATGCCGGCCGCGGCCATGGCGTCGATGTCCGCCGTGCCCACCGAGGGCGAGCCGCCGGTGTAGGTGAGCGACCAGTCGAACAGGTCGACCCACGCCCCGGTCCCCTGCAGCGGCCGCAGCGTCCGTCCGACCGCATGGGGCATCGAGCCGCCGCCGCCGTTGGCGCCGACGCCTCGCGCGATGTCCCAGCCGTACCAGTACCCCGACGGTGCGACCCGCCGTGCGCCACCGAAGGCGTGGAGCCCGCCCCAGCCGTCCAGCACCCACCCGCCGTCGCCGGCCCGGTCCATGACCACACCTCGGGCGATGTCCCATCCCGGCCACGTCGTGGTCCCGGCGATCGGTGCCGCACCGAAGGGGTGCAGGCGGCCCCAGCCGTCGACCACGTAGCCGGCGGACGCCCCGCCCTGGCACCACGAGGTGATGCCGCGCGCCAGGTCGACGCCGGGCAGGTACCACGCCGTCCTCGCCGGCGCGCCGCCGAAGGCGTGCAGGCCGCCGTAGGCGTCGAGCACCCACCCGGAGGTCCCGGAGGCATCGCACGCATCCAGGGCGACGCCCCGCGCGATGTCCCATCCCGACCAGTAGGAGGCGACCGCCACCGCCGGTGCGCCGCCGAAGGGGTGGAGTCCGCCCCACCCGTCCAGCACGTACCCGGACCTCCCGTCGGGGCGCAGGGCCAGGCCGCGCACGATGTCCCAGCCCCGCCAGTACCCCGTGGGCGCGACCCGGGGTGCGCCGCCGAAGGCGTGGAGCCCGCCCCAGCCGTCGACGACGTACCCGGAGCGCACGTCGGCTCGGGTCACGACCGCCCGGGCGATGTCCCAGCCCTGCCAGTAGCTGCCCGGAGCGACGGCTGGCGCCCCACCGAAGGGGTGGAGGCCGCCGAAGCCGTCGAGCACGTACCCGCCATCGGGGACGACCGCCGGCGCGTCCTGGGCGGGTGCGGCATCGGCCGCTGCGCCCGGGAGCAGCAGCAGCGCCGCGCACGTCATCGCCGCGATCGACACCCGACGGATCGGACCCATGCGCCGATCGTGCGCCGAGCGGCCGACCGTCGGTAGGGCACAAGGGCTCTGGTTCCGGCGGGGTCCATGACCTTGGGCCCTGTCCGCTGAGGCTCGCCAGGAGTCTGATGACGGGGAGAGTTCGTCGATGTCGAGGAGGACCCATGCACGCTGCCAAGGGAGACCGGATCATCATCCGCGGTCACCGGGTCGGTGAACCGGACCGTGACTGCGAGGTGCTCGAGGTGCGCGGCGATGACGGCGGGCCGCCCTACGTCGTGCGCTGGGGGGACTCCGGGCACGAGACGCTCTTCTTCCCCGGCTCCGACGCCGCCCTGCAGCACTTCGATGCTGCCGACGCAGGAGGGGCGCGGTCATGAGGGCCATCGAGGGCATCCGCCGCTCCGGTGTGGCCATCGGCCCGGAGCGCACCATGCGCGAGGCCGCCGAGATCATGGAGCGCTCCGGTGTCGGCGCGCTGGCCGTGCTCGACGGGGACCACCTGGTCGGGATCGTCACGGACCGCGACCTGGTGCGCCGAGGGCTCGCCCGCCGTCTGGACCCCCACGCCCGGGTGGACTCGATGATGTCGAGCCCGGTCGTCACCATCGAGGCCGACGCCGACCTGCGAGCCGCCTATGCCATCTTCCGGGAGAACGCCGTCCGCCGCCTGGCGGTGACCGAGCGCGGGCGCTTCGTCGGCGTCCTGTCGATCGACGACCTGCTGATCAACCTGTCGGCCGATCTCGCCGACCTCGTGCGGCCGGTGACGGCGGAGACGATCTACGGCCACCGGGACAGCCCGGTCCCCGCGACCCGGAGCTGAGCGCGCCCGGGGCTGCGGCCGCAGCCGCTCAGGCGCTCCCGTCCTTCTCAGGCGCTCCCGTCCTGCTGGTACAGGTAGAAGACCGTGCACCCCTCGTCGCCGACGGCCTCGAAGTCGTGGGCGACGCCGGCGGGGATGTGGGCGTAGGAGCCGGCGTCGAGCTCGGCACCGAGCACCCGCGTCCGTCCGGAGACGACCCAGATGTGGTGGTGGTGCCGGCGGTGCGTGTGCTCACCGAGGTGGTGACCGGCGTCGATGTGCATCAAGCCGGCGCTGGAGCGCCCGTCGGTCCAGGTGGTGCGGTGGACGGCGCCCTCGCCGACCCCCAGGGGCATCGGGGCGAGCTCGACGACCTGGTCAGCCGGGACGAGGACCACGCCGGGTTCGGTCTGTGCAGCCATGGCCGCAGCGTCTGCCATCTCGCCACGTCGCGCCAGGGCCCAATGGCCCGCGACACCAGCGACCCGACCGCCCCGGGACACGTTCACGGCCTCGCGGGGACGAAGGACCCTTGCCGGGGTCGCAGGCCCCGGCGGACGATCGGGTGCGAGGAGGAGCTCGTGTGGACCCCACCGTGACCATGGATCAGCCATCGGAGGTCTGGGGGCGGGCGCGGCGGGCGTTGGACGGGCTCCCGGACGGCCGGGGGCTCAACATCGCCCACGAGGCGGTCGACCGCCACCTCGGTACTGACCGGGAGCATCGGGTCGCCATCCGCTGGCTCGGTGTTCGCGGGGCGCGCGAGGACCTGACCTACGGTGACCTGGCCGAGCGGACGTCGCGGTTCGCCAACGTGCTCCAGGACCTCGGCGTGGGCGCCGGCGATCCCGTGTTCGCCCTGAGCGGGCGTACGCCGCTGCTGTACGTGGCGGCGCTCGGCACCCTCAAGCACCGGGCCGTGTTCTCACCGCTGTTCGCAGCGTTCGGGCCGGAACCGGTGCGCACGCGCCTGCGGATCGGACGTGGCCGGGTGCTCGTCACCACCGAGGCCCAGTACCGGCGCAAGGTCGCCGGGCTCCGCGGTGACCTGCCGGACCTCGAGCACGTGCTGCTGGTGGACGTGGCCGCCGATGCAGCCCCTGAGGGGACGCGGTCGCTGCCCGCCCTGCTGGACGCGGCACGGTCGACCTACGAGATCGGCCCGACCGATCCGGAGGACCCGGCATTGCTGCACTTCACCAGCGGGACCACCGGCACGCCGAAGGGGGCCGTGCACGTGCACGAGGCGGTCGTCGCCCACCACGCGACCGGGCGGCTCGCGCTCGACCTGCGCGACGGCGACGTGTTCTGGTGCACGGCCGACCCGGGTTGGGTGACCGGGACCTCCTACGGGATCATCTCGCCCCTCACCCACGGGGCGACCCTGGTGGTCGACGAGGGCGAGTTCGAGGCCGAGCGCTGGTACGGCATCCTCCGGGACCAGGCCGTGGACGTCTGGTACACGGCGCCGACCGCGGTGCGGATGCTCATGCGTGCTGGCGCCGACCTCGCCCCCCGGGAGGACCTGGGGCGCCTGCGCTTCGTCGCCAGCGTCGGTGAGCCGCTGCACGCGGAGGCCGTGGCGTGGGGTCGAGACGCCCTCGGCACCCCGATCCACGACAACTGGTGGCAGACCGAGACCGGCGGGATCATGGTCGCCAACGGCCCGGGCCAGCAGATCCGGCCCGGCTCCATGGGCCGTCCGCTGCCCGGCGTGGACGCAGCCGTCCTCGCCCTCGACGACCACGGTGAGCTCCGCCGTGACGGTGCCGGCGAGCTGGTGCGCTGCGACCCGGACGAGACCGGCGAGCTCGCCCTCCGGGCCGGGTGGCCCTCGATGTTCCGTGGCTACCTGGACCAGGACGAGCGCTACGCCCGCTGCTTCGCCGACGGCTGGTACCGGTCCGGTGACCTGGTGCGCCAGGACGCCGACGGCTACGTGTGGTTCGTCGGGCGAGGTGACGACGTCATCAAGTCCGCCGGCCACCTCATCGGCCCGTTCGAGGTGGAGAAGGTGCTGCTCGAGCACCCGGCCGTGGTCGAGGCCGGCGTGATCGGCGTGCCTGACCCGGTGGCGGGCGAGGTGGTCCAGGCCTTCGTCAGCCTCGCCGAGGGGCGCCACCCCAGCGACGAGCTGCGGCGCGAGCTGCTCGGCCACGCCCGGGGCCGCCTCGGCCCCGCGGTCGCGCCCCGGACGATCGGCTTCGACCAGGACCTGCCCAAGACCCGCAGCGGCAAGATCATGCGGCGCCTCCTGAGGGCACGGGTGCTCGGTCTCGACGAGGGGGACACATCGACCCTGGAGGTGGCCAGATGAGCCCGCTCGACCCCGCGCACGGACGGCACCTCCTCGAGCAGATGCTGCGGGTGCGGCGCATGGAGGAGCGCTGCGCCGAGCTGTACACCCAGTCCAAGATCCGCGGCTTCCTGCACCTGTACGTGGGGGAGGAGGCGGCCGCCACCGGGGTCATCGAGCAGCTGGAGCCCGAGGACGCCGTGGTCGCCACCTACCGGGAGCACGGGCACGCCCTGCTGAAGGGGACGCCGATGACCGCCATCCTCGCCGAGATGTACGGCGTCGCGGAGGGGTGCAGCGGCGGCCGCGGCGGGTCCATGCACCTGTTCGACATGGACCACGGCGTGTACGGGGGGAACGCCATCGTCGGCGGCGGCCTGCCGGTGGCGGTCGGCCTGGCGCTCGCTGACCAGCTCGCCGGGCGGCCGCGGGTGACCGCCTGCTTCTTCGGCGAGGGCGCCGTCGCCGAGGGCGAGTTCCACGAGTCGATGAACCTGGCCGCCCTGTGGGATCTGCCGGTGCTGTTCTGCTGCGAGAACAACCTCTACGCCATGGGCACCGCGCTCGCCCGCAGCGAGTCGGAGACCGACATCGCGGCCAAGGCCGCGGCCTACGAGATGCCGGCGTGGCCGGTCGACGCCATGGACGTCGTCGCGGTGGAGCGGGCGGCGGCCCGGGCGGTCACGGCGGTGCGCAACGGTGGCGGGCCGCACTTCCTCGAGCTGCGCACCTACCGCTTCCGGGCGCACTCCATGTTCGACCCGGAGCGCTACCGGGACAAGGCCGAGGTCCGGACCTGGCGCGAACGCGACCCCATCGACCTGCTCGAGAGGCGCCTGCGCGACGAGGGGTCGCTCGACGACGCCGGCATGGCCGGGATCGAGGAGCGCGTCGCATCCGAGGTGGACGCCGCCGTGGCCTTCGCCGAAGCGGGCACACCCGAACCGGTGGAGACCCTCGGGCGCCACGTGACCAGCGAGCCGACGGGAGGCGGGGTCCGGTGAGCACCACGACGTACCGGGAGGCGATGCGCGATGCCCTGGCCGCCGCGCTGCGAGACGACGACCGGGTCTTCCTGATGGGGGAGGACGTCGGCGCGTACGGCGGGTGCTTCGGGGTCAGCCTCGGCCTCTTCGAGGAGTTCGGTCCCGAGCGGATCCGGGACACGCCGCTGTCGGAAGCAGCGTTCGTCGGCGCCGGCATCGGCGCCGCGCTCGGCGGCATGCGCCCGATCGTGGAGATCATGACCGTGAACTTCAGCCTGCTCGCCCTCGACCAGATCATGAACAACGCGGCGACGCTGCTCCACATGAGCGGCGGCCAGTGCAACGTGCCGATCGTCATCCGCATGACGACCGGCGCCGGTCGCCAGCTCGCCGCCCAGCACTCGCACAGCCTCGAGGGCTGGTACGCCCACATCCCCGGCCTGCGCATCGTCACGCCGGCCACCGTGGACGATGCCCGCTGGATGCTGCAGACGGCTCTCGACGACCCGGATCCGGTGCTGCTGTTCGAGCACGGCGCGCTCTACGGGGCCGAGGGCGAGCTCACCGACGACCTGGGTCCGGTGGACCTGGACCGGGCCGCCGTCCGCCGCTCGGGCACCGACGTGAGCCTGATCACCTACGGCGGGACCCTCCCCACGGTGCTCGCCGCGGCCGAGGAGCTCGCCGGCCGCGGGATCGACGCCGAGGTCGTGGATCTCCGGACCCTGCGACCGCTCGATGACGAGGCGATCCTCGGATCGGTGGCCCGGACGCACCGTGCGGTCGTCGTCGACGAGGGCTGGCGGTCGGGCAGCATCTCGGCCGAGATCAGCGCCCGCATCACCGAGGGCGTCTTCTACGAGCTGGACGCGCCGGTCGGACGGGTCTGCTCGGCGGAGGTGCCGATGCCCTACGCCCGGCACCTCGAGATCGCCGCGCTCCCGAGCGTGGACGGGATCCTGCAGGCCGTGGAGGAGCTGGGTCTCCGTGGGTGAGTTCTGCATGCCGTCCCTCGGGGCCGACATGGACGAGGGCACGCTGCTCGAGTGGCTCGTCGCGCCCGGTGATCCGGTGCGCCGCGGCGACATCGTCGCCGTGATCGACACCGAGAAGTCCGACATCGAGGTGGAGGTCTTCGAAGACGGCGTGATCGGCGAGCTCCTCGTGGAGGTGGGCACGACGGTCCCGGTCGGCACGCCGCTGGCCCGCATCGAGGGGGCGACCGACGCCGGCCGGCGCTCCGCGCCCACATCACCGCCGGTGCCGGCCCCGCAGCCCGTGGCCCCGGCCGAGGGCCCGCCGCGGGGCGTGGCCACCACCGCCCGGACCGCGGGCCGGGTGCTGTCGCCGATCGTCCGGCACCTGGCCGACGAGCGCCACGTGGACCTCCACCACCTGGCCGGGACCGGGCCCGGCGGGGTGATCACCCGCCGCGACGTCGAGGGGGCACCGCGATCCGGGCCGGGAGGCGTCGCCGCTCCCCTCGAGCACCGCCCGACCCGCGCCACGCCGGCGGACGGGCGCACCCGGTCCTCGCCCTACGCGCGCCGGCTCGCCGCCGAGCGCGAGGTGTCGCTGACCGCCGTGGTCGGGTCGGGGCCGGGCGGCGCGGTGCTGGCCGCAGACGTGCCGGCGGCGGCGCCGGTCGATCGGGACGCCGGCATGCGCGACGCCATCGCACGGGCGATGGCGCGCTCGAAGCGGGACATCCCGCACTACTACCTGCAGACCACCGTCGACCTCGGGGTCGCGCTCGACTGGTTGCGGACCCGGAACGAGGCGTGCCCGGTCGTGGAGCGGGTGCTCCCGGCCGTGCTCCTCCTGAAGGCGACGGCGAGCGCGGCCGCCGAGCACCCCGCCCTCAACGGTTGGTGGGAGGACGGGCACCGGCCGTCGTCCGACGTGCACCTCGGGGTGGCCATCGCCCTGCGCGGGGGTGGCCTGGTCGCCCCCGGGATCGACGGCGCCGACCAGATGTCCCTCACCGAGCTGATGACGGCCCTCCGGGATCTGACCGGGCGCGCACGCGCCGGTCGCGTCCGTCAGCGCGAGTGGACGGGACCGACGATCACGGTCACGAACCTCGGGGATCTCGGCGTCGATGCCGTCTGGGGGGTCATCCGACCGCCGCAGCTGGCCATGGTCGGCTTCGGTGCCGTGCACGACGAGGTCCTGGCCGTCGACGGCGCCCCGGCCGTGCGCCCGGTGGTGGTCGCCTCACTGGCCGCCGACCACCGGACCAGCGACGGGATCGAGGGCGCCGCCCTCCTGTCGCGGATCGCCGCCTTGCTGCAGGATCCCGACGCGCTCGACCGACCCCACCCCCACCCCACCGGAGGAGCAACACCATGACCGCCCTCACCGAGAGCGACGCCCGCGACCTCATCGCCAAGGTCCTCGCCGACATCGCCCCGGAGGTCGATCTCGACGGTGCCCGGCCCGACGGCCAGCTCCAGGAGGAGCTCGGCCTCGACTCGATGGACTTCCTGAACCTGATGATCGGCATCCACGACGAGACCGGCCTCACCGTCCCCGAGCGCGACTACCCCGCGCTCAGCACCCTCGACGGGGCCATCGCCTACCTGGCCGAGCGCACGGCCTGATCCGCGGCTACCGAGCCGGGCGGGGCACGGCGAACCGGAAGGTGCGGCTGACGAGCACCTCGTCCTCCCACGTGCGGCCGCTGAGCGTCACCTCGACGTGGGACCCACCGTCGTCGTCGACCTCGACGAGCCCGAACTGCCCGGCCCCGGGGAACGTGCCGTCGGAGTAGGGGCCGCCCCGGACGTTGCCGGGCCGGTCCAGCGCGGCGGCGTGCAGCACGGGGAAGCCGCCGCTGTTCGTGCCGTCGTCCAGCGCCACCATGTGCGCGTCGCCGCTGACCATCACCAGGTTCTCGATGGACGCGCTCCGGATGGCGTCCAGGATCTGCTCCCGCTCCTCGGCGTAGCCGCCCCAGTCGTCCCGACCCGGCTCGTCGGGGGCGATCCAGGGAACCGAGTTGACCCAGAGCACGACGGCGTGGGTGCGCGACGACGTGCGGAGCTCGTCGAGGAGCCACCGCCGCTGCTCGGCCCCCAGCATCGTCTCCGCTGTCTTCGCCGAGCGGGTGTCGGTCATGACGACGCGGACCCGTCCGAGCGTGAAGGCCTGGTTGATCGGCCCGTCCGGCGCGGCCACGTTGGGCACCAGCTCCCGGTAGCCGGCCCAGGCCGCGTCGCGGCTCGGTGAGCTGCTGTCGGAGTCGTTGGGGCCGTAGTCGTGGTCGTCCCAGACGTAGGCGATCGGCACGTTGCGATAGAGCGCTGCCTGCGAGGGTGCCGTGACCACGCGCTCGAGCAGTGCCCGGTAGCGATCGAGGTCGTTCGACGCGAGATCGCCGTAGTGGAAGTCACCCATGTGCACGAACAGGTCGGGATCGGCCATGCGGATGGCGTCGAAGACCTGCCCGCTCGAGCCGGTCCGGGCGCAGGAGGCGACCGCGATGCGCAGGTCGGCAGGCCCGGAGGGCGCGGTGCGCGCCCGACCCGATCCGCGAGCGCGATCGACGTGCCCGTCCACCTCGACCGACCACCGGTACTCGGTGCCGGCGGCCAGGTCGGTGGCGGTGAGGCGCACGACCCGTTCGTCCGACACCGGGGCGGGATCGCTCCTGGTGGCCGCGCCGCCCGCGGCCGGGGTTGCGACGAGGACCGCCTCGTCGTGGTCCCCCTCCACGCGAGCGACGACCTGGAAGCCCTCGGTCCGCACGGCCCCGGACCACGCCCACTCGACGAGGTCGACGGGAAGGGCCACGGTGTCCGACGCCGGGTGGGCGGGACCGTAGAAGTGGTCGTGGACCGTGGCCGCGGTCGCGTACACCGTCGTGCCCGACAGCGCGCACAGGACGGCCACGACCGCGACCGCTCGCCGGGTCCGGCCCCGCTGCCACGTGAGCCACAGCCCGATGGCCGGGATGCCGAAGGACGCGGCGACGGCGATCGACACGAGGGGGTGGTACGCCACCGAGGACAGGGCACCGAGCACCAGGCCGCCGCCGGCGAGGCCGACCGCGCCGGCGAGCGGGTGCCACAGCGACAGGATCCAAGCCAGCGCCAGCAGCGCGAGGGCCGCGAGGGTGCCCCAGACCTCGACGAGCGCGGCGACCGACTCACCGCGGGGGTTCCGCGGGATGCCGACGGTGAGCGCGAGGACCGAGAAGGTCGCGATCGCGACCAGGGCGAGGGCCCGGGATGCCAGCCCCAGCAGGCCGTGGGCCAGGTCGGGCAGGTGCACCACCGTGTGGGACGGGCCGGGCGAGGACGACCACGGGCAGCTGCGGCACCTGGCGTGGAGGGCCGGCCGGGCCAGGGCCCAGCGGACGACGAGCACGATGGTCACGCCGAGGGCCGCGCCGCCCAGGACGTCGGTGGGCCAGTGCAGCCCCCGCTGCACCCGGACGAGGGCACCGAGCACGGTGGCGACGGCCAGCAGCACGCCGACGGCGCGGGCGAGGAGCGCCGACCTGGTGAGCACGAGCAGGGCCAGGGGTACCAGGCCGGCGAGCAGCACCGACTGCACCATGTGGCCGCTGGGGTAGGAGTCCTCCAGCCCGGTCAGGATCGTGCCGGCCGGCCGGTCGCGCTCGATCACCTCGCGCACCAGCGTCGTGACCCCGAGCGAGGCGACGACGGCGCCGGCGTAGGCCGCGGCGAAGGGGAGGCAGCGGAGGGTGGCCACGCCGATGAGCAGGACGGCAGCGACGGCGATCTCGGTCCGGCCGAGGAGGTGGACCCCCTGGACGCCCTCGATCCAGTCCCAGGTCCTGACCGAGCTCGACAACCGGCCGTCGGCATCGGCGAAGGCCCCGCGCGAGGACCCGACGCCGAGGGTGACGACGGCGAAGGCGGTGCCCGCCATCGTGGCCGACCACCCGAGCAGGAAGCGTCGGCGCGACCCGGTCCGGTCGCTGTCCGGTGCCAGGCCGAGGGGGGTGGAGATGAGCAGCTCGGTTGCCCATGCCGGGGTGTCCGGGTAGCGGGCGTAGAGCAGGCCGGCGCCGACGCCGAGCCACAGCAGCAGGAACCCGGTGATGATCGACAGCGCCAGGAGCCAGGCGATGTCGGAGACGTAGCCGTTCTCCCGCCCGTAGTTGCCCATCGCGCCGATGACCACGTACGCGGACGCACCGATGCAGGTGAGGGCGGTGAGCAGGTACGCCGACCGGGGGCGCAGCACCTGCTCGAGCGCGGCGGTGGCCGACGCGCCCGTCGTCACGTGGCCGGCGACGGCCGCCCCGGCGATCTCGACCCGACGCTCCCGGTGGCGGTGCCGGCGGCCGTGCACGGCATCTCGCAGCAGCGTCACGATGCTGAAGAGCAGGCCAGCGGACATGATCGCCGGCACGAAGATGCCGAACCGGTCGACGTCGGCGTCGGCCCACGGGTCGCGGGCGGCGGTCATCGTGCGGTCACCTCCTGCGGCGGTGCGGTGCGCTCCTCGTCGTGGATCGCGACGATCCCGGCGCTGCCGTCGACCGTGACCCACCTCCCGTCGAGGTGGCGCGTCGCGCCCCGGACGTCGAGCACGGCCGGTAGCCCCAGCTCACGGGCGACGATGGCGGCGTGCGAGAGCGGTCCGCCTCGCTCGACGACCACTGCACCGGCATCGATGAAGAGCGGTGACCACGCCGCATCGGTCGCCCGGGCCACGAGGACCGAACCGGGTGGAGGCGAGCCGGCGGTCGGATCGCGGACGACGACCGCCCGCCCGGTGAAGCGGCCGGGGCTGGCGGCGATGCCCGTGAGGCGGTCGCCCGACAGGGGCTCGCCCTCGGCCGGGGCCGGCATGCCGGTGAACCGGGAGGGCAGCTCGTCCTCCTCGCGCCACCGAGCCAGGTGCCGGCGCCGCCGACCCAGCACCCCGCGGGGGATGGCGATGCCGTCGAGCAGGGCCCGGCGCATCTCGTCCTCGCCCAGCAGCTCGACGTCGTCGACCGCGTCCAGCAGGCCCCGCGCCACCAGGCGCGCACCGATCTCGACGTGGATGGCCCGCACGTGCCCGCCCAACCCGAGCACGGCGGCCTTGACCCCCTCCCGACGCCCGAGGTCCTCGGTCGCGTCGCTGATCGAGCGCCGAAGCATGTGGAGCCGCACGTCGATGACCTGGCCCGAGAGCACGCGGGTGCGACGCCAGCGCGGATCGGTGACGAGCAGCTCCTCGAGGTCCGCCAGCGCGGCGCTCCCGTCGGGGCGAGCCCGTGCGTCGTGCCGTTCGAGGAGGCGGGGTGCCTCGGCCCACGTCGGCCCGGCGAACACCGATCGGCTGGCCGTCGGGACCGGGGTGCGCACCCCGGCGGCGCCGAGGGTCACCTGCTGGGTGTGCCGGGCGGCCTCGGCCGCGTCCAGGTAGCGGCCCAGCACCTGTTCGACGCCGGCGTAGGCGCCGGCGGCTGCCGCGGCGACGCCGAGCTCCGCCGTCATCGCACGGACACCGAGGTCGAGGAGGCGGAGGCGCCGGGAGAGGAGCTGGCGGTCGTCGAGCAGGTCGAGCGCGCACGGGTCGGCGTCGATCACATGGATCGCGGCGATGGCGACGTCGCCGTCGAAGCGCGCCCGGCGGCGCGTCGCCATCGCCCGGAGGTCGCGACGCAGCAGGCGCAGCCACGATGCGTGCGGTCGCGTCGTGGGCGGCGTCGAGGGCTCGGCGAAGTACTGGGCCTCGATGTCGGATGCAGACGCGCCGGGGATCTGCTCGGCCGCCTCCTTCAGCAGGTCCAGATCGAGCACGGCCCGTCCCCGGACCCGGCGCACGAAGGCGTGCGCGCTCGCCACCTCGGCGGGGAGCGCCCGCAGCGAGCTGAGCACGTTCCGGAACGCCTCCTCGACGAGGAGCGAGGCGATGCCCCACCGGAGGGGCGGCAGGACGCCCGGGAGCATCTCGCTGATCCCCGCCGAGGTGAGCTCGTGGTCGTCGACGGCCGTGTCGAAGCCGTCGCCCTCGGTCGCGTCGACGGTGATCGGCCGGGACTGCACCAGCCACAGCTGGCGGCCGTCCCAGGCCCATTCGAGGTCGAGGGGCACGCCCTCGGCTGCTTCGAGCGCCGCGGCACCCTCGCGGAGGGCGGCGAAGTACACGGGGCCTTCGGCGGGGAGCGACCCCGATCGTGGGACGTGCCACACGTCGGGGGTGCGCTCGCCGGACACGAGGGCTTCGCCGAGCCCGGAGACGAGCTCGACGCGCAGGTCGTCGGTCGGGCTCCCGGGGTCGACCGTGAAGAGCACGCCGGACTCCTCCGACGGCACCATCTGCATGAGCACGACCGCCATCGCGGCATCCGTCTGCGGGATGCCCCATGCCCGCCGGTAGGCCCAGGGCGCGGGGTGCCAGAGCGACGCCCAGACGAGCCGGACCGCCCGCAGCAGCTCGGGTCCGTTGGTGGGGACGTCGAGGAAGGACCGGTACTGGCCGGCGAAGGACTGGTCGCGGAGATCCTCCGACGACGCGGAGGACCGGACCGCGATGCGCTCGCCGAGCTCCGGGGCGATCGACCGGATCGCGTCCTCCAGGCCCTCGGGCAGCGGCACCGCCAGGAAGCGGTGGTCGACCTCGTCAGCGGTGGGTGGCTCCGTCGCGGTCGCCAGCCCTTCGAGGTACGGCGCGAGGACGGGGTCGGCGGCGACCCGCCGGTACTCCGAGATCGGCACCACGGCGGTGCGCGGCACCTGGTGGCCCCACCCGACCATGCGGGCCAGGGATGCGCCCTTTCCGCCCAGCTCGGCACCGATCTCGGCACCATCGCCGAGCAGGACGACGCGGGGGGTCATCGTCCCGGGAGATCCACCACGTCGGCCCGCACCGCAGCGACGCAGCGATCCACCACCTCGTCGGCGGACTCCCCGGTCGCCACGGCCTGCTCGGACGCCCACGCGGCGAGATCCCGTCGCACGGTCACCGTCACCCGGCCGGTCTGCGCCCGCAGCACCAGGAGCAGCTGCAGCCCCATGGCGAGGGCGAACACGACGGCGAAGTCCCACGTCCTGCTCACCACGGCGTCCACCAAGCCGACGGCGGCGACGAGCGTGGCGAGCACCAGCACCAGGAGGGCCCTGGGTGAGGAACCAGGCATGGACGCATCGTGCGCCAGGCGGGTGGCAGGTCATAGGGGAGAAGGTCCCGGTCGGTGCGGTACGACCGATGGACGTTCGGCTCTGGCGCCCGGGACCGGCGGCGGGGTCCCCTGGTCGTGAAGCGAGACCGAGGAGCACCATGGACGCAGGAACCGACGGGCCGGCCGTGCTCCCCGTCGCGGTCCAGCTGCCCGACGAACGCACCGTCGTGGTCCGCCCGGCCCGCCCCACCGACGTCCCCGGGCTGGTGGCGCTGTTCGAGCGCCTGACCCCGGACGACCGGCACCGGCGCTTCTTCTCCGGATTCCACCCGGACGAGGAGTTCGTGACCGGCATCCTGACCCGCCCGCCGACGGTCGGCCGGCTCCTGGTCGCCGAGCTCTCCGGTCCGGACGGATCCGAGATCATCGCCGAGGCCGAGTACGCCCGCCTGCCCGACGGCGACGCCGAGCTGGCCCTGACCGTGGATCGCCGCTGGCGTGGCTGGCTCGGGCCGTTCCTCCTCGACGCGCTCCTGCGGGTCGCCGATGCCTCCGGCATCCCGAGCCTCCGCGCCGAGGTCCTGGCCCAGAACCGGCCGATGCTCGCCCTGCTGCGCGCTCGCGGGTGCGCCGTGGCCGAGAGCGGCGATCCGTGCGTCACCACCCTCGTGGTCGGAGCTCACGGTGCGGCGCCGTCGTGGCCGGCCGGGTCCGCGCACCCGAGGGTCCTGCTCGAGGCGACGGGTGGCCGGTGGCGGCTGACGACCAAGCTCGCCGAGGCCGGCGTGCCGCTGCTGCGCTGCCCGGGACCCTCCGTCCGGCCGACCAACGTGCCGTGCCCCGTCCTCGAAGGCGGCACCTGCCCGCTGGCGGCAGGTGCCGATGTGATCGTCCACGCCCTCGGACGCGACGACCCCCGGTGCGCCGCCGTGCTGGACGCCCACCGGCAGGCGGGCGCGACGGTCGTGGAGGTGGGGCCGGCAGGTGCCGATGACGCCGATGAGATCGTGGCGAAGATCCTCGAAGGCTCGAGGCCGGTGAGGGACGGGACCTGAGCGTGCTCTTCCCCACGATCCGCTTCGCCCTGTTCTTCATGGTGACGTGGGGTGTGCTGCTCGGCGTCCGGGACCGACCGGTGGCGCGCCGGGTCGTGCTGCTCGGCGCGAGCTGGGCCTTCTACGCCTCGTGGGACTGGCGGTGGCTGGCCCTGGTGTGGTCGATGATCGGCATCAACCACGTCGCCGCGCGCGGGGTCGCGTGGTCGCCGACGGCAGGCGGGCGACGATTGGCGTTGGTGCTCGGCATCGGGGCCGACCTCGCGCTGCTCGGCACGTTCAAGTACTACGACTTCTTCGCCGAGTCCGTCGTCGGCACCCTCGACCTGCTCGGCGTGCAGGCATCGGTGCCGCTGCTGCAGGTGGCTCTCCCGCTCGGCATCTCGTTCCTCACGTTCCAGGCGATCAGCTACCTGGTGGAGGTGCACCGGGGCGTCACCGTGCCCGCCCCGCTCCTCGACGAGGCCGTCTGGCTCAGCTTCTTCGCCACCGTCGTGTCCGGTCCCATCACCCGGGCCAGCGAGCTGATCCCCCAGCTGGACCGCGTCCCGAGGGCCACCGACCCCGGCGCGTCGTTCGCCCTGGTCCTGCGGGGGCTCTTCAAGAAGGTCGTGCTCGCCAGCTACCTGGCCTCCTCGGTCGTGGACGAAGCCTTCGCGTCGCCCGCTGCGTTCTCGGCCACCGAGGTCCTCTTCGCCGTCTACGCGTACGGCGCCCTCATCTACGTGGACTTCAGCGGCTACACCGACATCGCCCGCGGCGTCGCCGGCCTGCTGGGGTTCCACCTGCCGGAGAACTTCGACGCCCCCTACCGGGCGGCCAGCGTGCAGGAGTTCTGGACCCGGTGGCACATGACGCTCACCCGGTGGCTGCGGGACTTCCTCTTCACGCCGCTCGGTCTGCGGTACGGGCGCCACCGCATCATCGGGCCGCTCCTGCCCCTGCTGATCATGCTGGCGGCAGGTCTGTGGCACGGCGCGGCCTGGACCTTCGTGGTGTTCGGCGGCATCCACGGTCTCGCCCTCGTCGCCGAGCGGGCCGATCGCCTGCGCCGTCGCCGCCTCGGGATCGGCCGACCGCCGGACACCCTGGGTCGGCGCGTCCTGCGCCACGTCGTGACGCTGCAGGTCGTGTCGCTCGCCTGGCTGTTCTTCCGGGCCGAGTCGATGAGCGCGGCGTGGGCGATGCTGCACCGGATCGCGACCGGCCCGCTCGCCACGGGGCAGATCACCGCGCTCGCCGCCCTCACCGTCGTCGGGATCTACGGCCTGCAGCTCGTCCGGGCCCCGGCCGTCGCCGAGCGGGTCCAGGCCTGGGCGGGGCGCACCGGGCCGGTCCCCCAGGCCGTCGGCCTCGCCGGCGCCCTCACCGTCGTGGACGTGCTGGGCCCCGCGGGCGTCGCTCCGTTCATCTACTTCGGCTTCTGATGGCGCTCACCACCCCCACCCCGACGCTCCCGCCCGACGAGGCACCCCCGGACGGTGCGCCCCGCTCCCGTGGTGCGTGGCGGCCCTTCGTCGTCGCTGCGGTCGCGCTGGTGCTGGGCGCCCTGCTCAACGCAGACGAGCTGCAGCGCACAGCTGCGCGCCAGACCGTCGGGTGGGAGCGGGACGTGCTGGTCGACCTCGCCGCCGTCCCGCAGGAGGTCGCGGACGCGAGCCGCCTGAACCGCCCGCGTCGCTGGGCGGAGTCGCTCCTCGGCACGCCGGACCCGGGAGGCAGCGTGATCGAGCGGCCGGCCCCTCCGCCCGCCCGGCCCCCCGTCGAGAGCGACGTCCCGGGCACCGACCCCACCGGGTCGTCCACGTCCACGTCGAGCTCGACGTCGACGACCGTGCCGGCGCGCCGCACGCCGACCGCGAGCGCCCCGCTGCAGGTGGCGGTGCTCGGCGACTCGATGATGCAGGTCCTCGGCCAGTCCATCGTGAACGGCGCGGCCGGCGACGATCGGGTCGAGACGACCCTCGAGTACCGGGTGTCCACCGGGCTGACCCGGCCCGACTACTTCGACTGGCCCGGTCGGGTCACCGAGCTGCTGGCCTCCGGCCCGCTCGACGCGGTGGTGGTCATGTTCGGGGCGAACGACGCCCAGGGCATGGTCCTGCCCACCGGATCCGAGCCGTTCGGCACGCAGGCGTGGCTCGACGAGTACCGGTGGCGGGTCGCGTGGGTCATGGATGCGCTCGCCGCCGGGGGCGCGGACACCTACTGGGTGGGCCAGCCCGTGATGCGGTCCGATTCGTTCTCGGCCCGGATGGCCGCGCTGAACGAGATCTACGCGTCGGAGGCAGCGCTGCGGGAGCACGTCACCTACGTGGACGCCTGGTCGGTCCTCTCGGTCGACGGCGCCTACGCATCGCACCTCGACGACGGGAGCGGTCCGACGTCGGTCCGCCAGAGCGACGGGATCCACCTCTCCCGAGCCGGTGGTGACCGCCTCGCCGCCGTGGTGCTCGACGAGATCCGCAACGACTGGAGGCTGGACCGATGAGAGCAGCTCGAAGGGTCGGCGTGCTGGTGGCGGGCCTCGCCCTCGTCGCCGGGTGCGGCACGAGCCCGACCACGGAGACCGCCGACGTCGGATCCACCACGACCGCCACCACGTCGACGACCGTCGACGCGCCGAGCACCACCGAGCAGCCGGTCCCGTCCACGACGACGGCACCGGCTACGGTCCCGCCGAGCACGATCCCGCCGACCACGGCCTCACCGACGACGGCGCGTCCTCCGTCGACGGCGGGGCGGTCGGTGTTCGTGCTCGGCGACTCCGCCCTGCTCGGCGCGAGCGAGACGGTGCCGGCCGCCCTCCCCGGGTGGCACGTCGTGTTCGACGCCGTCGGCAGCAGGCGGCTCCCGCAGGCCATCGAGGTGCTTCGGGCCCGACGATCGGAGATCGGTGCCGTCGCCGTCATCCAGCAGGGGAACAACCACCTCGAGAGCGAGGGGTCCTTCGGCGCGCAGATCGACGAGGCGATGCGGGTGCTCGACGGCGTCGACCGGGTCGTCTGGCTGACGGTGGCCGAGAAGTGGCCGTCCCGGGTCGAGATCAACAGCCAGATCCGGGCTGCGGCGGGTCGCTGGCCCCAGATCGTGGTGGCCGAGTGGGCGCCGCTGATCGCCGCCCACCCGGAGTACGCCGAGGACATGCTCCACCTGTCCGCCGCGGGCCGGATCGCCATCGCCGAGCTCATCGCCGGCGCGGTCACCGGGTAGGTCAGCCGACCGGGCCCGGGATCAGAACTTGGAGTCGGTGGGGAGGTGGCCGTCAGCGACCTGGTCGTCCGGCACCCGCCGCCGGTACTGCGGGTTCTCGATGATCGAGCTCTTCGTGAGGGCGAGCCCGCCGGCCACGACGGCGCCGTAGACGGTGATCGCGAAGATCACGGAACCGACGACGAACAGCACGGTCTCGCTCATGACTGCACCGCCTCGGCGAGGCCGCGAGCGTCCGCGTGGACCGGCGTGAGCAGGAGGGTGCCGAGGGAGTGGATGGAGGGCACCCAGAGGCCGACGAAGATGCCGGCGGTCGTCTCGTCGGCGACGAAGTAGAGGTACACGGAGAAGACGAACGACGCGAAGCCGGCGACGAGGAAGGGCAGCCGCACGACGAGGTGTCGGGGGAGTCTGGACATGAGGGGGATCCTTTGATTGGGGTCCCCCTCTTCAACCCAATTTAGCCCCGATTATTTCCGGTCTTGGCATCGCCCTCGGTGGATCGGTGCCGCCCCCCGTAGGATCGGCCCCCATGCCCGGCCGCTTCTACGTCACGACGCCGATCTACTACGTCAACGACGCCCCCCACATCGGCCACGCCTACACGACCGTCATCGCCGATGCGCTGGCTCGCTGGCACCGGCTGGTGGGCGACGACACCTACTTCCTCACGGGGACCGACGAGCACGGCCTGAAGGTGGCCCAGTCGGCCACCGAGGCCGGCATCACCCCCCAGGAGCAGGCGGACCGCAACGCGGGTCGCTTCGCCGAGGCGTGGGAGCTGCTCGGCATCAGCAACGACGACTTCATCCGCACCACCGAGCCCCGCCACCACGCCGCCGTGCAGGCGATGCTCCAGCAGATCCACGACAACGGCGACATCGAGCTCGACACCTACGAGGGCCCGTACTGCGTGTCGTGCGAGGCGTACTACGCCGAGGGTGAGCTGGTCGACGGGATGTGCCCGATCCACAACAAGCCGGTCGAGCGCCTGCGCGAGGAGAACTACTTCTTCCGTCTCAGCCGCTACGAGCAGCGCCTCATCGACTGGATCGAGTCCGACCCCGAGGCCATCCAACCGGTGGGCAAGCGCAACGAGGTCCTCGGCTTCCTGCGCCAGGGCCTCGACGACGTCTCCATCACCCGCACCAGCCTGGACTGGGGGGTGCCGGTCCCCTGGGCCGAGGGTCACGTCTTCTACGTCTGGTACGACGCGCTCATCAACTACGCCACCGCCATCGGCTACGGCACCGACGACGAGCGGTTCCGCACCTGGTGGCCGGCGGTGCACCACATCATCGGCAAGGAGATCATCCGGTTCCACTGCGTGTACTGGCCGGCCATGCTCATGGCCGCCGGACTGGAGCCGCCCAAGCACGTGCTGGTGCACGGCTGGCTGCTGCTCGGCGGCGAGAAGCTGTCCAAGACGGTGCACGGGCAGGCCAAGCTCACCGACATCGCGCCGGCCCGGCTGGTCGAGGACTTCGGCGTCGACGGCTTCCGTCACCACTTCCTGCACGACCAGCCCTTCGGCCCCGACGGCGACTTCAGCTACGAGGCCATGGTCGCCCGGTACAACTCGGACCTGGCCAACAACCTCGGCAACCTGCTGTCGCGGGTCGCCACGGTGGTCGCCAAGAAGTGCGACGGCATCGGGCCGGCCCCCGACCCGGACAGCCCGCTGGCGGCCGTTGCCGCCGACGCCTACGCAGACACGGCCGCGGCGTGGGATCGGATCCAGCCGTCGGTGGCCCTGGATGCCACCTGGCGGCTCATCAAGGAGACCAACGCCCACCTCGAGTCCAACGAGCCCTGGAAGATGGAGCCGGGTCCGGAGGTCGAGCGGATCATGGGCGACGCGCTCGAGGCGCTGCGCATCGTGACGATCCTGGCGTCCCCGGCGGTGCCGGCGTCGTGCCAGGAGATCTGGCGGCGCATCGGCCTCCCCGGCTCGCCGGAGGACCAGCGCCTCCCCGACGCGGGGGCCTGGGGCCAGTACCCGGGTGGCCTCGCCGTCGAGAAGGGCGATCCGCTCTTCCCTCGGATCAAGGCCTGACGCCGTGCCCGGCGAGCTCCGCTGGACCGACGACCACTGCCACCTCCCCGACGACGGCTCCGTGGACGAGGTGCTCGCCGCGGCGCGCGCCGCGGGGGTCGAGCGGTTGGTCCACGTCGGCACCGACCTGGCGTCGTCGCGCGCGGCGGTGGCGCTCGCGACTGCGCACGACGGCGTCTGGGCCACCGCCGGCGTCCACCCCCACGAGGCTCGCCACGGCGTCGACGGCATCGAGGAGCTGCTGTCCGACCCGTCGTGCGTGGCGGTGGGGGAGTGCGGGTTCGACTTCCACTACGACCACTCGCCCCGCGACGCCCAGCGCGACGTCTTCGCCGCCCAGATCGCCCTGGCCCACGCCCACGACAAGGCGCTCGTGATCCACACCCGGGAGGCCTGGGCCGAGACCTTCGAGGTCCTCGATGCCGAGGGGGTCCCGGCGCGCACCGTGTTCCACTGCTTCACCGGCGGCGCCGACGAAGCCGACGAGTGCCTGGCCCGCGGCGCCTTCCTGTCGTTCTCCGGCATCGTCACGTTCCCGAGCGCGCACGATGTGCGTGCCGCAGCGGCGCGCTGCCCGCTCGACCGGATGCTGGTGGAGACCGACAGCCCCTACCTCGCCCCGGTGCCCAAGCGGGGCCGCACCAACGAACCGGGCTGGGTGCCGCTGGTCGGCGCCGGCCTGGCCGACGCCTCCGGGCACGACCTGGCCGTCGTCGCCGAGGCGACCTGGCGCAACGCCGAGCGCTGCTACCGCCTGGCCTGAACCCCGGGTTCTGGCACACGGCGTGCCATCAAGGTTGCTGTACGGGGCCGGGTTCCGTACGGTCACCACGTCCGACGTGGAGGAGAGCCGTGGAGGACGAGAACCCCGCACCGCCCGATCGGCGGCGCCTGTGGGTCGCGGTGGCGGCGACGATGGTCGCCGTGCCGCTCCTGCTGCTCGACAACCTGACCGCCGATGCCGACGACGAACCCGACGGGACGACCTCGGCCACCAAGCGCGCCGTCGTCACCGTGGTGGTCCCGCTCGACCGCCCGGAGACCGGGCCGGCGAAGGGCATCTCGGTCGTGACGTCGTCCACCACGTCCTCGACCGTCCCCATCACCGCTGCGACGACGACCTCGGCTCCGTGACCCTCGGTGCCGGGCGCATCCGGGCGCTCCTCGACGACCACGGCATCACGCCGAGCCGCGCCCTCGGCCAGAACTTCCTCATCGACCCCAACACGTCGCGACGGATCGCAGCCGCGAGCGGCGCCGTGGTCGGCGACGCCGTCCTGGAGATCGGACCCGGGCTCGGGTCGCTGACCCTCGCCCTCGCCGAGCTCGGCGCCGAGGTCACCGCGGTCGAGCTCGATCGCCACCTGGTGCCGGTGCTCCGCGAGGTCGTGGCCGACGCCGACCCGCCGGTCCGCGTGGTGGAGGCCGACGCGCTCGAGGTGGACCTCGACGACCTCGTCTCCCCGGGCCGGCGGTGGCGCCTGGCGGCGAACCTGCCCTACAACGTCGGCACCACGATCTTCCTGCGGGTCCTGCAGGAGGCGCCGGCGATCGCCGGTGGCGTCGTGCTGGTCCAGCGGGAGGTCGCCGAGCGCATCGCCGCACGCGCCGGCGACGACGCCTACGGCATCCCCTCGGTGAAGGCGGCGTGGTGGGTCCACGCCCGCGTCGCCGGGCGGGTCCCGGCCTCGGTGTTCCACCCCCGGCCCCGGGTCGACTCCTCCTTCGTCACCTTCGAGCGCCACGACCCGCCCGGCGACGAGCAGCTCCGCCAGCGGGTCTTCGCCCTGGTCGACGCCGGCTTCGGCCAGCGCCGCAAGATGCTGCGGCGCAGCCTGGTCGACCACATCGAACCCGGGGCCCTGGAGCAGGCCGGCATCGACCCGACTCGCCGGGCCGAGGAGCTCGCCCTCGACGACTGGGTCCGCCTGGCTGGGGCCTGACGGTTCCTCGAACTGGCAGTCGTGGTGTCGCGCTCGGGCGGAACTGGCAGGATCGGCCGCGTGGCTGACACCTCGCTGTTCGAGCAGCTCGACCACGACCGCTTCCGGGCCACCGAGCTCGCCCGCGGCCCGTGGGACCCCGACGCGCTGCACGGCGGCCCGCCCGGCGCGCTGGTCGCCGGAGCGCTGGAGGACGTCGTCGCGGCCTTCGCCCGCGACGAGCTCACCAGCGACGACGGCACCACGGTGTCGTTCTTCCCGGCTCGGTTCACCGCCGAGCTGCTCCGGCCGGTGCCCCTCGACGAGCTCGTCGTGCACACCACGCTGCGGCGGCCCGGCCGCAAGATCTGCATCGCCGACGCGACGCTCACCGGCCCGGACGGAAAGGTGTGCCTGGCCGCCACGCTCGCCACGATCCGCCGGCACCCCTTCGAACAGCCCCGCGCCGACGAGGTGGCGACGCCGCCTCCGGCCTCCGGCGGCTGGGGCGTGAAGATCGCGGACGGCGAGCAGGTGATGTTCGCCCGCGACGGCGTGGAGCACCGGGTCGTCGCCGGCCGCTTCGAGGACCCGGGCCCGGCCACCGACTGGATCCGCCTCGCGGTCTCGATGGTCGACGGGCGCGAGTCGACGCCGCTGGAGCGGGTGATCGCCGCCGCCGACTTCGGCAACGGCGTGTCCAAGTGGTTCGACATGGACGAGGCCCTGTTCCTCAACCCGGATCTGACCGTGAACCTGCACCGCCTGCCCGTGGGGGAGTGGGTGTGCATCGACGCCGTGACGCGCCTCGGGGCGGAGGGCGTCGGCCTGGCCGAGAGCCTGCTCTTCGACGAGGACGGCCCCATCGGTCGGGCCACGCAGTCGCTCCTCGTCGAAGGTCGATGACCGGCCCGGTCACGATCGTCGCCCCGGCGAAGCTGACGCTGACGCTGCGTGTCACCGGCGTGCGCGACGACGGCTACCACCTGATCGACGCCGAGATGGTCAGCCTCGACATCGCCGATGAGCTGACGTTCCGCCCGGCCGACCGGACCCACATCGCGCTCACGGGTCCGACCGCAGCCGGCCTGTCCGCCGGTGAGGACAACCTGGTGGCCAAGGCGCTCCGGGCGGTGGGACGGACCGCCCACGTCACCGTCGACAAGCGCATCCCCCACGGCGGGGGCCTCGGCGGCGGGTCCGCCGATGCGGCCGCCGTGTTCCGCTGGGCCGGCGTCGACGACCTCGAGCTCGCCGCCCGGGTCGGTGCCGACGTGCCGTTCTGCACCCGCGGCGGCCGCGCCCGAGTGCGGGGCATCGGCGAGGTCCTCGACCCGCTGCCCTTCATCGAGCACACCGTCACCCTGGCCACACCCGACTTCGGCTGCGACACCGCGGCCGTCTACGCCGCGTGGGACGCCCTCGGCGGCCCGACCGCGGACGGTCCCAACGACCTCGAACCCGCTGCCCTCCGGGTCGAGCCCCGCCTGGCCGGGTTCCGGGACGCGCTCGGCGAGCGCACCGGCGAGGTGCCCGTCCTGGCCGGCAGCGGCTCGACCTGGTTCGTGCCCGGCGCCCACCCCGGACCGGGGCGCGTCGTCGCCCGCACCGTGGCGGCATTCGAGTCCTGACGCGAACCGACCGCCCGGAGCGGTGCTCGGGGCGGTCGACGAGGCGCCGTCCCGGTGGGACGGCGGATCGATCGTTCGGTGCTACTTGCCGGCAGCGCGACGCTGGAAGCGGGTGCGCTTCAGCATCTTGCGGTGCTTCTTCTTACGCATGCGCTTGCGGCGCTTCTTCACGAGAGAACCCATAAGGCTGCCGACTGTAGAGAGGCCACCCCACCGGAGCCAACTACGCTGCCGGCCCTCTCCCGGGTAGTTCAACTGGCAGAACGCCGGCCTTTGGAGCCGGATGTTGCAGGTTCGAGCCCTGCCCCGGGAACGGCTGGCCTTCGGCCAGCATGACGAATTCGCTTCGCGAATTCGTCGGCTCCCTCAGGGCGGTGCGATAGACCCACGGCATGGACGAGTCCCCGGACCGACCGCTCTCCGCCATCGTGCTCGCTGCCGGCCACGGCACCCGGATGCGATCCGAGCGCCCCAAGCCCCTCCACGTGCTCGTCGGCAAGCCCATGGTGCTGTGGGTCCTCGACGCCCTCGTCGACTGCGACGTCGACCGCGTGGCGGTCGTCATCGGCCACGGCGGGGAGGCCGTCAGCAAGCGCCTGCTCGAGGACGCCGGCGACCGCCCCCTCGAGTTCGTCGAGCAGACCGTGCAGCGCGGCACCGGCGACGCCACGTCCGTCGGCCTCACCGGGCTCAGCGACGACTGGGACGAGCCCCACGACGTGCTCGTGCTCACCGGCGACACCCCGCTGCTGCGTCCGTCCACGCTCGCCGCCCTCGTCGCGCACCACCGCGACAGCGACGCCGCGTGCACGGTGCTCACCGCGCGCCTGCCCGACCCCACCGGCTACGGACGCATCGTGCGCGGCCGCGACGACCGCGTCGAGCGCATCGTCGAGCAGGCCGACACCACGACCGAGGAAGCCGAGATCGACGAGATCAACACCGGCATCTTCTGCTTCCGCCGCAGCCTGCTGTCGCCGGCCCTGCGCCGGATCCAGCCGGACAACGCCCAGGGCGAGCTGTACCTCACCGACGTCGTCGCCGTGCTCGCCGAGGCCGGCCACCGGGTCACGACCCTCGTCGCCGACGACGCCGACGAGACCCACGGCATCAACGACCGGGTCCAGCTCGCCGCCGCCGAGGCCGAGCTGCGCCAGCGCATCAACCACGCCTGGATGCGGGCCGGCGTCACCCTCGTCGACCCCGACCAGACCTACGTCGACGCCACCGTCGAGCTCGGCCGCGACGTCACGATCTACCCGGCCACGATGCTGCGCGGGGCCTGCACGATCGGCGAGGGCGCCGACGTCGGACCGGGTGCGCACCTCACCGACACCGTCGTCGGGGACCGGGCTCGGGTGTCCCAGACCGTCGCCGAGCGGGCCCGCATCGGCGACGACGCCGTGGTCGGTCCGTGGGCTGCGCTCGGACCCGGCGACGAGGTCCCTGCGGGCGAGGTGACCGGCCCTCACTATGCTGGCCCAGGCGCGCCGAGGTAGGGAGTCCCCATGGAGCTCGTGTCCAAGAAGAAGCTGCACCTCCTGTCGGGACGGGCGCACCTGCCCCTCGCCGAGGAGATCGCCGAGCTGCTGGGTGAACCGCTGGGCGAGGCCAACCTCGCCGAGTTCGCCAACGGCGAGATCCACTCCAAGCTGGGTCAGAACGTGCGTGGCGCCGACGTCTTCATCATCCAGAGCCACAGCTCGGTCGAGGGTCTCACGATCAACGACGCGATCATGGAGCAGCTGATCATGATCGACGCCGCTCGCCGCGCCTCGGCGAAGCGGATCATCGCGGTGTGCCCGTTCTACGGCTACGCCCGCCAGGACCGGAAGGCCGAGGGCCGCGAGCCCATCACGGCCAAGCTCGTGGCCAACATGTTCACCGCCGCCGGCGCCGACCGCCTGGTGTCCATCGACCTGCACTCGGGTCAGATCCAGGGCTTCTTCGACGGCCCGGTCGACCACCTGCAGGCCCGCCCCGTGCTCATCCAGGCCATGAAGGAGCTCGGCGAGGACCTCGTCGTGGTCTCGCCCGACGCCGGCCGGGTGAAGGTTGCCGAGCAGTACGCCAACGAGCTCCACGCCGACCTGGCCATCGTGCACAAGCGCCGGGTGAAGGGCGCCAAGAACGCCGTCGAGGCCCGGGACGTCGTCGGCGAGGTCGAAGGCCGCTGCTGCGTGCTCATCGACGACATGATCGACACCGCCGGCACCATGGTCGCCGCCGCCGAGCAGCTCATGGAGCACGGCGCCTCCGAGGTCCACGCCGCCTGCACCCACGCGGTGCTGTCCGGCCCCGCCGTGGACCGGGTGAAGAACTCCAGCATCGGGCGCCTCATCGCCACGAACACGCTGCCGCTGCCCTCGGACAAGCAGTTCGACAAGCTCGAGGTCCACTCGATCGCCCCGATCCTGGCCAAGGCCATCGACGCCGTCTTCGAGGACACCAGCGTCAGCGAGCTCTTCGGCGGCAAGAACCAGACCTGAGGCCAGCATCCCGCAGTTGGCCCGGACTCGGGGACCCCCGTACACTCGTCCGTTCGGTTCCGCACGACTTGTAGGTAGACCCATGGCAGCAGACCAGATCATCCTCACGGCCGAGACCGGGCGCCCCACCGGCTCCCGCTCCTCGCGCCGCCTCCGCGCCGAGGGCAAGATCCCCGCGGTCGTCTACGGCCTCGACACCGAGCCCAAGCCCATCGCCGTGGAGTGGAGCGAGCTGCGTGCCGCCCTGGTCACCGATGCCGGCATGAACGCCCTCATCGACCTCGACGTCGACGGCGAGAAGAAGCTGACGATGGTCTACGACATGCAGCGCCACCCGGTGCGCCGTGACGTCACCCACGTCGACTTCATCCTCATCGACGTCAACAAGACCATCGACGTCGACGTGCCGATCGTGCTCGCCGACAGCGACGACGACCACCTCAAGGGCCTGGTCATCGACCAGAACCTGTTCATGCTGGAGGTCTCGGCCAAGCCGGGCACCATCCCGAACGAGTTCCTGGTCGACCTGAGCTCCCTCACGGTGGACGAGCCCATCCGGGCCGGCCAGATCGAGCTGCCCGACGGTGTCGAGCTGCTCACCGATCCCGAGGACGCCGTCGTCGTCGCGTCGGTGCCCATGTCCGAAGAGGAGCTGCTGGCCGACGTCGAAGAGGTCGCCGGCGACGTGGACGAGCCCACGGAGGGCGAGGCCGCCGAGGGCGAGGACGGCGCCGAGGCCGAAGGCGGCGACGACGCCGAGGCCTCTGCCGACGAGGGCGGCGAGGAAGCCTGAGCAGCCCGTTCGCCGAGGCTGCCGACCGGCGGGGCACCCCCGCCGACCTGTTGGTGATCGGCCTCGGCAACCCCGGGCTCCAGTACGCACGCACCCGCCACAACGTGGGCGCCGACTGCGTCGCGCTGCTGGCCGACCGCAACGGCGAGCGCCTCGCGCACTCGCGCAAGGAGCACGCCGAGGTCGCCGAGCTGCGACCGGCGCCCACGATGCGGCGCCTCGTCGTGGCGTTCCCCACCACGTACTACAACGAGGCGGGCCGAGCCGCCCGAGCCCTGGTGCTGCGCCACGGCATCGACGACCCCCGCAAGGTCGTGGTCGTCCACGACGAGCTGGACCTGCCGGTCGGCCGGCTCAAGGTGAAGGCCGGGGGCGGCCTGGCCGGCAACAAGGGCCTGCGCTCGATCAAGGCCAACCTGCAGACCGACGAGTTCCTTCGCATCCGCATCGGCGTGGACAAGCCGCCGAGCAGCCAGCAGGGCGCCGACCACGTGCTGCGCAAGCCGGGCAAGCGCGAGCGCGAGGAGCTCGACGTGTGCATCGCCGAGGCCGCCGACGCCGTCGAGGTGATCCTCGCCGACGGCATCGAGCGAGCCATGGAGCGCTACAACCGCAGGGAATGAGTCGCTCGTCGGCCCGGATAGCCTCGGGCGAGTGACTGCCGCCCCGTCGCTCGCCCCCACGGACGACCTGCGGCACCTCCCCACCGTCGCCCGGGACGAGCCCGGGCTGCTGGCCGTGCTCGGCCGCAAGGACGCGGTGCTGGCGGTGCCGGAACCGGCGCGCGCCCTGGTGGTCGCCGGCCTGGCGGCCCGCTCCACGCGGCGCCCCATCGTGGTCGCCACCGCGGCCACGGCCGACGCCGAACGCCTCGTGAACGACCTGCAGGCGCTGCTCGGTACCGACGCCGTCGAGCACTTCCCGGCTTGGGAGACCCTGCCCTTCGAGCGGGTCAGCCCCGCCATCGAGACCATGGGCCGCCGGCTCAAGACCCTCCACCGCCTCGGCGCCGGACGCGACGATCCCGCGCAGCTGCCCGACGTGGTGGTCACGTCCGTGCGGGCGCTGATCCAGCGCCTCGCACCCGGCGTCGAGGACATCGAGCCCGTCTGCATCGCCAAGGGCGACGAGGTCGACATCGAGGGGCTGGTCACCAGCCTCGTCGAGTTCGGCTACCGGCGCGAGTACCAGGTCGAGCACCGCGGCGAGGTCGCCGTCCGCGGCTCCATCGTGGATGTGTTCCCCGCCACCGCCGACCGCCCCGTGCGCATCGACCTGTGGGGCGACGAGGTCGATCGCCTCACCGAGTTCTCGGTCACCGACCAGCGCACCACCGACGACGTCGACGCGGTCGAGATCCTGCCCTGTCGCGAGCTGCTGCCCACGGCGGCAGTCCGGGAGCGGGCCGAGGGCCTCGTCGCCCGCGAGCCCTGGGGCCGGGAGCAGTGGGAGCGCATCGCCGAGGGCCAGCTCTTCGACGGCATGGAGTCCTGGCTGCCCTGGCTGGCGCCGGAGGAGCGGGTGCTGGCCGACCTGCTGCCCGAGGACGCCCAGATCCTGCTGGTCGAGCCCCGCCGCATGCGCGACCGGGCCGCGGACTTCCTCGCCGAGGAGGCCGACCTGGCCCAGACCCTGGCCAAGACGTGGGGTGCGGTGTCCGACGGGGAGGCCCACGACTTCCCGCCGCTGCACCTGCCCTTCGAGCGGGTGCTGTCGCACGCCACCGCCGCCACCTGGCACCTGACCACCTCGCCCGAGGGTCCGGACACGCCGACCGTGCAGGCGATGACGTTCCAGGTCGCGTCCGGCGACGAGGACCGTCGGCGGACCCAGCTCCGCGACCTTCGCGCCGACGGCTACCGCATCGTCATCGCCGCCGACGGTGAGGGCTCCGCCGCCCGCCTGCGCGAGCTCGTCTCCGAGGCCGGGGTCGAGGCCGAGATCGTCGTCGCACCGCTGGAGCGGGGCTGCATCCTGCCGGGCGTCCGCCTGGCGCTGCTGGCCGAGTCCGACCTCACCGGTCGCCGGCGCAGCCACCGCAAGGCCAAGCGCCGCCGCCGCGACGCCCAGAAGTTCTTCGACGACCTCCAGGCCGGCGACCACGTGGTGCACCACCAGCACGGCGTCGCCCGCTACGGCGGCATGGTCAAGCGGGCGATCGGCGGTGTGGAGCGCGACTACCTCCTGCTCGAGTACCGCGACGGCGACAAGCTCTACGTGCCGTCGGACCAGATCGACGCCGTCCGCCACTACACCGGTGGCGACGCGCCCTCGCTCACCCGCCTCGGGGGCGACGCCTGGTCCAAGACCAAGGCCCGCGTCCGCAGCGTGGTCAACGAGATCGCCCAGGAGCTGGTGGTGCTCTACCAGAAGCGCCTGGCCGCCGGCGGCCACGCGTTCGCGGGGGACACCCCCTGGCAGCAGCAGTTCGAGGACGCGTTCCCCTACGAGCCCACGCCGGACCAGCTCCGCGCGGTCGAGGAGATCAAGGGCGACATGGAGATCGAGGCACCGATGGACCGCCTCGTCGTCGGCGACGTCGGCTTCGGCAAGACCGAGGTCGCGCTCCGGGCCGTGTTCAAGGCTGTCCAGGACGGCAAGCAGGTCGCCGTGCTCGTGCCCACCACGCTGCTCGCCCAGCAGCACTTCCAGACGTTCTCCGAGCGCTTCGCCGACTACCCGGTGCGGGTCGAGGTGCTGTCGCGCTTCCTCACCGCCGGCCAGGCCAAGGCGGTCATGGAGGGCTGCCGCACGGGTGCGGTCGACATCGTGGTCGGCACGCACCGCCTGCTGAACAAGGACGTCTCCTTCCACGACCTCGGCCTGCTCGTGGTCGACGAGGAGCAGCGCTTCGGCGTGAAGCACAAGGAGCGGATCAAGGAGTTCAAGCACGACGTCGACGTGCTCACCCTCACCGCCACGCCCATCCCGCGCACGCTCGAGATGAGCCTCACCGGCATCCGCGACATGAGCCTGCTCGAGACGCCGCCGGCCGACCGCCAGCCGATCCTCACCTACGTCGGGGAGTTCGACGAGCGGGCCGTGGCCGAGGCGATCCGCCGCGAGCTGCTCCGCGAGGGCCAGGTCTTCTACGTCCACAACCGGGTGCGCGACATCGACCAGAAGGCCGAGGAGCTGCGCGAGATCGTGCCCGAGGCGCGCATCGCGGTGGCGCACGGCCAGATGGACGAGGGCACCCTCGAGCAGGTGGTCATCGACTTCTGGGAGGGCCGCTTCGACGTCCTCGTCTGCACCACGATCATCGAGTCCGGCATCGACATGCCGACGGTGAACACGCTGGTGGTCGAGCGCGCCGACCTGCTCGGCCTCGGTCAGCTCCACCAGATCCGCGGGCGCGTCGGACGCTCCGGCAGCCGGGCCTACGCCTACCTCTTCCACCCCCAGGACATGGTGCTGTCGGAGGAGGCCTACGAGCGGCTCCGCACCATCGGCGAGTCCACCGAGCTGGGCTCGGGGTTCAAGATCGCCATGCGCGACCTCGAGATCCGCGGTGCCGGCAACCTGCTCGGCACCGGGCAGTCCGGCCACATCGCCGCCGTCGGCTACGACCTCTACTGCCAGATGGTCACCGAGGCGGTCGCCGAGCTGAAGGGCGAGCCGGTGCGCGAGCCGGCCGAGGTCAAGATCGAGACCCTCGAGCCCGCCCACCTGCCGCCCGCCTACGTCGAGCGCGAGGAGCTGCGCCTCGAGGCCTACCGGCGCCTCGCCGCCGTCACGACCGACGCCGAGGTGGACGACATCGCCCGGGAGTGGGAGGACCGCTACGGGCCGATCCCCGATCCGGCCAAGGCCCTGCTGTCGGTGGCGCGGCTGCGCGCCGAGTGCCACCGCGTGGGCGTCACCGAGGTCACCGTCGTCACCGGCGACGGGTTCATGGGTCCGGCGTACAAGGCCCGCCTCAGCCCGGTCCCGCTCAAGGCCAGCCAGCAGACCCGTCTCAAGCGCATCGCCCCCAAGGCGATCCACAAGCCCGACACCGGCCTGCTCGAGGTCCCGATGGCCAAGGGCTCGGACCCGACCGCCGACCTCGTCACCTTCCTGCGCCACCTCCTCCCGCCGGAGTAGCGGTTCACCCGGAGCTCGGCGCGGCTCCTAGCATCGGCGATCGTGCGCACCACCCGCCGCCCCCGCCTCCTGCCCGCCCTGGCGCTGCTCGCGCTGAGCCTGGTCGCCGGCGCCTGCGCCGGTGACGGCGAGCTCGGTGGCCCCACCATCGGCGGCACCCCGGCGGCCACGGTCGGCGACACCACCATCTCGAGCAGCGACCTCGCCGCCGAGGTCGAGGACTGGGCGGCGAACCCGGCCATGCTCCAGGCCATCGGCGTGCCCGACATCGGCAGCGAGGGCCGCCGGGCCTCGGCGTTGGTGTCCTTCGTGCTCTCCCACCGCATCGTCTCCGAGCAGGCCCGCACCATGCTGGCCGACGCACGCGACCTCGCCGCCGACAACGAGGTCGACCTCGCCGCCGCCGGTGTCAGCGGCGAAGCGCTCGCCGATCCGGACGACGGCGAGATCGACGGCATCCTCGCCCAGCTCGACCAGCAGTTCACCAGCCCCGACGGCCAGCGGATCTTCGGCGAGTACCCCGACGAGTTCCGTCGGCGCCTCGCCACCGACCTCGCCTTCCAGGAGCGGCTGCCGTTCCCCCTCCAGCTCGGCGTCGAGGCCCCCGAGGTGTCGGTGAACCCGAAGTTCGGCACCACCGAGGTGCTGCAGGGCGGCATCGTCCAGGTCGTCGGTCCGGTCGGCCCCCGCCCGGCCCCGCTCACCGGAGCCTGAGCCGTGGCTGGCCCGGCCCCCCGGTCGGCCCGGCCCCGCATCGCGGTGGTCGGCCTCGGCCCGGCCGGCCCCGACCTCACCACCGTCGGCGCCGCCGCCCGGCTCGCCGCCGCGCCCGTCCGGTTCCTCCGCACCCACCGCCACCCGGCGGCCGGACCGTGGTCGGCGGACCCGTCCTTCGACCACCACTACGAATCCGCCGCCACCTTCGACGACGTCTACGCCTCCATCGTCGAGGACCTCGTCGCCGCGGCCGCTCGCCACGGCGAGGTCGCCTACGCCGTGCCCGGCTCGCCCCACGTCCTCGAGCGTGCGGTCGCCGCCCTGCTGGTCGACGAGCGCATCGAGGTCGAGCTCGTGCCGGGCATGTCCTTCCTGGACCTCGCCTGGGCGCACCTCGGCGTCGATCCGGTCGAGGCCGGTGTCCGGCTCGTCGACGGCCACCGCTTCGCCATCGATGCCGCGGGTGCGACCGGCCCGCTCCTGGTCGCCCACTGCCACGCCAACCACGTGCTCTCGGACCTGAAGCTGGCCTTCGAGGACGACGAGCCCGAGTCCGCCGTCGTCCTGCAGCGCCTCGGTCTGCCCGACCAGCACGTGGTCGAGGTGGCCTGGGCCGACCTCGACCGCGCCGTCGAGGCCGACCACCTCACCTCCGTGTTCATCCCGGCGGTCGGCACACCGGTCGCCGCCGAGCTCGTGCGCTTCACCGAGCTGGTGCGCACGCTGCGCGAGCAGTGCCCGTGGGACCGGGAGCAGACGCATGCCAGCCTCACCCGGTACGTGGTGGAGGAGACCTACGAGGTCGTGGAGGCCATCGGGGCCTACGACCCGGAGACGGGCGACGGCGTCGAGCACCTCGAGGAGGAGCTGGGCGACCTGCTCTTCCAGGTCGTGTTCCACGCCACGATCGCAGCCGAGTCCGGGGCGTTCACCCTGGCCGACGTGGCCCGGGGCATCCACGACAAGCTCCACCGGCGCCACCCCCACGTGTTCGGCGACGCCGCCGACGACCACGGTTCGATCACCCGGACCTGGGAGGAGATCAAGCGGGCGGAGAAGGGTCGGGGTTCGGTGATGGAGGGCATCCCCAAGGCCCTGCCGTCGCTGCTCTACGCCCACAAGGTGCTGTCGAAGGCCGAGCGACTCGGCGCGCCGGTGCCCGCACCGGCCGACCCCGCCGCCGTCCACCCCGACGGTGAGCTCGGCGCCGCGCTGCTCGCCCTGGTGGCCCACGCTCGGGCCCGGGGCATCGACGCCGAGGCCGCGCTGCGCGCCGCCACCGACCGGCTCCGCGACGCGGCCATGGAGCTCGAGGCAGCCGACGAGGGCTGACGCCTACCGGTCGAGCTCGACCAGCTCGTCGAGCACGGCGACGGCGTCCTCGCCGAGGGTGCCGGTCAGCGCCGCCACCGCGTCCAGCGCCGCGGCCTCGGCCTCGGCCTCGCTCGCACCCCTGGCGAGGGCCTCGGCGGCGACCCGCGCGATGACCCCGCGACCGGCGATGCTGCACGCCTCGCGCGTCACCGACGCCACGACGGCGCGGCTGACCAGCTCCGGCGCCCGGGCGGCCCACTCGCCGACCTGGTCCCGAGCCATCTGGATGGCCTCGTCGCACAGCGAGGGGCCGAGCACCGCCCGGGTCTCCTCCACGGCCCGCAACCAGTCCTGCCCGCCGTCGACGGTGGCGCACGCCGCCATCGCCTTGTCCCAGTAGTCGCTCTCGTCGTCGCCCACGAGCAGCAGCCGGGCGATGGTGTCGCGGGCGGTCGTGTCGATGTCGTCGAGCAGCATGTCGAGGGCGATGTCGTCGTCGTCGGCCAGGATCTCCTGGAGGGTGCGGCGCAGCGTGGTCCGCACCGAGAACGTGGACTCGTGGTGCACGAAGGCCTCCGCCGCCGCCCAGCCGGTGCGCCACGCCGTCGCCGCGACCTCGGCCAGCGCCGTGGACCAGACCTCGTCGCCGAGCCCGCGCGTCGAGGTCTCGACCTCGACGCGGTGGTCCGGATCCCGCGAGAGCTCCATCACCCGCTGGTCGGTGGCGAAGGTCAACGAGCCGGGCACCCCGTGGACCACGGCCTCGGCGATGGCGGCCCCGCCCGAGCGCTGGCAGACGTCCTCCCAGATCTCCCAGGCCAGGGCATCCACGAGGTCGGCGCGCTCGCCGGCGATGGCGCGGGTGGTCTCGAGGCGCCGGCTGGCGGTGCCGATGGCGTTGCCGAGCAGGTGCACGCCCCGCACCAGCTGGGTGTCGGTGGCGATCGACTCCAGCGTGCGGAGGCGATCGGCCGACTCGCTGAGGCCCGCGGCGCCCAACCACGTCGATGCGTGGAGGCGCAGCAGCCGGTCGGCCAGCACCCACGAGCGCCGCTGCTCGATGGCGGCGTCGGCGCGACCGGTCGCCGCCAGGCGGGACGCCCGGTCCCGCAGGGTCTGGCGCAGCGGGTCATCGATGCCGGCGGCCAGCTCCCGCGCGTAGACGCGCAGCACCGGCGCGACGTTCGCCGGATCGTCGGAGTGCGGCTCGCCCGCCAGCCAGGCGGCCAGCTCCAGCACGGAGAGCCGGCTGCCCCGACGTGGGTGGGAGTGCGGCTCGATCACGATCGTCGACAGATCGGGCAGCCCGGTGGCCCATGCCTCATCACCGGCCCCGGCGCCGGCTGGGGCGGTCGGGTCGGCAGAGGCGCCTGCGTCGGCCAGCTCGTCGTCGAGGTCGGCGTCGCGCACGAGCAGCGGCGCGAGCAGCTGCCAGCCTTCGCGCCGGACCTCGTCGCGCAGCGCCGTCGCCGGCAGCCAGTCCTCCGGTTCGCCCAGCGCCAGCTCCCACCGGTCGTCGCCGATGGGGCGCAGGTCCCGGCCCTCGTCGCCGAGCGCCGCCACGTGACCGGGGCCGAGCACCTGGAAGGCGAACACCTCGGGGATCCGTCGATCCACCAGGCGGCCGGCCACCCGGTTCGGCGACGCCCCCGACTCGTCGGCCCACGGCGCGCTCGACAGGCCGGTGCCGAGGCCGCCGAAGGTGTCCTCGAAGTCGAGGCAGGCGTACGCGACGCGGTCCTCGGCCCGTCCGTGCGATGCGGCTGCGGCGTGGTCGCGCGCCACGTCGGCCAGGAGCTCGAAGCGGGCGAGCAGCCCGGCGTCGTCGCAGCGCGGCCCACCCGCCGCCACGGCGACGTGGGGGGCGACGCCGAAGGTGATCGAGGCCGTGCGCACGCGCCCGGCCACGTCGCCGGTGACGACGTCGCACCACGCGCGGGCTCGGGCGCAGCCGTGCAGGATGCCCGCTGCCTCCTTGACCATCACCGACGCCTCGACGCCGAGCACCCGGAGCCGGACCACGGTCTCGGGGTCCTGGTCGCCGAACACCCACTCGGCGGCGAGGTCGATCCAGCCGGCGGGGAGGTGGCCGGCCCTGCCCCGCGGGCTCGGGAAGAGGCGCAGCACGACGGCGCGGGGGCAGTCGTCGAGATCGGCCAGGCCGTCCACCTCGCACAGGACAGCGGCGCCGCGCTCGAAGCCGGCCTCGGCGACCAGGTCGTCCACGATGTCGGCCACGCGCCGGCGGGTGAGCGGGTCGGTGGGCAGGTCGTCGAGGCGCACGATCGGGCCGTCGGGCAGGGGAGCGACCGGCGACGTGCGAAGGGGGACCACCCCGTCGCGCACGGTGCTGCGGACGGCATCGGCGACCTGACGCAGGACGTCGACGCCCCGTGCGACGTCCCGGGTGCGCAGGTGCAGCGCGAACGACCCGGCGACGGCGTCCAGCTCGTCCAGCAGGGAGTCGGCCGTGGTCACCGGCGGGGATCCTACGTCCGGGCCCGGGGCGGACATCCGGTCGTGATCCTTCCGAGTCCATTTCCCCAGCGGTAACGTTCCCCACACCAGCAACAGGTCCAACACGCGCACCCGACCGGCGAGAGAGCACATGACGAGCATCGAACACGTGGAGGGCCGTGAGGTCCTCGACTCCCGTGGCAACCCGACCGTCGAGGTCGAGGTCGAGCTCGAGTCGGGCGCGACCGGCCGGGCCATCGTCCCCTCGGGCGCGTCCACCGGCCAGTTCGAGGCCGTCGAGCTGCGCGACGGCGGCGACCGCTTCGGCGGCAAGGGCGTCCTGGACGCGGTGGACAACGTGAACGGCGAGATCGCCGACGCCGTCCTCGGGCTGGAGGCCGCCGACCAGCGCGGCGTCGACCAGGCCATGCTCGACCTGGACGGCAGCGACAACAAGGCCCGCCTCGGCGCGAACGCCATCCTCGGGGTCTCCCTCGCCGTGGCCCGTGCCGCGGCCGAGGAGCGCGGCCTGCCCCTGTTCCGCTACGTCGGCGGCGCCAACGCGCACGTCCTGCCCGCGCCGATGATGAACGTGCTCAACGGCGGGGCCCACGCCGACAACAACGTGGACTTCCAGGAGTTCATGGTGATGCCCCTCGGCGCAGCCAGCTTCTCCGAGGCGCTGCGCTGGGGCGTGGAGACCTACCACGCTCTCAAGGGGATCCTCCACGACCGGGGCCTCAGCACCGCCGTCGGCGACGAGGGCGGCTTCGCCCCCGACCTCGGCTCCAACGAGGAGGCCGTGCAGCTGCTGGTCGAGGCGATCGAGAAGGCCGGCCGCACGCCGGGCCAGGACATCGCCATCGCGCTCGACCCGGCGAACTCGGAGATCTTCCGGGACGGGGAGTACCACCTCGAGGGCGAGGGTCGGACGCTGTCGGGCGAGGGTCTGGCCGAGTACCTGTCGAGCTGGGTCGACAAGTACCCGATCGTCTCCATCGAGGACGGCCTCGACGAGGAGGACTGGGACGGCTGGGCCGCGCTCACCGCCTCGATCGGCGACCGGTGCCAGCTCGTCGGCGACGACCTCTTCGTCACCAACTCCACCCGCCTCGCCCGGGGCATCGAGCTCGGCGTCGCCAACTCGATCCTCATCAAGGTCAACCAGATCGGCTCGCTCACCGAGACCCTCGACACCGTCGGGCTGGCCATCCGCAGCGGCTACACCGCCGTGATGTCGCACCGCTCCGGGGAGACCGAGGACACCACCATCGCCGACCTCGCCGTGGCCACGAACTGCGGCCAGATCAAGACCGGCGCCCCGGCCCGCTCGGACCGGGTGGCGAAGTACAACCAGCTCCTGCGCATCGAGTCGCTGCTCGGCGACACGGCCCGCTACCGGGGCTGGGACGCGCTGCCCCCGGGCGTGCAACCCCGGTGACCGCAGCCACCACAGCGTCCCGCGCCGGGCTCCGGCGTCCGCACCTCCCGTCCGGCATCGGGCGGTGGATCCGGCCGCTCCTGCTCGCCACCGCCGCGGTGGTCACCATCGCCGCGCTGGCCGTGTACGTCTTCCCGACCCGCACCTGGCTCGACCAGCGCGCCGCGCTGGCCGAGACCAGCGTCGAGCTGCGAGAGCTCCAGGCCGAGCGGAGCGCGCTCGAGCAGCGCGTCGCCGAGCTGGACTCCGACGGCCAGATCGAGGAGATCGCCCGCTCCCAGTACGGCCTGGTCCGCCCCGGTGAGGAGGCCTACGCCGTGCTCCCCGCGCCGGAGCAGCCCGTCGAGCTGCCCGCGCTGTGGCCCTTCGGGGCGCTCCTGGAGCCGACGGCCCCCGAGGGGTCCGCGCCGTCCGGCGGCGCCACCGCCCGCGACTAGGTTCCCCCCACGTCGACGTGCTGCCCCGCTCGGGGGCAGGGAGGGGTACCGATGAGCATCCTTGGCAACCGGGTCCTGCGCAGCGAGGACCCCAAGTTCCTCACCGTCGGGGGGACCTACGTCGCCGACGTCCGCGACCCCCTCCTGGACGGCGCCCTCCACGTGGCCTACGTCCGCTCGATGGCGGCCCACGGCACCATCGTCGGCATCGACGTCGACGAAGCCCGCAACGCCCCCGGCGTGGTGGCGGTCTTCACCGGCGAGGACCTGGGTGACCTGCCGTCGATGCCCCTCGCCGTGCCGCTGCTCAACCCCCAGCACGCCCAGCCCGCGCTGGCCCAGGGCAAGGTCCGCTTCGTCGGCGAGGCCATCGCCGCCATCGTGGCCGAGACGCCCACCGCCGCTGCCGACGCGGCCGAGCTGGTCTGGGCCGACATCGACTTCCTCCCCGCCGTGCTCACGCCCGAGGACGCGCTCTCGGGCGACACCCTGCTGTTCGAGGAGTCCGGGACCAACGCCGCCATCGAGCTCCTCTTCGGCGAGGACGACGCCGCCTTCGAGGGTTGCGAGGTCGTCATCGAGCACGACTTCCTCAACCAGCGCGTGGCCGGCTGCCCGCTCGAGGTCCGCTCGGCCGCCGCCACCTGGGACGGCGACCGGCTCGTCCACTTCGGATCCACCCAGGCGCCCCACGGGGTCAAGGCCACGCTCCAGGCCGTCTACGGCCTCGACGAGGCCGGCGTGCGCGTCGTCGCACCCGACGTCGGCGGTGGCTTCGGCCCCAAGATCGGGGCCTACCCCGAGGAGGTGCTGCTCGGCTGGCTGTCCCGCCAGGTCGGCCGCCCCGTCCGCTGGACCGAGACGCGCTCGGAGAACATGGTGGCGATGGGCCAGGGCCGGGGCCAGTGGCAGTCCATCAAGCTGGGCGGCACGCGCGACGGCAAGGTCACGGCCTACCGCCTCAACCTCACCCAGGACGCCGGCGCCTACGCCGCGCTCGGCGCGTTCCTCCCGTTCATGACCCGGGTGATGGCCAGCGGCGTCTACGACATCCCGAACGTGCAGTTCAACGCTCGCTCGGTGCTCACCAACACCACGCCCATCGTCGCCTACCGCGGCGCCGGCCGGCCGGAGGCCACCGCCGCCATCGAGCGGGCCATGGACCTCTACGCCGGCGAGCTCGGCATGGACGCCGCCGAGGTCCGCCGGCGCAACCTCATCGCCTCCGACGACTTCCCCCACACGACCCCCACCGACGCGGTCTACGACGTCGGCGACTACGAGCGCAGCCTCGACCTCGCCCTCGAGGCCGCCGGCTACACCGAGCTCCGGGCCGAGCAGTCCCGCCGGCGCGACGCCGGCGACCCGGTGCAGCTCGGCATCGGCGTGTCCGTGTACGTCGAGGTCACCGCCGGGCCGCAGGCGGGGGAGGAGTTCGGTCGCGTCGTGGTCCACCCCGACGGGTCGGCCACCGCGTACACCGGCTCCAGCGCGCACGGCCAGGGCCACGACACCAGCTTCGCCATGCTCGTCACCGACACCCTCGGCATCCCGATGGAGCAGGTCACGATCAAGCACGGCGACACCGACGAGGTCGCCCGCGGCGTCGGCACGTTCGGGTCCCGATCCCTCCAGCTCGGCGGCTCGGCGATCTTCCAGGCCTCGGGGCAGGTGCTCGACAAGGCGCGCGAGATCGCCGCCGACCTGCTCGAGGCCGACCCGGCCGACATCGAGCTCGACCGCGCCGGAGGCGCCTTCCACGTGCAGGGCACACCGGCGGTGTCGCGGTCCTGGGCCGACGTGGCCGCCGCGGCCGGCGAGGGCGGCCTCGAGGCCGAGACGGACTTCAAGGCCGACAGCCCCACGTTCCCCTTCGGTGCCCACGTCGCGGTGGTCGAGGTCGACACCGAGACGGGCCTGGTCCGCCTGCAGCGCATGATCACCTGCGACGACGCCGGCACGATCCTCAACCCGATGCTCGTCGAAGGCCAGCGCCACGGCGGCATCGCCCAGGGCGTGGCCCAGGCGCTCTACGAGTGGGTCCGCTACGACGAGGACGGCAACCCCCAGACGGCCAACCTCGCCGACTACACGATGATCTCGGCGGCCGAGCTGCCGAGCTTCGAGCTGGTCAGCATGGAGACGGCCACGCCCCTCAACCCGCTCGGCGCGAAGGGCATCGGCGAATCGGGCACGATCGGGTCGACCCCGGCCGTGCAGTCCGCGGTGTGCGACGCGCTGTCCCCGCTCGGCGTCCGCCACGTGGACATGCCGTGCACGCCCGAGCGGGTGTGGGACGCGATCGCCGCGGCCCGGAGCTGACCTCGCTGCTCAGCGCTGCACGGAGCGGCGGAGCCACTCCCCGGGGCTGAGCTGCCCGGGCTCGCCGCCCGCCGCGGTGCCCCCGTCGTCTTCGAGCGCAGGGGCGTCCACGCCGTCCGGTTCGACGACGTCCGACTCGGCCGGGGCGGTCTCGGCCGGGGCGTCGTCGCGCAGGTCGAGGATCACGTCGGGTTCGTCGTCGCCCTCGGCCGGCTCCTCGGCCGCGGCGGGTGCGGCGCGCAGGGGGCGGACCCGGGAGCGGGCCACGGGGCGGCCGGCATCGTCGAGCTCGGTGAGGCCCACGACGGTGCCATCGGGGTCGAAGAGGTACTCCCAGCGGTGCGCGCAGTCCTTGCAGTGCTGGATCTGGTAGCGGTGGCCGATGTCGATGCTGTCGATGTAGCCGAGGCCGTCGCAGGCCGGACAGCGCCCCGGGACGCCCGGGCTGATCAGCGCCAAGCGCTCCTCGTACGACGCCGAGGGCTCGTCCCCACCTCGTCGCGTGCTCCGGAACCAACCCATCCCGAACCTCTCGCTGTGTCGGATCGCAGCCACCGGGACATGCGGTGGCAACTGTTGGCATCGTAGTGCCAAGACCTCGTCCGCGTCGTCCATCCTCGATGCGCTAGGAAGTCGACCAGGTCGCCACCACGGGCGCCGGGTCTTCAGGGAAAGGGGGGTGACGGGATGGAGATCTCGATCACCGTCAACGGGAGCGAGGCGCGACACGACGTCGAGCCGCGCACGCTGCTCGTCCACCACATCCGCGAGGCGCTGGGCCTCACGGGCACCAACGTGGGCTGCGACACCTCGTCGTGCGGTGCCTGCACCGTCCACCTCGACGGCGAGGCCGTGAAGTCCTGCACCGTGCTGGCCGTCCAGGCCGACGGCTGCACCCTCACCACCATCGAAGGGCTGGCCCCGTCCGAGGAGGAGCTGCACCCGATGCAGCAGGCCTTCCGGGAGCAGCACGGGCTCCAGTGCGGGTTCTGCACGCCGGGCATGGTCATGGCGGCGACGTCGCTGCTCGACGAGGTCCCCGAGCCCACCGAGACCCAGGTCCGCGAGGGGCTCGAGGGCAACCTGTGCCGCTGCACCGGCTACCACAACATCGTCCAGGCCGTCCTCGCTGCTGCCAAGTCCGGCGGCGGTGGCACGACGGTGGCGGTGCAGCAGTGATCCCCGCCGCGTTCGACTACGTCCGGGCCGGGTCGGCCGACGAGGCCATCTCCCTGCTGGCCGAGCACGGCGACGAGGCCAAGGTCCTCGCCGGCGGCCACTCGCTCGTCCCGCTCATGAAGCTGCGCCTGGCCACCCCCTCGGTGCTCGTCGACGTCGGCCGGGTCGACGACCTCAAGTACATCCGCGACGAGGGTGACCACGTGGCGATCGGCGCGCTCACCCGGCACCGCGACGTCGAGATCAGCGACGTCCTCCGGCGCGACGTGCCGATCCTCGCCCACGCCACCTCCCACGTCGGCGACCCCCAGGTCCGCCACCGGGGCACCATCGGTGGCTCGCTCGCCCACGGCGACCCGGCCTCCGACCTGCCCGCCGTCCTCCTCGCCCTCGGCGCCACGCTGGTGGTCCAGGGCGCGGACGGCACCCGCGAGGTCGCGGCCGACGACTTCTTCCAGGGCTTCCTCGAGACCGCGGTGGGCGAGGCCGAGCTGCTCACCGAGATCCGGGTCCCGAAGGCGACCGGCGCCGGCTGGTCGTTCCAGAAGTTCAACCGCCGCGCCCAGGACTGGGCGATCGTCGGCGTCGCATGCGTGCGCCGCGGCGACGACCAGGTCGGCATCGGCCTGGTCAACATGGACAGCCGCCCGGTCCACGCCGCGGCCACCGAGGCGGCCATCGCCTCGGGTGCGTCGGTGGAGGACGCGGCCGCGGTGGCCGACGAGGGCACCGAACCCGCCGCCGACCTCAACGCCTCGGTCGAGTTCCGCCGCCACCTGGCGCGCGTGCTCACCGGTCGGGCGCTGGCCGAGGCCAGCAGCTGATCGCCACCCCATGACCTTCCTGCCGACCGAGGGCGGCCTCATCCCGGCGGCGACGGTCATCCCGCTGCGCGACGCCCGCCAGCCCGACGGCACCACCGCCCTCGAGGTGCTGATGCTGCGCAAGAACTCCAAGCTCGCCTTCGGCGGGATGTGGGTGTTCCCGGGGGGCCGGATCGACCCCGAGGACTGGCCGAGCGAGGACGACCCCGATGGCCCGGAAGGGCCTGCCCCGCCGGGGCAGGAGCTGGAGGCGGCCCGCACCGCCGCGGCGCGCGAGGCGCTCGAGGAGGCCGACCTGCTGGTCCAGCCCGACCGGATGGTGCTGTTCTCGCACTGGACCCCGCCGGACGCGGTGGCGATGAACTCGAACAAGCGCTTCGCCACCTGGTTCTTCGTGTGCCGGGCCCCGGTGGGGGAGGACGGCGTCGTCACCATCGACATGGGCGAGATCCACGAGGACGAGTGGGTCCGGCCCGCCGAGATGCTGGCCCGCCGCGACGCGGGGGAGATCCAGCTGGTCCCGCCGACGGTCGTGACCCTCCACGATCTCGCCGCCCACGAGACCGTGGAGGCCGCGCTCGCCGCCGCTCGCGGTCGCGAGTCGTTCCGCTACGTCACCAAGATCCTGGGCGGCGCCGACGGCACGCTCGTCGCCCTCTGGCATGGCGACGCCGCCTACGAGTCCGAGGACCTCGACGCCCCCGGATCCCGGCACCGCCTCGTCATGGGCGAGACGGCCTGGACGTTCGAGGACGACGTCACCGGCCACATCTCCCGGGTCTGACCTGCCCGAGCGGGCGGGCCGGTCCACCGGTACCGTGGGCCGTCTGATGACCGGTCCCACCCCGCCCGAGCAGCTCGTCGACGGCTTCGGACGCGTCCACCGCGACCTGCGCATCTCGGTCACGGACCGCTGCAACTTCCGGTGCACCTACTGCATGCCGGAGGAGGGCATGCAGTGGATGGCACGGGAGGAGATCCTCACGTTCGAGGAGATCACCCGCATCGCCCAGGTGTTCGTCGAGCGCTACGGCGTCGACAGCATCCGCCTCACCGGTGGCGAGCCCACGGTCCGGGCCCACCTGCCGGTCCTGGTCGCGAAGCTCGCCGCCCTCGGCGTCGAGCTGGCCATGACCACGAACGGCTCGACCCTGCGGAGCCAGGCCCAGGCCCTCGCCGACGCCGGCCTCCGCCGCATCAACGTCAGCCTCGACTCCCTGCGCCGGGACCGGTTCCTCGAGCTCACTCGCCGGGACGAGCTGGACCGGGTCCTCGACGGCATCGAAGCCGCCAAGGAAGCCGGTCTCGACCCGGTGAAGATCAACGTGGTGCTGGTCGGCGGGGTGAACGACGACGAGGTCGTGGACTTCGCCCGCTTCGGCCGCGACAACGACGTCACGGTCCGCTTCATCGAGTTCATGCCCCTCGACGCCGACGGCGGGTGGGAGCACGCCCAGGTGGTGCCCCAGGCCGAGATCGTGCGCCGCATCGAGGGGGTCTTCCCGATGGAGCCGGTCGTGCGGGGCCACGAGCCGGCCGAGCAGTGGCGCTACCTCGACCGCCCCGCCGGCCGGCCCGGCGCCTCCGCCGGCGACGTGGTCGGCGTGATCCCGACGGTCACCCGCCCGTTCTGCGAGTCCTGCGACCGGGTGCGCCTCACCGCCGAGGGCCAGCTGCGCAACTGCCTGTTCGCCCTCGACGAGTTCGACCTGCGGGCGCCGCTGCGCGAGGGCGGCACCGACGACGACCTCGCCGCGGTGATGCAGCGGGCGGTCGGTGCGAAGTGGGCCGGGCACGCCATCGGCAACGTCCAGTTCATCCGGCCCCGCAAGTCGATGTCACAGATCGGCGGCTGAGCGAGCGCCGTCCACGGCGAGCACGAGCTTGCCGAAGGCGCCGCCCGCTTCGAGTCGCCGGTGCGCGACCGAGGCGTCGTCGAGGGGGAGGACGTCGTCGACGCACGGCGCGACGTCTCCGGCCGCGACCAGACGATCGAGCGCGGCCAGGTCCCGGCCGTCGGGCGACACCCAGGCGAAGCCGTAGCGCCCGAAGCGACGCTCGGGGTGCCGGAGCGCCGGTGACAGGGTCGCGACGGGCGGACCGAGGTTCGCCACGGCGAGGCCTCCGGGCGCGACCAGGTGGCGCAGCCGTCGGTGGGAGAAGCGTGCCGAGACGTCGTAGACGAGGTCGAACCGCTCGGCCAGGCCGGTCACGTCGACGTCGTGGTGATCGATCACGCGCCGTGCGCCGAGCGCTCGGACCCGCTCGGTCCGGGGCCCTCCGGCGACGCCGGTCACGTCGGCGCCGAGCGCGACGGCGATCTGGGTGGCGAAGGTCCCGACGCCCCCCGACGCCCCGATCACCAGCACCGACGACCCACGGCCGAGCCGCGCCTTGCGCACGAGCACCTGGTGGGCGGTGAGCCCGGCGACCGGGATCGCCGCCGCGGTGACGAGGTCCACCCGGTCGGGCACGGCGGCCAGCGTCGAGGCCCGCGTCAGGGCCAGGTCCGCGTAGGTGCCCGGGAGCGCGAAGCCGTGGCGCGCCGGCTTCGGTGCGGCATCGAACATGCCGTGGACGTGCTGGCCGACTTCGATCCCCGTCACGTCACCGCCGACGGCGATCACCGTGCCGGCCGCATCGTTGCCGGGGATCATGGGGAAGCGCCGGCCGAGCAGCGGTGCGAGCCGACCGGCGCGCAGTGCGGCGTCGAGCGGGTTGACCCCCGCAGCACGGACCTGCACCAAGACCTGGCCAGGCCCGGGTGGAGGCGGATCGGGGACCTGCCGGACCTGGAGCACGTCGGGTCCGCCGAACCGGGTCAGGGTCACCGCTCGCATGCCGTAGATCATACTCCGAGTACGTACTCAGAGTATGAAACGCGGCACCGGCGGGGCGGGAGCACGCGTACGCTCGCGGCGATGGCATCGACCCGGAGACCGCAGGTCCGGTCGCAGCGCTCCCTCGAGGAGATCCTCGCTGCCGCCCGTGCGCTGTTCGGTGCCGGAGATGCGGCGGCCGTGACCATCGACGAGGTGGCGGTGCGGGCCGGTCGCACGAAGGGCAGCGTCTACTACCACTTCGCCTCCAAGGACGAGCTGTTCGAGGCGGTCTTCCTCGCAGAGCACCGCACCCTGGTGGCTGCGGTCGAAGCGGCGATCGCCGACCTCGAACCCGAAGTGGCGCTCCGGGCCGGGCTCGCCGCCTACCTGCGGGCCCTGGCGGCCGACCTGGTCGCGGCGCACATCACCGTCGTCGTGGCCCCAGCCGTGCTCGGCTGGCGTCGATGGCGGGAGTGCGACGGCGGGACCTTCCGCCTCCTGATCGTGACGGCGCTGACCTCGGCCCGGGCATCGGGCAGGCTGCGCCCGGGCCGCGAGCCCGAGGTGCTCGCGGACCTGCTGGTCGGCGCGGTCACCGAGACCGCCGTCGCGATCGCGGCCGACGACGACCCCGGACGGCGCGCCGAGCTGGCCATCGAAGCGCTGGACGGCATGCTCGACGCGGTCTTCGTCTCCGGCTCCTGAGTGCGGCCCCAGGCGTCCCCTACACTCCGGCCGATGTCGGAGCGAGGACTGACCCATCTGGATCCTCTGGGCCGTGCCCGGATGGTCGACGTCACCCCCAAGGATCCGACGCACCGTCGGGCCATCGCCCGGGGCCGGGTGTCCATGCAGCCCGAGACGGCGTCGCTGGTGGCCCGCGGTGCCATCTCCAAGGGCGACGTGCTGGCGGTGGCCCGGGTCGCCGGCATCCAGGCGGCGAAGCGCACGCCGGACCTCATCCCGCTCTGCCACCCGCTGCTGGTCGGCTCGGTGCTCGTGAACTTCCGCATCGAGGACGACTTCATCGAGGTCGAGGCCCAGGTCGACACGATCGACCGGACCGGCGTGGAGATGGAGGCGATGACCGCCTGCTCCATCGCCTGCCTCACCATCTACGACATGTGCAAGAGCGCGGATCGGGCCATGGTGATCAGCGAGCTGACGCTGTGGGAGAAGACGGGCGGGCGCTCCGGCACCTACCGCCGCCAGCCCGGGCCGGGCGACGACGGCCTCGCTCGCTGAGCGAGCACCTGCTCGATCCGCCTCGCATCATGCGTGACATCCTTCGCAGTTGCTTGTCAGCGTGTTTCGGTTCGTAGTAGAACCGTAACGATCCCGGTCAGCCCTGTTGGCCTGCCCGCAACCGAACGAACACCGAAGACGCCCGGATCCACCACTCAGGTTCCGGGCGCTCCTACGGTGACAGACGACACACGAAAGCGAGGCGAGGAGCGTGACCATCATGGTGCTAGTGGTGCTTGCTGCGATCTGGGCCGCCGTTCTCCTGCCCCCCTACCTGCAGAAGCGCCGGGCGTTCCACCCGCACGCCTCGATCGGGGACTTCCGCAACCAGCTGGCCGTGCTCCAGCGCACGGGCGACCCGTACGCACCGGCGCCGATGCGCACCCCGACCGGTCGGGCGATGAGCCGCACCGACGCCCAGCGCCGTCGCCGCGACGTGCTCGCCACGCTCGCCGCCTCGGCCGGCCTCACCTTCCTCCTCGCCCTCCTCGCCGGCGGCTCGGTCTGGCTGCTCCACCTCAGCGTCGACGCCGCGCTCCTCGGCTACGTCGCCATGCTCATGCAGGTCCAGCAGCAGCGACAGGCTCCGGCTCGCGGGAACGTCGCCTACCTGGCGGCCGACCGTCGCCCGTCGGCCACGCAGCAGGCGCTCCTGCGCCGCCAGGCCAACTGACCCCGGCTGCCGGCGCCGGCAGCGACCGGCGCGCCACGCTCGACGCGCTCGTCGGCGACATCCGCACCGACCTCGGCGCCGCCCACCGGGCCCGAGAGGTCGCGCTGCCCGCGTGCCGGAACGCGATCCGCCACGCCGGCCTCGCCATCCGCGCCGTCCACCGTGGGGACCCGGCCGCGCACGACGAGCAGGTCGCCGCCTCCGAGGCCGCGCTGCGCACCGCGCAGGAGGCGCTGGCCGACCACCCCGCGGTCGCCCACGCCGGCTTCCTCCACGACGCCGAGAAGGAGTACGCCGAGGCCCGCCTGTGCGCAGCCATGGTCCGCGGCGAGGCACTCGCCTCGCCGTCCGAGCTCGGCGTCATGGCGCACTCCTGGATGCGGGGCCTGGCCGAGGCCGCCAGCGAGCTGCGCCGCAACGTCCTCGACCGCCTCCGCTCCGGCGACCTCGAGGGCGGTGAGGCCCTCCTCGAGGTCATGGACGACGCCTACGACGTCCTCGCCTCGGTCGACCTGCCCGACGCCCTCACGGGTGGCCTGCGCCGCACCGTGGACTCCCTGCGAGCGGTCACCGAGCGCACCCGCGGCGACGTCACCACCACGGTCCTGCAGACCCGCCTGCAACGCGCGATCGAGTCCCACGGCGACGCCTGAGCCAGTTCGGTGGCCACCGCCGCCGGCGGTAAGGTGTGGCCTCCCTCGGGGGTGTAGCTCAGTTGGCTAGAGCGCCTCGGTCGCATCGAGGAGGCCAGGGGTTCGAATCCCCTCACCTCCACTCCGGGAAATTCCGTTGATGTCGGACCACGTGACGCAGTGCGGCGGGCTACTCACCTGGCTTCGTGGTCCGAATCCACGGGATTTCCTACGGGAGGATGGTGACCTTGATGGCGCCGCTGGACTTGTCAGCTGCGGCCTCGAACGCGTCGGTGACCTGGTCGAGGGGGAACTGGTGGGTGGTCATCGCCGACAGCTCGGACTCGAAGCGACCGGTCAGCTGGGCGGCAGCGGCGTACTCCGGGCCCCGCTTGGTGGAGCCGTAGCAGAACGACCCCTGCAGCCGGAGCTCCTTCATCATCAGCCTCGACAGGTCCACCGGGCGGGGCTCGGTGAAGGAGCCGAGCAGGACGATGGTGCCGCCCTTGCGGGCCGCCTTCACCGCGTCGCCGAGCGTGGGGGCGGTGCCGCCGACGGACTCGATGACCACGTCGGCGCCCCGGTCCTTGGCCCACGCGATGCCCTCGTGCTCGCCGAGGACGGTGACGCCCATGGCGGCCGCAGCATCGGCCTGGTGGGGATGGCGGGCGGTGATGGCCACCTCGGATGCGCGGTCCCGGGCCAGCAGCGCGGCGCCGAGGCCGATGGTGCCGGCGCCGAGCACCAGGACCCGGCTGTCTGGGCCGACGTCGCCGAGGGACACGCCGCGCAGCGCCACGGCGAGCGGCTCGGTGAGCGCGGCCACGGCCGGCTCATCCGTGGTCACCGGGGCGAGGTTGGCGACGGGGACGTCGAGGACCTCGGACAGGCCGCCGTCGGCGCCCATGCCCAGCCCCCGGCCGAGGGCGCGGTCGCACAGGTGGGTCTGGCCGACCTGGCAGAACTGGCAGCGCCCGCAGGACACGTTCGGGGAGACGGCGTAGAGCACGTCGTCCAGACCGGCCGGACCGTCGATGACGGTGCCGGCCAGCTCGTGGCCGGGTGCCGTGCCGAGCGGCCGGGGCATCGACCCGTGCCACCAGTGCAGGTCGGAGCCGCAGATGCCGCAGGCGGCCACGCGCAGGCGGGCCCGGCCCTCGGCCAAGGGCCCCAGCTCGACCTCGGTCACATCGAGTCCGTCGGTGGTCCACAGGGCACGGCGCATGTCCGGACCGTAGCCCCCGCTCCCTAGGGTCTTCGGGTGTGACCCAGACCGTGCTGCTGCTCCGCTGCCCCGACCGACCGGGGATCGTCGCTGCCGTGGGCCAGACGATCGCAGCCCTCGGCGGCAACATCATCCACGCCGACCAGCACACCGATCGCGTGCACGACCTGTTCCTCCAGCGGGTCGAGGCCACCTTCCCCGACGGCGCCGACATCGAGGCCGCCATGCGCCCGGTCGCCGCTGCCTACGACATGACCTGGGAGATCCACCGACCGGGACCCTCGCCCCGCATCGCCGTGCTGTGCTCCAAGCAGGGCCACTGCCTCGCCGATCTGCTGTCCCGGGTCGACCTCGGCGAGCTCGACGCCGACATCCAGTTCGTCGCCTCCAACCACGACGACCACGAGGCGCTGGTGGCCCGCCACGGGGTGGACTTCCACCTGCTCCCCGTCGCCCCCGACGACCCGTCCCGTCAGTCCGCCGACATGCACGCCCTCGTCCGTGACGCGGACGTCGATCTCGTCGTGCTGGCCCGCTACATGCGGATCCTGCCCGAGGCCTTCATCGCCGACTTCCCGAACCGGATCATCAACATCCACCACTCGTTCCTGCCGGCCTTCGTGGGCGCCAAGCCCTACCACCAGGCCTACGAGCGGGGTGTGAAGCTGATCGGCGCCACCGCCCACTACGCCACCGGTGAGCTGGACCAGGGCCCGATCATCCACCAGGACGTCACCCCGGTCAGCCACCGCCACGAGGTCACCGACCTCATCCGGCTCGGCACCGACCTGGAGAAGTCGGTGCTGGCCCGGGCCGTGCGGCTCCACCTGGAGCACCGCGTGCTCGCCTACGGGAACCGGACCGTCGTCTTCGACTGAGGTGGTCGCGCGGGACCCGGCGCGGATCGCGCCACGGTTCGGGACCTTTGGCACCGGCGCCGGGCCCCTCTGGGGGCGAGGATCGGAGGATGGAGCGCGACGACCCCCGACAGGCGCCATCGGCACATGCCTGGTGGTCCCGTGCGCCGCTCGACCGACGCGCCGCGCTCGGTGTCCTGGGTGCCGCCGGCGTCGCCGGACTCCTGGCGGCATGCAGCGGCGACGACCCGCCGACCAGCGCGCCGCCGAGCACCACGACGGCAGGGGGCCCAGGGCCCCTCGCCCCGCAGGGGATGCCCGAGCTGGAGCCCGAGATGCGGGATCTCCACCTGCGTCTGGTGGCCGCCCCTGCCACCGCGACCATCGTCGCCGGGACCGAGACCGAGGTGCTGTCGTTCCGTGCCGAGGTCCTCGATGGTGACCCGGCGAGCGTGACGTCGAGCGGCTCCTACCTCGGCCCGACCCTGCACCTCCGCACCGGTCAGCGGGTGCGGGTCGACTTCGACAACGAGATCGACCAGGACTGCATCGTCCACTGGCACGGGCTCGTCCTGCCCCAGGGGCAGGACGGGCAGCCGCCCGAGGCGGTGGGGCCGGGGGAGCGATACGAGTACGACTTCACGGTCCCGAACGAACCGGGGACCTACTGGTACCACTCGCACACCGACATGCTCACGGGCGAGCAGGTGTACCGAGGTCTCGCCGGTCTCCTCATCGTGCACGGCGACGAGCCGGGGCTCCCGAGCCGGGACAACGACTTCGCCCTCGTCCTGCAGGACCGCACCATCGACGCCGATGGCACGCTCCGATACGCCGCCAGCATGCACGACCTCATGGCCGGCTTCGTGGGGAGCACGCTCGTGACGAACGGGGTGGCCGAGCTGGCGCTCCGCGTCCGGCGGGAGCCGTACCGCATCCGGTTGCTCAACGGCGCCAACTCGCGCCTCCAGCGCCTCACCTGGTCGACCGGCGAGCCGCTCCACGCGGTGGCGACCGACGGCGAGCTGCTCCCGGAGACGGTGGACGTCCCCGGGCTCGTGCTCGCACCGGCGCAGCGGACCGATCTGTGGATGGACTTCTCGGGTCACGAGCCCGGGGACCGGATCGAGCTGCGGGCCGCCGATCTCTTCGTCGAAGCCCCGGGGATGGGGCCGGGGCGGGGTCCGGGGCGCGGCGGGGGCACGCCGATGCTCGACCCTGTCGAGGGCGTCGCCGTCACCTTCGTGGTGGACGATTCGCCCGCCGAGCCGGGCGAGGTGCCGGCCCGTCCGGGTGGCTCCGTGGCCGTCCACGCTGCCGATGCCGTGAACGCCGACGCGCCGAAGCAGTTCGTGCTGTCGACGTTCCGAGCGTCGCACTGGATCAACGACACCCAGTGGGCGGGGCGGGAGGTGACCGAGACCGAGACCGTGGCGTTCGGGACAACCGAGGTCTGGGAGTTCGTGAGCCGGTCGCCGCTCACGCACCCGATGCACCTGCACGGTCAGGCGTTCCGGGTGGTCGAGCGCACCTGGGAGGACGACGGTGCGGCAGCGGCGTGGGAGCAGATCGCCGACGGCGTGGTCGAGAGCGGGCTCCGCGACACCGTCGTGGTCTGGCCGGGGCAGCGCGTCCGGATCGTCGTGCCCTTCGACGCCCACCGCGGCTACTTCCTCTACCACTGCCACATCCTCGAGCACGAGGACCACGGAATGATGCGCAGCTTCCTGATCGAGTGATGCCGGACGGCCAGCGCCGTGGCCGTCGATGAGCACCGCGACAGGGGAAGCACCCGTGCCCGGCGAAACCTGCACCGTGATCACCGCGACCAACATCGCCGTCGTCCTCGTCGCGGTGCCCCTCGTCACCGCGTTCATCGGCTACATCACCAACTGGGCCGCGGTCCGCATGATCTTCTCGCCCGAGGAGTTCGTCGGCGTGGCGCCGTTCGGGGTGAAGATCGGCTGGCAGGGGGTGCTGCCGTCCAAGGCCGACACCTTCGCCGCCGACGTCGCCGGCAACGTCGGCGCCGTGCTGTCACCGGCCGAGCTGGCCGAGCGCCTCGACCCGGCCGAGATGGAGGCGCTGTTCGCCGACCGGCTGGACACCGAGCTGCCCGTCATCGTCCGGGACGTGGCCGAGATGCTGGCACCCGGCACCTGGGATCAGATGGCGCCCGATGCCCAGCAGATGGTCATCACCCAGATCAAGACCGAGGGGCGCCAGGTCGCCCAGGAGATCTTCGACGACCTGCAGGGCATCAGCCACGAGCTGCTCGACCTCGAGCAGCTCGTGTTCGACCTGCTGTCCGGGCCGAACGTGAAGCGCCTCGTCCGCCTGTTCCAGGAGATCGGCGGCAAGGAGCTCAAGGCCATCGTCCGCTTCGGCGGGTGGTTCGGCTTCGTGATCGGCTGCTTCCAGGCGCTCAGCTTCTCGATCTTCGACCAGTGGTGGTTGATGCCGCTCGTCGGGGGCATCGTCGGGCTCGGCACCAACTGGCTGGCCCTGCAGATGATCTTCCGCCCGATCGAGCCGAAGCGCTACGCCGGCCTCGTCACCTACCAGGGGATGTTCCCCAGCCGCCAGGGCGAGATCGCCCATGACTACGGCCGGATCACCGCCCGGGAGATCCTCACGCCCGCCAACCTGCTCCGACTCGTCACCGAGGGCGAGGCCGGCACCCGCATCGCCCAGGTGGTGCTCACCAAGGTGAGCGAACGGGTCGACGCCGCCCGTCCCATGGTCGAGATGCTCACCCAGACCGAGGTCACCGACGCCCAGCTGGCCTCGGTGAAGATGATGGTCGTGGGCCGGGTCACCGAGTCGGTGCCGGAGATCCAGCCCGAGATCGAGGCCTACCTGGAGAAGCAGCTCCAGGTCGGTGAGCTCGTCGAGTCCAAGCTGCGAGCCATGCCGAAGCTCGAGTTCGAGCGGCTCCTCCGCGGCATCTTCGAGCAGGACGAGTGGATCCTCATCGCCATCGGCGGTGCCCTCGGCGCCGGCGTCGGCCTGCTGCAGGGGTTGGCCGTCCTGTCCGTGGGTTGACCAGACTGTCCGGATGACCGCACTCGAGTACGACGAGCGCCCCTGGGGCAACTACACCGTGCTGTCCGACGAGGACGACCACAAGGTCAAGCGGATCGTCGTCCACCCGGGCAAGCGGCTCAGCTACCAGACCCACGCCCGCCGGGCCGAGCACTGGTACGTCGTGAGCGGCACCGCCACCGTCACCCTCGACGGCACGGACCACCAGGTACCCGCCGGCCAGTCCGTCGACATCGCCCAGGGCATGGCGCACCGCTGCGCCAACGAGGGCGACGAGGACGTGGTGTTCATCGAGGTCCAGCGGGGTGACTACTTCGGGGAGGACGACATCGTCCGCCTCGAGGACGACTTCGGCCGCAGCTAGGCCACGGAAACGCTGCCGGCGTCAGCGCGCCGCGGACCTATGTTCTGCCGGTGCAGGGTTCACTGCGGTCCGGCCGGGTCCGGGCCTTCCTCGTCGCCGAGGCGTTCAGCGCGGTCGGCACCTGGGCGACCTTCATCGCCATCTGGGGCTACGCCGCGTTCGAGTTCGGGGCCACCGCCGGCGACGTGACGCTGTTCGGCGTCGCCCTCACGCTCCCGGGCGTGCTGCTCGGCCCGTTCGTGGGGACCGTGATCGACCGGATCGGACCCCGGGCCAGCCTCGGCGTGGCCAAGGCGATCGGCGTGGTGGCCTCGCTCGCGCTGCTGTTCGCCGACGACTTCCGCAGCCTGGCGCTGCTGTCGATGGTCCACGGCGTCGCCGGCGCCCTGACCGTGCCCGCCCTGCAGTCGCTGCCGCCCCGACTGGTCCGGGACGAGGAGCTGGCCCGCACCAACGCCCTCGTGTCGCTCACCGACGAGGTCGCCATCATCGCCGGCCCCGTCGTGGGTGCCGTGGCCATCGGCTGGTTCGGCTTCCGGGGCGCGTTCGTGCTCACGGCCGCCACCTACCTGCTCGGCATCCTCGTGCTGCCGATCGTGCAGGTGCGCGACGTCGTCGATCCCGCCTCGCACGAGCGCCGCCCCGGGATGCGGGACGCCCTCGAGGGGCTCCGCCTGGTGGCCCGGACCCCGGTGCTGCGGCGCGTCGTGGTGGCGATGAGCTCGGTCCACCTCCTCTACGGCGCCGCCCTGCTCGCCGAGCCGCTGTACGTGCGGGACGTGCTGGAGCGGCCTCCGTCGACCTTCGCCGCGCTGCAGGCCGTGTTCGGCGTGTTCCTGGTGGCGGGCGGCATCGCGGTCGCCCGCCTCGGGGAGCGCGTGGCGTCGTTCGGCTGGGTGGTCCTCGGCGTCGGCGCCTCCGGCGTGACCGCCATCGTCTACCTCGGCACCCCGTCGGTCGTCGTCGCCTTCGTCGGCGTCGCGGCCTGGGGCGTGTGCACCGCGCTGCTGTCGGGTCCGTCCCGCACGCTGCTGCAGCGCAACGCCCCGGAGTCGGTGCACGGACGTGTGATCGCCACCGACACCATGTCGGGCACCGCGGCCCAGCTGCTCGGCATCCTGTCCACCGGTGCGCTCATCGGGGCGCTGGGCGTGTCGGCGGCGATGAGCCTGCTCGGCGGTGTCGTCGTGCTCGTCGCCGTCTGGTTGCGGCGCTCGGGGGCGCGAGCGGTGGCGCCCGTCCTCGTCGCCGAGGTCGTCGGGTAGCGTCGCCCACCGTGCCGACACCGCTGGTCGCCCTCACCGTCGCCGGCGTCGACAGCGCCGGCGGGGCCGGGGTCCACGCCGACCTGCGGGCCTTCGCGGCCCACGGGCTGCACGGCGCCACTGCGGTGGCCGCCCTCACCGCCCAGTCCACCCAGGCGGTCGAGGCGGTCCACGTCGTCCCACCCGAGTTCGTCGCCGCCCAGCTCGATGCCGTGCTCGGCGACCTCGACGTGCGGGCCACCAAGACCGGGTTCCTCGCCTCGGCCGACACCGTGGACGTGGTCGCACGCGTGGCCGAGGCCGGCCGGTTGGCGAACCTCGTCGTGGACCCGGTGCTGGTCAGCTCGGCCGGTGCTGCCCTGTTCCCGCCCGACGTCCGGGATGCGCTGGTCGCCCGGCTGCTCCCGCTGGCCCGGGTGATCACGCCGAACCGCACCGAGGCGGGGCTCCTCGTCGGCCGATCCCTGCAGACCCTCGCCGACATGGAGGCCGCAGCCGTGGAGCTGCTCGACCTCGGCTGCGAGGCGGTCGTGGTCAAGGGCGGGGACGCCGACGACGAGGGCGACGATGCCGTCGACGTGGTCGCCGTCGACGGTCGAGCCGAGCGGCTGGTGCTGCCCCGGGTGGACACCCCCAACGACCACGGCTCCGGGTGCTCCTTCGCGGCGGCCACGGCTGCTCGTCTCGCGCTCGGCGACGACCCGCTCGACGCGGTCCGGGCGGCGAAGGGCTTCGTGCACCGGGGCCTGCTCGGGGCCCGCACCTGGCGCCTCGGCGGCGGCCACGGACCCATCGACGCCTTCGGCTGGGACAGCTAGACCGTCGCCGTGCCCAGGGTCCTCATCACCGGTTGCTCCAGCGGCTTCGGCCTCCTCACCGCCGTGGAGCTGGCCGGGCGTGGCCACGACGTCGTGGCGACCATGCGAGACCCGTCGCGCGACGGCGACCTCCGGCGGGCCTGCGACGCGGCCGGCACCTCGGTCCACGTGGTCGCCCTCGACGTGCACGACGAGGCCTCCGTCGCGCGCGGGGTGGCGGAGGCCGTGGCGCTGCTCGGCGGCCTGGACGTGGTGGTCAACAACGCCGGCATCGAGGTGCGCGGCCCCGTCGAGCTGGTGTCCGACGCCGAGGTCGCCCTGCAGTTCGAGACGAACGTGTTCGGGCTGCTCCGCGTGGTGCGGGCGACGGTGCCGCACCTGCGGCGGTCCGAGGCTGCTGCCTTGGTCAACCTGAGCAGCGTGGCCGGCGTGATCGCCCGCCCCTTCGCGGGGATCTACGCGGCCTCCAAGCACGCCGTGGAGGCGATCAGCGAGGCGCTCCACTTCGAGCTCGGCCTGTCCGGCATCCGGGTCCACTCGATCCAGCCCGGCCAGTTTCCCACCGAGCTGGGCGCCAACACGGTGACGGCGGCGGCCTTCACGCCGGATCACGACGGCTACTGGACGATCGCCGAGCAGCTGGAGTCCCGGGCCAAGGGCCTGGGCGGCGACGGACCTGCGGACCCCGCGCTCGTCGCGCGGACCGTGGCCGACGTGCTCGAGGACCCGGCCGCACCGCTGCGGACGCCGGTGGGTGCCGACGCCGAGCTGATCGTGGCCGCCCGCCACGGCCACACCTTCGAGGAGTACGAGGTCCTGATGCGCAGCGCGCTGGACCACTGGGAGGGCTACCGGCGCGAACGGCCCTGATCCAGCGGGCGCAACCGGCGGGCCACCACCAGCGTCAGCACGGCCACCCCCGCGGCGGCAGCGGTGGTGGCCGTGGCCGGGACCGGTCCGGTGGCGCCCGGCAGGGCGGCGGCCACGATCAGGCCGCCGGCGAGCAGGCCCCCGACCAGGACGGTGACGAGCTGGACCGTGGCCCGGGTCGCAGCACGGCGGGCCTTGCGCCGTCGGGTCCGGGCTCGCTTGGTTGCAGCATCGGTGGGGCGTCCCACGGGCAACGACCGTGGCACACCGCCCGGGGGAGCGGGTGGATGCGGCGTTACCCTGGTGGCCGTGACGGCCACGATGAAGGCGAACGACCAGTGCTTCTGCGGCAGCGGCCGCAAGTTCAAGCGCTGCCACAAGGCGAGCTTCGAGCCCGTCCGGCCGGGCGCGATCTCCCCGCTGCGCCCCGTCCCCGACACCATCGAGGTGCCCGCGTACGTGGTCGAGGGTCGGGTCGACCGCTGGGACGAGCCCGCGGTCAAGTCCCCCGACGTCATCGCCCGCATGCGGCGCACGGGGGCCGAGGCCGCCCGCATCCTCGCCCTCACCGGGGCTGCGGTCCGCCCCGGCATCACCACCGACGAGCTCGACCGCATCTGCCACGAGGCCACCGTCGAGGCCGGCGCCTACCCCAGCCCCCTGCTCTACGGCGGCCCCGACAACCCGTTCCCCAAGTCGGTCTGCACCTCCGTGAACGAGATCATCTGCCACGGGATCCCCGACGACCGCGAGCTGGTCGACGGCGACATCGTGAACATCGATGTCACGATCTTCCGCGAGGGCGTCCACGGCGACACCAACCGCACGTTCTTCGTCGGCGAGGTCGACGACGTCTCGCGGCGCCTGGTGCAGGTCACCTACGAATCGCTCCTCCGGGGCATCGAAGCGGTGAAGCCGGGCGAGCCGTTCTCGGCCATCGGCCGGGCCATCCAGACCCACGCCGAGGCCGAGGGGTTCGGCGTGGTCCGGGCCTTCGTCGGGCACGGCATCGGCGAGCAGTTCCACACCGACCTGCACATCCCGCACTACCACGAGCCCCGCCTCACCGACATCATCGAACCGGGCATGACGTTCACCATCGAGCCGATGATCACCGTGGGCGCCCACGAGCACGTCATGTGGAGCGACGGGTGGACCGCCGCCACCATCGACCGCAAGCGCACCGCGCAGTTCGAGCACACGATCCTCGTCACCGACGACGGCGCCGAGGTGCTCACCCCTCACCCCGACACCTGACGCGCGACAGGGGAACTGCCAGTTCGAGAGGACTGGAACTGGCAGTGCTGGTGTCGCGGTCAGTGGACGGCGGCGAGGGCGGGAGCGAGGTCGCCGCGGCCGACGACGACCACGTCGTCGAGGTCGAGCCAGTCGGCCAGCAGCCGGAGCTCGTTGCTGAGGCGCTCGGCGACCTCGGCTTCGTCGGTTCCGCGCTGGTCGAGGTCGGGTTCGGCCCAGGCCGACTGCACCAGGAGCCGCCGGCCGGCGCGGTCGGCCTTGAGGTCGACCCGGGCGACGTAGGTGTCGCCGAGCAGGAACGGCAGCACGTAGTAGCCGTGGACGCGCTTGGCCTCGGGCACGTAGATCTCGATCACGTACCGGAACCCGTGGATGCGCTCCACCCGGTCCCGGTGCCACATGGCGACATCGAACGGCGAGACCAGCGCGCAGGCGTCCACCCGCCGGGGGAGGGATGCATCCGGGTGGCGCACGCCGGTCTCGCGCCAGCCCTCGACCGCCACCGCCTCCAGCTGCCCGTCGGCGACCAGCCCGGGGGTCAGCGCCCGGACCTCCCGGATGGGCAACCGCCAGTAGTCGGCGAGGTCCTTCGGGGTGGCCACGCCGTGGGCCCGGGCCGCGACCAGGAGCAGGTCGCGGAGTGCCTCCTCCCGGGCCGGCGTGGGCCGATCGCGCACGTGCGGCGGGACCGTGACGGCCGGGTGGCAGTAAGCCCGCTCGAACCCGCCCCGGCGCACCGCGCCGACCCGGCCGTGCCAGAACAGGTGCTCCAGCGCCTTCTTCGTGTCGCTCCACCCCCACCACGGCCCGGTGCGGTCCCGCCGGGTGCCGAGGATCTCGTCGAGCTCGGCCGCCGAGGCCGGTCCGTGCTCGTGCACCAGGGCCTCCAGCTGTCCGATGAGGTCGGGCCGCCGGTGCCCGACCGTGGCCGGTCCGCTCCAGCGGTGGCCGTCGGCCATGCGCCACCGCAGCAGCGGCTCCAGCTCCACGTCGATGAGCGACGCCTCGTGGCCCCAGTACTCGAACACCTCGTGGTCCCGGTAGGCGAGGCGGTCGAGGAGGGTGGGGTCGTGCGGGCCGAGCCGGCTGAAGAACGGCAGGTGGTGGGCGCGCGCCAGCACGTTGACCGAGTCGATCTGGACCAGGCCGAGGCGCCGGATCACGGATCGCAGGTGGCGACGGTCGACCCGGCCGGACGGCCGGGCCGCGGCGAGGCCCTGGGCGGCGAGCACGGTGCGCCGGGCCTGCGCGGCGCTGAGCGAGGTCGGACGGGGCACGGCACGGCAGTCTGGCCCGTCCGAGGAGTGCGCAGCGTCAGGCGGCGTTCGGCTCGGTGGCTCGCATCTCCACGTGCACGTGGGGCGCGGCGGCGCCGCGGGCGGCCTCGGTGAAGCGGTCGACCTGGCTCTCGAACCCGAGCTGGCGGGGACCAGCCGCCACGAGCGTCTCGCCCCCACGGACGTGGTCACCTGCGACCACGAGCGGGTCGACGATGTGGATGATCGAGACCTCGACGTCCGGGTTGGCGTGCGGGCGGATGGTGATCTTGTGGTCGCTGCCCCGGTACTGGATCGGCGCGACCTCGACGACGACCCCGTCCACGGGAGCGGTGACCCCCGCGTCGGCATCCACCGCGAGGTCGATCGCGGTCATCGGGCCGGCGGCCCGCTGACGGGTGGGCAGGACGATGACCTGGCCCTCGGCCTCGCCGGTGATCGGGACCGCGGCGCCGTGGTGGTGGCTCGCCGCGATCGGCCGGGTGGAGTCGAGCGGCAGCGCCTCGGTGCTGTTGGACTCGTGGAAGCCGACGAACTCGGTCGTGTCGCCGTCGGTGAGCACCTCCACGCCGTCCCACCGGGCCACGGCCGAGGGTCCCTCGAGCACCGCGCTGACCAGGTCTCCGGCGGCCGCCGCCCGGTGGGCGATGGTGAGCAGCGACGACAGGTCGACCCCGAACAGCGGCGCGGGGTCGGGATCCTCGTCGGCGGGGAGCTCGATCGTGGCGCTGGCCGCGTCGCGCACGCTCGCACCGCTCGGCGGCGCGGTCACCACGAGGCCGGTCAGGCCTGCGGCCAGGAGGCCCTGCCGACGGCTGCGTCGACGGCGCGCCGTGGGCGGGTCGGCGGGGGTTCGGGTGGGGAGCGGGTCTTCGGGCATGGCACCTCCGAGCGCGGCTGGCGGACGAGGGCGTTCCGGGGCACCGACGATTGGCGCTCGCGCGGACGGCCTCCACGTGTCCGTACCGCGTGGCCCTGTCTCCGATGCATCTCGGGGCCGGTGAGCGGGCGCGGTACGCTCCGACGTCTCCGGACGCCGAACGAGAAGGGGCACACGAGATGGGCTACAAGGTGGTCGTCGACTTCGACCTGTGCGAGTCGAACGCGATCTGCATGGGCGTCGCCCCCGAGGTGTTCGAGGTGCGCGACGACGACTTCCTCTACGTCCTGCAGGAGCACCCCAGCGAGGAGCTGCGCCCCAAGGTCGAGGAGGCCGTGCAGCGCTGCCCCAAGCAGGCCATCTCCATCGAGGACGAGTAGCGCCCCCGACGATGCGCGACATCGTCATCGTCGGCGCGTCCATCGCCGGCTTCTCGGCCGCGGCCGAGCTGCGGGCCCAGGGCCACGACGGCGCCATCCACCTGGTCGGTGAGGAGCCGGTCCGCACCTACGAGCGACCGCCCCTGTCCAAGGGGGTGCTCGGCGGCGAGGACCCGACCACCACCGAGTGGGCCGCGGCCCGCGACGACGACCTGGACCTCGACTGGCTGGTGGGGGAGCGCGCCGTCGGGCTCGACGTCGGCGGCCGGACCGTGGAGCTCGCCACCGGCGAGTCGCTGCCCTACGACGGCCTGGTCATCGCCACCGGCGCATCGCCCCGTCGGCTGCCCGGCCACCGCGACCGGGCCGGCCTGCACCTGCTGCGGTCCCTCGACGACTGCCTCGGCCTCCGTGCGGACCTCGATGCCGGTCCCGAGCGCGTCGTCGTCGTGGGAGCCGGCTTCATCGGCGGTGAGGTCGCGGCCACGTGCCGCCTCCGGGGTCACGAGGTCACGGTGGTCGAGCCGCTGTCGCAGCCGCTCGAGCGCGTGCTCGGCCCGACCATCGGTGCCGCGGTCGCCGACGTCCACCGCGCCGCCGGGGTCGACCTGCGCCTCGGCACCGGGGTGGACGCCGTGCTCGGCGACGACCACGTCGAAGGGGTTCGGACCACGGATGGCGCGGTGATCGAGGCCGACCTCGTCGTCGTCGGCATCGGCGTGGTGCCCAACACCGCATGGCTGGACGGCTCCGGACTCGCGGTCGAGGACGGAATCCGGTGCGACGCGACCACGCTCGTGGCCCCGGGCATCACCGCAGCCGGCGACGTCGCGTCCTGGGACAGCCCCCGCTACGGGCGCCTGCGCATCGAGCACTGGGACAACGCGGTGGACATGGGCCGCGCCGCAGGCCGGCGCCTGCTGGCCAGCGACGAGGGAGCCGAGGTCTACGACCCCGTGCCGTGGTTCTGGTCCGACCAGCACGACGTGCGGGTCCAGGTGGCCGGACGGCCGACCCTGCCCGATCAGGGGGGCGACCTCGTGGTGGTCGACGGGGCCATCGGCGACGACCGCTTCGTCGCCCTGTACGGCCGGGACGGGCAGGTCACGGGCGCACTCGGGTGGAACTGGCCGGCCAAGACCGTGCGCTACCGCATGGCGCTGGAGCAGGGCCTCGGCTGGGACGAGGCGATCTCGGCCGCATCGCCGTAGCCACGTCTCAGGGCGACTGCTCGGCGACGGCGAGCACCGGCCAGCGCAGGGGCAGCGCGCCGCTGTCGGAGACCACGAGCTGGCCGTCGAGCGCGGCGCCGAACCGGTTCCCCCCGACCCAGACCGGCGAGTCGACCTTCGGCAGCCTGCCGTGCAGCAGCCCGGTCGCGGCGTCGCGCACGTCCCAGCCGCCCGGCGCCGGCACCAGGACCACCGACCCGTCCGGGGACAGCCGGCCGTCGGCAGCGGCGCCGTCGTCGAGGGCGTGGGTGGAGAGGAGCCCGTTGCCGGTGATCGACCAGACCTCCAGGCGTGCAGCGGCTGCAGCCGTGGCCGGCGCGGCGACCAGGAGGCGCTCGCCCCCGGCATCGATGGCCTGGCGGTCGTCGGAGGCGCCCAGGTCCGTCGGCTCGAAGCTGGGCCGGTGCCAGCGGACCATGCCGTCGCTCCCGAGGACGACGATCCCGAAGCTCGCCGGGCCGAGGACCTCCCCGTCGCCGATGTCGAGCTCGGTGATGGAGCCGCCGCCCTCGAGCTGCAGCAGCGAGACCTCCTCGCCGTCGTGCAGCCAGACGTGGCCGGGTTCGTTGGACGGGTGCAGGCCTTCGATGCAGCAGCCCACGACCTCTTCGAACGGCTCGCCCGGCTCGGCCGCGTGGACCCCGCCGCCGGCCAGCACGACGACGACGTCGTCGGTGGTCACGACGGTCTGCACCTCGAGTCCGACCAGCCCGCTGGGTCCCGATGGCGCGGTGGCGGTCGAGAACGCGAAGAGGGCGTCGTCGCCCCCCACCGGGGTGAGCCCGTACACCGGCGGCAGCTCTCGCGGTGACGTGGTGGTGAGCGTCTCGCTGGTGGGGGTCGCCGGGACCGTCGTCGGACCGGGATCAGGGGCCGCCTCCCCGCCGTCGTCCCCGCTGCCGACGACGAGCGCGACGATGCCTGCCACGACGACCAGCCCGATCCAGATCGGCGTGGTGCGGTTCGCCCGCCGGATCTCGGCGCGGTGCTCGAGGTCGGTGCCGCTCACAGGGGGTCCAGTAGACCATCGCCATGGACGGGACCGTCATCGCGCTCCTCGCAGCCACCCTGGTCGTGGCGGCCATCGACTGGTGGGCGGTGGGGACCGATCGACGACGCGTCGAGTACGTGGCCAAGCCCCTGACGATGGTGGTGCTCATCGCCGCCGCCCTCGCCCTCGACCCGGCGGACGACACCGCCCGGACGTGGTTCGTGGTCGCCCTGGTCCTGTCGCTCGCAGGGGACGTGTTCCTGATGCTGCCCCGGGACCTGTTCGTGCCGGGTCTGGCGTCGTTCCTCCTCGGCCACGTCGCCTACATCGTCGGGCTGCTGTCCCTGGACACCTCCGTGGCCGGCCTCGTCGTCGGTGCGGGCATCATCGCCGTGGCCCTCCCGTGGCTCGGCCTCCGGATCCTGCGGGCGGTGCGCACGGGCAGCGAGCCAGAGCTCGCGATGCCGGTCACCGCCTACGTGCTGGTGATCAGCGCCATGGTGGTCTCGGCCGGGGCGTCGGGGAGCGCCATCGCCCTCGCCGGCGCCGTGTCGTTCTACGTCTCCGATGCGCTCATCGCCTGGACCCGGTTCATCCAGCCGCTGGCGTGGGGCCGGGTGGCGGTGATGGTCACCTACCACGCCGCCCAGGTCGCCCTCGTCGCCTCGCTCGTCTGACCGGAGCCGCCCGGGTCACCAGCTCCGGGTGAAGCACCGGTCGCCGAGGCGACCGGGGGACCACAGCTGCCACACGCCGAAGGCCGCCCGACGGGTGTGGTCGGTCCAGCGGATGCAGGACGGGTCGGCGATGCGGTGCACGGTCTGGACGACCCCGCCCTCGTGCACCTCGTAGCCCGCCCACGTCCCCGGGAAGTCCTTGGTCGAGCCGACCTCGGTGATGGTGACCGGGCCGACGTGGCGGCGCCGGTGCCGGTGCGTGTGCCCCGACGTCACGAGGGTGCGGGGGTTGGCCCGGCCGAGGGCGCGCAGGAAGTGCTCGGCCTCGGGACCCGGGATCCCGGCCGGGAGGTAGGTCGGGACGCGCCACCGCAGGGGCTGGTGGTGCATGGCGACGAGGAGGGGCAGGTCCGTGCCGCTGGCGAGGTCGAGCGTGCGCTCGAGCACGTCGGAGACCCTCCCGGGGTCCTGGCCGGGGATCGTGCTGTCCACGAGGACCACGCGGATGCCGGGGCGGTCCACGTGGGCCACGTCCGTCACCAGCTGCAGGCCGTGGCGAGCGAGGCCGGCGGCGGGATCCCCGTCGCCCCGGCCGGACCACTCGTGGTTGCCGGGCACGACCGAGATCGGCACGTCGAGCTCGTCGAGCACCGAGGCCGCCTGCGCCCACCACTCCGGCCGGCTGTGGTCGACCAGGTCACCCTTGACGATCAGCTCGTCGGCGCCCCAGGCCCGCGCCTCGCGCAGGGCGGCCCGGGCGCAGCGCACGGGGTGGACCTCGTCGGGCTCGGGCTTCTCGATGATCGTGTGCAGGAAGCCGGTGCTGCGGGAGCCGATGTGGGTGTCGCTCACCGTGGCGATGCGATGGAGCAGCTCGCCGGGCGGCGGCAGCAGGGTCCGGGCCTCCAGCGGCGGGACCGGCTCGGGCAGTCCCGGCCCGCTGATGTGGATCCGATGGGCGTTGCCCGGCGCGAGGTCGGTCACGGTGGCCGCGCCGGGTCCGCCGTCGGCGTCGACCGAGACGGTCTGGTCTCCGCAGCGAACCTCGATGGGGCCGGGTCCGAGGGCGCTCCACGTCAGCTGGATCCACGTCGTCCCGGTGCCGAACACCGCGAGGCGCTGCGGCGGGCGCGGACGCCCGTCACCCGGGGGCTGCGGGGGGACGTGGCTGCGGAAGGCGTTGACGAGCCGGGTGCGTCGGCTGCTCTCGTGGACCTTGATGCTCATCCGCCGGGCAGCGACGACGCGACCTGGCCCGCCTCGCGCTGGTGCACCGCCACCTGCACCCGCATCCGCTCGACGTGCTGCGCGATCAGCGTGGTGGCCTCGGGCACCGGGTGGGTGGCGAGGAACTCCTCGATCTCGTCGGCCAGCGCCGGGTCGGTGACGCTGGTGATGCCCTCGACGAGGCGGTGGTTGGCGTTGAAGGGCAGCCGGGCCCGGATGCGCTCCCAGCCGTCCCGCACGGCGGTCCAGGCGTGGCGGTCGTGGGCCGGGTTGCGCAGCGCCGCCCGGTAGGCGAAGGCCAGGTTCTGGCTGCGGACCTCGTCGGTCTCGAGCAGGGCGAGGTACCGGGAGAACAGGTCGCCGTCCGCCACGGTGGCGGCGGCGTAGAGGTAGCGGACCTGCTCCTGGGGCGTGGCGCCGTGCCGGAAGCGGTCGAGCATGGCGTCGAACCGGTCCGCATCCGCGGTGACCGCCGCGGCCTTCAGGGCACCGGCGCCGAGCTCGGCGTCGACCTCGGTCGGCCGGTGCAGCTGCTGCTCGAACACCGCGGTCGCGCGGGCCAGGGCGTCGGGGTCGCCGTGCACGCCGCGCAACCCGAGGACGAGCCCGCGGAGGGCTCGGGTGCGGTCGTCGTCGGTGGGGTCGACGTCGTCGCCGAGCCGCGCTGCGAGCGGCGCCAGGAGGCGGCGGACCCACGCCGACACGGCCGGTCGCTCGTCCTCGGACGCAGCCCGGTCGACCACCTCGATGCTCGACGCGGCCAGCTGCCACACGGAGAGGTCGGTCTCACCGACGTCGGCGATGCGCTGCACGGTGGCGGCGAGGTCGCCCGCCCGGCGGTCGCCCCGGAGGGTGAGGCCGTGGGCGTCGTCGAGCACCGCGTAGCGCTCCAGCGGGGCGAGGTCGCCGAGGCCGTCGAGGACGGCGGCCTGGAGCTCGGCGTCGTAGGACACCCGGTAGAAGGCGTGGCCGCCGGCGTTGACGACGACGGGGGCGCCGGCGGTGGGCGTGGCCGGGAGCGTCAGCGAGGCCCGGGGGCCGTCGAGCACGATGCGCTCGGTGCCGCCTGCGCTGCGCACGACGACCGGCACGTGCCAGCGGGGGTCCTCGCCGTCGCCCGCGTCGGCCGGCTCCGTGTAGCGGAACGGCTGCTGGGTCAGGGTCAGGCCGGCGTCGTCGAGGCTCGCGGTGACGAGCGGGAAGCCGCCCTGGAAGATCCAGCTGTCCATCATCGCCCGCACCGGCTCGCCCGTGACGGCCTCGAGGGCATCCCAGAGGTCGCCGGTCTCGGTGTTGCCGAACTGGTGTGCCTGCAGGTAGCGGCGGATGCCGTCCCGGAAGGCGTCCTCGCCCAGGTACTGCTCGAGCATGCGGACGACCGCCGAGCCCTTCTGGTACGTGAGGGTGTCGAACATCCCCTCGGCGTCGGCAGGCGTGATCACCGGGTACTCGATCGGGCGTGTGGTGGCCAGCGCATCGACGTCGAACGCGCCCGACCGCTCGCGGCCGAAGTGCATCCACCGCTCCCACGCCGGGCGGAACGCCGCGGCGCACTTGGCCTCCATGAAGGTGGCGAAGGCCTCGTTGAGCCAGATGCCGTTCCACCAGCGCATCGTCACCAGGTCGCCGAACCACATGTGGGCGAGCTCGTGGGCGATCACGTCGACGACGGCGAGGAGCTCGGCCTGGGTGGCGGACTCCGGGTCGACGAGCAGGAGGGTCTCCCGGTAGACGACGCAGCCCAGGTTCTCCATGGCGCCGAACGCGAAGTCGGGCACGGCCACCATGTCGACCTTGTCGCCCGGGTAGGCGATGCCGTAGTAGTCCGCGAAGAAGCGCAGGGCGTGGGCCCCGACCTCGAGGGCGAACTCGGCCAGCTCGCCCTGCCCGGGGCGGTGGACGATGCGCAGCGGCACCCCGTCGACGTCGACGGGGCCGGTGGTCTCCATCGGACCGACGACGAACGCGACCAGGTAGGTCGACATCGGCATGGTGTCGGCGAAGCGGATGCGCACCCGCCCGTCGCCGAGGTCCTCCCGGGCGAGCTCGGGGCCGTTGGAGATGGCCAGCAGGTCCTCGGCGACGTCCAGGGTGACGCCGAAGACCGCCTTGAACTCCGGCTCGTCCCAGCACGGGAAGGCCCGGCGGGCGTCGGTGGGCTCGAACTGGGTGACGGCGATGGCACGGTCGCCGCCGCCGTCCGCGGTGTAGGTCGAGCGGTAGAAGCCGCGGAGGCGGTCGTTGAGCACGCCCGAGAAGGTGAGGTGCAGCGTCGCCGTCCCGCCGGGCAGGGTCTCGGGCAGCGCGACGCGCAGCTGCTCGAGGTCGGCGTCGAGGTGGATCTCACCGTCGATGCGGCGCCCGTCGAGGTCGACCCACGCCTCGCTGACGTCCAGCTCGGCGGCGTTGCAGACCAGCTCGGCGGTGGGGGAGCCGACGTCGAGGGTGACGCTGGCCGCGCCCCGGAAGGTGCTCGTGGCGAGGTCCGGGGCGAGCCGCAGGTCGTAGCGCTCGGGCCGGACCGAGGCGGGGAGGCGACCGGCCCGGTCCCCGGTGGCCGGGGGCGGTGCGGTGGCGTCGTCGGAGGGCACCGGGCAACGGTACCGGCCGCGTGTACCGTCGCCGAGCGTGACGCCCCCTGCATCCGAGCAGATCCTCCGCGACGTCCGCGACGACGGCACCGCCCTCGACGTGGTCGGCATCGGCAACGCGCTCGTGGACGTGCTCAGCCACGAGGCCGACGACTTCGTCGCGACCCACGATCTGGTGAAGGGGGCCATGACCCTCATCGAGCCGGACCGGGCCACGCAGCTGTACGAGGCGATGGGCCCGGGCATCGAGGTGTCCGGCGGATCGGCCGCCAACACCATCGCCGGGGTCGCCTCCTTCGGCGGCCGGGCCGCCTACCTGGGCAAGGTCCACGACGACCAGCTCGGCGTGGTGTTCGCCCACGACATGCGGGCCAACGGGGTCGTGTTCCGCTCGCCGCCGGCCGCCGACGGCCCGCCCACGGGGCGGTGCCTGATCATCGTCACCCCGGACGCCGAGCGGACCCTCAACACCTACCTCGGTGCCTCCGCCTACTTCAGCCCCGACGACGTGGACGCCGAGCTGATCGAGCTGTCGCGGTACACCTTCCTCGAGGGCTACCTGTTCGATCGGCCCGAGGCCAAGGCCGCCTACCGAACCGCCTCCGAGATCGCCCACGGCGCCGGCCGCAAGGTCGCGCTCACCCTGTCCGACACGTTCTGCGTGGAGCGCCACATCGACGAGTGGCGGCCCCTCGTCGCCGACCAGGTCGACGTGCTCTTCGCCAACGACGCCGAGCTGCGTGCCCTCTACGGGATCCACCTCGACCACGCCGTCGACCGCGCCCGTGACGAGGTGGAGACCACGTGCGTCACGCTCGGCCCGGAGGGTTCGCTCATCGTGACCTCCGAGGGCATCGTCGAGGTGCCGCCCCACCCGGTCGACGTCGTCGACACGACCGGGGCCGGCGACCTGTACGCCGCCGGCGTGCTCCACGGCATGGCCAAGGGCCTGCCGCTGGCCGAGTGCGGCCGCCTCGGCTCCATCGCCGCCTCGGCCGTCATCGGCCACACCGGCGCCCGACCAGGCCAGTCGCTGGCCCAGCTGGCATGAGCGGCACCGGCACCCCGCCCGACGCCTACGAGCGGGCCGCCGAGGCGGCTGCCGCCCTCGCCGAGCGGACCGGCGTCGAGCGCCACGACGTGGTGGTCGTGCTCGGCTCGGGCTGGCGCACCGCCGCCGAGCAGCTGGGGGAGGCCTCCTGCGCGTTCCCGGCGGCGGACCTGCCGGGCTTCCACGCGCCGACCGTGGAGGGCCACGGGGGCGAGCTCCGCTCCATCGACGTCGACGGTCGCCGCGTGCTGGTCGCGCTGGGCCGCGTCCACGCCTACGAGGGGCACGGACTCGCCGACGTCGTGCACGGCGTGCGCACCGCCGTGCTCGCCGGCTGCCGCACGGTCGTGCTCACCAACGCGGCGGGCGGCCTCGGCGAGGGCATGTCCATCGGGCAGCCGGTGCTCATCGCCGACCACCTCAACCTCACCGGCCGCTCCCCCCTGACCGGCCCGACGCCGGACGCGGCCATCGGCCCCCGGTTCCCGGACATGACCGACCTGTACTCGGCTCGCTTGCGGGCCATGGCCCGGGAGCTCGAACCGACCCTGGTCGAGGGCGTCTACGCCGGCATGAACGGCCCCCAGTACGAGACGCCCGCCGAGATCCGCATGCTCCAGACGCTGGGCGCCGACCTGGTCGGCATGTCCACGGTGCACGAAGCCGTCGCCGCCCACCACATGGGCGCCGAGGTGCTGGCCATGTCGCTGGTCACCAACCTGGCGGCCGGCCTGGGCGACTCGCTCGACCACGAGGACGTGCTGTCGGTGGCCGTGACCTCGGCCGATGCCATGGGCTCCCTGCTCGCCCGGTTGGTCCGGCGGCTGTAGACCGGATGGACACCGAGCTGCGCGCCGCCATCGACGCCTGGCGCGCCGACGACCCCGACCCCGCCACGGTCGCGGCGCTCGACGCCATGGTCGCCGCCGCCGACGAGGCCGCGCTCGAGGCCGCGTTCGCTGCCCCGCTCGCCTTCGGCACCGCAGGCCTGCGCGGGCCACTCGGGCCGGGGCCGGGTCGGATGAACCGCGCCGTCGTGCGCCGTGCCGCGGCCGGGCTGTGCCGCTGGCTCGACGACCAGGGGTGGGAGGGACCCGTGGTCGTGGCCCGGGACGCACGCCACGGCTCGGCCGACTTCGCCCGGGACACGGCCGCGGTCGTCGCCGGCGCCGGCCGCTCCGTCGTCCTCGCCGATCGTCCCCTACCGACGCCGCTGCTCGCCTTCGCCGTCCGCCACCTGGGCGGGGCGGCGGGCGTGATGGTCACGGCCAGCCACAACCCACCTGCCGACAACGGCTACAAGGTCTACGCCGGCGACGGTGCCCAGATCGTCGCTCCGTGGGATCGGGAGATCGCGGCCCACATGGCAGCGATCGAGCGGGTGTCCGACCTGCCGCTCGCCCCGCTCGACGACGCGCGCATCGCCGAGCTCGGAGACGACGTGGTGGACGCCTACGTCGAGGGGGTCGCCGGACTCCGGACCTCCCACGCGCCGGTCGACCTGCGGGTGGCCTACACGCCCATGCACGGGGTGGGCCTCGAGGTCCTGCAGGCGGCCTTCGCCCGAGCCGGCCTCGCGCCGCCGGCGGTGGTCGAGGCGCAAGCCCACCCCGACCCCGACTTCCCGACGGTGGCGTTCCCCAACCCGGAGGAGCCGGGCGCCATGGACCTGCTCCTCGCGTCGGCTGAGGAGCACGGTGCCGACCTCGCCATCGCCAACGACCCCGACGCCGACCGCCTCGCCCTCGCCGTGCCCGGACCGCGTGGCGGGGCCACCACGTGGCGGGTCCTCACCGGCGACGAGATCGGCCTGCTCTTGGCCGACCACCTGCTGCGCCACTCCGAGGGCGCCGATCGCCTGCTGGTCACCACCGTCGTGTCGTCGTCGGCGCTCGCTGCGCTGGCTGCGCACCACGACGTCCAGTTCGTCGAGACGCTCACCGGCTTCAAGTGGCTGGCCCGCGCCGCGATGGCCCGACCCGATCTCCGCCCGGTCCTCGGCTACGAGGAGGCGCTCGGCTACTCGGTCGGGTCGCTGGTGCGGGACAAGGACGGCATCAGCGCCGCCGTCGTCGCCGTGGAGGCGGTGGCGGGGCTGCTGGCCGAGCGCTCCTCGGTGGCGCAGCGCCTCGCCGAGCTGGCCGTCGACCTGGGGCTGCACCGCACCCGCCAGCGCTCGCTGCGCTTCGAGGGACTCGACGGTGCCCCGCGGATGGCTGCGGCGGTCGACCGGATCCGGACGGATCCGCCAGAGGTGCTCGGCGGCTTCGACGTCGTCGGCGTCGAGGACCTGGCCCTCGGTCAGCGCCTGCCGCCGACCGACGGCGTGGTCCTGCGCGGCGACGGCATGCGGGTCGTCGTCCGCCCGTCGGGCACCGAGCCCAAGCTCAAGCTCTACGTCGAGGTGGTGCGCCTGGTCGACGCCGTCGACGACGTCGGCGCCGAGACCGACATCGCCGATGAGCGCATCGACGCGGTCCTCGCCGACCTCGAAGCCCGGCTCGCCTGAGACGAACCTCGAGCACGGCTCGACGTCGGGTGGCGCATCGGTCGTACCGTGGCGGCGTGCGGGTGCTCATCTGCGACGACGAGGCCGACATCCGGCTGCTGTTCCGGATGGCGTTCGAGGCACGCGGGGTCGAGGTGACCGAGGCGGTGGACGGCGACGACTGCATCGCCCAGGTCGCCGACGTGTGCCCGGACCTGATCGTCCTCGACCTGTTCATGCCGAACCGGGACGGGCTGTCGGCCCTGCCGGAGCTGAAGCGGCGGTGCCCGTCGACCCGGGTGCTCGTGGTCACCGCGTACGCGGCGGCCGAGAGCTTCAACCGCAGCCGCGCGCGCGGCGCCACCGCCTGCTTCGACAAGCTCGAGTTCGAACAGCGGATCCCGCGCCTGGTCGAGCGCTACGGGGCCGCCTGACCCCGAGGCCGCTCGGGAGCTACTTGGCGGCCGCCATCTCGGTGCCGAGCTCGTCGAGGCGCTCCTGGCTCATCCGCTTCCGGAGGTCGGGGAACATGTCGGTCTCCTCCTCCTCGGCGTGGTGCTCGACGTTCTCCATGAGCACCTTCATCTTGGCGATCAAGGTGTCGTCGCCGGAGACCTCTTCGATCTCCCGCATCAGGACCTTGACGACGTGGTGCTCCTGGACGCCCTCGTCCACGGTCTCGGCCAGCTCCTCCTCGTCGGTGTCCTTCACCGCCGGGTAGAAGATGTCCTCCTCGATCCGGGTGTGGGTCTCGAGCTCGGAGAAGATCTCCTTCTGCAGCTCCTTCATGCGGGCCATGTCCTCGGCCTCGTCGGCCGTGCGGAACTGCTCGAAGAGGTCGCGCACCTCGTCGTGGTCGGTGGTCAGCAGCGTGATGGCATCCATGGGGTCCTCTTTCGACGTGGGGACGGGTGCGGACCCTTACCCCGTCGCGGCCGGAGTCGTGCCTCAGGCCGTGCCGAAGAGCCGATCGCCGGCATCGCCGAGGCCGGGGACGATGAAGGCGTCCTCGTTCAGGTGCTCGTCCACCGATGCCGTGACGAGTCGGTCGACGAGCCCGGTGCTGTCCAGCCGGTCCACGCCCTCGGGCGCCGCGAGGATGCACACCGCGGTGACGGTGCCCGGGTTGCGGGCGGCGAGCTGCTCGCAGGCGAAGACCATGGAGCCGCCGGTGGCCAGCATGGGGTCGAGGACGAGCACGTCGCGCCCGTCGAGGTCGTCGGGCACCGAGTTCATGTACGGCACGGGCTCGTGGGTCGACTCGTCGCGGGCCACGCCGATGAAGCCGGTGTCGCTGCCCGGCAGCAGGCGAAGGACCGGGCCGAGCATGCCGAGGCCGGCGCGCAGCACGGGCACGACCATCGGGGGCCGGGTGACGCGCACGCCGGAGGTCTCGGTGAGCGGGGTGCGGATCGTCACCGGCTCGGTGGCGAGGGCGCGGGTGGCCTCGTAGACCAGCATGAGGGCCAGCTCGTCCGCGGCCTGGCGGAACACGGCCCGGTCGGTGCGCTCGTCGCGCATCCGGGTCAGGAGCTGGGCGGCGAGGGGGTGGTCGACGACGAGCGTGTCCATGTGGGCATGATGGCATTCGTGGATCGCACCGCTGTCGCCCGCATGATCGACCACACGCTGCTCGCCCCGGAGGCGACCGTCGAGCGCGTCGAGGCCCTCTGCGCCGAGGCGCGCGACCTGGAGGTCGGGGCGGTCTGCGTGTCGCCCAACCAGGTGGCCGCTGCCGCCGCCGCCCTCCGTGGCTCCACCGTCGGGCTGGCGTCCGTGATCGGCTTCCCCTCCGGCGCCCACCGGGCCGAGATCAAGGCCGCCGAGGCGGCCGCTGCCGTCGCCGACGGCGCGTCCGAGCTCGACATGGTCGTACCCCTCGGCGCCGTGGTGGCGGGCGACTGGGACGAGGTCGAGGCCCACGTCCGCGCCGTGCGCGAGGCAGCGCCGTCACCGGCGGTGCTCAAGGTCATCGTGGAGTCCGCCGCGCTCGACGACGCGCAGCTCGACCGGGTGTGCGCGGTGGCCGTCGGCGCCGGCGCCGACTACGTGAAGACCTCCACCGGCTTCCACTCCACGGGTGGGGCCACGGTCGACGCCGTCCGCCGCATGCGGGCCGCGGTCGGTTGGGACATCGGCGTCAAGGCATCGGGAGGCATCCGTGACGCCGCCACGGCGCTGGCCATGATCGAGGCCGGCGCCACCCGCATCGGGGCGTCGTCGTCCGCGGCGATCCTCGACGGCATCTGAGCGCCGGGTTCAGCCCTCCAGCGAAGCGGCGAGGCGCTCGAGCGTCTCGCTCATGGTCTCGCGGTTGCGCGCCGTCCGGTCGTCGACACCGGACATCTGCTTGCTGAACTCCAGGGCGGACTCCGGCCGCAGGTCCTGGCTCCACTCGGTGACCCGACACCCCGCGTCGGTCGGCTCGATGCGGTAGCCCCACGTCGAGAAGTGGAAGTCCATCATCGAGCACTCGAAGGCGAAGGCCCGGCCGGGCTCGGCTTCGATGACCGTGCCCTGGGTGGTCCACTCGTGCTCGCCGTTGCGGTTGTGCCCGTCGAAGGTGGCCCCGACCGTCGGCCCGTCGTGGCCCTCGTGCCACTCGCAGGCGTGGCACTCCTCGGACCACTCGCCCATGCGGGTGACGTCGGAGATGGCGGCGTAGACCGCTTCAGGGGAGGCGGCGATGTCGCGGGAGATCTGGATCGTGTCGGCCATGGCGGAGAGTCCACCACATGGTCATGCCCACATGGTCAAGCCGATTCGAGCGACCGGGCCTGGAGCGATGCGTAGCCGGGCTTGATGATCTCGTTGATGATCCGCAGGCGCTTGTCGAAGGGCCAGAACGCGCTCTTCATGGCGTTCACGGTGAACCACTGCAGGTCGGTCCAGCCGTAGCCGAAGGTCTCGCACAGGGCGTGCATCTCGCTCGACATGGTCACGTCGCTCATGAGCCGGTTGTCGGTGTTGACGGTGACCCGGAACCGCAGGCGGGTGAGCAGGTCGATCGGGTGCTGGGACAGCTCGTCCACCACGCCCGTGTGCACGTTCGACGTCGGGCACATCTCGAGCGGCACGCGCCGGTCGCGGACGAAGGACGCGAGCTCGCCGAGCTTGACCGAGCCGTCGGGCTGGACCTCGATGTCGTCGACGATGCGCACGCCGTGCCCGAGCCGCTCGGCCCCGCAGATCTGGATGGCCTCCCAGATGGAGGGCAGGCCGAACGCCTCGCCGGCGTGGATGGTGATGTGGTGGTTGGCGGCGGCGATGGTGCGGAACGCGTCGAGGTGGCGGGTGGGCGGGTGCCCGGCCTCGCTGCCGGCGATGTCGAAGCCGACCACGCCGGCATCCCGGTGGCGCAGCGTGAGCTCGGCGATCTCCGAGGAGTTGGCCGCCGTGCGCATCGCGGTGAGGAGCAGCCCGATCTGGATGCGGCCCTGGGCGGTCACCTGCTGGAACCCGGCGAGCACGGACTCGACGATCTGGTCCAGCTCCATGCCGCCGTCGAGGTGCAGCTCGGGTGCGAAGCGGACCTCGGCGTAGACCACGCCGTCGTCGGCGAGGTCCTCGGCGCACTCGGCTGCGACGCGGGTGAGCGCCTCGGGGGTCTGCATGACCCCGACCGTGTGCTGGAACGGCTCCAGGTAGCGGGGCAGGCTGCGCCGTGCGGCGCCCTCGACGAACCAGGCGGCCAGCTCCTCGGGGTCGGTGGTCGGCAGGTCCGTGTAGCCCTGCTCGGCGGCCAGCTCGATCACCGTCGCCGGCCGCAGCCCTCCGTCGAGGTGGTCGTGCAGGAGGACCTTCGGGGCCTGCTTGATCAGCTCGAGCGTGGGGGTGTTCGGCATGCGCTGACGCTACCGGTTGCCCCGCCGTACGATCTGTCGATGCCCGAGAGCTCGGAGTCCCGCTTCGTCGCCGTCGTCCGCTTCGCCTTCCGCTCCTCGAAGCGGATCGCGGTCACCGTGATCGGCGCGGCCCTGGTGCTCGCCGGCATCGCCATGCTGGTGCTGCCCGGTCCCGGCATCCTCGTGGTCGTGGCCGGCTTCGCCGTGCTCGGCACCGAGTACGCCTGGGCCGCCGCCGCGCTCGACCGCACGAAGGCCACCGCAGAGCGCGCCGGTCAGATGGCCAAGGGTGCGGCCGGCTCCTCGGTCCGGGTGGCCAAGGGTGCAGCCGTCAGCACGGGCCGAGCGGCACGAGGTGCCGCGGGCGGGGCCGCCGGTCGCCTGCGCCGACGTGGGGGCACGGGCGGCGTCGGCGACATCTGAGCCCCATCCCTCACCGTTCTGGGCCGCGGTGCGCGCAGGAGGCGTGGGGGGCCGCCCGGAACGGTGCAGGCACCGATCAGGTGATGCGGTCGGCGATGAGGGGTCGTGGCTCGACCCGCTCGTCGCCGATGTCGATGGCTCCTTCGAGGGCGGCGAGCGCGCCGGCGAAGCGATCGGGGTCGTCGGCGTGCAGCACGAGCACCGGGTCGCCGGCGGACACGCGCTCGCCGACCTTGGCCTCGACCAGGGCACCGGCGCCGAAGGACACCGCGTCCTCCTTGCGGGCCCGTCCGGCACCGAGTCGCCAGACGGCGATGCCGACGGCCTTGCAGTCCATGCGCTGCAGCCACCCGTCCCGCTCGGCGGCGACGACGTGGGTGTGCGCGGACGTGGGCAGCGCCACGGACAGGTCGCCGCCCTGGGCCGCCACGATCCGCTCGAAGACCTCCATGGCCCGCCCGTCGTCGAGCACCGGCTCGGGGTCGGTGTCGATGCCCGCGAGGGCGAGCATCTCCCGAGCCAGGGCCAGGGTGAGCTCGCGCACGTCGGCGGGTCCGCCGCCGGCGAGCACGTCCAGGGACTCCTGCACCTCGAGGGCGTTGCCGGCGGCCCGGCCGAGGGGCTGGTCCATGTCGGTGAGCAGGGCGACCGTGTCGACGCCGTTCCCGTTGCCGATGCCCACCATGGTCTCGGCCAGCACGCGCGTGGCGGCGTCGTCGCCGAGGAACGAGCCCGAGCCGAGCTTCACGTCGAGCACGAGGCCGCTGGTGCCCTCGGCGATCTTCTTCGACATGATCGAGCTGGCGATGAGCGGGATGGACTCCACGGTGGCGGTGACGTCGCGCAGGGCGTAGAGCTTTCGGTCGGCCGGCGCGATGTCGCCGCTGGCGCCGGCGATGACGCCGCCGACGTCGGCCAGGACCTGCCGGTACCGGTCGGCGGGCAGCACCGACTGGAACCCGGCGATGGCCTCGAGCTTGTCGAGGGTGCCGCCGGTGTGCCCCAGGCCCCGGCCGGCGAGCTGGGGGACGGCGGCCCCGCACGCGGCGACGAGGGGGACCAGGATCAGGGAGATCTTGTCGCCGACGCCGCCGGTGGAGTGCTTGTCGACGGTGGGACGGTCGAGGAACGACAGGTCGGCGCGCTCGCCGGTGTCGATCATGGCGGCCGTCCACGTCGCCAGCTCGTCGGGCTCCATGCCCCGCCACACGATGGCCATCAGCAGCGCGGCCGCCTGCTCGTCGGCGATGGTGCCGGCCGTGTAGCCGTCGATGAAGAAGCGGATCTGCTCGTCGTCGAGCCGGCCGCCGTCGCGCTTGGTGCGCAGCACGTCGAGGATGTCGGTTGCCATCAGGTGAGGTCCTCGGGTCCGAAGGCGTCGGGCAGCCAGCCGTCCATGGGCCGCTCGTTGAGGGGCATGGGGCCGCCGCCCATCTCGTGCAGCAGCTGGCGGCACCGCCCGCAGGCCGACAGGTCGTTGCCGTCGGGGTCGGTGACCGCGACCGCGACGAGGTCGCCTCGTCCGCGACCACCGGCGACGAGGACGCCCACGAGGGCGGTCTCGGCGCAGATGCCGACGGTGTAGCTGGCGTTCTCGACGTTGGCCGCGCTGATGGTTGAACCGTCGGCCAGCAGCGCCGCGGCGCCGACCGGGAAGCCCGAGTAGGGCGAGTACGAGCGCCGGGCCGCCTCGGCCGCGGCCGCCCGCAGGGCGACCCAGTCCGGGGTCGGGCTCATCCGCCGGACCGGTACACCTGGCCGTTGGCCGCCGGGACCCGGGGGCGCCCGACGAGGCCGGCCACCACGACGATGGTCACGACGTAGGGCGCCATGAGCAGGAACTCCGACGGGATCGGGGTGTCGAGCAGGGCGAGGTAGTCGTTGAGCTGCTCGGAGAAGCCGAAGATGAGCGCGGCGATGAGGGCGCCCACGGGGTGCCAGCGACCGAAGATCATGGCGGCCAGGGCGATGAAGCCCTTGCCGTTGGTCATGTTCTGGTCGAAGCGACCGGCCGACCCGAGCGTGAACCAGGCGCCGCCGATGCCGGCCACCATGCCGCCGAGGATGACGTTGCGGTAGCGGATGAAGTGCACGCTGATGCCGACGGTGTCGGCGGCCCGGGGGTGCTCGCCGACGGAGCGGACCCGCAGGCCCCACCGGGTGTTGAACAGCGCCCAGGCCAGGAACGCCACCAGGCCGAACATGACGAACCCGAAGACGTTCTGGCTGAACAGCAGGGGTCCGAGGAACGGGATCTCCACCAGCAGCGGGATCTCGAAGGGACGGAACGTGCCGGGCTGGTTGAGGTGGGAGTACTCCACCAGGACGCGCACCGTCAGGTAGCTGGTGAGCCCGAGGGCGAAGATGTTGATGAACGTGCCGCCCACGATCTGGTCGACCTCGTAGCGGATGCTGATCACGGCGTGGATGGCCCCGAACAGCGCGCCGGTGAGGATGCCGCACAGCAGGCCGATCCAGAGGCTCCCGGTGGCGCTTGCGGTGATCGCGGCCCCGAACGCTGCGGCCAGCATCATGCCCTCGATGGCGATGTTGATGACGCCGGTGCGCTCGCACAGCAGGCCGGCGATGGCCCCGAGGGCGATCGGCGTGGCTCGCTGCACCGAACCGGCGATGAGGCCGTAGAACGCGCCGGTGCCGTCCCGCGCCGCCCAGATCACGAGGGCGAGGGCGAACAGGCCCAGCGCGCCGCCGAAGAACACGGTGATCTTGGGGTCGACGACCTGGAGGGCCCGCACGCCGAGGGCGATGGCGCCGAACCCGAGGACGAAGGCCGCGATCTGGGTGGGCAGCTCGACGTCGGGGATGGTGTCGACGCCACGGGGGTTCATCAGCAACGTGGACACCTGGTCCGACGTGGCGGTGAGGCCGAACAGGAGGATGGCCGCCACGCCGGCGAGGAAGCACAGGCCGGCGACGGTGAGCGCGTGGCGGCGGGCGCCGGTGTCCTCGACGACGTCGTCGCGGGGCGCGGGGGCGGTGGTCACGGAGGTCATTGGGCTCCCCAGCCGGCGCTGAACCGCTGCCCGGCGCCGAGGCGGGTCTCCTTGACCCGCCAGACCGTCCGCACGATGGCCGGCGCGGCGACGAAGAGGATGATCAGCGCCTGGATGACGAAGATGATGTCGATGGGCGTGGAGGTCTGGGCCTGCATGCCGGTGGACCCGGCCTGGAGCGCACCGAAGAGCAGACCGGCACCGACGACGCCGATCGGGCTGGCCCGGCCCAGCAGGGCCAGGGCGATGGCGTCGAAGCCGACGCTGGCGAAGAAGCCGCCGGTGAGGCGCGGGGTGCTGCCGAGCAGGATCGTCGTGCCGCCGAGGCCGGCCAGGCCGCCGGCGATGCCCATGGACAGCACCGTGGTGGCCGCCACCCCCATGCCGGCGTAGCGGGCGGCGTGGGGGTTGGCGCCCACGGCCCGCATCCGGAACCCGATCGTGGTGCGCTGCAGCAGCCACCAGGCGCCCCAGGCGACGAGCAGGGCGAGGAGGAAGCCCAGGTGGACCCGGAAGGAGTCGATCGGTTCTGGCAGTCGCACAGATGCGGGCATCTCGGGGCTGATCGGGTCGCTGCGGCCCGGGCGCCGGAACGTGTCGGTGGACAGCGCGTAGTCCAGCAACCGCAGCGCGACGAAGTTCAGCATGATCGAGGTGATGACCTCGTGGGCACCGGTGCGGGCCTTGAGGAACCCGACGATGCCGCCCCACACCGCGCCGCCGATGACGCCGGCCACCAGGGCCAGCGGGAGGTGCACGACCTGGGGGAGGTCGAAGGTGATCCCGATCCAGGCGGCGGCCATCGCGCCCACGATGAGCTGCCCGGCGCCGCCGATGTTGAACATGCCGGCCTTGAACGCCAGCGCGACGGAGAGGCCGACGAGGATCAGGGGCGTGGACTGCACGAGCGTGCGGGCAAGGGCCCGCTGGCTGCCCAACGAGGAGTCGAACAAGGCCCGGTAGCTGGTGGCGATGAGGTCCCAGGAGTCCGCCAGCGCGGTGCCGGGAGCCGAGAAGAACGAGCCCCACGCCTCGAGCGTGGTGGGGTCGGTGAAGACGATGATGAGCGCACCGACGATGAGCGCCGTGAGGATGGCGAGCAGCGGGCCGATCAGGCCCAGGGCCACCTCGCGGAGGGCGCCGGCGACGCCGGGCTGGCGTTCGTGCGGCGCACCGGCGAGCGGGTCGTCCACGTCCGGCGGCGGGGCCGCGGGTGCCTCGGCCGGCGGGGCGGTCATGCCCGCGCTCCGGCCATGAGCATGCCGACGGAGTCGCGGGTGGCCTCGTCGCCGCTGACCTCGCCGATGACGCCCCCGCGGTACATGACGATGACCCGGTCGGCGAGTGCGAGCACCTCGTCGAGCTCGGAGGAGTTGAGGAGCACGGCGAGCCCCTGGTCGCGGGCCTCGACGATGCGGTGGTGGATGTACTGGATCGATCCCACGTCGAGGCCTCGGGTCGGCTGGCTCAGCACGAGGAGCCGCTCGGTGTGCGACATCTCACGTCCCACGATCACCTTCTGCTGGTTGCCGCCCGACAGCGTGCCGACGGCGGCGTCGATGGACGACGTGCGGATGTCGAAGTCCTGGACGAGGCGCTCGGCGTTCTCCCGGATCGCCCGGCGGTCCATGCGGATGCCCCGAGAGTACGGCGACCGCCCGGTGAGGTTCAGGACCAGGTTGTCCGACACCGGGAACGACGAGATCAGGCCGTCGCGCTGGCGGTCCTCGGGGACGTGGGCGACGCCGAGCTCCACCATGCGAGCCGGGTTCGCCCCGGTGACGTCGGCGCCGTCCAGCTCGACCCGGCCGGCGGTCGGGCGCCGCAGACCCACGATGGCGGACACGAGCTCGGACTGGCCGTTGCCCTGCACGCCGGCGATGGCCACGATCTCCCCAGCCCGAACGTCGAAGGACACGTCGGCCACGGCCAGCTGGTCGCGCTCGTCGCGCACCCGCAGGTCCGAGACCTGGAGCACGACGTCGGTGGGGGAGGCGGCGCTGCGGTCGACCACGAGCTGGACGTCGCGGCCGACCATGGCGGTGGCCAGCTCCTGCTCGTCGCTCTCGTCGGGGGTGGTGGTGTCCACGACCCGGCCGCGGCGCAGGATCGTGATCGTGTCGGCGATGGCCCGCACCTCGCGCAGCTTGTGGGAGATGAAGATGACCGAGCGGCCCTCGTCGGCCAGGCGCCGGATGATCCCGAGCATGTCGTCGATCTCGGACGGGGTGAGCACGGCGGTGGGCTCGTCGAGGATGAGGCAGTCGGCCTCGCGGTAGAGCGCCTTGAGGATCTCGACCCGCTGCTGCACGCCGACGGGCAGGTCCTCCACCATCGCGTCGGGGTCCACGTCGAGGCCGTGGCGGGCGGACAGCTCGAGCACCCGGCGTCGGGCGGCGTCGCGGTCGAGCACCCCGGGTGCCGAGGTCGGCTCCACGCCGAGCATCACGTTCTCGGCGACGGTGAACACGGGCACGAGCATGAAGTGCTGGTGGACCATGCCGATCCCGGCGTCGATGGCGTCGGCGGGGGACGAGAACGACGTCGGGACCCCGTCGAGCAGGACCTCGCCCTCGGTCTGGCGGTACAGGCCGAAGAGGACGTTCATCAGGGTGGACTTCCCGGCGCCGTTCTCGCCGAGGAGCGCATGCACCTGGCCGGGTTCGACCACGAGGTTCACGTCTTCGTTGGCGACCACGCCCGGGAAGCGCTTGGTGATCCCGCGCAGCTCGACCCGCATCGGACGGATGTCTAGCGCGTGGCGGGGTCCCGGACGCGCCAGAGGCCGGGTGCGGGACCCGGCCTCTGGCTCACATCGTCGGCATACCGCCCGAACCGGGCGGTGCCGCCGGACTACTCGAGGGTGGTGGCGATCGAACCGTCGATGATGCCGGCCCGGATCTCGTCCAGCTCGCTCTGCAGCTCGTCGGAGATGTCACCTTCGAACTCGTTGAACGGGCCGAGCTCCACGCCGTCGTTCTCGAGCGTGCCGCTGTAGACGCCGCCCTCGAACTCGCCGTTGGCCGCGGCCGTCACGGCGTCGTACACCGACACGTCGAAGTTCTTCATGACGCTGGTCAGGAACAGGTCGCAGGCGTCGGCGACGGACTCGCAGCCGTCGGTGTCGACCCAGATCAGCTTGGCGTCGTCGCCGCCGGCGCGGATCGCCTCGACGGAGCCCTGGCCCACGGGACCGGCCACCGGGAGGATGATGTCGGCGCCCTGGTCGAGCAGCGACTCGGTGGTCTGGCGGCCCTTCGAGAGGTCCTCGAAGTCACCGGTGAACAGGCCGTCGTCGTCGGCGGTGTTCCAGCCCACGAGCTGCACGTCGGTGCCCTTCTGCTCGTTGTGGTACTCGATGCCGGCCTCGAAGCCCTTCATGAAGATGTTCACGGTGGGGATGTTGAGGCCGCCGTAGGTGCCGACGGTGCCGGTCTGGGTCTGGGCCGCAGCCACGTAGCCGGCCAAGAAGGCCGCCTGGTCGGTGGCGTAGGTCAGGCCGAGGACGTTCTCGTACTCGGTCTCGTAGGCGAAGTCGACGATGGCGAAGTCCGTGTCGGTGTTCTCCTGGGCGGCCGCCTCGGTGGCGTCGCCCAGCAGGAAGCCGACGGTGACGATGAGGTCGCAGCCCTGGTCGATGAGCGCCTGGATGTTGGGCTCGAAGTCGGCATCGCTCTGGGACTCGAGCACGACCGGCTCGAAGCCGATCTCCTCGGAGGCTTCGACGAGGCCGTTGTAGGCGTTCTCGTTGAAGGAGCGGTCGTCGACGCCACCGGTGTCGGTCACCTCGCAGGCCAGGAAGTCGCTGTCGGACCCCTCGCCACCGTCCGAGGTGTCGTCGGTCGCGTCTTCGGTGTCGTCAGTGGCCGTGTCGTCGTCGTCGCCGCACGCGGCGGCGACGAGGGACAGGCCGAGCAGCAGCGCGAGCAGCCGCATCCAGCGTCGGTTCAGCACAGGGGATCTACCTCCGGGTGGGGTCGCGCAGGATGTGCGCATACCCGTGAAATGTCATGGGACGGCGCAACGGTAGGTGTCCGGGGCCCCCAGGACAATGATGCAGCTGCGTCTGGTGACGAAGGTCCCGGTGGACCGGTCCGATATGGTCGACGATGCGCCGCACAGAACCGGCGCGGGGAGCTCGGGGCAGCCGGGCTGAGAGGGTGACCGCAGCGCCGTCACCGACCCTGGAACCTGATCTGGGTAATGCCAGCGGAGGGAACGTCGTGGACATCGATCGTCCGCCCGACATCGTCGTCGTCGCCGGAGGCGAACCGGTCGCGCCCGCGCTCGTGGCGGTCGTGCCCGCATCGGCTCGCGTCGTCGCGGCCGACTCGGGCGTGGACCTGGCCCGGACGCTGGGCTGGGCGGTCGACGTCGCGGTGGGGGACTTCGACTCGGTCTCGGAGGCCGGGCGGTCGGCGATCACCGCCGAGGCCACCGACGTGCGGGTGCACCCGATGGCCAAGGACGCCACCGACCTCGAGCTGGCCCTCGGGGTCGCCGCCGAGCTCGCGCCGGCGCGCCCCGCGCCCGGCCGTCGGGTGCTGGTGCTCGGCCTCGAGGGCGGCCGTCCCGACCACGCCCTGGCCAACCTCCTGCTGGCCGCAGCCGAGCCCTTCGCCGACCTCGACATCGAGCTCGTGCTCGCCCAGGGCCGGGCGTGGGTGGTCCGGGACCACCTCGCCGGGCAGCTGCCGGCGGGCGGGATCGTGTCGATCGTGCCCGTCCACGGCCCCGCGACGGTGTCGGTCAGCGGGGTGCGCTGGCCCCTCGACCGCGCCCCGCTCGCCGCCGGCACCACCCGAGGCGTCAGCAACGAAGCCACCGGCGGCCCGTTCGACCTGCGGGTCCACGCCGGCGCCGTGCTCTGCATCACCCCCCGAACCGAGGAGACCCCGTGACGTCCACCCGACGAACCCTGTCCGCCCTGCTCGCCGCCTCGCTGGTCGTGGCGGCGTGCGGCGACGACGACGCCGAGACCACCACCCCGGATCCGGAGCACGGTGCGGCCACCAGCATCACGATGCTGACCCACGACAGCTTCGACGTGTCCGAGGAGGTGCTGGCCGCGTTCACCGAGGCCACCGGCATCACCGTCGAGCTCCTCCCGTCCGGCGATGCCGGCTCCATGCTGAACCAGGCGATCCTCACGAAGGGCTCGCCCCAGGGCGACGTCCTGTTCGGCGTGGACAGCACCTTCCTGTCCCGCGCCCTCGACGAGGACCTGTTCCTGGCCTACGAGTCGCCGGCCCTCGAGGACGTCGACGAGTCGCTGGTGCTGGACCCCGAGCACCGGGTGACGCCGATCGACACCGGCGACGTGTGCCTCAACTACGACAAGGCGGGCCTGGCCGAGGCCGGCCTGGAGCCGCCGGCCGACCTGGCCGACCTGGCCGACCCGGCCTACGCAGGCACGCTCGTGGTGGAGAACCCCGCCACGTCCTCGCCCGGCCTCGCCTACCTGCTCGCCACCGTCGCCGAGTTCGGCGAGGACGGGTGGCAGGACCACTGGCGGGCCCTGCGGGCCAACGACGTGGAGGTGGCCGCAGGCTGGGAGGAGGCGTACTACGGCAGCTTCTCCGGCGCTGCCGGCAGCCCCGGCGACCGGCCCATCGTGGTGAGCTACGCGTCGAGCCCGCCGGCCGAGGTCATCTTCGCGGAGGAGCCGCTGGACGAGGCGCCCACCGGCGTCGTGGAGGGCACCTGCTACCGACAGATCGAGTTCGCCGGGATCCTGGCCGGCACCGAGCACGAGGAGGCCGCCCAGCAGCTCGTCGACTTCCTGCTCTCGCCGACGTTCCAGGAGGACGTCCCGCTGAACATGTTCGTGTACCCGGTGATCGACGTGGAGCTCCCGGCCGAGTTCGTCGAGCACGGCGCCCAGCCCCAGGACCCGTACCTGCTCGAGGCCGACGTGGTCGCCGCGAACCGCGACGCCTGGATCGAGGAGTGGACAGAGATCGTGCTGCGATGATCGGACCGTGAACGCCCCCGACCGATCCGCCCGCACGCCCCGGGCCGTCACCGCCGCCGCCTTCGCGGTGCCGGTGGCGTTCCTCGGCGTGTTCTTCGCCGTGCCGGTGGCGACGCTGATCTCCACTGGGCTGCGCGAGGGCGGCCGGTGGGACCTCGGCGCGGTGGGCGAGGTGCTGACGTCGCCGAGCACCCGCTCGGTGGCGTGGTTCACGCTCTGGCAGGCGGTGGTCTCCACCGCCGCCACCGTCGTCGCGGCCCTGCCGGCAGCGTGGCTGATCGGGCGCATCCGCTTCCCGGGGCGCTCGCTGCTCATGGCCGCCCTGATCGTCCCGTTCGTGCTGCCCACCGTGGTGGTCGGCACGGCGTTCCTGGCCGTGCTCGGCCCCGACGGCCCGGTGGCCGCGCTCGGCGGCGTGCTCGGGTTCGACGTCGACCTGCGGCGCACCGCCACCGCGGTGATCCTCGCCCACGTGTTCTTCAACTACGCGGTGGTCGCCCGCACGGTCGGCGCGGCGTGGATGGCCGTCGACCCGGCCGCCGAAGACGCAGCCCGCACCCTCGGTGCCGACCGCTGGACCACGTTCCGCACCGTCACCCTGCCCCAGCTGCGGCCGGCCCTGGCCGGGGCGGCGTCCATCGTGTTCCTGTTCACCTTCACCTCCTTCGGGGTCGTCAAGATCCTCGGTGGCCCGCGCATCGCCACCATCGAGGTCGAGATCCACCGCCTCACCACCCAGCTGCTCGACCTGCGCACCGCCTCGGTGCTGTCCCTGCTGCAGCTCGCGGCGGTCATCGCCGCGCTGGCCCTGTACCGGCGAGCCGGTGCCCGCCGGGGCAGCGCCCGCACCCGCGCCGGTCGCTCCGTCCTCCACCGGCCGGCCGGGGCCGAGCGCTGGGGGGTGGCGGCCACCATCACCTCGGCCGCGCTGCTGGTCGGGGTCCCGATCGCCACCCTCGTCTGGCGATCCTTCGACACCGCCGGCGGGCCTGGCCTGGGCTACTACCGGGCGCTCGGGTCCACCGGTCGGGGGAGCGCGCTGTTCGTGCCGCCGGCCGAGGCGGTGCGGAACTCGCTGGTCATCGGTGCGGCCGCAGCCACGACCGCGCTGATCGTCGGCGGCCTCGCCGCCGTCGGACTGCACCGGCTCGGAGGTCGGGCGCGCGGGGTCGCGGACTCGTCGCTGATGCTGCCCCTCGGCGTCAGCGCCGTGACCGTCGGCTTCGGGTTCCTCATCGCGCTCGACGAGCCTCCCCTGGACCTGCGGACCTCGCCCCTGCTGATCCCGGCCGCCCAAGCCGTCATCGCCATCCCCTTCGTGGTCCGCACGCTGCTGCCCGCGCTGGATGCCGTCCCCGCCCGCCTGCGCGAGGCGGCCGCCGCGCTCGGGGCGCCGCCGCACCGGGTGTGGTGGGAGGTCGACGCCCGCCTGCTGCGACGGCCCGCGCTCGGTGCGCTCGGCTTCGCCTACGCCATCTCCCTCGGGGAGTTCGGGGCCACGGTGTTCATCGCTCGGGCCGACGCGCCGACCGTCCCCGTGGCCATCTTCCGCGCCCTCTCCCAGCCCGGGGCGCTGAACGTCGGCCAGGCGATGGCCCTCTCCACCGTCCTGCTCGCCCTGACCGCCGCGGTGATGCTGCTCGTCGACCGCGTCGGCGACGCTCGCGTCGGCGGCTTCTGACGTGTCATCGCTGACCGTCCGCGGCGTCTCCAAGGCGTTCGGTGGCCTGACCGTCCTCGACGGCGTGGACCTCGCCGTCGAGGACGGCAGCACGCTCGCGCTGCTCGGTCCCTCGGGCAGCGGCAAGTCGACGCTGCTGCGCATCGTCGCCGGGCTCGATCAGCCCGATGCCGGCTCGGTGCACCTCGACGACGACGACGTCACCCACCGGCCGGCCCACCGCCGGGGCGTCGGGGTGGTGTTCCAGGACCAGGCGCTGTTCCCGCACCTCGACGTGGCGGGCAACGTCGGGTTCGGGCTGCGCATGGCGGGCGTCGACCGGCGGGAGCGGTCCGTGCGGGTCCGGGACGCGCTCGACGTCGTGGGGCTGTCCGGCTACGAGCACCGCGACCCGGCGACCCTGTCCGGCGGCGAGGCGCAGCGGGTCGCCCTCGCCCGGGCGCTGGCGCCCCGTCCCGCGGTCGTCCTCCTCGACGAACCCCTGGCCGCGCTGGACCAGCTGCTGCGGGAGCGCCTGCTCGTCGAGCTGCGATCGCTGTTCGACGACCTCGACGTCACGGTCGTCGCCGTGACCCACGACCCGACCGAGGCGGCCGCGCTCGGCGACCGCATCGCGGTGCTGCTCGACGGACGGATCGCCCAGGTGGGCGCACCGGGCGCGGTCATCGCCGCCCCCGCCTCAGCCGAGGTCGCGGGGCTCGTGGGCCAGCGAAACGTCTTCGACGGGCGGGTGGTGGAGGGCGGGGTCGAGACCTCGCTCGGTCTCCTCGCCGTCGACCCGGCCGGCCACGCGGGACCCGTCGCGCTCCTCGTCCCGCCGAGTGCCGTGGTCCCCACCCCTGACGGGCCGCTGCGCGGGCGCGTGCGCGGGCTCCTGTACCGCAGCGGCACCCCGGTCGCGATCGTGGCCGGTGTGGGGCCGAGGGACGACCCCGATCGGATGTCGCCCACGGACGGCCCGACCCTCGACGTGCTCGCCGAGCCGGGCTGGGTCGTCGGCGACGAGGTGACGCTCCGGATCCACGCCGCATCGGTGCACCTCATGGTCCGGTGAGCGCCGGTTGAACCGATCGGGCACTCGATGCGTAGTCCCCACCGAGAACGACCCCTCGGGAGGACACCGATGCGACGCCTGATCACGATCCTCGCCGCGCTGGCGCTCGTGGTCGCCGCCTGCGGCGACGACGACGATGCCACCGCGGCGCCCGATGGGGGCGACGACACCGTCGAGACCCCACCGATGGGACCCGCCGAGCTCAGCGCGAAGGACCAGACGGGCGACGGCACCGAGGTGACGGTCGCGTCCGTGACGCTCCCCGCAGACGGGTTCGTCGTGGTCCACGCGGACGCCGACGGGTCCCCCGGCCCGGTGATCGGGCACAGCGGCCTGCTCGCCGCGGGCGAGTCCACCGACGTCGTGGTCACCCTCGACGAGCCGCTCACCGCCACGTCGACGGTCTGGCCCATGGCCCACATCGACACCAACGTCAACGGTGCCTACGACTTCGCGCCGCCCGACGTGACCGACGACGGACCGGCCACCTTCGACGACGGCGAGGTCGCGGTGCTGCCCGTCGAGGTCACGGTGGAGGGGGTCGGCGACGAGGACGCGGCGGACGGCGGTGCGACGAGCGATGAGGCGGCGACCGTCGCCATCAGCGACTTCTCGTTCCAGCCCGGCACCATCGAGGTCGCGGCCGGTGCCACCGTCACCTGGACCAACGGGGACGGGGTGCCGCACACGGTGACGGCGGGGACGCCCGACGCCGTCGGCGACGCCTTCGACGAACCGGTCGACGCCGGCGAGACCGCAGAGGTCACCCTCGACGATGCCGGCACGTTCGACTACTTCTGCGCGATCCATCCGACCATGACCGGCCAGGTCGTGGTGTCCTAGAGATCGTGGCCCATGCGGACCTGGACGCGGCGGTGCGGCACCTCCACGCCGCCCACGCGCCCGCCCTCCACGCGTGGGCCCGGCACCGCACGGCAGATCCCCGGGAGGCCGAGGAGATCGTCCAGGAGACCCTGATCCTCGCCTGGCGCAAGCAGGACCAGTACGACCCCGAGCGGGGCTCCGAGCGCGCCTGGCTGTTCGGCATCGCCCGCAACGTGGCCGTGGACCGCCACCGCCGGCAGCAGCGCCACCTCCGTGCCGTCCCGGGGAGCGACGCACCCGAACCGGCGGACGACGGCGAGATCGACCGGGTCGTCGAGGACTCCCACATCCGGGATGCGCTGCGGACGCTGTCCGAGGCGCATCGTCAGGTCGTCATCGAGACCTACTACCGCGGTCGCAGCGTCCGGGAGGCTGCCGCCGAGCTCGACATCCCCGAGGGCACGGTGAAGTCCCGGCTCTACCACGCCCTTCGGGCGCTCCGCAGCGAGCTCGAACGTCAGGAGGTGCTGCCATGACCGCGTCGGACCACGACAGCCACCGCGACCTGACCGCGGCCTACGTGCTCGGCGCCCTCGACGCCGGTGAGCGTGCCGAGATCGAGGCGCACCTCGAGACGTGTGACGCGTGCCGGAACGACGTGGTCTCGTTCGCGCCCCTGCCGGCGCTGCTGGGTCGCATCGATGCCGACGACGTGGCGCCCGACCATCCCGAGGCCGGTGCTGATGTGCTGATCACCGCCGTCCGCGCCGACGTGGCTCGCCTCGACCGCAGCCGCCGACGCTGGCGGTGGGGTGCCGGGCTGGCAGCCGCGGCCGCCGTGGTGCTGGCTGTGCTCCTGGCCGTCGGCGACGAGGACGCGCCGGTCCGATTGAACGACGGGGTCCAGCTGGCGGTCGCGACGAGCTCGGCCGGCACGAGCGCGGATGTGATCGCGACCGAACGCGCGTGGGGCACGTACCTCTACCTGTCCGCCACGGGCCTCCCGGAGCGGGACGGCTACGAGATGTGGACGGTCGACGCGGACGGGAGCTGGGAGCCGGTCGGGTCGTGGAGCCCGACGCCGGAGGGCCGAGCCGAGCTCGGCTGCTCCACGGCTCTGACCCTGGCCGACATCGACCGGGTGGTGATCACCTCGGAGGACCGCGACGACGAGCTGCTGGTCGCCCGCTGACGCCGGTGCTGTCAGCCTCGGTGGTCAGCGCAGGTGGACGGTGCCGTCGTCGTCGAGGCGCCAGATCGGGTTGTGGGCGACCTCCCAGGGGTGGCCGTCGGGATCGATGAAGATCCCCGTGTAGCCGCCCCAGAATGCCTTCGCGCCGGGTCGGCCGATGGTCCCGCCCGCCGCCTCGGCCTGGGCGAGCACCGCGTCGACCTCGGCCGGGGAGCTGACGTTGTGGGCCAGCGTCACGCCGCCCCATCCGCCGGGATCGGTGACCTCGCTGTCGTGGGCGAGCTTCTCGCGCCTCCACAGGGCGAGGACCATCCCGCCGGCCTGGAAGAACACGACCTCGCCGTCGGGGGACTCGCCGGTCCAGCCGAGGGCCTCGTAGAAGCGGCGGGCCCGATCGGCGTCCTGCACGCCGAGGGTGATGACCGAGATGCGCGGTTCCATCAGACCTGGCTGCGGCCTCGCTCGGTGACGGCCTTGCGGCGGGCTTCGAGGTCGGCGCCGTCGCGCCCGCCCGCCTGCCACTCGCCGGCCACCCGACCCTCGATGGCCCAGGCCTCGCGGCCGTCGACGAGCACGCCCTCGTCGTAGGTCTGCAGCATGCGGCGGACGCCGGCCTGGTCGTTGGAGGCGATGTCGGCGGCGAGCTGCTGGGCGAAGGGCACGAGCTCGTCGTGGGGCACGACGTGGTTGACCAGGCCCCAGGCCAGCGCGGTGCTCGCATCGAGGAAGTTGCCGGTGGTGGACAGCTCCTTGGCCCGTCGGTAGCCGACGGCCTCGGGCAGCAGGACGGTGAGGCCCCAGCCGGGCATGATGCCCATGCGGGCGTGGGTGTCGGCGAAGGACGCTCGCTCGGAGGCGATCAGGAAGTCGCAGGCCAGGGCGACCTCGAAGCCGCCGGTGATGGCCATGCCGTTGATCGCGCCGATGACCGGCGTCTCCATCGGAGGGATGGGGCCGCGGCCGCTGGCGGTGTCGCCGGTGGCGCCCGTCTCGCCCAGCGCGGCACCGGCGGTCGACGCCAGCTCCTTGAGGTCCAGGCCGGCGCAGAAGGCGGGGTCCGCGCCGGTGAGCACGATCGCGGCCACGTTCACGTCGGCCTCCAGCTCCGACATCGCCTGCCAGAGCTCCTTGCGCAGCTCCCGGCTCAGCGCGTTGCGGGCGCCGGGCCGGTTGAGGGTGACGGTGGCGACGGCGTCGCTGCGCTCGACGAGGACGACGGGATCGGACATGCAGGCTCCGTGGGTTCGTTCAGTAGGGATCGTGGTAGGCGAGGGGGAGGTCGCCGAGGCGGACCAGCATCGAGGCGATCCAGCCGCCGAGGGCGGAGAAGTGGTCGTCGAGGATGGCGCCGTCGCCGAGCGCCTTGTCGTCCAGGTCGTAGGTGCCCTCGTAGGCCAGCTCGAGCGCGTGGCTGACCGGCTCGAGCTCGGCCGTGTAGGCGGTCTCCACCGTGGGTGCGGTGCGGTGCAGCTGGTCCGGCCCGACCGACGGGCTGTCGACGGGGAGCACCGCGGTCACCTGGTCGGGGCGGGGGAGGTCGACGAGGCGCTGGAGCCGGAGCACGATGCTGATCTCGATGCGGGGGTCGTCGTCGAGCTCCTCGTTGCGCAGCCACGACCGGAACGCCGACTGCGACCACGTCGGCCAGTCGAGCGTGATGTCGGCCCGGACCCGTGGCGGGTTGCCCTCGCCCGGGAGGCCGTAGGACGTCTCCCACGTGGTGTCGCCGAGGAGCACGTCGACCTGGAACCGCTCCTCTGCCGTCATCCGCTCGAGCATCGCCGCCTCGAGGGCGTCTCGCAGGGCACCGATCGCGTCGGTGAAGACGTGGTCCAACATGGGTCGGCGACTCTAGGGCTTGCTGTCCGGGGGTTGAGGTTGCAGGTCCCTCTACAGAGGGGCCTGGTGATGGACCCTGTGGTTCCTTCCACAGATCCAAAGGAACCCATCACCAT
>JAMYFF010000013.1 GCA_024128875.1 Salinilacustrithrix flava
GTCATAATCCGCCGGCACCGGCACATCACCAGACTGACCCCAGTTCGTCGACACACCCGGCAAACCCTTGATCGCCCACCGACCCGTCGACGGACGGAAGATCGCAATATCGATCAGCCCGTCACCGTTGAAGTCGATCGGTGAGTCCTCACCACTGGTCGACACAGGCGCGATCCGGTTGACGACAGCGGCGCCTTCCACATTCGTGCCGATGTAGAGGCGGCCGATCTCATCCACGCCAGCGGCAGTGGGACGACCACCGTCATCCTCCATGATGCGCTCGTAGGCGGCATCACGCGTTCCGTTCGCAGAGATGCGTCCGGCGTAGATCTCCCCGAAGTTGAAACCGTGCAGGTACACGGCACCGAGATCGTCGACCGGGACCTCGAGGCTGAGGTTCAGCGGCTGGCTGGAAGCATTCAGGTACCGAATCACGCCGGCACCGCCGGCGTAGGTCGTATCGAGGGCGCCAGCAGGAGTGAACCGCCCGGCACGCGCTCCGTTGTTCGACCCACCTGAGTCGCAGCTGGCGGCAAAGACGGCGCTGCCGTCCGCCAAGAGGTTGCCTCCGTAGACGAAGCCCTCGTTCGTGCCAGGGCACACGTAGCGAGCGAAGCCATCGACTCCGTATGAGGTGTCGAGGACGCCGTCACCATCGATGGCGATCACGACGATCTCCGACTTCACGCCGGCCTGGGCGGTGCTTGCGAAGACCCGCAGGTCGCCCGCCGCATCGAGACGCACCTCACCCACGGTGTAGTTCACGCCGGGGACGGTCGAGAGGTCCACGACCATCCCGCCGTCGCCGCCGAATGTCGTGTCGAGCGCGCCGGCCTCGGTGAACCGCTGGAGGAAGACCTTCGGGTCGAAGCTGCTCGGGGCCGGCACCGTCGAGGTGCCGGCGACAACGACACGATCGCTGGCGTCGGCGCGCACGTCGTAGGCGAAGTTGAAGTTGGTTCCGTCGATCTGGCCGGCGAAGTCGATGATCCCGTCGCCATCGAAGCTCGTGTCCAGTGCTCCACCCGTGGTCAGCCGGATGAGCCGGATGCCCCCGGCGGTTGGCGGTGAGCCCACCGACCACTGGCCGACCATGAGCAGACGCCCCTGGCCGTCGACTGCGAGGTCGTCGACGTGGTTCAGGATCGACGGATCGAACGCAAGAGCCCCGTCTGAACCGAAGTCGGTGTCGAGCGAGCCGTCGTCGTTGTGCTTGGCGATGGTTGCTCGCGAGCCCTCGGCGTAGGCGACGTATGCACCCTCGCTCAACGGGGCGATCGCCAGCACGTAATCGGTGACCGACGCCATCACCGTGATCTCCCCGCCGACGGAAGCGCCGCCGCCCACAGCGTCCATGCGCTCGATGGCCTCCGAGATGCCGAAGACCTGGTTCGTGCCGCCCAGACGCAGCGCGCCGTCGTGGTAGATCGAGCGCACCTGCGCCAGGTCGGACCACACCGGATCGCCGGGTGAGCCGGCGTTCCAGCCCGAATCGGGTTCGCCCGTCGTGGTGAGGCGCACGACGCTGGTCTCGAAGTTGAACGTCGAAGCGCGCGCGTGCACGTAGACCCCGTCGACGGTGCTGATCGCGTTCGTGTGCCCCGAGGCCGCCGAGCGGTTCATCCCCGTGAGCGCGGTGGCCTGACCGTCACCGCCACCGAACGCCGTGTCGAGGGTGCCGTCGGCGCCCAGGCGGAGCACATCGACGTTGTTGAGGAAGCTGGCCCCGATGAGGACGCCGTCGCCGCCCGTCGCTGCCATCGTCTCTGCGGAGAACGGATGGATGCCCGGTCCGAGGTTTGCCGGGTTGGCACCGCCGATCCCCCATCCGGTCGCCAGCGTGCCGTCCGACGCGAGACGCACGGTCCGGCCCTCGGAGCCGTCGAAGTTCGTGCCAGCGACGACGATCGAATCATCTCCGAGCACGGCAAGCAGATCGTCTGCCGTGACGACGATGTCGAGGAACTCTGCTGCCCCGGCATCGGAGCTCGTGCCCTGGAAGGTGCCGTCCGGGGCACCTGCCGTAGTGAAGCGCCGGACGGTGGTGCTGGCCTCCTGGGCCACGGTGACGGGTCGGTCCTCGCTGTCGACCTCCACGCCTGCACCAGCCCCGATGCCCGTTCCCGGTGCGACGAGGTCGATGATGCCGTCGTCGGAGAACGACGTGTCGAGTGCGCCTGCCGTGGTGAGACGGACGAGGCGGACGTGCGAGGTGTCCTCAGGGATCCAGGTGGAGGTGGCGAGCAGGTAGGGACGGCCGACCGAGTCCACGGCCAGGAGGCCGGAGCCGGATGCGTACTGCGCGACGGGTGGCAGCACGACGAGTCCTTCACCATCGTTGAACGACGGGTCGGGCGTGTCGGTCGCGTCGTACTTGCCCACGGCGATGCTGCCGTCCAGCGTGAGGATCGCGGCGTAGTACCCGCCGTCGATCCGGGCGCTCGCCATGTCGACGATGGAGAGGCCGGCATCTGCAGTGGCCACGTCACGAGAGACGGAACCGTCCGAGCCCCACTCACCGGTCGGGGGCGGCGGTTCCGTCACGTCGAACCCACCCGAGGGCGTCGCGCCGCCCGGGGTCGTCACCGTGATCGGACCATCGGTCGCACCCTCGGGCACCGTGGTGGTGACCTCGGTGTCGTTCACCACGGTGAAGGTCGCCGGCGTGCCGTTGAAGTCGACGTCGGTCGTCCACTGCAACCCTGAACCCGTGATGGTCACGGTGTCGCCCACCTCGCCTGACGTGGGCGCGATGCTGTCGATGAACGGAGCCGAGAGATCAGTGGTGAACGTCCAGTTGAGGGTCAGGTCCCCCGTGTCGCCCTGGTAGCCGTTGATGCCGATCCGGTAGGTCGTGCCTCCGACGACGCTGGTCGGCGTGAACGCCGGGAACGAGGGGTCCGCGATGGCGATGCGACTCTGGATGCCGGCATCGTCGTCGTTCGCAGCCACGAGCGGAAGGACATTGACCGCCGTGCCCGTGTAGACGTTCAGGATGGTGTCGAACGTGCTGCCGAAGGTGTCCAGCTCGAGCTCGCCGTCACTGGGTGCCGTCCACTGGTACCAGACCGAGGTCTCTCGGGAACCGGCGCTGTACTCGCCGGGCTCCATCGTCGCGCCTGCGTTGCTCCCGGTGACCTGGCCGGTCGCACCGGTCAGCACCACGGGGTCGGCGAAGTCGTCGTTCGCCGGCGGCGCGAGCGTCGGACGGACGCTGAACCAACGGTCGCTCGAAGACGGCCCGCCGGAGTTGGTGATCGTCATCGGTCCCGTTTCGGCTCCGGCCGGGACGGTCGCGGTGATCCAGGTCGGCGAGTTCACCGTGAAGGCTGCCGGCACGCCGTCCGAGAAGCTGACGTCGGAGACGGTGTTGAAGTTCGATCCCACGATGGAGAACGAGTCGCCCGCGACGCCGTAGGACCTACTGAGGGTGGTGATGACCGGGAGGTCCTCGGCGTAGGGCTCGACCTCGAGGTGGTACGGAACCCCCTGGGCTCCGGCGAGCCAGTCGACCCGGATCTGGTGCGCGCCCGAGACGGTGGGCGTGTAGGTGATCGTCCTCGAATCGGGACTGGCGACGCTGCCGGACACGCTCGAGCCGGAGGACGGCCACCGGAAGAGCCAGAGGTTCACCGACGACCCCCCTGCCTGCGGGTACGTGAGCGTGAAGCGGACGGGCTCGCCTGCGGTGAGGTTCACCTCCGCGTAGTCCACCTTGTTGGCTCCGTCGTCCGAGCAGACGACCCCTGCCTTTGCTCCGGGCAGCGCCAACGGGCTCGGCACGTTGATCCCGTCGTCGTTCTCCCACTGGTCGTCGGCAGGGCACGCGCTCAACGATGTCGTCAGCGTGTACGTCGACTGCACGCCGGGCCCGAACACCCGAAGGTAGTAGGGCTTGTCTGTCGCTGCGGCGACCGCAAACGTCGTTCCGACCGTCTCCGTGCTGCCGCCGTCGTTCGACAGGTCGATCTCGACGCCGGCTGAGTCGACGAGCTGAAGGTCGAGATTCCCGTCGTCAGCAACCAGCGTCGCACCGAAGACGCCCTGGTTGACGCCGGGGACGAGGTACCAGTCCTCATCGCAGTGCAGCCCCGCTTTGGTCTGACCACCGACGAGCAGCTGCGCAGAAGCGCGGACATCGTCCTCGACGGGATCGCCGCCGTCGAAGCACACGTCCGGTTCGACGGCGACGTCCAGGTCGTAGGCGCCGAGACTGGCGTAGTCCGAGTAGCCGTTGGTGAGGGGGTCCCCGTGGCCGACCCCGTCGATGTGGACGTAGTAGAACCCGCCCGTCGGAAGTGCCGCGGTGATCGTCGCGTCGAGGCCGGTGGCGATGTCGTTGGCACCCCCCGAGGCCGGGTTGGCGACGGTACCGATCTGCGCGCCCGTCGCGTCCCGAAGGGTCATGGAGATGTCGAGGTTCGGGCTCACGGGCGCCGGTGACGCCGTGATGGTCACGGACTCAGGCCCGGTGATCTCGAACTCGAAAACGTCGACGTCGGTCCTCGTCGAGATGACGCCGTCACCGGACACCACGGGTGACGGGATGCCGAGCGCCGGAGCTCCGACGTTGGTGTTCGCGTGGTCGTCGGCGACAGGCGGCAACAGGTCGGTATGGCCGATCATCGCGAGGTCGTCGTCGCCCGAGGAGTTCGGGTTGGCCGTCGGGTAGTTGTTCGCGTTGGCGTACTCGCCCTTGCTCCACTGGACGATCGGCTTGGAGTAGCCGATCCCCATGATCGGCGCCCACGAGCCGTGGCCCTGGAAGTACCCCTCCGCAGGACTGGTCCTGCCGTCATGTTCCAGCCCGAGGTTGTGGCCGACCTCGTGCGAGGCTGCCTCCGCAAGGCTCTTGGCGCTGGCGTCGGCGCCGCCCATGCCCTTCTGGAAGACCCAGGCCGGCTGGTACGTAGCCAGGCCGAACGAGGTGGGGTCGAGCAGGTAGGCGACACCGCCACATCCGCCGCACAGGAGCGGATACTCCTTCGTGTCGGCGCCGGCGAACACCACTCGGGTGCCGTAGTCGGGATCGTTTGACGCAGTGCGGACGAGGACGCCGGGATCTGCCGGCTCCTCGGTGGTCACGTCGACGTCGAAGGCGGCGAAGTCCTCGCTGACCCTGAGCCAGACGCTCTGGATGACGTCACGCTCGTAGGGCGAGAACGAGAGCGGGTCGTCATCGAGCGAGAACGGTGTCGCATCGAATGGTCCGCCGATGCCGGGCTTGAGGTTCCAACTGGTGCCGCTGACCGCTTGGCCGTCGAAGTCGAGCAGGATGGTTCGGTCGGCGCCCGGGTTGCTGTGCAGGGTGAACGTCTCGCTCAACGGGAACGGTGCGGCCGCCGAAGTCGACGGCTCGCTGCCCGAGGTGTCATCGGTGTGCGACGCATCGTCGTGCGGTGGCTCGATGTAGAACGCTCGCAGGTCAGCGTCGATCCAGAGCGTCGGATCTCCACGGAAGAGCCGGCGGAACTCGCCTGGTCCCATCCCATGGGCGGCGGCGACCGCCGGCAACCGGTCCCCAAGAGCCTGGATGGCCGCTTCACCGTTCTTCCGCCGCTCGAGTGCCTGTGGCGGCGGACCTTCCGACGTCGGCGGCTCCTGCGCCCCGGACGGCGAGGTCGCCAGGGTGGTCGCGACCATCGTGGTCAGCAGGACGGCGGCCAGCGCGCGGCGGGCCTTCACGTATCGCGCCACCGGGCGCCTCCTTCGTTCGCACGCCCGCAGGCGCCGTCCCACTCTCACGGACCCGCTGCGTCCGCCCCGTCGATGTGCTGAGAATGTACGCCTGTCGCCAGTCCGGCACATGGACCGGAAGGACCATTCGATGCTGAACCTCTGTCCAGTGCGGTGCCACGTCTTCGAGTGAGGTGGTCCGCGTGGAGACCACTACGGTTGCGCAAATGGTCCCGATGCAATCGGCGGAGGACGAACTGGACCTCCGCCACTATGTCGACGTCGTCACCCGGCGGAAGTGGTTGATCATCGTCACCACCGTGCTGGTCGCCGCCGTCGCCGTCGGCCTCTCGCTGGCGCAGACCCCGAACTACCGCGCCGGAGCCGAAGTGCTGCTGCAGGGGGACGACGCCGAGCGCCGTTTGGGCGGCACGGATCAGATCGACCCGCGGGTCAACCAGAACCGGGTCGAGACCGAGATCGGGGTCATCGAGTCGAACCTGGTGCAGGACGCCGTCGAGGACGAGCTCGGTCGAGAGCCCGACGTGAACGTCGGCGCGGTCGGCGAGACCGACATCATCCGCATCTCCGCCACCTCCACCGAGCCCGAGCTGGCGGCGGCTGAGGCGAACCTCTACGCCGAGACCTACGTCGAGTGGAAGCGGGAGCGCACCATCGACGACCTGCTCGCAGCCCAGCAGACGGTGCAGGCCGAGATCGACTCGTTGCTGCTGCAGCAGGACGAGCTCCAGGCGCCGCTCGACGCGCTCGAGGAGAGCCTTTTCGTCGCCGGCAGCGAGGACGAGCGCGAGGACATCCGGGGTCAGATCGCTGACCTCGAGGCCCAGATCCTGCCCGAGGTGGGTGCCATCCAGAGCTCGCTGGCCCTGTACCGGGCCGAGCTGTCGTCGCTCCAGGTGTCGCAGCGCATCACTCGCACCGGTGGAGCGCAGATCATCTCCACCGCCCAGGTGCCCGAGGAGCCCTTCGAGCCCCAGCCGCTGCGCAACGGCGTGCTCGGCCTCGTCGTCGGTCTCATGCTCGGCGTCGGGCTTGCCTTCCTGCGGGAAACGCTGGACGACAGGGTCAGGTCTCGCGAGCAGATGGAGCGCATCACGGGGTGGCCCACTATCGGCCTCATCCCGGTGATCTCTGCGGCCAAGGACGGCCAGCACGACCTGGCCACCATGGAGGCGCCCAACTCCCCAGCTGCCGAGGCGTACCGCACGTTGCGCACGGCCGTGCAGTTCGTCGGGCTCGAGCGGCCACTCGAGGCCATCCAGGTCACCAGTGCCAAGCCGAGCGAGGGCAAGACCACCACGGCAGCCAACCTGGCCATCTCGCTGGCCCAGGCCGGCAAGCGGGTGATCCTGCTCGACGCCGATCTGCGCAAACCCCGGCTGCACAAGGAGTTCGGGATCGACAACAGCGCAGGCTTCACGTCGATGCTGCTCGACTCCAACCTCAGCAGCAACGCCTTCCACCGGACGCGGGTGCCCAACCTGGTGGTGGTGCCCTCCGGTCCCCCGCCCCCCAACCCGTCCGAGCTGCTCAGCCTCCAGGCCACCCGCCAGGTGCTGACCCTGCTCCGGGATGAGTGCGACGTGCTGATCATCGACTCGCCGCCGGTGCTGCCGGTGACCGACCCAATGATCCTGTCCGGCTACGTGGACGGGGTGATCGTGGTGGCCAACGCCAACGAGGCCGAGGTCAAGTCGCTGTCCCGCATGCGCGAGCTGCTGGCCCAGGTGAACGCCCAGGTCATCGGCGTCAGCGTCAACCAGATCGACTCCGACGCCGGCTACGGGTACGGCTATGGCTACGGGTACGGGTACGGCGACGCCGTCGAGGCGGGCCGGGACGACGACGAGGCCGAGGACTCCTCGGCCGGGGACAAGCCGAAGCCCAAGCTGTTCAGCCGCTGAACCCGCGGGCGGGTCCAGCGAGTGTAAGGGCGGCTGAGGACCCCTCTACCATCTCCGGGTCTTGTCTGCATTGCTCCAAACGTCCGTCGCGCTGGTCGCCGGCGTCGCCGCTGCGGTGGGCATCCACGCCCTCGCCAAGCGCCGGTCGCGGATGTTCCACAAGCCCTACCGGGCGTTCACGCGGGCGGTCATCGTGGCCGCCGGCATCGGCGGGGCGCTGGCGCCGGTGGCGCCCACCGGCATCGACGGGGTCGACATCGTCTGGCGGGCGCTCTTCGCGGCCGTCTTCACCTTCGCCGCCGGTCGGGCCAAGCGGGACGCCCGGCTGATCGCCGGGGCCGCCGCCGCCGTGGGCAGCGTCGGGGCGTGGCCGTGGAGCGTCGTGGCCTTCGTGGCCCTCGGCCTGTCTACGGGGTCGGCCCGCATGCGGCGACCGGCCCGTCCCCTCGGCGTCGTGATCGGTGCGCTCCAGGCCCAGGCGCTGCTCCGCCTCACCTGGCCCGACACGCCCTATGCCACCGCCGTCCTTGCCGCCGTGGCCTTCGTCGTCGTGGTCGTGTCCGGCTTCCGCCACGCCCGAAGCCGGGAGCGCAAGCCGGCCCTCATCCTGTCGGCCGCCTTCGCTGCGGTCGGCCTGGTGGTCGTCGGGCTCCTCGCCTTCGGCCTCTTCGGCATCCAACAGGACGTGCGCGACGGGGCCCGGGCTGCCGACCGTGGCCTCGATGCCGCCCGGTCGGGTGAGACCGACGTCGCCGTGGCCCAGCTCGAGCGGGCCTCGACCCGGCTCAGCTCCGCCGACGAGGGCCTGCGCGCGGCGTGGATGCGACCCGGGCGTCTGGTGCCGGTGCTCGGCCGCTACCTGGACTCCGGCCAACGGCTGACCGCGGCGGCCGATGCCGTCGTCGCACCTGCGCTCGAGAGCGCTCGCCTGGCGGCCGGCGACGCGCTCCGGATCCGGGACGGGCGGATCGACCTCGCCGCCATCGCCGAGCTGGCCCCACCGCTCGAACGGACGCTGGCCGCGGTGCCCGGGGCCCGCGCCGCGGTCGATCGCCTCGAGGACGAGGAGCTGCCCGGGCCGCTGGCCCGTCGGCTCCGGGACCTCGACCAGAGCCTGGTGGACGCCGTCGACGACGGCGAGTTCCTGCTCGGCGCCCTCGACCTGGTCCCCCAGCTGCTGGGGGCGGACGAGCCCCGGCGCTGGTTCGTGCTCATGCAGACGCCCTCGGAGCAGCGGGCCAGCGGCGGCATCGCCGGCGGGTTCGGCGAGCTGCTGATCGAGGACGGTCAGGTCGACCTGGTGCGGGCCGGCGAGGGTGCCGAGCTCCGCCCGGTCGGTGTGCCATGGGACCTCGGGCCGCTGGCCACCGAGTACAGCCGCTTTCCCGGGACCGGGCCCGAGCGGTACTTCCAGAACGTCACCAACGTGCCCCACTTCCCCACCGTCGGGGCGACCATCACCACCGTCTACCCCCAGGCCGGCGGCACCCCCGTGGACGGGGTCATCAGCGTCGACCCGTCGGTCCTCGCCGCCCTGCTGTCCCTCACCGGCCCCATCGAGGTGCCCGAGTGGGAAGGGCCGATCACGGCCGAGAACGTCCGGCGTGCGCTGCTCTTCGACCAGTACCAGCGCCTCGGCTCGGCCGAGGGCCGGCAGTTCGTCATCGACACGATCCAGGCGACCTTCGACCGCCTCACCTCCACGACGCTGCCGGCGCCGGCCCAGGTGCTGCACACGCTCTCGCCCATGGTCCAGGGCCAGCGCATCAAGCTCTACAGCGCCCGGCCCGAGGAGCAGGCCCTGTTCGAGGAGATGGACATCACCGGCGCCGTGCCCGAGGTGGAGGGCGACTACTTCGAGCTCGTCACCCAGAACGTGGGGCAGTCCAAGATCGACTGGTTCCAGCAGCGCACCCTGGCCTACGACGTGCGCCACGACCCCGTCACCGGTCGCGTGGACGCCGTAGCCACCGTGACGATCACCAACGACGCACCCGCTTCGGGCTTGTCCGAGCGGCTGATCGGCGGGACCAACTTCCCCGAGCCCGGCCCCCTCGGCCGCAGCCGCCTCTTCGTCGACTTCTGGTCCGCCCTCGACCTCGATGCCGCCACCCTGGACGGCGCGCCGATCGTCCTCGTCACCGAGCAGGCCTACGACCGGAACCTCCACTGGACGGTGCACACGATCGAGTCGGGCGAGCAGGCGACCTTCGAGCTGTACCTCTCCGGCTTCGTCGAACCCGGCGAGCCCTACGTGCTCGACCTCGGGACCCAGCCCGTGGTGCGGCCCGACCAGGTCCAGGTCAGCGTGTCGGGGTGGAGCGGCGAAGAGGTGGTCCCGGTCGCTGGTCTGCGCGACGACTCGGGCGTCGCACGGGCCACGTTCGAGCAGCGGGAGCCCCGTCGGTTCGTGGCCGGCAGCGGCAGCTGAACTGGCAGAGACGGAGCACTTGGGATCGATCATCGACATGTTCGGTTTGACCAGTTAGGTTTGCCCTGATCGATCGATCGTCGGCGGACAGGAAGGCAAGAATCCCTTGAGACGTTTTGCACTGGCACTGGCCGTGGGGGCCGCACTGGTCCTCACCACCGGGCTCCCAGCTTCAGCCCAGACCGACCCATATGGCGGCGGCGGCGGCGGGACCACGACCACCACCACGACCCCCGTCCCGGGGGGCGAGCCGGAACAGCCCCGCACCGTCGCCAACGTCTCCGATGACGACGTCGCCCCTGGCGACCCCGTCACGGTGACGGTCCCCCCGGTGTTCGCACCCGGCACCGAGGTCTCCATCAACCTGGCTCGAGCCCAGCAGGACGCCGGCGGCGTCGAGCTCGGCTCCCCTGACGCCAACGCCGACGGCTCCGTCAGCGACACCGTGACCATCCCGGCCACCGAGGACGGCGTCTACTTCCTCTACGTCACCGGCGTCGACACGGACGGCAACCCGGTCGTGGCCATCGTGGCCATCGTCGTCCGCAACGGCGTCGCCTCCGCCTCGGCCGTGGAGGGCGAGTCCTTCGCCGCCACCGCCGCAGCAGCCGCACCCGTGCCCGCTGCCGTTGCCGACGTGCAGTCGAACGTGACCCCGGCCAGCGAAGCTGCCGTGGTCGAAGCCGTGACCCAGAGCGGCGCAGGCCTGGTCCTGTCCCCCGAGAGCACGCTCAACGTCCGCACGCCGGAAGGCGTGCAGGCGGCCAGCGCCCTGCCCACCACGGGCAGCAACGACATCTCCGCCCAGGTCACCATCGGTGCAGCGCTGCTGTTCGCCGGTACCGGCCTGGTCCTGCTCCGTCGCCGTGGGGGGTTCGCAAAGTGAACATCCGTCGCACCTTCGTCTCTGCCCTCGCGGTCGGCGTCGTCTCCGTCGCCACCGCCGGGGCCGCCCTCGCCACCACCGACGTGGAGGCCACCCGGATCGCCGGCACTGACCGGTACCAGACCAGCCAGTTCATCGCCGGCGCCACGTTCGAAGGCCAGGACGTCACCGTCGCCGTCGTGGCCAGCGGCGAGTCCTACCCCGACGCCCTCGCCGCCAGCTACCTCGCCGGCGCGCTGGACGGTCCGGTGGTCCTCACCGCCAAGGACGACCTCAGCCAGGCCGCCTTCGACTCCCTCACCGACCTCGACGTGAGCGGCGTCATCGTCGTCGGTGGCACCGCCGCCGTCAGCGATGCCGTCGGCCAGCAGATCGCCGGGATGGGCATCGAGGTCGACCGGGTCGCCGGCACCGATCGCTTCGCGACCGCCCGGGCCATCGCCGACGCCGTCCCTGCCGATCAGATCGGCTCCCTCGACGGCGACATCGGCCGCACGGCCCTGCTGGCCTCCGGCCAGGGCTTCGCCGACGCCCTCAGCGGCGGCCCCCTCGCCTACGCCTCGGCGTTCCCGATGCTGCTCACCCCCAGCAACACGCTGTCGGACCAGGCCGCAGCCTCCATCCAGGAGCTGGGCATCGAGCAGGTCATCATCCTCGGTGGCCCCGCCGCCGTCTCCTCCACCGTGCGAGCGGAGGTCACCGCCCTCGGCGTGGACGTGCGCCGCATCGCCGGCAACGACCGCACGGCCACGGCCGTGGCCATCGCCGACCTGGCCGTCGACGAGCTGAGCTTCTCGGTGACCCACGCCAACCTGGCTCGGGGCGACGACTTCGCCGATGCGCTGTCTGGCAGCGCCAACGCCGGCGAGGAGCTCGCGCCGATCCTGCTCACGCTCACCCCGGACCAGCTCGGGACGCCCACCGGCGACTACTTCGCCGACAAGGCCGAGACGCTGAGCACGATCCACGTGTACGGCGGCCCCGCCGCCGTCACCGACTCGACGGTCAACGCCGCCGAGGTCCAAGCGGGCCGCACCCCGTAGTCAGACGCCGTCAGAGCCGCTCGGCGCTCCTGGGATCTCCCAGGGTGCACCGGGCGGCTCTTTCGCGTCCTGGGGTCGTCGGTGCACCCTCTGGAACTGGCAGTCGTCCTCGAACTGGCAGTCGTGGTGTCGCACTCACCGGCGCGGCGCGCCGAACCGCCCTCAGGTGTCGGTGCCCGGCCGCCGCTCGACCTCGGACTCGGGGTCGCCCTCGTAGCCGGGCGGGTAGGTGCGGGCCAGCTCCTCGGCCGTGGGGTTCCGCTTCTTGCGGGACTCCTTGGGCAGCAGCTCGCTGATGGCAGCCATGATCCGCTTGGTGTCGGGGTCGGGCGAGCGGTACTTCAGGTCGACCGGCTCCCCCACCCGCACGGTGACGAGGGGCGGGTTGGTGACGTTCAGGATGTTCGGCAGGCGGGACGAGCGGGGCCAGACCTGCTCGGTGCCCCACATGCCCACCGGGATCACCGGCGCCTTGGTCATGGCGGCCAGCTTGGCGGCACCCCAGCGGCCCTTCAGCTCCGGGTCGAAGAACGCCGGACCGCGGGGGATGGTGCCCTGGGGCATGAGGGCGATGAGCTCACCGGCCTCCACCGCCTCTGCGGCGGCGCGCAGGGGCTCGTCGGAGCCGGAGCCCCGCTCGACCCGGATGCCGCCCATGGCGGTGGCGAGCTGGCCCACGATGGGCGCATCGAACACCTCCTTCTTGCCGAGGAAGCGCACGGGACGGCCCGTCTTCGAGATCGTCAGCGCCATGGCCAGGGTGTCGAAGTACGAGCGGTGGTTGGCGACGACGATGCAGCCACCCTCGGCCGGGATGTTCTCGGTGCCGGCGATGTCGAAGCGGGCGTAGGGCACCAGCTCGGGGCGGGCGAAGGGCAGCAGCGCCTCGGCCGGCTCGATCATGCCGAGCAGCTTGGGCACGCCCTCGGGCTTGTCGAGGTAGCGGATGGGCCACCGGCGCAGCGTGGCGAGGGCGAACATGCGCGGGTCAGGGTTCACGACCCTGGGGTGCGCGACCGCCGACAGCAGCGGGATGTCGTAGAAGCTGTCGGAGTAGGCCCACGACTCCCCGAGGTCGACCCCGTTGGCCTCGGCCCACTCCTCGCAGGCCGAGAGCTTGCCCGGACCCCACACGAAGTGGCCGTTGATCGTGCCGTCGTAGTGGCCGTCGCTGTCGGTGCCGTAGCGGGTGGCGATGACGTCGTCGAGGCCGAGCTGGTCGGCGAAGGGCTTCACCAGGTCGTAGGGCGAGGTGGTGGCGAGCACGACCGGCCGACCTTCCTCGCGGTGCTTCTCGATGATCGGTGCGGCGTAGGCGCCCACCATCGGCACGAGCAGCTCGGCGGCCAGCTCGCCGGCGTGCTGGACGTCGGTTCGCTTCTGGCCCTTGCTGAACCGGGCGCCCTGGCGGGCGAGCAGCATGGCGGGCCGGTTCTCGCCGACGGCGTTGAACAGCCGGTACAGCAGGTTCTCGCCCGGGATCACCCGTTCGCTGATGACGCCGGCGGCTCGCAGCGCGCCCGTGAGGATCGGACCGCTCGCGCCGCGGAGCAGGGTGCGGTCGAGGTCGAAGAAGGCAGCGGGCGTCGACATCGGATCGGACGGTACCCGGTGCGGCCGCCGACGTGTCCGGCGCTCCCCCGTTCTGGCAGTCGCGTCGTCACGCCTCGTCGCCCCGACGACGTGCGCGTCAGCGGGGCGGCAGGTGGACGAGGACGTCGGTGTGCCGGGCCAGGGTGTCGAAGTCGGAGTCGGCGTGCAGGATCGGGGCGCCATGTCGGGCGGCGACCGCACCGATCAAGCAATCGATCAGCTTCCGGACGGTCTCGCCCCGACGGCGACACGAGCGGTACAGCGCGGCGGCGACCTCGTAGTCGACAGGCTCGGTCGGGACCACCGTGGCTCGGGCGAGCAGGCCGCGCAGGCTGCGTAGGTGGGCCTCATCGCGAGCGCCGGCCAGCAGCTCCATCCTGATCGCATCACAGACGGCGACGTCCTGAGCCAGGAGCCGGTCGACCTCCTCGCAGACCGGGCTGCCGGTGTTCCGGAGGAACTCCACCCATGCGGAGGTGTCGATGAGGATCATCCTGCTCGGCCGGCGCGCATCTCCTCGAGATCACCCTCCCACCCGGCGCCTCGGAGGCTCCTTGCCTCCTCGAGGTCGAGGGCTTCACCGGCGACCAACCTGAGTGCGAGGTTCACGGCCTCCCGCTTCGTCCGCACGTGGAACCGCTCCATCACGGCAGCGCAGGCGTCTTCGTCGATGTCGATGTTGGTGCGAGCCATACACCAATGATACACCTCGTCGCCCCGAGCCGGATTGCTCGGGGCGACGTGTGGCTCATCGCGACTCGCAGGTCTCCTCGAAGTGGTCCTGGATCTCGTCCAGCGCGTCGCGGGCGGCGTCGAGCACGTCCTCGTTCTCGTCCTCCACCGCCTCGATGCCGTCCCGGTCGCCGCCCTCCACGCCCGCGTCGTCGAAGGCCGTCTGCATCGTCTCGACCGAGTCGGACAGGGTGGAGACCTCGCTCTGCAGCTCGTCGGGCACGACGTCGGCCAGCGCCTCGACGCCGGAACCGTCGTCGCCGGGCACGGTCAGGCCGGCCGCGGTCTGACCGAGCGCGGTGATCGCCTGGGCGCAGTCGCCGAGCTCGATGCCGAGGTCCTCCGGGCTGGCCGCCTCGTCGCTGTCGTCGTCGCTGGGGTCGTCGACGTCGCCATCGCCGCCCAACGGACCGTCGGCGTCGCTCTGGATGACCGTGCCGCCGTCGCTGGAGGCATCGTCGTCGCCGCAGGCGGCTGCGGTGCCGGCCAGGGCCAGTGCCAGGACCAAGGCGAGCGCGCGCCGAATCCAGGGGTTCTTCGGGTGGGGCTGCATTGCCAGTTCCTCTCGAATGAATCCGGGATGCGTCCCACCCCTGCTCGGCGACCGTACCTCGGGGCTCGGGCAGCCGCTGCCCACCCGGCTCGCACGCTCCGGCATGGAGCGACCACGACACGTGCGAAGCACGACACCCGACACGCCGGCGACGCCCGATGCGCCGACGACGCCCGATGCGCCCGCCGGAGCTGACCTCGGGTCCGGCCGCGCCGGATGGGCGCGGCCGGACGGCGAGGAGCGTGAAGGAAACCGGACATTCCGGCACTTTTCGGTTGCAACTCGAACTGGTGTTCGCTACTCTGGTCGACATGGCAACGGGTCCGGCGACCGCAGCGGAGGTGTCCGAGGCACTCTCGGTCGTGCTCGACGTGTGCGCCCGGTTGGATCCGGCCGCGGTGCCGATGCACCAGGTCGTCGAGGTCTTCGACACCTTCGCCGCCCTGGAGCGCACTGCGGGTGGTGCGGTGCTGCGCATGGCGGCCCGCTACGAGGAAGCCGGGGCGTGGAAGGGCAACGGGGCCAAGTCCCCGGAGGAGGACATCGCCCGCAAGACCGGCACCGGCACCACCCGGGCCCGGCGCAAGCTGTCCACCTCCAAGCGACTCAAGTCCCAGCCCAAGACCGACGACGCCATCCGCCGCGGCAAGGTGTCGCCCGACCAGGCCGACGAGGTCTCCGAGGGCGCCGGAGCATCTCCGGCCGCGGAGGACGACCTGCTCGACACCGCCCAGCGCCGACCCCTGCACGACCTGCGCCGCAAGGTGGCCGAGGAACGCGCCAGGGCCGACAAGGACCGCGACGAACGTCGTCGGCGCCTCCACCGCCAGCGGGGCATGCGCCGCTGGGACGACGCCGACGGCATGGGCAACCTGCTGCTCCGGCTACCAGGTGAATCGATGAACGAGATCGATGCCCGCCTGAAGCCCCTCATCGATCGAGCCTTCGCCGACGCCCGCCACGCCGGACGGAACGAACCGGTCGAGGCCTACACGGCGGATGTGGTCCGCGACCTGCTCCTGGGCTCGGCCGGTGGCGGCACCTCGCCAGGCACGGGCAGCGGGCAGGCCGTGCGCCCGGAGAAGAAGGTCATCGCCCTGATCGACGTCGAGGCCCTCAACCGGGGTCGCGTCGAAGGCGACGAGACCTGCGAGATCGCAGGCGTCGGCCCCGTCTCCGTCGCCGCCATCCGACGCCTGCTCTCCGACGCGTTCCTCACCGTCGTGTTCCGCAAGGGCACCGACGTCGCCCACGTCACCCACCTGGGCCGGCAGGTCACCGCCACCCAGCGCACCGCCCTCGAAGCCCGAGGTTGCCGGTGCGAGCGCTGCGGCAGCCGCCACCTGCTCGACATCGACCACAACGAGGGCTGGACCCTCACCAAGGACACCAAGGTCGAGGACCTCTCGTGGCAGTGCTGGCACTGCCACGACCTCAAGACCCGCCACGACCTCAAGTTCGCCGGGCCACCGGGCAGCCGCTGGCTGGTCGACCGCAAGACCGGCCAACCCTGGCGTGGTCCGACGGGCACCGGACCACCGGACGACCAGCGGGCGGCCCGCCGTCCGCCGTCCTCGGGCGACCCGCCCGAGGCCAGTCCACCAGCGGCCACCGTGGCTCAGGGCGACCTGTTCGACGACGACTTCACCACCGCCCGCTGAGGCATTCGCCGGCGCATCCGGAGACCATTGCGGTCCCGGGTGCGCTGCTGCGCGCCCACGCGGCGATGCGGGGGGCAGGAATGCCGGGAACTTCGGAGGAAAACTGAGGGGAGCCGGCCCAAGGGGGGGACGGACCGGCTCCACACCTCAATTTTGGTGCATCCGACGGATGGGGGGACATCCTTGGTGTCGGGCACGCTGTGCTCGGAGCGGTCGGGGGGACGATCCGCTCCGGCGTTGTGAAGATCAGTGTGCCGATCGCACAAGCATCTGTCCAACAGTTCTCCCAGATACCTACCATCCAGTAGACAGATGGGCATGGATCTGCGCCAGCTGACCGCCCTGCTCGCCGTCGCCGAGCACGGATCCTTCTCCGCCGCGGCGCGGGCGATCCACACGGTGCAGTCCAACGTGTCCACCCACGTGGCCCGGCTCGAGAAGGAGCTCGGCGTGCAGCTGGTCGACCGCTCCTCCGGCGGCCTCACCGAGGAGGGCGAGGCCGCGGTGGCCCGGGCCCGGCGCATCCGCAGTGAGCTCGAGGCCCTGCAGAGCGACGTCGCCGCCCTGCGGGCCGAGGTCGTCGGCCACGTCCGGATCGGCATGATCGGCTCCATCGCCCGCTGGCTCGCGCCGAGCCTGCTGGCCGGCATGCAGGAGCGCCACCCCGGGGTGGACCTCGTGATCGTCGACGCCACCACCACCTCGCTCCTCCCCCAGCTGCTGGAGGGCTCCCTCGACCTGGCCGTGGTCAACCTGCCGGTGGCCGACCCCGAGATCGGCGCCGAGCCCCTGTTCGCCGAGGAGCGGATCCTGGTCGTACCGGGCGGCCACGACCTCACCTTCGACCCGCAGGACGAGACGGCGGTGGCCCACGAGGCGTCCTTCGCCCGGCTCGCCGAGCACCGCCTCGTCCTCGAACCGAAGGGCACCGCCTTCCGCGACGAGCTGGACCGGGTCGCGGCCGAGGCCGGCGTGGAGCTGCGCCCGCTCGCCGAGGTCGACGGCATGATGCTCGTCGCGTCCCTGGCCTTCGGCGGCTTCGGCCCGGCCATCCTCCCGACGACGGCCACCCTCGAGGAACCACCCGGCGACTGGGTGCGCGTCCACGTGCCCGAGCTGCTCCACCGCGACGTCGGCCTCGCCCGGCGGCGCAGCGGGCGGCTGGCGGCACCGGCTCGCGCCCTGCGCGACCTGCTCCGCGAGCTGGTCGCAGCCGAAGCGCCCCGCCACCCGGGCGTCGATCTGCCGGAGCCCGTGTGACCACTGCTCCCACCGCGTAGTCTCCGACCCGACCACCGACCGACTGCGACACAAGGGGCACCCAGCGTGGGCGAGTCCATCACGATCACCGACAACCGCACGGGCGAGTCCGTCGAGATCCCGATCGAGTACGGCGGCATCAGCTCGGAGCCGTTCAAGAAGCTGCTCCCGGGGGTCTGGTTCGAGGATGAGGCCTTCACGGCCACCGCCGCCACCCGCAGCGCCATCACCGACATCGACGGCGACGCCGGCATCCTGCGCTACCGGGGCTACCCGATCGAGCAGCTGGCCGAGCACTCCACCTACCTGGAGGTCGCCTACCTGCTGATCTTCGGCGAGCTGCCCACCACCGAGCAGCTCGAGCAGTGGACGCACGACATCACGTACCACACCTACATCCACGAGAACATGCGCAAGCGGTTCCTCGAGGGCTTCCACTACGACGCCCACCCGATGGGGATGCTGGTCTCCTCGGTGGCCGCGCTGTCCACCTTCTACGAGAACGCCAAGGACATCTTCGACGAGGAGGTCCGCTACAAGCAGATCACCCGCCTCATCGCCAAGATGCCCACGCTGGCCGCCGCCGCCTACCGCTTCAGCGTCGGCATGCCCTTCGTCTACCCGGACAACAGCCTGAGCTTCTCGGCCAACTTCCTGTCCACCATGTGGAAGGTCGCCGAGCCCCGCTACGACGCCAACCCGGCGCTGGCCAAGGCCCTCGACGTGCTGTTCATCCTCCACGCCGACCACGAGCAGAACTGCGGCACCACCGCCATGCGGGTCGTGGGCTCGAGCCACGCCGACCCGTACTCGGCCACCGCCGCGGCCGCCGCCGCCCTCTACGGACCCCGCCACGGCGGCGCCAACGAGGCCGTCATCAAGATGCTCACCGAGATCGGCAGCCCCGACAACGTGCCCGCCTTCGTGGAGTCGGTGAAGCAGGGCAAGGGCCGCCTCCAGGGCTTCGGCCACCGGGTGTACAAGAACTACGACCCCCGGGCCCAGATCATCAAGCAGACCGCGGACGAGGTCTTCGAGGTCACGGGCAAGAACCCGCTGCTCGACATCGCGCTGAAGCTGGAGGAGGTCGCGCTCTCCGACGACTACTTCATCAGCCGCAAGCTCTACCCGAACGTCGACTTCTACTCCGGCCTCATCTACCAGGCGATGGGCTTCCCGACGGAGATGTTCACCGTGCTGTTCGCCATCCCCCGCACGGCCGGCTGGCTGGCGCACTGGCAGGAGCTCATCGAGCAGGACCAGCGCATCGCCCGCCCCCGCCAGCTCTACACCGGCGCCGGCGAGCGCCCGTACGTGCCGATCAGCGAGCGCTGAGCGTGCGCGCGGTCACGATCCGCGACAAGGCGATCCACTGGGCCGAGGCCCCCGACCCGGTGCCGGGTACGGGCGAGGTGCTCGTGCGCGTGCGGGCCGCGGGCATCAACGCCGCCGATCGGCTCCAGGTGATGGGCTTCTACCCCGCCCCGCCCGGCAGCCCGGCCGACATCCCCGGCCTCGAGCTGGCCGGTGAGGTGGTCGGGCTCGGCCCCGGCGCCACCGCCTTCGCCGAGGGCGACCGGGTCATGGCCGTCGTCGGTGGCGGTGGCATGGCCGAGCTGGCCGTGGTCCACGAGCGCCACCTCCTGCCCGTGCCCGAGTCGCTGTCGTGGGAGCAGGCCGGCGGCTTCGCCGAGACCTTCACCACCGCGCACGACGCCCTGTTCTCCCAGGTCGGCCTCTCCATGGGCGAACGGGTCTGCATCCATGGCGCCGCCGGCGGCGTCGGCACCGCCGCGGTCCAGCTGGCTGCGGCCGCCGGCGCGCAGGTCACCGCCACCGTCCGCAACCCCGAGCACCACGACACCGTGGCGTCGCTCGGGGCGCAGCGCGTCGTGCTGCCGGAGGACTTCGTCGACGCCGGCCCCTACGACGTGATCCTCGAGCTGGTCGGCGCCCCGAACTGGCCGGGCAACATCACCGCGCTGGCGACCTGGGGCCGGATCATGGTGATCGGCGTCGGCGCCGGCCCGAAGACCGAGCTCTCCCTGGTCGACCTGATGCAGAAGCGGGGCACGATCCGGGCCTCGACCCTGCGGTCCCGCCCGCTGGAGGAGAAGGCCGACGCGGCCCAGGCGATGATCCGCCACGTGCTGCCCCACGTCGAGACCGGCGCGCTCACGGTGCCCGTGGAGGCGACGTTCCCGATGGCCGACGCCGAGGCGGCCTTCGACCGCTTCGCCGAGGGCGGCAAGCTCGGCAAGATCGTGCTGCTGGCCTCGTGACCGCGGCCGACGCGACCCGGGCCCGCAAGTGCTGGCGGACCCTCGAGCCGTACCACGGGTTCATCTACTTCGCCCCCGAGGCGACCGAGGAGTACGCCGCCCTCGGCGTCAAGGGCCGCACCGGCTACTTCCTGTCCCGGTCGGCGGCGATGGGTCGGGTGTCGGCCGCCACGGTCGTCGCCACCTTCTACAACTTCAACCCGTCGCTGGTGCTCCACGCCATGGACGGGGTCCCCGAGGGCATCGACGTCCCCGACGTGCTCGCCGCCCGCCACCGGGCCGTCGACCGCGTGCTGCGAGATCGGCTCGGCGATGCCGTCACCTCATCCGAGATGACCCGCGCCGCCGACCTGGCCGAGCAGGCCACCGCCGGGCTGCTGGAGCGCTGCGTCGGTCGACCCCTCGCCGCCGCCCACGCGGCCCTGCCCGTCCCCGAGGACGACCACCTGCGCGTGTGGTGGGCGATCACCGCGCTGCGGGAGTACCGGGGCGACGGCCACCTGGTCGCGCTGGTCGATGCAGAGCTCTCCGGGCTCGAGGCCCTCGTCGTGCACGCGGCCTCCGGCGATGTCGGCGCCGACGTGCTGAAGGCCACCCGGGCGTGGCCCGACACCGAGTGGGCGCTTGCGGTCGACGGGCTGGTCGCTCGGGGGCTGCTCGACGCCGACGGGTCGTTCACCGACGCCGGGCGGGACCTGCGCCAGCAGATCGAGGACCGCACCGACCGCCTGGCTGCACCGGCGTGGTCGCATCTGACCGACGACGAGGGCGCCGAGCTGCGCGAGCTCGTCCGGCCGTGGTCCAGAGCGGTGTTCGCCGGGATGTCCGCCGGCTGAGACATCCCGGGCTCCGGCGCCACACCATTGGAGCGCCAGAGCCCGGTGATCGTGATGTCCTTGCTTCCGGAATCCGTAACCAGCCGTGCCGCCCGTCACCCCAGGATCTTTGCCGCATTCCGGGCATCCGATCGACTGAAACTGGCAGTGCTGCTGTCACACCGCCGGCCACCGCGTGACGTGGGAACTGCCACTTCGTTCAGGGGGTGCCGCGGAGGAACCGGCGTCGGCCGGGAGCCTCGGGGCGGGCGACCAGCTCGTCGAGCAGGGCCCGGTACCAGGCGGTGACGTCGTCGCAGTCGGTGATCAAGCGGGCGGCCGCCGCCTGCGCGCCGGCCTTGGCCGCCGGTAGGTCGGCGAGCACCTCGCCGAGGGCGGCGTCGAAGCCGGCCCGGGTGTCGGGCGTGAAGCACCGGACCAGGCCGTAGTCGCGCTCCATCCGACCGAGGTAGCCGCGCACCGGCCCGACCCAGGACGACAGCCGCAGCGCCGGCGTGCCGAGCACGCCGGCCTCGGCGGCCATGGAGCCGGAGTCGCCGACGAAGAGGTCGGCGGCGGCGAGCACGTGGTGGATGCGCTCCGGCCCGAGTCGGTAGCGGAGCGGCTCGAGCTCGTCGGGCAGCGCCTCCTCGCTGGAGATGACCACGTGACCCCGCGCCTGCAGGCGCTCGACGAGCGCGGCGCGCTGGGCGGTGTCGAGGCCGACGGTGTGGGCGTCGTGGACGGCGTCGTTGGCCACGAAGCGGCCCACGAACAGGGGCTGGCCGTCCGGGACGCCGAGCTCGGCCCGCACACCGGGATCCGCCGTGAACCGGCCCGGATGCAGGTAGGCGAGCTCCTTGGGCCCCCGGTAGCGGCGGTGGCGGGGGCCGTAGTCCTCGTCCAGCCAGTTCGGCGACGTGATCACGTGGGCCAGCGGGGCACCGAGCTGGAAGTGCACGCCGGCGGCCCGCCCGTCGACGCTGTCGTACACGGTCCAGGCGCCGACGAGGCGCCCGGCGTGGACGCCGGCGGGATTGCGGGTGAGCACGACGTCGGGTCGGAAGCGGCGGGCCCAGCGGGTGAGGGCGACGTCCCGCGTGACGAGCTCGGCGGCCCGGGCCAGGGTCGACTTGGCGCCGGCGTGGCCGGTCCACTCATGCGGCATCCCGAAGGCGCCGAGCAGGTCGAGGGTGACCTCCTTGTCCCGGGCGACGACCAGCGTCTCGTGGCCCTCGTCGCGGAGCAGGTCGTGGAGGTGGCGGTAGAAGTGCACGTGGGCCGGGTGCACGATGTCGAACAGCACCCGCATCAGCGCGACCCCGGGTAGCCGTACCGGCCTCGGAGCGGCGCGGTGAGCGCGCCGACGAGGCGCTGGCTGCGCGAGGCGGACCCGCCCGACCACTCCTGGTCGGCCCGGATCTCGATGTCGCCCCGATCCAGCCGGCGGGGGTTGCCGCCCACGAGGTGGGCCTCGCCCAGCCGCACCGTGCGGTCGTCGACGAAGGCGCGGTCGGCGTCGCCGATGCCGAGCCACTCCCCCAGCGACCGCAGCGTCCCTCGCGGGTCGGCGGCGAGGTCCTCGTAGCGGATCCGACGGAACCGCTCGGCGGGGACGGGTCGCCGGCCGAGCTCGGCCGCGGCGTTGCGGGCGCCCCAGGACAGCGAGGTGTGCAGCGCCCCGAAGCGGGGCAGCTCGGGCTGGCCGTCGCCGCCCTTGCGCCGCTGGTAGCTGTGCGCCACGGCCCGCGGATCGCGCACCAGGTGCAGCACCCAGGCCTCGAACCCAGGCACCACGTCGAAGGCGCCGGGCGGCAGCGGCCACTTCGAGGAGTCGACCAGCACCTCGGCGTCCAGGCGCTCGGCCAGCGAGGCGTAGAGGCGGCCCATCACCTCGCCGAGGGCGCGGTCGTCATCGCCCGGTCCGCGGGCGAGCAGCCGGGGCACGTGTGACCACGACAGCACCCGGTCCTGGAGGGCGTCGACCTCGGCCAGCGCGTCGGCGGACGTGGAGCCGATGGCGTCGACGACGGCACCGGACCACACCGGGCAGTCGGCGACCAGCTCACCGCACGCGCACCGGTAGCCCGGGGTGAAGCCGCGGGACCACAGGAGGCGCAGCTCGCCCAGCGAGGCGACCCCAGGGACCGTGCCGAGGAGGTCGTCCAGCAGGGTCGACCCGCTCCGGCCCTTCCCGACGACGTAGACGATGCGGCGACTCACGGCGGCGCAGAACCTACCTGTAGCGTCCCCGAGCATGGACTTCTCGTGGTCGCCGGAGCTGCTCGCCCTCGCCGACGAGGCCCATGAGGTGGGCCGCAAGGCCACCGAGGGCCGCTGGTTCAAGGAGGACTCCTGGATCGCCCAGCCCGATGACGCGTTCGCCAAGGAGCTGGCGGCGCGGGGTTGGATCGGCATGACGTGGCCGACGGAGTTCGGCGGTGGCGGCCGCTCGGCCCTCGAGCGCTTCGTCGTCTACGAGGCCCTCATCGCCGAGGGCGCGCCGATCGCCAGCTCGTGGTTCGCCGACCGCCAGATGGGCCCGACCCTGCTGCAGTTCGGCACGCCGGAGCAGCGGGAGCGCTGGCTGCCGGGCATCATCGCCGCCGAGTCGATGTGGTGCATCGGCATGTCCGAGCCCGACGCCGGCTCCGACGTCGCCTCCCTGCGCACCAACGCCGTGCGCGACGGCGACGAGTGGGTGGTCAACGGCCAGAAGATCTGGAACTCCGGCGGCGCCCAGGCCGACTGGTGCTACCTCATCGCCCGCACCGACCCCGACGCCCCCAAGCACAAGGGCCTGTCGGAGTTCATCGTCGACATGACCTCGCCCGGCATCACCGTGAAGCCCATCCGGGACATGACCGACGACGACCACTTCTGCGAGATCTACTTCGACGACGTGCGCGTGCCGGCGGGGAACATGGTCGGCACCGAGAACAACTCCTTCAAGCAGGTCATGCGCCAGATGGAGCACGAGCGCGGCGGCATCGACCGGCTCGTGTCCAACAAGCGCCTGTACGAGGACTGCCTCGACTTCCTCCGGGCCCACGGCGGCCTCGAGGATCCGAACCTGCGCCAGGAGATCGCCGAGATCGAGTCGATGTACCGCATCGGACGCCTGCTCGTGCTGCGCGAGACGCTCCAGCAGGCACCGCAGGGCTTCTCGGCCGCGACCAAGACCATCGGCACCGAGTTCGAGGTGAAGGTCGCGAACTTCTGCGGACGGGTCCTGGGCCCCCACGCCACCCTCGCCGACGAGGGCCTGCGCCGCCGGGTCGCCCGCAACATCTGCTACGCCCCGGGCTACATCATCATGGGCGGCACCGTGGAGATCCTGCGCAACATCCTCGGCGAGCGCGTCTTGGGGCTGCCGAGGTAGCCCGTCACAGGCGGCGGACGAGGGGGACGTCGTCGGCGGCGACGTCGGCGAGCGTGGCCCGCACCTCGATGACGTCGGCGCCGTCGGCGCGGACGATGACCGGGTCGCATGTGAGCTCGGTGACCTCCGGTGCGGCGTCGACGATGGCGCACAGGCGGCGCACGAGCTCGGTCACGTGGCGGCGGCTGTCGTCGTCGAGCACCTCGTGCAGACCGGACTCGGTGATGAGCTCGTCCGCGCCCTGGTCGGTGAGGGGCAGCACCCGACGGGGTGAGGGGGCGAAGCGACCCGCGCCGCCGCCCGGGCCCAGGCGCACGACCGGACCGACGACGGGGTGGGTGGCGATGCTGATGCGGACGTCGACGCCCGACTCGACCATCTCCTGCACCACCATCGGCCACGCATCGTCGCCCATGCCCTCGACGATGGCGGCGGCGGCGGCCAGCACGTCATCGTGGTCGTGCAGGTCGAGCGCCACTCCCCGGCGCTGGGTGGTGGCGCCCACGTCGTGGGCCTCGGCCTTCAGGGCCACGCGGCCGCTGACCTCCAGGCCCTCGAGGTCGTCCGGGCTGCGCACGACCGTGACCGGCACGACCTCGATGCCGCCGGCGCGCAGGAGCCCTCGGGCCGCGTCCGGCTCCAGCTCGATCCGCTCGTCGTCGGCGAGCAGGCGCTCGACCAGGGTCACGACCTCGTCCGACGTCGGACAGGCGAGCACCTCGCCGGACAGCTCGGCGGAGCGCCACACCCCGTAGCGCGCCACCCAACCGAGCGCGTAGGCCGCGTCGTCGGGGAAGGCGAACATCGGCACGCCGCCGTCGGTGACCGTGGTCCGTTGCCCGTAGATGCAGGACACGACGGTGCTGGCCGGGTGCTCGGCGACCGCCTGGTCGAGGGCGGCCGCGACCTCGCCGGGCTCGTCGGGGTCGTCGGGCGCGTGCACCACGAGGGCGACGTCGACCTCCGGGTCCACGAGCACCGCGTCGAGCACGGTCCGGTAGTCCGCGGGCGATGCGTCGAAGGCCAGGTCGACCGGGTTGGTGGTGCGACGACCGTGGAGGCGGACCTCGTCGATGGCGGCCAGCGTCTGCTCGGACAGCGTCACCATCCGCAGCCCGGCGTTGACGCAGGCGTCGGCGGCCATGGACGCGCTGCCGCCGCTGTTGCCGATGACCACGACGCCGTTGCCGGCCGGCACGGGCTGGTTCTCGGCCACGATCGCCGCGTTCAGCAGCGAGGTGACCGTGGGGACGCGGACCACCCCGGTCTGGCGGAGCAGGGCGTCGATGGTGGCGTCGTCCAGCCAGTCCTCGGCCTGCTCCTCGGCGATCAGGGCATCCATCACCGCGCCGGTGCGCACGGCGAAGACCGGCTTGCGGGCGGCGACCTGGCGGACGTTGCGGCCGAACCGGCGGGGGTTGCCGAAGGACTCGAGGTAGAGCAGCACGACATCGGTGCGGTCGTCGTCCAGCCAGTACAGGAGCATGTCGTTGCCCGACAGGTCGGCCTTGTTGCCCACCGCCACGAAGCTGGAGATGCCGAGGCCGGCGTCGCGGGCGTGGCCGAGGATCACCGCGCCGAGCGTGCCCGACTGGCTGAGCAGGCCGACCCGGCCCGGCTTGGGCACGATGCCGGCGAAGGTCGCCTGGAAGCGGATGTCGGGGTCGGTGTTGATGACGCCGAGGCAGTTGGGGCCGAGGATGCGCACGCCGAACCGCCGGGCCGTGGCCAGCAGCTCCTCCTGGCGGGCCTTGCCCTCCGGGCCGGTCTCGGCGAACCCGGCGGAGATCACGATGGCTGCTGCGACCCTGGCCCGGCCGCAGTCCTCGATGACCTGGTTCGCCTCGGCGGCCGGCACGCACACGACGGCGACGTCGATCTCGTCGGGCAGCTCGGTCACGCTGCGGAACGCCTTCACGCCGGCGACTGCGTCGGCCTCGGGGTGGACCGGGTACACCGGCCCGTGGAACGGCCCGCCCAGCAGGCTGCGCAGCACCCGGTGCCCGATGCTGCGCGGGTTCCGCCCGGCACCGACCACGGCCACGGCGCGGGGCTCGAGCAGGCGGACCACCGACTGGCGCTCCGCCCGGCGGGCCCGCTCGGCCATGGCCTGCGCCGCCTCCTCGCTCGGCTCGATGTCGAAGGTGACCTCGATGACGCCGTCGGAGAACGCGCTCGACGCGCCGTAGCCGGCGGCCTGGAACACCCGCACCATGCGCCGGTTCGACGGCAGCACGGTGGCCTCGAACCGGCTGATGCCGATCTCGCGGCCGTAGGCGGCCAGGTACTCGAGCAGCAGGGTGGCGATGCCCTTGCCGCCCATCTGATCGTCGGTGAAGAAGGCCACCTCGGCGATGGGGCGGTCCGGGTAGCGGTCGTAGCGGGCCACCCCGAGGATCTCGTCGTCGCGTGCGGCGACGAAGGCCATCCGGTCGATTCCGTCGACCGTCGTCAGGTGGCGGATGTCCTCGTCGGACAGGTTCGGCCGCGGGCTGAAGTAGCGGAAGTACACCGACTCGCGGGACTGGCGGCCGTGGAACGCCACCAGCGCGTCCCCGTCGGAGGGATCGATGGGGCGGATGTGCACCGTGGACCCGTCGGCCAGGACGACGTCTTGGCCCCATCGCTCGCGGTCGATCGTGCCGTGTGCCACGGGCCCAGCGTACGACGGCGCCCGGCGACGGCTGCGTCGACCCCGCCGGTAGCGTCGACGCGATGCGTCGCCGGTCGCTGCCGCTCCTGCTCGTCGTGGCCGTCCTCGCCGCAGCGTGCAGCGAGTCCGACCTGGTGCTGCGGGACGACCGTCTGGTCCGGCCCGAACCGGAGATCCCCGCCGGCGAGGTCCTCACCGACCCCGACGACGTCACGGAGCTGGCCCTCGAGGACCTGCGGACCTACTGGTCCCGGACCATGGTCGAGGTCTACGACATCGAGTTCCGCCCCCTCGCCGGGGGCTACGTCCCCTACGGCCCGCGCTCCCCCCTCCCGGCCTGCGGCCCGGACCCGGTGACCTACGACCAGATCGCCGAGAACGCGCTGTACTGCCCGGCCGAGGACCTCATCGCCTGGGACCGGGAGAACCTGATCCCCGCCCTGCAGGAGCGGTTCGGTTCCCTCACGGTCGGTCTGGTGATGGCCCACGAGTTCGCCCACGCCGTGCAGGCCCGCGCCGGCGTGCGCGGCGCCACCGTCACCCTCGAGCTCCAGGCCGACTGCTTCGCCGGCGCCTGGGTCGACGACGTGGACGACCGGATCCCGACGTTCCACACGGGCGCCGACGCCCTCGACTCCGCCGTCGGCGGGCTGCTCGAGCTGCGCGACTCCCTCGGCGTGCCCGGGTACGCCACCACCGCCCACGGCTCCGGGTTCGACCGGGTCAGCGCCTTCCAGCAGGGCTACGAGGAGGGCCCGGCCGCCTGCGCCACCTATGCCGACGAGCCGCCTGCCGTCGTCGCCATCCCCTTCGGCAGCCCCACCGACCAGGCCACCGGTGGGAACCTCCCCCTCGACGAGCTGCTCGAGCCGCTCGTGGCCGACCTCGAGTCGTTCTACGCCGCGCTGTTCGCCGAGCAGGACGAGGTCTGGGACCCGGTCGACGGCTTCGAGGTCATCGATCCCGCCGACGGGGCCCTCGCCTGCGGCGACGAGGAGATCTCCGGCGGCGAGCTGGAGCTGGCCGCCTTCTACTGCGTCGCCGACGACACCGCGTACATGGACGGCGAGGACCTGATCCCGGCGCTCGCCGAGATCGGCGACTTCGCGTTCGGCGGCGAGCTGGCCCGCATCTACGCCTTCGCCGCCCAGGACCAGCTCGGCATCGACCCGACCGACGAGGTCGTCGCCGGCCTGCACGCCGACTGCCTCACCGGCACCTTCGCCGCCGCGGAGTTCCGTCGAACGATCCCCGAGCAGCGCCTCGTGCTGTCACCCGGCGACCTCGACGAGATCATCATCGCCTTCCTCACCTTCGGCGGAGAGGCCGAGGCCAGCGCGTTCGAGCGCACCGCTGCGTTCCGCGCCGGGTTCGTCGATGGCGCCGACCCCTGCCGGGCCCTGGTGGACTGAGCGGGCCGCTCAGAAGCCGCGCTCGGCACGCGCGGCGCGGCTCTGGCGGACGATGACCGCCCCCGCCACGACGATGGCGCCCACCAGGCCGATGAACAGCGCGGTCTGGAGCGCGCCGCCGCGGTCGCCGGCGTCCTCGGGCTCGCTGCCGGAGTTCGGCTGGGGGATGATGTCACCGCCCTGGGGTGCCGTCGTCGTCACCTGCTCGTCGGCCTGGGCCGCGACCGGCACCGCGGTGCCGGCGAGCGCGCCGAGGGCGAGCACGCTGACGAGGGCGAGGGTGGCGAGGAGGCGGCGCACCACCCCATCGTCACCGACGGGGCACCGGGCGGGCCAGTCCGCTCCCGCCGCACCCCGGACGCGGCTCGGGCCGGCCAGCGGCCGGCCCGAAGACGTCTTCGATGCAGGGACCGGTCAGCGACCGGTCCGGCTCACTTCGCCAGCTTGGGTGCGGGCGACTCGCCGTTCACGACCTTCTTGAAGGTGGCGCCGAGGGTGACCTTGGGGATCTTCTTGGCCTTGGTCTTGATGCTCTCGCCCGTCTGGGGGTTGCGGGCGGTGCCGGCCTTGCGCTTGCCCTGGGAGAACTTCAGGAACCCGGTCCAGGAGATCTCCTCCTTGCCGGCCTTGGTCACCGCGAGCACGACCTCCTCGAAGCCCTTCAGCACGTCGCCGGCGGTCTTCTTGTCGACGCCTGCCTGCTTGGCGACCTGCTCGATGAGCTCGCTCTTGTTCATTTTTCCTCCTGGAAGGGGTGTGATGTCGGAGGCGCAGTCTGGCCAACGTCACCCGGCAGGGCGCGGATGCTCCTTGCGTGGCCTGGCGTTCAGCCCTCGCGACACCTCAACCGAAGGCGAGCTGCACCCCGAGGAACAGCGCGGCGAGGCTCGACAACCCGGCCACCGCGCCCCCGATGGCGAGCACCGCCCTGCTCGCCGACATCGCATGCGTCGCCGCCGACAGACCCGACAGCGCCACGACGACGAGCTTGACGAAGAAGGTCACCTGCCAGTCCGTGCCGCGGTCACCGAAGCTGACCTCGAACAGGTTCCACACCCCCGTCACCAGCAGCACGCCGTAGGCGGGCCAGGCGATGCGGTTGAACCGCCGGGCGATCGTGCGGGGGGCGTCCGGGCCGAGGGTGCGCAGGCCGGGCAGCAGGCCTGCGAGGGTCAGCTGGCCGCCCACCCAGATGGTCGCGGCCAGCACGTGGACGAAGATCCGGACGGTGTCGAGGGTGATCGGCAGCACGCCGGCGAGTCTGACGGACGGATGAAGACCTTCGACGGACGGGTCACGACCCCGCGCGGTCCGGCTGGCGGCTTCGCCGCCGTAACGCACTGTGCTTCTGGGTCGCCTCGCCTGCCGGCTCGGCTCCTCTGCCGGAACGACGCCGGCCGAGCACGGCGGCGACCAGCAGCACGAGCAGCACGCCGCCGACGAGCCAGGCGAGGAGCGGACGCACCGCGAGGTCGAGCCCGCTGTCGGGCTCGAACGTGAACGTGTGGGCGCTGACCTGCTCGTCGCCGTCGAGGGCGACGAAGGTGTAGTCCACCCGGTACTCGCCACCCACGGTCAGCGGGTCGAAGCGGGCGACGGCGACGTCGTCGGCGATCAGCTCGGCGGGGGCGAGGCCGTCCACGAGCTCGCCGTCGGGGCCGGTGACGGTGATCTCCGGGGTGGGCACGACCGGGTCCAGGAAGTCGAGCACGACGGAGTCCACCTCGCCGTCGACGGACTCACCGGGTCCGGGGACGGCCCGCTGGATCTGGGTGTGCGCCGCGGCGGGCGCGGCCACGGCGAGGACGGCGACGAGCAGCGCCAGGAGCAGCAGGGGTCGCCGGATGCGCACCTGCGCATCGTAGGAAGCGGCCCGCCTGGTTCCTAGTTGACCTGGCGCTCCTGGCCCTCCCAGTACGGCGCCCGCAGCTTGAACTTCTGGAGCTTGCCGGTCGCGGTGCGGGCCAGCTCGTCGCGGAAGTCGATGCTCTTCGGGCACTTGTAGTGGGCCAGCTTCGAGCGGCAGTGCTCGATGAGGGCGGCCTCGTCGGCGGTGGCCCCCGGCGCGAGCACGACCAGGGCCTTGACCATCTCGCCCCACTTCTCGTCGGGGACGCCGATCACCGCGACCTCGGCCACGTCCGGATGGGAGAACAGGCAGTCCTCGACCTCGATCGAGGACACGTTCTCGCCGCCGGAGATGATCACGTCCTTCTTGCGATCCGAGATGTGCAGGTAGTGGTCCTCGTCGAGGAACCCGCCGTCGCCGGTGTGGAACCACCCGCCCTCCAGGGCGGCGGCGCTCGCGTCGGGCTGCTCCCAGTAGCCCTCGAGCACCACGTTGGACCGGGCCAGCACCTCGCCCGACTCGCTGGTCGAGAGCTGCACGCCGATGGCCGGGGCGCCGGCACGGGACAGCTTCTGGGCGCGCTCGGTGGGATCGAGGTCGTCGTACTCGGCCCGACCGCGGTTGATCGTGAGCAGCGGCGAGGTCTCGGTGAGGCCGTAGATCTGCACGAACTCCCAACCGAGGTCGCGCTCGACCGCCTCGATCGTCGCGGTGGGCGGCGGGGCGCCGGCCATGACCCACCGGGTGGTGCCACGGCCCGGCACGTCGTCGCCGAGGGAGCTGGCGGCGTCGAGCACGATGGAGCCCACGGCGGGCGCCCCGCACAGCAGCGTCACGCCGTGGTCGTCGATGCGGCGGAGGATCTCCGCGCCGTCGATCTGGCGCAGCACGATGTGGCGGCCGCCCATCCCCGTGACCGCGTACACCATCCCCCAGCCGTTGCAGTGGAACATCGGCAGGGTGTGCAGGTACACGTCCCGGTCGCTGACCCCCATGTGCCAGCCGAACGTGGCGGCGTTCAGCCACAGGCTGCGGTGGGTGAGCTGCACGCCCTTGGGCCGCGCCGTGGTGCCGCTCGTGTAGTTGATGGTGGCGGTGGCGTCCTCGTCGGGCTCCCACGGGATGGGCTCGCCGACGGCCCGGAACAGCTGCTGGTCGGTGTCGGCGCCCAGCACCATCGTGTGCTCGGCCTCGACGCCGGCGAGGTCGTCGGCCAGCGCCGGATCGATCAGCAGCACCGATGCCCCGGAGTGCTCGACGATGTAGGCGATCTCCTCGCGGTTGAGGCGGAAGTTGATCGGCACGAGGACGCGGCCGTAGGCGCTCACCCCGAAGAACGCGGTGAGGAGGCGGGCCGAGTTGTGGCTGACGATGGCGACCCGCTCGCCGTGCTTCACCCCCATCTGGTCGAAGGCGACCGCCATCGAGCGGGCCCGGGCGGCCATCTCCCGGTAGGTGACCGAGCCCCACGACTGCGCCGGCTGGTCGGGTTCGTCCACGAACGCGATCCGGTCGCCGTAGACGAGCTCGGCACGGTCGATGTGGTCTCGGACGGTGAGCGGGACTCGCATGGCCTCTTCCCCCTGGACGGTGCGGAAGCCGGACCCTACGCGAGCGTGCTAGGAGGCGGCCGCCAGCGCCCGGTTCTTGGCGTCGACGAGACCGGGCGGGGTACCGAGCACGGCGCCGAGCGAGCGGACCGTGGCGCGGCAGGCGGCCCGCTCGGCCGTCGTCGGGCGGCTCACGCCCCACAGCTCGGTCGCCCACGGCGGCAGGCACGCCATCGCGCCACGGAACAGCACCGGCCACGCGGCTCGCACCGGCGCGGGCAGGGGTGGGTCCGCGAGGAAGCGCCACGCGTCGCGTGCCTGGCTCCCCACGGCCGTCATCGGGCGGTGCCGCTCGAGGTGGTCGTCGAGCTGCGCCCACGACCGGGGCGGTGTCGGGTCGCCCAGCTCGACGGCGATCCGAGCGACCTCTGCGACGTAGCGGTCGAGCTGGTCGGCGTCCATCGGATTGGCGCCGTAGCGGCGGTTGGCGGCCGCGAAGGTGCCGAACTCGGTGACGTGCACCCAGTCGAGCAGGTCGGGATCGTTGGCGGCGTACGGGCGTCCGTCGGGGGCCCGACCGACGACCCGGTCGTGGACGGCGCGGACGACGGCGCACGCCGCGGCCGCGTCGCTGGCGCTCCCGTAGGCGGTGGTGCCGACGAAGGCGGCCGTGCGGCGCAGGCGCCCGATGGGATCGCTCCCGAAGTCGGAGTGGTCGGCGACGCCGGCGATGGCGAGCGGGTGCAGAGACTGGAGGGCGAGGGCGGCGATGCCGGCGACGAACATCGAGGCGTCGGCGTGGACCTGCCACGTCACGCTGTCGGGCCCGAACCAGCCGGCGTCGCCGGGTGCGGCGGGCGCGACGTCGTCGGTGGCGTCCGGGTCCCGGAACATCGAGCGCAGACCGCTGCGCAGGACCTGGCGGGCGATTGGGGCGAGGAGCCGCCCGCCCGCACCGGCACCGGCACCGAGCACGAGCTCGGCGGCCGTGGGCCTCGGCGGGATCCAGGGCTCGTGCACCATGGGTCGACGGTAGCGACGCGCGAGGACGGCGAGGGATCGGGCAGAGTGTCGACCAGGACAACCCGATACGAGGAGGCGTCATGACCGGTTGGGTCGATGACATCGAGAAGGCCACGCTCGAGAACGACACGTTCCGCACCGTGCTGTTCACCGGCGCCCACCTGCAGATGACGGTGATGTGCATCCAGCCCGGTGAGGAGATCGGCGTCGAGAAGCACGACGACCTCGACCAGTTCATCCGCGTCGAGCAGGGCTCGGGTCAGGTGCAGATGGGATCGTCGAAGGACGACCTCTCCGAGGTCCGTGACATCGAGGACGACTGGGCCGCGATCATCCCCGGTGGCACCTGGCACAACGTGGTCAACACCGGCACCGAGCCGCTGCGCCTGTACTCGATCTACACGCCGCCGGAGCACCCCGAGGGCACCGTGCACCAGACCAAGGCGGAGGCCGACGCCGCCGAGCACGACCACTAGATCGGAGGCGCGGGCGATGGGCGAGCACACGTTCACGGAGCGGGCCGCCGCGCTCGGGCCCGAGCTGCGCGACCGCAGCGAGGAGATCGATGCGCTCCGCCGCCTGCCACCCGACCTCGTCGACGGTCTGGTCGAGGAGGGCTTCTTCCGGTTCTGGGTGCCCGGGGAGTACGGCGGGGCGGAGATCTCGCTGCTGGAGGGCCTCGAGACCTTCATGGAGCTCGCCCGGCACGACACGGCGGTGGCGTGGTGCTGCTTCATCGCCAACACCACCGCCCTCACCGCCGGGCTGCTCGAGCCCCGCTGGGCCGAGGAGCTGTTCCGGCCCGATGGCGCGATCGCCGGCGGCTTCGCGGCGCCGGTGGGACGGGCCCGCGTCGTCGACGGCGGCCTCCGGGTGACGGGGCGCTGGCAGTGGGGGTCGGGCACCCAGCACTGCACGATCATCGGGGGCGGGGTGCTGCTCGTCGACGACGACGGCCAGGTCACACCGCGCGAGGACGGCCTGCTGGCGCCGTTCGTGCTCCTGGATCGAGACGACGTCACGTTCCACGACACCTGGCACGTGCTCGGCGTGCGCGGCTCGGGTTCCACCGACTACGAGGTCACCGACGCGTTCGTCCCCGAGGGCCGCTGGGTGGAGCTCACCCGGGCGACCCCGCAGGTCGACGGTGCCCTCTACCGCTTCTCGCTGTTCTCGCTGCTCGCCGGGGGCATCGGGTGCACGGCCATCGGCGTCGCCGAGCGGGCGCTTGAGGAGTTCACGACCCTCGCCCTCGGCAAGGTGCCCCAGGGCTCGGGTCGCACCCTGTCCGAGCGGCCGAGCGCCCAGGCCGACGTGGCCAAGGCCGAGGCCACCATCGCCAGCGCCCGGCTGTACCTCCTGGACGCCTACGCGGAAGCCTGGGCCACGGCCGAGGCGGGCGACGAGCCCAGCATCGAGCAGCGCCGGCGGGTGCGGCTGGCCACCACCGACGCCACCCAGCGCTGCGCCGACGTCGTCAGCCGCCTGCACCGAGCCGCCGGTGGCGAGGCCGTCTACCAGCGCTGCGCGCTGGAGCGCCTGTTCCGCGACGCCAACGTCGTCTCCCAGCACGCCATGGCCGCCGAGCGGACCTACGAGATGGCCGGCCGGCTCGCCTTCGGACTCGACTCCGACACGTCCACACTCTGAATTGAGGCCGGGCACCCTCTGAGCCGAGGCCGGGCCGCTACAGGTAGCCGAGGTCGCGCGCCTCCCGGCTGAGCTGGTCGCGGAAGTCGGGGTGGGCGACCCGGATGAGGGCGGCGGCCCGCTCGCGCAGCGATCGTCCCCGGAGCTCGGCCACACCCCACTCGGTGACGACGTTGTCGATGGTGTTCTTCAGCGTGGTGACGACCGAGCCGGGCGGCAGCTGGGCCGAGATCCGGGACTTGCTGCCGTCGTTGGTCGTCGAGTGCAGCACGATGAAGCCCTGGCCGTTGCGCGAGTACTGCGCGCCGCGGGCGAAGTCGGTCTGGCCGCCGGAGCCGCTGTAGTACCGGCCCCCGATCGTCTCCGAGGCCGCCTGACCCAGGAAGTCGATCTCGGTGGTGGCGTTCACCGACACGAAGCAGTCGTCCTGGCCGATGACGCGGGGATCGTTCACCCAGTCCACCGGGAGCATGTCCACGATCGTGTTCTCGTCCATGAAGTCGTACAGGCCGCGCGTCCCGAGGGCGAAGGTGGCGACCAGCTTCGTGGGCCGCCGGCGCTTGCGGGTGCCGTTGAGCACGCCGGCCTCCACGAGGGGGATCACCCCGTCGCTGAGCAGCTCGGTGTGCAGGCCGAGGTCACGGTGGCCACCGAGGCGGCCGAGGATGGCGTTGGGGATGGACCCGATGCCGACCTGCACGGTGGCGCCGTCGGGGATGCGCTCGGCCACCTGGGCCGCGATGCGGTCGTCGAGGTCGTTGATCTCCGGTGGCGGCACCTCGATGAGCGGGCGGTCGACCTCGACCCAGCCCGCCACCTGCGAGACGTGCAGCTGGTTGCGCCCGAACGTGCGCGGCATCTGGGCGTTCGCCTCGAGGAAGAACGGCACCCGACCGATGAAGGAGGCCACGTAGTCCGCGTTGGTCCCCAGCGAGAAGCACCCGTGGCGGTCGATGGGCGACGCGGCGGCCAGCACGATCTTGGGTCCGGTCAGGCCCTCGAGCAGCTGGGGGACCTCGGAGAAGTGGCACGGCACGAGGTCGCAGCCACCCTCGTGGAACGCCTTCCTGGTCACGTGCGACAGGAAGTAGGCGCGGTAGTCGAGACGGCCGCGGTTCTCGCCGTGGAGGAACGGCCGGTCGTAGAGGCCGTGCATCTGGTGCACGGTCACGCGGTCGAGGCCGGCGGCGTGCTCCTGGAGCGCATCGAGGAGCGACACCGGCTCGCCGTTGGCCAACGGGACGATGACGTGGGTGCCGGGCTCGATGTGATCGAGGACGGCGGAGGCGGAGGCGGAGGCGGCAGCGCGGATCGTCATGGCCCCACCATGTTGACCGACGGCAGCGCGGTCGACCCGCGAAGGCAGCCGGGGTTCAGGCGTGGATCTGCACCGGGTGGTGCTCGATCTCCTCGATGTCGCTCGCGGCGGCGCCGAGCAGCTGGTGGGCCAGGCGGATCAGCGCACGGGCGGCAGCCACCTCCTCGCCGATGATCGGCACGTCTTGGTCTGTGGGGTTCCGACGGCTCCGACCCCACCCGTGATGGTGGTGGCCGGCGATGTCGAGCATGGCATCTGCTCGCGTCGTGCTGTCGTCCTCGGTGAACGTGATCTCGAGCCTCCACACCGGATGCGAGGTCATGGCTGCGGTCCTTCCCTACGTGGTTCCCGGAGGCGGGCTCCGACCCGCCAGGACCAGCGTGCGCCTCCGGCCGCGCTCGCGCCAGGGCCCTTCGACCGTCGTTGCCCCGACGCCTGGTGTCCGATGACCCTGGGCACCGGCGTCGAGGGGGCCGTACGGTCGCGACACGACCCACGAGGAGGAGTCCGATCATGATCTTCGAAGAGACCGTTGTGCTCGAGGTGCCGTTCGACGAGGCGCTCGCCCGGACCAAGGAGGCCTTCGCCGCAGAGGGCTTCGGCACCCTCACCGAGATCGACGTGCAGGCGACCCTGGCCGACAAGATCGGCAAGGAGATGGATCCCTACGTGATCGTCGGTGCCTGCAACCCCGGCCTCGCCGGGCAGGCCTTGGACGCCGAACCCCAGATCGGCGTGCTCCTCCCCTGCAACGTGGTCGTGCGCCAGACCGGCGGGAACGTCGTCATCGAGGCCATGGACCCCGGCCTGATGGCCACGATCGTGGGCACCGACTCGATCCGACCCGTCGCCGACGAGGCCCGCCGCCTCGTCAGCAACGCCATGGAGCGGCTCGCGTCCTCCCAGTGACCTGACGGGGCGCGCCCGCTCGGTTCAGCTCGCTTCCCGGTCTGCCGGCGCGGGCGTGAGCACCGTGACCGGGCGGGCGGTGTGGCGACGCAGGCGCCCGGGGAGGTCCACGCTGAGCCAGCGCGAGGACGACGGCGGAAGCGTCGACAGCAGGATCTCGTCGACGTCGTGCGCACCGAGGGCATGGCACACGGCGGCGTAGGGGTCCGCGTCGCCCACCTCGCCGGCCGCATCGACGCCGGCGGCCCGGAGCCGCTCGATCGTGGCTGCGAGCCGGTGCCGGGCCAACCCCGCGCCCGGGTCCTCGCCGCCGCCCTCGTCGTGGCCGTGCTGGGTCGCCGGCACGACGACCAGCACCCGCGCACCGTCTGCGGCACGGCTCGTGACCTCGTCGAGGACGGCGTCACGGTCGAGGGTCTGGTTGCCGACGAGCAGGATCGTGCGCAGGGCGGCGTCCTCCGTCGGCCCCGCTCGGTACCGGAACCGCTCGAACACGCGCGGGTCAGCGGCGTGATCGAACTCGAAGTGGTGCCGGAGCTCGCTCGTGTTGGCGAAGCGCAGCTCGCAGCGCGGGCACTGGTGGATGTCCATGTCGGTCCCCCTTCGGCCTGCCGCCCAGGGTACGACGGCGGCTCGGGGTGCGGAAGGGGCACGCGCCGGAGAACGAAGAACGCCCAGGTCGTGGGACCTGGGCGTACCGAGTGGGCCGTGAGGGATTCGAACCCCCGACCCCCTGCGCGTCATGCAGGTGCTCTAGCCAACTGAGCTAACGGCCCTCGGGAGCGGGCACTGTAGCAGCGCGCCCGGGCGGCGCCACATCGTCGATCGGCCCCTTCGACGCCACTGTGGTAGACCGCCGAGCCGTGCCGGCAGCCATCGACGATCTGGATCGACGACTCCTGCAGTGCCTGGCGGAGCACCCTCGGGCCGGCGTCATGGAGCTGGCCCGGCAGCTCGAGGTCGCTCGCGGCACCGTGCAGGCCCGGATGGAGAAGCTGCAGCAGCGCGGCGTGGTCACCGGCTACGGGCCCGACATCGACCTGCGCTCCATCGGCTACGACGTGATCGCCTTCGTGACCCTGGAGATCTCCCAGGGCGCCCTCGAGACCGTGGTCTCCCACCTGGCCACGCTGCCCGAGGTGCTGGAGGTCCACACCACCACCGGGCCGGGCGACCTGCTCTGCCGGGTGGTCGCCCCCACCAACGCCGACCTGCAGCCGCTGATCGGTCGGATGCTGTCCACGGGTGGCATCGAGCGGACCACCACCCAGATCGCCCTCACCGAGCAGATCCCTTACCGGGTGCTGCCGCTCGTCGCCGACCCCGGCGACGGTGACGCCTGACCCGCGAGTGGAGGACCCACCTCGGCCACCCCTACCGTGGCGGAGATGGTCACCGTCGCAGCGATGCGGATCCTCGCCCACCAGGGCGGCTGGGACGAGATCCTGTTCGTGCTCGCGCCGCTGCTGATCTTCGGCGGGCTGCTCGCCCTGGCCCGCAAGCGGGTCGACCAGATGGAGCCCGACGACCCCGGCGCCGGCACGAGCGACCCGGCCGAGGACCGCGAGGGCTCCGGCCCCAGCTGAGCGCGCTTTCAGGTTCCTCACAGCCCCGTCCGTAGGTTCCGCCGCCATGCGGACACAACAGGGGCTGCGGTGAGCGTGCTCGAGGCGATCGGCGACTGGCTGCAGTCGCTGGCCTCCGGTCCGAACGGCGGGCCTCCCATGCCCGGCACCGGCCCCGGCGCCCCTCCAAGCCTCGGTCCGAGCACCGGTGGACCGGGTGGGCCCGGCGGGCCGGGTGGGCCGCCGCCGGACGGGCCGCCACCCGATGGCCCTCCACCGGACGGGCCACCCCCCGACGGACCGCCTCCGGACGGACCCCCTCCGGACGGCCCACCCCCCGACGGCGATGACGGCGACGAGGGCGAGCGCGGGAAGAAGAAGCCGACGCTCAAGGACCTGCTCGACAGCGGCAAGGACGCCATCGAGGAGCTCATCGACATCGCCAGGGAGTCCCACGACACCCTGAGCGGGGACAACCCCACCGAGGACGAGCAGATCATCCGAGACGCGTTCGACGATCGGGTCGACGACAAGGCCACGAAGAAGCACAAGAAGAAGGGTGCCCTCGACTACCTCCTCGAGCTCGGCGTGAAGTCGACCGAGACCGCGGTCGACGGGGCCAAGACCATCGACAAGTACAACACCGACAAGCAGGAGACCCTCGACGACATCCTCGGCTCGCGAGACCGCGACCCCGGGCAGGGCGACAGCGACTCGGGCGACGGCGACGGGGGTGATGAGTGATGCGCGCCCTCGGACGGCTGCTCGGGCGGCTCCCCTGGCCGTGGATCGCCCGGCTGTCGATGCTCGTGTCGATCGGGATCCTCGCGTGGGGCCTGCCCCAGCTCGTCGATGGCGACTGGTCCCGGTTCCTCACGTCGACCGGGCACCACGCCTGGATCGTCGGCTGGCTGTTCGTGGTGTCCCACCTGGCCCGGTCCCGCACGCTCTTCAACGTGGCCGGCGCCTGGTTGGGCGGGTGGTTCACCGCGATCTGGCTCTCGCTCACCCTCGGCGGGCAGACCGGGGACTGGCTCGGCGAGCAGGACTTCTGGCAGCTCACCGTCGCCGTCCCGATCATCGAGGAGCTCATGAAGCTGGTGCCGCTGGCCGTGGTGCTGGTGCTCTTCCGCCGCCGGCGGGGCGCCGGCACGCCGGGCGCCGTGGACCTCGCCATCCTCGGCGTGGCCGCCGGTTCCGGGTACGGGATGCACGAGGACGCGCTCTGGGCCCGGGTGTCGAGCAGCGGCTTCGACACCCCGCTCAGCTGGGTGTTCCCCACCATGCACACCGAGGTCGGCACCGTGGCCGGCCATGCCGTGTGGACCGGCCTCGTCGGCCTCGCGCTCGGGTTCTGGGCCACCCACAAGGATCGGCGGATCACGGCGCTCGTGCCGCTGGCCGCCGTTGCGCTCGTGACGTTCGACCACGGCACCTGGAACGACCTCGGCACCCGCGAGGCGTGGCGGGGCGCACTCCTCGACGGGTGGCTGGTGCCCGGGCTGCTGGCCGCCGGCCTCGTCGTGGCGCTGGTGGTGGAGACCCGCCGGGTCCAGCGGCGCACCGAGGGAACGGCTGCTCGCTTCGCCCGGGACATCCCGGCCATCGCGGCCGGCGGTGCCACCCCTGCCCGCAAGGTGCAGCGCTGGCACCGGGCCCACGTGCTGCTGCGGCTCATGGCCCTGCGGGCCCACTCCCTGCCCTCCCTCGAACGGGCTGCCGCCCGGCCCGCCGCCACGGAGGTCACCTCGTGAAGCACTTCCTCCTCTCCCTGGTCCTCGGCGTCGGCGGGCTGCTCGCCCTCAGCGCCTGCCAGCCCGACCCGGACTGCCTGAACCCCGGCGGCCCCGGTGGGCCGACGTACTGGGCCGGCGGCGTCGCTGCGCCCGGCCAGGCGCTCGACTGCCCCCCGCCGCCCCCCTGCCCCGGTTGCGGCGAGGGCCACGGCGAACCGCACCAGAGCACCTTCGACGAGCGCCACTACTCGCTGCAGACGGCAGCCGAGCTCGTGGCCAGCCGCAGTGACGACGGTCGATTCGAGGTGCAGTGGCGCCAGGAGCCCATCGGTGAGCACGTGTCGGGCATCACCGCCGTGGCCGTGCGGATCACCGAGGACCGCATCACCGTCGTGGGCGACGGCGAGGTGCTGCGCATCGACGGCGAGCTCGTCGAGCTGGACCTCGGTGAGGCCTTCCGCACCACCGGGGACACCTACGTCCACCGCCTCGAGGACCAGATCGTGATCCAGGGACCCGAGGGCGAGGGCGCCGTCCACCTGAACCTCCACCCGACGATGATGGGCGTCCTCGTCGACCCGCCCGAGGAGGACCGGGGTTCCCTCGAAGGACTGCTCGGCGACGCCGACGGCGACAGCACGAACGACCTCGTGCTCGCCGACGGGAGCCTCCTCATCGAAGAGACCTGGGAGGACCTCCACCCCGGCCTGGCCGAGGCGTGGCGCGTCACCGACGACACGACCCTGTTCGACTACGCCGACGGCCTCGGTCCCGACGACTACTGGGATCCGACCTTCCCCGCCCGGCAGATCCGGATCGAGGACTTCTCCGACGAGGAGCGGGCGGCCGCCGAGGCGGCGTGCCGGGCGGCCGGCGTGAGCGGGAGCCCCCGCCTGGAGCGCTGCACCTTCGACGTGCTCGTCCTCGACGACCCGGCCGCGGCCGAGCTCGCCGCCCGCCAGCAGGAGGCGGCCGGCCTACAGCTCGAGCCCCAGGCCGGTGGTGGCACCGCCGAACCCGAGGACGATGAGCCGGCCGAGCTGGCCGAGATCCTCGTGTCGTGGAGCAGCCTGGTGCCCGACACCGGCGACCCGACCAGCAGCACGCTGGTCGGCGACGTGGTCGTCGTCCAGGCACGCAGCGTCGAGCGATCTCGCTCGCTGCTCATCGGCCTCTCCATCGAGGACGGGGAGGAGCTCTGGCGGGTCGAGGGGATCGCGCCGCCCGTCCGGGTCGGGGTCGACGGCGACGTCGTGCTGGCCGTGGCCGAGGCGAACGGACCGCTGGCCGGGCCCGACGGCAACCCGGCGCTGGTGGCCGTCGACGCCACCAGCGGAACCGTGCTCGACGGCCGCCGGCACGATCCGGACCGGGCCGCCGGCGAGCCCAGCCTCAGCAACGGGACCGAGCTCCTCGCCCTGGGCGACCACGTGGTCCTGGTCGCGAGGGGCCGGCTCCTCGGCTACGACCTGACCGACCTGTCCCACCGCTGGGAGACCGAGCTCGAGTCGGGCAACTCGTTCGACCTCGTGCCCGTGGACGATGGGGCCTGGGTGGGCTGGCGCGAGGGCGAGACCACCCGGATCGCCCGTCTCGACCCGACCGACGGCTCGGTGACCGAGGTGGCCGTGCTCGACGGGCAGGTCCCCGGCCGCCGAGGCGTCGTGAGCACCCCCGGCGGCGGGCTCGTGGTGAGCCTCTCCGGCGAGGGCGAGCGGATCGTGGCGCTCGGCCCCGACGGGGACGAGGCCTGGGAGGTCGTACTCGACGAGGGCCAGCGGGCCCCCCGCTGGTTCACCGTGGCCGGCGAGGCACTGGTCGGCTTCACCGGCGGCCAGGAGGTCAGCGCCTTCGACCTGGGCGACGGCTCCGTCCGCTGGACGGCCCGGCCGACCAGCTTCACCAACAACGACGGCCAGGTCATCGGCCTGGACGGCGGCACCGTGGTGCTGGCCAGCTTCGGCGGGGCGTTCCTCGAGGCCTTCGACTCCGAAGGCGACGCGGCCTGGGAGGTCCCCTCCGAGGCGATCTTCGACGAGGGCAGTGCCCCGTCGGTGTCGGTCCTCGGCCCGCTCACCGACGACGACGTGATCGGGATCTCCCGGGCCGAGGACGGCCTGCTCGTGGTGGCGGTCCCCACCTCCGGACCCCGGGACCGCTGACCTGCGGCCGGCGGGCTGTCCGGACGTCAGCGACCCTGGACGGCGCCGGCCTCCGGGCGGCCGGCGCGGCTGAGGGCGGCCTCGAGGGTCAGCGCCGCGATCGCCGCCGAGCCGACCACGAGGCCCAGCGCCACCCGCAGCGAGGTCGCACCGGCGATGACCCCGACCAGCGGCGGGGACACGAGGAAGCCGAAGCGCGCACCGGTCGACATGACGCCCAGCCCGAGCCCGGCCGGGATGCCCTCGCGGTCGGCCGCGGACAGGTAGAGGGCCGGGAACAGCACGGACACCCCCAACCCGATGGTGGCGAACCCGGCGATGGCCACGGCGATGCTCGGCGACAGGACCACCACGGCGAGACCGACGCCGACGAGGCCGAGCGCGACCCGCAGCACGCGCTCGGGGCCGAGCCGGTCGGTGGCGGCATCCCCGGTGAAGCGCCCCGTGACCATGCCGGCCGACATGGCCAGGTACCCGAGCCCGGCGACGCCGGGTCCGGCGTCGTGGACGTCGGCGCCGAACACGGCCGCCCACTCCCCCGGCGCCCCCTCGACGATGGCCATGGCGAGCGCGACGGCGGCGAGCAGGACCAGGACCGGCGCTCGCCGGGTGCCGTCGGGCTGGGGCGCCGGTGGGTCGTCCCGGGCCGACAGGTGCCGGGATGCGTACGCGATCGTCGAGACCAGCACCGCGGAGGTGGCGAGGAGCTGCCACCCGAGGGACACCTCGGCAGCGGCCGCGGCAGAGGCCACGGCCGCGCCGGTGAGCGCACCGACGCTCCAGGCACCGTGGAAGCGCTGCATCACCGACGCCGACGACTCCCGCTGGACCTGCGCGGCCTGGACGTTCATGCCGATGTCGGTCAGCACGTCCACGGCTCCGAGGGCGACGAGGATGCCGGCGAGGGCGACCGGCGTGGAGGCGACGGCGATGAGCGGCAACCCCAGCGACAGCAGGACGCCGGCGGCGACGCAGCTGCGCCGGCTGCCCAGCCGATCGACCAGCGCGCCGCCGGCCGCGCTCGCGAGCAACCCGCCGAGGCCCGTTCCGAGCAGGACGGCGCCGAGCACGCCGAGGCCGATGTCGAGGCGGTCCCGCACCTCGGGGATGCGGGGCAGCCAGGACGCGAAGGTGACGCCGTTGACGAAGAAGACGGCCGTGACCGCCCACCGCTGCCCGCGGCGGTGGGACGGGACCGGCCCGGACCTCGGCGGTCGGTTCAGATCGTGCGGCCGGGCCGTCCCGGCCCCTCGGCGTCGTCGCCGTGCATGTCGGCGTTCGGACGTGCGTCGGCCATGAGGCGGGCGACCACGTCGGTCATCGCCTCGGGGTCGTCGACGTTGTCGGTGGTGGGGCCCCGGTGCCAGGACTCGGCGATGGCGATCTCCTGGCCGTGGACCTGGAAGACCCGGCCGGTGACGTTCTTCGACAGCGGCGACGCGAGCCACGTGCAGATCGGCGCGATCCAGCGCGGCGACTGGGCCTCGCGGTCGGCCTCGGACGGCGGCTCGGCCCGCAGGCCCTCGGTGAGGCGCGTGAGGGCGCCGGGCGAGATCGCGTTGACGGTGATGCCGTAGCGGGCGAGCTCGAGGGCAGCGATGATCGTGAACCCGGCGATGCCCATCTTGGCGGCGCCGTAGTTGGTCTGGCCGATGTTGCCGTAGATGCCCGACACCGAGGTGGTGTTGATGATGCGGGCGTCCACCTCCTCGCCGGCCTTGGCCTGGTTCCGCCAGTGCTCGGCGGCGTGGCGGGCCGGGGCGAAGGTGCCCTTCAGGTGGACGCGCACGACCGCGTCCCACTCGGTCTCGCTCATGTTCACGAGCATCCGGTCGCGCAGGATGCCGGCGTTGTTGACCAGCACGTCGAGGCGACCGAAGGCGTCGACGGCCTGGTCGATCATCCGCTTGGCGCCGTCCCAGTCGGCGACGTCGTCGGCGTTGGCGACGGCCCGACCGCCCATGGCCTCGATCTCGGCCACCACCTGCTCGGCCGGCGTCGCGTCACTGCCGCTGCCGTCGGGCGCACCGCCCACGTCGTTGACCACCACGGCCGCACCGTGCTCGGCCAGCATCAGCGCGTGCTCCCGGCCGATGCCTCGGCCGGCGCCGGTCACGATCGCGACCCGTCCCTCGCAGAGCCCCATCACAGATTCCCCTCATCTCGTCGTCCAGCAGTCGTGGCGGCAAGGTAGTGGCACCGCCCCGGCATCCGAGGCAACGGCGCGAAGTGCTCAACCCAGCGGGGGAAGCAGCCGATGGTCCTGCCCAGAGGGAGACCCTGGGAGGGAACCGTGCTCGAGAACCGCAACAACCCCGGCCGTGCCCGCATCGTGGCGGCGCTCGTCGCCGCCGCCGTCGGCGCAGCCACGTTCGCCACCGGACCTGGCAGCGCCGGCGCTGCGCCGCCGGAACCGCCCGGCGCCCCGGCCCCGGTGCTCGAGGAGCGCATGCACGGCGAGGCGGCCATCCGGGCGCTCGGCGAGCGGCTCCCCGACGTCGCGCGAGCGAACGGCATCAGCCCCGACGAGCTGCGTCGTCACCTCCGGGCCGACGACGAGCTCTGGCTCGACGAGACCGGCGCCCTGCTCTTCATCGACCAGGGCATCGCCGATCACGCCGAGCCGGCGACGAGCGCCGTCACCGACCCGGCGTGGCTCGACCACCCGACGTCCGAGGCGCTCCGCCTCCACTCCCGCCCCGGCGCCGATCGGGTCATCCACCTCGACTTCGACGGCCACGACCCGGCCACGTCGGGCTGGGGCGACAAGACGCCGGCGCAGCCCTACGACACCGACCAGAATCCGTCCACCTTCTCCGAGGCGGAGCGACAGGTGATCATCGAGGTCTGGCAGCGGGTCGCCGAGGACTTCGCCCCGTTCGCCATCGACGTCACGACCGAGGACCCCGGCATCGACGCCATCCGGCGCACGACCTCGAGCGACCAGCAGTACGGCACCCGGGTGGTCGTCACCCCCACCGCCACCAACTGCAACGGCTGCGGTGGCGTCGCCTACGTGGGCACCTTCGATGCCTACGGCGGCTCGGACTCCACCGGCTGGTCCCACGACCGGTACCAGCCGGCCTGGGTCTACCTGAACGGGTACTCGGCGAAGTCGATCGCCGAAGCCGTCAGCCACGAGGCCGGCCACAACCTCGGCCTGCGCCACGACGGGACCTCCACCGTCGGGTACTACGCCGGGCACGGCGACTGGGCGCCGATCATGGGAGTCGGGTACTACGCGCCGGTCAGCCAGTGGTCGCGCGGGGAGTACGCCGACGCGAACAACAGCGAGGACGACCTCACCGTCATCGCGACCAACGGCGGCACGCCGGCCACCGACGATCACGGCGACACCCTCGCCGACGCCACCCGGCTGGCGCCCCAGGTCGATGTCGCCGGCCACATCGGGAGCCGCACCGACGTCGACGCGTTCTCCTTCACCACCGACGGTGGGGTGCTCGCGCTGACGGCGTCGCCGGTCTCGCTCGGCGCCAACCTCGACCTCGCGCTCCGGCTCGTCGACGACACCGGCACCGTCGTGGCCGACGTCGACCCTCCGGGCCTGGGCGCGCAGCTCGACGCCACGGTCCCCGCCGGCACCTACGCCGTGATCGTCGACGGCGTCGGCGCCGGCGACCCCGCAACGAGCGGCTACAGCGACTACGCCTCCCTCGGCCGCTACCGGCTCACCGGACTCCTCCCCACCGGCCTGCCCGAGGAACCGGAGCCGGATGTGGCCGTCCCGACCGAGCCGGTCCTGACCGCCACCCAGGCGGACGGAACGGTCACCCTCGGCTGGGGAGCGGACGCCTCGGTCAAGGCCTTCGAGGTGTACCGGGAGAGCCGGCACAAGAACGGCTCCTACCGGGGACGCACGCTGCTCGGGACCGTCGGCGGCTCCGGTTCGACCTGGTCCGACTCGCCGGGCTCCGGCACCTTCCGGTACCAGGTGGTCGCCACGAACAGCTCGGGTTCGGCCGAGTCGAACCTGGTCGTGGTCACCGTGACCTCGACCGGCACCGATGAGCCGACCGACGGCGGGGGCACGAAGGGCGGCGGCAACGGCGGTGGCGGCGGCAAGGGCCGCACGATGAAGGCCCGCTGAGCGCGACGGTGGCCGCCGGCGATGCCGGCGGCCACGTCACGGAGCGCTCTGGATGTCAGGCCGCGTAGCGGCAGGTCCAGGGCGCCCAGCCCTGCTTGTCGTGGAGGTGCTTGGCGTACACGGTGTTCCAGAAGGCGTCGTAGACCATGTGCCACGGCTGGCCGGTGACCTGCTCGAAGCTGGCCCGGTGGTACCGGGAGTTGATCTGGAACAGGCCGTGGTCGTTGGTGGGGCTGACCGCCAGCGGGTTCATGGTCGACTCGCAGTGGGCGACCCGCTGCGCTTCGGGAGCGCGATCGCCGAACACGGCGGCGATCTGCTGCTGCGGCGTGCAGGCCGCGCCGGCGAGCAGCGCGATGGCGAACACGGCCAGCAGCGGCAGGCGACGCGCGCGGCGGCGCAGGGTGGGAGACGTGGTCACGGAGACCCTCCTGGGGGGAGATGGAGACGGGGACGCTGCGCCACATGACGGTCCCGTTTCGAGATCCGTCCCGGCGCGGCGCGCCTTTCCAGGCGTTGCTTGGGAAGACACCTTTCTATCGGCATCTCGCAACAGAACCGCAACATTGCGCCTGTGACCTTGGTCGCCCCGTCCGCGTTGCGCGCCCCGACCCGATCGGCCGCGTCGAGATCAGATCGTCATGAACGGTTCGGTCTGCCCGCCGCGGAGCGTGGGGTACGGACGCCCGCATGGAGATCATGGGACGCTTCCGCAACCGCACCGAGACCGTCGAGCGCGCGACGTCGGACGATGCGCACTTCGTGCTGATCGAGACCGACGACCACGAGCAGATCGTGCTCGCCGGCTCGAGCGGCGACGAGATGCAGGCCAAGCTCGACGACTTCCTCACCTGGGCCTCCTGAGCGCGCTGCGGACCCGATGAGCATCGAGGTCCGCCAGGTCGACATCACGACCCTGGCGGTCGACGCCATCGTGAACGCGGCGGACGAATCCCCTGCTCGGCGGGGGCGGCGTCGACGGCACCATCCACCGAGCAGCCGGTCCCGGCCTGCTGGCCGATCCGGCCGAGGTCATCCTCTGTGCCTTCAGCGCCGACGCCGGCACAGTGCTGCTCCACGCCCTCGACGGCTGAGCAGTTGGAGGGTTGATCACACGTTTCGCTGGCCAGGGGGTATGCCGGCGTTGGCGTGAGGGCGCTTACGCCCGAACGGCGGGTTGCCTACACATGCCGTGGGCTGGCTTGTCCGAGTCCAGGGTGGGCGGGTCGAGCGGAGCATCGGTTGCGCCGAGGAACTGGGGCACTGGCGGGTTGGCGGCAGCTCGTTCCGGGCGCCGCCCGGGTGGTTCCTTGGTTCCCGTGCGGAGCGTCGGCGCTGGGCGCGGTCGGCGTGTTGGCTGGATGGCGTGCCCGTCGTCGTGCCGTCCGAGCGGCGGAAACCCCTTTCCGTTCGGCAAGCGGTTCGTTGCGGTTTTTGGGGTTAGCGGGTATGGTGCCCGTATGGGAAGCACGACTGCCGCGCCCCCGACGCCTGAGCGCCTGACGACGGGCGTCGCGGCGCGGCTTCTCGGGTGTTCCCGCCAGCACGTCGCCGACCTGTGCGAGAAGGGCCTGCTGCCGTTCACGACGGTCGGGACGCACCGCCGCGTCCTCCGCTCCGACGTCGAGTCGCTGCGAGCCAGGACCGACCAGCCGACCAGGGACCAGAGGCGCAGCCTCTACCTGGCGTTCGCCGTCGCGGGCAAGGTCGCCGCCGACCCCTCTCGCGCTGCCGAAGTCGGCCGCCGCAACATCGCCAAGATGCGCCCCGTTGCCCGCGGCGGCGCGCACGCCCTCCTCGATGAGTGGCAGCGCCTCCTCGACGGCCCTGTCGGCGAGCTTCTCGTGCGGCTTGTGGACCCGTCGCCGCACGGCAGGGACATGCGCCAGATGACGCCGTTCGCCGGGCTGCTGTCCGAGGACGAGCGACTGCGGGCGCTCGCTGCGTGGCGGGCGTCCGACAGCGGCGCGTCCGCGGAGTGAACCGCGAACAGCTCGCGCACGTCGTCCGCGCCGCGGCGACGATCACGGGCGACGGCAACATCATCGTGATCGGCAGCCAGAGCGTGCTCGGCTCGTATGACGACGAGGACCTGCCCGAGGAGGCGACCCGTTCCGTCGAGACCGACCTCGTGTTCCCCTACGACCCGTCCGGGTCGTAGGAATCCCAGGTCGAGGGCGCTATCGGCGAGATGTCCCAGTACCACGAGACGTTCGGCTACTACGCGCAGGCGAACAAGATCGACGTGGCCAAGCTCGCCGCCAACCGCGAGAAGGACGTGGAGTTCACGACCGCGCTCGTCCGCGCCGGCCTCGTCGACGTCGACGTGCTGTTGGAGCGTGCCCGGTCGCTGGAGCGGCCGCAGGCCGACGTCGACGAGGTAGTCACCCGGATCAGGCGGTGCGCCGCCGACGCGTCGCGCCCGCCGCTCGCCGAGGGCGAGAGCGACCCGCACGTCAAGGCTGCCATCGCCCTCCGCAAGCGGGCCCGGCGGGCGGGCGGCGACGGCGGCGACGTGTGCGGCTCGACGCGTACGGTCAGCGGCGAGCCGTGCCGGAACCCGCCGGGCTGCACGATCCCAGGCCACTAGCCATTGACAGGTGAAGGTCCCCGGCGCCTCTAGGTCCGCACGCTGCGGCTTTCCATATCCGCAATCTCAGCGGCTCCTGATGGCCCAGTGGGGTGGGGTGGTGTCGAGGCGCGTGTGTTTGTCGGGGCCGGAATCGAAGCGGCGGTTGCCTCTGGTGGTGGGCGGGGGTTTGCGGTACTGGCGGATGCGCGGACTGGTCGAGCTCTAGATGTTCGGCTGCGGCGGTGGCGGTGAGGTCGGGGTCGGGGTGGACCCAGGGGGCGGTGCCGACGTAGCGGCCTAGCCGTTCTCGTGCTGCGGCCTGGTCCTGGTCTTCGGGCACACGTAGCACGCCGGCGTAGAGCAGCCCCCCGGGGCTGCTTCTCCGCGTCCGCGCACGACCCGACCGCGCCCCCAGCACCACCACGACGCGCTCACGGCACCGGTTTCGCGCCGATCCAACAGCACCACGCCGTGCCGCCGGCGAAGGGAGGGCCAGAGCTCGGCTACCGGGAAATCATGTGAACCCGAACGGCCGAAACTCGTGACCATCCCTTGGAGGCAGCGGCGGGAATCGAACCCGCGTACAGGGATTTGCAGTCCCTTGCCTAAGCCACTCGGCCACGCTGCCAGGGGTGGAGTACCCTAGCGGAACCCCTGCGGGGGCCCGCATCGCACGGACCCGGGCGCGTCGGGGCCCGGACCGGACCCGCCGATAGCGTCACGGGGATGGCTCGACCGCCGGCTCCGCCGAGCCCGCCCCCGCACTACCGCCCGCCGGGCACGCCGCGCCCGCTCCCCGGCGCGCTCCTCCCCGCCCCCGAGCACCGCCCCGCCCCCTCGGGCGTGAGCCCCGTGGCCGCCACGGCCGTCGCCGTCCTCACCTTGCTCGTCGGCCTCATGGCCGGGTTCTTCCTCGGTCGGGCCTACGACGACGACGCGTCCATCTCCTCGTCCAGCACCGGCACCATCGCGCCGTCGCCGACGGCGCCGCCCGCCACCCCACCGGGCGACACGATCCCCCAGCAGCCCCCGGGCGCGCCGCCGTCGACCGACCTCGAACCGGGCGGCCTCGGGCAGTTCGACGATCCGATCCCGGTCGGCCAGGCCTACGTGCTCGGCCTCTACGAGATCGAGGTCCTCGGGGTCACCCGGGACGCGACCGATGCCCTCGCCGAGTTCGCGCCGGCCAACCCCCCGCCGCCGTCGGGCGAGCAGCACGTGCTGGTCGAGCTGGCCGTCCGGTTCACCGACCCGAACGGCCTCGGCAGCCCGGGGGCGATCCCGTTCTTCGTCTCCGATGGCGACGGCGAGTGGGCGAGCTTCGAGTCCCGCTGCGGCCTCGTGCCCGGCGACCTCCGGGACACCGGCTTCATCGAGGTGGGCGACGAGGCCATCGGTCAGGTGTGCTTCACCGTCCCGAGCGGCGCCGTCGATGACCTGGCCCTCGGCACCGAGAGCTTCGCCGGGCCGCTCTGGTTCGCCCTGCCCTAGGTTCGGCTCAGTGGAGGTCGTCGAGCGCGGCGAGCACCTCCTCCTGGCGAGCGGCGGTGGCCCGCACCATCTCGGGGTGCGTGAAGATCCAGAACCGGTCGGCCTGGACCGCGGCGAAGACGCCGTCGGCCACCGAGGAAGGCGGCAGGCCGCTCTCGATCACCTGGCGGATCATGTCGCGCAGGTCCTCGGGGCGGCCCGGCCGCTCGACCGTCAGCTCGGCCGGCCGGTTGCGCTCGGACTCGTGGATGCGGGTCGACACCCAGCCCGGGCACAGCACGGAGATGCCCACCGAGGATCCGGCCAGCTCGGCCCGCATGGACTCCGACAGCGCGACGACACCGAACTTCGACACCGCGTACGGGGCCATGCCGGCGGTGGCGAAGAAGCCGGCCATCGACGCGGTGTTGACCACGTGCGCCGGCCCGCCCGAGTCGAGCATGCGGGGCAGGAAGCTGGTGACGCCGTGGATCACGCCCCACAGGTTCACCCCGAGCACCCACTCCCAGTCCTTGCGGGACAGCTCGGCGACCGTGCCACCTCCCCCGACGCCGGCGTTGTTGCACAGCAGCTCCACGCTGCCGAATCGCTCGTAGGCCCCGACGGCGAGGTCCTCGACCGCGTCGGGGTCGGAGACGTCGCAGCGCACCGTCAGCACGCCGCCGTCCGGTGCGCCGTCCAGCGAGCGCGCGGCCTCGTCGAGGCCGGCCTCGTCGACGTCGGCCAGCACGACGTTCATGCCGTCGGCGGCGGCCCGCTGGGCCAGCGCGAGGCCGATCCCGCTGGCGGCGCCGGTGATGACTGCGGTGGTTCCTGGAGCTGTCTGCATTGCTCTCCGATCAGGTGGGAAGTGCCAAGATTGGCCGATGCAGATCGCGGTCGTCTACGCCAGCAGAACCGGGAACACGCGCCGCGCCGCCGAGCTCGTCGGCACCGCCATCGCCGAGCGGGGCCACAGCGTCTCGGTCGCCTCCGTGGACGACCTCGACTACAAGGTGCTCGCCGACGCCGATCTGGTGGTGCTCGGCACCTGGGTGGCGGGTCACTTCGTGATCGGCCAGAAGCCCGGTGACGCTCGCCGCCTGGCCAAGGTGCCCAAGCTCACCGGCAAGCCGGTGGCCATCTTCCTCACCTACGCCATCAACCCCGGCTCGGCGCTCGGCAAGCTGGAGAAGGCGCTGACCCGCGAGGGCGCAGACGTCATCGGCGGCTACGCATGGAAGCGCTCCAGCCTGCCGGCGGGCGTGGAGGACTTCGTCGACGGCGTGCTCGGCGCTGTGAAGCCCGCCTCCGCGTGAGCACGCCAGCCTGGTTCGACCGGGCCCTGGCGCACACACCCGAGACCTGTCGCGTCCCGGTCGACGGCGTCGACATCAGCTACCTGGCCTGGGGCCGGGTCGGCGCTCCGGGTCTGGTGTTCGTGCACGGTGGCGCCGCGCACGCGCACTGGTGGAGCTTCCTGGTGCCGCTGCTGGCCGACTCGTACCGCATCGCGGCCATGGACCTGTCGGGGCACGGCGACAGCGACCGCCGCACCGAGTACCCCATGTCGGGCTGGACCGCCGAGGTGATGGCCGTCGCCGACGACCTGGGCGCAGCCGGTGCGCCGGTGGTGGTCGGCCACTCGATGGGCGGCTTCGTGGCCATCGCCACGGGCGCCACGTTCGGGCAGGACCTGGCCGGCATCGTCATCCTCGACTCCCCGGTGAGCGCACCGGACCCGGAGACCGACGCCGCGCGCGGCGGCAAGGTGTTCGGCCCGCTGCGCACCTACCCGGACCTCGAGACCGCCCTCGGGCGGTTCCGCACGGTGCCGGAGCAGGAGCACTACCTGCCCTACGTCATCGACCACGTCGCCCGGCACTCCCTGCGCGAGGTCGACGGCGGGTGGTCCTGGAAGTACGACCCGGACATCTTCGTGCCGACGCGAGCCGAGTCGAGGGAGCTGCTGGCCCGCGTGGGCTGTCGGGTCGCGCTGTTCCGTGCCGAGCACGGGCTGGTCACGCCCGAGATCGGCCAGTACATGTACGACCAGCTGGGGCGGGTGGCGCCGGTGGTCGAGATCCCCGAGGCCGGCCACCACCTGATGCTGGATCAGCCCCTCCTGCTGCTGACGGCGCTGCGGACCCTGCTCGCCGACTGGGAGCACTCCTCGCCCCGGACGCGCTGAGCTACTTCAACCGGCGGCGGCAGCGCACGAACATGCGCTGACCGGGCTCCTTCGTGATCTCCATGCTGTCGACGAAGGCCTCGGCGATCATCAGGCCTCGCCCACCCGGTCGGAGGGGGTCGGCCAGATCCCACCGGGGCACCTCGGACACGGTCGGGTCGGTGTGGTTGACCAGGTCGAGGAAGAGGTCGGACCCGTCGCACCACGCCCGACCGAGGACCTCGTCGGTCTCCTTCGGCGATGCGTCGACGGCGTTGGCCCCCAGCTCGCTGAAGACGATCTCGAGCTCGCCGACGACCTCCGACCCCGTGCGGCGACCCAGCCAGGCCGTGAACGACCGCCGAGCCCGCACCAGCGCATCCGGGCGGGCCGGGAACGACGTCACGAAGGCGTCGTCGGCGCTGTCGCGCACGTGGCTGGTGGTCATCGGGGCATCCGTTCGATCGGGGGGCCCGCCCCGAGGTCTGGGTACGTCCGACTCGTACCCCTCATCCCCGATGTGCAGTACAAGCGGCACAGCCACGCCACAACCGCACCGGAAAACGAAGCGGTGCCCAGGCAGAGCCTGGGCACCGTCCTGAGCGGGCGACCGGGATCGAACCGGCGACCTCAACCTTGGCAAGGTTGCGCTCTAGCCAGCTGAGCTACGCCCGCAGGGAGCGGTCACCATAGCAAGGCGACCGGCCCGGGTGGAATCGACGATCAGCTCCCGCGCTCGTCCTCGGGCCGCAGGTCGACCGTGAGGGTGAGGATCCCGTCCGCCAGGTGGCCCTGCGCGTCGGCGATGATCGCGTAGTCCATGAAGTCGGTCTTGGCCTGCTCGATGAAGCGCGTGCGCTCCTCCCCCGCCACGGGCGGCAGGTTGCGCTTCTTCACCGCAGCCGCCCGCTCCTTGAAGCGGGCCAGCATCGCATCGACGTCCAGGTCATCGGCCATGGGCACGAACCTATCGACGGGTCACCCCTGGCGGAACACGGTGGTGTCGTCGGGCCCGTCGTCCACCGGCGCCGGCCGGGTGCGGACCCAGTAGCGCCACGTCCACAGGCCGATCAGCAGGGCGACCACGACGAGACCGGCCACGATGAGCCAGATCTGAGCCTCCTCGTCGAGCGCGCCGTCGTCGTCGTCGGCGGCAGCCTCGACCACCGTGGTCGAGGTGGTGCTGGTCGACTGTGCGCCCTCGCTTCCGTCCCCGCTGACCAGCAGGTCCCGTGCGGTGCTCGTCGTCTCCGCCGGCTCGTCCTCGGCGACGGTGCGTGCATCCTCGGCCACGTCCTCGTCGGTGACGACGTCGTCGTCCTCGTCGGCCACGGTGGTCGCCGGCCGGCTGGTGGTGGCGGTTCCCCTGGTCGTGGTCGTGGTCGGGTCCGGCTCGGGGTCCGGTTCGGCTGCGGTGGTCGTGGTCTCGACCGGCTCGGCCTCGGTCGTCGTCGTGGCCGGCACCGTGGTGCTGGTCGTCGGCAGGATCTGCGCCCCGGCGCCGGACGCCGCCGGGCCGGCGAGCACCACGAGCGCGACCACGACGAGCGAGCGCGCGCGCCGCAGGACGACGTGCCGCCGGGGGTGGGGCTCCGCTGCGGGCATCGTCGGACGAAGGTACTGCAGGCGCTCACCGGCACCCCAGGCGGCGGTCACCGCTGGTGACGGGGGCACCGGTAGGTGGTGCGACCCCCGACGGTGGCGCGCTCGAGGGGGGTGCCGTCCCTCGGACAGGACGCTCCCGGGACCCTTGCCGCCTGCAGGTCGCCGGTGTGGCTCCCGCCCCGCCGCGTCAGCTCCGCCACGGTCGTGCGGATGGCCTCGGCCAGCACCGGCACCTCCGCAGGCGCGACCTCGTCGCACGTGCGAGCCGGGTCGATGCCGGCTCGCCACAGCGTCTCGTCCACCAGCAGGTTGCCGAGGCCGGCGAGGTGGGCCTGGTCGAGCAGGCGGGCCTTGACCGCGGTGCGCGACCCGGCCAGGACCGTGGCCAGCTCGTCCGCGGTGACGGTGCTCGCCTCCGGGCCGAGCCAGCTCGTGTCCGGGTCGAGCTGCAGCCCGCCGAGCCGTCGCGGATCGCGGATGCGCAGGTCGGTGCCGTCCGTGAACGTCAGCACGTACCGATCCCACGCCGGGTCGTCGCCCTGGCCTCCGTGGAGCAGGCCGTCGATGGAGGCGCCCCCGTCGACGAGCAGGCGACCGGTCATGCCGAAGCGCAGCCCGAGGACCGGTCCGTCGGTGGGCAGCAGGAGCAGCTTGCCGATCCGCTCCGCCGCCTCGATGCGACGACCGACCAGCTGGGCGCGCACGTGGTCGGGGTCGGCGCCGCGGAGGCCGAGGGGATCGAGCGCCGGCGCGTCGGCGATGGTCCGGCCGACCACGGCCTCGGCCTGGCGGCGGTAGGTCTCGACCTCGATCAGCTCGGGCACGGGCGGTGGGACCCGGGGGTCAGAGCGCGGCGACCAGATCGGCGAGCACGTCGTCGGCGTGCTCGAGCCCCACCGAGATCCGCAGCATGCCCTCGGGGATGCCCATGGCGATCCGCTCGTCCGGCGACAGCGACGCGGCCGACATCGATGCCGGGTGGGTCACGAGCGTCTCGGGCCCGCCCAGGGAGACGGCCGGGATCGCCAGCTCGATCTGCTCGACGAACGCCCGGCCGGCCTCGTAGCCACCCGCCAGGTCGACCACGACGATGGAGCCACCGCTGCGCATCTGGCGCATCGCCAGCTCGTGCTGGGGGTGGGATGCCAGGCCCGGGTAGCGGACCCGCTCGACCGCTGGGTGGGCCTCGAGCCGCTCGGCCAGGACCTGCGCGGTCTCGCACGCCTGGCGCTGGCGCACGTGGAGCGTCCGCAGGCCCCGGAGCCCGAGGAACGCATCGAAGGGCGAAGCGACGGCGCCGTGCACGACGTGGTGGCCCCACAGCACGTCGATCAGCTCCCGCTCGCCGGTCACCACGCCGAGGAGGGCGTCGTTGTGGCCGGCGATGGCCTTCGTGGCCGAGTGGAAGACCAGGTGGACGCCGTGGTCGTGGGGGTTCTGCACCGCCGGCGTGGCCATGGTGGAGTCCACGACGGTGAAGGGGCCCATGAGCCCGCCGACGGCCTCGAGGTCGACGATGCCCATCGCCGGGTTCGCGGGCGTCTCGCACCACACCAGCTGGGTCGGCTTCTCCGCCACCGCGGCGCACAGCGCATCGGCGTCGAAGGCATCGACCAGGGCCACCTCGATGCCGAAGCGCTCGCACGTGCGGGTGAGCAGCTGGTTGGTCACCGAGAACATGGACGCCTGGGCGACGATGCGGTCGCCCGGCGAGCACAGGGCGAACACGATCGTGGACGCCGCGCCCATCCCCGATCCGAAGGCGATGCCGGCCTCGGCCCCCTCGACCTGTGCGACCGCGTCCGCGAAGGCCTGGACGGTGGGCGTCCCGTTGCGGGCGTAGAACTCGGTGGCCAGCGGCGTCACGGCCATGCGGGCGCTGACGTCGAGGTCCCGGAGCTCGTAGGCGGTGGAGGGCCAGATCGGGCTGGCGACCGAGCCCTGGTTGGGGCCGCGGCCGGCGCGGATGGCTCGGGTCTCGCGGCGGGCCTGCTCGTCGCTCACGGGGTGCTCCTGTGCGAGGTGGCGGTCGGGTCGTCGAGGTGGGGTCCCAGCACGTCGCGCATCGCCTCGTGCTCGATGAGGAACGCGTCGTGGCCGTGGGGGCTCTCGAGGCGGTGGTAGTGGGCCGGGAGGCCGGCCGCCCGGGCCAGGGCGGCGATCTCGGCGGCCTGGTGGGCCGGGTAGAGGATGTCGCTGCTGATGCCGACGGTGACGACCGGGCAGCGGACCCGCGCCATGGCGGCGTCGATGCCGCCTCGCCCCCGACCGATGTCGTGCAGGTCCATGGCCTTGGTCAGCACCAGGTAGCTGTTCGCGTCGAAGCGCCGGGCGAGCTTGTCTCCGTGGTGCTCCAGGTAGCGCTCGACCTGGAAGCGCTGCCACAGGTGGAACCCGTCGAGGGGCTCGACCAGCTCCCGCCCGAAGCGGTCGGTGAACACGTCGTCGGAGCGGAAGGTGATCTGGGAGACCATGCGGGCCAGGGCGAGGCCCTCGTGGGGCCCGTCGCCCGGCGCGGCGTCGTAGAAGTCACCGCTGCGCCAGGCCGGGTCCATGCGGATGATCCGCCGGCCGGTGGACCACCAGCCGATCTGCTGGGCCGATGCCGCCGCGGTGGAGGCCACGACGATCAGGGAGCCGACCCGCTCGGGGTGCATGATCGCCCACTCGAGGGCCTGCATCCCGCCCATGGAGCCGCCGACGACGGCGTGCCACCGGCCGATGCCCAGCTCGTCGGCGACGATCCGCTGCGTCCGGACCATGTCGCGCACCGACACGACGGGGAAGCGGGCGCCGTAGGGCCGGCCGTCGTCGGGGTGCGGTGATGCCGGTCCCGTCGACCCCTGGCAGCCGCCGAGGACGTTGACGCACACGACGAAGAAGCGGTCGAGGTCGATGCCCGACCCGTGCCGGACCATGCCGTCCCACCAGCCGGGCGAGAGGTGGCCGGGGCCGGCCGCGCCGGCGACGTGGCTGTCGCCGGTGAGGGCGTGGCAGACGAGGACGGCGTTGCCGCCGTCGGCGTCGAGGGTCCCGAAGGTCTCGTAGGCGACCACCGCGTCGTGCAGCTGCCCGCCCCCCTCCAGGGCGAAGGGGCGACCCGGGGTGATGGGCACGAACCGGCGGTTGCCGACCTCGTCACCCTCCTGCCACGCGCCCGAGGCCGGGAGCGTGCTCGGATGCGCCCGCCGGCCGAGGTCGGCGAGCGGCCGGTCGGGGTCGACCACACCGGAGAGCGGGCCGCCTCGGGCGCCGTTCGGGGACGAGGGGGTGCGCTCGTCACGCAGGTCGCCGTCGGTCGTCATGTGGTCCACCTCCCTCCGGAGGGCGGACACCCAGTGACGTTTCGGGACGGACCCGGACGCTTGGTTGCCCCTCGCGGGGCCGCATCCCCACCCGGAGGAGGGAGGCACCTTGGGTGTCCGTTCCCAGGTTGCCGGACCCGGTCACCCGGGCCGCTCGTGATGCACGTACGCGCCGGAGTGTACGTGGAGGCGGGCGGAGCGGGCACAACGGGTTGCCGCCGGCGGCTCAGCGGCGCGGCCGGCGGGCGTCCCACCAGGCCAGCAGGGTCGCGTCGTCGACGCCGAGGGCGGCATCTGCGAGGCGGGCGACCTCGGCGACCTCGGCCCGACCGGTGCTGGCAGCGCGGGCGGCCTCGGCCGCGAGGTCCCACGCAGCGCCGTCGTCGGGCACCGGCAGGGCCTCGAGCAGCGCCTTGGTGGGGCGACACGCCCCGGCGGAGAGGGCGGTGCCGGCGCTGCGGCGGAACAGCCACGCGGTCACGGCCGGTGCGTGCAGCGCGGCGAGGAGGTGCCACAGCCGGTCGGGGTCGTGGGGACGGACGCACACCACGGGCACGGAGCCGAGCAGCACGCCTGCCGGGTCGGCGACGGCCTCGAGCACCTTGGTCTGCGTGGCCACCAGCAGCTTCGGTCCCGCCTGCACCTGCGCCCACCGGGCAGATCGACCCTGGAGCACCGTCACGTCGACGACCGGGTCGCGCCACCGGCGGCCGGCGAACCGCTCGCCTCGTTCCAGCAGCCGGCACGGGTCGATGCCCCCGGCCGTCACCAAACGGGACCGCCCGGCGGCCGTGCCGTCCGCCTCTGTGACCGCCTCGACGATGCCGTAGTACTCGTCGCGGAAGCCGGCGTGCACCGACGCAAGCTCGCCCAGGGTGCGCCGCGGCCCGAGGACGATGGAGGGGATGCCGGCGGCATCGGCGAGCGCGCCCACCCAGTCGTTTCCCGACGGGGCCGGCACGGAGCGCCGCCGCAGGACCGGCGCGCACACGTCCACGTTGGCGGCGAAGGCCCGTCCGTCGTCGACGACGGTGTGCACGAGGTCGGCGTGCGCGTCGATCCGGTCGCGCACGACCGCCGCGTCCCGGGCCGCCAGGAACGACTGCGGCAGGACGAGCGCCACGTGCCCTCCGGGCACGACCTGCTCGACGGCCGCGAGGGCGAACAGCCAGGCCGGGTCGGTGTAGGCGCGCACGGCGTCGCCGTGCCTCGTCCGGAGCGCAGCTCGGCGCTCGGCGTCGACAGAGGTGGCCGAGCGGAGCTGGCCGAGGAAGGGCGGGTTCCCGACGACGGCGCCGGCGGGTCCGACGTCCTCGAGGAGGGCGTCACCCACCGCGACGACCGGCTCGACCTCGGCGCCGTGGCGGGCCGCCCACCACCACAGGGCGGCCTCGGCCACCGCGACGGCGGTCTCGTCGAGATCCTGCCCGCGCAGCCGATCGACCGCGTCCGCCGGGTCGACGCCGAGCGCGAGCAGCCGCTCGGCCGCCGCGAGCAGGAACACGCCACCGCCGCAGGCCGGGTCGACGACGGGACCGAGATCGGCCGCGGCCCGGTCCGGGAGTGCCCGGGCGACGAGCGCTTCGGCCAGCCAGGTCGGCGTGTACCAGGCGCCGCGCCGGACCCGGTCGTCAGGGGCGGCCAGGCGCTCGTGGAGCGGGCCGAGATCTTCGGGGCCGTCGATCTGGTGGACGCTCTCGAGGCTGTCCGCGCCGGCCAGCAGACGGAGCCCGCCGGGGAGGTCGAGGGCTTCTCGACGCGTGGCGTGCAGGAATGCGCCGGCGATCGTCGCCACCAGGCTCGGCTCCGGCACGGCGGGGCTCGCGCTAGGAGGCGAAGGGGTCCCAGCCGGCGAGGTCCTTGAGGCGCTCGTCGTTGGAGAACATCTCCACCATCGGGTGCTCGTCGAGTCCCAGGCGGCGCTGCAGGAGCTTCACCGACATCTCCTCGTCCCACTTGATGAGGGTGACGGCCACGCCCGTGGTGCCGGCCCGGGCGGTGCGGCCCGAGCGATGCAGGTAGGTCTTGTGGTCCGGCGGCGGATCCCAGTGGATCACCGTGTCGATGAGGTCGATGTCCAGACCGCGGGCGGCGACGTCGGAGGCCACCAGCGCCTGGATCTTGCCGTCGGTGAATCGCTGGAGCGCCTTCTCCCGGGCCCGCTGGGGCAGGTCGCCGTGGATGGGCGACGCCTTCACGCCGAGGTCGTCGAGGTCGTCGGCCAGGCGGTCGGCGGCGCGCTTGGTGTTGGAGAAGATCAGCGTGCGGTTGCCGTTCTCGACGATGGCCGCCACGACCTTGGCCTTGTCCCGCTCGTGGATCTTGATGAAGCGGTGGTGCATCTGGTCGACGGTGACCGTCTCGGAGACGACCTCCTTGGTGACCGGATCCGTCTGGTAGCGGTCGATCAGCGCGCCGACGGAGCCGTCGAGGGTGGCCGAGAACAGCAGCGTCTGGTGCCCGCCGGGCACGTGGCGCAGGACCCACTCGACCTGGGGCAGGAAGCCCATGTCGGCCATCCGGTCGGCCTCGTCGACGGCGACCATCTTGACCTCGTCCAGCTTCACGTCGCCCCGCTGGAGCAGGTCGATGAGCCGCCCCGGCGTGGCCACGATGATGCCGGTGCCGTCGTCGATGGACTTGATCTGCTTCTCGATCTTCTCGCCGCCGTACACGGCGGTGATGGTGTGGCCCTTCACCTTGGCCAGGGGTTCGAGCACCTCGGCGACCTGGAGGGCCAGCTCGCGGGTGGGGCAGAGCACCAGACCGGCCGGGCCCTTGTGGATGTCGTCGGGCTCGGGGAGCGCCATGACCATCGGGACGCCGAAGGCCAGGGTCTTGCCCGAGCCGGTCTTGGCCTTGCCGCACACGTCGCGGCCGGAGACCGCGTCGGGGATGGTGAGCTCCTGGATGGGGAAGGGCGATTCGATGCCCTGGGAGGCGAGGCACTCGACCAGGTCTTCGTCGATGCCCAGTTCTGCGAAAGTCGTCATGTAGACGTCAACGGTACCGCCAGATGCCGCAGGCTCCGCGATCGCCGGTACCGTCCGGGCGTGCGCGACCGGCTGACGAAAGCCCAGGTGGAGGCACTGCTCGGTCACCTGGACGGCTCGACCGAGGAGCTCGCCGGCGCGATCGCCGAGGCCGTCGAGGTGCTCCACGGCACCCCGGACGTGGCCGGCGTCCTCGACTCGCTCGGCCGCCACCACGACGCCGCCCGGGTCCGAGCCGGCGACGAGGCCACGCTCTGGGCACTGGCCACCGAGCTGAACGAACGCCGGCGGCTCTGAGCGCGAGCGCTCTCGTCGGCGCCGGGGACCTGTCAGACTCCGCGCGTGGAGCTGGCGCACGACCTCGGGGGGCGGGAGGGCTTCGGCTCGGTCGACGTCGAGCCCGACGAGCCGGTCTTCCACGAGCCCTGGGAGCGCACGGCGCGTGCCCTCGTCTTCGCGGCGATGGGCACCCACCCCGATCCGACGACCTCGGCGTTCCGGCACGCCATCGAGCGGATGGACCCCGGCCACTACCTGGCCAGCAGCTACTACGAGCACTGGCTCACCGCAGCCGCCACCATCGCGGTGGAGAGCGGCGTCGTCGCGCCGGCCGAGCTCGAAACCCGGGCCGGCGGCGCCTTTCCTCTGGCTCGGCCGGCCGTCCAGCCGGAGATCGACGGCACCGGCACGCAGCGCTTCGAGGTCGGTGACCGGGTGCGCGTCGTCGCCGCACCGCACGGGGGACACACCCGCTGCCCGGCCTACCTCTGCGATCGGACCGGCACCGTCACGCGGGTCGACGGCCGGTTCAGCCTCCCCGACGTCGAGGCGCACTCGACGGAGCGCGTCGAGGAAGGCACCTACGGCGTGGGCTTCTCGGCGCGGGACCTGTGGGACGACGCCGAGCCGGACGTCGTCGTGCACGTCGACCTGTGGGACAGCTACCTGGAGCCAGCATGAGCACCGACCACCACCACCCCGCCGAGCCTGCGCCGATCGAGCGGCGCGTGGCCGCCCTGGAGGCGCTGCTCACCGAGCGCGGCCTCGTCTCCCCCGGCTTCGTCGACGAGGTCAACCGGGCCTACGAGGAGGACATCGGGCCGCGCAACGGGGCGAAGGTCGTGGCACGCGCCTGGGTCGACCCCGACTACCGCCGACGGTTGCTCGCCGACAGCACCGCGGCCATCGCCGAGCTCGGCTTCGGTGGCGCCGAGGGCGACCACATGCAGGTCGTCGAGAACACCGACTCGGTGCACAACGTGGTCGTGTGCACCCTCTGCTCGTGCTACCCGTGGCCCGTGCTGGGCCTGCCGCCGACCTGGTACAAGGACCCGGCGTACCGGGCGCGGGTGGTGCGCGAGCCGCGTGCCGTGCTCGCCGAGATGGGCTGCCAGCTGGACGACGACGTGGAGGTCGCGGTCTGGGACTCGTCGGCGGAGCAGCGCTACCTCGTGCTCCCGCAGCAGCCCGCGGGCACCGACGATCTCTCCGAGGACCAGCTCGCCGAGCTGGTGACCCGCGACGCGATGATCGGGGTGGCCCGCCCGTGAGCGGACTCGACGCGGTCGACGTCCCCCGCCGCAACGGCGAGCTGGCGTTCGACGCCCCATGGCAGGCCCGGGCCTTCGGCCTCGCCGCAGCCATCGTGGAGACCCGCTTCGACGGTGACTGGGCGCCCTTCCGCGCCCGGCTCATCGCCGCCATCGCGTCCGACGATGGTCGCCCCTACTGGGAGAGCTGGACCCTCGCGCTCGAAGACCTCCTCGTCACGACCGAACTGGTCACGGTCGGCGACCTCGACGAGCTCTCCCCCTCCTGAGCCGCGGCTGCGTCACCGGGAACGTCGGGCCCCTCAGCGGCGGCGCATGCCCCGGACCCGACGGTCGCCGACGTCCACGCCCTCGGCGGCCAGGCGACGTCGCTGCTCGGCCTCCTTGCCCGGGGCGAGGCGGCCGTCGGCGGCGACGACCCGCCACCACGCCACGTCGCCGCCGCTCGTGGCCATCACCCGACCCACGGCGCGTGCGGCGCCGGGGCGGCCGGCCTCGGCTGCCACCTCGCCGTAGGTGATCACCTCGCCGGCCGGCAGCGCCGACAGCACGGCGAGGACCGCCTCCTCGAACGTCGTGGCCACTGCGGTTGCCTACCATCGCCGCCGATGCGCACGCTCACCGACGCCGATGCCGATCGCCACGCTGCCGAGATCGAGGAGCAGGGCTACACGATCGTCCCGGATGCCTTCGATGCCGCCTTCGCCGGGGAGGTGCTCGAGGCGCTCGACGCCATCATCGAGGCACGTGCCCTGACTCCGGCCGACAACGGCTTCGAGGGTCGTGACACCTACCGCGTGTACAACCTGCTCGCCCACGGCCAGGTCTTCCAGCGGATCCCCACCGCGCCGGCCGTGCTCCCGGTCGTCGAGCGCGTCCTCGATCGCGAGTGCCTGCTGTCCACGCTGTCGTCGATCGACATCCGCCCGGGCGAATCGGCCCAGCCCATCCACTCCGACGACCAGGTCATCGGCCTCCCCCGCACCGGGTTCCCGACCGTGTGCAACTCGATGTGGGCGATCACCGACTTCACCGAGGCCAACGGCGCCACCCGGCTCGTCCCCGGTTCTCACCGGGAGCCCGACTACCCGGTGTACGGCGAGGCCTACGACACCGTCCCCGCCGAGATGCCGGCCGGCAGCGTGCTCCTCTGGCACGGCAGCCTGTGGCACGGGGGCGGGGCCAACCGCAGCGACGGCCGGCGGGTCGGCATCGCCGACAACTACTGCGCCGGGATGATCCGCCAGCAGGAGAACCAGCAGCTCGGCGTGCCCCGCGAGATCGCCGCCACCTTCGACAAGCGCCTCGCCCGGCTGTGCGGCTACGGCACGTACCGGGGCCTCATCGGCCACATCGACAAGACGGACCCGCTCCGCCTGCTCGACCGGGACGACGCCGACGACACCATGCTCTGGGACGCCGGCTGAGCATGGCCGCCCTCGACCAGATCGACCGCTGGGACGTCCCCACCGTCGCGGCCGGGGTCATCGGACCGGACGGCCTCCTCACCGCTCGCGGCCCGACCGACCGGACCTTCCCGCTGGCATCGGTGAGCAAGGTGCTGGCCGCCATCGCCGTCCACGTCGCGGTCGAGGAGGGCACGGTCGGCCTCGACGACGACGTCGCCAGCGCCGGCGGCCCGGAGGGCGCCACCGTGCGCCACCTGCTCGCCCACGCCAGCGGCCTGCCGCCCGACGGCGATCGCACGCCGCTCGGTCCACCCGAGCGCAAGCGGATCTACTCCAACGTCGGCTTCGAGGTCCTCGGCGACCACGTGGCGGACCGGACCGGCATGGACATGGACGACTACGTGCGCGCCGCCCTCGTCGACCCACTCGGGCTCGGCGCCACGACGATCGCAGGCTCACCGGCTCACGGCTACGCGTCGTCGGTGGACGACCTGGCCGCGCTCCTCGTCGCCCTGCACGCCGGGCGCCTGCTCGCGCCGGGTTCCATCGCGGCGATGACGACGCCGGCCTTCCCCGACCTCGCCGGCGTGCTCCCCGGCTACGGCGCCCAGGACCCGAACCCGTGGGGGCTCGGCGTGGAGGTGCGTGGCACGAAGGATCCGCACTGGACCGCGCCGACCAACAGCCCCGAGACGTGGGGCCACTTCGGGCGGGCCGGCACCTTCCTGTGGTGGGACCCCGACGTCGAGGTGGGCCTCGTCGTGCTCACCGACCGGGAGTTCGGCCCGTGGGCGATCGACGCCTGGCCGCAGCTGGCAGCCGAGGTGCTCGCCGAGCACGGCTGAGCACGGCTCAGGGCAGCTCCCGAGCCACCCAGTCCGCGAGCAGCGGGTCGGTGAGCGTGGAGGCACCGGGCCCGAACAGCAGGTGACCGGCATCGACGAGCGCGTCGCGGGCGATCGTGATCGAGGACCGCGACAGGTCGTGGAAGCGGCCCTCCGACGCGGCGAAGGGCGCGCCCGTGCGGACCACGGCGCGAAGCACGGCCTGCTGGGTGCTCGTGAGCATGCCGAAGAAGTCCCGCATGCCCGGGGCGACCCGGGACCGGACGCCGGCGAGGGCGGCGTCCCAGGTGTCGGCGGTGGCGGCTGCCCCTGGCTCGGTGAGCCACCACGCCGCGTCGGCCAGCTCCATCGAGCGCTGCGGGTGCCCGGCGCCGAAGGAGGCGATGGCGGACGCCACCGGGCCCGCATCGCGATCGGTCGACCGGAAGCCACGGTGGACGATGTCGACCACCGCCTCGATCGGGAGCGGCTGCAGCTCGATGCGGCGGGCTTGGGAGTAGAACGGCTGGTCGGTGTCGCCGAAGAGTCGGGCCATCATCGTCGGCTTCGACCCGGCGAAGGCCAGGCCGAGCTCGCGGTACACGGGCTGCAGGTGCGAGCGCATGAGCTCCAGCACGTTCCCGACACCGATGGCGTCGGCGACCTCGTCGATCACCAGCAGGGTGCGGTGGTGCTCGGCCACGCGGACCAGCGACTCCAGGAGGGCGTGGGTGGTGGCCGTCGCGTCGGGCGCCGACCGGGCCGAGCGCCGCAGCTCCGCCGACACGACCCCGATGCTGATGCGGAGGCCGCCCGCCACGCGGTCCAGCGCCTCGCGGAACCGGCCCGTGCTGGAGCCGAGGGCCCGGTCGAGGCGCACGGCGAAGTCCGACACCGACGACAGGCCGTACAGGTCGAGCCACACCGTCGTGGTCGGCTCGACCTGGTCGAGGAGCCAGGCGCCCCGGCGCAGCAGGCTGGTCTTGCCGTAGCGGCGGGGCGCGACCAGCGCGATCGGCACCCGGCCGCCCAGGAGCCGCACCAGCGCCGCGGCCTCCTCGTCGCGGCCGGTGACCTCGTCGGCCTCCAGCGGTCCGGAGTGCGGGAAGGGCGATCGCTCCACGCGGGCACCGTACCGCGGCCCGAGTGACAGTTACCCGAAGGTGGGAGCGTATCGGTACCGAACTTCGGTACCGATACGCTCCCGCTCGACGGGATCAGAACTGGGCGGGCTCCAGGGCCATGAGGTCGCCGAACCCGGCGGTGACGGCACCGGTGAGGCCGGCGGCCTGCGGGAGCAGCTGGGTGGCGTAGAAGCGGGCGGTGGTCTGCTTGGCGGCGAGGAAGTCGTCGCTGAAGCCGGCGCCGTCACCGGCAGCGAGGTCGGCTGCCTCCATCGCCGACTCGGCCAGCAACCAGCCGCCGGCGACGATGCCGAACTGGCGCATGTAGGGCGTGGCCCCGGCGAGGGCGTGGCGCACGTCCTCGAGCCCGTTGGCCATGATCCAGTCGGTGCTCTCGGTGAGGGCGGCCAGCCCGTCAGCGAGGGCGTCGGCGATGACGGCGTGCTCGCCCCCGGCGGCCCGGCCCTTCTCGACCGTGGCGGCCACGTCGGCGAGGAAGTCCTTCACCACGCCACCGGCCCGCATGGGCAGCTTGCGCCCGACCAGGTCCATGGCCTGGATGCCGTTGGTGCCCTCGTAGATCGGGGCGATGCGGGCGTCGCGGAAGTGCTGGGCGACGCCGGTCTCCTCGACGTAGCCCATGCCGCCGAACACCTGGATGGCGGTGGAGGCGATGTCGACGCCGAGATCGGTGCCCCAGCCCTTGCACACCGGGATGAGCAGGTCGACGCGCTCCTGGGCGGTGGTGCGGGTCTGCTCGTCGGCGTGGTGGTGGGCCCGGTCGATGCCGGCCGCCGTGTAGTAGATGACGGCGCGCATCGCCTCGAGCTGGGCCTTCATGGTGAGCAGCATGCGACGCACGTCGGGGTGCTCGATGATGAGGCTCTGCTCCCCCGCCGGCGCCCCGACAGCCCGACCCTGCTGGCGCTCGTTCGCGTACTGCACCGCGTCCTGGTAGGCGCGGTCGCCCACGGCGAGGCCCTGCAGGCCCACGGAGAGCCGGGCGTTGTTCATCATCGTGAACATGTACGCCATGCCGCGGTTCTCCTCGCCGACGATGTAGCCGACGGAGCCGTCGTAGTCGAGGACGCAGGTGGGGCTGGCCTTGATGCCGAGCTTGTGCTCGATGGACTGGCAGACCACGCCGTTGCGGTCGGTGAGGTTGCCGTCGTCGTCGATGAGGACCTTGGGCACGATGAACATCGAGATGCCCTTGGTGCCGGGAGGGGCATCGGGGGTGCGGGCCAGGACGAGGTGGACGATGTTGTCGGCCATGTCGTGCTCGCCCCAGCTGATCCAGATCTTGGTGCCGGTGATGCGGTAGGTGCCGTCGTCCTGGGGCTCGGCCTTGGTGCGCACCGCACCGACGTCGGAGCCGGCCTGGGGCTCGGACAGGTTCATGGTGGCGGTCCACTCGCCGCTCACCATCCGGGGCAGCCACGTCTCCTTGATGGTCTCGTCACCGTGCTCGAGCAGCGCGTCGATGGCGCCCTGGGACAGCAGCGGGGCCATGGAGAACGCCTCGTTGGCGGCGGTCATCATCTCCTGCATGGCGATGCCCACCAGCCACGGGAAGCCACCTCCGCCGAACTCCTCGGGGAACGGCACCCCGCCCCAGCCGGCCGCCACGTAGTCCTTGTAGGCGTCGATGAACCCGGTGGGCGTGGTGACGCTGTTGTCCTCGGCGTGCCAGACGCTGGTCTCGATGTCACCGACCCGGTTGATCGGAGCGACCTTGTCCTCCATGAACCGGGCGCACTCCTCCAGGATGCTGTGCACCATGTCCGGCTCGGCGTGGCCGAACCCCTCGTACGAGGACAGCTCGCCCAGCTTGGCGATGCGGTCCAGCACGAAGCGGATGTCGTCGAGGGGTGCGGTGTAGTCAGCCATGGCGTCCGAGCCTACCGAGAGGCCTACCGAGGGGTAACCGGGGCTCCGTGGCAGGCTGCACGGGCCCATGGGACCGACCGACGCCATGCCCCCGACCGTGCACCGCGCCCGGTTCGCCGACCTCTCCGCCCAGGACCTCTACGCCATCCTGCGGCTCCGCTCCGACGTGTTCGTGGTCGAGCAGGACTGCGTGTTCCTCGACCTCGACGACCGGGACCACGAGCCCACCGCCGAGCACCTGTGGACCACCGACGAGGCCGGGGTGACCGCCACGCTGCGCCTGCTCCACGACGGCGGCACGGCGTGGTCGATCGGCCGCGTCGTGGCTCGTGCCGACGTGCGCAGCCGCGGGGTCGCCGCCCACCTGCTGCGCGCCGGCCTCGACCGGCTCCGCGAGCTGGGCGCGGAGACCGTCCACATCGGCGCCCAGGCCCAGCTGCGCGACTGGTACGCCCGCTTCGGGTTCGCCCAGTCCGGCCCGCGCTACCTCGAGGACGGCATCCTCCACCTGCCGATGGCGCTCACCCTGGACGAAGGACGATGAGCCTCGTCACGCTCGACAACGGGATCCTCGCCTGGCTCGCCGAAGACCCGGGCGACGGCCGCCCGAACGCCGGGCTCGTCGTCGACGCGGACGCCGCGACCGCGATCGACACGCTCTGCGTGCCATCCCAGACCGCGGCCTTCGTCGCCGCCATCGAGGAGCTCGGCCTCCGGGTGCGGCGCACGGTCCTCACCGCGTCGACCATCGAGTTCGTCGGCGGCACGGCGATGTTCACCATGTCCGGCATGTACGGGCGCCGCCAGACCAGCGTCCACCTCGACCAACCCCCGACGCCCGACATCTACCGCCGCCTGCTGCCCCAGGTGGCCGACGAGTTCGACGACGAGCTCACCACGAAGCCGATCAGCCACATCGTCGATGAAGGTGTCCAGCTCACGCCGGCCGTCAGCCTGCACCCGTGCTCGGGCGCGCAGGAGGAGAACCTCGTGGCCGTGGTCGATGCCGCCGGCATCTGCTTCGCCGGCGCCATGGCCAGCTTCGGCGTCACGCCGCGCTGCTACCAGGGGGACCCGGCCCGTTGGGCCGACGAGCTCGACCGCATCCTCGAGCTCGCCCCGATCATCGTGCCGGGCCATGGCGGCATCGGCGGCGAGGAGGAGGTGCGCGAGCTGCAGGGCTACCTGCGGGCCTGCGTCGCCGCCGACGGCGACCCGGGCGCGATCCCCGCGGGGCCGTGGGACGGCTGGCGCCAGCGCGAGCACGACGAGGTCAACGTCGAGCGCGCCGCCATGCTCGCCCGGGGCGACACCTCGATCCCTCCCTCGATGCTGCGAGCCGCCGGCCTGGCCTGACCCCGGATCCGTTACACGGTGGGCATCACGACGTAGCGCTCGGCGAGGGTGCCGGCGGGCAGGCCGCCCGCCTCGGCGTTGGCGCCGTTCCACTCCCGCAGCCGGTCCTCGATGCCGTCCGGGTCCGTCATCTGGCTGACGTGGCAGAGCAGGGCCTTGATCTTGCGGTCGAAGGTGTCGGTGATGTCGACGAAGGCCTCCTCCGCGCCGGGCACCGCGCCCATGACCCACAGCTCCTCCACGGTCCACGGCTCGAGGCCCTCGGCCAACAGCTCGGTGAAGGTGAACGGGTTCCGGGAGTCCGGGTACACGGCGCAGCACGTCGCCTCCCCGCAGGCCAGGTGGTCCGGGTGGTTCCGGTAGACGCTGTCCATCGTCCGCAGCGGCGACTGGGTGACGACGCGTCGGGGGCGGACCTCGCGGATGATGCGGCTGATGTCGCGCCGGAGGTCCAGGGAGACCTCGAGGCGGCCGTCGGGGTAGCCGAGGAAGTGGAGGTCCTCGACGCCGACCTGGGTGGCGGCGTTGGTCTGCTCGCCACGGCGGATGCCGGCGATGTCACCGCGGGGCACGTCGGGGTCGAAGCCACCGGCGTCGCCGTCGGTGAGGATGCAGTACGTCACGTGCGCCCCCGCCGCCGTCCACCGGGCCACCGAGCCGGCGACGCCGAAGTCGACGTCGTCGGGGTGGGCGGTGACGACCAGGACTCGTTCGACTTCGTGATCCTCGAGCACGGCCGCACGATATCGGCGCGGCCCGGAACCGGGCCGATCGCCCTAGCCTCGGACCATGCCTCTCTTCGGCCGTGACAAGACGACGATGGTCAGCCCCGAGGACGCGATGCCGGGTCGGGACCAGCCCATCCCCGTGCCCGACACCCACGTCGTGCTCGGGACCCCGATGCAGGGTCCGTGGCCCGACGGTCACGAGGTGCTGTACGTGGCGATGGGCTGCTTCTGGGGTGCCGAGCGCCTCTTCTGGCAGATCGAGGGCGTGCACTCCACGGCGGCCGGCTACATGGGTGGCTGGACGAAGCACCCCACCTACGAGGAGACGTGCACGGCCATGACCGGGCACACCGAGAGCGTGCAGGTGGTGTACGACCCCGACGTGGTGGACATCGACGTGCTGCTCGCCGCGTTCTGGGAGAACCACGACCCGACCACGCCGAACCGCCAGGGCAACGACGTCGGCACCCAGTACCGCTCGGCGATCTACACGACCACCGACGCGCAGCACGAGGCGGTGCTGGCATCGCGCGACAAGTACCAGGCCGCGCTCGCCGAGCAGGGCTTCGGCGAGATCTCCACCGAGATCGCCCGCTCGTCAGACGCCGGCGACGGCGTCTTCTACTACGCCGAGGACTACCACCAGCAGTACCTGCACAAGAACCCGCGCGGCTACTGCAACCACGGCTTCTGCCAGGTCAGCTACGGCTGACCCACGTTGGCGATGCCGCCGTCGACGACGATGGTCTCGCCGCACAGGTAGCTGCCACCGCGACCGGCCAGGAACAGCGCGGCGCCGGCCATGTCGTCGGGGCGGCCGATGCGGCGCATCGGGACGCCGCTGGCGACCATCTCCTTGCCCTCGTCGCTGCCCAGGGCGAAGGCCATCATCTTGGACTCGAACGGCCCGGGGGCGATGGCGTTGACGTTCACGTGGTCGCGCACGAGGTTCTTGGCCAGGTGGCGGGTGAGGGCGAGGATGCCGGCCTTGGTCGTGCTGTACGCGTAGGTCTCCATGGCCGGGGTCCGGATGCCGTCGATGGAGCCGATGTTGATGACCCGGCTCGGGTCCTCCTCGGTGCCCGCAGCCCGAAGCTCCGGCAGCAGCGCCTGGGTGAGCAGGAACGCGCCCTTCACGTTGATGTTGAACAGCTTGTCGAAGGCCGACTCGGGGTACTCGTCGAGGGGCTCGCCCCACGTTGCACCGGCGTTGTTCACCAGCACGTGCAGCGTGCCGCCGGTGCGCTCCCGCACCGCGGCGGCGAGGGCGTCGACGCCGTCCTGGGTGGACAGGTCGGCCGGGACGGACGTGCACGAGCCACTGCCCTCGAGGGCGTCGAGCTCAGCAGCCGTGGCGTCGCACGCGTCGGCCTTGCGGGCCGAGATGATCACGTGCGCCCCGGCCTCGACGAAGCCCTGGGCGATCATGGCGCCGATGCCCCGGCTGCCGCCGGTCACCACCACCTGCTTGCCCTCGACACCGAACAGACGATCCAGCACAGCGGTCATGGCGTGACCCTATACAGGGTGGTTGCACGAACTTGACCGGTCGGTCAGGCTGCGCGGCCGCAACCGATCCCGACCGAAGGACCAACCGATGATCCGCCTGAGCGTGCTGTACCCCAAGACCGACGGTGCCGAGTTCGACCACGACTACTACCGGGACTCACACGTCCCGCTGGCGTGCAAGACCTGGGGCATCGACGCCTCGAACGCGCAGATCGACAAGGGCGTCGACGGCCCCTACGAGGCCGCCGTGCACTTCACGTTCGACTCCCTCGAGGCGCTCGGCGCGGCCATGGGCGGCGAGGGCACCGGCGCGGTCATCGCCGACGTGGCGAACTACACCTCGATCCAGCCGGTCATGCAGACCAGCGAGATCGTCAGCTAGTCGGTCTTGCGCTGCGGGCGCCCGGTGGCCAGGTAGCAGACGCGGCCGGCGATGTTGACCGCGTGGTCGCCGAGGCGCTCGTAGTACCGACCGACGAGGGCGGCGCTGCTCACGTCCTCGCCGGTGAGCTGCTCGGCGGCCTCGTCGACGAAGCGACGGTGGATGGCGTCGAGCTCGTCGTCGGTGCGGTCGAGCTCCACGGCGGCCTCACCGTCGTGGTCCCGGAACGCATCGGCGCACCGGCGCCACATGTCGCCGGCGATGTCGCCCATGTCCTGCACGGCGCCGCGCAGCGGGGGCGTGAGCGCCCGACCGAACCCGCGTGCCGCCTCGGCCGCCACGTGCTCGGCCAGGTCGCCGCTGCGCTCGAGCTCGGGCACGATGCGCGACACCGTCATCAGGAAGCGGAAGTCGCGGGCGACGGGCGACTCGAGCAGCAGCTGCTGCTCGACCGACTGCTCGATCTGGTACTCCAGGTCGTCGATCATCTCGTCGCGGGCGATCAGCCGCTTGGCCGCCTCGGCATCGTCGGCGAGCAGCACGGTGGTGGCGCCGGCGATGCCCTCGATGACCATGCCGAACTGGCGCATGACCAGGCGCTCGATCTCCTCGAGCTGCGCGCTGAAGCTCACACGGACGTGGCCGGGCTGTTCGGGCATCCCCTGACCGTACCCAGGACGCCCGCAGTTCGGGCGGACCGACCGCTCATCGGCGCCGAGGATGTCGGGTAGGTGGTGGGCACGACCCGAACGAGGAGGACGACATGGCCAAGGACCACGGTTCGAGCATCAAGGACGACGAGCAGTACGAGGCGCTTCGCGACGACGGGATCGGCAAGGAGAAGGCCGCTCGCATCGCCAACTCCGACCGCTCCAGCACCGGAGCCAAGGGCGGCTCATCGCCCGCCTACGAGGACTGGACCAAGGACGACCTGTACGACAAGGCCAAGGAGGTCGGCATCGAGGGTCGCTCGGACATGAGCAAGGACGAGCTGATCGACGCCCTGCGCAACCACTGACCGGCTACGGACCCGGGCGGCGGTAGGCGGCAGCCGTCGGCTTGAGGGGGCGGGCGTACCAGAGCGGTCGGCGGAGGTCGCCCGCCGCCGGCCGGGTCATGGCCATCCACTCGAGGTAGGCCTCGCGCGACTCGGCCGTGTCGGCGACGACGTCTCCGTACTCGTCGCCGCTCTCGGCGGGCGTGACGTCGACCTTCTGGTGCCAGCACTGCATGCCCGAGATCGGGTCGGGTTGGACGCAGAAGGTGGCGTTCTGGTGCACGCCGGTGTCGTTCCACCAGATGCGCTCGGTGTCGGGGTCGCTCGACTCGTAGGGCTCGTTGCCGTGCTCGCGGGTCAGCCTCCACGTGGACCCGTCGTGTTCGATGCGCGCCTTCCCCGCGCCCCACGAGCGAGCCTTGTCCTCGTCGAGGCGCCAGCGACCCATGTGGTGGGAGGCGGCGACCACGCCGGGCCGGATGCCCTCGGTGCGCCACGCGGTGATCACGAAGTGGCCGATGCGGGTGCTGACCCGCACGAGACCGCCCTCCTCGATGCCCAGCTTCTCGGCGTCCTCGGGGTGGATCCACAGCGGGTGGCGGTGGCTGATCTCGTTGAGCCACTTCGAGTTCGCCGAGCGCGTGTGGATGAGCGTCGGGATGCGGAAGGTCGGCAGCAGGATGCGCTCGGTGCCGGCCAGGTCGAGGTCCTCCCAGTGCACCTGCGAGGGGATCCACTTCGGCGTGGCGTACTCGGGCCATCCCCAGTCGGCCAGCGTGGTCGAGAACAGCTCGAGCTTTTTCGATGGCGTGGGGAAGCCCTCCTTGGCCTCGCCGTCGATCTCGACGGCCGGTGAGCCGTCACCCAGCGGCGCCAGCGCCACGCCGTCGAGGTCGTCGAGATCGCCGGACCACGACCCGGCCGTGCCCGGCTTGCGGTACACGCCGTCCCCGTCCTTCGTGCAGCCCTCGAGGTCGGCGCGGTCCACGGGTCGCTCGTAGGGCTCGTAGGGATCGGTGGGCACGGCGTAGGCGCCTCGGTCGCGCATGTACTCCAGCGGCGTCTGGCCCACGTCGGCCGCCGCCTTCGCCAGGCCCGGCACGCTGTCGGTGAACATCCGCTCGTAGTACTCGTCGACCGTCACCGGCTCCCCCGGCCGCGCCTCGCTCTCGAACCACTTGCGGATGCCGAGGGAGCCGTCGGGGTCGATCCGCCAGGACAGGTCGATCCAGAGCTCGTTCTCCTCCCACACCTCGCCCGGGTTGTACTCGTGGCTGCGGGTGCCGGGATCGAGCGCACCGCCGTTGCGGATCTCGGCGAAGCGCCGGAACGCCGACTGGCGGAAGCCGATCCAGCGGCCTGCGTGGGTCTCGTAGCTGTGGACGTCGTGGCGCTCGACCGACACGCCCATCGGCAGCACGTAGTCGGCGAACCACGCCGTCTCCGACCACGTCGGCGTGAGCGCGACGTGGCAGCGGACCTTGTCGGTGTCGGTGAGCGCCTCCATCCAGGTGAACCCGTCCGGGTTGGTCCAGATCGGGTTGTAGACCCGGGAGAAGTACACCTCCAGCGAGCCACGACCCTCCTTGAGGAAGTGGGGCAGCAGGATCGACATCTCGTGGTAGCTCAGGGGGTACTCGGCCGGCCACTCCAGCTCGTTCCAACGTGGGATCGCCGGCGCACCGATGGGCGCCGCCGGCTTGAACTTGTTCATGCCGTTGCCGGCGGTGCCGCCCTTGGTGGCCACCGAGCCGGTGAGCACGTTCAGGAAGAACAGGCAGCGGGCCACCTGCCAGCCGCCCAGGTGGCCGGCACCCGCGGCTCGCCAGTTGTGCGAGGCGAACTTCGTCGGGTGGGCGCCGATGAGCTCGGCCAGCTCCCGGATGGTCCCGGCCTCGATCGCCGTCTTCTGCTCGGCCGCCTCGGGCGTGTACTCGGCGTACTCCTCGAGCAGCGCCGAGCGCACCGAGGCCCACTCCACGGGCAGGTCGGGCCGCGTGCGCTGCAGGTAGGTCTCCCAGTTGGTCCAGCGGCGGACGAAGTCCTCGTTCCAGGTGCCGTCCTCGATGAGCAGCCGGGCGATGGCCAGCAGCAGGTAGGGCTCGGTGCCGGGCCACGGGGCCAGCCAGAAGTCGGCCTTGGCGCCGGTGTTGGACAGGCGCGGGTCGACGCAGATGACCTTGGCCCCCTTGGCCTGGGCCTCCATGATCCGCTGGGCGTGGGGGTTGAAGTAGTGGCCGGCTTCGAGGTGGGCGGAGATGAGGAAGATCACCTCGGCGTTGGCGAAGTCCGACGAGGGCCGGTCGTGGCCCATCCAGGACTGGTAGCCGATGCGGGCGTTGGACGAGCAGATGTTGGTGTGGGAGTTGTGGCCGTCGACGCCCCACGCCTTCAGGACCCGATCGGTGTAGCCGTCCTCGCCCGGTCGACCGACGTGGTACATGATCTCGTTGTGGCGGTCCTCGACGATCGCCTGGCGGATGCGGGCGCCGATCTCGTCGAGGGCCTGGTCCCAGGAGATCCGCTCCCACCTGCCCTCGCCGCGCTCGCCCACCCGCTTCATCGGGTGGAGGATCCGCTCGGGGTCGTAGACCTGGTTGAGGGTGGCCGGGCCCTTGGCGCAGTTCCGCCCCCGGCTGCCCGGGTGCTCCGGGTTGCCCTCGATCTTGCGGATCTCCCCGGTCTCCTGGTCGAAGTAGGCCACCAGGCCGCACCCCGCCTCGCAGTTGAAGCAGGTCGTGGGCACGAGCGTGTACCTGCGCTCCTCCCGCGCGGGCCACGCCTTGGCGTCGAGCTCGCGCCAGTCGTGCCACTGCTCGTGCGGGGGGTAGCTGTGCAGCTCGGTCATGCGGGGCTCCCGTTCAGGAGAGGGGGACGGACTGGCCGGCCCGGACGAATGCGTCCTCGTAGGCGAACATGCCGGCGAGGGCGGCGATGCCGCCCACGGCGACCAGGGCAGGCGCGTCGATGTCGGCGACGAGGGCCACGACGGTGAGCACGAAGGGCACCAGCAGGCCGAGGACCACACCGCCCCACCAGAACTGCTTGGACCAGGTGCCACGGGTCATGGCGTGCACGGCCAGCTCGACGTGGCGGCTGCCGTGCGAGGTGAGCTCCACGGACAGCAGGGCTGCCGTGGCGAGCACGCCGCCCAGCAGCACCCAGCGGATGGCGGTGGGGGCCGGCACGTCCATGAAGACGTCGAGCACGGCGTAGACCGCACCGCCGGCGGTGACCGCCTGGGCCAGCAGCACCGGCAGCAGCAGCGGCGTCTGCCACAGGTCGCGCCCCTCGCACTGGGCGAAGAGGTAGGCGGTGTAGCCGGCGGTCCCTGCCGCGCCGAGGGCGGCGAAGGGGGCCAGGTAGGGCAGCAGGTCGGTCTGGTCGGCGACGCCGGCGAGGAACCACGCCCCGGACACCACGGCGAAGGCCATGAGCACGTACGCGCCCTTGACCAGCCACGACGACCAGTTGCCCCGCGTGAGCAGGTAGTGGAACCGCGTCGGCTGCTTGAGGTCGGTGACGAGCAGGAAGCCGGTGGCCGCCAGGAACACGCCGGCCACCACGGGCGGCACCACGCCGACGGCGGCCTGCACGTCCTCGTGACCGAGCAGCACGAGCAGCGCGGCGACCGCCATGACGCCGGCGGCCACGGCCTTGGTGACCAGGTAGCCCGACACCCGCGACTTCCAGGTCATGTGGTGGGCGGTGGTGTAGGCGGTGCGGCCGACCACGCCGGGTTCGTCGGTGGGCTTGCTGCCGAGGGCGACGGGGACGCTGGGGTGGCTCGGCGTCGTCTCGGCCCAGATCATCCCGTCGTTGGCGATGGCGGTCCGGGTCGGATCGAGCGAGGCCTGGTCGGCGCCCCGGTAGAAGACCTTGGGCTTGGTGTTCTGCTCGGGCGCACGGACGGCGACGTCGTCGCGGGCCACGATGCGGCTGATCTTGGACGTCGGGTCGTCCAGGTCACCGATGGTGATGGCCTGCGTGGGGCACACGATCTGGCACGACGGCTCGAGGCCCACCTCCAGCCGGTGGTTGCACATGTTGCACTTGTGCGCGGTGTTCGTCTCCGGGTTGATGTACAGCGCGTCGTAGGGACACGCGTTCATGCACGACTTGCACCCGATGCAGTTGGAGTCGTCGAAGTCGACGACCCCCTTGTCGTCGCGGAACAGCGCCGACGTCGGGCAGATCTTCATGCACGGCGCGTCGTCGCACTGGTTGCACCGCATCACGCTGAACTTCCGGGACACGTCCGGGAACGTGCCGGTCTCGATGTACTTCACCCAGGTCCGGTTCACGCCGAGCGGAACGTCGTGCTCGCTCTTGCAGGCGACCGTGCAGGCGTGGCAGCCGATGCAGCTGTCGCTGTCGAGCAGGAAGCCGAGTCGGGTCACGAGCGAGCTCCCGCCCACCGGCCGCTCCCGAACCCAAGCCGGATCGCTGACACCACGTCGTCCCCCGTCGGTCGTCGTCGGCGTGACCACCGTCGCTCGCCACGGCGAATGTACGGTCTTTCGGTGGTGCGGTCAACCGGCGCCGCGGTGACGACGATCGGTGCCAGGTGACGTTGGCCTCTGGGCGGTGGTCGCACGTCGGCGCACGGTGCCGACATGGCCGCACACCCCGCCAGGAGCAGCGGCCCCACGGGAACGGAGATGACCATGACGGCCCGAAGAGGAACGTTCATCGCAACCATCGCGGTGCTGGCGCTGAGCTACGGCACCGTCGCCTGCGGCAACGACGACGCCACGTCGTCGGACAGCACGGAGACGACGTCGGCGGTGGAGACGACGGAGACCCCGTCCACCGAACGGGACCGCGACCGTGACCGCATCCAGGACGCGGCCATGGCCACCGTCGCTGCCTGCCAGAACGACCAGGACCGCCTGCGCGACCAGGTGTCCGAGCAGCTGCGCGACCAGCTGCAGGACCGCCTGCGGGACCAGACCTGCCTGCTCGAGGACGCCGAGGACGTGACGGTTCTCGACGAGGACATCGAGATCGACGGTGACCGCGCCACGGTCCGGGTCACGTTCCGGAACCGGAACCAGGGCGAGGACCAGGGACCCCAGCAGCACACCTGGCACTTCCGCTGGACCGAGGAGGGCGGCTGGCTCCTCGACGAGCTGGACCCGCTCTTCGAGGAGGGCTGAGCCCCAGCAGGGCACCGGAGGCGGCGCTGTGTCGCCGGCTCGATCGGTGGCAGAATCTGGCAACACCCATTACCAGAGGATCGCCACCATGCCTGACGCACTGATCATCGACGCTGTCCGCACGCCCCGCGGCATCGGCAAGCAGGGGAAGGGCGCCCTCGCCCACCTGCACCCCCAGCACCTCGGCCGCACCGTGCTCGAGGCGCTGGTGGACCGCAACGGCTTCGACACCGCCGACGTGGACGACGTCGTCTGGGGCACCAGCGCGCAGTCCGGCCCCCAGGGCGGCGACATCGGCCGCATGTCGGCGCTCGACGCGGGCTACGACACCAAGGCCAGCGGCGTGACCCTCGACCGCTTCTGCGGCTCGGGCATCACGGCCAACAACATCGCCGCCCACGGGATCATGGCCGGCATGGACGACCTCGTCGTGGCCGGCGGCACCGAGATGATGTCCATCAAGCACAAGGGCATGCTCCCCATGGGCGCCGGCAACGCCCACCTCCAGGAGCTGCACCCGCAGTCGCACCAGGGCGTGTGCGCCGACGCCATCGCGACCCTCGAGGGGATCGGCCGCGAGGCGCTCGACGCCCACGCCGTCGAGTCCCAGCGCCGCGCCGCCGCGGCGATCGCCGAGGGCCGCTTCGACCGGAGCCTCGTCACCGTCAAGAACCTCGACGGCTCCATCGCGCTCGACCACGAGGAGTTCCCCCGGCCCCAGACCACGATGGAGTCCCTCGCCCAGCTGGCGCCCAGCTTCCCGGCCATCGCCGACTACCGCCACGAGGACAACCCCACGTTCCGGGAGCTGATCAACCAGAAGTACCCGGACCTCGACATCGCCCACGTCCACCACGCCGGCAACTCCTCGGGTGTGGTCGACGGTGCCGCCGCGATCCTGTGGGCCAGCCCCGACTACGCCAAGGCCCACGGCCTGACGCCGCGTGCCCGCGTCGTGGCCACCGCCACCGTCGGCGACGACCCCACCCTGATGCTGAACGCCCCGGTGCCCGCCGCCCGCAAGGTGCTGGCCAAGGCCGGCATGACGGTGGACGACATCGACCTGTTCGAGGTCAACGAGGCCTTCGCCGTCGTGTCCGAGAAGTTCCAGCGCGACCTCGACCTCGACCGCGACAAGGTCAACGTCAACGGCGGCGCCATGGCCCTCGGCCACCCGATCGGCGCCACCGGCGCCATGCTGATCGGCACCGTGCTCGACGAGCTCGAGCGCCGCGACGGCCAGTTCGGCCTCATCACGATGTGCACCGGCGGCGGCATGGCCCCCGCCATCATCATCGAGCGCGTCTAGGAGACTGCTGAGCAACTGGCTTCTAGGCTTGGCGGTGGGTCCGGGGAAGTGACCGAACCGAAGAGCCGGCGTGAAGAGGGTGTGAGCCGGTCACC
>JAMYFF010000014.1 GCA_024128875.1 Salinilacustrithrix flava
CGGTCCTGATCGCTGCTGCCCTGCATACCCGCGGTCTACCGAAACCGCCGCGAGATCGCGAGCACCCCGATCACACCGGTTTGCTCAGCAGTCTCCTAGGGCTCCATGACCACCCAGCCCCGCCGCTGCAGCTCGGCGGCGAGGGCCTCGTCGGGCATCTGGCGCAGCGTCGCGAGGCGCTGCGCCTCCCGACGGTCGTAGCGGTCGCTCGACACCGCCACGCGCGGCGCCTCGTCCGGCGGCGCCGCCCCCGCCTCGGCCTCGTCCTCCAACCGAGCGATCAGCGCGTCGGCCTCGTCCCTCGTGAACTTCCCGCCGGCCTGGCGCTGCGTCAGCCCGAGGGGCCCGCGAGCATCCCGGAAGTCGGTGTGGCCGGCGGCGTGGAGCAGCTCGGTGAGCTGTTGCACCTGCCGGGCGGTGGCCGGAGGACCGGACTGCTGACCGAACGCCATGGGAGCCATCCTCCCAGCCGGGCGGTGCCGGGCGGGTGACCGGACGGCTGGCCGGGCCTAGGAGTCGGTGACGACGAAGACCAGGGCGAGGACCGTGGCCATCCCGGTGGCGACGGTGGCTCCGACGCCCACGACCATCGCGGCGCGCGGGTGGGTGGGCGTGTCCCCGGCCCGCAGCTGGACGTGGAGGTCCTCGTAGTGGCGGCCGGACCAGACCAGCAGGGCGGCCGAGGCGCACACCTGGAGGAGCCCGAAGCCGCCGAGCAGCACGTGCACGCTGGCGCCGACCCGGGTCAGCAGGGAGCCCACGACGATCCCGGCGAAGGCGGTCCGCTCCCAGGCGAGGGACGTCCGCTCCTGCTGGAGGAGCGGGTCGAACACCTGCTCCGGTCTCACGACGAGTTCAGCGCGACGAGCACGGCGGACGCGACGGCCACCGCGGACACGGCGATGGCCAGGAGGAGCGGCAGCCGCGACGGCGGCAGCGGGCGACCCAGCCGCATCGCCGTCTCGGCGAGGGCCCACCGTCGGTAGGAGAGCCCGGCGGTGACGAAGCTCAGGGCGAGCAGGGCGAGCCCCAGGTACTCCTCGCCGGGGAAGTCGTCCAGCAGCGCCACGGCGCCGAGCCCGCCGGCCGCGAGCGCGAGCGCGGAGCGGATCCACGCCAGGAACGTGCGCTCGTTGGCGAGCGAGAAGCGGTAGTCGGGGTCGGACCCCTCGGTGCGGGGGTCGGGCGGGAACAGTCGGCGGGGACCGTTGCGCAGCGCCCGGCCGGCGGTGGTCCTCGCGGTGGGCTCGTTCACGGCACGATTCTGCCCACGACGCGCCCGGTGGGGCGCACCCGGCCCGGCCGGGCCCAGCTCCCGGCAGGCACACTGGGCCCGTGGACCAGCTCGTTGCCGTCGGAGATGTCGAGGTGCCCGCCCGCCTGCGGGCTCGGGTGCGCCGGGTCGTGCGCCACGAGCCGGGGACCGACCCGGCGCCGCTCATCGCCGACCTGCGCACCCACGTCCCCCGGCGGGTGCTCGTCGTGGGCGATGGCGCCACCGCCCGATCGCTCGCCCTCGACCTCCACGACCACGGCCTCCCCTCCGTCGTCTACACCGACGACGACGTGTCGCTCCCCCAGAGCGTGCCCCACCGCTGGCTGACCGATCCGGCCGGCGACATGGACGTGGCCGACGACCTCATCGCTCTCATCGGGAACACGCCGATGATGCGCCTCGACCGCACGGGCCGGGACCTGGACTGCCACCTGCTCGCCAAGCTCGAGCTGTTCAACCCGGGCTTCTCCAGCAAGGATCGCCCGGCGCTGGCCATGATCGACGCCGCGGAGCGCGAGGGGCTGCTGCAGCCGGGCGGGACCATCGTCGAGCCCACCAGCGGCAACACCGGCGTCGGCCTGGCCATCGTGGCCGCCCGGCGCGGGTACCACTGCGTCTTCGTCTGCCCCGACAAGGTGGCCACCGACAAGATCGCCCAGCTGCGCGCCTACGGGGCCGAGGTCGTGGTGTGCCCCACGAGCGTCGACCCAGAGCACCCCGAGTCGTACTACTCGGTGTCGGATCGCCTGGCCCGGGAGATCCCCAACGCCTGGAAGCCTGACCAGTACCACAACCCCAACAACCCCCAGTCCCAGTACGACACCGCAGGGCCGGAGATCTGGGCCCAGACGAAGGGGCGCATCACCCACTTCGTCTGCGGGGTGGGCACCGGCGGCACCATCACGGGCATCGGGCGGTACCTCAAGGAGCAGAACCCCGACATCCGGATCATCGGCGCCGACCCCGAGGGGTCGGTGTACTCCGGCGGCACCGGCCGGCCCTACCTGGTCGAGGGCATCGGCGAGGACTTCTGGCCGAGCACCTACGACCCCGACATCGCGGACGAGATCGTGGCCGTGAGCGACGCGGAGTCCTTCGCCGCCGCCCGCCGGGTCACCCGCCAGGAGGGCCTGCTGATCGGCGGATCCGGGGGCACGGCCGTCGCCGCGGCGCTCCGGATCGGACACGACCTGCCCCAGGACGCGGTGGTCGTGGTCCACATCCCCGACTCCGGGCGCGGCTACCTGTCCAAGCTCTACGACGACCGGTGGATGGCCGACCACGGCTTCCTGCGATCGTCCGGTCCCACCGTGGAGGACCTGCTCGACGGACGGGACCCCGACCTCCCGCTCCTCGTCCACACCCACCCCGACGAGACCGTCCGCACCGCCATCGAGATCATGCGCGAGTACGGGGTGAGCCAGCTGCCGGTGGTGAAGGCCGAACCGCCCGTCGTGCTCGGCGAGGTCATGGGGTCGGTCACCGAGGTCGGGCTGCTCGACCACGTGCTGGCCGATGCCTCGGTCCTGGAGCGACCGGTCCAGGACGTGCTCGGCCCCAAGTTCCCCACCCTCGGCCTCGGCGAGCCGATCGATGCGGCCATCGCCACGCTCGAGGACGCGTCGGCGGCCCTGGTCCTCGATGCCGGGCACCCGGTGGCGGTCGTCAGCCGGGCCGACATACTGCGATCGATGACCAGCGACCAGGACCAGCGGCGATGAGCCCGACCGACGGCGACGCGTCCTTCGAGACCCGTTGCGTCCACGGCGCGGGTGCGCCCGATCCGGTGACGGGCGCCGTGGTGCCGGCCATCAGCCTGGCGTCGACCTTCGCCCAGGACGGGGTCGGTCAGCAGCGGGGGTTCGAGTACAGCCGCTCCGGCAACCCCACCCGCGCCGCGCTCGAGCGCCACCTGGCCGGCCTCGAGGGCGCCGGCCACGGCTTCGCGTTCGCGTCCGGCCTCGCCGCCGAGGACGCCGTCCTCCGGCTGCTGGCGCCGGGCGACGGGTTGCTGCTCAGCGACGATGCCTACGGCGGCACGTTCCGCCTCGCCCGCCAGGTCCACGGGCCCGCCGGCCTCGTCGTGCGCACGACACGGCTCGCCGACGTCGACGCCGTCGTCCGGGAGTGGTCCGACGGCACCCGGCTGCTGTGGGCCGAGACCCCGACGAACCCGTGGCTCCGGATCGCCGACATCGCTGCGCTGGCCGACGTCGCCCACGAGCGCGGTGCGCTGCTCGTCGTCGACAACACCTTCGCCACGCCCGCCCTCCAGCAGCCCCTCGCCCTCGGCGCGGACATCGTGGTGCACTCCACCACCAAGTACCTGGGCGGGCACAGCGACGTCGTCGGCGGCTTCGTGGCCACGAACGACGACGAGGTCGCAGCGCGGATCGGCTTCCTGCAGAACGCCGCCGGCGCCGTCCCTGGCCCCTTCGACTGCTACCTCGTGCACCGGGGCTGTCGCACCCTGCACCTGCGCATGGAGCGCCACAGCACGAACGCCGAGGCCGTCGCGTCGATGCTCGTCGACCACCCCGCGGTCGCCGAGGTGCGGTGGCCGGGCCTCCCGGACCACCCCGGCCACGACGTGGCCGCCCGCCAGATGTCCGGCTTCGGGGGCATGGTCAGCCTGCGCCTGCGCGGCGGCCTCGACGCCGCGCTGCGCCTGTGCGAAGCGACCGAGGTGTTCACCCTCGCCGAGTCACTCGGCGCGGTCGAGAGCCTCATCGAGCACCCGGGCCGGATGACGCACTCGTCAGTGGCCGGGAGCGAGAACGAGGTCCCCGACGACCTGGTCCGTCTGTCCGTGGGCATCGAGGCCGTGGACGACCTGGTCGGCGACCTGGAGCAGGCCCTCGACCGGTGCTGACCGTCCGCCGTCACCTCCTGCGGCTCCTTGTCGTCCTCATCCTCGTCGGCGCCGCCGTGGCACCGGCCGGTGCGCAGTCGGACGCGAAGGCCCAGCGCGACGAGGTCCAGCGCAAGCGAGCGGACCTGGCCGCCGACATCGACGTGCTCCGCGCCACCGACGCCCAGGTCGAAGCCGCCCTGCGCGCCCTGCAGGGCAACGTGGCCGCCCGCACGGCAGACCTCCGCGACGCCGAGCGCCGAGCCACGAGCGCCCAAGCCGAGCTCGAGGCCGCCACCGCCGAGGTCGAGGCCAAGCAGACCGAGATCGCGGTGCTCGACCAGGCCGCCAAGGACGTGGTCGTCGCCGCCTACATGCAACCCACCGCCTCGGCCGGGATCCTCGACGCCCTGGCCACGTCGACCATCGGGGAAGCCGAGCTCAAGCAGGCGCTCCTCGAAGCACGGTCGGCGAACCAGTTCGACGTCCTCGACCAGCTCGAGCGAGCCCGGGACGACCTGGAGGTGGCGCGCGCCGCAGCGGAGTCCGCGACGGTCGCCGCCCGGGAGCAGCAGGCTGCGGTCGGCGAGCAGCTCCAGGAGGTCCAGCAGGCCACCAGCCAGCAGGAAGCCGTCGTCGCCGAGGTGCAGGACCGGCTCGACCACCGCCTCTCCGAGGCCCAGAGCCTTGCCGAGCTCGACCGCGAGCTCGCGGCCCAGATCGAGGAGGAGCAGGCGCGCCTCGCCGCCGAGCTCGAACGCCAGCAGCGAGCGCGCGAGCAGGCCGAGGCCGCAGCCGCGGCCCGGGCCGCAGCAGCCGCCCGGAGCGCATCCGAGAGCCGCCCGTCGGCACCGTCCGCCCCCCGTCCGACACCGACGACGGCCCCGGCTCCCGCCCCGGCCCCGCCCCGCACCATCGCCATCACCGGCTCCGGGAGCATCGTCTCGGTCCGCGGCATCCGGGTCCACAACAGCATCGCCAGCTCGGTGGCCGACATGCTGGCCGCCGCGGATGCCGCCGGCATCTCCCTCGCCGGCGGCGGCTACCGCGATCCAGCCGGCCAGATCGCCGTCCGCCGCAACAACTGCGGCACCAGCAGCTACGCCACCTACCAGATGCCGGCCAGCAGCTGCCGGCCGCCCACCGCCCGTCCGGGGACCTCGATGCACGAGCGGGGCCTGGCCATCGACTTCACCTACGGCGGCCGGATCATCAGCTCCCGCTCCTCGGCCGCGTTCCAGTGGCTCAACGCCAACGCGTCCCGCTACGGGTTCTACAACCTGCCCAGCGAACCGTGGCACTGGTCGGTGAACGGCCGATAGCTGGGCAGGCTGATGATGTGACGATCATCACGAGAGATGCTCCGAGAGCTGCTCATCCGTAGAGGCGATGGGTTCCGTACTTCAGGTACCTGCTCCGCCTTCACGCCACGGTCGTCCCATGAGCATCCGTCCTTCCACCTCACCTCGTCCGCTGACCGGTTCCACCGAGCAGCTGGAGCTCGTGTGCCCCCGGCCGGTTCGTCGGCCGATCATGCTCCAGGGGTGGCACGACCTCGCGTCGCTCCACTGGCCCTTCGACCCTGAGGTGGTGCAGCAAGTCCTGCCGCCTGGCCTCAACGTCGATGTCTGTGACGGACGGGCGTGGGTGGGGCTGATCCCGTTCCACATGCGCCGCATCCGAGTACCCGGGCTCCCGGCCCTCGGGTCCTGGTCGTCGTTCCCCGAGACGAACGTACGCACCTACGTCGTGGCGCCCGACGGGCGTCGGGCGGTGTGGTTCTGCAGCCTCGATGTGACGAGGATCGTGCCTGCGATCGTCGCCCGGGTGGCCTACGGGCTGCCGTACTGCTGGTCGGACATGTCGATCACCCACCACGAGCACGACATCGTCGAGTACACGACCCGCAGGCGGTGGCCTGGCCGGGGTCCCCGCCGTCCTCGCAGCCAGGTGAGGGTCGAGGTCGGTCCACGGGTGGAGGACGATGACCTCACCGAGGTCGAACGGTTCGTGACCGCTCGTTGGGCGCTGGCCTCGAGCTTCGCGGGCCGAGTCGTGTGGGCCGACGTCGACCACGAGCCCTGGCCGCTGCACCGCGCCAGGCTCACCGAGTGCGACGACGCGCTCGTGTCCGCGCGCGGCCTCCCCCGCCCGCAGGGTGATCCAGTGGTGCTGTGGTCACCGGGGGTCGAGGTTCGCATCGGCCGACCCCGCCTGCTCCGTGGTGAGACGTGCGAGCCGGCCGATCGCGACCCGACTTCCACGCCCACCGGGTTCGACGGTGGTGACCTCACGCTGCCTCACCGATCCTCCACCGAAGCGCTCTTGCGCATGGGCGGATCCGCCTGACCGAGCAGGGAGGACACCGCCTCGGATGCCGCGGTCCCCGAGAGGGCGGCACCCTCGACCTTCGCGCCGCCGAACGCGTCACCGGCGCACACCAACGGAGGGAGGCCCTCGAGGACCAGGCATCGTTCGGGGTGGACCCTCGTGGGGCGGGCGAATCGCCACCGCTGGACCTGAGCCTGGCCCTCGATGGGCTTGGCTCGGAGTTCCGCAGCTCGCACCAGCTCCTCGATCACGATCTCGTCGCTGGACTCCAGGTGCGACCGGCTGAACTCGGCGGTGGCATGGATCGTGACGGCCGGAACCGTGGACACACCCTTGCGGCTGTTGTCGGCCATCCAGTCGATCGATCCTTCCGCCGGGCTGACGGCCCCGGGACCGCCGAGCCCGGATGGACCGTCGAGCGCGGCCAGCACCGCCAGACACGGCTCGTAGCGGATGGCCTGCAGGGCTTGGGCATCACCAGCTGACAAGACGACGTGTCCGGCGGCCAGCAGCGCGAGGGCCTGAGGCACCGGAGCGGTGAGCACGACGGCGTCCGCCGCCACGTCCGTGGCGTCATCGAGCCGCATCCGCCAGCCGGCGTCGGATGGGGCCAGTGCGACCACCCGGCTGGAGACCCGGACATCGAGTCCCTCGGCGAGGTGCTTCGCGATGGCGTTCATGGTGGCGACGCCGCGGAACCTCGTGTGCCCGTCCGGGTCGATGATCCCATTGCGGCCGATCCGGCCCTGGAACCACGGCCGGGCCACGCCGGCGCGCTCCCAACCCGCCACGACCTCGGCGAACTCGGGCGTGTGCGTGGTGATGAACTGGGCGCCGTGGTCGAAGGTGGCATCACCGATCCGGCGGGTGGCGAGACGACCACCCACCCCGCGGCCCTTGTCCACCACCACCACGTCGAAGGACCCAGACAGGTACCGGGCGGCGGTGAGCCCGGCGACCCCGGCACCCACCACCACCACGCGAGGGCGGGGCATCACCATCGCCCCAACCTACGGTGACGTGCCGGCATCTGGTCGCCCAGAGGGGCGAGCGGAATCAGGCGAGGAGGCTACGCAGCATCCACGCGGTCTTCTCGTGGATCTGGAGGCGCTGGGTGAGCAGATCGGCGGTGGGCTCGTCATGCGCGTCCTCCACGATCGGGAACAGCGATCGGGCGGTTCGAGCGACGGTCTCTTGGCCGACGACCAGCCGACGGATCATCTCGGTGGCGTCGGGGTGGTCCTCGTCCTCGGGTACCGAGGACAGCTCACCGAACTGGCGGTAGCTGCCCGGTGCAGGGGCACCGAGCGCACGGATGCGCTCTGCGATGAGGTCCACTGCGAGGGCGAGCTCGTTGTACTGGGTCTCGAACATGAGGTGCAGGGTCTGGAACATCGGCCCGGTCACGTTCCAGTGGTAGTTGTGGGTCTTGAGGTAGAGCGTGTACGTGTCGGCCAGCAGCCGGGCGAGGCCGTCGGTGATCGCCTTGCGATCGGCCTCACTGATACCGATGTCGATGATCTCGTCGCTCATGGTCTGTTCTCCTCTGTCGGGGTGATGCTGCGCGCGTCTTCAGGCAGCTCGACGCTACGGTCGCAGCGGCGACAACCGACGTCGGGCGAGCTGGTGGCCGCAAAGCACAGCGCAGACCCAAGCACCCACCAGAGCACGGGAGGGCACCTCGAAGTGAAGGAACCGACCGAGGTCGAGGGAGTGCTGGTCGTCGGCGGCGGCTACGCCGGGCTCCACGCCGCCCGCGCCGTTCATCGATGTGGCGTTCCGGTCACGGTCGTGGATCGCACTGGTCGACATGATTTCGTGACCCGACTCGCCGCTGTGGCCGGGGGAACTGCTCCGGTCGAAGACGCCTCCGGGCCCGTCGAGTCCTTCGTGGATCAGGTCGTGGTGGGAACCGTCGTCGAGATCGCCGATGGTTCGGTCACCATGTCCGACGGACGCACCATCACCGCCGATGCTGTTGTCGTCACGGCTGGGTCCGTGCCATCACGGCCGCCTGTGGAAGGCATCGAGCTCGCCCACGCCATCCGGTCGGCCGAAGATGCCATCGCACTGCGCGGATCCATCAACCGGGCGTCGTCGATGGTGATCATCGGTGGCGGCGCCACAGGCGTTCAGCTCTCCGGCGCCACAGCTGTTGCGCACCCGTCGCTCACGATCCACCTGGTGGAGGCGATGCCCCGGCTCCTTGCAGGCATGCCAGAGGCATTCAGCTCCGGTGCATCACGGATCCTCGAGGGTCGCAACGTCCAGATCCACCTGAGCTCCGACATCGAACGGATCACCGAACAGGGCGCCATCGTCGGCAACAGCCTGCTCGAAGGTCTCGTGGTCTGGGCCGGTGGCTTCTCGGCAAGCGCCCAGCGATACGGCATGCCGACTGCCGAGGATGGACGCATCCTCATCGATGAGGCCCTCCGCGTGCTCAGAAGTCAACGGACGTTCGCGGCAGGTGACATCGCCGCGCATCGCGACCACGATGGTGACCCTCTGCCCATGTCCGCGCAGATCGCCGTTCGCGCCGGTTCCGCGGCCGGGCGCAACGCTGCCCGCGCAGTGCGGGGCGAGCCGGTCCAGGCCGTTGACCTCCGCCAGATCGGTTGGGTGCTCGACCTCGGCGCACGCCGCGGCCTCGCCCAGGTAGGTCCGGTCAACCTGACTGCACCAGGTGCCGACCTGATCCCCCCGCTCCTCCACGACGCCATCGACCTCAAAGACCTCCTCGAGATCGGCGGCGTGCACGCGCTCCGATACGCCTCCACATCGGTTCGTTCGCTGGTCACGTGGCCACTCGCCGTGTGGCCACTTCGGACCTCACCGACCGTACGAGCAGTGACCACCTGAGCAGGACGGCGGTCGTTCACGACGCAACGTCGACCGATCCGATCAATGACCTGACTGGGCCGCGTCGCGCCGGTCGCCGCTGAGTACGGCCGAGGTGGTCGCCAGCGAGAAGACCGAGAGCGCGGGCAGGTATCGCTTCACGGGGTCCCCGGCCTTGATGTGCATGGCGATCGCACCAACCATGAGCGTCGCGAGGCCAGTCGAGGCGGGTCGGGTCAATCGTGGCACGGCGAGCCCGAGCAGCATCGCCGACGCAAGGCCCACCTTCGTTGCGCCGACGGCATACATCTGCGGCTCGGTGAGCCCATAGACCGCGAACTCCTCCTTCATGTTCGTCGCTCCGCCCCCTCGGTAGCCCGTGTCCTTGTCGAACCGGAACGTCCAGACGTTCAGGATCCACAGCGCAGCCGCGGTCTGGGCGAACTTGCCGATCACATGCACGAGCCGGTTCCTTCCAGGGAGGCACCTCGATCATACGACTCGGCAATCGATCCGGTGTCGCAGGGTGGCTGTCTTTCGCGAGTGGGTTATCGACTGAACTCCTGACCAGGACGTTTGGAGCGGGTTCGGAGGTGCCTTCCCACCCCGGCGCGGGCGGTTTCCCAGAATCCGTCGGAGATCGACCAGGAGTCCCTGATTACGCCGGCGGCGACCACCGGACGGCGCCCTCCGAGCAGTGTGAGGTCGAGGCTGCCTCTCCCTCCAAGCAGGCGCCGTCGACGAGTTCACGATCGCCCAGCGGCTCGTCGAGCTCGACGACGTACGGGACCGCAGGGTTGCCAGGACACTCGTACTCGCCCTCCGGCGGTAGTGATTCGACCGAGAACGTCACGACCACCCGCTCGGCGTCGGCGGAGACGACTGGTGCCAGGACCTCGCCTGTCTCGCCCCCGCTGCACCCGAGCCGGGTCACCAACGCCGTGACGGACGTGGCCGACGGGGTCGGAGGGTCGGCAGCGTCCACGTTCCAGACGGCGGTGTCTCCCTCGGCTCCGGCGGGAGCGTCGGTCGGCCGCCTGTCGACCGTTTCGCCGGTGAAGGCATCGACCACCGCCCGGTTCCCGAGAGGGCGGCGAAGTTCCACTGTGGTGAGCGTCAGGCAGTACCCGCCGCTCGGCCCGGCGGCCTCCGCTGTCAGCGTGACCGTGTCGTCCGACTCGTCGACCCGGACGCGGTAGTCGTCGGTGCAGTAGCCGAGTGTCAGGTTCAGGCTCGTGTCATCGAGCACCTCGAAGGCGTCGATGGCAACCGGTCGCCACTGGCTCCCGGCGTCCACGACGTCGGTGGGGCCGGGGCGCTTCGTGAGCTCGGCGTCGATGCCGGCGGCGCTCAAGAACAGGGCTCCGTCGCGGATCTCCCACGTCGGGTCGGAGTTGAGGAGCCGGGACAGAGCGCTTTCCGCAGCGCCAGCGGAGCCCTCGCAGCCGACGAGCTCCTGGAAGAACTCTGCGTCGAGGGTGGAGTCGAGGACCTGAACAGTGCCGCCGAAACCGTTGCACGGGAACGTGCCCGTGAGCGTGCCGTCGCCTCCGATGCCGATCCACGGGTCTCGGTTCGCGCCGGAGAAGTCCAGCACCTCGCCGTCAGCGCTCACGGAGACGAGTTCCCAGTCGCCGACGGGTGAGGCGCGCTCGGTCGGGGTCGGGTCCGGTAGAGCGAACACGAGACCGTCTCCGTCGTCGGCAACCAGCCACAGTTCGCCGTCCCGCAGCTCGACGGGCTGACCCAACAGCGCCCAGAGCCGGTCGGCCTCCCGGGCACCGGGCACGGACTCGCAACCTTGGTCGGTACGCACCGATGGCACGACGATGGTTCCCTTGTCGAGCGCCGTCTCGATCTTGTTTCCGCACCCGTCGTCTCCTTGAACGCGGTCGCCATCGAAGCGAAGGTTGGCGGTGCCCTCAGCGGGCTGCCGCTCGCCGTCATCGACGGTCGAGACAACATGCCAGAGGCCGTTGAGCTCGTCGCCGGTCTGCGACTCGTCGGGGCCGGCGACTGTGACGGAGTCGCTGTCGTCGCCGGCGAGCGTGAGGCCGCCCCCGGCCAGGGCGAGGACGGCGAGCACGGCGGCAGCGGCGGCGAGGAGCCGGGGGCTGCGGGACGCGGGCCGGGACTCGGCCCGGATGCGGGCGGCGTCGAGCACGTCGGCGGGGTTGCCCGGAGGCGTGCGGTCGGCGAGGCGTTCGAGGCGGTCTTCGAGGGTCACTGGTTCCCCTCCTCAGCGAGGGTGGTGGCGAGACGTGAGCGGCCGCGTTCGGCTGCCTTGCGTGCCGCTGCGGCGGTGCATCCGACGAGCTCGGCGACCTCGTCGTACGGGAGCCCGTCGACGTGGTGCAGGTACAGCACGGCCCGCTCTCGGGGCGGGAGGGCGAACAGGTCGGCGAGGTCCGACGGGAACTGGTTCGGCGACTGGCTGGCCGGTCCGAGGCGGGCCATTGCGGAGTGGCGCCGCGACCACGATCGCCTCTCGTTGGACGCGAGGTTCACGATGGCGGTGGTCAGGAACGCCCTGGGGCTGCGGACGGTGTCGGGGTTGTCGAGTTGGAGGTAGTTCACGAGGGCGTCCTGGACGAGGTCGTCGGGGTCGACGTCGGCGGGCGCAGCGACGCACGCGACGCGGTGGAGGTGCGGGTAGAGCGCGTCGAACCAGCCGTCGTCGTCCTGGCCGCGGGGCCGGAGGCGTTCTGCTGGCTTGGCGTGCATCTCACCCATAGGGACACCGCACGACCCGGTTTTGTGACATCGCTTCCCACAGTGGCCGACGGGCTCCACGCGGGCGTGGCAGCGCACGGGTGTGGAGGGTCGACGGCACTGTGTCTTCCGTGACCGACGACCGCGCCAGCGACGACACGAGTACGGCGATTGTGGAGACGGTCGAGGTGCCAGCGTGGCTCGTCCACCGCATCCTCGCCGAGAGCATCGACCAGCCGCTTCCCCGGGAAACGTGGGATGCGCTGGATGCGCTGTGCTGCTCGCCGCCGAGGCTCGTTCCGTTCGACGGCGAGGTTGAGGGGCTGGATGACGGCAGCTCTTCGCTGGGTTCCCTCGGCGACCGATGAGCGGAGCGCCCGGCGTCAGCCGCTTGTGAACGCCGTCGGTGTCAGAGAGACGGCGGCGGGGGCTTGGTGATCCAGGTGCCGTCGAGGTCGAGGGCCCGTGTCCAGGCGGTGATGTCGCGGGTCTGCACGGGCTCGGTGCCGGCGAACTTGCGCTGCACGCTGTCGGGGTCGGCGTCGCCGCCGACGGCTCGCGCGAGGCCCGCCGCGCTCGTGGGCCCTGCCTTCTCCTTGCGGTTCTCGCGGAACCGGGCGCGGCACGCGACCACGAGGTGGTGCTGTAACCAGGCGACGGTCGCCCACCCCTCGACGGTGCGGCGCCAGTCTTCCTGGTCGACCGCGGCGCGCGGTGGGCCGGTGGGCGGCCATGTCGGCGAGGAACGTCGGGTCGCCCCGATAGCGCCACTTCGCCCGCGGCTTGCCGAACCGTTCCGGCACCTCCAAGAACTCCCGCGGCCGAGCAGACCGCCCTCTGGGCGTGGGCGTCCAGCCAGCACGAACGGTGGCAGCCAGACCTGCAAGTCCTCGTCGCTGCGAGCGTCGGCGCAGGCATGGAGGCACCCGACCTCCGCACCACCCGAGGCTCCGACGTCACCCGTCTCGACGACGGCACCGTCGTCATCGACATCCAGGGGCTCCACGCCCGCCGCACCGTGGTACTGCGCCAGTGGGAGGACGCGGTGCTCGCCGCCGCCAGCCGTGCCGGCGACTCGTGGCTGTTCCGGCCCGACTCCACCTACGACCGCGACGGCAAGAACCTCATCACCGCGCTGCTGCGCCTGACCGTGAACCAGAACCGGCTGCCCGAGCGGCGCATCGACCTCCGCCGCGGCCGCACCACCTGGATCGTCCGCCTCCTCTCGGCAGGCACGCCGCCGACCGTCCTCGCCCGCGCCGCCGGCGTCAGCGTCCGCTCCCTCTACGACTACCTCGCGCACTGCACCGACCCCGACCTCGACGGCAGCGACGAGCACCGGCTGCTCCGCGACCCCAGGCCCCTGCGTTGACCTCTGTCCACCCCGACGACGTACGGGCTGCGGTCGACGCCGCGCTCGACCGCGCCGACCTGCCGCCCGTCCCGCCCGACGAGCTGCCGGTCCCCGACGGCAACGTCGCATGGGCGTTGAAGGTCGTCCGGCGCAGCGGCGTCGCCGACGCCCTGGCCGAGTGGAGCACCTCGTGCACCGGCCGGAAGCAGAGCGAGATCACCGTCGAGGGGCTACTGACGTCGATGGTGCTCCTCGCGGTCGAGGGCAGCCCGATGCTCCTCAACCGGGTCGAGGCAATGGCGTACCGGCGCATCGGCGACGAGTACCGCGGACGGTTCCGCACCATGAAGCCGACCGACACGGCCCGGCGCCGGAAGGCCGCGTACAAGAACGTCCGCGACCAGTTCCTCCGCATGTGCAAGGCCGTCGACCCGAGCGCCCTCCCGAAGAACCGGAGGCTCACATGGGAGGACCTCGCACGCGAGGCCGCACGGCGCAGCCAGCACGTCGACGAGGCCGAGGCGTACCGCCGCCTCCGCTGGATCACCAACCGGCTCCTCCAAGCGTCGTTCGAGCTCCTCCCCCGCAGCGTCCGCCGCCGCTGGCGCGGCACCATCGCGCTCGACGGCACCAAGGTCCCCGTCCTCGCCGTCGGTCGCGACATCGAGGGCGTGTGGGAGAGCACCGACCCCGACGCCGGCTGGCACGTCCGCACCAACGACATGGACGTCCACGGCGTCCCCGACGGGCACCCGCCGCCCAAGCGCAGCAAGAGCGTCTGGGCCTACGAGCTCACCGCGGCGATCATGGGATGGGACGAGCCGGTCCGCGGCCCCGAGGTCGACGAGGACGGCCGGACCGTCCGGCCGGGCGACCGGAAGCCGCACCCCAACCTCGTCCTCGGCTTCGAGCTGCACCGCCCGTCCCCCGACCCGGGAGGGCAGGCCGTCAGCGTCCTGGAAGGCATCCGGGACCCGTCCCGTCCCATCAGCCGCAGCGACGGCCCGCTCCCCGCGAAATGGTTGGTCGCCGACCGCGGGTACACGTCGAACGCGAAGGTCGAGGACTTCCACCGGCCCGTCCGCCGCCTCGGGTACAGCCTCGTGCAGGACTACAAGCACGCCGAGCTCGGCGCCCGCGGCGACGAGGGCGTCGACGGCGCGGTGATGGTCGAGGGTCACCTGTACTGCCACTCGATGCCGGAGTGGCTCGTGAACGCGTCCGTGGACCTCGTCGCCGGCCGCATCGACGACACGCAGTACCGGCACCGGATCGCCGAGCGGGAGCCGTACCTGTTCCGCCGCAAGAGCGCACTCGGCGACGACCGGACCCGGTGGATGTGCCCGGCGTCGGGCACGTGCCCGACCGCGATGTGCGGGTTCAAGACGAAGTCGTTCGAGCGTGCCGGGCGCGGCGCCCCCGAGGTTCAGCCCGACGCGCAGATCGTGTCGATCGGCGCGAAGCCGAAGGCGTGCGCCCAGGACTCTGTCACCGTCCGCGACGACGCGTTCGAGAAGCACCGCCAGGAACTCCGGTTCAAGTCGCCTGAGTGGCGCGCCGTGTATGGGATGCTGCGGAACACGATCGAGGGCGTGAACAGCACGTACAAGGACGGCAGCAGCGTGCTGCTGGAGGTCAAGTCCCGCCGCAGAGTCCGTGGCATCGCCGCCCAGTGGCTGCTCGTGCTCATGCTGGTGTTCGGGGAGAACGTCCGGCGCGTCCGCCGCTGGCAGCAGGAGCGCGACGAGGCGAACGGCGACCCCAGGAAGAAGGCCCGGTCGGGCCGTCGGCGCCGGAAGGACCGGGCGCGCTGGCAGGCCGAGCGGCACCGGCGGATGCTCGCCGGCCTGCCGGTCGCGCCTCCGCCGAGGAACCCGCGACAGCAGGAGATCGCCAGGGCAAGGGACCGGGAGGCGGCGGCGCTGCGGGAGCAGTTCGCGTCGAGGTAGCGGCAGCGGCCGTTCCGCCGCGCCCGTAGACGAGTGAAGCCGGCCTTTCGGGGCCGGCTTCTTCGCGTTTTGACCTCTCCGGCGCCCCCGATCGTGCCTGCCGGGTGCCCGGACGGGCCGACGGCGGCTGCGGGGCGGTTTCGGAGGGCGTTTAGTGCCTGGGTTTCGACGGTTACGTCGATAACCCCGAGTGGGCGCAGAGGGACTCGAACCCCCGACATCGTCCTTGTAAGGGACGCGCTCTAGCCAGCTGAGCTATGCGCCCGAGGGGGGCGAACGGTAGCGCCCCGTGCCCGACCGCACGGGACCTGCGACCCTTCCCGCGCCGCTCGGGGCACGGTGCAATGGGCAGGACCCGCACCACCCGAGGGAGCCCCCATGCCCACCTTCGTCGTCCCGCTCGACGGATCGAGCTTCGCCGAGCGCGCCCTGCGCCACGCCGCCGCGCTCGCCGCCCGCCACGCCGGCGGGTCCGGTCGCGGCCGGGTCCTGCTGGTCGCCTGCACCTGGCCCGAGGACCCGCCGATCGAGGCGCGCCTCCAGGACCGCGCCGACCTGCTCCGCGGCCTGGTCGACGTGGAGGTGCGGATCCTGGATGGCGCCAACCCGGTCGACGGCATCCTGTCCACCCTCGACGCCGGCCCGGACCGCACCCTGTGCATGGCGACCCACGGGCGGGGCGGGCTCCGGTCCGCGCTGCTCGGCTCGACCGCGGAAGCGGTGCTGTGCCGGGTCACGGACCCGGTGGTGCTCGTCGGGCCGGCAACGCGCAGCACGGTGCTCCCCCGCGAGCACGGACGCCTGGTCGCGTGCTCGGACGGGTCGCGGTTCGCGGACGAGATCGTCCCGGTGGCATCGGCGTGGGCCGGCGACCAGGACATGGACATGTGGCTCGTCGAGGTGATCCAACCCGACGAGGGCGTCCACGCCCCCGGGGAGCCGCCGGTCCTGGAGCTCCGCCGTGCCGCGGAGGGACGGCTCGCGGCGCTGACCCAGCGCGTCGACGACGGCGACCGGGAGATCGGAGCCCAGGTCCTCCACGGCACCCCGGCCAGCCGGGCGATCCGACTCTTCGCCGAGGACCTGCCCGCCTCCCTCATCGCCATGGCCACCCACGGTCGCACCGGGTTGGCTCGCAGCGCGCTGGGCAGCGTCGCCTCCGACGTGACCCGGACCGCGCCCTGCCCGGTGCTCCTCCACCGCTCGACCCCGGGCACGCCCTGAGCTGCGCGCGGCGGGCATCCACGACCGTGACGGGGCGCATCCGACATCTTCCTTGTAAGGGAAGTGCTCCAGCCGGCTGAGCTATGCGCCCGGGAGGCGAGAACGGTAGCGGCCGTCCCCGGGCCCGTGAGAGGTGCGATCCGGCGGGCGCAGGTGCCCGGGCTCCTCGAGGGGCACACGTCGGTGCCGGAGCGCCTTGTGGGCCTCCATGGCGACGAGGATGCTCACGGTCACGACCAGGATGCGGCCCCACGCGTCGAGGCCGATCGGTTCGACTCGGAGCACGTACTGCGTCGGGGGCAGGTAGAGCGCGGCAACGTGGAGGCTCAGCGCAGCGGCGGTGGCCACGAACAGGAAGCGGTTCGAGAACGGGTTCCGGTGGAAGACGGATTCGGTCTCGGAGCGTGCGTTGCCGGCCTGGAGCACCTGGTAGACGACCATCGTCGTGAGCGCCACGGTCTGGGCACGGGCGACGGAGCCGCTGGCATCGAGCTCCCAGCGGAACATCAGCAGCATGCCGGCGCCCATCACGAGCCCGGCCAGCAGGACGCGCTCCCACATGAGCCGATCGAGGACACCGCCGCCCGGGCGGCGGGGCGGGCGGCGCAGCACCCCCTTCTCCGCAGGTTCGAAGGCGAGGGCGACGTCCTGGAGGCCGTTGGTGACCAGGTTGAGCCAGAGCAGCTGTGCCGGCAGGAGGACGAGGGGCCACTGGAGCCACACGGCGACGAGGATGGCGATGACCTCGGCTGCGCCGGTCGACACGAGGAAGAAGGTGACCTTGCAGATGTTGTCGAAGGTGACCCGCCCTTCCTCGACAGCGGCGGTGATCGACACGAAGTTGTCGTCGGCGAGGACGATCTCGGCCGCTTCCCGGGCGACGTCGGTGCCCTTGTCCCCCATGGCGATGCCGATCTCGGCAGCCTTGAGGGCAGGGGCGTCGTTCACCCCGTCACCGGTGACGGCGACGACGTCACCGCGGGCCTGGAACGCGCGGACGATGCGCAGCTTGTCCTCCGGCGACACGCGGGCGTACACGGAGGTGCGCTCGACGCGCACCCCGAGCGCCTCCTCGTCGAGATCCGACAGCTGGGCCCCGGTGAGCGTGCCGCCGGGAGAGGCGATGCCGAGCTGGTCGGCGATGGCTCGGGCCGTCTCGACGTGGTCGCCGGTGATCATGACCACTCGGATGCCGGCGGCCTGGCAGTCGGCGATCGCTTCCTTCACCCCGGCGCGAGCCGGGTCGAGCATGGCCTGCAGCCCGAGGAGCACGAGCCCTTCGGGCTCGGCGATCTCGGCTTCGTCTCCCAGCTGCTCGGCGAGCTCGTGCTGCGCGAACGCGAGGACCCGCTGCCCTCGGGAGGCGAGCTGCCGTGCCGCCAGCGCCACGGCCTCCCGGTCGAGCGGTGCCGGACCCTGGTCCGTCAGCATCTCGGTGCACATGCCCAGCACTCGCTCGGGGGCGCCCTTGACGAACACGACGTGGGTGCCGTTGCGCTCGCGGATGCTGGCCGAGTACCGGCGCACCGGTTCGAAGGGGATCTCGGCGAAGGCGGGATACGCGGTGCGGACGTCACCGGGTTGGAGCCCGGACGTGAGGGCGGACAGCAGCAGCGCCACCTCGGTCGGGTCACCCGTGGTCGCCAGCTCGCTGTCGGCCCAGTGCAGGTCGGCCTCATTGGCGAGGACGCCGGCGAGGAGCGTGAGGTGCAGGGCCGGGTGGTACTCGATGTCCGCCGGCTCGGAGCCCTCGAAGAACTCGCCGTCGGGCACGCCACCGGCCAACCGGAACTCGTGCCCCGGTGTCCAGATCTCCTGGACGGTCATGCGGTTCTCGGTGAGGGTGCCCGTCTTGTCCGAGCCGATCACCGTGGTGCTGCCGAGGGTCTCCACCGCGGAGAGATGCCGCACGATCGCACTTCGTCGGGCCATGCGCCGCACGCCGATGGCCAGCGTGATCGTCACCGCGACCGGTAGGCCCTCGGGCACCGCGGAGACCGCGAGGGCGACCGCGACCAGGAACATGCCCTCGACCGACTCACCCAGCGCGACGCCGCTCACGAAGGCCACGAGCGCGGCCCCGCCGACCGCGACACCGATGGTCTTGGCGAAGCGATCCATGCGGCGCTGCAGCGGGGTGGCCGAGACCGCCTCGGCGCGCATCAAGCCGGCGATGGACCCGAGCTCGCTGCGTGGACCGGTGGCCACGACTGCGCCCGCTCCTCGTCCGGTGGTGACGGTGGCCCCCGTGTAGGCCATGCACGCTCGATCCGACAGCACCGCATCAGCCCCGACGGCCTCGGTGGTCTTGTTGACCGGGACGGACTCGCCGGTCAGCAGAGACTCATCCACCTGCAGCGCCGTGGTGCTGGTCAGCCGCAGATCGGCAGGTATGCGCGCGCCCGACTCCAGCAGCACGACGTCGCCGGGCACCAGGCTGCGACTGTCGATCTCACAGTCGCGGCCGCCCCGGACGACACGGGCACGGGGCACCACCAGCTGCATCAGCGCTCGGACCGCGCCTTGGGCCCGACGTTCCTGGGTGAAGCCGATGACGGCGTTGAGCACCAGCACCGCGGTGATCACCGCGGCGTCGAGGTACTCGCCCAGGACCAGCGTGACCACCAACGCCAGGAGCAGGATGAAGATGAGCGGGCTCCGGAACTGCTCCACGAACACCAGCCAGGCCGGTGCCGGTGGCTCCTCCTCCAGCTGGTTGGGTCCGTACCGCGCCGATCGAGCCTCTGCCTCCTGGTGCGTCAGGCCGTGGCGGCTCGTCTCCAGGAGCTGCTCGACCCGACGGGCGTCGAGGTTGTGCCAGACCGGTTCAGGAACCATCGTCGTGCCGTTCGCCTCCGAGTCGTCCACCCGTGCGGCGGTGCTCCGCCCGTGGGCGGTGCGCCCCTCGAACGTATGCCGGCGGTCGTCGAGGGACCAGGGTCGCAGGTCATGGCCTCGTGTCGCCGGGAGCGGCTCGCACGCCCGCCGAGATCCCGACGGCGGAGGCATCCACGACCGTGACGGGGCGCATCGCTACCGTCGATCACGTCATCGAACACGCCACAAGGCGCCGATCGATCAACGTGGAGGTCAAGGGTGGCCGATCCCAAGCGCAGCGGTCATCGGGGGGCACGGGGTCCTGACGACCTCGTCGGCCGCTACCTCGCCGACATCGGGCAGTACCCGCTGCTCACCGCGGCCGAGGAGATCGAGCTGGCCCAGGCGATCGAGGACGGGCGCGAGGCCGAGCTGCGCCTGGCCGAGGGGCTCGATCTCAAGCCCGCCGTGCGGGCATCCCTCCGCCGCCAGATCCGCGCCGCGGCCGCGGCCAAGCAGCGGTTCATCCAATCGAACCTGCGCCTCGTCGTCTCCATCGCCAAGCGCTACCAGTCCACCGGCCTCCCCCTGCTCGACCTCATCCAGGAGGGCAACCTCGGGCTCATCCGTGCGGTGGAGAAGTTCGACCACCACAAGGGCTTCAAGTTCTCGACCTATGCCACGTGGTGGATCCGCCAGGCCATCGGTCGCGGCATCGCCGACAAGGGGCGCACCATCCGCCTGCCCTCCCACGTCGTCGACACCCTGTCCACGCTGTCGAAGGCGTCGGGCACGCTGCTGAAGGAGCTCGGCCGCGAGCCGACCGCAGCGGAGCTGAGCGAGCTCACCGGCATGCCCGTCGACCGGGTCGAGACCGCCATGCAGGCCACCGCCGACGTCATCTCGCTGTCGGTGGGCATCGGGGAGGACGCCACCGAGTTCGGCGACCTGCTCCCCGACGACAAGGCCGAGGTCCCCTTCGACGTCGCCGCCGCCAACCTCGAGAAGGTCGAGCTGCGCAACCTGCTCCTCACGCTCTCGGACCGCGAGCGCGAGGTGCTCGAGCTGCGCTTCGGGCTCGTCGGGGAGCGACCCCTCACCCTCGACGAGGTGGGCCGGCACTTCGAGCTCACCCGCGAGCGCATCCGCCAGATCGAGGCCAAGGCGCTCACCAAGCTGCGCCACCCCTGCTCCCCGGCCCAGCGCCAGGGCCGGGCCATGGCCGTCTAGAGACCGGACCGGCGGCGAGCGATCGCCTTCTCGACCTCGACCGCGGTGAACACCGCCATGCCGATCAGGCCGGGAACCACCCAGTGCACGAGCTCGAGCGGCGCGGTGCCGAACGTGGTGTTCATGAAGGGCAGGTACACGAAGCCCACCTGCAGCGCGGTGAGGACCGCCACCGCGACCCAGGCGACCGGGTTGGCCAGCAGTCGGGCCGGCGGGTAGCTGGCCTCACGCAGGAACCGGCTGTTGAACAGGTAGCAGATCTGGCCGAACACCAGCGTGTTCACCGCCACGGTCCGGGCGACGGCGAGGTTGTCCTCGCTGCGGTCGGAGAGGAGGAAGACGGCGATGGTCGCCCCGCCGACCAGGGCCCCGACGAAGCCGATCCTCCACAGGAAGTAGCGATCCAGGATCGACGCGCCCGTGGGACGAGGCGGCCGGTCCATGATCCCCGGCTCGGGTGGCTCGAACGCCAGCGCCAGGGCCAGCGTCACCGCCGTGACCATGTTGACCCACAGGATCTGGGTCGGGGTCAGGGGCAGGTCGAGACCGACCACCACCGCCACGACGATCACCAGTGCCTCGGCCGCGTTGGTCGGCAGGATGAACAGGATGGCCTTGCGGAGGTTGTCGTAGATCGTGCGGCCCTCCTCCACCGCTCGCTCGATCGAGGCGAAGTTGTCGTCGGCGAGGACGATCTCGGCCGCCTCCTTCGTGGCCTCCGTGCCCTTGACCCCCATGGCGACGCCGACGTCGGCGCGCTTGAGCGCCGGTGCGTCGTTGACGCCGTCGCCGGTCATGGCCACGACCTCGCCGTTGGCTTGCAGCGCCGTGACCAGCCGCAGCTTGTGCTCGGGGCTGGTGCGGGCGAACACGTCGTTCGTGCCAACGATCACCTGGAGCTCCTCGTCCGATGCGGCCTCCAGCTCGGCACCGGTCACGGCCGTGGCGCCGTCACCGATGCCCATCTCCCGCCCGATCGACCGCGCCGTGCCGGCGTGGTCGCCCGTGATCATCACGACCCGGATCCCGGCGCGCCCGCACGTCGCGATGGAGTCGATGGCCTCCGGTCGGGGTGGGTCGACGATGCCGACGATGCCGACGAACACCAGGCCGTGGACGTCCTCGAGCGACAGCTCGTCGTGCGGACCGAAGTCATCACGACGGGCCGCGGCCAGGACCCGCAGGCCATCGGCGCTCAGCTCCTCGACCTGGGACTCCCACCACGCCACGTCGAGCGGCCCGGGCCGGCCGTCGGCGCCGAGCTCGAAGCCAGCGCGCTCGAGCAGGCGGTCGGGAGCGCCCTTCACGAGCAGGACCTGACCGCCGCCGGGCACCTCGTCGACGGTCGCCATGAACTTGTGCTCGGACTCGAACGGCACCACCGCGGTGCGCCGGTACGCCGACGCGTCGAACCCGAGCTTGATGGCCAGCCCGCGCAGCGCGCCCTCGGTCGGCTCGCCGTCCACCGTCCACCGTCCGTCGACCTCGACGATGTCGGTGTCGTTGGCGACGGCCATCGCCTCCACCAGGGCGAGCAGGTCGGCGCGGGCGTCGAGGCCGGTCCGTTCGCCGAGCAGCGACACCTCGCCGTCGGGCTCGTACCCGGTGCCGGTGATCTCGTAGTGACCAGCGCGGGTCACGACGCACCGAGCCGTCATCTCGTTCTTGGTGAGGGTGCCGGTCTTGTCCGAGCACACGACGGTGACCGAGCCGAGGGTCTCGACGGCGTTGAGCCGGCGGGTGATGGCGTTGCGACCGGCCATCCGTTGGACGCCGATGGCGAGCGTGATGGTGAGGATGGCCGGCAGGCCCTCGGGGATCGCCGCCACCGAGAACCCGATCGCGGCCAGGAACAGCTCCGATGCCGGGTAGTCGTGCAGGACCAGCCCGAGCACGAACACCACGGTGGCCAGGCCGACGATGGCCACGGACAGCTGGGTGCCGAAGGCCCGCATCTGTCGCGTCAGCGGTGTGGCCAGCGTCTGGACCTGGCTGATCATGGTGTTGATCTGCCCGATCTCGGTCGCCGAGCCCGTCGCCGTCACCACACCCACGCCCCGGCCGGCGGTGACGAGGGTGCCCGAGAAGGCCATCCCAGCCCGGTCACCCAGACCGGCATCCGGGTCCACCGGGTCGGTGTGCTTCTCCGTGGGCACGGACTCGCCGGTCAGCGCGGACTCCTCCACCTGGAGGTTGGTCGCCTCGACCAGTCGCACGTCGGCCGGGACGCGGTCGCCCGAGCGCAGCCGAACGACATCACCGGGGACGAGCTCCTCGGCCCCGACGCGCATCCAGTGACCGTCGCGCCGCACCTGGGCGTCGAGGGAGAGCAGCTTGGCGATGCCCTCGAGCGCGTGCTCAGCCTTGCCCTCCTGCACGTAGCCGATGAGCGCGTTCACGACGACGACGCCCAGGATCACTCCGGCGTCGATCCAGTGCTCCAGCAGCGCCGTGACGGCGGCCGCCACCAGGAGGATGTAGATGAGGACGTCGTTGACGTGCCGCAGGACGCGCACGAAGACGCTGGCCCGGGGCGGGTCGGGCAGCCGGTTGGCCCCGACCTCGGCCAGCCGGCGGGCCGCTTCGTCGGAGGTGAGCCCGGCGCCACTCGAGTCGAGGGCACCGAGGACCTCGTCGACGGTGGCGGCGTGCGCGTCGACAACGATCATGACCGCGCCGACCTCCTGGGGGCGGTGGTCGAGGGGGGCTCCGCCGACCAGGTTCCCAGTGTCCGAGACGGTGCCAGGACCGGCTAGAGCCCTACGTCCCGTCCGACCCGGGCGACAGGTTCGTTCCGTGGCCGCTGCCAGAATCCCGGGATTCTGGCAGCGACGGCGGAACAGCGAGCGGGACGGCTAGAGGCGAGGCCAGACCGGTTCGGGCAGGGGTCGTTGGCCGGCGCTGGTGGCGATGCGGGCCAGCGCCACGAGGGCGCCAGCCGTCTCGAACTGCAGCTCCGGCAGGGCGTCGGGCGCGAACCAGCGGGCCTCGACGATCTCGGCTGACGCGGCCACGTCCGGCTCGGTGTCGACGCCGGGCGCCGGGCGGGCCCGGAAGACCACGTCCACCCGCTGGGGGTGGGCGTCGACCACGACGGCCGGCTCGCCGAGGAGCTCCACCACCAGCCCGACCTCCTCGCGCACCTCTCGGCGGGCACCCACCTCGGCGTCCTCCCCCTTCTGGAGCAGCCCACCTGGCACGCCCCACCGCTCCCGGTAGGAGTGCCGCACCAGCAGCAGGGCACCGTCGGGGCGCTCGATGAAGCACATCGCGCCGACGGTGAACGACGGCGACATCGCCCGCACGGCGCGCCGTCGCAAGCCAGCCGGGAGCCGGCGGTACACCTGGAGCGCAAGTCGGTACAGGAGGCCGGCCACTGCCGAGGAGCCTAGTGACGGTCGGTGGCGACCAGACCGGCGACGTCGGGGTCGTCGGGCCAGCGCAACCGGCGCCGGGCGTCGACCAGCTCGGCCGTCAGGTCAGGCGTGGCGCCGGCGACCGGGGTGCGGCGATCGCCGTGGCGCAGCGCGCCGGGGTCGAGCAGCTCGCGGTCGAACGCGTCCACGACCTCGATGCCGGCCTCCCGGCAGATGAGGAGGCCGCCGGCGTAGTCCCAGGATCCGTGCGCGCTCGGCGAGCAGTCCAGGTAGCCGTCGAGCATCCCATCGGCCACGGCGCACAGGTCGAGGGCCGCGGCCCCGAGGGCCCGGTACTGCTTCCAGCCCAGGTACTGGTTGGGGTAGCCCGACAGGCCGATGACCGACCGGCCGAGCTCGGTCTCGGTCGAGGGCGCGACGGGTCGACCGTCGACGGTCGCTCCCCCGCCCCGCACCGCCTCGTAGCGGCGACCGCTGGCCTGGTTGACGACGAGCGCGGCGCGGGGGCCGTCGTCGTCGACCGCGCACAGGCTGGTGGCGTACCACGGGATGCCCCGGCTGGCGTTGGTCGAGCCGTCGACGGGATCGACCACGACGGTGATGGCGCGGTCGGTGTGCTCCACGCCGGACTCCTCGCTCAACCAGCCGAGGCCGGCGTCGTCGAGCACGGCCAAGCAGGCCTCGTCGGCGGCGAGATCGCTGCGGTACTGACCCGAGCGGGTGCCGGCGAGGCCCCAGTCGTCCAGGCCGTCGAGGGCGCGACGGACGGCGGCCGCTGCGTCCCGGAGGACGGCGAGGAGGTCGTCGTCGGTCATCGCAGCGACCGTACCGGGCGACCGGGGCGATGCGAGGGGTGTCCGGGGTGTCGTGGCAGGCTTGCCCCATGGCCTCCATCGACGTCGCCGGGTTCGTGGCCGACCTCAAGGACCATGCCGTGGACCACGGCTTCCACGTGCACGACGAGCGGCACTTCGTGGAGACCTACTCCCTGCGCCAGGCCTGGGAGGTCGACCTGCACCCCGAGGAGGCGTGCGGCGGCCCGCTCGACCTGCACCTCGCCCTCGACGTCGATCCTCGCAGCCTGCTGGCCTTCGAAGACGTCGTGCTCGCCATCGGCGAGGACGACGACCCGCCCGACGAGTTCCACTTCCCGCTCATCTTCACCTGGTCGCTGCCGCCGCTGCCGAAGGGCCCCGACCTGTTGGTGCTGGCCACCGACCTGGCCGGCCTCGGCGGCCCCGACCTGCCCCTCGAGGTGTCCGCCATCGACTCCTTCGGTGCGGTCACCGATGCACCCGAGCGCTCCCTCACGATCGTGGCCAAGGTCGACGTCTCCCTCGCCCGGGTCTTCCTCGGCCAGGAGCAGCTGTGCGACACGCTCGACCGGTGCCTGGCCGTCAGCCACTTCCTGCTCGAGCACGCCCCCGTCTGGCTCGACGAGGTGTGAGCCGACCAGCGGGTCCCGGCGCGGCGCGGTAGGAAGGGGCCATGACCGAGACCGCCCAGTGCCCGTTCTGCGAGCTGCGCTTCTCGGCGCGGTGGGAGCTCAAGCTCCACCTCGACGCCGAGCACGAGGGCCGCGTCCGCGACAAGGACGACGCCCACGTGGCCATCGAGGAGAACGACCCGGACAACCCCAAGCCGCTGTAAGCGCGACCGTGCAGACCCCGGCCACCGTCGCCCTCGACGCGGCGGGCGTCGACTACCGGACCACGGAGTACGAGGCGCCCGAGGGTGGGGGCTACGGCGACGCCCTCGTGACCTCGCTCGGCCTCGATCCCGACGCCGTCGGCAAGACGCTGGTCGCCGTCCTCGACGACGGCCGGCACGTGCTCGCCGTCGTGCCGGTCAGCGCGTCGCTCGACCTGAAGGCCCTCGCCCGCCTGGGCGGGGCCAAGCGCGCCGCGATGGCCGAGCCGGCCGAGGCCGAGCGCCTCACCGGCTCCGTCGTCGGCGGCATCTCCCCGCTCGGGTCCCGGCGCCCGCTGCCAGTCTTCGTCGACGAGCTGCTCACCGTGTCCGACGAGGTCCACGTGAGCGGCGGCCGACGGGGCCTCGAGATCACCCTGGCCCCGGACGATCTGCTCCGGGTTGCCGGCGCCACTGCGGGACCCATCGCCACCTAGGTTCGGCAGCAAGGTGAGATGAGATGGGTACAAAGCCCGCCATCATCTCCCGGCGGTCGAACCGGACGCCGTTGCCATCGTCCCGTCCAAATCTGACGATCCCCTGCCCGCAAGGGCGCGGGGTCCTGTTTGGTTCCGGCCTCAAGCGACCGCTGCCATCCCAGCAGGTGCTGGCATGGTCTTGTGCGGTCTCGGCTCGGCGTTTCGAGTCTCCGGTCGTAGCCCGGCGACAGATTCCTGGTGCTCGAGGAGCCGGGTGGCTTCTCGGGCGATGTTGCGTGCCGCGTTCACATCCCGATCGAGGACGAGTCCGCAGCGGGAGTCGTCGCAGACGTAGGTGCGCTCCCACAGGGCCAGCTTGGCTTTCACCAGCCCACATGCGGAGCACGTCTTCGACGACGGGTAGAAGCGATCGGCGACGACCAGCGTGGTGCCGTGGTCGGTGGTCTTGTAGTCGAGCTGACGGCGCAGTTCACGCAGGGATGCGTCAGCGAGCGCACGGCCCAACCGGCGCTTGCGGTTGCTCATCCCGGCAAGGTTGAGGTCCTCGATCGCGACGATGGCGAACCCGCCGGCGAGGGTGTTCGTGAGGTGGTGGAGGCGCAGGGCCCGGGTCTTGGTGATCCGGCCATGCAGCCGTGCTCGACGATCCAGGAGCTTGCGGCGGTTCTTGGAGCCCTTCTCGCAGCGGGCGATGGCCCGGTCCAGGCGTCGTAGGCGGTGCAGTTGACCGTGGAGCACCTTTGGGTTGGCGACGTGTCCGTGCTCGTCGGTCAGCCCGGGCACCGGACGGGACAGGGTGGCCAGGTGCTTCACGCCCCCGTCGACGCCGATCGTCCCGCCGTGACGCTTGCGGGGCTTGACGGCGGGCTGGGCGTCGAGCTGGTAGCGAACCAGCACGCTGGCCTGCCAGCGCCCGCCGCGCTTGGCGATCGTCACCTTCTGGATCGTGGCCCGGCCCTGCTCGACGAGTCGGTACAGCCGCCGCATGGAGGTGGTCGTGTGCAGCCAGGCCAGCTCGGCGCGGCGGCGCTTCACGTCCGGGTCTGGTGTCGACTGGGGGAGCATGAGCCGGATGGCGTGGCGGTTCTCGTGGAGCCAGGACAGCTGGTGGTTGATCTCCACGAAGCTGACCGAGGGGACGGACTTGTCGCGCTTCTTGAACCGGGGGAACCCGACCCGGCGGCCCGTGCGTTCACCGGAGCGGGACTTGGACCAGTTCTCGAGTGCCTGGGCGGCGTCGACGATGCCGGAGCGGAAGGCGTGCATCGACACCTCCCGCCACCACGGCGCCACCTCGTCCTTCACGCTGTTCCACAGCGTCGACAGGCGCTTGGCTTTCCACGACACTGCCGGCGTCAGCTCGTCCTCCGGGACCCCGGCCTCACGCTCAGCCCGACGGGTCTCGAGGTTGGTCTTCACGGTGGCGAGGACCCAGTTGTACGCGAAGCGTCGAGCACCGCAGTACGACATGAGGAGCCGCTCCTCGGACGGCGCCACCTGACGAGCAGGCCCGCCCGGCGAGCGGGCACCATGGGAGCATGGCCACGCTCGAGGAACCGGTGGACCGCGAGGCGGAGCGGGCGGACCCGGCGCTGCTGGCCGACGAGGCGGTCGACGTCGTCCTGCGCTGGCTCGACGCAGCGGCCGGCGCCGAGACGAGCGAGGACCGGCGCAGCGCCCGCCGGCTCCACCGCCTCGTCGACGACCCCGACGGGGTGGCCTTCACCATGCGCTTCGTCGACCGGGTGATCCGGCCGGACGACCAGCGCGTCGCCGCCCACCAGCTCCACGCCCTCGCGGGCGGGCGCTCGTCGTTGCCCCGCTTCCTCTCCCCCATCGACCGCGTCCTGCTGCGGGCCGGGGCGAACCTGGCCCCGGCCCTCCCCCGACTGGTGATGCCCCTGGCCCGGCGGCGCATGCGCCAGATCGTCGGACACCTCGTGGTCGACGCCCACGGCGCGGCCATGGACCGCCACCTCGGCGCCCGCCGGGCCGAGGGCTTCGATCTCAACGTGAACCTGCTGGGCGAGGCCGTGCTCGGTGAGCGCGAGGCGGCCCGCCGGCTGCAGGCCACCATCGACCTCCTCGGCGACGAGCACGTGGACTACGTGTCCGTGAAGATCTCCGGGGTCGCGTCGCAGCTCCAGCACTGGGCGTGGGACGACAGCCTCGACCGCGTCGCCGAGCGGCTCCGCACGATCCTGCGGGCAGCCCAGGCACGGGGCACGTTCGTGAACCTCGACATGGAGGAGTACCACGACCTCGAGCTCACGATGGCCGCGTTCCGCCGCGTGCTCGACGAGGACGAGTTCCTCGGCGCCGAGGCCGGGATCGTGCTGCAGGCCTACCTTCCCGATGCCTTCGACGCCCTCGGTCGTCTGGTGGCGTGGGCGGGCGACCGCCAGGACCGCGGCGGCGCGGACATCAAGATCCGCCTGGTCAAGGGCGCCAACCTGGCCATGGAGCAGGTCGACGCGGCCATGCACGGCTGGGACCCGGCGCCCCACCCGACCAAGGCCGACACCGACGCCGGCTACAAGCGCTGCCTCGACTGGGTGCTGGAGCCGGACCGGCTCCGGGCCGTGCGCATCGGCGTCGGCAGCCACAACCTCTTCGACGTGGCCTGGGCCGCGCTGCTCGCCGAACGGCGCGGCGTCGCCGACCGGGTCGGCATCGAGATGCTCGAGGGCATGGCCCCGTCGCAGGCCCGAGTGATCCGCGACGAGCTGCGCTCGCTGCTGCTGTACACGCCGGTCGTCGACCCCGACGACTTCGACGTGGCCATCTCCTACCTCTTCCGGCGCCTGGAGGAGAACGCCGCGGTGGGCAACTTCATGCGGGCGCTCGGCGATCTCGAACCGGGCTCGGCGTCCTTCGTGGAGCAAGCAGCGGCGTTCCGCCGCGCCGTCGCCCGCCGTGGGGACGTCTCCACCACCCCCCGTCGCACGCTGGACCGTTCCCAGCCACCCGAGCCCGTCGGCCTGGGGCCCTTCGAGAACGAGCCGGAGTCCGACCCCGCCGTGGCCGGCACCCGGGACTGGGCCCTCGAGCACCTCGCCCGCCACCCCGAGCCGGTCCGTGCCCCGCTGACCACCGAGGCGAGCGCCGTCGACGAGATGATCGGGCGGGCTCGCCGGGCCCAGGCCGAGTGGTGGGCCCGCCCCGCCGAGGAGCGTCGTGGCGTCCTGCGCGCCGTGGCCGACGAGATGGCCCGCCGGCGCGGTGACCTGCTCACGGTGATGGCCCACGAGGGCTGCAAGACCGTGGGCCAGGCGGACCCGGAGATCTGCGAGGCCATCGACTTCGCGCGCTACTACGCCGACCGCAGCGACCTCGCCGACCCGACCGGCCTCCGACGCGAGCACGCCCGCTTCGAACCCCTCGGCGTGGTGGCCGTGGTGCCGCCGTGGAACTTCCCCGTCGCCATCCCCGCCGGCGGCATGCTGGCCGCGCTGGCCGCGGGCAACGCCGTGCTGGCCAAGCCGGCGCCGGAGGTGCCCCGCTGCAGCGAGCTGGTGGTGGAGATCGCGCACGACGCCGGCGTGCCCGCCGACCTGCTGCAGTACGTCCGGGTGCCCGAGGACGACGTGGGCCGCCACCTGCTCACCTCGGTCGACGCGGTCATCCTCACCGGTGGCACCGACACGGCCGACCTGTTCCGCTCCTGGGACCCGGGTCTGCGCCTGTTCGCCGAGACATCGGGCAAGAACGCCATCGTCATCACCCCGAACGCGGACCTGGACCTCGCCGTCGCCGACCTGGTCGCCTCCGCGTTCGGCCACGCGGGCCAGAAGTGCTCGGCGGCCAGCCTGGCGATCTGCGTCGGCGAGGTGCACGACAGCCCGCGCTTCCGTCGCCAGCTCGTCGATGCGGTGGAGAGCCTCGACGTCGGGCCTGCCCACCACCCGACGACCACGATGGGGCCGCTGATCGGCGAGCCGAACCCGAGGCTCGCCCGCGCGTTCACCACGCTCGACGCAGGTGAGGAGTGGCTGGTCGAACCCCGACCGCTGGACGAGACCGGCGAGCTCTGGTCGCCCGGCGTCCGCACCGGCGTGCGGCCGGGATCCTGGTTCCACCAGACGGAGTGCTTCGGGCCGGTGCTCGGGCTGATCCGGGCCGAGGACCTCGACGATGCGATCGCCATCCAGAACGACTCCGCCTTCGGCCTCACCGGCGGCCTGCACTCCCTCGACCCGGCCGAGGTGGAGCACTGGTCCGAGCGCGTCGAGGTCGGGAACGCCTACGTGAACCGCGGCATCACCGGCGCCATCGTGCGGCGCCAGCCCTTCGGCGGCTGGAAGGGATCCAGCGTCGGACCCGGCGCCAAGGCCGGCGGGCCGGGCTACGTGGTGCAGCTCGGCACCTGGCACCCCACCGGCCCGCTCGACCCGGACGTGTGGGCGCGCAGCGACGCCGACTGGTGGCGCACCGTCCACGGCGTCGACCACGACCCCACGGGGCTCTTCTGCGAGTCCAACGTGCTGCGCTACCGCCCCCTCCCCCGGGTCGGGCTGCGCATCGGCGCAGGCGCCGACGACACCGCCGTCGAACGGGTGCGGCACGCGGCAGCGACGTGCGGGGTGCCGCTCCTCGAGTCACACCACGACGACGAGGGCGACAGTGCCTTCGCGGCGCGGCTCGCCGCCCTCGACGTCGAGCGGGTGCGCGTCGTCGGCTCGACGACCGAGGAGGTCCGGCGGGCGGCGATCGAGGCGCGGGTCCACCTCGCCGAGGATCCGGTCACGAACGACGGCGGCGTCGAGCTGCGCCACCACCTGCGTGAGCAGGCCGTGACCCGCACCCTCCACCGCTTCGGGAACCTCGTCCAGGCCGAGACCTGACCGGGGACCCGATCCAGGGCCCGGTCAGGCGACGAGCACGCCGCCGACCACCAGGAGCACGACCCCGCTGACCCGGGTGACGGTCCGGCGTGGACCGTCACCCATCCGCCGGGCCATGGATCCGGCGGCCATGGCGAGGCCGCTGTGCCAGAACGCCGAGGCGAGGACGAGACCGGCGCCGAAGGCCACGAGCGCGGCCGGCGACCGCAGCGACGACGGCAGGGCGAGGGCCACGCCGGCCCAGGCCACGAGCGAGAGCGGGTTCACGATCGTCATGAGCGCGAGCGTTCGGGTCGGACGGCGGATGCCGGCCACGGCGGCCCGGGCCCGGTCGGTGGCCACGATTGTCGAGACGGCCAGGGCGACCAGGGCGAGGCCCATCACGACCTCGAAGCCGCGGACGATCCCCCCGTCGAGGGACGACAGGAAGCCGGCGCTCCCGAGGGCGACCGGCATCGTGAGGGCATCGGCGAGCACCACGCCGCCGGCGCCGGCCAGCGCGACGCGGCGCCCGCGCTCGGCGCCGAGCCCGAACAGGGTCAGTGCGACCGGACCGATGGGGGCGACCAGGGCGAGCCCGGTGACGAAGCCGATGAGGAGGATCATGACCGCCAGGATGGCGGCAGTTCCGGTGCAATGGCTGCCGAACCTGCTGCCCTGAGCCACATGAGCCCGTAGGATCTACGGTCATGGACGCTATCGACCGGAAGATCATCAGCCTGCTCGTGGAGGATGGTCGCCTGTCGGTGACCGAGCTCGCCGATGCCGTGCACCTGAGCCTGTCGGCGGCGTCCCAGCGCCTGCGTCGCCTCCGGGAATCGGGGGCCATCGACCGGTTCACCATCCGGCTCGACAGCGAGGCGGTCGGACGCCCGATCGATGCGCTCGTGGACCTGCAGCTGACCCCCGGCGCCCCGTGGTCGGGCATCGACGACGCCTTGCGCAACGATCCCGAGGTCGTGGACGCCGTCCACGTCACCGGCGGCTTCGACTACCAGATCCGGGTCCGGACCCGGACCATCGCCGAGCTCGACCAGCTGCTGCAGAACTTCAAGGAGCACCTGGGCGTGCGCGAGACCTCGACGCGCGTCGTGCTGCACACGGTCGAGGGCTTCCCCCGCGAGCCGGCGGTCTGAGCACGATCAACTGGCAACGGGCGTGACCAGCAGTAGCATCCGGAGGGTGTCGAACGAGCCGACCACCCGTACGCCGTCGCGCTGGAACGGCCTGTCGACCGAGGAGCGCCAGCGCGAGCGGCGCAACCTCCTCATCGAGGCCGCGTTCGAGCTGCTGGCGAACGAGGGCATGTCCGGCACGACCGTGCGCGCGGTCTGCGCCCACGCCCGCCTGAACCCCCGCTACTTCTACGAGAGCTTCACCGACCTCGACGAGCTCCTCGTCGCCGTCTACGACGACGTCTTCCGCCAGCTCAAGCGTCGCTCCGCCGATGCCGTCAACGCCGCCGAGGACGACGCCGCAGCGATGCGGGCCTCGGTGGCGGCGACCGTGCACTTCATCGCCGAGGACCCGCGCCGGGGCCGGATCCTCTACAGCGAGGCGCTCGGCAACGAGGCCCTGAACCTGCGGCGGGTCCGGGCCGGCGCCACGCTCGTCGAGCTCGTGCTGCAGGACAACTCCCGCCGGGACGTCGGCGCCCAGGACGAGCGCATCGGGCGGCTCGGCGCGTCCGTGCTCGTGGGCGGGTTCTCCGAGCTGCTCCTGGCGTGGATCGGTGGCCGCCTGGAGCTCACGGCCGAGGAGCTCATCGACGACGCCACCGAGGTCTTCCTCGCCGTGTGGGACGCCACCCGCCGGCTGCACGCTGCCGACTGAGGCCTCCTCAGCGCTCCCTCGGCGCCATGGGCACGATCGTGTCCTCGGCGCCGGGCACGCGCACCTCGACGACGGGCTCGTCCACGTCGTCCAGCTCGGTCCGCAGCGCGCGCGACATCACCGCGTGCTGGAAGTACAGCGTGGTGATGTAGGTCAGCTCCAGGAGCTCGACGTCGGACAGGTGCCGGTGCAGGGCCTCGAAGAGCGCGTCCGGCACCCGTCCGTGCTGCAGGACGAGGCAGTCGGTGTAGGCGAGCACCAGGCGCTCGACCTCCTCGAAGCAGTCGGCGGCGGGCCAGTGGGCCACCGCGGCGATCCGCTCCTCGGACACGCCGAGGCCGCGCAGCGACTTGCAGTGCTGGGAGAACACGAAGCGGCTGCCGGCGCCGTACCCGGCTCGGGCCTGGCCGAGCTCGCGCAGCACGGGGTCGAGCTGCCGTTCGGGGCTCTGGTAGAGGCCGAAGCCCTGCACGGCGTGCTGGAGGATGTCCGGCGAGCCGGCCCACACCGTCCACCAGTCCCCCGGCGTCCCGGTGGCGGTGCCCGGTTCGGCGACCGGGTCCCGGTCGCCGAACATCAGCCGATACATGGCCGGCACGATGCCGGGGCCTCCCTCGGCCGTGGCCTCGGCGCGGTCCACCTGGCGCAGGCGGGGCATGTGCATCTCCCTCGTCAGAACCGGCAGTGCGTCCGCCGCAGGACCCGGGTTCAGGTTGCTGCGTCGGCCAGGTCGTGGGGACCGGAGGCCGGGTAGCCACGAGCGTCGCGCACCGAGGCGCCCCACCGCCCGAGGATGGAGGTGAGGGCATCGACGTCGTCGCCGAGCGCCTCGACGATCGGACGGCAGCCCCGGTCGGTGACGACCTCGATCTCCTCGCGGAAGGCGCGCCCGTCGTCGGTGAGCTGGTGGTCGGTGAGGAGCCCACGCGCCTCGAGCGCGGCCTCGGCGGCGTCGTACTGCTCGTCGCTCCACATCCGGGTGCGCGAGTACGACCGGGCCGGCAGACCCCAGTACAGCTCGCTGAGCACCCCGATCTGGCAGGCATCGAGCTCGACCGAGGTCCAGGCGGCGGTGTGGGCGTCGCCCCGGTACTCGCGCAGGCGATCGGCGAGGCGCCAGCAGTCGGCGAGCGGGTCGTCGAAGCGGACGAGCGCGGCGAGCCCCGCGTACAGCGGCTTGCCGTAGGGCTCGAGGTCCGCGTTCGCCCGCTCCAGCAGCGTCCGCGCCTCGTCGACGCCGTCGGGCCGGTCGCCGAGCACCCGTCGCAGCTGGGCCACGGCGCCGTCGTCGCGGGCCTGGCAGATGGTCGGCGCGTCGGTCTTGGCCCACCCGCGCTCGACGATGCGCTCGACCATGGCGTGGTTGAAGACCCCGAAGGCAGCGGCGATGACCGAGCCGGGCACCTGGCCCATGACCGAGCCCCGGCTGCAGAAGTACGACTCCATCTCGGGACCGGCGACGCCATTGAAGTCCCCGGGGCTTGGCCCGAACCCGAGGGCCTCGTAGTTCGCGTGGCACTCCGGCGAGAAGTACACCTGCCCGGCCACCGGCTCGATTGCGGCGGCGAGCCCCCTCGCCCGGCGTGTCAGCTGCTGGTCGTCCACGGTGCACCTCGAGAGTTGGCTACAGGAGTTGCCAGTCTCTAGCACGGAACGGACGCCGGCCGATGCGTAGCATCGGCGACGAACCCGGAGGCCGCCCAGCGGCCGAGGGTTCGCGTGGGGCGGGTGGGGATCGAACCCACGACCAAGGCATTATGAGTGCCGCGCTCTGACCACTGAGCTACCGCCCCGAGGCGAGCGACGGTAGCCCGGCGCTCACCCTCCGAGCGCGAGGCCCAGCGCCAGCAGGTTGTTGAACACGACCAGGCCGTAGATCGCCGACATGATGTTGATGCCGGTCTGCTTCTCGTACAGGACGTAGACCACGGCGAGCTTCACGACCAGCAGGGCGATCATGGCGAGCTGGAGGCCACCGTGGTGGATCATCTGGGCCACGACCGGGTTGCCCTCGGCCTTGGTCGAGAAGTTGGCGAGGATCACCCAGGTGGTGGCCACGTCGGCGACCTGCAGGCCGGCGAGGAGCTGGTACCTGCCGGCGGCCCGCTCGACGGGCGGCGCGGCCGATGAGGCGAGGCGGGCGGACGGGGAGGCGACGGTCGGGGATGCGCTGGCCATGGGTCCTCCCTACCGATGGCACGCCCCCGTCACCGGTCAGGAACCGGCGAACTCACCTCAAATCGGACCGACCTGGGCTCGGAGCGCCGGCGAAGGGCCTCCGTCCGCGCCATGCGCGCGGACCGCGACACGCGTCGTGGGATTCGCATAGGCCAAACGACCTATGCGGATGTCAGCAGGCGACGGCGGTGGAGCCGACCCGCGCCAGCCCGGCCCGGTCGCCGTCGCGGTAGGTCTCGTAGCGGGGTTCGCTCGGCAGGGCGTAGTAGCCGTGCATGAGCTGGCTCGGATCCTCGACGTGGTCGAGACCGGCGATGTGACCCAGCTCGTGCATGAGCGTGGTGGCCACGAGCGGCGTCACCTGCCCGCCGGCGTCGCCGACCAGGCGCTGGGCGTTGAGGTTGACGACCCCGCTGACGTACTGGATCCGGCCGGTGTCTGGATGGGCGCCGGCCAGCGGCAGCGCCCACGCCGCGGCCTGCTCGCTCGGGTCGGGTGCGGTCATGAACGAGATCGTGACCTGGCCGAACACCTTGCGGTACGAGCTGCTGTCGGCGCTCCGGTAGGTGGTGGGACCGACGTGCACCCAGTGCTGGCCGGTGGCGGTGGAGATGGCATCGAGGGCGTGCTCCAGCATCTCGACGAACTCGGCGTGCTCGGCGTCGGGGATGCCGGCCGGGTTGGCCACGACGTACACGGGTCGACACGCCGCCCATCGGGGCGGCAGCACGTCCGGGCTGGCGTCGGGGAGGAAGAGGTAGCTGCCCCGCGGCGCTGACGGGAGCGGAGCGGCGGGACCGCGGAAGTCCCGCGCGCCGAAGGGTCCGGCGCCGACGGCCCGGCCGAACTCGACGGACTCGGAGAAGTACAGCATCAAGTGCCCGCGCAGCATCCCGGCCCGCAGCTGGCCGAGCCAGTAGGCGCGCCCCTCGGCCTCCGCGGCGCGGCCGAGCACGTTGCGGTACACGAGGTCGACGAAGGCGGCGTCGCCGAGGTTCCCGTAGCGCTGGCGGAACTCCGGAGACCGGGCGAACTCCTCGGCGATCGAGCCGATCGGGTAGGCGCCGTGGCGGGCTGCGGTGATCCAGTACACGATGCCGTCGCCGTCGGGCTCCCGGAGGAAGAACGCCCGGTAGAGCCGGTAGATCGTGCCGTCCACCCCGTCGTCGGTGCCGTCGTAGACGATGTCGGAGGCGCGCTGGCCGGCCTCGGCACCCACCGTGCTCGCATCGATCCCAACGGGGACCAACAGGGCGAGGATGGCGACGAGCGCGGCCAGCAGGCGGCCCGAGCGAGCTCGGGCGGGGGCATCGTGCGCGTCGTGCACCGTGAGAGCATGCCCCACGCGCTCGTGGTCAGTGGGGTCAGAGCCACGTCCGAATCATGTGGATCGTTCGGTTCTGGGGGGTTCAGACCTGGGTATGGTCCCGCCCAGGCGGGAACAACCGAGCCCTGGAGGCGCCGACCATGACCATGTCGCGACCCACGGATGAGCCCGTCTTCGTGCTCGACCTCACCGATCTCGACGGCCTCCTGGAGGACCGCCACGCTCGGCGCTTCGACCAGGCGCACATCGTGGCGTGGCTGCGGAGCTCGGGCGGCACGCTCACCGAGCGCGTGATGAAGTCCGCCGCGGCCGACCTGCTCGAGCGTCAGCGGCCGCCGTCGACCTGAGGTCGTCGGCCTCTGGTCCTTCGATGAGCCGGCCCAGCTCATGGTGGCCCTCGCAGGTCCGGCCGCACCCCCGCTCGTCGAAGCGCTGCTTGCGGCGACGGGCCTCGGCGCTCGTCTCGTACAGCGCCACCGTGAACAGGTCGCAGCGGGCCAGCACCGCGTAGGCCCCGTCACCAACGATGTAGGTGGCGTCGGGCCACGTGCACTCGGCCAGGGACTGGTAGCCGCGGTGGATCCGGCCGCAGCGGTGGAGCACCTCGATGTGCATGTCCGACCTCCCGTGCTCCGTCGTCACGGAGCGAGGCCGATGCTTCGCCGTCGCCGCGCCCGATCCCTGCCGATGCGGGCGGGACCGGGCCGGGCAGCAAGCGAGCCGGTCGATGGACCGGCTCGGACCTGCAGCTCGATGCGCTCCGGGGGTGGGGATCGAACCCACGACAACACGATTAACAGTCGCGTGCTCTGCCAGCTGAGCTACCCCGGAAGGGAAGCGCCGACGATAGCAACTGCTCCTCGGGCCGGAGAACCTGGTGCGGTCAGGACTCCAGGTAGTCGCGCAGCTTCTGGGAGCGGTGGGGGTGGCGCAGCTTGGCGAGCGTCTTGGACTCGATCTGGCGGATCCGCTCCCGGGTGACGCCGAACTCCTGGCCCACCTGCTCGAGGGTGCGGGCCTGGCCGTCCTCCAGCCCGAACCGCAGCCGCATCACGGCCTGCTCGCGCTCGTTGAGCTCCTCGAGGGCCTCGAGCACCGCCTGGTTCAACAGCGTCTTCGTGGCCGCCTCGGCAGGTGCGTCGGCGTTCACGTCGCCGATGAAGTCGGCCAGGTTGGAGTCGTCCTCCTCCCCCACCGGGGAGTCCAGGGACAGCGGGTCCATGGAGATCTGCTGGATCTCCCGGACCCGTTCGGGCGTGAGGTCGGCCCGCTCGGCCAGCTCCTCCACCGTGGGCTCCCGCTCGAGCTCCATGAGCATCGTGCGCTGGATGCGGTGGACCTTGTTGATCGATTCGACCATGTGCACCGGGATCCGGATCGTTCGGGCCTGGTCGGCGATGGCGCGGGTGATGGCCTGTCGGATCCACCAGGTGGCGTAGGTGGAGAACTTGAAGCCCTTGGTGTAGTCGAACTTCTGCACGGCCCGCATCAGGCCGAGGTTGCCCTCCTGGATCAGGTCGAGCAGCTGCATGCCCCGGCCCACGTAGCGCTTGGCGATCGACACCACGAGGCGCAGGTTGGCCTGGATCAGCTCGTCGGTGGCGCGGTCGCCGTCCTTCGCGGCCCGCTGCAGCGCCCGGCGCTCGCTGAACGGCAGCGATTCGAGGGCGTCGGACGCGGCGAGGTCGGCGAGGTGGCTGGCCGCGATGGCGCCGGCTTCGATGCGCTTGGCGATCGAGACCTCCTCGGCCGCGTTCAGCAGCGGGACGCGACCGATCTCGCGGAGGTAGAGCCGCACCGAATCGCTGCTGCCGCCGGCGGCGGGCTTGACCGCCTTCAGGTTGCGCGAGGCAACCCGGCGTCGGCGGGCGCGGGTGATCTCGTCGGCCGGCGAGATCGACTCGTCCCGGGACTCGTCGACGGCGTCGTCGTCGAGGTGCACGTCCTCGTCGAGGCGGATGCCGGCGCTCGCACAGGCCACCTTGAGCCGGGTGAGCAGGTCAGCGGTGAGCTCGACGCGGAGCTCGACGAGGGCCGCGTCGAGGTGGAGCTCGCCGGCGGGTCGAGCCGCGTCGACCAACGCCTCGAGCAACTCGTCTGCTACCGCTGGCTCCTCGACCACATCACTCATGGGCTGCCCCCCGTTGCGAAGCGAACGTTAGCAACTCCCTCGCCGCGGCCACCCCGTCTTCGGTCGGCCCGACGCGCCCGACGAGCCCGGCGAGACGCGTCAGCCGCTCGAGGTCCGAGTCCGGGGCGGAGCGCTCGACGGCCAGCAGCCGCCTCCCCGTGCCCCGGACCTGCAGCAGCACCGGATCGAGGGCGTCGTCGACCGGCTCCTCGACCGACAGCCGGGACAGGAACGACGCGACCTCGGGCGGCGAGGACTCGATGGCCTCGTGGATCGTGGCCGAGGCGACCAGCACCCGGTAGGTCTCGAGGTGCAGGGCCTCCTCGAAGAGGCACTCGTCGAGCCAGTCGACGACCTCCTCGGGCCGGTTCACGGCGAGGCGCAGGACCTCGACGGCGGGCGAGTCGTCCCGGGACCCCCCGGGGCGTCGGCTGGGGTCGTCGCCCGGTCGGTCCTGGCCGCCCCGGCCCCGTATCGGTTCCTGGTGTCCGGGGTCCTCGGGGTCGTGGCCGGGCGCCCGGGGTCCGGGGTCCTGGTCCCGGGCCGCACCGGCATCGTCGCGGCGGCGACGAGCGGGTTCGGGCGGCGCCGGCCGGCGGACGTCGCCGGAGGCCACCCGCTGGCGGAGCCGGTCGACGTCGAGGCGGCACCGGTCGGCCACCTGCATGAGGTACTGGTCGCGCACGAGGTCGTTGGGGTGCTCGACGATGACGCCCAGCGCCTCCTCGGCGGCGCGGGCCCGGTGCTCGGCCGAGTCCAGGTCGGCGGCGTCGAGGATCCGGCTGAGGCGGAACTCGAGGAACGGACGAGCGCCCTCGACCGCGGCCACCAGCGCAGCGGGGTCCTCCATCGCGAGGTCGGCGGGGTCGACGCCCGGCGGCATCGCCGCCACCACCACGTCCATGTCGAACTTGGACTCCCACTGGTAGAAGCGGTCGGCGGCGGCCTGGCCGGCGGTGTCGGCGTCGAAGGCGAGCACGATCCGGCGGGCGAAGCGGCGCAGCAGCTGGACGTGGTCGTCGGTGAGGGCGGTGCCGCACGTGGCCACAGCGCGGGGGATCCCGACCCGGAAGAAGGCGGTCACGTCGGTGTAGCCCTCGCAGACCACGACCTCGTCGGCGGCGACGATGCCGACCTTGGCCCGGTCGAGCGCGAACAGGACCCGCGACTTGTCGTAGAGCCGGGTCTGTGAGGTGTTGACGTACTTCGAGCCCTCGGCGCCCGGCATGATCCGGCCGCCGAAGCCGAGGGGGGTGCCGTCGGCGTCGTGGATGGGGAACAGGACGCGCCCCCGGAAGAAGTCGTTGACCCGACCCCGGGAGTTCACCCGTCCGAGCCCGGTCCCCTCGGCATCCTGCTTCGACAGCCGCAGCGCCTTGGCCAGCTGGTCCCAGTCGTCCGGGGCCCAGCCGATCTTCCACTCGCGGACCTCGTCGCCGTCGAAGCCCCGGTCGCGGAGGTAGCGCCGGGCCGCGGCCGCGTCGGGGGCCGAGAGGAGCCGTTCGTGGTACCAGTCCTCCGCGGCGGCCACCACGTCGGCGAGGCGCTTGCGCTCCGCCCGCGTCTTGCTCTCGCCGGGCTTGTCGTAGTTGAGGCTGATGCCGACCTTGGCCGCCAGCCGTTCGACCGCCTCGGCGAAGCCGAGGTGCTCCTGCTCGCGCACGAAGGTGATGGCGTCGCCGGAGGCCTGGCAGCCGAAGCAGTGGTAGAGGCCGTCGACGGCGTTGACGTAGAAGGAGCCCGTCTTCTCGGTGTGGAACGGGCACAGCCCACGCCAGCGCTGCCCCACCTGGCGCAGCTGCACGTACTCGCCGATGAGGGCCACGATGTCGGTCGCGGCGCGGACCCTCGCGATGTCCTCGTCGACGATGCCCACGTGCCGGTTCTAGTCGCGCGCGGCGCCTCCCGGCTCACCCGGTGGGCCGACCCCGGACGGGTCCTCCACTCGGAGCCGGCCTTGTCCGGAATGCCCGTTTCGGTTACCGTTGGTAACATGTTGGTCCTCGCCACCGAAGCCTCCGGGACGCTCGGAGGCAGCGCGCTCGCCTCCTGGACGCCGATCACCACCCTGCTCGTCGCCTACGCCGTCGTCGTCGCCATGCTCTGGTGGCGAGGCGACCCCGCCGACGGCGACAAGGCCCCGCTCGGCGCGCTCCAGCGCATCGGTCGCGGCCTCACCCGCACGACCGGCATCCCCGGTTGGGCGGCCATCGCCATCGGCCAGTCACTGTTCGCCCTGCTGGTCGCTGGTGTGGGCTTCTACAGCGACGTGGCCTGGCACATCGCCCTCGGCCGCGACGAGCAGCTCTTCACCGCACCGCACGCCGGCATCCTCCTCGGCCTGCTCGGCATCCTGTCGGCTGCCGTGTTCGGCACGATCGTGGCCACACTCGACGGGTGGGAGCGGGGCTGGCGGGTCGCCGGCTTCCGGGTGCCGTGGTCGATGCTGCCGCTGGGCGCCCTCGGGATCGGAGCGGTGTCCGGCTTCCCGATGGACGAGGTCTGGCACCAGGCCTTCGGCGTCGACGTCACCATGTGGAGCCCCACCCACATGCTCATGATCATGGGCGCCAGCTTCACCGGGCTCGCCGGTTGGCTCGTGCTCGCGGACACCGGCATCCGGCCGTCGCACTCGCGCTGGGCCGCGTTCCTGCACGGCCTCGCTGCCTGGCTCACGCTCCAGGGCCTGGTCGCCAGCCAGGGCGAGTTCAGCTTCGGCGTCCCGCAGTTCGCCCAGGTGTTCCAGCCCATGCTCATCTCGCTCGCCGCCGGCATCGGCCTCGTCGCCATCCGGCTGGTGCTCGGTCCGGGTCGGGCGCTGCTCATCACCGTCGTCTACGCGCTCACCCAGGCGGTCCAGCTCGGCCCGGGCGACGGCCCGGTCGAGACGCGCCACGGTGCCACCTTCCTCGCGTCGGCGATCGCGGTCGAGGCGGTCGCCCGCCTCGCCGGCACCGCCGACCGGACCCGGTTCGCCGTGGGGGCCGGCCTCGGCATCGGCACGCTCGGGCTCGCCGGCGAGTGGGTGTGGAACACCGGCGCCCACCAGGCGTGGAACACCTCGCTCCTCCCCTACGCCGTGGTCACGTCGGTCGTCGCCGCGATCGGCGGCGCGCTGCTCGGTGCCGGCTTCGCCGGCGCGTTCCGCTTCGCGGTGCCTGGCCGGCACATCGGGACCACCGCCCTGGTCGCGGGCGTGGTCCTCACCGCCCTCCCCGTGCTGTGGTTCCTGCCCCGGGATGCCGGCGACGTCACCGCCGACATCACCCTCGAGCGGGTCGGCACCACGACCTTCGGCGTCGACCAGGTCGAGGCCGAGGGCGCGGTCGTCACCGTGGCGCTCACGCCCGCCGACGCGGCCGATGACGCCCACTGGTTCCAGGCGACCTCCTGGCAGGGCGGCGGCCTCGTGCTCCAGGACATGGTCGAGATCGAGCCCGGCGTCTGGCGCTCGGAAGGGCCGGTGCCGGTCGAGGGGCTGTGGAAGAGCCTGGTCCGGCTCCACCGCGGTGGCAGCCAGCTCATGGCGGCGCCGATCTGGTTCCCCGACGATCCCGAGATCGGCGAACCGGAGATCCCCGCGGTCGACCGCAGGATCGAGATGGGGCCCGAGACCCAGTACCTGCTGCGCGAGACCGAGGAGGGCGACCTGCCGTGGCTCGTCCCCGTCGTCCACGGCTACCTCGCCCTCACCGTGCTCGGCTGGCTGGTCGCCTTCGTCGTCGGCGTGCGCCGGATCGGTGCCCCCATCGGGCCCGAGGACGGTGCTCGGGAACCGAGGGCGCCGTCGCGACGTCGAACGGGTGCCGGAGCTTGAACCGGCACTGACGACCGACCCCGGAGGCCTCACCGATGCACCGCCCGTCCCCCCACCGCCTCGCACTGCTGCTCGCCGTGCTGCTCGCCTCCGTCGGGCTCGCCGCGTGCGGTGACGACGACGTCGAGACCAGCACCGACGACGTGCCGACGGAGACCGACACCGCCGACGAGGCGCCCCTCGGCGGCGGGGGCGGGGCCGCAGGCACCTGCCTGGAGGGCACCCCGGACTGCCAGGACACACCCATGGATCCGAACGCCCCGGTGAGCGGCCCGGATGGCGAGGTCCCGCCCCCGGCCCAGTCCGACGAGACCTTCCCCAGCGAAGCGGCGCGAGACCAGGCCCGATCGCTGCTCGGCAGCCCCGAATCCGAGCTCGCGCCCGACGTGCGCGTCGCCCGGCGCGGCGAGGAGACCTTCGCGCTCACGGAGGACTACGTGCTCGGCCGCATCACCGTCGAGCTGGACGATGACGGCTCCGGCACCCACGTGGTCACCTCCGCCACGGTCGAGCTGCCCGAGGGCCCCGAGACGTTCACGACCTGACGACGCCTGCGGCACGAGAAGGGGCCCGACTGGGTAGGGGCTCGGCCATGTCCTCGGGTCCCAACGCGCCCGCACCACGGATCCCCGGTGTCGACCTCGTGGAGGTCATCGGCAGCGGCGGGTCCGGTGTCGTGTACCGGGGCCGCCAGGCCGCCTTCGACCGTGACGTCGCGGTCAAGGTCGCCCGCCACGTCGACGACGCCGACGGCGCGCCAGCCGCTCGCTGGGAGCGGGAGGTCGCCGCCGTCGGCCGCCTGTCCAACCACCCCAACATCGTCCCGGTCTTCGACGCCGGCGTCACCGAGGACGGCTCGCCGTACCTGGTCATGCCCCACGTGCCCCACGGCAGCCTCGGCGACCGCATCCGTCGCGAGGGCCCGGTGCCGGCCGGCGAGGTCGCGTCCATCGGGGCACGCCTCGCCGACGCCCTCGCCACGGTGCACGCCGCCGGCGTCCTGCACCGCGACGTGAAGCCGGACAACGTGCTGTGGTCTCCCCACGGCGAGCCGCAGCTGACCGACTTCGGCATCGCCCGCCTCGAGGACCTCACCACGACGAGCGACCTCGCCCTCCAGGCGACCATCTCCTACGCCGCACCCGAGGTGCTCGCCGGCGAGCCGGCCACCGAGGCATCGGACATCTACGGCCTCGGCGCCACCCTCTACGCCTGCCTGACCGGCTCGTCACCCCATCCGAGCGGCGGCGGCGAGAACGTCGCCGCGCTCGTCGCCCGGGTCCTGGAGGAGGACCCGCCACCCCTCGCGGCTCGAGGGGTGCCTGCCGGCCTCGCCGCCGTGATCGAGCGAGCGATGGCCCGGCGACCCGCCGACCGCCACGTCGACGCCACCCGGTTCCGCCACGAGCTCGAGCGGGTGAGCACCGGACCGGTCGGCGCCGCACCCCCCGGACCGGACCCGACGCAGCGCCTCGACGCGGGCGAGGTCACGGCGACCTCCGCGGTGGCTGCGGCCGACCCGGCCCCGTCACGGCATGTGGTCGCTGCCCCGCCGTCCCGGCCCGATCCGCCCGAGCCCCACCCGGCGGACCGCGACGACGGGAATCGCGGGTCCAACGTCGTGCTGTGGGGCGCGGTCGCCATCGTCGTCCTCCTCGCCGGCGCGCTGGTCGTCCTCGCCGGCATGCGCGACGACGAGGGCGGCGACACCGCCACGGCCGGCACGACCCAGCCCCCAGCCGAGACCAGCGCCACCGACGCGCCCACCACCACCGAGGCGCCGACGACGACCGCCGCGCCCACCACCACAGAGGCCACGACCACCACCGTCGCGACCTCGCCCGACGGCGATCCCGGTGAGGCGGCGCTGGCCTACTTCGCCGCCCTGGATGCCGACGACCTCGACGAGGCGTGGCAGATGACCACGCCGCGCTTCCAGGCCCAGCAGGACCGCGACTCCTGGGAGGCGTTCTGGGGCGGCCACGAGATCGAGGTCGTCGGCGACCCGCGCGTCGACCGGGACGCCGGCATCGTGATCGTGCCCCTGACCTACGGCGGCCAGCGCGAGGACTACCGCCTCGACGTGGTCAGCCAGGGCGGCGCGTGGCTCATCGACGGCCCGGTCGGGAACTGACCCGGAGCGCTGTCGCTCAGAACCCGAGGCGCTCGGCGAGGCGCTCGCGCAGGCCCTCGATCGGCACCCGCTCCTGCTCCATCGAGTCGCGCTCGCGGATGGTGACCGAGCGGTCCTCGAGGGTGTCGAAGTCGATCGTCACGCAGTACGGGGTGCCGATCTCGTCCTGGCGGCGGTAGCGGCGGCCGATGGCCTGGGTGACGTCGAAGTCGCACATGTAGTGGGGCTGCAGCAGGCCGAGCACCTCGTCGGAGACCCCGACGAGGTCCTCCTTCTTGGACAGCGGCAGCACCGCGACCTTGTAGGGCGCGATGCGCGGGTGGAAGCGCAGCACGGTGCGCTGCTCCTCGTTCACCGTCTCCTCGTCGTATGCGGCCATGAGGAACGCCATCGCCGTGCGGGTCGCGCCCGCCGCGGGCTCGATCACGTGGGGCACGTAGCGCTCGTTGGCCTGCTGGTCGAAGTACTCGAGCTTGGTGTTCGAGTGGTTCGCGTGCTGGGTCAGGTCGAAGTCGCCGCGGTTGGCGATGCCCTCGAGCTCGTCCCAGCCCCACGGGAACAGGAACTCCACGTCGGAGGTGCCCGAGCTGTAGTGGCTCAGCTCGTCGGCGTCGTGCGGGCGCAGCCGGAGCTGGTCCGTCGGCATGCCGTGCTCGACGTACCAGTCGTAGCGGTTCTGGCACCAGTACTCGTACCACTGGTCGGCCTCGTCCGGCGGGACGAAGAACTCCATCTCCATCTGCTCGAACTCGCGGGTCCGGAAGACGAAGTTGCCCGGCGTGATCTCGTTGCGGAACGACTTGCCGACCTGGGCGATGCCGAACGGCGGCTTCTTGCGCGACGTCTCCAGCACGTTCTTGAAGTTGAGGAACATGCCCTGCGCGGTCTCGGGGCGCAGGAAGACCTCGTGGCCCTTGCCCTCGACCGGGCCGGCGTGGGTCTTGAACATGAGGTTGAACTGCCGGGCCTCGGTGAAGGAGCCCTCGGCGCCGCAGTTCGGGCACGTCTCCGGGTCGTCGAGCTTGTCGAGGCGGAACCGCTCCTTGCACTCGCGGCAGTCGACCAGCGGGTCGGTGAAGTTGGCCAGGTGCCCGGAGGCCTCCCACACGGGGGGCGGGGACAGGATCGACGCGTCGAGGCCGACCACGTCGTGGCGGAGCTGCACCATGGAGCGCCACCAGGCGTCCTTGACGTTGCGCAGCAGGAGCACGCCCACGGGGCCGTAGTCGTAGGTCGAGCGGAAGCCTCCGTAGATCTCGGCCGAGGGGAAGACGAAGCCCCGGCGCTTGCAGAGGTTGACGACCTTGTCGAACAGCTCGGGATCGGGCGTGGGTTCGGCCATAGGGGGTCGGAGCCTACCGACGCCCCTGACGGGTCCCCGAAGCCGTTGCCGGGGGCCCGTCAGGGGGTTCTGGTAGACCCGCGTCGTGACCGCTCCCCTGCAGTACGGCACGCCCCCGGCCGCCGACCCCACGGCGGTGATGGGTCGTCGCTCCCTGGCCTGGATCGCCGACCTGCTCATCTACGTCGCGATCGTGGCCGCCGGCTTCGCGTCGATGGCCGAGTACACCGAGATCCCGCCGGGCGTCGCCGAGGAGGAGGCCTGCGACCTGTTCGAGGAGCAGAACCCCGGCGCGGCCGACGCCTGCATCGCCGCCGACGGCAGCATCTACCTGCTCGACACCGGCGAGGCCGGCGTGCAGACCGCCCTGTCGCTCGGCTGGCTCGCCTTCTTCATCGTCCTCCAGGGCCTCACCGGCGGCTCCCCCGGCAAGCTCCTCTTCGGCCTGCGCGTGGTCGACAGGTACGGCGCCAAGATCGGCATCGGCAAGAGCCTGGCCCGCACGCTGCTGTGGGTCGTCGACGCCGCCCCCTGGATCATCCCGCTCGTCGGCCCCATCGCCGCCTTCACGTCCTCGGGCCACCGCCGCGTCGGCGACCTGGCCGCCGGCACCTACGTGGTGGCCTCGTCCAGCGTCGGGCAGCCGATCCTGACCTCGAACGCGCCGATCCCTCCCGGCCAGCAGGCGTGGGGGGCCGCCCCACCGACCGCACCGCCTCCGAGCACGCCCCCGACCACCGGCCAGGGCTGGCAGACGGCGCCACCCCGGGACGGGCGGTGGGAGTCCCCGGCGGCCGGTGACGAGCCGGACCTGGACTTCCGCAGCCTCGACGTCCCCGAGTCCGGCGAGCGCGTCGACCAGGAGACCCCCACCGTGCACGCCGACCCCGACTGGTCCCACGCGCCCGATCTCGACGTCACGCCGCCGCCCGCCGTCCAGGAGCTCGACGAGCGTGCCGACGCCGACGCGGCGGCCGCCGGCCAGGCGCCCCCCGGTGCGCCCGAGTGGGAGGCCCCGACGCTGCCCGAGGTCGAGGACCCGGCCCAAGGCTGGGAGCCGCCCACGAGCCCGAGCGCCGACTGGTCGGCATCAGCACCCCACGACCCGGCGCCCGCCACCGAGCCGCCGCCCTTCGCCGCGCCCGGCGCCGACGGGCCGCCCACCGCTCCCCCGCAGTCCGAGGCGCCCGAGCCCCCGGCCGCCGCACCCCGCTACGAGCTCCCCCCACCCCAGTGGGACGCCGCCCGGGGCACCTACATCCAGTGGGAGCCGAACCGCCAGGCCTGGCTGCAGTGGGACGACGGCAGCCAGCGCTGGAAGCCGATCGACACGTAACACGGCGGTCTGCTCCGCAGCGCCGCGTGCCGACTGCTCGCTGGCGCTCCCGACGCCGGCCCCACAGAGGGGTCTGCTCCGCATCGCCGTCTCAGTGCCCGAGCAGCCCCGGCGTCCGCAGGCGCCGCTCGATGAGCTGCTCCACCGCTTCGGTCGCGATGGCGGCGACCTCGGAGACGGCCGGCGACGGCTCCTCGGCGAGCACCGTCGAGAGCCGTCCACCGAGGATGGCGCGCAGCAGCCGGAGCGCCTCACCCGACACGGCCCGCCCCTGCCGGCAGGTGGGGCAGCGCATGCCGCCGCTGAGCAGGTCGATGGCCACGAGCGGGTCCCCGGCGCCGCATGACACGCACTCGTCGACCTGGAGCCCGAGGCCCTCGTGGGCCAGCACCTTCAGCTCGAAGGCCGGCACCACCAGGGGGTTGTCGTTGTCGGCGAGCGTGCGCAGGACCCCGACCAACATCCGGAACCGGTGCGGGTCCGACTCGCGCTCCATGGCCAGCTGGTCGACGACCTCGAGCACGGTCATGGCCGCCGCGTAGCGATCGAGGTCGTCGCGGATCGCCCGGAACGCGTCGATGCCCTCCACCTGGGTGATCGTGTCGAGGTTGCGACCCTCGTACAGCTGCAGCGCCACGTGCGACAGCGGCTCGAGGCGGGCACCGAACTTCGACTTGGTCTTGCGCACGCCCTTCGCGACGGCCCGGACCTTGCCGTGCTGCTGGGTGGCGAGCACCACGATGCGGTCGGCTTCGCCGAGCTTGTAGGTGCGCAGCACCACGCCCTCGTCCCGGTAGAGCCGGGACCCGCTCACGACGACCGCTCGACGCCCCCGAAGCGGCGCTGGCGCTCCTGGTACTCCCGGACCGCGTCGAAGAGGTGCTCGCGCCGGAAGTCCGGCCACAGCACGTCGGGGAAGGTGAGCTCGCTGTAGGCCAGCTGCCAGAGCAGGTAGTTCGAGATCCGCTGCTCGCCGGACGTGCGGATCATCAGGTCGGGGTCCGGCATGTCGGGGTCGTACAGGTGCCGGGCGATCGTCTTCTCGGTGATCTTGTCCGCAGGCACGCCCTCCTCGACGATGGCTCGCACCGCGTCGACCAGCTCGGCCCGGCCGCCGTAGTCGAACGCGATCGTCAGCGTCATGCCGGTGTTGTGCTGGGTCAGCTCGAGGGACTCGTCCATGCGGCGCAGGACCCGCTTGGGCACCCGCCAGCCCCGACGGCCGATGAAGCGCATGCGCACGTTCTTCTCGTGCAGCTCGTCGCGCCGGCGCAGCAGCAGTGACTCGTTGAACCCCATCAGGTAGCGCACCTCGTCGGTGGGACGCTTCCAGTTCTCGGTGGAGAAGGCGTAGACGGTGAACCACTCGACACCGAGGTCCAGGCACCCGTTCGTGGCGTCGAGCAGGGCCTCCTCGCCGGCGGCGTGGCCCTCGGTGCGCTTGAGGCCGCGCCGCTCCGCCCACCTGCCGTTGCCGTCCATGACGGCGGCGATGTGGCGCGGCACCCGCGCCGGGTCGATGCCCTCGACGGCCATGGAGCCGACGCTACCTCTGGCGGCCGGGCCGCCCGCGACAGGGTGATGTCTGGATCTGCGCCACTTCCGGGTAACAAGGGCCCGTGGCGTCCATCAAGGAGAGACTGGCCGAGTACCCCGTCCTGGGGTGGCTCCTGCGGGTGCAGGAGCGCTTCGGCGAGGTGAAGGGCACCGCGCTCGCCAACGGCATCGCGCTGCAGGCGTTCCTGTCCCTGTTCCCGCTCCTGATCCTGGCGGTCGCGGTCGTGGGCTTCGTCGCCGCCGACGACGTGACCTTCGCCGACGAGGTCATCGACTCGCTCGGCATCGCCGCCGACGACCAGCTCGCCGAGGACCTGCGCGACGCCATCGACACCGCCAAGGAGAACCGGGGCACGACCGGCGCCATCGGCCTCGCCACCCTGCTGTGGAGCGGGCTGAACGTGGTCGTGGCGCTCCAGCGCGCCGTGGACAGCACGTGGCAGACGCTCGGGACCGGGCTCAAGGACAAGCTGAAGGCGATCGGCGTCGTCGCCGGCGGCGGCGTCATCCTCGTCGGGTCCCTGGCCCTCAGCGCCCTCATCAACTTCCTGCCCGGGTTCTTCGCTCCCCTCTCCGTGCTGGCCGGCCTCGCCGTCGACTTCGCGCTGTTCCTCTGGCTGTTCTGGGCGCTCGGGCGCGTCCACGTGGGCTGGCGGGCGCTGGCACCCGGTGCCGCCTTCTGCGCCGTCGGCTTCGAGGTGCTGAAGCTGGTCGGCACCGTGTACGTGCCGAAGCTGGTGGCGAACTCCTCCGCGCTCTACGGGTCGCTCGGCATCGTCGTCGCCATCCTGCTGTGGCTGGCCTTCTTCGGCCGCCTGGTCGTCTACGGCTCCACCGTCAACGTCATCGAGTGGGAGTCCCACCACGGCACCGTGCAGGTCCCCCTCGAGGTCCCGCGCGTCGACACCGAGGTCGCCGTCGGCGCCAACCGGTCCGGCGCCGTGGTCGACCGCCTCGACGAGTAGGCGCCCTCCGATCGCCCGGCGTGTCACCGGGGGCGCGGTACCGTCGCACGGTGGCCGCCCCCGAGATCGCCGAGACGCTGGAGAAGGTCGTCGCCCAGCTGCCCGGCGGAGGCGAGGTGCGCGACGGCCAGCGCGTCATGGCCGAGGCCGTCGCCGACGCCATCGAGTCCGGTCGTCACCTGGTCGTGCAGGCCGGCACCGGCACCGGCAAGACGCTGGCCTACCTGGTGCCCGCCGTGGTCACCGGCGCCCGGGTCGTGGTCGCCACGGCCACCAAGGCCCTGCAGGACCAGCTCGCCGGCAAGGACCTGCCCTTCCTCGATGCTCACGTCGGCGGGTTCTCCTGGGCGATCCTCAAGGGCCGGTCCAACTACGTGTGCCGCCAGCGGGTCGCCGAGCTGCTCGACGACCGCCAGGGTCGCCTCGACGTCGCCAACGACGACCCCGGGCTCACCGCCGTGCTCGAGTGGGCGAACGAGACCGAGATCGGCGACCGGGCCGAGCTCGCCCTGGAGCCGCGGGCCGCGGTGTGGGACGCCGTCTCGGTCGGCTCCGACGAGTGCCCGGGCGCGTCCAAGTGCCCCATGGGCGAGACCTGCTTCGCCGAGGGGGCGCGCCGCCGCGCCGCCGAGGCCGACGTGATCGTGGTGAACACCCACCTCTACGGCACCCATGTCGCCGCCGGCGGCGTCGTGCTCCCACCCCACGACCTCGTCGTCCTCGACGAGGCCCACCGGGTGGAGGAGGTGGTGTCCTCCACCTCCGGCAGCGAGCTCACCAGCGGCCGCATCAGCGCGGCGGCATACGCCGTCGGCCGGGTCATCGCCGACGACGCCCTCGTCACCGACATCCTCGCCATCTCGGCGCGCATCGCCGACGTGCTCGACGACCTGGTCGGCCAGCGCCTCGACCCGCCCCCGGCCCGCCTCGTCGACCAGCTCACCCAGCTCCGGACGAAGCTCGACGCGGCCAGCGCCGCGCTGAAGGGCGTACCGGAGTCCAACGTCGACGTCGTCGCCCGCCGCAACCGCGCCTCCCAGCAGCTCCTCGGCCTGTCCGAGGCCATCCTGCGGGCCAGCGTCGTCCCCACCGGCAGCGTCGCCTGGGTGGAGGGGCGCCCGGGTTCGGCGAAGCTGCGGATCGCCCCGATCGACGTGGCCGGCCTGCTCGAGGAGCTGCTGTGGCGCGAGACCACGGCGGTGCTCTGCTCGGCCACGATCCCGCCGAAGCTGCCCACCCGCCTCGGCCTGCCCAAGGGCAACACCACCGAGATCAACGTGGGCAGCCCGTTCGACTACGAGGCCAACGCGGTCCTCTACTGCGCCACCCACCTGCCCGACCCCCGCCAGGAGCGCGCCGACGCCGTCCACGACGAGATCGCCGCGCTCATCGAGGCCGCGGGCGGGCGCACCATGGCCCTCTTCACGTCGTGGAAGGCGATGCAGGCCGCGGTCGAGGCCCTGCGCCCCCGCCTCGACACGCCTGTGCTGGCCCAGGGCGAGCAACCCAAGCCGGCACTGCTCTCGGCCTTCACCGACGAGCCCGCAGCCAGCCTGTTCGCCACCATGTCGTTCTGGGAGGGCGTCGACGTGCCCGGCCCGTCGCTGTCGTGCGTGATCATCGACAAGCTGCCCTTCGCCCGCCCCGACGACCCGCTCCTCGAGGCCCGGCGCGAGCAGGTCGGCCGGCGGGCGTTCGAGCTCATCGACCTGCCGCGGGCGTCCACGCTGCTCGCCCAGGGCGCTGGGCGCCTCATCCGCACCGCTGAGGACACCGGCGTCGTCGCCGTGCTGGACCCACGCCTGGCCACCGCGGGCTACCGGTGGGACCTCATCCGCGGGCTCCCGCCGATGCGGCGCACCAAGGACCGCGCCGAGGTGCTCGCACTGCTCGGGGAGCTCCGCTGACGTGCGGAGCGTGTCGGCCGTCGCCATCCTGGCCGGCCCCATCGTCCTCTCCGGCTACCTGGTCGGCGCCGTCGTCGCCCTCTGGCTGACCCGGGAGGACGAGGGCACCCCCCGGCCCGCCGACCTGGTGGTCGAGGCATTCGCCGCCCTCGCCGTGTCCACCGCCGCCTGGTGGGCGATCGAGCAGGTCGCCCCCGGCAGCGGCTTCTCCCGCATCGGCTACTTCTCCAACCAGGTGCTGTCGGCATGGCAGTCCGTGGCCCTGTGGTCCGGGCTCGCGGTGGTGACGGGCATCTGCGCGCCGGTGTTCCGGCGGTTCCACGGGGGCGCCGGGCTCGCACCCGCCGCCGCCCTCCTCGCCGTGCACTACCCGTGGTTCCTGTTCGCCACCGTGGCCGCCGGCGCGCTCGCGCTCGGCCTCACCCGGTCCGCCCGGCTGGCGAAGGGTGCCGCCATCGCCGTGCTGCTGCCCACGGCGTGGCTGGGCTGGGTCCTCGAGTGGCTGCCTGCCTGGGGGCTGCCGGCCGGGCCCGAGGCCACGGTCTGGTCGATGGTGCTCACCATCGTCCTCGGCACCCGGTGGTGGCACGACCGCCCCCTCGGCGCCGCCTACTGAGGTTCGCTGCGCCGGGACAGGAGCCGGCGCTGCTCGGCTCGCACCGCCCGAGCACCCTGGACCAGGTCGGACAGGGTCCGTCCCGGCTCCCCCACCAGCACGTCGTGGCCGGCGTCGCTCAGGTCGTGGCTGATGGCGTCGGCCGCCTCGGCCGCGGCCGGGGTCGTCACGGTCAGCACCACCAGGTCGGGGGCGATCGATGCGACGAAGCCGTGCAGCGCATCGGCCGGCATGTCACGACCCAGCAGCTCGACGTTCCAGCCGTCCTCGCGCAGCACGGCCGCGGCCATGTCCACCGGCAGGCCGTGCTGCTCACCGGGCGGGGCGGTGACGACCACGGTGCCGCGCGGCCGCCCGGGGCGGCGCTGGTCGATGCCGACGAGGAGGCGGGACACGACCTCCGACGCCCGGTGCTCATGGGCCACGGTCAGCTCACCCGCCGCCCACCGATCCCCGATGCCGGCCATGGCCGGGGCCACGACGCGGGACAGCACGTCGAGGGTCGACTCGCCCTGGGCATGCAGGCGGGACACGACGTCGGTGGCGGTCCGCTCGTCGCCGTCGCAGAGCGCGGACAGGAGCCGATCGGCCGATCGACCCCACTCGCGCCGACTGCTCCGCACCGTCGCCGGGCTGGGCGCATCGCGCTCGCGGGCGTAGGCGTCCACGTCGCTGATCTCGAGCTCGTAGCGGCCCCGCACCCGCACCGCCGGGATCCGCCCCTCGCGCACCCATCGGTACGCGGTCTGGTAGTGCACCCCGAGCCGACGGGCAGCCTCCTGGAGGTCGATGCGGTCGGCCATGGTGGGGACAGCGTACGTGGTCGACAACGCGCGATGAACGCGGCAGAAGCGCTAGAAGCCGAGATCATCCAGGTCGGCGGGGCGACGCTGCCAGTCCTTGCGGACGACGACCTGCAGCTCCAAGTAGGCCCCCTCCCGCAGCTGGGCCCGCACCTTGGAACCCACCTCCTTGAGGACCGCACCCTTGTGGCCGATGACGATCCCCTTCTGGGAGTCACGCTCCACCATGATCTCGACCCGGATGTAGGGCCACTCGAGCTCGGTGACGCGGGTGGCGATGGAGTGCGGCAGCTCGTCGCGCGTGACGGCCAGGAGCTGCTCGCGCACGAGCTCGGCCACCCAGATGGCGTCGGGCTGATCCGAGGTCATGCCCTCCGGGTAGTACTGCGGCCCCTCCGGCAGACGGCTCACCAGGTGCTTGACGAGGTCGTCGACGCCGTCGCCCGTCCGGGCCGACACCGGGAAGTAGGACTCGAGCCCGAACTCCGACGCGGCCGACAGCTGGGCCAGCACCTGCTCCGGGCTGGCCCGGTCGACCTTGTTCACCACGAGCACGGCGTCCCTCGGGACCTTCTGCGCGATGAAGCGGTCGCCGCGACCGATCGGCATCGTGGCGTCCACCAGCAGGCACACCACGTCGACGTCGCGCACGGCACTGCTGGCCGTGGCGTTGAGGCGGTCGCCGAGCGGGGTCCGCGGCTTGTGGATCCCGGGCGTGTCGACGAAGACGACCTGGGCCGGCCCGCCCGACCCCTCGTCCAGGTTGAGCACACCCCGGATCTGGGACCGCGTCGTCTGGACCTTGTCCGAGACGATCGAGACCTTCTCGCCGAGGATCTGGTTGAGCAGCGTGGACTTGCCCACGTTGGGACGTCCGACGAAGGTGACGAAGCCGGACCTCATCCGGTCCGCTCCGATGCCACGTCGGCTTCGGCTGCCTCGGCGGGGGTGATGCGGTCGATGCGGACGAGGCCGATCCGGCGGCCCTGCACGCGCGATGCGGTGAGTCGGTGCGATCCGATGTCGATGGACTCGCCGTTCGTCGGGACGTGCCCGAGCCAGCTGAACAGCAGGCCACCGATCGTGTCCCAGTCGCCCTCCGGCAGGTCGGCGTCGAGGAGGTCGTTCACCTCGTCGAGCGGCATGCGGGCGTTGACCCGGTAGGCCCCGCCTGGCAGCGGCTCGGCCATGGGGTCCTCGACGTCGTACTCGTCGACGATCTCGCCGACGAGCTCCTCGATGAGGTCCTCCAAGGTGACCAGACCGGCGACGCCGCCGTACTCGTCGATGACCACCGCCATGTGGAACTGCTCCGCCTGCATCTGGGGCAGCAGCACCGACACCCGCTGCTGCTCGGGCACGAAGCGGGCCGGCCGGACGTGCTGGCCGACGGGCTCGTCACCGGTGCCGTCGCGCTCGGATCGCATGAGGTCCTTCGCGTAGGCGAGGCCGACGATGTCGTCGATGCCCGTGCCGATGACCGGGATGCGGCTGAACCCGTTGAGGATGATGACCTCCATCACGTCGCTCACCCGCCAGCTGGCCTCGACGGTGACCATGTCGAGGCGGGGCACCATGACCTCCCGGACGATCGTGTCGCCGAACTCGATGATCGACTCGATGAGGGCGTGCTCCTCCTCCTCGATCGCCTCGGCTTCGACGGCGACCTCGGCGAAGGCGAGCAGCTCCTCCTCCGACACGGACGGGCGCTCGTGGTCGTGGTCGTCGCCCGGCTCCCGGCGGCGGATCCGACGGCCGAGGCGCTCGGCGAGCAGCGGCAGCAGCGGGAGGCGGGTGACGAAGCGCCCGACGGGCGCCACCCGGTGCCCGACCGCATCGGTGCGGACGAGCGCGACCGTCTTGGCCACACCCTCGATGAAGGCGGAGACGACGACGATGGCGGCGATGGAACCCACCCACGTGATCGGCTGGGGGTCGTAGCGCTCGACGTGGGCGAGCACGACCAGCACCGCCCCGATCTGGGCGGCGTGGCGGACGACCACGATGACGGTCAGGTTCGTCTGGCGGCGGGCCAGGAGCGCCACGAGGTCGCCGGCGCGGTGGGCGCCCTCGTCGGCCAGCATCGCGACGCGGGCCCGGCTGGTGTGGGCCAGGACCGTCTCGCACAGGGCGAGCACGACGACGACCACGAGCAGGGCCACGACGGCGAGGGCGGTGAGGGGGAGGCTCACGACCGGAGGTGGAACGATGCCAGGTGGGCCTGTTCCTTGGCCTGCATCACCGCGGTCTCGTCCGGTTCGGCGTGGTCGTGTCCGAGGACGTGCAGGATGCCGTGCACCACCAGCAGGGCGACCTCGTCCACCAGCGTGCCGTCGTGCTGGGGCTGACCGGCGTGCTCGGGGGCCTGGGCGGCGGCGACCGACGGGCACACCACCACGTCACCGAGCAGCACCGGCACGTCGTCCAGGTCCAGCGGCGGGCGGTCCGGGCCGGGCGTGCCGTTGTCGGGCCAGCGTCCGTGCTCGAGGCCCTCGTCGTCGATCGGGAAGGCCAACACGTCGGTGGGACCGGTCTTGCCCATGTGCCGCTCGTTGAGCTCGGCCATGGTGGTGGCGTCGACGAAGAGCAGGCTGAGCTCGCTGGTGCGCCGCACGCCTTCTGCGTCCAGGACCTGCTCGGCCAGGCGCACCCACCGACCGACGTCGATCGGCTCGTCGTCTTGCTCGTCGACCCCGAAGACGCTGACGCTCATCGGGGCGATCGCCCCCCGGGCGCCGGCTTCGGCGGACCGCTGCGGTCGTAGGCGTTCACGATGTCCTGCACGATCCGGTGCCGCACCACGTCACGAGCGCCGAGGTGCACGAAGCTGAGGCCCTCGATGCCATCGAGGATGCGCTCGAGGTCGGCGAGGCCCGACTTGCCGCCCTGCACGTCGACCTGGGACGTGTCCCCGGTGACCACGACCTTCGAGCCGAACCCGATCCGGGTGAGGAACATCTTCATCTGCTCGGCCGTGGCGTTCTGGGCCTCGTCCAGGATGATGAAGCTCGCGTTGAGCGTCCGACCGCGCATGAAGGCCAGCGGCGCGACCTCGACCAGGTTGCGCTCGAGGAGGCGCTGCGCGCCCTCGGGGTCGACCATGTCGTAGAGGGCGTCGTAGAGCGGCCGCAGGTAGGGATCGATCTTGGCCATGAGGTCCCCCGGCAGGAAGCCGAGCCGCTCCCCTGCCTCGACCGCCGGCCGGGTGAGGATGATGCGCTCGACCTCGTTGCGGTGCAGCGCCTGCACGGCCATGGCCACGGCGAGCCAGGACTTGCCGGTGCCGGCGGGGCCGAGGCCGAAGGTGATGACGTGGTCGCGGATGGCCTCGATGTAGCGGCGCTGCCCGGCCGTCTTGGGCCGCACGGCGTTGCCCTTTGCCGAGCGCAGGATCTCCGTGGCCATCAGCTCGGAGGGCCGCTCGTCGTGGATCACCATGTCGATGGCCCGCTGCACGCTCTCGGCATCGAGCAGCTGCCCGGACGCCACGAGCAGCACCAGCTCCTCGAAGACCTTGCCGGCGTTGGCGGCTTCGGGCCCCACGACGGCGATCTCGTTGCCCCGGGCGTGGATGTCCGTGTCGGGGAAGGCGCGCTCAACGAGTCGCAGCAGCTCGTCTCGCTGGCCGAGCAGCCCGGCCATGAGGTGGTTGCCGGGGACGTTGACGACGACTTGGGTGTCCGACACGATCAGCCGGATCCTACCGGCACCCGACCCCCGGGAGACCCAGTGCACCACGACGACGGCACCGACCTGCCGGCTGCCGCCCGCTCGGCAGCCGGCGGCGTGCTGGGCGGGACCGACGCCCTGGCCCGGTCGCTCGAGCGATGGGCCGCCGACGCGCTCGTCGACGAGGCGGCGCGTCAGCGCACCCGCCAGCGGTGGCTGCGCGTCCAGGCCGAGGAGGAGGCCAGCACCATCGGCGCGCTGGTCGACCTGGCCGAGCGGGGTCGCCCGGTCGTCCTCGACGTGGGCGAGCACCGGGTCCGCGGCGCCATCGTCGGGGTCGGCGCCGACTTCCTCGCCCTGCGCAGCGAGCGGGACCAGGACGTGCTCGTGCGCACCGAGGCCGTGGAGGTGGTGCGGGCCGAGCCGGGTGGGCGGGCCGTGATCGGCGACCGCACCGTGCTGGTGGAGGTCGCCCTCGACGCGGTGGTCGGTCCCCTCGCCGCCGACCGGCCCGAGGTGCTCATCCGGACGCGCTCGGGGCAGGTCGTCCGCGGTGAGCTGCGCAGCGCCGGCACCGATGTCGTGCGGTTGCGGAGCGACGGCGATCCGCCGGCACCGGTGTGGATCCCCCTCGCCGCGGTCGCCGTGCTGGTCCTGCAGCCCTAGACCTTGCTGTCCGGGGGTTGAGGTTGCAGGTCCCTCTACAGAGGGGCCTGGTGATGGACCCTGTGGTTCCTTCCACAGATCCAAAGGAACCCATCACCATG
>JAMYFF010000015.1 GCA_024128875.1 Salinilacustrithrix flava
CGCAAGCCCTCCGAGATCCTCGACACCCACCGCCGCCGCCAAGCAGCATGACCATCAACCACAGGGCCCATCTGTCACCTCGAACCCCGGCCTGGAAGGGCTAGATCGTCGAGGAGCGGCGCACCATCGCGGCACCCAGCAGGAGGGCGACCGCGCCACCGATCGCGAGGACCGTGAGGCCGGAGCCGGTCCGAGGCAGCGACGTCGTGGGTGTGCCGCCTCCGCCGCCGGTGAGCGTCGCGGGCGTCGCCGTCGTGGGCGTGGTGGACGGAGTGGGCCCGCTCGCCTCCGTGGTGGTCGGGGCGGTGGTGGCGGTCGGCGCGGCGGTGGTGGTCGTGGGGGCGACGGTCGTGCTGGTGTCAGCGGTGGTCGTCGTGGTGGTCGGTGCGGTCGTGGTCGTCGCTGTGGCGCAGGCGGTGGTGGTGATGACGTTGTTGTCGAGGGTGACCGCGCCGTTGCGGGCGAGCAGGCGTCCCTGGACCGTGGCGCCGTTGTCGGCGGTGATCGAGGTGAGGGCGAGCACCGTGCCGACGAACTGGGTGGAGGTCCCGAGCGTCGCCGAGCTGCCGACCTGCCAGAAGACGTTGCAGGCCTGGGCGCCGTTGATCATGTTGACCCGGCTGCCGCTCGCGGTGATGAGGGTGCTGCCCGCCTGGAAGACGAAGACGGCGTCGGGGTCGCCCTGCGCGTCGAGCGTGAGCGTGCCGGTGATGCCCAGGGTTCCGTTGCGGTACACGCCGGGCTCGAGCGTCCGGCCACCGAGCTCGACGGCCACGGCGGTGGCGGGGGTCTGGGAGGCCGCGGTGTTGTAGGCGGTGGTGGTGTCGGTCTGCGCCTGCGCGGCGGTTGCGTCTGCGCTGTGGATGGTGCCGCCGACGATGCCGGGCGGGAAGCCGGTGATGGCGGTGCCGGGGCTGACGCCGAGGCTGCCGGTGACGGTGGTCGGCCCGGTGTTGGTGACCGTGGAGCCGGCGAGCACGGAGAACTCGTTCGCCGTACCGAGGCCGACGGCCGTGGCGGCGCCGGCGGGCAGCGTCCCGATGACGAGGGAGGCGGCGCCCAGGGCGAGGAGGGAGCGGCTGAGCAGCCGGGAGGTGCGGGATCTCATGTGGACGTTGCCTTCGAAGAGTCGAGCCCCGGGAACGGCGACCACCGGCGGCGGCCGATCGGTCACGGAACGAAGCCCCACGGTACCGTGAGGGGTAAACAATCGCAATTCTTTTCTAGTATTGGATTACGATGAAGCCATGCCGAGCTGGAGCTTCCTCACCAACCACGCGCGCGTGCTCCTGGCCGTGGCTGCCCAGCCCGACGCCCGCTTGCGTGACCTCGCCGTATCCCTGGACGTGACGGAGCGGACCGCGTTCGGCATCGTCACCGACCTCGCCGACGGGGGTTACCTCGTGAAGGAGCGGGACGGCCGCCGGAACCGATACCACATCCAGGAGCACCTCCCGCTCCCGACTGACGTCGGACGCGCGCCCACGATCGGCGAGGTGCTCGACCTCCTGGTCGCGGCCGAGCGCCGCCCCCCGGTCGGCGAGCGCCGGCGGAGGAAGGGCGACCCGCCGGCAGGGTGCTAGTCCTCGATGACGTCGAGGCCCTGGGCTCGGAGCCGAGCGAGGTTGTCGAGCATCCCCTGCAGCACCTCGGGGGCATGGCCGTCCCAGGCCTCGACCTCCTCGACGACGCGCACGGCGTCACGGGTCCGGTAGGACCGGGTCACGTTCCCGGGGAACCGCTTGTCGGTGACGTTGGGGTCGTCCTCGAACGGGCCCGTGGGCTCCACCACGTAGATGCGCCCCCGCTCTTCGTCCCCGGCGAGCGCCGTGGCCAGCTCGGCTGCCCAGACGGCCGGCTCGAGCAGCGCGGCGAAGTAGACGTGGTTCGCGACCCGACCGTCGTGGTAGTTCGACGGGTGGCCGGGGACGATGAGGTCGCCGTCCATGAAGGTCGCCCTGGTCCCATGGAAGAACGGCCCCTCGACGTGGTCGCAGCTGTCGAACGTCACGGGGACGTGCTCGGTGTCGCCTGACTCAGCGATCGCCTCGGCGATCGACTTCGTTGCGCCCGTGCCCTGCTGGTTGACCACGACGTCCCTCCCGGGCTCCGAGCCCGCCTGTAAGCGGAGCAATATACTCCGTTTCATGCAGCATGCAACCCCGAGCCCGGCCGAGCGACCGCTGCGGGCCGATGCCCGGAGGAACCGCCGCCGGCTCCTCGATGCGGCCATCGCCCTGATCCTCGAGCTCGGGGGTGAGCCGTCGCGCGACGCCGTCGCCGAGCGGGCCGGCGTCGGCATCGGCACCCTGTACCGGCACTTCCCCGACCGTCACTCGCTCCTGCGGGCCGTGGCCCTGGACGTGATCGACCGCACGGTCGAGCGGGGCGAGGCCGCGCTGGCCGAGTCGACGTCGGGGGGCGAGGCGCTCCGGCGCTACCTGCACGATGCCGTCGACAGCGGCCTGGGGGTGGTCAACGTCGTCCACGCACTGCTCGACCGCACGGACTGGCCGGACCGGCGAGCCGCGGCGCAGCACGTCCTCGACCGCCTGATCGACCGGGCGCGACGCGACGGTGCGATCGACCACGACGTCACCGCGACCGACATCGCCTTGGCCGCCATCCGCTTCTGCCGCCCCCTCGCCATCGGGCTCGACCCGGCCGAGGAGCGTGCGATCGCCCACCGGCAGCTCGCCGCCTACCTCGACGGACTTCCGGTCCGCCTGGGGTGAACGCCGGCGTTCCCGGATCTCGTTCCCGGTCGCCGCATCGGACCGGAGAGACTCGGTCGCGTGGCGGCTCGGATGCATCACGACGAGGTCCCGGTGGACGAGGCGCTCGTCCACCGCCTGCTCGTCGCGCAGCTGCCGGCGCTCGCGGAGCTGCCCCTGCGGATCGTGGAGCCGTGGGGCACCGACAACGCCATCTGGCGCCTCGGTGATGAGCTGGTCGTGCGGCTCCCGCGCATCGGGTGGGCAGCGGGCCAACCCGACAAGGAGGCCCGGTGGCTCCCGCAGCTGTCGCCGCACCTGACGGTCGCCGTCCCCACGCCCGTCGCGGTCGGTGAGCCGAGCGAGGAGTACCCGTTCCGCTGGGCCGTGCACCGCTGGCTGCCCGGCGATCCGGCCGGGCCGGGCCGGATCGGCGATGCGGGCGCCTTCGCCGCCGACCTGGCCCGCACGGTGATCGAGCTCCGGTCGGTCCCGGCCCAGGGGGCGCCGCCCGCGCACAACCGCGCCCGACCGCTGGCGGCCTACGACCGCGAGACGCGCCGGGCCATCCACGGCGCTCGCCACCTGGTCGATGCCGACGCCGCGCTGTCCGTCTGGGAGCAGGCGCTGGCCGCCCCGCCCCACCCCGGTCCGGCCGTGTGGGTGCACGGCGACCTGGAGGGCAACTGCATCGTCACGGACGGGTCGCTGTCGGGCCTGGTCGACTGGGGATCGGCATGCGCGGGCGATCCCGCCGTGGACGCGCAGGTGGTGTGGTCGCCGCTGTTCGACGAGGGCTCGGCGGCGGCCTTCCTGGCGTTGATCGAGGCGGACGACGCACTGGTCCTCCGGGCACGCGGCGCGGCCGTGAACCAGGCGTGCGCGGCGCTGCCGTACTACCTGGGCACGTACCCGCTGATCGTCGAGCGGAGCCGGGCCAAGCTGACCGCACTCGGCATCGAGGTGAGGGAGGGCACGCTCGGCTGAGCGGTGCCGTCGCGACTGGTTCCGGCAGATGCGGATCGGCGTGATGTTCCCCCAGACCTACGGCCGGCCGATGACCTCCCCGTGGGGGACGACGAAGCAGCCCTCCGGGTGGGACGCCCAGCTCGTCCAGGCATCGCCGCACCGCTCGAGCAGCTCGCGATCGGCGACGCCGAGCTCGATGGCCTGGTCGGCGAGGTCGGTGGCGGTGATCCGGTCGGCCCACGTGCGCGACCACCACCCCCGGTCCTCCTCGCTCGTGAAGCACCACGTCGATGCCGACCAGCGCAGCTGCTCGAGGCCGGCGCGCTCCGCCCACCCGAGCAGGTGCCGTCCCGCGTCCGGTTCACCGCCGTTGGCCCGCGCGACCTGCAGGTAGACCTCGCGCCACTCCTGCAGACCGGGCACGGCCGGCCACCACGACATGGCCGAGAAGTCGGCGTCGCGCACCGCGACGATCCCGCCGGGCCGGCAGACCCTGCGCAGCTCGGTGAGCGCCCGCACCGGGTCGCCGAGGTGCTGGAGCACCTGGTGGGCATGGACGACGTCGAAGGCGCCGTCGGGGTGGTCCAGGTCGTACACGTCCCCCACGTCGAAGCGCAGGTTGGCGGCGCGGTGCGTCGACGCGGCCCGAGCGACGACCTCCGCGGAGCGATCGAGGCCGAGAACGTGGCCGCCCCCGACCGCTCGGGCCAGGTCGGCGGTGATGGTCCCGACGCCGCAGCCGACGTCGAGCACCGAGGCGCCCGGCTCCAGGACGTCCAGCAGGTACCGGGCGGAGTTCTCGGCGGTTCGCCAGCCGTGGGATCGCAGCACGGCGTCGTCGTGTCCGTGGGTGTAGCGCTCGGTCATCGGAACGTCGCCTCCAGCAGCGTCTCGGCGGCCCAGCGCACCGCCGCATCCGACGCCTCGGCATCGAGGTGGCAGACGTCGCGCAGCACGGCGAGCGCCTCGGGTCCGCTGAGCAGGCACAGGGCGGTCACGACCCGGTCCCACTCCTCATCCGTGACGGTGGGGCGCAGCGGGGCGAGGCTCTGCTCGAACCAACGGCGGCGTCGGCCCTCCCGCACCTGGGGCGTCGCATCGCCGGCTTCGGTGGCCTGGAGCCACTGGTCGAGGTACAGCCGCAGGGCGGTGCGGTACTGCACCTCGGCGTCGGCCACGTGCCGGTTGAACAGGGCGAGCACCGCCAGCGCCCGGTCCCGAGCGTGCTCGGCCGTGACCTCCTCGGAGGCCAGCTCCTCGATGTCGCCGACGTCGGCGTTCATCGCCACCTCCACCAGCAGCGAGTCCTGGGTCGGGAAGTACCGGTAGGCCGTCGTCCGCGACACCTCTGCGGCCTCGGCGGCCTGGGCCACGCTCGGGGTCGCACCCTCGGCCAGGAGCTGCTTGGCCGCATCGACGATCGCCGCCCGGGTGCGGCGCTTCTGGCTGACCCGCCCGCGGCTCAGGATTTCCTCTTGACGTGGTACTGGCATCCCGTCATGGTACACAAGTTCCACGAAGCTCCGAGCATCGGAGCCGTCGGCCGACCCAACCCGAGACGAGGGAAGACACATGCAAACGACCAAGACCCGAATCCTGCCGACGCAGATCGCCGCCGAGACCTTCCTCGTCCACGATCACGCCGGCGAGGGCTCCGCCCCGGTGTCCATCGCCCTCAACGCCATGGTCATCCGAGGCGAGCAGCCCGTCGTCGTGGACACCGGCGCCACCGAGCACCGCACCCAGTTCCTCGACGACGTGTTCTCCATCGTGGAGCCCGAGGACGTCCGCTGGGTGTTCATCAGCCACGACGACGTCGACCACACCGGCAACGTCAACCCGCTCATGGCCGCGTGCCCCAACGCCACCCTCGTCATCGACTGGTTCATGCAGGAGCGGATGGGCGCCACCCTCGAGGTCTCGCCCTTGCGCTGGCGTTGGATGCGCGACGGCGAGGCGCTCGACGTCGGCGACCGCCAGCTCCAGCTCGTGCGGCCGCCCGTCTACGACTCGCCGACGACCCGTGGGCTGTTCGACCCGACGACCGGCGTCTACTGGGCGTCGGACGCCTTCGCGACCCCGATGCCCGTGCCGGTGCACGACGTGGTCGAGATCGACCGCGAGGTCTGGACCGAGGGCATGGCGACCTTCAACCAGTACATCAGCCCGTGGCTCGAGCTCGCCGACGAGCGCCGGTACCTGCAGACCGTCGACCGGATCGCCGCCCTGCAACCGACGACCATCGCCGGCTGCCACACGCCGGTGATCGCCGGCGACCAGGTGGCCGACGCCCTCGACATCACCCGGCGCACACCGGGCCTGACGGTGCCGGCCCAGCCGGATCAGGTCGTGCTCGATCAGATCCAGCGCACCCTGGCCGCCTGATCGGCGAGACCTCCGACGGCGGTGCATGGCGGCGCGGGCTCGCTCCGGCGGGCCACCATGGTCGCGGCTCGCGCCGCCCGCACCCCGGCTGGAGGACAGACAGATGAAGATCGCCAACCTCGACGGCCGCCTCGTGCTGGTCCTCGACGACGCCGTCGCCGATGTCGAGACCGCATCGGACGGACGCTTCGGCCCGGACCCGATGGGCGCCTTCGCCGAGTGGGAGGCGTTCGCGTCGTGGGCGGACGGCGTGCGCGACGGAACCGGGCCGCTCGACATGTCCCGGCTCCGCTGCCCCGTGCCTGCCCCGCGGCAGGTCTTCGCCATCGGCCTCAACTACCGCAGCCACGCCGAGGAGGCGGGCATGGACGTCTCGTCGGTCCCGGCCACGTTCACCAAGTTCCCCGCGTCGCTCAGCGGTCCCTTCGACGACATCCCCGTCGTGGGCGACACCGTCGACTGGGAGGTCGAGCTCGTCGCCGTCGTCGGTGCCAGGGCCGATCGGGTGGCCGAGGCTGATGCCTGGTCCCACATCGCGGGACTCACCGTCGGCCAAGACATCAGCGACCGGACGTTGCAGTTCGCCGCCGGCATGCAGTTCTCGCTGGGCAAGTCCCGGCCCGGCTACGGGCCGATGGGTCCGTGGCTCGTCACGCCTGACGAGGTGCCCGACCGCGACGACCTCGCCCTCGGCTGTCGAGTCAACGGGGAGACCGTGCAGGACGCCCGCACGAGCGACCTGGTCTTCTCAGTCGGCGCGCTGGTGGCCGAGCTGTCGTCGGTCCTGCCGCTGCTCCCCGGCGACGTGATCTTCACCGGCACGCCCGCCGGGGTCGGCATGTCACGCAAGCCGCCGCGGTCGTTGCAGCCCGGCGACGTGCTCGAGACCTGGATCGAGGGCATCGGCGAGCTCCGCAACACCTGCGTGGCCGGCTGACGCGTGCCTCACCCGGTCCACCGGGTGTGGAACGACTCGGCGAGCAGCGTGCCGTCGCTGTCCGCGATCCGCCCGTGCTCGAGGGCGAGGCCGCCGTGGCTGACGTCGGCCCGGAACCGGCCCTCGAGCCACTCGTCGTCGCGCAGCGCCTGGCGGGTGCGGTGCAGGTGGACCGCGAGGTCGATGCTGACGCCACCGGTCGGCGGGTCCAGGCGGGTGAACGGCGACGGCGGGAACCAGTCGAGGATCATCGCCAGCCAGGGCTCGTCGATCGGGCGGGGCTCGAGGGGCCGGACGTGGCCGCCCACCCGTGCCTCGGCACTGCGGCTGAACGGGATGTGGGCCGGATCGAGCCGCGCCGTGGCGTGGTCGAAGTGGGGGACGAGGCCGGCCTCGGCCGGCGGGTCGAGCGGGATCGACACCTCCACCGGGGCCACGTCGCTGGCCTCCAGCTTCTCCCACGACTCGCCGGGTCGGGCATCGACGAGCGTCACGCGGCTGGTGAGCACGAGCCGGTCGCGCTGTTCGAGGGCGACCACGAGGGTGGTGAGCGATCGCCCGCGCCGCACGGGCTCGATCCGCAGCTCCGCCGGTCCGGGCTGGCCGGGTCGCAGGAAGGAGGTGGCCACCGTCCGCACCGGACGGCCGGGCTCGTGGTCCTGGGCGGCTCGCACCGCCATGGCGACCATGGAGCCGCCGTGGATGCCGGTGAGCGACGACCAGCTCGGGTCGAGCTGCAGGCCGTAGGTGCCTGGCGATCGGCGGTGCACGGCCGTGGTCCGGTCGAACCAGGTGGAGGCGTCGGGGAGGGGTGCGATCGCCGTCATGCCGACACCTCGCCGACAGCCGGGGCCACGGGAGCGGCGGGCGCAGGTGCGGAGTCCACGTCGGGCGCGTCCACCCGCACCCGCTCGTGGCGCATCGCCAGCAGAGCCGAGCCGACCGCCGCCGCGGCGCACACGGCCCAGGCGATCCGGAACCGGTCGTGGGCCTGGGTCAGCGACGCCGGCGTGCCGAGCACGGCGACCAGGATCGCCACGCCGAGCACGGCGCCGATCTGGCGGGCGGTCTGGTTCATGGCCCCACCGGCGGCGAAGCTGGTCGGCGCCAGCCCGGAGACGGCGGCCGCTGACAGCACCGGGAAGGTGAGGGCGACGCCGAGGCCGGTGACGATGGTCTGCGGAAGCCACCAGCGGAGGTAGTCCGGGTCGAGGGGCACCATCGCCGCGCTCCACAGCTGGGCGGTGGCGAACACCAGCGGTCCGGCGATCAGCAGGGGACGGAACCCGATGCGCCCGGCGAGGCGGCCGCTGCTGCGGGAGAGCAGCGCGACGACGACCGGCCCCGGCGTGATCGCCAGGCCGGCGGCGAGCGTGGACCAGCCCCACACCGAGGTCAGGAACAGCACGTTGCCGAGCAGCATGGCGAAGAAGCCGACGGCGTAGAGCACCGTGCCGGCGTTGGCCAGGGCGACGGTGCGGTCGGCGAGGATGCCCAGGTCGACCGCGGGTGCCGGGTGTTCCTGCGCCCGTCGCAGGGCGAACCAGCCGGCGACCGACGAGGCGGCGAAGGCGCCCGTCACGCCGGCGCTGGTCCAGCCCCAGTCGGGTCCCTGCGTGATGCCGAGGGCGAGGGCGGCGACGGCGATCGACACCGCGGCGATGCCGACCCCGTCCGGCGGCGGGCCGCCGGCGCTCGACTCCGGCACCACCCGGGTCGTGACCACGGCCGCGATGGCGAGGACGGGCAGGTTGACGAGGAACGCCCACCGCCAGCCACCGGCATCGACGAGCACGGCGCCGATCGACGGACCGCACGCGACGGCCAGCGCGGAGATTCCACCCCACGTGGCGACGGCGGTGGTCCGGAGGCGGTCGGGCGTGGCCGAGAGCAGCAGCGCCAGCGACGAGGGCATGAGCAGCGCCGCGCCGACGGCTTGGACCACGCGACCGCCGATGAGCAGCGCCGGCGAGGTGGCCGCTCCGCACAGGAGCGAGCCGAGGGTGAACACGCCGAGGCCGACGAGGAAGGTCAGGCGTCGGCCCGACCGGTCGGCGATGCGCCCGGCGCCGAGGAGCAGCGCCCCGAAGACCACCGAGTAGGCGGTGAGCACCCAGGACAGCGTCGAGGTGCTGGCGTCGGCGAAGGACGCCTCGATGCTCGGGAAGGCGACGTTGACGATCGACAGGTCGAGGGCGACCACGAACGCGCCAGTGACGGTGACGGCGAAGACGGATCGGGGGATGCCATCGGTTGTGGGTTGCTTCATGAAACGCACCTTCGCACGGAGCGTTGCGTCATGCAACCCTGCGTCGTACGATCGGGACGTGCGCCGCAGCTCCTTCGCCGATGTGCACTGCCCGATCGCCCAGTCCATGGAGATCATCGGGGAGTGGTGGACCCCGCTGATCCTGCGCGACGCGTTCTTCGGCGTCCGGCGCTTCGACGACTTCGCCCGGCGCCTCGGCATCGCCCGCAACGTCCTGGCCGACCGGCTCGACACCCTCGTCGAGGGCGGCGTGCTGGAGAAGCGGCCCTACGACGAGGCCCGCGGCCGGTACGACTACGTGCTCACCGAGAAGGGGCGGGCGCTGTGGCCGGTGCTCGTCGCGCTGCGGCAGTGGGGCGACGAGTGGGTGCTCGGCGAGGGCAACGAGCCGGTGCTGCTGGAGCACCAGGGGTGCGGCCACGTCGTCCACGTGGAGCCCACGTGCGGCCACTGCGGCGAGCGGCTCGACGCCCGCAGCGTGCGGGCCGTGGCCGGCCCGGCCGCACCGCCGGACACGTTGCTCCCGCCGCCCGGCAGCTGAGCGGCGCGGTCCTCAGGGCGCGAGCGCCGCTTCCACGGCCGCCGCGGCGTGGAGCCGGGTCGTCGGGAACCAGGGGACGCGGACGTCGTCGCCGCCGACGAGCAGCTCGATCTCGGTGCAGCCGGCGATCACGCCCTCGGCTCCGTTCGAGATCAGTCGCTCGATGACCTCGAGGTACCTGTCCCGTGACCCGTCCCGCACGATGCCCCGGACGAGCTCGTCGTAGATGACGTCGTGCACGGTCGTCCGGTCCGGCTCGTCGGGCACCACGACATCGAGCCCGTGCGCCGCCAGGCGACCTCGGTAGAAGTCGTGCTCCATCGTGTAGCGGGTGCCGAGCAGCGCCACGGTGCGGACGCCGGCGTCCACGACGGCCCGAGCGGTCGCGTCGGCGAGGTGCAGGAAGGGCACGTCGATGGCGGCCTCGATGGCCGGTGCGCACACGTGCATGGTGTTGGTGCACAGCACGATGAGCTCGGCGCCGGCGTCCTGGAGGCGGCGGGCATCCGCAGCGAGGAGGGCACCGGCATCGTCCCAGCGATCGGCCGCCTGCAGCGCCTCGATGGCGGCGAAGTCGTAGCTGCGGATGACCAGGTCGGCGGAGTGGGTGCCGCCGAGCCGCGCCCGCACCCCCTCGTTGATCATGCGCTCGTACTCGATCGAGCTCTCCCAGCTCATGCCGCCCAGCAGTCCGATGCAACGCACCGGGCGACGGTATCCGCACCGACCTCAGTACGCGGACGCGAGGGTCTCGCTGGGCAACCGGTCCAGCTGCTCGTCGTGGATGACCGTGTCACCCTCCGGGCCGAGCATCGTGGCGAGGGCCTGCCCGCCGGGTGAGTCCACCGGGATCAGCAGCAGGTACTCCCGCGGCGGCTCCTCGCGCTGGTCGTGCCGGACCCCGAACGGCCACGGCAGGTTCGGCCTCCGGCCGCGGAGGCGCTCGACCACCGACCACGGCACGGCGATGGTCCACTCCACGACCCAGTAGAAGATGCGACCGACGAACGCGACCGCAGTCGGCGCACCGACGGTGACGACGCCGACCGTGGCCATGCCGGCCATCTTCGACAGCTTCACCGGCCAGGGCGGTCCGCTGCGGCCGAAGCGGCCGGCGAGGATCGCCGCGGCCCGGACGGCGATCCACATGAGCCCGCGGGTGAGGGCCGTCGCGCCGGACTCCCGCAGCGCCCGGCGGAACAGCCCGTCGGCGTCCCACGCGTCGACGCGTGGAGTCCGGTCGTCGCTCCGCTTCGACTCCCGCCAGAGCGCGTCGTGGAGGACACCCGGCTCGCTGTTGGTGCCGGTCGTGTCGAACAGCCAGCGCACTGGCCGGGGGATCGAGGCGAAGTCGGTCCGGAAGCCCTGTCGGACGACCACGAAGTCCCGGCTGCCCTCGTAGACGAGCGGCTCGAGGAGGCACCACTCCTCACCGATGTCGTGTCGGACGCTCAGTGGGGTGCGGAAGGGCACGCCACGACGGTAGAGCGGCACGCCCCGCGCAGGGCGCTGCAATCACACGGCCGGGTCGAAGGGCGTGTCCGTGGCCTGCGCCTGCCGGTACTTCGGGCCGCGCGGGTCGAGCGACGCGGTGCCGTACCACTCGCGCTCCTGCAGGTGCCGGTCGATGGCGGGCAGCAGCTTCGGGTGCCGGTCGACGTAGAGCATGCCGTCCAGGTGGTCGACCTCGTGCTGGAAGCACCGGGCGACGAGGCCCTCGCCCTCGTAGGCGACCGGGTCCCCGTGGACGTCGTGGCCCTGCACCCGGGCTCGGGCCGCTCGCACGGTCGGTACGGAGATCCCCGGCACCGACAGGCATCCCTCGGACCCGTCCTGCGCCCCGTCGCCGATGACCTCGACGACCGGGTTCACGACGTAGCCGGTCTCGTCGTCGCCGCAGTCGAAGACGAAGACCCGCTCGAGCCGGCCGATCTGGTTGGCGGCGAGCCCGACCCCGGTCTCGATCGCGTACATCGTGTCGAACAGGTCGTCCACCAGCGAGGCCAGCTCACGATCGAACGTCGTCACCGGCTTGGCGCGGGTCCGGAGCACGGGGTTCCCGTAGAGCGTGATCGGTGGGCACCTGCCAGGCAGCCGGAACGGCATCCGGCGACGCTATCCCGGGTCGCGCGCGCAGCTACGTGCGCAGCGAGTGCCTCGCTCCGGCCAGGACGACCTCGCTGAGGCGCTCGAGGGAGGGTGAGCGAACCTTCCACCGCTGCCAGTGCAGCGGCACGTCGACGGTGGCGTCGGGGTCGAGGAGGACGACCGCCGACCGCAGGTTCGGCTCGGCCAGCTGCAGGTCGCTGAGCATCCCCCAACCGAGGCCGGCCAGGATCGCCTGCACGAACCCCTCGGTCGAGGGCACGCGGTGCGTCGGCGGCGTGGCCCGGCCCCGGGTGCGACGTCGCAGCCACCCGCGCTGGAGGTCGTCGTCGCGGTCGAAGTCCACGACCGGCGCGTGGGCCAGGGCGGCCGCCGTCGGGCCGTCCGGGAACCAGCGGGCGGCGAACCCGGGCACGGCCGCGGGCCGGTAGCGCAGGACGCCGAGCGGTGTCGATGTGCAGCCGGACACGGGTCGGGACGCCGCCGTGACCGCGGCGACGACGGAGCCGTCGCGCAGGAGGGTCGCCGTGCCGTCCTGGTCGGCACGGTGCAGGTCGAGCAGGACCTCGTCCCGCAGCGGGGCGAGGGCCGGGAGGAACCAGGTGCTCAGCGAGTCGGCGTTGACCGCCACCGGCAGGACGACCGGCGCATCTGCGTCACCGGCGAGCTCCCGTGCCGTGTCGGCGACGAGCAGGTCCATCTCGCGAGCCAGGCGCAGCACGGCGCGGCCGGGGTCGGTGACCTGCACCGGCTTGGAGCGCACGAGCAGGACCCGGCCGGTTGCCTGCTCCAACGCCTTGAGGCGCTGGCTGATCGCGGACGGGGTGACGTGCAGGTCCCGCGCCGCACCTTCGAGCGTCCCGGCATCGACGGCGGCGCGCAGCGCCCGCAGCTGGGCGAGGTCGAGGTCCATGAAGCAACGCTAATGCGAACGAAGAATGTTGCGCTGGACTTCACCTCGGAGGTGCGGCCATCCTCGACCGGTGGACCCCGGACTCCTCGCCGCCTTCTCCGGCCTCGGCCTCGGACTCGGCCTCATCGTCGCGATCGGCGCGCAGAACGCGTTCGTGCTCCGTCAGGGCCTGCGGGGTGAGCACGTGGTGCCCGTGGTCGCCGTGTGCGCGGTGTCCGACGTCGCCCTCATCGCCGGCGGTGTGGCGGGCACGGGGGCGCTGCTCGAACGGGTCCCCGAGCTGGTCGACGTCATGCGCTGGGCCGGCGCCGCCTTCCTCCTCGGCTACGCCGCGCTCGCGGCGCGGCGTGCGCTGCATCCCGAAGGTGGGCTGCGGGCCGAGGTGGCCGATCGTGCACCGCTCACGACGGTGCTGCTCACGGCCGCGGCGCTCACCTGGCTCAACCCGCACGTCTACCTCGACACGGTGGTGCTCCTCGGCTCGGTGGCCGCGACCCACGACGAGCTGCGCTGGCACTTCGGCGCGGGTGCAGCCGTGGGCAGCGTGGTGTGGTTCACCACCCTGGGCGCCGGTGCCCGCCTGCTCCGCCCGGTCTTCGCCCGGCCCGGCGCCTGGCGAGCGCTCGACGCGCTCATCGCCGCGGTGATGGTGGTGCTCGCCGTCGGCCTGGCTCGCAGCGCCTGAACCGCCGTCATCCCGAGGTCATGCGCCGTGGGGCTCGGCACCGCCGAGGACCCGGTCGATCACCTCCAGGGTGGAGCGCACGACGGTGTCGGCGCCCATCGCCGCGCCCCGGGCCTCGGCGGCTGCGTAGCGATCGTGGCCGAGCTCGCTCGGCAGCTGCTCCAGGATGGCGCCGACCCTGCGCAGATCGGAGGCCTCGATGGGCATGGCCAGCTCGGCGGAGGCGAGGCGCACCGCTGCGTGGAGCACCGTCGCGGCCTCGTGGTCGCCGCGCTGGGCGAGGACGCCGGCGACGTGGCGCAGGGTCAGCCACTGGTTGGCCCAGTCTCCGGCCCGGTGCCACATGTCGATGACCTCCCTCGCCAGGCGCAGCGCACCGTCGAGGTCGCCGCGGCGCCCGGCCAAGGACACGAGCTCGGTCTTCGCGAAGGCGACGATCCAGCGGTTCCCGGCCGCCGTGCCGTGGGCGATGGACTCCTCGAGCATCGAGGTGGCGCGGTCGGGGTCGATCGCCTCCAGCGTCAGCGCCCTGGCGTAGAGCGCCGAGGCCAACGACGTGGGGTTCCCGATCCGCCGGGCCAGGGTGACGGCCTCGTCCGCGAGCAGGCGGCTGGCCTCGGTCCGGGCGTCGCTCGCCAGGCCCACGGACGCCATGTAGAGCGCGTGGGCCAGGCGGGCGTCGTCGCCGCTGGCGCGGGCGGCGCCGACCGTGCGCTGGCACGTCTCGGCCGCCTCGAAGGTCTGACCGCGGTAGTAGAAGACGTTGCCCAGCGTCCGCGAGTGCAGTCCGCAGGACGGGAGGCCCAGCCGCTCCTCGGCCTCGAGCGATCGCTCGGCGAGGGACACCGCTGCGTCCAGGTCGCCGCGGACGAACCGCCCGTAGGCGGCGGTGGCGAGGGCCATGGGCAGGAGCGGGTGGTCGTCGGTGGTGAGCAGGTCGAGGGTCGTCTCGGCCCAGCTGAACAGCTCGTACCGCATCCGGCGGAAGGCGAACTCGCGGGGACCGACCACCAGCCGCAGCGCCCCGTCCTCGTCGCCCTGGGTCAGCATCCAGCGGTGGGCGATGCGCAGGTCGGCGAAGGTGTCGTCCAGCCGGGACATCCACACCGGTTCGTCCGGGCCGCCGAGGCCGACCTCGGCGTGCTCCACGAGGTCGATCGCCCAGAGCGCGTGGCGCTCCTGCAGCACGTCGGCGCACCCGGCGTCCCGGAGCCGCGCCCCACCGAACTGCCGGAGCGTCTCGAGCAGGGAGTAGCGGGTGGGTGAGCGGCTGATGTCGGCGACGACCATGGACTTGTCGACCAGCGCCGCCAGGAGGCCCCGGATCCCCTCGGCGGAGACCGTCGCATCGGCGCACACGTACTCGATGTCGTCCACCGTGAAGCTGCCGGCGAAGACCGACAAGCGGTCGAACAGCGCCTGCTCGGCCACGCCGAGCAGCTGGTAGGACCAGGCGACGGTCGCCTCGAGGGTCTGGTGCCGAGGATCGCCGGCGCTGGTGACGAGGATCCGGAAGTCGCTGGACAGCTCGTCGGCCAGATCGGGCAGGGTCATCGAGCGGACCCGGGCAGCGGCCAGCTCGAGGGCGAGCGGGAGCCCGTCGAGGCGGCGGCAGATCTCGACGACGGACGAGACGGTCGCCTCGTCGAGCCGGAAGCCGGGATGGGCGGACGTGGCTCGGGCCACGAACAGCCGCACCGCCGGGGACTCCATCGCCATCACCGGGTCGGTCTCGTCCGCCCGGGGGAGCGGGAGCGGACCGAGCGGCCAGACGGTCTCGCCGTCGACGCCCAGGGGCTCCCGGCTGGTCGCCACGATGCGGACGTCGGGGCAGGCCCGGAGCACCGCCTCGATCACCTCGCGGATGGGCGCCAGGACGTGCTCGCAGTTGTCGAGGACGATGAGCAGGCGGCGGGACTGGAGCACCTCGATCAAGCCCTCGATCGTCGTGCGGTCCTGGCGGCGCTGGACGTCCAGCGCGGTGGTGACGGCCTCGGCGACGAGTGCGTCCTCCCGGATCGGGGCGAGGTCGCACAACCAGACACCGTCAGGATGGGCGTCTGTCGACCGCTCGCCGAGCTGCATGGCCAGGCGCGTCTTCCCGACGCCCCCGGGGCCCGTGAGGGTGAGGAGCGGCACCGTGGCGAGCACCTCGCCGAGCTGGGAGAGCTCGACGTCCCGGCCGAGCAGGGCGGTGACCCGGCGCGGCAGGTTGCCCATCGGGGTCCCGTCGGCCGGGACAGGCGGCGGACCGATCGGGGCGGCGACCGGCGGCGCATCGAGCGTCGGGTCCGTGCGCACCATGCGCGCTTCGAGATCGGCCAGCGCGTCGGACGGCTCGAGGCCGAGCTGGTCGCCGAGGTCGGAGCGGAACCGGTGGAAGGCGCGCAGCGCCTCGGGCTGCCGTCCGGAGCGGTAGAGCGCCAGCATCTGCTGGGCCCGGAAGCCCTCCCGCAGCGGCCAGCTCGCGATGCAGGTCTCCAGCTCGTCGATCGCACCGGCGTGGTCGGCGAGGGCCAGCAGCGCATCGACGCGAGCCTCGGCCGCCCGCTGCCGCACCTCCTCCAGGCGGGTGCTCTCCGCCTGGAGCGCGAGATCGTCGACGAACTCGGTGAAGGCGCGGCCGCCGGACCACCAGCGCAGCGCCTCGCCCAGCAGGTCCGCGGCCCGCCGCGGATCACGGCCGAGCACATCGAGCGCGGCGGCGACCTGCCGCTCGAAGCGGACGCTGTCGAGCGCGTCCGGGTCGAGGACGAGCTGGTAGCCACCGTGCCGGGTCTGGAGCCGGCTGCCGTCGTCGCCGAGGTCGCTGCGCAACCGGGACACGTAGCTCTGGACCGTGCCTCCGGCCCGCGCCGGGGGGTCCTGGCCGAACAGCACGTCGACGAGGTGGTCGGTGCCGCAGGCGGTGTTGCGGTGCAGGACGAGGGTGGCGAGGAGGAGGCGGCGACGTGCACCGCGCACGGCACGGGGGACGCCGTGGGCCGAGGTCACCTCGAGCGGTCCGAGCACCCGGATCTCCATCGCACCGACCCCCTTCCCCACGGAGACAGTACGGCGCATCCGGGCTGCAGGGCGCATGCATGTGCCCTGCACGGGCGGCGGTCGAACGTGGGCGACGGCGAGGCATCCGGCCCGCCCACACCGAGGAGAACACCATGCCGTTCGTCAACGTCAAGCTCATCGAGGGCGTCTTCAGCGCCGATCAGAAGCGCGACATGATCGCCAAGCTCACCGACACCATGGTCGCCATCGAAGGCGAGAACATGCGCGGCGTCACCTGGGTCGTCGTCGAGGAGGTCACCAGCGGCGAGTGGGGCATCGGCGGCCAGGCGCTCACCACCGCCGACGTGAAGGCCCTCGCCGCCGGAGCGCCGGTGGCCTGAGCTCGCCCGGGCGACGACGGCGGTGGCCACTGGCCACCGCCGTCAGCCGGCTGGGTCCACCCGGGCGGCCGTGGGCCCGGAGAAGCGACCTTCGAAGCCGGCGATCCACTGCTCCATCGCTGCGTCCACGCCGGCGCGGTCCTTGGTGGCGAGCAGGTCGAGCAGGAGGCCACGGGTCACGGCGACGCCCAACCGGGCGAAGGCGCGAGCCTCTCCCGGGGGCACCCCCATGGCCTCGGCCGCCTCGGCGGCCGGATCGAGCCAGGAGTCGACGATGCCGTCGAGGAGCTCGCTCGTCGGGGGACGTCCGAGGAGGGCCTGGACGTAGACCTCGAAGAACAGCCGCTCGTTGGGCCAGAGCGACGGGTCGGAGATGTGGCGCCACCAGCTGCGCATGGCGTCGGCCAGCGTCGCGTCCGGCGCGGCGGTCACCTCGCTGATCGCGGCGCGGTTGCGCTGCTCGACCTCGCGGATGATGGCTACCCAAAGCCCTTCCTTGGACCCGAAGTGGTGGCTGAGCATCCGGTGGCTCGTGCCCAGCTCGGCGGCCAGCCCTCGCAGTGAGAGGTCGGTGAGGCCGTGGTGGGCGACGTGGTCGATCGCGTCGTCGAGCAGCTGCTTCCGGGCATCCCCTGGGGCCATGGAAGAAAACTGTACCACTTGGAACACTAAACATGTACCATCTGGTACATGCCTGCACCCGTCACCGTCTCCATCGACCTGCCGCACGACCAGGAGGCCGTCTTCGACTTCCTCGACGTCATGGCCAACCACGAGTCGTTCAACGACCACCTCATGCGCGACTGGGAGCTCTCCGGCCCGGCGCGAGGCATCGGGTCGAGGGCCCGGGTGACCACCCGAGCCCTCGGCATCAGCGACGTGGTCGACCTCGAGGTCGTCGACGCCGAGCGCCCGAGCCGCATCGTCGAGCGGAACGTCGCGACCAAGGCCGGGCGGACGGGGGAGGGCACCTACGAGCTCGCCGCCCTGCCCGATGGCGGAACCCGCGTCACCTTCGAGTACCGGTGGATCGTCGCCCCGCGTCTCGACCGTCTGACCGCGCCGCTGGCCCGGGCCTACATCCGCCGGAACAACGCCACCGCCATGCGGCGCCTGGCCGAGGACCTGGATGCGCACCTCCTCGGCCACGTCGACGGCTGATCGGAATACCATCGATGTCGAGCCAGATGGGGGCTACATGTCCGGACGTCCCACGATCACGGAGTTCCGGCTCCCCGGGGCGACCCTGCGCGCCACGGCGGTCGGGGACGGCCCGCCGGTCCTGCTGCTGCATGCCGGTGGCGAGCGACGGGCGGTCTGGGCTGACGTGGTCGCGGCGCTGCCCCCGAGCGCTCATCGGGCCATCGCCGTCGACCAGCGCGGGCACGGCGAGAGCTCGGGTTCCCGGAGCGACGGCCTGCCCGCCTTCGCCGGCGACGTCCGCGACCTCGTGCGCTCCTTGGGGGCGCCCACGGTGCTGGTGGGTGCGTCGCTGGGCGGGATGGCGATCCTCCTGGCGATGGCCGACGGCGACCTCGATGACCTCGTGACCGGCGTCGTCCTGGTCGATGTGGTGCCGTCGCCGGACCCGAGGCGCGCACGTCGGTACCTGAGGCAGTCGTCGACGGATCGCACCGGCGACATGGCCGAGTCGCCGATCGCCCGGGACATCCTCGCCCACGCCGCGCAGCTCACCGCCTCGGCGAGACGACTCGACACGCCCACGCTGCTGGTGCGTGGCACCGCGAGCGAGGTCACGCTCGAGGATGACGTCGCACGCTTCCTACAGCTCGTCCCCCACGCGTCCGTCCGGGAGATCGAGGGTGCGCACCACCTCGTCGCCAGCGAAGCTCCCGAAGCGCTGGCGGAGGTCCTCGCCGAGTTCCTGGACGGGCTGGGGATCGCGTCGTCGACGTCGAATGAGGGAGATGGCGTCCGCCGCCGTACCGTCAGTGCACAGACCGACCGCGAACGAGAGTGATTTCCCCATGGCCAAGGCGAAGAAGGTTGACTCCCAATGGTCCAAGGGCTCGGCCAGCGTCGATGACCTGGCCCCTCGGGAACGGCTCGCACACGAGATCGTCTCCGAGCACGCCGACCTGCTCCCCTCGGTCGAGCGGATCATGGCAGCCGAGCTCACCGAGGAGCAGGGCATCGTCGCGCTGACCGCCTTCCGCGACTCGCTCGGTGTCGCCGGGGACCCCAACCGGGACCCCCGCGTCTCGATCGCCAACGCCGCCGGCTGAGCGCTCGGCCAGGTGGCACGGCCGCTCGGCCGGCCAGGTCTGACGGCAGACGTCAGCCGATGACCAGGAGAGAGGCGTCGTCGCTGCGCTTGTGGTCGTACATGGCGACATCAGCGCGTCGGAGCGCCTGGTCGAGGCCGTCCTCCGGCTCGACCAGGACGGCGCCGATGCTCCCACGCACCGCCAGGGGTTTGCCCTGGACGAGCACGGGCACCGGCGGCAGCGACCGGATGCGTGCCACGAGCTCCTGCATCCCCCCGGCGCCATCGACCGGTGCGCACAGGACCGCGAACTCGTCGCCACCGATCCGGCACACCCGGTCGACGGAACGGGTGGCGGCGACGAGGCGACTGCCCGTCTCGACGAGCACCCGGTCGCCGGCTTCGTGGCCGAACGTGTCGTTGACGGTCTTGAACCCGTCGAGGTCGAGGAACAGCAGGCCGACGTCGCCGCCGTCACGAGCCCGGGACTGCTGGGCGTTGTCGAGCGCGGCGCTCAGGGCCCGCCGGTTGTCCAGCCCGGTCAGCGGGTCGACGAGGGCGGCCGTGCGGAGCTCCTCCTCGAGCAGCCGACGGTGGGTGACGTCGTCGCAGGTGACGACGGTGCCGATCGTGCCATCGGTGAGCGTGAGCGGCCCCGCCCGGGTGGCGTACCACGCCCAGCCCCCGTCCGGGAGTTCGTAGCCCAACGTCGCTTCGCGTTCTGTGCCTTCGCGGATCGCCGAGACGACCGGCAGGTGGGTGGGGTCCTGGTGGCGACCGTGCTCGTCGATCACGGTGATGTGGTCCATCATGGCGCTGGCGCTGGGCGCCACGTGCGAGATGTCGAGCCCGAGCCGGGCGAGGAACCGCACCGTGGCCGGGTTGGCGTGGAGCAGGGTGCCGTCGGCCGCCCGCAGCATCACGGCGATGGGGAGCGCATCGAGCACCGCCAGCAGCTGAGCCTCGTGCACCTCACCCGAGCCCGCTCCTGCGCGTTCGCGTTGAAAGGCCTCCACAGATGCTCATCGGCGGACCCGGTTCTGACCTTGAGCGCGGGGCGACCTCCCGCACGACACCGAGTTGTGTGGGATGGTGACACCTGGTCGGCAGGTTGCCGGACCAAGGAAGGCCGGTATGTCCAGCAAGGACAAGGGCGGGCGGAGCAGCAAGACCCCCGCGACCAAGACCGCCAAGGAGAAGCGCCTGGAGAAGCAGGAGAAGAAGACCAAGAAGGGCTTCGCCGGCCGGGAGGGTTAGGGCGGACGCTCGTGATGCGGTGGCCGCGCCACGCGCTGCATCACCATCGTCCCGAGCGGAGCTGTTCGTGGACGCGGGCGGCCTGGCGGATCTGGTGATCGCGCTCGTGGATGTCGGGCGCCTTGCGGGCAGCGCTCGCGTAGAGGCTCGCCGCCAACTCGAGGTCGCCGTTGCGCTCGTGGAGGTGGGCGGCGACGGCATCGCGGCGGGGTAGGTCGTCGTCGACCTGGGCCAGGGCCGCCAGGCCGGCGGGCGCACCGTCGGCCTCTCCGACGGCGACGGCCCGGTTCAGCCGGATGATCGGCGTGTCGGTGATCCCGAGCAGCTCGTCGTACCACTCCACGATCTGGACCCAGTCGGTCTCCTCGACCCGGGGGGCATCGGCGTGGAGCGCGGCGATCGCGGCCTGCGCCTGGTACTCGCCGAGTCGATCGTGAGCGAGCGCGGCCTGGAGGATGGTGACGCCTTCCTGGATGAGCGCTCGATCCCATCGGCTGCGGTCCTGCTCGGCCAGGGGGACGATGCCGCCGTCGGCGCGGGTGCGGCCGGCACGGCGGGCGTGGTGGAGCAGCATCAGCGCGAGCAGCCCGTGCACCTCCGGATCGTCGACCAGCGCGACCAGCTGGCGGGTGAGCCGGATCGCTTCGGCGGCCAGGTCGACGTCACCCGAGTAGCCCTCGTTGAACACGAGGTACAGGACCCGCATCACGGTCACGACGTCACCCGGCCGGTCGACACCCGCTGCAGCCACCACCCGCTTGGCTCGGCTGATCCGCTGCGCCATCGTCCGCTCCGGCACGAGGTAGGCGGTGGCGATCTGGCGCGTGGTGAGGCCGCCGACGGCCCGGAGCGTCAGCGCGATCGCCGACGAAGGCGTCAGGTCGGGGTGCGCGCACAGGAAGTAGAGCTGCAAGGTCTCGTCGGTCGCAGCCGCCGGCGCTCCCTCGGGCTCGAGGTCCACCACTGCCTCCCGCGTGCGCCGGGAGGCGTCGGAGCGGACCAGGTCGAGGTACTTGCGCCAGGCGACGGTGACGAGCCACGCCTGGGCATCGTCGGGCGGGTCGCCGGCCCGGTCCAGCGCGGCGATGAGCGCCTCCTGCACGGCGTCCTCGGCCGTCGCGAAGTCGGCGCCGCGACGGACGAGGACGCCCAGCACCCGTGGGACGAGTGCCCGGAGCTCGCTGACGTTCACACCACATCCGTGGGGGTCGGTGGCGTGGCGAGGAACGGGCGGACCTCGATCCACTCGAGGATGGGTTCACCGTCGGGGCCCGGTGCCGCCGACAGCTCGCCGGCGAGCTCGATGGCCCGGTCCTCGGTGTCGACGTCGACGACCATCCACCCCGCGATGAGGTCCTTCGTCTCGGCGAAGGGGCCATCCGTGACCGGCGGGCGGCCGGCGCCGTCGTGACGAACCCACATGCCGTCGGGGGCGAGCGCCTGGCCGTCGACGAACTCGCCGGTCTCGACGAGGCGGTCGGCGAAGTCGCCCATGAACTGGATGTGGGCCTCCACGTCGTCGGGCGCCCACTCGCTCATCGGGACATCGGTCGCCATCGGCGGTGCACCCCGGTAGTGCTTCAGGAACAGGTACTTGGCCACGTGGGATCCTCCTTCGGTGTGGGCGACGCCGTTCGTCGCTCATCACCCCTGAGACGGAGCCGGATGCCGGATGTCGACATCCGCACGAAGGTCTTCCCCCGGGCTGGATGTCCCTCAGATGGAGGTCAGGCCTCGTCGCCGATCAGCATCTCGGCCTTGTTGCCGTACTTCTGGGTCATGCCCATGGCGTGCTTGCTCGCTTCCATGATGCTGGGGTCGCCCATCGCGGCCTGCATGTCCTCCTGGGACGCCCAGGTGCCGACGAACATCACGTAGTACGGGGCCTCGGTGCCCCGGGGCGTCCCGCTGAACACCGTGGTGGTGTGCGACGTCATCTTCGGGAACTTGGCGGCGATCGGCAGGTGGTCCGACTTGTATTCGGCGAGGAACGCCTCGGCGTCGGCTTCGGGCTTGGTGTACAGAACGGTGAGGTTTGCCATGGCCCCTGTGTACCGGGTGGAGGTGCGTTTCCCGACGGCGGCCACCGTGCTTCCTACGCTGCGCGCATGTCGCCGTTCACGCCGAAGCCGACGATCACCGGCGAGACCGTGGTCTTGCGTCCGCTCGTGGCTACCGATGCGCAGGACCTGTGGGACGACGTCAACGACGACGAAGCCCGTCGGCTGACCGGGACCCACGCCGACTTCACCCGGGACCAGATCGACCGGTGGTGCGCCACGCGGATCGACCAGGACGACCGCCTCGACCTCGCAGTCGTGGATCGCTCCGACGGTGCGTGGCTCGGCGAGGTGGTCATCCACGACTGGGATCCCGACAACCGGTCGTGCGGGTTCCGGATCGCGCTGCGCAGCGCTGCTCGCGGCCGCGGTGTCGGTACCGAGGCGACGAAGCTCGTGGTCGACCACGTCCTGTCCGACCCCGAGGTGAACCGTGTGTCGCTCGAGGTCTTCGACTTCAACGAGCGCGCCCGGCACGTCTACCGCAAGGTGGGCTTCGTCGAGGAGGGGACCTTGCGCGAAGCGCTGTGGTGGGGCGACGAACCCCATGACGCGATCGTCATGTCGATCCTGCGCCGGGAGTGGCGCTCCGGTTGACCATGCGCCCGTTGCGTCCCTCGCCCTCACCAGCGACCATGGCCCGATGCAGCAGCGACGCCTCGGCGACAGCGGCCTGGTGGTCAGCAGCCTCGCCCTCGGGACCATGACCTTCGGGGCCGAGACCGACGAGGAGGGCGCGCACGCCCAGCTCGACCGGTTCGTCGAAGCGGGCGGGACGTTGATCGACACGGCCGACGTGTACTCGCAGGGTGCGTCCGAGTCGATCGTCGGTCGATGGCTGCAGCAGCGCGGGCGCACCGACGACGTCGTGATCGCCACCAAGGGCCGCTTCCCCATGGGCGACGGTCCGCTGCACCAGGGGGCTGGCCGTCGGTACCTGCGCCGGGCCGTCGAGGCCAGCCTCCGCCGGCTCGGCGTCGACGCCATCGACCTCTACCAGCTCCACGGGTGGGATCCCGCCGCCCCGCTGGAGGAGACGTTCTCCACGCTCGACGACCTCGTCCGGGCTGGCACCGTGCGCCACGTCGGGGTGTCGAACTACACCGGCTGGCAGCTGCAGAAGGCGCTGCGCCGCGCTGAGCAGCACGGCTGGACGGCGCCGATCTCGCTGCAGCCGCAGTACAACCTGCTTGCACGCGAGATCGAGTGGGAGCTGCTGCCCCAGTGCCTGGAGGAGGGCGTCGGCGTCCTTCCCTGGGGGCCGCTGGGCGGAGGCTGGCTCACCGGCAAGTACCGGCGCGACCAGCGACCCACCGGCGCCACCCGCCTCGGCGAGGACCCCGACCGCGGCGTCGAGGCCTACGACCGGCGCAACACCGAGCGCACGTGGGACGTGCTCGACGCCGTCGAGACGATCGCCGACGAGCGGGACTGCTCGATGGCCCAGGTGGCGCTCGCCTGGGTGCACCAGCGCCCCGGGGTGACGTCGGTGATCCTGGGCGCCCGCACCACCGATCAGCTCGAGGACAACCTCGGCGTGGCCGACCTGGTGCTCGGTGACGAGGAGCTCGACCTGCTGTCGGTCCGCTCGTGCCCAGGTGTGCCCGACTACCCGTACGGGATGATCGCCGACCACTGCGGCGTCGACGTCTGGGACCGGCTCCGCACGCGCATCGCCGAGCGCTGACCGGTCGGCGCTATCGAGCTGCGTCGAGCTCCGCGATGCTGCGACGGGGTGCGGTGAGCCGGAACGAGGCGTCGAGGAGCTCTGCCACCTCTGCCCAGTCCGTCTCGTCATCGAGGTCGATCCCGACCCAGCCCGATGGACCGAGGTAGGCGGGGATGTACGCACGAGGGTCCTCGACCAGGGCAGGCCGATCCTCCGGGTCCGGCTGCACCACGAGCGAGTGGGGATGCTGGACCCACTCGCCGTCCACCTTCAGGGAACCGCCGTAGTAGGCGAACACCTTCTTCGTGAAGAACGCAGGACGGCCGTGCGAGACCTTCTCCGCAGCGCCCGGGAGAGCCGTCGCCAGCTCTCTGACCCGGGCGAGGTGGGGGTCGTCGTCATCGAACATGCGCGGGTGCGCCACGGCTCGAGGGTAGGTCTGCGCCGCCGAGGTCTGGATGATCGCCAGGCGCTCGAGGGCTCGACGCCGGATCTCTTTCGCCCGTCCAACGTGTGGACCGATCGTGACGCGGCGGACCGGATCCGCCCACACGTCGGTCGATCTGGCGGTTCCGTGGACGGATCAGGCCCAAGGCAGGCCCGCATTGCCCACACGTCTGTCTGAGGAAGGTCGATACCGATGGCGCTTCTGGGCGGGCCCCGAAACCGGTTTTCGTGGACTGGTCTTCCCGTTTCGCGTGGTCTGCGCCTGGAGATCAGGCAGCCTGGGGCCGTGGACGTCAGCAACGAGCCCGTGGATCTCGAGGTCAAACGTGAAGAGGGCGTCACGATTCGGTTCGCCGATGGCCACGTCGCGCGGATCGGGCTGATGGAGCTCCGACAGGGATGTCCGTGCGCGACGTGTCGCGCGCTGCGGGAGCGTGGAGAAGACGGGTGGCCACGGCCTGGTGCTCCAGAGCCGTTGCGCATCACGGACGCGCAGTTCCATGGCGCATATGCCCTGCAGATCACGTGGAACGACGGCCATCGGACCGGGCTCTATCCGTTCGAGGCTCTGCGCCGCTGGAGCGTCTCGGGGCCACCTCGCTGATCCCCACCTCTGGGGCGGGACCCCGCATCAGGCCAAGGGGAACCTTGCTCAGGCGAGGCTGGCGTCGAGGGTGATGGTGGTGCCGGTGAGCGCCTTGCTGACTGGGCAGTCGACCTTGGCGCCCTCGGCCGCCTCGACGAAGTCCTCGGCGCTCATGCCCGGGACCGTGCCCACGACCTTGAGGTGGATGCCGGTGATGCCCTCGCCGGGCTGGAAGGTGACGTCTGCGGTGGTCTCGAGCCGTTCGGGCGGGCTGCCGGCCTTGGCCAGCCCGTTCGACAGCGCCATGGAGAAGCATGACGAGTGCGCGGCTGCGATGAGCTCCTCGGGGCTGGTCCGTCCGTCCGGCTCCTCGGCGCGCGACGGCCAGGACACGTCGTAGGTCCCGAGCCCCGAGGACTCGAGCGTCACCTGCCCCGACCCCTCCATGAGCGAGCCTTCCCAACGAGTGGTTGCCGTGCGTGTCGTTGCCATGCCCCGGAGGCTACGCGGAGATCCGACGGCATGGGTTCCGATGGCGGGGTGTCGGTGATCGAACGGCTCTGCCGGCGGGGTGCGAAACCATCCGGCGGCCGAGGCACCATGGGCGCCGTGGCTCTGACGCATTGGCAGGGGGAGAGCGGGTGCACGGTGACCGTGGAGGAGCTCCGTGCGATCGCCGAGGCGGCACACGTAGTCGTCGGTGAATCGATGCAGTTCGTCGGGAGCTACGCGAGGAGACGGGAGTCGATGCTCGCCCAATCGGAGGTCCCGCCCTCGTCGACGTGGTCGACCATCCGCTCGCGGATGGAACGCGTGCGTCCACCTTCGGTGTCGCTTACACGTTCGAGATCTGTCGCTCCGTCCAACTGCGGGCCGAACCGGGCCAGCCGGTGCAGTGGTGGCCCCTCGATGCTCCGCCGGTGGACGTCGGTCGGAAGCATTGGGAGCGTCTGCTCCGGCACGTGCGCTCGGTCGCATAACCGTCCGAGTCACCACCCACGTAACCATGTGTCGCCAGGCGGCGATCATGCCCTTGGCCTGTTCGATGACGATCCGGTGATCGAGGGCCAGAGTTGCAGGTGCTCGGCCAGCCGCCGCTGCTCGTCGAACTTGGCTGCGCTGCACAGCACCACGGTCACGACGGATGCGAACGTCTCAACGAGATGGAGGTCCTCGTCGTTCCACGGACGACTCTGCAAGTCGTAGAGCCCCAGGGCACCCAGCGCCGTGCGGTCGAGTATCAACGGGGCGGATGCGACTCCCAGCACGCCGCGCTCGATGGCGTCCGGTGCGAAGGTGGGCCAGCGAGCCGAACTGGAAATCGCAGAGGGCTTCGAGGCGGCGCCGGCTGATGCCAGCGAGCGATGCACCTCGGAGCGGCTACGTGGCCTGGAGAAGCCTGAAGACCGCCGCGTTCCACGATGCGTCGCCTCTCGGGTGATGAGCTGACTCGTTCGGCGGTGGCGTGATGCCTGCTGATCGAACGGCAGCGTTCAGATCGCAGAGCCCCGTCGGCCAGCCGTCAGGCCATGGTGACACCAATCGTCGGAGCAGCTGGAGGTCCCAATCCCAGTAGCGGCGATGAGCCTGTTCTGCTTCGTCCCCGAGATCGAACGGGGGTCCGGCCAGCTCCTCCACGGTTGGGCACCAGGCCCAGAACTCGTCGACATCTCCGCAGAAGTCCCGAATGGCCTCCGACAGGTCATCGCCGCCGAGGCGCGGTTCCTCGGCGATCATCCGAGGTACGACTACTCGCTTGGTGAACGCGCTTGCGCGCTCGCGAGCGGGCCGGTGAGTGCTCGTAGCTCCCTGGTCCGGCCGGAGTATCCGGGCGAACGTCACCGGGCCCGCCCCCGACCTCCGCCACCGTCGTTGTCGGAGATGGTCAGGTTCCCGCCCTCGAGGAACACGGCCTCGCCAACCGAGCCGGGCATGGTGAAGGCGTCGACGATCTCGCCATCGCCGTTGCGGACCCGGATCCAGATCCGGTCCACGCCTGCTCCGGGTTGGCCGGCGTCCTCGACGGCGATGGTGAAGGTGTGGTTGCCGAGCGGCTCGTCCCACCCTGGCTCGGCGTAGGTCGCCTTTCCGCTCGCCGTCGCCCAGCGGGTGCCGGCCTCGGTGTCCTCCCAGCTGGTGAGCGAGCCGAGTGCATTGGACTTCAGCCGGTACCGGGTGCCGTCGGGCAGGTGGCGGATGACGAGCACGCTGCCCTGCACCTTCGTGGCCTTCTTGTTGTACGAGAGCGTCAACCCGACGTTGGTGCGGTGGCCGTCGGCGTCGGGCCAGGCGAAGTGGCCGCCACCCCCCGCGGAGCCCTCGGTGGGTGCCGCGACGACCAGGAGGTCCTCGGTTCTCCCGGTGAAGTACCCGCCAGCGACGTCGTAGTGGACCTCGTAGGTCTCGGCCGGGACGGCGTCGAAGTCGCAGCCCACCGTCAGCACACCGTCGTAGCCGGCGCCGGTGTCGGAGACCACGGCGCAGTCGACAGGGCCGATCGAACCGCCGGTGCCCACGGGCACGAGCGTTGCCGTGACCTCGGCCAGCCCGAGGTCGCCTGGTCGAGCGGTGCCTGCGGCCCCATCCGGCACGGCCTCGTGGACCACGGCACCGAGGCGGAACGGTCCGCTGATGTCCTCGCCCTCGGTCACCTCGACCGCCACCGGGTTGTCCTCGGCCGGGGAGATGGTGGCGTCCTCGGCGTCGATCACGAACGTCGCCGAGGCGCTGTCGTCCAAGGCGCCGTCGTCCACGGTCAGTGTCGCCTGCTGGACGCTGGCCGGTCCGGCCGCCGTCCCGGACAGCTGCCACTCACAACGCGCCGCGCCCGCCACTGTGGTGCACGTCGGCGATCCGGCGGTGATGCCCGTGGGGAGGCCGGCCGGCACCAGCGACAGCGCATCGCCGTCGACGTCGGTGGCCACGAGCGTGACCGGGACGATGTCGTCGCTGGCATCGACGTCCTGGTACCCGGGGGTGACCGACTCGATCACCGGGGAGTCGGCCACGGGCACGACCGTGACCGTCACCGTCGCCTGGCTCGTCGCCCCCGCCGCGTCGGTGAGCTCGTAGGTGAACGAGTCGGTGCCGTTGACGTCGGCATCGGGGACGTAGGAGATGGTGTCGTCGGCGCCGACCGTGGCCGTGCCCATCGTCGGCGGCGAGATCACGGCGACGGAGACCTCGGCTGGTCCAGCGACGCCGTCGTTGGCGAGCACATCGACGGTGACCGGCGTGTCCTCGTCGGTGGTGGCCGAGTCGTCGGCCGCTGACGCAGCCGTCGCCGGCACGTCGGTCCACTCGCACCGGACCGTCTCGCCGGCGTCGAGGTCGACGGTGGCGGTTCCCGTACCGCTGTCGGCCACGCTGCCGCCGTCGGGGTCGTCACACACCAGCGACGAACCCTGGTGGCCGTCGCCGGCCGAGGTCTGGGTCACGGTGTAGGTGCCGACCGGCACATCGCCCTCGGTGAGGAGACCGCCGTCGGCGAGGTCGAACGTGCCCAGGCCGGGCAGGTCGCTGGTGAACGACGCCGGCGACCCGCCGGCCGGATCGGTCGTTCGCTCGAGGACCACGGTGCCGTTCTCGGTGACCACGGTGCAGCTCCCGGTGCCGCCGACGTCGATCTGGACGGTGTCCCGTCCGGCGCGTCCGTCGGCGTCGACGGCATCGAAGGAGATCCGGTGGCACCCGACCGACAGGCCACCCGGACCGAGGTCCAGGGCGCGGCCCGTGCCGAGCACGCCGTCGAGATCAGACCGCCACGTCAGCGAGGCGCCATCGAGGAGGCTGTCGGCCGGGTCCCATGCATCGCCGCGCAGGTGGATCGGCACGTCGGTGCCGATGGTGGCGCCGTCGTCAGGGGTGGCGATGGACGTCACCGGAGCACCGGCATCGACGACGAAGGTCGGCGAGGTGGCCGTGGCGGCGCGTACGCCGTCGGAGACCACGACCCGGATGCGGGCCGTCGGCGAGCCCTCGAGGTAGCGGGTCGGTGCGGTGTAGGACCGGGCGCCTGGCTCGGTGGTGGCCAAGTGCTCCCAGGTGACGCCGTCGTCGAGGCTGTACTGGATCATGGCCGTCAGCTCGTCGCCGTCGGCGTCGTGAGCGTCCCAGGAGATCGCGATCGTGCTCGTTGCGGCGGTGTCGGCCGTGGGTGAGACAAGATCGACCGTGGGAGCCGTGGGCGAGGCCACGACCCGGGTTCGTTCGACACCGTCGACGGTGACGACGATCTCGGCGAGGTCGGCCACGTCACCGGTGACCGGCACCGGGGCCACGAACATCGGGATCGGCGGCCCGAAGTAGTCGTCTCCATCGGCCTCGTCGAGCGGGACCGACCGCGTGCCGAGCACCCCGCCGGCGGCGTCGAGCAGGGTGACGTCGACGGCGCCCGACTCGAGCGACGGGTCGGCGCCCCGGAGCGGGAACGCGTCCTCGAGGACGAGCTCGCCGGTCTCGGGATCCTCGGCGCCGGAGACGACGACCATGTCGGCGGACGAACCGCCGCCGCCGATGCTTGCGTCGTTCTGGTCGAGGATGCCGGCCCAAACGGCGAAGTAGGTGAACGTGGACGGCCACCGCGACTGCTCGGGGTTCTGCCCGCAGTACGACATCAGCTCGAAGTCCCGTCGGGGGTTGGGAACAGCGAGATCGTCCCGCCCGGCGAGGTACTGGCGAGGAACGAAACCCCAGATCTCGGTGTCGTCGTCACCGAGAGGGCCGATGGTGGGGAACAGGAAGTCCCACCTGGTCTCGGCCGACGCGGTGTTCTCGGTCGAGAGCGTCTCGAAGAAGGGGTGCAGCTGGGCCGAGTCCGGCGCGGTCGCGCCGCACACCCCGGCTCCCGGCTCGATGGCGGCGTGGGCCTTGCCGTAGACGTGGGCCGCCTCGTGGACCGTGGCGTTGCGGGCGCCCCCACCGTCTGCAGGTTCCTCCGCCTCCCAGAGGTAGGTGCTGGCCACCTTGGTCCCGGTCGTGGCCAAGCCGCGACCGATCCCCTGTGGCCCCCGGTCGAGCAGCAGGCCCGAGAGGATGACCGCCGGCGGGAAGCGGTCGGGGTGCAGGACCCGGTTCACGATCCGGCGCTCGGACAGCCGGATGTTGGCCTTGGACAAGGTGGGCGGCTTGGAGAAGGTGTTCCCGTCGTTGATGCGGAAGTCAATGACGTCGGTCGGGAGCGCATCGGAGTGCCGGCGGATGATCTCGAACACGTCGTCGGTGCTCGGGGCCTCCCACACGCCGCCGTCCTGGCGCTTGGCCAACGTGGCGGTGCCGGTGAGCCCACTGGTGTCGAGGCCGAGATCCGACTCGTCCAGACCTCGGAGGAGGCGGATGGTGTTGGCCGAGGTGTCACCCGACACGGTGATGCGGCCCTGGCGGATGCCGAAGAGGCGGCTCAGGAGGTCGTGGATGGCGTCGTCGATCTGGGCGGCGGTGGCATCGAACGGGAGCGAATCGGTGGCGTCGCCGTCGACGACGATGCGGAACGACCCGGCGGTCGCCGAGCGGGACAGGTCGTAGATCTCGCTGCGGCGCACCGGCCAGGACGTGAACTCGATCAATGGACGGGTCGGGTCGACGAAGCCGACGACCGTGGTGCAGTCGGGTGCGCTGTCACGCTCGTCGCAGCGGACGCCCTGCCCGGCCGGGCCGGTCAGCTCGAAGGACAGATCCACACGGCCGGCGGTCTTCGTCCAGCTGCCGGGCAGCACGAAGTTGAGGCTGCCGTCCAGGTCGGCGCGAGGGCGGGTACCCGGGTCGTCCACGTCGTCGGGCACGATCAACCCCGGGTTCTCCGGCGACAGCGGGCTGCCCGGCAACGGGGTGCCGTTCACCTCGCCACGGAGGACGCCGCTGGCCTGCGTCGGGCTGGTGTCGTCGAGACGCTCGAGGAACACCCGGGCCACCGTGTCCTTGCCCGAGTAGAGCGACACGTCGTTCTCCCAGTTCTGGATCGCTTGGTTCACCTCGATCGCGTGCAGGCGCAGCACCTCGGGATCGGGCTCGGCAACGATCCTCTCTTGACCTTGGAACAGGTAGGCCGCCCCTGCTCCCGCGCCGCCTTCAGAGGCGCTGATGTCCCCCACCAAGAGGTCCGCCAGCCCGTCGTCGGTCACATCACCCACACCTGCGATGTCGTCATGGCCAGTCTGGAGTTCGATCTGCCATGCCGAATCCGCACCGATCGAGCCACCCGAGAGCGGATCCAGCAGGACGTGATGCACGCGGGGCAGCGACCCATCGAGGTTCGGACGTCGGGTGACGACGACGTCGTCGTGCCCGTCACCATCCGTGTCTCCCACTTCCGTCACGAAACGGATCGGATACTCGGATTCGCCCGTATAGGAGGACAGGACGGCCTTCGATGCGCCGTCGTAGATGATGACCCGCCCGATCTCATCCGCCCAGTCGACGAAGTACCCCCAATCGACCGCAGCGAACTCCGGAACACCGTCACCATTCAGATCATCCAGCCCGGCAACGTCTCCTCCGAGCTTGTTCAGGCGTGACCCATTGAGTTCGACACCAGCAGAGCCCAGCGAACCGAGGTCCACAGCAACTCCGTCAGTCCGCCCGTACACGATGAACACGGCGCCGGTGACCACCTCTTGGGTGTCCGACCACGCGGGGTCGAGCGACTCAGCACCCGGCGCTCCGACCGCCACGTCGTCCAGGCCGTCACCGTTGACGTCGCCGATCCCTGCCACCGCTCGACCTGCACTCGTGGCACCTTCTCTCAGGCTCATGTAGACCGCACGGTCGTCGTTGGAGGCCTGCGCTTCGTTGAGGTCGATGCTCGCTGCAGTCGGACTTCCGAACACCAGATATGCGCCAAAGCGACTGCCCGGCGCCCCGATGATGACGTCGTCGTAGCCGTCGCCGTTTGCATCCCCCGCTGCATCGAGCGTGTTGTCGCGCCCGAGAGAGTCACCCGGAACGCCATCGAGCAAGTAGCCGTCAGGCGTTGCACCCGTGGCGATGTCCGACAGTTCGACCGTTCGGCTATCTGGCCCCCCCAAGATGATGTAGACCCGGCCAGACGTCAATGTTCCGAGTTCTGGGCGGGCTGTTCCGGGCTCGCTCACCATCACGTCGTCGAAGCCGTCACCATTCGTGTCGCCAGCGGTCGTGACAGCCGTGCCAGCTCCACGTTGCAGGGTCGAAGCATCTCGCCCGTTGATCTTTATCCCGGGCGTCCCCCCCGGCTGGCCCACGGTGTCCAGCTCGACATCGCCGAGCACCGGTCCGAACACGATGAAGGCCTCACCCTCTCCGTCCGGGCCACCAGTGGGTGCCCCGATGACGACGTCGTCGAAGCCGTCACCGTTGACATCTCCGGCGTCACCGACCGTGTGGACGTTGTGCCCCTCGTAGGTCCCCGACAGAACTGCGAAGGCTTCATCGGGAGTCCGAACCTGATCGGCCACCTGTCCCTCCGACGTGGGATCGTGACTCGTCCCGGCCGACGGTTGAGCGGGGAGTCCCACGACAACAAGGGCAACCGTCAGAAGACCGGCGAGCACCAGCTGTGCGGTGCGGCCTCGGTCCCGGCACCACAGCACTGACAGGTTGACCGTGACGGGCATGAGCGTGCTCCAAGCGTGCGCGTGCGGCCATTGATTCGCGCCGGATCGGGCGAGGGCAAGGACAGCGACTACTCAATCCGCAAGGGGTGTTACTCAATCCTCACCCGCAAGCGGCGGGACACCCCCGTTCCGTGGGCCTGCGCCGCTTCACCCGCCGCCGTGCAGGACCGTCGCCAGCTCCTCTCGGCCCGACACCCCCAGCTTCCGGTACACGGAGGCCAGGTGGTTGTCGACCGTGCGCACCGACACGAACAGCTGATCGGCGATCTCGCGACTGGTGGCGTGGATCGCTTCCGTCGCCACGTCCAGCTCACGGTCGCTGAGACCGGGCGGCGCCCCGACCACGGCCGGGGTAGCCACGCACTCGCACTGCCGGAGCAGCAGCGAGGCGCGCGCTGCGGCCCGTTGGGACCGGTCGTTTGACCCGGCATCGCCCCACACCCGCGCCGCCTGGGCCGCGGCTTCGGCTCCGAGCATCGGTGATCCGTGTCCCACCATGCGGGCGCTCACGGATTCGAGCCCGTCGGCGTCGGATGCGACGGATGCCCGGGCGTGATCGAGCATGGTCTCGACCAGGAACGCCCCTTCGGTGGTGGCCACGGCATCGGCGAGGTCGTCGACCACCAGCGATGCGTGGCCCATGCGCACTGCGTCGTGGAGCGCCCAGACACCCCAGACCACGTGGTCGTGTGCGATCGCGGCTCGGCCCACGTCGAGGGCGATGCGGGCTGCCGCGTCGGTGGATCCCACGGCGAGCCATGCCCGCCCCCGGCCCACCCAGACCGCCAGGCGTGTCTCGAGGCCGGCCTCGAACGATGCCTGGTCCAAGTGGTCGGCGGCGTCCTCGGGCGGCTGCCCGGCCTGGGCCTGGTGCATCACCCAGATGCCGACCGATTGCGAACGCAGGCGGAACGGATCGTCTTTCTCGAGCACGGCCAATGCGCGAGCCTGGAGCCGGGTGGCCTCGGTCAGCCGTCCCTGCATTCCCAGCACCATCCCGTGCCACACCAGCCGCAGCGAAGCCGGCGCACCTCCTCTCCTGTCAGCCCACGTGCGCGTCGTGCAGGCGCGCTCGGCGTCGGCCAGGCGACCTTCGGCGGTCAACGCAGCCAACCGGTTCGAGGCCAGTTGATCGACAGCCATGACCGCTTCGGTTCGGTGCCGGTGGGCCAGTTCCTCACCCTGTCTCATGCGTTCGTCGAAGTCAGCCAGGCGACCGGTCATGGCCTGGGCCAGGCTGAGGTTCGTATGCGCGGTGATCCGTGCCGGTGGCGGGATTTCGGGGCTGGCCAGCGCTGCGGTGGCGGCGGTGACCGTGTCAGTGAAGTTGCCGGCGATGGCGCTGTAGAGCGAACCCTCGGTGTCGACCTGCCACCGCAGCGCCGCAGGCAGGCTGTCCCGCGTCTCCCGTAGCACCGTGGCCGCCTCATCAGGACGGCCGAGGAGGAAGGCCAGGACGTGGCCCCGGATCAGTGCTGCTTCGGCCCGCTCCGCTGCACTTGAGGGTTCCACCCCGGAGAGGACGGCCAGTGCTTCTTCCCCATCTGCTCGGAGGGACAGGACCCGCGCCAGCAGGAGGGTTCCCGTCGGGGATCCGGGTGCGGCGCCGACCGCGGCTCGCGCGAGGCGTTCAGCGAGCGCGTAGTCGGTCCTCGACAGGGCTTCCTTCGCTCCGGCGCAGGCGACATCCACGTCGATCGCTCCACCGGAATCGACCATCAACATGGCGGTCCGCAGGCACAGGCCGGTGTCGGCGGTGGGATTCCCCGCGTCGCGCACTGCGTCCACGAGCCGATCAGCGATCTCCTTGCGCCGGTTTGGTCGGAGGCCGGCGAGGACGACCTCGGAGAAGAGCGGATGAGAGGTCGTCACGTGTGGGGCCTCGCCGATGTGGACCGTCGACACCAGGCCGAGCCCCTCGAGCTCTCCGACGGATTCGTCGGCCACGATGCCGGCGAGGAAGCGGAAGGGGACTGGCTCGGCAACCGCGATGAGCTCCAGCGCATGGCGGGCGGTGTCGCCGAAGCCGATCAACCGACCCGTGATCAGCTCGTCGAGGCGGTCCGAGGCGAGCGGCGCTGTCGACCGCCAGCGACCTCCGTCGAGCTGCACAGCACCCGTTCGCCGGGCGTCCTCGAGCGCCACCAGCACGTACAGCGGGTGTCCACGGGTGAGATCCCACACCGTTGCGGCGAGGCGGTCATCGAGCGGCCCCCCGAGCACCGTGGCGGCGAGCTGCGCCGCCTCGGGTTCGGCGAGCGCGGCCACTTCCACGAGCGCCGCGTGGCCGTCCTTCCAAAGTGCCGTGACCGCCGGAGACGGCCGGGGCGAGGGCCGTACCGTCGCCACCAGACGTCCTTCGCCGTGGACGACGATCTGGTGGATGAGGCCCATCGAACCGTCGTCGAGCTCGTGGGCATCGTCCACCGCGAGGAGGAGTTGCCGACGACCGGACCGTCGCTTGAGCTCCGTCCGGGCGCTTCGCAACAGCACGGTCGGATCGGGGTTCGGGTTGGCGGTGAGCAGGTGGGATACGGCGGCGAAGGGCACACGCCGCATCCCGGGTGCGGCGAGGACGTTCTCCACGTGCCAATCGTCGGGAGCGGCGGCGACGACCTCTGCGAGCAGCCGGGACTTGCCAACACCGGCCCGTCCGGTGAGTACCAGCCCGGCGGGCCCGTCCGGGCGGAAGAGCGAGCGGAGCCGCTCCATCTCCCCGACACGTCCGATCAGCCGCCCCATCCGCGGCGAGGGTACCGGCGCCCCTCCCGGCGATGCCGTGGAGCACGTTCGTCGCTCGGCCCGGGCTGGAGTCGGAGGTGCGGGATCCGGCTCGCGCTGGCGATTGCGCCAGGCGCCTCATCGGAGCCCGACCCCATGCTCGCCCGTAGAGCTACCGTCCGTGGCACGCGGTCGGGGGGGATCGGGGGCAGACGATGGTCGGAGGACTGGACGCACTCGGAAGGGCGGCCGACGTCAACCTCGCGGGCGCGTGGGCGAGCATCGGCGGGCACAGTGGCGAGGTCGGCGGCTCACTCGACTGCCCGTTCGTGGCTACCGGGCTGCCCGCCGCCTTCTTCAACGGCGTGTACGCAACGGGTCCCGTCGATGACCCCGACCGGCTGATCGCCGATGCCTCCGACTTCATGGCCGAGCGCGGCGTGCCCTGGCTCCTCTGGGTGCGTGAAGGCGTAGACGATGCCCTGCTCGACGCCGGGCGCCGCGCCGGCCTCACCGACGCCGGCGGCCCCCTCGCGATGGCGCTTCCCGCGATCGAGGAGATTCCGCCTGTTCGCGATGGCCTCGAGATCACCGTCGTCCGAGATGCCACCGGACTCGAAGTCGCCCGCGACCTCGCTGCCCGCGGGTTCGACATGCCGCGGGAGTTCATCGACGTCCTCGCCACGGAGACGATGCTCGACGACCCAGCCGTCGTGATGGTGACCGGCTCGGTCGACGACGTGCCCGTCGCAACCGCGCTCGTGAGCGTGACCGGTCGAACGGCCGGCATCTACAACGTGGCGACCCCACCGGAACATCGACGCCGCGGGTACGGCGAGGCGCTCACGTGGGCTGCGGTCGAGGAGGGCCGGCGTCTCGGCTGCGACCACTCGACGCTCCAGGCCTCCCCGATGGGCGCCCCGATCTACCGTCGCATGGGCTACCTCGATCTGGGAACGTACGTCCAGCTCGCTCATGAGCCAGCCGAGTAGTCGGTCAGCAGGAGACAGACCATGGCGACGAGAGGGGAGCGCCACCCCGAGCGTGACATCGCCGACGCAGAGGTGGAGTCCTTCATCCTCGACGCCGTCGACCGCATGAGCCGGCTCCCGACGGTTCGAACCGGGTCGCGGATCGTCCCCGTCGAGTTCGACGAGCCCGAGGATGCGATCTATCGCCGACTGCTCTCGGTTCTCGGTGAGGAGGGCGGATCCTCACTGGACCCCGAGTAGGGACCCGGCGTCCAGGGAGGCTGTCACGAGCAGAACTGCTCGGATCATGAGAGATGCGACTCGGGCGGGGCCCCGCATCAGGCCATGGCTCGGTCGGGTGCCGCCAGCAGTCCCTCGATGGTGAGAAGGGCGAGATCGACGGTGTCTCGTGGACTCAGGGCCGCACCGGAGGACCGGAGGAGCTCGACGCGCTCGACCCCCAGCCGGGCCGAGAGCTCCGTGCGAAGCGCCTCGATCTCGTCGGCAGCCTCACCGAACAGCCGCGGCGCATCCTCGGCAGCCGTCAACGCGCCGAGCAGCTCGGCGGCCTCGGCATCGGCTCCGCACTTGGCCAGCAGGGGTGCCAGGTTGTGCAGCGTCGTCCACTGGTGGGTCCAGTCGTTGCGCGAGCGCCAGCTCTCGATGAGCTGGCGGTATGCCTCGAGGGTCGCCTCCTCGTGACCGACCTCGATCGGGAGCGTGGTGAGGGACAGGCGCGCCACCCCGGTGACGAGGTGGTTGTCGACGGTCTCGCCGGCGGCGATCGCAGACCGCAGCAGCGCTGCCGAGCGCGCCGGGTCACGTCTGGCGGTCGCCTCGCCGAGGAGGTAGTCCGCCCACGCCTCCGAGGTCGGCGCGCCGCTGTGCTGCGCGAGCACGCGCGACCGCTCTGCCCACGCCAAGGCCCGATCGGTGGCACCGCCGTAGAGCTCGGCCAAGCCGGAGATCATGCAGGCGATCTGGCCGTGGAAGGGCTCGTCGGCGGAGCTCGCGAGCGCGAGGTAGCCCTCGGCGGCAGCCGCGGCCTCGGGTAGCTCTCCGGAGTACAGGGCGACCAGTGCCTGGGCGTGGTGGGCGTGGAGGGTGGCAGCGGTGTCGCCCTGGCCCATCTCCAGCGCGCCTGCGGCCAGCGCACGCGCAGCCGCCAGGTCCCCCCGGTTGGTGGCCACGAGCGCCATCGTGGCCATCGCCGCCGCCCGCAGCGGGTGGTCGTTGGCTCCCTCGATCGCCAGAGCGAGCTCCGCCCACTCCCCCACGTCATCGCGCAGGCGGTGGAGCGCGAAGTCGCACAGGGACGTGGCCACGGTCAGCGCCGTGTCGGCATCGCCCTGCGCGACCGCCCGGCGGAGGACGGAGCGGATGTTGTCGGTCTCGACCTCGATCGCTCGCACCGCGATGGCCTCATGGGGCCCTCGGAAGCGTGGTTCGGCGTCTCGCACGAGCTCGAGGACCCACCGCCGGTGGCGATCGAGGAACATCGGTGCGGACCCGTCGGCCACGGCTCGCTCCTGCCCGATGCGGCGGGCGGTTCGCAGCAAGCGGAACCGGGACCGGCCGCTCGCGACCTCGACGGTGAGGAGGGACAGGTCGCTCAGCGACCGGAGGCGGTCCTCGACCTCGGCGGCGTCGGCTGCGTCGAGGACAGCAGCGGCGCCGAGGGCGTCGAAGGACCCGGAGAAGGTGCTGATCGCTGCGAAGACCTCCCGGTCGGCAACGTCGAGGGAGTCGAGTGACCAGTTCAGCGCCGAGCGGATGGAGCGATGGCGGGGTGCGCCCGAGCGTCGGTTCACGTCGAGCGCGCCGCTGCGCGCGGTGACGCGCTCGGCCAGCTCCTCCAGCGTCATGTTGCGCAGCTGGGCAGCGGCGATCTCGATGCCGAGGGGCAACCCGTCCACGGCTCGGCACACATCCACGATGAGGCGCCTCGAGCGCTGATCTGCAGCGATGTCCGCGCCCGCTGCGGCCGCGCGCTGGCAGAAGAGCGCGATCGCCGGTGGCGGCTCGCTCGAGATGGTCGGATCCGCCCACCGCATCGGGGCGAGCTTCACCAGCTCCTCGCCGGCAACGTCGAGCGGGGCTCTGGCCGTGACGACGACGGACGCCGGCGCAGTGGCGAGGACGTCGACCACCAGGTCCGCGACCGGTTCGGCCACCTGTTCGCAGTTGTCCAGGAACAGGAGCGGTTCGATGCCGGTGATCGCGGTGACCACGGCCTGGCGCGTGGTCTGGGATCCCTGCCGACGGGCCTGCAGCGCCAAGGCGATGACATCGACGGCATCGGAGGCAGAGGACGCGGTGGTGAGATCGCACCACACCAGGGGCTGGTGGAGGTCGGCGGCGCCGTCCAGCTCATGGGCGAGCGCCATGGCCAGTCGGGTCTTGCCGACACCAGCGGGCCCGACGATCGTCGTGATCCGTGACCGCCGCACGCCGGCCCGGAGCTGCGCGAGTTCGGCCTCGCGGCCGAGCAGCGCGGTCAGCGCTCTGGGTGGACCGCTCATCGGCTCTGGCGGGGCGGCTTCGCGCGCACCGACCGCCAGGGTCGGGGCCAGCTGCCGGTCCTGGAGCTCGTGCGCCAGGATCTTCGCCTCCAGCTGGCGCAGGGCGGTCGACGGCTCCAGTCCGAGATCCTCCCCGAGCCGCGAGCGCAGCCGCTGGTAGGTGCTCAGCGCATCGGCCTGACGACCGAGGTGGTAGAGGCTCTCCATCAGCACGGCGTGTGGCCGCTCCCGGTAGGGGTGGGCCATCGTGAACGCCTCGAGCTCCGCCATGAGCCCGAGGTCCGCCTGATCGACCAGCAGCTGCTCGAAGCGCGTCTCTGTCAGCGAGAGGCGCAGCTCGTCGAGACGGGCGGCCTCGCCGACACCGCAGTCGCTGTCGGCGATGTCGAGCAAGGACGGACCGCGCCAGAGCGCCAGCGCCCGACCCAGCCGCTCGGACGTCGTGGCGGGTTCGCCCACCGATTCGGCTCCGGTCAGCCTCGCCAGCTCGTGCAGATCGGTGGTGGCAACCGTGGGATCGAGGCAGTACGCATCAGCGTCGGTGGCGATGGCCGCCGTTCGGTCGGATCCCCTGTCCAGGTGACGGCGAAGTCGTGAGACGTGGGTGTGCAGGTTCTGGCGGGGATCCTTGGGACGCTCGGTGTGCGGCCAGGCCACGTCCATGAGCGACTCGATCGAGGCCGGGCGCGGCGACCGCAGGGCGAGCAGCGTCAGGAGGCGGCGCTGCAGGGGACTCGCGGGCGTGATGTCCCGGCCGTCGTGCTCGACCACGCAGGGTCCGAGCACGGCGATCCGCAGGGCGGGCTGGGGCTCCACCACGTCGGCAGCATGACCATCGATCAAGTGAGCGTCAAGGGCTGCGCAAGGGGCGACCGGGAGGCTGATCGCTGACCAAGACATCCACCAAGGAGATTCTGATGACCATCGCCGAGCACACCACAGCCGCCCCCGCACCGTCCGACCTCGAGCTCGCCGTGGAGGAGACCGTCGCCAGCTTCGTCGATGCGGTTGCCAGCGCAGCGTTCATCTCGATGGTCGCCATCGGCGATCGCCTGGGGCTGTACGGCGCTCTCGCGGACCTGGGCGGTGCGACCGCTGGCGACCTGGCCGCGACCTCGGGCTGCAACGAGCGGCTCGTGCTGGAGTGGCTCTCGTGCAACGCATCTGCGGGCTACGTGGACCACGTCGTCGACGATCGAGGCGACGACCGCTTCACCATCGGCCCCGCAGCGGCCGCCCTGCTCGCTGATGAGGGCTCGCCGGTGTTCTTGGCGAGCGCAGCCACGTTGGTCCGGTCGTACTTCACGGATCAGGACCAGCTGGAGTCCGCGTTCCGCGGATCGGGTGGCATCGACTGGGGCGACCACCACGACTGCATGTTCACGGCGGTCGAGCGGTTCTACGGGAACGCGTACAGCACCTCGCTGACGTCGGAGTGGATTCCCTCGGTGCCCGGACTCGCCGAGAAGCTGACCGCTGGTGCCAGCGTCGCCGACGTCGGGTGCGGCCACGGCGTGTCCACGGCACTCATGGCCGAGGCGTACCCGCAGTCGACGTTCCACGGCTTCGACTTCCACGATGGTTCCATCCGCCGTGCACGCGAGGTCGCGGTCGAGCGGGGCGTCACGTCCAACGTGCAGTTCAGCACCCGCACTGCCACCGACTTCGATGGCGGGCCCTACGACGTCGTGTGCGTCTTCGACGCGCTCCACGACATGGGCGATCCTGGCGCGGTCATCCGGCATGCCCGGTCGCTGCTCGCCGATGACGGTGTCGTGCTGCTCGTCGAGGCACAAGCCGGTGACGACCGGGCCACATCGATCGCGAACCCGCTCGGACGCCTCTTCTACGCCGCGTCGACGGTGCTGTGCACGCCGTGCGCGCTCTCGCAGGGTGGGCCCGAGGCGCTGGGGAACCAGGTGGGCGCCGCCCGGTGGGAGCAGATCTTCGTCGCCAACGGCTTCTCCCGCTTCGAGCGCTCGCTCGAGACGCCGTTCAACCTGATCCTGGCCGCACGGCCATGACGGTCGACATCGCCGGCCTGGGCAGGATCCTGTCCGTCTGGGCGCACCCCGATGACGAGACCTTCCTGGCCGGCGGTGTCATGGCCGCAGCTCGCCAGCTCGGCCAGGACGTCGTGTGCGTCTCGGCGACCGATGGCGAGCACGGCACCGACGACCCGGCGGCGTGGCCGCCCGAACGGCTCGGGCGGCTGCGGCGCTGGGAGGCGACTGCCGCCATGAGCATCCTCGGGGTCGACGATCACCGTTGGCTGGGCTTCGAGGACGGGACCCTGGATGGCATCGATCCCCGCGCCGGCTGCGAGGCGATCGCCGTGGTGATCGACGAGGTACGCCCGGACACCGTGTTGACGTTCGGGCCCGACGGCATGACGTACCACCCCGACCACATCGCGGTCGGCCAGTGGGTGCTGGCCGCGTGCGACCGGTTCGCGGCGCCGCCTCGCGTGCTGACGGCAGCGCTCGATGCGGACCGCCACCGCCGGTTCCGGGAGCGCCTGGAGACCTGGTCGATCTACATGACCGACGAGCGCCCGACACCGGTGGAGCGCGACGCCCTCGCCCTCCAACTCGACCTCGACGACGAGGCCTTGGATCGGAAGATGGCCGCGCTGCACGCCATGCACAGCCAGGTCACCCCGGCGCTCGCCGTCATGTCGGCGCTCGAGCTCCGCTCCCTCTACGGCCACGAGAGCTTCGTGGCGGCTGACGTCGTCGCACCGAGCAGCGGAGCGAGGCGATGACCTCGATCGCTGTTGGGCGTCGCATCGACCGGGAAGCGCTCTCCCAAGGGGCAGGAGTGGCGCTGTCGCTCGCTCTCGGCTACGTGCCGTTCGCCCTGGCGCTCGGAGCGACGTTCGCTGCCACCGATCTCGATCCGTTGGTCGCGTGGTCATCATCGTGGCTGGTGTTCGCCGGTGCGGCACAAGCGACTGCTGTCTCGTTGCTCGACGCGGGTGCTGCACCAACCGTCGTCGTCCTGTCCTGCCTGGTGATGAACGCGCGCCACCTCCTGTACGGGGCGTCACTGCGACCGCACATGGATCCCTGGTCACGGCGTACCAGAGCGGCGGGCGCGTACTTCCTGACCGACGCGGTGTACGCGATCGCTGCAGCGCGGTTCGAGGAGGGGCCCGGCGCGGAGGCCATCAGCCACCGCAGCTTCTACTTCGGCGCCGGACTCACCGCCTGGGTGTCGTGGGTGGCTCTCACCGGAGCAGGTGTGACACTCGCGGACTCGGTCCCCGCCGTACTGCGCCTCGACCTGGCGGCACCCCTGACCTTCGTGCTGCTCCTCTTGCCGCTGCTCAGCACCCGCGCCGCGAAGGTCTCCGCCGTCGCAGCAGGGAGCACTGTCGCAGTGGGTGCGACGCTGCCAATGGGAATCGGATTGCTCGCCGGCATCGCCGCAGGGGTGGCCGCGGGCTCGCTGACCGGAGACACGACATGAGCGACCTTGCGGTTCTCGCCGTCATCGGCGCCGGCACCTACCTGTTGCGCAGCCTCCTTCTCATCCGCACAGCGGCACTTCCCGGTGCTCTCCAGCGCCGCCTTCCCTTCGTGGGACCGTCGGTCCTCGCGGCGATCGCAGCTCAAGGGATCGTCGCAGCCGGGGGAGGTGTGGAGGTCGAGGCCTCCGCCGCTGCCGTGCTCGCCGTCGCAGCCACCGCTGCGGTGTGGACGCGACGGAAGACGTTCGGGGTCCCCCTGGTCGCAGGCATGGCGATCTGGTGGGTCGCCGCCGCCGTGCTCTCCTCGCGATCATGAACACGCCAGTCGTCTGCCCACCCGCCTTCGCCCGGAGATCGTCCACCGGCGAGCAGGGCGGGTGATGGCCACATGAGACGACTCCTGTTCGAAGGCCCCGGCCAGGTCCGGTGGGAGGACGTCGCCGCCCCGGTGCTCACGAGCCCGAGGCAGGCGCTGGTGCGACCGTTGGCGGTGGCCACCTGTGATCTCGACATCGCGGCTCTGACCGGCCGCTTCCCCCTGGCTGGGCCGTACGCGTTCGGTCACGAGGGCGTGGCTGAGGTCACCGTCGTGGGCGACGCGGTCACCACGGTCGCACCGGGCGATCAGGTGGTCGTCCCGTTCCAGATCTCGTGTGGGGACTGTCCGCCGTGCCGGCAGTCCCGCACCGGGAACTGCACCGGCTACCCGCCACTGTCGACCTATGGACTGGGCGCCATGGGCGGCCACCAGTGGGGAGGGCTGCTCGCCGACCTGGCGCTCGTCCCCGACGCCGACGCCATGTTGGTCCCGCTTCCGGCCGGGATCGACCCCGAGGCGGTCGCGAGTGCGAGCGACAACATCCCTGACGGATGGCGTTGCGTGGGCCCGCAGCTGGCTCGATCGCCGGGAGCCGACGTGCTCGTCGTGGGCGGTAGCAGCGGGCCGAGCTCGATCGGCCTCTACGCGGCCGGGATCGCCGTCGCCCTCGGTGCTGGGCGTGTCGTGTACCTCGATGAGGACGCCGATCGGCTCGACATCGCCACCACCCTCGGCGCCGAGGCGATGGAGGGCCCACCCCCATCCAAGGTCGGTTCCTTCCCGATCACCGTGGATGCCAGCGGCTCCGAGATCGGACTGCGCTGCGCGCTCAACAGCACTGCGTTCGACGGGCAGTGCACCAGCCCTTCCGTGTACCTGGACGACCCGACCGTGCCGATGTTCTCCATGTACTCGCGGTGCTGCACGCTGCACACCGGCCGAGTCCACGCACGAGCGGCCATCCCCCAGGTGCTCGATCTGGTGGCTCGAGGGTTCGACCCATCCGTCGTGACCTCGTCGGTCGCCATGTGGTCCGATGCCGCCGAGGCGCTCCTCGACGCCCCGATGAAGCTCGTTGTCCGCAGGACCGGGGCCCCTACACCACCGCCATCGGAGACAGTGGGCTACGCAAGCCCGTCTCTGCCCTGACATCGAGCAGCGCGCACGGGGAACCCTGACCGGCGACCACGTCGAGAACGACCGAAGCACGGCATCTGCGTTCCCCATCGCACAGGACGCGCTCCAGAGCGGGACACGGACTCGAGGGGCATGCGAGCAGACGGCGCGTCAGCGCGTGATCACCTGGATCAGGTTGCCGCAGGTGTCATCGAACACCGCGGTGGTCACCGGGCCCATCTCGGTCGGCGGTTGGGTGAAGGTCACACCGGCTTGGACGAGTCGAGCGTGCTCCTGGTGGACGTCGTCGACGGCGAAGGATGCGAGCGGGATGCCATCGGCAGCGAGTGCTTCGCGGTACGGCCCGACTGCCGGGTGCCCGGACGGTTCGAGGAGCAACTCGACGTCTTGCCCAGGCGATCCGACGGTGACCCATCGGTCACCGTTCCCGAGCGGGACGTCCGTGCGGGGCTCGAAGCCGAGTACCTCCGTGTAGAAGCGGAGCGCCTGTTCCTGGTCGTCCACGAAGACGCTGGTCACGTGAAGTCGAATGGTCAACTGTCCTTCTCCTCGTTGAGCCATCGAGACATCGCGCCGTGAAGCGGTGCGATGTCGATGGAGTGGAACTTGTAGCGACCATCTCGGCGTGTGTGCACGAGACCGGCCTCCTCGAGCACTGCGAGGTGCTGGGAGATCGCCTGCCGAGTCAGATCGACGTCGTGGTCGGATGCGAGGCGGCCGCAGAGCTCGAACAAAGTCTGGTCGTCGCGCCTGGAGAGCACGTCGAGGATCGCGCGTCGGGCTGGCGCTGCGAGAGCATCGAAGACGTCGGCCACCTCTGGAACAATAGGTAAGTGGCGACTTGCCTGCAAGTGCTTGCTTGCCTATGTCTACCTTCGATTGGCCCCAGGTTCCGGTCTTCGAGGTGCCGGAGAACGGCGCGTCGGGGGTCGAGCTCGGGGTCACGCTCGAACCCGGACGGCGGAGGTGCCAGGTCAATCGGTTGGCAAGAGGAAACGGTGCGAGGTGCGGTCCAGGTCCCGTACCCGATGACCTGGTCTGTCCAGCGCGCCCCGAGGGACTCGGGCCCCCTGACCTTCTGATCCGTAGGAGCCGACAGCGGGTCCGTTGGGTGTTGTTGAAAGGCAAACTACCAGGTCAGGGACTTGCGACCGTCCGTTGAGAGTGTCCGAATCCCGCTAGATCCGGGCCGTAGATTGCCAAGAGATTGCCAACCGTGTCGATCGGTGCTCGTCCTGGAACCGCGTGTCAGCGCTCCAGCTCGTCGTCGGCGGGCAGGGCGTCGAGGAGCTCAGGCAGGTCCTGGGTCACGGTTGCCCAGAGGACGTCGAGGTCGATGTCGAAGTAGTGATGGATCAAGCGGTCCCGCATGCGGGCGGCTGCTGACCACGGCACGGCAGGGTGCTCATCCCGAGTCGGGCCACTGACCTGCTTCGCTGCCTCTCCAACGATCTCAACGAGCTTCGTCAGGCCGAGCCGGAGCAGCTCATCGTCGTCGAGCGATTCTCTGGAGCGTCCTGACGAGAACGCGATCGCCTTCTCCGCTGCCTCTCGCAGGTGACGGAGGCGGACGAGATCGTCAGGCGGCGTCATACACGGTGCGGGCCTCGGCGGCGACCTGGTCACGGAAGTGACGGCTCAAGTCGTGGAGCGTTCGGAGATCGACTTGGCGCCCAAGCATGTCGCTGAGATCGAGCTCGAGCTGAGCGATGCTCAGCAGCCCAGGTGTGCGATCACGCTCGAACTCGACGAGAAGATCGATGTCGCTGTCCGGCCTCAGCGAGCCGTGAAGGGCGGAACCGAAGAGCCGGAGGCTGCGAATGCCGTGCTTGGCGCAGAAGGCGCGCAGCTCGTCGTCGTCGACGGCGACTCCCTGAGTCAGCTCCATGACGTAAGTCTCGCAGGTGGGCGGGATCGGTGAGGGCCTCGGTAGGGCTGACGCCCCGTGCTCGAGTACCCAACGCCGGATCTCTCGCACCGAGCGATGTCTTACTTAGCGTTGCGTGAGCGTCGATAGGTGCGCTGGGAATCTGGAGCGAGAACCAAACCGGACGCTGATGCCGCTCGATCGCCGGCTAACGGTGGGCGGCCAGCTTGGCGGTGGGGGCGGGTGGGGCTGAGCTGACAGTGGCATCGAATCTAGAGAGCTCGCTGGTCCGAGCCGAGAGCCGAACGGAGCCGGCTGCTTGTGATGAGATCGCGCGCTCAGTTCTCGACCGTCAGTCCCAACGCTGCGGCGAGTGCAAGTAGCGCTTCCACCACTTCGCCATCTTCGTCCTCGTCGATGTCTGAGGTGGCGTGCTCGACGTGCGCTCGCAGTGACGAGACCTTTTCTTCTGGCTGCAGATCGGTGAGGATCGACGGCACAGAGCGGAGCAGTGCAGCCGCCCACAACATGCCGGGGGCGTTTCGGCTCTCCACGGCATTTCGCACTACACCGGAGAGCAATTGATCGTGGCGATGAACCTGCGCTGCGTCAGCGAGAACTGACCCCCAGGCCTGAAAGAAGCCTTCAGGAACCCGATGATCGTTGGGCAAGCGATAGAGGGAAGTGCACAGGCCGTTCGCAAGGTCGTTCCTGAGGTCGTCCGACTCAAGCGACTCCGCCAGGCTTGACCACGCGGCGGGGTCCTCGAGCGTCGAGTCGCCCGACGCGAGGAGCTCCCCATGGCGAAGCAGCGCCTTCTCGAACGCGACGCCGAGCAGGACCGGCGAGCCTTGCTCCGCAAGGAACCGAAGCAGGCGGACGCTGGGCGTTTGCGCATCAAGTTCGTCCATCCACTCGTCCTCAGAGCGGTGCGCAAGACGTTCAGCAAGCACCCCCTGGACATCACGAGCAGCCTCGGAGGAGACGCCCTGTGCGGTCCGGGCAACATCGAGTTCCAGGTCACCGGTGTCGTCCTCAGGTGCCGTCGCCAGAAGCCGTTCCACTGACCCGGCGACGATGTGGTGGGCGAGGACCTCGCCGTAGCGGTCGTCCGACAGAAGGTTCCGCCATTCCCTCCAGTGCGGAGCGAAGGTTGCGATCGTTTGCAGCTTGCCGTTCTGTGCGGCCACATCGGATGCTGCCTTGCACCACTCAACCGTGGACGACTGCCCTGCATGGATGGCCACGATCAACGATGGAGCCCGATCAGCGGCGAGTTCCGCAAGGTGTTGAGACCCAGGATCTTCCGTGTCGTCGGTCAACCATCCCCGGACTCGTGCAAGGCCACCCGTTGAATCTCCGATGACAGGAACATCAGGCAGCGTCGGTGCATTCGCCAAGTGGAGGAACCCCAACTCGGATGCGCGGCGATGGTCACCTATCTCGGCGAACCTCTCAACCAGATTCGCCAGGTGGCCTTCGTTCGCAGCGGCCTTCAAGGTCTCACTGGTCGAGTCTTCCGCCGTGAGCGACAACACGAGGTCAACCACGGCGGCGGTCGACTCATCAGCGGCACGGCTCTCGTCGCTCAAGTAGGTGACGAACTCCTTCAGCAGTCGGACACGAAGTGGCGGCGTGCCTGACGCTTGCATCGCTCGGAGCGTTTCCGGGTTACGCAGCTCGTCCGCTGGTGAGCCAGCCCATTCAGCGACCACTTGCTCCAGATCTGGGCGGTTCACGGAGCTGACGAGTGAATGAAGGGTCTTCGGTCGAGTGACGATCTGACGCGCATGCGCGCAGGCCACCACAAACGACGAGGCGTCGCCGGGCAGCACGACGCTGAGGTCCCAATCGTCGTCTTCCGGCGACAGGGCTTCAATGAACGCAACGACGCCCTCAACCCGGCCTTTCAAGGCATCGTCCAGCAGCTCCGCATCGGAGTCCCGTTGGGACACGGCGTCCGCGAACTGTTGCGCACCGCCGGCATCCTTGACACCAGCGGCTAGGAGCAGCTCTGCAAGCCCAAGACCTGCCTCTGTCGTCCGGACGTGCAACTCGCTGGCGGTCTTGGCTGCGTAGAGGAGGTTCGGAAGCACTGAGCCGCGGAGGGACGACAGAAGGTGCGCAGAGTGCAGCGCGTACCCGGCCATGCCGAGTCCGTGACCGCCATGCTCTTGAAGTTCCGAAGTCGCCAGCTGCTCAAGGACGGATTCGAATCCAGGGTTGGTGGCGAGTTGCTGAAGTGCCTGACCGTCTCCGTCATGCAGCGCAACCAGCAGAGGCGCAGCGAGCAGCAGTTGCTGCCCAGTTACAACGTCGGTGTTGAAGTGAAGCGCAGCAAGGGAACCTCGAACCTCCGACGACGACACTCGCTCGAGTTCTGGCTCCGGCACCGTGGCCGCCAGAAGCCCCTCTGCAACCTCCACGTCACGCATCCGAAGCGCGGTGTACGTAGCGATGTCCGGCAGCGGCAGGTCAGGCCGCTGGCGGAGGATCGCCCCGAAATCGTTAACGAACTGGAGGAGTTGTCGAGGCGTCGGCTGACTTCGCGAGCCGACCCCGACGGCGAACACGGTCGCGAGTTCCGCCGTTTCGTCCCCGTTCAAGGTCGGGACTGCACGATGAAGTAGGACCCGCAGATGCTCACGCCATGTGGAGTGCACTAACGGCGGTGCGTCGAACCGGACCTGCCGAACCTTGGCGAGGAACTCAGATCCGCGATCGGGCCCTGGGTCGTCACCGTCCCGCCTCCATAGCGATCGGAATCCAACCGGATCGTATGGAAGCAGTACCCAGAGACGCTCACGCCATGCGGGCTCTTCAGGAAGAGACGTAAACGCCTGCAGTGTCGCAAGTACCTGCAATGCCTCTGCGGCAGGGACTCGGTCGATGTTGTCGAGCACGATCACAAGACGCCGATTCGGGTCGCCCAAGGCGTCGTCAAGAAGCTTGCGGAAGGAATTCTGGAACTCAACGGAGGTTGGATCCGGGGTCTCGATGGTGTCCGACCGCTGATGGACAACCTCGGCGCTGGAGAACAGGTCGAACGGCTCTGCGTCCTGACCTTTGTTAACCCGACGCCAAGTCACCACACCGATGGCAACAAGAAGCGGAGCGGCGATTAGAACGAGCGACGCTACGACCATCCAAGGGTCCACATCCTCCGCTCCGAGTGCCCGTCCCAGGACTGCCGAGCCGATAGGCGTAAGCAGGGCGGAGGCGGCAAGTAGCTGGCCGTTGCGAGTCAGATTCTGAGTTGACGTCTGCTCGCTCGAACGCTGGCGACGAGCCAAACGTTCGATTTCGCTGTCCCAGGTGTTGTCGACCCAGCCCCGTTCCTGGAGACGTCCCACGAGCGACTCAAGGAAGGAGCGACGGAGCGGATCTCCCTCATGTGACCACGCATCGAACACAAAGGCCGTGACATGGTCCGGGTGCTGGTTGCAGACCTGCCGAACGATGGTCGACTTCCCCGACCCCCATCGACCTTCGAGACCGATCGTCAGCCCGCCGGCGTCCTGAACCACGACGTCTGCGATGGCCTTGGCGACCTTTGCATGCCCGCCGACGGGATCGGTGACGTCCGGCGCATCCTGTAGCACGTGTACAACATGTGCCACGTCGGTGCGTTCTTCGCTCACCTCGCCTCCTGTCTGGGCTGGAGCAACCCGTCCGCCGGCCCCACGAGGCAAGCGTGCCACGCCGGGGCAGCCTCATGGCCCATGTGCTCCCCTTCTCCAACCCCCCTTCGGCGAGTGCCCGTTTAGTTCGCACGGCTCACGCCTCAAGTCCAGATGGGCGGAGAGACCGTCCAAGAGAGTGGGCCCCAGGTGTTTCAGGGCCGGGCCGGTCTCATATCCTTCACGGCTGTGGCGAGCCCGACCTGGCCGCCGTGACGATGCCTCTCGATTCTGTCCAAGACATCGTCGGCCGTGGGGCTGCGAGCCAGGTGCTCGAGCTCTGTCTGCAGGAACTGCTGGAGCGACTGCCCGCGCCGTCGAGCGCGGCGCGTCAGCTCGGCGTGGACGCCCGCGGGGATGTCTTCGATGAGCACGTCGGGCACGAGTCGATCACGAAGGCCGGCCTGGCTATGGGCAACCTCGCCCCGCCTTCCCAGAGCCAGCCAGACGTCGGGGACGGTGATGCCGAGCCGTTCGGCGACGGCAGCGACCGGGACGACGACTCGTCGTCGCAGCTGCACGGACTCGAGCTCGCCGGTGCGGACGAGCTCGTAGGCGGTTGAGCGGCTGACGCCGAGGAGGTTGCCGGCCTCGGTGACGTTGAGGACGAGGGGTCGGGTGGTGGTGGTCATGCCCTACTAATGGGTTCGGGAGAGCACGGTTCCTCGGTGTGGGGCAGGCTCTTCGCTGAGCCCTCGGCAGGTCAGCACTGTGTCTGACCGGACTGGTTCAAGGA
>JAMYFF010000016.1 GCA_024128875.1 Salinilacustrithrix flava
CGCAAGCCCTCCGAGATCCTCGACACCCACCGCCGCCGCCAAGCAGCATGACCATCAACCACAGGGCCCATCTGTCACCTCGAACCCCGGCCTGGAAGCTCTAGGGGGTCACCCACGACCGTTCTGGGCTGCTCCACACGCCTCCGATGCGTGCACCGCGGCCCGGTTCGGGGATCTGGGGGTCGGTGCGCTTCAGCTCGACCGCTCGAGCCGGGAGGCGGCCTGCTCCCAGTCGGTCATCAGGCGCACGGCCTCGTCCTTGGCGGCATCGAGGGCCGTGGTGAGCTCGGTGAGCTTGTCGGCGTCGGCGTAGATGTCGGGGTTCCCGAGCGCGACCTGGAGCTCGGCGACCTTGGCCTCGGCCGTCTCCCACTGCTTCTCGAGCCGGTTCACCTGCTTGCGCAGGTCCCGGTCCTGCTGGCTGCCGCCCCCGCCCTGCTTGGCCTTGGGCTTCTGCTTCGGCGCGCTCGGGCTGCTCTGGCCCGGGGCCTTCGCCGGCTGGCTCGGCCCCTTCGCCCTGGCGGCCTTGCCCGAGCGGCCGCTGCTCTTCTTCGAGCTCTTCACGGGCGTCCCCGACGTGTCCCGCCGGGTGGTCGCCGTCGTGGGCGTCAGCACGGCCTCGTCCACGCCGTGGTGGAACCTCGCCGTGCCGTTGCGGACCTCGATGAGGTCGTCGGCCACCGAGCGGATGAGGTACCGGTCGTGGGTGACGAGCAGGACCGTGCCCGGGTACACCTTGAGGGCGTCCTCGAGCATGTCGCAGCTGGCCAGGTCGAGGTGGTTGGTGGGCTCGTCGAGGATCAGCAGGCCGGCCGGCTCGGCCATCGCCTTGGCCAGGGCCAGGCGGGTGCGCTCGCCGCCGGACAGGACGCCGACCTGGCGCTCGACCGCATCGTCGCGGAACCCGAAGGATCCCAGGTAGGTGCGCAGCGACTTGCCGCGGGGCGTGTCGCTGCCGATGCCGTCACGGGCGACCTGCAGCACGGTCTGGTTCGGGTCGAGCTCGTCGGCTTGGTGCTGCTCGAAGCGGGCGACGGTGACGGACTGGCCGACCTCGGCCGTGCCCTCCATCGGGGGCAGGTCGCCGAGCAGCATCTTCAGCAGCGTGGTCTTGCCCGCGCCGTTCGGGCCGACCAGCGCGATCTTCTGACCCCGCTCGACGTGCACGGACACGTCCCGCAGGACCGGCGTGTCGCCGTAGCCGGCGGTCATGTGAGACAGCTCGGCCACCACCCGGGACGTGCGGGGCGGCTCGGGGAACTGGAAGCGGGCCTGCAGCTCCTTGCGATCGGGGATCTCGATCTTCTCGAGCTTCTCGAGCATCTTGATGCGGCTCTGCACCTGGCGGGCCTTGGTGGCCTTGTACCGGAACCGCTCGACGAAGCGCTCGGTCTGGGCCCGGGCCTTGGCCTGGCTCGCCGCCTGCGCCTCGAGCTGGGCGATGCGCTCCTCGCGCTGCACGACGAACTCGGCGAAGCCGCCGACGTACTCGGTGAGGGTCTGGTTGGCCAGCTCCACCACGTGGGTCGCCACGTTGTCGATGAAGTCGCGGTCGTGGGAGACGAACAGCAGCGCGCCGGTCCACGCCCGCAGCCGGGCCTCGAGCCAGCCGACGGAGTCCACGTCGAGGTGGTTGGTGGGCTCGTCGAGCACGAGCAGGTCGGGGCCGGAGAGCAGCAGTCGGGCCAGCGCGACGCGCATGCGCCAGCCGCCGGAGAGCTCGGAGACCTGCCGGTCGGCGTCGTCGGGCGCGAAGCCGAGGCCGGCGAGCACCGAGTGGGCTTCGGCCTCCAGCGCGTAGCCGTTGAGCTGCTCGTACTGGGTCTGGGCCTCGCCGAAGGCGTGGAGCGCCTCGGGGGAGGCGTCGGCCGGGCCCTCCACGATCTGGTGGTGCAGCCGCATGATGTCGGGCCGGCCACCGAGGACGGTGTCGAGGACCGTGCCGTCGTCCTCGGACGGGATCTCCTGGGCCAGGTAGCCGATCCGCATGTCCTTGGGCTTGGTGACCGAGCCGGTGTCGGGCTCGGCGTCGCCCACCAGGATGCTGAGCAGCGAGGTCTTCCCCTGGCCGTTGCCCCCGACCATCGCCACCCGCCGTCCCGTCGACAGCGACAGCGTCACGTCCTCGAACAGGACGCGGCTTCCGTGCGCGAGGGAGAGTCCGGAGGCGGTGAGCATGGCCGTTCGAGCCTACGGAGGTGCTCCGCGAAGCCGCGAAACAGATCGTCGTCGTGGTCACGCCCGACCGATACGGTCGCTTCGATGGTCGACGGACCCCTCCACCCCGACGCGCTCGTGCGGGCCCGCGGCCTGACGAAGGCCTTCGGCGACTTCGTGGCCGTGGACGGCGTCGACTTCGAGGTCCGCCGTGGGGAGGTGTTCGGGTTCCTCGGGCCCAACGGCGCCGGCAAGACCTCGACGATGCGCATGATCAGCTGCGTGTCGCCCTCCACGGGCGGCGAGCTGTCCGTGCTGCACCTCGATCCGCGCACCGACGGGCCCGCCATCCGCAGCCGCATCGGCGTCGTGCCCCAGGAGGACAACCTCGACACCGAGCTGTCGGTCTGGGACAACTTCATCGTCTACGGCCGCTACTTCGGCCTGCCCCGCCGGGTGCTGCGGGAGCGGGCCCAGGAGCTGCTCGAGTTCGCCCGCCTCACCGACCGTCGCGACGACCGGGTCGACCCGCTCTCGGGCGGCATGAAGCGTCGCCTCACCATCGCCCGCGCGCTCATCAACGACCCCGACCTCGTCCTGCTCGACGAGCCCACCACCGGCCTCGACCCCCAGGCCCGCCACCTGCTTTGGGACCGGCTCTACGGGCTCAAGCGGCGCGGCGTCACGCTCATCATCACCACCCACTACATGGACGAGGCCGAGCAGCTCTGCGATCGCCTCGTGGTCATGGACCAGGGCCGCATCGTCGACGAGGGCTCACCCCGCGAGCTCATCCACCGCCACGTCACCCCCGAGGTCATCGAGCTGCGCTTCGCCGAACCGGCCGAGCAGGAGGCGGCGCTGTCCTCCGCCGGCGAGGCCGCCGAGCGCATCGAGGTGCTCGCCGACCGCCTGCTGCTCTACACCCGCGACGCCGAGGCCACCCACCGCGCTCTGGCCGAGCGCAGCATCGAGCCGCTGACCGAGCTCACCCGCCGGGCGTCGCTGGAGGACGTCTTCCTCGCGCTCACCGGCCGGACCTTGGAGGAGTGAGCCGGTGCGGATGACGCAGTCGGTGTGGCGGGCCCTCGAGCGGGAGCTGCTCGTGTTCGTCCGCACCTGGCGGGGGAGCGCGTTCACCGCCGTCGTGCAACCGGTGCTGTTCCTGCTCGCCATGGGCATCGGCCTCGGCGGGCTGATCGACGACGGCGCAGGGTCCGCCAGCGTGCGGCTCGACTACCTCGACTTCGTCGCCCCCGGCCTGCTCGCCGCGTCCGCGCTGCTCGCGGTCGCCGGCGAGGCGCTGTGGGGGGTCATGGGCGGCGTGAAGTGGATGGGGCAGTTCAAGGGGATGGTGGCCACGCCCATGACGCCGGGCGACGTGTACGGCGGCCTCGTCCTGTCCGCCGGCGTGCGGGCAGGCGCCGCGGCGATCGCGTTCCTCGTGGTGGCCGCGGTCCTCGGCGGGGTGTCCTCGCTCTGGGCGCCGCTCGCCATCGTCGCCGCAGTGCTGCTGGCCATCGTCACGATGAGCGCGCTGTCCGCCTACGCCGTGCGCAAGGAGGACGACCGGACCTTCCCGCTCATCATGCGCCTCGGCGTCATCCCGATGTTCCTCTTCTCGGGCACCTTCTTCCCGGTCGAGCAGCTGCCCGAGGTGGTGCAGCCGATCGCGGTGCTCTCCCCGCTGTGGCACGGCGTGGAGGTCGCCCGCGACGCCACCACCGGCACCGTCGACGGCTGGACCCTGCTGCACGTCGGCGTCCTGGTCGCGATCGCAGCGGCTGCCCTGCCGTTCGGCGTCCGCGGCTTCGAGCGGCGGCTCACCCCGTGAGCGTCCAGGACCTGGTCGACCACGGCCGCATCGCACCGCCACTCGATCCGCGCAAGCGCTTCCTGCGCCTGACCGAGCGCAACGTCGTCGGCTACGTGCGGGCGTGGCCGATCCTGCTCACGGGTGTGGTCGAACCGTTCCTCTACCTCCTCTCGATCGGCATCGGCGTCGGTGCGCTCGTCGGCGACGTCACCTACGCCGGCCGGCAGGTCCCCTACGAGACCTTCGTGGCCAGCGGCATGCTGGCCACGGCGGCCATGAACGGCGCCGTGTTCGACACCACGTTCAACTTCTTCATCCGGCTCCGCTACGCCAAGCTCTACGACGCGATCCTGGCGACGCCGCTCGAACCGCGCGACGTCGCCCTCGGCGAGGTCACCTGGGCGCTGATGCGGGGCACCTTCTACTCGGCGGCGTTCCTCGTCACCATGGCGCTGTTCGGGCTCACCGAGTCGTGGTGGGCGGTCGCCGCCCTGCCGGCCACCGTCCTGATCGGTGCGGCCTTCGCGTCGATTGGGCTCGCCGGCGCCACCTACCTGCGCTCGTTCCTCGACTTCGACTTCGTGAACCTGGCCATCACCCCGATGTTCCTGTTCTCGGCCACGTTCTTCCCGCTGTCGCAGTACCCGGACGCGCTCGCCACGGTCATCCGGTTCACGCCCCTGTACCAGGGGGTCGCGCTGTGCCGTGCGCTCACCACCGGCGAGGTGGGCGTCGGCCTGCTCGTGCACGTCGCCTACCTGCTCGCGATGGTGGCGGTGGGCGTCGCCGTCGCCAGCCGACGCATCGACGGCCTGCTCCGCTCCTGAGGGCGGTCCGACTCCCGACCGGCCCTTCCGGGTACGGAGCACGGGAGCCAGACCCTGCCCCCGATGCAAGGAGCCCCACGATGATCCACGAGATCGACATCGACCTCCCCGTCCGCACCGTCTACGACCAGTGGACGCAGTTCGAGGACTTCCCCCTGTTCATGAAGCACGTCGTCGACGTGCGCCAGGTGGACGACACCCACACCCACTGGAAGGCCAAGATCTCCGGCATCAGCCGGGAGTGGCAGGCCGAGATCACCGAGCAGACCCCGGACCAGCGGGTCGCCTGGACCGCCACCGACGGCACCGAGAACTCGGGCGTCGTGACGTTCCACGCCCTCGACGACAACACCACGCGCGTCGTGCTGCAGATGGAGACCGACCCGAAGGGCTTCCTCGAGAAGGTCGCCGACTGGGGTGGCTACATCTCCGACCGGTCGAAGAAGGACCTCGAGCAGTTCAAGGACTTCATCGAGGCCCGGGGCAAGTCCACAGGGGCGTGGCGGGGTCAGGTCGAGCGTGACTCCATGCGGGACCTGCACACCCGCGAGGACCGGCTGCGCGAGCTGAGCGACCACGAGCTCGCGAAGCGGGCCGAGGAGGCCGGGCTGGAGCGCCCGCTCGACCGCAACCGCGACTGGCTCGTGAGCGCGCTGGCGCGCCACGACTACGACCGCAACGCCGGCCACGACAGCCACGACCGCGACGGTGACCGCCACCGCGACGGCGAGGACGCCCGCACCTCCTGATGAACGGGTGCGGGGGCGGGCGTCAGCCCGTCGCCCGCACGTGGGGGGTCATCAGCGCGATCGTGGGTCCGATCCCGAGCTCGCGCGTGCGGACGGTCGCGATCCGGCGACCGGGCTGCACGGCGGGCTTGGGAGGCGAGCACGCCGCCCCGAGGTGTGCGGCTGAGGCATCGATGTCATCGGTGACGAGGGCCAGGCCCCAGATGCTGCACGGCCCGTCGCCGACCGGTGACGGGGGGCCGACGAGCTCCAGGATCACCTCGCCCACACGGAAGAAGCGCTGCTGCATCGCCCGCTCGCCGCTGCCAACGTCCCGGGTGCGACGCAGGTCGAGGCCCAGCGCGCCGAGAGCCTCGGTGGTGCGGTCGAGGTCGGGGGAGCGGAGCACGACGTGGTCCAGGCGCACCACGCCGTTGGGGTGCTCGACCGGGTCCGGCGGCTCCCGATCGGTGACCGAGGTCCCGATCCCGTCCACCGACGCGGGCACGTCCTCGTCGTCGGCGCGCATGCGCCACCGGTCGATCCCGCCACCGTCGCCGGTGCAGACGATGCGCACCGTGCCGATGGCGACCTCGTCGGCGTCGAGCGCGAAGCCGGCGGCCTGCCACGCCGTCGGCTCGTCACCGGTGACGAGCGCGTCCAGCCAGATGGCCACGGTTCAGCGGTTGACGGCGGAGAGCACCGCTCGCAGGGACGCCACGACGATGCTGTCGTGGACGCCGACGCCCCAGCGGACGAGGCCCTCCGGGGTCTGTGTCTCCACGTAGGCCACGGCCTGGGTGTCGGCGCCGGACCCGATGGCGTGCTCGGTGTAGTCGAGGACGTCGACGTCCACGCCGAGGTGCTCGCGCAGGCCGCTGACGAAGGCGGACACCGGCCCGTTGCCGCGGCCGATCACCGTGTGGTGCTCGCCGTCGGCGATGACCTGGGCGGTGATCTCGGCGGCCTCGTCGGAGGTGCGCATCTCGTAGGAGTCGAGCCGGTAGCGGCCGATGCCGAGGTACTCGCCCTCGAACTGGGCCCACATCTCCCCGGGGTTGATCTCGGTCCCGGTGTCCTCCACCACGCCCTGGATCGCCTTGGAGAACTCGATCTGGAGCCGGCGCGGCAGGTCGAAGCCGTGCTCCTCCTTCATCACGTACGCGACGCCACCCTTGCCGGACTGGCTGTTCACGCGGATGACCGCCTCGTAGGTGCGGCCGACGTGCTTGGGGTCGATGGGCAGGTAGGGCACCTCCCACACCGGATAGTCGCCCGCCGCGCCGCCCTCGGGGATCGTCTCGGCCAGCGCCGCCAGGCCCTTCTTGATCGCGTCCTGGTGGCTGCCGGAGAAGGCGGTGTAGACGAGGTCGCCGCCGTAGGGGTGGCGGGGGTGGACCTCGAGGCGGTTGCAGTACTCGGTGGTGCGGCGGACCGCGTCGATGTCGCGGAAGTCGATCTCGGGGTCGACGCCCTGCACGAACAGGTTCATGCCGAGGGTGACCAGGTCGACGTTGCCGGTGCGCTCGCCGTTGCCGAACAGGGTGCCCTCGACCCGGTCGGCGCCGGCCATGACACCGAACTCCGCCGCGGCCACGGCGCAGCCCCGGTCGTTGTGCGGGTGCAGGCTCAGCACGACCTGGTCGCGGTGGGGGATGTTGCGGTGGAAGTACTCGATGACGTCGCCGTAGATGTTCGGCGTGTACATCTCCACGGTGGCCGGCAGGTTCATGATCAGCTTGTCGTCGGTGCCGGGGTCGATGGCCTCCCGGACGGCGTCGCAGATCTCGATGGCGTAGTCGGTCTCGGTGCCGGTGAAGCTCTCGGGCGAGTACTCGTAGCGGACGTGCGTGCCGGGCACGCGGTCCTCGAGCTTGCGGGCGAGCTTGGCCGCGTTGACCGCGATGTCGGTGATGCCGTCCTTCTCCAGGCCGAACACCACCCGGCGCTGGAGGATCGACGTCGAGTTGTAGAAGTGCACGATGGCCCGGGGCGCCCCGGCGATGGCCTCGTAGGTGCGCTCGATGAGCTCGGGGCGGGACTGCACCAGCACCTGGATCCACACGTCATCGGGGATCAGGTCCTCCTCGATGAGGTGGCGGCAGAAGTCGAAGTCGGGCTGGCTCGCCGACGGGAACCCGATCTCGATCTCCTTGAACCCCATGTCGACGAGCAGGTCGAACATCTTGCGCTTGCGGACCGGGTCCATCGGGTCGATCAGGGCCTGGTTGCCGTCGCGAAGGTCGACCGAGCACCACAGCGGCGCGGCCTCGATGCGCTTGTCCGGCCAGGTGCGGTCGGGGAGCTCGAGGGGGAGGAACGGCTGGTACTTCTCGAAGGGCATCGTGCCGGGCTTGCCGTTGCGGGGTTCGGTTCCCATGTCGGTTCCTCTCGTGGATCTCGTCGGGGCTGCGGGTTCGGGTCGGAAAAGCAAGAAACCTCCTGGCCGGGAGGCACAGGAGGTCGGGCGAGCGCGGTATGTGGCGCTCGCCTAGGTGAGAAGGAGCAGTCCCAGCGCGTGGATCATCGCTCCCCAGGATGCCGGGGTGCCCTGGTGATGTCAACGCCGTTCGCTTCGCTCACTGACCGAGTTGCTCGGCAGCGCCTCACAACTCGCAGGTCGTCGCGGGATCAGTAGTACGTGCACCGGCAGCGGTGGCGGGGCCGGGCCTTCACGGCCGGGGCCTGCCCCTGCTGCCAGAGCCGGTGGTCGATGGTCGCGGCCGTGACGTCGTCGTGGCCGGCGGACCGGAGCCGCTCGACCAGCAGCTCCACCACGTGGACGGCGACGGCGCGCAGCTCCACCTCGCCGCGCTCGCCCGACGTCAGCAGCTCCTCGCGCTCGATGCGAGCTTCGAGCCCGGGGTCGACCACGAGCACGCCGGCGACCTTCAGCACGTGGGGCACCAGGTTGTCGGCGAACGCGGTCAGGGTGGCCAGGTCGTCGAACCGAGCCAGCTCGTCGTCAGCGAGGGCCCCGGCCAGGTTCGAGACGACGATCTGGGCCCGCTTGTACAGCGGCACCTCGAGGTCGTCGAGCCGGTGGCGGTCGTCCCAGCAGGGCAGCGCCCCGAGCTCGGCAGCCAGCACTGAGCCGTGCCCGTCGGCCGCACTGACCATGGCGACGGCCGAGCCCCCGTGGTGGTCGAGCAGGTGCGCACCCAGCTCGCGCCAGGCTGCGGTGAAGGCGTCGAGCAGGCCCCGCACCTCGCCGTCGAGGGGCTGGTGGAACACCTCGGCCACCTGCTCGACCGTGACCTCGGCCAGCCACGCCGCGGTCGGCACGCCGGCCTGGCGGCAGCGCTGCTGCCAGCGTGCGCCCATGGTCCGTGCGCCCGAGTGGCCGGGCAGCTTGACGACGTGGGGGAACCAGCCCGACCCGAAGTTGACGGCGTTCCACGCGACCACCCCCGTGGTCCGATCCTCGACGCCGCCCTCCCATCGCTCCTCCGGGAACGGCGTGGGAGGCGACGGATCGATGGAGGCGGCCAGCCGGTCGAGCGCCGCCTCGTCGATGTGGACCAGCTCGGCGCGCGACGCGACCTCGGCGACGCCGGCGCGGACGCGGTCGGGCAACGGGGTGCGTTCGTCGTCCATGGGAGACTCGCAGCGTGCCAGAGCTGCCCCGGTTCCACCTCGCCGTCCCGGTCGACGACCTCGCCGCCGCGGAGGCGTTCTACGGCGGGGTGCTGGGTTGCCCCTCGGGGCGCCGGTCCGACCGGTGGATCGACTGGGACCTCCACGGCCACCAGCTGGTGACCCACGTGGTCGACCGGCACCCCGGCGCCGGCGACACGAACCCCGTCGACGGGCACGAGGTGCCGGTCCCGCACTTCGGCCTGCTGCTCGACGTCGAGGCGTTCCACGTCGCGGCCGGGCGGCTCCGAGACGGCGGCGTTCCGTTCGTCATCGAGCCGTACCTGCGGTTCGCCGGCGAGCCGGGCGAGCAGTGGACGCTCTTCGTGCGCGACCCGGCCGGCAACGCCATCGAGCTGAAGGCCTTCGCCGACGACGCCGACGTGTTCCGGGTCTAGGTCGGGTGGGCCGATGCCCACTCGACGAGCTGATCCGCCGCCCACGTGTTCACGACCTGCTCTGGCGCGACGCCGTGGCGGGCGGCCTTGTCGCACCCGAACGGCTGCCACTCGAGCTGGCCGGGCGCGTGGGCGTCGGTGTCGATCGAGAGCTTGCAGCCCCACTCGAGCGCGAGCTCGAGCAGGTGGTCGGGCGGGTCCTGCCGCTCCGGGCGGCAGTTGATCTCCACCGCGGTGTCGAAGCGGGCGCAGGCGGCGAACACCACCTCGGCGTCGAAGCTGGAGCCGACCCGGCCGGCGAAGTCGCTCTTGCCGATCGGGCGCTGGTGGCCGGGCACCTTCTGGCCGGTGCAGTGGCCGAGGATGTCCACGTGCGGGCTGGCGACGGCCATCACCATGCGGCGGGTCATCTCCTTCGCGTCCATCGACAGCTTGGAGTGGACGCTGGCCACGACGACGTCGAGGCGGTCGAGGAGGTCCTCGTCCTGGTCGAGGGTGCCGTCGGCGAGGATGTCGACCTCGATGCCGGTGAGGATCCGGAAGTCGTCCCAGCGCCCGTTGAGCTCGTCGATCACGTCGAGCTGCTTCCGAAGACGGTCGGGGTCCAGGCCGTGGGCGATGGTGAGGCGGGGGGAGTGGTCGGTGAGGACCATGTACTCGTGGCCGAGGGCGCGAGCCGCCTCGGCCATCTTCTCGATCGGGGCGCCGCCGTCGGACCAGTTCGAGTGGAGGTGGCAGTCGCCCCGGAGCGCAGCCCGCAGCTCGGCACCCTCGCCGACGTCGATCGGGTTCGTCGCCTCCAGCTCGGTGAGCTTCTTCGGCGCCTTGCCGTCGAGCGCCTCGGCGATCACCGCGCTGGTGGCCGGCCCGATGCCGGGCAGCTCCGTGAGCGTGCGCTCGCGGTGGCGGGTCCGCAGCTCGTCGGGGTCGAGCTCGGCAACCAGGTCTCGGGCGTTGGCGTAGGCCCGGACCCGGCGCCCCTCCTCCAGCCGGCGATCGAGCAGGTAGACGATGCGGTCGAGCACGTCCACGGGGTCGAGCGGACCGTCGGCGGGGTCGTGATCGCAGGCGTCGGCCACGACCGAACGCTATCGCCGGCCACCACTACCCTCCTCGGGCATGCGCTGCCCCGTGTGCCTGGATGCCGACCTCGTGCCGCACATCCGGGACGGGATCGAGATCGACCACTGCCACCGGTGTCGGGGGATGTGGCTCGACCGGGGCGAGCTCGAGAAGCTGCTCGATCTGATCGAGGCCCGCTCGCCCGAGGTCCGCATCTCCACCCACGAGGCGCCGAGGACCCCGCCGCCGGTCCCCTCCGAGGTTCGCCGTGACGACCGCGACCGGTACGACGATCGCGACCGGTACGACGACCGCGACCGGGGCAGGAAGCGCAAGCGCAAGAGCCCCTTCGCCGAGATGCTCGGAGAGGTCTTCGAGGCCTTCGACTGATCGCCCCCACTGGAAATCCCGTCGATCCGTCCCACCCGTGGTGACGCAGGAACGGGATTTGGTCAGGAGAGGTCTATGAGGGCGAGGCGCAGGGCGTGGAGCTCGTCGGCGACGTCGCCGATGCGGTCCACGGCCCGGTCGGGCACGTCGACCGCGACCGCGCCGGCGGAGGCCACGACCTCGCCGAGGCGCAGCTGCAGGCGGTGCAGCTCGTCGGCCGAGCGCTCCACGGCGTCCCAGATGGCGTGGACCGAGGCGAGCTGGCGATCGAGCGACTCGGCGGCGGCCCGCAGGTCGGAGGTGTCGCGGCCGTCGTCCTCGGCCCGGGCCAGCGCGCCGCGCGCGGCCTTGAGCCGGCGGGTGATCTCGTCGGGACCGAGGTCGCCCAGCGTGGCCGCCTTGCGGTCGGTGCGCTGGGCGGCGTCGAACACGGCCCTGACGGCGGCGTGGACCTCGCCCCGCAGGGTCTCCAGCCGGTCCCGGACGGGGCCGTCGGGCGTGCGGCCGACGATGGCGTCGTAGCGGCGGGCCGCGTCGAGGGCGGCGAGCGCATCTCCCCGTCGCTCCGGCCCCACGGATCCGGGATCGAGGTCGGCGAGGGGATCCTGCGTCCCGTCCCGGTCCCTGCGCCTGAACACCATGACGGGGGACCATACCGACGCCGGTAGCCTCGCCATCCGCATGGAACGCTTCGGATTCGTCGGTCTCCCCAACGCGGGGAAGTCCTCCCTCTACAACGCCCTCTCGGGGGGCGGGGCCCTGGCCGCGCCGTACGCCTTCGCCACCACCGACCCCAACGTCGGCGTGGCCAAGGTGCCCGACCACCGCCTCGGGCTGCTCGCCGAGATGTCCAAGTCGCGCAACGTGGTGCCGGCCTCGGTGCAGTTCGTCGACATCGGTGGGCTGGTCGAGGGCGCGTCCCAGGGCGAGGGCCTCGGCAACCAGTTCCTGGCCCACATCCGCGAGGCCGACGCCGTGGTGTTCGTGCTGCGGGCCTTCGAGGACGACGACGTCCCCGGCCCGGCCGACCCGCTCGAGCACCTCCGCATCGTCGAGATCGAGCTCACGCTGGCCGACCTCGAGACCGTCGAGAAGCGCCTCGACAAGCAGCGCCGGATGTTCAAGGGCGACAAGTCCCTCGCCGGCGAGATCGCCGTGCTGGAGGAGGCCGTCGCCGTGCTCGGCGAGGGGACCCCGATCTACCGCTCCGCCATGAAGCCCGCGGCGCGCGAGGAGCTCCACCAGCACTTCCTGCTCACCAACCGCCCGGTGATCGCCATCGTCAACGTCGGCGACGACCAGCTCGACGACATCGACGCCGTCGTGAAGCCGGTCGTCGAGGAGCTCGGCGGCGTGGCCGAGGTCATCGGCATGTGCGTCCAGCTCGAGGCCGAGGCCGCCACCCTCGACACCGAGGAGGAGCGGGTGGAGATGCTCGAGGGCCTCGGGCTCGGCGAGGGCGCGCTGCCCCGCTTCCTGCACACCGCCTACCAGCTGATGGGCCTGCGCACGTACTTCACCACCGGCGAGAAGGAGAGCCGGGCGTGGACGTTCCGGGCCGGCTCCAAGGCCCCCGAGGCCGCCGGCGTCATCCACACCGACTTCCAGCGCGGCTTCATCCGGGCCGAGTGCATCCAGTGGGACGAGCTGCTCGAGTGCGGCTCCTGGAACGCGGCCAAGGACGTGGGCAAGCTCCGGGTCGAGGGCAAGGACTACGTGGTCCAGGACGGCGACGTCCTCGAGTTCCGATTCAATGTGTGAGCGAACGCCGTTCGCTGCGCTCACTTCCGGAGTTCTTCGGCTGCGCCTCAGAACTCCCACGCTCAAGCGGGCAGAATCGTCCCATGCCGTGGCTCCTGCGCGACGACCGGGTGCTGGCCAGCGTCGAGATCGCCTCGTCCCGGTCCGACCGGCGCACGGGCCTGCTCGGTCGTGACGGGTTCGAGGGCGCGCTGCTGATCGAGGGCACCCGCTCGGTCCACACCATGGGCATGCGCTTCCCGATCGACGTCGCCCACCTCGACGGTGACGGCACCGTCCTGCGCTGCGCCACGATGCCCCGCCACCGCCTCGGCATGCCGGTGCTGCGGGCCCGGAAGGTGCTGGAGGCCGAGGCCGGGTCGTTCGAGCGGTGGGGGATCTGCCCCGGCCAGGTCCTCGAGGTCCGGGTCCAGCACCCCGCCGACTCGTGAGCGGTCGCCTCGTCGTCGTCGGCACGCCGATCGGCAACCTCGGCGACCTGTCGCCGCGCGCCGTGGATGCGCTGGTCGAGGCCGACGTCATCGCCTGCGAGGACACCCGGCGCACCGGTCGGCTGCTGGCCGCCGCCGGGATCGAGCGTACGGACCTCGTGGTGGCCAACGACCACACCGAGGCGCGGGTCGCCGGGCGCCTGGTGGATCGGGCCCGGGCCGGCTCGGTCGTCGCGCTGGTGACCGATGCCGGCATGCCCGGCGTGTCCGACCCCGGCAACGATGTCGTCGCCGCCTTCGTCGACGCCGGCCTCGGCGTGGAGGTCGTGCCCGGGCCCACCGCGGTGACCACGGCGCTGGCGGCGAGCGGACTGCCCACCGGCCGGTTCGTGTTCGAGGGCTTCCTGCCCCGCAAGGGCGCCGGTCGCACCGAGCGCCTCGCTGCCGTCGCCGCCGAACCCCGCACCGTCGTGCTCTACGAGGCACCTCACCGCGCCGAGCGCACGATCGCCGACCTGGCCGAGGCGTGCGGCGCCGACCGTCCCGTCACCGTGGCGCGCGAGCTCACCAAGCTCCACGAGGAGTGGTTCCGCGGCGACCTCGCCGGCGCCGCCGACTGGCTCGCCGCCGAGCCCAAGGGTGAGTTCGTCATCGTCCTCGGCGGGGCCGCCCCGCCGCCCGAGGTCACCGACGACGAGCTGCGCGACGCCCTCGACGAGGAGGTCGCCGCCGGCGCCACCACCCGCGACGCCGTCGCCGCCGTGGTCGCCCGCTACGGCGTCGCCAAGCGCCGGGTCTACGACCTCGCCATCAGCTGAGGATGGACCGTCCCCGAGTGTGGTCGCCTCCGTGGGATTCTGGCAGCGGCTACGGAACAAGGCCCTTGGGGGCCACGTTCCGGATCCGCTGCCAGAATCAGCGGTTGGCGGCGGCCAGGACCTCATCGACCGTCGACGGGCGGTCCGTCGCCAGGAGCGCCTGGCGGAGGCCGGCGACGCCGTCGGCGCTGAGCTCCCAGACCGATTCCTCCTCGTCGGTGTGGAGCACGAAGACGTGGTGGTCCTCGAGTCCCTCGACGTGGATGGCGCCGCCGGCGAACGTGCCGGCCGGCTGGCCCTCCCAGCGCAGGTCGACGGCCAGCGCGCCGGCCTCCTCGAGGTGGTCGGCGCCGGACAGCACGGTGGCGACCGCGGCCAACCCGTCGTCGGCCCGCACCAGCGTCGGCCCACCGGGGTGGGCGGCCTCCAAGCAGCTGAGGGACTGCACGTCGGGGACCGTGGCCACGAGGGTGCCGGCGGTCGGCCACCCGGGACGACCGACGGCGCGCCGGCGTCCGGGGAGCCGGTAGAGGCGGGCCGCGCCGCTTCGCTTGGCCGGCACCAGGCCGGGCACGTCGAAGTCCACGGTCACCAGCCGCGCCCCGGTCTCGAGGATGCGGGGGAGGAGCCGCTGCAGCGTGGCGGGAGCGAGGTAGGAGAAGAGCACGTCGGCCCCCACGTCGACCGCGGGGTCGAACAGGTCGCCCTGGCGGACGTCGGCGTCCACGCCGGCATCGGCCAGGTGCTCCTTCGCTTCGGCCACGAGGTCGGCGTCGGCCTCCACGCCGGACACGGTGGCGCCACGGCGGGCCGCCGCCAGCAGGACCTGACCGTCGCCGCAGCCCAGGTCCAGCAGGTGGACCCCGGGGCCGATGCCGGCGAGGTCGAGGGCGGCCTCGACGGCCTCGGCCTGGCTGGGCGCCCAGAAGGGCCAGGTGCGGGCGGTGTCCGCCGTGTCGGGGGAGGCCACGCGGGTCAGGCGGTGGCGACGCTGACGCCGAGCGGGGCGTTGGCGCGCAGGTGATCGCAGGCCAGCTCCGGCGGCATGATGTTGATCATCACGCCGGTGCCCTGCTCGAAGCCGGCCACCGACGTGATGCGCGGGTTCACGTGCACGTGCCAGTGGAAGTCGCCCGGGTGGTGGTGCGGCGCGGTGTGGAACACGAGGTTGTAGGACACGTGGCCCATGACGGCGCGCAGCGCCATGAGCGAGTCGCGGATCGCTCGGCCCACGGCGACCAGGTCCTTCGGCGAGGCGTCGGTGAGGTGCTCGGCGTGGGTCCGCGGGATCACCAGCATCTGGTACGGCGATGCGCTCCAGAACGGGCACAGCACCAGGACCCGCTCGTCGGCGTGGACCACCCGGTGGCCGGCTTCGAGCTCGGCCTGGACGGTGGTGCAGAGCAGGCAGGAGCCGTCGAAGCGCTCGAAGCCCCGCTGCTCCTCGGCGATCTCGCCGGGGACGAAGGGGATGCCGAGCAGCTGGCCGTGGGGGTGCTCCAGCGAGGCACCCGCGGCCCGGCCGGCGTTGACGATGGCCTGCGTGTAGCGCGTGCCCGCCTGGCGACCGTGGTCCTCCATGCGGTCGCGGATGGCGGCCATCACCAGGCCGGCCTGCTTGTCGTCGAGGTCGCCCCACGACTGGTCGTGCTCCGGGGACAGCACGAGGACCTCGTGGATGCCCGACGCGTTCGCCTGGGTGAACACCGGGCCGAGGTTGGTGACCCGCATCGGCTCGCTGCCGGAGAAGGCGGGGTACTTGTTCGGCACGACCCGCACCGACCATGCGCCGTTGCTGCCGTACTCCTCGAGCGACGGGGGCGTCTCCTCCTCGTTGCCGGGGCAGAACGGGCAGGGCTGGTCGGGGTCGGCCTCGACCGGGAGCTCCCGCGACACCAGCTCGCCCGGCCGGTCCTGGCGGGTGCTGGCGATGGTCACCCAGCGACCGGTGAGGGGGTTCAGGCGGAGCTCGCTCACTGCCCGGAGACTACCCATGCCCGTTCGCGTGCCGGTACACGGTCACGTGGGCGTCGCTGGCGGCGTCGAAGCGCTCGCCAGCCCAGCCGCCATGGCGGTCGTCGACCGCGAGCCCCGCCGCGGCCGCCATGTCGTCGAGGGCATCGGGCGCGACGAAGCACACCTGCCAGGGCCGGAGCCGCACCGGCTGGCCGTCGCGGAGGTCCACGTGGTGGCCGTGCACGGTGCCCCGCACCGGGTCGGTGCGGCTCACGCGCAGCACGACCCGGTCCGCGTCGAGGCGCACCACGTCGACGTGGTCGGTCTGCTCGTCGACCCCGGCGCCGGGCACGAAGGCCTCGACCACCACGATCCCGTCGGGGCGGACGGCCCGGCGGGCCTGGGTGAGGCAGCGGCGCTGCAGCGCGTGGGTGGGCAGGTTGAAGAGCGTGTTGAAGGCGACGAGCACCGCGCCGAACGCGCCGTCCCGCACCGGCAGCTCGGCCATGTCGGCCGCGACGACGGGGACGTCGGGGTGGCGGTCGACGGAGCGGGTGAGCATCGCCAGCGACGCGTCCAGGCCGACCACCGGCACACCCGCGGCGCGCAGCGGGCCGGCCAGCCGACCGGTTCCGCTCCCCAGCTCGAGCACCGGGCCGGTGGTGCGGTCGGCCACGAACCGTGCGGTGGCCTCGGGTGGGGAGACGTCGGCGTACCAGTCGTCGTAGACATCCGCGAAGCCGTCTCCGTACGTTGCCGGTCCGTAGCCGCGCATCCCGGGGTCGTCGTCGTCTCGGATGGTCGGCTCCACCCGGGCATCTTGCCGCGCACGCCGTCACCGGAGCCGAGCCGACAGGCGAGGCGACCCAGGTCACGGTGTGGTTGGGCGGCGGAGCCGCCGGGGCGACAGCAGCCGGACGTGACCCACTGCGCAAGGTCCTAAGTTGACCGTCGATGAGCGACGACCGCCGGCGCCCCGGCCAGCACGAGTCGCGCCGGGACGAGGTGCTCCGCCGGTGGGTCGCAGACGAGGTCCACCCGTTCTCCGAGCCCGTACGGGCCGAGCTGGAGCGCAGCGGCCTCGGACGCCGCGGCGTGCGGGGTGCCGGGGACCTCGCCCGGTTGCCGGTCACGGACCTCGCCGACCTCGGCGACGGCCGCCGCTTCGTGCTCGAACCGACCGCAGCGCGCATCCAGGAGGCCGCGGGGCCCGGGCTGCGGCTCCGGCTGCTGGCCGCCGACGTCCTCGGCCGGCGCGAGGGCTTCGCCCGCCACGAGGTCGACCTGCCCTTCAAGCCGGTGCGCTGGACGGTCGAGCGCCACGTCGCCGGCCCGCTCTTCGTGGCCGCCACCCACACCGATCTGGACCGGCTCACGACCCTCGGCCGGCGGGCGCTGGCCGTCAGCGGCATCACGCTCGCCGACCGGCTCGTCTGCACCGGCACCGGCATCGGTCCGCTGCAGCTGGAGCTCGGCGCCCGAGACGCCGGCGTCGCCCACCTGGTGGTGGAGTCCCCGCTCGCGGCCACCGTCCTTGCCGATGCCGCCCCAACCGTCGTGGCCGGTCCGCCCGCGACCTTGGCCCGGCTCGTCGACGCCGGGCTCCCGGACAGCGTGCGCCTGCTGGTCGTGCACGTGGGCGCTGCGGGCGGCGAGGACCTGCCCGGTCTGCGCCGGCGGGCCGGGCGTCCGGTCCGGCTCTGGTGGGCGCCGCCCGGTGTGCGAGCCGCCTGGGCGACCTGCGAGGCCGATCAGCTCCACACCTGGCCCGAGCACGAGCACCTCGAGGTCGTCGACGGCGACGGTCTCCCCGCCGAGTCCGGTCGGCTGGTGTGGTCGGCGGTCGGGTGGCGCGGCTCGGTGTGGCTGCGGGTGGCGCTCGGGCCCCAGGGCACCCTCGACCGCAGCGCGTGCGCCTGCGGGCGGACGACGCCCCGCGTGCGAGGCGCCGCCCGCGTGCGGCGTCCGCACGAAGCGGCCACCGGGTCGCGCCGATGACGGAGCAGAGCTGGGCCGCGCCCGACAGCGCGCCGGTGCAGCCCGAGCGGCCGCTCGTGACCGCGGCGTCGGCCGGCGCGCCTCGCCGAGACCGCTCACGTCCGCCCCTGCCGCCCGTGCCCGTCGCCCTGCGCCCGATGACGACGCCCGATCTGCTCGACGGGGCCTTCGCGATCATCAAGCGCCGGCCCCGGGACGTGCTCACCCTGGCTGCGGTGCTGCTCATCCCGATCGAGGTGCTGAGCGCCGTGCTGCTCCGCGACGTGCTCGACGCGGAGGGCCTCACCGGCCTGGCCGATCCGACGACAGCGTTCGGGGAGGACGGCGAGGTGGTCGGCGCCGGCGCGGCCCTCACGTCCCTGGCCGTCGGGACGGTGTCGCTCGCCCTGCTCGCCGGAGCCCTCGGCGTGCTCGTCGACGGCTGGTACCGGGGTCGCGACGTGTCGGCCTGGGAGGCGGCGGGGGTGGCGCTGCGCCGCAGCTGGGCCCTGGTGCTCGGCACGATCCTGGTCCACGTGCTCGAGGGCATCGGCCTCCTGGCCTTCGGCGTCGGCGCCTACCTCGTCATGGCCCTGTGCCACGTGGTCAGCCCGGCGGTCACGGTCGAGGGCCTCGGACCCCTCGCCGCCATCCGGCGCTCGGTGCAGCTGACCCGCCGGCGCATCGGCCCAGCGCTCACCGTCCCCGGACTGGTCGGCCTCGTCGGCCTGCTCGTCGGGTTCGGGTTCCAGTCCGTCCCCGAGCTGGCCACCACGGTCGTACCCGACGACTGGGACTGGCTCGTGCGCGCCGCCGGCCAGATCGCCTCCCAGCTGGTGGTCGTGCCCTTCACGGCCGGCGTCGCCGTCCTGTTCCACCTCGACCTGCGCATCCGGCTCGAGGCCCACGACATCGAGCTGCGCTCCCGTGCGCTCCTGGCAGGGTGAGCCCGGCGGCCTCGTCGACCCCGACGAGGTGCGCCGCACGGCCGAGGAGATCCTGTCGCGCCCCGAGTACCGGGAGCCCCAGCCCTCGTTGCTGGACCGGGCGCTGGAGGCCATCACCGACTTCCTCGGCCGGTCCTTCGCCGCCCTCACCGGCGGGGGTGCGGGCAGCATCATCGGCCTGGTCATCACCGCCCTCGTGCTGGCGCTGGCGCTGTGGCTGCTCGCCAAGGCGCTGCGCACGTCCTGGTCCCGCTCGCCCGTCGGCGACGCGGTCGGCGTGGTCCAGGGCACCTCGGCCCCCGACGACCCCGCGGTCTGGGACGCCGAGGCCGAGCGCCTCGCGGCCGCCGGCGACCACCGCGGTGCCCTGCGCTGCCGGTACCAGGCCCTCGTCGCCGACCTCGTGCGCCGCGGCGCCGTGGACGACGTCGCCGCGCGGACCCCGGCCGAGCTGCGGCGCGAGCTGACCGGACGGCAGCCGGCCCTGGATCCGGTGCTGGACTCGGTGACCGAGCGCTTCGAGGGCGCCTGGTACGGCGGGCGGTCCGTGGACGCCGGCGCGCTCGACGCCTTCCGCGCCGACGTCGATGCCCTGCGTACCGCCGAGCTGCGACCGGCGGTCCGCTCGTGAGCCGCCGCATCGCCTTCGGCGCCCTCCTGGTGGTGGCGGTCCTCGTCGGCGCCTACCTGACCGCGGCTCGCCAGACCCAGGGCCCGCCCCTCGACCCGTCGTCCACCGCCCCCGACGGGGCCCGCGCCGTGGTCGAGCTCATCGACGCGGTGGCCACCATCGAGGTGCTCGACGAGATCCCCGGCGACGACGTCGACGCGGCCCTGGTCCTGCAGGACCGCTTCGACCGCGACGCCGGGGACGCCCTGCTCGCCTGGGTCCGTCGTGGCGGGACCCTCGTCGTCGCCGACGTGGACTCGACCTTGACACCACCCGTGACCGGCGCCGCCACCGGCGAGGTGGAGGTGACCTGCACCGGGGACGTCCCGTCCGGGCTCGCCGCTGTCGACCGCCTCGAGGTGGGCGACGGCTTCCGCGTCTCGGTCCCGGACGGCGCCGCGGGCAGCTGCGGCCCGACCGGCGACGGCGCGCTCGTCGTCGTGGAGGCCGCAGGCGACGGGCGCATCGTGAGCGTCGGCGGGACCGGCCCGTTCACGAACCGGAACCTGGACGAGGCCGACAACGCCGTCCTGGCCGCCGCCCTCCTGGCGCCCGACACCGGGAGCCGGGCCGCGTTCCTGCGCCCGTCCCTCGTCGTCGGCACCGGGGACGCCGGCCTCGTGGACCTGGTCGACACCCCGGTCCGGGCCGCGCTGGCCCAGCTCGTCGTCGCCTTCCTGCTCGCCGCGCTGTGGCGGGCCCGTCGCCTCGGCCGCCCCGTGGCGGAGCCCCAGCCGGTGCCGATCGAGGCCAGCGAGCTCACCCAGGCGGTCGGTCGCGTGCTCGCCCGCAGTCGCCGGCCGGGCCCGGCGGCGGCGGCGCTGCGCGACCGCGCCCGGCGGGACCTCTCCGCCCTGCTCGGCCTGCCGCTCGACGCGCCCGCCGAGGCGGTGGTCGAGGCCATCGCCCGACGCACCGACCTGACCGCGGCCGAGGCCCGTCGTGCCGCGATCGACCCCGTCACCACCGACGCCGACCTCGTCGAGGTCGCGACCCTGCTCACCCGCATCCGGAAGGACACCACCCATGGCCGACGTCCCACCCACGTCTGACCCCACCCCCGCCAGCTCGGACCCCCGAGCCGCCGTGATCGCCGTGCGCGACGAGGTGGCCAAGGTCGTCGTCGGTCAGGACGGCGTGCTCTCGGGCATCATCGCCGCCCTCCTCGTCGGCGGCCACGTCCTGCTCGAGGGCGTGCCTGGCGTGGCCAAGACGCTGCTGGTCAAGACGGTGGCGGCGGCCTTCGACCTGGACTTCAAGCGGATCCAGTTCACGCCGGACCTGATGCCCTCCGACGTGCTCGGCCAGGTCATCTACGACGCCGAGCAGGGCTTCCGGTTCCGGGAGGGGCCTGCCTTCACCAACGTGCTGCTCGCCGACGAGATCAACCGCACGCCGCCCAAGACCCAGGCCGCGCTGCTCGAGGCCATGGAGGAGCGACAGGTGTCGGTCGAGGGCGCGGCCCGTCGCCTGCCGGAGCCGTTCGCGGTGATCGCCACCCAGAACCCGGTCGAGTACGAGGGGACCTACCCGCTGCCCGAGGCCCAGCTCGACCGCTTCCTGTTCAAGCTCACGGTCGCCTACCCCGACGCCACCCAGGAGCAGGAGATCCTGGCCCGCCACCACGCCGGCCTCGACCCCCACGACCCCGCCTCGGCCGGCGTGCGCGCCGTCGCCGGTGCCGCCGACCTCGCCGCCGGGCGCGCCGCGGTGCAGCGCATCGACGTGGAGCCGGCCGTCCTCGGCTACGTCGTCGCCCTCGCCCGGGCCACGCGGGAGAGCCCGTCGCTCGGCCTCGGCGTGTCGCCCCGAGGCGCAGCCATGCTCCTCCACGCCGCCAAGGCGTGGGCGTGGCTCGCCGGTCGCACGTTCCTGACCCCGGACGAGGTCAAGACGGTCGTGAAGCCCACGTTCCGCCACCGCGTCCAGGTCCGCCCCGAGCTCCAGCTCGAGGGCACCACCGCCGACGCGGTGCTCGACGGCATCCTCGCCAGCGTCCCGGCGCCCCGCTGATCCCGGAGCCGGAGGCGACCATGAGCACGGTGCCTGACGGCGGCGGAGCCGCCGATCCGAGATCGGGAGGACGTGGCCTGTCCAGGACCACTCTGTGGCCCGTCCCCACCGCCCGCCTCGCCGTCGTCGCCGCCCTCGCTGCGGTCGCCGCTGCGCTGGTGCCCGGGTCGGTGGTGGAGCGGCTGCTCGTCGTGAACGGGGTGCTGCTCGCCCTCGTGCTCGTCGACTGGCTGCTCGCGCCGCGGGGCAGGTCCCTCACCATCGAGCGCGACCTGCCCGCGGTGATCACGCTGGGGGCCACGTCGACGATCACGTGGCGGGTGCGCAGCACGGCGCGCCGCCCCGTTCGCATCGCCGTGGCCGACGAGCTGGCCCCGAGCCTCGGTGCGGGCACCCGGCGCTTCCGGGGCACGATCCCCGCCGGCGGCGCGCTCACGACCTCCACGGCGCTGGCGCCCACCCGCCGGGGCCGGTTCGCGCCCACCGAGCTCGTGTGGCGGGTCGAGGGGCCGCTCGGCCTGGCCGCCCGGCAGGGCCGCCGGTCGTTGCCCACCTCGCTGCGGGTCCACCCCCGGTTCCGGTCCCGGGAGGAGGCCGAGCTGAAGATCGACCAGGCCCGCATCCTCGAGGTCGGCATGCGCTCGGCCACCGGCCGCGGCGGCGGCACCGACTTCGACCAGCTCCGGGAGTACACCGTCGACGACGAGTCCCGCCGCATCGACTGGGCAGCCACGGCCCGCGCCGGTCGCCCGATCGTGCGGACCTTCCGGGCCGAGCGCAACCAGAACGTGGTGGTCCTGTTCGACAACGGGCGCGTGATGGCGGGTCGGGTGGCGGGCGTCCCCCGGGCCGAGTTCGCCATGGACGCGGCGCTGCTCGTCACCACGGTGGCCACCCGGCTCGGTGACCGCTGCGGGCTGCTCACCTTCGATCGCACGGTCCGGGGCGTGGTCGCGCCCGGCCATGGCCGGGACCAGGTCGGCCGGGTCACCGATGCCCTCTACGAGCTCGAACCCGTGCTGGCCGAGAGCGACTACCGGGGTGCGTTCAACGAGACCCTGGTGCGGTTCCGGAAGCGGTCCCTGATCGTGCTGCTCACCGACCTGGTCGAGCAGGCGGTGGGGGAGTCGCTGCTGCCGGCGCTGCCGGTGCTGACCCGGTCCCACCTCGTGCTGGTCGGGGCCATCCAGGACCCCCAGGTGCGGGCATGGGCCGACGGCCCGGTGCACGACGCCGACGACGCCTACCGCCAGGCCGCTGCCGCCCGCACGCTGCGAGCCCGGGCCCGGGCCGCCGCACGCCTGCGAGCTGCCGGCGCCACCGTCGTCGACGTGCCACCCGACCGGCTCGCCTCCGAGCTCGGGGACGCCTACCTGGAGATGAAGGCAGCCGGGCGGCTGTAGCCCATCGACGAGTACCGTCCCCGCCCAGGGGACGGGCGAGCGCGAGGGGGATCCGGTGGCCGGCATGCGCGAGCAGGTCCGTGAGCCGTTGACGGCCATCACCGACGTGTTCCGCAACCCCGGGCTGGGGCGGGTGAACCTCGCGCTCGGCGGGTCCGAGACGGGTGATTGGGCCTATGGCGTCGCCGTCAGCATCTACGCCTACCTCGAGGGCGGCGCCACCACGGTCGGCGTCCTCGGCGTCGTCCGGTTCGTGTCCGCGGCGATCGCGTCACCCCTCACCTCGACCCTCGCCGACCGAGGCGACCGCAAGCGGATCATGGTCGGCGCCGACCTGGTCCGGTTCGTGCTCGTCGCGCTCGCGACGCTGGTCGTCGCCGTGGACGGGCCGGCCCTCGCCGTCTACGCCGCTGCCGTCCTCGCCACCCTGACGTCCACTGCGTTCCGCCCGGCGCAGGCCTCGATCATCCCGCAGCTCGCCCGGCACCCCGACGAGCTCACGGCAGCCAACGTCGCGTCCAGCACCATCGAGAGCCTGGCGTCGTTCCTCGGCCCGGCCATCGCCGGCGTGCTCCTCGCGGTCGCCGGGCTCGAGGTGGTCTTCGCCTTCAACGCCGTGACGTTCCTGTGGTCGGCGGCGGTGCTCGCCCGCCTCGAGGTGCCCGACGCCGAGACCGGCGACGACGCCGGTGCCGGCCCGCCACCGAGCACGGCGCCACCGGAGCCCACGCCCGCCCTCGTCGGCGCGTCCGAGCCCGTCGACGTCCTGGTGGAACCCAACGTGGCGATCGATCTCGAACCCGTCTCCGCCGTGCTCGCCGACGCGCTCGACGAGCCGGCGAAGGAGTCGTTCCTCACGGAGGCCAGCCAGGGGTTCCGGACCATCTGGCGCAGCCCCGACCTCCGGGTGGTCGTCGGCGTCTACTCCGCCCAGACGGTGGTCGCCGGGGCGTCGCTGGTGTTCACGGTGGCCGTGGCGCTCGACCTGCTCGGCCTCGGCGAATCGTCCGTCGGCATCCTCGACGCATCGCTCGGGGTCGGCGGCATGGTCGGGGCCGTCGTTGCCCTGGTGCTCGCCCAGCGCGGGAGCCTGGCGCGCGACTTCGGCTTCGGCGTGTTCGCCTGGGCCGCCCCGCTGCTGCTCGTCGCCGCCGTCCCGGAGCTGTGGGCCGCCCTCGTCGCCATGGTCCTGATCGGGCTCGCCAACGCCGTCGTCGACGTCAACGCCTTCACGGTGCTGCAGCGCCTGGTCCCCGACGAGGTCATGGGGCGCGTCTTCGGTGCCATGGAGAGCGCGCTCATCGGGGCCATGGCCATCGGCTCCCTCGCCATGCCGCTGCTCATCGTCACGGTCGGCCTGCGCCCCGGCCTGGTGATCGTGGGTGGGGTCGTCTGCCTCATCGCCGTGGCCGCCATGCCCCGGCTGCGCCACGTCGACGCAGTGGCGCTCGCCCCCGCCGGCCTCGACTCGCTCCGGAGCCTGTCGATGCTGGCGCCGCTGCCGCTGCGGGTGCTCGAGCGCCTGGCCCGCAGCTCCGAGGTCCACCGGTTCGCCGCCGGCGCCACGATCTTCGCCGAGGGTGACGACGGCGACCGCTTCTACGTGATCGAGGAGGGCGAGGTCGCCGTCTCGATCGGCCGGGAGGAGGTCGGCCGGCTGGTCGCCGGCGGGTGCTTCGGCGAGATCGCCCTCCTGCGCGACGTTCCCCGCACCGCCACCGTCCGGGCCCTCACCGACGTGCGGTGCCGCTCGCTGTCCCAGGACGTGTTCGTCCCCGCGGTCACCGGTCACGGCGGTGCCCGGGCCCAGGCCGAGCAGGTGGTGGACGGCTGGCTCGGCTCGGTCTGACCCCCGGCGTGTGAGCACCGGCGTGTGAGGATGGCCGTGTGAGCAGGCTCTTCGAGGAGATCGACCGTCGCGACACCCCCATCGGGGAGATCAGCGTCCGACGTCGCCTCGAGCCCACGCTGCAGATCGACGTCTACGAGGTGAAGCTGGGCGACGAGCACCTGATGTCGAGCATCTTCACCGTCGCCGAGGAGGAGCTGGCCCGCCTCGGCCTCGCCGCCGTCGGTCCGGACGTGGGGCCCGACGGCATCGACGTCGTCGTCGGTGGGCTCGGCCTGGGGTACACGGCCCGGGCAGCGCTGGAGGACGACCGGGTCCGCTCCCTGCACGTCGTGGAGAAGCTGGCCGCGGTCATCGACTGGCAGGAGGAGGGGATCTTCCCGGACGCCGACGTGCTCACCGGCGACGCCCGCACCCGCCTGGTCGAGGCCGACTTCTTCGCCTGCGTCGCCGACGGCACCCCGTTCACGGCCGGCGAGCCCGAGCGGTTCCACGCCGTCCTCCTCGACGTGGACCACACGCCCCGCCACGTGCTCCACCCGAGCCACGCCGCGTTCTACGAGCCGGACGGCCTCGAGCGCATGGCCGAGCGCATCCACCCCGGTGGGGTGTTCGCGCTGTGGTCGGACGACCCGCCCGACGACGCCTTCGTGGCGTCGGCCGAGCAGGTGTTCGCCACCGTCGCCGCCCACGAGGTGTGGTTCCCGAACTTCCACACCGGCGGCGAGGCCATGAACACCGTCTACGTCGCCACCGTGTAGCCGGACATCTCGTGGATGCGGTCCGCCGGCAGTGACCGATCGACGGAAGATGCGGTGGCGGCCCGGCCGAGGCGGACGATGTAGGTGATGAAGGCGACCTCGACCAGCACGCCGATGCCCACCCGCACGAGCGTCGGCAGGGGGGAGCCGGTGACGAAGCCCTCGATGAGCCCGGCGACGACGAACGCGCCGACGAGGCCGAGCACCACGACCACCGACTGACGCCCCTCCTCGGTGAGCGCCTGCAGGCGCGGGCGGTCGCCGGGGTCGATGAGCGTCCAGCCGAGCCGCAGGCCGGCGCCGCCGGCGACGATGACGGCGCTGATCTCGAGCAGGCCGTGGGGGAGGATCAGGCCCCAGAACCGCTCCCACTCGCCGACGGCGTGGAAGAGGCCGCCGGCCAGGCCGACGTTGGCGCCGTTGAAGGCCAGGATCCCGGCGGTCGGGATGCAGGCGAGGATGCCGATCGCGAACGCGGTGATCGACACCTGGATGTTGTTGAAGGTGACGTCGGCGGCGAACTGGCTGGCCGGCTCGGAGGAGTAGTACGCCTCGAAGTCCTCCTCGACGTAGGCGGCGCGCACGGCCTCGGGAGCGGAGGCGTCGAGGGCGGCGTCGCTGGTGGCGATCCAGGTGCCGACGGCGAACGCCGGGAGCAGGGTCAGCACCGCGGCGGCCAGCACGAAGTGTCGGATGCGCCACACGGCGCCGGGGAACGTGACCAGCACGAAGTCCCGCACCGCCGCGCGCGCCGACGAGCGGGCCCCGTAGATGGCGGCGTTGGCATCGGCGACGAGGCGGGTGAGCAGCGCGGTGAGCGAGGGGTCGCCGTACGCGGCGCGGACGTGGGAGAGGTGGCCCGAGACCCGCTGGTACAGCTGCACCAGCTCGTCGAGCTCGGCCGGCTCCAGGCGGTGGGCCCCGCGCCGACCGCGCCGGGCCAGGTGCGCCAGGCGGTCCCAGGCCGGCTGGTGCTCGGTGATGTAGCGGTCGAGGTCCACAGGTGGCCGGTACCGTACCGAGGCGTGACCACGACCCAGCCTGCGCCCGTGCCGCCGGGTCGGGACCTGGCCGGGGAGGGCATCGTCACGCCCGAGGCGGTGCTGCTCGAGTTCGCCGTCGCCGGCCTCGGCAGCCGGTCGCTGGCCTTCCTCATCGACCTCGGCATCCGGGCCGCGCTGCTGTGGCTCGTGTTCATCGGCACCGCGGCGGGCGGGCTCGTCGTCGACGACACGGTGCTGGTGGTGGTCTCGATCGCGGCCGTGTTCTCGGCGCTGCTCGTCTACCCGGCGCTCACCGAGACGGTGTGGAACGGCCGCACCCCCGGGAAGATGGCGATGGGCCTGCGGGTGGTCACGATCGAGGGCGCGCCGGTCCGCTTCCGCCACGCCGCCATCCGCTCCGCCCTCGGCATCGTCGACTTCCTGCTCGGCGCCGGCACCCTCGCCATCCTCAGCGCCCTCGCCACCCGCCAGAGCCAGCGCCTGGGCGACCTCGCCGCCGGCACCATCGTCATCCGCGAGCGCCAGGTGCGCACCGACTCCCGCCCGGTCGCGTTCTCGCCCCCGCCCGGCTGGGAGTCCTACACCGCCGCCCTCGACGTGTCCCGCCTGCGCGGCGATGCCTACGTGCTGGTGCGGGCGTTCCTGCTCCGGGTGCACGAGCTGGAGCCGACCGCCCGCCGCCAGCGGGCTGCGTCCCTGGCCGAGCGGGTCGCGGCCACGATCGACGTGCCCCTGCATCCCGGCACCGACGCCGAGGCGTTCCTCGTCGCCGTCGCCGCTGCCCACCAGGCCCGCCACGGCGACCGCGGAGTGGTGCCGATGTCCTCCTCCGTGCCACCGCCGGCGGGCAAGGTCGTGCCCCCTCCCGTCGTCGACGTCGACCAGCCCGCCGACACCTGGGGTCTCTAGGAACTGGCAGTGCTCCTGTAGCGCGCGCCACCCGTAGCCTGGGGCGGTGGCCTACCTCGACCACGCCGCCACGACCCCCGTGCGCCCTGAGGCGCGCGACGCGATGCTCCCGTGGCTCGGCGACCGCACCGGCAACCCGTCCGGCGCGCACCGCCTCGCCCGCGACGCCCGCCGGGCGATCGACGACGCCCGGGACACCTTCGCCGAGGTCACCGGCTTCGACCCGGGCGACATCGTCTTCACCGCCGGTGGCACCGAGGCCGACAACCTGGCCGTGCTCGGCGTGCTCGATGCCGTCGACCGGCCCGGCGCCACCGCGGCCTGCCCGGCCAGCGAGCACCACGCCGTGCTCGAGGCGGTCGAGCACCGCCACGGCCGCATCGTGCGCGTCCGCGCCGACGGGCGAGTCGACCTCGACCACCTGGCCGAGCTGCTCGACGACACCGTGGCCGTGGTGTCGGTGATGGCGGTGAACAACGAGACCGGCGTGATCGCCGACCTGCACGCCGTCCTCGACCTCGTCGTCGACCTCGCGCCCGGCGCGGTGGTGCACACCGACGCGGTGCAGGCCCTCACCTGGCTGGACCTGCCCGCGGCCACGACCTCGCCGTCGGGTCGACGGGTCGACCTGCTGTCGCTCTCCGCCCACAAGTTCGGTGGTCCGCAGGGCGTCGGCGTCCTCGCCGTGCGTGCCGGCACGCCGCTGCAGCCACGGTTGCTCGGTGGCGGGCAGGAGCGCGGCCGGCGATCGGGGACCCAGAACGTGGCCGGCATCGTGGGCGCGGCGGCCGCAGCCCGCACCGCCACCGACACGAGGGCCGAGACGGTCGACCGCCTCGGCGCGCTGCGGGACCGCCTCGCCGACGGCCTCCACGACGCCATCGACGGCCTGGTCGAGACCGCCGTCGACCCGGTCACCCGTGACCGCGCCGGCAAGATCGCCGGCAGCTGCCACGTGTGCATCCCCGGCATCGAGGCCGAGGCGCTCCTCGTCCTGCTCGAGGACCGCGACGTGTTCGCCTCGGCCGCGTCCTCGTGCGCGTCCGGCGCCCAGGACCCGAGCCACGTGCTCGCGGCCATGGGGGTCCCCCGAGACGTCGCCGCCGGCAGCCTGCGCCTCTCGCTCGGATGGTCCAGCACCGACGCCGACGTCGACGCCGCCCTCGACGCGGTGCCTGCCGCCGTCGAACGGCTGCGGAGCTTCTCGCCATCGGGGAGCCCCGCATGAGGGTCCTGGTCGCCATGTCCGGCGGCGTCGACTCCTCCGTCGCCGCGGCGCTGCTCCAGGAGCAGGGCCACGACGTCGTCGGCGTCACCATGAAGCTCTGGGGCGGCGAGTCGGACTCGGGCTGCTGCTCGGTGTCCGACGTCGACGACGCCCGCCGGGTCGCCGACGAGCTCGGCATCGACCACCACGTCTTCAACTTCGGCGACGACTTCACCCGCGACGTCATCGAGCCCTACGTCGCCGACCACGCCGCCGGCCGCACGCCCAACCCCTGCATCGAGTGCAACCGGCACCTCAAGTTCGACCGCCTGCTCCACCGGGCCGAGGCGCTCGGCTTCGACACCGTCGCCACCGGCCACCACGTGCGCCTCGCCACCGACGGCCTCGGCCGGCCCCACCTGGCCCGGGCCCACGACGCGGCCAAGGACCAGAGCTACGTCCTCTACGTCGTGGCCGGCGACGTGCTCGACCGGGTCTCGTTCCCGGTCGGTGACATGACCAAGGACGAGGTGCGGGCCCACGCCGCCCGCCTCGGCCTGCGCACCGCGTCCAAGCCGGACAGCCAGGACGTGTGCTTCATCACCTCGGTCGAGGGCCGCCGGGGCTTCCTCCAGGGTCGGATCGACTACACGCCCGGCCGGGTCGTCGACGCCGCCGGCACCGAGGTCGGCCGGGTCGACGCGGTCGAGCTGGTCACCATCGGCCAGCGCCGAGGCCTGGACATCGGCGGCAACCCCACCCCGCGCTACGCCGTGGATGTCGACGTCCCCGCGGCGACGGTCACCATCGGCGACGCCGACGCCCTGCTGGCCGACGCGGTCGGGCTGGCCGACGTCGTCTGGGCCCACGACCCGATCGAAGGCCCGGTGCTCGCCCAGTGCAGCGCCCACGGCTCGCCGCACCCGGCCACGGTCAGGGGCACGACCGTCACCTTCGACGAGCCCCAGCGCCGCCTCGCCCCCGGCCAGTCGGTCGTGCTCTACCGCGGCGACCTGGTCGTCGGCGGCGGCATCGCCCAGCGCTGAGCGGACCCCGAACTAGGAGACTGCTGAGCAAACCGGTGTGATCGGGGTGCTCGCGATCTCGCGGCGGTTTCGGTAGACCGCGGGTATGCAGGGCAGCAGCGATCAGGACCG
>JAMYFF010000017.1 GCA_024128875.1 Salinilacustrithrix flava
ACTACGACGGCAACGGCACCACCGACATCGCCCTCTTCCGCCCCTCCAACGGACGCTGGTACATCCAAGGCCAAACCAGCACCGGCTACGGCACCACCGACGACATCCCACTGAGCGCGCCACCGCACCTGCTCGCACAACTGGCGAACCCAAGTTGAGGCGGTGACCCGACGACTCCTGTGCCTTCCAGGTTGTCCCGCCATGCGAACGGCTGGTTGGGTCTCGAACGTCGTTGCCGTCGACGTCGGCACGCACCAGCGAAGTTGATGAGCGCCGTACAGCGCCGCGGCGTGTTGGCGGCGCTGATTCCGCGCCTCAGACCGTCGGCAGTGACACCAGCTCGACTACCAGCAGCAACGGCGACGACCGCTTATCACCGACGCTGGCCGGGAGCCACGACGAGGTCGGGCACGACTCGCTGTACGCCGAAACGATCGAGGTCGAAGGTGCATGAACGCATCGTGGCCGGCTGGAACGGGCCACCATGAGTCGGTCGAGCGCCCCGGATACGCGCTCGTCGCGGGGCGCGGGGGTGGCGTTCACGACAATCGAGCCTCCGTACGGTTCGTGACGGTGACCGTCGTCCGGCATCGCCTCGAGATCTGCGGTGACAAGGCCATCAACGGTCGTGAACGCCCTCGTCCGCTCTTCGTTGGTGAGCCGGGCTGGCCGGACATGCGCTGCCCGCCCAAGGCGTGCACCGACCACACCGGCCGGCGCCGACAGCGACCGTCGGTGGCCTCCTTCACCTCGAGGGCGATTCCCGAGGGACGCAGGACTGTCGCCAGCTCGCCGAAGCACTCGGTGGGCCATCGGACCATGGACAAGGAGCACTTCGTCGTCGACGTCGGGCTGCGACAATTGCCCCGAACACCTTTCGAGCGATTGACTCGGTTCCGTCGGCAGCGAATATCGTTGCTGGCTTGCATACCGTGGCGGACGGTTGGGAGATCGAAGTGGGTCAGCGAGGTCGGAACCAGAACGCGCGGGGTCCTGCTGAGGCGCGCCCCAGGCCGTTCGGGCCGTGGCGGATCGACCCATGAGCCTGACCCGCAACACCGAGAGCCGGGCGGCCGAAGCCGTCGAACCGCAGCCGCCGGTCAACCGCGCCGTCCCGTCGACCACGCCCCGCAACGAGCCGTTCCGGCGATGGGTGCGCCGGGCGGTCATCGGCGATTGGGCCGCGGCGGCCATCGCCGCGTTCACCGCCCTGCACCTGCGCTTCGGCTGGGATGACTCGACCCAACCCTGGGTCACCTCGGGCGACCTCATGATCTCCTACCAGGCCATCGGCCTGCTGGTGGTCGCCACCTGGCCGCTGCTGCTCGCCATCAGCGGTGCCTACGAGCTGAAGTCCTCTCTGTTCGGGGTCGAGGAGCTGCGCCGCATCCTGCGAGCCGGCCTGCTCCTGCTCGGCTGCGCCGGCTTGGCCCACATCGCCCTGCGGCTGAACCTGTCCCGGGGCTACTTCCTCACCCTGCTGCCCCTCACCGTGGCCCTCACCGCCTTGGCCCGGGCCGTGGTGTCCAAGCTGATGGGCAAGGACCAGGAAGACCTGCGCAACCACCACCGGGTCGTCGTGGTCGGCCCGACGCAGGACATTGCCCTCTTCGTCGCCGACCTCGATCGCACCAAGACCCGCAGCCGGGTCGAGGTGGTGGGCTACGTGGCCGACGACGTCGAGCCCGACGCACCGGCGCCGGCCGAGCTGACCCGCCTGCGCCGCGTCCTCAGCCGCGACGACATCCGCACCCTCACCGACCACGACGTCACCGTCGACCTGCTGGTGCGGGCCGGCCGCCCCGGCCCCGACGAGATGTGGGCGCTCAGCCAGCGGGCCCACGACCTGGGCGTCACCGTGGCCATCGCCCCCCACCGCCACGACGCCACCTCCACCGTGGCCATGAGCTACGTGCCCCTGGGCTCCACTCCCCTGCTCATGGTCGAGACGCCCACGCTGCGGCCGGTTGCGGTGTGGACCAAGGCGATCTTCGACCGGGTCGTGGCCCTCGCCATGCTGGTGGCACTGGCCCCGGTGTTTGCCGTGATCGCCGCAGCCATCGCCCTCCGCGACGGCCGCCCGATCTTCTTCCGACAGACCCGGGTCGGCCACCTCGGCCAGCACTTCGGCTGCTGGAAGTTCCGCACCATGGTCCCCGACGCCGAGGCACGCCTCACCGACCTCCAACACGCCAACGAGGCCGACGGCCTGCTGTTCAAGATGAAGGACGACCCCCGGGTCACCAGTACGGGTCGCTTCCTGCGCCGGCACTCCCTCGACGAGCTCCCCCAGCTGCTCAACGTGCTGAAGGGCGACATGTCCATCGTCGGCCCCCGCCCGCCCCTGCCGTCCGAGGTCGAGGCCTACGACACCCGCACCCATCGCCGGCTCAACGTCAAGCCCGGCTGCACCGGCCTGTGGCAGACCCAGGGCCGCTCCGACCTGCCCTGGGACGACGGCATCTACCTCGACCTCATGTACATCGACCACTGGAGCCCACTGCTTGACCTGGTGATCATGGCCCGCACCGTCCGGTCGGTCCTGAAACCAGACGGTGCGTACTGAGGGTGACCAGTCGGTGCCTCCCCGCCCTCCTTGGCCCATTCACATGCCAGAGCTGACGACCCACGAGCAAGCCGCCGGCCTGCCTTCAACGACCTCCATCTTGGACCGCTCCGCAGGCTCCCGCGGGGTGCACGCCCTTACGTTTCCTGCAATCGCGATCGCAGCCGTAGTAGCGCTTCGAGGAGCGACGGACGCAGCGGGCGATGCGGTGTGGGTGAGTGGAATCAATGCCAACGGACTGATTGCGCTGGCAGTTACGTTTGCGGCGACGCCGCTAATCCTCCGCAGTCAGAAAGTCCTACGATCAGCGATAGTCGTCCTCGCAATTCTCCTGTACGGGGCGTTACGGTATGGAACCGAGTTCAACTTCGACCAGCATCTTCAGGGGTTAATGATACGCCTCATGTCGGTGTTCGCAGTGTGGACAGTTGCAGTTCTAACCACCCGTTATGCCCCAGGTAGGGCACGAGCCCTTCTCGAGGCCTTGCTAGTTGTCGCCAGCATCATTGCGATCGTTACGCTTCTGGATGCAGCATCTGCTATCGGGAGCACCCCTCTTGGCCAGCGCGCGACAACCCCGTTCATTCACCCAAATTCTGCAGGTCTGTTCTATGCGCTGGCGCTCACCATGCGTTACGCGATCAAGAGCAGTAGATTCGGCCGTCGCAATCTTCAACTCGCCGTTCTGACTCTCGCTCTCTTGACCACCGGCAGTATCACGGCATTGATCTGCAGCGGCATCGCCATCACGTACGTTTCCACTGCTGGCTCTAGGTCGCGCCGATATGGGAGGCGCGCACCGCTCCTGGTCGGAGCTCTTGCGGCTCTCGCCCTATTCCAATTCAGCCCGGCCGGCGAGGCACGCGTTGACGAGCTACGCCGGACATCCGTTCAGACCTCCGAATCTGACACTTCGTTTGAATGGCGACTCATCAACTGGGAACTCAGCCTCGCGGACTCAAACATCAATTCTCGTTGGTGGGGCGACGGGCTTGGTGCCGCAGATGATGCGACCCGCCAGCCGCTAGGCCGCCAGCCGCATTCTGAGGTTGTGCGGTCACTTATTGAGTACGGACGCGTCGGAACCCTTGCGATCGGGATGGTGCTTCTCTACAACTTCGCAAGGCTTCATTTGGCTGGCCGCCGCGAAGCCACTGCGATCTTCATAGTCCTAACGGTCAGTATGCTAACCAGCAATACTCTGAACTACACACCTGCACTCTACCTGAGTGCGGCGCTGTTTGGCTGTTTGGCGTGGCCATCAACTAACTTGGTCAACGTACTTTCCGAGCAATGAGCCGACCGATGACAAAACCTGCAGTGCGGATAATTGTTCAACAGTTCGACCCAGAGCGTCCCATCGCAGGGGGAATCGACACCTGCATCCGTGGACTAGTCCGACACTCGACGGGCACCCAGTTCTGGATCATTGGAGTTGTTGCGGATGGACGTCCGTTCGAGCCACGTTGGCACGATCTGACCATGGACGGGACGGATATCCGGTTCTTCCCTGTTGCCGCCCTCGATCCGAGCGACCAGCACCGCAGAATTCCACACTCTGCACGCGTGACCGCCGGACTCCTGCGCTATAGACCCGTGGTTCCCGTGAACTCAGTTGTGCAATGTCATCGCCTTGACATCCATCCAGCGTGTCGCTTGTTGTACAGCGATCATGACTTCGTGCAGCTTCTGCACATGGACGGTCACGACGCTATGGGGAGTGCATCCGATTCCTTCTGGAAGCACGCCCGTAGCGCCTACCGCCGCCTAGAGAAGTGGATATTGCCGCGCTGCGAGGACGTCGTAGTGTTTAGCGGGCAAGGTGCTGACCGCTTGAAAGCAACTCTCCCAACGGCTCCGGTCAGATTCTCACCGACCTGGTTTGAATCGGAACGGTTCAGACCGCGCAGTGACCCTAAGCCAGGAGCAGACCTCCTGTGGCTCGGGCGGGTTGAGTCACAAAAGGCTCCGCTGCAAATTGTTGAGTTCCTTCGCTGCGCCCCCACCAGCACCGTCCGCGTCATCGGAGACGGGACTCTGCGCAGCCAGCTTCAGATCGCCGCACTCTCTGCGGGTGTCCAGGACCGTCTCACACTAATGGGCTATCAGCCACAGTCGGTCGTCGCGGATGTTCTCCAGGAAGCGTCTTGCCTTCTCATGACATCCGAGTACGAAGGTTTCTCGAGAGCCGTGGTGGAAGCGCTCGCGTCCGGGGTGCCTGTCTTGACTACGCCCGGCGGCGATCCCAATAGGCTAATTGAGAACGGTATCAACGGCTGGCGTACGTTCTCGAACGATCCAAACGAACTCGCCATGCGACTAGCCGCAGCGGAGCGGTGCCTCCCGCCGGATTGCAGAGCTTCGGTGGAACGCTTGGCCGCCGCTACGGTCGTGGCGGACGTCCTCCGCTTGCCATGAACTACGGCATACGACGGCTACGACTAGGCGGAATGCCAGCCGACAACGCGACGATGGGCGACGCCCTAACTGCTGTGGGTCGACCCACATGCAGCCCTCGACTTCTCGTAACCCCGAACGTCGATCACTACATGGTGTGGCGCAAGGACGCGGCCTTTCGTGAAGCATATGAACGCGCACACGTCGTCCTCTTGGATGGACTCCCTCTACTCTGGCTTGCGTCGTTGGAGGGTATCAAGGGCCTAACTCGCGTCGCCGGGTCGGACCTCGTGGAGCGAATCTGCTCGGCCGACTTCCCGGCAACTTCGCTCTTTGTGCTTGGCATGGGGCCGGTAGAGAATTTGGAAGCACAAGAGGCGATCCGAGATCGCACCGGGCACCATGTCGACGGAGTGAGTCCACCCTTCGGAGCGACTCTCGATGTAGAGTGGACGGAACGGGTGACAGAGATGATAGGAGAGTCCGGAGCGACAATCGTTTTCGTCTGCTTGGGAGCTCCGAAGTCCGAGCTGTGGGTGGCCCACAATATGCACCTACTCCCGCCGGCATACTATCTGTGCGTGGGTGGCGCCTTGGAGATGTACAGCGGCCAGGTTCGCCGCGCGCCCGTTGCGCTTCGCCAGGTTGGACTCGAATGGCTATACCGTCTATGTCAAGAGCCGCGCCGCCTGTGGCGACGTTATCTGTTGCGGGATATGCCGTTTGTTCTGATCCTCGTTCAGACATTCCTCGCACGCCTCGTTAAGTCGCTCCGGGCCCGCTAAGAGTGCTCGCTCCCGAACCCCGACCGCTTTTCATCGTCGGCCTGCCGCGGAGCGGCACTACGTTGGCGCGCGAACTGCTTTCCAGCCATCCCCACGTCAGCCTCTGTCGGCACGAGACACACTTCATTCCGAGCTTCACTAGGCAACTTGGCCTGGATGCCCGGTTGGGTAAGTCTGAACTGACCTGGTTTGCGGCCGAACTGAGGAAGACGCAACTTGGGCGGCGGGCGGCATCCTATGGCGAGTCCCAGTACATCCCTAGTGACTCGCTCCAAGCTGCAGCTGCGACGAGCGCTGGTGTCCCCTGGACAGATGTCATTGAGGATGTTTGCCGCTTCTTCTCGATGCCCCACGGCAGAGAGGGGCGAGACGAATCACCGATATGGGGTGACAAGACCCCGATGTATATCCGGAACCTCCCCCTTCTACTTCGACTCTTTCCAGATTCGCATATCATTGGGATTGTACGTGAGGTTGCTGCGCAAACGGAGAGCGAGGCGCGGCATTGGCGTCGAAGTCGAGTCGGTGCCGTCGGACGGTGGACTCGGTACAACCGGTCACTCCTCACTGAGCACGCGAGGCAGCCGACCCGGATCCATATCGTTCGGTATGAGGACCTCACGAAGGACCCCTCACGGGCGATCTCGGACATCGAGCGGTCCGTCGGTTTGCCGGCACGAGGAACTCCGGCGACACTTCGTGGAATCTCGGACGAGTTGGGCCTCGGTATCGGCCAGACCAAGGTCGTCGCATCACAACCGGCGATCCGCAAGCTCCGCAGGCTCGAAGCCCGAAGCACCCGGGCGGTCGCCGAGGCTCTGGGATACCTTCAAGTCCAGAACCATTCGACGACGTACCCAAAGGAGCCGACGCCACCAGACACTGTAGAACGACTATTTCAACTGCTCAGTCGCCTGTTCGTCGGTGTTGACGCCGCCGGACTGGTTGCGTACCACATCCGACAGAAGGGCATTCGCCCAGGTATCGCGTACTTCCGATCTACCTTGCGCGAGCGAGGATAAACCCCTAATGACCGCTTCAACATTGGGTGGGCTGATTCGCGGCTCAGGCCTTGGGCTGAGTCTCGTACTGCAGCTATTCCTAGCTTGGCAGCTGTCGGCGCCAGACTACGGAACCGTTGCTGTAGGGTTGAGCCTGTCGACGATTTGTAGCATCCTTGCCACACTAGGCTTGGACACCGCTGGATCCCGCGATGTAGCTCGCTCGGGAAGCGAGCCTGGCTTCGCCGCTCAATGGTGGCGACAGGCCCAAGGCCACCTGCTGCGGAGGGTGGGCATCCCTTTGGTTGCTTACGTGCTGGTTGCCCTCGTGCTAACCCGGCTTGCGGATGCCGTTGACTTCTGGGCCCTCGCAATATTCGGATTGACCGTTCCAGGGTTGGCACTGCTCCGTCTTCTTGAGGGAGTAGCGCGCGGTTCGCGACTGACTGTGCACGCGAGCGCGTGGACCACCATGGTCTTGCCCCTCACGTGGGGCTCACTGTTGGCGCTAACGTCCATCGCCCTGCCCGATCTTTCGCCAGGATTAGTCGGTGGGCTCCGATTGTTGGCGGTCGCCGGGATTGCCTTGGTCGCACAGTTGCTTGTCTCGCGGTCACTTGGCGCGGCCAGTCCGCGTTCAGCCAGCGATGATGAGCCACTCATTCGGACTCCGACTGGCTTGTTGGCCCTTGCCGTGCTGTCCACCGGCAGCGCGCAGATCGATACGCTTATTGCGAGCGCAACTCTCGGCCCGGAGCATGCAGGCTCCTACGCACTAGCGGCTCGCTTGACGGGGGGCGTAGCTGTGATTCTCTTCGGCGTGAATCTCGTCGCCGCTCCCGCACTTGCCGCAGCACACAGTGACGGAACCATCTTCGAGGCCGCAAATCAGGTTCGGCAACTGTTGCGTAGAGCTGTACCTGCCGCCGCAATGCTGGCCGGAATTACCGGGGCTGCGATTGCAACAATCTTTCCGCGCCTTGGTGCCGACTACACGTCGCCGCCGGCGATGCTCGCGTTTCTCCTAGTGGCGCAAGTATTGTCCGTTGCCTACGGTCCGGTCGGAACCGCTCTGACAATGACATTTGATGAATGGAGCGCAGTTCGTGCGCTTTGCGCAGCCCTTGGTATCCAGTGTGTTCTTTCTGTGGTGGCTGCGGGGCTCTGGGGCCCTTCCGGCGTGGCTCTCGGGACGTTGGCGGGCGTAGCGAGTTGGAATGGCATGATGCAGCGCCGAGTACAAGCCCGCCTGGGCGTGAGACTTCGCTATGGCGGATGACCGGCCATGACGCTTCGACCAATATTCATCGCGGGCTGCGGCCGGTCTGGTACGACCCTCTTAGGCGAGCGACTCGGGCACTATCCCAACACACTGGTCACTCCCGAATCGCAGTTCAAGAATGACCTCTTGTCCGGGAACGTCACCGCACTTGAATCATGGCGACTCGACCTTTGGGGACTCCCGCCAGAGGTGGTGGATGCGGCTCGAGATGCGCTCTCTGGCGGCTCAAGACAGACTAGAGGAACGCTAGGGGGATCCGTCGCCGCACTAGAACTGCTTGTTGCGTCATTCGCACGCAAAGTGGGGAACGCAGGAGCCACCAGGTGGATAGACCATACCCCCTCGAATGCCCGCGCAGCAGACATCCTTGTCCGCTCGTTTCCCGACGCTCAGTTCGTGCATCTAGTACGGGATGTTCGCGGCGTCGCTGCCAGCGTGATGAGGACCGACTGGAGTCCTCTGAGCCTCGCTCGCCTGGGTGCATGGTGGCGAGATGCCATAGCCTTTGGGCAAGCGCTGGAACGGGACTATCCTGACAGGACAGTTCGAGTTCGCTTTGAGGATCTGGTCCAGAATCCTGGAAGATGCCTTGCAGGGCTTGGGGCATTCCTTGATCTGGAGGCCCACACAGTCTCGGACAAGGGCCAAGTCTTCAGTGTCCCCGCATATTCGCGATCTCAACATGCGCTGGTGGGTTCAGCCCCAGACGCCAACCGAGCGAAAGGGTGGATAAGGGAACTCCCGCTATGCGTCCAATCTACCCTCGGTAGTCAGCATAGGCACTTGCTCGCACAACTGGGCTATGAAGTGATAGGGACTGATCCAACTTTGCCGAGACGACTGCAGGCTAACCTATGGTGGCTTCGCGTTGGCGTGGCGAGTCGTTCGCGCCGACGTACTGCCCGGAGACGCGACACGGCAGTGGAGGAGGCGAGGTCAGGTGCTCGCACTATATGACAAGTCCAGGACTTTGGAGCGCCTCGGGCTGGGCGCACGCGCTGTGTTCTGGCGCGCCCTTGGTGTCAACTGGCATTGGAGAAGGCGATGGCCGGTCATCCATTCCCATACGCGCTTTCGAGGCGCAAATCGGATCCACCTAGAGCCTCGTGCGACCATCTACCCCTTCGCCTACCTGAAGTCGGCAGGCGGCGTTATCCTCGTGGGTGAGCGATCATCGATTGGCGAGTTTTCATACCTGAATGCTGTCGAGCGGATCAGTGTCGGCACGAACGTTCTGATCGGGCCGGGCGTACATATCACAGACGCGAATCACGGTATAGCGGCCGGGGCAAAGATCAAGGATCAGAAGAGAACGGTGAAACCTGTGAGTATCGAGGACGATTGCTGGATCGGTGCCGGATCGAAGGTCCTGGCGGGCGTGACTATCGGGCGCGGGGCAGTCGTTGGAGCCGGCTCGGTCGTAACCGCCGACGTTCGAGCTGGTGCAGTAGTCGGTGGTACGCCTGCCAAGATTATTCGCATGCGATCGTGATCAGGTACGGCCTGTGATGGCTTGGTTGAAGATTCAATGCGGGCCGCTGGATCGGCACGCCGCTTCACTCCTACTTTCTGCACGTCGGATGTGGTCTTCCATGTGGAACGAATTGTTGCGTGATGCGCCATGAGGATCTTCGTCACCGGTGTTGCCGGCTTCATCGGGTCCCAGCTGGCCGAGGCCTTGCTGGACGAGGGACACGACGTGGTCGGCGTCGACGCGTTCACGCCGTACTACGACCGGGACGCGAAGGACGCCAACCTGGCCGACCTCCGGGATCGGCCGGGCTTCCGCTTCATCGAGGCCGACCTGCGCGACACCGACCTCGACGCACTGCTCGACGGTGTCGACGTCGTCTACCACCAGGCCGCCCAGCCTGGCGTCCGGCTCTCGTGGTCCGACGGATTCGCCACCTACGACAGTTGCAACGTCCTCGCCACCCAGCGCCTGCTCGAAGCCACCCGCCAAGCCGCCGTCGACCGGTTCGTCTACGCATCCAGCTCGTCGGTGTACGGGAACGCCGACTCCTACCCGGTCATCGAGACCGACCTCCCCCGACCCCACAGCCCCTACGGCGTCACCAAGCTCGCCGCCGAGCACCTCTGCGGCGTATACGCCGCCAATTGCGGCCTCTCCACCGTGGCGCTGCGGTACTTCACCGTCTACGGCCCCCGCCAGCGCCCCGACATGGCCTTCCACCGCCTTATCGAGGGAGCCCTCGACCAGCAGGCCTTCCCCCTCTACGGCGACGGCTCCCACATCCGCGACTTCACCTACGTCGGCGACGTGGTCCGGGCCAACGTCCTCGCCGGCACCGCCGACGTCGCGCCGGGCACCGTGGTCAACGTCTGCGCCGGCGGCTCCACCGTCCTGCGCAACGTCATCGACGCGGTCGCCAACGCCGTCGGGTCACCCGTGCCGATCGAGCAGCACGCCGAGCAGCCCGGCGACGTCCAGCGCACCGGCGGCAGCAACGACGCCGCCCAACGACTCCTCGGCTGGAAGCCCCAGACCAACCTGGCCGACGGCATCGCCGCCCAGGTCGCCTGGCACCGCTCGAGGCGTCCCTCCAACTAGAACGATGTGCGTCGGCAGCTTCGCCGGTCCCGTCGAAATCTGTTGCACGCATCCTCAATCCCAGGCACTACTTGGATCCGTCGCACCAAAGACGCCTGCCGCTGCACCTTGTGCTGGGTGACGTGCTGTCACGACACTTCCTACCGCAAGATGAGGCTCGTTACCTGGTGTGAGAATGCTGTCGACAGTCCGCCGTCTCGACCCCACCCTTCCCATGAAGCCCAGCCGAACGTGTCTCTGGTTCCCTCTTGCACAAGCGGTTCCACGGAGCGAGATCCTGTAGTGCCGCCCTCCGAGTTCGGCTTATTGGGCATCATCCATCGTATGGTTGTACCGCGAAATGGGCACATCACCAGACTGACCCCAGTTCGTCGACACACCCGGCAAACCCTTGATCGCCCACCGACCCGTCGACGGACGGAAGATCGCAATATCGATCAGC
>JAMYFF010000018.1 GCA_024128875.1 Salinilacustrithrix flava
TGTCGGCGGCCATGAGATCGTGCCCGGTGGCGGCCATGTAGCTGCCCGGCGGTGGCCAGCAGTTCTGCCCACTGGCGGCCAGGGGTTCTGCCCGCGTTGATGTCCGCTCCTGTCCGGGGTCCGCCCGGGTGGGGTGCTCCTCCCACTCGACTGCTCGTTGCTGACGAAGCCATCGAGCAGGAGGAGCAGGTGAAGTCTCGCGAGGAGATCATGGAGATACTCGAAGCGTTCGACCTGACAGGGTCGTTCCGGGATGCCGGCGAGCTGGCCGGTTGTTCGCATCACACCGTCGCCGCCTACGTCGCCAAGCGCGATGCCGGGCTGTTGCCGGGCGAGGGCGCGGTGCGGCGGGAGCGGATCATCGATCCGTTCTTGCCGAAGATCGAGGAGTGGGTGGAGCGCTCCCAGGGCAAGGTCCGCGCCGATGTCTGCCACGACAAGCTGCAAGCGCTCGGCTTCGACGGCTCGGACCGAACGGTCCGCCGGGCCGTCGCCGACGCGAAGCGCAGCTTCCGGTCGGGTCGGCGGCGGGTGTATCGGCCCTGGATCCCGGAGCCGGGCATGTGGGCCCAGTGGGACTGGGGCACGGGCCCGGTCATCGACGGTCGGCCCACGAACCTGTTCTGCGCGTGGTTGGCGTGGTCCCGGTTCCGGGTGGTGATCCCGACCTGGGACCGGACGTTGCCGACGGTGATCGCCTGCCTGGACCGGGCCATGCGCGCCTTCGGCGGCGCACCGACCTACTGGCTGACCGACAACGAGCGCACGGTCACGATCGACCACGTCGCCGGCATCGCCGTCCGTCACCCGCAGATCGTCGCGGTCGGCGGGCACTACGGCATCACCGTCGCCACGTGCGTGCCCGCGGATCCAGAGACCAAGGGCGGCTCGGAGGCAACGGTCCGGATCGCGAAGGCCGACCTGGTCCCGACCGACGCGAACCTGCGGGCCGACTACACGTGCTGGGCCGAACTGGTCGAGGCGTGTGAGCAGCTGATGGACGAGGTGAACGGCCGGGTTCATCGGGTGACCCGGCGGGCGCCGGTCGAGATGCTCGCCGAAGAACGCCAGCGGCTGCACCGGCTGCCCGAGCGGCCCTACACGACCGTGCTGGGCGAGACCCGCAAGGTCTCCTGGACCTCCACGATCAGCTTCGGCGGCGTCACCTACTCGGTCCCTCACCAGCTCGTCGATGAGACCGTGTGGGTCCGCGTCGACGGCGACGAGGTCGTCGTGTGTCACTGCCCGCCCGCCGGTGTCACCGAAGTTGCGCGACATCGCCGGGGCACCCCGGGCACGCCAGTGATCAACGACGCCCACTACCCACCACGGCCCGACGGACCGTTGGCTCGCAAGCCGAAGCCGACGAGCGCGGCTGAGACCGAGTTCCTGGCCATCGGCGAAGGCGCTCGCAGCTGGCTGGTCGAAGCCGCCGCTGCCGGCACGTCCCGGGTGAAGGTGAAGATGGCCGAAGCCGTCACCCTCGCCCGCCTCCACGGGACCGGCCGGGTCGACTGGGCCCTCGGCCACGCCGCCACGTTCGGCCGCTTCGCCGAGGGTGACCTGGCTTCGATCCTGGCCGCCAACCCACCCGGCCAACGCCGCACCGCCGACGACGTGCACTCGCTCCAGCCCGGCACCGGCGCCTGGCACCAGCTCGGAGGCGACCGATGACCGCGGCACCGATCGACGAGGTCGTCGACCTGCTCCGCACCCTCCGGCTGCCCCACATGCGCTCCGCGGCACCGGAGCTGTTGGCCACAGCCAAGGCGCAGCGCTGGGAACCCGCCGAGGCCATGCGCGCCCTGCTCGCCGAGGAGCTCGCCGGACGCCAGGCGTCTTCGATCCGGGCCCGGCGCAAGGCCGCGGGGTTCCCGACCGGGAAGACCTTCGACGTGTGGGACGAGGGCCTGTCATCGATCCCGGCGCCGACCCAGCGGGCACTGCGCACGCTGGAGTGGGTCGACCGGCACGAGAACCTCGTCGTCTGCGGCCCGTCCGGCACAGGCAAGACCCACTTCCTCGAAGCACTCGGCCAGGCCTGCGTCGACGCCGGCCACAAGGTCTCCTGGTTCAGCCTCGAGCACCTCGGCGCCCTCGTCCGCCGCCACGGCGCGGATGACACCGCAGGCCGGGCGATCAAGCGGATCATGCGCGCCGACGTGATCGTGATCGACGACATCGGCCTCCTACCCGTGACCACCGAGACCGCCGAAGCCCTCTACCGGGTCGTCGACGCCGCCTACGAGAAACGCTCCATCGCGTTGTCCTCGAACCTGCACCCGGCCGGGTTCGACGAGCTCATGCCCAAGACCATCGCCAACGCCACCGTCGACCGACTCATGCACCACGCACATGTCGTGCTCACCGCCGGCGACAGCATCCGCCTCACCCAAGCGACCGCCGGCAAGGGGGTGACGCCTCTGGCCTGACGAGCTACGGGCAGAACCCCTGGCCACGGCTGGGCAGTTCTGTTGGCCACGAGCGGGCAGGTCTGCTGTCCGTCACCGGGCACGTCCTACTGACCGTTGACA
>JAMYFF010000019.1 GCA_024128875.1 Salinilacustrithrix flava
CGGAGACCTAAAAAATATAACGTTTGGTGGAACGAATAAGATTATGGATGGAGAATACATCTATCTTATAAAGTCAGGAAAAAATGAAGAATGGGCAAGAGGAAAAGCATCTCAAGACGTAATTGATATAGTTTCTGGGAGTCGGAAATGATCATATTTGAGAAAGATGGAACTAAAATAACAACGGATAGCGCTCATGATATGGACATAGTACTTACTGGTTCTGACTCATTAGCCAAGTACTTTAAGCCACACAAAGAAATTCATCCATGCTTCATTGGTTTTCCTATATTTTTATTCTTCATTATCAATATTATTTATTTGTTTTTATATGAAAAACAAACGTGGTTTGTTGAAAGCGCTTTTATGTCACTGTGTATATTTTCTTCGTTTGTTCTCACAGGGATCACAGCTTATTTCATATACAAGAAAAATAATTCAGCGCCCTTAGCTTGGGGAGCTACTGTATTTCTTATTCTTATATCGAGTGCTAATGTGGGAATTATTAAGTATTCAGACATTACTCAGAAGGCAATGGATAAAGCTAACGTAGTTATTGATGCGGCTTCAAAATAGATATTTACCATGTAAAACTAAAAAAAAGCCTATATCAGATAACTGCCCCTTCAAAGAATGCTTACTGATTTTCATTCTTATAATTTTGTAGTTCCTCTAATCCCTTTTATGTTAAATGGATGAGTTGATTCAGTAACTCATCCGCCTCCCTATTAAAACTCACAAGTAAAACTGACATATATTTACAGCAAAAAATCACCTTTTTTATGTGTTTAGGGTGAATCAAAAAAGAATCTTTCAGCAAAAAATTAACTTAACTCTTTGTTTATCAAGTGAATCAAAAAAGACGCATAAAAGAATCTTTTTTGATTCACTTTCCTCATTACAACCTCATAACAATTAGAGAATAAAATATTATTTATCAAATGGATAAATACAAAAACACCTTTTGCGTATGGTGTGTATTTTAAGAAAACACAATTAATGAAAATTATTTATTTTATGAGATAAGAAACGATGGCTTTCCTCTTTTAAAAAAAAGATTTTTTATTTATGACGCGACAATATGCGTAATTGTATTTTGCATAGATGAGTTTTTAACGCTTTAACCGTATTTTTAAACTCAAAAAAATAATTGTTAAAAACGAATAAGAGAGGCATTAAAACCGTTTTAAACTTTCAGCATGGATTTGGGTGTTTGATAGGGTGATCGGGGCTTAAAATCGCTTTGAGGGGCTTTGATGGGGATGAACAGACGGTTTTTGCTAACTAACTCGCCCGTTTAACATAATGGGTCTTATAAGAATACTGAAATTTATATTAGTTTTTACATTATTAAAGTATATTCGAGATGATTTAAATTTATTATTAAAAAAGGAATTGCTAATTATATGGATGAGCTAGATAGAGTTTTTGAAAATACCAAATATACATATCAAGATAAAATGGCGCAAATATTAGATAAGGCCATTATTGATGTAAAAGAAACTAGTGTCAGTTACATTGAAACTATAGGTTTTGGTTTAGAAAGGGGCGTCATGCACTTATCCATTTTTTTTGATGGTTATGAAGACGCACATGAAAAAACAAAAGAAGAGGATAAGCGTTTTTTTAAAATGATATATGAATCTGTAACAGGAGAAAATCCAGTTAAAGAAATAATAAGATTGTTCATTGATCATTTGATTGAGGATTTAGACGGCAATGAAATTAA
>JAMYFF010000001.1 GCA_024128875.1 Salinilacustrithrix flava
GCCCTCCGAGATCCTCGACACCCACCGCCGCCGCCAAGCAGCATGACCATCAACCACAGGGCCCATCTGTCACCTCGAACCCCGGCCTGGAAGCCCTAGGTCCGAGCGAATCGGCACCGCTCGTGCGCGCCGCTGGCGGACGACTTCTCGCTGTCCTGCCCCGGCGCACCTGGAAGGCACCCACCTGACCGCACGGAGTCCCGGACAGGTCCGTTGGAGGACCCGTCGGAAGACGGCCGAAAAGCAGAAGGCCCCACTCCGAAGAGTGGGGCCTGACCTGCATTTTCGATGGTGGCGGGGGCACCGGCGACTGCGGCCAGCAGCCGTGCCTGAACGGCGTCAGCCCTGTTCAGCGGGTCTGCACACCCGGGGTGCACACCGGTTGGGAAGCAGGGCGTCGCCTCGCATCGCACAAACGTGGTCTGACCGTCCATGATCTCGAGCGTGCCGGACGGCTGGGACGTCCCATACGGCAGCTTCAGCTACCGGCTTCATGGAGCGCATGCGTTCGGGTCGTCGAAGTGGCCCGGCGTGCTCGGGAACGCCTTGCCTGAGCCGTGGTCCTTGGCGTCTGTGTTGTAGACGAGGGCCAGTTCGTTGAACGCTGACGTTGACGGATCCAACACGTCATCGGGGACGAGTCCTGCTCCGAGCGTGAACGCCCAGGCATGCAGGAAGCTCCGCATGTCGGGGCTGTGCTGGCGTACGTCGTTGAATCCGCCGTAGGCGGCGTTGCAGTGCGTGTAGAGGTTGTACGCGCCGTTCCAGTCGAGGAGCCGGTCCCCGGGGTTCGGGCCGTTGTCGGCCACGTCGCCCTGCAGGATGTCGCGGTCCCAACCGCCGTAGATCCAGTCGATTCCCTGGTGGTGCTGATTGGTCACCACGTCGTCGTCGTCGATATCGGTCATCTCGAACCAGATGCACGGGTCGTTGGTGACCAGGGCCTTCTTGGTGCCGGTCGTGACCGGCCAGTCCTCGGACACGCAGTCGTCGTAGCCGCCGCGCGGGCGCCAGTCGAGGATGTCGGACCCGAGCACACCCGTGTCGGGATCGGTCGACGGGCCGCTGATGGCACCCTTGCCGCCGAAGAGGTAGTCGACCATGCGGTCGTCGTCCCCTCGGGCGGAGGGAACGAACTCGCCATCGACGTAGCAGTCGGGCGACTGCCCGATGGTGTCGATGGCCGGGTCGCAGCCCTTGCCGCCCCACATGACGTCGGCGCCGTCGCCTCCGAAGAGGGTGTCGCCGCCGCTGTCGCCGTTCATGAGGTCGTCACCGACGCCACCGTGCATGGCGTCCTTGCCTGCACCGCCGCGCATGCGGTCGTTGCCGCCGAAGGCGACGCCGTCGAAGGGCATCTTGTCCGGCCCCACCGCCTGGGAGTCGATCTCGTTGCCGTCGTTGTCGACGAAGACGTCGCCGTTCACGTCGTGCTGGAGGTCGACGACCCGGGTGACGGAGCCCTCGAGGAACCCGTCGTATTCGATCTTCGGCACCTGGTTGTAGGAGAGGTTCACTTCGCGGTTGCCGTCCTCGTACTGGCTCACGATGCCGCCACGGTCGCCGACCATGGCGTCGTCGCCGAGCTCGCCGTACAGCTCGTCGTCGCCGAGCTCGCCGTACATGTCGTCGTCGCCGGCGCCGCCGTACATCTCGTCGTTGCCGTCCTGGCCGTACATGACGTCGTCGCCATTCTCGCCGAAGAGCCGGTCGGCGCCATGAGCGCCAGCCGGCTCGCAGGTCGGCGCGTTGGCCTCGGAGCAGAACCGCGTGCTTGGCAACCCCTCCGCGCTGACCCGGATGTACGCCGCGTCAGCCGGTGCTGGCGTCGGATACCGCTTGGCGTAGATCCGGTTCGACAGCGTGCCCTCATCGTCATCGATGAGCCGTCGGATGGTGCCGTTGTCGCCGAGGATGAAGTCGGCCTCGCCGCCGCCGTAGATGACATCCCCGGCATCGCGGAAGCCCTCGCGTGAGCTGCCGCCCATGAGGTCGTCCTGACCGTCGACAACCGAGCCGCCGTGGAGCTCCTCATCCACGCTCGGAGTGCCCGGCCAGGTGACAGCGGGGAGCGAGACGGGCACCTGGTCGAGGCGGAGGTCGCCCCAGATGCTGTCGGCACCGCCGTTGCCCTCGGCGTAGTCGTCGTCGGCACCGCCGGAGATGCGGTCGTTGCCGTCCTGGCCCATCAGCACGTCGACACCCGCACCGCCGGAGATCAGGTCAGGCCCGAAGCGGTCTGTCGACGGCGTCGTCAAGTATCCGTCCGGATCGTTGGACAGGTCCAGGAACCGCAGCGAGCGTCCGTCCATCAGCTCGCCGTCGGTGCCGATGCGCTCGGTGCGCGGGTCGAACGGCTCGACTCGGGTGATGCGTGCGTTGTCGCCGGTCGCGACGTCGTCACCGTCGCCGCCGAAGATCACGTCGTCGGCGTCGGGCTGACCGTCGGCACCGTCGCCGGTGTCGTCGCCGTGGATGGTCGAGCTGCCACCCACGATGTCGTCGTGGCCGTCATTGCCCTCGAGCCAGTCTCGACCGGGCCCTCCCTCGACGTAGTCGTCGCCGTCGATGCCCTTGATGCGGTCGTGCCCGTCCTGGCCGAGCAGCACGTCCTCGCCGTTGTCGCCCAGGATCAGATCGTCTCCGGACGTGTTCGCGACAGGGGCGTCACCGAGGTCGTACAGGTGAACTGTCCGCTCGGTGATCCCGCGTCCCTGGGTGAGGTCGCTCGGCGGCAGGTCACGGCGGATGATGCCGTTGTCGCCGATCACGACGTCGCTGCCGCCACCGCCTTCGATGTGGTCGCCCTCGTCGGGCTGGCCGGTGGCCGTTTGTTCGGCGACCACGCCGGTCTGGATCGTGGAGCTGCCGCCGACGATGTCGTCGGCACCCGAATCGCCGTAGAGGAAGTCGACGCCCGGGCCACCCTCGAGGTAGTCGTCGCCGGTGAGCCCGCGGATCTCGTCAGATCCGCCCTGACCGAAGACGACGTCGGTCTCGCCGTTGCCGCGGATGATGTCGTCGCCGGACGTGCCCGGCGTCGGACTGAAGCCGAGGTCGAGCAGCTGGACGTCGCGCTCGGTGGTCAGGCCACGGGCCCGCGTCGCGGGGTGGCCGGCGCCGTCGTCCGGGTTGTCCGTGATGATGGCGTTGTCGCCGGCGATCACGTCGTCGCCCGCGTCTCCGTGGATCTCGTCGCCGACGTCGGGACGCCCGACCGCATCGAGGCCCGCACCCGAGGCGATCTCGCTGCTGCCACCGATGATGTTGTCCGCACCGTCGCCGCCGTAGACCCTGTCGGAGCCGTTGTTCCCCTCGAGCTGGTCGTCGTGATCCCCGCCGAAGATGACGTCGCCGTCCAGGCCTCCGTAGAGGACGTCGGGATCGGAACCGCCGAAGATCAGGTCGGGGCCGCCTGCGCCGGGTGTGGCGCCGTCCAGGTCGAGGGGGTACCAGCGACTGTCCACGATGTCGCCGTTGTCCCCGATGATGGTGTCGTCGCCCACGTCGCCGAACAGGAAGTCGTTCTGGTCGGCCCGGCCAGCGGCACGGGTGCCGCCGAGGATGACGTCGTCGCCGGAGCCACCGGACACCCAGTCGGTCCCGTCGTTGCCCTCGATGACGTCGTTGTCAGCGCCGCCGTAGACGGTGTCGTTGTCGTTGTTGCCGAACAGGTCGTCGTCGCCGGCATCGCCGTAGAGGATGTCGTTGCCCGAACCACCCCAGGCCTGGTCATCGTCAGCGCCACCGCGAAGCGTGTCGTTGCCGCTCTCGCCGCACACCTGGTCGTCGTCACCCTTTGCTTCGGCGAGGTCGTTGCCGCCGCCGGCGCGGATGTTGTCCACGCCTGAGCCGCCGATGATCTTGTCGTTGCCGTCCTCGGGCGTGTTGATGGTCTCGTCCACGGGGTCCGACGCCACCGGGTCGCCGGGCCCGCACCGGTCCGTCTGGTTGTAGCCGTCGCCGTCGATGTCGGCACCGCCGTCGCCACCGAAGATGTGATCGTTGCCGGTGCCACCGACGAGCACCTTGTAGGCCGGTGCCACACCATCGGGCAGATCCCGGTGGCTGACGGCGCGTGACGGGCCGAAGCCGTCGTCAGGGCCGGCGGGTCCGACGTCGGATGGCTCGGCGATGACGTAGTCGTTGCCCGGTCCACCGAAGACGGTGTCCTCGCCGTAGCCGCCGACGAGGACGTCCTCGCCGGCACCACCGCGGATGTTCGCGTTCTGGTCGGGGAGGGAGCCGGCGACGACGAAGTCTTGGCCGGTGCTGCCGTAGACGATGTCGCTGCCGGTGCCGGTGTCGACGGTGTTGGTGCTCCCGTCGTCGACGCCGCCGTCGGCGTCGGGCTCGTCTACGAGACCGCCCTCGTCGGGCCCGGTGATGATGACGTCGTCGTGAGCGCCGCCCGAGAAGCTGTCGCTGCCGGTGCCGCCGACCAGCCTGGCGCCCTTCGACGCGAAGAGCGCGGTGTCGTCGGGCCGCGAGAGGATCAGCGAGTTGTCGGGCGCGACGCTCAGCGTGTCGATCCCGCCGTTGCCGTAGGCCGTGGATTCGCCGAGGCCGACACGGACGGTGTCGGTGCCGTCGGTGCCGGCCTCCGTGGCGCCGGGTCCGCTGAAGGTCTCCCAGTCGGGCACCGACACCGTGGCGCCTCCCTCACCGTCACCCCCGGTGGGGTCGCCGCCCTCGCGACCGTCGTTGATCAGCTCCTTCAGCGTCAGCGAGACCGGCTCGTACGAGAGGCTCGAGTCGCCGGCGATGACGTCGTCGCCGTTGCCGACGGTGATGTTGTCGTCGCCCGGTCCGCCGGCCACGTAGGCAGCGGCATCGGGACGGAGGTAGTCGTCCTTGGCGGGGTTGAGCACGGTCCGGTCGCCGGTGACGATGATGTCGTTCCCGGCGCCGCCGTCGACCCACGACTTCCCGATGCCGGTCTTGATCGTGTCGTCGTTGCTCCCGCCGAAGACGATGGAGTCGAGCGCGAACTGGGCTGTCGCCGGCAGCTCCGCGCCGGAGTCGTTGCCCTGCTCCTCGCCGTCGCCCTGGAAGATGACGTTCATCTTCCCGCCATAGCCGCGACCGTCGACGATGACCCGCTCGATGTTCGAGTTCCGGTACTCCCGCCGGATGCCGAGCATGGCGACGGACACCCCGGTGAAGGTCGGATCACCGGTCTCGGGGTAGTCGTGCAGCGAGGTGACCTTGATGGTCTCCTTCTCCTGGTCGAGGTAGTCCGATCCGCGTGGGCCGTCGAGGCCTGCCGCGTAGACCACGAGGGTCGTGCCGTCGTCGGTCAAGCCACCCAGCTCCGGTGGCGGCGGATCGCAGTCGGGTTGCGCGTTGAAGTCGAGCAGCACCACGTTGACGATGGTGAAGTCGAAGCTGACCGAGAACGGCGACACGCCAACGGTCACGTAGGCCTTGAGGAACACAGACAGCTGACCGGACACGGTGAACAGACAGATCGGGTTGTTCAGCGCCGCCTGGGCGAACTCACTGATCCGGAACTTGCCGTCCGCGTTCGGGTCGTTCCACAGGAACGACACGGTCAACGCGACCCCGCCCTCGATTCCGACCTTGATGACCACGGCGCTCACCTCGGCGCCCGCCGCGATCTGGCCGCTGAAGGTCACGACCGGGATGGGTGTGCCGTTCTCGGTCGTGTAGAAGAACAGGCTCTGGAGGAAGACGTCGCCGACGGCGGCGATGTCGAAGGTCTCATCGTTTTTCACCCGCTCGATCGCCTTGCGGATTCCGTAGGTGTCGAACCCGGCGACGATGCGCAGGGAGACCGACGCCGAGCCGTGCATGGTCACGAACACCGGCGGTGGTGCGTACACGGGCCCGAACGACTGCCGCCAGTCGAAGGCCAGGGTGAGCGGTCCGGAGTCGAACTTGATGAGGTCGACGTCGCCGCCGAGGATCACGTTGAAGATCGTCTGGGGTTGCTCGAAGAGCGGGAACGAGAACCCGGCGGCATCGCCCAGCGCAGCGATGTCGGCCGAGCTGTCGGCCTTGCTGTCGAGCGCGCCGGTGAGCGAGCTGAACGAGCCACCACCACCTTCCGGGGTCTTGGTGGCGATGCGGTTCTCGGTGTTGTCCGGTGTCGCCGGGGTGTTCAGCAGCTGGTTGCCGTCCATCGTGAACGCACCGATCGGGATGAAGCAGTCCGCCGTGCACTCGGGCATCTCGTTGATGAACTGGACGACCCCGGCGATGGTGTCGATGAAGGTCAGATCGGGACCGCCCGACAGCGTGCTGTAGGCCTTGGCGATCGACACGATGGTGACGTCGTCGCCGCCCACGAGGCGGCTGAGGTCCGACAGCACCGGGATCGGCGCGTACAGCGTCTTGATGACCGGGTCGAGCGGACTGGTGACCTCCTTGATCTGGTTGACGACCGGTCCCAGGATCTCCCCGAACACGGCGCCGGCGTCGATGCCCACGTTCTTGAACTCGACGGTCGGGGCCCCGGCGTCGACGGTCTCGTCGTCCCAGCTCCAGCCCATGGCGAACTGCGCTTGGATGCCGGGGAAGCCGACGTCGTCGCCCGGCGCGGCCTTCAGCCGCCAGTTCAGCGCGAGATCGGCGGACAGCTTGACGTCGTAGAGCGAGTCGAACGAGGAGTCGGCGAGGTCGGCGAGCGTGAGCTCACCGTTGGCGTCAGGGCTGGTGAGGTCGATGCCGAAGGTGCCTGCGAACAACGGGGCTGGCGTGGCGGGTGCGTCGGAGCAGCCGGCCATGCCGTCGAGGCAGTTCTCGGCGGTGACGGAGATGAACCCGAGACGGGCGGTGATCGTCTCCGGGAGCGTGAAGTTGAGGCCGAGCGCCACCTCCGGCGCGTCGTCGTCGTCGTTCACGCCGTTGGTGTCGACGAAGAAGCCGGCGTCCTTGTTGACCCCGAACTCCACGTGGAGTCGGTACCCGAGGTCGACCGCAGGACCCCCGCCGTCCTTGCCCTCGAGGGAGAGGCCGGGGAGGCCGATGTCGAGCGGCACCGAGGCCAGCTCGATGCACGGATCGGCAGGATCGGTGCAGTCGAGGTCACCGTCGCCGTTGAACGAGCCCTCGTGGACGTCGAGGATGATGCGGACCGACTCGAGATCCACGTAGTCGCAGTCGACGCGCTGGGGGTTCTCCGCCGGGTGCTCGGGGGCGTCGCCCAGGGTGGTGTTTCTGTCGTCGGTGAACGACGTGGACGTGGTCTCACCGACCAGCTCATAGGAGCCACCGACGTCGCGGAACACCCGGTAGCCGGCGGCACCATCGGCCGGATCCCACGTGACGTCGTTGGGGTGCGCGGCCAGGTCGTCCTCGCCCACCGTCGTGGTGCCGGGGCTGCTGAGCTGCGTGTACTCGCGTTCTCCGTCGGCGTTCAGCTGGTACGACTCGACTGCGTAGCTGTACTCGATGTCGTTGCCGGTGTCGCCATCATCGCTCTGCGGGGTGACGGTGACGCCGCCGGGCGGAAGCAGCACGGACTGGCAGCGCACGTCGACCGCGGCGATCTCAGGGTTGACGCCGGCGCTGTCCAGGGCCGCGTCGAGCTCATCGTTGACCCAGTCGCGGACCCCCTGAGTGGACCCGAGGTCCCCGTCGGCAGGAAGGGCGGCCAGTGCCTCGTCGACGGCCGCGCGGATCTCACCGACGAAGTCGGCTCCCTGCTGGAGGTCCTCGCCGATCAGCGGCAGCTTGCCGCCGAAGCTGGCCGTGCGCAGGGCCGTCTCGACGAGCCGGAAGTAGTCGTCGATGCCGTCGAGCTGGGTGAAGTCGATGATGTTCGCGGCGATCGCCGCCGCCAGCTCCGTCGCATCAGGCGTCTCCAGCCGGTCGTGCCCGTCGATCTGGGGACCCGAGAGGTCGAAGTGGTCGGCGTGGTCGGCACCGTCCTTGGGCAGGCGGATGGCGAAGGCGTTCTCACCGGGCTCGGCGATCACCTTCTCGTAGCTGGAGCCACCGTCGGTGCTGAGGTAGAGCGGGAAGTGGGCGCACAGGGCGAGGTCGGTGGCGGCGTCGGGCAGTCCGCAGTCGACCGGGCTGCTCGAGTCGTTCAGGGACGCGTCGACGTTGTCGACGAAGTCGGCGAACGACACGGGGCTCCCGGCCGGCGAGCCGTGGGCGAGGTCGATCGAGTAGCTCGCCTTGGCCGTCGCCTTGTCGCCCCCGGTCGGATCGCCCAGGGCCAGCTTGAGCGGCCCGAGGGTGGACACGAAGCTCGCGTCGCTCATGTCGGTGTCGAGGCTGACGCCGATGCTGGAGTCGTCGAGGATCTGCAGCTCGGTGGCATCCGCAGGACCGCTGGCCCCGGGTCCGGACGGCAGCGGGACGACGATGCCCACCTGGACGTGGCCGCCCGCGGCGATCTGCACCGATCCAGTGCTGGCCAGGCCTGCGACGTCGTAGTCGGTGCCGCCGAGGTCGAAGCTGAAGTTGACCGGCGAGCTGGTCTGGAAGGTGCGCTCCCAGTCGAGCTGCAGGATCAAGCCCGTGCCCGGGTCGTACTCGAAGGACAGGGGCGTCCCGGCCAGTCGCTCGTCGAGCGTCCGCACGAGCTCCTGCAGGTTGTCTGCCGGAGCGGACTGCAGGTACGAGATGGCGTCGTCGAGCTCGGAGCGGACGACGTAGGTGGCGCCGCCCGCCGGCTCGGTGTCCCAGGCTGAGGCCATGATCAAGGTGTCGCCGCTGGCCGACTCGATGAGACCGACCTGGGTGCCGACGATGATGGTGCGACCGGCGAGCGACGCCGGGAACGTCTTGCCGGCGTGGGTGAGCGTGTCGGCCCCGTAGGTGACGTCGGGTCCGCTGCCGGATTCGTCCGTGCGCAGCAGGTCGCGCATGGAGCGCCCCACGACCGGGATCGGCTCGCTGAAGATGGCAGCGGGGCCACCAGGATCGGTGTCCGCGAGCGAGGAGCTCAGGACCTGCAGCGTCTGGAGGATCACCGAGAACAGGGCCCGAGGGTTGTCCGGGTCGAAGTCGAACGAGAGGAACTCGTCGAGGTCGCTGACCTCGAACTGCGGGCCGTCGGTGCCGCTGGTCTGGTTGAGATCGTTCCAGGTGAACGTGGCAGAGGCGCTGCCGGAGCCCAGGAAGTCGGGCGCGTCGGGGACGGAGACGGCGACGCTGCCGCTGGCGCCGACGTTGACGTCGACGGAGAGCAGGTCGCCGGGGGCGTTCAGCAGCAGGTCGACGACCTCGCCGAAGGTGAGGTCGCCCTCGTCCTTCAGGTTCACCTGCAGCATCGGGTCGGTGCTCCCGCTGGTCGGGCCGATCTGCACGTCGCCCGTCAGCTCGACCTGGAGGAACCCGGCGTTGGCGTAGATGTCGATGCCGGCATCGATGGGGAAGTCAGCGCTGAACAGGGCGGTGTCGCCGGTGCGGAGCAGCACGCGGTCGGCGCCGATCGGGGTGGCGCTGGCGAGGTAGGTGGTGCCGTCCGGATTCGACACCTCGAGCGGCGGGTCGTGGAGCGTGGGATCCTGCAGGTCGAGGACCAGGGTGATGGTGGCGTCGTAGGACGGCATGACGATGGCGGTGGCGTTCATGCCGTTGGCACCCCGGATGCCCCCGCCTTCGAGGCCGTCACCGAGCTGGACGGTGCCGATGTCACCCTGCATGCCCGAGATCGCGTAGGCCGAGCCATCCGTCGGCTGCACCGGTGTCCAGCCGTTGGGGTCCAGCACGAGCGTCGTGTCGGTGTTGCTGGCGATGGTGCCGCCCGAGGTGCCGGCGACGACGCGATGTCCGGCGAACTGGTCGGTCTCCCACGACTGGCTCGTGTCGGTGAGCGAACCCGGACCGAACGTGACAGCCGCACCGCCACCGGAGAACGTGGCACCGGCGCCGTTGAGTGGGACGCCACTCGGTGCGTTGCGGGTCAGGCCGATGTCGAAGGCCAGCTTGCTGGTGGCGTCGTCGTAGGTGACGTCGGCCACGCCGATCTCGGCTCCTGACACGTCGTCGAAGCTGACCGTCTCGAGCAGGTCGAAGAACTGCTGGATCGACACGAAGTCGGGGGTCCCCGCCGCGGTGGGGTCGTCCTCGGCGCTGACGGTGTGGTCGTCGAGGAACTCGAGCAGGATCTCGTTGATCCGCACCGCGTCGGACAGCTTGCCCTTCACGAACGGCAGCTCCAGGTCACCGACGTCCGACTTCTGGATGCCGGCGAGCGCGCTGGTGAGCTGGCCGATGCCGCCGGCCAGGTCCCGCGGCGTCATGTTGAGGAACGTGCCAACCGAGTCGATCCCGGTTGCGGTGACGTCGAGCTGGGAGACGTCGGAGATGTCGGGCCAGGCGACGGTGATGGTGGCGTCGACCTCGGGCAGCGACAGCGAGAAGTCGTTGCCACTGGCCGCGTTCAGGTGGAAGGAACCGTTGAGGTGGCCGGGGTCGGTGTCGAAGCCCATCTGCACCAGGCCAGCGAGGGACCCCTCCTGCGCGAGCTCGGCAGAGACGTCCGTCGGTGCGTCGAAGTACAGGAGGCCGTCGTTGTCCGGGTCGCTGACGGAGGAGGTGAAGTGGGCAGCGAGATCCAGGTTGCTGGGATCGACCACGCTGACCCCGAGGATGCCGATGGCGCCTTCCATGCCAGCGAGGTCGTCGATCGTCGCGGTGGCGTCGACATCGACGCGCGGCGTGGTGCCGTCGGCCACGATCGCGACCTTGTGGCTCTCGTCCTCCCACACCAGGCGGAACGACAGCTCGGTCGACACGGTCAGCGAGACGCCACCGACGGAGGAGAACGCCGACTGCGGCGCGTTGCTGTCCGCGCCGATCGGCAGCGGGATGGACAGCGTCTGATCGGCGAGGGTCGTCTCGGCCGTCACGGTGATGTCGAGCTGCTTGTCCCCCTCAGCGGCGTCGGTGAGCACCGACGTGAGATGTCCCGTCCTGCCATCGCCGAGGTCGATGTCGTCGTCGTAGTTGAGATCGTCGAACACGGTTGCGGTGCTGAGCGGGGCGAGGAACCCGTCGAGCAACGAGTCGAACCCGAGGGCAGCGCCGGGGCTGGCCGGGACACCCGGCAGCTGCTCGCCGAGCTGACCGACGGAACCCAGATCCTCGGTCCACGTCGCCAGGCTGTTGAGCGTCGTCGTGATGTCGGCGGCGCCGGGGTCCGCAGCAGCCGCAGGCGGCGCAGCAACGGTCAGGACAGAGGCGAACAGGGCGAGGGAGGCACCGCCCGCCGCAGCCCGGGTCCCGATCCGCCGCCTTCTCGGATCAACGTCAGCCATGTCGCTCTCCAGGTGCTCGTGGTCAACAGAGCGCTGCGAGGATCCCTGGATGTCCGGTGTCGCCCATTCAGCACGCGGAGAAGAAGCTCAACTGCCCTTCTCGTGCTCGCCGTGCGCCCGCACCGCCCCCCATTCATCGCAACCCGTCGACCGTACGTCTACACAGCTGATCTTTCAAGGGACACCGCGCGGCGAACGGGTGTAGGCATCGAAGTCCTCGCACTATTCGCCTGAACTGCTCAAGGCCGAAGCCCTCGACCAGAGAGTGTGACCAATCGGCCCTCAGGCGGCACATCTGCCGCACGTGTCGTCACATCGGAGGGTTCGACCCACAACTTTGCGTCGCCGGTCGTACTAGACCCGTTGAGCAGCGGGGCTGGTGGCGTCCCAGCGATGACTCCGGACAATCGACCCCAGACGCGTCGAGACCCCGCCGGAGCGGGGCCTCGATGTCTCAACCAAGTTGGTGGCGGGGGCAGGATTTGAACCTGCGACCTTCGGGTTATGAGCCCGACGAGCTACCAGACTGCTCCACCCCGCGGCGGACTGATGAATGTAGCGACGACCCCCGCCGGGCCACAACCTGGCTCAGGCGATCCCCGTGGGCGCGGAGCGGCGGTCCGGTCGCCAGCGGCTGAACACGATGCCCGGCGCCTCCTCCTCCCACCGGTAGCCATCGCGGTACCGACGGTCGGGTCGGGCGACGTACGGCGTCCCGCCGTTGTCGAGGAACAGGTTGTCGTAGCGGCCCGGACGGCACGGATCGCCGAAGATCCAGAGTGGGCCCACGGTGCGCGGCCCCCAGATGGACCCGAGGAGGCAGGGCACCTCGTCCTCGCCCGGACGCTCCCCGCCGCTGGACCCGAGCTGGTCGAAGAACGCGCTTCGGGCCCTCCCTGCGGCGATGGCGTCGATCGGCTCCGGGCAGCGTGCGTGCACCCGGTGACCCGTCCACACCTGCAGCACCCGGTGGTCAGTCGGGAGCCACGGCTCATGAGGTGCGAAGCACTGGCAGAGGTGGTCTTCCGGCACCGGCGCGACGCCGTGGTGGGCGTGGAGGGGCTCGACCAGCGCGGCGAGGGGATCGCTCGCCGGATCGAGCCGACCGAGCTCGTGCTCCCGGCGCAGGACCGCCGCGATCGCGGCAGGGACGCTCGGCACCGGGTCGACGTGCGCCTCCTCGAGCCAGCGCACCGCTCGGGTCGCGCTCGCGGCGACGTCGGGCCGATGGAGGCGGAGTCGACCCTGGACGTCGCGGTGCACCCCGAGGACGCCCACGGCGATCGCGACCACGTCATGGTCGAAGGGACCCGAGCGGTCGCGGAGCTGACCCAGCGCTTCCAGATGCTCGGCGTGCCGGGACCGGAGCACCGTCGTGAGGGAGCTGAGCGGGAGGATCGGCGCCGCGCGCCGGCGCGCCCCTGGCGGCCACGGGTCGAGCGCGAGCAGCACGGGGTCCTCGACAGGCGGAAGGTCCTCGTCGTGATCGAACCACAGGTCCAGCTCGTCGACGGCCACGTCGTCGTGGCAGCACTCGCACATGATCGCCTGGCCACGACAGCGCGGGCACCGCTCGACGTCGCACCCTGGGTGGTGCACGTGCCCGATCGCCACCCCGCAGTCGCCGCATCGACCGTGGCCCGCACCGCCCCGCTCGGTGCCGAAGGGCCGGCGCCGGAAGGCCTCGCCGTCGATGCGGACGGAGGGCTCGCCGCACCCCGTGGCGCTCGTCATCTCCCGATCGCAGTACCTGCACACAGCCATGGCTCCATGGTGCCGATGGCCTCTGACAGCGAGATGGGGGTTGCGAACGTGTGTTCGTTTTGCGTAGTCTAGGCGGTATGCCAGTTGGGGATGCGACGGCCCGGTTGCACGAGGCGATCGATCTCGTGGCTGGCATCGATGTGTCCGAGGTGCCCACGGCGGAGGGCTTGGGGGAGCTGGTGGAGGAGCTGACCCGGTGCCTGCGCCGGTTGGACTTCGAGTTCCATCGGTTGCTGCGCTCGTTCGAGGCCCGGGGGGATCACGTGCCGTTGGGGTATCGGACGGCGAAGCAGTGGTGTCGGGATCGGTTGCGGATGGGTGATGCGGCGGCGGCGACGTCGTTGAAGCTGGGTCGGGTGCTCATCGACATGCCCGGGGTGTCGTCGCGGTGGGCGGCCGGGGATCTGGGTGCGGAGCATGCGGGGGCGATCGCGAAGGTGCGGACCGAAGAGACCCGGGAGGCGTTCGGGGAGTGGGAGGGCTGGCTCGCCCAGCAGGCCGTGGATCTGGACATGCGGGGCCTGCGCAAGGTCCTGGCCAAGTGGCGCCTGCAGGTCGATCCCGACTCCGGTGAGCCCGATCGGATCGAACAGGACCGCGACGCCCACGTGTCAGCCACCTTCCAAGGCGCCGTCGTCATCGATGGGCTGTTGGATGCGATCGGTGGTGCCGCGTTCAAGACCGTGTTCGACGGCATCGTCGAAGAGCTGTTCAAAGCCGACTGGACCGAGGCCAAGACCCGCCTCGGCCGGGAGCCGCTGTCGAGTGAGCTGGCCCGCACGCCGGCGCAGCGTCGGGCGGATGCCTTGGTGGTCATGGCCCAGCGCGCGCATGTCGCGAACCCGTCCGCTGCGGCCCGGATCCGACCCCTGGTCGTGGTGGTGGCCGGCTTGGATGCCCTGGCTGGTGGTCTGGCCGAGCTGTGGAACGAGACGCCGCTGTCGGCCCGCCAGCTGGCCCGGATCCTGGAGTCGGATCCGGATCTGGAGCGCTACGTGTACGGGCCCGGCCAGGTCCCGATCGCGTACAACGAACGGCACCGGTTCTTCACCGGCAAGCTCCGCCGGGCCATCCAGGTCCGCGACCGCCACTGCACCGCCCGGGGCTGTGACCGGCCCGCCGAGTACTGCGACATCGACCACATCGAAGCGGTCACCGCCGGCGGCAGGACCCGCCCCGACAACGGACGCGTCGCCTGCAACCCCGACAACCGAGCCCGACCCCACCGCCGCTTCCACGGCGACCCCGACCCATAGGACCGGCCGGCGGCTACTCGTCGTCGAGGTATTCGTCCAGGAAGGCGTCGAGCGCCGCCTCGTCGTCCAGGTCCACGCCGGCGGCCACCGCCTGTTCGAGGATCTCCACCTGACCACTCCCCTGGGACGGTCCCGGCAGCTCGCCGGCCTCAGCAGCGCGCAAAACCTCGAGCGCCTCGGGCAGGTAGCGGTCGCCCCACCCGTGCTCCCGGTGCGCCCACGGTACGAAGGCCCGCAGCACCTTCGGGAAGCGCTCGACCACGTCGTCGTCGAAGCCCGACAGGGGCAACCAGCCACCGAGGATCAGCTGCGTGACGGGGGCGCTCCAGCGGAGCGGGTCGCCGCCCAGCTCCTCGGTCACGAAGCCCACCGCGGCGAGCAGCGGCTCGGCATCCTTCTTGTGGGCCATGCCGTCGAGGCTGGCGAGGAAGCGGTCGACGATGGCGGCGCACTCCTGCGGAGTCGCGGGTTCCGGCTGCGGCAACGGCTCGCCGTCGGCTGGCAGCTTGGCCACGTAGTGCTCGACGACGGCCCACTGCGGGGAGAACCCGTCGGCCACGGCGGCGGGCACGCCGGCGGCCATCGTCGCGTCGATGGCGACGTCGATCGTGGCACCGGCCACGCCGAGGTCGAGGTCGGTGATGCCCATCCCGTCAGCGTCGTCGGACAGGCGCAGGTACTCCGCGGCGTCGTCGTGGACGAGCAGGTCGGTGGCCAGGCCCCCGAGGGTGCGGTCCACGTAGACGGCCACCACATGGTCCTTGTCCGCCGACCGGTGCCGGGCGACGAGGGCGACGTCGTAGCCGTCGCCGGTCTCGTGCTCCACACGGTGGGCGCTGCGGACCTCGGCCTGGCCCACGTCCATGGCCCAAGCAGGACGGGCGGGCAACGACGCACGCTCGAGGCGCTCGTGCAGCGGCCACGCCAGCCAACCGGGGTCGAAGGCGTCGAGCACCCACAGGAAGTCGATGACCACCCGGGGCGGTGACGCCTCGAGGTGGTGCAGGCACAGCTCGACGATGCCGTTGAGCAGCTCCTCGTGATCGGGCTCGCCCGGCCCGGGCGACGCAGATCCGGCCCCGAGCTGGCCGAGGAACTGGGAGATCTGCAGCTCGATCTCGAGCGGCGACCGGTCCCCCACCTGGGCGAAGTCCTCGAGGGCGGCCACGATGCCCTCCAACGGCGGAAGACCCGGCTCGTCCTCGGGCCACACCCGTGCAGGCGGGGTCACCCGTCCGCCACCGCCTCGACGCTTGCGCTTGGCCATCCGGCGACCCTACGCGCCGCAACTGTCAGCACCCATCTGCCATGATCGGGCCCGAGCCGACCTCGGCCTCGCGGATCACCTCCGCCTCCGGCGCCACCGGCGCCGCTCGCCGCCCCACCCGCACGGGATGAGACGGGCAGCCAGCTCCGAACGTCTGGAGGCACCGCCATGCCCGCACCGATGGGTGACCACCTCGCGACCGATGCGTCGCTCCACCTGCTCGCCGACCACCTCACCGACGCCCTGGCGACCGGCGAGCTCGAGCCCTGCCTGCTCCACGTCGCCACACCCGACGCCGATGGCTTCGACCTCGGTGTGAAGCCCCTCGACGGGCTCCACCCCACCGATGCGCTCCTGGGCACCACCGCCCCGGCGGAGTGGCACGCCGTCGGCATCGCCACCCATGGCTGGGCATACCACGTCGCCGAGCGGGGAGATCCGGCCCGGCGTCGCCACCGGGTGCACGTCGTCACCCTCCTGTCCCGCTCCGGCGAGCACGCCCACCGCACCCGCGCCGACGACGAGGACCTCGAGGAGTCGCTGGGCGGCGAGGCCCCGAGCGGCGAGCAGGTCGACCTGCTCCGGCGCGTGCTCGGCCTGCCCACCGATCCCCCACCGTGCGACCCGTCCACGTACTGGAGCATCGAGTGGCTCTCGGCGATCGTCGCGGCCGACCAGCCGATCGAGACCCTGTCCGACGCCGTCGTGCTCCACCCGGTGACCGAGCTGCTCCGGCGAGGGACCTCCATCGGCGGCGACGACCTGGTCGACGTGCTCACCGCCTTCCACCGGGTCCTCACGTGGGACCGCATGCGGGAGCTCGCCACCCTCGACCGCTTCTCCGTGCCCGAGCTCGGCCCCGAGGACGCCGCCTGGCTGGACGAGGGCTCCTTCGCCCGCTTCCTGCTCAACCGGTGCCCGCCCCTCCACCTGCTCAAGCGCCGGCTCGATGCGCACTGCTCCCCCGAGGCGGCCGACGACGTGCTCGACCTGCTCGACGACCTCGGCGTGCCCGACACGACCTGGCCCGACCTGGTCCGGCGGCCCCGTCCCGCAGCGTGATCGCCATCCACCACCGACTGCCCGTGGCAGATCTACCGTCGGGACATGGCCTGGTTCCGTCGCCGCACCCCCGAGACCCCGGCGCCGACCGAGGCCGCCGCACCAGCGGCGAGCCAGGAGCTGGTGCCGATGGTCTCGGGCCAGTCGCTCGAGCGCACCGAGCGCGCCCTGAAGATGCTGGCCACCCAGTCGGCCCAGCTCCACGGGCACGTGGTCCAGCTCGAGCACCGGGTCGACGCCCTGTCCGACGCCCTGCTCGACCGCATGGACGTGCCGAGCAACGGCGACCTGCTCGAGGCCCGGATGCATTCCGCCCGGGTCGCGGCCGAGCTGTCCCGCCTCGAGGTCAACCTCGCGGCCCGCCTCGACGCCGTCCGCGACGAGCTGCGGGCCGTCCAGGGCCGAGACGCAGCCATCGACCTGCGCGAGCTGACCCCCAACGACACCGGCTGGACGCCGGCGCGCTGAGCCGCTCCCGCTAGGCCTCCTCGGACTCCTCGTCCTCGGGGTTGGTGGCCTCGGTCTCCGACGGCGGGGACGTGGTCGTGGTCGTCGATGCGGCCAGCAGCTCGAGCGCCTCGGTCACCAGCTCCTGGGCCTCCTCGGTCAGGGACTGGTACTCGCCGAGGTCCCCGGCGGTCAGCGCCGCCTGGGCGTCCTCGTAGAGCGCATTGGCGTCCTCGAGCAGCCGTGCGGCGCGCTCGTCCACCGAGCCGGTCGGGTCGTCGGGGTCGAGCGGCGCGTTGGGGTCATCGGGGACGTCCACCACCTCACGGTCCTCGTCCACGACCTCCTCGAGGTCCGGCACCTCACCCAGCAGCTGGGTCAGCGCCTGCTCCAACGTGTCGGCGATCGCCACCTCCGACTCGTAGAAGGCGATGACCTTCTTCAGCTCGGGGATCCGGACCTGGTTGGACTCCACGTAGAACGGGCGCACGTAGACCAAGGACTCATCCACCGGCACGAGGATCAGGTTGCCGAGCTTCACGGTCGACTCACCGGTGCCGAGCAGCGTCTGGAGCTCCGACACGACCGGATCAGACTGCATGGCGTCAGCCACGATCGCCGGGCCGTCGGGCCGGTTCTGGCGGGGCATCTCGTAGGTGACCAGCTCGCCGTAGTTCTCGGGGTCCGACCGGGCCACCATGAACGCCGTCAGCAGCTGGTTGTCATCGGTCTCGCCGAACGGCACGAAGCTGCGCAGCATGACGAACTCGGCTTCATCCTCCCCGGGCAGCTGGGTGAGCAGGTAGTACGGGTCGACGCGGGCGCCCACCGACGGGCCGATCGGCTCGCCGGCGGCGTTCGTGGTCTGCGTGGCCGGGCCGGCGCCTGCGGTGCCTGGGTCCAGGGCGACGTTCCACGCATCGTTGTTGTTGTAGAAGGTCTGCGGGTCGTCCACGTGGTAGCGGGCCCACATGTTCGTCTGGATCCGGAAGAGGTCCTCCGGGTAGCGCAGGTGCTCGACGAGGTCGTCTGGCATGTCGGCGATGTCGACGAACAGATCGGGGAAGGCGCTGCGCCACGCCTGGATGATGGGGTCTTCGTCGTCGATCACGTAGAAGGTGACCGTGCCGTCGTAGGCGTCAACCACCGTCTTGACCGAGTTGCGGACGTAGTTCAAGCCCTTGTTCAGGCCGCTGGCGGCGGGCAAGCCGCCGTTGTCCGCGTCCTGCCCGTAGGGGAACCGGTCGGTCGTGGTGTAGGCGTCGATGATCCACTTCACCTCACCCTCGACGACCACCGGGTAGGGGTCGGCATCGAACTCGAGGAACGGCGCCAGCGTCTGGGCACGGTCGCGCACGTCGCGGATGTAGTGGATCTGGGAGTCGCTCGTGATGAAGTCGGTGATCAAGGGGTCGTACTGGCCGAAGCGCAGCGAGAACGCGATGCGGCGCAGGTACGAGCCGATGCCGACGCCGTCGGTGCCCTCGTAGCGGGTGAGCTGGGTCTCGTCGCCGATCTGGAAGTCCAGCTCGTCACGGCTGGCGCCGGTGATGCCGTAACCGCCCATGTTCTCGCCGAAGTAGATCTGCGGGCGCTCGAGCTCGAGGTCGGTGTTCTCCCGGACCGGCACCTGCTGGAGGAAGAAGTCGGGTCGGCCCTGCGGGGTCTTGGACGTGCCCGATGCCATGACCACGCCGTAGCCGTGGGTGTAGATGACGTGGTTGGCTTCCCAGGACCCGGTGGGGATGCCGGCCGTGTTGAGGTCGCGCACCGAGAGCACCACCTGGGTGGGTTCACCGTCGATGTCGTAGCGGTCAACGTCGACGTCGCTGAGCTGGTAGTACGGCAGCAGCTCCTCGAGGCGGGGGAACGTCTGGCCGAGCACGGTGGCCGAGGGGTCCCACAGGCGGATGTTGCGCACCGTGTTGCGGTTGTCGGTGAGGTCGACCTCGTCGGCATCTCGGTTCAGGTCGTAGTCGAAGCTGCCGACGTCGCCGAGGTCGAGCGCCTCGCGCGTGGCGGCGATGTTGCGCTCGATGTAGGGCTCCTCGGTCGAGGACTCGTTCGGCTCGACCTGGAAGCGCTGGATGAACTGGGGGTAGATGCCGCCGGCCACCACCGCGACCAGGCCCCAGAGGCCCACGCCGAGGATGGGCAGCACCCAGCCGCGGCGCCAGATGTTCACGATGAACAGGACGAAGCTCGCCGCCGAGATGAGGACCAGCAGGTTGAGCACCGGGAGCTGGGCGTTGACGTCGGTGTAGCCGGCGCCGTCGACGAAGCCGGTGCTCGAGGTGGTGAGCTCGAAGCGCTGCAGGTAGTAGCCCGCAGCCCGGATGAGCGCGAGGACGCCGAGCAGCACGGAGATGTGCGCCTTGACCTGCGAGGTCACCCGCGGGCCGACCGCACCGGGACCGGTGGGCTGGACCCGGATCCCGCCGTTGGCGAAGTGGGCGGCGACGGTGACGACGAGGATGATGAGGATCGAGGCGAACGCCCAGTCCGCGACCGAGGACAGGAAGGGCAGCCGGAAGATGTAGAAGCCGAGATCGGTGCCGAACTGGGCGTCCTGCTGGCCCCAGTCGCCGCCGTTGACGAAGAGCAGCCACGATCGCCACTCCTGGCTCATGCCGAGGCCGGCGATGAGGGCGAGGAACAGCGCCACGCCGATGCGCAGCAGGCCCGTGCGGTGCCCGATGGCGTCCCGGAAGCGCTCGAGCGCCTCCTGCTCCGGACCGGCCGGGGGGAACTTCGGCGCCAGCCGGTCGGCGATGTAGAGGTTGGCCCAGCAGATGGCGAAGAAGATCACCACGAAGATCGCGGCCAGGGAGATCTGGGCTCCGAGCACGCCACGCCAGACGTCGTCGTACCCGAGCGAGTCGAACCACAGGAAGTCCGTGTAGAAGCCGGCGATGCCGCGCAGCGACGTGACCAGGACGAAGAGGGCGACGGCCGCGACGATCAGGATCGTGCGTCCACGGTTCGAACCGGCCGGGCGCGGACGGCGCGCGGCGGGGCTTGGCATGTCAGAGGGTGGGCGCATGGAGGGCGCGGAGCCTACCGATGACTGGCGGGCTGGCCACCGCGAGTCGGGCCTCGAGGGCCTCGGCGGGTGGGGCTCAGCCCGTCACGAGGAGGCAGCGGCACCCGGGGTGGGCCTGTGGGCACGGGTCCCCGGTGGGGAAGGGCTCCCCCGCACCCACCTCGCCGGCCAGTGCGTTGTCCTGGGCGTCGGGGCACGGGCCCTGTGACGGGTCGATGAGCCACCTGACCCGGCCGTCGGGCTTTGCGGCGGTGAGGGTGCCGAGGGCGTAGGCCGAGAGCAGGGCGTCGTCGGCGACGGGCCCGATGTGCTGCACCTTCCACTCCCGGTACAGGGCCCGGAGGCGCTCGTCGAGCTCGTCGGGATCGCCGTCGACCTCGGACGCCGAGCGCTCCACCCGGCGGCGGAACGGCTCGACCAGCGCGGCGCCGAGGGCCCGGGCCAGCGCCGTGACGTCAGCCGCGACCTCGCTCCCGGCGGCCTGCCCGCCGGCGGTGGCCGCGGCCTGCAGGTGCTTCTCGGCCAGGCGGGCGTAGCCGTCGACCTGGACCGGGAGGTCGGGCAGCAGCTCGGCCGCGGTGGTGGTCCCGCTGCGTCGCAGCAGATCCAGCAGCTCGTTCTGCTCGTCGGCCAGCCGGCGCTTGAGCGCCCGGTTCAGCTTGGTCTCGAGCGGGCCGAGCGCATCAGCGCGGGCGAGCAGCGCGGGCTCGTCGGCGAGGAACTCGGCCGGCACCCGGTCGACGTCACCGCCGGGGCGGTCCTCGGCCTGCGCCTCCTCGGCGGGCTCGTCACCGGCGGCGACCGTGTCGCCCTCCACCGTGTCGTCCTCCACCGCGTCGACCGCTGCGACCGTGTCGTCATCCGCCGCCGCGACCGCGTCGGGCTCCACCTCGGCGGCATCGGTGCCGGCATCGACCACCTGGCGGGCCTTGGCGACGGACTCCTCCCGCTCGGCACGCAGCCGGGCGAACAGCTCGTCCACGTCGCCGCCGGGGGTGTGGGCATCGGCCTCGTCGGCGTCGAGCTCGGTGGCCTCGTGGTCCTCGACCTCCGCATCGGCCTCCGCCTCCGGCTCGGCCCCCGCTTCCGGTTCGGTCTCCTCGTCCGGCGCCGCGGGCTCGTCGACCGCGTCGTCGACGCCTTCGATGTCGGCTTCGGTCTCGGTGATCGGCGCCACGGTGTCGTCGGGCTCGACCGCATCGGCCTCGACCGCATCGGCCGTCGTGGTGGTCTCGGCCTCGTCGGGCTGGTCCTCGCCCTCGGACCGGTCCTCGTCGACCGTGCCCTCGCTGCCCGTGACCTCGCCGTCGTCGCCGTCCTCGTCGGCGTCCGCGGTCGGGGCGTTGGCCCCCACGATGCCGACGAAGCCGTCGGGCAGCTCCGGCTCGCCGGGGTCGGGCAGCGCATCGGCGAGCTGACCGGTGATGTCGTCGAGGTTCTCCCGCACCAGCCCGTAGGCGGCGAGGAGGCGCTCCCGGCCGTCGAGGAGCCGCTCGATGTGGTCCCGGGCGATGTCGCGGCGGCGCTGGAGGTCCTCGAGGATCCGGGTGCGGACCTCCTTGGCTTCGTTCACCATGCCCCGGCCCTCGTCGCGGGCCTCGGCCAGGATCGTCTCGGCCTCTTCCTCGGCCTCGGCGCGGCGGGCGTCGGCGGCGGCCCGTTCGGCCTCGATCGCCCCGGTGGCCTCGGCCCTCGTGCGCTCGGCGTCCTCGGCCGCCTCGGTGCGGATGCGCTCGGCCTCGGCGGTGGCCTCGGTGGTCGCCTGCTCGAGCGCGTGCTCGGCGTCGGTCGTGAGGGCGGTCGCGGTCGCCTTGGCCTCGTCGGTGAGCTTGTCGGCCTCGGCGGTGGCCTCCCGGATCATCCGGGCCGCGGACTCCTCGGCCTTGGACCGGATCTCCTCGGCGGCGCGCCGGGCGGTGGAGAGCACGGAGGCCGTCTCCGCGCCCACGAGCGACACCAGCTCGTCGTCGTCGAGGAGGGCCAGCTCGGGCGGCGGCGGCGCCGGGGCGGCGACCGGTGCGGCGGTGTCGATCTCGGCGATCCGCGCCTGCAGCTCGTCGACCAGCTCGTTGGTCGCTGCGATGCGCGCGGCGACGGTCTCCAGGAACTGGTCGACCGCTCGGGCGTCGTAGCGACGGGACGACCCCGGGAAGCGGACGTTCCGGAGATCGGCCGGATCGATGCGGGGGTCGTCGGTCATCGGGGAGCAACCCTACGCCTGCCCCTCCGGGCGCCGGTGGAGCCTCCGAGGACCCCCGCCCCGCCTGCGTCGACGCCCTACGAGGGGTCCAGACCCAGCACCTCGAGCAGCTCGACGAGCACGTCGGAGGCCGGTCCGACGACCGGATCCAGGATCCCGCCACCCGGCGCTGGCGCGGGCGGCGCTGTCGTGGTCGTGGTCGTGGTGGTGGTGGTGGTGGTGACCGTGCTCGGTGGGGTGGTGGTCGTGTCGCCGGGGTCGACGGTCGTCGGGGCGGCGGGCTGCGTGGTCGTCGGTGCCGCCGTCGCATCGTCGGATGCGCCGATGGCCAGCTCGATCGCGTCGAGCACGGGAGCCGAGCTCACGCCCTGGTCGAGGGCGACCAGGCCCCACGGTGCGCCGGCGTCACGGAAGGAGAAGACCTCCTGCCAGCGCTGGCGGGCGGTGCCCCGTCGACCCTGCACGGTGATGGCCGCGCCGACCAGCGTCTCGCCCGGCGGTCGGGCCGGGTCGAGCAGGTCCTCACCCAGCTCGCGCGCCTCCTCCAGGGCGGGCAGCACCGACCGGAAGAACGACATCGACCGGCCGTGCCCGGGCGGCAGGTCGCTGGTGTAGCCGCGGGCCAGCGCCTCGAGCTGTTCGCCGAAGGCGACCGCTTCGCCGAGGAAGCGCCGGTCCCACTCGTCGGTGCCGTCGTAGGTGATCGGCTCGGGCGCGGCGCCAGCCACGAGCACGAGGCGACGCAGCCCCACCAGCTCCGCCACGTCGCCGACCCCGGTCACCCGGGACCGACCCGCGTAGGCGCTCGCCACGAGGTCGTCGGCGTCCACGCGCAGCGCGCCCTGCGCGGTCAGCGTGGCCGTGTCCACCGACACCTGGGCGGGGAAGCCGTCGAGGACGAGGAGCTCGCCGCCGAGGACCCGGGGCGGCGCACCGACCGCCACGAGCGTGGCCGTGTCCTCCCGGGCCCGGAGCTCGTAGGTCGAGCCGTCGGCGAGCTCGAGGACCCCGGTGCCGGAGGTCATCGCCACCTGCTCCCCGAAGGCCAGCACCTCGTCCCCGTCGACCACCTCCCGGGTCGAGCCGTCGGCCGCCGTGACGGTCGCGGCGCCATCCACCTCGATGCGGGCGTGGTCGGGGCCGGGCCCGTGGGCGTCCTCCCGGAGCACCACGGCGAGCACCCCCGCGACGAGCACCAGGGCCGCGCACCCCGCGAGCACGGCCCGCCAAGTCATGGCCGGGGCGCGGGTCGATCCAGCGGCAGGACCATCCGCACGGTGGTGCCCTTGCCGACCTCCGACGTGCACGACAGGTCGCCGCCGTGGGCCCGCACGATGCGGCTGACCAGGGCGAGGCCGAGGCCGAGACCGCCGAAGCGGCGGGTCATGGAGCCGTCGGCCTGGGCGAAGTCCTCGAAGATGGACTCCCGGCGGTCCGGGTCGATGCCGACGCCCTGGTCGTCCACCGCGAGCACGAGTCGGGGCCCGGCGCCGTTCTCGTGCACCGACGCGCTGACGCGGATGCGGCCACCCTCGGGCGAGTACTTCACGGCGTTGTCGATCAGCTCGTCGAGGGCGACGTCGACGTAGCGGCGGTCGAGCACGGCCGGCGGCATGCGACGAGCGACCCGACGGGTGAGGCGGTGGGTGTCGGGCAGCCGGTCGTTCCACCGGTCGGCCAGGGCCTCGAGCAGCTGGCGGGCCTCGACCGGCTCCTCGTGCAGCTGCAGGCGGCCGGCGGCGAGGGTGGCGAACTGCACCAGCTGGTCGGTGACCCGGAGCAGCTTGCGGGCCGACTCGTGGATCTCGCCGGCGAAGCGCTTGGTCTGCTCGGGACCGAGGTCCCGGGTGGCGAGGATGTCGGCGTAGCCGAGGACGGGGGTCAGCGGGGTGCGCAGCTCGTGGCTCACGTTGGCGATGAAGTCGGTCTTCATCTGCTCGATCTCGCGCTCGCGGCGCACGTCGCGGAGCACGAAGACGGCGCCGGTGAGCATCCCTGCCGGACCTCGCAGCGGCCCGGCCGACACCGCCACCGGCACCGTGGTGCCATCGGTCCGGACCACGTCGAGGGCGGCCGACCAGGAGTCCACCACCGGCTTCACGAAGCGCGGCGTCACGTCGACGCCGTCCTCGCCGGTGATCGTGCAGGCCTTCGCCAGCGTGCGGCCGATCACGTCGCGGGCCGGCAGGCCGATGAGCTCCTCCGCCGAGGCGTTGAAGTCCGTGATGCGGCCCCGGTCGTCGACGGCGACGAGCGCCTCGCCCATGCCGCCGACCACGCCCTCCAGCCGGCCGCGCAGTGCGGACTCCTGGTCCGCAGCCGAGCGCAGGTCGTCGGTCATCGACTGCAGCGACGCGGCCATCTGGTTGAAGGTCGAGGCCAGGACGCCGAGCTCGTCCTCGGCGCCGACCTCGGCACGGGCCGACAGGCGGCCCTGCTGCAGCTCCCCGGTGACGGTGGTGAGCCGGCTCAGCCCGGCGCCGATCCGGTTGCCGGCGTAGCCGGCGAGGACCATGGCCAGTGCCCCCGCACCGAGCGCGACCAGGAACAGCAGCCGGAACAGGTCCTGGCGGGTGGCGTCGATGCTGTTCTGGGGCAGGTTGATGACCACTGCCAGCGTGGGGGTCCCGTCCTGGTCGACGGTGTCGGCGACGACGAAGCGATCACCGTCCACCGTCGTGCGCCGCTCGCCCTCGCGCAGGGCGTCGCCCGCCAGCTCCAGCGTCTCGGGCGCGCTGGCCTGGGGTCCGGCGACGGCGTAGATGCGGCGCCGGTCGGCGACGGCCATGCCGATCCCTTCGTCGACCGACTCCTGGTCCGTGATCCGGTCGGCCAGGAACTCGTCGTCGAGCCGGGACGTGACGACGGCGACGCCGAGGAACTCGCCTGCGGCGTCGGTGATCGGCGCGGCGCCGATGGCGTAGGCGCGGTTCCCGACGATGCCCACCGCCTCGGTGGGCACCCTCGCCTCGAGCACCTCGGCGATGGTCGCGTCTCCCAGCAGCGAGATCCGCACGGCGTCGGACAGATCGAGGGACGCAGCGAGTCGACCGTCGGCGCCGTGGACGGTGATGGGACCGGGGAAGCGCACCTGCAGGACCGTGGTGCGGATGTTCACGAGCGCATCGGTCAGCTCGGCCCGGGCCACCTTGACCTCGCCCGGTGCGGCGGCCGGGTCGGTGGCCGTCCGGATCTGCCCCGGCAGCTGGGCCATGATCCGGCCGGTGAGCTCCGCGGCCACGAGGGCGGAGCTGCTGGTGTCGGTGAAGACCTGCGACTCGGTCTCGGCCCGGGCTTCGTAGCGGCGGGCGGCCTCGTCCTCGACGTTCTCGGCGATCACGACCGACAGGGCGATGGACAGGACGGTGACGACGAGCAGGACGACCGTGGCCGCGGCCATGGCGACCCGGGCCGCGATGGCCCGGCGGGAGGCCAGCACCAGGCCGATGCCGAACAGCACGGCGCCGAGGCCTCGGGCCACGTCGCCGGCGGTCTCCAGCTCGGCGGCGACGAGTCCTTCGGCCGCGGCCAGCGCGAGCACGCCGGCGGCGGCTGCACCCTGGGCCCCACGGCCGACCCGCCAGCTGGCGATCGCCGCTGCGAGGCCGGCGATGCCGCCGAGGCGGAGCCCGACCAGCACCGGGTCGCTGCCGTCGTCGAGCAGGAGCGAGCCGTGCAGGAAGGCGGCTGCGGCGAGCGCCGTCGACCCGACGACCAGCAGGGCCCGCCCGAGCGCGCGGCGGGCCAGCAGCTCCGGGCGGAGGGCCGTGATCGCGATCGCGGCGATGGCGGCCATGAACAGCGTGAACTCGGCGGCGAACTGCAGCTGGGCCGCTTCCGTCGTCATGCCAGGCCTACCGGATCAGGGAAGGGTTCAGCCCACGTCGGCGGGGTTCCCCAGTCCACTCCCACCGAGGGATGCCAGCGCGTCGAGGGCATCCCCCAGGGTATCGACCGAGATCACCTCGAGGGCGTCTCCGGCTCGCTCGTGGGCCTCCTGGAACTCGCCACTCGGGACGAGGAACACGTCGTAGCCCTGGTCGATCGCCGCCGCGGTCTTCTGTCGGACACCGCCCACGTCGCCGACGTTGCCGGCCCCGTCGATCGTGCCGGTGACGGCGACGTCGAGGCCGCCGGTGAGCTCGCCGGGGGTGAGGACGTCGAGCACCGCGAGGGTGAAGGCGAGCCCGGCCGAGGGCCCGCCGACGTTGCCGCTGTCGATGTCGACGTCGATCGGGAAGTCGTAGGCGGGGCTCCGGGGCTCGAGCGAGATGCCGATGAGGCCGCGGGCAGGGTCGTCGGGCGATGCACCGAGCACCACGGGGACCTCGGCGAGGTCGCCGCCCTCGGCCGGTTCCACCGAGAGCACGACCGTCTCGCCGGGGGCCCTGGGCCCCATGATGCGGCTCACGTCGTCGATGTCGTCGAGCGGTTCGCCGTCGATGGCGACCACGGAGTCGCCCCGCTCCAGCAGGCCCTCGCCCGCGGAGCCCTCCTGCACGCCGACGACAACGACCCCGTCGATGGTGACCGGCACCTCGTAGCCCAGCTCCAGCAGCGCGACCCGGATGGCGTCCTGCTTGGAGGTGTCCATCAGCTGCAGGTTGAACTGGCGGTTCTCCTGGGGCGAGCGGTCGCCGAGGATGAGCTCGTCGGCCACCACCTGGACGTCGTCGTCGAACCAGGCCCACACGTAGGACGCCACGGTCGACTGGCGCAGCGAGACCGTGGTGAAGGCGATCTCGCCGGCGGGCGGGTGGACCTCGACGCCCTCGCCGACGTCGACCAGGTCGGTGGTGGGGCGGGCCGATCCGGGGCGGAACTCGAAGTGCCCGATCTGCACCGTGAACGCCGCGAACAGCGCGGCCGCCGTCCCCAGCAGGGCGACCGCGGCGAGCCACCACGGCCACGTGCGCCGCCGCGACACCGGGGCATCGGGAGGGTCGGGGATGGTCCGGTCGTGCTCACGGGTGCCGACCGCCCCCGGTACGCTCTCGTCCTCGGTGCTCACTCTCATCCTGCTCGTGGTGCTCGGCGGTGGCGCCGGCCTGTTGGCCGTGTGGCTGGTCGACGCCCGCGGGCTCTCGCGTCTGCTGGGTCGGTTCGCTCCGGGCAGCCTACGGCCCACCCGGCGGGGTGGCACGACGGCCACCCCGCCATCCGGCACCTCCGCAACCGAGCCGGCGCCGGCGGCACCCGGTCCCGAGCAGGCGGCGTTCGAGCCGGTCGGGACGCCGCTGGCACCCCTCCCGGCGTCGGCTCCGGCCGGCCGCCGGGGCCAGAAGAAGATCCCGTCCGCCTACACGGCGGTGGAGGGCACCTACCGGGAGGTCGCCCGGGTCCCGCTGTGGCGCAAGCTCGTCAGCCTCGTGTTCCTCCTCCTCACCCTGGCGGTCATCGGTGTGGGCATCGCCGCGGTCGCCGGAGCCGCGTTCGGCCTGGTCGCCGAGCTGGTCGACGGCGCCGTCGGTTGAGCCGCGACGCCGCCACCCGCCGGCGCGACGCGGCCGTCGCCGGGCACACCGGCGACGAGGCCACCGCCCGCTCGCTGCTCTCCGACGAGGACCACAAGGTGCGGGCCACGGCCCTGGCGGCGCTCGACCGGATCGGCGCGCTGGGCGACGACGAGCTGGCGGCCGCGCTCGCCGACCCGGCCCCCGGTGTCCGCCGGCGCGCCCTGTCGCTGATCGCAACCCGACCGGGCGATCGGCCGCCTGCCGCGCTGGCGCTGCTCGAGGACGACGACCCGGTCGTGGCCGAGACCGCGGCCTGGGCCGCCGGCGAGCGCCAGCCCCCGGAGCCTGGCGCGGCGGAGGCGCTGGCCCGGTTGGCGACGGAGCACCCCGAGCACCTGGTCCGGGAGGCCGCGGTCGCCGCCATCGGCGCGCTCGGCGACCCGGTCGGGTTGCCGGCCGTGCTCCTCGCCCTGGAGGGTCGGGCCACCCTCCGGCGGCGGGCTGTCCTCGCCCTCGCCGCCTTCGAAGGACCCGAGGTCGATGCCGCCCTCGAGCGCGCGCTGACCGACCGCGACCGCCAGGTCCGCCAGGCCGCCGAGGACTTGCTCGCCTGACGGCAACCCAGCCCGGACGCGGCGGTGGCCGGCCCCGAGGGGCCGGCCACCGTCCGGTTCGTCAGCTCAGGTGAGCCCGAAGGAGGAGATCAGCCCCCGACGGAGCCGGTCTGGCCCTCGATGTTGATGAGGTCGCCGACCGGCTCGTAGCGGCCCAGCTCCTCGCCCTCCGCCGGCGGGACGTATTGCACGAACTGCGCGGCCTCGACGAGATAGGCGTCGCTGGTGCCGTTGGTCTGGTAGGTACCGCCGTCGAGCCCCAGGGGGTTCGAGAAGTCGGCGTTCCAGACGGCCCGCATGAGGTTGACCCGGTTCAGGCCACCCTCCATCTCGGCGGCGGCGCGCAGGGTGTTCTCCACGGTGTGCGCGAAGATCACGCCGGTGTAGAACGAGCCCTCGTCAGGGTTGAGGCCAGCGGCCTCGAGCGCCTCGCGGGCGGCCATGACGTCCTCGTCCTCGAGCTCGCCGGCCTCCTTGGCGGTGGCGGCGACGAGCACGCCATCACCGGCCGGGTCGATCGGCGCGAAGTACGTGGCGATGCCCTGGCAGGTGTTGGACAGGATCACCTGCGGCTGCCAGCTCGACTGGGCGATGGCGGCCATCGCCTGCGGGCACGGCGCCCCGGTGGTGCCGAGGAGCACGACGTCGGCGTCGGAGGACGCCAGCGTGGTGATCTCGCTGGTGACGTCAGGAGCAGCCGGGTCGTGGCGGACGCTCTCGACCAGATCGATGTCGCACTCGTTGACCGTCTCTTCGTAGGCCAGACCGAAGTCGTTGTCCATGAAGAGGGCCGCCACCGTGGCGTCCTCGCCGATCTCCTGGTTGACGTAGGTGCACCACAGGTCGGCCTCGGTGTTGTAGCCGAGCAGGCCGCCGATGGTCCACGGGTACTCAGCCGGATCACCCCAGGCCGGGAAGCCGGTGGAGTTGAACAGCATGGGCATGCACTCGTCGCTGACGAGGTCGCGGACGGCGAGCACGTTGGCCGTGCCGACCATGTAGGTCATGGCGAAGGGCTCCTCGGTCTCGAGCGAGTCCTCGACGTTGCTGAGGGTGCGGGCCGGGTCGTAGGCGTCGTCGGACGAGACCAGGTTGATGGTGCGGCCGTCGATGGGCTCCATCTGGTCGAACCAGGCGCGCATGCCGTCGTCGAGGCCACCGAGGGCAGCCACGGGCCCGGACTCGGGCAGGCTCATGAACAGCGTGATCTCGTCGTCGGTCAGGCCGGCTTCGGGATCCCAGTCGGAGGGGCAGTCGTCGGTGTTGATGACGGTGCCCTCGGCGACCTCGATCTCGCCCTCCATGGCGCCGGAATCGCCGTCGTCCTCGCCGCCGTCGTCGCCGCCGTCGTCGGCGGTGTCCTCGGTGGTGTCGTCGGTCGCTGCGTCGGTGTCGTCGTCGTCGTCACCGCAGGCGGCAGCGACGAGCGACAGCGCCAGCAGCATGGCGAAGATCCGCCACAGTCGGGATGCTCTCACGTTGTTTCTCCTTGGTTGGTTTGCTGTGCAGGGGCGGACACGGGAGCCGATTCGGCTCCGTCGTCCCGGTCGAGGATGCGCTTGGCCTGTTCCTCGTGAGGATCATCGTCGGGGAGGGTGGGATCGTCGTCGACGTCGAGCGCCGTCTTCCCGCCGTGGCGGGACATCTTCCCGCCCGTGGCATCACCCGTCGCCACCACGACGTCGTCGCCGGCGACCTGGCGGTCGGGCACGATCTGGACGAAGCGGGCCCGGATCTTGCGCATGCCGTAGACGATGCCGCCGGGCAGGAAGAAGGTCAGCACGATGAGCAGGACGCCGAGGATGAACAGGCCGGTCGGCCCCCGGAGGAACCGCTCGGGCACGCCGGGTACCGACTCGATCTGGGCGGACCACACCGGGACGAAGACGATGACGATGCCTCCGATGATCGCTCCGCTCAGGGTGCCCACGCCGCCGACCACCAGGCCGACGATGAGGAAGATGGCCAGGTTGATGCCGAACACGTCGGGGGCCACGAAGCCGATGGCCATGGCGTACATGGTCCCGGACAGGCCGCCGAGCATGGCGCTGAACCCGAAGGTGAGCGTCTTGGTCATCGGGACGTTGACGCCGTTCACGGCGGCGCCGGTCTCGTTGTCGCGGATGGCGATGATCGAGCGGCCGGGCCGGCTGTAGATGAGGTTGCGCGCCACCCAGAAGGCGGCAGCGGTGAGGGCGGCGAGCAGCAGGTACACCCACACGGCGTCGGCCTCCCGGCCGCTCACGCCCTCGCCGTAGGCCCACTCGCCCACCAGCGGGATGGAGGAGAGGAAGTCGCCGATGGGTTCGATGGGCACCCAGCCCGGGGCGTCGAGGTCGGACTCGATCCGCTTGCCGTTGGCGCCGCCGGTGCGGTCGCGGAGCTGCTCCATGCGCACGATCGACGGGAACACCGCGGCGAGGCCGAGGGTGGTTAGGGCCAGGTAGAGGCCCTTGATCCGCAGCGCCGGCAGGCCGATGAGCATGCCGATGACGAAGCAGACGGGCAGGACGACGACGAGCGTCGCCAGGAAGGACCAGCCGTCGTCGGTCACGAGGGTGGCGGTGACGTAGCCGCCGACGCCCATGAAGAAGCTGTTGCCCAGCGAGATCTGGCCGTTGTACCCGACCAGGATGCCGAGGCCGAGCACGCCGACCATGTAGGCCACGGCGTGGTTGAGGTTGCCGAGGCTGAACGTGAGCGTGGACTCGCCGATGCTGAACGCCGGCGTGTGGGCGGCCCAGAACGGCGCGGTGATGGCGATGAAGGCGAAGATCGCCCAGGGGACGTACCGGTAGACCCGGTGGGCGGTGGAGCCCTCGGTGATGGGGCGTGGCTGGCTCATACTCGCTCCACCGCCTTCGACCCGAACAGGCCATTGGGTCTGATGACCAGGACGATGATGATCGCCACGACCGCGGCGGCCAGGCCCATCTGGTTCGGGATCCAGTCGACGTAGCCCACGACCATGGACTCGACGAGGCCGAGGATGATGCCGCCGGCCAGGGCACCCCAGAGGCTGTCGAGCCCCCCGAGCACCGCGGCGGCCGCGGCGAAGATCAGCACCCGCTGGGCCCAGGTCGGGTCGAGCTGGCGGAACGGGTCGGCGACGAACAAGGCCCCGGCCAGGGTGCCGACCGCGGTGGCCAGCATCCAGCCGAACTGCAGGGTGGGTCCGGCCCGCACGCCGACCAGGCCGGAGGACTCGAGGTTGGACGACACCGCACGGAAGGCGAGGCCGATCTTGGTCTTCTTCAGCAGCAGCGTGAGCAGGACGAGCAGGACGAGCACCGTGGCCATCGTGCCGACCGTGTACCAGCGGAGCCGGGCGATGCCCATGCTCCACACGTCGCCCTCGGGGAACATCCGGGGGAAGCTGCGGGGGTCGAAGCCCCAGATCATGCCGGCCACCGCGTTGATCACCAGGAACAACCCGAGGGTGATGATCACCAGGGGCAGGTGGTCGGCCGGGTCGAACGGCCGGATCAGCACCCGTTCGATGCCGGCAGCCAGCACCGCCGAGAGCAGCATCGCGAGGACGATCGCCAGATAGAGCGGGATGCCCTGCTCGATGGCCAGGATGTAGGCGAAGAACGAGCCGAGCATGGCCAGCTCGCCCTGGGCGAAGTTGATCAGCGTCGTGGCCTTGTAGATGAGCACGAGCGCCACGGCGATCACTGCGTAGGTGGCGCCGGAGGAGAGCCCGTCGAACAGGCGGGCGAGGAAGAGCTCCACGGAGTCAGATCTCCTGTCGGGGGTGGGAGGTGGTGGTCATGGGCTCAGTACCCGAGGTAGGCGGCGCGCACGGCGTCGTCGCTGCTCAGCTCGTCGGCCGTGCCGCTGAGCACGATCCGGCCCGCTTCGATGACGTAGCCGCGATCAGCGATGCCGAGGGCGAGGTTGGCGTTCTGCTCGACGACCAGCATCGTCGTGCCGAACTCCTCCCGGATCGACTGCAGGTTGCGGAACACGTTCTGCACGATCATCGGAGCGAGCCCGAGGGAGGGCTCGTCGAGCAGGAGCAGCCGGGGCCGGCCCATGAGGGCCCGGGCCACGGCCAGCATCTGCTGCTCGCCGCCCGAGAGGGTGCCGGCCTGCTGCTGGCGGCGCTCCCCCAGCACGGGGAAGACCTCGTACCAGCGGTCGATGTCGGAGCGGATCTCCTTGTCCTTTCGGACGAAGGCGCCGACCTGCAGGTTGTCCTCGACGGACAGGTCGGCGAAGGTGCCGCGGCCCTGCGGGACGTGCGCGACGCCGAGGCGGGCGACGTCGGCCGACTTCTTGCCGACGATCTCCTTGCCGTCGAGGCGGATGGAGCCGGTCGTGTCGACCAGGCCGCAGATCGCCCGCATCGTGGTGGTCTTGCCGGCGCCGTTGGCCCCGAGCACCACGACGACCTCGCCGTCGCGCACCTCGAGGTCGATGCCGTGCAGCACCCGGACCATGCCGTAGGCCGCGTGGACGTCGGAGACCTGCAGGATGGGCTTGCCGGTGGATGCAGGCGACCCGGCGGGGCTGGTGGTCGCGTCGGTCACGCCGGTGCCCCCAGGTAGGCCTCGATGACCCGCTCGTCGCGCTGGATCTCCGAGGGCAGGCCCTCGGAGATCTTGGAGCCGAAGTCGAGCACGACGACCTTGTCGGAGATTCCCATCACCATGTGCATGTGGTGCTCGACCAGCAGCACGGTGAGGTTGCGGTTGTCCCGGACGGTCTTGATGACCGAGGCCAGCTCGTCCACCTCGCTGTGGGTGAGGCCGCCGGCCGGCTCGTCGAGGAGCAGCAGGCGGGGATCCGACACGATGGCCCGGGCCAGCTCCACCCGCTTGAGCGTGCCGAAGGGCAGCCCGGCGGCGGGGTGGCGGGCGAAGGCCTGCAGGTCGAGCTCCTCGAGGACGGCGTGGGCCTTCTCCCGCAGCTGGCGCTCCTCCTTGCTGAGCCCGAGGCGCAGCGACGCGGTGAGGAACGACTGCTTGGACGTCGTGTGCATGCCGACCATGACGTTCTCGAGCACGCTCATGCCGGGCCACAGCGCCAGGTTCTGGAAGGTGCGGGCGATGCCGACCCGTGCGATCGTGTGCGGGGCGAGGTGGATGAGGTCGTCGCCGTCGTAGGTGATGTGGCCCTCGGTGGGGTCGTACACCCGGCTCACCACGTTGAAGAGCGTGGTCTTGCCGGCGCCGTTGGGGCCGATCAGCGCACAGATCTGGCCTTCGTCGATGGCGAACGACAACCCGTCGAGGGCGACGACGCCGCCGAAGCGGACGGTGACGTCGGAGACGTCGAGTAGTGCAGCGATGCTGTTTTCCCCCTGGAACGGCCCGCCGGAGCGGGCAGTCTTGCGTCCGCAGCGCCCCCGTCCCGAGCGGGACCTACTGGACGCTGCGTCATTAGCGGGCCGCAACCTACACCGATCGCCGGCCGGCGTCGACGCATGTCACACCTTCGACGTCCGATTGGGACGGGTTCGACCTGCTACGTCCCCCGACGGAACCATGACGATGCGGTGACAGCGCGGCCCGGACGGCCTGCTCAGACGGCCCGCCCGCCCATGAACATCACCTTGAGGTCGTCGTAGGCCTCCACGCAGCGCCCGGCGCCGAGCACGACCGACTCGAGCGGCTGCTGGACCAGCTGCACCGGGATGTCGGTCTCCACCGAGATCCGTCGGTCGAGGCCCTGCAGCATCCCGCCGCCGCCGACCAGCTGCATGCCGGTGCTGATGAGGTCGTCGGCCAGCTCCGGCGGGGCCTGGCCGAGGCAGGCGATGACCGAGTCGACGATGGCGGTGACCGGCTCGCTGATGGCCTCGCGCACCTCGGGCTTGGAGAGGATCACGGTCTTGGGCAACCCGGACATCAGGTCCCGGCCCCGGACCTCGGCCCGCACCTCGTCGTCGATCGGCCAGGCCGAGCCGATGGCGATCTTGATCTCCTCCGCCGTGCGCTCGCCGATGGCGATGCCGTACTCCCGACGCACGTAGGACTGGATGGCGGCGTCGATGTCGAAGGAGCCGACGCGCACGGCCTGCAGGGCGACGATGCCCCCGAGGCTGATCAGCGCGGTCTCGGTGGTGCCGCCGCCGACGTCGATGACCATGTTGGCCACCGGCTCGTGGATCGGCAGCTCGGCCCCGATGGCGGCGGCCATGGGCTGCTCGAGGAGCTGCGCGTCGGCCGCACCGGCCCGGCGGGCGGCCTCGGTGACGGCGCGGCGCTCGACCTCGGTGATGGCCGACGGCACGCAGATGACCACGCGGGGGCGGTTGAAGCGGTTCACCCCGGCGCGCTGCAGGATCAGGCGGATCATGCGCTGGGTGATGTCGAAGTCGGTGATCGCGCCCTGGCGCAGCGGCCGCACGGCGATGATGTAGCTGGGCGTGCGCCCGATCATCTGCCAGGCCTCCCGGCCCATGGCGAGCACGTCGCCGTTGCGCTTGTTGAGCGCGATCACGGTGGGCTCGTTCATGACGATGCCCTGGCCCTTCGCGTACACGAGCGTGTTCGCGGTGCCGAGGTCGATGGCGAGGTCGCGCGCCACGGCTACTCGACGTCCTGGGGTGGCGAGTCGGGGTGGTGGTCGTCGGGGCCCCGGCGGTGCTCGGGCGGCGGGGCGAGGGCGCGCATCTCGCGCCGGAACGAGCGGATGCCGGACTCCATGGAGCTCTCGGGCCGCCCGCGGTAGGCCAGCACGCTGACGCCCACGACGACGATGACCACGATGACGAGCAGGAACGGGATCATCCGTCGGCCTCGGGCCCGGGCACGAGGGCGGGGTCCTGCAGGTGCTGGGCCTCGAGGCCCCAGCTCTCGCCCCCGTCCCAGCGCTCCTTCTTCCAGATCGGCACCGACTGCTTGAGGGCGTCGATGCAGAACCGGGCCGCGGCGAAGGCCTCGTCCCGGTGCGGCGCCGACACGGACACGACCACGGCGGCGTCGGTGACGGCGAGCGGGCCGATGCGGTGCAGCAGGGCGATGTTGCCCACGGTCGCCCACCGGGCGCGGGCTTCGGCGGCGACGCGGGCGAGGCGGGGAACGACCTCGGTCTCGTAGGCCTCGTACTCCAGCAACTCGACCCCGGGACGACCCTCGCTGTGGTCCCGGGCCGTGCCGACGAAGGTGACGACCCCGCCGCAGTCGGGGCGCACCGCCCAGTCGGTGGCCACCTGCACCGGCAGGGGCGCCTCGGTGAGCGCGAACCAGTCGTGGCCGCGCGCCGGAGGCTCGGGGGTGGCGGAGGGGATCATCTGGTCCAAGACTACGATCCGGCGCGCAGAACAGGTGAAGCGCCGGCGGGGCGACGTCCACGACCCGCGAGCCGTCGGTAGGGTCGCTCCGGTGCCCCCGCTGCTTCCGGGCGATCCCGGCGACGGGCACGGCGAGGACGCACACGACCCCGATGACGTCGGGTACACCCCGCCGCTGCCCCCAGAGGACCGGTTGTGGCGCCACCCGAGCGAGGTGGCGTCGGGACGCGCGGTCCCCGCGGCGGCCCCGCCGCGCCCGGGGATCGACCGGCGCACCGCCGGGTTGATGCTGGTGTCGGGCATCGCCGGCGCCACCCTCGCCGTGGGCGCCGTGGCGGCGCTCGGGGGCTTCGACGAGCGCGTCGTGGAGCGCCAGGTCGCGTCGCAGACCTCGGTCCTCGACGGCGTCGAGGGCGGTGTGGCCGACGTCGCCCGCCGCACCGCCCCCTCCGTGGCGGCCCTGCTGGTCCACCGCGGCGAGGAGCAGACCCCGGCCAGTGCCGTGGCCTGGCGCCCGGACGGCTACCTGGTGACCGACGGGCCCTCGATCGCCGGCGCCGACGAGATCGACGTGGTCCTCCACGGCGGCGAGGCCGCCATCGCTCGCCTCGTCGGCATCGACGAGGTCACGGGCATCGCCGTCCTGCAGGTCGACATCGAGCTCGACGCCCCCGAGCTGGCCGTCGAGGCCGATCCGGTCGCCGTGGGGTCGCTCGCCGTCGCGGTGGGCGCCTCCCCCGCCGGCGGCTGGGACCTCACCGTGTCCTCGGGTGTCGTGTCGGCGGTCGGGAAGCGGCTCGAGTCCGGCGACGGCGCCACCCACCACGGGATGATCCTCGTGGACAAGGCCTTCGCTCCCGGGACGGCGGGCGGTGCGCTCGTCGACCAGCGGGGCGGCATCGTGGGCATCATCAGCGGTGCCAGCGCCTCGAGCGGTGGCGCCCGTTTCGGCGTGGCGACCCCGATCGACCTGGCCCGCCACGTCGTCGACCAGCTCGTCGAGCACGGGCGGGCCGAGCACGTCTGGCTCGGCCTGCGCGGCACCGACCTCGACGTCGACGAGGCGATGGACATGGGCCTCTCCGGGGGCGCGCTGGTGGAGGCGACCGACGACGGGCCAGCCCGACGTGCCGGCATCGAACCCGGCGATGTGGTCATGTCGGTCGACGGCGACCCGACCCCGACCATGTCGGCGCTCATCGCGGTCCTGCGCCGGCACGTGCCCGGCGACGTCGTCGTGCTCGAGGTCCACCGGGACGGCGAGGCCCGCGAGGTGCAGGTCACGCTGACCCGGAAGGGCTGATCAGCGCAGGGTCCGCCGCACCGCAGCGGCAGCGGCGACGCCGCCGGCGACCAGCACGGCTGCGGTGGCACCGAGCGCCAGCTCCTGGCGGCGCTTCGGGGAGATCTGGGCCCACGGCGCGGCGTCGTGCCCGGCGACGTAGACCTCCTCGTTGGTCATCGTCGGCGTCCAGCCCAGCGTCCGGATCCGGTCGTTGGCCACGACCCAGGAGTCGGTGACGAAGGGGACGAAGCCGGGCGGGGTCGGGGCGAGGCGGTACCGCCAGCCGATGGCGGTGAGGCGGCGGGCCAGGGGCGCGGGCAGCGGCACCCGGGGGGCGCCGCCGACCAGGGCGCGGATGCGGTCGGCGGGGATGGCCCCGTCGGGCGCCACGTTGAAGGCGCCCTCGGCGCGGGCGCGCCGGACGGCGTCCACCGCGGCGACGACGTCGTCCACGTGCACGAACTGCGCCGGGGACGCCCCGTCGGCCGGGGCCACCACGCGCGCCGCGGCCAGCACCCGGCCCAGCTCGTCGGGACCCTCGTCCGAGACGGTGACGCTCGGACGCAGCACGGCGACCGCGACGTCGGGGTGCGACGTCGCGAAGGCCCGCAGCTGCTCCTCGATGCGCACCCGCATCTGGACCCACGGGGTCTCCGGGTTGGGGCGCAGGTCGGCGGCTTCGGTGAGGGGCACGGGGTTGTCCGGCCACGCGCCGTAGACGGTCGCCGAGGTGCGCACGACGAGCTGGTCGACGTGGGATCGGTCCAGCGCCTCGAGGAGCCGGGCGGTGGCCACCAGGTCGTGGTCGGACGACGTGGCCTCGAGCGGGTCGGAGGCGGCCAGGTGGCAGACGACGTCGATCCCGTCGAGGAGGTCGTCGAGGTCCGCCTCCCGCAGGTGCTCGCGGCGGATGTCGAGGCGCTCGCGGCGGGGGGCGCCCCGGCCGCTGTCGGGCAGGTGGACGCGGCGGCGGTCGATGGCGCGGACGAGCTCCACGTCGGGATCGGCGGCCAGCAGGGCGCACAGCCGGCGGCCGACCGGGCCCGCTGCGCCGGTGACCGCGATCCGTGCCATCGCCCTACCATGGCCGTGATGAGCGGCTTCGGTCCAACCGGTGACGACAACCCCTTCGAGGGCATGCCGTTCCTCGGCGACCTCGGGCGCATGCTCGGGGGCATGGGGGGCGCAGGCAGCGGCCTGCAGTGGGACGCGGCCCGCCAGATGGCCATGCAGGTCGCGTCGGGCGGCGAGTCCGAGCCCAACATCGACCCCATCGCCCGCATGGACGTCGAGCAGCTGGCCCGGGTGGCCGACCTCCACATCGCCCAGAAGACCGGGCTGTCCACGTCGATGACCGGCCGGGGTGTGCAGGTCGTGCCCGTCACCCGCATGCAGTGGGTGCAGCGCAGCCTCGACGCCTACAAGCCGCTGTTCGAATCCCTCGCCTCGTCCCTGTCGGCCGCCCCGGAGGCGCCGTCGGACCCGGCCGAGCAGGGCGACCCCTTCGCCGCCATGCTCACCCAGATCATGGGGTCGATGGCCCCGATGATGCTCGGCGTCACCGCCGGCGGGATGATCGGCCACCTGGCCCAGCGCAGCTTCGGCCAGTACGACCTGCCGATCCCGCGCGACCCCTCCGACGAGCTGCTGCTGGTGCTGCCCAACGTCAACGCCTTCGCAGACGACTGGTCCATCGACCGCAAGGACCTCCTGCTCTGGCTCTCCATGCACGAGATCGCGCACCACGCCGTGCTCGCCGTGCCCCACGTCCGGGCCGCCCTGGAGCGCGGCCTGCGCGAGTACGCCGCCGGGTTCCGACCCGATGCCAGCGGGCTCTCCGACAAGCTCGGCACCGTCGACATGTCGGACCCGCAGGCATCGATGGCCGAGCTGCAGGACCTGTTCGGCGACCCCGAGGTCGTGCTCGGCGCCATCCAGACCGACGCCCAGCGCGCCCTGCTCCCTCGCCTCGAGGCCCTCATCGCCATGATCGAGGGCTACGTCGACCACGTCATGGACGCCGTCGGCACCGGGCTGATCTCCAGCTACGGGATGATCACCGAGGCCGTCCGCCGGCGCCGGGTCCAGGCCGACGAGTCCGACCGGTTCGTGGCCCGCCTGTTCGGCCTCGAGCTGGGCCAGGCCACCTACGACCAGGGCGCGGCCTTCATCGACGGCGTGGTCGAGCGGGAGGGCTTCGACGCCCTCGATGCCCTGTGGAAGGGCGAGTCGTTCCTGCCGACGCCGGCCGAGATCGAGGCACCCGGCCTCTGGCTCGCCCGCATCGAGATCGACACCGAGTAGCCCTTCGCACCCCCGCGATCGACCAGATCCGGTCGGGCACGGGGGTGCCAACGCTCAGGTGACGTCGACGATCTCGGTCTGCAGGTGGCCGTCGTCGCAGGTGACGATGCCGATCGTGTGGGTCGGCGCCCGCCGGCGCTGGGTCGGCGACCCCGGGTTGAGCAGGCGCTGGCCGTCGACGCCGACGACGTCCACCGGCTGGTGGCTGTGGCCGAAGACCACCAGGTCGGCGTCGGGGAACCAGCGGCGCATCCGCCGCTCCCGGCCCTTGGTGGTGCCGCTGTCGTGCACCATGGCGATGCGCACCCCGTCGACGATCTCCTCGGTGCGCTCGGGCAGGATGCCGAGCAGCTCGTGGTCGTTGTTGCCGAGCACGGCCTCCACCGGGGCGAACCCGGCCAGCTCGTCGAGCAGCTCGGGGACGAGCACGTCGCCGGCGTGCCAGATGGCATCGGCCCCGTCGAGGTGTGCGTAGACCGCGTCGGGCAGGCGTCGGGTGGAGCCCCGGGCCACGTGCGTGTCGGCGAGGACGACGATGCGGGTGCTCACGCATCCTCCACGACGGTCGGGTCGTCACCGGGGCGGGGCGGGGTGGCGATGGAGGGGGGCACGCTGGGCGCCACGGTCGTCGCATCGCCCGACGCGGCCCGTCGCGCCCGTTGGACCCGCCTCTGCACGACGTCGCGCATCCCCTGGGAGCCGGCGGCGTAGGACGCGCCCGCGAACGCGGAGACGCCGGCCACGAGCAGGAAGCCGAGCCACATCGGCATCGGGATGATGCCGAGCACCGCGCCCGCGACCCAGACCAGCTGGAAGCGGGTCTCGAAGCGGGCGAAGGAGCGGCCCCGGTTGGCGTCGGGGGCGTCGCGCTGCACGATCGAGTCGAACGCCTGCTTGGCGGCAGCGGCGCCGATGCCGACGGTGACGGCGATGAGGGCGGCGCCGGGCAGCGCACCGAGCCACGCCGCGATGACGGCCAGGACGGCGACGACCACGAGGAGCACGCTGATGATGCGCTCCTCGGAGGTCTGGCGGCGCAGCGCCGGCGCGAGCGCCGCGCCGGTGAGGGACCCGACGGCGGAGAGCGCGAGGACGACGCCGAAGTGCCACGTCGGCGAGCCGTCGGTGCGCAGCGAGAAGGCGAGCAGGAAGGTGAGGAAGCCGACGATGCCGCGCAGCAGGGCCATCGCCGACGCGGCCAGCAGCACGCCCGCGCCCCGCAGCTCGGCCTTGGCCTCGGCGCTCTCCGGCTCGGTGGCGATCTGGACCTTCGGGACCCCCCAGGCCACGACCACGCCCACGGCGAACACGATCGCGGCGAGGGCGAGCACCCACTCGCTCCCACCGAAGCGCAGCAGCAGCGCGCCGGGCACCGCCGCCACGAAGCCCACGATGCCGCTGATGAGGGACAGCTTGGAGTTGGCCTCGACCAGGCCCTCGTGGGAGTGCACCACGGTGGGGACGAGGGCCGACTTGGCGACGTGGTAGCTCTTGGCCAGCACCAGGAGGGCGAACGCCTCCGGGAACAGCAGCAGCGAGTCGACGTCGCGCACCATCAGCAGGCACACGAAGGCGCGCAAACCCGACGAGCCGATCACCATCCAGCGGCGTCCGCCGGTGGCGCGGTCGAGGGCCGGGCCGACGAGGGGGGCGACGACGGCGAAGGGCGCCATCGTCAGCGCGAGGTAGAGGAAGACCTCGCCGCGGGCCTGGTCGACATCGATCGAGAAGAACAGCGTCCCCGCCAGCGCGATGGCCACCAGGGTGTCGCCGGCGACGGCGATGGCGTGGGCCCGCGCCAGGCGACCGAAGGGCGTGACCTCGAAGGCCTCGGCTCCCTTGCGGGGGGCCGGGAGGGGGCGCCAGCCGTCGGATGCCATCGATCGCATCGTAGGGGCGCGCCTCGGGCGATCCGACCGCACGGCCGGGCCGGCTCAGGCTTCGAGCTTGTAGCCCAGGCCTCGGATGGTGACGATGCGCTCGGGGTGCGCCGGATCGTCCTCGACCTTGCTGCGCAGGCGCTTCACGTGCACGTCGAGGGTCTTGGTGTCGCCCACGTAGTCCGAGCCCCACACCCGGTCGATGAGCTGCTCGCGGGTGATGACCCGGCCGGCGTTGGCCAGCAGCACGTGCAGCAGCTCGAACTCCTTCAGGGGCAGCTGGACCTGCTCGCCCCGGATCCGGACCTCGTGGCGCTCGGGGTCGAGCGCGATGTCGTCGATCTGGAGGGCGTCCGTCCCGAGGTCGTCGTCGCGGGCGGCGGTGCGGCGCACCACGGCGCGCATGCGGGCGACGAGCTCCCGGATCCGGTACGGCTTGGTGACGTAGTCGTCGGCGCCGACCTCGAGGCCGACCACGGTGTCGATCTCGGATCCCTTCGCCGTGACCATGATGATCGGCACGCTGGAGCGCTTCCGCAGCTGGCGGCACACGTCCACGCCGGAGATCTTCGGCAGCATCACGTCGAGCAGCACGATGTCGGGGCGCACCGCGTCGAACATGTCCAGGGCCATCGCCCCGTCGCGTGCCACCTGCACCCGGAACCCCTCCCGGGACAGCCCCACGGTCAGGGCATCGACGAAGGCCTCCTCGTCCTCCACGACCAGCACCGTCAGCTCGCCCACGTCAGGACTCCTCCTCGTCGTCGATGACCGACACCGGCCGCTCGCTGAGCGGGAGCACCAGGCTGAAGGTGGAGCCCTCGCCCTCCCGGCTCTCGACCGTGATCTCGCCACCGTGGTTGGACGCCACGTGGCGGACGATGGCCAGGCCCAGCCCGGTGCCGCCGGTGTCACGGCTGCGGGCACGGTCGACCCGGTAGAAGCGCTCGAAGATGCGCTCGAGGTCGCGGCGGGGGATGCCGATGCCGTCGTCGGCCACGGTCAGGTGGGCCGACCCGTCCTCGACGTCGGCGCGGACCTGCACGGTGGAACCGGGCTCGCTGTACTTGATCGCGTTGTCGAGGAGGTTGAACACGGCCGAGGCCAGCTGCCGGCGGTCGCCGCGCACCTGCAGGCGGTGCGGCGGCTCCTGCAGGTCCAGGCCGATGCCGCGGTGCTCGGCAGCGTTCGCAGCACGCTCGACGGCCTCGGCGAGGACGAGGTGCACGGCCACCGGTTCCTGCACGGCGGCCTCCCCCGCCTCGATGCGGGACAGCTCGAGCAGGTCGTCGATGGTCCGGCTGGCCCGCATCGCCTCGTGGTGCATGCGCTGGGCCAGGCGGCGGATCACCGTCAGGTCCTCCTCGTCCACGATCGTCTCGGCGAGCACGCTCAGCCCCCCGACGGGCGTCTTGAGCTCGTGGCTGATGTTGGCGACGAAGTCGCGCCGCACGGCATCGACGCGGCGGCGCTCCGTGATGTCCTCGATCATCACGAGGGCACCGATGCTGCGGTGGCCGTCGTCGAGGGGATCGGCGGTGAGCACGAGCGTGCGTCGGGGCGGGCCGAACAGCTCGAGGGTGCGGACGGAGTCGTGGCCCTCGAGGGCGCGGGTGGCCAGCTCGTCGATGGAGGACTCAACCACTGCGTCGCCGTAGCGGGCACCGAGGAAGATCTTGGCCTGGGCGTTGCGGAAGGCGATCTCCCCCGACTCGTCGAACAGCACGATGCCGTGGTCGATGGCGCGCAGGGCGTGGGACATGCGGGTCTCGGCGGCGGTGGCCTCGCCACCCCGGCTGACGGCGGCGTCGACGGTGCGCTCGAGCTGGCCGAGCGTCTGCTCCAGCCCGGCGCTCTCGGCCAGGCCGGTGGAGGACAACCGGGCCGCGGCCAGGTGCACGCGCTGGCGGGTGCGCCGCCACGTGCGGAGCCCGAGCAGGAGGACGAGCACCAGCGCGACCGTCGGAATCGCCGCTGCCAGTGCCACAGGACCCCAGTCCATCACCCGAAGCGGCCGGTGACGTAGTTCTCGGTGCGCTCGTCGGCGGGGTTCGTGAAGATCTTGTCGGTGTCGGAGAACTCGACGAGCAGGCCGGTGCGCCGGTCGCTCTCCTCGCTCACCTCGGTCGTGAAGAACGCCGTCCGATCCGACACCCGAGCCGCCTGCTGCATGTTGTGGGTCACGATGATGATCGTGTAGCGCTCCTTGATCTCCACCATCAGATCCTCGATCCGACCCGTCGCGATGGGATCCAGCGCCGAGCACGGCTCATCCATCAACAGCACCTCCGGATCCGTCGCGATCGCCCGCGCGATGCACAACCGCTGCTGCTGGCCACCCGACAGGCTCATCCCCGACTCCTTCAGCCGGTCCTTCACCTCGTCCCACAGCGCCGCACCCTGCAGCGCCTGCTCCACCACATCGTCCAGGTTCCCCTTCGCACCCGCCACCTTCGGACCGTACGCCACGTTGTCGTAGATCGACTTCGGGAACGGGTTCGGCTTCTGGAACACCATCCCGATCCGACGACGCACCTCCACCGGGTTCACCGCGGGGTCGTACAGATCCACCCCGTGGTAGCTGATGTCACCCTCCACCCGAGCCGTGTCGATCAGATCGTTCATCCGGTTGAAGCACCGCAGCATCGTCGACTTCCCACACCCCGACGGACCGATGAACGCCGTGATCTGGTGCTGCTTGACCTGCATCGACACGTCGCGCACGGCGCGGAAGTCCCCGTAGTGGACGGACACGTCGTGGACGTCGAAGACGGTCGCACCGCCTCGGCTCGGGGCGCTGGTGGGCATCGAGCCCACCATCGGTGCATCGGTCATCGTGGGACGCTCCTCGGTCGAGTGCTCGGGCACGTCAACCCCTCTTCTTCTCGTAGTGGTTGCGCAGCAGGATCGCGACGGCGTTGGCGAGCAGGACCACGACGAGCAGCACGACGATGGCCGCCGCCGTCGCCTGCTCCCACTCGGGCCCGGGCCGGCCGGCCCAGGTGGTGATGATGATCGGCATGGCCGTGAAGCGGTCGCCGAGGGTGGTCGGGTCGAGCTCGGTGCCACCGGACAGGAAGCCGGTGACGGCACCGACCAGGATCAGCGGCGCGGCCTCACCCATGGCCCGGGCCAGGGCCAGCACGGTGCCGGTGAGGATCCCGGGCGCGGCGTAGGGCAGCACGTGGTCCCGGGTCACCTCCCAGCGGGTGGCGCCGACGCCGTAGCCCGCCTCGCGCAGGCTGCCGGGCACCGCCCGCAGGGCCTCGGACGCGGTGATGATCACGATCGGCAGCACCAGGATCGCCAGGGTCAGCCCGGCGGAGATCAGCGAGCGGCCCTGGGAGCTCGGACCGGTGAAGCTCCCGAGCGCCTTCACGAAGATGGCCAGGCCGAGGATGCCGTACACGACCGAGGGCACCCCGGCCAGGTTGCGGATGTTCAGGTCGATGAAGCGGGACAGCCGCGACTTCGACGCGTACTCCTCGAGGTAGATCGCGGCGCCGACGCCGATCGGGAAGGCGAACACCACGGTGAACACGCCGATGTAGAACGTGCCGCGCAGGCCCTGGAGGAGGCCGGACTCCCCCGGCTGCGAGCGGAGGCTGCCGGTGAGGAAGTCGCCGAGGCGGCCGGTGAGGGTGCCGCTGCCGGTCTGGACCATGTCGTAGACGAGGACGCCGAGCACCGCGACCGACGCGGCGACGGCCCCGATGAGCACGGCCTGGAAGATGCGGCCGGCGGTGTCGGAGCGCCGACCGGTGAGCTGGCGCCGGACCTGCTCGGGGACGATGGCGCCGACCTGGGCGGCGGGCGTGGTGAGGGCCATGTCCGGACGCTCCTAGTAGGCCTGGCGCACGCGCTGGACGAAGCGCCCGGCGAGCACGTTGAGGACGAGGGTGATCGCGAACAGGAGCAGTGCGACGAAGAACAGGCTCTGGAAGGTGAGCCCGGCGCCGCGCACCTGGTCGGTGCCGGCCGCCTGGGAGGCGATGGCCGCGGTCATGGTCTGACCGGGCTTGAACGGGTCGGTGCTGAACAGGGACCCGCCGGTGGCGCCGGCCGCGATGAACACGACCATGGTCTCGCCGATCGCCCTGGACACCGCCACGATGAACGCGGCGACCAGACCCGACACCGCGGCGGGGATCACGACCCGGATCGTGGTGGTGATCTTGCGGGCACCCAGCCCGTAGGACGCCTCCCGCAGTGCGGCGGGCACCGAGCGCATCGCGTCCTCGGAGATCGACGCCACGAGCGGGATCGTCAGGATGCCCACGCCGATCCCCGCCGCCGCGATGTTGAACTGCGTGGCCTCGCTGCTGAGGCGCTGCACGATCACCGGCGAGAGGAACGTCAGGGCGAAGAAGCCCAGCACCACCGACGGGATGCCGGCCAGGATCTCCAGGACCGGCTTCAGCAGCTTGCGGACGCCGGCCGGGGCGTACTCGGAGAGGTAGATGGCGGCACCGAGCCCGAGGGGCATGGCGACCGCCATGGCGATCACCGTGACGATCAGCGTGCCGGTGAGGAGCGTCTTGATGTCGTAGATCCCCCGCCGGGGGAACCACCCGTCGCTCCACAGGCTGGCGGCCTCCACCTGGCTGACGAAGGTCCAGGCCTCGCCGACCAGCGACGCCACGATCAGCACGGAGATCACGATCGAGAGCAGGGCGGCCAGGAAGAGCACGGCCCGCACGAGGTGCTCGGTCCGCATTCGCTTCCGGGAGCCTCGGAAGTCCTCGAGGGTGTAGGCGGCCGGGGTGGTCAGGTCGCTCATGCGGCACCGGTCGTTCGGGAGGCCCAGCGCTCGCGGGTGGCGGCGAGGTCCTCGTCGGACAGGGGGACGTAGCCGACGTCGGCCACCGCGTCGATGGCGTCGTGGAGGTAGAAGTCGACGAACGCCTCGAGCACCGGCTCCTCGGCGGCTGCATCGGCGTTGACGTAGATGAACAGCGGCCGGCTGATGGGGTAGGAGCCGTCGGCGATGGTCTCCGGCGTCGGCGCCACGCACCCCTCGCCGCCGTCGACCTCGAGGATCTTCACCCCTTCGGCACCGGCGGCGAACGCGAAGCCCACCCAGCCGAAGCTGGTCGCCGACCCGCCGACGCCCTGGAGGATGATGTTGTCGTCGGAGGACGCCTGGTAGTCGGGGCGGGTGGTGGCCTCCTGGCTCCGGTCCTCGTTGAACTCCTCGATGACGAGCTCGACGAAGGAGGCGAAGGTGCCCGACTCCTCGCCGGGGCCGGTGACGTCGAGGGGCGCCTCGGGCAGCTCGGTGCCCGAACCCAGCTCGGCGGCCAGGTCCTCGGCATCGCTCCAGCTCGTGAAGCCCTGCGACTCCGGCCCGACCAGCGCGTAGAGGTCGGCGAGCGTGAGGCAGTCGACGGCCTCGTTCTCGGGATTGGTCAGCACGGCGATCCCGTCGTTGGCGATCTGCAGCTCGATGAAGTCGACACCGCCGTCCTCGCACTGCTCGATCTGCTCGGGCTTGATCTTCGACGATGCGTCGTTGATGTCGATGAGGCCGTCGCAGAACAGCTCGAAGCCATCACCGGTCCCCGGGCCGTCCACCGAGATGGAGACCTCATCGCGCTCGTCGGCGAAGCCCTCGGCGACGGCGATGGAGATGGGCTCGACCGTCGACGATCCGCTCACGACCACCGTCTCGGTGTCGCGGACGCATGCCGCAGCGACGAGCACGACGGGCAGCAGCAGTGCGGCGGACCGGAGTCGGCGCCGGGTGCGTGACAAAGCGGCGTCCTCCAGGTGGGGGCCGGGTCGTCGTGTGGGTCGCTGCGCACGCTACGGATCCAAGGTTGACGGGAACCCCGTCCGAGGTGAACGGAAGGTGAACGAACAGCGGCCGGGGCGCGAACTGGGTGGGGAGCCGGTGGCGCGGAGGTGAACGAACGGGGCTGGTTCCCCGGGCTCGGGGTTCAGCGCTCCAGGAGCCGGACGAGGCTGTCGAGGACGCCCCGGTCGTGGTCGTAGCTGAGGAGCCGGGCCGCCTCGCCCAGCGAGACCCATCGGCGCTCGCTGACCTCGTCGTTGGGCTCGAAGCCGGCGTCGGCGGCCACGGGCATCGACCAGTAGCGGACCTGCTTGGCGCAGCCGTGGCGGTCCCGGTACTCGGTGCCGGCGATCTCGGCGTCGAGCACGGCGACGATGGCCGTCTCCTCCCAGACCTCCCGCACGGCGGCCTGCTCCCAGGTCTCACCGGGGTCGAGCTTGCCCTTGGGGAAGGTCCAGTCGCCGTAGCGGGGCCGGCGGATGACCAGCACCTCGAGGGCGTCTCCCTCCCGTCGCCACGGGATGCCGCCCGCGGCGCGGACCTCGATCTCGCCGGCCACGACCTCAGCCCTCCCGGCGCCGGGTCCGGCGCAGCGCGAGCTCCTGCAGGCGGACGTGGGAGTCGATCCCGGCGCCGGTGTCGGGCACCCGGTTCCAGCGTCCGTCCCCGTCGAGCTCCCAGGCCAGGCGGTCGTCGGCGAGGACGACGTCGAGGATCTCCTGCAGGCGCAGCTGGTTCGACTGGGTCTCCACCGGCACCAGGGCCTCGACCCGCCGGTTGATGTTGCGCCCCATCAGGTCGGGCGACCCGATGAACCACGCCGGCGACCCCCGGCCGTTGCCGTTGGCGAAGAAGTAGATGCGGCTGTGCTCGAGGTAGCGGCCGACGATCGAGCGCACCCGGATGTTCTCGGACAGCCCCGGCACCCCCGGTCGCAGGCAGCAGATGCCCCGCACCACGAGGTCCGTGCTCACGTCGGCCCGGGAGGCCTCGTAGAGGGTGTCGATCATGCCGGCGTCGGACAGGGCGTTCATCTTCGCCACGATCTTGCCGCTGCTGCCGTAGGCCGCCTCGTTGGCGACGAGCTCCTCGAGCCGGCCACGCAGGTGGTCGGGCGCCACGATGAGCTTCTCGTAGTCCACGGCCCGGCCGAAGCCGGTGAGGTAGTTGAACAGCTGGGACAGGTCGGTGCCGATGGCGGGATCGGTCGTGAACAGGCCGAGGTCCTCGTAGATCATCGCCGTCTTCGGGTTGTAGTTGCCCGTCCCGATGTGGCAGTAGCGGTGCAGGCCGTCGCGCTCCTCGCGCACCACGAGCAGCGTCTTGGTGTGGGTCTTGAGCCCGACCAGGCCGTAGACCACGTGGACGCCGACCTCCTCGAGCGCCTTGGCCCACTCGATGTTGCGGGCCTCGTCGAAGCGGGCCTTCAGCTCGACCAGCACCGCCACCTGCTTGCCCGACTCCGCCGCCCGCACCAGGGACCGGATGATCGAGCTGTCACCGGAGGTCCGGTACAGCGTCATCTTGATGGCCACGACCCGGTCGTCGGCGGCAGCCTGGGCGAGGAAGGCCTCCACCGTGTTGTGGAAGCTCGAGTACGGGTGGTGGACGAGGATGTCGTCCCGACGCATCTCCGCGAAGAAGTCCGCCGGCGTGTCGTCCTCCTTCAGCAGGCGGGCCTGCGTGATCCCCTGCCACGGCGGGTCCTTGAGGTCGCTGCGATCGAGGCGGTGCAGCACCCAGAGCCCGGACAGGTCGAGGGGGCCGACGACCTCGTAGACGTCCTCGTCAGCGATGTCGAGCTCCCGGACCAGCAGGTCGCGCAGCTCCTCGCTCATGGTCGACTCGACCTCGAGGCGCACGGCCCGACCGAAGCGCCGCCGGCGCAGCTCGACCTCGACGGCGGCCAGCAGGTCGTCGGCCTCGTTCTCCTCGAGCGTGAGGTCGGCGTTGCGGGTCACCCGGAACGTGGCGAACTCGTGGATCTCCATGCCCGGGAACAGCTCGTCGAGGTGGGCAGCGATCACCTGCTCGAGCGGCACGAACGTGGTCGGCGACCCGGGGATGCGCACGAAGCGGTCGAGGTTGGACGGCACCTTGACCCGGGCGAAGCGGGTCTCGTCCGTCTCGGGGTCGTTCACCGAGACGGCGAGGCTGAGCGACAGGTTCGAGATGTACGGGAACGGGTGTCCGGGGTCGACGGCGAGGGGCGTCAGCACCGGGAAGATGTGCTCCTCGAAGACCTCGTAGAGGGCCTTGCGCGCGTCCTCCTCGAGATCGTCCCAGGCCGTGAGGTGGATGCCCTCCTGGGCCAGGCCGGGAAGGACCTCCTCGAGCAGGATCCGCTGCTGCTCGACGCCGAGGGCGAGCACGTCGCGACGGATGGCCACCAGCTGCTCGCCGGCCGTGCGGCCGTCGTGGGAGGTCTGGTCGACGCCGGCGTAGACCTGGTCCTTCAGACCGGCCACCCGCACCTGGAAGAACTCGTCCAGGTTCGACACGTAGATGGCGAGGAACTTGGCTCGCTCCAGCAGCGGCACGGTGGGGTCGTCGGCCAGGGCCAGCACCCGGGCGTTGAAGTCCAGCCACGACAGCTCGCGGTTGAAGTAGCGGCCCGGATCGGCGCCGAGCGCGGGATCAGGGGCGTCGGGCACCACCGCCCGCTGGCGGCGGGGCGGCACATCGGGTGCGAGGTCGTCGCTGGGCGTCATCAACGCAGATCCCTACCCGCTTCGAGGGCGAGGCGGGCGGCACCCAGCGCGCCGGCGTGGTCGCCGAGGACCGCCTTGTGCACGTCGGGCTCGATGCCGGCGTGGCCGAGCGTGCGCAGCGCGGACGCGAGCTGCTCGGTGACCAGGTCCCCGAAGCGCTCCCCCAGACCCCCACCGACCACGACAGCGCCGATGTCGACGGTGACCGCGACGTTGACCACCGCCACGGCGAGCAGCAGGAACCCCTCGTCGAGGAGCTCCCGGGCGACCGGGTCGCCGGCCTCGTAGGCAGCCCGGAAGACCTTGGACTTCATCGGCCCGTCGCCGGCGAGCTCCACCAGCGGGGTCGAGCGACCGGCGGCGTGCAGCTCGCGGGCGAGGGCTTCCAGGGCACGACGGCCGATGTAGGCCTCGAGGTGCCCCAGGCCGCCGCAGCCGCAGCGGCGGCCACCCGGCATGACCACGGCGTGCCCGAGCTCACCGGCCAACCCGTGGGGTCCGATCCGCAGCCGGCCGTCGAGGACCAGGCCGGCCCCGAGGCCGGTGCCCAACCACACGGCGAGGACGTCGTCGTAGCCGACGCCGGCGCCGGCGCGCGCTTCACCCAGGGCGGCCACGTTCACGTCGTTGCCGACCGAGACCGGGCATCCGAGCCGCTCCTCGAGCAGGCGGCGCACGTCCACCGGCCGGTCGAACCCGGACAGGTTCGGCGCGAGCAGGACGCTCCCGGTGCCGGGGTCGACCACGCCGGGCGTCCCGATGCCGACGGCGGTCGGTGCTGGATCGAGCCGCCGGACCAGGGCCTCGACGGCGTCGAGGATCGAGTCGACCCCGTCGGTGGGGGTCGGGGACTTGGCGTCCTCGAGCACCGCGTCGAGGCCGGTGCCCGCCGGGTCGACGAGCGCGCCGAAGATCTTGGTGCCGCCGAGGTCGACGCCGACGACCGGCACGGTCACGTGCCCGACGTCAGCTGTCCTCGGAGTAGCCGAGGTCCCAGTCGAGGGCGATGCGCTCGCGCTCGGCGTCGCGGTTCACGCGCTCGCGGTTGCGGCGGAACTGCGGGTCGTGCGGCGGGAGCAGCACCAGGCGGGCCCGGACACGGGACCGGAACGCCTCGATCATGGCCTCGTCACCCCAGTCGGACTGGATCTCCCAGTGCGGCGCGACCGCGCCGAGGTACACGAGTCGTGCGTGCGCGACCGGCGGGAGCGGGGCTTCTTCCATCTCGACGTCTGACATGTGCACTCCGGGACGGGACGCGGCTACGGGATCGTCCACCGTAGTGCCCGGCCCGGGTGCCTCCACAGGGGACCTCGCTAGCCGCGCTCGCCCAGCGTCGCCGTCACCTCGACGGGATCGCCGCCCCGCAGCACGCTGATCGTCACCTGGTCACCCGGTTCCAGCTCTCGCACGATGGCGCCGACCGAGGCGGAGTCCTGCGTGGATCGACCGTTCACCGACACGATCACGTCGCCGGGCTCCAGCCCGGCGTCGGCGGCTGCGCTGTCAGGGACGACGCTCTGCACGAACGCGCCCTCGTCGACGGTGACGTCGAACTGGGCCCGGTTCGCCGGGGACTCGCTGGCCACGTCGGTCGTGTTCACCCCGAGGAAGGCCTGGTCGCCCCGGACGTCGCCGCCGCCGTTGCGGATCTCCTCGATGAGCGGCTTGACGGTGTCGATCTCGATCGAGAACCCGATGTTCTGGGCGTCGCCGATGATCGCGGTGTTCACGCCGACCACCTGGCCGGCCGCGTTCACGAGCGGCCCGCCGGAGTTCCCCGGGTTGATGGCCGCGTCGGTCTGGATGAGGTTGGACAGGGTGACGCCCTCGGCCGAGAGGCTGCGGTCGAGGGCGGAGACGATCCCTCGCGTCACGGTCGGGCGGCCGCCGAGGTTCAGCGCGTTGCCGATGGCGATGACCTCCTCGCCGACCTGGAGCGCGGCCGAGGAGCCGAGCTGAGCGGGGACGAGGTCGGACTCGCCCTCGATCTGGATGAGCGCGATGTCGGACTCGGGGAAGGAGCCGACGAGCCGGGCCGGGGCCCGCTCGCCGCCGAAGAGGCCGACCTGGATCTCGTTGAGGCCGGCGATGACGTGCGCGTTGGTCAGCACCAGGCCGTCCTGGGTGAGGATGATCCCCGTGCCGGCGCCGGCCTGCCCGTCGGCGAGCGAGCTGCGGATCTCGATGGAGACGACCGAGGGCTCGACCGCGGACAGCACCGCACCCACGTCGACGCCGCCCGTGGCGGTCGTCATCGGGGGCTGGTCGCGGGCGGCGACGTCCCCGTCTCCCCCGCCGGTGGGCCACAGCGCCGCCACACCGAGGATCAGCAGCGCGATCACGGCACCGACGACGCCGCCCACCAGCGCCGAACGGCCCACGGCCCGGTCCCGGTCGCCCGGGTGGGGCGGCGGATCCAGCCTCGGCCAGGCGCGTGGCGCGCCGAGCTCGGCCATGGACTCCCTGGTCGGCGGGGCCGCGGGGATGCCGGTGCCGCTCGCGGGCTGCTCGGGGTGCATTGCCCCAGTCTCGCTGCTCCTGCGCCGGATGCGACCGCGTCGATCGAAGGTTCGGGAATTATTTGATGCTAAAGTGCGCTGAATTGGGAACCGAACGAGCATCGGCTTCGTAGAACAGGTGGAGGTCACCTGATGGACACGCCATGGATGAACGACGGCAGCTGCCGCAACCACCCGCCCGAGGTCTTCTTCCCCAGCGACGGGGTGGGCGTCACGATCGCCCAGCGGATCTGCGCGACGTGCCCGGTGCGGGAGCCGTGCCTGGAGTACGCCCTCGAGAACCGCATCGACCACGGCGTGTGGGGCGCCACGTCGGAGCGGGAGCGCCGGCGGATCCTCAAGGCCCGTCGTGAGCCGATCGAGGCGTACGCGTCCGGCACCTGACCTCGGGTCAGCCCTCGAGCCGGATCAGCCCTCCAGGGCGAAGACCCGGACCAACCGCTGGCAGGCGTCGTGCACCCGATCCCAGGTCGCACCACGGCGCCACTCCGGCATGCCGGCCACCGCGGTCAGCACGGCCGGCCGGTCGGCGGACACCACCGTGACGACCATGTCGCCGCGCTGGGTCACGGCCACGACCGGCATCCCCCGACCGAGCCACACCTCCCCGTCGCCGACCAGCGCCACCTCGCCGGGCGGGAGCGCCTCCCAGTCGAGCCGGCCGGGCTGCTGGTACACGGAGACGTCGACGTCCCCGTCCCGGTAGACGACCGCGGCGAGATCGGTGCCGTCCCACACCTCCTGACGACTCAGGGCCACCGCGGAGCCGATGAGGCCGGGCGGCGCCTCGTAGGACGATCGATCCTGGCGCTGCATCCCGACCATCTCCCCGTGGGCCTGCTCCACGTGACCGGCGGTGAGCACGGCGAGGTCGGGCACCAGACGGGGGTGCTCGGTGGCGGTGGTGGCGCCGATGGCCGCGAGCACCAGGCCGGCGACCACGACGAAGCCGGCCCCGATGCGCACGACGCGGCGGTGCCGGGCGAGGAAGCCCTCGATCACGGGCGTGGCATCGACCTCGGGCAGGCCGCGCAGCAGCGACCGCGCCTCGGCCAGCTCCTGCGCCGCGCGCCGGCAGCCCGGGCACCTCTCGAGGTGCTCGACCACCCACGCCTCGGTCACCGGGTCGAGCTCGCCGTCGACGTGGGCTGACAGCGCCTCGTCGGGGTGCCCGTCCGGGCCGATGCCGCCGACCCCGCTCATGCGAGGGCCTCCCGCAGGGCCAGTCGCCCGCGGTGGATGCGGCTCCGCACGGTGCCGAGGGGGATGTCGAGCTGCTCGGCGATGTCGGCGTAGGACAGCCCGACGACGTCGGCGAGCACCACCGGGACACGGAACTCCTCGGGCAGGCCGGCCAGCGCCGCCTGCGCGTGGTCCGGCAGCCGCTCGGCCTCGGCCGCGTCGGCCGCGTCCGGGCTCGGCGGCAGGACGAGGTCTGGATCCTCGGGCAGCGCCACCGACGGGCGACGGGACCGCCGGCGGACGTCGTCGAGGAAGGCGTTGGTGGTGATCCGGCTGAGCCAGCCCCGCAGCGAGCCGGGCTGGTAGGTCCGCAGTCCTCGTTGCACCCTGACCAGCACCTCCTGCACCAGGTCCTGCGCGTCGTCGTGGTCGCCCGTCAACCGGTAGGCGACGGTGTAGATGAAGTCGCCCTCGTGGCGCGCGACCTCCTCCCAGGTGGGGATGCGGTCGCACCCCTCCCAACGACCGTCGCCGGGAGCAGGTTCCCGCCGCTCGCGTCGCACGGGGCCGAGGCTACCGGCGACGGTCGCGGCGCCGACCGGGCCCGGACGCGCCGCGCCCCGTGCCGCAGGGGGAGGCGGCGCGGGGCGCGGTCGGGAGGGTGGGGCCCGCAGAGCGGGTCTGACGGTGGGTCAGGCGGTCTCGGCGGCGGCGCGGCGGGCGATGGCCCGGGCCCGGCGGATGCGGCGGCGCTCACGCTCGCTCATGCCGCCCCAGATGCCGAACTTCTCACCGTTCTGCAGCGCGTACTCCAGGCAGTCCTCGCGGACGACGCAGCCGCGGCAGACCTCCTTGGCCTCCTTGGTGGATGCGCCCCGCTCGGGGAAGAACAGGTCGGGATCGACGCCGAGGCAGTTCGCGTACTCCTGCCACACTCGGGTTTCGGACTGGCCACCGATGTCCACGGGGACGCTCATATGCCAGGACCTCTCGTTCGTTTCAGCTGGGTGGCACCGCCGGAGTCTCCCCCTCGGCCGACGCCCATACCAGACGTGTAATTACAACAGTGTGATCATCGCCGAGATCGCGGCCAGATGCAAGGGAGACATGGGATTCGTCTCCAACTGATGTTGACGGACCGCGTCCCCCACGGCCGACCGACCCCCTCCCCCGGCCGGGTCGCCGTGTCAAGCACCTGCCCGGCACCGGCACCTGGTAGCCATGGCCGCGTGATCCAGGACTGGGAGCACCACGAGCTGCGGCGATCGCGACGGGACCTCTACCACCTGAGCCACGAGGTCGCGCTCCGCGAAGCCCACGCCGCGCGCCAGGCGGGCACGGCCGGCTGGCTGGCCGGGCACGACTTCCGGGCGGTGGCCCTGCTCGCCGACGCGGTGGAGACCTTCGCTGCGACGTCGCGCACCGGGTCCCGGCCCCCCGACGCGGCGCCCATCGCCGACGACGGCGTCAACGACGTCGTGCTCGAGCTGGCCGACGCGCTCGTGGCCGAGCTGGAGCAGCGGCGCTCCGAGGCCACCGGGTCGGCCGTGGCCGCGTTCGCCAACCTGTGCCACAAGGTGGCCTGGGCCGGCGAGGTGCTGCGGGTCGGCCGCTAGCGACGGGCGTTGGTGCGCAGTGCCCGCTTGTGCTCGACGAAGTCGACGAGGACGTAGTCGCCCAGCGTCTCGGGCGTGGTGAAGAAGGCGCGACCGCCGTTCATCCGCGAGATCCGCTCGATGAAGGTCTTCAGGTACTGGGTGGCGTCCAGCATGAAGGTGTTGATGCGGATGTCGTCCTTGGTGCAGCGGATGACCTCGCGCACGGTGGCGTCGATGGTCTCCTGCACCGGCGGGTAGTTGAAGTACGGCTGGGACATGCCCGGCTCGAAGTGGGCCGTCGGCTCGCCGTCGGTGATCATGATGATCTGCTTGGTGCCGCTCTGGCGCGACAGCAGCTGGCGGGCCAGCTGCAGGCCGTGCTGCATGTTGGTGCCGTAGTCGTAGTCCCAGCTCACCTCGGGCAGCTGGGCGGGCGTGAGCACGTGGGCGACCTTCGAGAACCCGACCAGGCCCAGGTAGTCCTGCGGGTACTGGCCCGAGATCAGCGCGTGCAGCGCCATGGCGACCTTCTTGGCCGGCAGGAAGTTGTCGCGCATGGGCATCGACAGCGACAGGTCGAGCATCAGCACCGTCGACGAGCGCACGACGGTCTCCGTGCGCTCGATCTCGAAGTCCTCGGGGGTGAGCTGCACCGGCGTGCCGGACCCGGCCCGGCTGACGGCGTTGCGCACGGTCCGCCCGATGTGGAGGTTGAACGGGTCGCCCCACTCGTAGGCCTTGGTCTCGTACGTGCGCTCGTGGCCGATGCCGGTGGACGACAGCTCGTGGCGACCGAGCTTGTCCTTGGCCAGCTTGGAGAACAGGTCGTCCAGGGCGTTGTCGCCGATGCGACGCAGACCCCGCGGCGTGAGCTCGAGGCGGCCCTCCTTGTTCTGGATGAGCCCGGCCTCCTCCAGCTGCTTGGCCAGCTTCGACAGCTGCTCGAGGGACCGGGCGGCGTCGTCGCCGAGCAGCTCCCGGGCCCGGTCCAGGTCGGCCTCGGCCAGCGCGCCCGGCTGGGTGGCCGACTGCATCAGGTTCTCGAGCTGGTCGAGGTCGCCGAGCTCGGCCATCATCTGCGCGGCCTCGGCGAAGCCCATGGGGTTGTCGCCCGAGAAGTCGTACTGCTTGTCCCAGTCGAGCTGGGGGAACATCTGCTGGAGGTTCTGGCCGAGCTGGCTGGCCAGGAAGTTGAGGTCCATGTCCTCGAGCAGCTGCTCGGCGAGGCCCTGCAGCTGGGCCCGCTGCTCGGGCGTCATGGAGTTGAGCATCGCCTGCATCTGGGCCATGCGCTCGGCCATGGCCCGGAGGAGCTCCTCGACGTTCTCGGGGTTCTCCGGGAAGAAGTCCCCGTACTCGTCCATGAACCGCTGGAAGTCCTCGGGGGTGTCCTCGTCCCGCTGGTGCTTCTCGAGCAGCTCGTTGAGCGCAGCCATCATGTCCTTGGTGCGCTGCATGGCCGCCGGGTCGGGGTTGGACATGGCCCCGGCCATCTGGTCGAAGTACTGCTGGGCCAGCTGCTGGCGGAGCTGGTCCATCAGCTCCTCGAAGCGCTGCTGGGCCTCGGAGGACTCGAAGTCGTACTGCGACAGGCTCTGGACCTGGCCGGCGAGGTCCGACGGGAGCATGTCGAGGTGCATGTGCTTCTCGGTGGTGGTGGCCTCGGCCAGCTCCTGCTGGCGGGCGTCACCCGACTCGCGGGCCTCGTCGAGGCGCCGGTCGAGCGCACCACGCTCCTGGTCCACGACCTCCCGGATGGCTTCTGCGATCTCGTCGTACACGCCGCCGAGGTTCGAGTTCTCCAGCCGCTCCCGGCGGGCGTCGCGCAGCCGCTGCATCAGCTCGCGCATGCCCTGGACGTCGTTGCCCTGATCGTCCTCGAAGCCCTGCTGCATCAGCCGGCGCAGGGCGGCGTTCAGGTCGCCGTGGTACAGCAGGTCGTCGGTGATCTCGTCGAAGATCGCGTCGGCATCGAGATCGAAGCCGACCTGCGTGCCATCCCAGCGCGAGTAGCGGAACGTGGGACGAGCCATGCTCGGCACGGTAGCGGCGAGCCGGGACGGAGGGACCGCAGACGCGGACGAGGCAGCGCTGGGGAGCGCTGCCTCGTCTCGGTTGCGGAGTGGTTCCGGGTGGGTTCAGGGGACCCCTGGGGGGTCAGATGCGCTCGCGGCGCTCCTCGACCACGGTGCGGTCGGTGCGGGGGGCGGTGGCCCGATCGATCCAGATCAGCGACACGATGACCCCGATCACGCCGGCGATCATCAAGATGATGCCGACTGCCGCGAGGTCGAGTCCGGAGACCGTGACGTCGACGGCGAAGGTGAGGATCGCGCCGAGAGCGATGAGGAAGATGGAAGTGCCGGTAGCCATGGGGAATCACTCCTTCTGGGGCTGCCCGTTGCATGCCCGTTGGTGTGGCTGCATCGGTACCCGACCCCGGAAGCGCCTAGACCAACGCCACTTTCCGGCGCGGCGGGATCAGTGCCGGCGGACGGCGAGCAGGGCGGTGTCGTCGGCCGCCGGGCCCTGGTCGGCGAGGAGCTGGTACAGCTCGTCGCACGCCGTCTCGATGTCGGCCGAGCGACCGACGAAGGACGAGGCCAGGCGGTCGAGGCCCTCGTCGATGGACTCACCGCGGCGCTCCACCAACCCGTCGCTGTAGAGGAACAGCAGCTCTCCCGGTGCGACGCGGTCGGCGGTGGGCGACACCCGCAGCTCGGGCACGAAGCCCAGCATCGGTCCCCGGTGGTCGTCGTCGCCGAGCCAGCGCACGACGCCGCCGTCGCGGTCGGCGATGAGCGGCGGCAGGTGCCCGCAGCGCCACGTGCGGCACTCGCCCGTGGTCGTGTCCAGCTCCACGTAGACGATCGTCATCGTGGTGTGCAGCTCCTCCAGCGCGAGCCGGTTCAGCACCCGGAGGGCCTCCTCGGGGGAGACCGAGGACTGCACGAGCGCCCGGAAGGAGTGGCGGAACTGGCCCATGTGGGCCGCGGCGGTGAGGCCGTGGCCGCAGACGTCGCCGACGGCGAGGCCGACCCGGTCGTCGCCCAGGTCGATGACGTCGTACCAGTCGCCGCCGACCTCGATGCCGTCGCGTCCCGGGTGGTAGCGGACGCAGACGTCGGCGCCCTCGATGGTCGCCGTGGAATCCGGGAGCAGCTCGCGCTGGAAGGCCGTCGCCGCGAGCCGCTGCTGCTCGTGGTGCTTGGCGTTCTCCACGGCCACCCCGGTGGAGGTCCCGATGGAGCGGGCCAGGCGCACGTCGTCCTCGGTGAAGTAGCCGGCGTCGGGGTGCAGGAACACCATGGTGCCGAGGCGGCCCTGACCCTCGCCGCGGATGGGCACGACGAGCGCCGAGCGCATCGTGCCGACCTCCACCGGCAGCCGGAGCCCGAGCACGAACGCCCGGACGTCGGGCTGGCTGCGGAGGTCGACCAGCGCCGGGCCGTGGGCGGCGTCGAGGTCGGTGGGGACGTCGAGCTCGGCCGGGGGCGACGGGATCTCGGAGCCGGGTGGCAGCCCGCTGAGCGCCCAGGCCAGCTCGTCGGCCGTGTCGCCGGGGACCTGGTAGAGGACGACCCCGTAGACCGCGCCGAGCACGCCCGTGGCCGCATGGGCCACGGCGATGGCCGTGTCCCGCAGCTCCCGTCCGGCGATGATCGCCTGGCTGACCCACTGGAGGCCCTCGATGGCCATCGTGCGGCGCTGGGTGCGCTGCTCGGCCTGCTTCCGGTCGGTCACGTCGGAGGTGATGGCGGCGACCTGGGTCTGCCCGCTCGGCAGGACGGTGGCGGTGATGCGGGTCGACAGCCAGCGCAGCTGCCCCTCGTCGTGGCGCACCCGGTACTCCACCTGGCGCAGGGGGCTGCCGTCGACGGCTGCCGGGTCGGGCAGGCTCCGGAGCGCCCGCTGGATCTCGTCCAGGTCGTCGCTGTGGACGCTGGCGAGCAGCGCCGACAGCGGGCCGGCGCCGCTGACAGCGGTCTGGCCGTGGAGGGCGGCCATGCGAGAGGACCACTCGACCCGACCCGACCCCGCGTCCACACCGGCCACGCCGAAGCGGCCGGCATCGAGCGCAGCGGCCAGGCGCCCCTCCGCGGCGCGCACGGCCATCCGGTCCCGCAGCCGGTCGAGCACGTGGGCGAGCACCGGTTCGACGGCCCGCAGGGCCGAGTCGGCCCACGCCGCCGGATCCTCGTCGGTCTCGGCCAGGAGCTCGATCACCCCGACGACCTGATCGCCCCCGCCCCGGATGGGGTGGTGGAGGCGGGTGGCGAAGCGCCCGGCGTCCGCGCCGAGGCGGTCGTCGTCGCCGGCGTCGCCGTCGACCACCGGCCCGCGCTCGGCCCACGCCCGGCCGGGCAGCCCCTCGCCGACCGCCAGGCTGGTCTGCATCGTGCGCCGGCGGTGCGCGTCGGCCCCGTCCGGGTCCCGGGTCCACGTCGCGACGGGGCGCAGGAGGCCGGCCGCATCGTCGACGGCCCACAGCGCGCCGAGGTCCCAGTGGTTCGACTCCCCGATCTGGCCGAGCGCACGCTCGAGGACCTCGGGTCCGACGTCGGAGGAGGCCACCGCGTGCAGGACGGCGGCCAGGAGGTCCTCCGCGGTGGGGTTGCGCCGCTCGATCGCGCAGACCGGGCCGTGGGGGCTGCGGGCCAGGCGGAGGTGGACCTCCGACAGGCTGCCGCCGTAGGTGTCGGCGACCCGGATCTCGACCTCGTCGGCACCCAGGTCGCGCAGCGCGGCGCCGAGGCGATCGCCGCCGACGCCGAGGTGGTCTGCGAGCGGGGTGTCCACCAGATCGGCCCGAGCGCAGCCCACGGCCGCAGCCGCCCGCTCGGTGGCCTCCACCACGGTGCCCTCGTCGTCGAGGAGGGCGACGGCGGACGGCAGGGCGCGCAGCACCGTCTCCACCTCCGACCGATCTGCCGCCATGGCCTTCGATGTTCGCACAACCGCTCGGCGCGGCCACAAGGCCGCGCAGGAGGTTCTGCCTGCATCGGTGACCGGAGATGGAGGGCGTGCCGACTGGCGCCGCGGTGCGGCGCGCCATCGCAGGGAAGGACCAATGGCTGCTGACGACGAACGAACCGACACCGACGCGGCGTCCCGCCGGGCGCCGGAGCGGTCGGGCGACGGATCCGACCGCCCTCGCGCACGCGACGAGGGCACGGTCGCGAAGAACATCGAGCGCGTCGCGAACAAGGTCAAGGGGCTGCTGCGCTCCGATGGCTGACCGATCGCACCGCGATCCGGAGCCGAGTAGGTTCGCGCCGGCCGTGATCGCCATGACCCCTGCGCTCGGCGCCGTCGACTGCTGTACCCCACCCCACCCTGCCCGTACGCGAGACACCGTGGAGCCACGATGACCGAACCCACCCCCACCCCGCAGGACCGCCTCCAGGTCACCGTCGACGAGGGCGATCGCACCACCTTCGTCCTGAGCGGCGACCTCGACCCCCACACGTCGCCGTACCTCCAGGAGCGCATCGACGCCACCCTCGAGGAGGGCGCCACGACCGCGGTGCTCGACGTCGGTGAGGTGAGCTTCGTGGACTCCGCCGGGCTGCGGGTCATCGCCGACACGCACCGTCGGCTCATGAACGCCGGTGGCGGCCTCGTGCTGCGGAACCCGTCGAAGGGCCTCGAGAAGCTGCTGTCGGTGACGGGTCTGTCGGACCACGTCACCATCGAGCACTGATGCGGGCGGGCGCACCAGCGCCCCGCCCTGCGGGCGGTCAGAGCCGGGTGGTGCAGCGGATGATCAGCACGTCGTCCTCGACGTCCACGTGCACGTCGTCCACGAACGCCGACACGAGGAGCAACCCTCGGCCGCCGGTGCGCAGCGGATCCTCGAAGTCCCAGTCCGCGTCGGGCACGGTGATCTCCTCGACCCGGTTGGCGACCTCGAGGACGAGCAACCCGTCCTCGACCCAGGCGCTGACCGACGCCGGTTCGGCGCCCTCGGGGGTGCCTCGCACCGCGTTGGCGCCCAGCTCGCTGATGACGACGGAGAGGTCCTCGACCCGGTCCTCCGACGTGGTCACGCCGGCGAGCCACTCCACGAACGCTTCACGGACCGCCGCGAGGGCGGCGAGCGACGGAACAGGTCGCTTGGAGAAGCGGCGAGTGGAGGGTTGCAAGGACATCTCGATCGACGGGCCACGTACCCGAGCCCACAGCACTGTAGAACGGAACGACCATGCCTGACCTCCCCAGCCGAGCCACCGCCGAGCTCACCGTCCCGGCCACCACGGCCTACCTCCGCCACGTGCGGATCCTCGCCGCCACCATCGCCGACGACTGCGCGTTCGACGTCGAGGCGATCGAGTCCCTGCGGGTCGCCGTCGACGAGCTGTGCGCCCTGGCCATGGCCGATGCCACCGACACCGCCGAGCTCACGATCGCGATGACCACCACCGAGGACGGCATCGACCTCGAGGGCCGGTGCAGCCCGGTCACCGAGGAGCCGATGCTCGACCCCATCGCCGAGCAGCTCCTGCGCGCCGGCTCCAACCACCACGCCCTGCGCCTCGAAGGCGACACGGTGCACCTCGAGCTGCGCGCATCGCGGCCCACGGCTGGCGTCGATGGCGGCCGCTGACACCCAGGACCGCTTCGTCGAGTACCAGACGTCGCGGTCGCGCCGCCTCCGGAACCGCTTGGTCGAGGACAACCTCGAGCTGGTCGAGTACTACGTCAGCCGCTACGGCAAGGGCCACATGGAGGCCGACGACGTGCGCCAGCAGGCGCTCATGGCCCTCATCAAGGCCGTCGAGCGCTTCGACCCCGAGGTCGGCGTCACGTTCAAGACCTTCGCCAACCGCACCATCGAGGGCGAGCTGAAGCGGCTCCTGCGCGACAAGGGATGGTCGGTCCGACCGCCCCGCAGCCTGCAGGAGCTCGCCGTCCAGGCCCGCCGCCTGGAGCCCGAGCTCACCCAGGAGCTGGGTCGGGCCCCTCGGGTGCAGGAGCTGGCCGATCGGCTCGAGGAGTCCACCGACCGCGTCCTCGAGGCGCTGTCGGCCGGCGCGTCGTACCGGGCCGACAGCCTCGACGCCCCCATCGGCGACGGCACGACCACCAAGGGCGCGATGATCGCCGGCAGCGACGGCGACATGGGCCAGGTCGAGACCCGCATCGACGTGGAGTCGCTGCTGCAGGGCCTCGACGAGCGCGACCGCACCATCATCGAGATGCGCTTCGTGCACCGGCGCAGCCAGCAGGAGATCGCCGACGAGCTGGGCGTGTCCCAGTCCTACCTGTCCCGGCTGCTGCGCAAGACCCTGGCCACCCTGCGCGAGCAGGCCGAGGAGCAGATGGATCGGTAGGACCGCGGCGACGTCGCGGAACCGGCGTCAGCCGGCCGGCGTCGGGAGCGCCAGCGAGCAGCCGGCACGCGGCGCGCGGAGCCGACCGCCATCAGGATCGCGCGCGGTAGCTGGACCGGGAGCCGACGTGCTCCTTGTTCAGCCGCTTGCCGAGGTGCAGGCCCTCGAGCAGGAACTCCACCGCGGCAGCCATGGCGGCGGCGGACTCGTCGCCGTCGGTGAGGCCGACGACCTGGGCCTTGAGCCCGGGCATCTCCTCGGCGAGGGCGGCGAGGTCGGCGGAGGAGATGTCGTCGCCGGCGTCGACGATGCGGCCCTCCTCGAAGGCGTCGATGACGTCGCGGAGCATGGCGGCGTCGGTGCGCTCGCGGAACACGGTGAGCACCGCGGCCTTCACCAGGTGCTCGGCGATGACCTCGTCGCGGCCGTCGTCGAGGGACTCGATCTCGATCTTGCCCATCGTCGACGCCGCGAGCGCATCGAGGTCGGACACGCGGGGCACGACGATGTCCTCGCCGTGGCGCAGGGCCCGCCGAGCGGCGTTGGCGATGAGCACCTCGTGGTTGGACACGGTGAGGCGCACCGACACGCCGGAGCGCTGGTTGACGTGGGGCGACTGGCGGGCCAGGTGCGAGAGCGTGGCCACGATCTGGCTCATGTAGCTCGGCATCGCCGAGTGGATGCCCTCGGCCTGCAGCGGCGTGCACTCCTGGGCGGCGATGACCATCTCGGTCTCGACGTCGAGGGGGTAGTGGGTGCGGATCTGGCTGCCGAAGCGGTCCTTCAGCGGCGTGATGATCCGGCCGCGGTTGGTGTAGTCCTCGGGGTTGGCCGACGCGACGAGCATGACGTCGAGGGGCAGGCGCACCTTGTAGCCCCGGATCTGCACGTCGCGCTCCTCGAGCACGTTCAGCAGGCCGACCTGGATGCGCTCGGAGAGGTCGGGCAGCTCGTTGATGGCGAAGATGCCGCGGTTGGTGCGGGGCACGAGGCCGTAGTGGAGGGTGAGCTCGTCGGAGAGGTAGCGACCCTCGGCGACCTTGATCGGGTCGACCTCGCCGATGAGGTCGGCGATGGAGGTGTCGGGGGTGGCGAGCTTCTCGCCGAAGCGCTCGTCCCGGTGGACCCAGTCGATCTCGGTGTCCTCGCCCATCTCCTCGACCAGGTCGCGGGCGTAGCGGGACACCGGGTTGTACGGATCGTCGTGGATCTCGGAGCCCTTGACGATCGGCATCCACTCGTCGAGCAGCCGGGTGAGGGAGCGGATCATGCGGGTCTTGGCCTGGCCGCGCTCGCCGAGGAAGACCACGTCGTGGCCGGCCAGCAGCGCGTTCTCGAGCTGGGGCATGACCGTCTGCTCGTAGCCGAGCACGCCCTCGAAGAGCGGCTCACCGGCCCGGATCTTGGTGACGGCGTTGCGCCGCACCTCCTCCTTCACCGGCCGGGACTCCCAACCGGACTCCCGGAGCGCGCCGAGGGTGGACGGGAGGCTGGACGGTGCTGCCATGGGGGCCAACCTATCGGTCACCCCGAGGGCGTCGACCTCGGTCCTCGTAGGCTCCGGCGCCGATGACGCTCCCCGACCGCTGGCTGGCCGCCCCGGCCGACGAAGACCTGCGCCGCACCTTCGCCGACCCCGATCTGGACGACTCCGGTTGGGAGCCCATCGCCGTGCCCGGCCACTGGCGGTCCACGCCGGCCTTCGCCGACCACGACGGCCCCCTCCTGCACCGCGCCCGCTTCGAGCAACCCCCCGGTGCCGGCGACCGGCGGTGGTGGCTGCGCTTCGACGGCCTCTTCTACGAGGGCGACGTGTGGCTGGACGGCACCTACCTCGGCGCCACGGAGGGGTACTTCTTCGCCCACGAGTTCGAGGTCACCGAGCAGCTGCACGCCCGGAGCGAGCACCAGCTCGCCGTCGAGGTGGCGTGCGCGCCCCAGACGAACCGCGCCCACAAGCGCAACATCACCGGCGTGTTCCAGCACTGGGACTGCCTGGACCCGGACTGGAACCCCGGCGGCATCTGGCGGCCGGTGCACGTCGAGGAGTCCGGGCCGGTCCGCATCCGCCACCTGGTCACCCGCTGCCTCGAGGCCACCCCCGCCCGGGCCGTGCTGTCGCTCACCGCCGACCTCGATGCCGCAGAGGCGATCGAGGTCCACCTGCGCACCACGGTGGGCGCCGCCGACCACGGCACCGACCGCACGCTGGCCGCCGGCCCCAACACGGTCGAGTGGACCGTCACGGTGGAGCGCCCGCAGCTGTGGTGGCCCCACGCCCTCGGGGAGCCGCACCTCGAGCAGGCCACGGTCGAGGTGCGCGTCCGCGACGCCGCCGGCAGCCGCGTGTCGGACCGGCGGCGGTTCCGCACCGGCCTGCGCCAGGTGTCCATGCGCAAGTGGGTGCTGTCGGTCAACGGCGAGCGGCTGTTCTGCAAGGGGGCCAACCTCGGGCCCACCCGCATGGCGCTCGGCGAGGCCACGCCGGACGAGCTCGCGGCCGACGTCGAGACGGCCAAGGCGACCGGCCTGGACCTGCTGCGCGTCCACGGCCACGTCGGCCGGCCCGAGACCTACGACGCTGCCGACCGGGCCGGGATGCTGCTGTGGCAGGACTTCCCGCTGCAGTGGGGCTACGCCCGCTCGATCCGGCGCCAGGCCCAGCGCCAGGCCACCGAGATGGTGGCCATGCTGGCCCACCACCCGTCCGTGGCCATCTGGTGCGGGCACAACGAGCCGATGGGCCTCGACATCTCGCCCGAGGCCTTCGCTGAACCGCACCGCCTCGCCGGCCTCGGACTGCGGGCCGTGGTGTCCCAGCAGCTGCCCACGTGGAACAAGACGGTGCTGGACCGGACCGTGAAGCGCGCCATCGAGGCCGCCGACGGCACCCGGCCCGTCATCAAGCACTCGGGCGTCCTGCCCCGCCTGCCCACGCTCGAGGGCACCGACAGCCACCTCTACTTCGGCTGGTACTGGGGCGACGAGCGCGACCTCCCCGGCTTCGCCCGGGCGATGCCGAGCCAGGTCCGCTTCCCGACCGAGTTCGGCGCCCAGGCCGTGCCCGAGACCGACGGCTTCATGGATGCGACGCAGTGGCCGGACCTCGACTGGGAGCGGCTGGGGCGCACGCACAACCTGCAGCTCGCGCTGCTCGACCGCCACGTGCCCCGCGACGGCCGGACCTACGAGGAGTGGAAGGACGCCACGCAGACGTACCAGGCCACGCTGCTCCGCCACCACGTGGAGACGCTGCGTCGGCTCAAGTACCGCCCGACCGGCGGCTTCTGCCAGTTCGCCTTCGCCGACGCCCATCCAGGCGTCACCTGGTCCGTCCTCGACCACGAGCGGGTGCCCAAGGCCGGCCTCGCCGCCCTCACCGATGCGTGCCGGCCGGTGATCGTCGTCGCCGACCGACCGCCGGCCGCGGTCGCGCCCGGCCGGGCGCTCGCCCTCGACGTCCACGTCGTCTCGGACCGCAGGGTCGACCTCACGGGGACTGTCGAGGTCGAGGCGCGCTGGGACGGTGGCGGCCACCGATGGTCCTTCACCGGCGACGTGCCCGCCGACGCCTGCGTGCTCGTCGGCACGGTGCAGCTCGAGGTCCCCGACGCACCGGGTGAGCTCGTGATCGCCCTCTGCGGTGAGGTGGGCGACGACCGGCCCACCAACGAGTACCGCACCACCATCACCGCCTGACCCCGGGGTGATTGCCCCCCGTCGTGGGGGTGCGGGTACCGTGCGAATCCATGCAGACCATGGAGCAGTCAGCCTCGTCAGGGGGTGCGGGCGCTGGGGTCGAGCCCGTGAACCCCCCACGCCGCCCCGCGCCGTGGCCGGTGCAGTTCTACCGATCGGCCGTGGGCAAGAAGTGGGTCATGGCCATCACGGGCATCATGCTCATGGGCTTCGTGTTCGGCCACATGGTCGGCAACCTCAAGATGTACCAGGGCGCCCACGCCCTGAACGTCTACGGCGAGTCGCTGCGAGAGCTGCTCTACCCCCTGCTCCCCCGCACGCTCACCCTGTGGATCATCCGCATCGGGCTGATCCTCGCCTTCGTGTTCCACATCCACGCGGCGGCGAGCCTCACCCTGATGAACCGCCGGGCCAACGCCGGCGGCTACGAGAGCAAGCGGTCCTGGCAGGCGGCCAACACGGCCAGCCGATCGATGCGCTTCACCGGCATCGTCATCCTCGCCTACCTGATCTGGCACCTCGCCGACTTCACCTGGGGCTGGGTCAACCCGGACTTCGTGCGAGGCGACGTCTACCGCAACGTGCAGGCGAGCCTCACCAACGCGATCCCCGCCGCCATCTACGTGCTGGCCACCCTCGCCCTCGGCGTGCACCTGTTCCACGGGGCCTGGAGCCTGTTCCAGAGCCTGGGGCTGAACAACCCGAAGTACAACAGCTGGCGCCGCGGGTTCGCCATGGGCTTCGCCGGCCTCATCACCATCGGCAACCTCAGCTTCCCGCTGGCCGTCGTCTCGGGGGCCGCCTCCGACGACGTCTGCTACGAGGAAGGTGACCGCATCGTCACCTGCGAGACCGTGTTCGCCGAGGCCATCGAGGATGGCCGCCTGAGCATCGAGCAGTACGACGAGCTCAGCGACGGCGAACGACTCAGGATCATCAAGGCCTACGAGGCCAACGAAGAGCTCCGCTTCGAGGAGGGCACGTCGTGATCGGCAACCTGGACTCCGCAGTCCCCCCGGGGGACATCGGTGACAAGTGGACGCAGCACAAGTTCGACATGAAGCTCGTGGCGCCGAACAACCGGCGCAAGTTCGAGGTCATCGTCGTGGGCACCGGCCTCGCCGGCGCCGCCGCGGCCGCCACGCTCGGCGAGCAGGGCTACAAGGTGAAGGCGATCACCTACCACGACTCGCCCCGCCGGGCGCACTCGATCGCCGCCCAGGGCGGCATCAACGCCGCCAAGAACTACAAGAACGACGGCGACTCGGTGTACCGCCTCTTCTACGACACGGTGAAGGGCGGCGACTACCGCTCCCGCGAGGCCAACGTGCACCGCCTGGCCGAGGTGTCCGGCGACATCATCGACCAGTGCGTCGCCCAGGGCGTGCCCTTCGCCCGCGAGTACGGCGGCATGCTCGACAACCGCTCCTTCGGCGGCGCCCAGGTGTCGCGCACCTTCTACGCCCGGGGCCAGACCGGCCAGCAGCTCCTCCTCGGCGCCTACCAGGCGCTCATGAAGGAGGTGCACGCCGGCAGCGTGGAGCTCATCACCAAGACCGAGGTCCTCGACCTGGTGGTCAAGGACGGCGTCGCCCGGGGCGTGGTCACCCGCGACCTGCGCACCGGCGAGGTGCAGCGCCACTCGGCCCACGCCGTGCTGCTCTGCACCGGCGGCTACGGCAACGTCTTCTACCTGTCGACCAACGCCAAGTACTCCAACGCCACCGCGGCGTGGCGGGCGCACAAGAAGGGGGCGGCCTTCGCCAACCCCTGCTTCACCCAGATCCACCCGACGTGCATCCCGCCGTCGGAGGAGTACCAGTCCAAGCTCACGCTCATGTCGGAGTCGCTGCGCAACGACGGTCGCGTCTGGGTCCCCAAGAACCCCGACGAGACCCGTCCGGCATCCCAGATCCCCGACGCCGACCGCGACTACTTCCTCGAGCGCAAGTACCCGAGCTTCGGCAACCTGGTCCCCCGCGACGTCGCCTCCCGCAACGCCAAGACGGCGGTCGACGCCGGCCAGGGCGTGGGTCCCCGCAAGAACGGCGTCTACCTCGACTTCGCGGACTCGATCAGCCGCCTCGGCGAGGACGCCATCCGGGAGCGCTACGGGAACCTGTTCGACATGTACGAGCGCATCACGGACGAGAACCCGTACCACGAGCCGATGCGCATCTACCCCGCCGTCCACTACACGATGGGCGGGCTGTGGGTGGACTACCACCTCATGTCCAACGTGCCCGGCCTGTTCGTGCTCGGCGAGGCCAACTTCTCCGACCACGGCGCCAACCGCCTCGGCGCCTCGGCCCTCATGCAGGGCCTGGCCGACGGCTACTTCGTCATCTCCTACACGCTGGCCAACTACCTGTCGGGCCTGCTCGGCGAGAGCGCCGTGCCGACCGACGACCCGGTGTTCACCCAGGCCGAGACCGACGTGGCCGACCGCATGAACCAGTTCCTGTCGATCGGTGGCACCAAGTCCCCCGACCACTTCCACAAGGAGCTCGGCAAGATCATGTGGGACTACTGCGGCATGGCCCGCAACGAGGCCGGCCTGCAGAAGGCGCTGTCGGAGATCCCCGCCCTGCGCGAGGAGTTCTACAAGGACGTGCGCGTGCTCGGCTCGGGCGAGAGCCTGAACCAGAGCCTGGAGAAGGCCGGCCGCGTCGCCGACTTCCTCGAGCTCGGTGAGCTGATGTGCAAGGACGCGCTCGACCGCGCCGAGTCCTGCGGCGGGCACTTCCGCGAGGAATCCCAGACCCCGGAGGGCGAGGCCCTCCGCGACGACGAGAACTTCTCGTTCGTGTCGGCGTGGGAGTGGACGGGCGATCCGGCCACCTCCATCCGCCACGAGGAGCCGCTCGTGTTCGAGAACGTGGCGCTCACCCAGCGCAGCTACAAGTAGAGGACCCCTGATGAAGCTCACCCTCAACATCTGGCGCCAGGGCAGCATGCAGGCCAAGGGCGAGATGCGCACGTACCAGCTCGACGACGTGTCCGACGACATCTCCTTCCTGGAGATGCTCGACATGCTCAACGAGCAGCTCATCGCCCAGGGCGAGGAGCCCGTCGAGTTCGAGCACGACTGCCGCGAGGGCATCTGCGGCTCGTGCGGGCTCATGATCGACGGCCAGGCCCACGGCCCCCAGACGGGCACGGCCACGTGCCAGCTCCACATGCGCAAGTTCGCCGACGGCGCCACCATCGACATCGAGCCGTGGCGGGCCGCGGCCTTCCCCGTGGTGAAGGACCTCGTCGTCGACCGGACCGCGTTCGACCGCATCGTCGCGGCCGGCGGCTACGTCACCGCCCCCACAGGCTCGGCCCCCGACGCCAACCTGATCCCGGTCCCCAAGGACGCAGCCGACGCGTCGTTCGACGCCGCGGCCTGCATCGGCTGCGGCGCGTGCGTCGCGGCGTGCCCGAACTCGGCCGGCCAGCTGTTCACCGCCGCCAAGATCGAGCACCTCAACCTGCTGCCCCAGGGCCAGGCGGAGCGCGACTCCCGGGTGCTGGAGATGGTCGACACCATGGAGCAGTACTTCGGCTCCTGCACGAACCACGGCGAGTGCACGGCAGCGTGCCCCAAGGAGATCCCGCTCGACTACATCGCGTTCATGAACCGCGACTACGTCCGGGCCCAGCTCCGCAACCGCAAGCTCGCCGGACAGCGCTGATCCCGCCGTAGCCTCGGAACGGATGCCCCACCATCCCCTCCGGTTCCTGAAGCACGCGGCCATCGGCGCCGCTGCCGGCACCGGCGCGGTCGGTGGGGTCGGCCTGCTCGCGTTCGTGCAGGCTCGCCTGGCCGGCATCGGGGGCGCGGCGTCGTACCCGGTGCACTGGCTCGATGGCGACGTCGGCCCCGCCCACCCCTCGGCGCACCGCGTGGTGTGGCTGGGGGACAGCCTGGCCGCCGGCCTCGGGGCCATCGCCCCAGACGTCACGCTTCCCCGGCTCGTCGCCTCCCACAGCGATCGGCGCACCCGCCTGCACGTGTTCGCGACGCCGGGGGCGAACAGCAACGACGTCGTCGACGTCCAGCTGCCGGCGCTCCTGCAGCTGCGCCACGGCCTCGGCCAGATCGGCCAGCACATCGATGCCGTCGGGGTGACCGTCGGCGCCAACGACATCGCCGCGTTCACGAGCCGGCGCCGCTTCCGCCGCAACATCGCAACCATCGCCGCCGCCGCCGATGCGCCGCTGATCGTGGTCTCCATCCCCGGCCTCGCCGACGCCATCCGCCTCCCCCACCCGCTGCGAGCGCTCGCGTCCGTCCGGGGCCGCTGGCTCGACCGGGTCCTGCAGCAGGCGGCGCGCCGCAGCGATCGCATCCACTACGCCAACGTCTGGCAGCGGCCGCCGTGGATCGAGCGTCGCCACCGGGCCCACTTCCTCTCCGGCGACCGCTACCACCCCTCAGGCGCCGGCTACGCCGTGTGGGCCGACCGGGTCGCCCACGCCTTCGAGGTGGCGCTCCGACCGGCCGCTTCGGCCTGACCCCGCCTTCGGGCCCCCGGCGCACCGGTCGCTAGCGTTCCGCCGTGCGATCCCGCTCCCAGCTCCCCGTGCAGGTCTTCCGAGGCTTCTGCATGGGCGCCGCCGACGTCGTCCCCGGCGTGTCCGGCGGCACGGTGGCCCTCGTCTTCGGCATCTACGCCACGCTCGTCGCCCAGATCCGCCAGGGTGCCCGTGCCCTCGGGCAGCTGGTGCGGGGCCGACCCGGCGGCTTCGTCGAGGAGCTCCGCAAGGTCGAGTGGCTGTTCCTGCTCCCGTTGCTGCTCGGCATCGGCGTCGCCCTGGTGTCCCTGGCCAGCGTCATCAGCCACTTCCTGGAGGAGGAGCCGATCCGCACCGCGGCGGTCTTCTTCGGTCTGGTCGTCGGCTCCCTGTTCTCCACCGTGCACCTCGTGCACCGCTGGGACGCCCGCAACGTCACGACCGCCGTCGTCGTGGCCGTCACCACGTTCCTGGTCCTCGGGCTCGGCTCGGGCCAGATCCAGGACCCGCCGCTGGCGTTCGTGTTCGTCGGGGGCAGCATCGCCATCTGCGCCATGATCCTGCCCGGCATCTCCGGCTCGTTCCTCCTGCTGATGCTGGGGCTCTACCAGTTCGTCCTCGACTCGGTCGACGAGCGCGACCTCGTGGTCATCGCCGTCTTCGGCACCGGAGCGGTCCTCGGGCTGGCGCTGTTCTCGTCGCTGCTCAGCTGGGCGCTGGAGCGCCACGAGCAGCCGATCCTGGCCGGGCTCATCGGCTTGATGTTCGGCTCGCTGCGGGTGCTGTGGCCCTGGCCGAACGGCACCGGGAGCGAGGAGTCCACCAACGGGGCCGAGCTCGCCCTCCCCGCCGGCGACGTGTGGTGGCCGATCGGGCTCGCCCTCCTCGCCGGGGCAGCCATCGTCATCGTGGCCCGCCTGGCCGGTGCGAGCGAGGCCGTCGAGCACGCCGAGGTCCCGGCCCGCTGACCACCGGTCACCCGGCGCCGAGCGAACCTCCGGCGCCGGCGCGCAGCTCGAGCCACCCGACCCCGGTCCACCCGCCGGACGACCGCAGCCGGCACAGGGCGCGCGGGCGACGAACCTGTCGGCCGGCCACCTCGACGGGCACGGGCGTCACCGCCAGGACCTCGACCCGCAGCTCGGTGCCGTCGGCGTCGACCCGAGCGGCCACCGGGAGCCCCTCGTCGTCGACCTCCACCTCGCCGCTCGCCGCCACGCGCCGCACGGTGCCGTCGGTCTCGACGAGCGCGGTGGTCGTCCCGCCGCGGCTGTCGACCGACCAGCGGGTCGGCCCCTCCACCACCCCGCTCAGGTGCCACCCGTCGTCGACGACCCAGTCGATGGGTCCCCAGTGGTGGGATCGGCTGCCGACCCCCTCGACGTCGATCACGTCACGGCCGACGAGCACCTCGCCGTACACCCGGCACGCCAGCTCGTAGCCGTGGACGCCGGCGTCCTGGGGGTGCTCGACGACGGGCCCGTCGGTCTCCCACTCGAGGTCGAAGCCGAGGGCCACGTTGTCGCCGTGCTGGCGCCCGTGCAGCTCTCGGGGGTCGTCCACCCCCAGCGCGAAGGTCTCCAGGCCCAGGGTCCAGTGGTCGAGCGGCGTCTCGCAGATGTGGTCGGCCCACAGCCCCGTCGTGCGGACCTCCATCGGGTTGCTGCGGAACGGCACGTGGTGGTCGAGCACCATGAGCAGCTGGCGGCGCGGGCCGGCGAGGGCGGCCTGGTACCAGGCGTGGTCGGCGAAGCGGGTGAACGCGGCCCAGCCGCCGACGTCGCCGTCGGCCGAGGTGAAGTCGAAGGACCAGGTCTCGCTCCAGCCCGCGTCGAGCGGGTCGTGGGGGTGCTCGTCGGCTGGTCGGGGGGCCACGGCGCCATCGTCGCGTGCCACGATGCACGACGTGCAGTTCCTCTCCGACGAGTGGCTCGCCGCCATGGACGGTGCCGCCCGCGCCCGACCCGTCCCCGACCCCGACCCCCTCGCCGACGCCAGCGTCACCATCGAGCAGGTCGTGCGCGATGGCCCCCGCTGGCGCCTCGTCGTGGACCAGGGGCGCTGCTCGGTGGTGGCCGGCGGCGACGGCGACCCCGACGTGCGCCTCACCAGCGACCGCGAGACCGCCGTGGACATCGCCACGGGTCGTCGACCCGCCCTCGACGCGTTCATCGCCGGCGACCTGGTGCTGGGCGGCGATGTGCGGGCGCTCCTCGACAACAAGGCCGCACTCGAGGTGCTCGGCGATCTGTTCGCCGAGGTCAAGGCCGAGACGGCGTTCTCCTGACGTGCCCGAGCTCCCCGAGGTCCAGGCCCACGCCGAGCGGCTGACCGAGGGGTTCGCCGGCGCGGTCCTGCAGCGGTTCCAGCCCATCGCCTTCACCGCCCTGAAGACCTTCTCCCCCGACCCGGCCGTCACCCACGGCGAGGCGCTCGAATCGGTGGGGCGCCGGGGCAAGCTGCTCCTGCTGCGGTTCCCGTCGGCCACCCACGTCGTGCACCTGATGCAGGGCGGTCGGCTGCGACCCGACCCGAAGCAGGCGGCCAAGCCCAAGGGCGGCCAGGCCCGCTGGACCTTCGACGACGGTCGGGCGCTGCTGCTGTCGGAGGCCGGCACCGAGCGCAAGGCCGGCGTCTGGGTGGTCGACGGCAACCCCGAGGACCACGAGCCCCTGGACCACCTCGGCCCCGACGCCACCGATGTCGACGCCGACGCCATGCTCGCCCTCCTGCACGAGGAGAACACACGGGTGCACGGGTTCCTGCGCGACCAGCGTCGCCTCGCCGGCCTCGGTCGGCGCCTGGCCAACGAGGTCCTGCACCGGGCGAAGCTGTCGCCCTTCGCCATGACCGCCAAGCTCGGCCCGGACGACGCCGCGGCGCTCGTGGACGCCATCACCGACGCCGTCGACGAGGGCCTGGCCTACGAGCGGTCACGCGACGACATGTCGTCCTCGAAGGACCGCCCCGGCGCCGTGCACCACCGCACCGGCGAGGCCTGCCCGGTGTGCGGGGACGCCATCCGAGAGGTGGCCTACACCCGCTACACCGTGCACTACTGCCCGACGTGCCAGACCGGCGGCAAGGTGCTCGCCGACAACACCACGTCCAAGTTCCTCAAGTGATCAGATGAGGCCCTGGCCCTTGACGGTCTCCATCTCCTCGACGAGCTCGTTGGCGGAGGCGTCGATGCGGGCCCGGCTGAAGTCGTCGATGTCGAGGCCCTGCACGATGCTCCACTGCCCGTCCTTGGTGGTGCACGGGAAGCTGGAGATGATGCCCTCGGGCACGCCGTAGGAGCCGTCGGAGGGCACGGCCATGGAGACCCAGTCGCCCTCGGGCGAGCCGAGCACCCAGTCGTGCACGTGGTCGATGGCGGCGTTGGCGGCCGACGCGGCGGAGCTCGAGCCTCGGGCGTCGATGATGGCGGCGCCGCGCTTCTGCACGGTGGGGATGAAGTCGCTCTCCAGCCAGGACTGGTCCGAGCCGGCGGCCTCGAAGCCGTTCGTGCCGTTGACCTCGGCGTGGAACACGTCGGGGTACTGGGTGGCCGAGTGGTTGCCCCAGATCGTCATCTTGCGGATGTCGTTCACGGTCGACCCGGCCTTCTTCGACAGCTGGGCGATGGCCCGGTTGTGATCGAGGCGCGTCATGGCGGTGAACCGCTCCCGGGGGATGTCGGGAGCCGAGTGCATGGCGATGAGGGCGTTGGTGTTGGCCGGGTTGCCCACGACGAGGATCTTCACGTCGTCGGCGGCGTTGTCGTTGAGGGCCTTGCCCTGGACGGTGAAGATGCCGCCGTTGGCCTCGAGCAGGTCGGCGCGCTCCATGCCGGCCTTGCGGGGCATCGAGCCGACGAGCAGCGCGATCTGGACGCCGTCGAAGGCGACGTTGGGGTCATCGGAGGTCGTGATGCCCTCGAGCAGCGGGAAGGCGCAGTCGTCGAGCTCCATCACCACGCCCTCGAGGGCGCCCATGGCGGGCGTGATCTCGAGGAGCTTGAGGTGCACGGGCTGGTCCGGACCGAGGAGCGCGCCGCTCGCGATGCGGAAGAGGAGCGAGTAGCCGATCTGGCCGGCTGCACCGGTGACGGCGACGGTGACGGGAGGCTTGGAGGCAGGCATGGAGCGGACCCTATTCCGCTTCGTCATGGCACGGGAACCCCGGCCGGGACTGACCCGAACGGGTGGTTCCGGACCTGGTCGTTCTGCCGAACGCCCGCCAGGGGTACGGGTTCGGGCGTCCCCACCCACCTCGAAAGGACCAACTCATGTACATCGGAATCGGCGGCCTCATCCTCCTCATCCTCATCCTGATCCTGATCTTCTAGGACTGCGATGCAGCGAGCACCCCTGGCCCGGTCGGCGACACGCCGACCGGGCCGAGTGCTCCCTGGAGGGCCGCGATGGCCACCTCGACCTGGGAATCATCGGGTCGGCGGGTGGTGAAGCGCTGCGGCCACACCAGCACGCGATCGAGCCGGCTCCCGGGCCGGAGCCCCGCCACCCGACCGAGCGCGGTCAGCACCTCGTAGGACACCGCCACGATGAGCGGCACCGCCAGGATGCGGCCGGCCAGTTGCAGCACGAGCGAACCGTGCGGCAGGAACGGGTGGACGACGGCGGCGATGGCCGCCACGACCAACAAGAAGCTCGTCCCGCAGCGGGGGTGGTGGATCGACCCACCTCGCAGCACCTCGGGGCGCAGCACCTTCCGGGCCTCGTGGCCGGACACGACCAGGTGCTCGGCGCCGTGGTACTCGAACACGCGCCGCACGTCGCGGCGGCGGCCGACCAGGCCCACGTACGTGCCGAGCACGGTGATGCGCGCCGCGGCCTCGACCACCGGGAACCACGCCGTGCCCCCCGCGACCAGACCGGCCAGACCCGTGGGCAGCACGACGATCAGGACGACGACGGCGACGAGGGCGATGCTGACCAGCAGCCACTTGGGCGCCGGCGTCCGGTCGCTCGGCCGGAACCCGGCCGCGCCCTCCGACCACCGCAGCGCCTCGACCCCGACCACCAGGGACTCGCCCAGGCCGGCCAGGCCCCGCACGAACGGGATCGACTCGGCCCGGTGGGCCCAGCCCGGCACGTCGAGCATCCGGGTGTCGATGCCACCGTCGGGGCGGCGCACGGCCACGCAGGCCCGCTGACCGGCTCGCATCATCACGCCCTCGAGCACGGCTTGACCGCCGACCCGGACGCTGACGTTCGCGGCGTGCTCGCCGTCCATTCGCTCACTCCAGTCCGTCGCTACCGGTGGCACCGGGGCCCGCGCCCGGCCAGACGGTATCGGTGCACCCGCCACCGAGTCCCGTCAGGGCGGCCCGGATCCGGGAGGCGTGAGTAGGTTTCGACCGTGACCCAGGTACCTGGCCCACCCGAGCCCGACCCCGAGACCGGAGGCGACCCGGCAGGCATCCGGGTGGGACCGGTCACCGAGTGGCTCGCCGAGCACGTCGGCACCACCGCACCGCTCCGCTTCGAGCGCCTCGCCGGCGGCCACTCCAACCTGACCTACCGGATCGACGACGCCGAGGGCCGGCGCGTCGTGCTGCGGCGGCCACCCGAGGGTGAGCTGCTGCCGACCGCCCACGACATGGGCCGGGAGCACCGCCTGATCGAGGCGCTCGGCCCCACCGACGTGCCCGTGCCCGAGGCGCTGGCCACCTGCACCGACGCCGCCGTCATCGGTGCCCCCTTCTACGTGATGGCCCACGTCGACGGCGTCGTCCTGCACACCGCCGCCGACGCCGAGGCCGCCTTCGACGAGCCCGAGCGGGCACGCATCGGCCGCGACTTCATCGACGTCCTGGCCCGGCTGCACGCGGTCGATCCCGATGCCGTCGGTCTCGGCGACCTGTCGCGCAAGGAGGACTACATCGCCCGTCAGCTCAAGACCTGGTGGCGCCAGTATGAGGCGTCCCGCACGGCGTCGGACCCGTTGCTCGGTCAGGTGAACGAGTGGCTGCACGGGAACATCCCCGAGCAGGGCCCGGCCCGGGTCGTGCACGGCGACTACCGGCTCGGCAACACCATCAGCAGCCCCGACGCCCGGATCGCCGCGGTGCTCGACTGGGAGATCGCCACGCTCGGCGACCCGCTCGCCGACCTCGGCTACGTCCTGGCGACCTGGCCCCGGCCCGGCGACGAGCACGTGGCCACCACCTCGGCCACCTCGATGGCGGCCGGCTTCCCCGAGCGCGCCGAGCTCCTGGCGACCTACGAGTCGGCCACCGGCGCGGACCTGTCGAGCATCGACTACTACGTCGCGTGGGCCAACTGGAAGACGGCCTGCATCGTGCAGGGCGTGTACCGGCGCTACCTGGACGGCCAGCTCTCCACCGAGGGCGTGGACGTCGAGGGCTTCCGCCACACCGTCGAGGCCGCCACCGAGTTGGCCGCCATCGCCATCCGCAGGGTCGACCCCACGTTCTGAGCGCCCCTCCGGGCCCGACGTTCTGACTCCAGACGCGCCGGTGGCGGGCCCGAGGGCCCGCCACCGATGCGTTCGTCAGCCAGGAAGAGCTAGAGCTGCATGCTCTTGGTCTCGAGGAACTCCTCGAAGCCGTGCGTGCCGTACTCGCGGCCGTAGCCGGACTGCTTGTAGCCACCGAAGGGGGCGTTGGGGTTGAACGCGCCCTGGTTGACCTCGATCTGGCCGGTGCGGATCTGGCGAGCGACGGCCTTGGCCCGCTCGACGTCGCCGCCCTGGACGCCACCGGAGAGCCCGTACAGCGAGTCGTTGGCGATGGCGATCGCCTCCTCCTCGGTGTCGTAGGGCAGGATCGACAGCACCGGGCCGAAGATCTCCTCCTGGGCGATGGTCATGTCGTTGGTGACCTCGGAGAACACCGTGGGGCGCACGAAGTAGCCGTCGGGGTTGACGCCCTCGGGCTTCTCGGGACCACCGGTGACCAGCTTGGCGCCCTCGTCGATGCCCTTGCGGACGTACTCGGTGACGCGCTCGACCTGCATGCGGCTGGACAGCGGGCCGAGCATGGCGCCCTCGGCGAAGGGGTCGGTGGGCTGGTACATCGTCTCGACCGTCTCGGCCGCGATGCGCTCGGCATCGGCGAGGCGGCCCCGGGGGACGAGCATGCGGGTGAGCGCGGTGCAGGTCTGGCCGGAGTTGATGTAGCACTTGCCCACGCCGTCGCGGACGGCGGCCTCGAAGCCGGCGTCGTCGAGGTCGTCGAGGAGGATGTTGGCGGACTTGCCACCGAGCTCGAGGGCGACGCGCTTGATGCTGGCGGCGGCGTTGGCAGCCACCTTCTTGCCGGCGTTGGTGGAGCCGGTGAAGGACACCATGTCGATGTCGGGGTGACCGGAGATGGCCTCGCCCACGACCTGGCCGACGCCGGGCACGAGGTTGAACACGCCCGGGGGCAGGCCCACGGAGTCGATGACCTCGGTGAGGATGTAGGCGTCGATCGGGGCGATCTCGCTGGGCTTGAGCACCACGGTGCAGCCGGCGGCCATGGCGAAGGCGACCTTGGCCGCGATCTGGTGGAGCGGGTAGTTCCACGGCGTGATGCAGCCGACGACGCCGACGGGCTCCTTGACGACGAGGCTGTTGCCCACCGTCTGCTCGTACTCGTAGCTCTCGGCGATGGCGCCGGCCTGGCTGAAGGAGTTGATCGGAAGGCCGGCCTGGACGATCTGGCTCAGCCACTTGGGCATGCCCGCCTCGCGGGTGACCACGGTGGCGATCTCGTCCATGCGGGCACCGAGGCCCTCGGCGATGCGGGTGCAGTACTTGGCCCGCTCCTCGCTGGACTTGGCGGCCCAGCCGTCGAAGGCGGCCTTGGCGGCCTTGGCGGCCTTGTCGAGGTCCTCGGCGGTGCCGCTCGGGATGGTGGCGATCACCGAGCCGTCGGTGGAGTCGAACACCTCGAGCGTGTCGGAGCCGGTGGATGCCACCCATGCCCCATCGATGTAGATCTTGTCGTACGTCTGCACGGTGTCGTCATCCCCCTGTGGAATGTGGATCGCGGAACTGGTAACGGACGTTATCTCTCTGGGCCTCGACCTGCCACCCGGCCTCACCGGCCTGCGTACGCTCCCGCCCGTGCCCCGCCGCCTGCTGCGCCTCCTGGTGCCGACCCCGGACCGGACCCGGGTGCTGGCCCGCCCGAACGGGCTCGCCGGCTGGACGCTGCCCGTGCTGCCCGTGGCCGAGGGCGCGGACGTGACGTGGGACGACGAGCTGCTGGCCGCGGCCGAGCGGGTGGTCGGCACGGCGATCCGGCCGGTGCGGGAGGTGGTGGGCGGGGCCTGGGAGGTCGAGGCGCAGGGCCGGATCCCGGCCGTGGGTGCGACGTGGATCGCGCCGGCCGAGGCCGGCCGCCTCGGCGCCGACGCGGCGCTGCTCGTCCGGTGGGCCGATGACGGGGGCTAGGTTCCGCGCCGTGACCGCCCTCGTGCCCGTCCTCGACGGACTCTGCTTCGCCGAAGGCCCGCGCTGGCACGACGGCCGGCTCTGGTTCTCCGACATGCACGACCTGCACGTGCTGGCCTTCGACCCGGCGACCGAGGAGACCGAGGTGGTGGTCGAGGTGCCGGGGCAGCCCTCCGGTCTCGGCTGGCGTCCCGACGGCACCCTGCTCGTCGTGTCGATGACGGACCGGCGCCTGCTGGCGGTGCACGATGGCACCACCGAGGAGGTCGCCGACCTGAGCGACCTCGCACCGTTCCACTGCAACGACATGGTCGTGGACGGTCGGGGCAACGCCTACGTCGGCAACTTCGGCTTCGACCTGCACGACCCCGACGCCGATCAGCGCACCACGAACCTCGTGCTCGTGACCCCCGAGGGCGACGCGCGCATCGTCGCCGACGACCTCTTCTTCCCGAACGGCTGCGTGGTCACGCCCGACGGCAGCACGCTGGTCGTCGGCGAGTCGTTCAGCGGCCGGCTGACGGCGTTCACCATCGCCGAGGACGGCTCGCTCCACGACCGGCGCGAGTGGGCGCGGGTGCGGGGTGCGGTGCCCGACGGCATCTGCCTCGACGCCGACGGTGCCATCTGGCTCGCCTCCCCGATCAGCCACCAGGTGCTGCGCGTCGCCGAGGGCGGCGAGGTGCTCGACGAGGTGCGCACCAACGACGAGCGCCAGCCCTTCGCCTGCATGCTCGGCGGCCCCGACCGGCGCACGCTCTACGTGTGCACGGCCATCGACAGCGAGCCGGTCGGTGCCCGGGCGGCCCGGGCCGGGCGCATCGAGGCCATCGACGTCGCGGTCCCGGGCGCGGGTCTGCCCTGACCCCCGCCCGGGAGCGGCCCCAGTGGGAACTGGCAGCGGCTGCGGAACACGCCGCCGCTCAGGTGAGCGGCACGTAGCCGGGCACCTCGGCCGGCGGGGTGTCGAGGTACACCTTGGCCTCGGGCGGGCCCCCGAAGCGGCCGTGGCTCCAACGCACCTCGACGTGGCCGTGGACGACCACGTCCGCGCCGGATTCGCGGTCGAGCACCGTGGCCGCCCAGCGCACCTGGGGTTGGCCGGCGTCGTCGGGCTCGATGTCGAAGGCACGCAGCTCGTGGCGCTGGCGCCAGTCCCAGGGGGTGTCGATGCGCAGGCGGATGACGTCGGCGCGGGACGCCCCGAGCACGAAGTACGGCGCCGACGCGAGCCGGAGGAGCCGCCACAGCAGCTGCTCCCGTGCACCGGGCGTTGACGCCGACCGCCGCCACCGCTCGGCCGAGGCCCGGCTCACCTCCGCGCACATCTCGCGGTAGGGATCCTTCGCCTCGTCGGGCCAGGCACGGCCGTGCTCGCGGAGGGCATCGCGCAGGCGGCGTCGCTCGGTCACGTCCGCGTCGCAGGGGTCGGCGGGGAACGGGCAGCCCACCGCCTCGGCGGCGACCGTCGCCAGCCGCCGGTGCGCGTCCGGCGCGACCTGGCCGTACCAGTCGGCGCGGTCGTGGCTGTCGGTGGCCTTCAGCAGGTGGTCGAACACGCGGGCCGGCGCCGCGTTGTGCAGCACCTTGGAGAGGTACTTGCACGACACCAGGTAGACCCGGTCGACCCGCAGGTCGGCCGGGATGACCTGGTCGCCGGGCGGCCGGTGCCCGCCGGTCCACTCGATGCGCCTCGGGCGGCGACCGCCGAGGCCCTCGGCGTGCTCGGCGAACGCGGTGCCGTTGGCGAACGCGGCCTCGGCCAGCAGGTGGAGGTCGGGGTCGTGCAGCCCGTGCTCGAGCTGGTCCCAGGCGTCGGGGCCGACGAGCACCTCGGCGGGTCGCTGCAGCACGGCCCAGCCCACCGTGCCGTGGACGAGCATGCCGAGCGCGGTGGCGAGCTCGGAGACCGCGGTCCGGGTGTCGGCCACCGGTGCGTCAGGCCGGGTGGAGGGACCGCAGCTCGTCGACCGCGCCCTCGGCGGTGAGCTCGACGACCGCGTCGATGCCCCGCCCGATGACGGCAGCCAGCGCCTTGCCCTGCGCGGTGGAGCGGGTCGGGCGCTCGGTGGTGAGGACCAGCACGCCCTCCGGTCGCTCGGCGGCGTGGACCACCGCGGCCTGGGCCAGGGTGCGCCACAGCACCTCGGAGCGGCGCAGGCCGGACGGCGAGGGCGTGAAGGAGCCGGCGACGGTCACGAGCCAGCGGCGCCCGGCGGTATCGGTGGCCGCCAGGTCGAACTCGACGCCGAGCTCGCGCACCGGGACCTTCTTGTCGACGATGTCGGTGAAGCCGGCCTCGCCCAGCAGGCGCCTCGCCACGTCGGTGGCCTTGCGTCCGACGCGGATGGCCTCGGCGGCCGGCGCATCGTCGGGCAGGGTGCCCTTGCCCGGGCGGACCTCGACCGGCGGCCCGTCGCCGCGCTCGGCTTCGACGCGGGCGAGGGCGGCCTCGACGTAGGCGGGGTCGGTGTCGAAGCCGACGAAGTGCCGGCCGGTGCGTGCAGCGGCGACCGCGGTGGAGCCGGCACCCATGAACGGGTCGAGCACGAGGTCCCCGGCGTAGGTGTAGAGGTCGATCAGGCGCTGGGGCAGCTCGACCGGGAACGGGGCCGGATGGTTCACCCGCTTGGCGCTCTCCGGCGCCAGCTCCCACACGTCGAGGGTGGCCTCGAGGAAGTCGTCGACGGTCATGGTGCCGGTGCTGGGCATGCCGGACGAGGCGCGGTCCTTGGCATCGACGGCGCGGTCGAAGCGACCCTTGGATGCCACGATGACCCGCTCGGTGACGTCGCGCAGCACCGGGTTGCCCGGTCGCTGGAAGCTGCCCCAGGCGCAGGAGCCGCCGGCGCCCTTGCCCTTCTGCCAGATGATCTCGCCCCGCAGGAGCAGGCCGAGCTCCTCGAAGATGGCGACGACATCGGAGGACAGCGACCGGTAGGGCTTGCGGCCGAGGTTGGCGACGTTGACCGCGATGCGGCCGCCGGGCTCGAGCTTGCGGACGCACTCGGCGAAGACGTCACGCAGCATGCCGAGGTACTCGAGGTAGTCGGCCGGGATGCCGTCGGTGCCGAGGGCCTCCTCGTAGGCCTTGCCGGCGAAGTAGGGCGGCGAGGTGACGACCAGGGCGGCGGAGTCGTCGGCGATGTCGCCGAAGGTGTCCATGTCGCGCGAGTCGCCGACCCAGATCTCGTCGGTGGCCTTGGGGGGGTTGACGTGGTCGTCGTCGCTGAGGACCGGGGGCACGAACCGGGCGTAGAAGGCGGACGCGTCGTGGCCTTCCCGCTTGCCGACCCCGAAGTTCGACGTGGCCGTCGACCGCCGGCGCGGCTCGTCACCGGTGTCGAGGCCCTCGCTCATGGAGCGAGCCTACGCGACCCCCTCCGACAGGAAGACCGACCACCACTCGCTTCGGTGGTCCTGGACCGACCACATCTGGTCGATTCCGGACCAGCGAACGCTCAGTGAGGGGCGAGGCCGAGGCGCTGGACCAGGTCGATGGCGGCGACCGAGCGGTTCATCGTGTACAGGTGCAGGCCGGGGGCGCCGGCGTCGAGTAGCTGCTGCGACAGCTCTGCGCAGACCTCGGTGCCGAGGAGGCGCACGGCCTTGGGATCGCCGTCGACGGCGAGGCAGCGGTCCCACAGCTCGTCGGGGACGGTGGCGTCGTTCATGTCGGCCATGCGCCGCATCGAGTGCACGTTGATGAACAGCATCACGCCGGGGATGACGGGCGTGTCGCAGTCGAGGGCGGCGAGCTCGTCGCGCAGGCGCAGGTAGGGCTCGACCGACCAGAAGAACTGGGTGATGGCGAAGTCGGCGGCGGCCAGCTTCTCGGCCAGGTACCGGCGGTCGGTCTCCAGCGAGGGCGAGCGGGGGTGCTTCTCGGGGTGGGCGGCGACGCCGACGCTGAAGTCGCCGGGGTGGTCGTGGACCAGCTCGACAAGCTCGAGGGCGTAGCGGAAGTCCCCGCCGGGGGGCGGGGCGTCGGCGGGCGGGTCGCCGCCGAGGGCGAGGATGTTGTGGACGCCCTGCTCGGCGTAGGCATCGAGCAGCTCGCGGATCTCGTCCTTGGTGTGACCGACGCAGGTGAGGTGGGCCATGGTCGGGAACGGGTGGCGGCGGTTCAGCTCGATGACCACGTCGCGGGTGCGCTCACGGGTGGAGCCGAGCGCGCCGTAGGTGACGCTGGTGAAGGTCGGCTCGATCACGGCCAGCTCGTCGACCACGGCGAGGAGCTGCTTCTCGGCCTCGTCGTCCTTGGGCGGCGAGAACTCCAGCGAGATGGACGGGCCGTCGGCGAGCAGGTCGCCGATGCGGGTCACGACCCGTTCCTCGCGTGCGCGGCCTCGGCCGCCGCCACCGTGTTGCGCAGCAGCATGGCGACCGTGGTGGGGCCGACGCCGCCGAGGCGGGGCGTGACCCACGAGGCGACCTCGTTGACGTCCTCGTCGACGTCGGGCAGGAGCTTGCGCCCCTCCCAGGAGATGCCGCCGCTGACCACGACCGCGCCCGGCTTCACCATGTCGGCGGTGACGATCGAGGGCGAGCCGACGGCGGCGATGACCACGTCGGCCCGACGTGTGTGCACGGAGATGTCGGGGACGGCGGAGTGCACGACGGTGACCGCGGCGTTGGCGCCCTCGCCCTTCAGGGTGAGCAGCAGCGACAGCGGACGGCCGAGGGTGGGGCCGCGGCCGACGATGACGACGTCCTTGCCGCGCAGGTCGATGCCGTAGTGGACGAACATGGCCCGGATGCCCGCTGGCGTGCACGGGACCGGCCCGTCCTGCTGGAGCACGAGTCGGCCGAGGTTCTCCGGATGGAGGCCGTCGGCGTCCTTGGCCGGGTCCATGCGGTTGATCGCGGCGTCGAAGTCGAAGCCATCGGCCACCGGGTACTGGATGAGGTAGCCGTCGACGGCCGGGTCAGCGTTGAAGCGGTCGACCGCGTCGAGCAGGGCCTGGGGGTCCTCGTCGGCACCGATCTCGATGTTGTGGCTCTGCACGCCGACGGTCTCGCACGTCTCGTGCTTCTTGCGCACGTAGCCGGCGGACGCTTCGTCGTCGCCGACGAGGATGGTGCCGAGGCCGACGGTCTTGCCCTGGTCGCCCAGGGCGGCGACGCGGGAGCGCACCTCGTCGAGGACGGCTTCGGCCACGGGGGCCCCGGCGAGCAGCTGTGCGGTCACGACGGGCATCCTACGGAACCCGCCCGGAACGTCCGATTGCGATCCGGGCGCCGGGACGCGGTCGGATCAGTAGATCCAGCCGGCCTGCGGCGTGGGCAGGCGCAGCGCAGCGTCGAGGTCGGCGAGGAGGTCGGTGGGTCCGTGGAGGTCGTCGGTCAGCGCCAGGCTGGATGCCGGCCGGACGCCCCACCACAGCCGGGTGAAGGCTCCGACGGAGGCGTCGAGCACGGGCAGGTCGGGATCGAGGCCGGGCTCCGCACTGGACGTCGGCCCGAGCCGCACCGTGTGCTCGCCGCCGATGCCTCCCCAGGTGCCGAACCGTCCGATGGGGTCGCGCAGGCGGAGGCCGAACGCCACCGGGGTCGCCACCTCGACGGCGGCGATGCAGGCGCCGAGGTCGAGGATGCGGTCCTGCTGGCTGGCCATGGTCACGTGCAGCGCACCGCTGCCGCCGGCCAGCCGGGCGACCCGGCGCTGGCGGGCCGGCTCCCGGATCAGGTCCTGCAGCTGGATCCCGGCCGGCTCCTCGGTGACCACGACGAGGTTGACCTGGTCGCCGAGGGCCTTCACGAGGCCGAGCAGCTCGAGCACCTGGTGGGGCTCCTCGTGGGCGAGGACGTCGATGACGTACGGACCGTGCTCGTCCTTGGCCGAGCCGATCAGGGCGTGGGTGAGCCGACCATCATCGGCCCGGAAGCCGAGCCCGAAGGGGTTCTCGAGCCACGACCACTCCGGCTCCAGCCACTGCGGTGGGTCGAGCACGACGCTGCCGTGGCCACGGGGTCGCCGCGCCAGGAGGGCGTGGACCTCCCGCATGTGCTCGGCACCCAGGCGGACCGGGGGCCGGTCGGGCACCGGCACCTGCAGCGACGCCGGATCGAAGCTGAGGCGGTGCTGGTAGGGGCCGGTGCCGAAGCCGAACCGGTCGTAGTAGCCCTGCTCGAAGAACCCGAGGGTGGCGACGGCCGCTCCCTCCTCGACCGCCTCGGCGAGCGCCTCGGCCATGAGGGCCGACGCCAGGCCCTGGCGCCGACCGACGTGGCTGGTGGTCACCGCCGAGATGGCACAGAGCGGGAGGTCGGTGCCGGTGTGGTGCACGGTGCCGACGCTGCGGTGCACGAGGCACTCGGCCTCCCCGTGGACGTCGGCCACCAGGCCCTTGCTCATGGACAGGAACGTCTTCAGTCCCGCCGCCTGGCCGTCGCTGTCGTCGATCCAGCCGACCTCGCGCCACATCCGCGTCACCGCGGCCAGGTCGCGCTCCTCGTCGTAGGGCCGTCCCACCATGGCCGCAGTCTGACCCGGCCTGCTCGCTCCAGCCCGTGAATTGGCCGGTCGAAGCGCTGTGCCGGGTGCGCCCGGGACACCAGATCCCCGGCCGGCATGACACGGATTCCCCACGGAGAGTGACACCGATGCCCCCAGAGAAGGGTGTCAGGGCACCATTTCCGCACGCTCCGTGGCAGCCGATGATCGGAGGAACGAACCATTCGTTCCAACTGGGGAGGACCCAACATGAACATCAGCACCCGAGCAAAGGCCCTGGTCGGCGCCGTCGCCATCGGCGGCGCCGCCATCGCCATGGGCGGGGCATTCACCGCCGGCGGCCTCGACGTCGCCGGCGTAGACGCTGACGCCAAGATGGTCGGCGGCGTCGGCGAGGTGACCGTCACGGGAGCAACGCTCAGTGACATCGCCTACGACATCAACAGTGGCGTCGTCGAGGGTGTCCAACTGACCTTTGTCGACGACCTGACCGACACCAACTCCGTCTCCGTCGACCTTCTGGACGGAGCAGACCCTGCTGTGTCGTTGTACACCGCCGAAGACGGTCAGTGCACCGAAGATCTCAGTGACACGACCGGCATGACTTACAACTGCGATTTGACCACCGACACCATTTCCTCCAGCAGCGTCGTCAAGCTGGCAATCGACGTCTCGTCAACCAACAACGTCACCCTGTAGTCGCAGAGCTAGTAGCGCCACCATGCGCATGCGTCGTCTCCTCGCTCTCGCCCTCGTCGGGCTGATCACCGCTGGCGTGCTCGTGCTCGCCAGCGGCCGGGTCGGCTACGTCTCGACGGCGGGCGTGAGCATGGAGCCGACGTACTCCGCTGGGGACCTGGTGCTCGTGTCCCGGGATGGCGACTACGGCGTCGGAGACGCCGTCGCCTACCGGGACCCGGGCACCGGGGCGACCGTCCTGCACCGCATCATCGGCGGGGGCGGGGCCGAGGGCTTCGTCCTGCAGGGCGACAACAACGAATCCATCGATCCCCACGAGCCAACGGCCGACGAGCTGACCGGCCGGGCGATCGGGCACGTGCCCGCGGTGGGCGGGGTCCTGGGGTCCCCGGCCGCCAAGGGCGCCATCACCCTCGCCGTGGCCGGCCTCGTCGGCTCGCTCGCCCTCCCATCGCACACGAAGGCCCGCACCATGGCCGCACACCTCGCACCGAAGGCCCGGAAGGACCGCCACCGGCGCGCCCACCCCCGGGTCCGCCGCGTGTGGCTGGCCAGCCTCGTCGTCGACGCCGTCCTCGTGGCCGGCGTCCTCGCCGCGTTCTCCCTGCGCCCGACCCCGGCCGGTGCCGAGCCGCCGGCCGACGCGGAACCGCTCGAGCACCACGTCGAGCTCGGCTACGGGGCCGACGTGGCGTCGACCGACACCTACCCCGACGGGCGCATCGAGACCGGCGACACCGTCTTCCGGATGCTCGCGGACGAGGCGGAGGTGTTCGCCCGCACGGTCGGACCCGACGGCGTCGTCGTGGATGGCTTCGTCCAGCTCGACCTCACCGTGTCGAGCAGCGCGGGCTGGTCCCGCACCGCCCCCCTGGTCGAGCGCACGGAGCTCGACGGTGACCTCGACCTCACCTCGGCGATCCCCTTCTTCCACATGGATCGCCTCGCCGAGCGCATCACCTCCGAGACCGGTGTCAGCGCCGGCACCCTCGACCTCACGGTCACCCTCGTCGGGGAGGCCCACGTCGGCGACAGCGAGCCGGTCGACCTCGAGGCCACGCTGCCCCTGCGCCTCGGCCCCCAGACCCTCACGCTCTCGGGCGCCGAGACCACCGACACCGACGACAGCCCGGCCGTGACCTCCACCGTCGAGCTGCCGGTGGCGCCGGCTGACGACGAGCCCGTTGAAGAGCGACCCGACCTCACCCGGCCCGCCCTCGGCGCACTGCTCCTCGGCGTCGGCATCACGGCCGTCGTGTGGCCGACCGGAGACGAAGAGGACGACCCCGACGCCGTGGTCCGCATCCGCACCACCGAGCTGTACCACCCGCTCTCCGCCAGCAGCGTGGAGGTGGCCGACGCGGCCGACGTCGAGGGCATCGCCCGCCACGCCCACGCGCCGATCCTGTGCCGGGACGACGGATGGCAGGGCGTGGTCAGCGACGACGTCCTGTACTGGACGCCGCCGCCCGTTCCGTAGCCGCTGCCAGAACCAGACGGGCTCAGTCGCCCCCGGCGCTAGTGGAGGAAGTGGCGCTCGCCGGTGAAGACCATGGCCACGCCGAGCTCGTCGGCCTTGGCGATGCACTCCTCGTCCCGGACCGATCCCCCGGGCTGGATGATGACCGCGGCGCCGGCGGCCGCAGCCGCCTCGATGCCGTCGGGGAACGGGTAGAAGGCGTCGGACGCGCAGGCCCCGCCTTCGGCCCGGCCGGCGGCCTTGGATGCGGCGATCTCGCCGGCCTCGACCCGGTTCTGCTGGCCGGCGCCGATGCCCCACGCCGTGCCGTCCTTGGCCAGCACGATGGAGTTCGACTTCACCCATCCCCCGACCCGCCAGGCGAAGGCGGCGTCGGCGAGCTCGGTCTCGGTCGGCTGGCGCTCGGTGACGACGCGCCACTCGTCCTGGGCCGAGGAGAAGTGGTGCGGCTCCTGCACGAGCCAGGCGCCGTTCAGCTGGCGCAGGGCGAGGCCCGGCTTCCCCGGCGCGGGGGCGGTGAGGATGCGGGTGTTCTTGCGCTTGGCGATGAGGGCCTCGACCACGCCGTCGCCGTAGCCGGGTGCGATCACGACGTCGGCCTGGGCCGCGCCGACCATCCGCTCGACGGTGGCGTCGTCGATGGACTCGCTGGTGGCGACGATGCCGCCGAAGGCCGACCGCGGGTCGCACTCGAAGGCGAGGCGGTAGGCCTCCTCCAGCGTGTCGGCCACCGCGGCGCCGCACGGGTTGGCGTGCTTGATGATGGCCACGGCCGCCTTGCCGGGCGACACCCGGGCCAGGTCGTGGGCCAGGTTCCAGGCCGCGTCGGCGTCGAAGAGGTTGAGGTAGCTCAGGGGCAGGCCGGAGTGCTGGGTGATGCCGTCCATCCACGACGACCGGCCGATCTCCCGGTAGCGGGCGCCGCGCTGGTGCGGGTTCTCGCCGTAGCGCAGCTCGTCCACCCGCTCGAGGGCGAGGTGCACGGTGATGGGCAGGGCGTCCGCCTCGTCGCTGTCCTCGGGCGCGGTCTCGTCGAACCAGGACACGACGGCGGCGTCGTAGGCCGCGGTGTGGGCGAAGGCCTTGCGGGCGAGGCGCCAGCGGGTGTTGGCGCCGAGCGCGCCGTCCCGGCGGATCTCGGCGAGCACGATGTCGTAGTCGGCCGGGTCGACGATGATGCCGACGTGGGCGTGGTTCTTCGCCGCGGCCCGGACCATGGCCGGGCCCCCGATGTCGATGAGGTCGACGCCCTCGGCCAGGCGACGGCCGCCGGCGTCCCCGGCCGCGTCGGGCTGCCCGAACGGGTACAGGTTCGACACCACGAGGGAGAACGGCTCGATCTCGTAGGTCTCGAGGTCGGCCTGGTGCTCCGGATCGGAGGGGTCGGCGAGGATCGCACCGTGGATCTTGGGGTGCAGGGTGGCGACCCGGTGCCCGAGGATCGCCGGGTAGCCGGTGACCTCCTCGGTGCTGGTGACCTCGAGGCCGGCGTCGCGGATCGCGGCCGCGGTGCCGCCGCTGGACACGAGCTGCCAGCCGGCGTCGACCAGCCCACGGGCGAGGTCGACCACGCCGGTCTTGTCGTACACGGACAGGAAGGCCCTCATGCGGACTCCTCGCTTGCTCGGGGTGACCGGTCGAGGATGCCGGGTTCGGCCAGCACCGCTCGGATGGTGTCGGGGTAGAGGCGGCGCTCGACCTGCTTGATGCGCTCGTGCAGGGAGTCCGCGGTGTCGTCGGCCAGGACGGGCACGGCTTCCTGGGCCAGGATCGGCCCGGCGTCCATCTCGAGGGTGGCGACGTGGACCGTGCAGCCGGTGACCTTCACGCCGTAGTCGAGGGCGGCGTCGACGGCATGCCAGCCCTTGAACGCGGGCAGCAGCGCCGGGTGGGTGTTGAGGATGCGGTGCGGGAACGCGTCGTGGATGGCGCGCCCGAACACGGTGCCGTACCCGGCCATCACGACCAGGTCGATGCCGGCGTCGACCAGCACCTCGGTGACCTCGGCCGTGTAGGCCTCACGGTCGAAGTCGGCGCCGAAGGAGGTGCGCTCGTGGCACACCGCCCGCACGCCGTGGCGCTCGGCGACGTCGGTCGCGGCGCAGGGGCGGTCGACCACCACGAGCTCGACGGGGATGCCGTCGGTGAGGATCGCGTCGAGGAGGGTCCCGCTGCCGGAGGCGAGCACGGCGATGCGCATGAGGGGCGGAAGGTAGCAAGCGGCCTCCCGATCCCCCGCACGGCTGGTCAGCCGCGCAGCTCCCGGGCCAGGCAGGAGCCCTCCGCGGTGAGGCCGGCGGACTCGCAGAACGAGCGGACGTCATCGCCCGAGGAGAACGGGCCCGGGTCGACCAGCACCCAGAAGCCGTCGCCGAAGGCGGACCAGTCGCTGCTCCGCGCCGCCACGACGCCGGGGGCATCGGCGCGGGTGCGCTCCCACTCCTCGGCCAGGGCGGCGGTGCCGGCGTCGTAGGGCACCGACTTGAGCTGGGCGAGCCAACCCCGGAAGCTCGTCGACAGGGCCGGCACGGACCCGGTGCCGTTCGGCTCGGTGCGGAACGAGGCCGCGGTGGTGGTGGGTGCCGTCGACGTGGTGGGTGTGCTTGTCGTCGTGGTCGTCTCGGCGACGGTGGTTTCCGTCGTGGTCGGTGCCGTGGCGCTCGTGGTGGTCGTGTCCTCGATCTCCACGCCGTCGAGCCCACCGGATTCGTCCGGGGTGGCGACCTCATCGGCGTCGGCTTCCCCGGATGACGCGCCCGAGTCGTCGTCGCCCAGCAGCTGGGAACCAGCGACGACCGTCAGGACGAACACGCCGATGGCGAGCGCGGCCAGGGCGATCGTGCGACCTGAACCGGCACTGACCTCCGGTCCGGACGCCGGTGCCGGTTCCCGGATCGGGATCGCCCACGGCGGGGCGTCGTCGATGGAACGGGTCTGGTCGACCGCACGGGTCTCGTCGACGGCCGGCGATGCCAGTGCCCCGCAGGTCGGGCAGCGGGCGGCATCGTCGGCGAGTGGCTCACCACAGGTGGTGCAGGGGGTGCTCATGGGCGCGAGTTCCTCATCGCTCCGACCGCCCCGACCATGGTGCCACGGCGACGTGGCGTGATCGTTGGACCCGCTCAGGCCAGCGGCGGGTCGACGCAGCCGCTGGTGCCGCCGCCCGAGCCGGCCGGCACGGCGACCTCCTTGGTCGGCTTGAAGCCGGAGCCGGGATCCTCGGTGCGCAGGAGCCGCAGGACGCCGTCGGCGATGGCCCGCGCCTCGGCGTCGCGGAACTCCTCGGTCTCGAGCAGCGCGTTCTCGGCCGGGTTCGACAGGTAGGCGGCCTCGGTGAGCACCGACGTGACGCCCTGGGCGTGGCGCAGGATGCCGTAGTAGTCGTCGCCGGTGCGCATGGAGCGGCGGGCCCGGGCCCCGGGGTCGTCGCCGATGGCCCAGTCGGTGCCGAAGGGGGCGAGGTGCTCCTGCATCTCCTCCCACAGCAGACCGGCGAGGCGCTTGGACTCCGGGTCGGCGAGCTGGTGGTACAGCTCGCTGCCGGGCACGCCGGAGCGGCCCACGGGGGCGGCGTTGTGGTGGATCGAGAGGAACGCGACGGGTGACATGGTCCTGGCGATCGATGCCCGGGTGGCCAGGGTCATGCGCACGTCGGCATCCCGGGTCAGCACGACGGTGGCGCCCTCGGCCTCGAGCAGCGCCTGCACCCGCCGGGCGACGTCGAGGTTGAGGTCGGCCTCGCGCAGGCCCGTGGGCCCGACCGCGCCGGGCTCGGCACCCCCGTGGCCGGGGTCGAGCACGACGTGGGCGCCGAGCACCGGCTCGCCGGGCACGACCGCCGCGGTGGCGCACGGCGTGAGCACCTGCCACGCGCCCTGCTCGCCGCCGAGGACCGGCAGGACGAAGCCCGCGGGCGTGCGCACGGCCCGGACCTCGCCGTGGTCGGCGATGGCGGGGAACCCGAGCACGGCGGTCGAGGAGGGCGCGGTCGAGGTGGGCGCTGCGGCGGCCTCGGGCGACGACTCGGCCGGTGCGTCCGTCCTGGGACCGGTGACCGCATCGCCATCGCTGGCTGCGGCGAGCGCGGCGACCAGGCCGGCGGCGAGCAGCACCACGGCGCTCAGCAGGATCAGACGGGACGAACGGGGCATCCCTCCAAGGATGGGGGCGCCGGCACCGGGCCCCAACGCCGACCGCAGCCCGGGAACGGCTCTGGCCTGCATCCATGACCACCAGGGGCACGGATGCAGGCCAGAACGGAGGCGCTGGCGGTGGTGGGCTCAGCGGAGCCCGTCGACCACCTCGACCATGAGCGCACCGGCCTCGGTGGGGTTGTTGCCCACCTTGACGCCGGCGGCCTCGAGGGCCTCGCGCTTGGCGGCGGCGGTGCCCTTGCCGCCCGACACGATGGCGCCGGCGTGGCCCATCTTCTTGCCGGGAGGGGCGGTGACGCCGGCGACGTAGGACACGACCGGCTTGGAGACGCTGGCCTTGATGTAGTCCGCCGCCTCCTCCTCGGCCGAGCCGCCGATCTCGCCGATCATCATGATCGCCTGGGTCTCGGGGTCGGCCTCGAAGCGCTCGAGGCAGTCGATGAAGCTGGTGCCCGGGACGGGGTCGCCGCCGATGCCGACGCAGGTCGACACGCCGATGTCCTTCAGCTTGAGCTCGTACAGCGCCTGGTAGGTGAGGGTGCCGGAGCGGGACACGATGCCCACGTTGGGGCCCCCGGCCGAGGGCTCCTTGGCGATCTCACCGGCGGTGATGCCGATGTTGCACTTGCCGGGGCTGATGATGCCGGGGCAGTTCGGGCCGAGCAGCTGCACGTTCGGGAAGTCCCGCTGCAGCTTGTTGTAGAACCAGGCCTCGTCGTGGGCGGGGACGCCCTCGGTGATGACGACGATGAACTCGACGCCACCCTCGGCGGCCTCCATGACCGCGTCCTTCACGCCTGGTGCCGGGATGAAGATGCAGCTGGCCGTGGCGCCCGTCTCCTTCACGGCCTCGGCGACCGTGGCGTAGATCGGCACGCCGTTGACCTCGGTGCCCGCCTTCTTGGGGTGGGTGCCGGCGACGACCTGCGTGCCGTACTCGGCGTTGCGCTGGCCGTAGAAGGAGCCCTGGGAGCCGGTGAGGCCCTGGTAGATGACCTTGGTGTTCTCGTCGACGAAGATCGCCATTACTGGCCACCCCTTTCCTTGGCCAGGGCGACGACCGTCTCGGCGGCCTCCACCATGGTGGGCTTGCTGATGAGCGAGGCGGACTCGTGACGGCTCAGGATCTCCCGGCCCTCGGCGGCGTTGGTGCCGTCGATGCGGATGACGATCGGGGCGTCGATGTCGACGCGCTCGAGGGCGGTGACGATGCCGTTGGCGACCTCGTCGCCCTTGGTGATGCCACCGAAGATGTTGATGAAGATGGCCTTGACCTTCGGGTCGTTGTTGATGACCTCGAGGGCACCGGCCATGACCTCGGCGTTGGCGCCGCCGCCGATGTCGAGGAAGTTCGCCGGCTTGCCGCCCACCTGGTTGACGATGTCGACCGTGGACATGGCCAGGCCGGCGCCGTTGGCGATCACGCCGACGTAGCCGTCGAGACCGACGTACTGGAGGCCCTTGCTGTGGGCGTCCTCCTCGCGCTCGTCGCGCACCTGGGTCTGCTCGTACTCGCTGTAGTCCTCGTGGCGGAACGTGGAGTTGCCGTCGAGGGTGACCTTGGCGTCGAGGGCGTGGACCTCGCCGGTGGGCTTGAGGATGAGGGGGTTGATCTCGGTGAGATCGGCGTCGCCCTCGGTGTACGCGGTGTACAGCTTGCGGAGGATGTCGACGGCGCCCTCGGTGGCGTCGGGGTTCAGGTTCGCCCGCTCCACCCAGTCGCGGGCGTCGGCCTCGGACAGGCCGTCGACCGGATCGATCCAGATCTTGGCGATGGCGTCGGGGTTCTCCTCGGCCACCGTCTCGATCTCGACGCCGCCCTCGGCGGAGAGCATGCCGAGGTGCTTCTTGGCGGAGCGGTCGAGGGTGAAGGAGGCGTAGTACTCCTCGGCGATGTCGGAGGCGACCTCGATCCAGATCGTGCGGACGACGTGGCCCTTGATGTCGAGGCCGAGGATGTTGCCGGCGTGCTCGCGCACCGCGTCGGCGTCGTCGGCCAGCTTCACGCCGCCGGCCTTGCCGCGGCCACCGACGTGGACCTGGGCCTTGACCACGACCGGGTATCCGATGCGGTCGGCGACCGCCACTGCGTCGTCCACCGTGGTGACGGCCTCGCCGTCGCTCACGGGGATGCCGTAGCGGGCGAAGAACTGCTTGCCCTGGTATTCGAGGAGGTCCATGCGTGCTTCCCTTGTCTGGCTTGGGCCGGGGCGGCCTTCGGCCGGATACTAGGAGGATGCCCACCAGCCCCGGCCAATCACGATGAGCCCGGTCGCCAAGCGACGCGGCCGAGGCCACACCGGTCGGGCCGTCGCCGTCGCCGTGGTCGGCGTCGTCGTCGCGCTGGGCACCGCCTTCCTCGTGGCCAACCTGGCCAGCCGCGGCGACGTGCAGGTCCGCCTCGGCGACGACCGCTTCGACGCCGGCCGGGTCGAGAACCTGGCCCGCATCATCGACGAGGACGGCCAGCCGATCCTGTTCCCGGACCCGGCCAACTTCTCCCGCTCCATCTACGTCGACCACCAGGGCGGCGACCCAACCACGGGCTGGATCGCGCTCAGCGCCTTCGTGCCCGACCGGCCCGAGTGCACGCTCACCTTCGACCCCGAGGTCGACCTGTTCACCATCGACGACGCCCAGCCGGCGTCGTGCGACCGGGACACCACCTTCCCCCGGTCCGGCGCGGGCCTGCGCGTCTACGCCACCGAGGTCGTCGACGACCGCCTCACCATCGACCTGCAGGACCCGGCGAACGCCCCCGACTGAATCGGAACCCTGCGCCAGTTCGGGACCTCCGCGGGAATCTGGCAGCGGCTGCGGAACACTGCCGCTTCAGCTCGGGGCCGGATTCAGGACTGGCGTTCCGCCTCCGCTGCCAGATTCAGGATGGCGACGCCGTCGGGGTCGAGGGCGACCACATCGGCGTTGCGGGTGGCGCCGGCGGCGAGCGGGCGACCCTCCACCCCGGCGAGCACGAAGCCGTCGGGGACCGGGACCGACACCGGGGCCGCCCCGAGGTTCACCACCACGAGCACGTCGCCGCGGCGGATGCGGATCCAGCCGACCTCAGCGTCGTGGTCGATCTCCTGCGCGCTCCACCGGCCGTCGGTGAGCGACGGGTGGCGGCGGCGCAGGGCGATGAGGTCGCGGTGCCACTGCAGCAACTCGGCGTGGCCGGACTCCCCGACCTCGTCCCAGCGCAGCACCGAGGACTCGAACGTGGTCCGGTCCTGGGGATCGGGGACGTCGGTGGGGTCCCAGCCGAAGTGGGCGAACTCGTGGGTGCGCCCCTCGGTGACGGCCTGGCCGAGCGCGGCGTCCTGGTGGTCGGTGAAGTAGCGGAACGGTGACGACGCCGACCACTCCTCGCCCTGGAACAGCATCGGCACGAACGGGCTGGTGAGCAGCAGGGCGGCACCGATGCGGAGCCGGCCGTCGGAGGTGCCGTGGCCGATGCGATCACCGGTGGCGCGGTTGCCGATCTGGTCGTGGTTCTGCACCGAGACGACGAAGGCGTGGCCCGGCAGGCCGGCCGGCGAGCGGCCGTGCACCCGCTGGCGGTGCTCGGACCAGTCGCCGGCGTAGACCCAGGCCTGCTGCAGACCCCGCACCAGGTGGTCGAGCGTGCCGAAGTCCTCGTAGTAGCCGTCGGTCTCCCCGGTGAGCACGGCGTGCAGGGCGTGGTGCCACTCGTCGGCCCAGGACGCATCGAGCCCCATGCCACCGGCGGAGGCCGGCAGGACGTAGCGGGGGTCGTTGCGGTCGCTCTCGGCGATGAGCCAGCACGACCGGCCGGTGTGGGCGGCCGTGGCGGCGACCTCGTCGGCCAGCTGCTCGAGCAGGTGGGTGGCGGAGTCGTCGACCAGGGCGTGGACGGCGTCGAGCCGGAAGCCGTCGAGGTGCAGGTCTCGCTGCCAGCCGGTGAGGTGCTCGACGAAGTAGCGGCGCACCTCGCCGCTGCCCGGGCCGTCGAGGTTCACGGCCGCGCCCCAGTTCGTCTGGTGGCGCTCGGAGAAGTACGGGCCGAAGGCACCGAGGTGGTTGCCGTCGGGACCGAGGTGGTTGTGCACGACGTCGAGCACCACGCCGATGCCGGCGGCGTGGGCGGCGTCGACCAGCCGGCGCAGCCCGGCGGGGCCGCCGTAGGCGTCGTGCACGGCGTGGGGGAAGGTGCCGTCGTAGCCCCAGCCCCGGTCGCCGGGGAAGGCGGCCACCGGTAGCAGCTCGATGGCGTCGACGCCGAGGTCCACCAGGTGGGGCAGCCGCTCGACGACCCCGTCGAAGGTGCCCTCGGGGCTGAACGTGCCGACGTGGAGCTCGTAGAGCACGGCTCCGGGCAGGTGGAACCCCCGCCAGTGCTGGTCGGTCCACGCGAAGTCGGTCTCGTCCGGCGCGTCCACCGCCGAGAGGCCGTGGACGCCGTCGGGCTGCCAGCGCGAGCGCGGGTCGGGCAACGGGTCGGCACCGTCGAGGCGCCAGCCGTAGCGGGTGCCGTGGCCGGCCTCGGCATGGGCCACCCACCAGCCGCCGTCGGCCGGCGTCGCCGGGACGTCGTGTCCATCAACGTGCAGCGCCACCTCGGACGCGTCCGGCGCCCACACCCTGAACCGCTTCACGGGGCCTCCAGGACGGCGACGGGGGCCTCGCCGAGGAGGTCGGCGAGGTCGATCGTGCCGCCCTCGACGGGGTGACCGCCGAAGACCGGCGACCACTCCCCCGCCGGCAGATCGACGGTGGTGCCGGCCGCGACCGGGCCGCGGCTCGGGAAGCGGACGGCGACGAGCGCCACCTGGTCGCCTCGGGTGAACGCGACGATCCGGTCGGCATCGGGGCCGGACGCGACCAGCGGGACGTGGGCACCGGCCTCACCGGCGCCGAAGGCATCCGGGCGGCGGCGGCGCAGGCGGAGGCAGGCGGTGGTCAGCGCCAGCTTGGCGATTGGTCCGAGCGCCGGCGCGCGCATCGGGTCCAGGTCGTCGAGCTCGCCGGCGATGACCTCGTGGTCCACCGGACGCCGGTTGTCCGGGTCCACCAGCGACAGGTCGATGACCTCGGTGCCCTGGTACACGTCCGGGATGCCGGGCTGCAGCAGGCCGATGGCGGCCTGCACCTGGCTGTTCCACCAGCCGTGGCGTTCGAGGACGGACGCGTCGGCCGCGAGGTCGTCGACCGCCTCGGGGTCGTCGGCGATGCCGGCGAGCGCGGCCAGGCCGGCTTCGAACCCCTCGTCGACCTTCGTCCAGGACGTGCGGCGCTTGGCCTCCCGGGCGGCCTTCACCAGGTAGGCCTCGAGGCGGTCGCTGCTGATGGGCCAGGCGCCGAGCAGGGTCTGCAGCGCGACGAGGAGCGTGGTGGCGTCGGGCTCCACATCGTCCGGCCAGCGTCGGAGCAGGCGGGGCAGCCATCGCTCGGCCAGCGCGGGCCACGACGGCTCGAGCGTGGGCTCGCTGAGCACGTCGAGCCGGGCTCGCACGTCGGCGCTGCGCTTGGTGTCGTGGGTCGACAGCGTGGTCATGGTGCGGGGCCAGTGCGCCTGGCGGTGGCGGCAGGCGTCGTGGAGGTCGTCGACGGAGACGGCGGGGTGCAGCGGGTCGCCCCCGACCTCGGCCGCGGCGATGAAGCGGCCGAGCCGGTACCAGGCGGTGTCCTCCAGGCCCTTCGCCGTGGCCGGGCCGGTCAGCTGCTGGAACCGCACCACCAGCGCCCGCTCGTCGTCGGTCGGACCCTCCTCGGGGTCCACCGCCCGCAGCGTCAGCACGTCGGCCAGGAAGTCGATGAGCCTCGGGTCGACGTCGGTGGCGTCCTTGGCCTTCCTGGCCGCCTCGTCGATGTGCTCGACGTCGGTGGCGCTCACCGTGCTCGCCCCGCCGTCGACGCCGGGCACGACGTAGGAGCGGTACACGTCGAAGCCCACGGCCAGCGCGGCGATCGCCCGGCGGAGGTCGTCGCGGGGGTGGTCCCGGTGCAGCGGGCGGGTCTCGGCGACGCGCAGCGCCACGTCGACGACGCGCTCGAGCTCGGCGGCGAGCAGCTCCTCCACCGCGTACCGCTTGGACTCGAGCACGACCTCCTCGGGCTCGGGCGCCTCCATGCCGCACAGCTCGTGCGCCCGTCGCTCCACCGCGGCCAGGGCACCGAGCCCGTCCGGGTCGACGAGGACGCCGTTGAGCAGGCGCATGGCCTCGTATCCGGTGGTCCCGTCGACCGGCCAGTCCTCGGGCAGCCACTCGTCGCCCTCGAGGATCTTCTCGACGACGATCCACGCGTCGGGTGCCGCGTGGCGGAGCCGGTGCACGTAGCCGCCGGGGTCGGCGAGGCCGTCTGGGTGGTCGATGCGGAGCCCGTCGATGCGGCCCTCGTCCAGCCAGCGCAGCGGGAGCTCGTGGACGGCGTCGAACACGCGGTCGCGCTCCACCCGGATGGCCACGAGGGTGGTGATGTCGAAGAAGCGCCGGTAGTCCAGCTCGCGTGCGCCGGTGCGCCAGTAGGCGAGGCGGTAGTGCTGCTCGTCCAGGAGCCGGTGGAGGGCGTCGGGGTCGGCGTTCACCGCGTCGATCTCGGCATCGACCGCGGCCGCGACGGCCGGCTGGCCGAGGAGGCGACGGAGCAGGTCCTGCACCACGTCGAGGTGCCGGGCGCGGCGTCGACGGGCCCGGTCGGTGGTCGCCGGCTCGAGGTCGTCGAGGGTGTCGGCGACGAAGGCCAGCGAGGATGCAGCGAGCGGATCTGCATCGGGGGTGTCGGCGAGGCGGTCCGCTGCGGGGTGCAGAAGCAGCGGCAGGCTGCGAGGGGCGAGCGGGAAGCGGTGGCCGGGCGCCTCGGCCCGGAACCGCACGCCGTCCCGCCCCACGGCCAGGTCCCCGGCGGCGAGCAGCTCGCCGTAGAGATCGCCGAGCACGGGCAGCACGACGATGCCCTTCTGGTAGTCCTCCCGCCCGACCCAGTCGATGTCGAACCACTCGGCGGAGGACGAGGACGCGCCGTGCTCGAGCACGTCGAGCCAGCGCTGGTTGTGCCCGCCCTCGATGGACACGTGGTTGGGCACGACGTCGACGACGACGCCGAGGCCGAGGTGGCGCGCCTCGTCGCTGAAGCGCTGCCAGGCCTCGTCACCACCGAGGTCAGGGGCCACGCTGGCGTGATCGACCACGTCGTAGCCGTGCATCGAGCCCGGCACCGCCCGCAGGATCGGTGACAGGTACACGTGCGACACGCCGAGGTCGGCGAGCAGCGGGAGGCGGGCCCGAGCGTCGTCGAGGGTGTTGCCGCCGTGCAGCTGGAGCCGGTACGTCGCCGTGGGCGTCACCGCTCGTCGGCTCCGTCCTCGTCGGCGGGGCGGAACCGCAGCAGGACCGTCGAGCGCGGCACCAGCTCGATGTCCTCGGTGACCGTGCGCACCTCGTCGGCGACGCCGGTGGGAAGCGCGGTGTCGAGCTCGACGACCCATGCGCCGTCCATCTCGGGCAGCTTCCAGTCGATGGGGTCGGCCTCGGCGCTGATCAGCAGGAGGAAGGAGTCGTCGATGATGGGCCGGCCGCGGGTGTCCCGGCTGCGGATGCCCCGGCCGTCCATGTACAGCCCGATGGTGCGCGGCGCGCCCTCCCAGTCGTGGTCCTCCATGGCGGCGCCGTCGGGCTTGTACCACTCGATGTCGACGTTGCCTCGGATCTCCTGGCCGAAGAACCAGCGGCGCCGGCGCAGGACGGGGTGCTCGCGCCGGATGCCGATGCAGCGGCGGGTGAACTCGAGCAGGCCGGTGTCCACCTCGTCCCAGTCGAACCAGCTGATCTCGTTGTCCTGGCAGTAGGCGTTGTTGTTGCCGCCCTGGGTGCGCCCCAGCTCGTCGCCGCCGAGCAGCATCGGCACGCCCTGGGAGAGCAGCAGCGTGGCCAGCAGGTTGCGCTGCTGGCGGGCGCGCAGCGCGAGCACCTCGGGGTCGTCGGTCTCGCCCTCGACACCGCAGTTCCAGGACCGGTTGTGCGACTCGCCGTCCTTGCCGTCCTCGCCGTTCGCGTCGTTGTGCTTCTCGTTGTAGGAGACCAGGTCGCGCAGCGTGAACCCGTCGTGGGCGGTGACGAAGTTGATGCTGGCGACCGGCGAGCGCGTCTCGTCGGAGTAGAGGTCGGCCGAACCGGTGAGGCGGGACGCCAGCTCGGGCACGGTGTGGGGCTCGCCGCGCCAGTGGTCGCGGATGGTGTCGCGGAACTGTCCGTTCCACTCCGACCAGACCGGCGGGAAGTTGCCGACCTGGTAGCCGCCCTCGCCGACGTCCCACGGCTCGGCGATGAGCTTCACCTGGGACACGATCGGGTCCTGGTGCACGAGGTCGAAGAAGGCGGAGAGCCGGTCGACCTCGTAGAACTGGCGAGCCAGGGTGGACGCGAGGTCGAACCGGAAGCCGTCGACGTGGCACTCGGTCACCCAGTACCGCAGCGAGTCCATGATCAGCTGCAGCGAGTGCGGGTGCGCCATGTTCAGGCTGTTCCCGGTGCCGGTGGTGTCGAAGTAGTGGCGGCGGTCGTCGGGCACCAACCGGTAGTACGCCTGGTTGTCGAGACCACGGAACGAGAGCGTGGGGCCCATGTGGTTGCCCTCGGCCGTGTGGTTGTAGACGACGTCGAGGATCACCTCGATGCCGGCCTCGTGCATGGCCCGCACCATGCCCTTGAACTCCTGGACCTGCTCACCGGTCGTCCCGGACGCGGAGTAGTCGGCGTGGGGTGCGAAGAACCCGATCGTGTTGTAGCCCCAGTAGTTGCGCAGGCCCTTGTCGACCAGGTGCCCGTCGTGGATGAACTGGTGCACGGGCATGAGCTCGATGGCGGTGATGCCGAGGTCGAGCAGGTGGTCGATGACGGCCGGGTGGGCGAGGCCCTGGTAGGTGCCGCGCTCGCGCTCGGGGACGTCCGGGTGGGTCATGGTGAGGCCCTTGACGTGGGTCTCGTAGATCACCGTCTCGTGCAGCGGGGTGTTCAGCAGGCGGTCGTCGCCCCAGTGGAAGTACGGGCTGTGGACCACCCCCACCGGGACCTTGCCCGCACTGTCGAGGTCGTTGCGCTGGTCGGGGTCGTCGAAGTCGTAGCCGAAGACCTCCTGGCCCCACTCGACCTCGCCCGTGACCGCCTTGGCATAGGGGTCGAGCAGCAGCTTGGAGGCGTTGCAGCGCAGCCCGTCGGCCGGGTCCCAGGGGCCCTCGACGCGGTAGCCGTAGCGCTGCCCCGGTCCGATGCCGGGGACGTACTCGTGCCAGCAGTGCGCGTCGACCTCGGTGAGGGGCACCCGCTCCTCGGTGCCGTCCTCGCCGATCAGGCACAGGGTCACGGACTCGGCGACCTCGGAGAACACGCTGAAGTTGGTGCCGAGCCCGTCGTAGCTCGCTCCCAGGGGGAACGGCTGTCCGGGCCAGGTCTCACGTGGTTCGTCGGTCACCGGGGACCGATACCCACGAGACGATCGGGAGATACGTGACATGCGGCGGGGAGCGTGGCACGGATCGAGCCAGGGGCGCGCCGCGGTGGCATCCGCGCCACCCCGAGCGCATGACGAAGGACCCTTCCCCACCCGGGGCCGGCGGCGCAGCCTGGGGGCGAGCGGAACGCCCGGCCAGCCCTCCCTAGGGTGGTCGGCACCTGCCGAGTCGCAACCCAGGAGGCCAGTCCGATGCCTGATGGCGTGGTGCAGTGGTTCGACCCCTCGACCGGCGAGGGGGTCATCCGGCGCGGCGGCCGGCGGTACGCCGTCCGCGCCAGCGCGATGGATCCCGCGTCTCGGGTCGGAGGGGCCCGGGTGCACTTCGACGTGCAGCGCGACGACGGCGTCCTGCGCGCCGAGAACGTCGTGCTCCGCCGCGGGACACGAACGTCCCCACGCCAGAGCCGCTTCGGGGACCTGAGCGGTGCTCGACAGCCCGCAGCGACCGGTGGGGCGGCCTCGTCCCGGGGCAACCCCGCACCCGTGGTGGCCTACGACCACCACCCGGCGCGGGCCGTCGAGGACTGGGCACGCCTGCTCGCCGACGGGCGGCTCGACGACGCCATCCTGCAGTGCGCGCCCGACGTCGTCCTCCACGAGGGCGGCGACGATCTGGCCGGTGTCGAGGCCCTCCGCCGCTGGTGGGACGCCAGCCCCCAGCTGGGCGCGGGTGCCATCCCGACGGTCACCGGCGTGGGGCCGGACACCTTCGAGCTGGCCTGGGACGACCCGTCGCCGAACCGGATCCACGTCCGGGTGGCGCACGGCTTGATCTCGGAGCAGTGGGACGAGGCCGCGGCCGTCGCGACGGGCGAGGACGTGGACGACGAGGGGCGCAGCGTCGTCGGGACGGTCGAGATCTCCTCCGCCGGGTCCGTCACGTCGTCCGAGCTCGCCTACGCCGAGGACAAGGTCGCCAAGGTGCTGGCCGACGTCGGCCGGCCGGTGCTCCACACCGACATCCGGCTGGAGCGGTCGGCGGACACGTCGCTCGAGCGCCCGGCGATGGCCCGTCTCATCGTGCTGGTCGACGGCGAACCGGTCCGCGCCCAGGTGCGGGCGGCGGAGATGACCGAGGCGATCGACCTGCTGGACGCCCGGGCCCGTCGGCGCCTGACCCAGCTGGCCGAGCACCGCCAGACCCTGCGGCGCCGAGGGCCATCCAGCCCCGAGGGGCAGTGGCGCCGCGGCGACGCCCCCACGGAGCGGCCTCCCCACCTGCCCCGCCCCGCGGCGGAGCGCGAGATCGTGCGCCGCAAGAGCTTCACCACGGCGGAGGCCACCGTCGACGAGGCCATCTTCGACATGGAAGCGCTCGACCACGACTTCTTCCTGTTCACCGACCTCGCCAGCGGGCAGGACGCGGTCGTCCACGCGCGCGACGACGGCACCTACGGCCTGCAGTACGCCCGCGGCGTCGACGAGGACCCGACGGAGCCGACGGCAGCGGCGGTCGAGGTCCAGCCGGACCCGGCGCCCCGCTTCACCGTGGACCAGGCCCGGGAGCACCTCGACCTCAGCGGCGCTCCGTGGCTGTTCTTCGTCGACGCCGACCACGATCGGGGCCGGGTCCTCTACCGCCGCGACGACGGCCACTACGGCCTGATCGCACCCGCTGGCTAGGCGAGCAGGGCGATGACCTCGCGCCGCTGGACCTTGTTGGTCCCGGTGCGAGGCAGGTCGTCGACCGCCACGTAGCGCGCCGGCACCTTGTAGTGCGCCAGGTGCTCGCGGGCGTGGGCGTCGAGCGCGGCCGCGTCGAGCTCGACCCCGTCCCGCAACCGGACGGCGGCGGCGGGGACCTCGCCGAGGCGGTCGTCGGGCAGCGGCACGACCGCGGCCTCGAGCACGTCGGGATGGTCCTCGAGCACCGCTTCGACCTCGACCGCGTAGACGGAGAAGCCGCCCCGCATGATCACGTCCTTCTTGCGACCGGCGAAGACGATGGAGCCGAGCGGGCCGCGCCGGGCCAGGTCCCCGGTGTGCAGCCACCCCTCGTCGTCCAGCACGGCGGCGGTGGCGGCCTCGTCGTGCCAGTAGCCGCGCAGCACGCCCGGCCCCTTGACGAGGAGCTCACCCGTGGCGCCGGTGGCGACGGTCTCGCCGTCGTCGCCCACGACCCGGAGCCGGTAGCCGGGCACGGGGAACCCCATGGCGTCGCCGGTGCCGAGCCGCATGAAGGGCGGGCTGATCTTGGCGGCGACGCCGCCGCCGGTCTCCACCAGGCCGTAGCCCTCGGCGAACGCGGCCTCGCCGATGTCGCCGACGCCGGGCAGGCGGACCGTGCCCCCCATCTTCTTGAACCGCTGGGCCAGCTCGGCCGGCATCACGTCGGCCCCCGAGCCCCACACGCGGATGCTGCCCAGGTCTCGCTCCTCGGCGCCGGCTTCGAGGAGGAGGCGGTACATGGCGGGCACGCCGATGAACACCGAGGGCCGCCGCGACTCGATGGCGTCGAGGATCTCCTCGGCGCGGAAGCGCGGCGAGAACCACGTCGCGGTCCCCGTGGCGGCGAGGCCGAGCAGCGTGACGAAGCCCATGATGTGGGCGACGGGGAGGCTGACCACGGCCTCGTCCCCGCGCAGGCCCGCCGGTACCAGCGCGCCGGCCCGCAGCGAGCCCAGCAGCGCATCGTGGGTGAGGGCGGCGCCCTTGGGCTTGCCGGTGGTGCCCGAGGTGTAGAAGAGCGCGGCGACGTCGGAGCCGCTGGCCGCGACGGCCTGGCGCACCGGCTCGTGGCCGTCGACCTCGTGGGCCGAGCGCAGGGCGAAGGCGGCGCCGGAGTCCTCCATGACGTGGCGGACCTCGTCGGGGCGCATGGCATCGTTCACCGGGGCCGGGATGCACCCGGCGCGGGCGACGGCGAGGCACAGCAGCAGCTGGTGGTAGCCGTTCGGGGTGGCGACCACGACGACGTCGCCGGGCTCGGTGCGGGCGGCGATGCCGCCGGCCCAGCGGGCGACCCGCTTGGCGGCCTGGCGGTGGGTGAGGGCCAGGCCGCCCCGCGCCTCGGTCACGAGGCGCCGATCGCCGTGGACCGCGGCGAGGCGCTCGAGCACGTTGCCGAGGTTGAGGTCCTTGCGGACGAGGAAGGAGGCCCGCCCGAGCATCCGACGCATGGAGCACCGGTGTACCCCCGTGGGCGGCCTCAGCGCCAGACGAGCGCGAGCAGGTGCCGGGGGCGGCTGATGCCCTTGAGGGTGTGCAGGCCTCGGCCGGTGGTCGTGTGGCGGCCGTCGAGGTGATCGGCGACGTGCTCGGTGACCACGATCTCGTCTGGATCGGCGGCATCGGTGACCCGGGCGGCGAGGTTCACGACGTTGCCGATGATGTCGTCGCCGTCCTCCACCGCGTCGCCGCTGTGGATGCCGACGCGCACGGAGGGAGCGAAGCCGGTCCCGGTGCGCTGGCGCTCGAGCCGGCGCAGCAGCTCGGTCGCGGCCGCGGCGGCGGACGCGGGATCGGGGAAGCGCAGCAGCACGCCGTCGCCGGCGGTGCTGACCTCCCAGCCGCCGTGGGCCTCGGCGCACGCGGTCACCTGGTCCCGCAGGGCTCGGCGGACCGCCACCCACCGCTCGTCGCCCAGGGCCTCGTTCAGGCTCGTGGAGCCGACCACGTCGACGAACATGGCGACCACGAAGCGTGGTCCGGGAACCTCGCTCGCTGGAGCACCGGCTGCGATCGCCGGGATGCCCGGTGCCGACGCCCCCAGCACGTGGTGCTCGGCGTCGCGCTGCGCCCGCGGCGAGCGGCGGCGGTTGCGTCGCTGCGCCGAGAGGCGGGCCACCTGCCAGTGGGCGCCCAGACCGACGCCCCATCCGGCCGCGGGGAACAGCGGCCAGAACGGAAGCCCGCCGCCGGACGCGGCCCAGATCACGACGAGCATGCCGATCACGAGGCTGTAGATGGTCAGGTGCATCCGGAACGCCACATCGTCCGGTACGACGGGCGCATCGATCGGGACCGGCTCGACGTCGGGTAGGTCGGCGGTGAGGGGGACCAGCGCAGGGAGCGTGTCGGCGGCGTAGGCGGCTGCCAGACGGTCCTCCAGGTCCTCGAGCGTGATCAGGCCATCACCCGCTGCGTCGCGGAGTCGGTCGACGACCCGGGCCCGGTCGTCGTCGGAGGGGCGCGGCGCCGGCTGCCGCGCCGGCACCATCGGTTCGCCCCCTCGTTCGCTCACCCTCGAAGGTTCTGGCAGTCGCCGGACTTCTCCTGCCCGCGGCGCCGTGACGTGTGGCTCCGTCAGCGCTTCTCGAGCGGGGACCATGACAGCAGCAGGCGCTTCTCGCCGACGTCGACGAAGCGGATGGTGGCCTCGGCCTTGTCGCCCGCGCCCTCGATGTCGATGATCACACCGTCGCCGAACGTGGCGTGGTGCACGTCGTCGCCGACCTTGAGCCCGAGGGCTTCGGCGCCGCTGCTCGGTGCGGGCGCGTCCCGGGCCGCCAGGGCGTTCTCGACGATGCGATCCCGGCCCGCGTCCATGCGCTCCTTGCGGTCGCCGCGCCCGAAGGTGCGCCCCTCGGGTTCGGTCCAGCCGCCGGCGCGGCGCCCGGCCCGCTCGGAGCCGCCGCCGGAGTAGGTGCGCCCGCCCCGGCTCGCCCGCTGGCGACCGCCGATCTCCTCCACCAGCTCGGGTGGGATCTCGTCCAGGAAGCGGCTGGGCGGGTTGTACTGCGTGCCGCCGAACAGGGTGCGGCTCCAGGCGTGGGTGATGTGCAGGTGGTGCATGGCCCGCGTGATGCCCACGTAGGCGAGGCGACGCTCCTCCTCGAGCTGGTCGGGCTCGGTGAGGGTGCGCAGGTGGGGGAAGATGCCGTCCTCCAGGCCCACGAGGAAGACGATGGGGTACTCGAGGCCCTTGGCCGAGTGCAGGGTCATCAGGGTGACCTCGGACTGGTCGGGATCGAGCTGGTCGGTGTCGGCGACGAGGCTGACCGCCTCGAGGAACTCGGCCACGTCCTCGGTCTCCGATGCGGTGCCGAGCAGCTCGGCCAGGTTCTCGAGGCGCCCCTCGGACTCGATCGTGCGCTCGTTGCGGAGCTCGTCGAGGTAGCCGCTGCCCTCGAGCAGGTGCTCGAGCAGCGGCCCGGGCCCGTCCTCGATGCGGTCGACGGCCCCGTCGAGCAGCTCGGTGAACCGGGCGATGCCGTTGAGCGCCCGCCCGGACACGCCGGCCTCGTCGGCCCGGCGCAACCCGTCGAGGAACGACATGCCCCGGCCCTGGATCCAGGCGTCGATGCGCCCGACCGAGGTGTCCCCCACCCCGCGCTTGGGGACGTTGAGCACCCGCTTCACGCTGACCTCGTCGGTGGGGTTGACCACCGCCTTCAGGTAGGCGAGGGCGTCCTTGATCTCGCGCCGGTCGTAGAACCGGGTGCCTCCGATGACCCGGTACGGGATGCCGCCCCGGGCCAGGTACTCCTCGATGACCCGGGACTGCGCGTTGGTCCGGTAGAAGACCGCGATGTCGCCCCAGCGGACGTCGCCGGCCTCGTGGAAGGCCGAGATGCGCTGGGTGACCCACTGGGCCTCGTCGTGCTCGTCCTCGGCGTGGTAGCGCAGGATCTTGTCGCCCGGCCCGGCCTCGGTCCACAGGTCCTTGGGCTTGCGACCCATGTTGTTGGCGATCACCGCGTTGGCGGCATCGAGCACCGTCTGGGTGGACCGGTAGTTCTGCACCAGCGGGATCGTGGTGACGTCGGGGAACGCCTCCTCGAACTGGAGGATGTTGGCGATGTCGGCGCCTCGGAAGCGGTAAATCGACTGGTCCGAGTCGCCCACGACCGTGACGTTGCGGTGCTCCTTGGCGAGCTGGACGACGAGGCTGTTCTGGACCTTGTTGGTGTCCTGGTACTCGTCGACGAGGACGTGGGTGAATCGCTGGCGGTAGTGGGCGAGCACGTCGGGGTGGCGGCGGAACAGCTCGACGGCGTTGAGGAGGATGTCGTCGAAGTCCATGGCGCCGGCCCGGAGGAGGCGGGCCTGGTACTCGCGGTAGACGTCGGCGAGCTTGCGCTCGGTGAAGGAGCCGGCCCGGTCGGCGTACTCGTCGACGAGCACGTAGTCGTTCTTCGCCGCGCTGATCTGGGCGTGCACCGAGCGGGGCGGCAGCTTCTTGGTGTCCAGGTTCAGGTCCCGCAGGACGTAGCCGGTGAGGCGGACGGCGTCGGCCTGGTCGTAGATCGTGAACGAGGACGGGAAGCCGATGGCGTCGGCGTCGCGGCGCAGGATGCGCACGCAGGCCGAGTGGAACGTGGACACCCACATCTTCTGGGCCACCGAGCCGACGAGGGTGCCGACGCGTGCCTTCATCTCGTCGGCGGCCTTGTTCGTGAAGGTGATCGCCAGGATCTCGAACGGGCTGACGCCCTGCTCCTGGATGAGCCAGGCGATGCGCCGGGTGAGGACCCTCGTCTTGCCCGAGCCGGCGCCGGCGAGCACGAGCAGCGGCCCGCCGAGGTGGGTGACCGCCTCCTCCTGGGCCGGGTTCAGGCCATCGAGCAGGGGCGCGCCGAACGGGCCGGAGCCGGGGCCGATGCGGTCGGTCGGCTCGGGGAACAGCTCGTCCGTCGGCTCGCTCGGCAGGGGTTCCTCGGTCGACGCAGGCACCGTGGCGACCCTACCGGCCACCCCTGACAGCCCCGCCGCCCGCGAGCCCGGCGGCAGCCCCGTGCCAGAATCGCCGCCGTGCGCATCCACAAGCTGTCGTCCACCGATGCCTTCGTCGCCTTCGACCTCGACGACGCCCCGTCCGTCGGCGTCACCCGGCTGGCCCGCAAGGTCCTCACCGACGGGGCCGAGCTCCTGGCCCGCTCCACCACCTACGCCTTCGCCAGCTTCGGCATCCAGATGGGCGGCGGCTCCGCCGGCATCAACGCCGAGGGCGACGACCGCGACCCGGCGGTCGCCGCGTTCGTGGAGGAGATGCGGTCAGCGGTCGCCGAGGGCCGCTGGGTCACCGATCCTGCCCTCGGCCTCTCCGAGGCCGACCTCGCCCCGCTGCGCATCGACGACCGCCGCCCGTCCGAGCTGTGGACCGACGGCCTCGCCGACACCCTCACCGCCCAGGGCGCGGTGGCGGCCGCCGGCGCCGTCCGAGAGGGCGGCCTGACCGGCGCCACGTGCGCCTTCGTGGGCAAGGGCCCGGTCGTGGAGGCCGCGCGCGCCGCGGTCGAGGCCGCCGGCGGCACCGTGGCCGACGGCGACTCCCCAGCGACCGAGGCCGACGTCCTCTTCGTCGCCGGCAAGTCCGGGGTGCTCGACCACGAGGTCGTCCCCGACATCGCGGCCGGCGTCGTCGTGCCGCTCACCCCCGTGCCGGTCACCGCCCGGGCCCACGCCGAGCTGACCAAGGCCGGCAAGGTGCACGTGCCCGACTTCCTCTCCACCGCCGCTCCCCTGCTGCATGCCCACGGCGACGACGTCGCCGACCCGGTGACCGCCGTCGCCGACAAGGTCGCCGGCCTCGCCTCCCACGGCACCGGACTGTGGCTGGCCGCCGTCGAGGAGGCCGAGGCGTTCCTGCGCACCTGGCGCGACGAGCTCCCCTTCGGACGCCCCCTGGCCTAGACCTGGATCGCCGCCGGCATCCGAGCCGTGCGGATCGGGGTGGCAGCGACACGATCCGTCCGGACGCGGGCGCCCTCAGCCTCGGATCGGACCGACCTGTCGTCGGATCAGCCCGAAACCGCCCGTTCCGGCGTCTGCCGGCCCGATGGGCGGGCATGGGCTCCGATGTGCTGGCCATCACCGGACCCGCCCTGTCCCGGCGCCGCGAGCTGTTCGCCCTCACCGTGACCGCGGTCGCCGCCCTCGCGGCCGTCGTGGTGCCCACGCTCTACGTGGCGGTGCTGCCCGTGGCCTGCGGCGCCGTGGCGCTCAGTGCCCCCGCCGGGCGGCGCCTCCCCGCCGCGCTCGCCGTGTGGGCCCCGGTGTCCCTGGCCGTGGTCGTCGGGGGCATGCCGATCGCATGAAGGACCGGGGCATCCGCAGCCGCTACCGGGGCCTCGACCTCGAACCGGCGCGCTCCGGCCGTCCGCTGGCCTAGGAGGACCCGGCCACCGACTCGGCCAGCCGGTCGATGGTGGGGCGCAGGATCAGCGCGTAGGTGTCGGCGATCGCCGCCTCGCGGTGGGTGGCCTGCGACTCGAGGCGCCGGGGGTCCGTGGCCACGGCGAGGAAGGCCGCCTTCGACGGGAACTGGTTGAACCGGACCTGGTCCCACCGCCGCCCGTCGCCGACGATCGTGCCCTCGATGGCGAACCAGCCGGCGATGCGCACGCCGTGGGGCACCGCGACGAGGGCGGCGTCGTCCTGGTACCGCTCCATGTCGGTGTCGGCCTTGCCCGGGTGGAAGCGGATGAGGTGCAGCACCACCACCGGCCCGTCGTCATCGCTCGGGGGGTGGGGCACCGACGACCAGTCAACCGGTGCGGGGGCGTCGGGCCGGTCCTGGGGCGAGGGGATGGGCGTGCCGCCGACGACGATGGTCTCGGCCATCCCCGCCTCCTTGTGCACGTGCTTGGCCCTGAAGTCCGGACGGGACTGCATCTCGATGAACGAGCGCCGGGTCGGGTAGCGCACGACCCCGATGCGGTCCCACCGGGGCGAGTCGCCGAGCAGCTGGTCCTCCACGTCGGCCACGAACGCGACCTCGGCACCGATGTCGGCGAGCACGTCGACCGGGGCGTATCGGTCGTCGGCCTCGCGACCGCTCACCGCCGACTCGGCCCCGTCGTACACCGCCTGGTCCCGGTAGGACATGAGGTTGACCATCCAGATCGGGCCGTCCTCGTCGGGCGCGGTGGTGGCCAGGCGGATGCCGTACTCGCGGTCGACCTGGCCGTAGCCGGGGCTCCGGGTGTCGCTCACGTCGCGCTCCTGCCCGACTCCGCCGGCGGCACGAGCGCCAGCAGCTCGCGGGCGACCATCGGTCCTGCGTTCTGGTTCTGCCCGGTGACGAGGTTCCCGTCGACGACCCAGTGGTTGGCGAACGGGTCGCGGAAGCGGTGCCGGGCCTCGAACCGGGCGCCGAGGGCCCGCAGCTCGGTCTCGGGGTGCATCGGCGTCGAGGCGATGCCGAGCTCGTGCACCTGCTTGTCCGTGACGCAGCTGACGTGGCGCCCCTCGACGAGCGGACGGCCGTCGGAGGTGGTGGCGAGCCGCAGCGCGAGCGGTCCGTGGCAGACCCCGCCGATCGGCAACCCGAGCTCGTCGGCCCGGCTGAGCTGGGCGCCGAGCGCCTCGGACGTGCCGAAGTCGAAGGCTGCGCCCCAGCCCCCGGCGAGGTACACGAGGTCGTAGTCGCCGATCTGCACGTCGGCGATGGCGAGCGAGTCGGTGACCTTCTCCCGCAGCTCCGGGTCGGCCAGGAAGCGGTCGTCGGCCGCGCAGCGCAGCACCGGCTTGAGGGACTGCGGATCGATCGGCACCGTCCCACCGGCGGGGCTGGCGACGTCGACCGCCATGCCCGCGTCCCGGAAGGCGTAGTAGGGCACGGTCATCTCGCTGGCGAACACGCCGGTGGGCTTGCCGACGTCGAGCACGCCGTGGTTCGTGCACACGACCAGGGCCCGGCGGCCGGACCGGTCGACGGACGGGTCGGCGGCGGGGTCGTCCGGGTGCATGCCGAGGCGCTGGACGAGGCGACGCAGCGCGAGCGCAGGCCGTGGTGGGGTCTTGGCCGGGCGGTCGCTGGGGTGGCGACGGGCGGTGACCAGCGGCTGGTTGCGCTCCGGGATGCAGCGCGCCGCCTCGGCCTTCAGCACGTCGCGCAGGTGGGCGAGGACGGCGGCGGCCTCCGGGTCGTGCCAGCGGTTGCGGACCTCGATCGGGTCGGCGTCGAGGTCGTAGAGCTCCCACTGGTCATCGAGCGGCTCGGTCCGGTGGGTGGGCCCGCCCGGCCCGGTGTCGGCCAGGTGCCGGATGCCGGGTTCGGTCCAGGTGCTCGGGTCGTCGAAGGTGCGGACCAGCTTCCACCGGTGGCCGGAACCGCCGGCGGCCGCCTCCTCCGGGACCCGGGCGACGACCCCTTCGAAGCTGGACGCGACGTGGGCGGGCACGCGGATGCGCAGCGGCGCCGGCGGGCGGACGGTGCGGCCCAGCCGGCGGGCGACGCCGGATGCGCCCGAGTCACCCTCGAGCATGTTGTCCCTGGTCTGCAGGTACACGACCCGGTCCGGGTCGGGCTCGGCGCCGTCGACCACCGGGAGCAGGTCGCGACCGGGCAGCGGGTGGACCTCGGAGAAGGTGGCGGCGAGCGTGCGGGCGGTGGCCTCGACGTCGACCCCGGCTGCGGCCAGCAGCGTCGGCACCAGGTCGACGTGGGAGGTCGGGGCGTCGACGGTGCGCGCCGCCGTGGCTCGGTCGCCGACCCGGGCGACGGTGAAGGGGACGCGGGTGGCCTCGTCGTAGAGGTTGAACCACTTCTGGTGCAGGCCACCGTGGGCGCCGAGGAGCTCGCCGTGGTCGCTGGTCCGCACCAGGACCGCCTGCTCGGAGCCTCCGTCGGTGACGGTCCGGCGCACGCGGTCGAGCGGGCCGTCGACCTCCACGTGCAACCGGTGGTACAGGTCCCGGTAGCGCTGGGCGCCGCGCCGGTAGATGCGGGCGACGGCCGGGGCCGGCCCGTACCCGGAGGGGTAGGCGGCGCGGTAGGCGACCTGCGCGGCGGGCTTGTCCCGCAGGTCCTCGTCGTCGGTCGGCGAGGGCGGCACCGGCGGGGGGTCGAGCGGCGACGGCTCGAGCGGCCAGCGGCCCCGCACCCACGCCGGGAACAGCACGATGTCGTGCGGGTTCACGAAGCTGGCGACGAGCAGGAACGGCCGCAGGGCGTCGGCGTCGCCGGCCCGCCGCCGGGCGTAGCGGTCCTCCAGCCAGGCGACCACCCGGTCGGCGATGAGCGGGTCGCGCACCAGGCCGCTGTTGGCCATCGGCGCGCCGTGGGGTTCCGGGCCGACCCAGCCGGAGAAGCCGTATGGGCCGAGGGGGTCGGCGTCCAGGTACGCCTGCACCGCCTCGGCGTCGACGTTGCCGTGGGCGTCGTTGGTGGCGAGCGGTTCGCCGCTGTCCGGGTCGACCATGTCGGCGTGGGACACGTGCCACTTGCCGTCGTAGTGCGTGTCGTAGCCGGCGGCGCGGAACCAGCTGCCGAGCGTGGGCACCTCGTCCGGCGGCAGCCACCGCATGCGGGAGTCGTCGGCCATCTTGCCGAGGCCGTCGGTCTGGGTGACCCCGTGCAGGTCGGGGTACTGGCCGGTGAGCAGCGTCGGGCGGCTCGGCACGCAGGCGAGCGAACCGGTGTGGTGGCGGGTGAACCGGACCCCGTGCTCGTCGAACCACCGCCAGCCGGGCAGGGCGCGCTGCCGCCACGCCTGGACCGCGTCGGTCTCGTACGGGGGCGCGGCGCGCTCCTCGTCGGTCAGCAGGACGACGATGTCAGGACGGGTGTCAGGCACGGGTGCGGTCTCCGGTGGTGAGGGCGGCAGCGAGGCCGGCGAGCATCTTCTCCGAGGTGGTGGCCATGCGGCGGGCGACGAGGCGGGCGACGAGCTGCTGGGGCGGTCGCGGGCCGGCGTCGACGGTGGTGGTGATCGTGACCTCCGTGCCCGCCTCCACGGGGCGGAGGTGCCAGTCGTTGTGCACCACCCGCAGCGCCGGCGGCAGGCCGGTGATGTCGTAGCCGAGGTGCGCCGGCGGCGACCAGGCGCGGACCGCCTCCAGCAGGGTCGTGCGCCCGACCTGCACCCGCCGGGTCGTGCCGATCCCCGGGGACCCGGCACGGAGCAGGCAGGAGTGGTCGACCTCGGGCACCCAGCGGGCCAGGTCGCCGAAGTCAGCCAGGACCGACCACACATCCTCGGCCGGCGCGGCCACGACGGCGGTGCGCGACACCTCTGCGCTCACGGCCGCGAGGTCCGATCGCGCGCCGCCGGCATCCACCGGGGGCCGGCGGTCCGGTCGATGTGCTCGACGAAGGCCGTTCCGTGAGGCTCGACCAGCTGGACGAGCCGGCGGGTGCGCGCCTCGCCGAGGGTCTGCCAGCTCGGCGCGCAGAGGTCGTCGAGGCGGTCCTCGAGCTGCTGGCGGTAGGCGATGCCGGCCTCGTCCACCCGGCCGTCGCTGGCGAGCCCCCGGGCCTCGAGCCGGGCCAGGGCGGCGGCGAGCGCGCCGTCATCGGCACCCCGGGAGCGAGGCAGCCAGTCGTCGTCGTGGCCGCGCCAGGCGCCGTCGAGGAGCCCGGCCATGGTGCCGTCGATGCCCTCGGCGGCGTGGATCGCCCAGTGGGTGTCGCCCCGCCACTCGCGGATGCAGTTCACGGCGAGCCAGGCCGACAGCAGCGGCTGCTCCTCCCGGCGTCGGTCCAGCAGCGACGCGCAGAGCGGGCGAGCGGTGAGCACGAGCTCGTCGGCGGCGGCCCACAGGTCCGGCCCCAGCTCGGTCAGGCCGTCGCAGAGGTCGGGGGCGATCGCTCGCAGGCCGGGCTCGACGGCGGCGTCCCGCGCCTCGGCGGCGGCCTCGAAGGTCGTGTGCCGGCGGCACAGGTCCAGGCAGACGGAGACGAAGTCCGGGTGGATCGACCCGAACACCGCCGTCACCACGTGGTCGCCTGCGGCGGCGATCGACGCGGCGCGGGTCGCGATGTAGTAGCCGGCGCCGTCGGGGACGCCGAGTGCGGCGTAGTTCGCCACCGCGGTGGGGTCCCAGTAGATCCAGCCGACGAGGCGGTGCGACGCAAGCGCGACGTCCGCGGTGAGCGCCCGCCAGTCGGTGCCGTCCGCGGTCACGACGTGGTCTGGATGAACTCGGCGAGGACGCGAGCGAGCTCGGGTCCGCGATCCTCCTGCAGGAAGTGCCCGCCACCCTCGATCGTCGTGTGGGCCTGGCCCTGGGCGCCGGGGACCTTGGCCCGGAACGGTGCGTCGCCGCCCTTGGTGATCGGGTCGGAGTCGCTGAAGCACAGCAGGAAGGGCCGCTCGAACTGCTCGAGCACCCGCCAGGCCGCCTCCTGGTCCGGCGTGGCCGGATCGTCGGAGCTCGTGGGAACCAGGCTCGGGAACACCCGCACCGCGGCCTTGTAGGAGTCGTCGGGGTAGGGGGCGTCGTAGGCGGCGATGACCTCGGGAGCGAGGTCGGACGTGCAGCCGCCGTTGATGATCCCGCCGACGGGGAAGTGCTCGGTCTCCTGGGAGAACTTCTGCCAGGCGAGGAACGCGTCGCTGGCCGGGCCGTGGCCGGTGGGCAGGCCGCCGTTGCCGATGGCGACCCGGGCGTAGCGATCGGGGTCGAGCGCGACGAGGCGCAGCCCCACGAGCGAGCCCCAGTCCTGCCCGAAGAACGTGATGTCGCGCAGGTCGAGGCGGTCGAACAGCGCCTGGCGCATCCACTCGACGTGGCGGGCGTAGGTGTGGTCGGACTGCTCGGTCGGCTTGTCGCTACGGCCCATGCCGACGAGGTCCGGGGCGATCACCCGGTGGCCGGCGTCGACCAGGCCGGGGATGACGTGGCGGTAGAGGTAGCTCCAGGTCGGCTCACCGTGCATGAGCAGCACCGGCGCGGCGTCGGCGGGCCCCTCGTCCAGGTGGTGGATCCGGAGGGTGCCGCCCTCGCCGTCGTCGACCTCCACGTAGTGGGGCTCGAACGGGAAGTCGGGCAGGTCGGCGAAGGCGTCGTCGGGGGTGCGGAGGGTCTGCATGGTGTTCCTTCTTCGGGGGTCTGCGGCTACTGGCGGGACATCTCAGCGCGTGCGGTGGTGGCGGCCGTGTCGCCGTACCGGTCGGGGCTGGCCTGGATGACGATCTCGTGGAGCGTGCCGCCGTAGGGGAACGGCGCGACGTAGCGGTCCGACACGGCGGAGCCGTGGTCCGCACCGATGCTGGGCCCGATGGAGGACATCATGCGCATGAACAGCGAGAGGTCCGCGTGGCCGGCGTCCCGACCGGCGACCGTCAGCGTCGCCGTGCCCGCGAAGCCGTCGAGGCGGCGGAGCCGGATCCCGACGTGGACGTCGCCCACCGGGATCTCCGCGTCGGACTCGACGATCGTGCGGTCACCGAACGCGTTGTAGTCGAGGACCAGACGGCCGGCCTGCACGAAGAGGGACAGCCCGGCGTTCTCGGTCCCGGTGGCGAACAGCACGCCCTCGGCGTCCGGGTCGTGGGTGACCGCGGCCGTCAGGTCGAAGCTGCGGCCACCGATGGCGGCACCGGCCTGGCCCGGCAGGGGCGACATCGGCGGCCGGTACACGTAGCGGCGGTCCGGCGGGTGCGGCGAGCGGGGCCGGAAGCGGGCGCCGAACAGCTCGATGGTGCGGTCATCGAGGGGCAGGACGCCGTGGCGCTCGGCCTCGGCCCACCACAGCTGGATCAGCTCCTGCAGACGCTCCGGTTCGCGCTCGGCGAGGTCCTCGGTCTCGGAGGGATCCGCGGCCAGGTGGTGCAGCTCCCAGGGCTCGGTGTCGTAGTCGGCGCCGGCCGCGTGCTTGGTGACCGCCTTCCAGCCGTCGGCGATGATCGCCCGGCTGCCGGCGTTCTCGAAGTACTGCACCGGGTTCGTCGTCGGGGCGGCCGGGTCGTGGAGCGCTGCGGCGAAGGAGGACCCGGTCACCGGGAGCTGCTCGAGCCCGTTGCGCACCGCTGGCGGCTCGATGTCCAGCAGGTCGTAGAGCGTGGGGACGATGTCGGCCACGAAGGCGAACTGGTCCCGCTTCGTGCCCCGCTGGGCGGCGTCGATGCCGCCGGGCCAGTGCACGACCATCGGGACGTGGACGCCGCCCTCGTGGGTGTTCTGCTTGTACCAGCGGAACGGGGTGTTGCCGCACTGAGCCCAGCCCCACGGGTAGTTGGTGTGGCTGCGGGGCCCGCCGATGTCGTCGATGCGAGCGACCGCCTCGGCCGGCGTCTCGAGGATGCCGTTGAAGAACTTCATCTCGTGGAGCACGCCGTAGGGCCCGCCCTCCTGCGACGCGCCGTTGTCGGCCAGCACGACGAGGATCGTGTCCTCCAGCTGGCCGAGCCGTCGCAGGCCGTCGACGAGCCGGCCGATCTGGACGTCGGTGTGGTCGAGGAACGCGGCGAAGGCCTCCTGCAGCCGGGCGGCCAGGCGGCGCTGGTCGTCGGGCAGCTCCTCCCACGGCTCGACGCCGGGGTTGCGCGGGGCCAGGCGGGTGTCGGGCGGGATCACCCCGAGCTCCAGCTGGCGTCGGAACCATCGCTCACGGACCACGTCCCAGCCCTCGTCGAAGCGACCCCGGTACTTGTCCAGGTAGGCCGGCGGCGCCTGGTGCGGCGCGTGCGTGGCACCGAAGGCGAGGTAGGTGAAGAACGGCCGGTCCGGACGCACGCCCGTGGAGTCGGCGATCATCCGCAGCGCCTGGTCGACCAGGTCCTCGGACAGGTGGTAGCCGTCCTCGGGGCGGCCGGGCGGATCGACCGGGTGGTTGTCCGAGACCAGCTCGGGGTGGAACTGGTCGGTCTCACCCTCGAGGAAGCCGTAGAAGCGGTCGAAGCCCCGGGCCAGGGGCCACTGGTCGAAGGGCCCTGCGGCCGAGCACTGCTCCATCGGCGCGAGGTGCCACTTGCCGACGCAGAAGGTCGCGTAGCCCTGGTCGTGGAGCACCTCGGCGACGGTGCTGGCGTGGTTGGAGATGTGGCCCAGCTGGTTGGGGAAGCCGGTGCGGAAGTTGGACACGGCGCGCATCCCGACGGCGTGCGGCGCCCGGCCGGTCAGCAGCGATGCCCGGGTCGGCGAGCACAGCGGGGTGACGTGGAAGTTCGTGAACTGGAGACCGTCGGCGGCGAGGGCGTCGATGTTCGGGGTGTCGATCTCGGAGCCGAAGCACCCGAGCTGGGCGAATCCGGTGTCGTCGAGGAGGACCACGACGACGTTCGGCGCGCCCTCCCCCGGGTGCGGCGGTTCGTCGAACCACGGCTCTGATTCCGCCACCGTGGCGCCGATGCGGCCCCGGAACTCGTCTGCGCGCACGTCCGACCTCCCCTTCCCGACCATCGAAACACCTGAGAGTCGGACTGTCAATACATTCTGCGAGTCGTCCTCCCAGGATCCGGGCCGGGGCTACCGTGCAGGACGTGACCGACCAGACCGTCGTTGCCGACGGGCGCCGCGCTCGACGGGAGCGCAACCGCGCCGCCGTCATCGATGCGATGTTCGAGCTCATGGGCGACGGCCACCTGCCGCCGTCGGTGGACGAGGTCGCGTCCCGCGCCCAGGTCTCGGTGTCCTCGGTCTTCCGGTACTTCGACAACCTCGACGACCTGCTCCAGCAGACCGTGGCCCGCTACTTCGAGCGCTTCGCCCCCCTCTTCGAGGTGCCGGCCGTGCCCGATGGCGACGTCGACGACCGCATCGCCGCGCTCGTCGCCGCCCGGCTGGACCTCTGGGAGGCGATCGGGCCGATCGCCCGGATGGCGCGCATCCGGGCTGCGGACCAGCCCAAGCTCGCCGCCGTGCTGGCCGAGACCCGGCGGGACCTCGCAGCCCAGGTCCGGACCCACTTCGCCCCCGACCTCGACGGCCTCGCCCGCGCCGACGTCGACGACCGGGTGGCCCTGATCGACTGCCTCTCCGCCTTCGAGTCCTGGGACCTGCTCACCGGCACCCACGGGCGGAGCCGCCAGCTCGTCGACCGGGCGTGGACCTCGGGCGTGCGGGCCCTGCTCGCCCCCACCTGAGGCCGGACGCGGCTCGGGCGGCCCCTCCGCTGGAGGGACCGCCCGTGCTTGCGTCGTCGGAGGTGTCAGCCCAGGCGACGGCGCAGGGCCACGACGCCGAGGGCGGCGGCGGCCATGGCGCCGGCGAGGCCGGCCGTGCTGGCCGCGTCCCCACCGGTGGAGGGCAGCTGGGCCTGGACCGCGGGCGTGGTGGTCGGCGTCGCGCCGTCGTCGTCGGTGGTCGGCCCGTCCAGCTCGCTGTCGCTCGTGGGGTCGTAGCTGTCGGGGTTGCCGGCGTCACCGTCGGTGTGGCAGCCGGGGTCGTCGGCGTCGGCCAGCTCGTCCTCGGGGTCGTCGTTGTCGACGCCGTCGGAGCACTGGGGGGCGGCGCCGCAGGCGAGGCCGCTGACCTCGGCGTGGCCCAGGCGCACCTCGGCCACGGGGTCACCGGCCACGGCGAGCACGGTCACGACCAGGGCGTCGACGGCGATGCCGTCCTCGAGCTCGGTGACCACGTTGCGCTCGATGTCCACCACCTGCTCGAGGGTGGTCTGCTCGAGCAGGTCGCCCACGGCGTCGAGGATCTGCTCGAGCGGCGCGTTGAGCGGGATGTCCTCGCCGCCGACGTCCAGGTTGATGATCTCGGAGGTGGCGCTGTACTGCACCTCGCCACCGACGCAGACGCCCACGGCCTCGGCGCGGATGGCATCCGCGCTCAACAGCGACACGCCCTCGCCGACGGCGTCGATGAGCACGTCGGCCTCCTCGATGGAGCCGGTGGCCACCGCGTTGTACGGGCCGGCGACCTCCTGGGTGGCCACGTCGAGGGCCGAGTCGAGGTCGGAGGCGGCGTGCACGGCCGCGTCGGCGTTCAGGGTGCCGGACACGGCAACGGGCTCGGCCGGGATGTCGACGGTGGTGTCCGACGCGTCGCCGGGCAGCGTGGCGCTGGCGGTCGGCGTGGGAGGGGCCACCTCCTGGCCGCCGGCGCTGATGGTGCCGCCGAAGGCGGATGCCTCACCGGCGCCGATGGTGTCCGCAGCCGCCGGCGTGGCGGTCGCGACGACCAGTGCGAGGGCACCGAGCAGCGTGGCGACGACCGCGGTGCGCCGTTGTTCGGGAGATGTGTGGGTCATGTGTTCCTCCGGAGAAGGGGTCCGCCGTGCGAGGGACACTTCGCCGCGCTCGCGCTGTCAACCTGCCTGGACGGTCGACACCCTACGATCTCCACCTTCTGCGCACCAACACCCAATTGGGACGAAGTGCGCCGCTACTCCCACTCGATGGTGCCGGGCGGCTTCGAGGTGATGTCGTAGGCGACCCGGTTGATGCCGGGCACCTCGTTGATGATCCGGCTCGACATCTTCTCGAGCAGGTCGTAGGGCAGGCGGGCCCAATCGGCGGTCATCGCGTCGTCGGAGGTGACGGCGCGGATGATGCAGGGGTACCCGTAGGTGCGCTCGTCGCCCATCACGCCGACCGCCTTGATGTCGGGCAGCACGGCGAAGGCCTGCCAGATCTCCCGGTCCATCCCCGCCTTGTGCAGCTCGACCCGCACGATGGCGTCGGCCTCCTGCAGCAGCGCGACCTTGTCCGGCGTGACCTCGCCGATGATGCGCACGCCCAGGCCCGGCCCGGGGAACGGCTGGCGCCAGACGATCTCCTCGGGCAGGCCGAGCTCCTCGCCCACCCGACGGACCTCGTCCTTGAACAGGTCCCGCAGCGGCTCGACCAGGTCGAAGTCCATGTCCTCGGGCAGGCCACCGACGTTGTGGTGGCTCTTGATGGTGGCGGCCTTGGCGCCGCCGCCGGACTCGATGACGTCGGGGTAGAGCGTGCCCTGGACGAGGAAGTCGGCGTCGGTGATCCCGCCCTTGGCGTCCTCGAAGATGCGGATGAACAGCTCGCCGATGGCCTTGCGCTTGTCCTCGGGGTCGGTGACGCCGGCGAGCTTGTCGAAGAAGCGGTCGGCGGCCCGGACGTGGATCAGCTCGATGCCGAAGTTGCGCTTGAACGTCTCGACCACCTGGTCGCCCTCGTCCTTGCGCATGAGGCCGGTGTCGACGAAGACGCACGTGAGCTGGTGGCCGATGGCCTTGTGCACGAGCGCGGCGGCCACGGCGGAGTCCACGCCACCGGACAGACCGCAGATGGCGCGGCCGTCGCCGACCTGGGCCCGGATCGCCTCGACCTGGGTCTCGATGACCGAGAGCATCGTCCAGCTGGGGCGGCAGCCACAGGCGTCGTAGAGGAAGTGCTTGAGCAGGTCCTGGCCCATCTGGGTGTGGACCACCTCGGGGTGGAACTGGACGCCGTAGAGCCCCCGCTCGGGGGACTCGAAGGCGGCCGCCGGGGTGTCCGGCGTGGACGCGACGACCTGGAAGCCCTCGGGGGCCCGGGTGATGGTGTCGAAGTGGCTCATCCACACGACCTGGCTGTCGGGGGCGTCGTCGCCGAAGAGCAGCGACCGGCCGTCGGTGCCGAGGTCGGCGCGCTCGAGGTCGGCCCGGCCGTACTCGCCGCGACCGGTCTTGGCCACCTCGCCGCCGAGGTCGCGGGCCACCAGCTGGCCGCCGTAGCAGATGCCCAGGATCGGCACGCCGGTGTCGTAGATCTCCTGGTCGATCGTCGGGGCGCCGTCGGCGTGGACGGAGGCGGGGCCACCGGAGAAGATGATCCCCTGCGGCGCACGCTCGCGGATCTCGGCAGCCGTGATGTCGTGCGGGACGATCTCGGAGTGCACGTGCGCCTCGCGCACGCGCCGGGCGATGAGCTGGGCGTACTGGGCGCCGAAGTCGACGACGAGGACGGTGTCGAACTCGGTGCCGATCGAAGGGGTGGTCACGACTGACCCCGACGGTCGCCCGGCGACACGATGAGCTCGGCCTTCTGGAACTCCTTCAGGCTCTCGTAGCCCGACAGCGCCATGGCCGAGCGCAGCGATCCCATCAGGTCCAGCCGGCCGTCGCTCGAGTCCGACGGGCCGACCAGCACCTCGCGCTGGGTGCCGTGCTGCTCGACGCGCACGCAAGTGGAGTGCGGGACCTCGGCTCGCGCCGCGACCGGCGCCCAGTGGCGGCCGCGGCCCGGCGCGTCGGACGCGGCGGCCAACGGTGCGCCGAGCATGACGGCGTCTGCGCCGCAGGCGATGGCCCGGGCGACGTCGCCGCCGGTGTGCATGCCACCGTCGGCGATGAGGTGCACGTAGACGCCCGTCTCGTCGAGGTGGCGCATCCGGGCGGCGCGCGCGTCTGCGATGGCCGTCGCCAGGGGGACGCCGACCCCGAAGGTGTCGGCCGTGGTGGCGTCGACCGCGGTGCCGACACCGACCAGGACCGCGGCGGCCCCGGTGCGCATCAGGTGCAGGGCGGCCTGGTAGCTGGTGCAGGAGCCGACCAGCACCGGCACGTCGAGCTGGCGGATGAAGGTCTTGAGGTTGAGCGGCTCACCGCCGTCGGCGGAGGTCTTCGTGACGTGCTCGGCGGAGAGCACGGTGGAGCGGATGACGAGCATGTCGAGCTCGGCCTCGACCAGGCGGGGCAGCAGGGCCTCGATGCGCTGCGGGGTGACCGAGCCGGCGGCCACCGCGCCCGACGCCCGCACGGCGCGGATGCGCTCGACGACGAGGTCGTGGTCCACCGGCTGCTGGTACAGCTCGCGGAGCCGCGCCGAGGCGGTCTCGTCGGGGAGGTCGGCGATCTCGTCGAAGGCCGCGGCCGGATCGGCGTAGCGGCTCCACAGGCCCTCGAGGTCCAAGACGGCGAGGCCGCCCAGCTCGTCGAAGCTGGCGGCGTTGGTCGGGCTGACGACGGAGTCGCACGGGGCGGCCAGCACGGGCAGCTCGAAGCGGTACCCCTGCAGCTCCCAGGACAGGTCGACCAGCTCGGCGTCGCGCGTCCGGCGGCTCGGCACGATGGTCAGCTCGTCGAGCCCGTACCCACGACGGCCGGCCTTGCCGAGCCCGATCTCGATCTCACCCACGTGGTGCGCCCCTTGTCGGCGGTTTCAGGGAAAGGGGCGAGTGTAGTGAGGTGGCCTCTCAGGCCAGCAGATCGCGGCAGAACGCCCGGGTGGCCGACACCAGCTGGTGCGGCGCCTCCCACGGCACGAAGTGGCCGCAGTCGCGGAGCAGGAACGGTCCCACGTGGTCGGGGAACGTCACGGCCGCCATCTGGTCGAAGGCCGGGTAGAGCACGTGGTCGCTCGGCCCGAAGAGCAGCAGGGTCTCCACGTCGGGGTTGCGGGCCAGCAGGGGCGGCTCCGAGCGAGCCGCCTCCGAGAACGCGGACTCGTACCCACCGAACGACGCCCGGAGCTTGGCTGCGTCGGCGAAGGGCTCGGTGTGGAAGTCCACGGCCGGGCCCCCGGGCAGCTGGCCGCTGGTGAAGGAGCCGGGGTGGGCCCAGAAGCGCGACGTGTAGAAGGTGGCGATGTAGGACCGCCGCTGCTCGGGCGTGTCGAGCTCGGCCGCGAGGCCATCGGGGTCGGTGCCCTGGCGCAGGAAGTAGTCGGCGGCGCCGGCCCGGGGCCGGGTGTCCATCCCGGCCATCGTCTCCTTGTCGTAGGGCAGCGGCGAGTTGAACAGGACCATCCGCTCGACGACCTCGGGGAAGCGCAGCGCCAGGTCCTGGATCACGGGGCCGCCGAGGTCGCCGCCGCACAGCACCACCCGCTCGTGACCGAGGCCCCCCTCGCGCTCCGGCGCCGTGACCAGGGCGTGCAGGTCGCGGCTGTGGCTGGCCACGTCGTGGAACCCGTCGGGCGCCACGTCGGAGTCGCCGAAGCCGCGCAGGTCCGGGACGATCACCTCGAAGCCGGCCGCGGCCAGTGGTTCGATGACCCGCCACCAGATCCGCTTCGTCTCCGGCCAGCCGTGCACGCACAGCAGCGGCACGCCGCCGGGGTTCTCCCGCACGTAGGCCTGGCGGAAGCCCCGACCCTCGAAGCGGTGGACCTCGAAGCGGTCCGGGTCGAGGTCGGCGTCATCGGGGCGCATGCCACGCAGTGTGGCAGCGGCCGCACCAGCGCTGCAGCCGGTCGGGATCCGTCGTACGGTCCCGGGAGGCGAGCGAGAGGGGCAGGCGACATGGGCGCACGCACGACGCGACTGGTGGTCGCGATGGGGGTGAGCAGCGTCCTGCTGCTCGCTGGTTGCGGCGACGACGACGACGGCACCGCCGTCGACGACGTCGACGTGGGAGCCGTCGAAGACGTCGGGGCCGACGACGCGGAGGCTGAGGCGGAGGACCAGTCGGCCGCGCCGGGCGGCGGGGGCGGGATGCTGGTGTTCGGCGGGGAGGAGATCGAGCTCGGCCCCGGCCTCTGCTTCCTGGAGGAGCAACCGGCGGCGGCCGGTGGCGGCTCGATCCTGGCCACCGCCCAGGCCCAGGGCACCAACGCCGCCGGCGACGAGGTCCGCATCGACTTCACCCGCTACAGCGAGGACAGCCAGTTCGCCGGAGACGACGTGTCGGTCGACGTGGGCGCGCTCGGGGAGTCGGTCGGCTACTCCGGCAGCGAGGCCGAGGGCACCGTCTCGGTCGACGGGAACGTCGTGTCCGCGACGGACTTCCCGATGATCAACTTCGACGACGGCTCGGAGATCACCGCGTCGTTCACCATCAGCTGCTGAGCGAACGCTCCAGCAACGCCCAGAGCGCGTCGACGTGGACCTGGGTGGTCCAGGTCTGGCCCACGCAGACGCGGATCGCCGGCCGCCCGTCGAGCACGGTCGGGGTGAGCAGCGCCTCCCCGGACGCGTTCACGCGCTCCAGCAGCTCGGTCGTGCGCCGGTCCGCGTCGTCACCCGTGCAGCGCAGCACCACCAGGTTCAGCGCGGGCGGGGCAGCCAGCTCGAACCGGGGATCGTCCAGCACCCGGTCGGCCAGCAGGCGGCCGAGCCGGACGTGCTCCCGGATGTGGCGGGCGAGGCCGTCGGCGCCGTAGTGGCGCATCACCAACCACGGCTTCAGCGCCCGGAAGCGCCGCCCGAGCGGGACCTGCCAGTCGCGGAAGTCGACCACCGCGCCGGACTCGCTCTGCTCGTTGCGCAGGTACACCGGCGTGATCGACAGCGCGTCGACCACCGGCCGGGCGTCACGGAACCAGAGGCAGGTGCAGTCGAAGGTGGTGAAGAGCCACTTGTGCGGGTTGAACGACCAGGAGTCGACCCGCTCGGCGCCGTCGGTCACCCAGCGCAGCTCGGGGCACACCGCCGCGGACCCCGCCATCGCGGCGTCGACGTGGCACCAGATGCCCGAGGTAGCGCAGATGTCGGCGATCTCGGGCACCGGGTCGAACGCCATCGAGGACGTGGTGCCGGCGGTGGCGCAGCAGAAGAACGGGACCAGGCCGGCGGCCACGTCGGCCTCGATCGCGTCGGCGAGCGCGTCGGCCCGCATGGCATGGGTGGCGTCGGCGGGGACGAGGCGCACCTGGTCGTCGGCCAGGCCGGCCACCCGGGCGCCCTTCACCACCGACGAGTGGGCGTGCTCGGACGTGTAGGCCCGCAGCCGGGAGAGATCGCCGCCGTCGGTGACCCGCTTCCGGGCGGCGAGCAGCGCGACGAGGGTGGCGGAGGAGGCCGAGTCCTGCAGCACGCCGCCGCCGGGGCCGTCGTGGTCGTGGCGGAGGTGGTCGGGCAGGCCGAGCAGCTCGACGAACCAGTCGAGCATGCGCATCTCGACCTCGGTGCAGGCCGGGCTCGTCGCCCAGTTCATGCCGTTCACGCCGAGGCCCGAGGAGAGCAGGTCGGCGAGCACCCCCGGCCCGGAGGTGTTGGCCGGGAAGAAGGCGAAGAACGAGGGGTGCTGCCAGTGGGTGAGGCCGGGCAGGATCAGCTCGTCCACGTCGGCGAGCACGGCTGCGAGGTCGTCGGCGCCCGTCGACGGGGGGCTGGCCGGCAGCGAGGCGAAGACCTCGCCGGGGGCGACGGTGGACTGCACCGGCAGCTCCCCCACCCGCTCCCAGTAGGACGCCACCCAGTCCACGTACTCGTGTCCGAGGCGCCGGAACTCGTCGGGGCTCATGTGCTCGCCGGTCATCGGCGGCGACGGTAGCGGCGGCCGGTGGAGGCCGGGTCGGTGCGAGCGCGTTACCCTCGCTCCATGGGAGCGCGATTCGACCAGTCCGACGCCGTCCATCCCCGGTTCGCCAAGCTGGGTCTGACCTACGACGACGTCCTGCTCGTCCCCGGTGAGTCCGACGTCCTCCCCCACGAGGTCGACACCTCGTCGATCCTCACGCCCGGCATCCGCCTCGCGCTGCCCATCGTGTCGGCGGCGATGGACACGGTCACCGAGGCCCGCATGGCCATCGCGCTCGCCCGGCTCGGCGGCATCGGCATCGTGCACCGCAACCTCTCCATCGAGGACCAGGCGGTCGAGGTCGACCGGGTGAAGCGCTCGCAGTCCGGGATGATCGAGGACCCGGTCACCCTCGGCGCCGACGCCCACGTGTACGACGCGCTCGACCTGATGGCCAAGTACAAGGTCTCCGGCGTGCCCATCACCGACCGCGACGGCACCCTCGTCGGCCTGCTCACCAACCGCGACCTGCGCTTCGTCGACGACCACGACCAGTCGATCAGCGCGGTCATGCGCAAGCCCCCGCTGGTCACCGCTCCGGTCGGCACCACGCTCGACGAGGCCCGCCGGATCCTGTGGCAGAACCGCATCGAGAAGCTGCCCATCGTCGACGACGCCGGCAAGCTCTGCGGCCTCATCACGATCAAGGACATCACCAAGCGCGACGACTTCCCCCACGCCACCCAGGACGAGCGGGGTCGCCTCCGGGTCGGCGCCGCCGTCGGCGTCGGGGCCGACGCCCTCGACCGCTGCGAGGCGCTGGTCAGCGCCGGGGTCGACGTCCTCATCGTCGACACCGCCCACGGCCACTCCCGTGGCGTGCTCGACACGGTCAAGGAGGTCAAGTCCCGCTGGAACGTCGACGTCGTGGCCGGCAACATCGCCACCGCCGAGGCCGTGCGGGCCCTGGTCGCCAACGGCGCCGACGCCGTGAAGTGCGGCGTGGGGCCGGGGAGCATTTGCACAACTCGGGTCGTCACCGGCGTCGGCGTCCCCCAGATCACCGCCGTCGCCGACTGCGCCGAGGCGGCGAACGAGCTGGGCGTGCCGGTCATCGCCGACGGCGGTGTGCAGCACACCGGCGACATCGCCAAGGCCCTCGCCGCCGGCGCCAGCACCGTCATGCTCGGCTCCATGCTCGCGGGCACCGACGAGGCGCCGGGCGAGGTCATCGTCCACCAGGGTGAGCGCTTCAAGCAGTACCGGGGCATGGGCTCGATGGGCGCCATGGGCGACCGCTCCTCCGGAGGCGACGAGCAGGCCGAGGCCCGCAGCTTCTCCAAGGACCGCTACTTCCAGGGCCACGTGGACGAGGTCGCCAAGCTCGTGCCCGAGGGCATCGAGGGCCGGGTCGCCTACAAGGGCCCGGTCGCCCCGCTGATCCACCAGTTCGCCGGCGGCCTGCGTGCGGCCATGGGCTACTGCGGCACCCCCACCATCGACGAGCTGCGCACCGAGAGCCAGTTCGTGCGCATCACCTCGGCGGCGCTGCGCGAGTCCCATCCCCACGACATCACCATCACCAAGGAAGCCCCGAACTACCGGGTGAAGTAGCTCGGGCGCCCACGGGGCGGAGGGGCTCGATCTGCGCCACGACGCGATCTCGGATCTCGTCGGGCGATGTCCGGTTCGCACCGTTCCTGTCGGACCCTCTGAGGAGAATGGGGTCATGCCCGGTCCCGCCACCTTCGCCCGAGACGCCGACGTCGCGTCCACGGCGCGTGCGCGGTTGGACCGGGCGGCGGCCTCGGCCGCTGCGGTCGAGCACGCGCAGCGCACCCTGGTCGCCGACCTGCTCGATCTGTGGCCGACCTCGGCGTGGCGGGCCGCCGGTGCCACGTCGGCCAAGCGGTGGCTGCTGGCCTACACACACTGCTCCGAGCCCGAGGCCCACCGGCTCGAACGCATCGCCGGCCTGTGCCACCGCCACCCGGCCCTGTCCGAGGCCGTGCTGTCCGGTGCGCTGGCCCTGTCCCGGGCCGACACGCTGGGCCGAGCTGTCACAGACGAGCGCGAACCGTGGCTGGCCGATTCCCTCGATGCCCTGCTGCGCCTCAACGCCCGGGGCTGCCCCGCCGAGCACTGGTCGACCGCCATCCGGCACTGGACCGGCCTGGTCGACCAGGAACGGACCGTTCGCCAGGTCCCCCGCCACAGCCTCACCATGACCCAACGGCTCTTCGGCGGTGGTGAGGTCCACGCCGACCTGTCCCCGTCCGCGTTCCTCAACGTGGCCGCCGCGCTCGACGCCTGGACCGACGACCCCGACCCCAAGGAGGGGCCGTACCAGCGGGGGCTCGGCGAACGCCGAGCCGACGCCCTGGACGACGTGTGCCGCGCCGCCCTCGACCCCGACGACACCCGCTGGGGCGCCACCCCCACCGACGGCGACGACGAGCGGTCGGAGCGGGAAGAAGATCGCGACGCAGAGGACACCTTCGACGGCTGGGCCCCCATCGACACCCTCGACGAAGCCCTCGACACCGACCTCGACCTGACCGACCCGCTGGAACGGCTCGACGCCGTCCGCCGCCGGCTGCGCCGAGCCGAGACCTGCCGGCGGCGGCGGGCCCGCCGCCGCACCCGCGCCCGCTCCGCCGTGCGGGTCAACGTCCACATCGACCTGCGCACCCATCGAAGACGGACGATGGGTGGCCACCGACCGCCACGGCACCACCTGGACCGGCCGCCCCGCGCCCCCGACCAACCCGTCGCCAAGAGCGCCAGCTGACCCGGCCACGCCCAGGCCGGGTCACCGGCGCGCCCCGGTGAGCGGTCGAACCCGTCCCGGACCTCGTGCTCAGGCCATCGGTGCGCCGAACGTCTCCAACCAGCGCTCGGTCTCCGCCGGCGACCGCAGCCGCATCACCGGCGGCCCGGATGGGTCGGCCACCCACTCGTCGATCTGCGCCAGCTTCGTGGGGAACGTCCGGAAGTGCCAGCGGATGATCGAGTCACGGTTGACGGCCCGTCGCCACGTCTCCTGGTTGCCGTTGCAGACCCGCTCCCGCCGGACCACCCGGCGGACCGTCCGGCGGAGCAACCGCCGCAGGGAGACCGACCTGCGGTAGTCGAGGGCCACGATCAGCTGCACCCGGGGCATCACCACGTCGCGCCAGCGGCTGTAGGCGGTGTCGAGCACCCATGCGTCACGGGCGGCGATCTCGGCGGCGATCGCGCGCTGCTCGTCAGTCGGGCGCTCCACCCAGCCGGGCAGCCAACCGAGCTCGTCGTCGGCGGAGTGCCAGGGGATGCCCGCCCGCTCGCCGATCGCCCGTGCCAACGTCGTCTTGCCCGACCCGGTCACCCCGTAGATGAGGATCCGCCTCGCGGATCCGCCCGGCACGGTTGCCTCGTCCTCGCCCACGGGCCGAGCCTGCCACCGGCGCCATCCATCGCCGGGAAGTCACCGTGCCGACGGGGCAGCCATCAGCAAGGCTGCCGCGGTGTTCTCTCTCGACGGTCGACGCACGCTCGTCACCGGGGCAAGCACCGGCATCGGCCGGGCGATGGCCGGTGCGCTCGCCGCTGCGGGCGCAGAGGTGGTGCTCGTGGCACGAACCCCGGCGGACCTGGAGCGTGCAGCCGACGAGATCGGCGAGCGCGCCAGCTGGACCGTCGCCGACGTCGGCGACGAGGGGCAGATCGACCACCTCTGCGGCCAGGTGGGCGACATCGACATCGTGGTCAACGCCGCCGGCGTCAACCTCCGCCCGCCGATGCGGGAGCTCACCACCGACGACTGGGCGACCACGATGGCGGTGAACCTGACCGCGCCCTTCCTGCTCGGCCAGCGACTGGCACCGGGCATGGTCGAGCGAGGCTGGGGTCGCATCCTGCACGTCGGCTCCCAGCAGTCGTGGCGGGCGTTCGGGAACAGCGGCGGCTACGGCGCGTCGAAGGCCGGGCTCCTCGGCCTGACCCGCTCGCAGGCCGAGGCCTGGTCCCCCGCCGGCGTCACCGTGAACTGCGTGATCCCCGGTTTCGTCCGCACGGCCATGACCGAGCGCATCTTCGTCGAGGAGCCCGAACGAGCCGAGGCACTCGCGGCCCGCACCATGGTGGGCCGCAACGGCACGCCCGGGGACTTCGCCGGCATCGCGGTGTTCCTCTGCTCCGACGCCGCCGCCTTCGTCACCGGGCAGGCCATCGCCGTCGACGGCGGCTTCTCCGCCACCTGACGCCTACCGTGGCGGTGTGGCTGCCTCCCTCCGGCCGGTGCTGGATGTCCTCCGCTGCCCCGACTGCGGCGCAGCGCTGGAGCCGGCGGGTCCGGATGCCGTCACCTGCCGCGCCGGTCACCGCTTCGACCTGATCGCCGGCCGGGCGCCAGACCTGGTCCGGGCCGTGGTCCAGCGCGACACGCCGGGACAGCGAGCGATGCGGTTCCGACCCCTGGTCTCGATCTACGAGTCCATCTGGCGCCCGCTGTTCACCCGCCTCGCCGGCGGCACCGATCCCGCCGCGGAGACCGACCAGCTGATCGAGTGGCTCGAGCCCACAGTGGGTGCGACCGTCCTCGACCTGGCCTGCGGGCCGGGCAACACCACGCGCCGGCTCGCCGCCGGGCTCGACGGCGCCTCCGTCGTCGGGCTGGACCTGTCCGTACCGATGCTCGAGCAGGCGGTGCAGGCCACGCCGGACAGCTCCTCCATCGGGTTCGCCCGGGTCGATGCCCACACCTTGCCGATCGGCGACGCGACCGTCGACGTGGTGCACTGCGCCGCTGCCCTCTACCTCTTCGGCGACCCAGCTGCGGTCATCGACGAGGTGGCGCGTGTCGTGCGGCCGGGAGGCAGGTTCATCGGCATGACCCTGGTCGCACCGCTGCAGCCGCTCGGGAGCATCGGCCGCACAGCCGAGCAGGCCTTCGCCCGTCTCTCGGGGTTGCGGTACTTCGGAGCCCGGGAGCTCGAGGAGATGTGCAGCGCCGCCGGCCTGGAGGGCTTCTCCGCCCGGTCGAAGGGCGGCGCGCTGCTGTTCGTCGCCGAGAAGCCAGGCAGCTGACCCCGCAGCGCCGCCTACCCGACGAAGTCGTCGTAGCTGGCGTCGAGCTCGGCCGTGGAGTACTGCCGGAAGGCGATCATCGTCGTGGTGTCGATCACCCCGTCGAGCTTGGAGATGCGCTCCGTGACGACGGTGGCGATCGCCTCGTGGTCGGGCACGGCGAGCACAGCCACCAGATCGAACCCGGATCCGGCGACCGAATGGGCCTCCCGCACACCCTCGGTGTCGGCCAGCGCGTGGCCGAGCTCGGTGATGGCGTCGGGGCGGGCCTGGATCAGCACGAAGGCGGCGAGCACGTCGTCGAGGCTAGGCGCCCGGACCCGGGGACGCCCCCGGTCGCTGCCCGGGGCTGGACAGCCGCACCGGTCGGGCGCATGCTCGTGGCAGAGCCGCTCGGCACACGAGGGCCGAGCATGACGGGGGGAGGCTGCGATGCGCCGCTACCTGGTCGTTGCCCACAAGACGCTCGGCGGCGCGCACCTGGTCGAGCACCTGCGCGAGCTGCGAGCAGCGCATCCGGGCTGCCGGTTCCACCTGGTGGTGCCGATGCACCACCCGGACCACGCGTGGACCGAGGGTGAGGTGCACGCGGGGGCGAACAAGACCCTGGACGAGATGCTCGAACGGTTGGCGTCGATGGGGATGGGCGCCACCGGCGAGGTCGGCGACGCCAACCCGGTCTACGCCGTCGGGGTCGTCCTGCGCCGGGAGGGTGCGGGCACCTTCGACGGCCTCGTGCTGTCGACGCTCCCGCGCGGGATCTCCCGCTGGTGGCGCTTCGACGTCCCCCGCCGCATGGCCGCGGCGTACCCCGACCTCCCACTCACCCACCTGGTGTCGGAGGAGGCGCTGGTCTGACGTCGGGGCTCAGCTCGTCGGCGTAGGAGTGGTGATGCGGTTCAGCAGGTCGACGAGCATGGAGGCGGTGGCACCCCAGATGGTGTCCCCGACGATCTCGAAGAAGTGGATCGGCCGGTCGATGCCCGGGAGGCCCCAGCGCTCCTGGCGGTACGCCTCCGGGTCGAGCAGGTCGGCCAGGGAGACGTGGAGGATGGCGTCGACCTCGTCGGGGTTCGGTGCCAGCCGGGGCCGGCCGGGCAGCACACCCACGTAGGGCACGATCGAGGAGCGGCTGGTGACCGTGGCGAGGTGGTGGAGCTCGCCGACCTGCTCGACGGAGGCAGGGTCGAGCGCGACCTCCTCGTGGGCCTCCCGGAGCGCGGTCTGCCACGGGGTCTCCCCCGGCTCCTGCTTGCCACCCGGGAAGCTGACCTCTCCGGTGTGGGAGCGCATGTGCCAGGCCCGACGGGTGAGCACCACGTGGGTCTCGCCGTCGTGCTCGTAGAGCGGAGCGAGCACCGCCGAGCACCGGCTGGTCAGGCCCTCCACCGGCGAGCGACGGGCTTCGGGGCCTGCCGCCAGCGCGGCACGCACCTGGTCCAGGCTCGGATGGCGGTGGTCCTCGGGCAGCGACGCCCAGGACGGCGGCCCTCCGGGCCGGGTGCCCGGCGGTCGGGGGATGCGCTGGGGCCCGCCCCGGCTCACGGTCGGCGAGGGTGCCGGGGCTGGCGCACGGTCAGCCGAGCACGTCACCGACGGTCTCACCGCCGCCTTCGGAATCGGCGACGATGCCCTCGAGCAGCTGGCGCATGCCGTGCATCTTCAGCTGCTTCATGAGCTCGCCCGGGGGGATCTCACCCTTCTCCCACTCCATCCAGTGGTCGAGGAGCTTTTCGGGGTTCGGCGGGGGGATCTCCATACCGGACCGAGGCTAGCCACGCCCCGGGCGAAAACGGCGAGTGCCGGGCCACTCGGGCCCGGCACCGTCGGATCTGGGTCGATCAGGGGGAGGGGGCTAGAAGCCCATCCCGCCCATGCCGCCCATGCCGCCCATGTCGCCACCGCCGGGCATCGCCGGCTCGTCCTCGGGCTGGTCAGCGACCAGGCACTCGGTGGTGAGGACCATGGCTGCGATGGACGCCGCGTTCTGCAGCGCCGCACGCGTGACCTTGGCCGGGTCGATGACGCCGGCCTTGACCAGGTCGACGTACTCGCCGGTGGCGGCGTTGAAGCCGCTCGTGCCGGTCTCGCGCTCGACGGCCTCGACCACCACGGCGCCTTCGAGGCCGGCGTTGACGGCGATCTGACGGGCCGGGGCGGCCAGCGCGGTGTACACGGCGCGAGCGCCGGTCTGCTGGTCCTCCTCGAGGCTGTCGATCACCTTCTGCACGGCAGCGCGGGCCCGGAGCAGGGCGGTGCCGCCACCGGCGACCACGCCTTCCTCGATGGCTGCACGGGTCGCCGAGAGGGCGTCCTCGATGCGGTGCTTCTTCTCCTTGAGCTCCACCTCGGTGGCTGCACCCACGCGGACCACGGCGACGCCGCCGCTGAGCTTGGCGAGGCGCTCCTGGAGCTTCTCGCGATCCCAGTCGGAGTCGGTGTCGTCGATCTCGCGCTTGATCTGCTCGATGCGGCCGGCGACGTCAGCTTCGGAGCCGCCACCCTCGACGATCGTGGTGTCGTCCTTGGTGATGATCACCTTGCGGGCGGTGCCGAGCAGGTCGAGGGTCGTGCTCTCGAGCTTGAGGCCGACCTCTTCGGAGATGACCTGGCCACCGGTGAGGATGGCCATGTCCTGCAGCATCGCCTTGCGGCGCTCGCCGAAGCCGGGGGCCTTGACCGCAGCGGCGGTGAAGGTGCCACGGATCTTGTTCACCACGAGCACGGCCAGGGCTTCGCCCTCGACGTCCTCGGCGACGATCACCAGCGGCTTGCCGGACTGCATGACCTTCTCGAGGACCGGGAGCACGTCCTGGACCGAGGAGATCTTGGAGCCGTAGAGGAGGATGTAGGGGTCCTCGAGGACGGCTTCCTGGCGCTCCGCGTCGGAGACGAAGTACGGCGACAGGTAGCCCTTGTCGAACTGCATGCCCTCGGTGAACTCGAGGTCCATGCCGAAGGTGTTGGACTCCTCGACGGTGACCACGCCGTCCTTGCCGACCTTGTCGATGGCGTCGGCGAGGATCTCACCGATGGTCGGGTCGGCAGCGGAGATGGCGGCGACCTGAGCGATCTCGCTCTTGTCGTCGATCTCGTTGGCCTGCTCGGCGATCGAGTCGACCGCAGCCTTGACGGCGGCCTCGATGCCCTTCTTGAGCTGCATCGGGGAGGCGCCGGCGGCCACGTTGCGGAGGCCTTCGTGCACGAGCGACTGGGCCAGCACGGTGGCGGTGGTGGTGCCGTCGCCAGCGATGTCGTTGGTCTTGGTGGCCACCTCCTTCACCAGCTGGGCGCCCATGTTCTCGAACGGGTCCTCGAGCTCGACCTCACGGGCGATGGACACGCCGTCGTTGGTGATGGTCGGTGCGCCGAACTTCTTCTCGAGCACGACGTTGCGGCCCTTGGGGCCGATCGTCACCTTCACGGAGTCGGCCAGGCGGTTGACGCCGGCCTCGAGGGAGCGGCGAGCTTCGTCGCCGAACTTCAGGATCTTTGCCATGTGTGAGTCTTTTCCTTACTTGACGATGGCGAGCACGTCGCGGGCGTTCAGGATCAGGAGATCCTCGCCGCCGGAGGCGATCTCGGTGCCTCCGTACTTGCTGTAGACGACGGTGTCGCCGACGGAGACGTCGACGGGGATGAGCTCACCGGACTGCTCGGAGCGCTTGCCGGGGCCGACGGCCAGGACCTCGCCCTGCTGGGGCTTCTCCTTGGCGGTGTCGGGGATGACCAGGCCGCTTGCGGTGGTCTCTTCGGACTCGCTCGGACGGACGACGATGCGGTCCTCGAGGGGCTGCAGGTTCATCGGGGACGCCTCCATGGGTGACGCGTTAGCACTCGGTACGGACGAGTGCTAACGGTAACGGACCGGGCTGGCACTCGCAAGACGAGACTGCTAACCAGCGGTCACCCGATCCGCTTCACCAGGCAGGTGGCCGACCCGAACGTGACCAGATCGCCGTCGAGCAGGCTGAGGGCACCGGCCATCGGGTTGCCGTTGATGTTGGTGCCGTTGGAGGAGCCGAGGTCCTCGAGCTCGAGCCCGCCCCGGTCGCCCCGCAGCACGGCGTGGTGGCGCGACACCGTGTCGTCCTCGAGCACCAGGTCGGCCTCCGGGGCCCGCCCGATCTCGGCGGGCAGCGCGCCCACCACCAGCGTCGTCCCCCGCGCCGGTCCGCTGAGCACCACGAGCACGGCGTGCGGCAGCGGCGGGTCGCCGTCGAGCAGGTCCGAGAGGCGGAGCTGCTGGATGGGGAGGACCCCGGTCAGGTCCTGTGCATCGTCGTGGTCGCTCACAGCGCTCCTCCCTCGGATGAGGTTCGGGTCACTCCGTATCCGCTCCGGCGTCGGCTGACCACCGCAGCTCCCGCTGGCGCCGGCGAGCGGACGCCACGTCGACGAGGCCGCGCTCGATGAGCCAGTCGATGGCTCGACCGCCCTCGCGGGCGAGCATGAACCGACCCCACGCCTCCGCCGCTGCCGTGCGGGCCACGACCTCACGGAACCGCCTCAGGCCACCCCGGCCCCGGTAGGCCTCGAGCAGGCGGACCACGACGTCCTCCCCCACCGACGCGAGCTCGTCGGAGGCGAGGAAGTCGTCGATGTCCTCCCGCGGCTGGGCCTCCCGCGGGATCAGCACGTGCACGCCCTGCACCAGCCGGGGCAGGTCCTCGTCGTCGTCGACCCCGAAGTACAGGACCGCGCCGGTGCGCGGATCGAACCACCAGTCGCCGTCGGGGTGCGCGTCGTTGCGGGCCAGGACGAGCGACTCGAGGTCGACGACGTCGATGTCGAGGGGGGAGTCGGGCACGGGCCGACGGTACCCCGGCCCCTCGGCGGGTAAAGGTGGGGTCCCGCGAACGAAGGAGACCCCGATGGGTTTGATGAACAAGGTGAAGAAGCTGGCATCGAAGGAGAACGTCGACAAGGCCAAGGGCCTGGCGGCGAAGAACGCCGACAAGATCACGGGGACGGTCGAGAAGGCGACGTCCACGATCGACCAGAAGACCGGCGGCAAGTACCGCGACAAGCTGGACAAGGTCGAGGACTCCGTGGCCCGCAACCTCGACAAGGTCAAGGACGAGGGTGACGATCCCGGCACCGGCACCGCCGACGGCACACCTCCGGGCGGACCGGCCGGCCCGACCCGCTAGCGCAGCTCAGGCGGCGGGCGACCCCAGGCCCAGGCCCGGGTCGGCACCCGTGTCGAGCGGCGATTCACCCGCCCGCTGCAGCTGCCACCACCCGGCCGCGGCGACCATCGCCGCGTTGTCGGTGCAGTTGGCGCGATCGGGGAGGTAGGCGGCGAGCCCGTCCTCCGCGCACACCGTGAGGATCTGCTCGCGCAGGCGGGAGTTGGCGGCCACGCCACCTCCGATGCTGATGCCCTTCGCGCCCACGTCGGCGGCGGCGCGCCGGGTCTTGGTGACGAGCACGTCGACCACGGCCTCCTGGAACGACGCGGCCACGTCCTCGGCGCTGACGTCGGGGTGCTTGCGCACGTGGTTCACGACCGAGGTCTTGAGCCCGGAGAAGGAGAAGTCGTAGGGCCGGTCGGGCAGCGCCCGGGGGAAGGCGATGGCCTCCGGGTCTCCGTCGAGGCTGATGCGGTCGATGACCGGGCCGCCCGGGTATCCCAGGCCCAGGTAGCGGGCGACCTTGTCGTAGGCCTCGCCGGCGGCGTCGTCGATGGTGCCGCCGAGCACCCGGTAGCTGCCCTCGGCCTCCCAGTGGACCAGCATCGTGTGCCCACCGGACACGAGCAGCACCACGACCGGCAGCTCGAAGGTGGGGTCCTCCAGCATCGACGAGTACAGGTGGGCCTCGAGGTGGTTCACGGCCACGAAGGGCACGTCCCAGACCAGGGCGAGCGCCTTGGCCGCCGACACGCCGACCAGCAGGGAGCCGACCAGGCCGGGTCCGTAGGTGGCGGCGACGGCGTCGATCTCGGCATCCGCGATGCCGGCCTGCACGATGGCCTCGGCGATCACCGGGTTGAGCATCTCGACGTGGGCGCGCGAGGCGATCTCGGGCACGACCCCGCCGAAGCGGGCGTGGCGGTCGATCTGGCTGGAGATCACCGACGAGAGCTGCATCCGCCCGTCGCGCACGACGGCGGCTGCGGTCTCGTCGCACGAGCTCTCGATGCCGAGCACGGTCCGCACGGTCGAGAGGTCTCGGGTGGGCTGGTTCACGTCGCCTCCCGGAGGGTGGGGGTGGGCAGCGCCTGCTCGATGGCCTGGAGCCGGGCGCGGTAGTCGGGGGTGTCGATGTCGGTGGCCCACATGATCAGGGCGTCCTCGTTGGCGTCGGAGTAGTAGTTCTTGCGCACGCCGGCGGGCACGAACCCGAAGCGCCGGTACAGCTCCTGGGCGGCGACGTTGGAGACCCGCACCTCGAGCGTGAGCGCCTCGGCGCCCTCCTCGAGGCCCCGGCGGACCAGCTCCAGCATCAGCCGGGTGGCGATGCCGCGGCGGCGGTGGTCGGGGTCGACGCCGACGTTGGTGACGTGGCCGTCGCCGGCCACGAGCATCAACCCGGCGTACCCGACGATCTCCGTGCCGACCCGGGCGATCAGGTAGGCCCGGGACTCGGTGTAGCGCAGCTCCGACAGGAACAGGCTCAGCGACCACGGCCGCGGGTTGGCCAGCTCCTCGATGCGCAGCACACCACGCAGGTGGCGGCGCCGCATGGGGCCGATGCGGACCGGAGCCGACGCGGCACGACGGTCGTCGAGCTCGTGCATGACCATGGTCAGCGGGCCTCGCCGGGCGTGAGGCCCTCGCGGGTGCTCCAGTTGATCTCGGCGTCGGGCGGGCGCAGGTACAGGGGCTCGAGCTGCCAGGGCTGGACGAAGTCCTCCCGGATCGCCTTGGCGTGGGCCAGCTGCACGAGCGAGGCGGCGTTGGGGTGGGCAAGGTGCTGCTCGGCGACCTCGACCCGGATGATGCGGTCGAGCTCGTCGGCGTAGCGCAGCCCACCGTCGCCGACGATGAGGTAGTCGCTGTCGGTGGCCTCCAGGTCGGCCCGCAGGTCGTCCGGGGAGGCCACGACGGGCTCGCCCAGGCGCTGCACGCCGCCGGGCGTGGGCCGGTAGCGGGCGTAGAACACCTCGCCCCGGCGGGCGTCGATGACCGCGACGATCTCCCGCGACGTGTGGCGGACCGGCCAGGCCAGCAGGTCGAGGCTGGAGATCCCGATCATCGGCACCCGCAGGGCATGGGCCATCGCCTTGGCGGCGGCGATGCCGACCCGGAGCCCGGTGAAGAGCCCAGGGCCGATGTCGACCGCGACGACGGAGATCTCGTCGAGCTCGATGCGGGCCTGGCGCCGGACGAAGTCGATGGACGGGGCCAGGTTCTCGGCGTGGCGCTTGCCGCGGGCCGAGTGCGCCGACGCGAGCACACCCTCGTGCCCGCCGATGGCCGCACCGACCTGCTTGGTCGAGGTGGAGATCCCGAGGATGAGCATCTAGTCCTCCGCCCAGGGCTGGAGCTTCTCGCCGAGGGTGCGGTGTCGAGCCGACCACCGACCGCCGACGCAGCGCAGCTCGAGGTGCCGGTCGTCGTCGCCCTCGCCGTAGCGCAGCGTGATCTCGAGGTAGTCGTTGGGCAGGGCCGGCGCGACCGCGTCGCCCCACTCGATGAGCACGACGCCGTTGCCGTCGAGCAGCTCGGACACGCCGATGTCGTCGATCTCGGAGATGCGCTCGAGGCGGTAGACGTCGAGGTGGTGCAGCACGAGGCGGCCCTCGTAGTGGTGCGCCAGCGTGAACGTCGGGCTCGTGATGGGCTGGTCCACCCCGAGGGCGGCGCCGAATCCCTGCACGAAGGCGGTCTTGCCGGCGCCGAGCTCACCGGCGAGCAGGATCAGGTCGCCCCCGGCGGCCTGCTCGGCGATCGCTCCCGCGAGCGCACGGGTCGCGTCGGCACCGGTGGTGCGGGCGCGCAGGATCATGCCTGGGGTCCGATGCGGACGGCGGCGTCGACGGGGCGCAGCACGCGGGCAACGTTACCGCCGGGGTGGTGGGCGCTCACCAGCGTGTCGACCCCTCAGCCGGACCCGGCGAGGGTGAGGACGGCATCGCTCACCGCGGCGACGGCCAGGTTGCGGACCACGGCGACCTCGGCATCGACCTTCCCCGTCGCCGCGGCAACGAACGCGTCGCCGTCGACGGAGGTGTGCGACGGCGCCACGGACCGGGCGAGCCCGTGGTGCGCGGACTGGGCCAGGAGGTGGCAGGCGACCTTGTCCAGCCGGGCGTTGGTGACCACCACGCCGATCGTCGTGTTCGTGCCGGGCGCACCCCGGGCGAGATCCGAACCCGCCACGCTCCCCTCGGCCACGTCGCCGGGGTCGGCCCCCGGTTCGCCGAACGCGTTCACGGCCACGAGGGCGGCGACGACGAGCCCGTCCCGGCCTCGGCGCGTCGCGGCCACCAGCGCACCCGGTCGCCGGTGCTCCGGGCCGCGCCACTTCGCCACGGTCGCACCGGTGCCGGCGCCGACCAGGCCGGTGCTCACCGCGCCCCCGGTCGCAGCCTCGGCGGCGATCCGTCCGTGCTGGGCGGTCGGTCGCACGGCGGGATCACCGACCGCCAGGTCGTACAGCGACATCCCGACGACGATGGGCACCGGGCCGCCGACGGTCTCGAACCCGACGCCGGCCTCGGCCAGGTGGGCCATCACCCCGTCCGCTGCGGCGAGGCCGAACGCAGAGCCCCCGCTGAGCACCACGGCATCCAGGCGCGTGACCATGCGGGTCGGGTCGAGCAGGGCGAACTCCCGGGTGGCGGGGGCACCGCCGCGGACCTCGCCGGAGGCGACCGTGCCCTCGGGGAGCAGGACCACCGTGCAGCCCGTGCGAGCCTCGGCGTCGGTCCAGTGACCGACCCGCACGCCCTCGACGTCGGTGACCATCAGGCCGGGGCCTCCAGGCCGCCGAGGTGGTGTCGGGCCACGCGGGGGCTGACGGCGCAGGTGATCTCGTAGCCGATGGTGTCCACCAGCAGGGCCAGCTCGGTGGCGCTGACCTCGTCGTCCCCCTGGGCGCCGATGAGGACGACCTCGTCCCCGACGGCCACGTCGCCGCCCGCTCCGACGTCCACCACGAGCTGGTCCATCGTGACGACGCCGACGATCGGGCACCGCCGGCCGCGGATGAGCACGACGCCCCCGACGAGGCCGAGGCGCCGGCGGTAGCCGTCGGCGTACCCCACCGGCACGGTGGCGACCACGGTGGCCTCCTCGAAGACGTGGCGGTGCCCGTAGGAGACGCCCTCGCCGCGCGCCACCGGCTTCACGAAACGGACCTCGGAGGTCCAGCGCATGGCCGGTCGCAGCGGTGCGACCCCGGAGAGCACCGGCGACGGGGGGATGCCGTAGACGGCGATGCCGGTGCGGACCAGGTCGAGGTGGGCGCGTGGGTGCAGGAGGGCGGCGGCCGAGTTGGCGGCGTGGCGGACCCCGGGGTCGATGCCGGCCCCGTCGAGCGCGGCGAGCACCCCCTCGAACCGGTCGATCTGCACGCCGGTGCCGGGGTTCCCGGGCTCGTCGGCCACCGCGAGGTGGGTCATGGTGCCGGCGAGCGCCAGGTGCGGGTCCTCGACGATGCGGCGGGCCAGATCGACCGCCTCGTGCGGCTCGCACCCGACCCGGCGCATGCCGGTGTCGACCTTGAGGTGGATCCGGGCCGGCCGCGCGCCCAGGGCGCGGGCGCGCTCGGACACGGCCTCGAGGAACGCGGACCGGTAGCCGACGAGGTGCAGGTCCATCGCCAGCGCGTGGTCGAGGGTGTCGGTCGACGTGTCGCACTCGCTCAGCACCAGCACGGGGGCGTCGATGCCCGCGGCGCGCAGCGCGCGGGCCTCCTGCACCTGGGCCACGCCGAGCCAGCTCGCGCCGGCGTCCAGGGCCGCCCGGGCGACGGGGACGGCGCCGTGCCCGTAGCCGTCGGCCTTCACGACCGCGCACACCTGAGCGCCTGCAGCGTGATCGGCGAGCACCCCGACGTTGTGGGCGACGGCATCCAGGTCGATCTGGGCGACCGACCCGCCCTGGTCGGGAACAGCGGTCACCGCTCGTCCCCGAGCAGGTGCCCGAGCGCCACCGGGATGCCATCGATCACGTCGGAGGCCACCGTGCCGTGGCGGGGTCCGGCCCGGCCGGCGAGGCCGTGCACGTGGGCGCCGACCGCGGCGGCGTCGAGGGGGTCGAGGCCACCGGCGAGGAGGGCGGCGACGATGCCGGTGAGCACGTCACCGGTGCCGGCCGTGGCCAGCCGGTCGTCGCCGGCGCGGACGAGGCGGACCTGACCGTCGGGCGCGGCGACCACCGTCGTCGGACCCTTCAGCAGCACCACCGCGCCGGTGCGCTCGGCGAGGGTCACCACGTCGGCGACGCGGTCGACGCCCGGCCGGTGGCCGGCGAGGCGCTCGAACTCGCCGTCGTGCGGGGTGAGGACGGTGCCGGAGCGCCGCCGGCCGATGACCGACGCCGCCTCCGTGCCGAGCGCCGTGAGGCCGTCACCGTCGACCACCACCGGCACGTCGATGCCGGCGACCAGCGTGCGGATCTGGTGGCGGGTGGCCATGGCGGTGCCCATGCCCGGTCCGACCGCGAGCGCGTGCAGCTTGCCGGGATCCTCGGCGAGCGCGTCAGCCCAGCCGGCCTCCGCCACGTCGAGCGTGACGACCTCGCGCGGCACGTCCGCACCGTGCCCCCCGCCGGGGGTGGCGAGGCGGACCATGCCGGCGCCGGCCCGCTGGGCGGCCTCGGCGGCCATGGAGGCGGCGCCGGTCATCCCCGGGCTGCCGGCCACGACGAGCACCGACCGGTGCCACTTGTGGGCGCCGCTGTCCCGGCGGGGCAGCAGCGCGGCCGCGCCGGCGTCGTCGAGGAGGTGGATCCGGGCGCGGGCCACGTCGAGGCCGATGTCGGCCATGCGGATCGCGCCGGTGTGGGCGGGGCCGTCGCCGAGGAGCAGGCCCGGCTTCAGGGCGGCGAAGGTGACGGTGAGGTCGGCCCGCATGGGCGACCCGACGGCCTCGCCGGTGTCGCCGTGGATGCCCGACGGGATGTCGACGGCGAGGACCAGCGCGGCGCCCGGGTCGGGCGCGTGGTGGGGCCGGCTGGCGCCGGTGCCGAGGGCCGCGTCGATGACCAGGTCGGCGGCCGGCAGCACGTCGGGCGCATCGGCCAGCTCGATCACGTCGGCGCGCACGCCCCGCCGGCGGAGCGTGCGCGCTGCGGAGCGCCCGTCGGCGCCGTTGTTGCCCGGGCCGGCCAGCACGACCACCCGCATGCCGTAGCCCCCGCCGAGCAGGTCGAGGGCGGCACGGGCCACAGCCGCGCCCGCCCGGTCGATCAGGACGTCGACCGGTTCGGGCGCGTCGGCGTCGATGGCTTGCATCTCGGCGATCCGGACGACGGGGAGCACCGACCGATCCTGCCACCGGTGGCCGGCCTACGGGTTCCCGGGGGCCCACCGCTACCGTCGTCCGGCTGACGAGGAGGGACCGAGCCCCACATGAGCGACCTGCAGACCACCCACCGCACCACCGTCACCGAGGAGATGATCGACCACCTCGGGCACATGAACGTGCGGTACTACGGCGTGGCCGCCCGGGCCGCGAGCGACGCGGTCGTCCGGGACCTCGGCGGCTCCGGTGACCTGTCGGTCCAGGCCGTGGACATCTACACCCGACACTTCCGGGAGCAGCTGCTCGACGCCCGGCTCGAGGTGCGCAGCACCGTGCTGTCCCACGGCGGCGGCGTCCTGCGCCTCTACCACGAGCTGCGCAACACCGAGACCGACGAGCTCGCCGCCAGCTTCGTGCACCGCCTCGAGGCACGGCACGGCGTCGACCTGGTCGCGGCCTGGCCCCCGGCGGCCGATCTCACCACCGGCGAGATCCCCGAGCACGGCCGACCCCGGAGCATCGCCCTCGACACCGCGCCGCTCGAGACCGCGCCCAGCCTCGACGACGTGCAGGCGGACGCGCTGCTCGCGATGCGGCGCCCCCGCACCATCGAGGGCGACGAGTGCCGCCCCGACGGCAGCTACGACCCGGCCGCCGCGCCCTTCCTGCTGTGGGGCGGCGAGGCCCTGGAGGGCGCCACCGGCCCCACGCTGCACCCCGGTCCCGACGGCCAGCTCGTGGGGTGGGCGACCATGGAGAACCGGATGGTGATCCACCGCCTCCCCCGCCGGGGCGACCGCATCCAGTCCTTCGGCGCCGTGGTGGAGATCCGGGACAAGACCACCCACCGGGTCATGTGGGGCTACGACCTCGACCGCGGCGACCTGCTCGTGGCCTTCGAGGTCGTCGACGTGGCGCTGGACACCGTCAGCCGCCGGGCGGTGACGATCCCCGAGGAGCTGCGCGGCCACGCCGAGGACCGCTTCCGGCCCGAGCTGCTCCCCCGCTGAGTTCGCGGGTCAGCCGAGGGCGACGACCACCGCGCCCGCCGAGGTGGCGGTGTGGGTGAGGCTGAGCTGCCAGGCCAGCACCCCGCGCTCCACGGCGAGCAGCTCGGCCGCGCCGACGACGCGGAGCGACGGCTGGCCGCCGTCGGCCCGGAGCACCTCGACGTCGTGGAACCCGAAGGCACCGAGGCCCACGCCCATCGCCTTCATCACCGCCTCCTTGGCGGCGAAGCGGGCGGCGTAGCGCTCCGTCGGGTCGTTCGCCGTCTCGGCGTAGGCCCGCTCGCCGTCGGTGAACATGCGCGCCCGCATGGACGGCGTGCGCGCCAGCGACACCCGGAAGCGGTCGACGTCGACGAGGTCGATGCCGACACCGAGCACGCCCACCGGGCTCACGACCGGCATCCCTCGCTCAGGACCGCCACCGATCGGCCAGGAGGCTGATGGGCAGGGTGAGCAGGTCGACGACGGGGACCTCGGCCAGCAGGTCGTCGCGGAAGGTCGGCTCGGTCTCGGTCACGGCGTCGCGCAGCGCGGCGAGGCGGCGGCGGTAGCCCGACAGCACGCCCCGGGCCGACGCGACGGAGAGCCGGTCGGCGAAGCGCACGTGCAGCAGCGTGATGCCGGTGGTGGTGCCGTCCTTGACCTCGGGGACGATGACGATGGTGCGGTCGTCGCTGCGGCCCCGACCGACCAGCAGCTCCTGGTCGGCGGCCACCTGGTGCTTGGTGCCGCGCAGCACCGGGTTCTGCTCGGTGCGCAGGGGCAGGTCGCGGGCGATGCCACCCCGGTCGATCACGGTGATCGTGGCGCCGGCGCCGGAGGTGTCGTCGACGGTGCCCTCGATGCGGTAGCGGGTGTAGCCCACCACCTCCTCGACGGCCGGCGACACGTCGGCGAGCGTGCGCAGGTTCTTGTACGTGAGCCGGTCCCGAGGCGCACCGGCAGCCAGGACCTCGCGCACGAGGGGGACCTCGAGCATCGACTCGTCGGTGCGGGAGATGCCCACGGTGACGGTCTTGGCCTGGTGCTTGATGGCGTCGATGGGCCGGGTGAGCTCGTCGATGGCGCGGGTGAGCGCAGCGGTGAGGTCCTCGACCAGCACCGAGGGCGTGCCGACCTTGCCGTGGTCGAGCTGGTAGGCGTCGAGGGACACGGCACCGATGGCGTAGCGGAGCAGGTTCGCGGTGCGCACCGCGGTGGAGGCCTCGAGGTGGCCGTCGTAGCGACCGGCACGGAGGCCGTCGAAGAACGCCTGCACCGGCGGCATCACGGAGCCGCGCAGCTCGGACAGGACGCGCTCGCCGTCGAGGGCGCCGCCCTCGATGGCCGACTCGATGCCGCCGCGGACCTCCTTCAGGGGCGTGGCCTGCGCGTCGATGGCGAGGGCGGCCTCGTAGCCGAAGAGGTGCCCGACCATGGTGGCGAGGATGAAGGCCAGCGCCTCGTGGGTCTCGGGCACGGTGAGCACGGCCAGGGCGGCGGCGAAGCGGGCTTCGCCCTCGGTGGCGATGACGATCGGTGCCGCCTTGTGGGCCCGGTAGATCGCCACCTCCTTGGCCACGTCGTCGACGTTGGAGCCGGTGAGGCCGGCGGCGCAGACGAGGATCAGCGGCTCGGAGGACAGGTCGATGTGCTTCTTGTCCTCGGTGGCATCGCAGGCGATCGACTTGTAGCAGAGCTCGGAGAGCTTGATCCGCAGCTCCTCGGCGGCGATGCGGTTGGTGCCGTTGCCGACCAGGGCCCAGTAGCGCCGGGGCGGGCACCACTCGTGGGCGGCCTCTGCGATGGCGGGCCGGGTCTCGAGCGTGGCCCGCATGGCGTCGGGCAGGTCCCGCATGGCGCGCAGCAGGCTCTGGTCGGGCTCCTCGCCCCACTCGGCCGCGATGGCGATGGCCAGCAGGTTCCCGGCCGCGATCTGGGCGTAGAACGCCTTGGTCGACGGCACCGCCATCTCCACGTCGCGCCCGTCGGAGGTGTAGAGCACGCCCTCGGCCCGGTCGGTGAGGTCCGACCCCCGCCGGTTGACGATGGCGATGACCGACGCACCCCGACCGCGGACCAGGTCCACGGTGCGGTTCGTGTCCGTCGTCGTGCCCGACTGGCTGATGGCGATGATCAGCGTGTCGGACATGTCGCTGCGGAGCCGGAAGCCGGACAGCTCGGTGGCCGGGATGGCCTCGAGCTGGACGCCGCGGCGGTCGGCGGCGTCGGCGAGGAGGGCGGCGAGCCCGCGGCTGGCGATCGACGCGGTGCCCTGCCCGATGGCGAGGATGCGGGTGATCGAGCCGTCGGCGAGCCGGGCCCGGATGTCGGACGGGAACGAGTCCTCGGGCAGCACGACCCGCAGCTCGTCGCCGTCCTCGACCAGGCGGCCGCGCAGGGTCTTGTGGAAGCTCACCGGCGACTCGGTGATCTCCTTGAGCAGGAAGTGCGGGAAGTCGCCCCGGTCGATGTCCCGCGTGGTGATGGTGGCGGTGACCACGTCGTCCTCGGTGACGGGCAGCACGGTGCCGTCGTAGGCGATCCGCTCGATGCCCTCGAGGCTCCCGGCCCTGGTCCCGTCGAGCAGCAGGATCTGGCCGCGGCTGGCGTTGGGGTTGTCCGGGTTGGCCGGGGTCTCGCCGTCCATGCGCACGTAGCGGCTGGTCTCCTCCACGAGGCCGTAGGGCTCGGAGGCGACGATGTAGGCGTCGTCGACCAGGCCGACGTAGAGCGCCTGACCCGAGCCGCGCAGCGCCAGGGCGAGGGCGTCGGGGCGCTCGGCGACGGTGGCGGCGATGGCGACGCTGCCCTCGAAGGACGCCACGCTGGCGCGGAAGGCCTCGAGCGCGTCGTCGCCGGCCACCACCCGGCGGGACACGAGCGTGGGGATGACCTTGGCGTCGGTGGTGACCTCGGCGTGGATGGAGAGGCCGTTCACCGACTTCAGGTCGGCGAAGTTGTCGACGTCGCCGTTGAGCGCCGCGGCCACGAACGGGCCGACCTCGGCCTGCTCGTGCTCGAGGGAGTCGAGCGGGTGGGCGTTGGCCTCGGAGATGATGCCGACGCTGGCCCAGCGGGTGTGGCCGAGCACGACCGCCTGGGCGTCGGGCGACGCCAGCGCCAGGCGCAGCAGCTCGTCACCGACGATGTGGGCGCGGATGGCGGCGGTGTTGTCGCCGAGCTCGCCGATCTCGGCGGCGGCCTTGTAGGCGAAGGCCAGCTGGCTGGCCGGGCCGCCGTTGCCGTCGACGAGGCGCACGGCGCGCGAGCGCAGCAGGGGGTCGTCCGCGCGCCCGTCGAGCAGGCCGGCGACGGCCGGGTCCGACGGGTCGAGCCCGTGGTCGCGGACGAGCACCATGACGCCGGCGGAGTCCCGGCCCCGGACCTCGAGGCGGTCGATGGCCGAGAGCGCCTGCTCGATCTGGGTGCAGGCCTCGATCGCAGACCAGCCGGTGTCTCGGCCGACCAGGGTGGCGACGCCGTCGGCGAGGCGCAGCCGGTCCCGCTCGATGGTCCATGCGGCGTCCTTGACCCGGACGGCAGCGGCGTTGCGGGCCTCGGTGTCGTGGTCGACGACCAGGAGGCCGAGCGCGGCGTCGAGCTCGACCACGGTCTGGCCGAGGGTCTTGGCCAGACCCCGGATGCGCGACGAGGCCGCGGTGTCGGTGAGCAGCAGGCGCACGCCCCGGGGGCCGTGCAGGTCATCGGCCACCTGCTCGAGGTCGACGGCGACCTCCTGCAGCGCGTCGATCGCCGGCCCGGCCGCGGGCGCGTCGTCGATGGCGCGGCGCAGCGACTGCACGCCACGGTCGAGGGCAGCCACCACCGGCTCGGCCGGGAGATCGACCCGGTCGACGGGGCGCCGGAGGACGGCGATGATTCCGCACATGGCCGACCATTCTGCCCGGTCCGGCCCCGGAGCCCACCGGACGGCCCCACCTTCTGGAACTGGCAGTTCTCCTGTAGCGCTCAGTCGGTGGCGCGGAAGGTCACGACCCGGCCGTCCTCGCCGACCAGGGTCAGCTGGTCGGCGTCGACGGACCAGGTGGCCGTGCCGGTCAGCACGGCCCAGAACCGGTCGGTGTACTCCTCGAGCTCGGGGCATGCCTGCAGCTCGCTCACCACCGCGCCGGTGAACACGACCTCTTCACCGTCGACCTCGTAGCGAAGGCCGTCGGTGCCCTCGCCCTCGATCGTGCTGAAGCCGAAGCCGTTGCAGCCGTCGCTGCCGGTGACGAAGCCGCCCTCCTCGAACCGCACGATCCCCGGCTGGTCCACGGCCATGGACATGGCGGCATCGTCGGGGTCCTGGCCGTCGGCGAACCCGTCCACCTCCCAGGTGGTGCCGACCAGCTCCCGGTCCGGCTCGGCGACCTCGCGGTCGACGAAGCGCACGACGGTCTCCCCCGCCGTCAGCGCCATGGTGTCGCCCTCCACCACGACGGTGGGCTCGGCCTGGAGCACGCCGGCGAACCACTCGTCCTGGGCGTGGCGCTCGGGATCGCAGCCCATCTCGGTCATGCTCAGGTCCTCGACCAGCAGCCGGTCGCCGTCCAGCTCGTAGGGACCGCCGAGCTGGTTGCAGCCGAGCGACGCCCCCACCCGGCCGTCGTCGAAGCGCAGCGAGATCACCGTCCCCTCGACCAGTGGGCGCGGCGCACCGGCCTCGGTCACCTCGATCGAGAGGTACTCGGCCGCCAGGTCCGCCGTGCCGCCCCCGGTGCCCACCGAGGCGTCGTCGTCACCGCAGGCGCTCACCGTCGCGACGACGATCAGGGCGAGCAGGGCCAGCGCGTACCTCATGCCCCTTGGACGCTACGCAGCGACTGCCAGTTCCGGGGTGGCGCGCCCCGATGGGCGGGTTCAGGCGCCGGCGAGGCGTCGGACGGCGGCGGCCAGGGTGTCGGCCTCCTGCTGGGCCCGCTCGGCGGTGGGGGCCTCGACCATCACCCGGATGAGGGGCTCGGTGCCCGAGGGGCGCACCAGCACGCGGCCCTCGTCGCCCAGGCGGGCCTCGGCATCGGCGACGTCGGCGGCCAGCCTCTCGACCAGATCGGGGTCCCGGTGGTCGAGGCGCACGTTCACCAGCACCTGGGGCAGCGACGTCATCGCGTCGGCGGCCAGGTCGGCGAGCGGGCGTCCGGTGCGGTGCACCACGTCGAGCAGGGTCAGGGCGGTGAGCAGGCCGTCACCGGTGGTGGCGATGTCGGCCTGGATCACGTGGCCGGACTGCTCGCCGCCGAGCGCCGCGCCCGTGCGGGCCAGGGCCTCGAGGACGTAGCGGTCCCCCACCTTGGTGTCGACGACGGTGATGCCCCGGCGGGCCATGCCCTGGCGGAACCCGAGGTTCGACATCACCGTGGCCACCACGGTGTCGTCGGGCAGGCGGCCCTGGGCCTGGCGGTCGATGGCGAGGATGGCGATGACGTGGTCGCCGTCGACCAGGGCGCCGTCGGAGTCGATGGCGAGCAGCCGGTCGGCATCGCCGTCGAGGGCGAGGCCGACGTCGGCGCCGTGGTCGATCACCGCCCGCTGCAGGGCCGCGGGCGACGTGGAGCCGGCGTCGTCGTTGATGTTCACGCCGTCGGGGTCGGCGTGGACCACGGTGACCTCGACGCCGGCAGCGCGCAGGACCTCCGGCGCCAGGGCCGAGGCGGCGCCGTGGGCGCAGTCGAGCACCACCGAGATCCCCTGGAGCCTGCGCCCGCCGACGGCCCGGTGCAGGTCGTCGGCGTAGGCCCGGGCGAGGCGCCCGTCGTCGGCGGTCACCGGCCCGACACCGGCGCCGGTCGGTCGTTCGCCGCCGCCGCTGCCCAGCAGGTGGGCGAGCTCGGCCTCGAGCTGGTCCTCGGCCTCGTCGGAGAGCTTGGTGCCCCCGGCGGCGAACAGCTTGATGCCGTTGTCGGCGAAGGGGTTGTGCGAGGCCGAGATCATGGCGCCGGGCACGCCGAGGGCGGCGGCCGCGTGGGCGACCGTGGGCGTGGGCACCACGCCGAGCAGCGTGACCGCCACGCCCTCGGACGCGTAGCCGGCGGCGAGGGCGGCCTCGAGCATGGGGCCGGACCGCCGGGTGTCCCGGCCGATCACGACCGCGTCGCCGCCCAGCACGCGCGCCGAAGCTCGCCCCAGTGCCAGGGCGAGCTCCGGTGTCAGGTCTTGGTTGGCGACGCCGCGGACGCCGTCGGTGCCGAAGGACAGCATCCGCCGGGGCGGACTAGCGCTTGGAGTACTGCGGCGCCTTGCGGGCCTTCTTGAGGCCGTACTTCTTGGATTCCTTCTTGCGCGGGTCGCGGCGCAGGAGGCCTTCGTGCTTCAGCTCGCCACGGCGCTCGGGGTCGAGCTCGGCGAAGGCACGGGCGAGCCCGAGGCTCATGGCGCCGGCCTGGCCGGTGGTGCCACCACCGGCGATGGTGCAGTCGATGTCGTAGTGCTCCTCGGCCTCGGCGACGGCGATGGGGGCCATGGCCAGGCTCTGCAGGGCGTCGGTCGGGAAGTAGACCTTCACGTCCTTGCCGTTGACCGTGACGGTGCCGGTACCGGGACGGAGCCGGATGCGGGCGACGGCGCGCTTGCGACGGCCGGTGGCCTGGACGAGTGGCTTGGTGCTCACGATTGCTTCCTTCAGCTCACGCGGGCGCGGGCCCGGGAGTCGATCTCGAGTTCCTTGGGCTGCTGAGCGGCGTGCGGGTGCGTGGGACCTGCGTACACCTTCAGCTTGGTCAGCATCTGGGCGCCGAGGCGGTTCTTCGGCAGCATGCCCTTGATGGTGCGGCGCACGGCCTCGGCCGGCTTGCGGTCGAGGGCGTCGCTGTAGCTCATCGACTTGATGCCGCCCGGGAAGCCGGAGTGGCGCCAGACCTTCTTCTTCTCGGCCTTGCCGGAGGTCAGCACGACCTTCTCGGCGTTCACGATGATCACGTGGTCACCGCAATCCAGGTTCGGGGCGAACATCGCCTTGTGCTTGCCACGCAGCACCCGGGCGACCTCGGTGGCCAGACGGCCGAGGACCATGCCCTCGGCGTCGATGACCCACCACTCGCGGGTGATCTCGCTGGCTTTCGGTGAATACGTGCGCACGGGTGCGACCTGACTCTCTGAATGTCTCGCGACTGCGGATGCGAAGCTGCTCGGGGCGCGGGAGGCCCCGAGGCGCAAGGGACAAATCTACGGGCGGGCGTGGATCTGCTGCAACCTGGGCGGCCTCGAGCCCACCATCGTGGCCGATGCGGCCCCGGTCAGGCGGGGATCCCGACCGGGGTAGCGTGCCACGAGATGACCCGACGACCCCGCCTGACGGCGTTCTCCCACGGCGCCGGCTGAGCGTGCAAGCTCGCTCCGGGCGAGCTGGCGCACGTCGTGCGCCGATTGGCACCTCCTGGTGATCCGAACCTCCTGGTCGGGGCGCTGTCCGGCGACGATGCCGCCGTGTGGCGCCTCTCGGACGAGCGCGCCCTGGTGGTCACCGCCGACTTCATCACCCCGGTGGTCGACGACGCCCGGACCTGGGGCCGCATCGCCGCGGCCAACGCCGTCTCCGACGTCTACGCCATGGGCGGGACGCCGCTGCTCGCCCTCAACCTGGTGGGCTGGAACGTCGACGAGCTGCCCACTGACCTGCTGGGCGACGTGCTCCAGGGTGGCCTCGACATCGCCACCGAGGCCGGCTTCGTGGTGGCGGGCGGCCACACGGTGGACGACCCCGAACCCAAGTACGGCATGGCCGTCATCGGCGAGGTCCACCCCGACGCGGTGCTCACCAACGCCGGCCTGCGCCCGGGCGACGTGCTCGTGCTCACCAAGCCGCTCGGCGTCGGCATCGCCACCACCGCCATCAAGCGCGGGCTCGCCTCCGACGCGCTCACCGACGCCGCCGTCGCGTCCATGACCCGGCTCAACGACCTCGCCCGCGACGCAGCTCGCGCCGCCGGCGCCACCGGATGCACCGACGTCACCGGCTTCGGGCTGCTCGGCCACCTGCAGCGCATGGCCGTGGAGTCCCGCGTCGACGTCACCGTCGACGTGGCCTCGGTGCCGGTGCTCGACGGCGCACGCGAGCTGCTGGCCGACGGGGTGGTGCCGGGCGGCAGCCAGCGCAACCTCGACCACGTCCGGCCCCACCTCGACCCCGGCCGCCACGACGACGACGCGCTGCTCCTCGCCGACGCCCAGACGAGCGGTGGCCTCCTCTTCGGCGCCGCCGACGCGGACGCAGCCGCCGAGGCGGTCGCCTCCCTCGTGGCGAGCGGTCACACCGCAGCCGTCATCGGACGGGTCGCATCGGCCGGTACCGGGCGGGTGTCGCTCGACTGATGCGTCGGGCCCGCGCCCGCTCGGACAAGCCCTCGACGAACAGGTCGGCGGCCGCTGCTGAGAGCGTCAGTCCGGGTAGCCGACGTGCCAGAGGGTGAGGCCCTCGGGCGGGGCCACGGTGCCGGCGGCCCGGCGGTCCTCGGCGGCGAGGATGCCCCGGATGTCGCCGGCGGTCAGCTTGCCCCGGCCGACGTCGACGAGGGTGCCGACGACGGAGCGGACCATCTGGTGGCAGAACGACGACGCCTGGATCCAGAAGCGCAGGGTCTGGTCGTCGACGACCTCCCAGCGGGCGGAGCGGACCTCCCGCACCAGGGAGGCCTCCGTGCCATCGCTGCGCTTGGGGCGCCGGCAGAACGAGGTGAAGTCGTGCGTCCCGATCAGCGGGTCGCAGGCCAGGCGTAGCACGTCGAGCTCGAGGGGCTCCTTGACCTGCCAGGCCCGGTGCACCGAGAACGGGTCGGGCACCTCGTCGTTGTGGATCGTGTACCGGTAGGTGCGGGACGTGGCGTCGAAGCGGGACGAGAACGCCATCGGCACGATCGCCGGCTCCCGGACCGCGACCTCGGGGCCGCACAGGGCGTTCACCGCCCGGCACAAGCCGTCGAGGTCGACGCCCTCGGTGGTCACGAAGTCCACGACCTGGCCGTGGGCGTGCACCCCCTTGTCGGTGCGACCAGCGCAGGTCAGCTCGATGGGGTGCCGTAGGAAGCGCTCGAGGGCCTCGGTGAGGCGGCCGCCGACGGTGGGGACCCCGGGGTTGACGGCGAACCCGTGGAAGCGGGTGCCGTCGTAGGCGACCGTCATCCGGACGCGGACGTGGGGAAGCAGGGGTGCCTCGGTCATGTCGTCTTCGTCGAAGAGGGTGAGGGGCGTCGCCATGGCGGGCAACAACTTCGCACAGAACGCGCAGCGGCCCGGCGCACTCGCGCCGGGCCGCTCCTCGGCGCAGGGCGCCTCGTCGCCATCGAGTTCTTCGGCTGGGCCTCAGAACTCGGTCGCCTCGTCCTAGACGAGCTCGATGCGAGCCATCGGCGCGTTGTCGCCGTGGCGGGGGCCGAGCTTGAGGATCCGGGTGTAGCCACCCGGACGGTCGACGTAGCGGGGGCCGACGTCGGTCATGAGCTTGTGGGCCATCTCCTCGTCGCGCAGGTACGCGACGACCTGGCGGTGGTTGTGGAGACCGCCCTTCTTGGCCTTGGTGATCAGCTTCTCGGCCACCGGGCGGACGGCCTTGGCCTTGGCCTCGGTGGTCACGATCGACTCGGCGGCGATGAGGCTGGCCACCAGGTTGCCGAACATGGCCTTCTGGTGGGAGGACGAGCCGCCGAAGCGCTTGCCCTTGCGGGGACGTGCGGGCATGTTGTTCTCCTAGCCTCGGATGCGCAGCGTGAGGCCGCGCTCATCCAGCTTCTCGACGACCTCGTCCAGGGACTTCTGGCCGAAGTTGGTGATGGCGAGCAGGTCGTCTTCGGTCTTGTTGACGAGCTCGCCGACGGTGTTGACCTGCGCACGCTTGAGGCAGTTGCGCGGCCGCTCGGACAGCTCGAGGTCCTCGATGGGCAGGTCGAGGTCGGACGGACCGGTGCCCGCGACGGGCACCTCGCCCAGCTCGAGGCCCTGGGGCTCCTCGCTCATGTCGGCGATCAGGCCGACCAGGCTGCGCAGCGTGTCGCCGGCGGACGCGAGGGCCTCGGCGGGGCTGATCGAGCCGTCGGTGTGGACGTCGATGACGAGCTTGTCGTAGTTGGTGTCCTGCTCGACGCGGGTGGGCTCGACCGAGAAGGTGGCCTTGCGCACCGGCGAGAAGATCGAGTCGACCGGGATCACGCCGATGGTGTCGGAGCTCTTGTTGCGGTCGGCGGACACGTAGCCACGGCCCTTGGCGATGGTGACGTCGATGGCCAGGCGGCCGTCGCCGTTCATCGTGGCGATGTGCAGGTCCGGGTTGAGGACCTCCACGTCGGCGTTGTCCTGCAGGTCGGCTGCGGTGACCTCGGCGGGGCCGCGGGCATCGAGGCGCAGGGAGACGGGCTCGTCGCTGTGGCACACCACGACGAGGTCCTTGAGGTTGAGGATGATGTCGGTGACGTCCTCGACCACGCCGCCGATCGTGTCGAACTCGTGCAGGGCCTCGTCGAAGCGCACCTGGGTGACGGCGGCGCCGGGGATCGAGGACAGCAGGACGCGCCGCAGCGAGTTGCCGATGGTGTGCCCGAAGCCGGGCTCGAGGGGGCTGATGACGAACCGCTGACGGTTGTCGGCCTCTTCGCCCTGGGGCTCGACGGTTGGGCGTTGGATGACCAGCATGGAGCGAGGTACCTCGTCAGGTGGAGAAGGAGGGGCGGTGTGGGCGGTGCAGGGTGCTACTTCGAGTACAGCTCGACGATGAGCTGCTCTCGCACGGGCACGTCGATCTGCTCACGCTCGGGGTAGGCCCGAACGGTGACGGCGAAGCCGTCGTCGCCCGTCTCGAGCCAGCCCGGGGCCTGGCGGTCGAGGACGTCCTTGTTCCACTGCACGGTGACCATGTCGCGGGACTTGGTGCGCAGCGAGACCTTGTCGCCGACGCGGACGCGGTAGCTGGGGATGGTGACCCGCTTGCCGTTGACGTCGAAGTGGCCGTGGTTCACGAACTGGCGTGCCTGCGGGCGGGTGGCGGCGAGGCCGGCCCGGTACACGACGTTGTCGAGGCGGCGCTCGAGCATCTGGAGCATGAGCTCGCCGGTGACGCCCTTGCGGCGGTTCGCCTCCTCGTAGAGGTTGCGGAACTGGCGCTCGGAGAGACCGTAGGAGAAGCGGGCCTTCTGCTTCTCCTGCAGCTGGGCGAGGTACTCGGAGGGCTGGCCCCGGCGACGGCTGCGGCCGTGCTCGCCGGGCGGGTAGGGGCGACGGTCGAGGGCGCGCACCTCTCCCGAGGTGCCGAAGATGTTGACGCCGAGTCGACGAGCGATGCGGCTGCGGGGTCCGGTGTAACGAGACATGTTCTGTTCCTCAGGTGCGGCGGCGCTTGGGCGGGCGGCAGCCGTTGTGCGGGACGGGGGTGACGTCCTTGATGCCGGACACCTCGATGCCGGCGTTCTGGATCGAGCGGATGGCGGTCTCGCGGCCGGAGCCGGGGCCCTTGACCTGGACCTCGACGCGACGCACGCCGTGCTCCATGGCGCCGCGGGCGGCCTTCTCGGCCGCCATCTGGGCGGCGAAGGGCGTGGACTTGCGGGAGCCCTTGAAGCCCACGTTGCCGGCCGATGCCCAGGACAAGACGTTGCCTGCCGGGTCGGTGATGGCGACGATCGTGTTGTTGAACGACGACTTGATGTGGGCGATGCCGTGCGAGATGTTCTTGCGTTCGCGCTTGCGGGGGCGTCGACCGCCCGAGGAGGGCTTGGCCACTACTTCTTCACCTTCTTCTTGCCGGCAACGGTCTTCTTCGGGCCCTTGCGGGTCCGTGCGTTGGTGTGGGTGCGCTGACCGCGGACGGGCAGGCCCTTGCGGTGCCTGATGCCCTGGTAGGAGCCGATCTCGATCTTGCGCTTGATGTTCTGCTGGACCTCACGCCGCAGGTCGCCTTCGACCTCGGCGTTCTCGTCGATCCACTCGCGGACCTTGTTGACCTCGGAGTCGGTCAGGTCTCGGACGCGGGTGCTCGGGTCGATGCCGACCTCGTCGCAGATGCGGGCGGCAGTGGTGTTGCCGATGCCGAACAGGTAGGTCAGCGAGATCACCAGCCGCTTGTCGCGGGGGATGTCGACGCCTTGGATACGTGCCATGTTCCGGGTTCGCTCCTCAGCCCTGGCGCTGCTTGTGACGGGGATTCGTGCAGAGGACCATGACGCGCCCGTGCCGGCGGATCACCTGGCACTTCTCGCACATGGGCTTGACACTGGGTCGGACCTTCATCGGTTGCTCTCTCGAGAGTGGTTGCTCAGTGGCACCGGGAGCCGGCCACGACTGAGCTCGTACGGGGGTGAGCTCCACCTGCACCCGATCCCAGGACGAGACATGGGTGAGCACAGGCCACTGCAGGGGCAGGCGCGCCTGTCCCAGAGCCGAAGGGAGATCCTATGACAGCGCGCACACGACCGCCAACCCCACGAGCGACGAGGGGCCGGATCGGTGGCGCCGTCGAGCCCATCGGGGCCCGCGAACCCCCACATCATGACCGATCCGGGCACGAGATGGGGGGATTCTCAGCGTCGGGTGAGGACCTCGGGACCGTGCTCGGTCACGGCGACGGTGTGCTCCCAGTGGACGGATCGGGCGCCGTCGGCGGTGACCACGGTCCAGCCGTCGGCCAGCACCCGGTAGTCGGAGGTGCCGGCGCAGACCATGGGTTCGATGGCGAGCACCATGCCGACCTCGATGGGCAGGCCCTTGCCGGGCGTGCCGGTGTTCAGCACGTCGGGCGCTTCGTGCATGGCCCGCCCGATGCCGTGGCCGCAGTGGTCTTCGAGCACCGAGAACCCCGCGGCGCGCACGACCGACTCCACGGCGTGGCCGAGGTCGCCGAGGGTGTTGCCCGCCACCACCTGCTCGATGCCGGCCTCCAGCGAGCGACGGCCGACCTCGATGAGCTCCAGGTCCGCCGCGCTCCCCTGCCCGACGCAGGCCGTGAAGGCGGCGTCGCCGTGCCACCCGTCGACCACGGCGCCGCAGTCGATGGAGACGACATCGCCCTCCTCGAGGACGCGGGAGCCGGGGATGCCGTGGACGATCTCGTCGTTCACGCTGGCGCAGACCACGGCCGGGAACCCGCCGTAGCCGAGGAAGTTGGAGGTGGCGCCCCGGCGGTCGAGCACGTCGCGGGCCAGGGCATCGAGCTCGCCGGTGGTCACCCCGGGGCGGAGCGCCTCCCGGCACACGTCGTGCATCTCGGCCACGACCAGGCCGGCCCTGCGCATGGTCGCGATCTCGTCGGCGGACCGGCGAGCGCCCCGATCTCGGCGACCCATCGCCCCTACCGCCGGGCGGTGTCGATGGTCCGGATCAGCCGGGCCGTGACCTCGTCGGGGTCGCCGTCGCCGTCGACGACCATGAGCAGGTCCCGCTCCTCGTACCACTCGATCAGCGGGGCGGTCTCGGCCTCGTAGATGTCGAGGCGGCGCTTGATCGCGTCCTCGGTGTCGTCGGCGCGCTGGATGACCTCGCCGCCGCAGTGGTCGCAGGTCCAGCCGTGCTTGGGCGGTGCGTGCACCGCGTAGTTGGCGCCGCAGTCGACGCAGACCCGCCGGGCGGCCAGGCGCTCGAGCACGACGTCGGTGGGCACGGCCAGGTCGATGACCAGGTCGAGGGGCAGGTCGGCGGTGATCGCGGCCAGGGACTCGGCCTGGGACTCGGTCCGGGGGAAGCCGTCGAGGATGTAGCCCCGGTTGCGGGTGTCGTCCTTGAGCAGGCGCTCCTCGACCACCCCGATGATGATGTCGTCGGGCAGCAGCTCGCCCGCGTCCATGTACTCCTTGGCCTTGCGTCCGAAGGCGGTGCCCTCCTTCACGGCGGCACGGAGCATGTCGCCGGTGGAGATGTGGGGCACGACGAAGTGGCGGGAGAGCCGCGTGCACTGGGTGCCCTTGCCGGCTCCCTGCCGGCCGAGCATCACGAGTCGAGCACCGGGGATCATGAGAGCACGCACCCTACCGGCCCCGCTTTCACCCATCCGAAATCCCCCACCCACCCCGAAATCCCGTGGATCCCGACCACGGGTGGTGCTGGATCCACGGGATATCGAGCTGTCGGTGGGGGTTCGTACGATCGGACCCGTCTTCCCCCAGGCACACACCGGAGGAAGACCCATGCCCGCACCATCGCCAGCGGCGATCTCGCTGCTCGAGCACCAGCAGGCGCTCATCACCCGCCCGCAGCTGAGCGCCCTCGACGGCGGCTTTCCGCTCCTGCGCCGGCTGCTCCGCAACGGCACCTGGATGCGTCTCGATGCCGGCCTGTACGGCCCAGCCGGCGTTCCGATGACCTGGCCACGTCGGCTCATGGCTGCCCTGCTGCTCGCTCCGACCGGTTCGCTGGCATCCCACCGGGCCGGCGCCCACCTCACGGGCGTCGGTGGCTTCGACCCCGTCCCGGCCCCGGAGATCAGCATCCCGGCCGGCACGACCTTCCGACGTGCCGACGTGATCGTCCACGAGTCGACCGACCTCGAGCTCGCCGCGCCGTGTCGCATCGATGGCATCCCGTGCACGGGACCGACCCGGATCGCCATGGACCTGGGCTGCGTCATCTCCGAGAAGCGGTACCGCCAGACCGTGCGCGAGCTGCGACACGAGCACGGCGTCACCAGCGATGCACTGCTGCGCACCTACCTGCGCCACAAGCGACGGGGACGCAACGGCGGCGCCGCCCTGCGGGACTGGCTCGACCGCTACTTCGAGGTCGACGGCGTGCCGGAATCCGGACTCGAACAGCTCGTCCTGGACGCCATCCTCGATGCGTGCCTGCCCGTGCCGGTGGCACAGCACTGGGTGCGCGCCGCTGACGCCTCGTACCGACTCGATCTCGCCTATCCGGAGCGCCGGATCTGCGTCGAGGTCGACGGCGTGCAACATCGCGACGACGTCGACGTCCGGGAGGCGGACCTCGTCAGGCAGCGCGCGCTCGAGGACGCAGGGTGGACGGTCATCCGGATCCGCAGCTGGTGCTTGGCCAGCGACCTCGCCGCCGCGCTTCGCCAGCTCCGTGGACATCTCGTGGGTCGGTGACCACGGGTGGTCACGATCCACGAGATTTCCTGCGGGGGCTAGTTCAGGAAGCCCTCGTAGTTGCGCATCATGAGCTGGCTGTCGATCTGCTTCATGAACTCGAGCATCACGCCGACGGCGATGAGCACCGAGATGCCGCCGAAGGGGAAGTTCGTGATGTCGGCGGAGACGAGCAGGATCGAGGGCAGCAGGGCGATCATGGCCACGAACAGGGCGCCGGGGAGGGTGATCCGGTTCAGGATGCGGCCGAGGTACCGCTCGGTCTGGGGGCCGGGGCGGATGCCGGGGATGTAGCCGCCCTGGCGGCGGATCGTGTCGGCCTGCTTGGCCGGGTCGAACTGGATCGCCGTGTAGAAGTAGGCGAAGCCCACGATCAGGAAGCCGTACACGAGGATGTAGACGATCGAGTCGGGCTGGACCAGGTTGGTGTCGACCCAGCGCTGGATGCTGACCGCCCAGCTCCGGTCGGCGGGGAGCACCTGGGTGAACAGCAGCGGCAGGTACAGCACCGAGCTGGCGAAGATCACCGGGATCACGCCGGACTGGTTGACCTTGAGCGGGATGTAGGTGGACTGGCCGCCGGTCATCTTGTTGCCGACGACCCGCTTGGAGAACTGCACCGGGATGCGGCGCTGGCCGAGCTCCACGAACACGATCGCCACCATGATCGCCACCCCCAGCAGCAGCAGCGGGAGCAGCAGGGCCATGCCCCGCTCGGCGTTGATCTGGGCTCCGGCGACCGGGAAGCTGGACACCACCGAGGCGAAGATCAGCAGCGACATGCCGTTGCCGATGCCTCGCTGGGTGATGAGCTCGCCCATCCACATGAGCAGGGCGGTGCCGGCGGTGAGGGTGAGCACCACGATGAGGATGCGGCCGGTGTTGAAGTTCTCGTCACCGCCGAACAGGTCGATGCCGAGATCGACACCACCGCCGGCGCCGAGGAGGCCGCCGCCGCCGTTGTGGAACAGGAAGGCCAGGCCGGTGGACTGCAGCAGGGCGATGGCCACCGTCAGGTAGCGGGTCCACTGCGTGATCTTGCGCTGGCCGACCGCACCCTGCTGGGACCACTGCTCGAGGCGCGGGATCACCACGGTGAGGATCTGCATGATGATCGACGCCGTGATGTACGGCATGATCCCGAGCGCGAACAGCGCGAACTGGGTGAGCGCGCCGCCCGAGAACAGGGTCAGGAAGCCGAGCACGCCAGCGCCCTGCTCGGCCTGCTCCTTCAGGTTCTGGACGGCGTCGAGGTCGATGCCAGGCGCCGGGATCGCCGAACCCGCCCGGTACAGGGCGAGGATGAAGATCACGAACAGGATCTTGTTGCGAAGGTCCGAGACGGACGCGACGCGCGCGAGGCTCTTCAGGCTCTGGAACACGTGCTCCCCAGGGGGTGGCGGCTCAGCCGATCCGGCAGGATCAGCGGTTGGTGAACTGGTTGCCCTTGGCCGGCGGACGACGATCGCCCCACGGCAGGGGCCGGGTCTCGACCGTACCGCCCGCGGCGGTGATGGCTTCGGCAGCCGACGCCGAGAACTTGTGGGCGGTGACGTTCAGCGCAGCGCTGACCTCGCCACGACCGAGGATCTTCACCAGGGCGCCCTTGCGGACCAGGCCCTTGGCGTGGAGCGCCTCGGGGGTGATGTCGGTGAGGCCGGACTCGCTGAGCGTGTCCAGGTTGATGGCCTGGTACTCGACGCGGAAGGGGTTGTTGAAGCCCCGGCGCTTCGGCACGCGCATGTAGAGGGGCATCTGGCCACCCTCGAAGCCCATCGGCACGGTGTTGCGCGCCTTCTGGCCCTTGGTGCCACGGCCGGCGGTCTTGCCGCCCTTGCCGCCGATGCCTCGGCCGACGCGCTTGCGGCGCCGGTTGGAGCCCTCGGGGGGCTGGAGATCGTGGATCTTGTACATGGAGCTACTCGCCTCCGTCGCTGACGGACTCAACGACCGTGATCAGGTGCGGGACCCGGGCGATCATGCCGCGGATCTCGGGACGGTCCGGGAGGGTGTTGGTCTGGCCGATGCCACGGAGCCCGAGGGCCCGCAGCGTGCCGCGGGTCTTGGGCTTGGTGCCGATGGCGGACCGGACCTGGGTGACGGTGATCGTGGCCTCGCTCATGACACGGCTCCGGCGCGGCCCTTGAGCTTCTCGGACTCGTTGTACGCGTTGAGCAGGCCCTTGGGCACGAAGGTGTCGGCCGGGATGCCGCGCAGGCGGGCGATCTCGTCGGGACGACGCAGGCCACGCAGGCCCTCGATGGTGGCGCGGGCCACGTTGATGTGGTTGGCCGAGCCCAGCGACTTGCACAGCACGTCGTGGATGCCGGCTTCCTCGAGGATGATGCGGGCGGCACCACCGGCGATGACGCCGGTACCGGGGGCGGCGGGCTTGAGCATGACGCGACCGGCGCCGAGCACACCCTCGGTCGGGTGGATGATGGTGTCGCCGGCGAGGGGGACCTCGAAGAGGTTCTTGCGGGCCTCCTCGGTGCCCTTCTGGATGGCGAGGGGCACCTCCTTGGCCTTCCCGTAGCCGAGGCCGACGCGGCCGTTGCCGTCGCCGATGACGACGAGGGCGGTGAAGCTGAAGCGACGACCGCCCTTCACGACCTTGGCGACGCGGTTGATGTTGATGACGCGCGACTCGCGCAGCGTGGCATCACCGGACTGGCGCGGGTTGGCCTGGGGCTCGTCCCGGCGTCCGCGGCGTGGGTTGTCGTTTCCGTTTGCCATGTTCTCTCGATCCTTCCCGGGACCCGGGTCCTAGAACTCGAGCCCGGCTTCGCGGGCAGCGTCGGCGAGGGCCTTGACCCGGCCGTGGTAGCGGTTGCCGCCCCGGTCGAAGACGACCTTGGTCACGCCGGCGGCCTTGGCCCGCTCGGCGGCGAGGGCACCGATCTTGGCGGCGGCGTCGGCGTTGCCGCCGTAGCCGTCGAAGTCCTTCTCGTGGGTGGACGCAGCCGCCAGCGTCACGCCGGCGATGTCGTCGATGACCTGGGCCACGATGTGGCGCGAGGACCGGAACACCGCGAGGCGGGGACGCTGCGGGGTGCCCTGGACCTTCTTGCGGACCCGGCGGTGGCGCCGGTCCCGGCCCAGCTGCTTCTTCTTGGCCATGCTGCTCATGTCACTTGCCTGCCTTGCCGGCCTTGCGGATGACGTACTCGCCCTTGTACCGGACGCCCTTGCCCTTGTAGGGCTCGGGCTTGCGGAAGTCGCGGATCTCGGCGGCGGCCTGGCCGACGGCCTGCTTGTCGATGCCGCGCACGAGGATCTGGGTGGGGGCGGGGACCTCGAAGGTGATGCCCTCGGGGGCCTTGTAGTTCACCGTGTGGCTGTAGCCGAGGGCCAGCTCGAGGGAGCTCGGGCTGGAGTTCAGCACGCGGTAGCCGACGCCGATGATCTCGAGCTCCTTGGTGAACTCGTTGGTGACGCCCTGGACCATGTTGGACACGAGGGCGCGGACGAGGCCGTGGAGGGAGCGGTTGGTGCGGGAGTCGTCCGGGCGCTCGACGACGATGGTGTCGCCGTCCTGGCGCAGGGTGATGTCACCGGGGACGTCCTGGGTCAGCTGACCCTTGGGACCCTTCACGGTGACCTCGTCGTCACCGATGGTGACCTCGACGCCCGAGGGGATGGTGATCGGTGCTTTGCCGACGCGAGACATCTTCGGCTCCTACCAGACGTAGCAGAGGATTTCGCCGCCGACGTTGCGGCGACGGGCCTCTCGGTCGGTCATGAGTCCCTGCGACGTGGAGAGCACGGCGACGCCGAGGCCACCGAGCACGCGAGGGATCTCATCGGACTTCTTGTAGACGCGCAGGCCCGGCTTGGACACGCGCTTGATGCCGGTGATCGTGCGCTCGCGGTCAGGCGAGTACTTCATGTCGATCGACAGGATCTTGCCCGGCTTGTCGGCGCGCTCGGCGGTCTGGAAGTCCTGGATGTAGCCCTCGGACTTCAGCAGCTCGGCCAGCGCCTCCTTCAGCTTGGAGGACGGCATGGACACGTCGTCGTGCTTCGCCGTGTTCGCATTGCGCACGCGGGTGAGCATGTCGGCGATGGGGTCGGTCATGGTCATCGTGTCTTCACCTCACCAGCTCGCCTTGGTCACACCGGGGATCTCCCCGTTGTGGGCCATCTCACGGAAGCAGATCCGGCAGAGGCCGAACTTCCGGAAGACAGCACGCGGACGGCCGCAGCGGCGACACCGCGTGTAGCCCTGCACCTTGTACTTGGGCTTCTTGTTGGCCTTGTTGATCAGCGCTTTCTTGGCCAACTCAACGGTCCTTTCGGAAGGGGAAGCCGAAGGCGTCGAGCAGTGCCTTGCCCTCGGCGTCGGTCCGTGCGGTGGTGACGATCGTGATGTCCATCCCTCGGATGGTGTCGACGGCGTCGTAGTCGATCTCGGGGAAGATGAGCTGCTCGGTCACGCCGAACGTGTAGTTCCCGTTCCCGTCGAAGCTGTTGGGGTTGAGCCCGCGGAAGTCGCGGATCCGGGGGATGGCAACCGAGATCAGTCGGTCGAGGAACTCCCACTTGCGGTCACCCCGGAGGGTGACCTTGGCGCCGATGGGGTTGCCCTCGCGGAGCTTGAAGCCGGCGATGGACTTCTTGGCCTTGGTCACGATGGGCTTCTGGCCGGTGATGGTGGCCAGGTCGCGCTGGGCGCCCTCGAGGAGGGAGGCCTGCGAGACGGCCTCGCCGACGCCCATGTTGACCACGATCTTGTCGACCGTGGGCACCATCATGACGTTGGGCAGGTCCAGATCCTTCTGGAGCTTGGCCCGGATGGTCTCGTCGTAGCGGGACTTGAAGCGGGGAACGGTGGCAGTGGCCATCAGTCCAGGTCCTTTCGGCACTTCTTGCAGACGCGCACCTTGGTGCCGTCGTCGTCGAAGCGGTAGCCGACGCGGGTCGGGCCGCAGTCGCCGCACACGATGGCGACGTTGGCGACCGGGATCGGCATGTCCTTGTCGATGATGCCGCCCTGCATGGTCGCGTTGAGCGGGCGCTGGTGCTTCTTGGCGAGGTTCACGCCGGCGACGATCACCTTGCCGCGCTCGGGGATGGCGCGGATGACCTCGCCCTCCTTGCCCCGGTCCTTGCCGGTGAGCACGCGGACGGTGTCGCCCTTGCGGATCTTCATGCCTGCCATGTCAGAGCACCTCCGGAGCCAGCGACACGATGCGCATGAACTTGGCGTCGCGCAGCTCGCGGCCCACCGGGCCGAAGATGCGGGTGCCGCGCGGCTGGCGCTGGTCGTTGATGAGGACGGCGGCGTTCTCGTCGAAGCGGATGTAGCTGCCGTCGGGACGGCGCCGTTCCTTCTTCGTGCGGACGACGACGCACTTGACGACGTCGCCCTTCTTGACCGCCGCGCCCGGGAGCGCGTCCTTGACGGTGGCGACGAACACGTCGCCGATGCCGGCGTAGCGGCGCTTGGAACCGCCGAGGACCTTGATGCACAGCACCTCTTTGGCGCCGCTGTTGTCTGCGACGCGCAGGCGCGTCTCCTGCTGGATCATCGGTGCACCTCTACTTGGCCCGCTCGATGATCTCGAGCAGGCGCCAGCGCTTGTTCTTCGACAGCGGGCGGGTCTCCATGATCCGGACGCGGTCGCCCTCGCGGGCGTCGTTGGTCTCGTCATGGCAGACGTAGCGCTTCGAGCGCGCCATGGTCTTGCCGTAGCGCGGGTGGGGCTTGCGGGACTCGATCTCGACGATGATGGTCTTGTCCATCTTCGTGGAGGCGACGACGCCCTCGCGCACCTTGCGGCTGGCCCGCTCCGGCGCACCGGCGTTGGTCTCGGTTGCAGACATCGGGGTCAACCCTCGGCAGTCGTGGTCTGGGCGGCGAGGTCCTCGGCGGCCGCGATCTCGCGGCTGCGGGCCTCGGTGAGGCAACGGGCGACCTCACGCTTCACCTGGGCGATGCGCCCGGTGTTCGTGAGCTGGCCGGTGGCCTTCTGGAAACGGAGGTTGAAGAGCTCCTCGCGAGCGTCGGCGAGGCGGGTCATGAGGGCCTCGTCGTCGAGGCCGCGTACGACGTCGTTCGCCATGGCTACAGCGCCTCCTCACGGGTGACGAAGCGGGCCCGGATGGGCAGCTTCTGGATCGCACGCTCGATGGCCTCGCGGGCGAGGGCCTCATCGGGGTACGACAGCTCGAACATGATGCGACCCGGGCGCACGACGGCGACCCAGTGCTCCACGTTGCCCTTGCCCGAACCCATGCGGGTCTCGGCGGGCTTCTGCGTGACCGGCTTGTGCGGGAAGATGTTGATCCACACCTTGCCGCCACGGCGGGTCTTGCGGGTCATGGCGATGCGGGCGGCCTCGATCTGGCGGGCGGTGATCCAGCCCGGCTCGAGGGCCTGGATGCCGTACTCGCCGAAGGAGACGGTGGTGCCGCCCTTGGCCATGCCGCGGGTGCGCCCACGGTGCTGCTTGCGGTGCTTGACCTTCTTTGGCATCAGCATGTCGGTACCTCAGTCCTGCCCGTCTCGGAAGTGGGGCGCTTCGCTGCGCTCCTTCGTCTGACGCTCGATCTCTTCTTCCTCGGCGAGGAGGCGCTCGAGCTCGGGATCGGCTTCCTTGATGAGCGGCTCGACCTCGGCGCCCTCGGCACCCTCGGCGGGAGCTTCGGCGGCCTCGGCCTCGTCGGCGCGGCGGCGAGCAGCGGAGGACACGACCGGCTTGGCCGGGCCACCCGAGGTCTCGCCCACGGCCATGGCGGCCTCGCGGTTGATCTTGTCGTCCTCGGTGCTCTTGTAGGGCAGGATCTCGCCCTTGTAGATCCACACCTTCACGCCGATGCGACCGGCGCTGGTGCGGGCCTCGCGGAAGCCGTAGTCGATGTCGGCGCGCAGCGTGTGCAGCGGGACCCGACCTTCGCGGTACCACTCGGTGCGGGCCATCTCGGCGCCGCCGAGGCGACCCGAGCACTGGACCCGGATGCCGAGGGCACCGGCCTTCTGCGCGGACTGCACGGCACGCTTCATGGCCCGGCGGAACGCGACGCGGCCGGCGAGCTGGTCGGCGACGCCCTGGGCGATCAGCGCAGCGTCGATCTCGGGCTGCTTGATCTCGATGACGTTGAGCTGGACCTTGGCGTTGCCCGTGATCTTGGTCAGGCCGGCACGGAGGCGGTCCGCCTCGGAGCCCTTGCGGCCGATGACGATGCCCGGGCGGGCGGTGTGGACGTCGACGCGGAGCTTGTCGCGGGTGCGCTCGATCTCGACGCGGCTGATCGCGGCGTGCGGCAGCTCGGTCATGAGGAAGTCGCGGATCTTCCAGTCCTCGATGACGAAGTCGCGGTACTCGTCGCGATCGGCGAACCACCGGCTCTTCCACTCGGTGGTGATGCCCAGGCGGAAGCCGTAGGGATGGATCTTCTGGCCCATGGTTACTTCTCTTCCGTGCTGTCGTCGTCGGCCGACTCAGCGGCGTCGTCGGTCACGTCGGTCTCGTCCAGTGCCTCGGTGGCGGCGGCGTCGGTGTCGACGATGCCCTGGTCCTCGGCGACCTCGGCGACGGAGTCGTCGGCCGGGGGTGCGCTGACCTCGGTGGTCTCGTCCACGCCCTCGACGGCCTCGGTCGCGACGGCGTCGGTGTCGACGATGCCGGCGTCCTCAGCGGACTCGGCGACGTCGTCGGACTGCTGGGAGGCGGCGACGCGAGCGGCCCGGGTGGAGGCCTCCTGGCCGCGGCGGCGTGCGGCACGGGTGCCGGGCACGGCCTCGCGCTTGGCCTGCTCGATGGCGAACATGTCAGCCGGCATCGGGCTCACGATGATCGTGATGTGGCACGTGCGCTTGCGGATCTTGGTGGCACGGCCCCGAGCACGGGGGCGCCAGCGGTACATCGTGCGGCCCTCGTCGGCGTAGCAGGCCGAGACGAAGAGGGTGGCGGGATCGATCTGGTCGTTGTGCTCGGCGTTGGCGATGGCTGAGTCGAGGCACTTGCCCACGACCTCGGCGGCGCCGCGCTCGGTGTAGGCGAGCACGGAGGCGGCCTCGTCGATGGCCAGGCCACGGATCAGGTCGAGGACGGCGCGGGCCTTGGTGGCCGACATGCGCACGTTCTTGACCTGGGCACGGGTGCCCGGGCGCTCGTTGGTCTTGGTCCCGGTCATCGGCGTCCCTTCGCGGACTTCTCCATGCCGGCGTGGTACTTGAAGATCTTGGTCGGGGCGAACTCGCCGAGCTTGTGGCCGACCATGGCCTCGGTGACGTACACGGGCACGTGCTTGCGGCCGTCGTGGACGGCGATGGTGTGTCCGACCATGTCGGGGATGATCGTGGACCGGCGGGACCACGACTTGATGACCTTCTTCTCGTTCTTCTCGTTGAGCTCGTCGACCTTCTTGAGGAGGTGGTCGTCGACGAAGGGGCCCTTCTTCAGGGAACGGGGCATGCTCGTCTCCTATCGCCGCGAGCCGCGGGTACGGCGGCGGCGCACGATCATGTCGGTGGACTTCTTCTTCTTGTTGCGGGTGCGGCCCTCGGGCTTGCCCCAAGGGGAAACCGGGTGGCGGCCACCGGAGGTCTTGCCCTCGCCACCACCGTGGGGGTGGTCGACGGGGTTCATCACGACGCCGCGGGACTGGGGGCGGACGCCCTTCCAGCGGTTGCGGCCGGCCTTGCCGATCTTGATGAGATCGGCCTCGGCGAAGCCGACCTCGCCGACGGTGGCCCGGCAGTCGATGGCGACGCGACGCATCTCGGTGGAGGGCAGGCGCAGCGTGGCGTGGGTGCCCTCCTTGGCGACGAGCTGGATGGAGGTGCCGGCGGAGCGGGCCATCTGGCCACCGCCACCGGGCTTGAGCTCCACGTTGTGCACGGTGGTGCCCACGGGGATGTAGCGCAGCTCCATGGCGTTGCCGGGCGCGATGTCCGCGCCCTGGCCGCTCATGATCCGGTCGCCCACCTTCACGCCACGGGGGGCGAGGATGTAGCTCTTGGTGCCGTCCACGTAGTGGAGCAGCAGGATGCGGCAGTTGCGGTTCGGGTCGTACTCGACCGCGGCGACCTTGGCCTCGACGCCGTCCTTGTTACGACGGAAGTCGACGATGCGGTAGCGCTGCTTGTGGCCGCCACCGCGGTGGCGGGAGGTCATGCGACCGTGGTTGTTGCGACCACCGGTGCTCGACTTCTTGGCCAGCAGCGACTTCTCCGGCGTCGACTTGGTGACCTCGGAGAAGTCCGCGACGGTCTGGAAGCGGCGGGCGGGGCTGGACGGCTTGCGCTTGCGGATTGCCATGATCAGACCCCCTCGAACAGGTCGATGGTGTCGTCGCCGTGGACGGTGACGATGGCTCGCTTGGTGGTGGGGCGCGACGAGAAGGTGCCGGTGCGGCGGCTCCGCATGCGCTTGCCCTTGCGGTTGAGCGTGTTCACCTTGAGGACCCGGACGCCGAAGATCTGCTCGATCGCCTGGCGGATCTGGGTCTTGTTGGCGTCGGGGTGGACGACGAAGGTGTAGACGTTGCCCTCGATGAGGTCGTAGCTCTTCTCGGAGACGACCGGGCGGATGATGACGGATCGTGCGTCCATCAGGCAGCACCTTCCTCGGTGGCGGCCGGAGCCGACGACGGGAGGGTGTCGGTGGTGAAGACCAACCAGTCGCTGACCAGCACGTCGTAGGTGTTGAGCTCGCCCGGCTGGACCACGTGCACGTGCTGCAGGTTGGCCAGGCTCTTGGTCGTGTTGACGTCGTCGCGGGCGACGACGGCCACGACCCGACCGCTGGCGCCTAGGGTCTCGAGGGCCACGCGGGCGGTCTTGGTCTTGGGAGCGTCGAGACCCCAGCTGTCGAGGACGATGATGCGCTCGGAGGCGAAGCGGTCCGAGAGGGCCGATCGCAGCGCGAGCTTGATCATCTTCTTCGGGGTCTTCTGGGCGTAGCTGCGGGGCTTGGGGCCCAGCGCCACACCACCGCCGCGCCACTGGGGCGCACGGATGGAGCCCTGGCGAGCCCGGCCGGTGCCCTTCTGCTTCCACGGCTTGGCGCCACCGCCGCGCACCTCGGCGCGGGTCTTGGTCGACTGGGTGCCGGCGCGCTTGGCGGCGAGCTGGGCGGTGACGACCTGGTGCATGACGGCGAGGTTCGGCTCGATGCCGAAGATCGCCTCGTCCAGGTCGGCGCTGCCCACGGTGTCACCGGAGATGTTGCGCACGTCGATGGAGGGCATCAGCTGACCGCCTTCTTGCTGGCGTTCTTGATGAGCACGGTCGACTGCTTGGGGCCGGGCACCGATCCGCGGATGAGCACGATCTCGCGCTCGGGATCGGACTCGACCACGACCAGGTTCTGGGTGGTGACCCGCTCGTTGCCCATGCGACCGGCCATGCGCTGGCCCTTGAACACACGAGCCGGCGTGGCGCAGGCACCGATGGCGCCTGGCTTGCGGTGCACCCGGTGCGCGCCGTGGCTGGCGGGGAGACCGCCGAAGCCGTGGCGCTTCATGACGCCTGCGAAGCCCTTGCCCTTGGAGACACCGGTGATGTCGACCAGGTCCCCCGCTGCGAACACGTCCGCGGCGAGCTCCTGACCGACCTCGTAGGCGCTGACGTCGTCGAGGCGAAGCTCGACGAGCGTCTCCCCGGGATCGACGCCTGCAGCCGCGAAGTGACCGGCCTTGGGCATGGTGAGCTTGCGGGCATCACGCTGGCCGAAGGTGACCTGGAGTGCGCTGTAACCGTCTCGCTCTTGAGTTTTGATCTGGACCACCCGGCAGGGCTGAACGCTGAGCATGGTGACGGGGACGATGTGTCCGTCCTCGTTCCATACCTGCGTCATTCCCACCTTGGTGGCGACGATCGATTTCGTGGCCATGCGGCGTGTCCTCGTTCACGCAAACGCTCCGCAGGGCACGTACTGGCCCAGCGGAGCGCTGGTTCGGTTGTGCCGTGCGGTTCCCGATCCGGATGTCGGACCAGGCCTGCACGGGCCTCAATTGCAGAAAGCTGCGGCCTCCGGACAGGGGTCCGGGGGCACGAAGAGGAAACGATAGCGGGACAGCACGCCGAACACCAATGCGCCGCAGATCGCAGCTCCAGGCAACCACGCTGCGCCGGCCCGGGCGCGGATGGGAGGCCCCGTGACGGCAGTCCGGGCCGGCGTCACCACACCGACACAGACCGTCATCTGGTCGACACCGGACATCCATGTCCATCAGGTGCAATGGCACCCATGCCGGAGCACCTGCACCTCGAGGGCACCACGCTGGACCACCCGGCCTGGATGGCCGACCAGCGAGACGACATCTTCGACGCCGCGGCGCTCGAACGGGCGATGGTCGAGTCCCGCCAGGCGGCCTACGACGCACTCCGGGAGCTCGCCCCCGCATCCTGAGCCCGCACCACCACCGACGCTGACCGTGCACCGCCCCGAGTGGCGGTGCACGGTCGCGTTCGGGGAGGGTTGGGCGTGCGCCTCTACGCCCTCACCGTGCCGGAGCCCGATGCCGAGCTGGTCGCCGACCGGTGCTGGCAGGCCGGTGCCGAGGGCATCTGGGAGTCCGCCGGCGGCGAGGGCCTGGTGACGCTGCGGGTGGGGGTCGAGGAGGCCGACGTGGCCCGCTTCGAGGTCGCGCTGGCCGATGCCGGGCCGACGGACGTGACCGCAACCGACCTCGTGGAGCTCGCCACCCGGACGGTCTCGCTGCCGGCGGCAGGCGGCCCCGTGCAGCTGGAGGTCCCGCCGACGGTGTTCGGGGACGGGCTGCACCCCACGACGTCGACGTGCCTCGGCCTGCTGGCGGAGCTCGCCGGGGAGGGCACGACGCTGCTGGACGTGGGCTGCGGGTCGGGGGCGCTGTCGGTGGTGGCGGCGCGCGCCGGAGCCGTGGTCACGGCCATCGACGTCGACCCGGTGGCCGTCGAGGCCACGATCGCCAACGCCGCGGCCAACGGCGTGGAGGTGGAGGCCTCCGCTGCTCCCCTGTCAGCGCTCTCCGGCTCGTGGGACGTGGTCGTGGCCAACATCTCCGCCCGGGCCGTGATCGAGCTCTCGGACGATCTGTGGCGGGTGTGCGCCGGGACGCTGGTCGTGTCGGGCATCCTCGCCGAGCGCTGGTCCTCGGTGCGGGAGCGTCTCGGTGGGACGGTGCTCCGCGTGCACGACGTCGATGGTTGGGTCACTGCTTCTCTGACCCGGTCCTAGGACGCGACGAAGCCCGGCTCGAGGCCGGGCTCCGTTCAGTCTGCTGCGAGTTGTGAGGCGCTGCCGAACAACTCGGGGAACCGGAGGCCGCCCTGCGGCCGGAGGTTCACGCCTGCTGGATCTTGATCTCGATGTCGACGCCGGCGGGGAGCTCGATGCGCTGCAGCGAGTCCACCGTCTTGGCGGACGGCTCGAGGATGTCGATCAGCCGCTTGTGGATCCGCATCTCGAAGTGCTCACGGCTGTCCTTGTCCTTGAACGGACCACGGACGACGGTGAAGCGGTGCTTCTCGGTGGGGAGGGGGATCGGGCCCCGGACGACGGCCTGCGTGCGCAGGACGGTCTCGACGATCTTCTTCGTCGAGGTGTCGATGACCTCGTGGTCGTACGCCTTCAGGCGGATGCGGATCTTCTGACTGTCAGCCATGACGGTGACCTGGGCCTTCTTCTCGGGACTCGATTGTCAAGTAGTGCGAACGGGCGACTGGCGCGAACGAGCGCCGGCGTCGGACAGGAAACCCTACCCGCCACCGGCGCTCGGCCGGAAAATTCTGCGGTGCTACTTCAGGATCTTGGTGACCCGGCCGGCGCCCACGGTGCGACCACCCTCACGGATGGCGAAGCGCAGACCCTCATCCATCGCGATCGGGTTGATCAAGGTCACCGTCATGTCCGTGTTGTCACCCGGCATGCACATCTCCGTGCCCTCCGGCAGCTCGATCGAACCCGTGATGTCCGTCGTCCGGAAGAAGAACTGCGGCCGGTAGTTCGAGAAGAACGGCTTGTGACGGCCACCCTCATCCTTGGTCAACACATACACCGTCGACTCGAACTCGGTGTGGGGCGTGATCGAACCCGGCGCGCACAGCACCTGACCACGCTCCACCCCGTCCTTGTCGATGCCACGAAGAAGCGCACCGATGTTGTCACCAGCCTGACCCTCATCGAGCAGCTTGCGGAACATCTCCACACCCGTGCACGTCGTCTTCTGCGTGTCACGGATCCCGACGATCTCGATGTCGTCACCGACATGGATCACGCCCTGCTCCACCTTGCCCGTCACCACCGTGCCACGACCCTGGATCGAGAACACATCCTCGATCGGCATCAAGAACGGCTTGTCCAGATCACGCTCCGGCTCCGGCACGAACGAATCGACCTGGTTCATCAGCTCCATGACCTGATCACCAGCCGCCGAATCACCCTCCAACGCCTTCAACGCCGACACCGGCACCACCGGCGCGTTGTCACCATCGAAGTCCTGATCGGAGAGAAGCTCACGCACCTCCATCTCCACCAGCTCCAACAGCTCCTCATCATCGACCATGTCGACCTTGTTCAACGCCACCACGATCGCCGGCACACCGACCTGACGAGCCAGCAGCACATGCTCACGGGTCTGGGGCATCGGACCATCCGTGGCCGCCACCACCAGAATCGCACCATCGACCTGCGCGGCACCCGTGATCATGTTCTTGATGTAATCCGCGTGACCCGGCATGTCGACATGCGCGTAATGCCGATTGTCCGTCTCGTACTCGATGTGGGACACATTGATCGTGATCCCACGCTCCCGCTCCTCAGGCGCCTTGTCGATCATGTCGAACGCCGTCGCATTGTTCCCATCGACACGCTCCGACAACACCCGCGAGATCGCAGCCGTCAACGTCGTCTTCCCATGATCGATGTGACCCATCGTCCCGATGTTCACATGGGGCTTCGACCGATCGAACTTCTCCTTGGCCATGGTGGCGCCTCTTCCTTTGCTTGCTTCTCGAGTGGGTGACTAGCGGACTGACGGGCTTCGGTTGCGGCCTATTCGCCACGGATGCGCTTGACGATCTCTTCCTGCACGCTCGTCGGGCACTCCTGGTAGGAGTCGAACTGCATCGTGTACTGCGCACGACCCTGGGTCTTGGAGCGCAGGTCGCCGACGTAGCCGAACATCTCCGAGAGCGGGACGGTGGCGTCGATGACCTGCGCGTTGCCGCGCTGGCTCATGCCGCCGACCTGGCCACGACGGGAGTTGAGGTCGCCGATGACGTCACCCATGTAGTCCTCGGGCGTGACGACCTCGACCTTCATGACCGGCTCCAGGATCACGGGCTTGGCCTTGCGGGCCGCCTCCTTGAACACCATGGTGCCGGCGATCTTGAAGGCCATCTCCGAGGAGTCCACGTCGTGGTACTTGCCGTCGGTGAGGATGGCCCGCACGTCGACCGTGGGGTAGCCGGCGAGCACGCCCGCCTCGAGCGAGGCCTGGATGCCGGCGTCGACGGAGGGGATGTACTCCTTGGGGATGCGGCCACCCGTGATGTTGTCCACGAACTCGTAGCCGCCACCGGGGCCGGTGGGCTCGAGGGTGATCTGCACCTCGGCGTACTGGCCCGAACCACCCGTCTGCTTCTTGTGGGTGTAGGTGACCTTCTCGACCTTGTTCGTGATGGTCTCGCGGTAGGCGACCTGGGGCTTGCCGACCGTGGCGTCGACGCGGAACTCGCGCAGCATGCGGTCGACCAGCACCTCGAGGTGCAGCTCGCCCATGCCGGCGATGATGACCTGGCCGGTCTCCTCGTCGGTGCGCACGGTGAAGGTGGGATCCTCCTCCGACAGCGACTGGAGGGCCTTGCCCATCTTCTCCTGGTCGGCCTTGGTCTTGGGCTCCACGGCCACGTGGATCACGGGCTCGGGGAACTCGAGGGACTCGAGCACGATCGGGTTGTCCGGATCGCAGAGCGTGTCACCGGTCTTGGTGTTCTTCATGCCGATGCCGGCGATGATCTCGCCGGAGAAGATGCGCTCGCGGTCCTCGCGGGTGTTGGCGTGCATCTGCAGCAGGCGACCGAGGCGCTCCTTGTTGCCGGAGCGCACGTTCAGCACGGTGTCGCCCTTGGCGAGCGTGCCGGAGTACACCCGGAAGTAGGTGAGCTTGCCGACGTGGGGGTCGGTCATGATCTTGAAGGCCAGGGCCGAGAACGGGGCCTCGTCGGTCAGCTCACGGGTGAGCTTCTCGGTCTCCTTGACGTTCAAGCCGTTGACCGGGGGCAGGTCGGCCGGGCTCGGCAGGTAGCGGATGACCGCGTCGAGCAGGGGCTGGACGCCCTTGTTCTTGAAGGCGGTGCCGTTGAGCACGGGCACGATCTCGCCGGCGATGGTCGCCTTGCGGATGGCCTCGTGGAGCTCGTCCTCGGTGATCTCCTCGTCCTCGAGGAACTTCATCATGAGGGTCTCGTCGGCGGTGGCGACGGTCTCGATGAGCTCGGCGCGGTACTCGGCGGCCTTGTCCTTGAGGTCGTCGGGGATCTCGACCTCGTTCCAGCTGGCGCCGAGGTCCTCGCTCTCCCAGATGAGGGCCTTCATGCTGATCAGGTCGACGACGCCGGCGTACTCGGCCTCGTAGCCGATGGGCAGCTGCAGCACGGCGGTGTTGGCCTGCAGGCGGTCCTTGATGGAGGCGAGCGCGTCGTAGAAGTTGGCGCCGAGGCGGTCCATCTTGTTGATGAAGCACATGCGGGGGACGCCGTACTTGTTGGCCTGGCCCCACACCGTCTCGGTCTGGGGCTCCACACCGGCGACGCCGTCGAACACGGCGACCGCACCGTCGAGCACGCGCAGCGACCGCTCGACCTCGACGGTGAAGTCGACGTGGCCGGGCGTGTCGATGATGTTGATGGTGTGGTCCTTCCACTGGCAGGTGGTGGCAGCGGAGGTGATGGTGATGCCCCGCTCCTGCTCCTGCTCCATCCAGTCCATCGTGGCGCCGCCCTCGTGGACCTCGCCGATCTTGTAGTTGCGGCCGGTGTAGAAGAGGATGCGCTCGGTCGTGGTGGTCTTGCCGGCGTCGATGTGGGCCATGATCCCGATGTTGCGGGTCTTGGCGATGGAGTTGGTGCGCTTCTCAGTCATGGAGGGCTCTCACAGAAAGACGACCGGGGCCTGGTGACAGGCGGCCCGGTCGTGGGGCCGATGGCCCGCGTGGGATGGACAGATCAGGGGGAGTGCGGGCACTACCAGCGGTAGTGCGCGAAGGCCTTGTTCGACTCGGCCATCTTGTGCATGTCCTCACGCCGCTTGACGGAGGCGCCGAGGCCGTTGCTGGCGTCGAGGATCTCGTTGGCGAGGCGCTCGGCCATCGTGCGCTCGCGGCGGGCACGGGCGAAGGTGATGATCCAGCGGATGGCGAGGGTGCTGGCCCGGCGGGGGCGGACCTCGATCGGGACCTGGTAGGTGGCGCCACCGACGCGGCGGCTCTTGACCTCGAGCTGGGGCTTGATGTTGTCGAGGGCGCGCTTCAGCGTGGAGAGCGGCTCGGAGCCCGTCTTGGACTCGACGATCGACATGGCGTCGTACATGATCCGCTCGGCGGTCGAGCGCTTGCCCGAGAGCAGGATCTTGTTCGTCAGCTGGGTGACGACGGTGGAGTCGTAGATCGGGTCGGGCTTGATCTCACGACGTGGTGCGGGTCCCTTGCGAGGCATCTCAGGCGTCCTTCTTGGCGCCGTAGCGGCTACGGGCCTGCTTGCGGTCGCGGACGCCCGACGTGTCGAGCGTGCCGCGGATGATCTTGTAGCGGACGCCCGGGACGTCCTTCACACGGCCACCGCGCACGAGCACGATGGAGTGCTCCTGCAGGTTGTGGCCCTCGCCGGGGATGTAGGCGGTGACCTCGATGCCCGAGGTGAGCCGGACGCGGGCGACCTTGCGCAGCGCGGAGTTCGGCTTCTTGGGCGTGACGGTGAACACCCGGGTGCAGACGCCGCGCCGCTGGGGCGCACCCTTGAGGGCCGGCGTCTTGGCCTTGGTCATCTTGGACTGCCGGCCCTTGCGGACCAGCTGCTGAATCGTGGGCACGGGTGTCCTCTGCCTGACGGATCGAAAGCGTGTGCTTGGGTATCGGGGGCGATCGCACGGCCTGGCGCACCTCGAGGAGGTTCGCTCCGGGGGCGCGCATGACCGACAGGACAGACTATGGGCGAGGCTCGGCGGCACACAACCCGGCGACGGCGCGGTCCCGGGCCATCCTCGCAGCCCGGCGAGTGGGCGCGGCGGATGTCCACTCCTAGGATCGCCGCCCATGGCGTCCGACAGCGTGGAGCGCGAGCGGACCTGGCTCGTGCGCTCGCTCCCCGATCCGCTGCCCGCCGGCACCCACGTGTCGCAGGGGTACCTGCTCGCCGACGGCGACGTGGCGGTGCGCGTCCGGCGGGCCGGCGACCGGCGGCTCATGACCGTCAAGGGGCGGGGCACCCGGAGCCGCACGGAGCTCGAGTGGGACCTCACCGCCGAGCAGTTCGAGGCGCTGTGGCCGCTCACCCGCTGCGGCCGGGTGGACAAGGTGCGCCACGAGGTGCCCCTCGGGCCGTGCACAGCCGAGATCGACGTGTTCGCCGGCTCGCTCGCCGGGCTGGTGCTCGTCGAGGTCGAGTTCGACGACGACGCGTCCATGGACGCCTTCACCGCACCGGACTGGTTCGGTGAGGAGGTCTCCGACGACCCCCGCTACGCCAACGCCGCCCTCGCCCGGGACGGTCTGCCCGAGGGCCACCGCTCCCCCACCGACTGACGCCATCCGAGAGAGGTCTGCCATGCCCGACACCGCCACGACGCTCACGATCGATCGGGGCGTGGCCACCATCACCCTCGACCGGCCCGACGCCCGCAACGCCCTGTCCGCCGACCTCGTCGACGGCCTGGCCGACCACCTCGAGGCAGCGGTCGCCGACGACGACGTCCGGGTCATCGTCCTCACCAACGCCGGGACCACGTTCTGCGCCGGCGCCGACCTCAAGGCCGGCGCGGCGCGCTCGCCCCGGCACAGCCTGGTCGACGTCCTCACCACGATGCTCGACAGCCCCAAACCCGTGATCGGCCGCATCGCCGGGCACTGCATGGGCGGCGGCGTCGGCCTCGCGGCCGCCTGCGACATCTCGGTCATCAGCGACGACGCCAAGGTCGGCTTCACCGAGGTCCGCATCGGGGTGGCCCCGGCGATGATCTCGGTGGTCTGCCTGCCCAAGATGGGCCGGGCCGACGCAACCGAGCTGTTCCTGTCCGGCGAGCGGATCACCGCGTCCCGCGCGGTCGAGGCCGGTCTGCTCAACCGGGTCGTGCCCCGCGACGACCTCGACGCCGCCGTGGCCGAGGTGGTGGGCAAGGTCGTGGCCGGCGGGCCGCTCGCCCTCGCCGCGGCCAAGCGGCTGCTGCGCGAGGTGCCCGAGCTCGACCGGGACGAGGCCTTCGCCACCACCGAGGTGCTGTCGGCAGAGCTGTTCGCCTCCGACGAGGCCGCCGAGGGGATGGCCGCCTTCCGCGAGAAGCGCCCGGCACGCTGGGTGCCGGGCGACTGAAAAGGACGAAATCCCGTGGATCCAGACCACTTCGTGATCCGGATCCACGGGATTTCGCTTCAGGCGGCCCTTCGGGCCTGCCGCGGCCTCAGCCGGCGTCGCCGGCCGTGGGGAGCTGGACGACGTCGGCGCCGGCCTGCTCCTCGAAGCCCGCCGCGAGCGAGGCGGCGAGGTCGTCGTCGCCGTCGTCGTCGGAGGACCAGCCCTCCATCTGGCGGTACTCCGGGGCGTAGGTGTCCACGTCCCGGTAGTCGCCGTGGCCGGTACCGGCCGGGATGAGCTTGCCGATGATGATGTTCTCCTTGAGGCCGACCAGCCCGTCCGACTTGGACTCGATGGCGGCTTCGGTGAGCACCCGGGTCGTCTCCTGGAAGGAGGCGGCCGACAGCCACGAGTCGGTCGACAGCGAGGCCTTGGTGATGCCCATGATCTCGTCACGGGCCTCGGCCGGCTGCTTGCCCTCGAGCAGCAGCTGCTTGTTGACCTCGGTGTAGCGCCGGCGGTCGATGCGCTCGCCGGGCAGGAACTCGGAGTCGCCGGACTCGTTGATGTGGACCCGGCGGGTCATCTGGCGCACGATCAGCTCGATGTGCTTGTCGTGGATCGACACGCCCTGGTCCCGGTACACCTTCTGGATCTCGTCGACCAGGTACTGCTGGGTGAAGCGCAGGCCCTTGATCTCGAGCAGCTCGCGGGGGTCGCGGGGACCCTCCACGATGGCGTCGCCGGCCCGGAGCTCCTGGCCGTCGGTGACCTCGAGGCGGGCGCCGACCGGGATGGGGAAGGAGACCTCCTCGCCGTCGTCGGTGACGACGAGCACGGTCTTGCCGCGCCCTTCGTCCTCGAGGATCCGGACGACGCCGGAGACGGTGGACAGGGTGGCCTTGCCCTTGGGCGTGCGGGCCTCGAACAGCTCGACCACGCGGGGCAGACCGCCGGCGATGTCGCCGCTGCTGGATGCGACGCCACCGGTGTGGAACGTGCGCATCGTGAGCTGCGTGCCGGGCTCGCCGATGGACTGGGCGGCGATCACGCCGACGGCTTCGCCGCGCTCGATCATGCCGCCCGTGGCCATGGACATGCCGTAGCCGAGGGCGGAGATGCCGCGCTCGGAGTCGTCGGTGAGCGGCGACAGCACCCGGACCCGGGTGACGTCGGGATCATCGATCATCGCCTGCATCATCACCTCGCTGACCATGGTGCCGCGCTCGTAGGTGCTGACACCTTCCTCGTCGGGCTCGGCGAGGGTGACGTCCTCGGCCAGCACGCGACCGAGCAGCTTGGTCTCGATGTAGAAGCGCTTGTTCGCCAGGTCGGGGCGGATGTCCTCGATCCAGATCGAGCGCACGGGCGAGCCGGTGCGCTCGGCACGATCGAAGGGATCCTCCTCGTTGACGATGAGCTCCTGGGCCACGTCGACGAGGCGACGGGTGAGGTAGCCGGAGTCGGCCGTCCGCAGCGCGGTGTCGACCAGGCCCTTCCGGGCGCCAGGCGTGGCGATGTAGTACTCGAGCATGTCGAGCCCCTCGCGGAAGTTCGACTTGATCGGGCGGGGGATCATGTCGCCACGGGGGTTGGCCACGAGGCCACGCATGCCCGCGATCTGGCGGACCTGCATCATGTTCCCTCGAGCACCGGACGCGACCATCATGTCGATCGGGTTGAAGCGCTCGGCCTTGAGGCCGATCTCCATCTCGGCCCGGATCTCCTCGGTGGCGTTGGTCCAGATCTCGATCTCCTTCTGGCGCCGCTCACCGTCGGTGATGATGCCCCGGCGGAACTGGGTCTCGACCTTGTCGGCCTCGACCTCGTGGCTGTCGAGGATGTCGCGCTTGGACTCCGGCGTCTTGACGTCGTCGATGGACACCGTCAGACCGGACCGGGACGCCCACGTGTAGCTGAGGTCCTTGATCGCGTCGAGGGCCTCGGCCACCTCGGCCTTGCTGTACTCCGACGCGAGGCGGTCGACGATGGCGCCGAGGCCCCGCTTGTCGAGGCGGTCGTTCATGGTGCCCAGGAAGTCGAAGGACTCGGGCAGGCACTCGCTGAAGATGACGCGGCCGGGCGTGGTGGTGATCCACTTGGCCCTGCCGTCCTCGTCGCGGCCGGCGCGGTACTGGATCTTGGCGTGGATGGCGATGTCGCCGTGCTCGTAGGCCCGGCGGATGGACTCCACGTCGCCGAAGGCACGGCCCTCGCCCTTCTCGCCGTCCATCAGCGAGGTCAGGTAGAAGGCGCCGATCACCATGTCCTGGGTCGGCGTCACGAGCGGGCGCCCGTTGGCCGGCGACAGGATGTTGTTGGCCGACAGCATCAGCACGCGCGCCTCGGCCTGGGCCTCGGCGGACAGCGGCAGGTGCACGGCCATCTGGTCGCCGTCGAAGTCGGCGTTGAAGGCGGTGCACACCAGCGGGTGCAGCTGGATGGCCTTGCCCTCGACCAGCACGGGCTCGAAGGCCTGGATGCCGAGGCGGTGCAGCGTGGGGGCACGGTTGAGGAGCACGGGGTGCTCCTTGATGACGTCTTCGAGGACGTCCCAGACCGGGCCGCGGCGCCGCTCGACCATGCGCTTGGCCGACTTGATGTTCTGGGCGTGCTCGCGGTCCACCAGCTCCTTCATGACGAAGGGCTTGAACAGCTCGAGGGCCATCAGCTTGGGCAGGCCGCACTGGTGCAGGCGCAGCGTGGGGCCGGCGACGATGACCGAACGACCGGAGTAGTCGACGCGCTTGCCGAGCAGGTTCTGGCGGAACCGGCCCTGCTTGCCCTTGAGCATGTCCGACAGCGACTTCAGGGCGCGGTTGCCGGGCCCGGTCACGGGACGGCCGCGGCGGCCGTTGTCGAACAGGGCGTCGACGGCCTCCTGGAGCATGCGCTTTTCGTTGTTCACGATGATCTCGGGGGCACCGAGGTCGAGCAGGCGCTTCAGGCGGTTGTTGCGGTTGATGACCCGGCGGTACAGGTCGTTGAGGTCGGAGGTGGCGAAGCGGCCGCCGTCGAGCTGCACCATCGGGCGCAGCTCCGGCGGGATCACCGGCACGACCTCGAGGATCATGGCCTTGGGGTCGTTGACCCGCTTGCCGTTCTCGTCGCGGCGGTTGAAGGCGGCGACGATCTTGAGCCGCTTGATCGCCTTCTGCTTGCGCTGCTGGGACAGCGGCTTCTCGCCCTCGGCCGGGTTGATGTTCGCGTGGAGCTGGATCTCCTCCTCGTCGAAGTCGATCCGGTCGATGAGGCGAGCGAGCGCGTCGGCGCCCATGCCGCCCTCGAAGTAGTCGCCGTAGCGGTCGGTGAGCTCCCGCCACAGCATCTCGTCTTCGATGATCTTGCGGGTGTGCAGCTCCTTGAGCTCGTCGAAGGAGCGCTGGAGCAGGTCCAGCTCGCCCTCGTACTGCTCGCGGGTGATCGTGACGTCCTTCTCGGCCTGCTTCTGGCGGGCCTTCAGCTCGGAGTCCTTGGCGCCCTCGTTCTCGAGCGCGCCGAGCTCGGACTCGAGCTCCTCGTAGCGCTCGGCGATCTCGAGCTCGCGCTCCTTCTCGATGGCCTCGCGCTCGGCGAGCATCTCGGCCTCGATGTTGGGCAGCTCCTCGTGGAGCTTGTCGTGGTCGACCCAGGTGACCAGGTTGGCCGCGAAGTAGATGACCTTCTCGAGCTGCTTGGCCTTCAGCTCCTCACGAGCCTCGGTGCCCGAGAGCAGGTAGGCCAGCCACGAGCGGGTGCCGCGCAGGTACCAGATGTGCACCACGGGGGCGGCCAGCTCGATGTGGCCCATGCGCTCGCGCCGGACCTTGGAGCGGGTGACCTCCACGCCGCAGCGCTCGCAGATGATGCCCTTGAACCGCACCCGCTTGTACTTGCCGCAGGCGCACTCGAAGTCCTTGGTCGGGCCGAAGATCTTCTCGCAGAAGAGGCCGTCCTTCTCGGGCTTGAGCGTGCGGTAGTTGATGGTCTCGGGCTTCTTGACCTCGCCGTTGGACCACATGCGGATGGAATCCGCGGTCGCCAGCCCGATCCGGAGCTGGTCGAAGTTGTTGACGTCGAGCACTTGGTGCTTCCTCTATCCCTCGTATGACGTACTGGTGGGCGTTCGCTCGCTGGTGCGCCTACAGGCGCTGGCGGCGACGCTCGTCTTCTTCGTCGGTGCCCTTCTCGGGGCGGCTGAGGTCGATGCCCAGCTCTTCGGTGGTGCGGTACAGGTCCTCGTCGAGCTCTCGCATCTCGATCTCGTTGCCGTCCTTGGCCAGGACCTCCACGTTGAGGCACAGGGCCTGCATCTCCTTGATGAGCACCTTGAAGGACTCGGGGATGCCGGGCTCGGGGACGTTCTCGCCCTTGACGATGGCCTCGTAGACCTTGACGCGACCGAGCACGTCGTCGGACTTGATGGTGAGCAGCTCCTGCAGGCAGTAGGCGGCGCCGTAGGCCTCGAGGGCCCACACCTCCATCTCGCCGAAGCGCTGGCCACCGAACTGGGCCTTACCACCGAGCGGCTGCTGGGTGATCATCGAGTACGGGCCGGTCGAACGGGCGTGGATCTTGTCGTCCACCAGGTGGTGGAGCTTCAAGATGTACATGAAGCCCGTGGTGATCGGGTGGTCGTAGGACTCGCCGGTGCGACCGTTGTACAGGGTCTGCTTGCCGTCCCGGCCGATGAGGCGGACGCCCTCGGGGGTCTCGGGGTGCAGGTTCTCGAGGATCTGCTGGATCGTCGGGTGCTTGCCGGCGTCTTCGACCTCGTCCCACTTCGCACCGTCGAACACGGGCGTGGCCACGTGCACCGAGGGCTCGGTGTTGGTCCGGGTCGTGGTCTCGGTGTTGTAGGTCGGCGGCTTGCCGACCTCCTTGCCGTCCACGTTCCAGCCCCACCGGGCGGCGTAGCCGAGGTGGGCCTCGAGGACCTGGCCCACGTTCATGCGGGACGGGACGCCGAGGGGGTTGAGGATGATGTCGACGGGGGTGCCGTCGGCCATGAAGGGCATGTCCTCGACCGGGAGGATCTTGGAGATGACGCCCTTGTTGCCGTGGCGACCGGCGAGCTTGTCGCCCACGCTGATCTTGCGCTTCTGGCCGACGTAGACCCGCACGATCTGGTTCACGCCCGGCGGCAGCTCGTGGCCGTCGTCGCGGGACACGACCTTGACGTCGATGACCTTGCCGTTCTCGCCGTGGGGCACCTTGAGGCTGGTGTCGCGCACCTCGCGGGCCTTCTCGCCGAAGATGGCGCGGAGCAGGCGCTCCTCGGGGGTGAGCTCGGTCTCGCCCTTGGGCGTGACCTTGCCGACGAGCACGTCGCCGGGGCCGACCTCGGCGCCGATGCGGATGATGCCGCGCTCGTCGAGGTCCTTGAGGATGTCCTCGGAGAGGTTCGGGATGTCCCGGGTGATCTCCTCGGGGCCGAGCTTGGTGTCGCGGGCGTCGATCTCGTGCTCGTGGATGTGGATCGAGGTGAGCACGTCGTCGCGCACGAGGCGCTCGGACAGGATGATCGCGTCCTCGAAGTTGTAGCCCTCCCAGGACATGAAGGCCACGAGCAGGTTCTTGCCCAGCGCCAGCTCGCCCATGTCGGTGGATGGGCCATCGGCGATGAGGTCGCCCTCGGCGAACTTCTGGCCAGGGACCACGCGGGGCCGCTGGTTGATGCAGCTGTCCTGGTTGGAGCGCTCGAACTTGAGCAGGTTGAAGACCTTGCGGCCCTCGTTGTCGTACTCCACCACGATGCGGTCGCCCGTGGCCTCGACGCAGGTGCCCGAGTCCGTGGCGATCAGCGTGTCGGCGGCGTCGACGGCGCAGCGGCCCTCGATGCCCGTGCCGATGTAGGGCGCCTCGGCCCGTACCAGCGGCACGGCCTGGCGCTGCATGTTGGCGCCCATCAGGGCGCGGTTGGCGTCGTCGTGCTCGAGGAAGGGGATCAGCGCGGTGGCCACCGAGATGATCTGCTTGGGCGAGACGTCCATCATCTGGACCTCGGCCGGCGGCACGGTGGCGATCTCGGTGGTGGCACCGAAGAACACGTCGCGCTCGAGCATGAGCTTGAGCTCACCGAGGGTGGCGGCCTGGGGTGACTTGCGCACCAGGACCTTCTCGCGGATGAACTTGCCGTTCTCGTCGAACAGGGCGTTGGCCTGGGCGACGACGTAGTCCTCTTCCTCATCGGCGGTGAGGTAGACGATCTCGTCGGTGACCGTGCCGTCGACGACCTTGCGGTACGGCGACTGGATGAAGCCGAACTCGTTCACCTTGGCGAAGGTGGCCAGGCCGCCGATCAGGCCGATGTTGGGGCCCTCCGGCGTCTCGATCGGGCACATGCGGCCGTAGTGGGAGAAGTGCACGTCTCGCACCTCGAACCCGGCTCGCTCGCGGGACAGGCCACCGGGGCCGAGCGCCGAGAGGCGACGGCGGTGGGTGAGGCCCGACAGCGGGTTCACCTGGTCCATGAACTGGGACAGCTGGGAGGTCCCGAAGAACTCCTTGATCGCCGCCACCACGGGCCGGATGTTGATCAGCGTCTGGGGCGTGATCGCCTCGACGTCCTGGGTGGTCATGCGCTCGCGCACGACCCGCTCCATGCGGGACAGGCCGATGCGGACCTGGTTCTGGATCAGCTCGCCCACCGAGCGGATGCGCCGGTTGGCGAAGTGGTCCTGATCGTCCAGGCGGTAGCCGGGCTCAGCCCGCACCAGGTTGAGCAGGTACGTCATCGACGCGAGGACCTCGCAGCGCGACAGCACCGGCTGGTCGCTGTCGGGCAGGTCCAGCTCGATCATCGGGAACTTCTCGGCCAGGCGGCCGAGCTCGGGACCGAGCTTCTTGTTCAGCTTGTAGCGGCCGACCCGGGACAGGTCGTAGCGGCGGTTCTCGAAGAACGCGGACCGGAAGTAGTTCCGGGCCGAGTCCACCGACGGCGGCTCACCGGGGCGGGCCCGCTTGTAGATCTCGACCAGGGCATCGTCCTGGGTCGGGGCGATGTCGCGGTCCTTCTCCCACTGGTCCTCGAGGAAGTCGAACTCGCGCACGAAGGCCTCGAGGAAGCCGGGGGCGTTCTCCTCGTCGTAGCCGAGCGCGCGCAGCAGCACGAACATCGACAGGCGGCGCTTGCGAGCCACGCGGGTGCCCGCGGTGACCGGCTTGCCCGGCTTCTGCTCGACGTCGAACTCGATCCACTCGCCGCGGTAGGGGTGGATGGTGCCGGTGACGAGCTGGTGCTTGCTCAGGTTTCGCAGCCGGAACCGCTCACCCGGCTGGAAGATGACGCCCGGCGAGCGGACGAGCTGGGACACCACGACGCGCTCGGTGCCGTTGATGATGAAGGTCCCGCGGTCGGTCATCATCGGGAAGTCCCCCATGAAGACCGTCTGCTCCTTGATCTCCCCGGTGCCGGCGTTCATGAACCTGGCGCGCACGAAGATCGGCGCCGCGTAGGTCATGTCCTTTTCCTTGCACTCCTCGACGGAGAACTTCGGGTACGGCTTGAGGTCCTCGTCGAAGGGATCGAACTCCAGCTCGAGCTGGAGCTGCTCGCTGTAGTCCTTGATCGGGGACATGTCCCGGAAGGTGTTGGCGAGGCCTTCCTCCAGGAACCAGCGGAAGGATTCCGTCTGGATCGCGATCAGATCCGGGATCGGAAGGATTTCGTCGAGGTTCGCGAACGAGTAGCGCTCGCGGGAGCCAGCGGACGTCAAAGGGTCCTCCTCAGAGGGCGGCGTGGGCGGCCAGTGCGGGTGCGCACGCGGTCAGGAGGGAGGGGGAACGCGATTGATGTTCGACCACCAGGACCCGAGACACGCACGACCTGATCATGGTAGAGGGGTCGCGCAAGCGAGGGCAACCCGCATCAGCCCGAACCGAGATCCGGTTCGGACGGCAGTGCCCTCGATTTCCCCTCCCACGTTGTGCGCCGACGCCGATGTTGCCTGCGCCGACGGCCGTGGGAGATCGGTGAGAGGGTAGGACGAGCGCCCTTGCTCGTCAAGGTTCTCCGCCGGATCCCCGAACAGTCGTTCGTCCGGCGAGGCACCTCAGCGGCGGGTGATGACCCCGGTCAGCTGGGCGGCGTCGAACTCGGTCGGGATGCTGCGACCGGTGGCCTGGCGGTACAGGGCGGTCTGGAAGATGCCCTCCAGGGCCGAGGTGACGGCGAAGACCGTGACGGCCCACACCACGGCGGCGGCGATGGCCACGACGGCGACGGCCGTGCCGAGCCCGGAGAGGGCGACGGCGAGGGCCACGGCCGGGACGACGAGGGCGAACCCGAGCAGGCCGAAGCCCACGTTGGCGGTGACCTGCTCGCCCCACGTGCGCTTCACCAGCGCGGAGGAGCCCTTGATGCCCGCGATCGTGCCCGCGCCCTCGATGACCACGACCGGCAGCACGAGGTAGGTGACGAGGCGCCACGCAGCGCCGCCGATGAAGGACGCGATCGACCCGACGATGCCGCCCTGCTCCTCGAGTGCGTTGAGGATCATGCCCACGGTGGTGGCGATGAACGCGAAGCCGACCACGGCCGGCCAGTGCGCCGAGGCCCCCCGCAGCGAGGTGCCGACGGTGGGGTCGCCGCCCTCCATGCGCAGGTTGGCGCCGTGCACGATGGCGGCCCGGCCCAGGTAGATCACCGACGACACGGCCACGTAGCCGAGGAAGACGAGCACGTAGCCGGTGATCGGGATGGCGTTGTCCTCGCCGCCCCCGCCGAGCATGGCGAGCACCGGACCGAAGAACAGCGCGGCGAGGGCCAGGCCGGCGACGGTGCCGATGACCGGGAGCCAGGCCAGCTCCCGATCGTGCTGCAGGACGCGCCAGGAGGACTTGGCCAGGCTCCAGGCGTTCTTGATGCGGTCGAACATGTGGCAGAGGCTAGGACACCCGCGGCCCCGGGCCCGGACGCGGAGCGGGGGCCGCCCGGCTGGGCGACCCCCGACACTGCAGTCTTCGTGGTCAGCGGCCGGAGGCCGCCGAGATCACTTCAGCTCCACCTCGGCGCCGGCGGCCTCGAGGGCCTCCTTGGCCTTGGTGGCGTCTTCCTTCGAGGCCTTCTCGAGCACGGGGCTCGGGGCGCCGTCGACCAGCTCCTTGGCCTCCTTGAGACCGAGGTTGGTGAGGGAGCGCACCTCCTTGATGACGCCGATCTTCTTGTCGCCGGCGCTCTTGAGGATGACGTCGAACTCGTCCTGCTCCTCTTCGGCCTCGCCACCGCCACCGGCGGCGGGGCCGGCTGCGGCCACGGCCACGGGGGCTGCGGCGGTCACGCCGAACTTCTCCTCGAAGTCCGACAGGAGCTCGCTCAGCTCGAGGACGGTCATGTTGGCGATGGCGTCGAGGATCTCTTCCTTGGTGGCCATGGTTCAGCTCTCCTGGGTGTCGGTGTCGGCAGCGGGGGCTGCCTCGGCCGCGGGGGTGTCCTCGGCCTCGGTGGTGTCGGCCTCGGCGGTTGCCGGGGCGTCGTCGTTGGTGGTCTCGGCCTCGGCGGGTGCCGGGGCCTCGTCGGTGGTGCTCTCGTCGGCGTCGGCCGCGGGAGCAGCGTCGGCGGGGGCGCCGGAGGCGCCGCCCTGGTCGATGAGGGCCTTGAGGCCGTAGGCCATGTTGCGGGGCAGCGCCTGGAGCAGTCCGGCGAGCTGCTGCATGGGGGCAGCCATGGCGCCGGCCAGCCTGGCGAGGAGCACCTCACGGGGCTCGACGTCGGCCAGGGCGCGGGTGTCGTCGGCGGTGAGGAGCTTGTCGCCCAGCAGGCCGCCCTTGACGACCAGCGCCGGGAACTCCTTGCCGAAGTCCTTCAGGACCTTGGCGACATCGACGGCGTCGCCGGCGTCTCCCGAGGGCTTCTCGGTCACGAACGCGATGGCGGTCGGGCCGGTGAGCAGCTCTTCGATCTCGAGGCCGAGGTCGCGGGCGGCGAAGCGGACCAGGGTGTTCTTGTACACCTTGAAGTCGCCGCCGGCGCCCCGCAGTCGGGTGCGCAGCTCGGCCAGCTGGCCGACGCTGAGCCCGCGGTACTCGGTGAGGATGGCAGCGCTCGTGCCGTCGAAGCGCTCGCGCACCTCGTCGACCACCGCCACCTTCTCGGGTCTGGGGTTCTCCATGGACACCTCCTTCGTTCTGTCTCGGGCTCGCACACGGGCAGAGCCGGCAGAGCCGGTTCAGGAGGTGTCGCCTCGTCGGGCGGGCCCCTGGCCCATTGCGCGACCCGTGGGGTCGCACCGGATGTCTGCGGCGAGCAGTTCGGTTGTCGTGAAGTGGGAGATGCTACGGCCGGTCCGGTCGCAGCACCAACTCCGGGTCAGTCGACGTCGCGCTTCAGGCGGCCGGTGTCGATCCGGATGCCGGGGCCCATGGTGGAGCTCACGCCGATCCGGCGGAAGTAGCGACCCTTGGCCGCGGCGGGGCGGACCCGCTGGAGCTCCTCGACCACGGCCCAGAAGTTGGCGGCCAGCTGCTCGCTCTCGAAGCTGGACTTGCCGATCGGGACGTGCACGTTGCCGTAGCGGTCGGTGCGGTACTCGACCTTGCCGCCCTTGAACTCCTCGACGGCCTTGCCCACGTCGGTGGTGACGGTGCCGGTCTTGGGGTTGGGCATGAGGCCTCGGGGTCCGAGCACGCGGCCCAGCTTGCCGACGGTGGGCATCATGTCGGGCGTGGCGATGGCCACGTCGAAGTCGAGCATGCCGCCGTCGACCTGCTCGGCGAGGTCGTCGCCGCCGACGTGCTCGGCGCCGGCGTCACGTGCGGCCTGGGCGGCGTCGCCCTGGGCGAACACGGCGACGCGGACGTCGGTGCCGGTGCCCGACGGGAGCGCGACGGTGCCGCGCACGATCTGGTCGGCCTTGCGGGGATCGACGCCGAGGCGGGCGATCAGGTCGACGGTCTCGTCGAACTTGGCGTTGGCCAGCGACCGGACGAGGTCGAGGGCCTCGGCGGGGGCGTGGGCGGCCTCGCGGTCGTAGCGGGCGGTGGCGTCGCGGTAGCGCTTTCCTGCAGCCATGGTGACTGGTCCTTTCAGACTCCCTCGGAGTGGAAGCGTCATCCCGGGCGAGGTCCTCCCGGGCGAGTGGCGTGTTGGAGAAGTTGTGAGGCGCAGCCGAGCAACTTCAACGGAGCGGAGGCCGCCCAGCGGCCGCAGCTACGCCTTGACCTCGACGCCCATGGAGCGGGCGGTGCCGGCGACCTGGAGCTTGGCGGCTTCGAGGTCGTAGGCGTTGAGGTCGGGCATCTTGGTCTGGGCGATCTCTTCGAGCTGGGCCTGGGTGATCGACCCGACGACCTGGGTGCCGGTGGTGGTGGCGCCCTTCTCGAGCCCGGCGGCCTGGCGGATCAGCACCGGCGTGGGCGGGGTCTTGGTGATGAACGAGAACGTGCGGTCCTCGAAGATCGTGATCTCGACCGGGATGATCGTGCCCCGCTGGCTCTCGGTCTGGGCGTTGTAGGCCTTGCAGAAATCCATGATCGCCACACCGTGGGGACCGAGCGCGGTACCGACGGGCGGAGCAGGCGTGGCCTGCCCAGCGGGGATCTGGATCTTGACGACAGCCGCGACCTTCTTCTTGGCCATGGGACTTCTCTCTCTCTGGTGTGCGAGCGACCGACCAGTGTGGTCGGGCAGGGCACGGATCCGCCAATCGGCGGTCCGCGTGTGGTACTTGGGGGCGCCCTCTCGGGCGCCGCTTACATCTTGGCGACCTGGCTGAACTCGAGCTCGACCGGGGTCTCCCGGCCGAAGATGTTCACGAGCACCTTCACCTTGAGCTGCTCGGCGTTGAGCTCGATGACCTCACCGGAGAAGTCGGCGAAGGGGCCGTCCTTCACCCGCACGGTCTCGCCGAGCTCGTACTGCATCCGAGGCTTGATCTTGGCGGTGGCGGCCTCGGTGGCCTCGTCCTTGGTGCCGAGGAAGTTCTCGACGTCCTTGCGACGCAGCGGGGAGGGCTTGGCGCCGGCACCGACGAACCCGGTGACGCCGGGGGTGTTGCGGATCACGTACCAGGAGTCGTCGTCGAGGCGGCACCGCACGAGCAGGTAGCCGGGGAACATCTTCTTCTGGACGACGACGCGCTTGCCGTTCTTGAACTCGACGACGTCCTCGAGGGGGATGGCCACCTCGTAGATCCGCTCCTCCATGTTCATGGAGGCGGTGCGGGCCTCGAGGTTGGTCTTGACCTTCTTCTCGTAGCCGGACTGGGTGTGGACGACGTACCACTTGCCGGGACGGTCGTAGGGGCTGACGACCTCCTCGACCTCCTCGGGGACCGGCTCGACGAGGTCCTCGGCGTCGACGACCTGGACGTCGCCGCCCTCGGCATCGGGAGCATCGTCCGCGGCGTCGGACTCGTCGTCGTCGGAGGTCGCAGCGTCGGGTGTGTCGGCCTCGGCCTCGGCGGTCACCGCGTCGGGGGTCTCGGCCTCTGGGGCCTCGGCCTCGGCGGCCTCGTCGTGGTCGGTCGTGGCGTCGGTGTCGACGTCGGACACGGGGGTCTCCTCTTCGGTGGGCAGGTCGCTCATCGGGCGAACAGCTCGAGGACGGCCTCGCCGAGCACGTAGTCGAGCCCGGCGATCAGGGCGGTGAGCACGACGATGCCGAGGAACACGACGACGGAGTAGTTGGCCACCTCGGTGCGCGACGGCCAGGCGACCTTGCGCAGCTCGCCCCGGACCTCGCCGACGAACTGCCGGGGGCCGACCCGCTCGCTCTTGGGTGCGGGGCCACGCTGCTGCTGGCCGCGCGGCTGGCGGACGGGCTCGCCCTGCTCGTTCAGCTCGCCTTGCTTCTTCAGCAGGCGGCGCTGCTCTCGGTTCATGGCCATGACGGGTGGACCTCGGATTGCGGGGGATCGGTGCGCGGCGGCGCACCCACGGGTTCGAGCAGGGCAGGAGGGAATCGAACCCCCAACCGCCGGTTTTGGAGACCGGTGCTCTGCCAGTTGAGCTACTGCCCTCGGACGCGAAGGTTCACGCTAGCACCGGCCCTCCGCCGCACCCCATCCCGCCTCGCCTGCGGCTCCGCTCCGGACTAGCTCGCGAGCTCGGTCCTCCGGCTGCGAGCGGCCAGCACCAGGGCCCCGGCGGCGCCGGCCGCGGTGGCGGCGGCGAGGCCCCCGACGTAGGCCGCCCGGCGGCCGTGGAGCACCCCGCGGATGGCGTGGCGCTCGCCCGCGTGCTCGAGGGAGGCCAGGATGTCGGCGAGCAGGCCGGGAGCGGGTTCGAGGACGTCGGTGCGCAGCGTGCGCAACGTGCGCAGCAGCCGGCGGTACTGGACCAGGTCGGCCTGGCAGCGCAGGCAGCCCTCCACGTGGCGCCGCTCCGTGCGGCTCAGCTGGTGGGTGCCGTCGGCCACGCCGCCCAGGTCCTCGGCGAGGTCGGTGCAGCGGACCGCGCTCACGGCCGGGGCTCCCATCGCTCAGCTGGCACGGATCTCTTCTCCGAGGGGCTGGTCCTCCCGGCGGGGGAAGAGGTGCTCCTTGAGCTGGCGGCGAGCCCGGTGCAGGCGCACCTTGGCCGCGGTCTCGCTGATGCCGAGCTCGGCGGCGATGTCCTCGTGGGGCAGCTCGTAGACGTCGCGGAGCACCACGACGGCCCGCAGCTTGGGCGACAGCTCGGCGAGGGCCTCCTCGAGGTCCTGGCGCAGGGCCATGGCATCGGCCCGGGCCGCCGGGTCGCGGTCGTGGTCGGTGTCCTCGACGGTGTCGGGCAGCTCGTCGTGGCGGTGCTTGTGGCGCTTGGACATGAGCGTGTTCGCGCAGTTCGCGGTGATGCGGTACATCCAGGTCGAGAACTGGGCCTCGCCCCGGAACCGCTTCAGGCCCTTGAAGGCCCGCAGGTAGGCATCCTGCACCACGTCTCGCGCATCCTCCTCGTTGCCGCAGAGGCGATACGCCAAGGTGTAGGTGTCGGCGTGGGTGCGCCGGACGAGCTCGTCGAAGGCACCCCGGTGCCCCTCCTGGGCCCGAGCGACCAGCTCGTCCATCTCGGTTCGCATCGCAGGCATTCCGACCCCTTTGGGCACCAAGTGGTTACGTGACGACTCGGTGACAGCCTGCAGGCCTACCCGCGGGTAGCAACGCATCCCGGACGCGGAACGGCCGCCCCGAAGGGCGGCCGGACGTTCCGTGGTCGCTGCCAGATCTACTGGCGGCGCACTACTTGAGGATCTTGGTGACGCGGCCGGCGCCCACGGTGCGACCACCCTCACGGATGGCGAAGCGCAGACCCTCATCCATCGCGATCGGGTTGATCAAGGTCACCGTCATGTCCGTGTTGTCACCCGGCATGCACATCTCCGTGCCCTCCGGCAGCTCGATCGAACCCGTGATGTCCGTCGTCCGGAAGAAGAACTGCGGCCGGTAGTTCGAGAAGAACGGCTTGTGACGGCCACCCTCATCCTTGGTCAACACATACACCGTCGACTCGAACTCGGTGTGGGGCGTGATCGAACCCGGCGCGCACAGCACCTGACCACGCTCCACCCCGTCCTTGTCGATGCCACGAAGAAGCGCACCGATGTTGTCACCAGCCTGACCCTCATCGAGCAGCTTGCGGAACATCTCCACACCCGTGCACGTCGTCTTCTGCGTGTCACGGATCCCGACGATCTCGATGTCGTCACCGACATGGATCACGCCCTGCTCCACCTTGCCCGTCACCACCGTGCCACGACCCTGGATCGAGAACACATCCTCGATCGGCATCAAGAACGGCTTGTCCAGATCACGCTCCGGCTCCGGCACGAACGAATCGACCTGGTTCATCAGCTCCATGACCTGATCACCAGCCGCCGAATCACCCTCCAACGCCTTCAACGCCGACACCGGCACCACCGGCGCGTTGTCACCATCGAAGTCCTGATCGGAGAGAAGCTCACGCACCTCCATCTCCACCAGCTCCAACAGCTCCTCATCATCGACCATGTCGACCTTGTTCAACGCCACCACGATCGCCGGCACACCGACCTGACGAGCCAGCAGCACATGCTCACGGGTCTGGGGCATCGGACCATCCGTGGCCGCCACCACCAGAATCGCACCATCGACCTGCGCGGCACCCGTGATCATGTTCTTGATGTAATCCGCGTGACCCGGCATGTCGACATGCGCGTAATGCCGATTGTCCGTCTCGTACTCGATGTGGGACACATTGATCGTGATCCCACGCTCCCGCTCCTCAGGCGCCTTGTCGATCATGTCGAACGCCGTCGCATTGTTCCCATCGACACGCTCCGACAACACCCGCGAGATCGCAGCCGTCAACGTCGTCTTCCCATGATCGATGTGACCCATCGTCCCGATGTTCACATGGGGCTTCGACCGATCGAACTTCTCCTTGGCCATGGCCGTGCTTCCTCTTCGCTGTCGGTGGCGGCCGGGGTGCCGGGCGCCGGAAACGGTGTCGTGATCGATTGCGAGCGACTCGCAGTCCGTGGCGACGGTCGGAATCGAACCGACGACAACTCGATTATGAGCCGAGTGCTCTAACCAACTGAGCTACGTCGCCCTTGGTGGCGCCACCGCCGGAGCGGCGGTGACGTCGAGCCCCGTGTCGGAATCGAACCGACGACACCAGCCTTACCATGGCTGTGCTCTGCCGACTGAGCTAACGGGGCGGTGTTGCGGTGCGCGCCGGGCCGGCCCGAGAGCCGGTTCTGGCGCGGCGGGAGAGTCTACGCACGCCCGCGCCCGGCGCAAAGATCGACGCCGGCATGGGCCTTCTGGCCCAGATTCGGCTCAAGTCGGGGCACCGATCCGCCGATGATCCCCCGGTGCGACTGGAACGCCTCGTGATCGGCTCAGGCGAGCACACGCTGAGCGCCGACTTCCACCCGGAGCTCACGGTGGTCCGCGGCCTGTCCCCGAGCACGCGCGAGGCCCTCGCCGGCGAGGTCATCGATGCCCTGGCGGGTGCACGCCCGGGCGTCCACCTCGAGCTGCGCGCCGGCGGCCGCAGCCTCACCGTCTTCCGCCCGGAGACCGGCCGCCACCGCGTGATCGACACGGACTCGGTCCGCGACGTCACCGACGAGCACCTGGGGCCCGACGGAGAGATCGATCTGTTCGCCGCCGCCGGGGTCGACCGGGCCCTGGCCCGGCGCACCATCCGCTTCACCCGCGACGACCTGGTGCCCGAGCAGGAGTCCGACGCCTGGATCGCCCGGCTCGCGGCCGCCGACCAGGAGGCGCTGTGGGACACCGCCATGCGCTGCCGGGCATCGGAGCGGCTGCTCGAGCAGGCCTCCGCCGGTGGCGGCGTGTCCGTCGACGACGCCCCGATCGTGCGCGAGATCGAGGAGCGCCACGCCGCCCTCGTCGCCGCCACCGACAGCTACGAGCGGGTCCGTCTGATCGCCCTGACGATCGGCACCATCGGTGCGCTCGGCGCCGTGGGGATGACCAACCTCGACGGCGGGCCGGCCGCGCTGCCCTTCCTGCTCGTCGCGCTCTTCGGCCTCGCGCTCGGGCTCCGCTTCCGCCGGTCGGTCGACGACGCGGCCAAGGCGGAGCGCAACGTGCTGCGCCAGGCCGGTGCCGACGACTACGCCACCTTCCACTACGAGCGGGTCAGCGCCCTGCTCGACACCGACCACGAGCGCCGGGCCTTCATGCGCGCCGTCGGCGACCACCGCCGCGCGATGGCGGCGTGGACCCAGGTGGCGGGTCCGGCCCCGCTCCCCTTCGCCCTGGAGCACGAAGACGAGGTCCGCGCCGCGGCCGAGCTGCACGCCGGGTTCGGCGATCGCTCCGGGGCCGCGATTGACGTGGCCGGCGACGTCTCCGCCGAGCTCGCCCAGGCGATCCTCGCCCGGGTCCGAGCGGTCCGGGCCCTCGCACCGGGCGATCCCCTGCCGCTGGTCGTGGACGATCCCTTCGAGGGGCTCGATCCGGAGGTCAAGCCGCAGCTGCTCGAGATGCTGGCGGCCAGCGCCGGCGACCTCCAGCTCGTCGTCGTCACCGCCGACGACGACGTGGTGGCCTGGGCCCGGGGCGAGGCCGGACGGGGCCGGATGGCGCTGGTCGAGCCGACCATCACCGACGGGGCCATCGCCGCACCGACCGCCTGAGGGCGCCACGATGATGGGCGTGCTCCTGCGCCCCGCCACCCCGGCCGACGCCGCTGCCACCGCCGCCATCTACAACGCGGAGGTGACGGGGTCGCGCGTCACCTTCGACCTGGTGACCCGCACGGTCGAGGAGCAGGCGGCGTGGCTGCGGTCGCGCTCGGGGGTGCTCGAGGTGGTCGTGGCCGAGGTCGACGGTGAGGTGGCCGGGTTCGCGTCCCTGTCGCCGTACCGGGACCGGCCCGCGTACCGCACCACGGTCGAGGACTCGATCTACGTGCACGGCGACCACCGGGGCACCGGCGTGGGTCGGGCGCTGCTCGAGGAGATCGTCGCCGTGGCCCGCGAGCGCGGCTTCCACGCCGTGATGGCCCGCATCGTGGCCGACCACACCGCCTCGATCCGGCTCCACGCCGCGGTCGGGTTCGAGCACGTCGGGGTCGAGCGCGAGGTCGGCCGCAAGTTCGGTCGCTGGCTCGACGTCACCGTCATGCAGCTGCTGCTCTAGCGACGGGAGCTGGCGACGGGTGCAACCGCCTGCTGTGCGCCGACTCTGGAAACTGGCAGCGACCACGGAACACGGAAGAGCGTGCGTTCCGTGGTCGCTGCCAGTTCCCTAACGTGGGCCGGGTTGGATTTGAACCAACGAAGGCGTACGCCGACGGGTTTACAGCCCGTTCCCTTTGGCCACTCGGGCACCGACCCAGGGGGCGCTCAAGGTAGCAGCGGCACCTGACCGGTGCCCAAGCGACCGTCGCTAGTCTCCGGGCCATGCCCAGCTTCGACGTGGTCAGCCAGTTCGACGTGCAGGAGGTCCGCAACGCGGTCGACCAGACCGCACGCGAGGCGTCCACCCGCTACGACTTCAAGGGGACGGACAGCTCGATCGAGCTGAACGGCGAGGAGGCCATCACGCTGCGCTCGGGCAGCGAGGACCGCCTCCACGCCCTGCGCACGGTGCTCGAGGAGAAGCTCGTCAAGCGCAAGGTGAGCCTCAAGGTGCTCGACCCCGGCAAGGTCGAGGAGGCCGCCGGCGGGTCGGCCCGCCAGACCATCGCCCTGCGGGCCGGCATCACCTCGGACAAGGCCCGGGAGCTCAACAAGTTCATCAAGGGCCTCGGCGTCAAGGGCATCCAGTCCCAGACCCAGGGCGAGCAGCTGCGGGTCACCGGCAAGAGCCGCGACTCCCTGCAGGAGGTCATCGCCGCCCTGCGCGAGGGCGACTTCGAGGTCCCCCTCCAGTTCGAGAACTTCCGCGATTAGTCGAGCGGACCCAGGGCCGAGCGGAACATCTGACCGACCCGCTCGACCAGCTCGCGCTCGGTCCGGGTGCGCGCCGCACGCGCGTCCCAGTCGATGCTGGCGGCCAACGCGGAGGCCTCGGCCTCGGCGACGGCGAGGCCGGCCGAGGACGGGTTGCCGACCGCCTCGAGGAGCACCGCGGTGTCGAGGCTGCCGGCCGCTCGCTCGTCGACGAGCGAGCGCAGCAGCGAGGAGGCGAGCAGGGATCGGGGCACCCGGGCGGCCGGGGCGGCGCTCGGTGCCGCGGCGGGGGCGGCGGGCTGCTGGGCCTTCACCTGCTCGACGATGCCGGGCAGGGCGGCGAGCGCGTCGGCCAGCATCTGGTCGAGGATCGGCTTGGGGTCGGTGGGTTCGCCGCCGGGTGAGTACACGCCGAGGTGCACGTGCGGCGGCGTGGTGCGGGCGTTGCCCGTGTTGCCCACGTAGCCGACGATGTCGCCGGTCTTGACCGCCATGCCCTCCTGGAACCCCTCGACGAGGCCGGCCAGGTGGGCCATGTAGAAGTACGTGCCGTCGGGCTGGAAGACCTTGACGAAGATGCCCCCGAGCGAGCCGTTGCCGGACGTGACGGTGCCGTCGACGGGCGAGCGGACGGGCGTGCCGTGGTCGGCGAACACGTCGGTGCCCTTGTGGAACCGGAAGCCCGGACCCCAGCGGGGGAAGTACCAGTCGTGGGTGAAGTTGGCGACGCCGGCGATCGGGAAGCGACCGAAGCCGACGCGGATGGCCTCCTGCGGGCTCAGGCCGAGAGGGACCAGCTGGCCGAGCACAGCGTCGTGGAGCGCCTGGGAGCTGTTCGCCGGGCTGCGCTCGATGCTGTCCATGATCGCCTGCGCCTCCGGCGGGATCCCGCGGGCGGTGGAGGACGGCGGCGGGGAGGTGCTGTCACCGCCGTCGGGCGGCGGGGCCTCGCCACCCGCCGGGGGGTCGCTCGGCGCCGGCTCGCTGGGCGGAGGTTCCGACGAGGGCGGCTGGCTCGGCTCGCTGGGTTGGGGGGCGCTGGTGGTCGGTGTGGTGTCGGGCGGCGCCGTCGTGGTGGTCGTGGTCGGTGCCGGCTCGGGCTCGCGGAAGGGATCGTCGCCGATGAGCTGGGCGTAGGCGGGGGCGGCGCCCGCAGCCAGGACCACGAGCACGACGGCCAGCGCCAGGATCCGGTCGAGTCGTCGGTGTGCACCCATCCGTGACCGATTCGCCACGGAGCGGCGGGTTCCCTGCCGATGGGCTCGGCATCGGGGTCGGCGGGCGACCCCGGAGGTTCAGGCCCAGGTGCCGCTGCGCAGGCGGGCGACGCGGTCCTCGGTGCTCGGGTGGCTGCGGAACAGGTCGGCGAACTGCACCTTGCGGCCGCTGAGCGGGTTCACGATGAAGGCCTGGGCGTGGGCGGGATCGATGTCCATCGGCACCCGGTGCGCGGACAGCTCCAGCTTCTGCAGGGCCCGGGCGAGGGGCTCGCCGGTGCCGATCAGCCGGGCGCCGGATTCGTCGGCCTGGAACTCCCGGCTGCGGCTCAGTGCCATCTGCATCAGCCCGGCGGCGATGGGGGCCAGCAGCGCCATCGCCAGCATGCCGATCGGGTTGTTGTCGTTGTCGCTGCGCCCGCCGCCGAACATGGCGCCCCACATGGCCATGCGCGCCACGAAGGTGATGCCCATGGCGATGGCTGCGGCGACCGAGGAGATCAGGATGTCCCGGTTGCCGACGTGGGAGATCTCGTGGGCGAGCACGCCCCGGATCTCGTCCCACTCGAGCGTGCGGATCAGGCCCTCGGTGACGGCGACTGCGGCGTGCTCCGGGTTGCGGCCGGTGGCGAACGCGTTGGGCTGCGGGCTGGGCGAGATGTACAGCGCCGGCATGGGGATGCCGGCCAGCTGGCTGAGCTCGCGCATCGTGGCGAAGTACTGGGGGTGCTGGGCCTCGTTCGCCGGCACGGCCCGGGCCGCCTTGATGGCGAGCTTGTCGGAGAACCAGTAGGAGCCCCCGACGAACACCAGGCCGATGAGCAGGCCGATGGTGGCCCCGCTCCCACCACCGATGCCCCCGCCGATCACGACGAGGAGGCCACCGAGGCCGGCGAGGAGGATGGCGGTCTTGGCCGTGTTGTGCATGGTCGTTCGCAGCGTTCCTGCATGCCCGGGTGCCCGGGGCGGGCACCGCTCACCAGGGAGAACGTATCGTGCCCCGCAGTGGTTCCCGCCGAGGCGGCGGCGGGCCCCGACCCCCCGATCCGATGCCGACGACCTCGTGAGCCACCCCCCCACGGTCCTCTACGTCGAGGACGAGGCGCCGCTGCGCGGGCTGGTCGAGTTCTGGCTCGCGGACGCCGGCTACCGGGTCCTGCTGGCCGCCGATGGTGCCGAGGGCCTGGCCGTGGTGCGCGCCGAGCTCCCGGACCTGGTCATCACCGATGCGATGATGCCGAACCTGTCCGGGGACGAGCTGGTCGAGATCATGCGGGACGACCCGGACCTGCGGTCCATCCCCATCGTCATGGCCACCGCCGCGGCCAGCCCGCTGCGGGTCGAGCGGATGCTCGCGCGGGGGTGCCACGCCGTGCTCGGCAAGCCGCTGGAGGAGCAGACGTTCCTCGCCGCAGCCGCGGCGGCACTCGTCGCGGCCGGCGTCGCACCACCCGGCTGATGGCGCTCAGCCCGCCACGCCGGCGAGGGCGTCGGGCAGCGGCTGGGCGTGCACGACCACCAGCTGCGACATCGCCCGGGTGAGGGCGATGTAGAGGGGTGCCGTGGTGCCACCGGGGCCGAGCAGGTCGCGGGGCTCCACCACCACGACGCCGTCGAACTCCAGGCCCTTGGCGGTCTCGGGCGAGTGCACCTCCACCCCGTCGCCCACCCGTTGCTGCAGCTCCGCCACGCCGCACGGCGCCGTCACCACGGCGACGCGCCCGTCGGGGCTGGCGTCGCGCAGGTCGCGGGCGTGCGCCGCCGCCGCGTCGGAGAGCTCGGCGGCAGCGACCGCGACGGCTCGGGGCTCGTGCCCGCTCGAGCGGACCGCGCGAGCGCGGCTGGGGGCGGCCGACAGCGGCGCGGCCCACGCCATGATCTCGGTCGGGGTGCGGTAGTTGACGTGCAGCTCGTGGCGGCGGGCCGGGTGACGGGGCCCGATCCAGGTCACCACCTCGTCCCACGAGCGCGGCGACCACGGGGCGGTGCCCTGGGCCAGGTCGCCGACGATCGTCATGGACTGGTTCGGGCAGGCCCGGGCGACCATGCGCCATGCCATCGGGGACAGATCCTGGGCCTCGTCGACCAGCACCGTGCCCCACACGGGCAGCACCTCGGGTCGGCGGGCCGCCTCGATCGTGGTGTCGGTGTCGACCCGGATCTCGTCGAGGACGCTGCGGCGCAGGTCGGCCTCCATCACCGGGTCCATGCCCTGCTCCATGGCGAGGAGCACGTGCTCGATGACGCGGTCGACCAGGTACTGCTCGTCCTCGGTCGGGTCCGTGGACGGCGGCGGCGGGACCGGGAGCGGGCCGAGCCGGGCGTGGGCCTCGTGCAGGAGCGGCACGTCGGCGTGGGTCCACGCCACGGCGCGCCAGCCGGCCGAGCGGTCTCGGTGGAGCAGGCGCTGCTCCTCGACCGTGAGCAGCCCGTTGCGACCTGCGTGGCGCAGCATCGCCTCGGAGCCGAACAGGTCGTGCAGCAGCTCCTCCGGCCGCAGCAGCGGCCACACGCGGTCGAGCAGCTCGACGAAGGCCGGCGTGCGCCGCAGGAGGTGGCGGAGGCCGTCGGTGCCGGGGTCGCGCATCCGGTCGACCGATGCGGTGTTGCGGCGGCGGAGCTCGGCGGCGAGCTCGGCGACGAGGTCGTCCTCCACGATGCGCCGGCGCTGGTTGTGGGTGCCCTCGAGGCCGCGCGCGGTGTCGACCACGTGGTTCACCACCGCCGGCTCCAGCTTCAGGATGAAGCGCCCGACCGGCACGCGCGCCACGGTGCGCAGCCGCCGCTGGCGCATGCGCAGGGCCCGCCGGACCACGCGCACCATGCGCAGGTCGGCCTTGAGCGACGCCACCCGGACGTCGTCGTCGGGGACGGCCCGGACGCCCGGGTACAGCTGGTGGACGGTCGCGAGGCGCACGTCGTGCTCGCCGAGCGAGGGCAGCACGTCGCGCACGTAGTCGAGGAACCGGCCGTTGGGCCCGAGGACGAGCACGCCCTGGCGGTCCAGCACGTCTCGGAAGGTGTAGAGCAGGTAGGCGGCCCGGTGCAGGGCGACCACCGTCTTGCCGGTGCCCGCCGCCCCCTGGACGATGGTGAGCCCGGCCATCGGGGCGCGGATGACCTCGTCCTGCTCGGCCTGGACCGTGGCCACCACGTCCGACATGCGCCCGGTGCGCGGCCCCGCCAGGGAGGCGAGCAGCGCGGCCTCCCCGACCAGGGCGTCCTCGTCGGACGCCGGTGCGCCGGCGTCGGCGTCGAGCACCACGTCGTCGATGGCGAGCAGCCGCCGGCCCCGGCAGTGGAAGGCCCGGCGCCGGCGCAGGCCCATCGGGTCGGCCCGCGTCGCGCGGTAGAAGCCCTCGGCGATCGGCGCCCGCCAGTCGACGACCAGCTGGGTCTGGTCCTCGGCGAACACGCCGATGCGCCCGACGTGGAACCGCTCCTGGCCCTCGACCGCCCCGGCGAGGTCGATCCGACCGAACACCAGCGGCGGGTCGCCCCACCGCAGCTCGCCGAGGCGGCGCCGGGCATCGGCGGTGGCACGCTCGCGCTCGAAGCGCTCCTGGAACGTGCCGCCGGCGCCCTCGTCGTCGTCGAGGGCCGAGGGGCCGGCCGCAGCCGCCCCCTCGCGCAGGCGGTCGAGCGCCCCGTAGGCCCGGTCGATGTGGGCCTGCTCGCGCGCCACCTCCTCGGCGTGGTCGCTGACGCTGGTCACGTGTGGTAGCCGGAGTGGATGTAGACGCAGGGGACGCCCTCGTCGTGGAACATGTCGACGTTGCGCTGGTCGTCCTCGAACGCGAGGCGCAGGTCCAACCCGTAGTCGCGCAGCTGGTGGACGGTGAGGCGCTTGAAGCTCGGGGCCGCCATGTAGTCGCCCCAGTCGCGCATCACCAGCAGGTCCCAGCGCAGGTCGTAGTGCTCGAGCCAGCGCAGCGTCTGGGGCTGGACCCGGATGGGGCGGGCGGTGAGGAGCACGACGCGCAGGTCCTCGTCGAGGCACTCCAGGACCCGGGCGACCTCGGCGATCAGCTGGTCCTCGCCGCACTCCTCGAAGAAGGTCTCCCAGTCGCGGCGTGGCCACTCGAGGTAGTGCTGGCGACGGGTGGCGTCGGAGAGGACGCCGTCGAGGTCGAACACCACGGTCTCGCCGGGCTCCACGTGCCCGTCGCGCCAGGCCCAGTTGTCGGGGTCGTACCAGGCCATGTCAGTCCAGCGTCCGGTCGAAGATCGAGATCACGCCGAGCTGGCCGCGGATCGCACCGTCGGGGAACGACGCCGTGTGGACGTCCACGTAGGCCAGCTCGGGCGCCGCAGCCAGGTCGTCGATGACGTCGTCGTCCACGCCGGTGCAGACATCGGTCCAGGTGGTGCCGCCGCCGTCGCTGGTCGAGGGCGGGCCGAGGTCGACGAGCACCGGGCCCTCCTCCCCCTCGGGGCCGCCGTGCAGGTGGGCCTCGGTGACCGCGGCGTCCAGGCCGGAGGCCACCAGATCCACGCACAGGGTGCCGTCGACGAGCTCGGCCTCGAAGCGGCCGGTGGCGGCGGTGTCACCGGGGCCGGGCACCGGGCCGCGGCCGTCGAGGTCGCTGGCGAGCACGGCGTCGCCGAGGCCATCGCCTCCGTCGGCGCCGTCCGGGGCGTCCCCGGCCGGGGCATCCATGGGCACCGTCGTGTCGGGGGCCGTCTCGCTCGGCGCGCCCTCGGCGGGCTCGTCGGCCTCGGCCTCCGGCGGCGCGGTCGTGTCGGTGATCGACGCATCGTCGACGACCGTCGTGGTCGCACGGTCCGCAGCGTCGTCGTCGTCGCCGCCGCACGCGACGAGGACGACGAGCGGGACGAGCAAGGCCAGCGATCGGCGCATCCGCGGGAGGCTACCGGCGGTCCCGGCCGGCCCGACCGGGGGCGAGCGCGGTGCTCGCCCGGGGCGGCCGCCTACTCGTCGCCGCCGCCCTGGGCCCGGGTCTTGATCTCGTCGACGACGCCCGCGTCGGCGAGCGTGGTGGTGTCGCCCAGGTCCCGGCCCTCGGCCACGTCTCGCAGCAGGCGCCGCATGATCTTGCCGGAGCGGGTCTTGGGCAGCTCGGGCACCAGCACGACGGTCCTGGGCTTGGCGATGGGCCCGATCTCCTGGGCGACGTGCTGGCGCAGCACCTCGCCGAGGTCGTCGGTGACCTCGACGTCGCCGCGCACGATGACGTAGGCGATGGGGATCTGCCCGGTGGTGGGGTCGGTGGCGCCCACGACCGCGGCCTCGGCCACCGACGGGTGGGAGACCAGTGCGGATTCGATCTCGGTGGTGGACAGCCGGTGGCCGGAGACGTTCATCACGTCGTCGACCCGGCCGAGCACCCACAGGTAGCCGTCCGGATCGATCTTGGCGCCGTCGCCGGCGAAGTACCGGCCCTCGAACCGGGACCAGTAGGTGTCGACGTAGCGCTGCTCGTCGCCCCAGATGCCCCGCAGCATCGACGGCCACGGCTCGGTGATCGTGAGGTAGCCGCCGCCCTCGGCGACGGGGTTGCCCTCGTCGTCGACCAGCTCGGCCGAGATGCCCGGCAGCGCGTGGGTGGCCGTGCCCGGTCGGGTGGTGGTGACGCCGGGCAGCGGGGCGATCATCATCCCGCCGGTCTCGGTCTGCCACCAGGTGTCCACGATCGGGCAGCGCTCGGCCCCGATGACCTCGTGGTACCAGATCCAGGCCTCCGGGTTGATCGGCTCGCCGACGGTGCCGAGCACCCGCAGCGACGAGAGGTCGTGGCGGTCGACCTCCTGGCGGCCCCACTTCATGAAGGTCCGGATCGCCGTGGGTGCCGTGTAGAACTTCGTGACCCCGTAGCGCTCGACCATGTCCCACAGGCGGTCGTTGCCCGGGTGGTTCGGCACCCCCTCGTACATGACGCTGGTGACGCCGTTGGTGAGGGGGCCGTAGACGATGTAGCTGTGGCCGGTGACCCAGCCGATGTCGGCGGCGCACCAGTACACGTCGGTGTCGGGGTGGATGTCGAAGACGTACTTGTGGGTGAAGGCCACCTGGGTGAGGTAGCCCCCGGTGGTGTGCATGATGCCCTTGGGCATGCCGGTGGTGCCCGAGGTGTAGAGCAGGTACAGCAGGTCCTCGCTGTCCATCGCCTCGGCCGGGCAGTCGGTGCTGGCGTCGGCCATGAGGTCGTGCCACCAGTGGTCCCGGCCCTCGGTCATCTCCGGGTCGGTGCCGCAGCGGTCGACCACCACGACGTGCTCGATGCTCGAGGTGTCGGCCAGGGCGACGTCGGCCGCCGGCTTGAGCGTGGACGGCTCGCCGCGGCGATAGCCGGCGTCGGCGGTGATGAGGACCTTGGCCTCGGCGTCGTTGATGCGGTCGGCCAGGGCGTTGGAGGAGAACCCGCCGAACACCACCGAGTGCGGGGCACCGATGCGGGCGCAGGCCAGCATGGCGATGGGCAGCTCGGGGATCATCGGCATGTACAGGCACACCCGATCGCCCTTGGCCACGCCGAGGTCCTTGAGGACGTTGGCGAACCGGGAGACCTCGTCGAGCAGCTCGGCGTAGGTGAACGTGCGGGTGTCGCCCGGCTCGCCCTCCCAGTGGTACGCCACCTTGTCGCCGTTGCCGGCCTGGACGTGGCGGTCGAGGCAGTTCTCCGACACGTTGAGCGAGCCGCCGACGAACCACTTGGCGTGCGGCAGCTCCCACTCGAGCACGGTGTCGAAGTCGGTGCGCCAGGTGAGCAGCTCCCGGGCCTGGCGGGCCCAGAACGCCTCGCGGTCGGCGTCGGCCTCCTCGTACAGGGAGCGATCGCTGACGAGGGCCTGGGCCTGGAAGTCAGCGGGCGGCGGGAAGGTGCGGGTCTCGCCCCCCAGTGCCTCGATGGCGGCCCCGGATTGGCTGTCGGACATGGCGCAGGATCCCCCTGGAGTGCGTGCGTCGGCGGTGAGGCGACCATAGTGCGAGCGGTCAGGGCCTGCGGTCGGTCAGGCTGGCGCCATGACCTCCGACGCTGACCGCTTCGACCTCGACCAGGTCGACCGCCTCCTCACCACCACCAAGCAGGTCCGCAAGCGCATGGACCTGGAGCGACCCGTCCCCCGGGAGCTGCTGCTCGAGTGCATCGACATCGCCCAGCACGCCCCGATGGGCGGCAACCTCGAGCGCAACCGGTGGCTGGTGGTCGACGACCCCGAGCTCAAGGCGCAGATCGCGCCGCTCTACCAGCAGGTGGGCCGGCCGTACCTGGCCGCCAACGCCGCCGGCGAGGTCGACGAGGGCCAGCAGCGGGTCCTGGACTCGGCCACCTACCTGGTCGACCACATCGCCGAGGTGCCCGCCATGGTCATCGCCCTGCGCCTCGACCGCTTGCCCGAGGGGGCGAGCAACGCCGAGATCGCCGGCTACCACGGCTCGGTGGCGCCGGGGGTGTGGAGCTTCCAGCTCGCTGCCCGCGCCCGGGGGCTCGGGTCGGCGTGGACGACCTTCCACCTCTTCCACGAGCAGGAGGTGGCCGAGATGCTCGGCATCCCCGAGACCGTCACGCAGGTCGCCCTGCTGCCGGTGGGCTACTACAAGGGCAGCGGGTTCACACCGGCGAGCCGCCGTCCCGCGGGCGAGATCACCTACTTCAACCGCTGGAAGGAAACCGCCTGATCGGTCACCGGCCCGGTCTGCGCCAACGGGCTCCGGGGTACGGTCGACCACCACCGGCCGACCAGCGGGTGATGCGATGCAGGTGGAAGCGAGCCAGGCGAGGACGTGGACGAGGCTCGTCGCGGTCGGCGCCGTCGCCGTCGGGTTCGCCATCGCCGGTCTGCGCGCCCCCAGCGCCTCCGCTCGGGGTGACGCCGAGCCGACCGCCGCCCCCGGGGAACGGGGAGCCGCCCTCTACGGCCGCGACTGCGTGTTCTGCCACGGTGCCGAAGGCCAGGGTTCGCCTCGTGGCGTGCCGATCACCGACGCCGGTGAGGCCACCACCCACTACGCGCTCGTGACCGGACGCATGCCCCTCGACGACCCGGACGCGGTGCCGCAGCGCGGGCCGACGCAGTACTCGGACGAGGACATCGCCGCCATCACCGCCCACGTCGCCGGCTTCGGGGACGGGCCGACCCTGCCCGACGTCGGTTGGCGGGACGCCGATGCGGCCGAGGGCGGCCGGCTGTACCGGCTGCACTGCGGCGCGTGCCACGGCGCCACCGCCGTCGGCGCCGCCCTCGCGTACGACCGCCGATCACCACCGCTGTTCGACGCCGAGCCCTCCGTCGTGGCCGCCGCCGTCGTGAGCGGGCCGGGCGCGATGCCCGCCTTCGGGCCCGACGGCTTCACCGACGAGGAGCTGGGTGCGATCGTCGCCTACGTGCAGCGGTTGCAGTCGCCGGTGGACCGTGGTGGGTGGCCGATCTTCCGGACCGGGCGACCCGACGAGGCGCTGATCGCGCTCGGGGTCGCCCTGCCGGTCCTGCTCGTGCTGGCCGGCTGGATCGCCCGCCGGCCACCGAGATCGGAAGACGGGGCGTGAAGCCCACCGACGTGCTCCCTCTGCGACCGTGGGCGGTCGCCCGTCTGGCGGTGCTGCTGGCGGGCGGCGCAGGAGCGCTCGTCACCGGCGTCACCTTGCTCTTCACCCGCGACGACCACGGTCCGGCCGGCGCGGCCCTCGGCATCGGGGCGCTGGCGCTGGGGGCGGCCTTCGCGACGGTCGCCAAGCACCTGCTCGGTCCACCCGACGACGAGGAGGAGCGGCACGCCCCTGGCTCACCCGCGTGCCAGGGCTGCGATCCGGAGACGCGACCGCAGACGCGGCGACGTCTGGTGGTCGGCGGCTCGGCGGTCGCGGTCCTCGGCGCCGTCGGCGGTGGCGCGCTCCTTCGGGGTCGCACCGATGCCCGCCGGGAGCTCCGGGAGACGTCGTGGCGGCGCGGCGACGCAGTCGTCACCGACGACGGCCGACCGGTGCAGGCCGGCGACCTCGCGCCGGGCTCGTTCCTCACCGTCTTCCCCGACCACGCCATCGGCGCGGCCGACTCCCAGGCCGTGCTGCTGCGCGTCGACACCCGCCGCCTCGGGAACCGTCCGCGCTTCGAGGAGCTGGCGCCCGACGGCCACGTCGCCTACTCCAAGCTGTGCACGCACATGGGGTGCCCGGTCGGCCTGTTCCAGCAGGACCCCGACGTGCTCGTGTGCCCGTGCCACCAAGCGGTCTTCGACGTGCTCGATGGTGCCCGGCCCGTGCAGGGCCCCGCTGATCGGCCGCTGCCACAGCTGCCTCTCGTGATCGACGACGACGGCACGCTCCGGGCCGGGGGTGGCTTCACCGGCCCGGTCGGTCCCGGCTGGTGGGGGCGGCCGCGGTGAGCGGCACCGACCTCCGGACCCGGGCGGAGCGCAAGGTCGCCGGGGTGCTCCGCAAGGTCTTCCCCGACCACTGGTCGTTCCTGCTCGGCGAGATCGCCCTCTACAGCTTCCTCGTGCTGGTCGGCACCGGGCTGTTCCTCACGTTGCACTTCGACCGCGGGCCCGGGGAGGTGGTGTACGACGGCGCCTACGAGCAGCTCCGTGGCATCGAGATGAGCCCGGCCTACGCGTCGACGCTCGAGCTCTCCTTCGAGGTGCGGGGCGGGTTGCTGGCCCGCCAGGTCCACCACTGGGCTGCGCTCGTGTTCACCGCCGCCATCGCCGTGCACGCCGCCCGGATCTTCTTCACGGGCGCGTTCCGGCGGCCGCGGCGCCTCAACTGGTGCGTCGGCGTCTCGCTGCTGATGCTCGCCCTGGCGAACGGCTTCATGGGGCTGTCGCTCCCCGACGACCTCCTGTCCGGCACCGGGGTCCGGATCGCCTACACCTTCGCCCAGTCGGTGCCGGTCATCGGCCCCGACCTCGCGTACCTCGTGTTCGCCGGTGAGTTCCCGGCGGAGGAGATGATCTCCCAGCTGTACTGGGCGCACGTGCTCGTGATCCCCGTGGCGATCGCCGGCCTCCTGGGGTTCCACCTCTTCCAGGTGTTCTCCCGGACCCACACGCAGTTCCCCGGGGGCGAGCGGCGCGAGGGCAACGTCGTGGGCGACCGGATGTGGCCCGCCTACCTCGTGAAGACGACGGCGCTGCTCCTCGTCGTCGCCGGGGTGCTGACGCTCCTCGGCGCACTCGTGCAGGTCAACCCGGTGTGGCTCTACGGGCCCTTCGACCCGGCGGCGGCCACCGTCCCCGCCCAGCCGGACTGGTACCTCCAGTGGGTCGAGGGTGCGCTCCGCATCTTCCCCCCCGTCGGCTTCGAGGTCTTCGGCCGGGAGGTCCCCTCGCCCTTCGTCGCCGGCGTCGCCTTCCCGCTGGCCTGGTTCGCCCTGCTGCTCGCGTGGCCGTTCCTCGAGGAGCGGGTGACGGGCGACCGGGACCACCACCACCTGCTCGACCGGCCCCGGGACCGGCCCGTGCGCACTGCCATCGGCGCCGCCGGGATCTCGCTGCTCGGGCTCCTCGTCGCCGCCGCCAGCCACGACACGCAGGCCATGCTGCTCGACACGGGGGTGGGCTCCGTCACGTGGGGCTACCGGGTGGCGCTGCTGACGCTCCCGGCCGTCGTCGCGGCCGTCACGTGGCAGGTCTGCCACGCCCTCCAGCGGCGGTCGGCGCCGTGAGCCCCCGGCGCGGCGCAGCCCTGCTCGCGGCGGGCGCCGTCCTCGCCGCCTGCGGCGGAGACCCGAGCGCGCTGGACCCGGCCGGACGGGGAGCCCGGGAGATCGCCGTCCTGTGGTGGATCATGCTCGGCCTCGGGACGGCGGTCTTCGCGCTCGTGCTCGTGGTCCTCTGGCGCAGTCGGCGACGTGCGCCTGCCGGCGACAGGTCCTCGGCACCCCTGACCGCCGACGACGCGTCGGAGCGGGCCGGTCACCGCTGGATGCTGCTCGGCGGCGTCCTCCTCCCCGTGGTGGTCGTCCTCCCCCTGTCCCTGCTGACGCTCGTCATCGGCGACCGGCTGTGGTCGCGCGGCGGCGAGGACGTGCTCCACGTCGAGCTGGTCGGCCACCAGTTCTGGTGGGAGGTGCGGTACCCCGACACCGGGGCGGTGACGGCGAACGAGATCCACATCCCCGTCGACCGGGAGGTGCGGATCTCCATGACCAGCGAGGACGTCATCCACTCCTTCTGGGTGCCGAACCTGCACGGCAAGGTCGACCTGATCCCGGGTGAGGACACCCACATCGTGATCGACGCCGACGAGCCCGGTCGCTACGAGGGGCTGTGCGCGGAGTTCTGCGGCATCCAGCACGCCCACATGAAGCTGCTCGTGGTGGCCCACGACGCCGAGGAGTTCGAGGCGTGGTCGGAGCGCGAGGCAGCCGAGGCCGGGACGCCGAGCACCAGCGCCGAACGCGACGGGGCCGAGGCCTTCGCGACCCTCGGCTGCGCGAGCTGCCACACCGTGCGCGGCACCAGCGCCGTCGGCGATGTCGGCCCCGACCTCACCCACATCGCCAGCCGCTTGACCCTTGGTGCGAACACCATCCCCAACAACCGGGGCAACCTCGGCGGCTGGATCGCCGACCCACAGCGGATCAAGCCCGGAAACCGGATGCCGCCCACCGTCCTCGACGCCGAGCAGCACCGGGCGCTCGTCGCGTACCTGGAGTCCCTCGAGTGACCGCCGCCGACGTCGACACCGGCAGGGCGCAGCCGGCCGAGCGCCTCACGAGCGCGTGGCAGGCGCCTCCCGGGCTTCCCGGGTGGCTGATGGCGGTGAACCACAAGCAGATCGGCCGGCGGTTCGTCTTCACCGCCCTCGGGTTCCTGCTCGTGGGCGGGCTCCAGTCGATGTTCATGCGCTGGCAGCTGGGCGGCCCCGAGCAGGACGTGCTCAGCCCCGACGCGTACAACGCCCTGTTCACGATGCACGGCACGACGATGATGTTCCTCTTCGCCGTGCCGATCCTCGAGGGCCTCGGCATGTACCTGGTCCCGCTGATGGTCGGGGCCCGAGACCTGCCGTTCCCGAGGCTCAACGCGTTCGGCTACTGGCTGTACGTGTTCGGTGGGTTCATCCTCTACTGGAGCTTCGTCACCGGTTCGGTGCCGGACGGGGGCTGGTTCGCCTACACGCCGCTCGCCGGGCCCGAGTACTCACCCGGCAGCAACCTGGACTTCTGGCTCCTCGGGGTCACGTTGGTCGAGATCTCGGGGATCCTCGGCGCGCTGGAGCTGGTCATCGTGATCCTGCGGCACCGCGCACCCGGCATGGCCCTGCACCGCATGCCGCTGTTCGCCTGGAGCCAGCTGGTGATGTCGGCGATGATCCTGTTCGCGTTCCCGGCCGTGGTGGTCGCCTCGCTGCTGCTCGAGGTGGAGCGCAAGACCGGAGCGCCGTTCTACGACCCGGACGGGGGCGGGAACCCCTTGCTGTGGCAGCACCTGTTCTGGATCTTCGGGCACCCCGAGGTCTACATCATGCTCCTGCCGGCGACCGGCGTGATCTCGGCGATCGTCCCGGTGTTCTCCCGGCGGCCGATCATCGGGTACGCCGCCATCGTGATCTCCCAGGTCGCCATCGCCGTCCTCAGCTTCGGTCTCTGGGTGCACCACATGTTCACCACGGGCCTGCCACCCCTGGTCCTCGCGTTCTTCGCCGTGTCGAGCGCGCTCATCGCCATCCCGAGCGGCGTGCAGGTCTTCGCGTGGCTCGCCACCCTCCGGTTCGGACGCCCCCGCTGGGAGACGCCGCTGCTGTTCATCGCCGGCTTCATCGTCATCTTCACCCTCGGTGGCATCACCGGCGTGATGGTCGCCGCCTTCCCCTTCGACGCCCAGGTCCACGATTCGTACTTCGTGGTCGCCCACTTCCACTACGTGCTCATCGGAGGCGTGGTCTTCCCCCTGTTCGCCGGCCTGCACCACTGGTGGCCGAAGCTGGTGGGACGCCAGCCGAGCGAGTCCCTGGGCAAGGTCGCGTTCTGGACGATGTTCGTCGGCTTCAACGTGGCGTTCTTCCCCCAGCACATCCTCGGCCTCCGGGGCATGCCCCGGCGCTTCTACACCTACCCCGACGAGTACGGGTGGGGTGCGCTGAACCTGCTGTCCACGCTGGGAGCGTTCGCCTTCGCCGCCGGGGTGCTCGTCTTCGTCACCAACCTCGTGCGCACGGCACGGTCCGGGCCGGAGGCGGTCGACGACCCGTGGGGCGGCGACACCCTCGAGTGGGCGACGTCGTCGCCGCCGCCGCCCTACAACTTCGCCGTCCCCCCCGTGGTGACATCGGCCCAACCGCTGTGGAACCCGGCGCCGGCGGGCGCCGACCCGACGGCCGAGGCCGTGCTGGCCCGGCTGGCCGACCCGCCGGCCGGGGTCCGCGAGCAGCCGATCACCACCGCCGTCGACGGCCGCTTCCGCGGCGTTGCGCTCCTTCCCGGGCCGTCGTACTGGCCCCTCGTGACCGCGCTCGCCATGGCCGTCGCGATGGTGGGCGTGCTGGTCGACAACGTCCCGCTCGTGGTCGTCGGCGCATCCGGGACCCTTGCCGCCATCGTCGGTTGGGTGCGCCCGGAGGCCGGAACGGTGGGCATGCGGCGCCACGAGCTCGGCGACGTCCTCGATGGTCGGCGCTCCACCGGCGTGTGGGGTGCCGCGGCGGGTGCCGCCGTGCTCGCCGTACTCCTCGCCTACTTCTGCTACGCCCACCTCTACCTCGCGGTCAGCGTGGAGACGTGGCCGCCGGAAGGGACACCGCCGCTGCCCGCCCTGCGCCCCGCCGTCCTGGTCGGCATCATCTGCCTGGCTGCGGCCGCGTCCGTGCGAGCGGGTCGGCCTCGCCACCGCGGCGCCGATCGCCTGCCGGGTGCGGGCCTGCTGGGCCTCGGGGCCGGGGTCGGGGTGCTGGCGCTCGCCGGTGGCGCGTCGATGCTCGCCGATCTCGGGCTGTCCGGCACCGAACGCGCCCACGACGCGAGCCTGCTCGTGCTCCACGCCTTCGTCGGTGTCATCGCACTGGCCGGCGTGGGCATCAACGCGTTCGCCGCCTACCAGGCGGCCCGCCTCGGGGACCACCCGTGGGTGTCGGCGGCCGCGGCGATCTCGGCGACGTGGTGGACGGTCATCGCGCTCTCGTGGGCCGCCGTGGCCGGCGTCGTCTACGGCTGGCCTCAGCTGCTCGGGAGCGGGGGCTGACGTGGCCGGCACCGAGGCGCGCACCCGCACGGCGTTCGCCGGCAGCCGGCCGCACTCCCCGCCCGAGGCGGTGCGTGCCCTGCTCCTCGCGAGCGTCGGGCCCGCGCTGTGGTTCGGCCACCTCAACGCCAGCTACCTGCTCGTGCCGCCTTCCTGCGAGTGGCGCCACGGCTGGGCGTTCGTCGTGGTCACCGCCGTCGCCCTCGCCGGCATCAGCGGCGCCGGCCGGCGATCTTGGGCGTTGTGGGACCCGCGATCGCACGACGGACCGACCGTGGTCCGGTTCCTCGGCATGGCCGGCGTGGTGCTCGCCGGGTTGTTCGCGCTGACCACGCTGCTCGTCGGGGCATCGGCGCTGGTGGTGCACCCGTGCCACTGAGGCGCCGTGCCATCGGTCCCGCCGTCGCTGCGGCGATCCTCCTCGTCGCAGGGTGCCGGGACGATCCCACCCCCAGACCCCCGGGGGCCGACGTGGGCGATCCGGCCGCCGGGGCCGACGCGATCGAGGCCTACGGCTGCGGGGCGTGCCACCGCATCCCCGGCATCCGGCGCGCCGACTCGCTGGTGGCCCCCCCGCTCGAGGGCTGGGGTCACCGGACCTTCATCGCCGGCACGCTGGCCAACGACCTCGAGAACCTCGTCCGCTGGATCCGGGATCCCGACTCGGTCGAGCCCGGCACCGCGATGCCCGATCTCGGGGTCACCGATGCCGACGCCCGGGACATCGCCGCCTACCTCCTGTCCCTGCGATGAACGCGGTCGGCGCCGCTGCGGTGCTCGCCCACGGCGCCGTGGCCCGGGACGAGCTGCGGACGTCCTGGGGCGGCGACCCGCTGGCGCTCCTGGCCGTGGGCGCCCTCGTGCTCGCGTACGCCGCGGGTGCGCGGGCTGCCGGCAGCCGGGCACCGCTCGCCGCGCTCGTCCGCCGGCGCGCCGGCTTCGGTGCCGTCGCCGTGCTGGTGCTGCTGGTTTCGCTCGCCTCGCCGCTCGACGCGGCCGCCAGCACGGTGTTCTCCGCCCACATGGTCCAGCACCTCCTTCTCACGGCGGTGGCTGCGCCCCTGCTGGTGCTCGCCGCACCCGTGGCCACGATCCGGCGCGTGCTGCCGTTGCGCAGGGCCGATCAGGTGCTGGTACCGGCGGCCCGCTTGGTGGCGCGCATCCCCTGGTGGCCCCTCGCGGCGACATCGGTCGGTCTCGGCGTGCTCTCCGTGTGGCACGTCCCTGCCCTGTACGAGGCCGCGCTGCGCTCCGATCTCGTCCACGGGCTCGAGCACGCCACCCTGCTCGGCGGCGCAACCCTGCTCTGGTCTGCCGTGCTCGGCGCGGCCCGCCGACGCCAGATGCTGTGGTCCGCTGCGTCGCTGGGGCTCAGCGCCCTGCACGGCAGCGCCCTCGGTGCCCTCCTCGCCCTCTCGACCCGACCCTGGTACGGGTCCCACGCCGAGGGCGCCGAGGGCTGGGGCATCGACCCGCTCGCCGACCAGCAGGTGGCCGGGGCGATCATGTGGGTGCCCACGGCCGCCGTGCACCTCGGCGTGCTCGCGCTCCTGCTGCACCGCTGGTTCCGCTCGGCCGGCGAGCGGACACCGTCGCCGACCGCCGCGCGTGCGCCTACCGGCCCGCGAGCTCGTCCAACCGGCGCAGCAGCGTCCGAGGGGCCTTGAGCCGGTAGCTCTGCTCGAGCACGTCGAGGAGCAGGTCCTCGTCGACCTCGTCCAGCTTCACCAGCATGGCGCCGTGGCCGTGGTGGTGGGCCTGGTCGAACAGGGCGCCGTCGGAGGTCTGGATCCAGGCCCGCTTCTCGGCCGCGTCCACGAACACGACCAGGACCTCGCCGTCGACGTCGGGGCCCTTGCGCTCGCGCTCGTCGTCGCCCCAGAGGCGGCAGAACGCCTTGCCGCGCACCTTGAGGGCGGGCGTGCCGTACGACGTCAACACCTCCACGTCGGGCAGCTCGGTCCCGATGCGGATCACGTCGTCGAAGTCCACGCCGCCACACGGTACCCGGCTCCACGCCGGCCCGTCTCGGGGTTGACGCCGAGACTGAACGTCGTTCAGACTCTGAACGTGGTTCAGCTCTCGGCCGTCCCCGACCCCCACGCCGCGCCGGCGGCGCCGGTCGGCGCGCGCGAGCGCAACCGGCTGGCCCGGCACCGCGCCTACCTGCGGGCCGCGCTGTCCCTCGTGTTCGCCGAGGGCCTCGACGCCCTCACCATGCAGCGCCTGGCCCAGGAGGTCGGCGCCGCCGTCGGCAGCGTCTACACGTACTTCCCGTCCAAGGGCGCGCTGGTGGCCGAGGTGCAGCGGGAGGCCATCGAGCGCCTGGCCACGTCGGCCGCGCTGCTCGGCGCCGACGTCGACCGCGCCCTCGACGGCGCCGACGACGATGCGGCCCGCCTGGCCCCGGTCGTGGCCTTCGGCCGGTTCTGGCTCACCGCGGCACAGGCGTACCCCGAGGAGATGCAGCTGCTGCTCCTGCTGCTCTCCGACGTCACCGAGTCCGTCCCGCCGGAGGAGGCCGGCCGCGTCGTGCCGGCCGCCATGCGCCTGCTCGGCCTGGCCGAGGCCCGCCTGGCCGCAGCCGCCCGGACCGGTGCGCTCGGGGACACAGAGCCCGCCGATCGCCGCACCATCGCCCTCGCCGCCGCCCTCACCGGCTGCGTGCAGCTGCGGGTGGTGCAGCGCTGGGACGACGACCTCCTCGACCCGACCGCCACCGGACGCCACGTCCTCGACGCGCTGCTGCGCGGCTGGGGTGCGGCGCCCGGACCCCTCGACACCGCCCACCACGTCGTGGACGGCCTCGAAGCTGCCGCCCCCCTCGCCCGCCCCATCCCCGAAGGGACCGATCCCTGATGCCCTCCCCCGACTCCCCCGTCCTCCTCGCCCTCGGCCTGCCGGCCGGGATCGTGCTGTGGAGCTTCATGGAGTACGTGCTGCACCGCTTCGCGTTCCACGAGGCCCGGGGCAGCAACTACGGCTCCCGGGAGCACCTCCGCCACCACGGCTCCGAGGACACCGTGCTCGAGAGCTGGTACCTCTCCTGGACCGGCGTGCTGCTCGTGTCCCTCGGCCTCATCCCGTTCCTCGGCCGCCTGGCCGGCACCGCCGACCTCGGCTGGGGCGTCGGGATCGGCTACCTGGTGGCCTACGGCTTCTACGACCTCGTCCACTGGCGGGCGCACCGCCGCCCGTACGCCAACCGCTACGAGCACATGGTGCGCAAGCACCACTTCACCCACCACTTCCACGCGCCGTTGAAGAACCACGGGGTCACGACCCCGTTCTGGGACCACGTCTTCGGCACCTACGTCGAGGTCGACGTGGTGCGCGTCCCGCGCCGCATGGCGATGCGGTGGATGGTCGACGAGCACGGCGAGGTGCTCCCCGAGTACCGCGCCACCTACGAGGTGCGCGGCACCCGTCCCCTCGACGACGACCAGCGCGAGCAGGACCGGGAGCTCGCGTTCGCCAACCAGGCACCGACGCTCTAGGCCAAACTGGGCGCCATGGCGCTGCGGGTGGTGGGAAGCGGTCTCGGCCGCACCGGGACGAGGTCGCTCAAGGACGCGCTCGAGCTGCTGCTCGGCGAGCCCTGCTACCACATGATGGAGTGCTTCCCCCGGCCCGAGCACCCGGCCCGCTGGACCGCGGCGATCCAGGGGGAGCGCACCGACTGGGACGACCTCTTCGACGGCTTCGCCGCCACGGTGGACTGGCCGTCGGCCGCGTGCTGGAAGGAGCTGGCCGAGGCCTACCCGGATGCGCTGGTCCTGCACTCCGAGCGCCCGGCCGACGAGTGGTTCCGCTCCGCCGACCAGACCATCCTCGAGACGTTCAAGAAGCCCCGGGACGAGTGGCCCACCCCCGGCGTCGACGACTGGTGGGACATGGCCGTCGCCATGTTCGAGGACTTCACCCCCGACTTCCTCGCCCGGGACGCCCTCATGGCCGCGGTGGAGGCGTGGAACGCCGACGTGCGGACCAGCGCCCCGGCCGATCGGCTGCTCGTCTGGAAGACGGGCGACGGGTGGGAGCCGATCTGCGCCGCGCTCGACCTGCCCGTCCCCGCCGAGCCCTTCCCGCACATCAACACGACCGAGCAGTTCCGGAAGGGCGCCGGCCTCGAGTGATCAGTCGCGCTGGGTGCCGACGCGGAGGTCCTTGAACGGGACGTCCTTGTCGACGCTCGGCTCGCGGGGCAGGCCGAGGACGCGGTCGCCGATGATGTTCTTCTGGATCTCGTTGGTGCCGCCGGCGATGCCGCTGCCCATGGAGCGGATGGCCTGGGTCGACCACCTGTGGCCACCCTCCTCGTCCCAGGCGATGCTGTCGGCGCCCACGACGCGCATCGACAGGTCGCGCGCGAGGTAGCTGACGAGCGTGCCCTGGAGCTTGCCGAGCGAGCCGGCCGGACCGGGCGTCTTGCCCGCCTTCAGCTCGGCCCGGGTCCGCAGGCTGTTCATGGACTTCACCGACTCCTGGATGTACAGGTCCATGAGGTCGTTGCGCAGGGCCGGGTCGCCGAGCACGCCCCGCTTCTCCGCCTCGAGGATGAGGGCGTCGGCGTTGGCGTGGGTGACGCCGTCGGTGCCGCCGCCGCCGATGGCCACGCGCTCGTACATGAGCATCGCCGTGGCCAGGCGCCAGCCGTTGTTGAGATCGCCGACCAGGTTCTCGGCCGGGATGCGGACGTCGGTGAAGAAGATCTCGTTGAAGTGCAGGCCGCCGTCGACCTGGTGGATGGGGCGGATCTCGACGCCCGGGGCGCGCATGTCGACGATGAACATCGAGATGCCGGCGTGCTTGGGCTGGTCCGGATCGGTGCGGGCGATGACGATCCCGAAGTCGCACAGGTGGGCGAGGGTGGTCCAGACCTTCTGGCCGTTGAGGATCCACTCCTCACCGTCGAGGACGGCCCGGCTCTGGAGGCTGGCGACGTCGGAGCCGGCGCCGGGCTCGGAGAACATCTGGCACCAGACGGTGCGGGCTGCGATGTTGTCGGCCAGGTAGCGCTGCTTCTGCTCCTCGGTGCCGTACTCGGCCAGCATCGGCAGGCACATGCCGTGGCTGATCGTGAGCTCGCTGGTCATGAACGGGTACTGCGCGTAGCACTCGCGCCAGATCTTGTCGTGCTCCTTGGTGAGCCCGGCGCCGCCGTACTCGGCGGGGTACGTGATGCCGGCGAGGCCGGCATCGGCCAGGGCCTGCTGGAAGGCCTGCGCGGCGCGGAGGCGCTTCTCGGCCCGGGGATCGGGGTCGCCGTCGAGGTGGATGCCGGTGGCGTGCTCATCGAGGAACTCGATGCAGCGCTGGCGGAAGGCGGCGGCCTCGTCCTGGCTCAGCGCACCGGGCGCAGTGGTGGTGACGGTCATCGACTTCCCCTCGACGTGCAGGCTGGCAACGGCGGTTGTCAGTCCAGCAGATGCGCTCCGGCCGGAGCCAGACGGCGAGGATCAGGCGCTGGCCAGCTCGGGCTCGGGGGTGCGCGCACCGGGAGCCGAGGCATCGACGCGCTCGGCGAAGGCCAGGAGGTGCTTGGTGGTTCGGCCGGGGACCTCGACCTGGGCCATGTGCCCGACCCCGGGCAGGGCCACGAACTCGAGGTCGGCGCAGTCCTGCTCGAACCGCTCGCGGCTGCTGATCAGCGTGAGCCGGTCGCGCGTGCCCCAGAGGGCCAGGACGGGGACGTCGATGGCGCACAGGTCCACCGGGTCCGCGTGGAAGTACTCGGCCGGCACGCGGGTGGCCAGGTCGTGCAGGGCACGTCGCCGGGCCGGGTCGTGCCACGACTTCGCCCAGGTCCGGACGAAGCCGGACGGCACGCGGTGCGGCATGCCGAAGCCGACGGCGCGCATGGCCGGCCCGGCCAGGGCGCGGCGCACCACGGCGGGGACCACGCCGTCGGGGGCCACGTTGAAGCGTGACTCCAGGATCCGGAACCAGCCCGGGTGGTCGAAGGCCGCCGGGGAGATGGCCGCCACGCCGTGCACCAGCTCGGGGTGGTGCTGGCCGAGGAGCAGGGCGTGGGCGCCGCCGAGCGAGTTGCCCACGACGACGATCGGGCGGCCGTCGTCGGTGGCTCGCGCTGCGGCGGCGGCGAAGGCGAGGAACTGCTCGATGAGGGACAGGTCGGGCCGGAGGTGGTCGGCGTGGCCGTGGGAGGGCTGGTCCACCGCCAGCGAGCCGTGACCGGCAGCAGCGAGGCGCTTCTGGACCCGCTGCCAGCAGTCGGCGCTGTCGGAGAACCCGTGCAGGAACAGGTAGCGGACCTTGTCGGGATCGCCAGGCGCTCGGACGGCCCGGGTCGGCACACCGCCGATGGTGACCTGGTCGGTGCGCAGCAGCTCGCTCGGCATCGGTCCTCTGTGCCCTGCTCAGTCCTGGAGCAGACCGTCGAGGCGCTCGACGGCGTCGATGAACTCCTCGACCATGTCGAGCACGACGCGGGCGGCGGGCTGGACCGTGTTCATGGAGCCCACGATCTGGCCGACGAAGTAGGTGGACAGGCGACGAGCGCCCTCGTCCTTCGCCGCGACCCGGGCGATGCGGCTCTGGGCCTCGGCCACCAGCAGCGACTGCAGCGGCATGCCGAGGGGCCCCGGCGAGGGCTCCGACTCCCACGCGTCGGTCCAGTCGGTGCGGATCATGCGGGCCGGCTTGCCGGTGAGCGAGCGGGACCGGACGGTGCCCGAGGACGGGGCAGCGAGGAACTTGTCCTTGATGACGTCGGAGGTCTCGGCCTCCTGGGTGGTGAGCCACACCGATCCGCACCACACGCCCTCGGCGCCGAGGGCGAGCGACGCGGCGATCTGGCGGCCCCGCCCGATGCCGCCGGCGGCCAGCACGGGCGCTTGGACGGCGTCGACGACCTCGGGGACCAGGACCATGGTGGCGACCTCGCCGGTGTGCCCACCTGCTTCGGTGCCCTGGGCGATGATCAGGTCGGCGCCGGCCTGGTCGTGGCGGATGGCGTGCTCGAGGGACCCGGCGAGGGCGGCCACGGGGACCTCGCCCTCGGCCTTGGCCCGCTCGATGAGCCAGGGCGGGGGCGGCCCGAGCGCCGAGGCCATGAGCGACACGCCCTTTGCGAAGGAGATGTCCACGAGGGGCGCCATCGACTTCGGATCGACGCGCATGCCGCCGTAGCTGCGGACCGCCTCGGCGTCGTCTTCGGGCAGCGGCGGGATGCCGTTCTGGGCGAGGAGGCCGTCGAGCCACTCGCGGTGCTCGGCGGGGATGAGGTCCCGCAGGCTCCCGACCTCGAGGCCGCCGTCGTCGGCGCCCACGAACTTCTGGGGGATCAGCAGGTCGACGCCGAAGGGCTTGCCCTTGGTCTCCGCGGCGATCCAGTCGAGGTCGATCTCGAGCTGCTTCGGGCTGTGGGCGACCGCGCCGAGGACGCCCATGCCCCCGGAGTTGGTGACGGCGGCGACGACGTCGCGGCAGTGGCTGAAGGCCAGGATCGGGAACTCGATGCCGAGGCGTTCGGTGACGGCGGTGCGCATGGCGCCACCGTAGGGGGCCGGCCCCGAGCCGGGTGTCGATCCCAGCCATTAGCGTGACCGCGGTGTCACAAGAGGTGATCCCGATCCTGCGCGTCACGTCCATCGACCAGTCGGTCGCGTGGTACGCCCAGCTCGGGTTCCACAAGGAGTGGGAGCACCGCCTCGAGCCCGACGAGCCGGGGTTCGCGTCCATCGCGCGCGGGCGGGGGCACATCTACCTCTCCGAGCACGACGACGACGCCAGCCCCGACACGCTCATCTACATCCGCCACAGCCAGCTCGACGACCTCGCCCGGCGTCTGGACCAGGAGCCCACCGAGGTGCCGTGGGGCCGCGAGCTCAAGGTCGAGGACCCCGACGGCAACCGCCTCCGGATCTCCGACCCGATCGACGATTAACCGACCTGGAGGTCCCGGGACCGGAACCGAGCCAGGCCGACCGCGGTGAGGGCCACGGCGATGACGGTGAGGACGAGCAGCGGCACGGCGCGCAGGTCCTCGGCGGGGAGCCCGGGCACGTGGTGCAACGGGGAGACCACCCGGGACCACGACGGCAGCCGGAGCAGCTCGCCGAACAGCTCGACGAGGACGACCACGCCGAGGCCGGCCCAGGCCACCAGGGAGAGGCGCAGCGATGCCCCGAACAGGGCGACGGCAACCCCGGCCAGCACCAGCACGGCCGGCACGGTGGCGAGGGCGGCGCCGGTGAGGCGCAGCACCTGGCTGGCGTCGCCGGACACGGCGGCGTAGGAGGCACCGACGCCCACGCCGCCGGCGGCGACCACCAGCACGGTGCCCACGGCAGCCACCAGCAGGTGGCTCCACGCCCAGCGCCACCGACCGACCGGGCCGGCGAGGATGGGCTCCACCCGGCCGGCGGCCTCCTCGGACCGGATCCGCAGCGCGGCGGAGATGGCGAAGCCGGCGGCGAGCACGGCCTGCATCGACACGGCGGTGGCGAAGAAGGAGTCGGTGACGTCGGCGCCGCCCATCTGGGCGAGGACGTCGGCGAAGGCCTCGTTGTCCTCGATCATCTCCTCGACGTCCTCACCGATGGAGCCGTAGACGCCGCCCATGAGGGCGAGCCCGGCCATCCACGCCACGATCGTTGCCCGCTGGAGCCGCACCGCGAGGCCGATGGGGCTGCGGGCCCACGTCCCGGCCCGGGCGGGGCCGGGCCGCTGGGGCAGGATCCCCGAGCCCAGGTCCCGGCGGGTCGCCAGCCAGAAGGCCGCCGCCACGGCGAGGAGGGTGGCGGCGAGGCAGAGGGCCACCGGCCACCACTGCTCGCCGGCGTAGGCCCGCACGCCCTGGGCCCAGCCGATCGGGGACAGCCAGCGCAGCACGTTGCCCGTGATGTCCCCGACGGCCCGGAGCACGAACGCGAGGCCGAGCACGGCCGTGGCCAGCCCGAGCGTGGCCCGGCTGCTGCCGGCGAGCTGGGCGAGGGCCGCGGTCAGGCCGGTGAACACCAGACCGCACCCGGCGAGGCCGGCGGCGTAGGCGAGCGTGCCCGTGGCGCCGTAGCCGAGGGCCACGAACGCGATCCCGCACAGGGCGGCGAACACGACGTTCGCCGCGGCGACCACGACGACGGCCGCCGCGGTGGGGGCGTGGCGCCCGACGATGCTCGAGCGGAGGACCTCGGTGCGTTCGGCGTCCTCCTCGGCCCGTGTGTGGCGGTTGACCAGGAAGATGCTCATCAGCGCGATGCCGATGCAGGCCCAGAGCTGGGTCTCGTTCACCAGGATCACGCCGAGGTTGGGGTTGTCGAACCCGTAGCCCGGCCCGGCGAAGGCGATGAGCGCAGGGTTGTCGCCGAAGAGGTCGACGTACTGCTGGATGTCGGCCTGCTCGGGGTACAGCGGCACGAGCGAGGCGCCGGAGCCGATGACGACCGCAGCCAGGCCCAGCACCCACACGGGGAGCCGGACGCGATCGCGCCGCAGGATCAGGCGGACGAGCCGCCAGAGGCCGGTGAGGGTCCGCATCACGGGCGGCCGTCGTCGGGAGCGGCGGTGCCGGCGACGCCGATGTCGGCCAGCTCGTCGCCGTAGTGGCGCAGGAACAGCTCCTCGAGCGTGGGCGGGTGGCTGGTGAGCGAGGTGACCCCGAGGGCGGCCAGCCGGCTGATCGCCTCGTCGAGGTGGTCGCTGTCGACGTCGAAGGACGCCCGGTGCCCGTCGACGACGAGGTCGTGCACGCCGGCCAGGTCGCCGAGCGCCTCGGGTGACTCCCGGACCTCGGCGGTGACCGTCGTGCGCGTGAGGTGGCGGAGCTCGTCGAGCGTGCCGGTCTGCACCGTGGCCCCCTGCCGGATGATGGTCACCCGGTCGCACAGCTTCTCCACCTCGGCCAGGATGTGGCTCGACAGCAGCACCGTCCGACCCTCGGCGCGGGCGTCGAGGATGCAGTCCTGGAAGACCGCCTCCATCAGGGGGTCGAGGCCGGAGGTCGGTTCGTCGAGGACCAGCAGCTCGGCGTCGGATGCGAGCGCGGCCACGAGCGCCACCTTCTGGCGGTTGCCCTTGGAGTAGGTGCGGGCCTTCTTGCGCGGGTCCAGGTCGAAGCGGTCGACCAGGGCGGCGCGACGGGTGCCGTCCAGCCCGCCGCGCAGGCCGCCGAGCACGTCGATGATCTCGCCGCCCGTGAGGTTGGGCCACAGGTTGGTGTCGCCGGGGACGTAGGCGAGGCGCCGGTGGAGGGCGACAGCGTCGCGCCACGGGTCGCCGCCGAGCAGGGTGACCTCACCGGCGTCGGCCCGCAGCAGGCCGAGGACGATGCGCATGGTGACGGTCTTGCCGGCGCCGTTGGGGCCGAGGAACCCGTGGACCTCCCCCGGGGCGACCTCGAGGTCCAGGCCGTCGAGGGCGCGGGTCGAACCGAAGGACTTCACGAGCGATGAGCAGCGGATCACCGGGGCCACGCGCCGGACGGTACCCGAGCCGGTCGGCGGGGTCAGCGGGCTTCCGTCACCCCGTTCCGCAGCCGCTGCCAGAAGTCAGGGGCGCCACTCCCCCACCCAGAAGGCACCGAGGCCGGCGGGGTCGGTGAGTGCCTCTGCCTCCCGCACCCGGCTGCGCATCCGCATGGCGGTGAGGTCGGGGGCGGCGGCGTGGGCCTGCCAGTGGGCGATGCCCTCGGCGACGAGCTCGTCGATGCCGTGCTCGGCCAGCCACGTGGCCTGCTCGGTGCTGCGATCCGGCGTCGGCAGCTGGTCCCACGGGACGACGACGGTGACGTCGCGGGTGCCGGGCTGGACGAAGGGGTCGGGGATCAGCTCGTGGCCGGCGAAGGCCCGGACCCAGTCGGTCCACGGCCGCGCCGCGAGCGCCGCGGTGGTGTCGGCGTAGTCGAAGCACACGAGGCGGCCGTGGGGCCGCAGGCGCCTGCGGGCATCGATGACCCAGGCGGCGGCCGCCGTGGCCACCGGCACGCGGGGCCCTCCGGTGTCGGGCCGGGTGGTGCCGTCAGGGTGGACCTCGACCGGCACCCAGCCGTCGTCGGTCCGCTCGAGCAGGTCGAAGGCGAGGTTGTCGAGCAGCTCGTTGGCAACGATCACGTCGGCGGCCTCGGGCAGCCGGTCCGTCGAGGCCACACCGTCGGGGTGGAGCTCGCGCTGCGCGGCGGTGCGCTCGACGCAGACGAGCCGGAGCGCACCCGCGCACGCCGGCGCGGCGGCCAGGATCGCCCGGGCCAGGGTCCCGGGACCGGCGCCGGCGTCGACCACGACCCACTCGTCGGGTCGGCCGGCGTCGTCCCACCAGCGGTCGAGGGCTCGGGCGAGCACGGCACCGAACAGCGGGCCGACCTCGGGGCTGGTGACGAAGGACGCACCGCGCCGGCCGGCCCGGCCGCCGTGCTCGTAGAAGCCATCGGGCCCGTAGAGCGCCCGCTCGACGAAGGCGTAGACGGACTCCATCAGGCAGGCGCGATCGACTCAGGCACGGATCGGTACCGGTAGCGAAGCGCCAGCGGAGCGACCGAGTTGGTGCAAGTGGCCTCCGTGGGAACGTGGGGCTCCCCGCAGCGACGAAGGAGCGAGGAAGCCCCAGAAGTACAGTGAGGAAGCCCGGATCAGAAGGCCAGGAACGTGGCCTGGTCGCCGAGGCGGGTGGCCAGGTTCGACACGCCGAAGGCCATGGTGGCCACGACGGTGAGGGCCAGGGCCGCGCCGATGGAGAACGGCACCACGACCGGGCTGCGGTCGCCGTCGGGGACCGGCTTCATCCACATCTCGCGGGCCACGTTCGCGTAGTAGTACAGCGCGATCACCGAGTTGACGGCGACGATGGCACCCATCACGTAGCCGGATGCGGTGTTGGCATCGGCCAGGGCCCGGAAGACCACGAACTTGGCCAGCCAGCCGCCCAGCGGCGGGATGCCGGCGAGGCTGAACAGGAACAGCGACAGGATCACGGTGAGGCCAGGGGCGTACTCGAACAGGCCGCCGAAGGACGTGATCTCGGCCGAGCGGGTCTTGCGGGCGATGCCGATGACGGCGGCGAAGGCGCCGAGGTTCATGGCGGCGTAGATCACCAGGTAGGTGATGACGGCCTGCAGGGACAGCTCCGACGCGACCGACAGCGGGGCGAGGATGAAGCCGGCCTGGGCGACACCGGAGTACGCCAGCAGCCGGACCACGTTGGTCTGGCGCAGCGCGATCAGGTTGCCGATGGTCATGGTGGCCGCAGCCAGCACCCACATCAGGGGCTGGATGACGTCGTCGCGCCCGGGGAAGGCGAGGTAGATCACCTGGAGCAGGGCCACGAAGCCGGCGGCCTTGGACGCCACCGCGAGGAACGCGGTGATCGGTGTGGGCGCGCCCTCGTACACGTCGGGCGCCCAGGTGTGGAACGGCACCGCCGACACCTTGAAGGCGAAGCCGACGACGACGAAGACGATGGCGAGGGTGATCAGCGCCGTCTCGCCGGCACCGCCGGCGATGGCCTGGCCGATCTCGGTGAGGCGGGTGTCGCCGGCGACGCCGAAGAGCAGCGACATGCCGTAGAGCAGCACCGCCGAGGCGAACACGCCCATCAGGTAGTACTTCACGCCGGCCTCGTTGCCGATCAGGTCCCGCTTGCGCCAGCCGGCGAGCATGTAGGCCGGGATCGAGAGCAGCTCGAGGGCGATGAACACCGTGATGAGGTCGCGCGCGCTGGCCATCAGCGTCATGCCGATCAGCGAGGACAGCAGCAAGATGTAGTACTCACCCTCGGCGTAGTCGCCCTCGGCGATGTAGTTCGTCGACATGAGGATCACGACGTAGCCCGACACCAGGAACAGTGCCTTGAGGACCAGCGAGAAGTTGTCGACCACGTAGGCGCCGTCGAACAGGAACCGGTCGGCGCCATCGGTGGCCAGCGTGATCACCGGGATCAGGGCGCCGAGCACGCCGAGGCCGGCGATGGAGGACAGGAACGGGTTGTTCCCATCCGGCTTGATCACGTCGACGACCAGCACCGCCACGAGCGCGCCCACGAGCGCGAGCTCGGGACCGAACGCGTGGAAGTCGATGTTGGGGGCGACGAAGTCGCTGACCTGGGCGAGCACGGCGAGCACCGGATCAGTTCCCGGTCGCCGCGGCGATCTGGCTGGCCACGTTCACGATGGAGCCATCGGAGACCTTGAACAGCAGGTTCGGGTAGACGCCGAGGATGAGGATGAGGGCGAGCAGCGGCGTCCAGGCGATCCACTCCGGCCCGTTGACGTCGTGGATGTTGGGGTCGTCGACGAACTCGTCCTTGACCGTGCCGAACGCGGTGCGCTGGTAGAGCCAGAGCAGGTAGCCGGCGGCGAGCACGGTGCCGATCGCGGCCACGACCATGTAGCCGCGGAACAGCTCCACGGGCAGGCCCTCGGCGGGCTGGTAGGCGGCGAGGATGGCGGGGAACTCGCCCCAGAACCCGGCGAGGCCGGGCAGGCCGAGGCTGGCCATGGTGCAGAAGCCGAGGATCCAGCCGAGGCGGGGCGCCGAGACCAGCAGGCCGCCGAGGCGCTTGATCTCGAGGGTGTGGTAGCGCTCCTTCACCGAACCGGCGATGAAGAAGAGCATGCCGGTGATGAGGCCGTGGGCGACCATGCCGAAGACCGCGGCGTTGAGGCCGAAGTCGGTGAGGGTGGAGATGCCGAGCATCGTGTAGCCCATGTGGGCGACCGAGGAGAACGCGATCAGTCGCTTCATGTCGGTCTGGGCCAAGCAGCCGAGGGCGCCGTAGATGATGCCGATGACGGCGAGCCCGCCGATCCACGGGGCCCAGGACTGGGCGGCCTCGGGCAGGATCGGCAGGGCGACGCGGATGAACCCGTAGGTGCCGAGCTTCAGCAGCACGGCGGCCAGGATCACCGAGCCCTGCGTGGGGGCCTGGGTGTGGGCGTCGGGCAGCCAGGTGTGGAACGGGAACATGGGCACCTTGATGGCGAAGCCCATGAACATGCCGCCGAACACGATCAGCTGCGTGGTGCGGGCGATGTCCATGCCCTGGACCCGCTCGGCCAGCTCGACCATCGAGAACGTCTCGCCGCCGGTCAGGAAGAACAGCGCGAGGAAGCTCAGCAGCATCAGCGCCGAGCCGAACAGCGTGTAGAGGAAGAACTTGATCGAGGCGTACTGCCGCTCGGGCCCGCCCCACACCCCGATCATGAAGTACATCGGCAGCAGGACGACCTCGAAGAAGACGAAGAAGAGGATCAGGTCCTGGGCGACGAAGGTGCCGAGCATGCCGGTGTGCAGCACGAGGATGAGGGACAGGAACGCCTTGGGGTTGTGCGGCTCTGGGAAGTGGTTCCACGAGTAGGCGATGACCAGCGGCGTGATGAGCAGGGTCAGCGCGATGAGCGGCACGGACAGGCCGTCGATGCCGAGGATGAACCGCGAGTTGATGACGTTGATCCACTCGTTGTCACGCAGGAACTGCAGCGACCCCGTGTCGTCGTAGTCGAAGTCGGCGAGCACTGCGATGCCGATCGCCGCGGTGACCAGGGAGGTCAGCAGGGCCAGCACCTTGTGGGTGTCGTCGGCGTCCTTGGGGAACAGCATCATGATGGCGACGCCGGCGAGCGGCGCGAACACCATCGCGGTGAGTCCCCAGTCCTGGATGAAATCCATGTCGGTACGTCTCTCTGGTCTCTGCTGGGCTGGAAGAAGGGGCTAGATGACGACGATGAAGATGCCGGCGAGGACAACGGTGGCGGCGAAGAGGATCGCGCCGTACTGCTGGACCTTGCCGGTCTGCATGATCCGGAAGACCTGGCCGCCACCCTCGGCGGCGTAGCCGGAGCCGTTGACGGCACCGTCCACGACCTTCTGGTCGATCGTCTCGTAGACGAAGCGTCCACCGACGACGGCACCCTTGCCGACGCCGTCGACGACGCCGTCGAGGATGTGCTTGTTGAACCAGTTGGTGGCCCGGGCCACGGGGCCCTTCACGCCACCGGCGATGATCCCGGTGTACAGGTGGTCGAAGTAGTACTTGTTCACCAGGATCCGGTGGCCCACGCCCGCGAGGCGGTTGCGCTGCGTGATGCCGTGGGGGCCGAGGCCCTTGAAGTACCAGGCGTAGGCGAGGCCGATGCCGAGCAGGCCGAGCAGGGTCGAGCTGAGGGCGATGACGATGTCGAACTTCGGGTGGGCGAAGACCGCACCGGTGGGGCCGGCCTCGGTGAGCGACGGGAAGTAGCCGCCGCGGGGCTCGAAGAGGTGCTCGAACACGAGGGCGAAGTCCTCGGGCCACCACGACAGGGCGCCGGAGTTCGGGATGTTGGCGAACCCGGCCACGATGGCGAGGCCGGCGAGGATGTAGAGGGGCACCAGGATGCGGGGCCCGGACTCGTGCGGCAGGCCGTGGTCGCCGGCGTGGGGGTCGTGGGCGGCCTCGAGGTCGTCGCCGTGGCCGGAGTCGGCGGCGAGGTGGTCCTCCTCGACCGGGTGGTCCTCGGTGCCGTGGCTGACCTCGCCGTGGTGGGCGCCGCGGAACTCCCCGAAGAAGGTGAGGTAGATGCAGCGGGTCATGTAGGCGGCGGTCATGAGGGCACCGATGGAGCCGACCACGAGGAACGCCGTGTAGGAGCCGTCGCCGCCGAGCTGGCTGGCGCCGGCGAGGATCTCGTCCTTGGACCAGAAGCCGGCGAAGGGGAAGATGCCGATGAGGGCCGCGGTGCAGATGACGAAGGTCCAGAACGTCTTGGGCATGAACTGCTTCATGCCGCCCATGTCCTTCTTCATGTCGAAGCTGTGCACGGCGTGGGCGACCGAACCCGAGCCGAGGAACAGGCCGGCCTTGAAGAACGCGTGGGTGAAGAGGTGGAACAGGGCCGCGGTCCAGGCGCCGACGCCGAGGGCCATGACCATGTAGCCGAGCTGGGACACCGTGGAGTACGCCAGCACCTTCTTGATGTCGGACTGGACGAAGGCGAGCCCGGCACCGCCGAGGACGGTGAGGCCGCCGACGACGGCGAGGGCGTTGATGCTCGAGCCGCCGATGACCAGGCCGTTCCAGAACACGCCGTACATGCGGGCGACCATGTACACGCCGGCCACGACCATGGTGGCGGCGTGGATGAGCGCGGACACCGGGGTGGGGCCGGCCATGGCGTCGGGCAGCCAGGTGTGGAGGATGAACTGGCCCGACTTCGACATGACCGCGGCGAGCAGGCACAGGCTGGCCACGAGCAGCGCGGTGTGGGTGATGTCGCCGGTGTTGGCGAGGGTGTTGATCTCGATGATGTCGAAGGTCTGCCCGGCGGCGAAGAACAGGATGATCATGCCGACGAGCAGGCCGACGTCGCCGACGCGGTTGGTGAGGAAGGCCTTCAGGGCGGCGTCGGAGTTGGGCTTCTCCTCCCACCAGTGGCCGATGAGGGCGAAGGAGCACACGCCGACCAGCTCCCACAGCGTGATGAGCTGCAGGGTGTTCTGGGACATGACGAAGCCGAGCATCGCCGCCGAGAACAGGGACAGGAACGCGAAGTAGTGGGTGTAGCGGCGGTCGCCGGCGACGTAGTCGGTGGAGAAGACGTGCACCAGCAGCGAGATCAGGGTGACGACGAAGAGCATCATCACGGCCATGCCGTCGAGGAGCATGCCGACCTCGAACTCGACGGTGCCGTTGGTCCACCAGGTGACGGACTTGGTGACCGGCTCGATCGTGTACTCGGCGTGGCCCTCGCCACCGCCCTCGCCCTCCTCGGCGACGGCTGCGACCGTCGGGGGCCCACGGGCCGAGGCGCTCTCGCCGTCGACCATCGGGCCGGCGCCCTCGGCGGCGGGCACGACCAGCGCGCCCTCGTCACCCGCGGGGAGCTCGGGGTCCTCGGCGCGGGCGGCGTCCTCGTCCTCGGCGGGGTCCTCGGTGTCGTCGCCGTGGCTCTCCTCGCCGTCCTCGGCGTGGGACTCGGCGGCGTGCTCGGAGTCGTGGACGTAGCCGTACCACTGGACGTTCACGCCGACGGCGAACAGGAAGCAGAACCCGATCGACACGATGCCGATCCAGGACGCGTGCTTGCCCAGGCGCTTGCCGATGGCGAGCGTCAGCACGAAGGACGCGGCCATGACCAGCGGTACGACGTACGCGTTCTCGAGGAGGAAGCCAGGCTCGACGGCCCCGGCAGCTTCAGCGGCTCCGAACACGATCAGCCCTTCATCTGCGCGACCTCATCGAGGTCCACGCTCTTTCGGTTGCGGTAGATGACCAGCACCATGGCCAGGCCGACGCCCACCTCGGCGGCGGCGACGGCGATGACGAACAGGGCGAACACCGAGCCGGCGATGGTGCCGTTGTGGGCGCCGAAGGCCACCAGGTTGATGTTCACGGCGTTGAGGATCAGCTCGATCGACATCAGCACGATGACGGCGTTGCGCTTGGCCAGCACCCCGTAGACGCCCGTGGAGAACAGGATCGCCGACAGCAGGAGGAACTGGTTGAGCATGAGGTCGTCCACGATCAGTCCTTCCGCGCCAGCGCGATGGCCCCGACGAGGGCGGCGAGCAGGAGCACCGAGACGGCCTGGAACGGGACGAGGTAGGGGGCGAAGAGCGCGTCGGCCACCTGCTCGGTGTTCCCGGAGATCTGCGTCGACGCGTTGGCCTGGTCGAGGGGCTCGTCCCCGAAGTGGTCGAGCAGCGACGTGGCCAGGAGGACGAACAGGATCACCCCGGTGAAGGCGCCGACGTACCAGTAGTCGTTGGTGAGGTTGACGTCCTCGCCCAGCTTGGCCCGGGTGAGCATCACGCCGAACAGGACCAGCACGACGATGGCGCCGATGTAGATGAGGACCTGCGTGGCGGCCAGGAACTCCGAGGCCAGCAGGACGTACTGGGCGGCGACCCCGGCCAGCACGAGCACGAGGTACATGGCGGCGTGCACCACGTTCTTGACCGTGACCACCCGGATGGCGGAGAACGCCATCACGGCCGCGATCACGTAGAAGAAGATGTTCTGGGCGACCATCAGCGGGGGACCTTCTTGACCTTCTGCTCCGAACCGGCCTCGTAGGGCTCGAAGTCCGGGACGGTCTCCATCCACTCGCCCAGGCGCTCCTTGTCGTGGAGCAGGTCGGCGATGCGGGGCTCGGAGTACTCGAACTCCGGGCTCCAGAACAGGGCGTCGAACGGGCAGACCTCGACGCAGATGCCGCAGTACATGCACAGCGCGTAGTCGATGTCGAAGCGGTCGAGCGCGGAGACGGTGCGGGGCTTGCCGCCCGGGCGCCGCGGCGGCGCCTTCTCCTTGTGGCCCTCGATGTAGATGCACCAGTCCGGGCAGCTGCGCGCGCACAGCATGCAGACCGTGCAGTTCTCCTCCTTGAGGGCGATGACGCCGCGCGCCCGCGTGGGGGGCGGCTCCTTCTCCCTCGGGTACTGCACCGTGACGTTCGGCGACAGCATCTCCTTGAAGGTGACCTTCAGACCGGAGATGACGCCGGGGATCTTGGGCTTGGGCATCAGAACACCACCTTGAGGATGCCGGTGGCCGTGATGTTCACGAGCGCGAGCGGGATGAGGAACTTCCAGGCGAAGCGCTGGAGCTGGTCCTCGCGCAGCCGCGGGTACGTGAACCGGATGAAGAAGATGATCCCGCCGAAGACCATCATCTTGGCCAGCAGGATGATGGGACCCAGGACGTTCATGTAGTTGGCCTCGAGGTCGAGGCCGGGCAGCCACCACCCGCCGAGGAACAAGGTGGCGGCGATGGCGGCGAAGGCGCCGGCGGTGGCGAACTCGCCGATGAAGAACAGCAGGAAGCGCAGGCCCGTGTACTCGACGTGGTAGCCGCCGACGACCTCGGACTCGGCCACCGGCATGTCGAAGGGGGTCTGGGCGAGCTCGGCCTGCATGGCGATCATGAAGATCAGGAGGCCGATGAACTGGGTGAGGATGAAGGGGTTGCCGATGGCGCCCCAGCCGAAGATCTCGCCGGTGGCCTGGGCCACGACGATGCGCTGCAGGTCGAGGGTGCCGGCCTGGATGACCACGCCGATCACCGACAGCACCAGCGGCAGCTCGTAGGCGATGAGCTGGCCGGCGGCGCGCAGGGCACCGAGCAGGGAGTACTTCGAGGCCGAGGCCCAGCCGGCGAGGATGATGCCGATCACCGAGATCGATGACACGGCCATCACGTAGAAGATGCCGGTGCCGAAGAACTGGTTGTCGATGAACACCATGTCGGGTCCGAAGGGGACCACGACGTAGGTGAGCAGCACGGTGGCGACCACGATGTACGGCGCCATCTTGAACAGCGTGCGGTCGGCGGCGTCGGGGACGACGTCTTCCTTCTGCAGCGCCTTGCCCACCTCGGCCAGCAGCTGCATGGAGCCGTACGGGCCGGCCTCCATGGGGCCGAGGCGGTTCTGCATGAAGCTGACCATCTTGAACAGGAACACGTAGACGAACGTGCCCGCGGGCAGCAGCACCGCGGCGAGGACGCCGAGGCTGCGCAGGATCGACTCCTGCCAGTACGCCAGCTCCAGACCCAGCATCATCGTGCGTCACCGCGGGTTGTGAGGCTCTGCCGAACAACTCGGTTAGTGAGCGAAGCGAACGACATCATCGGTCGATGTCTCCCAGGATGAAGTACAGCGAACCGAGGATCGAGATGATGTCGGGCACGTAGACGCCCCGCAGCACCCACGGCACGATCGAGATGTTGTGGAAGCTGGCGGTGCGGATCTTGACCCGGAACGGGCCGAGGTCGCCCTGGGAGACGACGTAGTAGCCCATCTCGCCGAGCGGGTTCTCGGTGGCCACGTAGGCCTCGCCGGCGGGCACCTTGATGATGCGGGGCACCTTGGCCATGATCGGGCCGGCGGGCAGGTCCTCGCAGAGCTGGGTGACGATCTTGCAGGCCTCGCGGGTCTCCTGCAGCCGCACCCAGGTGCGGGCGTAGCAGTCGCCGTCGGTGTGGGTGATCACGTCGAAGTCGGCGTGCTTCCAGGCCATCGGCGAGTCGACGTCGCGGCGAAGGTCCCAGTCGACGCCCGAGGCCCGCAGGTTGGCGCCGGTGAGGCCGTACTGCTGGGCGATCTCGGCCGGGATGATGCCGATGCCGCGTGTGCGCTGCTCGAAGATCTCGTTGCCGAGGAGCAGCTCCTCCATCTGGTCGCAGAAGGCTTCCATCTTCCGCATGATCCGGATGGTCTCGTCGAGCCAGCCCTTCGGGATGTCGTCCTTGAGGCCGCCGATGCGGTTGAAGTTCGGGTGGAAGCGGCCGCCGCTGACCGACTCGGTCTGGTTCAGCACGAACTCGCGGTCGCGCATCGCGTAGAACATCGGCGTCAGGGCACCGATCTGCACGCCCATGTCCCCGAGGAACATGGTGAGGTGGGCGATGCGGCCCATCTCGTGGAAGATCGTGCGCAGGTACTGGGCCCGCAGCGGCGCCTCGACGCCCATGAGCTGCTCGGCCGCGAGGATGAAGGGCACCTCGTTGCAGGACGCGGCCAGCCAGTCGATGCGGTTCACCAGCGTGGTGATCTGCGGGTAGGTCCGCACCTCGACGAGCTTCTCGTAGCCCCGGTGCATGTAGCCCATGATCGGCTCGACCCAGAGGACCTGCTCGCCGTCGAGCTTGGCGACGATGCGCAGGGTGCCGTGGGTGGCCGGGTGCTGCGGGCCGATGTTCAGCGTCATGCCGTCGTCGGTCTCGAGCTCGACGTTGACGCGCGCGTCCGCGGCCTTGGCGGCGACGTAGGCGAGCTGCTCCGATTCGGTGACGGTCATTGGTCGCCCTCCTCCTCGTCGCCGCCTTCGTCGGGCATGGCCTCGACGTCGACGATGCCGGGCCACGGCTTCACGTGCCGGGCCAGCAGCGGGTAGTCCTTGCGCAGCGGGTGCCCCTCGAAGCCGGTGGGCAGGTAGAGGTTGCGCAGGTTGGGGTTGCCCTCGAAGCCGATGCCGTACATCTCGTGCACCTCGCGCTCGTTCCAGTCGGCGCCGGGGTAGATGGCCACGATGGTCCCGATCGCGCCGGGCAGGTGGGGGTCGGCGTCGACGGGCGGGACGTCGACCTTGACGATGATGCCGAGGTCGCGCTCGGCCAGGTTCATCACCCGGGCGAACACCTGGTAGCGGGTGTCGCCGCCGGCGACGCCGGTCTCGAGGGTGCTGGGGTCGACGGCCAGCGCCGCGGCGAGCAGCGCCGGCAGGTCGACGTCGACCGCGGCCTCCTCGTAGCGCCCGTAGGGCGAGGGCAGCCAGTCGATGGCGGAGAGGAACTCGAAGAAGCGGAAGCCGAGGTCGTCGCGCAGGTGGCGCATGGTGGACACCCACGCCGCCGGCGTGACGCGTATCCACAGGTCGCGGCCCGGGAGGATGTGGGAGCCGAGGAGGTCGTCGCCGAGTCGCTCGGCCAGGCCGGCGAGGAGGGCCTCGCGGCGCTCGTCGGTCTCGGTCGCCTCCTGCTCGGGGGCCTCGGGATCAGCTGACGACAATGGGATCACCTCGCCACTTGTCGGCCATGTCCTCGTTCTGGATGCGCTCCTGGAGCAGCACCACGCCCTCGAGCAGCGCCTCGGGCCGGGGCGGGCAGCCGGGCACGTAGACATCGACCGGGATGACCTGGTCGACGCCCTTGGTCACCGAGTAGCTGTCCCAGTACGGCCCGCCGCAGTTGGCGCAGGAGCCCATGGAGATCACGTACTTCGGGTCGGGCATCTGCTCCCACAGGCGCCGCACAGCCGGGACCATCTTGTCGGTGACCGTGCCCGAGACGCAGAGCAGGTCGGACTGGCGCGGCGACGCCGGCAGCGGGATGACGCCGAGACGCATGATGTCGAAGCGCGGGCCGGCCATGGCGGCCGCCATCTCGATGGCGCAGCACGCGAGGCCCCACTGGTACATCCAGAGGGAGTACTTGCGTGACGTGTTGAGCAGCTGCGTGAGCGGCTTCGGGAGCTTGCCGCTCTCGACCAGACCCATGGGGTTCCCTCTCCTAGATCCAGCGCAGGACACCCTTGCGCCACGCGTGCACGAGGCCAAGGGTGAGGATGAAGATGAAGATCAGCATCAGGACGAGGCCGTAGACGCCGTACTCCTCGACGCGGGTGGCCCACGGGAAGATGAAGACCGCCTCCACGTCGAAGATCACGAACATCAGGGCGAAGATGTAGTACCGGATCTGGCTCTGCGACCACGTGTCGCCGACCGGATCCACGCCGGACTCGTAGTTCTTGTACTTGCCTTCCTGGCGACGGGTCGGGCGGATCAGCGAGCCGAGGCCGAGGACGCCCGCCAGGAGCGCGACCGCAACGCCACCGAAGATGGCAACCGTCAGGTAATTACGGAGGAACTCCGACACGGAGGGGCACCCTACTGACCGGTGCAGAAGTGGGCCAAGATCGCCCAACCGGGCCCCAGACCCCCCATCGGGGCCTGAATTCGGGGCCCTCCGGACGGTCGAGGACCGGTCTCAGTACACCCAGACCGGCGTCCCGACGGGCATCAGGCCCTCCGCCCAGAGCAGGTCCATCACCCGGTCGTGGACCCGCGCGCAGCCGTGGGAGGCAGGGTGGCCGGGGATGCTCGGCGAGCCGTGCACGGCGATGCCGGCGTTGAAGTACTTGGGCCGGTACAGGTCGCCGAGCGGGGCCTCGCGCACGCCGTCGATCTCCCGCTGGACGGTGAAGCGGCCCGGGGGCGTGCGCCAGCCGGTGGTGCCGGTGGAGGTGTTGAACGCGAGGGTGCGCCCACCGCGCACGACGATGAGGAGCTGGCGCTCGAGGTCGAGCTCGACGTGGTCACCGCCCTCTCGGGCCGCCACCGGGCCGGCCGTGTCGAGGGCGGCCATGGTCGCCGGTCCGGCGATGCCGTCGCGGGACAGGCCGGCGTGCTTCTGGAAGGCCATGACCGCCTGCTGGGTCACCGACCCGTAGTCGCCGTCGACGACCGGCACCCAGAACCCCAGGGCGAGGAGGCGCTCCTGCAGGGCGGCCACCTCCGGCCCCTCGTCGCCGCTGCGGTACGTGGGCGGTGCGGGCACCGTGGCCGGCGGCGACGTGGTCGTGGTCGTGGTCGGTGCCGTGGTGGTCGGTGCCGTGGTGGCCGGTGCCGTCGTGGTCGGCGCGACGGTGGTCGTGGTGGTGGGCGCCTCGGTGGTCGGGGGAGCCGTGACCGGGACCGTGGTGGTGGGGGCACCACCGTCGACCGCGGTGGCCTCGGTGTCGGCGACGTCGAGGGAGCGCAGGGCGTGGTAGCCGCTGAAGCCGAGGGCCACGCCGATGGCGAGGAGCAGCGCGGCGCGGGCACCCGGGCGGCGGTGGGGGGATCGTGGTTTCGCCATCACCGATGAGACGCTCCAGCCCCGCCCGCCGTTCGCCGGAAATCTATGACATCGGTCACGCAACCGCGCTGGCGGAGCCGGGATCGGCTCACCGCAGCGCGAGCCAGATGGCGACGACGACGCCGAACACGACGATGGTGGTGCGCAGGACGTCGGGCGACAGGCGTCGGGCCAGGCGGCCGCCGACGTAGCCGCCGAGCAGGCTCGCCGGGGCGACGATGGCCACCGCACCCCAGTCGACCGGGCCGAACAGGGCGAACGCGACCAGTGCCACGGTGTTGACCAGCAGGGAGACGGCAGCCTTGAGCCCGTTGAGCCGCTGGAGGTGGTCGGCGACGAAGATGCCGAGCACGGCGAGCAGGATCACGCCCAGGCCGCCACCGAAGTAGGCGCCGTACACGGCGGCCAGGAAGATGGCCACGTGGAGCTGCGCGGTCTGGCCCTGGCCGCCGGCCTCGGTGCGGGCCAGCACCGCCTTGGCGATGCGGGGCTGGAGGGCGAGCAGCACCGAGCCGGCGAGCACCAGGAACGGGACCACCGCGTCGAAGACGGCGTCGGGGGCGACGAGCAGGATCGCGGAGCCGGCTCCGGCGCCGAGCACGGAGGTGACGGCGAGCCCCCGGAGGCGGGCGCCCTGGGTGCGCAGCTCGCTGCGGTAGGCCGCGGCGCTGCCCAGGTAGCCGGGCCACACCGCCGTGGTGTTGGTGACGTTGGCGTCGAGGGTCGGCAGCCCGGCGGCGACGAGGGCCGGGAACGAGATGAGGGACCCGCCGCCGGCGACCGCGTTGACGCCGCCGGCGAGGAACCCGGCGACGGCGATCAGCACGGCCTCGGCGATGGTCACCGGGACCGGTCCTCGGCGCGGCGGGCGAGCCGGTCCTGTTCGGCGTCCAGCACGGTGTTGGTCATGCCCCCGAGGTGGGCCTCCGCGAAGGCGACGAGGTCGTCGAGGCGCTTGGGCGGGAACACGAGGGTGACCGTCTGGCCCTCGTAGGTGAACCAGGCCTGCCATTGGCCGGTGGTGTCGGTGCGGTGCAGCGTGACGGTGGTGCGCGGCGCCGGCCACGTCACGGGCGCGTCGAGCGTGGAGCGCCGTCGGGCCAGGCGGCCCGTGCGGGGCGAGATGGTGACGAGCACGTCGTCGACCTCGACGACGTCGCCGGCCGACTGGATGGATGCCACGGCCGGCGGCGGGTCAGAAGCCGACGAGGACCGCGGTGGCGTCGCCGGCGGGGCCGGTGAGCACGTGCGGGAAGATGCCCACACCGAGGGTCACGACCACGCAGATGACCAGCGCGATGGCGGCGCCGACCGGCACCGGCAGCGTGCGCCGCTCGGGGATGTCGGCGTCGTCGACGTCGCCGAGGAACATCGACACCGTGATCCGCAGGTACAGGAAGGCGGCGATGACGGCGGTGAGCATCGCCACCGCGGCCAGCGGGTACGAGCCGGCGTCCACCGCAGCGGCGATGGCGTAGAACTTCGCGAAGAAGCCGCTGGTGAAGGGCACGCCCGCCTGGCTGAACAGCAGCAGGGCGAACACGAGGGCCAGCGCTGGTCGGGCCTTGGCCAGGCCCCGGTAGTCGTCGAGGGAGTGGCGGTCGTCGCCGGTGCGTCCGACGATGGTGATGATGGCGAAGCTGCCGCCGACGAGGAACGTGTAGCTGGCCAGGTAGAACATCGACGCCTGCACGCCCCGCTCGGTCGCGGCCTGGACGGCGACGAGGACGAAGCCGGCGTGGTTGATCGAGGAGTACGCCAGCATCCGCTTCACGTCGGTCTGGACGACGGCCATCAGGGCACCGACGAGCAGGGTGAGGATGGCCACGGCGTAGATCACCGGCTGCCAGTCGACCCGGTAGGTCTGGAACCCGAGGTAGAGCACCCGGATGAGGCCGGCGAACCCGGCTGCCTTCACGCCGGAGGCCATGTAGGCCACCACCGGCGAGGGGGCGCCCTGGTACACGTCCGGGGTCCAGGCGTGGAAGGGGGCGGCGGCCACCTTGAACAGCAGGCCGACGAGCAGCATGGCCATGCCGGCGAGCAGCAGGCCGTTGTCGAACAGGGCGACCTGGGTGAGGTAGCTGAGGATCTCGACCAGGTTGGTGCTGCCGGTGGCGCCGTAGGTGAGGGCGATGCCGTAGAGCAGGAACGCCGAGGCGAACGAGCCGAGCACGAAGTACTTGATGCCGGCCTCCTGGGAGGTGACCCGGCGCAGGTGCATGGCGGCGAGGGTGTAGACGGCGAGCGAGAGGATCTCCAGGCCGAGGAACAGCACGATGAGGTCGTTGGCCGCGGCCATCACGACGCCGCCGGATGCGGAGAGCAGGAGCAGCACGTAGAGCTCGGGGCCGTCGAGGCCCTCTCGCTTCAGGTAGCCGTCGGCCAGCAGGGCGGCGACGACCACCGACGAGCAGATCACCACGGTCATGAACACCGAGAAGCCGTCGACGCCGATCGCGCCGGCGAGGGCGGTGAACGGGCCCCGCTCGGGGTCCTGGATGCGGTCCCAGATCGGCCACGTGCACACAGCGGCGCCGATGGCGGCCACCGAGGTGGCGAGGGGGTAGAAGCCGCCGAACAGGGGCCGGCGGGTGATCGCCGTGAGCGTCATCAGGCCGAGCGCGGCGCCGACGAGCACGAGCAGCGGGACGATCGTGAACCACTCGATCTCGGGCGTCGGGATCGGGTCGAAGGCCTCGTCGGCCGCCTGGAGCGGCGCGGTCAGGTTCGCGAGCAGCGCGTGCATGGTCACTCGCCCTCCCCGTGGTCGTCAGCGGTCGTCCCCGAGAACCCGGAGGTGGCGGCGGCGGGCTCCTCGAAGTCCGTCGCACCCTCGATGTGGCTCACGAGCGCGGCCACGGAGGGCTCGATGCGCTCGAGGACCGGCTTGGGGTACACGCCGAGGAACACGATGAGGACGAGCAGCGGCGCCATGTAGGCGAGCTCGCCGATGCGCATGTCCGGCGTGGCCAGGTCCTCCTCGGTTGGCTCGCCGTGGAACACGCGCTGGTAGGCCCACAGCAGGTAGAGCGCGGCGAGGATCACGCCGGCGGCGGCCACCACGGCCCACCACTTGAGGGTGAGGTAGGCGCCGGCCAGCACCAGGAACTCGCCGACGAAGCCGTTGAGCCCGGGCAGGCCGATGGAGGACAGCATCACGAGCGTGAACACGCCGGCCAGCACGGGCGTGGCCTTCTGGAGGCCGGACATGGCGGCGATGTCGTAGGTGTGGCGGCGCTCGTAGAGCATGCCGAGCAGGAGGAACAGCGCGCCGGTGGAGATGCCGTGGTTCACCATCTGCAGCACGCCGCCGCCGATGCCCTGGGTGGTCATGGCGAAGGTGCCGAGGGCGATGAAGCCGAGGTGGGCCACCGAGGAGTAGGCGACGAGGCGCTTGATGTCCTTCTGCATGGTGGCCACGACGGCGCCGTAGATGATGCCGATGACGCCGAGGGTGGCGATCACCGGGGCGAAGAACAGCGACGCGTCGGGGAACAGGTACAGGCCGAAGCGCACGAAGCCGTAGGTGCCGAGCTTCAGCATGACGCCGGCCAGGATCACCGAGCCGGCCGTGGGGGCCTGGGTGTGGGCGTCGGGCAGCCAGGTGTGCAGCGGGAACAGGGGCACCTTGACCGCGAAGGCCAGGGCGAAGGCGAGGAAGATCCACTTCGCCGCCTCCCAGTCCAGCGGGTTCCAGGAGTCCCGGGCCTCCATCTCACCCGCGTCGATCGCGGCCTGGTCGGCGGCGAGGGCCTCGGCGCGCCCCTCGGCGATCTCCACGAGGTCGAAGGTCAGCTGGTCGGCGCCCTCGACGGACGCGGTGAGCTCGTCGAGGCGGTCGTACTCCTCCTGGGGGACGTCGACGCCGGAGACCTCGCGCACGTCGATGCTCTCCTGCAGCCCGGCCAGCTCCTCGCTGGCCACCTCGCTGCGCTCGAGGGCCGCATCGCGGTCGAGGAAGGCGAGGCTGACGATGCCGACGAGCATCAGGGCCGAGCCGAACATCGTGAATAGGAAGAACTTGAGGGCGGCGTAGACCCGCTGGCCGTAGCCCCACCCACCGATGAGGAAGTACATCGGCACGAGCACGATCTCGAAGAAGATGAAGAACAGGAACAGGTCCAGGGCGCTGAAGGCACCGATGCAGCCGGCCTGCAGCATGAGCAGCCAGGCGTAGTACGCCTTCGGGTCGTGCTTGGGCGTCACCGCCACGAAGGTGAGCGGGAACAGCACGCCGGTGAGCACGACGAGGAAGAGGGAGATCCCGTCGACCCCGAGGTTCCAGCCGATGCCGAACTCCTCGATCCAGGTGTGGGAGGTGGCGAACTGGAAGCCGGCATCGCTGCGGTCGAACGCCCCGAGCATCCACAGGGTGAACGCACCGGTGGTGGCCGAGAACAGCACGGCGAGGGGCCGGATGACCTCTCGCCGGGTGGCGGGCACGAGGGCGATCAGCAGCGCACCGGCGAGGGGGACGAGGATCGCCGCGGTGAGCAGCGGGAAGGCGAGGTTGGCGGCGAGCATCAGAGCGTGACCTGCGCGAGGAAGTAGGCGAGCAGGAGGACCGCGCCGCCGGCGATGCCGAGCGCGTAGTTGCGGACGAAGCCGGACTGCAGGCCGCGCAGGCCGCCGCCGGAGCGTCGCACCAGGGCGCCGACGCCGTTGACCGCACCGTCCACGACCGTGCGGTCGAAGTTCGAGGCGGCCTCGAACCCGGCGCGGCCGGGTCCGCCCATGAACGAGGTGATGGCCCGGTCGTAGCGCCAGCCTTCCTCGAGGATGGCGGGCTCGATCGGGTCGCGCATGCGGCGCAGGTAGATGGCGTAGGCGATGGCGATGCCGGTGAGACCAGCGAGGACGGCCACGACGGCGAGGCCGACCTTGGTGCCGGTGGCCACGTCGATGTGGGCCTCGTTGTCGCCGAGCACCGGGTGGAGCCAGTCGGCGAGGAAGTGGAGGTCGGAGGTGAAGGGCAGCTGGATGGCGCCGCCGACGATGGCCAGGCCGGCCAGCGCGACGAGCGGGAGCGTCATGGTCCAGGGCGACTCGTGCGGCGCGGCGTGCAGGACGTGGACGTCGTCGTGCTGGGGGGCGCCGGCGGTGTCGGGATGCTCCAGGGCCTCGGCTTCGGCGCCCTCGGTGTCGAGGGCGGTGTCGGCGTCGCCCTCGTCCGCGGCTGCGACCTCGGTGTGGGCATCGTGGTCGGCGTCGACGGTGAAGCGCTCGTCGCCGAAGAAGACGAGGAAGACCTGGCGGCTCATGTAGAAGGCGGTGAGCAGCGCGGTGACCAGGCCGACGACCCACAGCGCCGGGTTCTCGGCCCAGGCGTAGAGCAGGATCTCGTCCTTGGAGAAGAAGCCCGAGAACGGCGGCACGCCGGCGATGGCGAGCCAGCCGACGATGAAGGTGGCGGCGGTGATCGGCATGTACTTGCGCAGGCCGCCCATGCGGGTCATGTCCTGCTCCTCGTGCATCCCGTGGATGACCGAGCCGGAGCCGAGGAACAGCAGGGCCTTGAAGAAGGCGTGCGTGATCATGTGGAACACGGCTGGCACGTAGGCGCCGACACCGACGGCGAGGAACATGTAGCCGAGCTGGGAGACGGTGGAGTATGCCAGCACCTTCTTGATGTCCTTCTGGGACACGGCGATGGTGGCGGCGAACAGCGCGGTGCCGGCACCGACCCACGCGATGGTGGGCTGGATCCAGGTGTCGGCCTCGGCGATGATCGGGTTCACCCGGGTGAGCAGGTAGACGCCCGAGGTGACCATGGTGGCGGCGTGGATGAGGGCGGACACCGGCGTCGGGCCGGCCATGGCGTCGGGCAGCCACACGTAGAGCGGGAACTGGGCCGACTTGCCGATGGCGCCGACGAAGAGGCAGGCGGCGATGAGCGTGGCGGTGGTGCCCGAGAGGCTGCCGGCACCGGAGAGGATCTCGTCGTAGCTGATCGAGCCGAGGGCCGCGAGGCAGGCGAAGATCGCCACCATGAAGCCCCAGTCACCGATGCGGTTGGTGACGAAGGCCTTCTTGCCGGCCGATGCCTTCTCCGGGTCGGTGAACCAGAAGCTGATGAGGAAGTACGAGCAGGCGCCCACGCCCTCCCAGCCGAGGAAGGTGAGGAGCAGGTTGTCGCCGAGCACGAGCATGAGCATCGAGAAGGCGAACAGGTTCAGGTACAGGAAGAACTTCGAGAAGTTCACGTCGCCGTGCATGTAGCCCACCGAGTACAGGTGGATGAGCGTGCCCACGCCGGTGATGAACAGGCACATGGCGACCGACAACGGATCGACGTAGAAGCCGAAGTCGATGTCCCAGCCGCCGATGGGCATCCACTCGAAGAGCGTCTGGCCGAAGACCCGTTCCTCCTCGGGGCGGTCGAGGAGGCCGACGAACACGGCCACGGTGGCGCCGAAGGAGCCGGCCATCATGGCCGTGGCCAGCCAGCCGGCACCGGGCTCGCCGAGGAGGCGGCCGCCGAGGACCAGCAGCAGGAACCCGGCCAGTGGCAGGGCAGGGATGAGCCAGACGAGGTCGAGGAGCTCCATGCTTGTCGCCTATCCCTTGAGGAGAGCCAGGTCGTCGGCGGTCGCGTCGGGGCGCCGTCGCATGATGGCCACGATGATCCCGAGGCCGACCACGACCTCGGCGGCCGCGACCACGAGCACGAACACGACGACCGCCTGGCCGCCGATGTCGTCGAGCATGCGCGAGAACGTGACGAAGGTGAGCGTGACGGCGTTGAGCATGAGCTCGACGCACATGAACATCACGAGCGGGTTGCGCCGCACGAGCAGGCCGGTGGCGCCGATGGCGAACAGCGCCGAGGCCAGGACCAGGTACCAGGAGGGCTCCACGCCCGCAGCGAGCAGCATCAGGCGGTGCCCTCCTCGGAGGTGGCGTCGGCGCTGGCGGCGTCGGCGTCGGTCGACGTCGGGCGGGCGGGCAGGTCGACGATCATGTCGGCTGCCTTGGGGCTCTTCTTGGCCAGCATCACGGCACCAACCACGGCGATGGCCAGCAGGATCGAGGTGATCTCGAGGGCGAAGATGTAGCGGGTGAACAGCACCCGGCCGATGCCCTCGACGTCGGGCACCGCCGAGTCGGACACCGAGCCGAGGTTGGCGATGGCGCCGGTGGCGTCCCAGCCGGTGGTGGCGAGGGCGGCGACGGGCAGGGCGAAGATGGCGACGCCGGCCACGATGGCCGCGGCGCGCTGGCCGACGAGGGGGTCGACCGAGAGGTTCTCGGCCCGGTCCACGCCGAGCAGCATGATCACGAACAGGAACAGCACGACGATGGCGCCGGCGTAGATGATCACCTGCACCGCAGCCAGGAAGTTGGCGTTCTGGGCCACGAAGAGGACCGCCACGCCGAAGAGGGTGCCGACGAGGGACAGCGCCGAGTGCACCGGGTTCTTCGAGAGCACGACCCCGAGCGCGCCGGCGAGGCAGATGGCGGCCGCGACGAAGAAGACGAAGGTCTCCATCAGTGGGTGCCCTCCTCGGTCTGGGTGGCGTCGTCGTGGGCGGCCACGCCTCGAGCCGTGGACGGCTCGAGCGAGACGTCGTCGCCGGCGTCGTGGCCATCCGCGCGCTGGCCGAGCTCGGGCGCACGCTCGCCCCAGCCGAGCTCCCCGGCCCAGGCCACGATGCCCTCGAAGTCGGCGTCGCCGGAGGGGGCGGTGGCTCGCATCCATGCCGAGGTGTGGGGCTGCACGAGGCCGGCGTCGGACCAGTCCTCCCAGGGCAGCTGGCGGGGGTTGCCGTCGTCGTCGACGACCAGCTCGTCCTTGGTGTAGATCGCGTCCTGGCGGTTCGTGAACGAGAACTCGAACAGCTTGCTCTCGGTGATGGCCTCGGTGGGGCAGGCCTCCACGCACAGGTCGCAGTGGATGCAGCGCAGGTAGTTGATCTCGTAGATGAAGCCGTAGCGCTCGCCGGGGCTCACCGGATCGGCGGGGTCGTTGTCGGCGCCGCGCACGTAGATGCAGCGGGCCGGGCACACGCCGGCGCACAGCTCGCACCCGATGCACTTCTCCATCCCGTCCTCGTACTTGTTGAGGACGTGGCGGCCGTGCAGCCGGATGGGCTTGGCCCGCTTGCCGCCCTCGTCCTTCACGTAGGGCGAGGTGACGTTCTCACCGGACTGGCTGCCCTTGGCGAAGGTCTTCTTGATCGTGACGAGGAAGCCGTCGAGGTATCCCATCAGGCGTCCACCTCCCCCAGCTCGCGCCGCTGGCGCGAGACCTCGGATGCTCGGCTCAGCAGGAAGAACGTGGCGCCGCCCACGACGAAGAACCCGATGCCGATGACGACGGCGTAGTTCCAGCCCTCGTCCCGCCCGACGTTGAGGGCGGCGAGCAGCAGGAGCCAGCCGAGCTGGAGCGGGATCAGGACCTTCCAGCCCAGGTCCATGAGCTGGTCGTAGCGGAAGCGGGGCAGCGTGCCGCGGATGAGCACGAAGATGTACAGGAAGACGAAGACCTTCGCCACCAGCCAGAAGACGCCCGACACCGGTTCGAGGAACCCGGGCAGCAGCGGGCCGGCGGGACCGCCGAACCACAGGGTGACGATGACGGCCGACATGGTGACCGGGTGCATGAACTCGGCCACGAAGAACATGCCGAAGCGGATCGAGGAGTACTCGGTGTGGAAGCCGCCGACCAGCTCCTGCTCGGCCTCGACCAGGTCGAAGGGGGGCCGGTTGGTCTCGGCCAGGGCGGCGATGAAGAAGATGGCGAAGGGGACGATGCCGGTGAGGATGACGTTCCAGTTGGGCACGAAGCCGGCGAAGCCCTCGCCGGCCTGCACCGACACCATCGTGCGGGTGGAGAGGCTGCCCGTGGTCATGATCAAGGTGGCGATCGACAGGCCCATGGCGGCCTCGTAGGACACCATCTGGGCGGTGGCGCGCACCGAGCCGAGCAGCGGGTACTTCGAACCGGAGGACCAGCCGGCGAGCATCACGCCGTAGACGCCGATGGAGGACACGGCCAGGATCCAGAGCACGCCGATGGGCGGGTCGGCCAGCTGGGCGAAGGTCTCGTGGCCGGCGATGGTGACGATGCCGGGGTCACCCTCGCTGAACGTGCCGCCGAGGGGGACCACGGCGAAGACGAGGAACGCGGGGATGACCGACAGGAACGGGGCCAGCGCGAACACGAAGCGCCGGGAGCGGTTCGGGATCAGGTCTTCCTTGACGATCAGCTTCAGCCCGTCGGCCAGGGTCTGCAGGAGGCCGAAGGGGCCAGCCCGGTTGGGACCGACGCGGTTCTGCATGTCGGCGATGACCTTGCGCTCGAACCAGACCATGAACAGGACCGAGAGCAGCAGGATCAGGAAGGTGACGAGCACCTTGCCCAGGGTGATCAGGACCTCGGCGAGGCCGACCCCGTCGAGGTAGAGCGGGTCCAGTGCGTAGATGGCCCCGATCACCGGGCGACCTCCACGCGGACATCGGTGACCACGGCGGAGGCATCGATGAGCTCAGCGGCCTGGCCCCCGGGCTGGAGGAACGCGAGCAGCGCTGCGCCCTTGGGCACGGTGCCCGACGGGCGGACCGGCACGGTGACCGAGCCCCGACCGCCCTCGCGGTTGGACACGGTGACCTGGCCGTCGGCCTCGACGCCGAGGCGGTCGAAGTCGTGGGGGTGCAGGTGCAGCACGGCGCCGGGCGCCAGCTTCGCCAGCGAGCGCGATGCCTGGGTGGTGGTGCCGAGGTCGTAGAGCTTGCGCGTGGTGAGCAGGCGCAGTGAGTAGGTGTCCGGCGACGGGACGGCGACCGCGGTGGCCGAGAACCGCACGGGTGCGGGCAGGCCCGGTCCGGCCGGCTCGCCCTCGTCGTCGGCGACCGGCTCGACGCCGTCGCCCTCGTCGGGCGTGGCGGCGTCGGCGGCTTCGGCGTCGGCCTGGGCCTCGGTCGCTTCGGCCTCCGCCTCGGCCTCGCCGGCCTCGGTGTCGGCGGCTTCGGCCTCGGCGGCCGCTTCCGCGGCCTCGGGATCGACGTCGGCGGTGGGCTCCTCGTCGCCGCCCGAGGTCTGCAGTCCGACCGGGTCCTCGGCGGTGCGGGCGTCGGTGCGGGCGTCGTCTCGGTCCAGCGGTACGAGCACGCCGTCGATGCCGACGCCCTCCGCGGTGAGGCCGTGGTGCGAGGGGGCGACCCGGGCGAGCTCGGCGAAGACGTCGTCGAGGCTCTCGAGGCCGAGGTCGTCGCCGAGGCGGTACGCGAGCTCGGCGGCGATGACCCAGTCGGCGCGGGCGGTGCCGGGGGGCGTCACCTTCTGGGACAGGCGGCTGATGCGGCCCTCGATGTTGGTGGTGGTCCCGTCCGACTCGGCGTAGCCGGCGGCGGGCAGCACGATGTCGGCCTGGCGGACCGAGGGGTTCGGCAGGGTGTCGACGGCCACGACGGTGCGGGCCCCCGCCAGCGCCCGGCGGGCCAGGTCGTGGTCCGGGAAGTCCGACAGCGGATCGGCCCCGAGCAGGACGAGGACGTCGAGCTTGCCGTCGGCCGCAGCGTTCAGGATGCCCTCGGTGTCGAGCCCGCGGTCGCTCGGCACGGTGGACCAGTGGTCGTGGAACCACTCGCGGCCGTCGTCGAGGGAGACGCTGCCGGGGAGCATGCCCGGCGCCAGGCCGGCGGCGAGGGCGCCGTGCACGTTGCCGCGGCGCAGGCCGGACAGGAAGCGGACGTCGTCGAGGCCCTCGGCCAGGCGGCTGGCCGCCGAGGCCACGAGGTCGCCGCGGTCGGCGAGGTTGCCCCGGCCGAGGATGACGGTGACCGGACCGGACCGCACGGCGGTGCCGGCGGCGGCGAGGGCGGCGGCGCCGATGCCGCCGGCATCGGCGGGCGACTCGGCCAGCAGCTGGGCCACGACGTCGGCGACGGCACCGGGGCCGTGCACGAGCGAGTGGGCAGCGAGGCCGGTGACGCCGGTTGCATGGGGCACGACCTCGACGAGGGTGACGCCGTCCTCGACGACCGCGTGGCGGAGGCGCAGGTACAGGACCGGCAGCTCCTCCTTCGGGTCGACGCCGAGGACCACGACCGTGCCGCCCGGGGCGCACGCCTGGTCGATGGTGGCGCGGGGCAGGCCGAGCACGGCCTCGGCCGGCAGGCCGTCGCCGAGCTGGGCGTCGACGTTGTCGGTGCCGATGACGCCCTTGGCCAGCTTGGCCCAGGCGTAGGCGGACTCGTTGGTGAGCTGGGCGCCGCCGATGACCCCGACGCCGGAGGGACCCGAGGAGGCGAGGGCGGCCTCGATCGCACCGGCGGCCCGGCCGAGCGCGTCGGACCACGTGGCGGTGACGTGGCCCTCATCCGCGCGCAGCAGCGGCTCGCCCAGGCGCCCCTCGGCGTGGATGGACTCGAAGTCGAAGCGGCCCTTGTCGCAGAGCCAGCCCCAGTTGACGGCGTCGACGTCGACGCCCTGGTAGCGCAGCACCTGGTTGCGGCTGGACTGGACGGCGACCCGGCAGCCCACCGAGCACGAGGTGCACGTGGACTCGACCTGGTCGAGGTCCCAGGGGCGGGCCTTGAACCGGTAGGCCCGGGAGGTGAGCGCGCCGACCGGGCAGATCTGGACGGTGTTGCCCGAGAAGTACGAGGCGAAGGGCTCGTCGGGGAACGTGTTGACCTGGGTCTGCGCGCCCCGGTCGATGAAGTGGATGAGCGGGTCGCCGGCGACCTCGTCGGCGAAGCGGGTGCAGCGGTCGCACAGGATGCAGCGCTCGCGGTCGAGGTCGACGAGGTCCGAGATCGGGATCGGCTTCTCGAAGTGGACCTTCTCCTCGATGAACCGGGACTCGCCGGGGCCGTGGGAGTACGCCTGGTCCTGCAGGGGGCACTCGCCGCCCTTGTCGCACACCGGGCAGTCGAGGGGGTGGTTGGCGAGCAGGAACTCGAGCACGCCCTCCTGGGCCTTCTTGGCCATGTCCGAGTCGGTGACCACGGTCATGCCCTCGGAGGCGGGGATCATGCACGAGGGCTGCAGCGCCGGGCCGCGCCCGGTATCGATCTCGACCAGGCACATGCGGCACATGCCCACCGGGTTCATGCGGGGGTGCCAGCAGAAGCGCGGGATGTAGGTGCCGGTGCGCTCGGCCGCGGCGATGACGAGCTCGCCATCCTCGGCCTCGACCTCGCGCCCGTCGATCGTGATCTTCACGGAGGTCTTCGATTCAGCGTCAGACATGAGCACCCCCGCCCAGCACGGTCGCCGTCGGGAGCGCCAGCGAGCAGGCGACAGCGTTTCGAGCCTCGAACGGCCCACAGGGGCCGGAGGGCGAGATAGCCGTGGAACTAGACACCGGCCGGGGCTCCTTCGGGCGGCAGGTAGGCCTTGCCGTTGATGGTCACCGAGGTGGGGACGTCGCCGCCGCCGCAGTAGGCCTGGAACTCGGGCTTGAACCGCATGATGGCGCTGGCGATGGGGCTGACCGCGGAGGGCCCGAGCGGGCAGATCGTGGTCTGCTTCGGCGGCCAGGCGATCGACGGCGAGATGTTGTCGCACAGGTCCAGCAGCAGGGCGATGTCCTCGGGCCGGCCCTGCCCGTCGAGCATGCGGCGCAGCACCTTCTCGAGCCAGCTGGTGCCCTCGCGGCACGGCGTGCACTTGCCGCAGGACTCGCGCGCGAAGAACCGCACGACCCGCCACGCGGCCTTCACCGCGTCGGTGGTCTCGTCCATCACGACGATGGCACCGGAGCCGAGCATGGAGCCGGCCGCACCGACGGCGCCGGCCTCGAGGGGCAGGTCGAGGTGCTCCTCGTAGAACCACGGGGCCGAGGCACCACCGGGGATGAACGCCTTCAGCGTGTGGTTGCCCCGGATGCCACCGCAGTGGCCGTAGATGAGGTCGCGGAAGGTGGTGGTGCCGAACTCGACCTCGTGCACGCCGGGCTTCTTCACGTGCCCGGACACGGCGAACATGCGCGTGCCCCGGCTGCTCTCGGCGCCGTACGCGGTGTAGGCCTCGGCGCCGTTGCGGATGATCCAGGGGACGTTGGCCATCGTCTCGACGTTGTTGACGATGGTGGGCTGCATGTAGAGGCCCTTGGCGGCCGGGAAGTACGGCGGCTTCAGGCGGGGCATGCCGCGGTTGCCCTCGAGGGACTCGATGAGCGCGGTCTCCTCGCCGACGATGTAGGCGCCCGCGCCCCAGTGCAGGACGATGTCGCAGGAGAAGCTCGAGCCGAGGATGTCCTTGCCGACCAGGCCGGCGGCGTAGGCCTCGTTCAGGGCGGCGGCGATGCGCTCCTGGGCCAGGGCCATCTCGCCCCGGACGTACAGGAATGCCTGGGCGCACCCGGTGGCGTAGGCGCCGATGAGCACGCCTTCGATCAGCTGGTGGGGGTCGCGCTCCATGAGGAGGCGGTCCTTGTAGGTGCCCGGCTCGGACTCGTCGCCGTTGACCACGAAGTACCGCGGCCACACGCCGGGCGGGCAGAAGCCCCACTTGACGCCGGCGGGGAAGCCGGCGCCGCCGCGGCCGAGGAGCGACGCCTCCTTGATCTCGGCGTGCACGTCCTCGGGGTGCATCTGGAGCGCCTTGCGCAGGGCGGCGTAGCCCTCGGTGGCCTCGTAGCGCTCGATCGTGTGGGCGTCGTCGTACTGGAAGCGTCCCGTGATCATCTGCGGCACGGTGCGGGCGGTGGCCTGGTCGCTCATGCCGGTGCGTCCTCGGGATCGTCCTTCGGGGTCATCCAGACGGGTTGGCCGCACTCGCCGGGCACGGCCGCACCGGCGCGGCGATCGGCGGGGATGGACTGGCGGACGCGGGCGAGCGTGCCGTGCTTGGGGATCTCGTGCGCCCGGCGGCCGGCGCGAAGGTCCTCGAGGAGCTGGTCGGCCTCGTCGGTGCTGATCTTGTGGAAGTAGCGGTAGTTGACCGTGAGGCACGGCGCCTCGGTGCAGGCAGCGATGCACTCGACGTCTTCGAGGGTGAACATGCCGTCCGCGGTGGTGGAGCCGGGACGGATGTCGAGGCGGTCCTCGAGGTGGTGCAGCAGCTCCTCACCGCCCATGAGCATGCAGGCGATGTTGGTGCACACGTTGACGAGGTAGTCCCCCACCGGCTCGCGCTTGAACATCTCGTAGAAGCTGGCGGTGCCGATGACCTCGGCCGGCGTGTGGTCGATGAGCTCCGCGATGTGGACCATCGCGTCCTCGGCCAGGTGGCCGTCCTGCTCCTGGGCCAGGTGCAGGAGGGGGATCAGCGCCGACTTGGGATGCGGGTACCGACCGATGATCTCCTTGGCGAGGATCGTGTTCTCGGCAGTGAACCGGGGCATCGTCGTGAATCCTTGCACAAGCGTCGGAGGACGCCCGAACGTCGGGGGTGGGCCGCGAATCGGGCACGCTACCCCTGGCCCCCGGCTCGGGTCAGATCCGCGGTCGCGGCGCGGGTGGCGGGCTCAGATCAGGTGGCTCGGGCCCGGATGCGGGCACGCGATCGGCGGCGACCAGCGCCTGGTAGCCGCCGCGCAGGTCGGTGACGTCGGGCAGGCCGAGGTCGAGCAGCGTCCCGACGGCCAGCGTCGAGCTGAACCCCTCGTTGCACACGACCACGACCCGGCGGCCCGGCGTCGCCTCGTCGATGCGGTGCGGGCTCGTCGGGTCGAGCCGCCACTCGAGCACGTTGCGGTCGATCACCACCGATCCGAGCAGCGAGCCGTCCCGGCGCCGCTGCGCCACCGGTCGGATGTCGACGACGAGCGCGCCGGCGCCGAGCTCGTCGGCGAGGGCGTCGGCATCGACCTGGCGGTAGCGCCGCCGGATGGTGGCGAGCAGGAGGTCGACCCCCACGGACGAGGCGGGCGGTCCGTGCACGGACCAGACCGTAGCGGTGCCCCAGCTGCCTAGATCAGCGAGTCCAGCCACGCCCGGTGGAGGTCGCCGTAGGCGCCGGCCCCGGTGCGCAGGTCCGCCGGCGTGCCGTCCTCGACGATGCGGCCGTCGTCGACCACCAGGATGCGGTCGGCGATCTCCACGGTCGTGAGGCGGTGGGCGATGATGATCGCGGTCCGGTCGGCCAGCAGGGTGCGCAGCGCCCGCTGGACGAGGCGCTCGCTCGGGATGTCGAGGGAGCTGGTGGCCTCGTCGAGGATGAGCACGGCGGGGTCGGCGAGGAAGGCCCGGGCGAACGCGAGCAGCTGGCGCTGTCCGGCCGACAGGCGGGCCCCCTTGGCCTGGATGTCGGTGTCGTAGCCCTGCGGGAGGGCCCGGATGAAGCCGTCGGCCCCGATCGCCTCGGCTGCGGACTCGATCTCGGCCCGGCTCGCGCCCGGACGCCCGAATGCGATGTTCTCGGCCACGGTGCCGCTGAACAGGAAGCTCTCCTGGGTGACCACGACCACCGCCCGACGCAGGTCGTCCTCGGTGAGGTCCGTGAGGGGCACGCCATCGAGGCAGACGGTGCCCGCCGTCGGGTCCCAGAACCGGGCGGTGAGCCGGGCGATGGTGGACTTGCCCGCGCCCGTCTGGCCCACGACGGCCACCGTCTGCCCGGCCGGCACGACGAGGTCGAGGTCGTGGAGGACGACCTCGTCGCCGTAGGCGAAGCGCACCCCGCCGAACGTGATGGCGCCGGCGGCCTCGGGCAGGGGCACCGGGTCGACCGGAGGTGCGACCGTGGGCTCCTCGTCGAGGACCCCGGACAGCTTCTCGGTGGCCGCGGCCGCCGCCTGGAACAGGTTGTAGAACTGGCTCAGCTCCTGCATCGGCTCGAAGAACCGGCGGAGGTAGAGCACGAAGGAGGCGAGCACGCCGATCTCGATGGCGCCGTCGACCACCCGGCTCCCGCCGTAGAGCAGCACGACGGCCACCGTGACCCGGCCGGCGAGCTGCACGCCCGGCCCGTAGATGGCGGCGAGCCGGGCCGACCACACGTTGGCGTCGCGGTAGCGGCCGTCGAGGTCCTCGAAGATCTCCTGGTTGCGCCGCTCCCGCCGGAACGACTGCACGGCCTGGATGCCTCCGAGGGACTCCACGAAGTGGACGATGACCAGGGCGATGGCCTCGCGGGTCGCCCGGTAGGCCCGCTCGGAGTGGTGGCGGAACCAGCGGGTCAGCAGCCACAGCACGGGCACCACGGACAGCGATGCCAGGGCCAGCAGCGGATCGAGGACGACGAGGATGATCGTGATGCCGGCGAGGGTCAGCGACGAGGTGGTGAGCTGGAGCAGCCCGTGCCCGAGCAGCTCGGCGATGGCGTCGACGTCGCTGGTCTGGCGGGAGATCACCCGGCCCGACGTGTAGCGCTGGTGGAAGCTCAGGCTGAGCGCGGCGAAGTGCTGCGACAGGCGCCGGCGGATGTCGACGATGACGTCCTGGCCGATGCGGCCCGACACGAGCAGGAAGGCGTTGAAGGTGGCGGCGGCGACCACCGTCGCCACGAGGTAGCCGGTGACGACCGTGAGGAGGGGGCGCAGGGACCCGCTGCCGCCCTCGAGCAGCGGGGGGATGCCCTCGTCGATGGCCTGGCCCACGAACCACGGGCCCGACAGGTGGGCAACCATGTTCACCGCGATCAGGGCGGTGGCCCACCCCATCGCCCGACGGTGCGGCGCGATCAGCGAGCCCAGCAGGTGCCGGCTGCGGGCTCGCAGCAGGGTGGCGAGGCCGCCCTCCACGTCGTCGACGTCCTCGGCGGCCACACCGCGCCAGGAGTCGATGACCTCGTCGCCCGTCGTATCGGTCCCGACCAGGTCGATGCCGACCGGGTCGTGCTCGTGGCCTTCGTCCTCGAGGGGGTGGAGGGTCACGCGCGCACCCCTTCCTCGTCGTCGGCGGCCTGGGCGAGGATCTCCCGGTAGCGGGGCTCGGTGGCGAGGAGCTCGGTGTGGGTGCCCGTGGCCACGATCAGGCCATCGACCAGCAGCGCGGCCCGGTCGGCGAGGGCGATGGTGGAGGGTCGGTGCACGACCACGAGCGCGGTGCGGTCGGCCAGCAGCGGGCGGAGCCGGTGCTCGACCTCGGCCTCGGTGTGCACGTCGAGGGCGGAGAGCGGGTCGTCCAGCACCAGGATGCGCGGGCGGGCGATCACGGCCCGGGCCAGGGCCAGGCGCTGGCGCTGGCCGCCCGACAGGGTCATGCCCTGCTCGCCGATGCGGGTGTCCAGGCCCCACGGGAGGTCGTGGGCGAAGCCGGCCCGGGCGACGTCGAGGGCGGCGTCGATGTCGGCGTCGGTGGCACCGGGGAGGCCGATGCGCAGGTTCTCGCGGACGCTGGCCGAGAAGAGGGTGGCCTCCTCGAAGGCCACGCTGACCTGGCCGCGCAGGCTCGCCAGGGTGACGTCGCGCAGGTCGTGGCCGTCGACGGTGACCCGACCGGCGGTGGGGTCGTGCAGGCGGGTGATCAGCATGGCGAGCGTGCTCTTGCCCGAGCCGGTGGGTCCCACGAGGGCCAGCGTCTCCCCCGGCGCGATCTCCAGGTCGACGCCCCGCAGCACCTCGCGGCCCGCGTCGTAGGCGAAGCGGACGCCCTCGAAGCGGATGTGCCCGCGCACCTCGGGCAGGTCGGTCGCGCCGGGGCGGTCGTCGACGACCGGTGGGGTGTCGAGCACGTCGTAGACCCGGTCGGCCGCGGTCATGGCCTCCTGGGCCATGGCGAGGATCCACCCCAGCGCCTCGAGGGGGAACACCAGGATCAGCACGTAGGAGACGAACGCGAACAGGCCGCCGAGGGTGAGGTCACCCGAGCCGACGGCGAGCACGCCGGCGAGCATGGTGACGACCAGGATCAGGTTCGGGACGATGCCGAGCAGCCACACGAACTTGGTGTGCAGCCCGATCCGCTCCATCTGGGACGCGTGCAGCCGGCGGACGTGGACGTCGTAGCGGTCGAAGGCGTAGTGGGCCCGGCCGAAGGCCTTGATGACGCCGATGCCCTTGGCCGCCTCCTCGATCTCGGTCGTCATGTCGCCGGTCTCGTCCTGGATGCGGCGGACCATGGCGGTGTACTGGGCCTCGAACCGGGCGCACAGAACGAGGACCGGGACGGCGAAGGCCCCGGCCACGATGGCGAGGGGCCAGTACAGGCTGAGGAGGAGGCCGAAGATGGCGACGACCTCGAGGCTGATGATGAGGAGGAACACGGCCCCGAAGGCGGTGAAGCGCCGGATGGTGGCGATGTCGCTGGTCGCCCGGGACAGCAGCTGGCCGGACTGCCATCGATCGTGGAAGCCGACGTCGAGGCGCTGCAGGTGCCGGTAGAGGTCGTTGCGCAGGTTGGTCTCGACGTCCATCGCCGCCACCGCGAGGTGGATGCGCCGGATGTGGGCGAGGCCGGTCTCGACGAGGCCGAGGACGACGGCGAGGACGACCCAGGGCACGATGCCGCCCTTGTCCCCGCGGGCGATGGGGCCGTCGATGACGGCCTTGGCGATCAGCGGCGTGCTCAGGCCGGCGGCGATCGACACCACCGCCGACAGCCCGACGAACCACATCCGTCCCCGGTGCGGCGCGAAGTAGGGGCCGACCCGGCGGAGGTTGGCGCTCGCCGGGTGGCGGACGCGCGCATGTGCTCCCGACATGGTCCTCCTCCCGGACTCCGTCGCCCGGCGAGGACCCTAAGCGGACACATCGCCCGCCACCGCCCGAATATCTAGCGGTCGACCTCGCCCATGATCGGGTCGACCGAGGAGATGATCATCACGCCGTCAGCGATGAGGCCGTCGCGCATCATGTGGGGCAGCGTCTGCAGGTTGCGGAAGCTGGGCCCGGAGATGTGCATCCGGTACGGCTTCGACGAGCCGTCGGAGACCAGGTAGCAGCCCAGCTCCCCCCGGGGGCTCTCCACCGGCACGTAGACCTCGCCGGCGGGCACCTTGAAGCCCTCGGTGAAGATCTTGAAGTGGTGGATCAGGGCCTCCATGGACTCGTCGATGCGAGCGCGCGGTGGCGGGGTGACCTTCTTGTCCTGGATCCGGTAGTCGCCCGAGGGCATGCGGTCCAGGATCTGGCGGACGATCTTCATCGACTCGCGGATCTCGTTGAGCCGGATGGCGTAGCGGTCGAAGCTGTCGCCGTAGGTGCCCACGAGCACGTCGAAGTCGACCTGGTCGTAGCGCAGGTAGGGCTCGTCCTTGCGCAGGTCGCGGGCGAGGCCGGTCGAGCGCAGCACCGGGCCGGTGGCGCCGAGGGCGATGGCCTCCTGCTGGGTGATGACCCCGACGCCCTGGAGGCGCTCCCGGTAGATCGGCTGGCCGGTGAGCAACGTGTCGAACTCGTCGAGCTGGTCGGGCAGGTAGTCGAGCAGGTGGAGGACGTCGTCGCGCCAGCCGTCGGGCAGGTCGGCGGCGACGCCGCCGGGGCGGATGAAGTTGTGGTTCATCCGCAGGCCGGTGATCTTCTCGAGCAGGCGCAGGCCCTCCTCGCGCTCGCGCCAGCCGTAGATCATCATCCCGACCGCGCCGACGTCCATGCCGTTGGTGGCCATGAACAGCAGGTGGGAGGTCATCCGGTTCAGCTCGCACATGAGCATCCGGATCCACTGGGCCCGCTCGGGGATGTCCTCGTCGATGCCGAGCAGCTTCTCGGTGGCGAGGGAGAACACCAGCTCGTTGAACAGCGGGGCCGCGTAGTCCATGCGGGTCACGTTGGTGGGGCCCTGCAGGAAGGTGAGGTCCTCGCCGGTCTTCTCCATGCCGGTGTGGAGGTACCCGATGATCGTCTTGGTGCGCAGGACGCGCTCGCCCTCGAGCTCCAGCATGAGGCGCAGCACCCCGTGGGTGGACGGGTGCTGCGGACCCATGTTGATGATCATGGTCGAGCCCTCTTCGGCCTCCTCACCCACGAGGGCGGCCGCTTCGGCCTCCGTCATGCGCAAGGTGGCGCCGAGCTCGCGGAGCAGCTCGGCGGCGGTGCCCGACCCGCGGGCCGACAGCTCCTGGCTGCCCTCGTTGGTGAAGGCCATCTCGGTCTCGCTCGACATGCTCATCGCTCGTTCACCACGCCCTTGAACTGCACGGGGATCCGGCCCACGGCGTAGTCCTTGCGCAGCGGGTGGCCCTCCCACTCCTCCGGCATCAGGATGCGGCTCAGGTCGGGGTGGCCGTCGAAGCGGATGCCGAACATGTCGTAGGCCTCGCGCTCGAAGGCCTCGGTGCCCGGGTGGATGTCGAAGAGGGTGGGGCAGGACGGGTCGTGCTCGGGCACCTGCACCCGGATGCGGACCCGGCTCCGGTGCTCGTGGCTGAGCAGGTTGACCACGACCTCGAAGCGCTCGGCGTCGTCGCCGGCCGGCATGTCGCGGGGGGCCTCGTAGGTCAGGTAGTCGACGGCGGTGACGTCGATGCAGACGTTGAAGCCCTCGTCGTCGCGCAGGCTGCGCACGACGTCCTGGAGCTGGTCGCGGTCGACGTGGAGCACGGCCTGGCCGCGGGACCACGTGACGGACTGGCCGTAGAGCTGCTCGGGCTCGGGGCTGGTGTCGTCGACGACCTCGTCGTGCTCCTCGGTGGCGGGCGTGGCGTCGCTCACGACCGGGCCTCCCCGAGGACGACGGGCGTGCCGACCGGGCGACTGCCCTCGGCACCCTGGCCGTCGAGCTGGGGCAGCTGGACGCCGGCGCCGCCGCCGCTCTCGGTCCGGCGCCGGAGCAGCTCGCCGCTCTGGATCTTGTCGTGGATCGTGTTGATCGCGTGGATCAGGGTCTCGGGGCCCGGGGGGCACCCCGGCGCGTAGGCGTCGACCGGGACGATCTGGTCCACGCCCTGGACGATGGCGTAGTTGTTGAACATGCCGCCGGAGCTGGCGCAGACGCCCATGGACAGCACCCACTTGGGCTCCATCATCTGGTCGTAGACGTTGCGCAGCACCGGGGCCATCTTCTGGCTGACCCGGCCGGCGACGATCATGAGGTCGGCCTGGCGGGGCGAGGCGCGGAACACCTCCATGCCGAAGCGGGACATGTCGTAGTGCGCGCCGCCGGCGGCCATCATCTCGATGGCGCAGCAGGCGAGGCCGAACGTGGCCGGCCACATGCTGGACTTGCGGGCCCACTGGACCAGGTCCTCCACCCGTCCGGTGAGCACGTTGTGATCGAGCCCTTCGAGGCCCTTGTCGAGCTGCCACCCCATGGGGGACTCCTCTCTCGGCTCTTCGGTCAGGCGACTTCGGACGTGCTGGCGGGACGGCCCTCGAGGCCGACCCGACGCACGGTGGATGCGGCGGTGCGCTCCGGGGACACGATGCCTGCGTCGAGGGGATCGCGCCGGCGACCCGGCCCCCAGTCGAGGGCGCCGCGGCTGAACTCATAGGCCAGCGAGATCACGATCGGTGCCGAGAACAGCAGGATCGCGAACAGCCCGAAGGCGCCGAGCTGGCGGTAGATCGTCGCCCACGGGAACAGGAAGATGATCTCGATGTCGAAGACGATGAACGACATCGCCACCAGGAAGAACTTCACGGGGAAGCGCTCGGGCGGCTCGCGGGTGGGGACGATGCCGGACTCGTAGGGCGCCAGCTTGGCCACCGTCTTGCGCTGGGGGGCGACCAGCCGCGACGTCGCGAGGCTGCCGGCCACGAACACCGCGGCGAGCACCATCAAGACGACGAGCGGGAGGTACTGGCCCAGCATGATCAGGCAGTGGCCCCGCTGGGCACGGCGGTGCCGTTGCGGACCGCTTCGGCGTGGGCGAGGTTGGACTCGAGGATCCGCTCACGCTGGTGCAGCACCCAGCAGAGCAGCGCGAAGATCAGCGTGGAGCCGATGGTGATCATCGCGGCCGGGAAGCGGCGGTCGCCGATGTCGCGGATCATCACGACCGAGATCACCGGCTCGGCCGGGTCGACCTCGGGCGTGGGCGGGGCCTGGCCGGGCTCGGGCGTCTGGTCGATGACCTTCTGGACCTGGACCACGGCGTAGCGCTCGGGGTTCTTGATGGTGAACGCCGACACGATCTGGGTGCGGATGCGGTCCCAGCGGCTGGGGTCGGCGGGCAGGCCCTCCTTGCCCCCGACCTCGAAGGCACCGAGGACGAGGAAGTCGGCCGGGCCTTCGATGCCGAAGTTGCAGGTGGAGCACTCGGGCAGCGCATCGCTCACGGTGGCCTCGGCCTCGCCGCGGGAGGGGTCGGACGCGGGCATCCAGCGCCAGCCGTTGCTGTCCTCTTCGAACTGCTCGTTGATCTCGGCGAAGCGCTCGGGGTCCTCCTCGGCCAGCGTCGTCATGGCCTCGTAGTCGACGCCGTCGTCGTCCTGGGGCAGGTCGGACAGCTCGAGCTCGGTGACCTTGTCGGTCACGGCCTGCTCGACGTCGCCGGCGTTGTACTCGACCACGTCCCACTCGGGGGCCTGGCCCTGCATGCCGATGCCGTAGATCCACCAGATGGAGCCCATGATCGCCATCCAGCCGAAGAAGCCGGTGAGGGCGAGCAGGAAGCCGAGGCGGTTGCCGGTGTTTGTGGCGAGCAGCAGGTACACCGAGCCCATCAGCACCACGACGCCGACGAGCACGGCGAGGATGCCGCGGATGGTGGGGTCGAACGCGATGCCCGCGATCAGGTTGAGGGTCTGCATCAGTCGTCCTCCCCGAGGGACTCGACGTAGCGGGCGATGGCCTCGATCATCTCCATGGTCATCATCCCGTCCTCGGCTTCCTCGGTGTTCGGGTTGTCACCGAAGCCGGGCATCATGCCGTCGCCGGACAGGCCGTTGAGGCCGTAGGGCACGCCGCGCTCGGCACCGACGTGCAGGAACTCGGCGAGCTCCTCGACGTTCGCGAACTGGCGCGGGATGATGCCGCCCTGCAGTGACGGGCCGTAGCCACCCGAGCCGTCCTCGTAGTCGACGTAGGGGTCGAGGTCGGCAGTCTCCGGCGCGGCGCTGTCGGCGTTGATGGACCAGCCCCGGGTGTGGCAGCGACCGCAGGAGTAGGCGCCCCCGGCGAAGCCGTTGTCCTGGCCGAGGTTGAACAGCGCCTCACCGGTGGCGAGGTCGGAGTAGTCGATGTCGGCGTCCTCGCCGAGCTCGAGCTGCGCGCGCAGCTGGGACTCGACGGCGTCCTTGGACTCCTCGGAGGTCACCTGGATCGAGGCCATGTAGTCGATGAGGTTCTCGAGCTGCTGCTCGGTGAGCGGGCCACCACCGCCCTCGCCCCAGGCGGGCATGGGCGAGTAGGGACGGCCGTACTCGAGGATGTAGTACACCTCGTCGCGGTCGTAGCGGAGCAGCACGGTGTCGAGGGCCGGCGACTCCCAGTTGACCTGGGCGACGAACTCGTTGTCGGCGTCCAGGATCGTGTGGGATGCCACACCGCCCACGCCTTCGGGGCCGTGGCAGGCGTTGCACTGGGCGCCCTCGGTGTAGAGCTCCTCACCCCGGCTCTCGAAGACCGATGCGAACTGCTCCTCGGCACCCTCGTGGCGACCGGGCTCGCCCAGCCAGTAGGCGGGGAGGCCGACGCCGACGAGGACCAGGCCGGCGAGGCCGGCGGTGAGGGCCCGGTCGAGCTTCTTGGTCTCGAGCTCGTCGTCGTTCAGGTAGGGCTTGAGGTTGGCGGCCAGCTCGAGCTCGCTGCCCACCTCCTTGCGCCCGGCGCGGACGTTGAACGCCGCGTACACGAGCACCGCCACGACGGCGAGCAGGGCGATGACGGTGCCGATCGCCTCCACCGTGCTCGCGGCGAAGATGGCTGTGGTGAGGTCAGTCATGGTGGGGTTCGGTCGCTCTTCTCGACTCTGGGCCGGGCTCGGTGGGGACTGGGCTCAGTCTCAGTGGGACGCTGCGCCGATGCAGTTCGGGCCCTCGGCCTCCTGGCCGGTGGTGTTGGTGCCGATCGCCGGGCCCTGGATGATGGTGCCGGTGTCGACGGACAGGACGCCGCCGGAGACGCTCATGGCGAAGCGGTCGAGGCCACGGGGGGCGGGACCGCCCTTCTTCTCGCCGACCCGGTTGTACATGCTGCCGTGGCAGCCGCACTCGAACCACTGCGACGTGACGCACTCGGGCACGCGGCAGCCCAGGTGCGGGCACTTCTGGTAGAGGGCGATGACGCCCTCCTCCATGCCGGCGAGCTCGCCGGGCGAGTAGACGGACCGGGCCTTCTCGAGGGCGCTGGTGGGATACTCGGTGAGCCACATGCGGCCCTCGGGCTGGTACAGGAAGCCGTTGTTGTCGCGGATCTGGGAGATGACGTCGCTGACGTTGCCCACCGTGATGACCGAGCCGAAGCCACCGCCGAGCTGGGGCCACAGGAAGGCGATGCAGGCCGCACCGAAGCCGGACAGGCCCACGATGAAGAAGCCGGTGATGCCGCGGTTGAGGAACTGGCGGCGGGTGGCGCCGAGGGTGTCGGGGTCCGGCGGCACCCAGGCGGTGGGCGCGGACGAGCCGGCGGTGACCAGCTCCTTGCCGGAGCGGCTGCGCTCGAGCTTGGCGGCGAGCTCGAGCTCACGCCCCGACGCGGTGGCCTTGCCCTCCTCGCGAGCCGTGATGGTGGCGGCCCCGGCGTCGCGCGAGCGGGTCTCGCGCGACAGCACGCCGATGGCCTTCTGGGTCTGGTTGCGGCGCGCCGCAGCCAGCAGGACCACGCCGGCCAGCACCACGAGGGCGACGACGGCGATGATGGCGATGATGGCGGTTTCCATGGTCAGAACCTTCTTCCTCTGCTCAGAGCTCGAAGAACAGGCCGGCGTTCCAGGGGAACACGAAGTTGAAGCCCGGGCCCCGGAAGAACGAGCCGATGATGACGAGCACGGCCCAGAACATCAGGAACATGGTCATCAGCGAGATGACGTACTTGCGGTCGGTGGGCTTGTTCGACGGGTTGCGATCGGTGTAGGGCGCCAGCATCAGGGCGAACATGCCCATGCCCGGGATGGTCACGCCGGCGACCATCGGGTGGAACATGGTCAGCAGCTCCTGGAGGCCGAGGAAGTACCACGGCGCCTTGGAGGGGTTGGGCGTCTCGTTGAAGTTGGCCAGCTCCAGCAGCGGCGCGTTCACGAAGATCGAGAAGAACAGCAGGAAGGCGGTGACCGCGAGGGCGGCCACGAACTCCACGACCAGCAGGTGGGGCCAGGTGTGGACCTTGTCGAGCGGGGTGGCCCGCACGTCCTGGATCGAGCCGGCCTTGACGACGGTGAGGAGGCGCTGGGTGTGCCCACCGGGGCCGGTGGGAAGGGGGCCGCCGTCGGCGACCGCGGCGGCTGCCGCCGGTGCCGTGGCCACGGCCGTGCCGCCGCCACCACCGGACGCGGCCGCGGCGTCGCCGCCGGCTGCCTTGGCCTTGGCTGCCTTGGACCGCTCGAGGAGGTGCGCGGGGATGCGCGACTCGGCCTCGGACTGCTCGGGCGTCTGCTCCGCGCCGGCGGCGTCGCCCGCGGGGGCACTCTCGGCCTCGGCCTTCTTGCGGGCCTCTTCGGCCCGCTTCCGGAGGTGTTCGGGGATCTCGGTCATGGGTTCATGCCTCGTCTCGTCACCATCATCGCCTACAGCGGACCTGAGATCCCGCCGTCCTTGCGGACTCGCCAGAAGTGGATCGCCATGAAGATGACGATCACGAAGGGCAGCATCAGCACGTGCAGCACGTACCAGCGGATCAATGTGTCCGATCCGATCTCGACGCCACCCAGGAGCACGAAGCGCACTTGGTCACCGAAGACCGGTGTGTAGCCCATCATGTTCGTGCCCACGGCCACGGCCCACAGGGCCAGCTGGTCCCAGGGGAGCAGGTAGCCGGTGAAGGACAGCAGCAGGGTGAGGGTGAGCAGGATCACGCCGATCACCCAGTTGAACTCGCGGGGCGGCTTGTAGGCCCCGTGGTAGAAGACGCGGGCCATGTGGAGGAAGACCGACAGCACCATGAGGTGCGCCGCCCATCTGTGCATGTTCCGCACGAGCAGGCCGAAGGTGACGCCGGTCTGCAGGTTGTAGATGTCGTCCCAGGCCTGGGCGGCGGTGGGCCGGTAGAAGAACATCAAGAAGATGCCCGTCACCGTCAGCAGGATGAACAGGAAGAAGGACAGCCCGCCGAGGCAGAGCGTGTAGCTCACCTTCACGGCGTGGCGCTTCACCTTCACCGGGTGCAGGTGGTACAGCACCGAGTTCATCACCACGTAGGAGCGGTTCCGGGGCGAGTCGGTGTAGCCCTTGCGGAAGATGGACCCGGGTCGGAAGATCGAGTTCCACGCCTGTGAGCCCTGCACCGTGTCGGGCAGGCCCTGCATGGACTTCTGGAGCCGCTCGCCGAGCGATGGCTTGTCTTCGGTGGTGCTGGCCACGAAGGTTTCTCCTTAACCGAGGCGCATCCCATAGCCGTAGCCATGGGTCGGGGTGCGTGCGTGGGGGTCGCCGGCGGCGCTCGGGGCGCCGAGCTTGCCGAGGATGATGACGCCGGTCGGGCACCGGTCCACGCACAGGGCGCAGCGGGTGCAGACGTCGTCGTCGATGGTGAAGATCACGTGGTCGCTCGGGTCGAGGCCCGGCTGCTCGGTGCCCGTGGCCGACTCGATGGCCGTCGGGGACACCATGTGGATGCACTTCCACGGGCAGATGTCGACGCAGCCCTCGCACATGATGCACTCGGACTGATCGATGTGGATGAACTGCTTGGGCTTCACCGCGGCGGCGAGCCAGGAGGGGTCGACCTCCTGCAGCACGTAGTCGTCCCGGAACTCCGGGAGCGGCGGGTTGGCGTCGGTCTTTGCCACTAGCGGCTCACCCCTTCTTCACCAGCGGGCGGCCGTAGCTCGACGTGGGCACGATGGCCGCCTGGGCCTCGGCCTTCTTCTTGCGGTCGTTCCACCAGGCCCAGAGCCAGATCTGCAGGCCCAGGCCGACGACGTAGATCACGACGGCGACGAGGTCGCGGACGATGCGCCAGTTCAGGGTGAGCGGCAGCCAGCCGCCCTCGGCCTCGGGGCGCAGGACGTTGCCGACGGCCCACAGGGTGCGGTCGGGGCGCCAGTTGAGCTCGTTGTCGGCCCAGGTCAGCCACTGGTGCGGGATGACGCCGTACCACCAGAACATGAAGAAGAAGGTGAACGCCGCAGCGGCGTTGGCCTGCCCCCAGGTGAGCGGGGCACCGGGCGCGCGCCGGTTCTTCCCGTACCAGACCACGGCGAGAATGCCGATGATCCCGATGATTGTGGAGAGGAAGAAGGCGACCACGACGGACCTCGTGAATTCGATCACATTTGGTGCGAGGAAGGCTCCGGAGCCGTCGGAGCCCGCAAGTGGACGGTCTACCACGACCCCCTGAGGCGAGACACATCGGGCCCTTTCGGGCGGCTTGGGTGCGCATCGGGCCCGGCGCCTACCCTGTCGCCGTTGCAACAAGCGTTCGCCGTGTCCTCCGGGAGGCCCGTTGACTGAGATCCCCGAACACCTCCTCAAGCGCTCACGCGAGCGCCGAGCCGCCATGGGCGGCGACGGGGGCGGCGCGGACGGCGAGGGCACCGCGGATGCCGGGGCCGCACCCGCGTCCAGCGCGCCGGCCAAGGCGGCGGCGTCCGCGCCGGCCTCCATGCCGGCCCACCCGGAGCCCGCCGGGGTGGAGGCGGCACCACCGCCCTCCCCGATGGTCGAGGCGTACCAGAAGCGGCGCAAGATCCCGTTCTGGGCCCTGCCCGTGCTCGCCTTCCTGCCGCTGTGGGCCTACGTCTACACCGGCACCCTGTCCCCGCCGCCCGCCGGCGAGGGACCCGAGGTGCTCGGCGAGGAGCTCTACGCCGGCAGCGGCTGCGCCGGCTGCCACGGTGCTGGCGGCGGCGGCGGCGTCGGCCCGGCCTTCACCGGCGGTGCCGTCTACGAGACCTTCCCGGACTTCGTGACCCACTTCGAGTGGGTCCGCCTCGGCTCGGCCGGCTGGGAGGCGGAGCGGGGCGGCACCTACGGCGCCACCGACAAGCCGGTCGGCGGCGGCATGCCCGGCTACGGCGAGGACCAGCTCTCCGACGCCGACCTGCTCTACATCGTCCTGCACGAGCGCCTGCTCGGCGGCGAGAACCCCGACACCGAGGACGCCGAGGCGCTCGAAGCGGTCGCCCTGCTCATGTCGGAGAACCCGGACATGACCCTCGAGGAGGCCCTCGCCGAGGTCGGCGTCGAGGCCCCCGAGGCCGAGGGCGGCACCCAGAGCGCCGAGCCCGACGCCGAGAACGCCCCCGCGGAGGGCATCGGCGCGGGTGGCGAGGGCAACGAGGAGCCCAGCGACGGCGGCGACGCCAGCCAGACCGGCGACGACGCCGAGGACACCGAGCCGCCGCAGTCCGCCGGCGGCGACAGCGCCTCCCCGTAGGTCGCCCACGCACCCGAGAACGGCACCGGCCCCGCCTCTGCAGGCGGGGCCGGTTCGCGTCCGGGGACGGTTCGACGAATCGTTCTGGGCCGCGGTGCACGCCTCGGGGGCGTGCTCCGCGGCGCGGAACCTCAGACGACGGTGGCTGCGGCGCGGGCCCGGGCGGCGTTGACCAGCTCGTCGAGCAGGAGCAGCAGCACCTGCTTGGCCGACTCGGTGTGGCGGGCGTCGCACTCGGTCATCGGCACGTGGGAGCTCACCCCGAGGGCGTCGCGCACGGCACCGAGGTCGTGGCGCGTCGTGCCCTCGAACCGGTTGACGGCGACGACGAAGGGGACGTCCTTGGCCTCGAAGTAGTCCACGGCGGGGAAGCTCTGGTCGAGCCGGTCGGTGTCGACCAGCACCACCGCGCCGAGGGCGTGGGTGCAGATGTCGTCCCACATGAACCCGAAGCGCTCCTGGCCGGGCGTGCCGAACAGGTACATCACCAGGTACTCGTCGACCGTGAGGCGGCCGAAGTCCATGGCCACGGTGGTCGTGGTCTTGGCCTCCGAGCCGCGGCGGTGGTCGACGCGGGCGCCGACGGTGGTCATGGCCGCCTCGGTGCGCAGCGGAGGGATCTCCGACAGCGCGCCGACGAAGGTGGTCTTGCCGGCACCGAAGCCACCGGCGACCACGAACTTCACGGGGCGGATGCGGGGCTTCCAGGCGTCGCCGGCGGGGCGGTCGTCGTGCTTGATCGTCATCGTTCTCCTACAGGGCCCGCACGGCGTCGATCATGCGCGACAGCACGTCGAGCTCGATCTCCACGGGATCGGTCTGGTGCACCTCGAGACGGCCCTCGGAGACGAGGTCGGCGGCGAGGATGGTGGTGACGCCGATGACCAGGCCGAGCTCGGCGGAGGCCTCGGCGATGGAGATCGGCGCCTGGCAGAGGCGGAGCAGCTTCACCTGCTCGGCCGACAGGCCCGACGTCGTGGCGCCCGGGACGGCCGTCAGCATCGTCTCGATGCGCAGGTCGCGCCGGTCCGCACGGGTGCGCCCGCCCGTCATCACGAACGGTCTGACGACGTCGTGGCCCCCGGTGCGCCCGTGGCCCTTCGACGGCGGCTCGGCGCTCATGACACGAGGACCTCTTGCTGGAGCTCGAGGATGAGCTCCGGCGTGAGGACGGCTCGGGCCCGGTCGACGAGCAGGCTGGCCTGGTAGCCGACCTGGCCGATGTCGCAGCGCTTGGAGGCCACGACGCCGAGGCAGCTGCCGTCGGAGATCGACGACACGAACAGGTAGCCGCCCTTCATCGCGACGATCACCTGCTCGAGGGACTCGAACCCGAAGCACGACGTGGTGCCGTGTCCCAGGCTCACCAACCCGGACACGATGGCGGCGAGCTGCTCGGCGCCGGCCCGGTCCAGGGACTTCGACATGGCCATCAGCAGCCCGTCGGCCGACACCGCGATGGCGTCGGTGACGCCGGGGGTCTGCTCGACGAAGCTGTCGATCATCCACGAGAACTGCCGGACGTCGTCCTGCATGGTCATCGCTGCTCCTCCTCGGAGTGCCCGGGGACGGGCTCGGTGGTCGCTTCGGTGGTGTGGGTCTCGGTCTCGCCGGGCTGGGTGGCCCGGGCGGCGCCGTCCTCGAACGCGGCCAGGAAGCCGAACAGCCCGGCGCTGGGGGCGTCCGCAGCGCTCGTCTCCGCTTCCACCTCCGGGGCCGGGGGCGGTGTCGGCTGCGCGGTCGCCTCCTCCTCGGCGGCGCGACGGTGCGCGGCCAGCGGGGCGGCATCGGGGCGCTGGGCGCCGGGGATCCGCCGGGGCAGTCCGTTGCTGCTCGGAGCCGGCGGCTCGGCGGGGCCGTCGAAGGCCCGCTCGAGGTCGGCGACGGTCTCGACCGCATCGAGGCGGCCACCGCCGAGCGCCTCGGACAGGCTCGCGGGGGCGCCGGCCGGGGTCGGGGCATCGTGGTGGTCCGCCGGCACCTCGGCGCGGACCTCGACGTCGGGCTGGTCCACCTGGGGCTCCTCCACGGGTTCGGGTGCAGGCGCCTCGGGGGCGGGCTGCTCGGGGGCGGCATCGGCCGCCGGGGTCGGCACGGGCGCACCGTCGACGACGGGCTCCTCCAGCAGGCTGGGCGGTACCACCAGCGTGGCGATGAGCCCGCCGGCGGGGTTGTCCTGCAGCCGCACGGTGACGCCGAGGCGGGCGGCCAGCTGGCCGGCGACGTAGTGGCCGAGGTACTTGGACGGGGCGACCGTGTAGGACTCCTCGCCCGAGAGCCGGCGGTTGGCCCGCTCGAGGTCCTCGGCGCTCATGCCGATGCCGTTGTCGGCGATGGCGATCACGTAGCCGTCGTGCGAGCGGCGACCCTTGATCTCCACGTCCTCGTCGGGCGGGGAGAACTGCAGGGCGTTCTCGGTGAGCTCGGCGACGACGTGGGACACGCCGGCGGCGGCGCCACCGGCGATGGCGGCGTCCTCCAGGTTGCGGACCGAGACCCGGCGGTAGTCCTCGACCTCGCCGAGACCGGCGCGGATCACGGCGTCGAGGTCCACGGGCAGGCCCCACTGGCGGGGGCTCTCGGTGCCGGCGAGCACGAGCAGCGACTCGGCGTTGCGGCGCATGCGGGTGGCGAGGTGGTCGAGGCGGAACAGGGCCTCGAGCTGGTCGGGCTCGGTCTCGAGCTGCTCCAGCTCGGTGATGAACTCGAGCTGGCGGTCGAGCAGGTTCTGGTTGCGCCGGCCCAGGTTGACGAAGGAGTCGGCGATGTTGCGGCGCAGCACGGCCTGGTCGGCGGCGAGGGCCAGCGTGCGGTCCTGGACCTTGTTGAGGGCCTCGACGACCTCGCCGACCTCGTCCCGGGTCTTCACCTGGATCGGGGCCAGCTCGGGGATCTCGACGTCGTCGCCGAAGGGCGTGTCGAGGATCGAGCGCACCGCCTCGGGCAGGCGGCGGCCGGCCATGGCGTCGGCCTCGTCCCGGAGCTTGCGCAGCGGGCGGGTGATCGAGGTCGTGGCCACGTAGGTGACGATGATGGCGAGGGCGATCACGCCGGCCGCCACGAGGACGAAGAACCGGAACTCGTCGTAGGCGTCGGCGGACAGGGTGCTGGCCTCGCCGGCGAGGGCGTCGGTGGTGAGCTCGGCGATGCTGGCGACGCCGTCCTGGGTGCCGACGTTGGCGAGCAGCTCGGTGATGTCGACCTCCTCGCCGGTGACGTAGCCCTGGAAGATCTCCATGTACCGCTCCGTCTCGGGGCGGGCGAAGGTCTCGGTGGCCACGTCGGCGTAGGAGCCGACGGACAGCTGCTGGATGCGGGCGTCGAGCGACTCCAGCCGATCGACCAGGCCGATGGAGGCGACCCGCAGCTCGATCGACGTGCTCCCGGTCAGGGTGTCGAGCACGACGTTGCGGGTGGCGGCGGCGATGGTCTCGCTGCGGCGGCTGGCGGCGTCGACCAGCTCCACGCCGTTGCGCAGGGCGGCCTCGTCCACCTGGGTGGCGATGACCGAGGTGGCGTCGAAGAACGCGGCGACCATCTCGGTGTAGGCCGAGAAGACCTCATCCGCGAGCTCCTGGTTGTCGAGGCCCTTGTCCCCGTCGAAGCCGTCGAAGGCCCGGCGGACGGCGGGCAGGTCGTCGAGGACCTCGAAGGCGGGGGCGTAGGCCGCCTGCACCTCGGGCTCCATGCCGGTGACCGCTCGCTCGAGCTGGCTGAGGGCGGTGTCGGTCTCCTCGATCGCCTGCTCCGCGGAGCTCACGTCGAGCGTGGTCGCGCCGGCGAGGCCGATGAGGTCGAGCGACAGGTAGTTGCGCTCGTTCTGGAGGGCGGTGGTGACGCTGCCCGGTCCGAGGGCGACGAAGGCGCGATCGGCCTCGGCCTCGATGCGGTCGGACTCCTCCTGGGCCTGGACGGCCTGGAGGCCGGACATGACCACGAGGGCCACGAGCGGCACGGCCAGGGCAGCGGCCAGCTTGGAGCGGATGCGGAACTTCATCGTGGGTCTCCCGTTGCAGAGGTGACAGCGGTTGCGGTGTCGGTGGTGGGCCGTGCGGTGGACGAGGTGGAGCAGGCGAGGAGGTCGACGGCTCGGGGGCCGACGAGGGCGCCGCGCTCGGCGGGCAGGTCGATCGCCCACCCGAGGACGGTCGGATCGGAGCTGAGGAGCACGAGCGGCGCCTCGGGTTCGGCGGCTTCGAGGGCCCGCAGCAGGCCGTCGGCGGTGCCGTCGGGATCGGTGGCGACCACGTCGTCGAGGACGACCACGCCATCGACGATGCCGGTGACGAGGTCGGCGAGGGCCTCGGCGGCGTCGTCGGGCGAGGTGCGGTCGAGCGTCGACCGGACCTCGGCGACCTCGCTGCGGCGGTGCTCGCACTCGGCCCGGTGGCGGTCGAGCGCCGCGGTCAGCCCGGTGCGCTCGTCGGCGATCGTCCCGGCCAGGCCGCGCAGCCCGGCGGACACGGCGCCCACGTGGTGGAGCGGGTCCTCGTCGTGGGGCGGCCGGACGTCGCCGGGGAGGCAGTCGACCAGGGCGGCGAGGCGGGACTGGCGATCCCGCTGCTCCCGGACGAGGCGCTCGATGGTGCGCTCGGTCGCGGTGACGGCCCGCTTCGTCTCCTCCGAGCGGGACCGGGCGTCGCGCTCGGCCTCGCCGAGTCGGGCTTCCAGGCTCTCGGCCTGCGCGGTCAGGGCGGCGGCCGCCTGCGCCCGCTCACCGGTCGGGTCGACCTCGCCACGATCCATGGCGTGGAGCTGGCGACGGGCCTCGGAGATCGCCGCGTCGGCCTGCGCCCGTTGCTCGAGCACGCGATCCAGGGCCCGGGAGGCCTCACGTGCGGCGCGGAGCCCCTCGGACAGCTCGGCTTCGGCCGCGGCGAGGTCGGTGCGGTGGTTTGCAGCGAGACCGGGAAGGGTCTCGCACCAGTCGGCGGCAGCCACGAAGCCGTCGTGGTCGGCCCGGCGCTGGTCGACGGCAGCACGGGCGGCGGCGAGGCGCTCGAGGGCCTGCTCGAGCTCGGCGTTGCGGGTGGCCAGCACCTCGAGCCGGGCCGAGCGCCGGCGGCCGGCCACGGCCTGGGTGGCGGCTTCGAGCTCGGCCCGCCCGACGATGGTGCGGCCCGGCGCCTGATCCACGGCGCGACGAGGACCGACGTCCACGGGCACCACCGTGAGGCGGGGGTGCAACAGGTCGGGCTCGCGTCGGATCACATCTCTCCCAAGAACTGCCCGGTCCGGCCAGCGGCTCGCCGGGGGCGGCTCCGATCGTCATCGGCAGCGCGACCCGGAGACTTGAGCGGCGGCGGCGACGTCGGTCACCGGATGGGTCGGACGAACCAGTCGGCTCAGGTCGCGTCCCAGAGGAGGCGGTGGTACGTGATGCGGGCCGGATCGGGCTCGATGCCGTACGCCTCGTAGAGGTCGTCCTCCCGACCCGGCCCGAAGTTCCAGCCGAGGCTCATCGACGCGACAGCGAGATCGGCCCAGCGGTCGGCCACCCCGAGCGAGCCGAGGTCGACGTGGCCGACCCAGCGGCCGTCGGCGCCCACCAGGGTGTTCGGGGCGCAGGCGTCGCCGTGGCAGACGACGAGGTGGTCCACCGGGGGCGGCTCGGCCAGCTGGGCGCGGAGGTGCTCGAAACGGGGCTGCAGGTGCTCGAGCCGGTGCTCCGGCGACCAGTCGAAGGGGCACGCCTCCACCGGCAGCGCGTCGTGCAGGGCCCGGAGGCCGGCTCCGATCGCTCGCACCGCGGGCGCCGGGTCGGCGACCCAGCGGGGGTCCACGGCGCTGGTGCCCGGCATCGCCGCCGTCACCAACCAGGTGGCGACGTCGTCACCGCCGACGTCGAGCACCGCCGGAACGGGCGTGTGCGGTGCCGCCCAGCGGAGCCGCTCGGCCTCGGCGGCGAGGTCGGTGAGCACCGGGTCCACCCCCCGGGGCAGCCACTTCACGTACCGGGTCGGTGGCGCACCGAGGGCGAACGTCAGGCCGCCGAGCTGGTTCTCCCACACGGGCCGGACCGCGTCACCGGCGGCCAGGCGGCGCACCGCCGGCGGCGGGGCGACCTCGTCCGCCGGTGGGCCGGCCAGCCAGCTCGGCACCGGGTCAGCCCGGGTGGTGCCAGCCGCCGAGGTCGGCGGCGAGGCGGTCGGCGCTGGCCGGCCCCCAGCTGCCGGGGGCGTAGGGCTCGGCCGGCGGCGGGTCGCGCAGCACGTCGTCGACGATGCGCCACTGCTGGTCGATGCCGTCCTCCCGGGCGAACCGGCGCGCGTCGCCCTCCATGGCGTCCTCGAGCAGCCGCTGGTAGGCCTCCCGCCGGCGCTCGTCGTGGGAGAACGACATCTCCAGGTCGGCGTCCTCGGCCACCAGGTCCTCCCCCGCCTGCTTGACCTGGAGCCCGAAGGTCACGCCGGTGTCGCTGTTGAGCCGGAAGCGGATGTGGTTCGGGTGCGGGGCCGGGGACCCCTCGGCGGCGAAGAGCATGCTCGGCGGGGTGCGCAGCTCCACCACGGCCTCGGTCTGGGTGGTCTCCATCCGCTTGCCGGTGCGGATGAGCCACGGCACGCCGGCCCACCGCCAGGAGTCGATCTCGAAGCGCGCCGCCACGAAGGTCTCGGTGTCGCTGCCGGCATCGATGCCATCCTCGTCGAGGTAGCCCTCGTACTGGCCCCGCACCAGCTGGTCGGGCTGGAGCGCCTCGACCTGACGGAACACCTTCACCTTCTCGTCCCGCAGCGAGCGGGCGTCGGGCCCGGCCGGGGGCTCCATGGCCAGGAACGCCACGATCTGGAGGAGGTGGTTCTGCAGGACGTCCTTCAGGGCGCCGACCGAGTCGTAGAACTTGCCCCGCCCCTCCACGCCGAAGTCCTCGGCCATGGTGATCTGCACCGAGGAGATGAAGTTGCGGTTCCAGACCGGCTCGAGCAGGGAGTTGGCGAAGCGGAACACGAGCAGGTTCTCGATGGCCTCCTTGCCGAGGAAGTGGTCGATGCGGAACACCCGGTCCTCGGGGAAGGCGCGGTGGAGGGTGTCGTCCAGCTCCTGGGCCGAGGCGCGGTCGCGACCGAAGGGCTTCTCGACCACGACGCGGGCGTGCTCGTGGAGCCCGACGCCGGCGAGGCCCTCGACCACGTCGTCGAACAGGGCCGGCGGGATGGCGAGGTAGAACAGCGGCGAGCGGAGGTCGCAGGCCCCCTCCAGCACGGTCTTCAGCTCATCGAAGGTCGAGGCCTGCTCGTAGTCGCCCGAGACGTAGGACGACCGCTCCTGCAGGGAGGCGAGGGCGCCGGCGTCGACGTCGTCGACCTGGTCCTCCACCGATTCGGCGATGCGCTCGCGCAGGTCGTCGTCGCTCCAGTCCGACGAGCTCACCCCGATGACCGGGACGGAGTCGGCGAGCGAGCCGTCGACGATCATCTGGTACAGCGCCGGGAACAGCTTCTTCTTCGCCAGGTCGCCGGTGGCACCGAAGAGGACGACCGCGTCGGAGCGCTCCGTGGTCGCCACCTCAGCCCCCCTCCCCCGCCGGCGTCTCCCGCGGGTCGTCCGCCCGCACCACGGCGTGGCCGCCGAACTGCTCGCGCAGGGCGGCCACGGCCTTCATGGCGAGGGACTCCTCGTGCTGGGACTCGAAGCGGGCGAAGAGCGCCGCGGCGATGGCCGGCACCGGCACGCCGGTGGCCACGGCGGTCTCCACGGTCCAGCGGCCCTCGCCGGAGTCGGATGCGACGCCGTCGAGGTCCTCGAACCCGGGGTGCGCTTCGAGGCCACGCACCAGCAGGTCGAGCAGCCACGACTGGATGACCGAGCCCTCCTGCCACGCGCCGAGCGCCGCCGGGACGTCGACGCCGATCGGGTGGCGGGCCATGAGCTCGTAGCCCTCGGCGAAGGCCTGCATGAGCGCGTACTCGACGCCGTTGTGGACCATCTTGGTGAAGTGGCCGGCGCCGGCCGGACCGACGTGGGCCAGGCCCTTGCCGGTGTCGCCGGCGCCCTCCGGCGCCAGGTCGACCAGGAAGGGCCACACCCGCTGCACGTGCTCGTCGTCGCCGCCGACCATCAGCGCGTAGCCGCGCTCGAGGCCCCAGATGCCGCCGGACACGCCGGCGTCGACGTAGCCGAGCCCGGCCTCGGCGTAGCGCTCGGCCCGGATGACGGAGTCGGTGAACCGGGAGTTCCCGCCCTCGACGAGGACGTCACCCTCGTCGAGCAGCTCCACCAGGTCGTTCACCGTCTGGGTCGTGGGTGCGCCCGCCGGGACCATGGACCACAGCGTCCGGGGCGTCGCCAGCGCGGCGACGAGGGCCTCGAGGGAGTCCACGTCGCTCTCGTCGCTGAACGGGTCGAAGCCGATCACCTCGTGCCCGGCGGCCCGCAGCCGCTCGGCCATGTTCGCCCCCATCCGTCCGAGTCCGATCATCCCGAGCTGCATGCGTGCGTCTCCTGGCCTGTCCGTGGGGCGTGGTGTGCCGACCCTTCCTACCCGCGGATGTTGGTTTTCGCCGTTCGAGCCGCCAAGGTGGGAGATGGGCATGTTCTGCCCCGAGTCGCGCCAGAGGAGCCCCAACGTGTCGCCAGCGTCCACTTCCACCGTCGAATCGCCCTTCAAGAAGGGCGACGCCGTCATCTACCCCCAGCACGGGGCCGGGCGGGTCGTGGCGGTCGAGAAGCGGACGATCGGTGACGTCGAGCGCCAGTACCTGGTCATCGAGCTCGAGCTCCAGGACCTTCGCGTGTGGGTGCCCTGCGACGAGGCCGAGCAGGTCGGCGTGCGCGAGCCCACCCCCAAGGACGAGCTCGACGACCTCTTCGAGCTGCTCTCCGACCACGACGTGCGCATCCCGTCCAACTTCTCCCGGCGCATGAAGAACAACCAGAGCCGCATGAACGACGGCGACGTGTGGCAGCTGGCCGAGGTGGTCCGGAACCTGGCGATCCGCCGGTCCAAGAAGCACCTCTCCCCCTCGGAGAAGACGCTCTACGCCCACGCCCGCAACCTGCTGGTCGCCGAGCTGGCCCTCTCGATGGGCAAGTCCCACGAGAAGGCCGAGGCCGCGATCGACGAGCACCTGCCCGAGCCGGGCGAGGACTCCTAGCGCCGAACGCCTGACGGTTCGGCGCCGATCGGCGTTGGACAGGCGCTTGACGCCGGATCGCCGCCGATCCGTCTTCCGTGGACATGCCCACCAGTCGTTCGTGAGTGCAGCCAACTGAGCGCATCGTGTGCCGACCGACGTGGACCGCGGTTGAGTCGCGGGAGCGAACGCCCCGCCGATCAGCGTTGCGTGAGCGATCGCTGCGTCGACCGTGCCCACGATTCCGCTGTGAACGGCACATAGGAGCGGCACGTGGCGTCGGTCTACGCCTGAAACTCACAAGACAGCGGCTCCCTGATTGCCTGGCCGTCGAAGTGCTCGACCAGCACCGACACGTTGTCCGCACCGACTGACACGACGCGCCAGTTGGCCCCGGCGACGGATTGGACTGTCCCGCGACGGTTCTGCGACACGGCCCGGCAAACGGGAACCTGGATGACTCCCTGCTCGTAGACGTCGATGCGGGCTTCCGCATTCGGATAGATGTAGAAGAACGTCGCTGCTCCCCGGGAGGTGCACCGGAGCGCTTCGGTCTGCGGGTACACCTGATCCTCGGCGTAGCCCTCGTAGGGGTCCTCGACCACACGTGGCTCGGCACACTCCACGCCGGCTTCCTTCGCCGAAATGAGGAGCGCATCGACGTTTGCGAAGACTGGCGCCTCCAGCCCACCACGGTGGACGGACGGCCCCTCGTCGCTAACGAAGGGTCCGCCGAGGACCAGACCCGTCGCGAACACGAGTCCGCCGAGCGCCAGCGCGATTAGCGCTGCGACCGCCACCCACCCCACGGCGCCTAGGTTGAACACTCGCTCGCTGTCAGCACCTCGGGCCACGCCAACCATCTTTCCAGAGGTGACACGCGGCGCTCCCGAGTGCAGTGTCTCTGAGCGTTCGGGCCAGCAGTAACTGATGATCGGCGACGCCACCGCAGTCGTACATCGGCAGCACATCTCCGACCCTCACGTCGGACCATGACGGCACCCGGTCTGGAAACATCGAGACGACGACGGCCCGCACCCGGTCGCCTGGGCTGACTGGGTAATGCCCGAAGCAAAGCACCGGACCACCCGTCTGCTCGGGGGGCGTCATTCCGGGTAGCCCCCAGTTCGGCCGGTAAGCCATCGGCGGGTAGTCATCTCCGCCGATGGGGTTGACCCGCCCGCCATCCTCGGTCTTGACAACTTCGAGTTCGATGCCAAGGGCGAACCCGTCGATCGTCTCGCCGCCCACCTGCACATACTGCCGGGTATTCCGCACCGGTCGCCTCGCGGAAGACGCCACCTATCGGGTGTCCACCTTGCCGGTCGGCATCCGGCTGTCCCCCCGCTCCTTCGCGAGCCAGATGAGCGGGAAGACCGGGACGTAACAGCCCGCTATCGAGAAGTGGACAAGAATGAGCAGGTCTCGCCACTGGAGCTGCCGCCCCTTCCGCCAAGACCAGATGAACAGGCCTCCGACGTACAGGAACGCTGCGATCGTCAACGCGTTCATCGCTTGGAGGATCGGGCTGTCGAAGCGTGGCGCGATCACCGCAGAAGAGTGCCGGATCTTTGGCGGCCCGACCACCCCTCTCCCCGGCACCTACCGCCCAGGCGCGTTCCGCTTTCGCCGAAAACGCGTTCCGCGCCGTCGGAGCGCGAGCCGCCGACCTGGGCGTTCACCCTTTGTCACCAATCCCGGCGGGGGATCGATGACAAACGCGGTGACAAAGTCGTGCGCCCCTATCGGCCGGTCCGCCGCCTTCGGAGCGGCTGACCTTGGGACCTCACGGTCAGAGCTCGGCACCTCGGAGCGGCTCGAACTGGCACCATCAGAAGGTGACTGCCGGTGGTTTCGCTTCGCCCGAGGAGGCAGCGCTCGCGAGCTGGAGGGGGACGCCGGCAGCCAACGCGGGTGCGCTCCGTCACGGTCCGGGGCGCACGTGCCGAGGTGCTCGTCGAAACCGACCAGAGCAACCGTGAGCACCTCGACTACGTCTACTGCGTCCAAGGGGACGCCGGACGCTGGCGCGAGGTCGTCTCTGGCAACGGGCCAACCGTCCGATGGGACGATCCCGACGAGTACGCCTGGTCGTACTAGGGGGCCGCTGGATAGTGCCGGTTGTCCGGCGGCCGGAACCAGAACCTCTCCAGGCTCGCTGGCGCACAGATCGCTCAGCCGATCTCACCACCGATGCGGGTCGACGTCCCGTCGTCAGCCCTCGGCCACCTCGGCGGCGGCCTCGGATGCCCGGGCCACGATGTCGTCGATGACGTCGTCGGTGTGGGCCAGGCCGGGGAACAGGACCTCGTAGGCGCCCGGCGCCATGGCCACGCCGCGCCGGAGCATGGCGTGGAAGAAGCGCCGGTAGCGGTCGACGTCGGTCGTCTTGGCGTCGTCGTAGGTGCGCGGCGCGGTGTCGCCCAGGTGGAGGCCGACGAGCGAGCTCACCCGCGGGATCACGACGTCGATGCCGGCGTCGGCGAACGCCTTGGCCAGGCCGTCGGCGAGGCGGGTCGCTCCGGCGCGGAGCCGGTCGTAGGCCGCGTCGTCCAGCAGGTCGAGGGCGGCACGGCCGGCAGCGGTGGCCAGCGGGTTGCCCGACAGCGTGCCGGCCTGGAACACCGGCCCGTCGGGGGCCAGGGAGTCCATGATCTCGGCCCGGCCGCCGAACGCCCCGATGTTGAGGCCGCCGCCGATGACCTTGCCGAAGCAGGTCAGGTCGGCGTCGACGCCGTACAGCTCCTGGGCCCCGCCGCGGGCGACCCGGAAGCCGGTGATGACCTCGTCGAAGATGAGCAGGGCGCCGACCCGGTCGCACTCGTCGCGCAGCGCCTGCAGGAAGCCCTCCTCGGGCGGGATCAGGCCCATGTTGGCGGCGGCGGGCTCGAGGATCACGGCGGCGACCTGGTCGTCGAGGGTGGGCACCTCGTTGAACGGGATGACGATGGTGTCGGCCACCGTGGCCTCGGTGACGCCCACGCTCTCGGGCAGGGAGAACACGGCCAGGGCCGAGCCGGACTGGGCCAGCAGCGCGTCACCGTGGCCGTGGTAGTTCCCGGCGAACTTCACCAGCTTCGTCCGGCCGGTGTGGCCCCGGGCCAGGCGGATGGCCGACATCGTGGCCTCGGTGCCGGAGCTGACGAGGCGGACCTTCTCCACGCTCGGGACCCGGGCGCAGATCTCCTCGGCGATGCGGACCTCGCCCTCGGTGGGCGCGCCGTAGGAGGTCCCCTTCGTCGCCGCTTCCTGGATGGCCGACACGATGGCCGGGTGGGCGTGGCCGGCGATGACCGCGCCGTAGCTCTGGACGAGGTCGAGGTACTCCGTGCCCTCGACGTCCCACACCCGTGGTCCCTCGGCGCGCTCGACGAAGTACGGCGTTCCTCCCACGGCCCGGAAGGCGCGGATCGGCGAGTTGACCCCACCGGGGATGTGGGCCTCGGCCTGGGCGTAGAGCTCTTCGTTGGTGGTCATCGGGCGTGCTCCTCGGCGATCTGGCGGGCGGCGTAGGTGAGGATGAGGTCGGCCCCGGCGCGCTTGATGCCGAGCAGGTGCTCGCGCATGACCGCGTCGGCGTCGATCCAGCCCCGCTCGCCGGCGGCCTTGACCATCGCGTACTCCCCGGACACGTGGTAGGCGGCGAGGGGCACGTCGAAGCGGGACCGGGCCCGGCTGAGCACGTCGAGGTAGGCCAGCGCCGGCTTCACCATGAGCATGTCGGCGCCCTCGGACAGGTCGGCCTCCATCTCCTCCATGGACTCCCGCACGTTGGCCGGGTCCTGCTGGTAGCCCTTGCGGTCCCCACCCCCCGCGATGGTGACGTCGACTGCGTCCCGGAACGGCCCGTAGAGCGCCGAGGCGTACTTGGCCGCGTAGGCGAGGATCGGGATCTCGGGGTGGTCGTCCTGGTCGAGGGCGTAGCGGATGGCGGCGACCTGGCCGTCCATCATCCCGGACGGCGCGACGATGTCGGCGCCGGCCCGGGCCTGGGCGACGGCGGCCATCGTGTAGAGCTCGAGGGTGGCGTCGTTGTCGACCGTGCCGTCGTCGCGGACGACGCCGCAGTGGCCGTGGTCGGTGTACTCGTCGACGCACAGGTCGGCGATGAGCACGAGGTCGTCGCCGAGATCGGCCTTCAGGGCCCGCAGGGCGACCTGCACGATGCCGTCGGGATCGCAGGACTGGCTGCCGGTGGCGTCCTTGGTGGCCGGGACGCCGAAGAGGATGACCGCAGGGACGCCGAGGGCGGTGAGCTCGGCCGCCTCGCGCCGGGCGCTGTCGACGGTGTGCTGGACCACGCCCGGCAGCGACTCGATCGCGTTGGGCTGGTCGATGCCCTCCCGGATGAACAGCGGAGCGATCAGGTCGTCGGGCCCCACGTGGGTCTCGGCGACCATGCGCCGGAGGGCGGGCGTGCGTCGGAGGCGGCGGAGTCGTCGCTCGGGGAAGGCCATCGGAGCGAGCCTACGACCTCACCCGAACAGCCCCTTCAGGCGGTCCAGGTCCAGCTCCGCGACCGAGCGCACGACCAGGTCGGCGTGGGTGAAGGCCAGCTCGGCGGTCATGCCGGCCGGCACGCCGACGGTGGCGCAGCCGGCGGCGTTGGCCGCGATCACGCCCGGTTCGCTGTCCTCGAGCACCACGCAGCGGGTGGGGTCGACGCCGAGGCGCTCGGCGGCGAGCAGGAACAGGTCCGGGTGGGGCTTGGTCCGCTCCTTGCCGACGTCGTCGCGCGTCGCCTTCACGGGGAAGAGGTGGTCCACGTCGAAGCGCTGGAGGTGCCCGGTGACCCAGTCGAGGGGGCTGGAGCTGGCGATGGCCACACCCACGCCGGCTTCCGTGGCCGCCGTGGCCAGCTCGATGACCCCGGGGCGCAGGGGCTCCTCGCTGATGCGGGCGTGGTGGCGGGCCCGGCGGGTCTCCAGGATCGCCTCCCGGTCGTCGAGGGGCCGGCCCAGCGCCTCCTCCAGCATGTCCATCCAGTGCGGGTGGTCGGCCGTGCCGATGATGGCCACCCAGTCGTCGCGGGACAGGTCGAGGCCGTGGTCGGCGAAGCTCTCGGCCACGGTCAGGAACTCCGAGGTCTCGGTGTCGAGCACGAGTCCGTCGAAGTCGAACAGGATCGCGTCGGGGGGCACGGGACGATCCTGCCCGAACCCGCTCCGCTGGTCAGAACCCGACCGGATCTGGTCGATTCCGGACCACCGAAGGCTCAGGTGGGGGTGAGGTGGACGACCAGGGCGGCGAGGAGGCCGTCGATGGTGTGGACGTCGGCCTCGACGTCGACGGTGAGGCCGTGCTCCCGGGCCGTGTCGGCGGTGACCGGGCCGATGCAGGCGACGATGGGCGGGACCGCGTCGCAGACGGCGAGGAAGTTCCGGACCGTGGAGGACGACGTGAACGTGACGATGTCGGCCTCGGCGGCGGCGGCGAGCTCGTCGGGCGACGGCGTGCCCTGGACCGTGCGGTAGGCCTCGACCACGTCGACGGTCCAGCCCCGCTCGCGCAGGGTCTCGGGCAGCACGTCGCGGGCTTCGGCGGCCCGGACCAGCAGCACCCGACCGCCGCCGGGCGGCGGGTCGGGGAAGACCTCGAGCAGGCCCTCGGCCACGAAGCGCTCGGGGACGAGGTCGGCTTCGACGTTGCCCTCCCGCAGCGCATCGGCGGTGCCCGGACCGATCGCCGCCACCTGCGCCGCACCGAAGGCGCGGGCGTCGCGGCACTCGGCCAGCAGGCGGCGGGCGCCGTTCGGGGAGGTCACCACCACCCAGTCGTTGCCGGCCAGGTCGGCGACGGCCGAGCGCAGAGCGGTGCCCCCGTCCGCAGGATCGTCGATGCGGATCGCGGGGATCTCCACGGTGGCGGCGCCGAGCTCGCGCAGACGAGCGACGAGGGACGACGCCTGGGCCCGGGCCCGGGTGACGACCACGGTGCGACCGAACAGGGGGCGCCGCTCGAACCAGGCCAGGTCGAGGCCGGCGACGGCGCCGATCACGATGGTGGCCGGCGACTCCAGGTCCTGCGCGGCCAGCGTGCCGAGGGTGGCCCGGACCGTGCGCTGCTCGGCGCGGGTGCCCCAGATGACGGCGGCGGCGGGCGTGTCGGCCGGGCGTCCGGCGGCCATGAGCCGGTCGCAGATCTTCTGGATCCGGCCCACGCCCATCAGCACGACGATGGTCCCGCCGACCCGGGCCACGGCGTCCCAGTCCACCGAGCCGTCCTCGCCGATGGTCGGGTCCTCGTGGCCGGTGACGACGGTGAAGCTGGTGGAGGAGAACCGCTGGGTCACCGGGATGCCGGCGTAGGCGGGCACGGCGATGGCAGAGGTGATGCCGGGCACGAACTCGAAGGGCACGCCGGCATCGGCGAGGGCCTGGGCCTCCTCCCCGCCCCGGGCGAACACCGTCGGGTCGCCGCCCTTCAGTCGCACCACCGTGGCGCCGGAGCGGCCGTGCTCGACCAGCAGCTCGTTGATGCCGTCCTGGGGCACCCGGGCGTGGCCGGGGACCTTGCCGACGTCGATGCGCTGGGCGTGGGCCGGCGCCAGGTCGAGCAGCTCCTCGGCGGACAGCCGGTCGTGCACGACCACGTCGGCCCGCCGGAGCAGCTCGGCGCCTCGCACGGTCAGCAGGCCGGGGTCTCCGGGGCCGGCGCCGACGAGGTACACGGTCATGGAAGGCACCTTACGATCGTGAGCGCCGGGTGGCCGTAGCCTGGTGCGGTGCCAGCCGACGAGCGCTTCGAAGACGTGGTCGACCCCGTCGACGGCACCCGCTGGCGCATCGACGTCGGCTTCCTCGAGTCCAGCTGGACCTGCCTGTGGGGCGACGGCTGCCAGGGCATCCTCGACGAGCCGGCAGCCCACCTGATGCAGGGGTGCTGCTCGGTCGGCGCCGAGATGCTCGACGAGGACGAGGCGATGCTGGTCGCCGCCCTCGGCGCCACGCTCGAGCCGGAGCAGCTCCAGCACCACGCCGAGGCCGCCGAGCACGGGTTCTTCTCCGACGACACCCGCACCAACACCCGGGTCGTCGACGGCGCCTGCATCTTCTTCAACCGACCGGGCTTCCCCGGCGGCGTCGGCTGCGCCCTGCACCGGGCAGCCGAGGCCGCGGGCGAGCCGGTGATCGACTGGAAGCCGGAGGTGTGCTGGCAGCTGCCGCTGCGCATCGACCGGGACGGCGACACCGCCACCCTGCGGCGCTGGAGCCGGGCCGACTGGGGCTCCGACGGCGAGACCATGCACTGGTGCTGCACCGAGCGGCCGAGCGGCCCGGACCAGGCCGACGCCTACGTCGGCGACCGGCCGGTCATCGAGTCCCTGGCCGAGGAGATCGAGGCGCTCGTCGGCACCGACGTGATGGTGGAGATCACCCGCCGAGGAGGTCGGCGACGGGGAGGAGGGTGATCCCGTCGGCGCCGATGGTGGCGGCGTCGGTGCCGCGGATGACGGCCCGCTCGAGGCGGGAGCCGTCGTCGGCGCCGATCACCATCCGCAGCGTGATCTCGCTGCCCGGGTCGTCGTCGGCGAGGGTGGCGTGGGCGCCGGCGGGCAGGTCGCAGTCACCCCCGAGGGCGACCAGGAACGAGCGCTCGGCGTCCACCCGGCGCCGGCTCGGGGCGTGCTCGATGGCGGCGAGCAGGTCACGGGTGGCGTCGTCGTCGGCCCGGCACTCGATGCCGAGCGCGCCCTGGCCGACCTGGGGCGTCATCACGTAGGCCGGCAGCCAGTCGGTGATGGCGGCTTCCATGTCCTGGCGGAGCATGGCGGCGCCGGCGGCGATGATCGCGGTGATCGGCGTCCCGGCCAGGTCGCCGGCATCGATCTTCGTGCCGGCGGTGGCGACCCGGCGCTGGATGTTGCCCCGCAGCTCCACGAAGCGGAGGTCCGGTCGCAGGTCCTGCAGCTGCACCCGGCGGCGGTTGGAGCCGGTGGCGATGACGACGCCGACGGGCAGGTCGACGAGGGCAGCCCCCACCAGCACGTCGCGGGGGTCGCCCCGCTCGGGGACCGATGCGAGCGTCAGGCCGGGCACCGTCTCCGAAGGGAGGTCCTTGGCCGAGTGGACGGCGAAGTCGGCCCGACCGTCGAGCACGGCCTCCTGGACCTCCTTGGCGAACAGGCCCTTGCCGCCGAGCGCGGAGATCGGGGTGGTCAGGTCCTTGTCGGGCGCCGACGTGAGCAGCACCGGCTCGACCTCGATGCCGGGGTGCGCCGCCTCCAGGAGGGCGATCACGTGCTCGGTCTGCCACCGAGCCAGCGGCGACGAGCGGGTGGCGGCGCGCAACCTCAAGGGTCGGTCAGGAATCGATGTCGTAGAGGTCGCGCAGGGCCTGGACCAGGCGGTCGCCCTTGGTGGTGCCCGCGGCCTCACGCAGCGCCACGGTGGGCTGGTGCAGCAGCTTGGCGACGAGGCCCTGGGTGAGCTTCTCGACCGCGGCGATCTGGGCGTCGTCGAGGTCGGCGAGGCGGGCGCGGGCCCGCTCCAGCTCGGCGGTGCGCAGCGCCTCGGCCCCTTCGCGCAGGGCGACGATGACCGGTGCGATCTCCCGGGCCGACGTGGCGGACCGGTAGCGCTCGAGCTCCTCGTCGAGGATGGAGCGGACGGCGTCGACCTCCCGGCGGCGCTCGGCCAGGCCCCGGTCGGCGAAGGCGCCGAGGTCGTCCATGTCGAGCACCGTCACGCCGGCGACGTCGGCCACCGAGGGCTCGATGTCGCGGGGCACGGCGATGTCGACCAGCACGAGCGGCTGGCCGCCGCGGGCGACCATGGCAGCCTCGACGTCGTCGCGGGTGAGCAGCACCGAGGCCGCACCGGTGGAGGTGAGCACGACGTCGGCGTCGACCAGCTCCGAGCCGAGGTCGGTGAAGCGGATGGCCCGACCGCCGACGGCGGCGGCGAGCGCCTTGGCCTTGTCGTGGGTGCGGTTGGCAACGACCAGCTCGGCCACGCCGGCGGAGGCGAGCGACTCGGCCATGGACGAACCCATCTCGCCGGCCCCGAGCACGATGGCCCGGCGGCCGTCGAGGCTGCCGAGCTGCTGGGCGGCGAGGGCCACGGCGGCGTAGGACACCGACGCGGTGCCCTGGCCGATGCCGGTCTCGCTGCGCGCCCGCTTGCCGGCCTCGAGAGCGTGGCGGAACAGCAGGTTCAGCGTGGTGCCGGCCGCGTCCTCCCGCTGGGCCTTCTCCCACGACGTCTTGACCTGGCCCTGGATCTCGTGCTCGCCGAGGACGGCGGAGTCGAGGCCGGAGACCACGTCGAAGAGGTGGGCCACCGCGGCGGTGTCGTGGTGGACGTAGAGGTGGTCGGCGAAGTCCTCGGGGTCGAGGAAGGCGAGCTCGGCCAGCACGGCGCGGACGTCGGCGTAGCCGCCATGGAACTTCTCGGCGACCGCGTAGACCTCGGTGCGGTTGCACGTGGAGAGCACGACAGCCTCGGACACGTGCTCCTTGGTGAGCAGCGCGTGCAGCGTCTTGCCGAGCGCAGCGTCGCCGACGGTCATCGCCTCGAGCACCCCGAGGGGGGCCGTGCGGTGGTTCACCCCGATGACGACGACAGGCATGATCTCAGCAGTTCCAGCGCTTCGGTTCGGCGGTCGGCACGCAGCAGGTCGAGAAGCCCGGCATCGAGGGCCTCCTGCCACTTGAGTCCTTCAGTTGAACGACCCTGGGCCTTGATGGATTCCCTCTCCGCGGAGAGGAGCTCCACCAGGGCATCGTATTCCGGGCCGAACTCGTCTTCGAATCGCCTCCGCAGCCAGGTGGACAGCGCGGGGCTGTGACCCCCCGTCGCGACGGTCACGAGGAGGGTGCCGCGCCGCACGCGAGCCGGCAGCGTGAAGGTGCAGTTGGCCGGGTCGTCAGCCGAGTTCACCCACACGCCGGCGGCGTCGGCGTCGAGGAACACCTGGTGGTTGACGCCGGGGTCGCTCGTGGCGGTGACGACGAGGCGGTGCTCGGCGGCCTCGGGGCTGGCGTAGGGCCGGCGCTCGATCGCCACGATCCCGTCGTCGGCGCAGGCCTGGAGGTCATCGGTCACATCGGGCGCGACGACGAGGAGCTGGTCCGCTCCCCCGTCCAGGAGCCCCTCCACCTTCGACGTGGCGACGGGGCCACCGCCGACCACGAGCACCGAACGGCCCCGCAGCACCAGGTTCACCGGGTATTGCGGACCGTCGACCGGCATCGCTACTCGGCCGCCGAGGTCGGGCCGTGCTGCTGGTAGAAGGACAGGATCTGCATCTCGACGGCGAGGTCGACCTTGCGCAGGGAGACCTCGGGCGGCACGGTCAGCACCGTCGGCGCGAAGTTGAGGATGGAGCGCACCCCGGCGGCGATGAGCTCGTCGGCCACGGCCTGGGCTGCCGGCGCCGGTGTGGCGATGACGCCGATGGCGATGTGCTCCTCGGCGACGACCTCGGCGAGCTCGTCGGCGTGGCGGACCACGAGGTCGCCGAAGGTGCGGCCGACCACGTCGGGGCTGGCGTCGACCAGGGCGGCGACCGGGTAGCCGCGGTTGCCGAACCCGCCGTAGTTGGCGAGAGCGGCGCCGAGGTTGCCGATGCCGACGATGACGACGGGCCAGTCCTGGGTCATGCCGAGGGCCCGGCGCATGTGGGCCTGCAGGTACTCGACGTCGTAGCCCACCCCGCGAGTGCCGTAGCTGCCGAGGTAGGACAGGTCCTTGCGCACCTTGGCCGCGTTGACGCCGGCGGACTCGGCCAGCTGCTCGCTGCTCACGGTGGGCGTCTGGGGCCCCAGCTCGAGCAGGCTGCGCAGGTAGATCGGCAGGCGCGCCACGGTGGCATCGGGGATGCGCTTGCCACCACGCTCGGCCACGGCACGAGGGTAGGGCTCGTTCACACGTTCACAAAGTCCGCGCCGAGGCCTCAGTAGACGGCCCGGGTCCCCCGCAGCTCGTGCTTGCGGACCTTGCCGCCGAGGCCGCTCGGGAGCTCGTCGACGAACCACACCTTCTGCGGGCACTTGTACCGGGCGAGGCGCTGCTCGGCGAACGCGATGATCTCGTCCTCCTCGAGCGACGCCCCCTCGGCGGCCACGACGTAGGCCTTCACCGCCTCGCCGGAGTGGGGGTGCTGGACGCCCACCACGGCCGCCGACGCCACCCCCGGGTGCTCGACGAGGACGCTCTCCACCTCGGCCGGGTACACGTTGAACCCGGACACGATGATGAGGTCCTTCAACCGGTCGACGATGAAGAGGAACCCGTCGTCGTCGACCACGGCCAGGTCGCCGGTCTTGAGCCAGCCGTCGGACGTGAGGGCCTGGGCGGTGGCCTCCTCGTCGCCCCAGTAGCCGTGGAACACGTTGGGGCCCTGCACCCGGATCTCCCCGACGTCGCCGACGAGGACGTCGTGGTCGCCGGCATCGGTGAGGCGGACCTTCACCCCGGGCAGCGGCGCGCCGATGCTGCCGGGCGGGGCGGGGATGCCGGTGGCGGTGGTGACGACCGGCGACGCCTCGGTGAGCCCGTAGCCCTCGTCGATCGACAGGCCGAAGCGCTCCTGCACCAGGGCGCGCACCGCCGGGTCCAGCTTCGCCGCGCCCGAACCCGCGATGCGGACCGTGCGCAGGGCATCGCCGTCGGCGCCGGGCAGGTGGGCCCACGCCGACCACATCGCCGGGGCCCCGGCGATGATCGTGACCTGGTGCTTCTTGACCGACTCGAGCGCGGACTCGGGGTCGAAGCGCTCCACCGCGAGCACGGCGCCCCCGGTGTGCAGCGCCATGTCGAGCACCACGTTGAGGCCGAAGATGTGGAAGAACGGCAGCACGCCGAAGGTGATGTCGTCGCTGCGCTGCTCCCGGTACGGGTTGGCCTGGAGCTGCTCGAGGTTCGCCATGAGGTTGCCGTGGCTGAGCTTGGCGGCGCGGGGGAAGCCGGCGGTGCCGGAGGTGAACATGAGCACGGCGAGGTCGTCGGCCTCTCGCGGCACGATCGGCGTGGGCTCGGCGGTCATGAGGTCGTCGAGGCGCACGGCCCCCTCGACCACGAGGTCCCCCGGGTCCGACTGCACGACGAGGCGCAGGTCGGGCACCGCCGCCCGGTCGATGTCGGGCAGCACCCGCTTGCCCGTCGGGCCGACGATGACCCCGACGACGCCGACGTCGGCGAGCTCGTTGGTGACCTCGGGGCCGGGGCTGGCCGGGTTGATCGGCACCGCGACCGCGCCCACGCCGAGGATGGCGAGCCAGCTGACCACGAAGTACCAGTTGTTGGCGGCCACGACGGCGACCCGGTCCCCGGGCTCGATCCCGGCCTCGACCAGACCGCCCCGCAGGCGCCCGGCCTGCTCGCGCAGCTCGCCGTAGGTGGTCTCCTTGCCACGGGAGATGAGCGCCACGCTCGTGGCTGGGTGGTCGGCACAGATCTCGGCGAGGTTCACGCCCGGCAGTTCAGCACGTGAGCAGCGTGCGATGCCGCCGCGTGCTCCCCGGTAGACATGCGACGTGCACGACGGGATCGTCACCGAGGGCCTGACCCGCCTGTTCCCCGGCGGGGTCGGCCTGGCCGACCTGTCGCTGGAGGTCGCGTCCGGCGAGGTGCTGGCGCTGCTCGGCCCCAACGGGGCGGGCAAGACCACGACCGTGCGGCTGCTCAACGGCGTGCTCCGGCCCGACCGGGGCCACGCCCGGGTCCTCGGCCTCGACCCGGCCACCCACGGCGACGAGCTGCGCCGGCGCACGGGGGTGCTCACCGAGCACGCCGGTCTCGACGACCGCCTCACCGCCCGGGAGAACCTGCACTACGCCGCCCGCATCCGCGGCATCACCGGCCCGGCCGTGGAGGCCCGCATCGGCGAGCTGCTCGACCGCTTCGGCATGGGCGAGCGCGCCGACCAGCCCGTGCGGGGCGCCTCCACCGGGCAGCGCAAGCGCCTGGGCCTGGCCCGCTCGCTCCTGCACGACCCCGAGGTCCTCTTCCTCGACGAGCCCACCTCCGGGCTCGACCCGACCGCCACGCGGGACGTGGTGGAGCTGATCGGCTCCCTCGCCACCGAGCACGGCCGCACGATCGTGCTGGCCACCCACTTCCTCGGGGAGGCCGGCCGGCTGGCGGACCGCATGGCCGTGCTCGACCGCGGCGAGCTGGTCGCCTACGGGCGACCGGCCGACCTGGCCGACGACCTGTGGGACGGGCTCGAGGCCGAGGTCGACCTCGGGGCGCGGGCCACGACCGAGCAGCTCGACGTCGTCGCCTCCGTGATCGGGGTCCACACCGTCGAGCCGTCACCGGCGGGCGCCGTCCTGCGCGTGGCCGGGCGGGACGTGCTCCCCCACGTGGTCGCTCGCCTCGTCGGGGCCGGAGCGCCGGTCTACGCGGCCGTGCCCCGACCGCCGACCCTCGAGGACGTCTACTTCGAGATCGAGGCCCGACGGGCCGCCTCCGCCGGGTTGCCGCCGGCACCGGACCCGCGGGGCGTGCCGACGTGACCCGCACCGACTGGACCGCGGTGTGGGGCGTGGTGGCCAAGGACCTGCGCGCCGTCGTGCGCTCCAAGTCCGTCGTCATCCCGATGCTGGCCGTGCCCGTGCTGCTGATGGTGTTCCTGCCCGGCGCCATCGGCCTCGCCGCCCGAGCCGCCCCCGGCGTGCAGGTCGAGCGCCTGCTCGGCGACGTGCCCGGCGACCTGGCCCGCCCGATCCTGGACCTGCCGGTCGAGGAGCAGCTGATCGTCCTGGTGAACGGCTACCTGCTGGCCCCGCTGTTCCTGATCGTGCCGCTCATGGTGTCGGCCGTGCTCGCCGCGGACGCGTTCGCCGGCGAGAAGGAGCGCAAGACCCTCGAGTCGCTGCTGCACTCCTCCATCCGCGACCGGGACCTGTTCCTGGCCAAGTTCCTCTCCGCGTTCCTGCCCGCCCTCGCCGTGTCCTGGCTCGGGTTCCTCGCCTTCGTGATCGTCGCCAACGGCGTGGCCTGGCCGGTCATGGGCCGGGTCTTCGTCCCGACCCGGTTGTGGGGCGTGATGATCCTGTGGGTCGCGCCCGCCGTCGCCACCCTCGGCCTGGCCGTGATGGTGCGCGTGTCGGCCCGGACCCACACCGCCCAGGAGGCCAACCAGCTCGGCGGCGCGGTGATCCTCCCGCTGATCTTCCTCGCCGTCGGCCAGTCCACCGGGCTGCTGCTGGTGACGCTGCCGATCGCCGTCGGCATCGGCGCCGTGATCTGGGCCGTCGCCCTGCTGCTGCTGCGGGGCGGCGTGAAGCGCTTCACCCGGGACGCCCTCGTCGCCCAGGTCTGAACGAACCCGGCAATCCGGACAGGGCGGGCACTCCGAACATCGGGTGTGCGCTTCGACCTGGCCGCCTACAAGGAATCCACCGACCGGCTCGACGTCGGGGGCATCGACTTCGACGCCTTCCACGACCAGCCCCTCGCCCCCGAGCACCTCCGGTGCCTGCGCTACATGCACGACGTCGAGCTCCACACGTCCTGCTACCTGCGGAACCTGCTGAACACCCGGGCCCACCACGACCCGGAGATCACCACCTTCCTCACCCTCTGGAACCACGAGGAGCTCTGGCACGGCGAAGCCCTCGCCCGGGTGCTGGCCGCCCACGACGAGCCCGGGGGCCCGGACCGCGTCGCCTCCATGCGCCGGCGCCTCGGGTGGCGCATCACCGCCAGCCCGCTGCTGTGGATGGGCTTCTCGGCCATGACCCGGCACTTCCTCGCCATCCACATGACCTTCGGCGTGGTGAACGAGTGGACCACGCAGGCCGGCTACGTCCGGCTCGCGGCCGAAGCCCGGCACCCCGTGCTCGACGAGCTGCTCCGGCGCATCATGCGCCAGGAGGGCACCCACATCGCCTTCTACCGCTCCCACGCCGTGGAGCGCCTCGAGGCCAGCGAACGGGCGCAGCGCACCACGCGCCGCGCCGTGCGCGCCCTGTGGAGCCCGGTCGGCGCCTCCGTCATGCCCGAGGCCGAGACCCGCCACCTCGTGCGCACCCTGTTCTCCGGTGGTGACGGCCGGGCCGTCGCCGATCGCATCGACCGGCGCGTCGACGCGCTGCCCGGCCTGGCCGGCCTCGACCTGATGGCCGGCGCCCTCGCCCGCTACGCCTGAGGCCGTTCTGGGGTACCCGGCGTGACCGACGCGGTCGCGGGACGTACCCCAGAACGTCAGGTCAGGTCACGTCAGGAAGACGAGCTGGAGGGTGGCGGCGCCGATGATCAGCAGCAGCAGGATCGCCATGATGATGGTGGTTCCGGGCCTCATGGCCTGCCTCCCTGGGGGCGTGGTCCGAGGCCGACCGGGGTGGTGATGCCACCGGCGCCCTCGTCGTCGTCGAGGCGCTGCAGTCGCACCTCCTGGCCGGTGCCGAGGTCGAGCTCGACGTGGGCGGAGCGGCGGTCGAGCGCCACGGTGAGCAGCCCGTAGGAGTCCACGACGAGGCCGACCTCGCCCTCCTTGATGCGGGCGAACGCGTCGACCCGCCGGGCGGTCCGCAGCTGGCCGCCGATGCGCAGGCCGATGCGGTCCCCCCAGTCGGCGATGTCGTCGGGGTCCACGTTCAGCTGGCAGTTGCCGAACCGGTCGATCCACAGCACGTCGCAGACGAGGTCGCCGTCCTCCTCCCGCATGACCGGGATCAGACCCGGCGTGAGCGAGCTCGGGTCGACCAGGTCGCCCAGCTCGGTCAGCTCGGTGCCGGTGCACAGGGCGGCGGCGACGGGGGCGAAGACGTCGCGGCCGTCGAAGGTCGGGCCCGGCGCCGGCAGGTGGTAGTCGGTGTTGGTCAGCGACACGGCCCGGCTGGCGCCGCCGGACATCGACACCGCGGGGGCCAGGACGCCGTTGTCCGGCCCGACGAGCACCGACTGGCCGTCGCCGACCTCGATGGCGATGCCCCGCCGCTCGGTGCCGACCCCCGGGTCGACCACGGCGAGCACGACGCCCGGGCACAGGTACTGGGCGCTGCGGGCCAGGGCGAGGCCACCGGCGCGCACGTCGTGGGGAGCGATGTCGTGGGTGATGTCGATGACCGCCACGCCCGGTGCGGTGGAGCGCAGGATCGAGTGGACGATGCCGACGAACTCGTCGCCCCGGCCGTAGTCGGAGAGGAACGAGATGGTGTCGTAGGTCAGCGGGGTCATGCCCCTCCGACGCTACGTCCGGTCATCCCGCTTCGGTGAACCGGTCGGCGAGGTAGGCATCGAAGTCCTCCTCGCTGATCCGGAACGACTTCCCGATGCGCAGGGCGCGCAGCTCGCCCGACTTGATCAGCCGGTAGACGGTCATGTCGGACACTCGCAGCGCCTCGGCGACCTCACGGGGGGTGAGGAAACCGGGACGCACAGGACCACTGGCACGGGTCATGGAACACCCCTTCTCTCCGGGGGAGAGGCTAGGCGACCGTGGCTCCTGTGGCCACTAGCACGTGCTGGGGCCGAAGTGGTGGATGGTGCTGGTGGGGGTGCGTCAGTCCGTGGCGACGGGTTCGCCGAGGTCGTCGGCCTTCACCGCATCGCGCCGGCCCATCGGCTGGGGTTCGCCGACCGTGGAGTCCCTCGCGGTCTGGGCCTCGAGCTCGCTGTTGATCTCGGCGCCGAGGATGACGGCGAAGGCGGTGACCACGAGCCAGAGCATGAGCACGATGACGGCGCCGATGCTGCCGTAGGTCTCGCCGTAGCTGCCGAAGTTCGACACGTAGACGGAGAAGGCGATGGAACCGAGGATCCACACGGCGGTGCCGATGACCGCACCCCAGGACACCCACTGCCAGCGGGGCGCGTCCCGGTCGGGGGCGTAGCGGTACAGCGCGGCGAGGCCGAGGGCGAAGCCCACGGCCAGGCCGACGTAGGAGCCGATCTGGACCAGGGTCTGGCCGAGCGAGCCGAACGGCAGCTGGTCGGCCACGGTCGGGAGCACGGCGATGACGCCGATGGCGACGGAGGCGAACGCGATGGCGCCGACGGTGAGGCCGAGCGAGAGCCCGCGCAGCTTCAGGAAGCCGCGGCTCTCGCGTTCGTCGTAGGCGGCGTTGACCGCGCCGATCAGGTGCTTCACACCGGACGACGCGGCCCACAGCGCGGCGGCGATGCTCACGGCGAGGGTGACGCCGATGCCCTGCTGCTCGGACGTGATGCTCTCGAGCTGGTCGGTGATCAGGCCCCGGGCGTCCTCGGGCAGGCTGCCCGTGAGGTCGCGGACCTGCTGGGCCACCTGGTCGGGGTCGGCGAAGATGCCGTACAGCGAGACCAGCGCCGCGAGCGCCGGGAACAGCGCGAGCAGCAAGAAGAAGGCGACGCCGGCGGAGAGCAGGGGGACCTGGTCCTCCTTGACCTCTCCCTTGACGCGCAGGGCGACGTCCTTCCAGCCGCTGGCCGGCACGTCGCCGGGACCCTCGGCGTCCCGACCGCGGTCGTCGCCGCGGTCGGGATGCCGTCGGGGGTGGTCGTCCTCGGTGAGGTCGATCAGCTCGTCGTCGGTGCGGGTCGCCATCGTGCTCAGGCTCCGGTCTGGCGGCGGGCCTGGTCCTCGACCTCGGCCTTGACGTCTTCGGCCGCGCCCTGGGCGTGGCCCTTGACGGCGTCGGAGCGGTCGCTGACGTCGGAGGCGACCTCGTCCTTGGCGTGGCGGCCGTCCTCGGCGATGTGCTCCTTGGCCTCGCCGACGCGCTCTCCGACCTGGTCGGAGACGGCGCTGGCCGACTCCTGCACGTGCTCCCGGATGGGGGCCTGGGCCTTGGACTGCACCTCGCGGGCCAGCCTGTTCTCGGTACGGCTCTCGGGCAGCACCGATCCGGCGAGGAGGCCGGTGCCGAAGGCGATCAGACCGGCAGCGAGCGGGTTGCCCTGGCTCTGGCGCTTCACGGCGTCCGTGGCCCCTCCGGCCGAGTCGGCCACCGAGTGGCGTGCGTCGCCGGCGGTGCCCATGACGGTGTCCTTGGTGTTGGACACGGCGCCCTTCAGTCGCTCGGTGAGGCGGCCGGGGCCGGCCCGGTCACCGATGTCGTCGAGGGTGCGGTCCATGCGACCGCGGGTGGTCTGGATCTCTGCGGTCAGCTCATCCGTGCGCGTAGCCATGAGAAGTCCTCCTTGAGGGTTTCGATCGTCTTGTGCGGCACCGGGTTCAGCGCCTTCAGGTTCTTCTTCCCGACCATGAACGCGATGCCGGCGCCGAGCGCCAGGACGAGTCCCACGATGAGGAATGCGAGGCCGGCCGGCATGAGCTCGGCGAGCCCGAGGCCGGCGGCGACGGCCAGGACGGCGAGGGCGAGGTAGCCGACGAGGGCGGCCGCACCGAAGCCGGCGCCGACGCCGGTGGCGTGCTGGGTCGACTCCTTGATCTCGGCCTTGGCCAGCGCGACCTCCTGGCGGACCAGGAGCGCGGCCTCCTCGCTGAGCTCGCCGAGCAGCGCGCCGATCTCCGTCTCGGGAGACGGGGCGTCGCGCACCGGCCGACGGCCGTTGGTGCGTGCTTCGGCGAGGGTCATCGGCGCATCTCCCCACCGGCGAAGGACTCGTTGCGGGGCGACGGCGCGACGCGGCTGGGGCCGTCACCCGTCAGGTCGATCTCCCGGTCCGGCCCGGACGAGTCGGCGCCCGGCTGCTCCGGGACCTGCTGGGGGTGGTCCCCGTTGCGCAGGATCCGCCCGAGGGCGAAGCCGGCACCGGCCGAAGCGAGCAGGAAGCCGCCCGGGCTGCGCTGGGCGAAGCTGCGGACACCCGACAGGGCGCCCTCGATGCCGTCGCGCTCGAGGCGCTCGACCACACCATCCAGGGAGCCAGCGGCGCGCTGGAGGTAGTCCGCGGTGGCGTCCCGGGGCGAGTCACCCGAGCTCATGGCCTGCAGGTCGTCGCGGAAGCGGGCGATCGCACCGGCGGCCACCTCGGACTGGCGGTCGGCCTGCTGGCGCACCGCATCCCGGGCTTCGTCGACGACGTCGCGGACCTCGGACCTCGCCGTCTCGGCGACGTCCCTGGCCTGGTCGGCGGCGTGCTGGGCGGCGTCCTCGACCTCGCTGCGGGCATGGCCGGCGACCTCACGACCGCTGTCCTTGGCGTGCGAGCCCGTGCCGCTGCCCTGCTGCTCGTCAGCCCAGTTCGGCGAGCCGAGATCCGGCGGCGGCGAGGCCAGCGGGGGCCCGCCGTCAGGGGTGGGCGGCGCGGTCGGCCGGGTGGCCGTGCCGGGGATGACGTCATCCGGTCGGTGGTTGCTCATGTGGCGCTCCTGGGGTCGTCGTGCCATCGGTCGCTACCCGAGGCGCGACGCGGCACAGAACGGATCGCGCCCAATGGCACGCCCCTCGCCGGTTCTTCGCGGGGTTCCGCCCGGTTTCGGGGGGCTTCGCCGCCGCTCAGTCGGCGCCGAGCGCGACCGCACGGTCGCGCGCGGCCAGCACGGCGTCGATCAGCGCGGCGCGCACGGCCCGCTGCTCGAGCACGCGCAGGCCTTCGGCTGTGGTGCCACCCGGGCTGGTGACCGCGGCGCGCAGCTCGCCGGGCGAAGCGTCGCCGTGCAGGAACAAGGTCGCAGCGCCGAGCAGCGTCTGGCCCGCCAGGGCCTCGGCGACGTCGCGGGGCAGCCCCGCGGCCACGCCCCCCTCGATGAGCGCGTCGAGGACGAGGAACGCATAGGCGGGGCCGGAGCCCGACAGCCCGGTGACGGCGTCGAGCAGGTGCTCGGGCACCCGGACGACCGTGCCGACCGCACCGAGGATGGCCTCGGCCCACGTCAGGTCGGCGTCGTCGGCGTTGGCGCCGGCGGAGATGGCGGCTGCGCCGGCCCCGACGAGGGCCGGCGTGTTCGGCATCGCCCGCACGACGCGGGCCCCGTCGGGCAGCGCGGCCTCGAGCGCGGCGATGGTGACCCCGGCGGCGATCGACAGCACGCGCCCCCCGTCGGCCGCGCCGACCGCGGCAGCGACCTCGGCCACGAGGTGCGGCTTCACAGCGATGAGGGTCCCCTCGGCCGGGCCCGGGACGTCGGCGACCTCGAGGGAGGGGTGGGCGGAGCGCAGCTCCTCGGCGCGGGGCCCGTGGGTCTCGACCACCCGCACGGCGAGGTCCGGGTCGGATCGGAGCAGACCGGCCAGGAGGGCTTCGCCCATCTTGCCGCCGCCGACGATCTGCAGTGCTGCCCGGTCCATGTCGGGACGTTACCGACGGGCCACCGACGGCACCGGGCTCCGGCCGATCGGGCCGAGCACCTGGGCGGCGAGGAGGATGAGCGCCACCCCGACGCCGAGGACGAACACGCCGGTGGTGGAGGTCAGGGCCAGGGCCCCGCCGGCGAGGAGGGGGCCGAGGGTCTGGCCGAGCCGGGCGGCGCCCACCCAGACCGCGAGCACGGCGCCGCGGCGCTCGGGGGGCGCCGCGCCGGCCACCGCATCCTGCAGCGACGGGATGAACACGCCCTCACCGAGGCCGTAGAGCATGCACGCCCCCACGATGACCACGATCGTCCCGGCCGACGCGATGCCGGCGAAGGCGGTCACGTAGGACACGCCGGCGGCGATGAGCAGGGTCCGCATGGACCAGCGGGAGCGGATCCGACCGAGGTTGAACGCGATCAGGCTGGCCGTGGCGGCCGGGACGGCGATGAGCAGCCCGCGGGCGGAGGCGGACAGGCCGAAGACCTCCTCGAGGTGCACGGGGAACGTCGTGAGGAAGCCCCCGAAGATGAGCACGAACACGAGGATCCCCGACCCGAGGCTCGCCTTCACCACCGGGTTCCCGACCGCGGTCCGAGCGGCGCGCACCTGCTCGCCGACCGTCTCCTGCGAGGTGGGCCGGTCGGCCTCCAGGACCCGCCACACCAGTGCCGACATCGGCAGGCCGATGGCGTAGAGCAGCAGGGCGGCTCGCCAACCGAGCGCATCGGAGACGAGCCCGCCGAGCGCCGGCGCCAGGGCGAGCCCGAGGGTGAGCACGGCGGCGTTGCGGCCGATGAGGGCGGTCCGGGCGTCGCCGTCCCAGTGGTCGGAGATGAGCACGACGGCGAGGTTGATGAGCCCCGCGGTGCCGAAGCCCTGCAGCAGCCGGGTGGCGATCATGACCTCCAGCGTCGGGGCCAGCGCGGTGGCGAGGCCGAACGTGCCGAACGTGGCGAGGCACGGGGCGAGCACGATGCGACGACCGAAGCGGTCCGCGAGCAGGCCGATGACGGGCGCCACGACGATGCCGGGCAGCGAACCGGCGGCCACGATGAGCCCGGCGGCCGACGCGCCGGCTCCGAAGTCGTCGAGGATGTCGGGGATCGACGGGCCGAGCAGCGTGTTGTTGAGGATGCCCGTGACCGTGATGGCGAAGATCAGCAGCCGGGGTGGGCGGCGGCTCACCGGTGCCGCCGGGCGTCCGGCCGGCGTTCCGGTTGGCGTTCCGGTTGGCGTGCCGGTTGGCGGGTCGGCGCCACGTCCGGCTTCCCCGACCGGTCCGGGCACCGACCCGCAGGCTCGATGCTGGCACAGGATTGCATGGAATGCAACGAGAGATCAGGAAGGGAAGCGGCTGGCGAACCCGATGCGGAGGGCAGGCTTGAAGAACTGCTCGGTCCACACGTAGAGCGAGCCGAGGATGCGGTCGAGCTCGTCGTGGTCGATGGCGTGGTTCGGCAGGGCGCCGGCGAGGAACACCGCGTCCTCCTCCCCGATCGAGAACGCCGCCCCCATGAGCCGGTTGTTGCGCCGCAGCAGGTGCTCGTAGAACCGGGCGTGGTCCTCCTCCGGTGCCGGCATCACGTAGGTCTCGTAGTGCAACGTGCGCTGGCCCAGCTCGAACCAGATGGAGAAGACGTCCTTCTCCTCGCCCGTGACCCGCACGAACCAGCGGTGGACCTCGGGGTCCTCGTCGTGCTCGACCGCGGCGACGATCGGGTTCTCCTCCCGCTGCACCTCGAGCCAGTCCTCGATGGCGGCGGCGAGGGCGGCGAGCTCAGCGGGGCTGGAGGCGTGCTGCACCGGCCCAGTCTGGATTACGCCGCGGCGCACTCCACCAGCGCGCGGACCGCCAGGTCGGCGTACACCCGGCGCAGGCGCCCCGCGGTGATCGACCACGTGTAGTCCCGTGCGACGCCCACCCCGCCGGCGGCGAGGCGCTCGGCCAGCACGGGGTCGGCCAGGATGCGGTCGGTGACCGACGCCCAGCAGGCCGGGTCCCTGCTCTCGACGAGGAAGCCGGACCGGCGGTGCTCGACGAGGGTCTGGAGCCCGCCGACCGCGGTGGCCACGACCGGGGTGCCGCACGCCGCGGCCTCGAGGGCGACGAGGCCGAAGCTCTCGGAGCGGCTCGGCACGTGCACGACGTCGGCCGCGCGGTAGTAGGTGGACAGCAGGTGGTGGGGCTGGGCGTCGACGAAGCGGACCCGATCGAGGACGCCGAGGTCCCGGGCCTCCTCGATGACCTCGGCGAGGTGGGCCTCACCGGCCGGCCCGCTGGTGCCGCCCACGGCGAGCAGCACGGTGTCGTCGCGCTCCAGGCAGGCCAGGGACCGCACCGAGACGTCGAGGCCCTTCAGCGGCTGGATGCGGCCCACGAACAGCACGACCGGGTGCTCGTCGTCGAGGCCGAGCGCAGCGCGGGCTCCGTGGCGCTCACCGGGGCTGAAGAACGCGTGGTCGACGCCGGGAGGCACGATCTCGATGCGGGCCGGGTCGGCGTCGTAGAACCGGACCAGCTCGTCGACCTCGGCCTCGGTGTTGGCCAGGATGGCGTCGGCGCAGCCGATGACCGAGGCCTCGGCCTCGATGCGGTGCCCGGGTTCGGGGTCGCCGCCGGCGGACTTCACCCGTCCCAGCGTGTGGAAGGTGACGACCAGGGGCAGGCCGAGGGTGTGCTTGATGCGGTGGCCGGCCACGCCCGAGAGCCAGTAGTTGGCGTGGACGGCGTCGACAGGGTGGTCGACGAGGTGGTCGAGCACGCCGTCGGTGAACTCCTCGACGACCGAGTGCAGGTCCTCCTTGGGAAGGTCGTGGGGGCCGGCGGGCACGTGGACGACGCGGAACCCGGGCTCGATGTCGACGACCTCGGGCAGGCCGGGGGCCCAGGCTCGCGTGTACACGGTGCAGTCGATGCCGGCCTGGGCCAGCGACGCGACCAGCTCGCGCACGTAGACGTTCATGCCTCCGCTGTCGCCCATCCCCGGCTGCACCAGGGGGGACGTGTGGAACGAGAGCACGGCGAGACGCTGCACGGAAGCAGTCAACGCCGCTCCCCCTCGGATGATTCCTGACCTGTCGAATCAACTTCGTCAGGTTCTGCGCCCGCGGCGGCCTCGGCGCGGAAGGAGCGGTAGACGCGGATGAGCGCCTCGCGCTGGTCCACGCTGATCGAGGGGTCTCGCAGGATCTCGCCGATCACATCGACATCCCCACGTTCGCGCTCGAGGATGCCGGCCCGGACGTAGAGGGTCTCGGCCGAGATCGACAGGGCGCGGGCCAGCTGCTGGAGGATGTCGGCCGAGGGCTTGCGCAGGCCCCGTTCGATCTGGCTCAGGTACGGGTTCGACACGCCGGCGGCCTCGGCCAGCTTGCGCATCGAGAGGCTGGCCTCGCGCCGCTGGTCCCGGATGAACGCCCCGAGCGCCGCCAGCCCTCCCTCGCCGTCGTCTGCGGCGTCGGACCCGTCGGGCGCGCCGGGCCGTGGTGCGGGACCGCCCACTGCCCGGCTCAGGAGAGCAGGCTGTCGACCGACGCCTCGCCGGTGCGGTAGCGCCGGGTGAGCTCGGCCTCGATGGCGTCGATCCGGTCGAACAGCGACCGGCGCAGGTCCGACACCCGTCGCTCGAAGGCCTCCAGGGACGTGACGACCGCAGCGAGCTCGTCGTCGTCGAGCTCGCCCGGCTCGGAGAGGTGCGCCGTGGTGACGATGTCGTCGAGCTCGTCGGCCAGGTCGGGGTCGATGTCCCCGGTGCCGAACGCGGAGGGCAGCCGCCCGTTGCCCGGCGCACGCGTGCTGTGGGCGAGCAGCTCGGGCAGGCGGGCGATGAGGTCCTCGAGGTCGTCGTCACCCGTCGGCGTGCGGTCGGCGCGCCGGGCCCGCTCGGCCTCGGCCACGTCGAGGCGGCCCTGGACCATGCGCCGCAGGTACGACAGGCCGGTCTCGACGTCCTGGCAGGTGGCCCGCCGGGCGCGCAGCTCTCGCATCTCGAGCGCCGTGAGGTCGCCCAGGTAGTCCTCGGCAGTGATGGTTCGGAGGGTGTCGCGCACGTGTGCTCCCGGTGTTCCGGCCCGCTCAGGCTCGGCGCCGAGGCTACTCCACCGTCCGGGAGGCCGGGCCGGTCAGACGATGAGGACGTCGATGCCCAAGTACCAGAGCGGTGCGGTGAGCAGCAGGCTGTCCACCCGCCGCAGCGCGGGGGCGAGGGCGCGGGCGTGGGGCAGCATCACCGAGGCGAGGATCTGGCCGGCGAAGGCGCCGGGCGCGACGAGGAGCCCGAACGCGAAGGCCTCCCCCACGCCGAAGGGCGGGAAGCCGAGTGCGGCGACGACCAACGTCACCACCAGCACCGCCACGCCGCCGGCGAGGGGGCCCTCGAACGCGTTGGCCGATCCGGACCCGATGAGGAAGTCCCCGGTCTCGTAGGCCGAGACGAGCAGCAGGAGGGAGACGGCCGCCCACAGCTCGAGCTCGACGAGGAGCACGAAGCAGCCGCCGGCGACCGCGGCGGGCAGCGCCGTCTGCAGGACCAGGCTGGCGCGTGCGAAGGCAGCGCCGAGGTCGCCGGCCGCGTCCTTGGCCGCCATCGCCACGGCGGTGACGGCCAGGAGCAGCACGGCGACGCCCATGGCCCGGGGGTGGACGGCCGCGGCCGCGACGGTGAGGGCGGTGGTGATCAGCGCGACGCGGGGGTCGACCGGCGCGCCTCGGGCCCGCCACGTGCGCAGCGCGTGCGAGGCGGCGGCAGCGAAGGCGAGGCCGAAGTACAGCGCCGTTGCCACGGTGCCGAGGGCCAGCGCGGCGACGGCACCGATGAACCACGCCAGGCCGAGGCGGACGCGGGGGCCGTCGATGTCGTAGTGGACGAGGTACCGGTTGCCGGAGCGGGCGCGCAGCTTGCGCACCTGCTCGCGCCGGCGGGCCTCGGCCCGCTCGGCGCGGGTCGGCTTCCTCCCCGGCTTGGCGGCGGCCTTCTTCGCCGCGACCTTCTTCGACGGCTTCTTGGCCGGCCCGGCCTTGCTCGCCTTCTCGGGCTTCTTCGGGTCCCGTTCCGCGTCGGATCCGGCTGCGCTCCGTGCCACCTCAGCCGCCCGAGACCGGGGGCAGCACCGCGACCTCGTCGGCGTCGGCCACGGCGTCGCCGGGCTCGGCGGGCTCCCCGTTGACCCAGACCCGGCAGGTCCCGAGCACCGCGGCGAAGCCCGCGCCGTACCGCGCCACGGCGGCGTCGAGCACGTCGCGGACCGTGGCACCGTCGAGGGTGTCCCGATCGGTGCCGGCAGCCTCCCGTGCCCCGGCGAACAGGCGGATCGTCGGCATCGACCGGGAGGCTACCGGGCTACCGTCGCCCCGATGTCCGATCCGTCCCGCCTCCTCGTCGTGCGACACGGCCAGTCGACCTGGAACGCGGAGGGTCGCTGGCAGGGCACGGAGAACCCGCCGCTGTCCACCCTCGGCGTCCGCCAGGCCCGCCACGCGGCCCAGCACCTCGGCCCGTTCGACGCCGTCGTCGCCTCCGACCTCGAGCGGGCGTTCGTGACCGCGACGATCCTGGCCGAGGAGCTCGGCATCGGCCCGGTGCAGACCGACCCGGACCTGCGGGAGCGCTCCGCCGGCGAGTACCAGGGCCTGACCCGGCACGAGATCGAGGAGCGCTTCCCCGGCTACCTGGCCGAGGGCCTTCGTCCCCCCGGCTGGGAGGAGGACGACGGCGTGCTCGAGCGAGCCGCCGGCGCGCTCGCCCGCGTCGCCCTGTCGGTCGGCCCGGACGGCACCGCACTGGTGGTGACCCATGGCGGCGTCATCCACACGCTGGAGCGCGCCCTCGGCCTGCGGCGTGAGCAGCGCCTGGCCAACCTCGGTGGCCGGTGGTTCACCGTGGGGCCTGGGCACTTCGGCGGTGGTGAGGACGTGCTGCTCGTCGACGAGGACGAGGTCACCGTCCCCCGCCAGCTCTGACCCGCCAGATGGGCGGACGGCCTAGCAGCCGATGCCGAGCCAGACCGGCAGGTCCCGGGAGGTCCCGGCGACCACGGCGCGACGGCCGACGTTCAGCTCGGTGGATGCTCCCCCGTCGAACTTGACCAGGTCCTCGAACCCCTGGCGCTGGGCCCAGGCGACGAGGTCCCGGGCGTCGAGGTTCGTGGTGGCACCGAAGAGCAGCCGGCCCTGGTCCTCGTCGTTGGCCACGAAGGAGTGGCGCAGGGTCTGCATCGTGTACGGGTCGTTCACGTAGTCCCGGTCGAAGTTCTTGTTCTTCTGCCCGCCGATGATCAGCGGCGCGCCGGCCGCGGCCCACACCCACTCGTCCGGGCCGACCTTGTGCTCGGGGTGCATCTCGTTCAGGTACGGCGAGCGCTCCGCGGCGGACAGCCACGACTCGATCACGGCCGTGCCGCGCTGGTGGAGGACGTTGGAGAGGCGCTGGTCGTCGTCGCTCAGCGTGTCCCCCGGCCACACCTCCACGACGTCGTGGGGTGTGGGGTCGAAGCGGAGCCCGAGGATGCCGCGGTCGAGCCGGTCGGCAGAGCCCTTGACGTGGCGGCCGTCGACGACGCCCAGCCCGACGGAGCCGGGGTTCGGTCGGTCCTTCTCGGACTCGAGCACCCAGTTGGCGTTGATGGACGCGACCGCGCAGCGGTCGGCGCCGGCGGAGAACACGCCCCGGCCGGGGTCGACCATCACCCCGCGGAAGCTGCCGCTGCCGCCGCCGACGCGGGGCACGCTGACGTGCTGGTCCTGGTAGCCGTCGGCGGCGAGCGTGGCCTCGGCGAGCGGCCGCAGCGGTGGCGTGCGGCAGGCGGCGACGGCGCCGCTCTCGGCGGGGTGGATGCTGTGGCAGGTGCCGGTGCGGGTCAGGTACTCGCGCAGCTCGACGAAGCCGATGACCATGTCCCACCGGGTGAGCCGGCCGGACGTGAGCATCTGGGTCCAGTACGCCTTGCCCTCGGGGTCACCGGCGCGGCACAGGACGTTGCGGTAGACGAGGTCGACGAACCGGCTGTGGTCGAGGTTGCCGTAGCGCTGCTGGAACTCGTCGCTGGCGGCGAAGGCGTAGGCGATGTCGCTGAGCCCGGCGCCCCGGGCGCGGACGGCGAACCAGTGGTCGAAGCCGCCCTGGTCGGGCTGGCGCAGGAAGAACGCCTGGTACAGCCGCCACACCCGGGCGTGCCCGGCCGACAGCTCGACCTGCTGGGCGAACGCCGCGCTCGGCGCGCTGATCCGGCAGTCGTCCCCCGCCGCCGCCTGCACGGGCGCAGGCCCGGCCAGCGTGAGGCACCCCGCCACCAGCGCCACCGCCAGGAGGCTCCGAATCCAGCGCATGTTCTTCCCCAAACGTCGCTCGTGACCGCCGGAGCTGTGAGGCGCAGCCGAACAACTCCAAGCAGCCCGAAGGGCTGCCGTGCCCCCGGTGGGACTCGAACCCACGATCTTCGGATTAAAAGTCCGCTGCCTTGACCAGCTTGGCTACGAGGGCCCGGTCACCGTACCGGAGCCCGCGAGCCGACCCGCTCGCATCACTCGTCGATGGGGTCCTCGGCCTGGCGGACGACCTCGACCGAGGTGGCGTCGATGGCGTGGCGGCCGCGGAAGTCGGTGTACTGCTCGTCGTAGGGCATGTCGAACTCCTCCTCGAAGGAGTCTGCGTCCTTCTCCCGCACGGTGCCGGTGACCTCGACGACGTCGTCGCTGTCGAGCTCGTCGACGATGGGCTCCTGGCTGACGATGAGCAGGCCGTCGGTGTCGGGCTCGGCGGCGATGTGGAAGACCCGGTCGTTGACCTGTGCGGTGACCTCACCGGTGACGGTGACCTCCTCACCGACGTACTGGTCGCCGCCCTCGACGACCTGCCCGAGCGGGCCGTAGTCGAGTCCCGGTTCCTCGGTGACGTCCTCGATGCTGACATCGTCGCCGGTGTCGTCGTCGTCGCCGCAGCCGGCGAGCAGCAGCAGACCGGCGGCAGCCGCGGCGAGGGGTCGGGCGGTCCGGGGCAGTGGCATGGGGGTGTCTCCTGGGTGGCTGGTCTCCACGGGTCGCTACCCGTCGGGACGGGACGGCAGTCGAGGCCCGGGTCCTCAGCGAGCGCCGGGCGCGTCCTCGTCGGGGAAGGTGAGCCGGTCCCGGGCGTCGCGGAACGTGCCGTCGTCGGCGAGGAGGAGGACGTTGTCGCCGGCGGCGAGGCGGGTCGCGCCGGTGGGGACGATGAAGGTGCCGTCCCGGTCGACGAGCACGACCAGCGCCCGCTCCGGCAGGCGGAGCTCGACCAGGGCGCGGCCGTCGCCGAAGGAGCGGGACGGGATCTCCAGCTGGCGCAGGGAGGTCCCGTCCGGGAGGGGCTCGCCCGCTTCGAGGGGTGCCGGCATCCGGTTCGGCACGGGGACGGTCACCCGCGCCAGGCGGGCGACCGGGCCGAGGGTGGTCCCCTGGATGAGCACGGAGGTGAGCACCACGAAGAAGACGACGTCGAAGAGCAGGACCGCCTCGTCGACGCCGGCGACGAGGGGGAACGTGGCCAGGATGATCGGTGTGGCGCCGCGGAGGCCGACCCAGGCGACGACGGCCTGCTGGCGGACCGGGACACGGAAGGGTGTGAGCGAGAGCGCGACGGCGACCGGTCGGGCCACGACGACGAGGACGGCCGCGACCAGCAGCCCCTGCCAGGTCACGGCCGGCAGGTCGCTCGGGAACACGAGCAGGCCGAGGACGAGGAACATGCCGATCTGGGCCAGCCAGGCGATGGCGTCGTGGAACCGCATGACCGAGTTGCGGTGCAGCACCTCGTGGTTCCCGAGCCACAGGCCGCACAGGTAGACGGCGAGGAAGCCGCTGCCGCCGAGCAGCACCGTGCCGGCGTAGGTGGCGACGGCCACGGCCAGGGTCAGCACCGGGTACAGACCGTCGATCCCGAGGTTCACCTTGTTGAGCAGCAGCCGGCCGATCCAGCCGCCGAGCACCCCGAGCACCGCGCCGAGCACCACCTGCTGACCGAACATCGGGAGCAGGGACCACCAGCTGTCGGTGTCGCCGGTGACGATCTCGACCAGGCCGATGGTGAGGAACACGGCCATGGGGTCGTTGGCCCCGGACTCGAGCTCGAGCATCGGCTGGATGCCGCCCTTGAGCCCGGCCCGTCGGGATCGCAGGACCGAGAACACGGCGGCGGCGTCGGTGGAGGAGACGATGGCGCCGAGGAGGAGGCCGACCTCGATCGGCACGTCGAGGATCGCCGTGGCGAGGACTCCGGTGATCCCGGCGGTGGCGGCGACCCCGATGGTCGCGAGCACACCGCCGGGCGCGAGGACCGGACGGATCGCCTCCCAGCGGGTGGCGATCCCGCCGTCGAAGAGGATGAGGGCGAGAGCGGCGACCCCGATGCCCTGGGTCAGCTCGACGTCTTCGAACTCGATGCCCCCGAGCCCGTCGGATCCGGCGAGCATCCCCAGGCCGATGAACAGCAGGAGGGCCGGGACGCCGAGTCGGTTGGCCAGCTTGGACGCCAGCACGCCGCCCAGCACCAGCACGGCTGCGCCGAGGAGCAGGGGCTCGGAGCTCAGCACGGCGGACAGCGTACGGTCGACCCCATGGACGTCGGCATCCACCTCCCCCAGTACGGACGGGTCGCCTCCAGCGAGGCCATCACCACGGCGGCGCGGAGAGCCGAGGAGCTCGGGTTCGCCGACGTGTGGGTCAGCGACCACATCGTGCACCCCGCCGAGCAGGACTATCCGTCGCCGTTCCTCTTCGACCCGATGGTCGCCCTCACCTGGGCGGCGGCCGTCACCGACCGGATCGGCCTGGGCACCAGCGTGCTCGTCCTGCCCAGCCACGTGCCGCTGGAGCTGGCCAACCAGCTCGCCTCCCTCGACGTCCTGAGCGGTGGGCGGGTCACGGTCGCCGGCGGTGTGGGGTGGTCCGAGCGGGAGTTCGAGGCCCTCGGCCACGGGTTCGCCGACCGGGGTCCCCGCACCGACGAGATCATCGACGCGCTGCGGGTGGCGTGGACCGAGGACCCGGCCACGTTCGAGGGCGAGCACGTCTCCTTCCGAGACATCCGGGTGCTGCCGCAGCCGGCGCACCCCATCCCGATCTGGATCGGCGGCATGAGCGAACGGGCGCTGCGCCGCGGCGTCGAGAAGGGCGACGGCCACCAGATCATCGGCGTGAAGCCCCACGAGGCCGCCCCGGTCATCGAGCGCCTGCGCCGGGACCGCCCGGAGGAGACCTTCACGATCTCGCTGCGCACCGGGTGGGACCCACAGGGCATGGACCCCGACGAGATCCTGGCCGAGGCCGACGCCTACGCCGAGGCCGGGGTGCAGCACGTGGTGTCGGCCCCGTGGCGCAGCGACCTCGACAGCTGGCTCCGTTCCATGGAGCTGCTCGCCGAGCTGGTGGTGGACCGATGAGCGAGCTCGAGATCGTCAAGCCGGCGATCGACGTCGGCATCCAGACCAACGACCTCGACGCCCACCAGGCGTTCTGGGGCGACGAGCTCGGGCTGCGCTTCGACCACCTGCTGAAGGTCGGTGGCGGCGTGCACCAGCACCGCTACGACCTCCACGGCGGCGTGCTGAAGGTGAACGTCCACCGGGACCCGCTGCCGACGGATGAGACCACCGGCTACAGCGCCGTGGCCATCGTCGACGCAGCCCGGGCGATGGAGGGCATCCAGGGCCGCGAGGGGCCTGACGGCATGCGCGTCGCCCTGACCCCGCCGACCCAGGACGGCACGCAGGTGAACGTGCTGGTCGAGGCCTCCGACGTGGAGCGCACGCTCGACGTGCTGCAGGCGACCTTCGGCGGCGACCGCGGCGAGGGCACGCTGCGCATCGGGGAGACCAAGCTGAGCGTGAAGCTGCGCCGTGGCCGACCGCCGACGACGTCGCGCGACGGCCTGGGCATCCGCTACCTCACCGTCCAGGTCCGCGATGTGCTCGCCGCCCACGCTCACGCCCTCGCCAGCGGCATGACCGAGGGGCTGGCGCCCGTGCGCCTCGGCGACGTCGCCCACATCTCCTTCGTGCGCCTGCCCGACGGCGACTTCATCGAGCTGTCCCAGCGGGCCTCGCTCACCGGGCCGCTCCCGGACTGAAGCCCCTCAGGCGGGACCTCGCGGCGTCATCCACTGCCAGGCGTCGCCGTCGTGGCGGCGAACGACCTGGGCGGGGTTCCCGGCCACGACGGTGAAGTCCGGGACGTCGCTGCGGACCACGGTGTTGGCCGCCACCACGGCGTTCTCCCCGATCCGCACGTTGCCGACGATGGCGGCGCCGATGCCGATCCACGCCCCCCGACCGACCTCCACCCGGCGGCCGTCGCGCAGGCCCTGGCGCTTGATCGGCTGGGACACGTCCTCGTACACGTGGCCGGTGTCGGAGACGTAGACGCGGTCGGCCAGCATCGCCTCCTCGCCGATCACCACCTCCCCCACCGCGGTGATGCGGCTGAAGTTGCCGATGTACGCGCCGTCGCCGATCCGCACGGTGACCCCGCGCTCGGGCACCAGGGCCTCGAGGACGGCGTAGGCGCCGACCTTGACGAACGCGCCGACGTGGATGCCGGCCGGGTTCTCGACCGACACGGTCGGCTGGCCGAGCTCGCTGTAGGGACCGAAGGCGGCGAACGCCGGCAGGTCGGCGGGCGGCGTCCAGGGCGGCAGCTGGTCGAGGCCGTCGTTGCGGTCGTGGTCGTCCACGGTCACAGTGTCCCCGACCGGACCGCCCGGTTCGGTGACCGACCGAACCCGGCAATTCGGTCACCCGAAGTGCCACCGGTAGCCTGCGTGGCGCAGGCCGCCACCGACACGGATCCCGAGGTACCCCGGTGCAGCTGATCCCGAGAGAGGTCACCCGGTCGGTGGTGCGGCTCGGGCAGGCCGCGCAGAACGCGCTCGAGGTCGCCCGCTTCGGGGGGCTGGAGACCGGCGAGGAGCACACGCCCTACGAGGTCGTCACCTCGCACCGCATGTACCGGCTGCGCCGCTACGGCAACGCCGAGCCCGACGGACCGCGCCGCTCGCCGGTGCTGCTCGTGCCACCGATGATGCTGTCGGCGGAGATCTACGACGTGTCGCCGTCGTCGAGCGCGGTCGGCGCCCTCGCCGTCGCCGGCCTCGACCCGTGGGTCATCGACTTCGGGGCACCGGAGCGGGAGGAGGGTGGGCTCGAGCGCACGCTCACCGACCACGTCCTCGCCCTGTCCGAGGCGATCGACGAGGTCGTCGAGCGCACCGGCGGGCCCGTGCACCTCTCGGGCTACAGCCAGGGCGGGATGTTCTGCTACCAGGCGGCGGCCTACCGGCGAGCGGACGGCATCGCCAGCCTCATCACCTACGGCAGCCCGGTGGACACCCACGGCGTGCTCCCCCTCGGCCTCGATGACGACCTCGCCGTGGAGGTCATCGACTTCCTCGCCGACAAGGTCCTGCCGAACCTCACCGTGCCCGCCTGGATGAGCCGGGTCGGGTTCCGCATGCTGGATCCGCTGGCCACGGCCCGGAACCAGCTGCAGTTCGTGCTCCAGCTCCACGACCGGGAGTCGCTGCTCCCCCGGGAGGGCCAGCGCCGGTTCCTGATGGACGAGGGCTGGGTCGCGTGGCCGGGTCCGGCCATCGCCGAGCTCGTGAAGCAGTTCCTCGTGTCCAACCGGATGCTGTCGGGCGGGTTCGTCATCGACGACCGACCCGTCACCCTCGCCGACATCGACTGCCCGATCCTGTGCTTCGTCGGCTCCTCCGACGACATCGCGCCACCCGAGGTCGTGCGTGCCGTCGCCCAGGCCGCGCCGAGCGCATCGGTCCACGAGGCCACCATCGACGCCGGCCACTTCGGTCTGGTGGTCGGTTCGCAGGCGGCGGCGACGACGTGGCCCACGGTCACCGGGTGGACCCGCTGGCTGGACGAGGACGGGCCCGTGCCGGCCGGCATCACGCCCCTCTCCCCCGACGACCCCCCGAGCCGGCGACCCAAGAGCGACCTGGCCCGGGCGGTGAACCTGGCCACCAACATCACCACCGGCGTCGGGCGAACCATCGGCACCGGGGCCAAGATCGGCCTCCGGGGCGTCCGCTCGCTCGCCATGGAGGGGGTCGGCTCCCTCGCCCGGCTCAACCGCATCGAGGAGGTGCGGCCGACCAGCCAGGTGTCGATGGGCCGCGTCTTCGCCGAGCAGGCCGCCCTCGCCCCCGACGACACCGCCTTCCTGTTCGAGGGCCGCGGGCACACCTACGCGGCGGCCAACGAGCGCATCGACAACGTGGTGCGCGGCCTGATCCGCATCGGCGTGCGGCGCGGCTCCCACGTGGGCGTGCTCATGGACACCCGCCCGAGCGCGCTCGGCATCGTGGCCGCGCTCAACCGGCTCGGCGCCGTCGCCGTGCTCCTGCGCCCCGACGGCCCGCTGGAGCGCGAGATCGAGCTCGGCCGCGTCGGGCGCATCATCGCCGACCCCGAGCACGGTGAGCAGGCCACCCGGTTGAAGGGCGTCGTCAAGGTCCACGTGCTCGGTGGCGGCGGCGGACCCCGCGACCTGGGTTCGGCGGTCGACGACATGGAGGCCATCGACCCCGGCTCGGTCGAGCTGCCGGGCTGGTACGAGCCGAACCCGGGACGGGCCCACGACCTGGCCTTCGTCCTGTTCACCGGTAGCGGCGAGCGCACGCGCGTCAACCGCATCACCAACGGGCGCTGGGCCCTGTCCGCCTTCGGCACCGCCGCGTCCGCGTCGCTGAGCCGCTCCGACACCGTGCTCAGCCTCACGCCGATCCACCATCCCTCGGCCCTGCTCACCGGAATCGGAGCCGCCCTCGCGTCCCGGGCCCGCCTGGCCATGACGCGGGGCTTCGACCCCGACACGTTCTGGGAGGAGGTGCGCCGCTACGGCGCCACCGCCGTCACCTACACGTGGACGATGGCGGCCGACATGCTCGACGCGCCGACCGGCGGCCGCGACAAGCACCACCCGGTCCGGCTGTTCATCGGCTCCGGCATGCCCACCGGCCTGTGGCGCCGGGTCGAGCAGCACTTCGCCCCGGCCAAGGTGCTCGAGTTCTACGCGTCCACCGAGGGCGCCGCCGTGCTCGTCAACCTCACCGGCGAGAAGGTCGGCTCGATGGGCCGGCGCCTCCCGGGCAGCGCGCCGCTGAAGATCGCCCGCTTCGACGTGGAGACCAGCCGGCTCATCGAGGGGCCGGACGGCTTCGCCGAGGAGTGCGCCGTCGGGGAGGTCGGCATGCTGCTCGCCAAGCTCAGCCACCGCGACGGCGCCTACCCCGACCGCTCGCTGCGCGCCCTGTTCGAGGGCGACGACGCCTGGCTCGCCACCGGCGACCTGTTCCTCGTCGACGAAGACGGCGACCACTGGCTGATCGGCGGCGTCCAGTCCCTGATCCGCACCCCGGACGGCGCCACGCCCCCCATCCCCGTCCAGGACGCGGTGAGCGCCCTGGACGAGGTCCACCTCAGCGTCGCCTACCCGACCGAGGAGGCCGACGGCACCACCGCCGTCGCCGTCGCCATCTCCCTGCGGCCGGGCCGGCAGGCCGACCTCGACCGGCTCGCCTCCCGGCTCACGGATGCCGTGCAGTCGCTGGCCGCCGACGACCGGCCCCGGTACATCCGGGTCGTCGACGAGATCCCCCGCACCACCTGGTACCGGGTGCGCACCGGCCCGCTGCGCGCCGAGGGCATCCCCACCGACGGCTCCGCGCTGGTGCTCGACGACGAGACCGGCACCTACCGGCCCCTCACCTGACCGCTACGGGCGCACCTCGTAGTAGACGTTCGACGGCTCGCCCGGGTCGTGGCGCACGACGCTGGTGAACCCGGCCGCCTCCGCAAGCTCGCGCAGCCGGCTCTCGGGCAGGCCGACCGTGCCGAGCCCCATGCCGCCCGGCTCGCTCATGGCCGACGACATGCACGACGTGATCGAGAAGCCGAGCATCATCGCCAGCATCGGGTTGGCCCGGTTCTGCTCGAGCGTGTCGGCGCACTTGATCTCCTTCACGAGCAGCGTGCCGTCGTCGCGCAGCGAGCCCCGGACCGCAGCGAGCGCCTCGTCGGGACGGGTCATGTCGTGGAGGCAGTCGAAGGTGAGCACCAGGTCGAAGGCCGGCTCGGCCGGAAGGTCCTCGGCGCGGGCGTGCACGATCTCGACGTTGTCGATGCCGGCGTCGGCCATCTTCTGGCGGGCGATCTCCACGGCGTTGCGGGACAGGTCGTAGCCGGTGAACCGGGACGCCGGGTAGGCCTTCGCCATGGCCTCGAGGGCGACGCCGGACCCGCAGCCGACGTCGCACACGTCCGCCCCCGCCTCGAGCTTGGCGACGACGCCGTCGAGCATCGGCAGGATCACCGGGACCAGGGCGAGGCGGGCCCACGGGCCGAGCATCCGCTCGGTGCGATGGGCGCCCCGGGGGCCCTGGCGGTCATAGGGGAGGCCGATGCCGGTGCGGAACGCGTCGGCGAGGTCGTCGATGATGTCGGGAGGGGTGGGTTCGCTGAACGCACCGGCGGCGAAGAAGAGCGAGGAGTCCTCGTCGACGAGCACGGCCTGGCCGGCGCGGGTCAGCTCGAAGCGGTCGGGCTCGCCCGGCGTGTGCTCGACGAGCTCAGCGGCGGCCATGGCCCACAGCCACTCGCGGATCCAGCGGTCGTGCAGCTCGGTCCGCTCGGCCAGCTCGGCCACGGTGAGCGGGCCGGCGCCGGCCATGGCCCGGAAGAGCCCGAGCCGGTCGCCGAGGTGGATGAGCAGCGAGACCTGCTCACCCTGCTTGTAGCCCCAGACCCGGAAGGCCATGAGGCGGATGGCGTCGTCGTCCAGCTCGTGCAGCGCGTCGGTGCTCATGGTCGGGCAGGGTGGCACACGTGGCGAGCCGAGGTGACGGAGAGCGAGCGGTGCTGGGCGTCGACGGCGCACGAGGGGGTTGGGTCGGCGTGCGCTGGGACGGCACCGAGCCCGCGTGCGCGTTCGCGCCGACGCTGACGGGACTGGTCGCGGACGTCTGGCCGGTGGCCGTCGTGGCCGTGGACATGCCGATCGATCTGGAGGTGTCGGCCACCCGGGCGTGCGAGGACCTGGCCCGACCCCTGCTCGGCGCCCGCCGGTCGAGCCTGTTCCAGTCCCCGTCGCTCGGCGCGCTCGACTTCGCCGACGACGACTACCCGGGCGCCAACGCCTGGTCGAAGGCGACCACGGGACGGGGCATCTCCAAGCAGGCCTGGTTCCTGGTGCCCAAGATCCGCGAGGTCCGCGCCCTCGCCGCCACCTGCGCGGTGCCGGTGCGCGAGTGCATGCCCGAGCTGTCGTTCCGGGCCATGCACGGCGAGCCGCTGGCGCATGCGAAGACGACCTGGTCGGGGCACGCCCTGCGGGTCCGCCTCCTGCGCGAGCACGGCATCGACCTCCCCGACGACCCCGGTCCCGCCGGCCGGGTCGCGCCCGACGACCTCACCGACGCCGCCGCCGTCGCCTGGTCAGCGATGCGGATCGCACGAGGCGAAGCCGAGTCCGTCCCCGACACCGGAGGCCCAGCCGCGATCTGGTGGTGAGTCAGACCCGCCCCTCGGTGACGTCGTCGCCGAACAGCGCACGGGACCAGTGCTCGAGGTCCGGCCCACGGCGCAGCGTGTGGCCGCCGTCGACGCCGAGGGCCTGGCCGGTGACCCAGCCCGACTCGGGACCGCACAGGTAGCGGACCGCGCTGGCGACGTCCTCGGGGGTGCCGGTGCGGGCGAGGGGCATCTGGGCGAGGTAGTCGTCGCGGACGGCGGGGTCGCCCTCGAGCGCGGAGGACAGCTCGGTGGGGACGAGGCCCGGGCGCACGGCGTTGCAGCGGACGTTGGACATGCCGAGCTCGTCGGCCGCGGTCTTGATCAGCGCCTCGAGGCCGATCTTGGACACGCAGTAGGCCGACATGTAGCGGTGCGTGAGCGGCGCGGCGATCGAGGAGATGCCGACGAAGGACCCGCCTCCGGCCGCCACCATGCGGGGGGCGACGTGCTTGAGGGTGAAGAAGGCGCCGGTGAGGTTCACGCCGAGCACCTGGTCCCACTGCTCCGAGGACATGGCCACGACCGGCGCCATCGTCCCGGTGCCGGCGGCGGCCACGCACAGCTGCAGCGCGCCGGTGAGCGACGCGGCCTGCTCGGCGGCGGCGGCCACCTGGTCCTCGACGGCGACGTCGCACACGACGTGGGCCACCTCCGCCCCGTCGGGTGCGTCGGCCTCGAGCTCGGCGACGGCCTGGCGGAGGCGCTCCTCGCCCCGGCCGGCGATGGTCACCGAGGCGCCGTCGCGCAGCAGGGCGCGCGCGCAGGCGAGGCCGATGCCGCTGCCGCCACCGGTGACGAGGGCGGCCTGGTCCTGGAGTGCTGACATGCGGCGAAACCTAGAGTCCGGCCGGTGACCGACGACGCCACCGACGCACCCCCCGGACTGCTCGACGGGGTCGTCGTGCTCGACCTCACCCGGGTCCTGGCCGGACCGATCTGCGGTCGGGCGCTGGCCGACCTCGGGGCGCGGGTCATCAAGGTCGAACCCCCGGCCGGTGACCTCAGCCGGTTCTCCGTGCCCCGTCACGGCCCCATCTCGGGCTACTACGCCCAGCAGAACGCCGGGAAGGAGAACGTGTCGGTCGACCTCGACCACGCCGAGGGGCGCGCCCTGCTGTTCGACCTGGCCTGCCGGGCCGACGTGGTGCTCGAGAACTTCCGCCCCGGCGTCTGCGATCGGTGGGGCGTGGGCTACGACGCGGTGGCGGCTGAGAACCCCGGGGTCGTCTACGCCTCGCTCACCGGGTTCGGTCAGACCGGTCCGTGGGCCGGCCGCCGCGCCTACGCCGTGATCGGCCACGCCGTCGCCGGCACCACCGCCGGCCAGCTCCAGCACCAGGAGGTGGTGGCCGGGCAGGCGGTGCTCGCCAACGACGCCTACTCCCACGGCGACGTCTACACCGGGCTCGTCGCGCTGTCCGGCGTGCTCGCCGCCCTCTTCGCCCGGCAGTCCACCGGTCGGGGCCAGCACGTCGACGTCTCCATGGTCGACTCGCTCCTCTTCGTCAACGAGCACGCCCAGGAGCAGCTGGCCGGCGAGACCGAACCGGGCGACCCCGCGATCCTGGGCAGCGGGTGGTCCCCGGTCGTCGAGGTCGCCAGCGGCGAGCGGGTGAGCGTCGCCGGCGACCCGGCCGGGCACGGCTACGCCGACTTCCTCCGGCTGCTGGGCCGGGACGACCTCGTCGACGATCCCGAGATGCGCTCGTGGGACGGGCGCCGCAGCCAGGCCACGCGCCTGCGGCAGGACTTCCGCGACTTCGCCGCCACCATCCCGACCGGCGAGGACCTCGTCGCCCTCCTCGACGAGGTCGGCACGGCCGCCGGCGTCGTGCGGTCGGTGCCCGAGCTCGCCGGCGAGGACCACATCGTGCAGCGAGGGAGCATCGTCGACGTCGACGACGGCGCCGGCGGCACCTTCGCCATCCCCCAGGCGCCGTGGCGCTTCTCGGGCGCCACAGCCGGGGTCGCCGGGCCGCCGGCGTGGCGAGGGGAGCACAACCGGACGGTCCTGACCGGCCTGCTCGGGCGCAGCGACGACGACGTCGACGCGCTGGAGGCCGCCGGGGTTCTGGTCGCCCGACCGCCACGGGGGTAGGTACCGGTGGTGCCCGAGATCCCGCTGCCCATGAAGGCCACCGCCGGCGAGCTGCCGGCGGGCGACGGCTGGGTCTACGAGGTCAAGTGGGACGGGATGCGAGCCATCGTCGAGGTCGAGGACGGCCACGTCCGCCTGCAGTCGGCCAACGGTCGCGACGTCACCGTCTCGTTCCCCGAGCTGGCGTCCCTCGGCCCCGCCCTCGGCGTCGGCTCGGCCGTGCTCGACGGCGAGATCGTCGCGTTCGACGAGCAGGGTCGCCCCTCCTTCAGCCGCCTGCAGCAGCGCATGCACGTCACCGATCGGCGGGCCGCGGCCGCACGCGCCGAGGCCGCGCCCTGCACCCTCGCCCTGTTCGACCTGCTCGCGCTCGACGGGCGCTCGCTCGTCGGGCTGCCGTGGGCCGAGCGCCGGCGGCTCCTGGAGGGGCTGGTCGAGCCCGGGCCGCACTGGCAGGTCCCCGCCGTGCACGACGACGGGCGGGCCCTGTTCGAGGCGGCGACCGCCAACGACCTCGAGGGCATCGTGGCCAAGCGCGTCGACTCGGTCTACCGGCCCGGCGGGCGCTCGCGGGAGTGGGTCAAGGTGAAGGTGCGCCGGCGCCAGGAGTTCGTCGTCGGGGGCTGGGCGCCGGGGAAGGGGAACCGCGGCGGGGGCATCGGCGGCCTGCTCGTCGGCTACCACGACGAGCCGGGCAGCCCGCCGCTGCGCTACGCCGGCCGGGTCGGCAGCGGGCTCGGCCAGGCCGAGCTGCGCGAGCTCGAGGACCGCTTCGCCGACATGGTCGTGCCCGAGTGCCCCTTCGACCCCCCGCCCCCTCGCGCCCACGCCGTGGATGCCGTGTGGGTGCGCCCCGAGCTGGTCGTCGAGGTGGAGTACGCCGAGTGGACGAGCGACGGCCGCCTCCGCCACCCCACCTACGCCGGGCGCCGCATCGACAAGGACGCCGACCAGGTGACCGCCGCACCGTGATCCGGTCGATCCTCGGGATTCGGTCGGCCGGTGGCGAGGTGCGCGAGGATTCGCAGCGATGGAAGGGGTGACGAGCCGGGACACGATCCGCATGACGATCCCGGCCCTGCTCGCGTACGTCCGCCTTCCCCGCGTCGCCATCGCCGGTCTCGCCACCCGGAGCGGCTTCTCCTACGACGAGGTCGAGGACCTGCGCCTCGCCGTCGGCGAGGTGTGCCAGGTGCTCCTCGACGGCGCCGACCGCAACGGAACCCTCACCATCGAATTCACCGTCGCCCGGGGCACGCTCGGGGTCGAGGTCGCCATCGACGCGCCGCCCGGGCGCCACGACGGCCTCGCCGAGCGCCTCGCCGAGCAGATCCTCGACGCCACGGTCGGCAAGGTCGAGATCGACGACGACGGCCGCCGCATCTCGTTCTCGATGCGCGCCGCCGACGACGACGAGTAGCGATCTGGAGCACCTCCCACGACCGCCGCGGTCGTGACTGGTACCCCAGAACGGTCGCTACCGGCCGCTGGAGCCGAAGCCGCCCGCGCCGCGGTGGCTGTCGGGCAGCTCCTCCACCGCCTCGAACGCCGCGGTCGCCACGGGGCGCAGGACCAGCTGGGCGATGCGGTCGCCGCGGTGCACCCGGTAGTCCTCGGTGGGGTCGGTGTTGACCAGCACGACCTTGAGCTCGTCGCGGTAGCCGGCGTCGATCAGGCCCGGGCTGTTCAGCACGGTCACCCCGTGGCGCAGGGCCAGGCCGGACCGGGGCTGCACGAAGCCGGCCCACCCGGCGGGGATGGCGATGGCGATGCCGGTCGGGACCAGCGCCCGACCGCCGCCGGCGGGGAGGAGGGCGTCCTCCCGGGCGACGAGGTCGGCGCCGGCGTCGCCCTCGTGGGCGTAGCCGGGCAGCGGCAGGTCGGGGTCGAGCCGGCGGACCGGGATGGTGAGGGCGTCCACCCCGCCAAGGTAGGGCGGTAGCGTCGCCGCGATGTTGGCCTGGATGGACCTGGAGATGACCGGACTGGAACCGGAGCGGCACGTGATCGTGGAGATCGCCACGATCATCACCGACGACGACCTCCAGATCGTCGCCGAGGGCCCCGACCTCATCGTCCACGCCACGGAGGAGCAGCTGGCCCTCATGGACGACGTCGTCGTGCGCATGCACACCGAATCGGGCCTGCTGGAGAGGATCCGCAGCTCGGAGCTGAGCCTCGCCGACGCCGGCGCCCAGACCCTGGCCTTCCTGCAGGAGCACATCCCGGCGGCGCGCTCGGTGCCGCTGTGCGGGAACTCCATCGGCACCGACCGGCGCTTCCTCGCCCGGTACCTGCCCGAGATCGAGGACCACCTCCACTACCGCAGCGTCGACGTCTCCACCATCAAGGAGCTGGCGAAGCGCTGGATGCCCTCGCTGCTCCAGGGCGCCCCGACGAAGGCCGGCTCGCACCGGGCCCTGGACGACATCCGGGAGTCCATCGAGGAGCTGCGCTACTACCGCGAGGCCCTGTTCAAGGACGGCGGGACCGACGCGTCGTCAGCCGACGCCCCCGCCAGCTGACCGAGCCGCGGGCGGTCGCCACCACCGATCGGGCGAACACGGCCAGGAACGTGACGAGCAGCAGCGGGAACGCCAGCGCGGTGACCGGGCCGAACCGGCCGACGCGCCGGGCCATCCACCACACCTGCGCGGCGACCACCGCGTAGAGAGCGCCGGCGACGAGCGGGTCGGCCGAGCCGAGGAGGGCGCGGACCGGTGCGACGCTCGCCTGCACCAGCAACGTGAGCCAGGCCACGACCAGCAGCGCGGTGCTGCGCCGCGCCGCGCCGACGCCGGCGGCCAGGTTCTTGGTGAAGCCCTCGACCAGCTGGCCGAGGCCGAGCGGGTACATCCGGAACGCCACGTCGTCGCCGCCGGCCAGGACGGTGACCGGCAGGTCGTGGGCCTCGAACGCCTCGGCCAGGGCGACGTCGTCGTTCACCCGTCCGCCGACGACGGCGTGGCCGCCGACGCGCTCGTGGTCCGCTCGCCGGCAGGCGAGCACCGGCCCGAACGCGCCGCGCGCCCCGGCCCGCCGACCGGTCGGGCTGGCCACGTCGGTCGCCGCGATCGCGACGACGTTGAAGAGCGCCGCCAGGTGCTCCACCGGCGACCCGGGCACGTGGAAGGGCTGCACGCTCACCAGCCCGCCGCGCTCGTCGAGGGCGGCGACGACCCGGCCGAGCGCGCCCGGCGCGAAGCGCACGTCGGCGTCGACGAAGACGACCACGTCGCCGGTGGCGGCCTTGGCGCCGACCTCGCACGCCCAGGCCTTGCCACCCCAGCCGTCCGGCAGCGGTGACGAGGACACGACGGTCGCCCCGTGCGACGAGGCGACGCTGGGGGTGCCGTCGGTGGAGTCGTCGTCCACGACGACGACCTCGGCGCGGGTCCCCGACAGCGAGCGCAGGAGCCGTGGCAGCTGGGCGGCCTCGTTGCGGGCCGGCACCACGACCGTGACCCGGTCCAGGTCGAACGAACCGAGCCGGCCGAGCCGCGGCAGCGACCACAGGAGCCAGACGCCGATCGCCAGCCGGACGACCACGAGCACCACGTCCACTGCGCTCATCCCCACCCCGCCCCCAGCCCAATTGACCGAACGGTCAAGTATGGTGCGACGCCATGGGGACGACCGTCGAACGCCAGGAGCGCCAGCCCGCGTCGACCGAGGTCACCGAGGTGGCGCCGGACATCCTGCGGATGCAGCTGCCCATCTCGCTGCCCGGCCTCGGCCACGTCAACACCTACGCCCTGTGCGACGACCGGGGCGTGGCCGTGGTCGATCCCGGCCTGCCCGGCAAGGCGTCGTGGGACGCGCTCTCCGACCGACTGCGCCAGGCCGGCTACGGGGTCAAGGACGTCCACACCGTCATCGTGACCCACAGCCACCCCGACCACTTCGGCGGTGCCGGCATCCTGCGCCACCGGGTCGGTGCCGAGGTGGTCACCCACCGCGCCTTCCGCACGTGGCTCGACCCCGAGGAGGGTGACGACGCCGGCCCCGACGAGATCAGCGACGACGACGTCGAGCACGCGGTCGCCGACCAGCGGTCGACCTCGCCGTGGCAGAAGGAGATGCCGTGGCGGTCGGGGCAGTTCCGACCGCCGATGAGGCGCCGCCTCGGCTACCGCCTGGGCCGCACCCTCGGCCGGCGCTGGATGCGGGCCCCCGAGCCGAGCCGTCGGGTCGACGACGGCAACATCCTCACCTTCGCCGGTCGCGAGTGGCAGGCGGTGCACACGCCCGGCCACACCGAGGACCACCTCTGCCTCTTCTCCGCCGACGACGGCGTGGTGCTCACCGGCGACCACGTGCTGCCCACGATCACGCCGCACATCTCCGGGCTCCACGCCGGCCACGACCCGCTCGACGAGTTCTTCACCAGCCTCGACCGCATGGCCGAGCTGCAGGGCGCCACCCTCGCCCTCCCCGCGCACGGCCACCCCTTCGAGGACCTCACCGGTCGCTGCAACGCGATCCGCGACCACCACCACGAGCGCCTCGAGACCCTGCGCGAGGCCGCCCGCTCGCTCGGCGAGGCCAGCGTGGTCGAGCTGTCCAAGCACCTGTTCAAGCAGCGGTCGTGGGGCCCGATGGCCGAGTCCGAGACCTACGCCCACCTCGAGCACCTCCGCCGGGCCGGCGAGATGGTCAGCCGCCGGGTGGACGAGGACCTGCACTTCCAGCTCGTCGAACCGGCCTGACGCCGGCGCTACACCCGCACTGCCAGAACGATCCGGGCCGCGAGGACGATCAGGCGCTCCGCACCCGGGCGGTCGAGCAGGCCACGCCGTCGACCAGCACCCACAGGTCGAAGCCGCCGTCGGCGTCGGCCACCGCCACCTGCGGTTCGCTGCCCGCCTCGATCGGGGCGGGGTGCTCCACCGACACCCGCAGCGGGGCTCGCAGGTGGGGACGCTCGGCCAGGGCCTGCTCCACCGGCTCCCACGAGACCGCGTTGTTGACGTGGTCCATCATGTCGAAGTCGGTGAAGCGCAGCGGGAACGGCCAGGCCTCGCTCCCCTCCGGCGGCCGCGGCTCGTGGTGCAGCCGGGCCCGGACCTTCCGACCTCGCGCCGCGGTGGCGTAGAGCGATTCGAAGCTGTCGGGCAGGCGGGTCGGACGCCCCTGCGCGCCGAGGTGCACCCACAGCGCCGCCGCCTCCACGAGGCCCGGGCCCTCGACCACCTCCACCCGCACGCGACGCTCGGCCCACCGGGCGCCGATGCCCGAGCACCACGTGCTGACGTCCACGTGCTGGCGGAACACGGGGAACTCCGTGATCAGCATCTCGACCCGGCGCACCACCCACGGCTCGCTCAGCGGGAAGCCGGCATCGGTGGTGTCCTCGTCGCTCACGTCCTGCAGCATCCGGGCCGCGGCGTCGAGCCGCAGGCGTCCCTTCGGGGACCCGTCGGCCAGCTGGACCCGCCGGCGGTGACCGGTGATGCGGCCCTCCGGGGGCGGGTCGATGGCGAGGGGGTCATCCGTTCCGGCGGGGGCCATCGGAGCATGTTGCCGGAACGCCGCCGACTTCTTCGATAATTCGATTGACCAGGTCCTGGCGTTGTGATGCCATGACGGGCACGGCTGTGACAGGGGGCTCTCCCCGTCCGGCCTCGGACCTGCCCACCGCAGCACCGGAGCGAGGTGAACACGATGAAGACGACCCTCCTGCACCTGATGCAGACCGCCGCCTCCGTCGTCGCACCGCGCCCGAAGACCGCCGTGCTCGCGCTGGCACCCGTCTGCACCGGTGCGCCCGCCTATGGCATGACCGAGAAGGTCGTCATCGGCAACGGCATCTTCGGTACCTGGCTCGCCACCTCGCGCCTCTCCATGACCGTGCCGGCGTTCCACGATCGAAGGCCTCTGTGTTCCACCACCTGACCCACTGGTCAGGCAGCTAGGACCGCAGAGGCCGTCGGGAACATCCCGACGGCCTTTCGCTTTCTCGGGCCACCTTCCGGCCCCGCCGCACCAGACATCCATCCCACCCACCGACTCCATCCACCCAGCAAGAGAAGGGAGCGGGCGATGCTCGCTCAACCCGAACAGCTCGTCGAGATCAGTCCCCGGGACGGCGTCCTGGACGTCGCCCTCGAGGTCGACACCTCGTTCTGGTCCGAGGCCGCATGTGCGGTCGACGGTGGGACCCAGGCCCATCTGTTCTTCTCCGAGGAGCTGCTGGACATCGCCGCCGCCAAGCGGATCTGCGCCGAGTGCCCCGTGCTCGAGCGGTGCCTCGAGGGCGCCCTCGCCCGCAAGGAGCCCCTCGGCGTCTGGGGCGGCCAGCTCTTCAGCAACGGCAAGGTCCTGGCGTCCAAGCGGCGCCGGGGTCGGCCGCCCAAGAACCCTCGCCCCGAGGACGAGTTCGTCCACGTCGAGGTCCCCGCGGCGCTCCAGGATCTCGTGGAGCTCCGCACCGCCTGATCGGGCGTCACCGATCGAACCCCCCGCCGCAGGGACGGCGGACCGGAGCAACGGCTCATCGAGCTCCGGTCCGCCCGCGGCCCAACCTCCCCCGCCGGTCACGGTGCCCGTTTGGCGGCCCGTCGGCGCTGTGACCGGCGACGAGGGCGGCAGTACCGTCGCGGCTTGCCCAGCATGACCCCGCTCTCCCGCTCCCGCCTCCCGTGGCAGGCCGTCGTGGCCGCCACCGTCCTCGCCGCCCTCGCCGCGCTCCTGGTCATCGCCGTCCTCGGTGGCGGTGACGACGACGGCGACGTCAGCGCCGGGCCCGACGACGCTCCGCAGGACTCCCTCGAGCTCACCCCGGCCGAGGACGTCGCCACCGGGGAGCCCCTCGACATCCCCGTCACCTGGCCCGACGACACCGAGGTCGCCCTCGCCGAGGTCCTCGACGGCCCCACGGTCGTCAACTTCTTCGCCTCCTGGTGCCCGCCGTGCATCGCCGAGATGCCCGACTTCGAGGCCGTGTCCCAGCAGGCCGCCGGCGAGGTCGAGTTCATCGGCGTCGCCATCCAGGACCGCACCGACGACGCGACCCGCATCGTCGAGGACACCGGGGTCACGTACCGCTGGGCCCGGGACCCCAAGGGCGACGTGGCCAACGCCGCCCAGGTGACCCAGATGCCCTCCACGATGTTCGTCGATGCCGACGGCGAGGTCGTCTCGGTCCACTCCGGGGCCCTCGACGCCGACCAGCTCCGCGACCTGCTCGAGTCCGAGCTCGGGGTGACGGTGGGGTGATCGACGCGCCGCTCGCCCTGGCGCTGGCCTCCGGCATGGTGGCGGCGGTGAACCCGTGCGGGTTCGCCATGCTCCCGGCCTACGTCACGTTCTTCCTCGGCCACGAGGGCGACCGGGTCCCCAGCCGGGGCGAGTCCGTGGCCCGGGCCATCCCGGTGGCCCTCGCCGTGTCGCTCGGCTTCGTCGTGGTCTTCGGCGTCGTCGGCATCGCCCTGCGCCCGATCAGCTCGACGGTCCAGGAGTACGCGCCGTGGGCCACCATCGTCATCGGCGTCGGCCTGGCGATCCTCGGCGTGGCGATGGTCGCCGGCAAGGAGCTGAAGGTCCGGGTGCCGGTCCTCGACCGGGGCGGCCGCTCGGGTGGGCTCGGATCGATGTTCCTCTACGGCGTCTCCTACGCCATCGCCTCGCTCACCTGCACCATCGGCATCTTCATCGCCAACATCGTCAACGCCTTCAGCCGCACCGACTTCGTCTCCGGGGTCGCCGTGCTCGTCACCTACGCGGCCGGCATGGGGCTGGTCATCACCGCCCTCACCGTCGCCATCGCCCTGGCCCGCGACTCGGTGGTCCGCGTCCTGCGCTCGGGCATGCGCCACGCCAACCGGGCGGCCGCGGTGCTCATGGTGGTCATGGGCCTGTACGTGGCCTGGTACGGCGTCTTCTCGCTGCGCGTCCGCAGCGACCCCGGCACCGGCGCCGGCCCGGTGGACCGGGTCGAGCAGTGGTCGGCCGACGCCACCCGGTTCGTCTCCGACGTCGGCGCCACCCGCCTCGGCCTCTACCTGCTCGCCGCCATCGCCGCCATGGTGTCGATCTCGGTCCTGGTCACGAGCCTGCGGCGCCAGCCCTGAACGACCTCCGCTCGCTCCTGGCGGCCGACGGGGTCGTCGAGGACCTGGTGCTCGGCTCGCGCGTCGGGGTGATGGCGTACCACGGCGGCGACCTCGAGGTCGGCACCGACCAGATCGCCGACCTCGTCGCCGAGCGCACCGGCGCCTCCCTCTACGCGGTCCGCCAGCCCGAGGGCATGCGCCACCACCTGCCGTCCAAGCGGTTCCGGCCGGAGCACTCCGAGCGCCTCGCCGCGTTCGTCCATCACGTCGACGTCGTGATCACCCTCCACGGCTTCGGCCGCCGCTCGATGTTCCGCTCCGTGCTCCTCGGGGGCGGCAACCGCGGCCTCGCCGGCCTGGTCGCCGCGTCGCTGCGACGGACCCTGCCCGGCTACGAGGTCATCGACGATCTCGACGACATCCCGCAGGAGCTGCGCGGCGTGCACCCCCACAACCCGGTGAACCTGCCCCGGGAGCAGGGCGTCCAGATCGAGCTGCCGCCGCGGGTCCGCGGCAACGGCCCGTTCTGGAACAGCTGGGACGGCGGCTTCCCCACCCCGCACACCGAGCGTCTGGTCGACGGCCTCGTCGCCGCCATCGACGCGATCAGGGCGCCAGGCGCTCCCTGACCCAGGCGCCGGCCTCGCGCCGGTAGCGCACCCGGTCGTGGAGCCGGCCCGGACGTCCCTGCCAGAACTCCCACCCGTCGGGCACCACGCGGTAGCCACCCCAGTGCGGGGGGCGGGGCACGTCGCCGGTGAAGCGCTCCTCGGCGGCGGCCAGGTAGCGATCCAGCTCCTCGCGCCCGGCGACGACCTGGGACTGCGGCGACGCCCATGCGCCGAGCTGGGAGCCACGCGGCCGGCTGGCGAAGTACGCGTCGGACTCCTCGACCGAGACCTTCTCGGCCCGGCCCCGCACCCGCACCTGGCGGTGGACCGGCAGCCACAGGAACAGGCACTCGACCACGGGCTGGGCCTCGATCGCATCGGCCTTGGCGCTCTCGTAGTTGGTGAAGAAGCCCAGGCCCCGCTCGTCGACGCCGCGCAGCAGCACGGTGCGGGCTGAGGGCGTGCCGTCGGGGCGGACCGTTGCCAGCACCATGGCGTGGGGTTCGTCCATCGGCTCGTCGACGGCGTCGAACCAGCGGTGGAACTGCACGAGCGGGTCGGGGTCGGCGTCGGCCACGTCGAAGCCCTGGGCCTCGTACTCACGACGGCGGCGGGCGAGCACCTCGGGATCCACGTCCTCTGTCTACCGCGGCGCAGCGGCCCGGCCGCCGGCAGGTTCTGACGACGCACCACTTGGGGCACGGACGCTGCCATGAACGTCGCCGCGCAGATGCTCGAAGCCCGCTCCGACGAGCGAGGTGTCGACCACGCCGCCCTCGCCCTCGCCATCGACGCCATGCACGACGTCGTCAGCGCCACCACCTCCTGCGCTGACGCCTGCCTGTCCGAGCCCGACGTCGCCGACAAGACCGAGTGCATCCGGGCCTGCCTCGATGCCGCCGACGTGGCCACCGCCCTCATCAAGGTCCTGTCCCGCACCGGCCCCACGGTGCAGGGCACCCAGGCGCTGCTGGGCGCCACCGCCAAGATGCTGGCCGAGACCTCCGCGGTGGCGGCCAGCCACGGCGATCACGACAAGCACTGCCGAATCACCGCCGAGACCACCAGTCGCGGCCAGCAGGCGCTCGCATCCCTCGAGGCTGCGGTCGCTGCTGCGGAGTCGTAGGGCCGCCCGTTCCCTCTGCTCCGAAGGCCCCCGACCGTCCTCCCATTCGGTCGGGGGCCCTGCCGCGCCCGGGCCCCGAGCGGACCGGACCGGTCAGCGATCGGTGACGGCGTCTCGCACGGCCCAGAGCACGTCGGGGTCGAGCAGCGCCTCGGTGTTGCGCACCTCGCGCCCGTTGACCGCATCGGCCACGGCCAGCTCGACCAGCTTCCCGGACCGGGTCCGGGGCAGGTCGGCGACGGCCACGATGCGGCGGGGCACGTGGCGGGGTGAGCAGCTCGACCGCACGGTGCCGGCGATGCGCGCCCGCAGCTCGTCGTCGAGCTCGACCCCGGCATCGAGGACGACCAGCAGCACGATGCGCACGTCGGTCCCGCCGTCGTCGTCGGTGACCTCCTCGCCGAAGACCAGCGACTCGGCGATGCCGGGCAGGCCCTCGACCGCGCGGTAGATCTCGGCGGTGCCGATGCGGATGCCGCCGGGGTTCAGGGTGGTGTCGCTGCGGCCGTGGATGACCACGCCACCGTGCTCGGTCCAGCTGGCGAAGTCCCCGTGGTGCCAGACGCCGTACCCGTCGCCGGCGTCGGGGTAGCGGTCGTAGTACGCCGCCCGGTACCGGCTGCCGTCGTCGTCACCCCAGAACCCGAGGGGCTGGCTCGGGAACGGCCGGGTGCAGACCAGCTCGCCACGCTGACCGGGGCCGAGCGGCTCGCCGGCCTCGGACCACACGTCGACAGCCATGCCGAGGCCGGGACGCTGGATCTCCCCGGCGTGCACCGATGAGGTCGGGTCGCCCAGCACGAAGCAGGCGCACAGGTCGGTGCCGCCGCTGATCGAGGCGAGGTGCACGTCGGCCTTCACGTGCTCGTGCACCCAGGCGAAGCGCTCCGGGCTGAGCGGCGAGCCGGTGGAGGCCAGCGTGCGCAGCGAGGACAGGTCGTGGTGCTCAGCGGGCGCGTACCCCTGGTGGGCCAGCGCGTCGAGGTACTTGGCGCCGACGCCGAGCACGTCCACGCCGTGGCGGTCGACCAGGTCCCACAGCCGCGACGGACCCGGGTGGGCCACATTGCCGTCGACGGTGACGATCGTGACGCCGGAGGCCAGGGCCGAGACCAGCCAGTTCCACATCATCCACCCGCACGTCGTGACGTAGAGCAGGCGGTCCCCTGCGGACAGGTCGGTGTGGAGCTGGTGCTCCTTGGCGTGCTGGAGCAGCACGCGGCCGGTGGCGTGCACGATGCACTTCGGCGTGCCGGTGGTGCCGCTCGAGTACAGGACGTACCAGGGGTGGTCGAAGCTGCGCCGGACGAGGGGGGCGGGCGTGCCGCGATGGGGTTCGAGGAACGAGGCCCAGTCGTGCCCGAGGACGACCGTGCGCCGCAGCGTCGGCAGCCCGGCCTCGATCTCGGCCCGCACGTCGCGCCGGTCGTGGTGGACGCCGCCGTAGTCGTAGCCGTCGACGGCGAACAGGACCACCGGCTCGATCTGGCCGAAGCGGTCGAGCACGCCGGCCGCACCGAAGTCCGGGCTGGTCGAGGAGAAGACGGCGCCGAGCGCGGCCGCGCCGAGCATCGCCACGACGGCCTCGATGCCGTTGGGAAGCCACGCCGCGACCCGGTCGCCCTCGCCGACGCCGACCTCGGCGAGGGCCGCGGCCATGGCCCCGACCTCGATGGCGAGGTGGTCCCACGACATGGAGCGGCTGCCGGTCTCGGACTCGGCGATGACCGCCGGCTCGCTCCCGGTGCGCCGCAGCACGTGCTCGACGACGCTGAGCCGGGCATCGGGGAAGAACCGGGCCTCGGGCATCGACGCACCGGGGTCGAGCACGGTCGAGCCGGGGTCACCGACCAGGCCGCACTCGTCCCACACGGCCGGCCAGAACCGGTCCGGCTCCGAGACCGACAGGTCGTGGAGCGCCTCGTAGCCGTCGCAGCCGAGCCGCTCGGCGAAGCGGGCCATGTTGGTGGCGGCCACCCGCTCGGGCGACGGCGTCCAGAGCAGCTCCCCGAGCTCGGTCACGGGTCGGACCGTAGTCAGGCGGCGGGGATGTGGGTGGCGCCACCGAGGCGGGGCTGGAGCACCTCGGGGATGGCGACGCTGCCGTCGGGCTGGCGGTGGGTCTCGAGCAGCGCGGCGACGGTGCGGGGCCAGCCCATGGCCGAGCCGTTCACGGTGTGGCACACCTGGGTGCCCTTCTCGCCCGCCCGCTTCCAGCGCACGTTGGCCCGGCGGGCCTGGTAGTCGGCGAACCAGCTGACCGAGGAGACCTCGAGCCACTCGCCCACGCCCGGGGCGTAGGCCTCGATGTCCCACGTGCGGGCGGCCGAGCCGCCGAGGTCGCCGGCGCACAGGTCGAGGATCCGGTAGCTGAGCCCGAAGTCCTGGAGGATCTGCTCGCTGCGGGCGAGGATCTCCTCCTGCAGGGCGATGGCCTGCTCGGCGCCGTCGGCGTAGCCCATGAGCTCGACCTTGTCGAACTCATGGCTGCGCAGCAGACCCCGGGTGTCGCGGCCGGCCGCGCCGGCCTCGCGCCGGAAGCACGACGTGTAGGCGGTGAAGCGCACCGGCAGCGTGTCCCAGTCGAGGACCTCGTCGGCGGCCATCGACGTGAGCGGGACCTCGGCGGTGGGGATCGTCCAGAGGTCGTCTCGCTCGACGTGGTACGCCTCGTCCTCGAACTTGGGCAGGTGCCCGGTGCCGATCATGGTGTCGGTCTTGACCAGCGTCGGCGGGCGGATCTCCTCCCACACGGCGCCGTTGGCCGGATCCGCGCTGGCGTCGAGGCTGTGGCCGATCATGGCGCGCAGCAGCCGGGCACCCCAGCCCCGGTACATGGTGAACATGGACCCGCTGATCTTCACGGCCCGCTCGCCGTCGATGATGCCGAGCTCGGTGCCGATGTCCCAGTGCGGCACCCGCTGGTGGTCGGCGAAGGTGTCGGGGCCGGGCCCGTGGGTGCGCAGCACGACGTTGTCGGCCTCGCTGGCCCCGTCGGGAGCGTCGTCGCTCGGGACGTTGGGGATGCGCAGCAGCGCGTCCCGGATGTCGGCCTGGAGCCCGTCGGCCGCGGCCGCCAGCTCCTTCTCCCGGTCGCCGAGGCGCTTGGACTCGGCCTTGCGGGCCTCGGCCTCGTCGCGCTGGCCGGCCTTGAACAGCTCGCCGATCTCCTTGGACACGGTCTTGACCTGGTTGCGCAGGTCGTCGACCTCGGCGCCCACCGCCCGGGCCCGCTCGTCGAGCTCGAGGACCCGGTCGAGCAGGGCCAGGTCGGCGCCGCGCCGGGACAGCCCGGCGCGGATGGCGTCGGGTTCGGACCGGATGCGGCGCAGGTCGAGCACGAAGGCACGGTAGTGGAGGGCCCAAGGTCCCGAAACCAGGATCCGTCACCAGTCCGTAACATGCGTTTCGTACGGTCTGGTCCCGGACCCACCGGATGGGTGGGACCCCGAACTGACGAGGAGTGCCATGTCCAACCGTCACCGTTCGCACAAGGAAGCCGCCCCCGGTGCCACGCACCCGGCTCCGCCGAAGGAGGAGCGCAAGGCGGCCAACCGCAAGGCCCGCCACCGCACCCACGAGCTGCTCGCCCACGCCGACCTCGAGTCCGGCGAGGAGATCGTGCCTCCGCGACCGGTGCACACCCGACTCGACACCGAGCGGGGTGAGGTCAGCGGCTCCAACGGACGGCCTGGACGTGAGTACCGGCACTGGAAGCAGAAGTTCTGGAAGCGGCGCACCAACGTGCGAGCCCAGAAGGCGATGCTGGCGAACCAGGAGCTGCCCACCCCCGAGATCGGCTGACTCCGGCTGACGCCGAGCGCGGGAGCGGCCCGGGGCGGGTGCCCCGGGCCGCGTCGCGTCTGGATGGGGTGGCGCCCGTTCAGTTCACGTTGCGCTCGCGGCCCTCCCAGTACGGGGCGCGCAGGTCCTTCTTGAGCATCTTGCCGGTGGGGTTGCGGGGGATCTCGGCGATGAAGTCCACCGACTTGGGCACCTTGAACCCGGCCAGCTGCTCGCGGGCGAAGGCGATGATCTCCTCCGGCTCCGGGTCCTGGCCCTCGGCCTTGACGACCAGGGCCTTGCCGACCTCACCCCACTTCTCGTCGGGCACGCCGATGACGGCCACGTCGGCGACGCCGGGGTGCTTCATGAGGGCGTTCTCGACCTCGGCGGGGTACACGTTCTCGCCGCCGGACACGATCATGTCCTTCACGCGGTCGTGGATGTACAGGTAGCCGTCGTCGTCGAAGTACCCGATGTCACCGGTGCGGAACCAGTCCCCGTCGACGTAGGCGGCCTCGGTGCCCTCGGGGTTCCTCCAGTACCCGACCATGTTCTGGTCGGAGCGGGTGATGATCTCGCCGACCTCGCCGGTGGGCACCTCCTCGAAGGTGTCCGGGTCGACGATCTTCATCTCGACGTTGCCGTTGGGCTTGCCGGCCGAGCGGAGGCGGTGCCGGTTGGGGCCGTCGACGTCGTGGTCCTCGGGCGGCAGCGTCACGATGGCACCGGTGGTCTCGGTGAGGCCGTAGGCCTGGGCGAACTTGCAGCCGAAGGTCTTGACCGAGCCGGCCAGCACCTCCTCGGTGATCGGCGAGGCGCCGTACACGAGCATCTCCAGGCTCGAGTAGTCGCCGTCGTGCACGTTGGGCATCATCAGCATGAACTGGAACACCGCCGGCACGAGGAACGCGTGCGTGATGCGCTCCTTGCCGATGACGTCGATGATCGCGGCGGGATCGATCTCACGGACGATGACCGACGTGCCCCCGTTGAACATGCCGGCCATGGCCCAGCCCGAACCGCCGATGTGGAACAGCGGCATGGCGACCATGCTCACCATCGCCTCGCTGAAGCCCCACTGCTCGCTGGCGTCGGGCAGCAGCGCGAACAGGTTGTCGTTGGACAGCATCACGCCCTTGGGCAGCCCCGTCGTCCCCGACGAGTAGAGCTGGAAGGCCACGTCGGAGCCGGTGGGCTGCACCCCCGGGTCGCTGTCGTCGTCGCCCATCCAGGTCTCGTAGGACTCGAACCGGTCGTCCTCACCCAGGCACACGAACGTCGTGGTCGAGGTCAGGTCGTCGCGGATGGCGGCGACGGTGTCGGCGAACTCCTGGCCGAAGAAGAACACCTTGGCCTCGGCGTCGTTCACGATCCAGGCCACCTCGGGCGGGGCCAGGCGCCAGTTGACGTTGACCGTGACCGCGTTCAGCTTGGCGCAGCCGAAGAACACCTCGAAGTACTCGTAGCCGTTCTTGTCGATGAACGCGACGCGGTCCTCCGGGCCGACCCCAGCCGCCGCGAGGGCGTTGGCCACGCGGTTGGAGCGACGGTCGAGCTCGCTCCACGTCTGGCGGTGCTCGTCCTGGACGATCGCGACCTTGTCGCCCCGTTCCTTCGCGTGCGTGCGGATGACGTCGGCTGTGCTGGCGATGGTCGACATCGCATGTTCCCCCTGGATCGGCTTCTGTGGGGGCACATCCTGCCAATCGTGCGGCGGTCGCGCACTGCGCCCTCAGGCGCCGCGCAGCAGATCTCCCAGGGCCGAGGTCTCCACGTCCCGGCAGAGCGTGCCGACGTCGTCGTGCACCTCCACGGCGCCGGCCTGCACCAGCTCGTCGTGGCCCCACCCGCCGGTGCGGACGGCGAGGGCCCCGATGCCCGCGGCCTTGGCCGCCTGCAGATCCCAGCCCGTGTCGCCGATGACGACTGCCCGTGACGCCGCGCCGTCGGCCTTGGCCAGCGCGGTGAGGAACACGTCCGGCGCCGGCTTGGCGTGCGCCACGTCGGTGTCGGTCGTGATGCCGTCGACGCCGGACTCGTCGAGGTCGAGGGCGCGCAGGTGGTGGGCGACCAGGTCCTCCGGCGAGGACGTGGCCAGCACCGCCCTGCCACCGCGGTCCTGCACGGTGCGGATCAGGTCCCGCGCGCCGGGGAAGGCCTGCACCTCGGGCGCGAGCTCCTCGAAGTGCGAGCGCCACGCCGACTTCACGTCCTCGTCCTCCCGACCGATGCAGTCCTCCATCAGCTTGGTGCCCGACGCGCCGATGAGCCGGTGGATCCGCCACGACGCCACGTCGTGGCCGTTGTCGAGGAACGCCCGGCGCCACGCCAGCGTGTGGAGGTAGTTGGTGTCGGTCAGGGTCCCGTCGACGTCGAAGAGGACCACGGGTGCGGTGTCGGCAGACATGGCGCCGTCCCTACCCGGGTAGTGCGCCCGACGTGGACCTCGATCTCGCGCTGGTGGCGATCGGCGGCCTCGGCGTCGCCGTGGTGTTCGCGTCCCGGCTGATCCGGTACCTGCCGGTCACGGCGCCGCTGCTCGCCCTCGTGCTGGGCGTCGTGCTCGGCCCCGAGGTGCTGGCGCTGGCCGCGTTCGACGAGGGGCCGCCGGTCCTGCACGCGGTCAGCGAGGTCGTGGTGGCCGTGGCGCTGATGGCCGTCGCGCTGCGCTTCCCGTGGTCCGACGTGCGCGAGCTGCTCGGGCCGGTGGGGTGGATGGTGACGGTCGGGATGGTGGCGATGGCGTCGATCGTGGCCGGTCTCGCCTGGGCGGTGCTCGGGGTGGGGCTCGGTGCTTCGGTGCTGCTCGGCGGCGTGCTCGCCCCCACCGACCCGGTGCTCTCGTCCAGCGTCGTCACCGGCGACCCCGCCACCCGCGCGCTCCCGCATCGCGTCCGCGGTCTGCTGTCCGTCGAGTCGGGCATCAACGACGGCCTCGCCCTCCCCCTGGTGGTCGCCGGCACGGTGCTCGTCCTCGACGACGGCGTCGAGCGCTTCGCGATCGAGGGCGTCCTCGCCGTCGCCATCGCGATCGTCCTCGGCGCCGCGCTCGGCACGGCTGCCGGCGAGTGCTTCCGGCGCCTGGACGAGGCCCGCGACATCGAGGACTCGGCCTTCTTCGTGTTCACCCTCGTGCTGGCCGTCGCGGTGCTCGGGGTGGTGAACCTGGCCCACGGCGACGGCATCCTGGCCGTGTACGTCGCCGGGCTCGCCTACAACCGCCAGGTCGGCACGTCGATCTACGAGCAGGAGCGCGAGGTCGACGAGGGGATCAACCGCGTGCTCGTCCTGCCCCTGTTCCTGCTGCTCGGGGTGCTGCTGCCCTGGGATGCGTGGCGGGACCTCGGCTGGCCGGTCATGACCTTCACGGCCGGCGTGCTGCTGCTGCGCCGGCTGCCCGTGGTGCTGGCGATGCGACCGCTGCTCGGCCTGCGCTGGTCGAGCGCGGCGTTCTACGGGTGGTTCGGCCCGATGGGTGCCGCCGCCCTGTTCTTCGCCACCCTCGCCCACGAGGAGCACGCGGCGGCCGAGGTGGTGTGGCCCGTCGCTGCCCTGGTCGTGGCGGCCAGCACCGTCGTCCACGGGGCCACGGCTGCGCCCCTGCGGATGCTCTACGAGCGGGTCGAGGGCGCCCATGGCGACGGGTGACGGCCTGCCCGCAGGGGTAGGACTGGGGCCATGCCCTCCTACATCGAGTCCGACGGGTACGAGCGCGACACCAGCTACATCCCGACGCGCATCACCGCCGACGGGCGCGACGGCTACCCGGTCGAGTCGGGGCGCTACCGCCTGGTCGTGGCCCGGGCCTGCCCGTGGGCGAACCGGTCGATCATCGTGCGCCGGCTGCTCGGGCTCGAGGACGTGCTGTCGATGGGCGTGTGCGGACCGACCCACGACGAGCGCAGCTGGACCTTCGACCTCGACCCCGGGGAGGTGGACCCGGTGCTCGGCATCGAGCGCCTGCAGGAGGCCTACTTCGCCCGGGACCCGGGCTACGACAAGGGGATCACCGTGCCGGCCATCGTGGAGATCGAGACCGGCCAGGTCGTCACCAACGACTACCCCCAGATCACCCTCGACCTGTCCACCGAGTGGCGTGAGCACCACCGGCCCGGCGCCCCGGACCTGTACCCCGAACCGCTGCGCGACGAGATGGACGAGGTCATGGAGCTCGTGTACCGGGAGGTCAACAACGGCGTGTACGAGTGCGGCTTCGCCGGCAACCAGGCCAGCTACGAGGACGCCTACCACCGGCTGTTCGACCGGCTCGACTGGCTGTCCGAGCGCCTCGAGGGCCGGCGCTACCTCATGGGGGGCACCATCACCGAGGCCGACGTGCGACTGTTCACGACCCTGGCCCGCTTCGACGCCGTTTACCAGACCCACTTCAAGTGCAACCGCAACAAGCTCAGCGAGATGCCGGTGCTGTGGGCCTACGCCCGGGACCTGTTCCAGACGCCCGGCTTCGGCGACACGATCGACTTCGACCAGATCAAGCGCCACTACTACGAGGTCCACACCGACGTGAACCCCACCGGCATCGTGCCCGCCGGGCCCGACCTGTCGGGCTGGACGACCGAGCACGGGCGCGAGTCGCTCGGCGGTTCGCCGTTCGGCGAGGGCACCCCGCCGGGACCGCCGTCGGCCGACGAGCGCGTCGACCCCGCCCACACCCCGCTGGTGGCCGCCTGACCGCTCCCCCTCCGGGAGGACCGCCGGGTCATCCCCCCGGCTGACGACCCGGCCGGCGACCGCCGGTACCGTTTCGTCGTGCTGAGACACCCCGTCCAGTGGCTTCGAGACCACCCCCAGGCGTGGGACGCGCTCCTCGCGCTCGCGCTCGGCGCGGTGAGCCTGGTCGGGCTGCTGACGATCGACCCCGAGATGACCTCGGAGTCGAACCGCGAGGTCGACGTCCTCGGCGTGGCGCTGGCCGTCACCATCTGGTGCGCCGTCGCGCTCCGGCGCCGGAACCCCGAGGCGGTCACGTGGGTCGTGACCGGGCTGATCGTGGCGTACTGGGTGCTCGACTACGTCGACTCCGGTGTGACCATCGCGATGCTGCTGATGCTCTACACCCTCGCCGCCCACGTCGACCGCCCCCGCTCCCTGCACGTGGGCCTGGTCGTCGGCCTCGCCCTCGTCGCCGTCATGGTGGTGGGCGTCGTGGTGGACGACGAGGACCTACCCGCGATCGCCGTGGTGGCCAACACCGTCATCTTCGCCACCGCCTGGACGATCGGCGACAGCGTGCGGAACCGGGGTGCCTACCTGGCCGAGGTCGAGGCGCGCGCCGAGCGGGCCGAGCGCGAGCAGGCCGCCGCCGCCGAGCTCGCCGTCCAGGAGGAGCGGGTCCGCATCGCCCGTGAGCTCCACGACGTCGTGGCCCACAGCGTGTCGGTCATGGTCGTGCAGGCCGGTGCCGGCCGCCGGGTGCTGGACCGCAACCCGGCGCAGGCCGCCGAAGCCCTCGCCGTCGTCGAGTCCACCGGGCGCAACGCGCTCGAGGAGCTGCGTCGCCTGCTCGGCGTGCTCCGCCACGAGCAGGGGGCGACGGCGATCGAGCCGCAGCCCACCGCCGGCGACCTCACCGCCCTCGTCGAGCAGTGGCGCGATGCCGGCATGGACGTCGAGCTCGACCTGGATGAGGAACCCAGCGAGCTCCCCGCCGGCATCGGCCTCACCGTGTACCGGATCGTGCAGGAGGCGCTGACCAACGTGATGAAGCACGCCGGCCCGGCCCGGGCCCACGTCGCCGTTCGCTACGACGACGCCGTCCACATCGAGGTGACCGACGACGGCCGGGGCAGCCCACCTCACGACGACGTGCCCTCGTCGGGCCAGGGCCTGATCGGGATGCGCGAGCGGGTCGAGCTGTTCGGCGGCACCCTCGTCATCGGCGCCCGTCCCGGCGGCGGCTTCCGGGTGCGGGCCACCATCCCCCTGAGCCGGTCGGCCGTGGCATGAGCGCGATCCGCGTCGTCGTCATCGACGACCAGGAGCTCCTGCGCACCGGCTTCCGCATGATCCTCGATGTGGAGGACGACATCGACGTGGTCGGCACGGCCGGCGACGGCGACGAAGCCGTGGACCTGTGCCGCAGCGCCGCGGCCGACGTGGCCCTGATGGACGTGCGCATGCCCCGCGTCGACGGCATCGAGGCGACCCGCCGCCTCCGGGCTGCGAGCATCGAGACCCGCGTGCTCGTGCTCACGACCTTCGACCTCGACGAGTACGTCTTCGACGCGCTCCGCGCCGGGGCCAGCGGCTTCCTGCTCAAGGACGCACCGCCCGACGACCTGGTGCACGCCGTCCGGGTCGTCGCATCGGGCGAGGCACTCCTCGCCCCGAGCGTGACCCGCCGGCTCATCGAGGAGTTCGGCCGGACCGCCCCTGCGCCCCGACCGGCGGACGACGAGCGCCTCGCCCGCCTGACCGAGCGGGAGCGGGAGGTGCTGGTGCTGATGGCCCGGGGGCTGTCCAACGGCGAGATCGCCGAGCAGCTGTACCTGGGCGAGGCCACCGTGAAGACCCACGTCGGGCGGGTCCTGATGAAGCTCGAGGTGCGCGACCGCGTCCAGGCGGTGGTCCACGCCTACGCCACCGGCGTGGTGGCCCCGGGCGCCTGACGCCCGGCATCAACCTGCAGGACGACGGCGGATCATCCGCCAGCCGGACGACGGGGCCGCGGCCCGTCCGTACCGTCCGCCTCATGAACGAACACGACGCAGCACCTGCGGGCATCGCCGCCCGCGCCATCGACGCCGTCAAGGTCTACGGCTCCGGCACCACCGAGGTCACCGCCCTGGACCACGTCGACGTCGAGCTGGAGGCCGGGCGCTTCACCGCCATCATGGGCCCCTCCGGCTCCGGCAAGTCCACCCTGATGCACTGCCTCGCCGGCCTCGACACGTTGACCTCCGGTCAGGTCATCGTCGACGGCACCGACCTGTCGACCCTGTCGGAGAAGCAGCTGACCGAGCTGCGCCGCGACCGCATCGGGTTCGTGTTCCAGGCGTTCAACCTGGTCCCGACCCTGACCGCCCGCGAGAACATCGTGCTCCCGACCCGCCTGGCCGGCCGCTCACCCGACGAAGCCCGTCTGGCCGAGGTCATCGCCGCCGTCGGCCTGGGCGACCGCCTCGACCACCGCCCGTCCGAGCTGTCCGGCGGCCAGCAGCAGCGCGTCGCCGTCGCCCGCGCCCTCGCGTCGGACCCGGCGATCGTGTTCGCCGACGAGCCGACCGGCAACCTCGACTCGGCCACCGGTGCCGAGATCCTGTCGTTCATGCGCAACGCCACGCGGGAGCTGGGCCAGACGATCGTCATGGTCACCCACGACCCCGCCTCCGCGGCGTACGCCAACCGGGTCCTGTTCCTGGCCGACGGCCGGATCGTCGACGACATGGCCGATCCGACCGCGGACCGGGTGCTGGACCGCATGAAGCGCTTCGGCGACGACCTGGCCGAGGCGCGCTGAGATGCTCCGCCTCAGCATCCGCCAGCTCCTGGCGCACAAGATCCGCTTCGTCATGACCAGCTTCGCGGTCGTGCTCGGCGTGAGCTTCGTGGTCGGCAGCCTCGTGGTGACCGACACGGTCCGGCGCAGCTTCGACACGCTCATGACCGAGATCAGCGCCGGCGTGGACCTCCAGGTCCGCTCCGGGGCCCCCTTCGACGAGCAGTCCTTCACCGGCAACCGCGAACCCATGCCCGCCGAGCTGCTCGACGTCGTCCGCGGCGTCGACGGCGTCGAGGTCGCCGAAGGTGGCGTGGGCGGCACCGCGCAGCCCATCGGCACCGACGGCGAGCCGGTCACCACCACGGGCGCGCCGCTCATCGGCACCTCGTGGAGCGGGACCGACCGACTGAACCCGGTCACCCTCAACCTCGGGGAGCGCCCCGACGAGCCCGGCGAGGTCGCCTTCGACCAGGGCACCTTCGAGGACCAGGGCTACGAGATCGGCGACACCGTCGAGATCCTGCTGCCCGGCGGGACGGAGACCTTCACCCTCGTCGGCACCGCCACCTTCGGCGAGAGCAACTCCCTCGCCGGCGCCGTGCTGACGATGTTCTCGACCGAGGAGGCCCAGCGGGTCTTCGACAGCGAGGGCCTCTACGACGAGATCTACATCGGCCTCGAACCCGGCGCGGACGCCGACGAGGTCCAGACGGCCATGGCCGGGGCCCTGCCCGACAGCGTCGAGGTCGTCACCGGCACCCAGGTCAGCGAGGAGGGGGCCGAGGCCTTCGGCGAGATCGCCGACATCTTCGGCAACGTGCTGCTCGGCTTCGCCGCCGTCGCCCTGTTCGTGTCGGCGTTCTACATCTACAACACGTTCTCGATCATCCTCGGCCAGCGCATCAAGGAGCTCGCCCTCCTGCGGGCCATCGGCGCATCCGCCGCCCAGATCCGCCGGACCGTGATCCTCGAGGCGCTGCTGGTCGGCACCCTCTCGTCGCTCATCGGCCTCGGCACCGGCGTGCTCACCGCCATGGGCCTGCGCGGGCTGCTGAACGCCGGCGGGTTCAGCCTCCCGCCCGGCGCCCTGGTGGTGCAGGCCTCCACGGTCATCACCGCGCTGGTCGTCGGCATCGGCGTCACGCTCGCCGCGTCGGTCATCCCGGCCCGGTCGGCGGCCAAGGTGTCCCCGATCACCGCGCTGCGGGACGGGGTCGAGTCCGGTGGCCGCTCCCGGCGCCTGCGCCTGACCATCGGCGCGGCGCTGACCGGCGTCGGCGCCGTGCTGGTGCTGATGGGCATGACCGTCACCGACGGCACCGCACCGACGCTGAGCGCGCTCGGGTTCGGCGCGGTCCTGGTCTTCCTCGGCATCGCCAACCTGTCACCGCTCGTCGCCGGCCCGGTCGCCCGCCTGCTCGGTGCGCCCATCGCCAAGCTGTTCGGCGAGCCGGGCGTGCTGGCCCGGGCCAACGCGGCCCGCAACCCGTACCGGACCGCGTCCACCGCCTCGGCGCTGGTCATCGGCCTGGCGCTGGTGACGATGGCGTCGGTGGTGGGCACGTCGGTGAAGGAGACCTTCGCCGCCAAGATCGACCAGTCGGTCATGGCCGACTACGTCATCAGCGAGACCTCCTTCGCCGGCTTCTCCCCCCGCCTGGCCGAGACCCTGGCGGAGACGCCGGAGCTGGACGCGGTGTCGGGCATCCGGTTCGGCCGCTTCCAGTTCGAGGGTGCCACCCGCGAGCTCGTGGCCGTGAACGCCGACGGCGGCGAGCTCGTCGACATCGACGTGCAGTCCGGCGGGACCCTGGCCGATCTCGGCGCCGACGGGATCTTCGTGCACGAGGACCCGGCCCGGGACCTCGGCCTCGAGCCCGGCGACGAGGTGGCGCTGGCCTTCAGTGCCACCGGGGAGCAGACGTTCACGGTGGTGGGCACCCACGCCGATGCCACCTTCGCCGGGAACTACGTGATCTCCACCGAGGCCCACGACGCCAACTTCACCGACGTCACCGACGGCGTCGTGATGGCCCGGGCCGCCGACGGGGTCACCCCGGAGGAGGCCCGCTCGGCGGTCGAGGCCGCGCTGGTCGAGTTCCCCCAGGCCGACATCGACGACCGCCAGGAGTTCCTCGACGCCCAGGAGGCCCAGATCGACCAGATCCTGGTGACCGTCAACGTGCTGCTGCTGCTGGCCGTGATCATCGCCGTGCTCGGCATCGCCAACACCCTGGCGCTGTCCGTGTTCGAACGCACCCGGGAGCTCGGCCTGCTCCGGGCGGTGGGCATGTCCCGCCGCCAGACCCGGCGCATGGTGCGCTGGGAGGCGGCGATCGTGTCACTGTTCGGCGCGGTCCTCGGCGTGGCCGTCGGCGTGCTGTTCGGCATCGCCGCCTCGTCGACCCTGCCCGACTCGTTCCTCGACCGGGTCGCCATCCCCACCGGCACGCTCATCGGCCTGCTGGTGCTGGCGGTGATCGCCGGCCTGCTGGCTGCCATCGCCCCGGCCCGCCGGGCGGCGAGGCTCGACGTGCTCCGGGCCATCACCACCGAGTAGCCGTCAGCGCACGGCGCGGAAGCCGGCCTCACCATCGCGAACGTCGACGGCGTCCTCCCGGACGCCGTCGACCCGCGCGTGGGACGGGCCGTGGTGCAGCCAGCCCACCAGCTCGGCGACGGCGTCCGCCGGCCCCTGCACCTCCAGGCGGACCGATCCGTCGTCGTGGTTGCGCACCCAGCCGGTGAGGCCGAGGCGCTCGGCCTGCTGCACGGTGTGGTAGCGGAACGACACGCCCTGCACCCGACCCGTCACGGTGACGGCACGGCGGACGACGGGCTGCTCGGACGGGCTCATCCGCCGGCGAGGTCGCAGCCCTCCGGGGCGTTGACCGGGTTGCACCGGGCCGAGCCGTCGCCGGGCAGGTCCACGACGAGGGTGTAGCCGAGGCTCTCGTCGGCCACGTAGTAGTCGGTGGACAGGTAGTGGGCGCCGCTCTCGAAGGCCGCGTCCCGGCGGGTGGTGTCGCCGGTGACCGCGTCGACGCCGGGCACGTCGGTGCGGGTGCGCACCAGGTAGCCGGCCTCGACCGCGGCGCGGATGCGGTCGGCCTCGGTGATCGGGTCGTCGATGCGCAGGAACGCCGCGTCGGGCCGACCCTCCTCCGACGACGTGAACAGCAGCCGGCTCTCCAGGTTGGCGGCGTCGCCGACGTAGACGTCCCGGGACGGACCGAGGTCCACGAGCGAGAACAGGACCTTGCCGGCGGCGTCGTCCAGCGTGGGCCAGGCGTCACCGGCGAGCACCGCCTCCTCCAGGGTGGCGGCGTCGCCCCGGACGTCGTCGGGCGTGATGATCGCGTCCCGGTCGAACACCGAGAGGATCTCGGCCTCCAGCGCGTCGAACAGCGCCCGATCGAAGGTGAGGACCTCGGTCCACGGGATGCCGAGGGCCGGGTCGAGGTCGTCGCCGAGCGCCTCGGGGATCGACTGCTGCTTGGTCTCGATCATGATCATCACGGGCTCGTGGTCGGGATCGGCCGATGACCACGCCTCGATCTCGGTGAGGCAGGCCACCAGCGTCAGGCACGTGCTGCGGAAGTCGACGTCGACCTGGTGCAGCACCTTGAAGCCCGGCTCGGCGAGCGCCGTCTCGCCGCTCTCGGTGGGTCGGCCGAGCACGGCCAGCGCCGGGCGGTCGGCGAAGCGTCCGCCCTCGGGGTCGGCGTAGACGTCGAGCTCGAACTGGCGGATCCCGTGCTCCTCGAGCTGCTCGGTGAGGGGCAGGTGCTCGTAGTCGAGCTCCAGGGCCATCTTCTCGCCGGCCACCGCGGCGATGCCGGCCCGCACATCGGGATCGGGACGCAGGTGGTAGCTGTTGTGCGAGCCGAGCACCTGGATCTCGTTCAGGCGGACCTCGTCCTCGGGTGCCTCGGTCGTCGTCGTGGTGTCGTCGGCGACATCACCGGATCCGGTGTCGTCGGGAGCCGCTGCGTCGTCGTCACCGCACGCGGCGACGAGCAGGGCGGCGGCGAGCAGGAGCACGAGGGGTCGACGCATCCCACCGGTGTACCCGAATCCGAACTGGCAGTTGTGGTGTTGCGGCTACGACGACGCCGGCCGGACCCCGTAGGTCGCCGACCATCGCCCGCAGGGGTGCTGCGACCTCCTCGAACCGCTCGTCCTCCGGACCGTGGAGGTGCAGGGCGCCGGTGAGCTTGCACCCCCGCTGGCGGAAGACGTCCACGACGCTGAAGCAGCCCTGCGGGTTGGCCCGGGCGTTGCGGGCCGAGCGGGGCGAGGCGATGTGGGCGATCACGACGCGATCGCCCTCGAGGTGGGCGAACACCTCCTTGGGCGACACGTTCGGCACGCCCTGCTCGTCGGCCGTCGCCAACCACCCGAGGACGGCGGCATCGAGCGCGGCGACGACGTCCGGGGTCAGGTGGGCGGCCACGACGCTCATCTTGGTCATCCGAAGTCCCACGTCGCAGCGACTTCTCGCCCACCTATGGTCCGGCGCCGTGGGGGACGATCGTTGGAACCACAACATCCACCTGCACCGCGTCGTGCTCGACGCGGTGCCGCCGCGAGCGCGGCGGGCCCTCGACGTCGGCTGCGGCGAGGGCATGCTCAGCCGCGACCTGCACGAGGAGATCCCCGAGGTGGTCGGACTCGACCTGGACGAGCCGAGCCTCGATCTGGCCCGCTCGCATCCGCCTGGGCTGGCAGGTGGCCGGCGCGGTCAGCACCCGCTGGCTGAAGCTGAGCCCGAAGCGGACCTACTGGGACCACTCCGCGCCGATCGTGTGGCCGCCGCCGGAGACCTACGACCGCATGCGCGCCATCGCCGAGCGGGTGCTGCCCGACGTGCGGTACCGGCGCCACGTCCTGTGGCGCTACTCCCTGGTCTGGACCAAGCCCGACATGCGATGACCGGGCTCAGATCCGGTCGGCGGGGTACCCGGCGTAGGACTCCTTGAACACCCCGGAGTGCAGCAGCACGTGGGCGACCAGGTCGCCGGACTCGGCATCGGTCACGTCGGTGCGGACCCACGACGACTCGGTGCGGCGGCTCTGCCCGAGGGCGACCACCTCGCGCTCCAGGACGTACTCCTGCCCCACGAAGATCGGGCCGGCGACCAGCTTCACCTCGAGATCCAGGAACAGCCCCACCGACGGCCCGCGCACCGGGAAGTCCGCGCCGACCTTCTGGGTGAGGACGCTGACCATCTCCATCGGCAGGATCGGCCGACCCCACGGGTTGCGCTCCGTCCGGTACCAGTCACTGGGCTCGGTGATGGCGTCCAGCTTCTGCTCGAGCGAGAAGGGGTACAGGTCGCCGTTCGGCGTCCCGAGGTCGACCGACGAGGTCACCGGACCGGAACGGTCGCCGACGGCCATCTGATCGACGATGAACAGCTCGCCCGGGTCGCCGAGCTGGGCCCGGCGCTCGTCGAGCGCGGTCGGGACGTCGGGGGCGGCGGTGATCGATCCGGCGAGCACCGGGCTGCCGTCGGCCTTCGCGGCCGAGATGTCGGCCCGCGTGGCGCTGGTGCGGGTGGCGCGCGCCGTGACGCCCTCGCCTTCCACGACCATCGTGCGGAAGTGCGCACTGATGCACCCGCGCTCGAACCATGCGTCGCCCCACAGCAGGTGGGCGAGCGGGTCGAACTGGGAGAAGTGGGTCGGACCCTCGATCGGTGCGCCGGACAGCCCGAGCGAGTCGGCGGTCGACTCGTCGTGCAGGCTCGCGTGCCCGCCGTAGGTCTGCTCGGCGAGCATCTGCCGCGGTGCCCGCTCGGGCCCCTCGACGGTGACGGGTGCGTCGAATGGTTCCTGCTGCATCGGGGCCACCTCCGTCGGCCGGCGCACTTCGCCGCCGCGACGACGTGTCTAGACGACCGGGTTGCCGCCCGAGCGGGTGGATGCCGGCGGTCGTAGGGTCCGCCCATGGACCTCGAGGTGAAGCGCGACGACCTGCACGAGACCCGCGTGGTCGACTCCCCGCCGGCACCCCTGGAGCCTGGTGAGGCCCGGCTCGCCGTCCGGCGCTTCGGCTTCAGCGCCAACAACGTGACGTACGCCGTGTTCGGCGACCTCATGGGCTACTGGACCTTCTTCCCGGCCGCACCCGACGGCGAGGGCTGGGGCCGCATCCCGGTGTGGGGCTTCGCCGAGGTGGTGGAGGCCAACGGGTCCGGCCTCGACGACGGCGAGCTCGTCTACGGCTACCTGCCGATGGGCACCGAGCTGGTCGTCACGCCCACACGGGTCAGCGAGCACGGCTTCACCGACGCGTCCGCCCACCGTGCTGCGCTGCCGCCCGCCTACAACGGCTACACCCGCTGCGCCACCGACCCGGTGTACGACCCTGCCACCGAGCCCCTGCAGATGCTGCTGCGGCCGCTGTTCATGACCGACTTCGTGCTCGACGACTGGCTGGCCGACAACGGCTTCTTCGGCGCCGGCGACGGCACCGTGGTGCTGTCGAGCGCCTCGTCCAAGACCTCGTTCGGGCTCGCCCACCTGCTGGCCCGTCGCACCGACCGGCCCGAGGTGGTCGGCCTCACGTCCGCCGGAAACGTCGACTTCGTCGAGGGCCTCGGCGTCTACGACCGGGTGGTCACCTACGACGACGTCGACTCCCTCCCCGCCGACGGGCCCTCGGTCTACGTCGACATGGCCGGCGACGCCGGCGTGCGAACGGCGGTCCACGAGCAGATGGGCGGGCTCGCGGCGAGCGTGCAGGTCGGCGGCACCCACTGGGAGCAGGTGGGCGGCGGCGGCGACCTCCCCGGTCCGAAGCCGGCGCTGTTCTTCGCACCCGACCAGATCGTGAAGCGCCGTGAGGACTGGGGGCCCGGCGGGGTCGAGTCCCGCTTCGCCGACGCCTGGGCCGAGTTCCTGCCGGTGGTCCAGGACTGGATCGAGGTCGTCGAGCGCCAGGGCCCCGACGCCGTCGCCGACACCTACCTCGAGGTCCTCGACGGCCGAGCCGATCCGGCCGTGGCGTTCGTCCTGTCGATGGACTGAGCGCGTCGCGCCCTCACGGATGCGTGAACCGGTCGAGGTGGTGGAGGAAGTCCTGCCACGCCGGCTCCGACTCCACGAGGATGTGGTTCCTGCTGTCCAGCGTGACCAGCTCTGCGCCGGGGATCAGGGCGGCGAGGGCTCGGCCTTCCTCGTACGGCGTCGCGAGGTCGCCCCGGCTGTGGAAGACGAGGGTGGGCACGGTCACCTGCTCGGCGAGCTCGGCGAAGTCGTGGTCGTAGAACGCCACCTCCAGCTGGATGGCGTTGGCGGCGTCGGCGGTCTGCACCTGGAGGTCGTTGAACCAGCGCATCTGCTCTGACGATGCGTCCGGCATGAACGTCGTCGTGAAGACCGACCGGAACGCGGGGTTCGCGCCGCCCCACCCCTCGCGCATCAGCGTGCGGAACATCTCGGCGCGCTGGCGCGTCGCCTCGTCGCGGCGGTGCATCCCCCGCACGTAGGCGCCGTACAGGATCAGGTGCGAGACCCGCTCCGGGTGGCGCACGGCGAAGGCCATGGCGGGCGCGGCGCCCTGCGAGATCCCCAGCAGCGCGAAGCGGTCGAGGCCGCTCGCATCCACGACGGCGGCGAGGTCGTCCACCCACACGTCCAGGTCGGTGAGGTCGGAGCCCGACAGGTCGCGGTCGGACAGCCCGCAGCCACGGGCGTCGTAGCGGATGTACTCGAACCGCGCGGCCAGGGCATCGTTCCAGTGCCGCCACACGGGGCTGCGCCAGTCGAGCTCCACGTGGGTGAGCCAGTTGGCCGCCTTCACCAGGGGCGCTCCCCGCCCGACGGTGGCCACCGCGAGCTGCAGGCCGTCGGGGGCGCGGGCGAACCGGACGGACTGCTGCAGGTCCTCGTCCGGCACGGGGTCCGCCTCCTCCGGTACCGACTCGAGCTCGACGACGACCGGCGCCACGAACTGCAGCCCGCGGCCATGGACGGTGCGGATGCAGCGCTGCGACCGTCCGTCGTCACCGATGGCCGCACGGGCTGCGGCCACCCGCGACGCGAGCGCGCTGTCGGACACGAACCGGTCACCCCACACCGCGTCGAGGAGCTCGGTGCGGGGCACGAGCCGATCCCGGTTTCGGACGAGATACGTCAGCACCTCGAACACCTGCGGTTCGACGGGCACCACCTCGCCGTGGACCTTCAGCTCGAAGGTCGCGGCATCGATGACCGCGTCCTCGAATCGGTAGCGCACCCCAACAGTGTGCAGCCACCGGTCGGACCGTGGAGGACTTCTCCAGGAGTTCTGCAGATGTCCTCCAAGCCTCCCCTCCGCCGATCCCGGATCGTCTGCTCCATGGAACAGATCGACCAGCAGCCGGGCGGGGAAGCCCGGGGAAGCGCCGGGGAAGCCGGTCACCGGATGGTGGGCGACATGAGCCCCACCACCTCACACCACGACGTGGTCGTCGTCGGCAGCCGCTGCGCCGGCGCCTCGACGGCCATGCTGCTCGCCCAGCAGGGCGTCGACGTCGTCACCATCGACCGCTCCCGGTTCCCGAGCGACACCCTCTCCACCCACTCCCTCGCCCGGGGCGCCGTGGTCCAGCTCCACCGGTGGGGCATCCTCGACGAGGTCCTGGCCAGCGGCGCCCCCGCCATCCGGGAGGTGTCGTTCCACATCGGCGACACCGTCATCCGAAAGGACATCAAGGCCGCCGCCGGCGTCGACCACCTGGTGGCGCCCCGCCGCCACATCCTCGACGACATCCTCCTGCGGGCGGCCGAGCAGGCCGGTGCCCGGGTCCGCACCGGCGTCACCGTCACCGACGTGACCCGGGCCGCCACCGGGCGGGTCGACGGCGTCGTCGGACGAGGCGCCGACGGCGAGCCCGTCGAGCTGCACGCCCGGTTCGTGGTGGGTGCCGACGGGCTGCGGTCCCGCATCGCCCGTGCCGTCGACGCCCCGGTGACCGACCAGCGCCACGCCAACGGGGCCTGCCACTACACCTACGTCGCCGACCTGGACTTCCAGGGCACCGAGTTCCACCTCAGCGACGGCGGCTTCGTCGGCCTGTTCCCCACGCACTGCGGCGAGGCCAACGTGTGGGTGTCCACCCCGGTCGACCGGGCCGAGGGACTGCGGGGCGGCGTCGACCGCAACCGGGCCTTCCGGGACCTGGTCGCCGAGATCAGCCCCGCCTTCGCCGACCGCCTCGCCGCCGCTCGCCAGACCGCCCCCGTCCGTGGCTTCTCGGCCATGCCGAACCTGCTGCGCCAGCCGGTCGGCGACGGGTGGGCGCTGGTCGGCGACGCCTCCTACTTCCGCGACGCCATCACCGGCCACGGCATGACCGATGCCTTCCGCGACGCCGAGCACCTGGCCCGCACCATCGGTGCCGTCCTCGCCGGTGACGTCGACGAGGCCGATGCCATGGCCCGCTACCACGCCCGCCGCGACGAGATGGTCTCGGACCTGTTCGAGATCACCTGCGCCCTGGCTCTGTTCCCGGCCCCCGACCGCTTCTCCGAGCTCCAGAAGCAGCTGAGCCGCTGCATCGAGGCCGAGGCCGAGTCCCTCGCCGCCCTTCCACCGATCCGACCCGTCGGCGCCTTCGCCGCCTGACCTCCCACCAACCAACCAACCCAGAACAACACAAGGAGCAATCCCATGAGCATCACCGAGAGCAACACCCGTCCGGCCCGCAACGGCGTCGACACCCCGACCCTGTTCGCCACCCTCGACGCCGTCAAGCAGGCGCCGGCCGCGGCGAAGTTCCAGTTCCGGGCCCACAACGAGTGGCAGTCCGGCACGCACAGCCGCAGCACCATCGAGGACTTCTTCGGGGTGGGCGAGGAGCGCAGCCACGAGCGCACGTTCGTGTTCGAGGCCGACCACCCCGCGGTCCTCGTCGGCAACGACAACGGGCCCACGCCGGTGGAGTTCCTCCTCCACGGCCTCGCCAGCTGCCTCACCGCGGGCCTGGCCAACATCGCCGCCGCCCGCGGCGTGACCCTGCACGAGGTCCGTTCGACCGTCTCGGGCGACATCGACCTGAACGGCATCCTCGGGCTCGACCCCGAGGTCCGCAACGGCTACCAGCAGATCACCGTCGACATGGTCGTCGAGGGTGACGCCTCGCCCGAGGTGCTGGCCTCCCTGGTGGAGCAGTCCAAGCAGCGCTCCGCCGTCTACGACGTGATCACCAGCTCGGTGCCCGTCGCCATCAACGTCACCACCGGGTGACAACCCGCCGCCGTGGCCGGTCCGGACCTCCCCGGGCCGGCCACGCAGGCACGCGCCGAGGAGCCCTCCGATGACCGTCACCGCACCCACCGCCACCGACCGCGACACCACGACTGCCAGCTTCCGAGGGGGCCCCGATCTCCTCGCCGGCGCACGGGCGATGCTGCCCTGGCTCGTCGGCGTGGTGCCCTTCGGCCTCATGGTCGGCATCACCGTGGGCTCGAGCTCCATCGACCACGGCGCCGGCCTCGCCACCGGGGTCACGATCTACGCCGGCAGCGCCCAGCTCGCGGCCATCAGCCTGCTCGAGCAGGGTGCGGCCCCCGCCGTGGCCGTCGCCACGGTGCTCGCCATCAACGCGCGCTTGGTCTTCTACAGCGCATCCATGGCGCCCCGCTGGCAGGGCACGAGCGCATGGTTCCGCGCCAGCGCCTCCTACCTGCTCATCGATCCGTCCTACGCCGTGGGCGCCGCCGGCTACGACCGGCACCCCGGCTGTCGGGGGAACCGCCACTACATCGGCGCCGCGCTCGTGCTGTGGGCCGCCTGGCAGCTGTCCATCATCGCCGGCTACCTCGCCGGCGCCGGCGTACCCGAGGCCCTCCACCTCGAGCACGCCATCCCGCTGTTCCTCCTGGCCGAGCTCGGCCACTCCGTGCGGGGCCGGCCGGCCCTCACCGCCGCAGCCGTGGGCGCCCTCGTGGCCGTCGTCGGCTCGGGGCTCCCGCTCCACGCCGGACCGCTGCTCGGCATCGCAGCCGGCATCGGTGCGGCGGGCCTGGTCGAGGGGAGCCGGCCATGACCGCCTGGACCGTCATCCTCCTCGCCGGCCTCGGCTCGTACCTGTTCCGGGTCAGCATCGTCTTCGCCATCGATCGCCTGCACGCACCCGCCGGGATGGAGCGGATGGCCGGCTTCGTCGTGCCCGCCGCGTTCGCCGGGCTGGCCGCCGCCGCCCTGATCGAGCCGTTGGCTGCCAGGGGCGGGGACGGCCTCGCCGTCGGCTCCGCCGGCATCGTCACCCTCGCCCTGGCCAGCCGGGGCCGGCCGCCGGCCGCGGCCTTCGCCGGCGGCCTCCTCACCCTCTGGGCCGTCAGCGCCCTCCTCGCCATCAACTAGGAGCTCCGATGACCACCCTCCGCATCACCCACCACCTCGATGCCCGCACCCTCGGCACCGTGCTCGGCGTGTGGGCCCACCCGGACGACGAGGCCTACCTCTCCGCCGGGCTCATGGCGCTCGCCCGGGACGCCGGGAACCACGTCACGTGCGTGACGGCGACCCTCGGGGAGCACGGCACGGACGACCCCGGCACCTGGCCGCCGGTGCGCCTGGCCCGCACCCGCCGCATGGAGATCGCGGCGTCGATGGCGATCCTCGGTGTCACCGACCACCGCATCCTCGGCTACGAGGACGGCACCCTCCCCCAGCAGGAGCTCGAGCCGGCGGTCGGCGCCATCGCCGCGGTGATCGAGGAGGTGCGTCCCGACACCATCGTCACCTTCGGCCCCGACGGCATGACCGGCCACCCCGACCACCAGACCGTGTCGGCGTGGACCACGGCAGCCTGGGCCCGCACCGGCCGCGGTCGCCTCCTCCACGCCACCACCACCGACACCTTCGCCGAGGAGCACGCCGCGCTGCACGAGGAGATCCCGGTCTTCGGCCCGGGGCTCCCCTTGCGGACGCCACCGGAGGAGGTCGCGCTCGCCGTCGACCTCGACGACGAGCTGCTCGATCGCAAGCTCGCCGCCCTCCGCGCCCAGGCCACCCAGGTCGGGCCCGTGCTGGCGCTGATGGGCGAGCGGGCGTTCCGGTGCTGGTGGCGCACGGAGGCCTTCCGGGATGCGGACACCGCCCGGGTCGCGCCGCTGCCGGCAGCGGTCTCCTGACACCGGACGCGATCTCCTGGCACGGAAACGGCAGAAAGCGCTGCATCCCGCCGAGGCGCGGGGGTACCGTATCGGCGGCACAGGGAGCAGCTCGTGAGGACGACGCGCATCACCGTGCTGGGGACCTTCGCAGTGGAGCGCGACGGCGTCGTCGCGCCCGGAGACGGCTGGCGCCGCCGGCAGGCGGCATCGCTCGTGAAGCTGCTGGCCCTGGCACCGGGCCGGCGCCTCCACCGCGAGCAGGTGATCGACGCGCTCTGGCCCGACCACACCCCCGACGCGGTGGCACCGAAGCTGCACAAGGCCACGTACTACGCCCGCCGGGCGCTGGGCGACAACGACGCCCTCGTCACGGTCGGCGACGTGCTCACGCTGCTGCCCCACGACGACGTCGTCGTCGATGCCGTGGCATTCGAGGAGGCCGCCGTCGTCGCGCTCCGCCGCGACGACCAGCTCGAGATGGCCGCGGCCCTCGACGCACACCCGGGCGAGCTGCTGCCGGACGACCCCTACGAGGAGTGGCTCCTCGCGCCTCGGGAGCGGCTGGCGGCGCTGCGCGCCGACCTGCTGCGACGGCTCGGACGGTGGGAGCACCTCATCGCCGTCGACCCCACCGACGAGGCCGCCCACCTGGCGCTCATCCGGTCGCTGCGGGAGCGGGGCGACGTGCACGGGGCGATGCGCCAGTACGAGCGGCTCGAGCGGGCGCTGTCCACCGAGCTCGGGTGCACCCCGGGGCCGGAGGCGTCCGCGCTGCGCGACCAGCTCCTCGAGCTGGGCTCGGTGACCGCGGGTGCGCCGGCGGACCGCGCCCTCGAGCTCGTGGGGCGGGAGGGTGCGCTCGCCTCGCTGGTCGCGCTGCTGGAGGACGCCGAGCAGGGCCGGGGCCGCACCGCCTTCGTGCGCGGGCCCGTCGGCGCCGGCAAGACCGCGCTGCTCGACGCCGTGGCCCGCCACGCCGGCGAGCGCGGGTGCCTGGTCGGGCGGGGTGCGGCGGCGCGGGTCGAGGGATCGTGGCCGTACGCGCCGGTGCTCGAGGCGCTGGGCGAGCTGTGCCGGGCCGACCGCTCCCTGCTCGACGACCTCGATCCCGCCTACCGCGCCGAGCTGGACCGGGCGCTGCTCGGCTCCGAGCTGCACTGGTCGGGGGAGGGTGGCCACCAGCGCCTGTTCGTGGCGGCCGCCGAGCTGCTCCGCCTGGCCGGTCGCGAGCAGTGCGTGGTGCTCGTGCTCGACGACCTCCACGATGCGGACGAGGCCAGCACCCGCCTGCTCCACTACCTCGCACGCGGGCTGACGGACGAGCCGGTGCTGCTCGTGCTCGCGGCCCGGGAGGGGGCCGCAGCGGGCCCGCTGCTGTCGGTGCAGTCCAGCCTCGTCGGACGTGGTGCCGCGACCGACGTCCAGCTCGACCGGCTCGACGAGGAGCGGGCCCGCCAGCTCGTCTCCACCGCCGCTCCCGGCCTGGACGACGAGGCCGCCGCCCGCGTCATCGCCGTCGCCGACGGCTCCCCGTTCGCGCTCGTCGAGCTGGCCCGCCAGGCGGCCGCCGGCGCGGCGCCGGTCGACTCGGTGGGCGAGGCGATCCTGCGCGCCCTCGACCCCGACGACGAGCAGGTGCTCGAGCGAGCCGCCCTGCTCGGGTCGTCGTTCGACACCGACGAGTTCGTCGCCGTCACCGACCTGCCCGACGACGAGGCGTTCACCCACCTCGACCGGGCGCTCGCCGCCCGGATCCTCGAGCACACCGGCGCGCGCTACCGGTTCCGGCACAGCCTCGTGCGCGAGGCCCTGCTCGCCGGCCTGCCGCCGCACCGGCGGCTGGAGATCCACCGCCTCACCGCCGAGCGGCTCGCCGACCTCGGCGCGTCGCCGGCCCGGGTCGGCCACCACCTCCTCGAGGGCGGCGACCACGAGGCGGCGGTGCCCCACCTCCTCGCCGCCGCTGACCGGGCGGCCGCCGTCGGCGCGTACCGCGACGCCTACGCGCTCGTCGGGCGCATCCAGGACCACGCCGGCGGGGAGCACCGGGCCCAGGCCCTGGCCCTGCGCGCCGACCTGCTCTTCGCCCTGGGCGACCCCACCGCCCCGGCCGCATACCGCCAGGCGCTGCCACTCGCCTCCGGTGACCAGGCCCGGTTGCTGCGCGCCCGCCTCGCCCGGGCCGCCACGGTCGCCGGCGACATCGACACCGCCGTCGCCGCCATCGACGGGCTCGTCCCCGACGGCGGCCCGACCGACCCCGACGTGCTCCTCGCCCGGGCCAACGTCGCCTACTTCGCCGGCGACCACGCCGGGGCCTGGGACCTCACGCAGCAGGCGCGCACCCGCATCCTGAGCGGCGACCAGACCTGGCAGGTGCTGGACCTGATCGCGCTCGAGGGCCTGCTCGCCCACCACCGGGGCGAGTGGTTCGACCGCATGCGCACCGAGCTGGTCCGGACCGTGCAGGACCCCGAGATCGCCCTCGCCATCTTCGACAGCTACCTGTGCCCGGCCGAGTACCTGCTCTACGGGCCCACCCCGTACGAGGACGTGCTGCAGCTCGCCGAGCGGCTCCACGCCACCGCGCTTCGCTCCGGCGCCCTGCGGGCCGTGGCGTTCGCCTCCGCGCTGGCCGGCGAGGCCGCGCTGCTCGCCGGCGACCTGTCCCGGGCCCGCCGCGAGCTCGAGGAGTCGATGGCGCTGCACCGGGAGATCGGTGCCCGGTCGGGGGAGGCCCACAGCCTGCAGCGCCTGGCCGAGGTCGAGCTGGCCGAGGGGAACCGGGCCGCGGCCCGGACCCTGCTGCAGCGGGCGCTGCCCCTCGCCCGGTGGAGCACGATCTCGCTCCACCTCCTCCAGCGCATCTACGGGACGATGATGCTGGCGGCGGACGGTCCCGACGCGGCCCTGGCCGTCATCGAGCGAGCCGAGGCGACGCTCGGCACCGAGGACCTGTGCCCGTTCTGCGCGGTGATGCTGGCCGTGCCGGCCGCCACGGCCAGCGCGCAGGCGGGTGACCTGGACCGGGCCGACCTCTACCTCGCCATCGCCGAGCAGTCGGGTGCGCTCTGGGAGGGCACCTCCTGGCGAGCCGCGATCGTGGAGGCCCGGGCCCACCGCGCTGCGGCAGCCGGCGATCAGGAGGAGGCGGTGGCGCTCATGTCCGAGGCCCGGGACCTCTTCGAGGTCGCCGGTCAGCCGCTCGACACCGCCCGGTGCGAGCACGCGCCGGACGCGTCCGGCGCAGCCGTCCCGCTCGGGTGAGGTCGACGCCTACGCCGACCGGCGCCGGACGCTGACGTGGGCCAGGGCGCCGAGCACCACGGTGACGCCGGCGAAGAGCACCGCCGGGAAGCACAGCATCGGCAGGGCCAGGGCGGCTTGCGCTGTCGTCGTCACCGCCGCTGACGCGGCCAGGCCGAGGCAGAGGGCGGCACCGGCGTTGAGCGCCATGGTGACCTGCAGGGCGACGTGTTCGCCCAGGCTCAGGTCCGGGATCCGGTCGGTGAGGTGCAGGGCGGCGACCATGGCCGCGTCCACCACCAGCAGCACCGGTCCGAGGACCGCGACCTTGGCGAGCAGGTAGGCGCCGACGCGCACGCCGGCGTGGCGCTCCCGGCGCAGGACCGCCACCTCCGTGCACACCTGGAGCAGCCCGAACGTGAGCCCGAAGAAGAACCCGGCGAAGGCCAGCCAGTAGGCGATCTGGGTCGCCGCCGTGGGATCGGCGCCGGGGGCGAACGACCCGGTCGACCGCGGCGTCGATCGACACCGACCCGGACCGGGCGGGCGCCATCCCGGCCAGCGCGGCGCGCAGGGTCGTCTTGCCGGCCCCGCTCGGGCCGATCACGGCCGTGACCGAGCCGGGGTCGATCGAGACGTCCACGCCGTCGAGGGCGACGGTCCCGTTCCGGTGGACGGTGGTGAGCCCGCGGGCGACGATCCGGGCGCCGGCGGGTGGGGCATCGAGCAGTGCGGTGGCGTCGTGCATGTCGGCATCGTCGAGGAGCCACCTTCCCCGGCCCTTCCCCGCGGCGTACGGTCGACCCATGACCCGCCCCGATCACCACGAGGTCGTGGACGCGACCGTCGCCACCGAGGACACCATGACGCCCCAGCGGGTGCCGGTGCGGATGTACGAGGCGCCCGAGGCGCTCGTCGTCGTCGCGCCGATGTGCGCGGTGCAGCGCAGCGACGTCCACATCGAGAAGCGCGGCACGCACCTGCGGTTCTGGGCCCACCTGCGCAGCGCCGCGCCGCGCGAGTATCTGCTCGACGAGTGGGACTTCGGTGGCTACGAGCGCGAGCTGGAGGTGCCCGAGGGCTACGGCGCCGGCATCGAGGCCACCCTCACCAACGGCCAGCTCGTGATCCGCATGCTGAAGGGGGCCGACGTGGGCGAGATGCGGGCCCAGCCCGAGGGCGCCGAGATCAGCTGACCGGCCCGTCCTGGCCTCAGCCGGTCAGGGTGAGCGCGGTCCCGAGGGCCCGGGCCGCGGCGGTGGCCTCGGCTCGCAGCGCCGTCCCGTCGAGGCCCTGCCGCTCCAGCACCGTCGCCCGCTCGGCGCGGGCGCGGGCGGCCCACGGGCGGAACCCGCAGGCGTCGGCCCGCTCGACGGCGAGGGCGAGCGCGGCGTCGGCGCCGGCCAGGTCGCCGGCTGCGGCGAGGGCCAGCCCCCGTTGGCGGACCAGGTGGCCGAGGGACAGCGCACCCATCGCCGTGACGGCGACGCGGTGCTGCACCGGCTCGAGCGCGTCGGCCACGACCCGTCCGAGGTGGGGGTCGTCCACCACCCAGACCACGTCACCCAGCATCGCCAGCGATGTCGACCAGAGCAGGTCGGGCGGGACGAGCAACCGGTCCGCCTCGACCAGCGGGCGCACCACCTCGAGCCCCCGCTCCGGATCGCCCGCGGCGATCAGGGCCGCGGCGTGCGCCGGGCGCCACGAGGCGACGTCGGGGAAGTCCGCCACCATCGACGCGGTGACGTCCACGAACCCGGCGAGCTGGCCGCGCTCCCAGCCGACCATGAACTGCTGGGCGGCCCAGGCCTGCGTGGCGTTGGTGCCGTGGGCACGCTCGCCGTCGACCAGGCCCCGGTTGCTCAGCTCCTCGGCCCGATCCACCTCGCCGTCGAGCAGCGCGAAGCAGGCGTCGATGAAGTGGAGGTAGGTGTCGAAGCCCGGCCGGTGGTGCGGGCTGAGGCGCTCGCGCAGCACCTCGAGCAGGTCACGCGACTCGCCGACGCGGCCCGCTTCGAGCAGGTCGGTCACACCCAGGACGTGGGCGAGCACCTCGAGGTCCGTCCACCTGGCGGCGACGGCGTCGACGAGCATCTCGTCGTGGAGGGCCAGGCGGTCCTCCACCGCACCCGGGCCGGGCTGCGCCAACCGCAGGGCCAGCGCGCTGATGGCGCGCACGTCGGGGCAGCCCGAGCTGGCTTCGGCCGCCTTCGCGGCTCGGGCCGCCAGGTCGCGCTGGCGCACCGTCGGCGGGCCGCCCGCCAGCGCGATCGACGACCAGGCCAGCAGGGTCGCCTCCTCCGCCGGGTGGTCCTCGCCCCCCGACCGGATGGAGGTCAGGGCGTCGTCGAGGAGGGCGAGCAGCTCCTCGTCGACGAAGCCGAAGCTGAAGCCGATGTTCGCCGTCCCGAGCACGGCCTCCTCGGCGGCGACGGTGATCCGCTGGGGATCTCCAGACTGGCGGGCCTGCTCCAGCAGCGCCGCGCCGACCTCGGCGGCCTCGTCCCGGTCGCCGAGGTGGCGGCAGGCCTGCGAGATGATCAGCCTCGCCGTCCAGCGGAGGTCGTCGGCTCCCCCCACCGGGGCGGGGGAGGCGTCGAGCTGCGCGAGCGCCCGGCCGGCCCACGTGCGCGCCTCGTCGGGTGCGAGCAGGTCGTGCGCCTCACGCGCGGCGGCGACCGACGCGGCGGCGGCCCGCTCGGCCGGGCACAGGGCGCCGGCGGCCCGCAGGTGCTGGGCCAGCACGGCATCGGCCACCGGCTCGGGGCGTGCGGCGAGGACGTCGGCGATCCGCAGGTGCAGCTGCGCCTCCCGGTTCCGCGTCGACCGGGCGATCAGCGCGTCGCGGGCCAGCGCGTGGGTGAACGACACCCGCCCGACCACCTCGGGGTCCTCCACGAGGAGCCCGGCGGCGACGCCGATGTCGACCACGTCCAGGACGCGGTCCATCCCGCACTCGCAGACCTCGGCGAGCACGTGCAGGTCGACGGGGTCGCCGACGGCGGCGGCCGTGACGAGGACGTGCAGGTCGTCGGCGTCGAGGGATGCGGCCCGCAGGTCCAGGGTCTCGCGCACCGTGTGGGGCAGCTGGCGGGGGTCGGTGGCGGTCAGGTCGTCGGCCTGGGTCGAGAGCGCCTCCACGAACAGCGGGTTGCCCCCGGTGCGGGCGTGGACCGCGTCCGCGACGGCGGCATCCACGGGTCGCCCGCAGCGGTCGAGCAGCTCGGCGACCGACGACGCATCGATGCCGGGCAGGTCGAGGACGTCGGTGGAGCCGGCCCGGCGGAGGTCGGCGACGAACCGGTCGAGGTCGACCGTCGACCGACCCGCCGGCCGGCGGACGGTGCCGACCAGCCCGAGGCCCGGGACGCGGCCCTGGGTGACGAGGTGGGCGAGCAGCGCGAGGGACGACCGATCGGCCCAGTGGAGGTCGTCGACCACGAGGACGAGCGGACGCGCCGAGGCCAGGTCGCGCAGCAGCGCGGCGACGGACTCGTAGAGCTCGTAGGGGTCACGCTCGCTGATCGGGGCGTCGGTCCGGCCGAGGAGGTGGCCGAGCACCGGATGGCGCTCGCCGAGCGCGGCGGCGACGTCTCGGTCGAGGCTGCGCTCGAAGGCCCGCACGGCATCGAGCACGGGCTGGTAGGCGACGAGGTGCTCGGCCGAGCACCGACCCCACAGCACGATCCCGCCCACGGCGTGCACGTCGCCCACCGCGGCCGACACGAGCGAGGTCTTGCCGACGCCGGCCTCGCCCTCGATGAGCACGACCCGCGCGTCGCCGTCCCGCAGCGCCCCGAGGGCGTCGTCGAGCCGGGCGAGCTCCTCACCACGGCCGATCAGCTCGCGCCCGTGGCCGACGGTCGCGGCCCGGGGCAGCGGTGCGGCGATCACCGACGCGAGGTCCGGCGCCGGTCGGGCCGGTGCCGTCGGTGCGGGTGGCGCAGCGGCGGGCTCGGCCGGCGGCGCCGCCAGCTCGGGGTCCTGGACCAGCACCCGGTCGGCCAGGGCGACGAGCTCGGGCATGGGGTCGAGGCCGAGCTCCTCGGCGAGCATGGCGCGGGTGCGCTCGTAGGCCCGCAGCGCATCGGCCTGGCGCCCCGACCGGTACAGGGCGAGGACGAGCTGGGCGGTGAGGCCCTCCCGCAGCGGGTGGTCGGCCACCGCCCGCTCGAGGTCCCCGACCACCCGCTGGTGCTGGCCGGTGTCGAGCAGCGCCTGGTAGCGGGCCTCGATGGCCGACAGCCGCAGCTCGTCGAGCCGGGCCGCTTCGGCCTCGGCCCAGGACTGGTCGGCCAGCTCCACCAGCGCCGGTCCCCGCCACAGCCCGAGGGCCTGGTCGAGGAGGGCGACCCGCTCGCCCAGGGGCGCCTCGGCCGCCGAAGCCACCAGCTGCTCGAAGCGCCCGGACACCAGCTCGACTGCGGGCGACAGCCGGTAGCCCGGACCCGACCGCTCGACGATGACGTCGTCGCCGGTTCGCAGCTCCCGCCGCAGGTTGGACACGTAGCTCTGCAGGGTGTTGACCGCCGAGGGCGGTGGCTCCCCGTCCCAGAGGTCGTCCACCATCCGCTCGACCGGGACGGTGTCGCCACCCGCGACCGCCAACCGGGCCAGGACGGCACGCTGGCGCAGTCCCCCGAGGGGGAGCGCATCGCCGCCGTCGCTGCGACGGGCCTCCAACGGGCCCAGCACCGAGATCCGCACCGGCGGATCTTAGATCCGGCCGCCCACCGCGGGGTCGTGAAACCGGCGGGCGAGCGCCGCGGCCAACCGCTCGGCGGCAGCCGGCATCGACGCCCCAGCGAGGCCGAAGGCCAGATCCAGCGCCCGGCCCACCTGGGGGCCGCGGATCACCGGGCCGTGGGCGCTCACGATCGTGGTGGCGCCGAGGCTGGCGACCCGTCCGACGGCCTGACGCCACCGGATCGGATCGACGTCACGGATCCAGGGGCTGAGCAGCAGGTGGAAGGCGGTGAAGCCCTCCACCCACACGTCGTCGTCGAGGTCGGCGACGTCGGCGATGTCGGCCGGCACCGGGGTCCCGAAGCAGTCGGCTCCCCAGTAGACGCCGGTGGTGGCATCGAAGAGGCCCCGGGTGGTGGGCAGGTCGTACGCCGGGGGGCGCACAGCCAGCAACGGTCGGTCGCCGACGTCGAAGACGTCGCCGTCGGCCACCCAGCGGCACCGCTCGGTCGGCAGCTCCCGGTCGAGGGTGAGCCGGTGGATGAGCCGGCGCCCGGCCACCAGCGTGGCGGTCGGGCACCGGTCGAGCACCTCCCCCAGGTTGCCCCGGTGGTCGGCGTCGTCGTGGCTGAGGAAGATCCAGCGCACGTCGACGGGGTCGAGGAGGGCCTCGACCTGGGCCCAGTAGCCGCGCCGGTCCGCGCCGGCGCCGGTGTCGACCAGCACCGGCTCCTCGCCGGCGAGCACCATGGCGTTGGCGTGCAACCGGGCCGGGCCGGCGCTGCCGTCGGACTGCGCCACGGTCGGGAGGTCACGGACCAGCCAGGCGTCGCCGGCCAGGTGCAGCGGGCCGGGGGTCATCGCGGGACGCCGGCCGAGGCGCCTGCGGTGCGGGAGAACACCATGCCGACGCTGATGGCCACGAGCCACAGCGGCATGATCATCCCGGGCATCCCCGGCAGCGCCGTGAACAGGGCGAAGCCGAGCGGGATCGCCATGGTGACGAGGCTGACGACGCCCATCCAGCGGGGCAGGAGCCGGCGCCGGAAGGCGAGGAACGCCACGCAGGCGGCGGCGAGCATCGCGCCCCACCAGCCGAACAGGGTGCCGAAGTCCAGGTAGGCGAAGTTCACGAACAGCGACTCGTCGGACATCGTGCCCTCGTCGAAGCCGCCGTCGAGGTACAGCGCCAGGGCGCCGGCCATCGAGTAGCCGATGATGTTCACCGTCGCCGTGGCCGACAGGGCGGTGGCGATGGTGCCGGCGGCGAGGTCGTCGGCGGCACGGTGCTGGGCCCAGCGGCGCCAGCCGGCGGCGGCGATGAACAGGGCGGCGACGCCGATCAGGCCGACGACGAAGGAGATGTAGTAACCGCCTCGCTCCAGGTCGTCGATGAGGCCGACGCCTTCGAGGTACTGCTCCTCGGTGATGGTGGCCATGCCGGCCATCGCCGCGACCAGGCTGGCGGCGCCGGCGACGGCACCGGCGAGGGGCCAGGTTGCCCGGGTGCCGTCGAGCGCGGGGTCGGCGGCGTGGTGGCTGTGGGCGTCGGGCCGGACCGATCCGGCGGGCGAGCCCAGCGGGCCGGTGGTGGGGGTGATGGTGATCACGGGTGCTCCTCGGGGTGGGGCTGGTCTTCTTGGTGCGATCACCGTCACCCGCGCCCCGTGGAGCTCTCGTGGAGCCGGCTTGGAGGGGGATCCACTTGACACGCCCCGAACGCTGTTCCATAGTTCGAACGATGTTAGGTAGAGGGGAGACGGACGTGGGGGCCGCGCCGGTCCGGGACCGACGGGCGGAGCAGCGGGAGCGCACGCGCGACGAGATCGTGGCCGCGGCCTGGGAGCGGTGCCGGGCCGAGGGGCTGGCCGGGCTGTCCCTGCGCGACCTCGCGGCCGCCGTCGGGATGCGGGCGCCGTCGCTGTACTCCTACTTCGATTCCAAGCTCGCCATCTACGACGCGATGTACGCCGAGGGCTGCCAGCAGTTCCTGGACGAGGTGGTCGACCTGCCCCGCACCGGCGAGACGATGACCGACCTCAAGGCGAGCCTGCGGCACTTCGTTGAGTTCTGCGCCAGCGACCACGTCCGCCACCAGCTGCTGTTCCAGCGGACCATCCCCGGCTTCGAGCCCTCGCCCGAGTCCTACGCCATCGCGGTGCAGGGCCTGGAGGTGCTGGGCGAGTGGTTCGGGGACCTCGGCTTCGACGACCCGGCCGACCTCGACCTGGCCACGGCCGTCGGCTCGGGGCTGGCGGCCCAGCAGATCAGCAACGACCCGGGGGGCGACCGCTGGCTGCGCCTGGTCGACGACGCCGTCGAGATGCTCGTCGCCCACCTCGAACGCAAGACACCGACCGAGACACGGACCAGGACAACCAGGGGGGAACCATGATGCAGATCACGAACGTCGATGAGGTGCCGGCCATCGCCCGGCCCGAGTCGATCCGGCTGGCCGAGACCGAGACCGCACGGATGGTCGCCCTGCTGCGCTCGCTCGACGACGACGGGTGGGCGGCACCGACCGACTGCCCGCTGTGGGACGTGCGGGCCATGGCCGGCCACGTGCTCGGCATGGTCGAGACGTTCTCGTCCCTGCGCCGCTTCGCCCGGGACATGCGCGCCGGGGGCAAGGCCGCCGGCGACGGACCCTTCATCGACGGCCTCACCGCCGTGCAGGTGCAGGCCCATGCCGGACTGTCCCGGTCCGAGCTGCTCGACCGGCTCGAGGCCCGCGGTCCGGTGCAGGCGGCGTGGCGGGGCAGCCGGCGCCTCATGCGCCAGATCCGCACCACCGAGGACGGACCCGACGGGCCCGAGACGTGGAAGGCCGGCTACCTCTTCGACATCATCCTCACCCGCGACACGTGGATGCACCGGGTCGACATCACCCGCGCCACCGGCGCACCGATGGAGCTCACGCCGGACCACGACGGTCGGATCGTCGCCGACGTCGTCGCCGAGTGGGCTCGGCGCCACGGCCAGCCCTTCACCCTCCGCCTGACCGGCCCGGCCGGCGGGACGTGGGCATCCGGGACGGGCGGGGAGGACATCGAGCTCGACGCCGTGGCGTTCTGCCGGATCCTCGCCGACCGGGCCGAGGGTCCGGGACTGCTCACCCAATCGGTCCCGTTCTGACCCGGGTCCACCCGATCCGACGGGCTATCCGACCAGGTCGTCGAGCGGCCCGGCGGGGCCGCGGCGGTTGAACCACTCGATGCCGTAGACCGCGGCGAAGGCGTCGGCGTCGAGCCGCATGGTCTCGGAGTGCTCGGGCAGCTGGCTGGCGTGGGCGGCGAACGCGGCACGCTTGGCCTCGATGTGGGTCCGGACGTCGACGAGCAGGTCGATCTCCACGGTCGTGTGGCCGTAGGTGCCGGTGTGGCCGTGCCAGGTCTCGGTCACGGCCTCGGTCGCGGTCTCGACCACGTGGACGTCGACGAAGTGGAGGTGCTCCCGGTCCACCGTCATCTCGTAGCGGGTGGCGATGCCGACCAGCTCGGCGGCGCGGGCCGACACGTCGTGGGCGTGGATGTGGTCGGGGTGGCCGTAGATGCCCTCTGGTCCGTCGGCGACGAGGGACCCCACCCCCTCGCGCTCGAGGATCGCCGCCAGCTCGGCGGCGGCGTGGTCGACCGGGATGTGGACGAAGGCCTCGGGCGGCGACACCGGTCCGATGCCGGAGTCCACGTATCCGAGGTGGTGGACGGCTGCGGCGCCGAGGATGTCGCCGGCGACCTCGAGCTCGCGCCGGCGCAGGTCGCGCAGCGCCCGGCTCGGCTCGCCTTCGGCGGTGTCGCCGCTCGTCGCGGCGATGATCACGACGCGGTGGCCGGCCTCGGCGAGGGCCCGGATGGTGCCGCCGCAGAAGATGGCCTCGTCGTCGGGGTGCGGACACAGCACGGCGATCGCTCCCCCGGCACCGCGTCCCCCGCTCACGCCCGCGCCGCCGCCACGCGCTCGCGCTCGGGCTCCGGGGTCGGCAGCATCGATGACGCCACCGCGCCGAGCAGGGCCACGCCGCCCGAGAGCAGGAACACCATCGTGAAGGATCCGGTGAGGTCGGCGATCAGCCCGCCGATCTGGGGCGAGGTCACCTGGGCGATGCCGAAGGCGAGGGTGGCGACCGCGTAGCGGGGGCCGTAGGTGACGTGGTCGCTGGCCTGGACGATGTAGGTGGCGATCACCGACGGCAGGCCGCCGAACATCATCCCGATGGCGACGCCGCCGGCGAGCACGGCCGCGGTCTGTCCGCTCAGGATGCCCCCGGTGCCGGCGGCGAAGAGGGCGAAGCCCCCGACGAGCGACGGGCGGGGACCGATCCGGTCGGCGACGGCACCGAGGGCGATGCCACCGACGATGGTGGCGAGGCCGACGGCGGCGAACACGCCGGCGGCCCGGCCGTCGCTGTAGCCGGCGTCGTCCTCGAGGCGGGCGGTGAGGTAGGTGATGGCCAGCAGGTAGCTGAACCCGAAGGCGGCGTAGGCGAGGGTGAGGGGCACCCAACCCTGCATGGTGCGCAGCACGGCCAGGCCGCTGCCGGTGCGGGCCGGCGCCGGCTCGGCGTCGGGTCGGAGGAGGACGACGATGGCGAGGGCGACCACGAGGCCGATGGCGGTCTCGATCCGGTACACGTCCTGCCAGGCCTCGACCCCCCAGCGGTCGCGCAGCGCCTCGGACAGGCGACCGGCGAACACGATGCCCGTGCCGATGCCGGCGCCGATCATGCCCACGGCCGTGCCCCGGCGGGCCGGCGGGACGGCGGCGGCGGCGATCGCCGGCGACGGGATCCAGATGCAGGCGCCACCGAGGCCCATCACGACCAGGCCGAGGGCGAGCACCGCGCCGTTCGGGGCCACGGCGGCGATGGCCAGGCCGGTGAGGGACAGGGTGAACCCGACCCGCATGATGGTCATGAGCCGGACGGTGGCCGTGGCCCGGATGATCAGCAGGGTGCCGGCCAGGTAGGCGGCGACGTTGGCCGTGCCGAGCAGGCCGGCGACGGTGTTGGACACACCGAGGTCGTCGCGCACCGCGGGCAGCAGCACGCTGTAGGTGAAGCGCCCGAAGGCCTGGGCCACCGCTGCGCCGAGGGCGACGAGGACGACGACGCCCCACCCCCGCGCTCGTGTCATCGCCGCCATGCCGGCGAAGTCTGTCAGGCCGGCCCCGGCCCACCACCCGAGTACCGGACGCGGATCGGGCCCCGCCGCTCGGCATCGACCGGGACGGCCTCGCCCCGCTGGAGCACCTCGACCGTGCCCTCGGCGAGTCCCCGCCGGGCGCGCAGCAGCGCGCCCGGGACCACGACGGTCTCCGGGCACGCCGGCGGGGGCTGGGGGCTCGGGTTCGGGGCTGAAGCCGACGGCTGCGTCAGTCGGCCAGGGTGAACGTGCCCTGCTCGGGCTCCGGGCGACGGGCGGGCGGATCCGTCCCACCCGCACCGCAGGCCGCGCCCGGCGGCGCACCGCTCGCCGGCGGCGCATGCCACGGCTTGCCCTTCCGGGTCTCGAACCGTCGCCGTCCCGGTGGGCCGACCAACCGGAGGTCGTTGCGGGTCTTGAGGTCGTGGCAGTGCCAGCACAGCCAGCTGAGGTCGTCGAGGCGGGTCTCGTGGGTGAGCGTCCAGCCCTCGTTGTGGTCGATGTCGAGCAGGTAGGTGCCTCCGCACCCCTCCCGCTCGCAGCTGCAGCCCCGGGCCTCCATGGCGGTGCGCTGCCGGGCGGTGACCTGGCGGCCGAGGTGGGTCACGTTGCGCACGTCCTCACCGTTCCGGAACACGAGCGTGAGGAACGCATCGGACATCAGCGCACGCACGGCGGACACCGAGACGGGACCGACGCCGGCGATCTCGCAGACCTCGTCGCCCTCGACCCGGCCCCGGTTCAGAGCCGGCACATCGATGAGGGCGATGACCTTCTTCTCCGGCCGCACCGCCTGGCTCGATCGCTTGGCACCGGCGTCGTCGCCGCCGCCGAGCAGCAGATCCCGGGCGACGTCGGCCGTGAGCGCCTCGCGCCGCTCGAACCGGCCGGCGTCGCGAGCATCGGCGAAGGCCCGCTCGACCCGCGGCTTGAGGGCGGCGTCGACCTCGGCCATCACATCGGCCGGCAACCGCAGCAGCAGGTTGCCCATCCCCTCGGTGTCGTTCCAGCGCTTCACCTCCCGGGAGCGAAACAGACGCCGACGGGTCTCCTCCCGGTCACGGTCCGCCTTGGCCTTCGCGGCGGCCGTCCGCTTGCGCAGCTCGTGCAGCGGGTCCCTGCGCGCCGAGCGGATCAGCTCGTCCTCCTCCTCCGGCGACGCGTCGGCTCCGTCGGACACCTCGTTGGCCTGGTCCGGCGACACCTGACCCCGACGGACGGCCTCGTCGGTCTTGGGCTGGCGCTTCAGGCGCTTGCTGGTGTTGAGCTTCCGCCGGGCCGAGCCGGTGGGCGTGCCGGTCTTGCGGGCGATGTCGTCCTCGGCCGACTTGGCGCCGTTGCGCTTCCAGGCGCCGGCCTCGTCGTAGCGGGCCGCCATGCGCAGCACGGCGCCGCCACCGAGCCGTTCGAGCGAGGTCAGCGCATCGAACGCATCGGGGACCTCGTGCAGCGGGATGGCGTCGGGGTCGAGCCGCCGGCACAGGTCGTGCACGCCAGCGACCACCTCCAGCACCTCCGCCGTCGTCACGGGCCCCTTTGTCATGTTTTGCACCATATCGAACTGGTGTTCGCTCTCGCAACCCCGATCTCGCAGAGATCTGACCGAGGTCGGACGTACCGTCCCCCCGGTGAGCTACGAGTTCAGCGCCGAGGTCTGGCTGCACCAGGGCGACGCGGCCTGGCACTTCCTCACGGTGCCGGAGGACGTCTCCGACGACATCGAGGAGCGGACGTCGCACCTGCAGCGGGGGTTCGGGTCGGTGCGGGTGCGCGTCCGCATCGGGGCGACCACCTGGGCCACGTCGGTCTTCCCCGACACCAAGCGCGGGGCATACATCCTTCCCGTGAAGAAGGAGGTCCGGCGGGCCGAGGGCATCGACGACGGCACCGTGACCGCCGTCCGACTGGAGCTCGTCGACGTCTGAGACCGTGCGCCCCGAGCATCGGCCCCGTCACCGCCGATCGGTCCGCCGCCGCTCCTTCGCAGCGTCCCGCGCGGCACGGCGCTCCTGCGCTCGGTGCCACTTGGCGTCCCGGCTGCGACACGCCTTCCGGCAGTACCGCTGGTTGGCGGAGCGCCGCTCGAACAGCACGCCGCAGCGCCAGTAGGCGCAGACCGCCAACCGCTCCGGATCGAAGTCGGCATCGGGCCCGTGGTCGTCGTCGGCTTCCTCGATCCGACCAGTCAACCCGCAGACAGACGGGCGAGCGGTGTCAGACCCCCTGGGGTTGACTGGCGCCATGACCGACCCCGCCGACCGCTACCGACATCTCGCCGAACGGTTCACCGCCGTGGTGGACGACGTGCCCGAGGACGCCTGGGACGCCGCCTCGCCGTGCGAGGGCTGGACCACCCGCCAGGTGCTCGAGCACGTGGTCGAGAGCCAGCACGGCTTCCTCGCCCGCTTCGACCTCGAACCCTCGCTCGAGGGTGAGGACGACGTCCGGGCCTGCTGGCGCCTCGTCCGGGACGCCATGCAGCGGGGCCTCGACGACCCCGCCACCGCCCAGACGGAGTACGCCGGCATGTTCGGCCAGACCACCTTCGCCGCCACGGTCGACGACTTCATGAGCGCGGACCTGCTCATCCACGCGTGGGACATCGCCCGCGCCGCCGGGCTCCCGGAGCACGAACCCATGCCGGCCGACGAGATCGAGCGGCTCGACGCCCGCCTCCGGCCCATGGGCGACACGCTGCGCACGCCCGGCGTGTTCGGGCCCGAGGTCCCCGTGCCCGACGACGCACCGGCGCAGGACCGCCTGCTCGGGTTCCTCGGCCGCCAGCCCTGACCGCCGTGGAGGGCCTGACCGCCCCGGGCTACGAGGGCGTCGCCGACGCCATGGCCACGTGCGGCCCCGGCGTGGCCGTCGCCGCCATCGTCGACGGCCAGGTCGTGGTCGACGCCACCACCGAGGGGCTCACGCCGCGCACGCTCGTCCACACCTGGTCGGCCATCAAGCCCGTCACCGGCGCCTGCGTCCTGGCACTGGTGGACCGCGGCCGCCTCGACCTCGACCAACCGGTGGCATCGGTCTGGCCCGAGCTCGGCGACGACCGCCTCCTCGTCCGCCACGTCCTCACCCACTGCGCCGGTCGCATCGCCTGCCCCGACGCCGACCTCACCGACTGGTCCGCCACGACGAGCGCGCTCGCCGCGCAACCACCCGATGCGGCGCCCGGCGAGATCGTGTGCGAGCACGCCATCACCTTCGGGTTCCTCGCCGGCGAGCTCGTCCGCCGGGTCGACGGCCGCACCCTGGGCACCTTCCTGCGCGAGGAGCTCACCGGCCCGCTCGGCCTCGACGTCCACGTCGGCGTCCCAACCGCCGACCTGCACCGGGTGGCGGACACCGTGGGCCTCGACGATGCCTACTGGGCCGACGTGTGCGGCGATGCTGCATCGCTGCGGGCGCGCTCGCTCGGACCTCGCCCCGACGTGCACACCGACGCCTGGCGCACGAGCGAGATCCCGGCTGTGAACGGGCACGCCACCGCCCTCGGCCTGGCCACCTTCCACCAGCGGCTGCTCGAGGGCCGCCTGCCCCCGCTGGTCGACCGGCCCGGCGTCACGGCGCACGACCACTTCGTCGGCGAGGAGGTCACGTGGAGCCTCGCCGGCGGGCAGATCGGCGGCGACGACATCGGCATGGGAGGCCTCGGTGGTCAGTGGGCGGCAGCGCGGCCGGCGGACGCCCTGGCGTGGGCGTTCCTCACGTCCCACGTCGGCGACTTCGAGCGGGCCCAGCGCGTGGAGGACGCGCTCCTCGCCGCACTGGGATGACAGGCTCGGTCCATGGCGAACTTCGGTGACTTCCAGGTCGGCATCTACCTCGACGGGATGATGAACGGCACCACGCCGGACCTCACCACCAACCTGGCCCGCATCGAGGACCAGGCGCGAGAGGTGCTGGAGCCCGAGGCGATGGGCTACATCGTCCCGAGCGCCGGCGACGGCGCCACCACCCGGGCCAACCGGGAGGCGTTCGATCGCTGGCGCATCATCCCGCGCATGCTCCGGGGCACGGCCGAGCGCGACCACTCGACGACCGTGCTCGGCACGGAGATGGCCGCGCCGGTGATGATCGCCCCGGTCGGCGTGCAGACCCTCGCCCACCCCCAGGGCGAGCTGGCCACCGCCCGGGCGGCCACCGAGATGGGCCTCACCTACATCCACTCCACGGCCGCGTCGCACGACTTCGAGCAGGTGGCCGAGGCCAGCGGCGCCGGGTCCCGCTGGTACCAGCTGTACTACCCGACCGATCCGGACGTGACCGAGAGCTTCCTCGAGCGGGCGAAGGCCAGCGGCTACGAGACCCTGGTCGTCACCCTCGACACCACGCTGCTCGGCTGGCGGCCGGCCGACCTCGACCGGGGCTTCCTGCCGTTCCTCTCCAACGTCGGCGTGGCCAACTACCTGTCCGACCCGGCCTTCCGCTCGAAGCTGGACCGCTCGCCGGAGGAGGACCCGGGCTCGGCCACGTTCCTGTGGGCCGGCATGTTCCCCAACCCCGGCCTCAGCCTCGCCGACCTCCCCTTCCTGCGGGAGCGCTGGGACGGCCCGATCGTGCTGAAGGGCATCATCCACCCCGACGACGCGCGGGCGGCGGTGGACGCCGGCGTGGAGGGCATCGTCGTGTCCAACCACGGCGGCCGCCAGGTCGACGGCGCCATGGGCTCCCTCGACGCCCTCCCCCGGGTGGTGGAGGCCGTCGGCGACCGGGCCACGATCCTGTTCGACTCCGGCATCCGCACCGGCACCGACGTCGTCAAGGCCCTGGCCCTCGGTGCCGAGGCCGTGCTGCTCGGCCGGCCCTTCCTCTACGGGCTGGCGCTGGACGGCCAGGCCGGCGTCGAGCACGTGCTTCGCTGCCTGCTCGCCGAGCTCGACCTGGCCCTCACCCTCGGCGGCTACCCGAGCATCGCCGACCTCGGCCCGGAGGCGCTCGAGCGCTTCTGAGCCGAGGGGCGACATGTCAGTCGACGTCGCGGCGCTGCACGAGGACGGCACCGATCACCAGGGCCGCGAGGACGTAGACCCAGAAGATCCCAGCGTGGGCCGCGTTGGACAGGCCGGCGGCGACGACGGCGTCGGGATCCAGGTCCGAGACGATCCCGAGCGACCGCCAGCCGGTGTCGAAGGGCACGAACCGGGAGAACTCGCCCGGGGCGAACCCGACGATGAGGCCCTCGACCACCAGCCACCACACGAGCAGGCCCGAGATGGCGCCGGCGCTGTGGCGGATCAGCATCCCCACGCCCAGCCCGAGCACGGCCGAGCCGCAGACGTAGAGCAGGGCCCAGAGCCACATCGACGGCTTCCCGCTCGTGTCGCCGACCTCGAGCCCGCCGGCGAGGGCACCGGCGAACCCGGTGAGGAGACCGACCACACCCAGCGCCAGTCCGAAGGCGGTGGCGGCGACGGCCTTGCCGGCCACGACCGGCCAGCGTGCCGGCTGCGCCGTGAGTGCGCCGGCGAGGGTCCCGTGCTGGGCCTCGGCGCTGAACAGCAGGATGCCGGCGATGGCGGCCAGCACGGCGGTGAGCGCGGTCGAGCCGGCGGCGACCTCGGCGGCGTTCATGCCCTCGTCGGTGATGAACATGGCGGTGGCCCACGAGGTCAACAGGCCGACGACCACGGCCGCGGCGACGATCGTCTTGTTCGTCCGCACGGTGGTGGACTTGATCCACTCGCTGCGCAGGACCGCCCGGAGCTGGGCGAGGTCTCGCCTGCGAGCAGGGGCCGCGACGATGCGGTCGGTGGGGAGCGGGAGCTCGGTGGTGGTCATGGTGGGACCTTCTTCCGGAGTGGTGGTGGCGGTGGGTGGAGCGGTCATGCGGAGGCGAACTCGGCGGCGCCGGCGGTCATCTCGAGGAGGCTGTCCTCGAGCGACTGCCCGGTCCGGGCGGTGAGGGAGTCGACGGTCTCGGCGGCGATGAGCCGGCCGCCGCCGACCACAACGAGGTCGTCGGCGAAGCGGGCCAGCTCGGCGATGAGGTGGCTGGACACGAAGACCGTGCCGCCGGCATCGGCGAAGGCGCGCAGGTGGTGCCGCATCCAGCGGATGCCGTCGGGGTCGAGACCGTTGGACGGCTCGTCGAGCAGGAGGACCCGGGGGTCCCCCAGCAGCGCGGTGGCCAGCGCCAGCCGCTGGCGCATGCCGAGGGAGAAGCCGCCGGCCTTGTCGTCGGCCACGCTCTCGAGACCGACGTCAGCGAGCACCTCGTCCACCCGGCGGGCCGGGATGCCGCTCAGGGCAGCGCTGGCCCGCAGGTGGTTCCGGGCGGTGCGGCCCGGGTGCATGCAGCGGGCATCGAGGACCGAACCGACCATGCGGGCCGGGTGCTGGAGGTCGCCGTAGCGGATGCCGTCGTAGCGGACCTCGCCACGGTCGGGTCGGGTGAGCCCGACCATCATCCGCATGGTGGTGGACTTGCCGGCACCGTTCGGGCCGACGAAGCCGGTGACCCGGCCGGCGGCCAGGTCGAAGCCGAGGTCGTCGACGGCGATCCGGTCGCCGTAGTGCTTGGTGAGTCCGGTGACGGTGATCATGTCTGTGCTCCGTGGGTGGTGGGGGCGTCAGGGGTGGGGGCGGGCCCGATCGAGACCACGTCGACGTTCACCGACGTGAGGTGGGCGAGGACGCCGTGCAGATGCGACCGGTCGCCGATCTCCCCGACGAGGCGGGTGACGCCGTCACTCCCGTGGTCGAAGGTGAAGGCGTCGAGCAGCGGCCGCAGGAGCCGGGCGCTGGGCCGGCCCCGCAGGACGATCTCGTAGGTGGTCGTGGCGGGCATGGGGCCACCATCCCGCTGCCCCGGACGGGAGCGCCTCATCCACCCCGCCATCTCATCCGGGTGAGATGCGACCGTAGGGTGACCAGCGATGACCGAGGACTGGCAGCCGGGCCTCGCCGCCACCAAGGTGCAGCCGCCCGCGCCGCCCCGGCACCTGGTGCACCGGTCCCGGCTCGACGACGCCCTCGACGCCGCGCTCGACCGCCACGTCCCGCTGGTCCTGGTGAGCGCGCCGGCCGGTTCGGGCAAGACCACGCTCCTGGCTGCCTGGCTCGCCACCCGGTCCGAGGCGGTGGCCTGGCTGCAGGTCGAGGAACCCGACTCCGACCCGGCCCGGTTCTGGTCCTACCTCGCCCGGGCGATCGGTCGGACCCAGCCCGCGCTCGGCGCCGAGCTCCAGCCGGTGATCGCCGGATCGCGCGGCGACGGCGACGCAGTGGTCCCGGAGCTGGTCAACCGGCTGGCCGACCTCGGCGAACCCCTCCTGCTCGTGATCGACGACTACCACCTCGTCGACGACGAGCGGATCCACCGGGGCGTGGAGCGCCTCGTCGACCTCTGCCCGCCGCAGGTCACGGTCGTCCTCGCCACCCGCATGGATCCGCCGTTCCGGATCGGTCGGCTGCGCGTCCGCAACCAGGTGGCCGAGGTCCGCGCCGACGACCTCCGGTTCGTCCCCGAGGAGGCCGCCGGGCTGCTCGGCGACACCACGTCCCCCCTCGCCCCCGAGCTGCTCGCCGAGCTGTGCGGACGCACCGAGGGCTGGGCCGCCGGGCTCGTGCTCGCCGGGCTCTCCCTCCAGCGCGCCGACGACCCGCAGTCCTTCGTCGCTGCGTTCCGGGGCGACGATCACCTGGTCGTGGAGTACCTCCGCGACGAGCTGCTCACCGGCCTCGCCGACGACGACCACCGGCGCCTGCTCGAGACATCGGTCCTCGACGAGCTGAGCGGCGAGCTGGTCGACGCCGTGACGGGCACGCACGGCGGTGCCGAATGGCTCCGGGAGACGGCGCGGTCCAACCAGCTGCTGGTGGCCCTCGACCGCACCGGGACGTGGTTCCGCTACCACCGCCTCCTCCGCGACCTGCTCCACCTCGAGGCGGAGGCGTCCATGCCGGACCACCTCCCCGAGCTCCACCGGCGCGCCGCCACCTGGTTCGAGGCCGCCGACGACCACGGCCGAGCCATCGCGCACCGCCTCGCCGCTGACGACCTCGACGGCGCCGCCCGGCTGCTGCACGTCCTCGGTCCCCGGTTGCTGCGGGCCGGTCAGGTCGAGACGCTCAGCGGGTTGCTGACCCGTCTGGGCGAGGTCGCCCGCGCGGACGTGGGTTGCGCGGTCCTGGCTGGCTGGTGCGCGTTCCTCGGCGGTCGCTACGCCGAGACCGAGCAGTGGCTCGGCGTCGTGCTGGGACTGGAGCCCGCCGGTTTCCCGGCATCCACGTCGCTGCGCATCAACCTCTCCCTGGCGACCGGTGACGTCACCGGCGCGCTCGACGTGGCGAGGGCTGTGCTGCCTGCGTGCCTGCGTGACGGCGGCCCGGCGGAGCTGGCCACCGCCGTGGGCGCCGCCCACGGCTGGGCCGGCATGGTCGACGAGGCCCGCGCTGCCCTCGAGGTCGCGGCGGCCGGTGCCGACGCCACGCACAACCGGTCGGCCCAGACCGTCTCCCTCGTCCACCGCTGCGTGGCCGAGCTCGAGCACAGCGCTCCCGCCGTCGCCCACCGGGCCGCGCAGGTGGCGATCGACACGGCCGAGCGGTTCGGCCTGGCCGGCTACCACGGCGTGGCGCCCGCGTTCGCCGTCCGGGCCCGCACGGCCGACGACGAGGCGCCGGCCCGCGACGACGTCGCGTTCGCGCTGGCCAGCGCCCGTCGTTCCTCCACCCCGCTCGCCTTCGGCTTCGTCCTCGCCCTGTGCGGCGACACGCTCCTCGACCTCGGCGACGACGCCGGCGCGGTCCTGCTCGACGAGGCCCACTCGGTGCTCGACCGCTGCCCGGACCCCGGCATCGCCGGCCGCCACCTCGCCCGGGCCGAGGCCCGCCACGGCACCCCGACCTCCCGACCTGCGCCGGCCGCCGGCCTGGTCGAGCAGCTCACCGACCGGGAGCTGGCCGTGCTGCGCTACCTGCCGAGCGGGCTGAGCCAGCGCGACATCGCCCGGGAGCTCTACGTGTCGATCAACACCGTGCGCACCCACTGCCGGGCCATCTACCGCAAGCTCGGCGTCGGCGACCGCCGCGCGGCGGTGCAGGCGGCCCGGGACCACCGGCTGCTCTGACCTCCGTCACCCCGTACGATCCGCGGACATGGCCGAGCCGGGGACCGTGGACGTCGTCGAGGTGCTGCGGGGCGTCGTGCCCGAGCAGCTGGTCCGCAGCGGGGCGGATGCCGGCGACGACTTCCACCACGACGAGGCGCTCGGCATCGACCCGGTGGTCCCCGCCGCCGTGGTCACGCCCGAGACCGAGGAGCAGGTGGCGGCCGTCCTCGCCGCCTGCGACGCGAACGGCATCCCCGTCACCGCCCGGGGCAGCGGCACCGGCCTGTCCGGTGCGGCCATCCCCCGCCCGGACGGCGCCGTGATCGCCTTCGACCGGATGGCCGAGATCATCGAGATCGACGAGGACAACCTGGTGGCGGTCGTGCAACCGGGCGTCACGCTCGACCAGCTCGACCAGGCGCTCGCACCTCGGGGGCTCGTCTACCCGGTGTTCCCCGGCGAGTACAGCGCCAGCCTCGGCGGCAACGTGGCCACCAACGCCGGCGGCATGCGGGCCGTGAAGTACGGCGTCACCCGCCACCAGGTGCTCGGCCTGCGCGCCGTGCTGCCGTCGGGCGAGGTCGTCACCACCGGCGGCAAGTTCGTGAAGGGCTCCACCGGGTACGACCTCACCCAGCTCATCGTCGGCTCGGAGGGCACCCTCGCCGTGGTCACGCAGGCGATCCTCAAGCTCTACCCGCGCCCCGAGCACCGGGCCACGGTGCTCGCCCCGTTCACCACCCTCGACCAGGTCACCGCGGCCGTGCCCGCCATCGTCAAGAGCGGCATCGGCCCGATGATCCTCGAGTACATCGACATGCTCACGATGTCGGGCATCGAGAACACCCTCGGCGTGGAGGTCGGCGTGCCCGAGGACATCAAGGCGACCGCCCTCGCCTACCTGGTGGTCCAGCTCGAGGATCGCCACGAGGACCGGCTCGAGAGCGACATCCAGGCGCTGGCCGAGCTGGTCGCCGACCTGGGGGCCATCGACGTGTACGTGCTCCCGTCCAACGCCGCCACCCAGCTGATCGAAGCCCGGGAGAAGGCGTTCTGGCTGGCGAAGGGCGCCGGCGCCGACGACATCATCGACGTCGTGGTGCCCCGGGCGTCGATCGACTCGTTCCTCACCGCCGTGTCGGAGCTCGCCCAGGCGAAGGGGACCTTCATCGCCGGCTGCGGCCACGCCGGCGACGGCAACGTGCACCTGTCGGTGTTCCAGCCCGACCCCGACGTGCGGTACGAGATGATGCTGGAGCTGTTCCGCCTCGGCATGGACCACGGCGGGGCGATCTCGGGCGAGCACGGCCTCGGTCGCACGAAGGCCAAGTACTGGCTGGAGCTGGAGGACCCGACCAAGGTCGCGCTCATGCGACGCATCAAGGCAGCGTTCGACCCCAACGGGATCCTCAACCCCGGGGCGCTGTTCGGCGAAACGGGCTAGGACCCCGCCCGGTCGCGGTAGGCGCGCACCGCAGCGTTGATCGTCGGGAACGACACGAGCGGTCCGGTGGGCACGAGCAGGCCGGCGCGGTCCAGCACGCCGAGCACGGGATCGATCGCCCGGGCCACCGCCACGACGGCGACGTCGGCCTCCTCCATGTCCTCGAGCAGCTCGCGCAGGGAGTCGACCGCGGTGGTGTCGAGGCTGCCCACCCCCTCGAAGTCGAGCACCAACCACTCCTCCCGGCCGACGTTGTCCTCCAGCACCTGCTCGACGCGTGCCCGGAACCGGCCGGCGTTCATGAAGAACAGCGGGGCGTCGAAGCGGTAGACGAGCAGGCCCGGCTCGGTCATCGCATCGGGGTAGGCGTCCACGTCGACCCAGCCGTCGAGGCCGGCCAGGTCACCCAGCACGGCGTCGTGGGGCCGGGCCATGTGCGAGAGCGCGGCGAGCACCGACAGCACGACGGCGACGACCACCCCGACGAGGACGTCGAAGACGATGACGCCGAGCGTGGTCGCCACGGCGATCGCCGCGTCGGTGCGGCTCACCCGCCACAGGTCCCGGAACCCCGGCGCGTCGATGATGGCGAGTGCGGCGGCGATGATCACCGCGGCCAGGGCCGGCCGGGGGATGTGCTCCAGCAGGGACCGCCCTGCCGTCAGCGACACGACGACCGACGCTGCAGCGATGAGCGACACGAGCTGGGTGGTGGAACCGAGCGACGCCGGGACCGCTGTGCGGCTGGCGCTGGAGGACACCGGGAAGCCCTGCGAGAGCCCGGCGCTCAGGTTGGTGAGGCCGAGGGCGAGCAGCTCCTGGTTGGCGTCGATCGGGGCGGCCTCGGGGTCCCGCCGCCGGGCGGCGATCGAGCGGGCGGTGAGCAGGTTGTCGGTGAAGCCCACGAGGGCGACGCCGGCGGCGACGGGGAGCAGCGCGGCCATGTCGGACCAGGACACGTCGGGCACCGCCGGCGTCGGGAGGCCGGCCGGGATCGCGCCGATGAGGGCGATGCCGTCGGCGTCGAGGTCCAGCAGCGCCACCACCACGCCGGCACCGACCACCCCGATGAGCGCGCCCGGGAGCTGGGGCGCCCACCGTCGCAGCCCGACGATCACGCCGAGCGCGGCGGCCCCCACCACGAGGGTGGGCCAGTGGATGTCGCCCAGCTCGCCCAGCAGCTCGGCGAACCGGGGGAAGAAGGTGTCGCCCTCGATGTCCACGCCGGTGAACCCGGCGATCTGGCTGCTGAGCAGGGTGAGCCCGACGCCGGTGATGTAGCCGACCAGCACCGGCTTGGAGAGCAGCGACGACACGAACCCGAGGCGCACCACGGCAGCGGCGATGCAGATCGCGGCCACGACCAGGGCGAGCGCGGCCATGAGCGCCAGGTACCGGCCCGGGTCACCGGCGGCGATCGCGCCGACCCCGGTGGCGGCGAGGATGGCGGTGCCGGGCTCGGGCCCGACCCCGAGGTGGCGGCTGGTCCCGACCAGCGCGTAGATGACCAGCGCCCCGATGACGGCGTAGAACCCCGTGACCGGCGGCATCCCGGCCAGCTCGGCGTAGGCCATCGACTGGGGGATGAGCATGGCGCCGACGGTGAGCCCGCCGAAGACGTCCGTGCGCAGCCAGGGTCGCCGGTAGGCGCGCAGGACGGCGAGGCCCGGCAGCAGCCGCGCACCGAGGCTGCGGGGTGCGGACGTCGCCGGCATCGCGCTCACCGTACGGCTCGGGGTACCGTCCGACCATGGCGTCCGATCCCCTGGTGGAACCGATCGAGGGCGGCGAGCACCAGTCCTTCGCCGGCATCGACATCGACCTGTTCGCGGTGGGCGACGCCCGGGTGAAGCGGTTGGTCTACGGCGTCGGCGGCAAGTGGTCCGAGCACGTGAAGCCCCACGTCGGCACCGACTTCTGCGAGCACGCCCACGTCGGCTTCCTGGCCAAGGGGCGCCTGGCCGGCGAGTACCCCGACGGCTGCACCTTCGACTTCACCGCACCCATCGGCGTGCACATCGACCCCGGTCACGACAGCTGGGTGGTGGGCGACGAGCCGGCCGTGCTCATCGAGATCGACTTCGGCCCCGACACCGTCGAGCGCCTCGGCATCCCCGGCACGCACTCGCACTGACCCCGATCTGGCAGGGTGCGCCCCATGCCGTTCGAGACCGTCACCGGGTACTGCTGGCCACCGAGCGTCGCTCCGGGTGAGGCCGTCGGCCTCCACCTCTCGTCCGCCGGCGGCCGGCCGGTGCAGGTCGAGATCGCCCGGGTGGGCGGCACGCGTGACGTGGTCTGGTCCGAGACCGTCGGGGCCGACTTCCACCCCACCCCCGATGGCGCCGACGCCAACGGCTGCGGCTGGCCGGCCGCGGTCTCCGTCAACGTCGGCGACGACTGGCGCTCCGGCTACCACGAGGTCGTCCTCACCATCGACGTCGACGGCAAGGAGCGCACGACCCACGCCTTCTTCGTCGTCCGGCCGAGCAAGCGCAGCCAGAACACGATCCTGCTGCAGCTGGCCACGAACACGTACCACGCCTACAACGACTTCGGCGGCCGCAACCTCTACACCGGCGGCACCACCGTCTCGCTCCAGCGACCCATGTCGGCCGGCTACCTGCACAAGCCCCCGGGTCCCGGCCGGCGGGTCACCAACGTGGTCCCCGACGACCGCCAGATGACCGCGCACGTGGGCTACCTGCGCCTCAACCACCTCTCCCCCTACGCCGGCTCGGCGGGCTGGCCCGACTGGGAGCAGCCGTTCCTCGAGTGGGCCGAGCGGGAGGGCTACGGCGTCGACGTCGTCCTCAACAGCGACCTCGAGGAGTTCCCGGAGCTGGTCGAGCGCTACCGGCTGATCCTGAGCGTCGGCCACGACGAGTACTGGTCCGGTCCGATGCGCGACACGGTCGAGGACCACATCGCCCGGGGCGGCAACGTCGCCTTCTTCTCCGGCAACACCTCGCTGTGGCAGGTGCGGCTGGAGGGCGACGACGGCAACGGCCGGGCCACGCAGATGGTCGGCTGGAAGGGCCGCTTCCGCGACGACCCGCTCCACGACACCGACCGCCGGGCCGAGGTCACCACGTTCTGGTCCGACCACATCCTCGAGCGCCCCGAGAACCACATGACCGGGGTCAGCTTCACCCGGGGCGGCTACCACCGCATCGGCAAGAACGTCACCAACGGCGCCGGCGGCTACACCGTCCACCGACCTGACCACTGGCTGTTCGACGGCACGGGCATCGGCTACGGCGACGTGCTCGGCGGCGACGCCAAGGTCGTCGGCTACGAGTGCGACGGCTGCGCGTTCACCTACCGGGACGGCCTGCCGTACCCCACCGGCGAGGACGGCACGCCCGAGGACCTCGAGATCCTCGGCACCGTACCCGTCGCCCACTTCACCCACACCTCCGCACCCCGGCCGCCGGCGCCCGGGACGCCGTCCGAGCTGGAGTACATCGCGTCACGGATCTTCGGCGAGCGGGGCCAGGAGCACCGCATCGCCCACGGCCACGCCGTGCTCGGCACCTACACCTCGCGTGGCACCTCGGGCGGCGGCGGCACCGTCGTCACGTCGGGCTCCACCGACTGGGCCCACGGCCTCGCCGCCCACGACCGCAACGTCGAGCAGATCACCGCCAACGTCCTCGACCGGCTCGGCTGACGGCGGCGCCGCGCCTCGCGCGCGGCGGGTGGCGTGGCTGCCACGCTTCTCCAGGTTCTCCTTGCGCTTCGCGGCCACGGGCGTACCGTCGTCTTCCGTGGCGTGGCCACTCCGGCGCGCCGGAAGGGGGCAACCGTGGAGCTCATCGGGAGCGAGCACGCGCGCTACGACGAGGAGCGCGCCATCTTCAACGCGATGATCGACCGACGTCCGGCGATCATCGCCAAGTGCACATCCGTGGGGGACGTGCAGGACGCGCTGGCACTGGCGCGGGACAAGGACATGGCGGTCGCCGTGCGCGCCGGCGGGCACTCGGTCGCCGGCTTCTGCCTCAACGACGGCGGGCTCGTCATCGACGTCCGCTCGATGAACGCCGTCGAGGTCGACGCGGAGCGGAGGACCGCTCGCGTCGGCGCCGGTGCGACGTGGGGCGAGCTCGACGCAGCCACGCAGGAGCACGGCCTCGCCACCACCGGAGGGCGCGTGTCCACGACCGGGGTCGCCGGCCTCACGCTCGGCGGCGGCTCGGGGTGGCTGGAGCGCCGGTACGGGCTCGCATGCGACAACCTCGTCTCGGTCGACCTCGTCACTGCCGACGGCCGCACCGTCACGGCCAGCGAGGACGAGCACCCGGAGCTGTTCTGGGCGCTGCACGGCGGCGGCGGGAACTTCGGCATCGCGACCTCCTTCGAGTTCGCCGTCCACCCGGTGGGCCCCGAGATCCTCGCCGGGCTGCTGGTGTGGCCGGGCGACGCGGGCTACGAGGTGGGGCGCGCCTACCGGGACATGGCCTTCGATGCGCCCGACGAGCTGGGCTCGGCGCTGGTGTTCCTGACCGGTCCGCCCGAGGAGTTCATCCCGGTCCACCTGCAGGGGCAGACGCTCGCCGCGATCGCGGTCCTGTGGGCGGGCGACGTCCCTGACGGCGAAGACGCCATCGCCGGTCTCCGCGCGTTGCGACCCGAGGTCGACCTGGTCGGCCCGATGCCCTACGTCGAGTTCCAGCGCATGATCGACGACCCGCCCGGATTCGGGAACTACTGGAGCGCCGACTACCACGACGCGTTCCCGGACGAGGCGCTCGACACCTTCGTCAAGTACGGCTTCGAGCGGCCCTCACCGGTCAGCCAGCAGATCCTCGTCCCGTGGGGCGGTGCCATCGCGCGCGTCGCGGACGACGCCACACCGATGACCCATCGCGACGTGCACTGGATCAGCCACCCCTTCGCCATGTGGGACGTGGCCGAGGACGCCACCGCCAACATCGACTGGGCCCAGAGCTTCCGCCGGGACATCGCCGCCCACACCAATGGCGGCGTCTACCTCAACTTCATCGGTCACGAAGGCGAGGAGCGGATCAAGGCGGCGTTCGGCGAAGCGAAGTACCGGCGCCTGCAGCAGGTCAAGGCCGACTGGGACCCGAACAACGTCTTCCAGGGCAACCAGAACATCCGCCCCGCCTGAACGATGCCGCTGCGGACCCGGTTCAGCGAGCTGTTCGGGCTCACCCACCCGCTCATGTCCGCCCCCATGGTCATGCACAGCGGAGGTCGCCTGGCCGGTGCGGTCTCTGCTGCGGGCGCGCTCGGCTCCTTCGGCGGCATGCACCCGGCACGCGAACCCGACTGGGTCCGGGACGAGATCGCCCTCGCCCGACAGGCCACCGATCGGCCCTTCGCCGTGGGGTTCATCACCCCGTTCCTCCCGATGGCCGAGCCGTTCCTCGAGGCGGCCATCGAGGCGCAGCCGGCCGCGGTCGTGCTGTCCTTCGCCGATCCCGGCCCGTGGGCGGCTCGCCTGGCCGACGCCGGCATCTCACTGATCTGCCAGGTGCAGGACCACGACGGCGCCACCCAGGCCGTGGATGCGGGCGCCGCCGTGCTCGTCGTCCAGGGCATGGCCGCAGGCGGCCACACCGGCACGCTGAGCCTGCTCCCGTTCCTCTCCGCAACCGTCGAGCGCTTCCCCGACGTGCCCGTGCTCGCGGCGGGCGGCATCGCCGACGGGCGAGCGCTGGCGGCCGCGCTGCTGGCCGGTGCCGACGGAGCCGTGATGGGCACGGCCTTCCTCGCCACGCCGGAGGCCGTGGAGATCGACGACCGCTACAAGCAGCTCATCGTCGACAGCGACGGCACCGACACCGTCCTCACCCAGGTGTTCGACATCATCAGCGGCCTGCCGTGGCCCGCCGCCGTCCACGACCGGGTCCGCCGCAACCGCACCACAGACCAGTGGAGCGAGCGGGAAGCCGAGCTGCGGGTCCGGCGCGAGGAGGTTGCGGCCACCCTCCCGCCCACCGCGCACCCGGACCCGGAGCGGGACGCCATCCGCTACGGGCAGTCGGCTGGGGCAGTGGGCGCCATCCGCCCCGCCGCCGAGGTGGCCGAGACCGTCTGCCGGGACGCCGAGGCCATCCTGCGCCAGCGACCGGCGACGCTGCTGGGCTGACGAGCACCAGGCGAGCGCGGTAGGGCCGTCAGCCCCGTCGCTCGACGAAGGCCTCCTCGGCCACCCACGTCGCGTAGGTCTCGGGACCGAAGGCGGCGATGGTCGGGGCGGTCTGGGTGGCCATGGCGCGCAGGGCGACGAGCTTGCGGTCCAGCGCGGCGCCCGACAGCCGGACGCCGACGGCCAGGTCCGACGCTGCGGTGACCGGCGGGGAGCTGCCGTCCATGGACATGCCGAGCCGCTCGTGCAGCTCGGCGAAGCGCTCGGCATGGGCCTCCGACTCGGTGGCGTGCAGCACCCGGGCCTGGCTGGCGAGCATCCGATGGGCCTCGTCGACCCAGGCCGAGACCGTGCGGTGGTCGGGGTGGCCGGTGATCCCGTCCGGACCGAACGTCACGATGGTGTCCGGGTCCACGTCGACGATGACCTTGGCGATCTGCTCGGCAGCGTCGCGAGGGTCCTGGTCGGCGAGGGTGCCGTCGCCCAGGCCGAGCCACCGGTGATCGTCGACACCGAGGACGCGCATGGCGGCCACCGCCTCCCAGCGCCGGACCGGGGCGAGTCGCTCGGATGGCCAGGTCACAGGGTCGTCCGTGCCCTGCTCCCCTGCGGTCGCCGAGACGACCGCGACCCGCTGGCCGTTGTCCGTGGCGGCGGCCATGAGGCCACCGGACAGGTAGGTCTCGTCATCGGGGTGGGCCCAGACGCCGAGGATGGTGCCGAGCTCGTCGATCGAGTGGATGTCGTGCATGCCTGGACCATCGCGGGGGCCGCTCGCGCGCCGCTCACGCCCCGCTCACGTGGAACCGCGAGTGCGGCGCGAGCGAGCTGCGAGCGCCGGGTCGCACTGTCTGCTCATCGAAGCCACACCGACACAGGAGCAGCCATGACCATCACCGAACGACGCGACACCGCCCGTGCCACGACCGGTCGCAACGCCCTCACCGACGAGGTGCTGGCCGGGTTCCGGTCCCGGGCCACCGTGGCCGACGACCGCAACGAGTACTTCCACGAGGACTTCGCCATCCTCCGCGACAGCGGGTACCTGGCCGCCGCGGTCCCCGAGGAGCTGGGCGGCTGGGGCGACGACCTCGTCACGCTGGGCACGACCCAGCGGCGCCTCGCCCGCTTCGCCCCGGCCACCGCGCTCGCCATGTCCATGCACCACTACTGGGTGGGCATCGCGGTGGAGTCCGAGCGCGCCGGCGACACCTCGCTGCGGTGGATCCTCGAGCAGGCCGTGGCCGGCGAGGTCTTCGCCGCCGGGCACGCCGAAGCCGGCAACGACTCGCCTGTGGTGATGTCCACGGCGACCGCCGAGCGGGTCGAGGGCGGCTACCGGCTGAGCGGGCACAAGCAGTTCGGGTCGAACGGCCCGGTCTGGTCGTTCCTCGGCGCCCACGCGCTCGATGCCAGCGACCCGGATCACCCCGTGGTCGTCCACGCCTTCGTCGACCGCGACGCCCCCGGCGTCACGGTGGTGCCCCGGTGGGACACGATGGGCATGCGCCCGTCGCAGAGCTACGAGACCACCCTCGAGGGCGTCTTCGTCCCCGACGACCGCATCGGCGCGGTGACCCCGGCCGGAGACCCCACCCCGCTCTTCGTGGCCGCCATGCAGCTGTGGTTCGTCGGGCTGGTCGGCAACGTCTACCTGGGCATCGCCGATCGCGCGCTCGAGCTGGCGGTCGCGGCGGCGACCAAGAAGACCTCGGTCGCCATCCCCCGTGGGACCTACGCCCACAACCCGATGGTCCAGCACCAGGTGAGCGAGATGTTCCTCGAGCTCGATGCGGCGTCGGCGGCCGTGGACCGCCTCACCGCCGACTGGGTCGCAGGGGTGGACCACGCCGAGCGCTGGGGTCCGATCATGCTGTCCACGAAGTGGCGGGCCGTCGAGGCGGCCAAGCGGGTCGTCGACGTGGCGCTCGACGTCAGCGGTGGCGGCGGCATGATGCGGGGCAACGAGCTGGAGCGGCTCTACCGCGACGTCCGCTGCGGTGGCTTCCACCCGGCGAACGACGCGCTCGTCCACGAGCTGGTCGGCAAGATCCTCCTCGGCGTCGATCCCGCCGGCCCGCGATGGTGAGCTGAACCTCAGCTGAGGAGCTCGAACGCCGCCGTCGCCTCCGCCGCGGCGGCGGCGTCGTCGAGCCCGCACCCCTCGGACACGAGCTCGGCGCAGCGCGCCGGACCCAACCGGCGGTCGAGCTCCTGGCGGACGGCCGTCAGCCGGCGGTCGTCGTCGCCGACGACCTCGTGGCCCACACCGGAGGCGGTCACCGCCCCGAGCAGGCGGGCCGCGTGCTCGTGCGCCCCGTGCCGGCACAGCAGCTCGGTGACCGTGCGCAGCATCGTGCGCATCGGTGATCGGACCCCCGCCCGCAGCCACAGCGGGAACAGCCAGCGGTACCGCTCGATCGCTGCCGCCACGTCGCCGGCGCGGACGTCGAGGGAGGCCAGCGATGCGCCGGCCACGCCCTGCACGAAGGGCGACCCGCCGGCTCGGGCCAGCTCGACCGCCCGCTCGAGGAGGACCCTCGCCTCGTCCGGGTCGTCGTCGAGGAGGCACTCACCGGCCGCGTACCAGCACCACGAGGCGGCGACGGCACCGGCGTGGGGCACGACGTCGCGCAGAAGACGGGCGACCTCGTCGTGGGCCTCGGGGAGGTGGGCGTAGGCGGCGGTGATCACGAGCGTGCCGCCGGCCTCGGCCTCCTGGATCCAGTCGAGCTCCTGGCCGGCGGCCGCAATGCCCTCCCGGAACCACTCCACGCCCTGGGCCAGCTCGCCCTTCGCCAGCGCCTCGACGCCGAGTGACGTGAGGTACTCGTACCCCGGCGGCGCCCCGGTTGCCTCCAGGGTGTCGCCGGCGCGCTCGAGGAGCGCCCGCATCCCCTCGAGGTCCCCGGTCTTCCACGCGCCGCGGGCCGCGATGGCGTACAGCTCGGCGCTGTCGGGGTGACCGGCGTCCTCGGCCAGCCGACCGGCGACCTCGCCCCAGGCGTTGAACTCCGGGATCATGCCGTTCAGCGCCGCCGTGTTCCCGGCCAGCACGATCCGGCGGGCGAGCTCGACGTCCGCGTCGGCGACGGCCGTGGCGACCGCGCGGCGCAGATCGGGGACGAGCTCGCGGATCCGTTCCATCCCACGATCGTCGTGACCGATGGCCATCGTGCGCTTCGCCTCATCGGCACGCGCCGTCACCTGCTGCGCGTGTCGCCGGGCCAACCGGGCACGGTCGTCATCGTCGACCTGCTCGAGCACGAAGCCACTGATCACCTGCAGCAGGCGGAACCGCTCCCCCACCCGCGCCACGAGCGACCGCTCGACCAGGTCGGCGAGGCGTTCGCGCACCTGGTGGGGCGATCGGTCGGAGACGAACGCGATGTCGTCGGCGTCGAACGCGCCGGCGAACTGCGCGGCCGCAGACAGGACGCTGCGGTCGTCTGCATCCAGCGAGCGGTAGGACCACTCGAGCGCGGCGGCGAGCGACCGGTGCCGCGGTGTGGTGCGGCGCCCGCCGCGGAGCACCGACGTCCCGGCTTCGAGACCTGCGACGATCTCCTCCAGCGAGAGCGAGCGCAGGCGGGCCGCGGCCAGCTCGATGGCCAGCGGCAGCCCGTCGAGGCGCTCGCACAGCTGGTCGACCAGCTTCCGGTTGCCGGCGTCGACCACGAACGACGGCTGGGCTGCTGCAGCCCGGTCGAGGAACAGCGCGGTCGCGGCCGCACCCTCCCCGTCGCAGGCCAGGGTGGGGACGGGGAACGTCCGCTCGCCGTCGACGGTCAGCGGCTCGCGGCTCGTGGCGACCACGGCGACGCCCTCCACCGACGTGAGCAGGCCCTCGGCCAGGGTGGCAGCGCCGTCCAGGACGTGCTCGCAGTTGTCGAGCAGGATCAGGGTCCGCTCGTGGCGCAGCACGTCGGCGAGCCGATCGACGGGGTCGACACCGGCGCGGGGCTCGACCCCGACCGTCGCCGCCACCGCGGGCACCACCTCGCTGTCGTCGGCGATCCCGGTCAGGTCGCAGAACCGCACGCCGTCGGGGAACTCGCCTGCCAGGCGGTGCACGAGCTCGACGGCCAGGCGCGTCTTGCCCACGCCGCCCGGTCCGACCAGGGTCACCATGCGATGCCGGGCGACCTGGTGCTCCAGGAGGTCGAGCAGGTCGTCGCGCCCCACGAACGACGACACCGGGCGGGGAACCCGGGGCCGCTGCTGGGCCGGCGGTGGAGCGGTCGCCGGCGCGCCGCCGGCGAGGAGCTGCTCGTGGTGCGCCGCCAGGTGGGCAGACGGCTCGACCCCCAGCTCCTCGGCCAGCACGCGGCGGTACGCGTCGTAGACGCGCAGCGCCTCGGCGCGTCGACCGGTGGCGTCCAGCGCCTCCATCAGCAGCTCCCGTGGCCGCTCCCGCAGCGGTGCTCGGGCCACGAAGGCCTCGAGATCGGGTGTCACCTCGTCGGCCCGACCCAACCGGAGCAGGGCGGCGAAGCGCTCCTCCATCGCCCTGCACCGCAGCTCGGCGAGGCGCTCGGCCTCGATCCGGCCGTCGTCGGTGTCGCCCAGCTCCTCGTACGGCGTGCCCCGCCACCGCCCGAGCGCCTCGTCCAGGGCGTCCAGCGCACCCTGCGGGTCGTCGACGCCGACCGCGGCAGCCGCCGGGACCGCCCGCTCGAAGCGGTGCGCGTCCACGGACTCGTCCGCGACGTCGAGCACGTAGCCGGATGCGCGGTGCTCGATCGCCAGATCCGAGAGGTGCTGGCGCAGCCGGTACACCTGCGACTGCAGCGACGCCCCCGATGCCGACGGCAGCTCGTCGGGCCAGAGCACCTCGGCCAGCGCATCGGCGGACACCACCTGACCGCGGTGGAGCAGCAGGGTCGCGAGGAGTCGACGCTGCAGGGCTCCCCGCGGGGTGACGTCGCCGTCGCCGGTGTCGACCACCTGCAGGGCACCGAGCACGTGGAAGGAGTACCGGTCCATACCTGCTCGCTGTTCGTCGGTGTTCTGACCCTACTGCTGCCACCGGTTCTGCAGCCGGGGTGTATCGGGACCGTCGTCGCCGACATCCGCGCACCCGCACAACTAGTGTCTCCCCAACTGACAACTTGGAGCGGGGCGACATGAGCGAAGACGGTCGATCTGACGAGCCGGTGGAGATCGCTGCCGCCGAGCCATCCGTCAACACGAACCGCAGGGCCCTGCTGTTCGGCGGGACTGCGGCGGTGGGTGCTGCCGCGTTCGCCCTGGGCGGGCGCAGCCAGGGCGGGTCGGCCGACCAGCTCCGCGCCTCGGCCGGAGGCCCTGCCAGCGTCGTTTTCGTGGCCCGAAACGACGTGCCCTTCGACGCCCAGACCGCTGCCGCGGCGGCCGGCAGGGCTGGTGTGCCGGTGCTGCTGACGTCCCCGATGGCCCTGCCGCCCGCCACTGCAGCTGCGCTGCTCGAGCTCGACCCGTCCCTGGTGATCATCGTCGGCGGTGCCGCCGCCGTGTCCCCGGACGTCGCGGCCGCGATCCAGGCGCTCGGCTTCCCCACGCAGCGCATCTTCGGCGGCGACCGCAACGAGACCGCAGCCGAGCTGGCCGAGTACGGCCAGACCCTCGAACCAGCGGCCGGCGCAACCGGCCCTGCCGGCCGCGATGGCACGGACGGGACGGACGGCGACACCGGACCTCCCGGGCCGACGGGAGAGACCGGTGCTGCGGGCTCGACCGGGCCCACCGGAGGCGCCGGTCCGACCGGTGCTGACGGATCGGCCGGGCCAACCGGTCCGCAGGGAGCAACCGGCATGACCGGCCCCGCCGGCCCTACCGGTCCCACAGCCTCCACGGAACCCGTCGGACCCACGGGCGTCACCGGTCCCACCGGCGCCACCGGCGCCACCGGCTGACCGACCCCTTGCCGGCGCACGGGACCTCCCGATCCGCGCGCCCGGATCCGAGGGAGCTCACCTTCGTCAGCTGCCTCTTCGATCTCGACCGACGGGAGGGTGGGCACCGATCGACGAGCACCGAGCGTCTGCAGCTCTCGTCGGACCTCGTGCTGTCGATGCCGGTCCCGCTCGTCGTGTTCGTCGATCGCCACCTTGCCGCGTGGGTCCGGTCTGTCCGTGCCCGGAGGCGGCTCGACCACCTCTCCGTGGTGATCGAGCGCGACTTCGAGGATCTCCTCGCTCATGATCGCCTGGCTGAGGCCATGTCGCTCTCGATGATCCGGAACGGTGATCCAGCCAAGGACACCGCACGGCATGCGGTCCTCACTTGGTCCAAGCTCGACCTGGTCGAGGAGACCATCGACATCCATCCGTTCGGCACCGCGAGCTACGCGTGGGTCGACCTGGGGATCGGGCACGTCGCCATCCCTCCCGCCGAGCCTCTGCGGGCACGGACGCGACCGACCGTGCATCAGCTCCGGCCGGTCTTCCCTCACGAGCTGGAGGACCGTCGGGGGTTCCATGGCGCAGAGCGGGGACGGATCGCCGGTGGCCTGATCCGTGGGGGCAGAACCGAGATGAGGGCACTGCGAGCATCGTTCAGCGACGAGCTCGACCTCGCTCTCAGCCTGGGCCGGCGTCCGACCGACCAGACGATCCTGAGCGCGCTCGCCGCCGCACGGCCTGACGCGTTCGAGTACAGCTTCGGCGACTACCGGTCCATCCTCCGCAACGCCGACGGCGTTCGAAGCGATCTGGCGGACGTGCTCGCCAACGCGGAAGACTGCCGTGCACACGGCGAGACACGCGCCGTGCGGGAACGCTGCGCAGCGGTCCGAGCTGCGATCGATGCGGAGCTCGTGCGGGTGGACGCCGCAACGGAGACCCGGCTTCGTGCGCTGGAGCGCGACGCTGCGCCACATGGGGGCGACGAGCCAACCGAGATCGTCCTGTGCATGATCGTCCGCGACGAGGCGCTCGTGCTGCGCCGGTGCCTGGAATCCGTCCGGGACCGCATCGACTCCTGGGTGATCGTCGACACCGGCTCGGTCGACGGCACCCCCGAGATCGTTCACGAGACGCTCGCCGGCATCCCCGGCGAGCTCCACCGCCGCCCCTGGAAGGACTTCGGAACCAACCGGAGCGAGCTGCTCGAGCTCGCACGTGGCACCGGGGAGTACCTGCTGCTGCTCGACGCCGACATGACCGTGGAGTGGGAGCAGCCACTCCCGGAGCTCAGCTTCGACGCCTACCACCTCCGACAGAGCGATGGTGGGCTCGAGTACCGCATCCCCCGCATGGTTCGCAGCGACCGGACCTGGCGGTACGTGGGGGCCACACACGAGTACCTCACGGCCGCCGAGGGCGCCCACACCTCGTCCCCGCTGGATGCGCTGCGCGTCGTGCACCACGCCGACGGCGGAAGCCGCACCGACAAGTTCGAGCGCGACCGGAGGCTCCTGGAGGACGCACTCGAACGGGAACCCGATGACCCCAGGTCCACCTTCTACCTCGCGCAGACCTACCGGGATCTCGGAGACCACGAGCGAGCGATCGAGCTGTACCAGCGCCGAGTCGCCCTCGGCGGCTGGGACGAGGAGGTCTTCTACGCGGCGTTCCAGGCGGGCGTCTTGGTCAGTGACGCCCACTGGGCTGCCGGTATGCCGCTGCTGTTCGACGCATGGGAACGTCGCCCATCTCGCGCCGAGCCGTTGTACGAGATCGCCGTGCGCGCTCGCGCAGCAGGGGAGATGGACGTCGCGCACGTCGCAACGACCCTGGGAGTCGACATCCCACGCAGTGAGGACGCGCTCTTCGTCCACACGTGGGTCTACGAGTGGGGCCTGCGCTTCGAGCATTCGGTCGCCTGCGCCCACGTCGGCGATCTCGTCACCGCTCGCCGGCTCACCGCTGAGCTCCGCTCGGACCTGGCCGTGCCGAACGACCTCGTTCCGTACCTCGAGCACAACATGCGGTGGCTCGACGACCAACCCGACGTCGCTGCCGCCGGCGGCGGGCCTGTGCCGTTCCGCAGGCGTACCACGGTCCCCGGTGTTCCGCTGCCGCTGCTCTGCACGCTCGCCCCTGGAACGAGCAGGCTTCCCGCCCCGAACGTGGGCGACCCCGCACGGCGGGAGATGAACCCGACCATCGCGTCCGACGGCGTCGGCTTCCGCGCCATCATCCGCTCGGTCAACTACGAGCTGGTCGACGGCCGCTACCGGATGCTGGACGACTGCGGGGCCATCACCACCGTCAACCACCTGGTGCAATTGGACGACCGGCTCCAGATCGTGGAGGCGGGCGAGCTCGACGACCTGGTGTCGTTGCCCCGCTTCCAGACCGGTGTGCGCGGTTTCGAGGACTGCCGGATCTTTTCGTGGCGCGGCACCTGGTGGGCCACCGCCACCAGTCGCGACGTCACAGCCGACGGCATCTGCCGCATGGTGCTGCTGGAGCTGGACGGCACCGCCGTTCGCGCGGCGACCCTGCTCGACGGTCCCGACCCGAAGCGACACGAGAAGAACTGGGCGCCGTTCGTGCGGGACGGTGCCCTGCACTTCCTCTACTCGGCCCATCCTGCAGTGGTCCTGCGCGAGCGAGGCGGTCGTCTCGAAGAGGTGGCGCGCACGCCCACCGACCGACGCTTCACGCACCTGCGCGGCGGCTCGCAGGGCCTCCCCGTCGATGACGGGTTCCTGTTCGTCGTCCACGAAGCCTGGGACCACCGAGGCACCCGGCGGTACGCACACCGCTTCATGACGCTCGGGCCGGACCTCCGGCCCAGCGGCGTCTCTGTGCCGTGGGCGTTCGCCCACGACGGCATCGAGTTCTGTGCGGGCCTCGCGATGCAGGGCGACGACCTGGTCCTGAGCTACGGCATCGAGGACCGATCGGCCGAGCTCATGACCGTGCCGCTCGCATCGGTCATCGAGATGATCGACCCCGTCCGTCGAACGGCCGACGTCGCTGCAATGGATCGGTCGTCGTCGTCGTCCTGAACAGGTGTAGGGACGAGAACGACTGATGGGGGGATCCCATGACCGAGACCGTGACCATCCGCAACGGCATCGACGTCGATCAGCTGCAGGCGACGATCGCACACGTCCAGGACGACGCCGCTGCCGCCAGCTTCACCTTCCGGGCCAGCAGCCAGTGGCAGGACGGCATGTTCAACATCGGCCGGATCGGGGCGTTCGACCACGCCGGCGAGACCGACGGCTCCCGCCACGAGCCCTTCACCATCGAGGGTGACGAACCGCCGGTGCTGCTCGGGGCCAACCGGGGGCCGAACGCCGTCGAGCTGGTGCTCCAGGCACTCGGGTTCTGCTACGCCGCCGGCTACGTCGCCAACGCCGCCGCGCAGGGCATCGACATCACGCGCATGGACTACGAGATCGAGGGCGACATCGACCTGCACGACTTCCTCGGCCAGCAGGGCCCTCGCCCCGGCTTCACCGAGATCCGGGCCACGGGCACCGTGTCGAGCCCGAACGCGTCGGAGGAGCAGCTGACCGAGCTGTGCCAGTACGTCCAGGACACCTCGCCGGTCCGCGACGTGCTGGCGAACGCGACCCCGGTCCGCACGACGCTCCGGGTGGTCTGACCCCTGGACAGCGGACGGACGGGGCCTCACCATGGGGAACGGGTGATTCGGTGCTCGGCGTCGACGAGCGAACGGAGCTGCAGCGGTTGTGCCGGCAGGAGCTGCCGGGGCTCTACTCGCTCGCCCGCCGGCTCGGAGGCGTCGACGCCGAGGAGCTCGTGCAGGACACCTTGGAGCGGGCGTGCCGCTCCTTCCGCTCGCTGCGCGACCCGCAGGCGGCGTGCAAGTGGCTCCGCACGATCCTCACCAACCTCTGGCGGGACCGCATGCGACGGGACGGACGGCTGCCCGACGAGGTGCCGGTCGAGGACGAGCGCGACTTCTCCCTCTACCGGACGCTCGAGGAGGAGGACCCGCTGCCGTACTCCGACACGCTGCACGTCGACTTCCTCGGCGCCTTCTCCGAGCACGACGTGCACGTGGTCCTGGAACGGCTCCCGTTGCGCTACCGCGCCCCGCTCGTGCTGCGGTACATCGAAGGCTTCGACGCCACCGAGGTCGCGACGCTGCTCGACCTGCCGGACGGCACGGTGATGTCCCAGCTGCACCGCGGTCGGCAGCGCTTCGAGCGCGAGCTGTGGTCCTACGCCCGGGAGTCGGGCCTGGTCGACGGCCTGGCCATGACGGCGGACGGGGCGACGGAGGGAACGAACGCATGACCGTGCACGAGCCGATCGGGTGCCACGAGGCGGTCGCCCACCTCTGGGAGATGCTGGACGGCCAGCTCGACGAGCTGGACCAGCGCCTCCTCGACCGCCACCTCGCCTGGTGCCTGCGCTGCTGCGGCGAGCTGGCCTTCGCCCGCGAGCTGCGCGGCATGCTGCGCGCGCGCTCGGAGGCCCCGGTCCCCGACGACGTCCTGCGCCGCCTGGAGACCTTCATCGATGACCTGCCGGCGCCGGCGACCGGGGAGGCGCCGGGATGAGCGAGGCCACCACATCCCCCGACCTGCTGTTCCAGGACGAGATCCGGGCCGCGGTCCGCGACGCCTACCGGGCGCTCCCTGCCGGCGCCGGACGCTCGGTCACCGACCGCTTCTACGACCGGCCCGAGCTGGACGGCCTGCCGGCATCGGCGCTCGACTGGGCGCTCGGGGTCGGGAACCCGGTCGCGCACGCGGCCCTCCAGCGCGGCGAGGTCGTCCTCGACGTCGGTTGCGGCGGGGGCATCGACACCCTGCTCGCCGCCCGGGCGGTCGGACCGACCGGCCGGGTCATCGGCCTCGACACCGTGCCCGAGATGTGCGAGCGCGCCGAGCGGAGCATCCGCGACGCCGGCCTCGACGACCGCTGCGAGGTCCACGTCGGCGACATGGAGGCCGTCCCGCTGCCCGACGGCGGGATCGACGTCATCATCTCCAACGGCGCGCTCAACCTGTCGCCCCGGAAGAGCCGCGCCATCGCCGAGATGGCACGCGTGCTGCGTCCCGGCGGACGGCTGTGCATGGCCGACCTCGTCGTGGACCGCGAGCTCCCGCCGGCGGTGCTCGCCAGCGACGCCGCCTGGGCCGGTTGCATCGCCGGCGCGGTCTCCGAGCGGGTGCTCCGCCGGAAGCTGGAGCGCCGCGGCTTCGCCGACGTGACCATCGAGCACGGGACGCCGTTCTCCGTCGACGACGTTGCCGCCTACCCGCTCTTCCCCGCCGACGTGATCGACCTCATGCACCGGCTCCTGCCTCCCGACGAGCAGGGGGAGGTGGCGACCGGCGTCGTGATCCGGGCGACCCTCGCCGGGATGCCGTCGCGAGCGGAGGTCGACGGGTCGGGTGTCGTCTCCCTCGCAGACGTGGCACCGGCGTCGGCCGAGGCGCCCGGCGTCACCGTCCGTCCGCTCAAGCAGGTGGAGGACGTGCACCTCAAGGTCCTCGACGTGGAGCCGGGCGGATCCACCCCGTTCCACACCCACGTCCACGCCCACGAGGGCGTCGTCATGACCGGCCGGGGCGCGCTGCGCCTCGCCGACGGGCGGCACCCGCTCGCCCCCGGCGACGTGTTCACCGTCACCCCCAATGCCGTCCACGCGATCGAAGCGGACGACGACGAGCCGCTGCGCTTCGCCTGCATGGACTGCTTCGTCGAATGACCACAGCCACGATCGAGAGGAGACCGACATGACCGACGACGTGATGGTCGACCGAGACCAGCTCCGAGACCAGGTCCGGGACAAGTACCGCATGGTGGCCACCGAGCCCGGCGGGGCGTACCACTTCCACACCGGACGACGGGCGGCCGCCCACCTCGGCTACCCACCGGAGGTGGTTGACGACCTGCCCGATGCCGCGGTCGAGTCCTTCGCCGGCGTCGGCAACCCGTTCGTGCTGCGGACCCTGGAACCGGGCGAGCGCGTCGTGGACGTCGGCTCCGGCGGTGGGTTCGACACCTTCATCGCCGCCGAACAGGTCCGACCCGAGGGTCGGGTGATCGGGGTCGACATGACCGAGGAGATGCTCGCCAAGGCGACGCGCGCTGCGGCCGAGCTCGGCCACCACCACGTGGAGGTGCGCGAGGGCTACGCCGAGGACCTGCCGGTGGAGGACGGGTGGGCCGACGTGGTGATCTCCAACGGCGTCATCAACCTGTGTCCCGACAAGCAGGCTGCGTTCGGCGAGATCTTCCGCGCGCTGCGGCCGGGCGGCTGGCTGCAGTTCGCCGACATCGCCAACGGCAACCGGGTGCCGGCGGAGGCGATGCGCGACATCGACCTGTGGACCGACTGAATCGCGGGCGGGCTGCCCCGTGCGGGCTGGCAGAAGATGCTCGAGGACAGCGGGTTCACCGACGTCGCCATCAGCGAGCCGTTCGACACCTTCGCTGGGGCGAGCGGCGAGGAGAAGGCCCGGAGCTTCGCCGTCTACGGCTACACGTTCATCGCCCGGCGCCCGTAGGGGCCGCCGCGCCTTCCTCGATGGACCGGCGCAGCTCCTCCACGCCACGCGGCACCGCGCCGGCGAGCACGTCGACGTCGGCGGCGGTGTCGCGGTCGCCGGTCACGCCGAAGGCGAGGTTCCCGTCGTAGGACAGGATGGCGACGCCGATCCGGACGCCGTGGGACAGCGGCACGTACGGCAGGTGCACCAGCATCCGGCGACCGAGGCAGTACAGCGTGAGCTGGGGGCCGGGCACGTTGGTCGTCACCGTGTTCACCGACCGCTGCGGCATCCGGGCGAGCAGCCGGGTCGCCGTGCGCATCACCGCGCCGACCACCATCGGCGGGGCCAGATCACCGAGGCGCACGACCACCTCACCGGCCTCGCTCATGTGCGACGCCTTCCGCTCCGCCATCTGCTCCTTGACCGCGTGCACCCGGGCCACCGGATCGGCCAGGTGGACGGGCAGCTCGAACAGGATCACCGACACCCGGTTGTCCGGCACGCCCCTGGCGTCCTCCGTGCGGACCGACACCGGCACGAGCGTGCGGAGCACGCAGTCGTCGGCGTCCTCGCCCCGGTGGAGCAGCAGGTCGCGGAAGGCCCCGGCGAGCACGGCGAGCACCACGTCGTTGATCGTGGCGTCCAGCTGCTTGCGGAGGGCCTTGACGTCGTCGAGCTCGACCACGGAGTGGGCCCAGTTGCGGTGCGGACCGATGCTGCCCTCCAGCGTGGTCGGCGTGGTCAAGCCCAGGTGCCTCGTGAGCGCGAACAGGCCGCGCCCGGTGTCGAGGAGCGAGGTCACGGCGCGCCCGGGATCCCGCAGCGCGCTCGGCGCCCGGGCCACCAGGCCGAGCCCGTCGGCCACCGCCTCCGACCAGGCGTCCAGCACCTTGGTCACCCCCGACGGCTCGGGTTCGGGTGACCACGCTTCGGGTTCGGGCAGCGGCGTGTCAGGCGCGACGTCGAGCAGGATGCTGAGCAGGTCCATGCCGGAGACGCCGTCGACCATGCAGTGGTGCACCTTGGAGATGATCGCCCACCGGTCGTCCTCGAGGCCCTCGACGAACCACACCTCCCACAGCGGACGCTCCCGGTCGAGCGCCTGGCCCATGAGCCGGGACATCAGCCGGCGCAGGGCAGCATCGTCACCCGGGGCGGGCAGTGCGGTGTGCCGGATGTGGTAGCCGAGGTCGAAGTGCGGGTCGTCGACCCACACCGGCCGACCCAGCTCCAGGGGCACGGTCCGCACGCGCTGGCGGTAGCGGGGGATCCGGTGGAGCTTGGACGCGACCATCGCGGTCAGCTCGGACAGCTCCGGCCGGGGACCCTCGAACACCGAGACCCCGGCGATGTGCATGTGGGCGATGCCGTCCTCCACGTGCAGGAACTCGGCATCGAGTGCGCTCAGTCTCTCCATCGTCCGACCGTACGAACGGAGGCGCGACGACGACAGGGACCGAGGACCCTTTCCGGCGCCGGGACGGCACCGATGGCCGCCTCAGACGGTGATGACGGCGAACGTGCCGGCGGCGGTCGCGACGAGGCGACCCTCGCCGTCGACGACCCGGCCCTCCAGGTGGGCCACGGCGCGACCTCGCTTGAGCACCTCGACATCGGCCACCAGGTCGCCGGCCGACGCGGGTCGGATGAAGCGCAGCTGCACGTCGACGGATGCGCAGTGCTGGCCCTCCGGGAGCATCGACATGGTGGCGCTGCCCATCGCGGTGTCGACCATGGCGAAGAGCACCGCGCCGTGCACGACGCCGTTCGGGTTCAGGTGCTGGGCGCCCACCTGCAGGGTCGCCCGGGCGTGACCTGCCTCCCCGGGCCCGACGTCCATCTCGAGGTAGCCCCGCAGCGGGAACTGGCCGTAGTCGTCGGCTTCGGACGCGGTGCCACTGGTCTCGGTCACGCCGGTCAGCCTCGCGCTTCGGGCCCACGACGCCGCGCCCGGGCCGCAGGCGTGGACCACGGGTCCACCAGCCGCGCGACCAGCGCGTCGACGCCGTCGCCGAAGACCTCCTCGCCGAGCTGCAGCGCCGCCGTTCGCAACGTCGCCTGTCGGGCACGGGCCAGCTCCACGATGCGAGCGGCGTCGACGTCGACCATCTCGTCCGTGCCGGCGCCCCGCTCGACGTGCTCGACCAGCACGGTCAGGTCGTGCTCGTCGCCGAGCAGATCGGACAGCTCGTCGAGCTGCTCCACGAGCGGACCGATGCCGTCGGGGTCGGCGGCCTCGAGCAGCCGGGCCTGGTACCAGAGGTACTTCACCCGCTTGCGCCACTCGTGCACCTGCTCGTCCCCGGCATCCTTCCGGCTCGCCTTCCAGGCCTTGCGACCGCGCGTCGCGCTCTTGGCCACGCCGCCCGCCACGGACTCGACGTCGATCGCGGCCCGCCACGTCGCGATCATCGCCCGGGCCGTCTCCATCCGACTGCGAGCCACGGCGATCCGAGGGTCGTCACTGTCGACCCCGCCCGTGGCCACCGATGCCCCGGCGCGGAGGTGGTCGGCGAGACGCTCGAGATCATCGGTGCCGTTGCCGTCGAGGGCGGAGATCAGATCCTCGACGGTGTCGACCAGGGCGTGGGCGTCCCGGAGGCTGGACAGCTCACGGGCACCGTCGCGCACCTCGGCGTTGATCGCGGCGTACGCATCCCCGAGGGCGGGGCGCACCAGCCGGATCAGGCCGCGCACCTCCTTGCCTCGCTTGCGGGCCTCGTGGACGTCGTCCTCCAGATCGGCGTGGGCGCCGACCTGGAGGCGGTCGATGGCGTCGTCGAGGCAAGCCAGCGCGACGCGGCGGAACTCGTCGACGAGCGGGCGATCGGGGTCGAGCCGGTAGGTCACCTTCGGTCCCTTCCCGACGGCCGCCCGCCGGTTGACGCCGCTCAGTCCCGGGTCACCACAACCTTGAGCGCACCGGTCTCCCCGGCGCGGGTGAACACGTCGTAGGCCTCCATGAAGTCGTCCATCGTGAAGTGGTGGGTCACGAACCGGCGGGAGTCGACCTGGCGGCTCGTCACCAGCTTCAGCAGCGTCGGCGTCGAGTACGTGTCGACCAGGCCGGTGGTGATCGTGACGTCCTTGATCCACAGCTCCTCGAGGTGGAGCGTGGCGGGCTCGCCGTGCACGCCGACGTTGGCGACGTGGCCGCCTGGACGGACGAGCTCGGCCGACAGCTCGAAGGTGGCGGGCACGCCCACCGCCTCCACGGCCACGTCGGCGCCGAGGCCTTCGGTGAGGCCGCGCACGACCTCCAGCGGGTCCTCCCGGTCGTTGTTCACGACGACGTCGGCACCGAACAACTTCGCCGCCTCCAACCGAGCGTCGACCTTGTCGATGGCGACGATGTGGGCCGGGCTGAAGAGCTTGGCGCCCATGATGGTGGCCAGGCCGATGGGTCCGGCACCCACGACCGCCACCACGTCACCGGGTGAGACCTTGCCGTTGAGCACGCCCACCTCGTACCCGGTCGGGATGATGTCGGCGAGCATCAGCAGCTCCTCGTCCGGCACGCCGTCCGGCGCCTTGTACGTCGAGGTGTCAGCGAAGGGCACTCGCACGTACTCGGCCTGGGTGCCGTCGATGAGGTGGCCGAGGATCCAGCCGCCCCCGCCGAGGCACTGCCCGTAGCGGCCCTCGCGGCAGAAGCGGCACGCGCCGCACGAGGTGATGCAGGAGACGAGCACCTTGTCTCCCACCGCGACGTTCTTCACGCCGGCGCCCACCTCCTCGACCGTGCCGACCGCCTCGTGGCCGAGGATCCGGCCGTCGGTCACGGCCGGGACGTCGCCCTTCAGGATGTGCAGGTCGGTGCCGCAGATGGTGACGGCGTCGACGCGCACGATGGCGTCGGTGTCGTCCTGGATGGTCGGCTTGGGTACCTCTTCCCAGTCCTTCTTGCCCGGCCCGTGGTACACGATGGCGCGCATGGCGCTCTCCTCTGGTTGTCCGTGACGTTTCCCCGATCGTCCGCCCCGGTGGGACGAAGGGCCAGGGTCCAACGTCATGGCGCCACAGAGCGCGCCGTCGCCGACGTCGTCAGGTCAGGTGCCGCGCAGCCGGGCGACGATGGGTGCTGCCGCCTCCATGGCGTCCTGTTGCACCACCAGGTAGCTCACGTCCCACCGCTCGCGCCGGGCCTGCAGCGACTCGACGATCTCGTCCTCGGTGCCGATCCAGGCCAGCGGGTAGTCGGCCACCTCGGCCGGGTCGAGGCCGAACATCGGCGCCAGCATCTCCATGGTCCCCTGGGCGTCGTCGGTGACCACGACGGCGAACACGAGCATGTTGAGCTCGATGTCGTCGTAGCGGTCCCCCGCCGCCTCGCGAACCCACGCGATCTTCTCGTCGGTCCGGTCCGCCGCACCGTTCTGCGCCGTCGGCGTGTCCACGCGCCCGGAGGCGATCTTGGGGTTGATGCCCACGATGTCGGCGTGCTGGGCAGCGAGGGTGAGGATCCGCTTGCCGCCGCCACCGATGAGGATCGGCGGGTGCGGGGTCTGCACCGGCTTCGGATACCCCTGGTAGCCGGTGACGTCGTAGTGCTCGCCCGTGAAGTCCACGGTGTCGCCGGCGAAGATCGCCTTGCAGACCTCGAGGCTCTCGGCCAGGCGGTCGATGCGCACGCCGGCGCGGTCGTGGGTGATGCCCGACTGCTCGTAGTCGGTGTTCATCCACCCGGCGCCGATGCCGAACTCCACCCGACCCTCGGACAGCACGTCGAGGGTGGCCACCTCCTTCGCCAGCACGACGGGGTGCTTGTAGTCGTTGGCGAAGACGAGCGTCCCGACCTTGAGGTCGGTGGTGGCGTCGGCGGCAGCCATGAGGGCGGGGACCGGGGCGAGCTGCTCACCGAAGTGGTCCGGCATCATCACGCTGTCGTACCCGAGCGCCTCGGCTCGTCGGGCGAGGTCCGCCCACTCCGAGGCGGACGCCGCGTTGGCCAGCTGGACGCCGAAGCGGAAGGGGCGGGGGTGGCTCACGGGGGCTCCTGGGGTCGGGGGGTCCGGGTCGGGCCGAACCTAACCGTGCCCGCAGGGCCGGTTCAGTGGACGAGCGGCGTGTCCGGTGCCAGGAAGCGAGGGGTCGCCTCCAGCACCGCCCAGTCCTCGTCGTCGAAGCCGAACATCGCGAGCGGGAAGAGCTCGAGCTCCTCCTCCTCGATGTGGGAGGCCAGCTCGAAGTACATCCGTCGATCGAACTTCCCGCTGATCAGCGCGGAGGCGAGGTCGGTGTGCTCCTGCTCGAGGGCGTCGGAGTGCTCGGGCTGCAGCCCGCCGGTCTCGACCAGCAGGGGGTACAGCGCCACCTCCTCGGCTTCGACGTGCACGGCGAGCATCTGCCCGAGCTGCTCCTGCAGCGGGCCGTCGGAGACGCCCGTCTCGCGGTGGCGCTCGCTCAGGGCCCACGCCACCTCCAGGATCTGCTCGTGCTCGGTGGAGAGCTCGGCGATGGCCCGGTGCTGGCGGCAGCTGCAGTGGTCGCACATGTCACCCGGGTCTAGCCGGGGGTCAGCGGCGCCGGGCAGGGACCATGGTCCCTTCCTTCCGGGCGGGCGTGCTGGCGCCGTCACAGCAGCGGTATACGTCTTGCATGGCTGGGCGGCGGAGCTCCGGCGGAGGAGCCGAGCCGCCCAGCCGTCGCGCGTCCAGGCGACGGCGCTCAGGCGGAGCCGGCGCGCATCCGGCTGGCCGACCGGTTGGCCTCCCAGTGGTTGCGGTTGGCGAAGTACGGCGGGCGGGTCTCGAACATGTCGGTCTCCAGCCACAGCCGCTTCAGGTGCCGGACCTTCCCGTGTTCCCGGTCGTCCTCGTAGGCCGTGCGCCCGTGGAGCACGTGGAAGTTGTTGATGAGCTGGATGTCGCCGGGGCGCAGGTCCATCTTCACGTGGTTGGTGGGGTCGTCGGCCATTTCCTCCACCGCCTTCAGCGCCTCGCGCTGCACGTCGGTGAGGCGGGGCGCGTCGTCGTGGCGCTGCGACGCCCAGATGTAGGGCGGGATGCAGCGCACGAACAGGCGGCCGTCCCACTCGGTGAACACGGGCACCTCGTAGAAGCCCTTGCCACCCTCGGGCTGCTCCCCCCGGAAGTCGTAGGGGAACGGCTCGTAGAGGGCGGCGGCCAGGTCGGGACGGTCGCGCACCAGCTGGTTGTGGATCCTCACCGAGTTGGCCACCGCGGAGAGCCCGCCGGACAGCCCGTTGTCGAGGCACAGCAGGCCGACCAGGTCGGCGCCGTCGCAGTGGAACGGCAGGGCGACACCGCCCAGCTGGTAGCCGCGGGCGGTCGGGTCGTCGGCCTTGCGGCCGTGGTCGATGACGTCGCCGAGCACGTGGCCGTCCTTGTTCTGCGCCCACGGCGACCCGAGGTGCGTGCCGATCCCCCAGTAGACGACCTCCATCTCGTCCTGGCTGTACGCCGACCGGTCGATCCCCCGGATGCGGACGAACCCGCGCCCGTCGATCAGCTCCCGCTCGACGTCGGTGAGCCGGGCCCCCAGCGTGGGCAGGGGGAAGTCGTCCTTCGTCAGGTCCAGCACGTCGTCGGAGCGCTCGAGCGCGTGGCGCAGCGCGGCGTCCAGCTCCTCGAGCTCGGCGGCGGTGAGGTGCTCGGTCCACACCTCCGCATCGCCGACGTCGTCCGACGTCCACTCGCACTGCGGTTCCAGGATGCGCGGCTCGGTCATGGGTCCCCCTTCGATCCGCCCCTCAGCGTGTCACAGCGCTGCGGTGCCGCGCACCGACCGCTGGCTCAGGCCAGGACGTACCGGGTGCCCACCGCGCTCGGGGCGTAGCGGCCGCCGGCGAAGCGGTCGGCCATCGCTGCCTTGGCCCGCCAGCCGGTGCAGTGGCCGGGCGCGACGAACGCGGCGCCGATCCGCTCGTCCAGGTCGCGCACCGTGGCGTCGATCCGGCCCTCCACCGACGCGCCGGCCAGGTGGTAGCCGCCGAGCACGAGGTCCACGGGGGCATCGTCGTGGGTGGCGACCGCCTCGAGGCAGGCGTTGACCACGCCGGCGTGCGAGCAGGCGGACAGGACCGTGACCCCTCGGCCCCGCACCCGGAACGACAGGCACCGCTCGTCCATGATCAGCGGGTCCTCGACCGCCTCGTCACCGGTGAAGGTGAGGTGTCCGGGCAGCCCGGTCTCGTAGTCGGTCTGGCGCTCGATGGCGCCGCTGCCCACCAGCAGCTCCCCCACCGGGTGCCGCTCGCCGTGGCGGACCACGTCGCCGCCGGACGCCTCGAGCTCGGCGAACGTGGGCTCGTCCGGCAGGAACACGACCCGACCGTCGGGCATGGCCGTGCCCCGCTGGTCGGGCCGGTCAGGGTGGACGTCGACCACCGGCGGGGCCAGGCCCGCGGCGGCGCGGGCCGCACTGATCGCCTCGATCACCACCGGGAACCCGCCGCTGTGGTCCCAATGCCAGTGCGACAGGAACACGGTGCCGATCGTGGCCAGGTCGATGGACAGCCGCTCCGCGTTGGCCAGCCACACGTCGCCGTAGGGCCCGACGTCGAACAGCACGGTGCTGGTGGTGTCGCCGGCCCGGGCGGTGACGAGCGCCGAGAAGCCGTGGCAGGCCACGCACAGGTGACCGAACGCCTCGATGCCGTCGCGCCCGGCCCGGTGGTGGGCGATGTCCTCCCGGCCGAGCAGCCCGGCGATCTCGGGCAGCCGGGGCGTGCCCGGATCGGGTGAGGACAGCGTGTCGGTCTCGTTGTCGACCACCACCGTGATGAACGCCGCATCCAGCTCCATGGTCGGAGTGTCACACACCGCGCCGACCCTGGCGCCTACCTCGCCGCGGCGACCGCCAACCCGTCGAGGACGAGGTCCAGGCCGAAGTCGAACTCGTCGGCGAAGCGGTAGCCGGGCTGCAGGACGTGCTCGCCGGCCATGCGGGCCAGGTGCGGGAACTGCTCGGGGTCCATGGCCCCGAGGGTCTCCTCGACCACCGGCTCGATCGCGTCGCCGTCGTCGAAGGGAAGGGTGAGCTCCTGCAGCACGAAGCCGTAGACGTAGGCGTCGAGGAGCGCGATGGCGTGGGCGACGAGCGTGAGGTCGAGGCCGGCGTCCAGGCCGATGCCGATGACCGCATCGTGGTGCCGCAGGGTCTCGGTGCCGGGTGAGGTCCGGGACTCCATGAGGTTCAGCGCCCACGGGTGGCGGAGCAGCGCCGCCCGCTGGGAAACGGCCCGATCCCGCATGGCCGAGCGCCAGTCAGGGGCGTCGCGGGGCACCTCGATCTCACCGAAGACGGCGTCGACCATGCCGTCGAGGATGTCGTCCTTGTTGGCGACGTGGTGGTAGAGCGACATCGCCTCCACGCCCAGCTCCTTGGCCAGGCGGCGCATGCTCAGCGAGTCGATGCCCTGGTGGTCGGCCAGCGCCACGGCCGCCTCGATGGCCCGCCGGCGGCTCAGCGGTTCCCTTGCCTTGCTCCTCGCCACGGTCCCTCCTCGGATCGGCCCTTGACGACCTTACACCGTACGTTTACGGTGTCGACCGTGAACTTACAGCGTAAGAACGAGCTGCAGGAGCGGGCCATGACCACCACGGAGAACAGCCAGACCGGCACGCGCATGCGCGCCGTCGTCCAACACGAGTACGGCGGACCGGAGACGCTCCACCTCGGCGAGATCGACCGACCGGCGCCGGGTGCGGGCCAGGTGCTCGTGGAGGTGCGGGCCGCCGGCGTCGAGCGCGGCGTGGAGCACCTCATGACCGGCCTGCCCCTGCTGGTCCGCCCCGTCTACGGTTGGCGCCGACCGAAGGACCCCGTGCGGGGCCGGGAGGCGGCGGGTGTCGTGGCCGCGGTGGGCGAGGGCGTGACCCGGTTCGCCGTCGGGGACGAGGTGTTCGGCATCGCCGAGGGGACCTTCGCCGAGTACGCGGTCGCCGAGGAGACCAAGCTCGCCCGCCTGCCGGCCGGCATGTCGTTCGTCGATGCCGCAGCGCTGCCCGTCTCCGGCATCACCGCGCTGCAGGGCCTGCTCGAGGTCGGCGGCCTGGAGGCGGGACAGGACGTGCTCGTCATCGGAGCGTCGGGCGGTGTCGGGACCTTCGCCGTGCAGATCGCCCACGCCGCAGGGGCCACGGTCACCGGCGTGAGCTCGGGCGCCAAGGCCGACCTCGTCCGCTCGCTCGGCGCCGACCACGTCATCGACCACACGAGCGAGGACTTCGCCGCCGGCGACCGGCGCTACGACCTCGTCTTCGACACCGGCGGCAACTCGTCGCTGCGCCGGCTCCGGCGGGTGCTGCGCCCGGACGGCACCCTCGTGCTGGTGGGCGGCGAGAGCGCGGGCGGGAAGCTGCTCGCCGGGTTCGACCGCCAGCTGCGCGCCGTCGTCCTCTCCCCCTTCGTCAGCCAGCGGTTGAAGATGCTCATCGCCACCGAGGGCCACGAGCACCTCGAGCAGCTGGCTTCGATGGTCGAGCAGGGGACGCTGCGCCCCGCCGTCGGCGCCACCTACGCGCTGGCCGACGCACCCCAGGCGATGCGCGACCTGGCCGAGGGCCGGGCCCGGGGGAAGCTGGTCGTCACGATCTGACCCGGGGATGCGCCGCCCGCCGCGACGGGCGGCTCAGTCCTCCGGTGTGAACAGCGGCGGAGCGACGCCGACGTCGTAGATCACGTGCTCGTCGTGGAGACGAGCTTCGGGGGTCGGGTCGTGGCGGGCGAGCCGGCCGTCGTGGAACAGGTGCTCGACCACCACGTGGTGGACGAGCACCAGGTGGTCGGCCAGCAGCCGGCGGTGGCAGCGCCACCAGACGGACTCCGAGCACATCACCGCCACGCTCTCGTCCTCGGCGATCTGGAGGAGCTCGGCCACGCCCTCGAGGAACTCGTCGGTCTCCATGTGGTCGGCGTAGGCCCGGAACTGCTCGTTGCGCAGGCCGATGTGGGGCGAGTCCGGCCCGAGCTTGCGCCGCCCGCCAAGCGACTCGAGGTGCTGGTACCCGACGCCGTGCTCGGGCAGCCACCCCGCCATCGCCTCGGAGGAGAACTGCGGGTTCCGCCGGCTGCCGGGGAAGCGGCGGACGTCGACCAGCTCGGTGACGCCCGCGCCCCGCAGCAGCTCGCCGAGCTCGTCGGCATCCGCGGTGCCGTGACCGACGGTGCGGATCGTCGTCATCGGGACCCCAGCACGTCGCGGACGAGGCCTGTCCAGTACGCGACGCCGAACGGCAGGGCGTCGTCGTTGAAGTCGTAGTGCGGGTTGTGCAGCGTGGCCCCGTGGGAGCCCTCGGTCCCGTTGCCGATGAGGACGAAGCAGCCGGGCCTGTGCTGGAGGAGCTGGGCGAAGTCCTCGGAGAAGCCCATCCGCGCGTGGTCGGTGTCGATCTCGGCCCCGGCGACACCGCCGACGGCTCGGGCCGCGACGTCGACCTCGGCCGCGGTGTTCACCGTCGGCTCGAAGGCCCGGTCGTAGCGGAGCGTGGCCGTGGCCCCGTGGGCGGCGGCGGTGCCCTCCACGATCGCGCCCATCCGGGTGCGGATCGCCTCGCTGACGTGCTCCTCGTAGCCGCGCACGTCCCCGCGGATCGTCACCGTCGTGGGGATGATGTTGGGGGCGCCGTCGGTGACGAGCTCGGTGACCGACACGACCCCGTGGTCCTGGGGGGCGAGGGCACGGGACACGATGCTCTGGAGGCCGATCACGACGTGGGCGGCGGCCACGAGCGGATCGATGGTGCGCTCCGGCGCCGACGCGTGGCCACCCCGCCCGTGGACCTCGACCTCGAAGCGCTCCTCGTACGCGGTGAACGGCCCGGGCCGGGTGGCGAAGCGGCCCACGGGCAGCCCCGGCAGGTTGTGCATCCCGTACACGGCGTCCATCGGGAAGCGCTCGAGGAGCCCGTCATCGAGCATGGCCTGGGCTCCGCGCCCGTTCTCCTCGTCGGGCTGGAAGACGAAGTGCACGGTGCCGTCGATGTCAGAGCCGTCCGGGCCGGTGTCGGCGGCCAGGTGCAGCGCGGCGCCGAGCAGCATCGTGGTGTGGCCGTCGTGGCCGCAGCCGTGGAACGCCCCCGGCGCCTGCGAGCGGTGATCGAAGGTGTTGGCCTCCTGGATCGGCAGGGCGTCGAGGTCGGCACGCAGCCCGATGCTGCGGCTCGACGTGCCCCGCCGCAGCGTGGCGACCACGCCGCTCCCGCCGACGCCGCGGGTGACGTCGAGACCTGCCGCGGCCAGCCGTTCGGCCACCAGCTCGGCGGTGGCGTCCACGTCGAACGCGGTCTCGGGGTGCCGGTGGAGGTGCCGGCGCAGCGAGGCGAGATCAGCCTGGTCGGGCGCGGTCACGACTCGCCCTCCGGTCCTTCGGTGACGAAGGCCAGCACCCGGCTGCCCTCGGAGAGTCCCAGCGCCTCGCGGTGCGAGCCGGCGTGGTGCACCCCGGCGACGCCGGCGGCCCCGGAGGGGGTCGTGGCCATCCCGTGCTCGTCGAGCACGGCGACGGTCTCGTCGCAGCGCTCGTCGGTGATGGTGACGAAGTGGTCTGCGTCGCGGGCGAGGGCGGCCAGGGCGAGGTGCGACGGTTCCTTGCAGTCGAGCCGGCCCATCGACGAGACCGGCCCCGGGGCTGCCACCGGGCGGCCGGCAGCGACGCTCTCCAGCAGCGCCGGCGCAGCCGCTGGTTCGACCACGACGACGGTGGGTCCGTCGCCCCAGCGGTCGCGGACCAGGGCGGTGACCGCGGCGGCGAGGCCGCCCACCCCGCACTGCAGGACCACGTGGGTCGGCGGCTCCTCGATGGCATCGGCGACCTCGGCGGCCATGATCAGGTACCCCTCCATCACCAGGGTGGGCAGCTCGACGTAGCCGGGCCAGGAGGAGTCCGACAGCAGCGTCCACCCGTGCGCCTCGGCGTCGGCCATGGCCGCCGCCATCGCCGCCTCGTAGTCGTCGCCGGAGCGGACCACGCGAGCGCCGCGGGCCCGCAGCCGGTCGACGAAGGCCTCGGGCACGGTGCGGGCGAGGTGGATGACCGCCGACGCGCCGAACACCGGCGCCCCCGCCGCCACCGAGAGCCCGTGGTTGCCGGCGGACGCGCACACGAACGTGGTGCCGGCCAGCGCGGTCGACATCGTGGCCTGGTCGGCCGGTTCGCCCGGCGCATCGACCGCTCGGGCCGCGAGGCGGGCGATGGCGTGGGACGCCCCCAGCGCCTTGAAGCTGCCCAGCCCCATCCGCTGGCGCTCGTCCTTCAGCCACAGCTGCCCGACGCCGATGGCACCGGCCAGGTCTGGAGCCGGGACCAGTGGCGTCGCGGCTGCGACCGGGCAGCGGGCGTAGAGCGCCTGGGCGTCGGTGGGATCGGCGACGACGCGTCCCGTCGCCAGGCCCTCCTGGCGGGGGAGCCCGCGGCCGCGATGGGGGTTGGCGAGGTGTCGCATGGATCCGTCAGGCAGTGTCGCACGCCGTCGCCGCGGAGTCTCGGGACGTCGACGGTGCTGGCCCGAGCGCACGGGCGCGCCGATGCGCCGCCGAGCACGCAGGTCTCGGCGGCACACCCGCTCAGTTGTCGCGGCCTCGCGCTCCCGGGGCCATCGGCTCGTACCACTTCCAGTTCGCCCGCTCCCCGGTGGGCCCGGCATAGGGGGCGACGTCGGGTGGCGGGCCCGTGGGCGGTCTGGCCACCGACGAGCCGTCGAGCGTCCGCCCGTTCACGTCGGTGACGGTGACGGCGTGGCCCGGACCGGAGATGGTGATCAGCTTCCGGTGGTGGAGGCGGTGGTGGAACGGGCATACGAGCACCAAGTTCCAGAGCTCGGTCGGGCCGCCCTTCTCCCAGTGCCAGATGTGGTGGGCGTGCAGGCCGCGAGTCGCCCCGCACCCAGGAACGGCGCACGTCGGGTGGCGGTGCTCCAGCGCCCGGCGGATGCGGCGGGGGATCTCGCGGGTCTCCCGCCCGACGCCGATCGGCTTCCCGTCCCGCTCGAACCACGTCTCCACCCGAGCGTCGCACGTCAGGTAGAGGCGCTCGGCCTCCGACAGCGCCGGTCCGAGGTGCAGCGAGCCGATCTGGGACTCCACGTCGAGGTGGACGACGACCGTCGTGCGGTGGCCGTGGGGCCGGGCGACTGCGTCGGCATCCCAGCCGTGCTCGACGAGGCGCATGAACGCATCGGCCACCGTGGGGAACGGCGGTGCCTCCTCCGACGCCTTGTCCCGCTCGCCGTGGTCCCGCTTCCACTCGGCCACCAGCGCATCGAGGTGGGATTGCAGGGCGGCGTCGAAGACCGCGGCGTCGATGTAGGGCAGCTTGACCCGCCAGATGGCGAACTCGGCGTCGGTGATCTTGGTGACCGATCGCTCCGGCTCGGCCGGCGGCTCCGTGTCCGGCTTGGGCGCCAGGTTGAGCGCCGTGCGCAGCTGGGACACGGTGGCCGACTGGGCGAGGCCGGCGTAGTGCTCGTCGGAGCCGTCGATCGCCTTCTCGGCGATGACCGCAACCTGGTCGAGCGACAGCGAACCCTCCCGCAGCCCGCCGACGCAGCGGGGGAACGCCTCGGCCCGGCGGGCCACCTCTGCCAGCGCCTTGGCGTGGGAGTACGACGACCCCGTCTTCCACGCCACGCAGCTCTCCAGCGACCGGGACCCGGTGATCGCCCACAGGTCGTCCTCCTCGAGCTCCCGGACCACGTCGACGATCTGGGCGTCGATGACGTTGCGCTGACCCTGCAGCTCGGCCAACCGCTCGAACAGCGCGCCGACCCGGGCGTCCTGCCCGAGTCGGGGTTCGGTCGTGATGGCCATGGAGCGATCGTCGCACGACCCCAGTGACAGGAACTCCGGGCACCCGTACCGTGGGCGCCGTGCTGCGACCCCAACCCATGGTGGTGGTGCGCGACGTCGAGGCCGCGTCGCGCTGGTTCCAGGACGTCGTCGGCCTGACGTCGGGCCATGGCGGCGACGAGTACGAGATGCTCCTCGACGGCGACGAGCTCGTGCTGCAGCTCCATCGCTGGGAGGCCGACGAGCACCCGGAGATGGGCGACCCCGACGACCCGTCACGCGGCAACGGCATCCTGCTGTGGTTCTCCACCGACGACGTCGACGCCGTGGTCGAGCGGGCCCGCACCACGTCCGCCGACGTGATCGACGGACCGCTCGAGAACCCCAACTCCCACCTGCGGGAGATCTGGCTCCGGCATCCGGACGGCTACGTCGTCGTCGTTGCCGGGCCGTAGGAGCAGTCCGACCCGCATGGAATGGGCAGCAGCTCATCCCCGTTGCACGGAGCATGACCCAGGGACACACGATCGAGACCCGCCGCGAAGACGTCCACGTGGAGGTCCGCCTCGACGGGACGGTGGTCGCCAGCTCCGACCGGCCCGTCCTGCTCGACGAGACCGGCCTCCCCACCGTGCACTACCTCCCCAAGGCGGACGTGCAGGCCGAGCTGCGACCGATCGCCCTGCGCACGCACTGCCCGTTCAAGGGCGACGCCTCCTACTGGACCATCGAGACCGAGAGCGGCACCCACGACGGCATCGCCTGGAGCTACGAGGAGCCCAAGGAGGGCGCCGAGAACATCCGAGGTCTCGTGGCGTTCTTCGCCGACCGGGCCGAGGTCGTCGTCGGCGCGGGCTGAACCTTTCCGGACGATCCGATCAGCTCAACCGAGTCGCGGTCAGGACCAGTCCGACGAGCGTGGCGTTGCTCGCCACCATCCCGAAAAACAGCTTGACGAGGAGTCCGGAGTGGGCAGCGTGCATCTCCGCCCGAAGCTCGGCGAAGCCCGCCTGCATCTCGCTCCGGAGACCACCCACCTCGGCGTGAAGGTCACGCGTCGTGACGACGTCACCCCATCCGACTGGTGGCAGCAGGTCCATCATGATCGAAGCTCTCTCCGGTCCCATCTGCTCCTCGAGCCACTTGAACACCTCGTGGCGCTGGAACTCGCTGACGTACATGCTCGCACCTCCGATCTCGGAGCGGAAGGGCGCTGCAGCACCGAGTCGCCAGGGAGGCGGCGAGGACTCCAAGCGTACGAGGGGCATCCGACAGGAACCGGTACCCACGCCGAGATCCTCGTGGTGACGGGCAACCTCCGCGCCAGCTGACGACCCACCTTTGGGCAGGGACCCGTCACGGTCACGGCGTACCTCTCTCCACAGGCCGGGTTGCGGTTCCCGGCCGAGACGACGGGGGCCGACCATGACCGGCACAGCTAGGCGAGCACTCCACCTGCTCGACGTCGAGTACCTGGGACTGGGGCCGAAGCTGACGTCGCGCGACCTCGAGCTCGTGCTGCGCCACTACCGGCCCATGGTCGGCTGGCACGTCGGCGACCACCTCGTCGGTGCCGCCTCCCACTTCGTGTACCGGCGCATCGCGTTCGACTGCGACCGCGACCTGCGCCTGCTCCCTGCCGGCCGCGGTCCCGACGCCGCTGACCTGCGCCTCATCGACGAGGCCACCCACGTCATCGACCTCACCCGCTACGACCGCGTCGTCGTCGCATCCGGCGACCACATCTTCGGCATCGTCGCCGACGCCGCCCACGATCTCGGCCTCGAGGTCTGGGCCGCTGCCTACGAGTTCAACCTCGCCCGCTCCCTCGCCGCCGCCGTCGACCACGTCGTGGACCTCACCGTCGGCCACGCCCTGGCCGCCTGAACTACACCCCGTATACTGGCGGGTATGACGACGCCGGTGCCCACCCGCTTCACGGACGAAGAGCTGGCGACCATCGATGAGCTCGTGGCCGCGGGCATCGGCGAGAACCGGTCGGCGGTGATCCGGCGGGGTGTGCACCAGCTCGCAGACGCAGTCCGCCGCACTCGCGTCGGCACGACGATCGCCGACTCCTACCGGGAGCGCCCGCAGTCCCCCGACGACGACGAGCTCGCGATGGCCAGCGCGATCGCGCTGACCGAGGCCGAACCGTGGTAGCCCAGGCCGAGCTGTGGCTCATGGAGACACCGAACCAGAAGCGCCGACCCGTGCTCGTCGTCTCCCGCGATGAGGTCATCCCGGTCCTGAACAACGTCGTGGTGGCTCCGGTCACGAGCACCGTCAGGAACATCCCGACGTGCATCCCCGTCGGCCCCGACGAAGGGATCGACCACGACAGCGTGGCGACCTTCGACAACCTCGCCGCCGTCCCCAAGTCGGTGCTCACGACCCGGCTCGGCGCCCTCGGCATCACCGGCCGGCGCCGCATCTGCGACGCGCTCGCAGCCATGGCCAACTGCTGAGCCGACCACGTCGGCATCGCGGCCGCATGCTTGGACCGCCTGCCTAGCGTGGACCCCATGGCACGGATCCAGGACCGGCACCCGGCGGGTGCGCCCGGGCCGTGGTTCGTCGACGACCGCTGCATCGACTGCGACGCCGCCCGCCACGTCGCCCCCGGCCTCGTCGAGCGCAACCCGGCCGACGGCGTGTCGTACTTCGTGCGCCAACCGGAGACACTGGAGGAGGTGGCGATGGCGTGGCGGGCGGTCGAGGTCTGTCCGACCCGTTCGGTGGGCCACGAGGAGCTGCGCCGCCCCGAGCACCCCGCCTTCCCGCACGACCTGGGCGATGGTGTGCACCGCCTCGGCCACAACGCCGAGTCGTCGTTCGGCGCCCACTCCTACCTCGTGGTCCGGGACGGGGCGAACGTGATGGTCGACGCACCGCGCTGGACCCGCAGGGTCGTCGAACCGGTGACCGACCTCGGCGGCGTCGATCTCATCCTGCTCACCCACCGCGACGACGTCGCCGACGCCGAGCGCTACGCCGAGCACTTCGGCGCCGACGTCTGGATCCACGCCGACGACCGGTCGGCGGCGCCGTACGCCACCGCGCTCGTCGAGGGTGAGGAGCCGATCGAGGTCGGCGACGGCGTGGTCGGCTTCCCCGTCCCTGGCCACACGAAGGGCAGCGTGCTGTGGCACGTCGACGGCCACCTGCTCTTCTCCGGCGACTCGCTGGCCTGGGACCCGCCGCGCCAGCAGCTGAAGGCGTTCCGCCGTGCGTGCTGGTACTCGTGGGACGCGCAGACCGAGTCACTCGCCCGCTTCGCCGCCTCCGGTCTCACCTTCGACCGGCTCCTCTGCGGCCACGGCTGGAGCCACGACCTCGATGCGGCCGAGTTCCACCGCCACCTCGTCGAGCTAGTCGAGCGGATGCCGAGCCAGCGCTGAGCACCCGCCCCGCTACGGTCGCCGTCGATGCCCAACGACACCGCGATCTTCGCAGGCGGCCCGCGCATCGACCCGGCGACGGCCGAGTCGACGCTCGGCTGGATGCTGAAGCCGGAGGGTCTGTGCCGTGACGACACGTGCGTGCTGGTCCCCGATCGGGACGCGCTGGTGTCCGATGGTGGCGTCGACGTCCGGGTGCTCGGCGAGCTGCTCGATCGCCCCGTGGCGGTCGACGACGCCTCCGGCACGACGGCGGTGGGTGCGCCACGAGGTGCCCGCCGCTCGGCGCTGCAGGAGCTGCGGGCGCCGGACTTCTCGCTCCCCGACCTCGACGGGACGTGGCACTCGCTGTCGGACCACCGAACCAAGAAGCGGTTGCTCGTCGCCTTCTCCTCGTGGTGAGGGTGCGCCTACGACCTGCCCGGGTGGCAGGCGCTGCAGGACGAGCTGGCTGACGACGGCTTCCAGGTCATCGCCGTCGCGATCGACGAGGACGCCGACAAGATACGGCCCTTCACGGAGGGCGTGACCTACCCGGTCCTGCTCGACGCCGATCACGTGGTCACCGAGCTCTACGCCATCTCGAACGTGCCCACGGTCGTGCTCATCGACGCCGACGACACCATCGTGCAGCCGAACTGGAACGCCTACGCCACCGACACGTTCAAGGACTTCACCGGCGTGGACTCCGGCCGGCAGCTCGACGCGATCCGCACCTGGGTGCGAGACGGCACCCCGCTCGTCGACGAGGACACTGCGCGCGAGGCCGTCGGCGACCTCACCCCGGACGAGGAGCAGGCCAAGCTGCTCTGGCGCATCGCGCTCCACCACCGGGACGCCGGGGACGACGACGCGGCCGCCCGCTGCTGGGACCGGGCCGCCGAGCTCGCCCCGCACGACTGGACCATCCGCCGCGCCATGCTCCCCCTCCGGGGCCGTGACCCGTTCGGCGACGAGTTCTTCACGCTCGCCGCCGAGTTCCAACAGGCCGGCCGGCCGTACCACGGGATCTCCGACCGGTAGCGAGCTGGGTCGGATCACCCTCCGGCCCCCACCGCCATAAGGTCGCCGAAGTGACGACCAGCACCGAGACGCACGGCTCCATCCTCGGCACCCGCGTGGTGCGCACGGAGGACCCGGAGCTGCTCCGCGGCGCGGGCCGCTACGTGGCCGACCTCCCGCTGGAGGACCCGCTGCACGCCGTCTTCGTCCGCTCCGACACCGCCCACGGCACGATCACCTCCATCGAGGTGGAGGAGGCCCGGGCCATGCCGGGCGTCGTCGCGGTGTGGACCGCCGCCGACCTCGGCGTCGGACCCCACCACGGGTTCGTGCGCCTGCACGACGACTTCATCCGGGCGCCGCTGGCGGAGGACCGCGTCCGCTTCGTCGGCGAGGCCTTCGCCGTGGTGCTGGCCGAGACGCCCGCCCAGGGGGAGGATGCGGCCGCGATGGTGTGGGCCGACATCGACCCGCTCCCCGCCTCGGTCGACCCCGAGGACGCCCTCGCCCCCGATGCCACGCCGATCGTCCCCGGGCGCGACGACAACCTGGCCGTGTCCGAGTCCTCGGATGCGCCGCTCGACCTCGAGGCGGTATCGGACGTCGTGGTCCGGGGCCGCTACGTGAACCAGCGGGTGGCCGTCGCGCCGATGGAGGTGCACTGCTTCGCCGCCGCGCCCGCCGAGGACGGCCGGCTCACCGTGTGGCCGGCCAACCAGTTCCCCCACCTCGTCAAGGGCGGCCTCGCCCGGGCGCTCGGCATGGAACCCGACCAGATCCACGTCATCACCCCGAGGGTCGGTGGCGGCTTCGGTGGCAAGGCCGGCCCGCAGCACGAGTACACGGTGGTGGCCGCCGCCGCCCGCCGGCTCGGTCGCCCGGTCGTCTGGGTGCCGGGTCGCAGCGAGGAGATGCAGGCCATGCCCCACGGCCGGGGGCAGATCCAGTACGCCGAGCTGGGCTGCCGCGCCGACGGCACCTTCACCGGCCTGCGCGTCCACCTGGTGGGTGATGCCGGCGCCTACCCGGGGGTCGGGGCCGCCCTGCCCGGCGGCACCCGCCGCATGTCGCACGGCACCTATGCCTTCCCGGCCATCGAGTTCGACATCGCCGTGGCCGTCACCAACACCACGCCGGTGGGCGCCTACCGCGGCGCCGGCCGTCCCGAGGCCACGGCGCTGCTCGAGCGGCTGGTCGACCAGGCCGCCCACGAGCTCGACATCGACCCCATCCGCCTGCGCGAGCTGAACCTGCTCGGCGACGACGTCTTCCCCTTCACCACGCTCACGGGCAACACCTACGACAGCGGCCGCTACCTCCTCCCCCTGCGCACCGCCGCCGACGTGGTCGGCTACGACGACCTGCGCCGGGAGCAGGCCGAGCGCCGCGAACGGGGCGACACCCGCCAGCTGGGCATCGGGGTCGCCGTCTACGTCGAGATCACCGCCGGCGGCGGGGCCAAGGAGAACGGGCGCGTCGAGGTGCACCCCGACGGCACCGCCACCATCTTCGCCGGCACCTCCGCCCACGGCCAGGGCCACCAGACGTCCTACGCCATGCTCGTCAGCGCCCAGACCGGCATCCCCGTGGAGGACATCGTCCTGGTCGACGGCGACACCGACCGCATCCCCGAAGGTGGCGGCACCGGCGGCTCGCGGTCGATGCAGCTCGGCGGCTCCGCCGTCAACCAGGCAACCGAGGCGCTGGTCGACGCCGCTCGCTCACTCGCCGCCCGGCTCCTCGAGGCCGACGAAGCCGACATCGTCGTCGACACGAGCACCGGCACCGTCGGCGTGCAGGGCGTGCCCGCTCGCGGGTTGGCCTGGTCCGAGCTGGCCACCCGAGCCGCCGAGGAGGATGGCGGACCCCTCGCAGGCGACGCCCTGTTCGAGCAGGCCGGCGCCACGTTCCCCTTCGGCGCCCACATCGCCGTGGCCGAGGTCGACACCGAGACCGGGAAGACCCGGCTCGTCCGCCACGTCGCCGTGGACGACTGCGGGACGGTCATCAACCAGCTGCTCGTCGAGGGCCAGCAGCACGGCGGCATCGGTTCGGGCATCGGGCAGGCGCTGTACGAGGAGGTCCGCTTCGACGAGGACGGCAACCCGCTCACGTCGAACTTCGCCGACTACGGCTTCCCGTCCGCCGCCGAGATGCCGAGCTTCGACGTCCGCTCCACCGAGACTCCCTCGCCGCTCAACCCCCTCGGCGCCAAGGGCATCGGCGAGGCGGCCACCATCGGCTCGACGCCAGCGGTCCAGAACGCGGTGATCGACGCGGTGTCGCACCTCGGCGTGCGCCACATCGACATGCCCTGCACGCCCCAGCGGGTGTGGGAGGCCATCGAATCCGCCCGGAACGGCGACGCCGACCCCTGGCGCGAGCCGCCGGCCGTCTTCGCCACCCTGGCCAAGGGATCCGACGTCGACGAGGCCGCCGCCGCAGCCGCCGACGGGATCTGACCGACGCTGATCGGAGCGGCCTCGCGAGCAGCGTCGTAAGGTCGGCGCCGTGAGCGACCCCGGGTCGCTCCACCTCCTCGGTGCAATCCGCATCGAACGGGACGGAGTGACCATCCCGCTGCGTGGTTCGCAGTGCCAGCTGCTGCTCTCCTACCTCGCGCTCGACCGGGACCGCCCCGTCCCCGTCGAGGAGCTCTCCGACGTGCTGTGGGGCGACCATCCGGGTGAGCACTGGCGGGGCGCGCTGCGCGGGCTCGTGGCCAAGGTCCGCACCTTCCTCGATCCGCTGGAGACCGCGGTGTGCCTCGAGGGTCACCGGAACAGCTACTCCCTGCACTGGGTCGACCCGCCGCCGATCGACCTCGTGCGCGCCGAGCGCCTGGAAGCCACCGCTCGGCAGGCGCTGCTCGACGCCGACCACGAGGCCGCGGCGACCGCTGCCACCGAGGCGGCGAGGGCGCTGGCCGAGCCGCTCCTCCCCGGCGTGGAAGCCGACTGGCTGAGCGCCCCACGGGCCCGCCAGGCCGAGACCTGTCGACAGGCGCATCGCACCGCTGCCCGAGCCTGGTCGGCTCTCGGGCGCCACGACCTCGCGGTCGTGGCCGCCGAGGCCGCCGTGCGCAGCGATCCCTACGACGAGGTCAGCCAACGGACGCTGCTGACCACGCACCTGGCAGCCGGGAACCGCACCGCCGGGCTCCGCGCCTACGAGCGATTCCGGCAGCTCGCGACGACCGAGCTGGGCGTGGACCCCGACGAGCGAACCCAGGCGCTCTACCTCCACCTGCTCGGGCCACCCACCGACGCGATCGCCGCCGGCGGCTTCGACGATGAGGGCGACCCCTTCGTCGGGCGCGAGACCGAGCTGTCCGTGATCGCCGGCGCCTGGGCCGTCGCGCAGTCGGGACGACGCATGAGCGTCGCCCTGCACGGTGGCGCCGGCGAGGGGAAGACCCGGCTCGCCCTCGAGGCGGCGCACCGCACGGGGGCGACCGTGCTCTACGGCCGCTGCACGAGCGAGCGGGCGATCCCCTACCAACCCTTCGTCGAGGCCATCGAGGCCCACCTGTCCGCGCTCGACGACGACCGCCGCGACCGGATCGTGGGGGATCTCGGCGCCGCGCTCCAGCTGCTCGGAACGGGGCCGGGGGACGGTGAGCGGCGCCCGCCAGGACCCGGGTCGGACACGGACCCGCTGCAGCGATCCATCGCCTTCGACGCCGTCGCCACCGCGGTCCGGCGCATCGCCGCCACCCCGATCGTGCTGGTCATCGACGACGTCCACTGGGCCGACGCCGCCACCCACCGGCTCGCCCGCCACCTCCTGCGCTCGCTCGAGGAGGACCCGGTCCTCGTCCTCACGACCTTCCGGGACGACGAGCCGCCCGATGAGGAGCTGGCCCGCACGGTCACCGAGCTCCACCGCCTGGGTCGGTACCGCACGCTCCCGGTCGGCGGACTGACCCCCGAGGACGTCGCCGTCCTCCTGCGCCGCTCCGGTCCGGCCGGGCCGGCGGAGGCTGCCGCGCTGCACGAGCGCACCGGCGGGAACCCGCTCTACCTCGGGCAGCTCATCCGGGCCCGGAAGGAGGCAGGCGTCGACGACGGCGAAGCGGTTCCGGCGACGGTGCGGGAGCTGATCGCCCACCGCACCGCGACCCTCGATCCCGCGGCGCACCTCGCCCTGGACGTCGCGTCGGTGCTCGGGACCACGATGACGGGGCAACGCCTCGATGCCGTCCTCGCCATCGCCGGGACCCCGACGGATGCGGTGGACCGACTGGTGGAGCGGCGCTTCCTCGTCGAGCTCGGCGGTGACCGGCTCCGCTTCGACCACGTCATCGTCCGCGACGCCGTGTACGGCCAGCTCCCGGACCGCAAGCGCCGTCGACTGCACAGCTGGGTCGCCCGGGTGCTCGACGGGGGTGACGAGGACGTCGACCCCGCCGTGCTGGCCCACCACTACGAGGCGGCGGGCGACGACGACGACGTGCACAGCTGGTACGAGGCGATGCGCCGGACGGCCGACCACGCCATGCGCGTCCACGCCTACGAGCAGGCCGTCACCTGGACCGGCCGCATCCTGGGTCTCGTCGGCCGTCGGCCCGAGGCCGGCCCCGTGCTCGACGTGCTGCTCCTGCGCGGCGCAGCGCAGCGGCGGGCCGGCGACCTCGTGGGGGCGACGGCCACGTTGCGCGAGGCCCGCCAGCTGGCGCTGGACGAGGGCGCCAGCGACCACGTGGCTGATGCCGTGCTCGAGCTCGTCGGCCACGCAGGTCGCGGGGCGGACGTGCACCTCCTCGACACCGAGCGTGCCGCCCTGCTCCGCGAAGCGGTCGAGGTGCTGGGTTCCGGATCGCCGCAGCGCCGGGCTGCGCTGCTCGCCGAGCAGGCGCTCGCGCTCCTCCTGATCTCCGGTCGCTCGGACGAGGTCGCCCGGATCGCGGCGCAGGCGCGCCGGATCGCCTCGGCCGCCCACGACCCGCAGGTCGACGCCGACACGATGGTCGCCGGACGGCTGCTCCACCCGACACCGGACCGAGCGGGCGACCGGCGCCAGCAGATCGACGCGCTCGTGGACGAGCACGGCCACCGGCTCAGCGAGGAGCAGCTCATCCGCCTGCAGCTGTGGCGGGTGACCGACTGCTTCGAGCTGGGCGACCGGGTTCGCCTCGACGTCGAGCTCGCGTCCCTGGCGCGCATGGCCGAGATGCTGGACCAGCGGTACTGGGGGTGGATCGCCACCACGTGGCAGGCCATCGATCGCTTCGTGCAGGGCGACGAGGGCGAGGCGGAGGCGCTGACCGCACAGGCGCTGGCCGCGGTCGAGCCGATCGGCCACCCGGAGCCCCCGCTCGCCCACGGCATCCAGATCGTCGGCTTCCGGCTCCGGCAGGGACGGGGCCCTGAGATCGCCGACGTCCTCGATCAGGTGTCGGCCGGCGCGCCCGATATACCCGGTTTGCGGTGTGCCCGGGTCGCCGCCCTGGCCTCGGCCGGTCGCCGGGAGGAGGCTCGCGCCGAGATCGACGCGATCCTCGCCGACGACCTGCGTGCCCTGCCCCGCGACACGACCTGGGGACCGTCGCTCGTCCTGTTGGCCGAGGGCTGTCACGACGCCAGTGCTCCGGAGGCGGCGGTTGCGCTGCTCCCGCTGCTGCACGAATTCCGGGGGCGGTTCGTGACCGCCAACGCGTTCGGGGCCGGCGGTGCGTGCCACGCCCCCTACGACGAGGCGATCGCGCTGGTCCACCGGTGCACCGGTGCCGAGGATGCCGCACGGCAGGCGTTCGACGATGCGCTCGCCGCGTGCCGGCGCTTCGGCGCCCACGGGCTCGCCCGCCACATCGAACGCCGGGCGGCGCAGCGGCGACCCAGCACCTGACGGCTCGCGCTTCGTTCGCGCTCGGTTCCTACCTTCGCTCCGGGGGCCGGGATCGACTCGACCACCGGATGGAGGGACACAGGATGAACATCTACCAACGCGTGATCACGTTCCAGGGGCCGATGGACGAGGTCGTGCCCTGGGCGGTCGAGATGACGGCGCTCGTGAACGACAAGACCGATCTCGACGTCTCGCTCTGGCAAGGGCTGTTCGGCGGCCCGCTCGGGACGATGGCGTGGAGCACGCAGGTCAGCGGCCTGGCCGCCGTCGGGGCAGCCTCCGACGCGCTCGCCCAGGACAAGTCGTACCTGAAGGCGGCGGAGAAGGCGCGCGACTGGATCGCGATGCCGGGTGAGGACCACTTCATGCGGGTGCAGCATGTCGCCGGTGGCGGGTACACCCGTCCCGACGTGGGCGCCTACGCCGAGGTCACCAACGCCGCACCCGCCGAGGGCAAGATCGGCGAGGCGATCCAGTGGAGCGTGGAGATCGCCGACCTGCATGCCGAGATCACGCACCAGACGGTGCTGTTCGGCTCTGTCGACTACGGGGAGTACGGCATGGTCGGCTGGATGGGCATGAGCGACGACGCCGACGGCATCGATCGCGGCGCCGAGGCCATCGCCTCGGACGATCGCTACCTCAAGTCGGTGGACGGAGCCGGCGGTCTGTTCCGGCCCGGGAGCGCCACGCGACGCCTGGCGAGGCGCATCGCCTGATCACCCCCGGATGGCGGCCATGCACGGGCGGGACGTGCATGGTCGTCGACGCCGGTCCAGCAGGTCCCCCAGGCGAGCGTGAAGGGGATCTCGGCCGACGCGGCGCACGCCGCCCCGAAGGTCAGGCGGCCGCGGCGTCGGGGCGGGGTCCGTCGTCGTCCAGCCAGCGACGCCACGCCGCCTCGATCGCGGTGGTGTCGTGCTGGAGCGGGTGGAAGTCGGGCCGGTGGTAGTCGGCCAGGCGCTGGCGGAGGCGGCGGGAGAACAGCGGGTTGTTCCGGTTGCGCCACACGCTCCGCACCAGCGCAGCGCGCCGGTAGCTGCGGCGGTCCCGGAGCGCACCGGCGACCGTGTGGTAGCCGGCGATGAACGCGAGGGCCAGCGTCGCCATGCGCATCGCCTTGCGCCGGGTCGCTTCGTCGCCGCCGACGGCGCGGTAGACGTCGAAGGCGACCGCCTTGTGCTCGCACTCCTCGATGGCGTGCCACGCCCACATCCGGAAGAACCGCTGGTCCGCGAACCGCTGCTGCAGCTCGGGCTCGGTGAGCAGCATCTCGGCCATGGTCGCGGTGTAGTGCTCGAGCGCGGCGGTGAGCGCGAGCAGCATGATCGGCTCGGGCTCGTACCGCTCGTCCTCCTGGATCTGCCGGCCGACGTCGCGCAGCGGGCCGAAGCGGGTGGCGACCTTGATGATCCGCATCATCCCCGGGGTCATCACCTCGTCGCGCTGCAGGCTCTCCTCGACCATCTTCGAGCGGTAGCCGAGCTCGGCCAGACGCTCGTTCAGGCGGCGGTGCTCTCGGCCGTGGGTGACCTCCTGGCCGATGAAGGCGTTCACCTGGCGGCGCAGGTCCGGGTCGGTGACCTCGTCGCGGTAGTGCTTCACGGCGTCGATGAACATCTGCTCGCCGTCGGGGAACAGCCCCGACAGCGCCGCCACCAGGTGGCACATGAGCACGTCGTCGTGGGCGGCGAAGTCGGCGTCGAGCCCGTCGATGACCTCCTCGAAGCTGATGCGGCGCACCGGGAAGTCGCGCTCGGGATCGCTGGTCTGGCGGTCGGTCGTGGTGATGGCCATGGCGTGCCTCGCGATGTGAGTAACTGAGTGAATTGCTGAATCGCTCACATCATGACCGCTGGGAGCTACGCTGGCAAGGTGGCAATCGCCGGCACGACGACGCGAGGCGCGAAGACCCGCCAGGCCCTCCTCGACGCGGCGCGCGAGCGCTTCGCCCGCGACGGCTACCGGGCGACGTCGGTGGCCGACATCTCCCGTGACGCCGGCGTCGGCGGCACCACCGCCTTCGTCCACTTCGAGAACAAGGAAGCCCTGTTCTTCGCGGCCGTCGACGACGACCTCACCTCGCTCTTCGACGAGCTCGGCGTCGAGCTGGCCTCGCTCGGGCCCGAGGGCGCGGTGCCCGATCGCCTGCTGGACACGGTGCTCGCCATCGTCGAGCGGTATCCGCTGGCCCGCCGCCTGCTCGCCGGCCTCGAGCCCGACGTGACCGAGCGGGTGCTCGAGACCGAGTCCTTCGCCGTCCTGCGCCGAGCCGTGGCCGAGCTCCTGGCCGAGGGCCAGGAGGCGGGCAGCATCCGCCCCGACCTGCCGGCCGAGCACCTCGCCGACGGCCTCGTCGCCGTCGTCGTGGCCGTCGCCATGGCCTCGGTCCAGATCGGGCCGACCATCCCCGACTCCTTCGGGCCGGGCCTGGCCACCGTGCTCCGCGGCCTGCTCACCCCCGATCCGCGCTGGAGCTGATCCGGTCGCAGACCCCTACTGCACGCTGATGCGCGAGTTCGAGGTCAGGGCATTCGGGTCTTCGGATCGGCCGACGGGTCGTTCAGCAGGGGGAGCTCGCTGGGGGCGGACGACCCATCCGTGGACCGGTCGCCTGAAAGGGCCGACCACAGTCCGAGCGCACACGCACCCAGGCCGACGAGCAACCAGACCCCCGCCCACATCCAAGACGACAGCGGACTGAACTCGGCTGCGATCGCTGCATCCGAATGGCCGCCTCGCGATGACCAGTCGAGGACCTCACGGAGATCGTCGACGGCGGCCAGGCACAGCGTCGTCGCCAGCGCGGTGATCGACAATCGGCGGAGGCGGACGCTCGGCTGAAACGCGATGCCGACGAGCGCTGCGATCGCCAGGCAGCAGACGAGGACGGTGAATCTCCCATCGCCTGAATCGGAGCCAGTACCGGCGGCGGCGAACGGACCCGGGTCGACGCGCCACGGGACCCAGGCGAGTCCGATGGCAGCGATCGTCGCCGCCAGTGCGATCGCCGCCACCCGACCTCTACGGAGTCGTGCGGCCCCTTCGATCAGCAGTGCGCCTATGACGGCGGTACCGACGTAGCCGGCGGACGCGACGAACAGCACGGCCGTGTCGGACGGCTGCCCGTCGTAATCCCACGCGGTCAGGCCACCCCCGTGCTCGTTCACGATGACGTAGTGGACGTCGCCGCCGACGATCTCGGCCGCGACGGCGTGGTTCGCTTCGTGCACGAGGGTCACCAGCAAGCGGAACGGCAACATGACCCACGTGGCGGACAGCACCATCCAGAGGCCGCCCGCGACAACGACCATCACCAAGAGCTCACGCCGCGACACCGCCGCCACTGCCTTCCGCCGCACGGTCGCATCGTGGCACAGGCGATCCGGCCTCCGGGTGTCCTGCTCGACCAGTCCCGGAGCGAGCTCCCGCCACCACCGCCAGGTCACAGCAGGGGCGTACCTGCTCGTAGCGCTCGGGGCGGACCGGGCCGATCGAGGAGACGGGATGTCACCGACGGAAGCGCCACGTTGCTGCGACACGCCGATGATGCCGATCGTCTTCGGCGTGCAGTCCTTCAAGCTCGCCGGGTACTCGCTGTGGCCGTTCGGGCGGGTGGTGGTCACCGATCCTGACGCCAGCATGGCGCTCGGCTGCGTCGGCAACGTGCTGTGGCTGGTGCTGGCCGGGTGGTGGCTCGCCATCGGGCACGTCGTCACCGGCCTAGCCCTGTGCCTCACGATCATTGGCATCCCGCTCGGCGTGGCCAACTTCAAGCTGGCGCTGCTGGCGCTGGCGCCGTTCGGCAAGGAGGTGGTCGGGATCGACCGCATCCCGGCTGGGCGCGACATCTACATGCGAGGGCCCGAGCCGATTCGCTGAGGGCTACACCTCGTCGCCGGGATCCTCGTCCCAGTAACCGGGGTCGGCCGTGACGGCGAGCCGGGTCACGACCAGCCGGGCGAGGGTGTCACGATCGATCTCGCCGCGGACTTCCATGAGCTCCCGGTCGACGTGGTCGACCTCGTCGATGGCGGGCTGCTCCTCGAGCCACGACGGCAGCGCCTCGATGGCATCGTCACCCACGACCCCACGCACGTCGTCGAACAGAGCGAGGCTCCACTGACGGCCGGGCTCGGTGCTGGCGTCGACACCGAAGTCCGGCGACGAGGCGATCTCGGCTGCCATCTCGATGCGGTCGTCGGGCACGCCCGCGGCGGCCCAGTCGACGCCCGATCCGTCCCAGGGGTCCGGCTCCGACTCGGGCTCGACCGGCTGCTTCGGGGTGCGGAACCGGTCGAGGAAGCCCATCCGCCCATCGTTGCAGGCGGGTCGTACCGATCAGCCGACTGAGCGTCGGCGGCCGTCCCGCAGCGCCCAGAGCTGGGCGGCCACACCCTCCGGGATGGTGACGCCGGCGGCCGGCAGGACGCGAAGCAGACGATCGGCCACCCGGGCCGGGTGCTGCCAGGCCCGGGGGACCAGCGTGATGCTGCGGTCGGGTCCGGCCAGGACCAGGGCGCCGGCTGCCTGCCAGCTGGCGCCGGGTCGGATCGTCGTGCGCTGATCGGGCACCAGCCGTTGCGTGCCGCGCCACCAGCGCCGCTGCCGGATCTCATCGACCCCGATCACCAGCCGGTCGTGCCAGCGGTGGAGCTCGGCCAGCAGGAGGGGCAGGCCGACCACCAGGGCGATCCCCCAGGCGAGGCCGGTCAGGACCGGGACGGCGGCCATCGTCAGTGCGAACAGAAGAGGCACGGCCACGACGGATCGGGTGCGGTGGAGCTCGGTCTCGTCCTCCGGGTCGGGTAGCGGACGTAGCGCGGTGACGGCCAGTGCGAGCAGCCCCAACGACAGGACCACGCCCGTGTACGCCTCGCCGGGGATCCGGTTCCCGAGGCTCGTGCCCCGCAGCACCCGGTAGGGGCGATCGGCCTGGTAGGTGACCGTCACCGTGTCCCCCTGCCGACCGGTCCCGCCGACGTTGGTCCGCACCGGCACCTGCTCGTCCGGCACCTCGAACTCGACACGGACCTCGCAGCGTCCGGCACCCCCGAAGCGGGCCGGTGCGCTGCGCCTGCAGCTCGGCTCCTCCGACACGATCCGGGCCGACGTCGTCACCGCGTTGGCGATCATCTCCCGCTCGCGCTCGCGGGCGTCGGCCACATCGGAGATCGCCACCTTGAGCAGCGCCAGTGCGCCAACGGCGAGCACGACGCACAGCACCGACACGATGGGTCGAGGCCAGCGTCGAGGGTTCAGGTCCTGCACCGATGCCAGTTCGCCGCCGGCGGCAGCACTCCCTGCCCGGATGCCGAGCGGCTGCAGCGCCGCCCCCTTCGATCCCGACGTCGCCGCCGCCCTCGAGCCGATCCGCTGACCGGTCACACGGCTTCGGCGCGCGCCTTGATGCCGAGGAGCATCTTGCGCTCCATGACGAAGTTCAACGGCTCGATCACGTGCCACAGCACGGACTGGTTCGGGCTGTAGGTCAAGCGCTGGCGGACGATCAATCGGGTGCGGCGACCGTCGTCGAGCGGCTCGAGGAGCCACTGCCAGGTGGAGGCGACGTAGCCGCGATCGGGGACCTCGTCGACGATCTCGGGGACATCGACCTCGGCCGGCGTGCCGGCACCCTGCAGGACCAGCGTGCTCGGCGGGTCGACCCGCATGACGATCCAGCACGGGAACGTGTCCTTCCCACCTGAGCGGATCAGGTCGCCGACGGCGAGGTGCTGGTGCTCGGGGAGGATCTCGTCGGTGCTGTGGATGTCGCAGCCGATCAGGTTCTCGACCGCGTCGTAGCTGTAGAAGCCGCCACGGCCCTGGCCGTACTGCACCAACCACGGCCACACGTCCTCACGTGGGGCGTCGATGGTGATCGCACGGGTGTAGGTCAGCTTCGGGTCCACGACGAGCTCGTCGCCCGGCATGGGGCGGGCGAGCTCCTCGTCGGTGGCACCCCAACGGTTGTACCGCCGCCGAAGCACCGGCGCCCCGGCGAGCGTGCCGGCGATGAGCGCCCCGCCGGCGAGCAGCGGGATCGTGGCGGCGGTCCGGGTCCGGGTCGACATGCGCCTTCCCCTTCCGTCTGCCGGGTGGGGTGAGAGCACCCCGCGTGATCCGCCTCGGACCGTACGACCGCCCCACTGCGACGCCCAGGGTCACGTCGACGTGGTGAGCCGTGACAATCGTCAGTTCCTCGACCGACTCCGATCAACGGCCGGCCGAATTCCTGTCGTAGCCCGTCGGCACACTCGTCCCACTTCCCCTCCGATGACACATGAAGGGACGACCCATGTACGTGCTGGAAGCAACGAAGGAGACCCAGGGCGAGCGCGACGACGAGTACGTCTGGACGATCGACGGAGAGCTCGTGTTCATCCCGCCGCTCGGCTGTCGTACTCCGGGCTGCGGGTGCGACCGTGGCTTCGCTGGGATGACGTCGCATCGAGCCACCACGACCGCCCGGATCGTGGAACGTCCCGACATGGACGTCGATGCGTACTGGGATGTCGTCTACCAGTCGATGAGCGATCAGGGCTACGACATCATCGGGTGTGAGGAGCTCGTGGACGCCGTGGATGAACAGGTTCGAACCGTCCAGATCTTCGGGGCCAGCGGGGGCCACGGGACGGTGGTCGGCCGCACGGCCTCGGCGGTGTTCCTCCGGCGAGCCGGCTCTCGACACGGGCGCTCAGCTCGATGAGCTCGGGCGCTCGATCTCGATCTACGACGCCTTCGTCGGCGCCACGAGTCACCCACGACAGGTTGCGGGCGGGCACCGAGAGCCTGTACACCTATCTGTACACATCCGAGAGGACACGACCCATGATCGAGACCATCAGCGCGGCGCGCCGTGATCTGACCAAGCACGTCGACCGCTTCCGGAGAGATGGTTTGGACGCAGAACCGGTCGTGTTCGGCGACCACCGCAAGCCGGAAGCCGTCGTGGTCCCGTTCGAGACCTTCCAGCTCCTGCTGGACGTGGCCGAAGACATCGCGATCGCCGAGCGCATCCGCGAGCGTGACGCATCCGACTCCGGGGTCCGCACATCGCTCGCCGATGCTGCCGCCGAGTTCGGGATCGACCTCGACCAGCTGTGAGCGAGGCGCCTGGGCCCTATCAACGGGTCCTCTTCCTCGAGGAGGCGAGGGCGGACCTGCGAGCGCTGAACGAACGGAGCCCGGTCATGCTCCGAGAGGTCTTCCGGCTGCTCAAGCTGCTCGACGGCGGAGCCATCTCTCCCACGCCGCTGCGTGACTTCGGCAAGACCGGCGATCTGACCGACTGCGGGAAGATCGTGGTGATCGTCGACGGAGAGCCTGAGCACCGGATCGTCGTCCGCTCGGTCGAGGGGCGCTTCCAGGTCAGCGAGATCGTCGCGGTCGAGGACCGGACAGAGGACCTGCCGTACCTGCTTGCCGGTGTCCGGCTCGGACGCATCACTGATCCGGTCCGACGCTCGGACGCCCAGCGCAAGCTCTTCCGAGTGCGCAGGATGCTCGGCCGAGACTGACCGAGCGCGCCGCGTCGTACGTGCGCGAGCCACGTCGAGCTCGTCCAGAGCGCGGGTGACTCCGGCGACCGCCCACGCTCGTACGCTCTGGCTCGTGGTGGGACGGCGACCGGAGGAGCACTCGGGGCAGGTCGACCTGTTCTCGGTCGCACCCGACGAGCTCGCCCTGCACCGCGGTGACGAGCGCGACTGGCCTGATGCCGCCCGGTTCCCGCACAACCGCCCGGGCCAGAGGGTCCGTGACCTTCTCACCTCGAAGGATCTCCGTCACCATGGCCCTCGACGCCCGGCGTCGTTCATCTCTCTACGACAAGTTTGTCCCGCTCCTCGGCGAGGACGATGCAAACGCCCTCATGTCCGAGTTTCCCTCCGTCGAAGCAGACGAGCTGGTCACCAGGCAGTTCCTGCGCGCCGAGCTCGCCGAGCTGCGGACGGAGATGGCTGAGCGACTCCATCAGCAAACGCTCTGGCTCGGGGGCGCCATCGCCGCCGCTACCGGCGTGTTGGCTGCGCTGACCGCGCTGGCCTGATGTTCCACGGCCCCACGTCAGCTACCCCGCTTCCGATTGTCGGCGCTCGCGCTGGGCCTCGAGGAAGGCACGCTCGGTCGGGTTGTCCGTGAGCTCGATCGCCCGGTCGTAGGCGGCGACCGCATCGTGGCGGTGGCCGGCGCGCGACAGGAGGTCGGCCCGTGCGGCATGGAACGGCTGGTAGCCGGTCATCGCCTCGGCATCGAGCGCCTCCACCATCTCGAGTCCGACGGCCGGGCCGTGCAGCTCGGCCATGGCGATGGCCCGGTTGAGCGCCACGATGGGATCGGGGCGCAGTACGAACAGCTGGTCGTACAGCGCGACGATCTGGGACCAGTCCGTCGCCTCAGCCGACGCGGCGTCGGCGTGGACGGCGGCGATGGCGGCCTGGATCTGGAACGGGCCGGGCGCGTTGCGGCGCAGGCAGGCCCGCACCAAGGAGTGGCCCTCGGCGATGAGGTCGCTGCTCCACCGCGCGCGGTCCTGATCGGCGAGGCGGACCATCGTGCCGTCGGCCGCCGTCCGTGCTGGGCGGCGGGCTTCGGTCAGCAGCATCAGCGCCAGCAGGCCCACCGCCTCCGGCTCGTCCGGCATGAGCTCGACCAGCACCCGGCCCAGACGGATGGCCTCGCCGGCCAGGTCGGCGCGGGTCAGGTCCGGACCGGAGGTCGCGGTGTGGCCTTCGGTGAAGATCAGGTACACCGCGGCCAGCACGGCCTGTAGCCGGTCGGGCAGCTCGGCGTCGCCGGGGACGCGGTAGGGGGCGTGGTTGTCGCGGAGCTTGCGCTTGGCCCGGACGATGCGTTGGGCCATCGTCGCCTCCGGGACGAGGAATGCGCGGGCGATCTCGGGGGTGCCGAGGCCGCCGAGGAGCCGCAGGGTGAGCGCGACCTGCGCATCCGCGGCGAGGGCGGGGTGGCAGCACAGGAACATCATCCGCAGCTGGTCGTCGGGGACGACGTCGACGAGCTCATCGAGGTCGCCGAGCTCGGGGTCGGGGTCGGGGTCGGGTTCCATGTCGGCGGCGTGCAGTCGGTGCGCAGCGAGGTGGCGGTCGTCCCGGGCCGACTCCCGTCGCAGCCGGTCGATGGCCCGGTTGCGGGCGGTGGTCGTGATCCAGCCTCCGGGGTTCGGTGGCATGCCGTCGGCCGGCCACCGCGCCGCGGCGATCGCGAACGCCTCCGCGACCGCGTCCTCGGCGAGATCGAGGTCGCCGAGGACGCGGATCAAGGTCGCGGTGCAGCGGCCGGACTCCCTCCGGAAGACCTCCTCGAGGGACTCAGCCATCCACCTGCATCGGGCGGAGCTCCACCGGGCCCTCACAGGCAGCGGCACACTTGCCGGCCCACTCGAGCGCCACGTCGAGGTCGGGAACCTCGATGACCCAGAAGCCGCCCATCTGCTCCTTGGTCTCGGCGTAGGGGCCGTCGGTCATCGAGACGTCGCCGCCGGCGGAACGCACCACGGTGGCGGTGGACTGCGGCTGCAGACCGGCACCGAACACCCAGGTCCCGGTGCGCTCCATCTCTTCGTTGAGCGCACCGACCTGCTGGCCGAGGCGCTGGATGTCGGGATCGGACCAGTCGTTGTCGGCGTAGTCGTCGTCGTGCCAGACGGAGATCAGGTACTGAGGCATGGCGGTCATTCTCCTTCAGGTCAGCTGCGAGCAGAGGTTGCTCACCCTGTCCACGAACGCGCTCGCCGGAATCGACAGTCACCCGGAGAAATCCTGAGTCGCGGGCGTAGGCGTCGTACGGAGGTTCTTGTCAGCGGTCGTGTGGAGACTGTCATGCAGCGCTCGACACCACGCCTCGAAGGGGTGTCCCTGGACCACCGCACGGCTCTCGCCGTGCAAGGGGGAATCCGCCATGTGCCTGCGCTGTGCCGGTCTGAGCGACGCTGCCGTCGCCGACCACTACGCCCGGATGATCGACGAGCACGGATGGGCCGCCGTCGGCGTCACCGCCGAGGTGCCTTGGATTTGCACCGTCGACCTCCGGTGGCGCCTCGACCATCCCGAGCTCGTCGTCGTCGGCGTCGACCCCACGGACGCCCACGACCTCCTGCGCGACATCGTCGATCGCATCGAGCATGGCGAGACAGCGAGCTCCGGCGCGCGCATGGCGCTGCCCGGCGTGGAGGTCGCGTTCGGTCACGTCGACCATCGCAACCTCCTCGGGGAGTGGTTCGCCCAGTGGCACCCCGTGGCCCGAGCGTGCGGCCAGGGCACCACGTCGCTGCGGGCGCTGCAGGTCCGTGTCGACCAGCTCGACGACTGCGACACCAGCTTCGACCGTCAGCGGGCGCTCGGACGGCCGTGCTCGGTCGACTCCCTTGTCGGGGTCAGGCATTCGGGTTCGCCGTCATGACCGCACCCGGACGCCAAGTCGTACTTGGTGCAGATACCGCCATCACCAAGTATCGTGCGGTCATGGAGATCCAGACGTACCTCGTGTCCTCGTCGGGTCAGATGTCCCTCCCCGCCGGCGCCCGGCACCGCTGGAGCCTCGACGACGGCGGCCCCGTCGACGTGATCGATCTCGGGTTCGGCGTGCTGACGGTCCCCAGTGGTGAGGGACGCAAGCTGCTCGGGGATCTCCTGCCCCGGGATCAGCACGCCGAGTTCGCGCGCACCCTCGGCGACGATCCCGACCTCGCCACGACATGACGCGCGCCGTCCTCGACGACCACCTGCTGCGCGATCTCCTGGCCGATGACGTGTCCGAGGGTCTTGCTGAGGTGCTCGCCGCGCACGAACCGGCCACGACGAACCTCTACCTCTACCGGCTGTCCAAGAGCGTGGTGGCAGCTCCGGGCGGGGCGTTGACCGGTCGCTGGAGCCCCGAACGCCGTCGAGCTCTGGGTTCGAAGCTCCTGAGCCTCCCGAACGACGTCGCGATCGTACCCATGAGCGCACTGTCGTACCGCATGGCCGAGATCGCAGCAGCGCACCGCGTGTCGACGCTCGGGGCCGAGTGCGTCGCCGCAGCCGAGCACCTCGGAGCCTCGCTCTACGTGTGGGAAGGCGACGACGGACCGGGCATCCGTGCTGCGATGGACCACCTCGACCTCGGCTACCAGACGGTCGGCCGCTGAGCCGCCGGCGCTCGGCGTGGTATCCGAGACGTCGGCTGCGGGCCCTGGCGTCCTGAGCGCCGTCAGCGGACCGGGCGGAGGAGCCCCTTCTCGATCTGCTCGACCAGGGCGAACTTCTGGATCTTGCCGCTGCCGGTCATCGGGTACTCGTCGGCCACGTACCAGAGCCTCGGCACCTTCTGGCCGGCCATGATCTCGCGGCAGTACGCCTGGAGCTCGGCGACGTCGATGCCGGCAGCCGGGTCGGCCGGCTGCACCACGGCACCGACCTGCTCACCCCACTCGGCGTCGGGGACGCCGACCACGGCCACCTGCGCCACGGACGGGTGCTGGTAGAGGCGGTTCTCGATCTCGGCCGGGAACAGGTTCTCACCGCCACGGATGATCATGTCCTTGAGGCGACCGGTGATGGCCACGTAGCCGCGGTCGTCCATCGTCCCCAGGTCGCCGGTGTGGAGCCAGCCATCGGCGTCGATGGTCTCGGCCGTCTTGTCCGGCATGTCGAAGTAGTCGAGCATCACCAGGTAGCCGCGGACGCAGATCTCGCCCTCGACGCCGCAGGGGACGGTGGCCCCCGACCCGACGTCGATGATCTTGATCTCCACCGGACCGAGCGGCGCGCCGACCGTCGTCCCCTTGTCCTCGATCGTGTCGTCCGACGTCGTCATCGTGCACACCGGCGACAGCTCGGTCTGCCCGTAGACGATCTGGAACGACGCTCCGAGGGACGACTCGATGTGGTTCACCAGATCCGGCGGGACCATCGCGCCACCGGACACGAGGTACCGCAGCGACGAGATGTCGCGCGAGGCGAAGTCGGGGTGGTTGATGAGCGCGATGAGCATGGTGGGCACGCCCGCCGAGCCGACGGCCGCGTAGGTCTCGAGCAGCTCGAGGTGGACGGCCGGATCGAACTGCTCGAGCAGGACGAGGTGGTCGCCCGCCGACGCGGCGCCGAGCACGCCGAGCACGCATCCGCCCGTGTGGAACAGCGGCATCGGCGTGACGTAGCTCATGGGGCCATCGGCCAGCTCGGCTCGGGTGAGCCGGGCGTTGTTGGTGATGCCCCGGTGGTGGAGGCGGGCGCCCTTCGGGAAGCCCGTGGTGCCCGACGTGTACTGGACCTGGGCGGCATCGTCGGGACCCACGTCCGGCAGCTCCGTGGTGGCATCGCCCGAGGCCAGGAACTCGTCCCACGCATCGATGGAGATCACGTGCTCGAGGCCGCTGAGGTCGGCCTGGAGGTCGGCGGCGATCTTGGTCGGCGACTGGTCCCGGAAGGCGTCGACGGCGAAGACACCGCGCGCCTTCGACTGCTCCAGCACGTACTTCACCTCTTCGGGGCGCAGCGCCGGGTTCACGGTGACGAGCACGATGCCGGCGAGGCCCATGCCGTACTCGAGCAGCACCCACTCGGGGACGTTGTGGGCCCAGATCGCGACGTGGTCGCCCCGGTCGAAGCGAGCGAGCAGCGCACGGGCGACCGCCTCGGCCTCGTCGAGGAGCTCGGCGTAGGTCCAGGTGCGACGAGCGGCGGGGTCGGCCGCGCCACCGGTGAACGCGGGCGCATCCGGTGTCGCCTCGGCGGCAGCCCGCAGCACGCCGCCGACGGTCGTCTCGAGGATGGGATCGTCGGTCCCCGGCCAGTAGGACTCGGTCAGCGTCATGTTCGGTTCCCCCCGGAGCGTGTGGCCCGCATCGTGGCCGCGGGCCCGGGCAACGTCAAGGGCAGGCGTGCCCATCGAAGACGTAGGTTCCGACGCGCACCCGACACCGAGGAGGCGCCGTGACCGACATCGATCCCACCCCGCTGGAGAAGTCCTTCGTCATCGCCGACGGACAGCGGATGGCGTACCACGAGCGGGGCACCGGCGAGACCGTCGTGTTCCTGCACGGGAACCCGACGTCGTCGTACCTGTGGCGCAACGTGATCCCCCACGTCGAGCCCTACGCCCGCTGCCTCGCCCCCGACCTGTTCGGCATGGGCGACTCGTCCAAGCTCGAGGACCCGGGCTCAGGCTCGTACCGCTTCGGCGTGCACCGGCGGTACCTCGACGCCTGGATGGACGAGGTGTACCCGGGCGATCGCATCACGCTCGTCGTGCACGACTGGGGGTCCGGGCTGGGCTTCGACTGGGCCCGGCGGCACCCGGAGCGGGTGGCGGGCATCGCCTACATGGAGGCCATCTTCCCCATGCGCTGGGACCAGTTCCCCGAAGGCGCGCGGGAGCTCTTCCAGTCGTTCCGCACGGACGCGGGCGAGGAGCTGATCCTGCAGGGCAACGCCTTCGTCGAAGGCGTGCTGCCCGGTGCCGTGCTGCGGGACCTGACGGATGAGGAGATGGACGAGTACCGGCGGCCCTTCATCGCCGAGGGCGAGCGCTGGCCGACGCTGGAGTGGCCGCGGGAGCTGCCGATCGAGGGTGAGCCCGCCGACGTCACCGAGATCGCCGAGGCCTACACCGAGTGGCTGTCCACGTCCGACGTCCCGAAGCTGTTCGTGAACGCCGAACCCGGCGCGCTGCTCACCGGCGAGCAGCGCGAGCGGGTGCGCGCCTTCCCGAACCAGACCGAGGTGACCGTGGCCGGCAGCCACTTCGTCCAGGAGGACAGCCCGAACGAGATCGGGCGCGCCATCGCCGACTGGCTGCCCATCCGCTGATCGGCGCTCGAGCGACGGCTCAGTCCAGCCGGCGGGACCAGTCCTGCGCCCAGCCGTCGAGGGGCTGCAACGCCGAGCCCAGCGACTCCCCGATCTCGCTCAACCGGTAGGCGTCGTCGTCGCCCTGCTCGACCAGCGCGGCGTCCTGCAGCTCGCGCAGCCGGTCGTAGAGCACGCTCGACGAGAGGCCGTCGATCTCGGCCAGCAGCCGGCGCGCGCCGAGCGGCCCGTCCCGCAGCTCCCACAGGATGCGCAGGCTCCACCGACGGCCGAGCAGGTCGAGCGCGGCCATCAGCGGGCGACCGGTGGTCGAACCCCGGACCGCTCGACCCGGGCGTGGGGTCGGCTTCGTCGCCATCAGCAGGAGAGCTCCATTGCGTTTCGGATCTCGCAACGATACCTTCGATCGCATGTTGCGAAATACGAAACAGCAGACCGAGCAGCGTGTGCCGCGGATCGCCCCGCTCGAGCCGCCCTTCGATCCCGAGGTCGCCGCCGTCCTCGAGCCGATGATGCCCCCGGGCGTCCCGCCCATCGCCCTGTTCCGCGCGTTCGCCCGCAACCCCGCCATGGCCACCGCCATGCAGGGGTGGGGCAGCTACGAGCTCAGCCGGAACCTGTCGCTCACCATGCGCCAGCGGGAGATCGTCATCGACCGCACCTGCGCCCGCTGCGGGTGCGAGTACGAGTGGGGTGTCCACGTCGCCTTCTTCGCCGAACGGGTCGGGTTCAGCGAGGACCAGGTCCGCTCCCTCACCCACGGCGACTCCGGCGACCCGTGCTGGACCGACCCGACCGAGCGGGCCCTCATCGATGCCGTCGACGCGCTCCACGACCGCAGCGACATCGACGACGAGCTGTGGTCACGCCTGCGGGCCGGCCTCGACGACGCCCAGGTGCTCGACCTGCTCCTGCTCACCGGCTGGTACCACGCCATCAGCTTCGTGGCGCGGGGCATCGGCGTGCCGCTCGAGCCCGGCGCGCCCCGGTTCGCCGATCACCAGATCGCGGGCGCCACCTGACCGGCGAGGTCTTCCGCCCACGTCCAGGGACGAAGGACCCTTCCACCTGCGCCGGGCGGAGCGCACCGTGGACCCATGACTGACACCCGAACCGCATGGGGCGAGGTCGGCGACAACCTCTCCGCCCTCCTCCTGAAGCTGAAGCTGCACGCCGAGGAGGAGCTCTCCGACGACGATGTCCGCGAGAAGTGCGGCCTCGACCGGGTGACCGCGGTGCTCGAGGAGACCGCCGAGGCCATGTCCGATGCCTACGAGGACGAAGCCGTCCGGGCCGACGCCAGGGAGGTCGCCCGCTCGTTCGTCGCCGCCGTCGACACGACGTTCAGGGAGGCGCAGACCCGCATGCGCCCCGGCGGCTGACCGCCGCGCCCATCCCTCACCTCGCCGGCTCGGCCGCCCCGTGGAGGAAGCAGCGCATCAGATCGGCGGCGGCGATGCGGTCCCCTGTTCGATGGTGACCGTCGGAGGGGCTGCATACACTCGGCAACACGCCGTCAGGCACTCGGGACATCGCTTCCCCAAGGTCCGATCGAAAGCTGAGCACCATGGCTCCCTCCGACCTGGCGGATCGTCTCGCCTTCCTGTTCCCGACCACCTACTGCCCGGGTGGCACGACGACCGACGCTCCAGACGTCGGAGACCACGACGCCATTCGGGAGCTCGTGTCGCTCGAGCTGCGACTCCCCACCGCCGCCAACGAGGCGGAGGCGCGTGCGCTGTCGACATTCGTCGACCTGCGCGCCTTCTTCGCCTACGCCGTGCTTCGAGACACCGCCGGCGCTTGGCAGGCCGTCCTGCGGCTCCTCGACGAGGGCCATGACCGAGACGAGGTGCTCGAGCAGATCAACGACGTTCTGGGCGAGCACGTGCTGGAGCCGATGACCTCCGGTGAGGAGATCGACGTGGAACGGGTCAACGCCGCCTTCGACCGCCTCGGACGGTGGGATCCCATCGACGAGGAGCTCGAGCACCTGCCCTGGATGATCGACGAGTGGCGCTCCAGCGGCAGCGTGGCTGACGACGAGATCGCCCGCATCGTCCGGGAGGTGATCCACCCGGACGTGCTCGACGTCATCGGCGACGCTGTGCGCGCGGTCGAGGAGGTCGCTGCGCCCTTCTCCGGCCGGCTCCGCCTCCCCCGAGCCGATGCCTCCGCCGTCATCGGGATGTACCTCGAATGGTTCACCAACGCCGTGATCGTCACGCCCCGAGGAAACGTCGCCCGCTCGGCGACGGTCCTGGACGGACTCCGGTTCCGACACGTCCTCACCGAAGCCGAGGCGGACAACGAGCGCGTGGAGGTGGGCACCGACCTCGCCGTCGTGTTCGACGGCATCGACGACCTCCGCTTCCCGGACGGTTCGTCAATCCAGTCGACGTACCGCACCGCTGTCGACGGTCCGGAGAGCCGCCGAGGTGAGGTCCACGTGGTCGACGGGCCGCCCGGCTGGCTCGGCGGTGCTCGTGCCGGCGACCAGATCGCCATCAGCCGTCATGGCGACCAGATCACTGTCGAAGGGGTCGAGCCAGCCGAGGCGTCAGCGCACATCGTGTCCGCACTCCGTCATGCACGGGACGAGCTCTCGCTTCCGACCGACGTGTACCGCCTGATGGGCGTGGCAGCGGTCGACGCCGGAGGATTCGGCTCCGATCTCGGAGCGCCGCTCTCCGGGCTCCTCGAGCTCACCGGCTGGTCGGCCCGAGGCGACGAGCTGGCGGCTGCCGGCTACGACTGGGACGCAGTGGAGGCCGAGCGGGGCCGGCGGGGTCGGGCATCGGTGCTCGACGCCGCCGGAGTCGACCCGGCGTTCACCACCCAGGTCGAACGCCTCGTGGACGAGCTCTTCGGTCCGGGCAACTGGTTCCACTCCACCGACGCGCGGCCGGTGCAGGACGAGCGGGTCGCCTCGGTGGCGCGGTTGCTCGGCCGAGAGGGTGTCGCCGGGGCCGTGTGGACGCTCGGGGTCGGCCCCGACCCTGACGAGACCGCCGCTCGAGCGGTGCTCAGCTTGGCGCAGGGCCTGCTCGACCGGTGCCGCCCAGCGCACGCCACCGGACCCGCACGTCTGGCATTGCTCGCCGCCGGCACGCTCGACCGGGTCGACCTGCTCCCCGATCTCATCCGTCTCGGAGCGATCGACGACTCCTGTGATCCGGCGCTGTGCTCCATCGCTGCGGACGTGGCGATCGATCAGGGGGACATCGCGACCGCTCGCCAGCACCAGCAGCGAGGGTGGCTCTCCCCCGGCGAGCTCCTCCGGCAGGTGGACCGCCTGGACCACCCCGAGCAATCGTTCTCCGCCGGACGGAACGACCCGTGCCCATGCGGCTCCGGACAGAAGTTCAAGCGCTGCCACGGCGATCCGCAGCCCCGCACCCCCACTGACGAGGAGCGCGCGCAGCTGCTGGCGACCCGGCTGGACCAGCACGCCTTCCGGCGCTTGCGCTTCACCCACCGGCTCGCCAAGCGCGCCGGCCTCCTCGAGGACGATGAGTGGTGGGTGGACGGTGGCGAGCTCGCCCAGCCGTTCCTCCGTGCCGTCACCTGGTTCGCCGGAGGCGTACTGGAGGACCACCTCGCCAGCCGGGGTGGCCTGCTGCCCGATGCGGACCGAGAGCTGGAGGAATCCTGGGCGGGCGCACGACTCGTCGTCGGCACAAGCAGCACGGCTGGGCAGATCACCCTCGACGACGGCCGGATCCTCCCAGCACCGAGAATCGGGGGCTCGCTCGTGCTGCCGTTCGGACCGATGGTGGGCTGGGAGGTGCCCGTCGGCGGTGAGCCCGCGTTCCTCTTCGGAGCGCCGGTCGGGCCGGACGTCGACGTCGTCGCCGCGCAGTTCAGCGCGGCCCGTGGTCCAGACGCCATCGCCGACGTCCTGGGGTCGACATGGCCTAGGCGGGCCGTATGCTGATCTGCATGCACAGCACGAGCGTCCGGATCGACTCCGCCACGCACGAGGAGCTCAAGCGGCTGGCCGCCGAGCTCCACACGACGGTCGGGAACACGGTGACGCTCGCCGTTCGGGCGTTGCGGCAAGACCGTGTCGGTGCGCAGCTGGCCGAGCCGCTCCGTGATGATGAGACCGGTTGGCTCGATGCGGACCTCGGGTGACGTCGTCGACCTCGAGCTCGGGACGCCGGAGGGACGGGAGGCCGGCTTCCGACATCCCGCCGTGCTGGTCACCGCACAACGGATCCTCGATGCCGCCCCATCTGTGGTCCACGTCGTGCCAGTCACGACCACGCTGCGGGGCTTCCATTCCGAGGTCGTGCTCGAACCAGATGCGGGCAACGGACTGCAGCATCGATCAGCAGCTCAGTGCCAGCACCTCCGGGCGGTGTCACCTGGGCGCGTGTCGGAGGTGCGGGGAAACGTCGGCACGGTCGCCCTCGCGCAGATCCGAGATGTGATCGCAGTGATCCTCGACCTGCCCTGACGGCGACCGACCGCCGGCACTTGGCTCAGCCGAGTCCCGCAGCCAGCGCTTCGGCCTCGTCCTGCGTGAAGCCACCGGAGATCGAGATCTGGTCGCGCTCGAACTCCGGTGCGTTGATCGACGGGGCGCTGATGACCGCACGGTCGACGAGGATCGCCAGCTGACGGGTCGGGCACGTGGGGGCACCGTCGAAGCAGGCCCGGGTGCTCTCGTTGAAGGTGGCGATGCCGTCGCTGGTCAGCACCAACGAGATCATCCAGTTGCCGAGACCGTCCTCCTGCGCGGCAGCGGACTCGACGACAGCTCCGTCGGCCTCGCCCGGACCGAGCTCGAAGCAGGCAACCTCCTGGCCATCTTCGAGCTGCGGAGCCAGAACGGGTTGCTCGGCGGCCCAGTCGTCCTCGGGCGTGGCGCACCCGTCGCCGCTGCCACCGGGCGGGAGCAGCTGGAGCACGGGCCGGAACTCCAGGTCCGTCGGGTCGAGCGGGCTCGCACCCGCAGCGTCGGTCGTGTCGGGCGACGAGGTCTCCGGCGCCGTGACCGACGACGCCGGCTCGTCGCCGGTGGCCGCCGTCTCCGTGTCGTCGTCTCCGCAGGCGCCGAGCGACACCGCAAGCACCGCCAGCGCGCAGGAACGTCGGAACCACCTCGAAGTCACCGCCATCGGGCGGACGGTACCTCCCTCGACCGTTGCGATCGCCGAGCGCGTCACGGCGCTCTGGTACGACGGGGACGACCGCCATGCGCTTCCCCGTCACCGTCCTCGTTTCCCTGCTCGCGCTCGCGGGCTGCGGCACCACCACCTCCGAACCCGAGACCGGGGCGTCCTCGTCCACCTCGGAGTCGACGACCACGACGTCGGCATCTCCCGGGACGGATCCGCCGACGCCCGCTGGTGATGGCGCGCGAGTGGTCGAGGTCGTCGACGGCGACACGATCCGCGTCGAGGTGGCCGGCCAGCAGGAGTCCGTCCGGCTCATCGGCATCAACACGCCCGAGCGGGGCGAGTGCCTGTCCGACGAGGCGACCGGTCGGTTGCAGGACCTCGTCGCCGGTCAGACCGTGGAGCTCGTCGTGGACCGGACGGACCGGGACCAGTACGGGCGGCTGCTGCGCCACGTCGAGGTCGCGGGTGTCGACGTCGGTGCCGAGCTGGTTCGGTCCGGGCACGCCCTCGCCCGCGAGTACCCGCCGGACACGGGCCGGTCCGAGGCGTACGCCGCCGCCCAGCGGTCGGCGGAGGACGACGGGGTCGGCATGTGGGCGACGAACGCCTGCGGATCGGGGACGTCCGGGGCCGACGTCGTCATCGATGCCATCCGCTTCGACGCCGACGGGGACGACAACGAGAACCTGAACGACGAGTGGGTGCGGATCGCCAACCGGAGCGGCTCGGCGGTGGACCTCACCGGCTGGGTGCTGAAGGACACCTCGGCCACGCACCGGTTCTCGTTCCCGGGCGGCTTCTCGCTCGAGCCCGGCACGAGCGTCACCGTCCGCACGGGCTGCGGGTCGGACTCGGCCACCGACCTCCACTGGTGCAACCAGGGCTCGGCGGTGTGGAACAACTCGGGCGACACCGCGTTCCTGCTCGACCCAGCCGGGAACATCGTCGCCTCCCAGGACGGCTGAGCATGGCTCGCCGCCGGCGCGAGGAGATGAGCACCGTCCAGCTCGTCGTCGGCTTCGCCGTCCTGCTCGCCCTCGTGGTGGGAGCCCGCCTGCTGGTGGTGTGGCTGGCGGACGGTTCGAGTCCGACGCGGCTCGTCGTGTCGCTCACGATCGTGGCCATCTTCGTCGGGATCCCCGCGGCCTACGGCCTGCATGGGCTGCTGCGGGACGACGAGCAGGACCGCGAGGACGAGGTCTGAACCCCTGACCGGTGACGACGTCGAGGGCGTACCGTGCGCGTCGTGCCCGGGAAGACGGAGCTGGTGTTGCTGTCCGACGAGGTGTGGGAGCGCACGCGGGAGCGCCTCGGCGGCCTCACCGACGAGGAGTACTTCTGGGAGCCGGCGCCTGGTTGCTGGTCGGTGCGCCAGCGCCGCGGACGCCGTCGCCATGCTCGAACTGGCCCACGCCCGCTGCGACGCGCACCTCCACCTGGTGAGCGAGGAGCAGCTCACCCAGCCGATCGGTCCCGTCGGCGGCGAGTACGGCGAGCGGACGCGGACGTCCTACGTGCTGCACATGCTCGACGAGTTCATCCACCACGGCGCCGAGATCTCGCTGCTGCGCGACCTGTGGCGCTGGCAGCCCGGCCGGCTCGACGGCGGCTCACCCCGCGAGCGGGCGATGCGAGGTGACATGGACCTACTCGACGAGGTGGACGCCGAGCAGGCGACCGAGCTGCTCGACACGGCGGCGGACAACGGCCGGTGGGAGCTCGTGGTCGGCCTGGTCGAGCGCGGCGGGCGCGTTCGCACGCCGAAGAGCTGAGCGCGTCCGCGGAACGGCGTGTGACACATGTGCGGTCGCCACGCTGTCAGTACCGTCGTAAAGTGCGCGAAACGACCGGCGATGTCCGGGCCGGCACTGGGGCGGCCGCGGAGGCTGGTCAGGAGGTGGTCCCGTGCCCGACCTCGCCGAGGCGCCGTTCCTCGACATCTTCGACCCCGATCTCGACGCCGACCCGGAACCGATCTACGCGGCGCTCCGCGAGGAGACCGCCGTCGCCCGGACGCCGTTGGGCGCGGCGGTGCTCCGGCGGGACGCGATCCACCGGCTGCTCGGTGACCGGCGTCTGATCAGCTCGATCCCCCACCTCGTCCGCCTGCAGGGGGCCGGCGATGGACCCGTCGGTGGGCTGCTGGAGTCCTCGGTCATCGCCGTCGACGGTGACGACCACACCCGCTTGCGCCGCCTGGTGAGCCGTTCGTTCACGCCGAGCGCCGCCAACCGGCACCGACCCCTGATGCGCTCGCTCGTGCAGGCGCTCGTCAACGGCTTCGCGGTGGACGCCGGCGGCAGAGGTCGGTGCGAGTTCGTCTCCGAGCTGGCCGACCACTACCCGGTGCGGGTCATCTGCAGCGTGCTCGGTGTCCCCGACGAGGACCACGAGCAGTTCGGGACGTGGGCCGAGTCGATCACCTACATGCTCTCCCTCGAGCTGTCCGCCCACCTGGACGAGGTCGTCCACGCGGTCCAGGCGCTCGGGGACTACGTCACCGACCTGGTCGAGGAGCGCCGGCGGAACCCCCGGGACGACCTGCTCACCAGCCTCGTGCAGGCCTCCGAGGACGGTGACCGGTTGAGCAATGACGAGCTGCTGTCGATGGTCGGCGGCCTGTTGTTCGCCGGCGTCGACACCACCCGCAACCAGCTCGGCCTGGCCATGCACACGTTCTGCGAGCACCCCGACCAGTGGGAGCTGCTCCGCACCAGGCCGGAGCTGACACCGGCAGCGGTCAACGAGACCATGCGGCTGTTCGGCGCGGTGCCGGGCATCCCCCGGGTGACGCTGGAGGACGTCGAGGTGGAGGGGTGGTGCATCCCGGCCGGGACCATCGTCTTCCTGTCCCTGGCCTCGGCCAACCGCGACCCCCGGCACTTCGACGACCCGATGCGCTTCGACATCACGGCCGAGCGCGAGCCGCACCTCACCTTCGGTGGCGGTCCGCACTACTGCCTCGGCGCCAACCTGGCGAAGGCCGAGATGGAGGAGGCGCTGCTCGTGCTCGCCACCTCGATGCCGGACCTCCGCCTCCACGGCGAACCGGCGTGGCGGACCAGCACCGGCATCGGCGGACCCACCCACCTGCCGCTGTCGTTCGCCGCCGGCTGATCAGCCGAGCAGCTGCTCCAGGCGGCTCGCGGCAACGGCCGGATCCAGGTCGTCGATCCGGACGCGCTTGCGACGGCTCTTCGCCCCCGACGTCACGGCCACCGACGAGACCGGCACGTCGAACGCGTCCGCCAGCAGGCGGCACACCGCGACGTTCGCCTTCCCACCCTCCGGCGGGGCCGACACCTTCACCTTCAGGGCGTCGCCGTGGCGGCCGACGACCTCGTCACGGGAGCCGCCGGGCTGCACGTGGACGTCGATGACCACGCCACCGTCAGCCGTGATGTCGAGCACGCCCCATGGTGCCCGTTCGTTCCGATCGGGGGTCCACCCGCTCCAGGACGGATGGTGGCACCGTCATGGTGTGACAGCGACCGTCACGAGATCGATGCACGCAATGGTGCAGACGGCCCATGGCAGGAGCATGCGGAGGGCGTAGAACGGGTGTGACGGAAGCGCCACCCAGCGTGGTGGCGCACCGGTCGACGAGATCGTCGAGGTGCGACATGAGCGATGCAGATCGACCAGAGGACGGGGGCGGCCTGAGCTTCCCCGAGCGGGACGCCATGGTGGCGGCGCTCGTCGGCGTCAGTCCCGACCGGCTCCGCACCATCCGGCGGGTGCAGCGCAAGCGCACCGGCGGTCTCCAACCCCGCGGGGCCGAGGCGCGCTGGCAGCGGATCGACGAGCTGTCCGACGATGCGCTCTTCGCCACCTTCCGCCGCCACGAGGCACGAGCGCGTGCCGTCACCCGCGCTGCCATCGCCTCACCGATCGAGCGGCTCCCCCGCCGCCTCGCCCCCCGGCGCTGAGCGCGCTGGGAGGTTGACGGTCGGGCCCTGCGCGGTCACGCGCCTGCGGGGAGCACCGACTGGATCGCGTCGAGCACCGACTGGTCCGGCTGCGGTGGCACGACCGCCGACGGAGCAATGCGGGTCGCCGCGATGGCGTCGGCCACGTGACCCCTGCCGATCATCGGCGTGTGGCAGCCGGCCAGCACCTGGGGCTGCAGATCGGCGATGCGGTCGACGGTGCGCTGGAACTTGGCGTCGTCGACCACCTGCAGCCACGGGCTGATGTACTGGGCGAAGACGTGGATGCCCTCGAGCCACGGCACCAGATCCAGCTCGGCCACGTCGCGCACCGGCACTGCCATGGGGCTGGCGAAGGCGTCGGAGCCCCAGTACACCTCGGTGAGCGGGTCGAACAGGCCACGGGTGGTGCCCGAGTCGAACACCGGCGGGCGCACGATGCGCAGGGTGCGGTCGCCGACGTCGAGCGAGTCGCCGTCCTGCACCCAGCGCCAGCGGCTGGCCGGGACCTCGAGGGAGGCACCCATGCGCTCCTGCATGAACCAGTCGATGACCAGGGTGGCGTTGGGGGCAGCCGCCATCAGCGCGTTGAGGTTGCCCGTGTGGTCGACGTCGTCGTGGCTGATGAACACCCATCGGATGTCCTCGGGCTCGACGAGGGAGAACACGTCGGCCAGGTACTGGTCGCGGTTCTCCATCATCCCGGTGTCGACCACGACGGGTTCGGCGGCCCGGATGACCATGGTGTTCAGGGCGACCGACACCGGCTCGGTGCCCTCGCCCTGGTGGTCGTGGATCAGGAACGTCTCCGGCGCGATGCGGGTCGGTTCGAAGCGGGTCTTGGTCTGAGGTGCGGTGTGCACGGTTGTTCTCCTTCAGCTGGTTGGTTCCAGGACGGGTCCGCCGAGGGCCGGTCGGGCCGGCACGGGTGCGGGGGTGCGCACTCGGCCCTGGCCGATGCGCAGCGCGAGCAGGACGAGGAGGGCGCCGGCCACCTGGCCGCCGGTGAGGCGCTGGTGGAGCACCAGCCAGCCGACGGTGGTGGCGACGAGGGGGCTGAGCAGGCCGAGGAGCGACACCCGCTGCACGGGCAGGCGCTCGACGCCGCGGAACCACACGACGTAGGCGCCGGCCGTGCCGGCGGTGGCCAACCAGACGTGGCCGGCCAGGTTCGTGGCGGTGAGGGTCGGGGGCAGGCCCTCGACCACGAGCAGCAGCGGGGCGAGCACCAGGCCGCCGGCCACCAGCTGCCAGCCGGTCGCGGCGAGCAGCGGCATGGCCCGACCCCAGCGCTTGGTGAGCACCACGCCCGTGGCCATCGAGAGTGTTCCGGCGACCCCAGCAGCGACACCCACGGCGTCGAGGCCCACCCGGCTGCGCAGCACGAGCAGCCCCACGCCGACGATCCCGAGGGCGCCGGCGACGACGGTCCGGGATCGCACCCGCTCGCCGAGCAGCAGAGCCCCGAGCCCGGCGACGACCAGGGGCTGGATCGCCCCGAGCGTCGCCGCCACGCCGCCGGGCAGCCGGGTGGCGGCCACGAAGAGGAGGGCGAAGAACGCTCCGACGTTGAGGGTGCCGAGGACGGCGATGCGCCCCCACCACCCCGCTGGCGGCCGGGCGCCGGTGACCGCCACCAGCGCGATCCCGGCGGGCAGCGCCCGGAGGGTGGCGGCGAGCAGCGGCCGGTCCGGAGGAAGGAGCTCGGTGGTCACCGCGTACGTCGTCCCCCAGGTGATGGGGGCGAGGGCGGTGACCAGCAGCACCCCGGTCGGTCCTTGCTCGGTGCGCATGTCCACCCTCCTTCGTGAAGTATCTTGATGACAAGATACATGGGAGATAGCAATGTCGCAAGATACTCACCAGCAAGATACTTCGGATGCCGTGGACGAGATCGTTGCGGCCTGGGCGGTGGAGATGCCCGAGCTCGACACCACGGCCAAGCACGTCACGGGGCGGATCATCCGTCTCGGCGCCTTGTTCCAGCAGGCCTTCGGCGAGTCGTCGGCCACGGTCGGGCTCGAGAACGCGGACTTCGGCATCCTCGCCGCGCTCCGGCGCGCCGGCCCCGACCACGCCGTCACGCCCACCGAGCTGGCCCGCCGGCGCATGATGACCTCCGGAGGGATGACTGCGGCGATCGACCGCCTCGACCGGCGCGGCCTCGTCGAGCGGGTCCCCAACCCGGCCGACCGTCGCGGGAGCCTGGTGCGCCTCACCGACGCCGGCCGGGACGCGATCGACCAGGCGGTCGTCCTGCAGCAGGACGTCGAGCACCGCATGGTCGAGCCGCTCGATGACGAAGAGGTCGCCCAGCTGACCGGGCTCCTCCGCCGGCTCCTCCTCGCCGTCGACCCGGACACGCCAACCCGGGGCTGAGGTCCGCGCCACTTGCTCACGTTGCGTGTTCGACCGTTCACGGGACGTCGGCACCCACTACCGTCGACCGGCGTGCGCCGCACCGCAATCCGTCGTTCGGAGCGCTTCGTGCCCACGCTGGGGGATCGAGCCGCTGACCGCATGTCCGGGCACGCCCTCGACGCGCGACCGCAGTTGCCGGTCGCCCGCCCGGCCCAGGCCGATCTGATCGCCGCGATCCCCGACGCGATCCTCTCGACCGACGAGCACTTCTGCATCACGTCGTGGAACCCGGCAGCGGAGCGCACGTACGGGTGGACCGAGTGCGAGGCCCTCGGCCGAAGCGTGGGCGACCTCCTGTGGCAGGACGCCGATCGGGAGCGTCGGGTGCTGTCGAGCTTCCTCGGCGAGGGCTCCTGGGTCGGCGAGACCACGCACTGCCGCAAGGACGGCTCCACCGTGGCCATCCGGGCGTCGGTCCGGGCCCTCCTCGACGACGACGGGCGCTTCGCCGGTGTGGTCGGCATCTGCGAGGACATCACCGATCGGAAGGCCGCCGAGGCCGCTCGCGAGGCAGCCGAGCAGCGGTTCACCACCGTCGTTGCCTCGCTCGACGAAGGGATCCTGGTCATCGGCCAGGACGAGCGCATCCAGACCGCCAACGAGTCCGCGGCTCACATCCTCGGCACGACCGTCGATCACCTCGAAGGCTCGACGCTTTCAGGAACCGGCCTGGCGCTCAGCGTGGAGGACCGGGACGGCAACCCCGTGCCGGCCCACCGGTGGCCGGGCCTACTCGCCCTCCGGGCCGGCACCTCCACCGAGCACATGGAGCTCGCCGTCACCCTCCGAGACGGACGACGGCGCTGGCTCACGGTGAACTGCCAGCCGATCGGCGGCGCCACCGGCGTCGCAGCCGTCGTGTCCTTCCACGACGTCACCGACCGGCACCTCGCCGCCGAGGACCTGGCGTGGGCCGCGACCCACGACCGGTTGACCGGGTTGCGGAACCGCCAGCACCTGATCGAGCGCATCGAGTGCTCCCTCGAGCAGGTCGATGCGCCGCCGGTCGCCGTGCTCTTCTGCGACCTCGACCGCTTCAAGGAGATCAACGACTCCCTCGGCCACGAGGTCGGCGACGTCGCGCTCGTCGAGGTCGCCGAGCGGTTGCGCAGCGCCGTGGGTCCGAGCTGCACCCTGGCGCGGCACGGAGGCGACGAGTTCGTGGTGCTGTGCGCGGGCGGCGGGTACGACGACGTCGTCGCCATGGCGGAGCGGCTGATCGACGTGGTGTCGACGCCCATCACCCTGCACGCCGCCGGCTCGGTCCACCAGGTCGTCATCGGCGCATCGGTCGGCATCGCCTTCGGGTCGCACGGCGACGTGTCCACCGACCTCATCCGGGACGCCGACGTCGCGATGTACGCGGCCAAGAAGGGGGCGGGCAGCCCGATCGCCGTCTTCGACCGGGCCATGCGCGAACGGGCCCAGCGACGGCTCTCGACGCGCGAGGACCTCCGCCACGCCATCGAGACCGGAGCACTGCAGGTGCACTACCAGCCGATCTGCCGGACCTCGGACCTCACCGTCACGGGCTACGAGGCCCTCGTGCGATGGGATCACCCGACGCACGGCTGGTTGGCGCCCGATGACTTCGTCCCGTTGGCCGAGGAATCGGGTCTGGTGTCGGCCCTCGGCACCTGGGTCCTGCAGGCTGCCACCTCCCAGACCGCCGCGTGGCGGGCGTCGGGCCGGCACGTGTACGTGTCGGTGAACCTGTCCGCCCGCCAGCTGACCGATCCGGAGCTCGTCGCCACGGTCGAGGCGGCGCTCGACGTTGCGGGGCTCGATCCCTCGGCGCTGTGGCTGGAGCTCACCGAGTCCGCGCTCGCCGAGGACGCCGATGCCGCCGGGGAGGTGCTCCACCGGTTGCGCTCGATCGGGGTCCGAGTGGCGATCGACGACTTCGGCACCGGCTACTCGTCCCTGGCCCGCCTGGCGAACTTCGACGTCTCGGCGCTGAAGATCGATCGGAGCTTCGTGGCGAGCATGACCTCGAGCGGCACCGACGGCGCCATCGTCAAGGCCGTCGTCGCCCTCGCCCACGAGCTCGGCCTCCGCGTCGTCGCCGAAGGCGTGGAGCGCTGCGAGCAGCTCGACGTGCTGCGCTCGCTCGGCTGCGACCTGGCCCAGGGGTTCCTCCTCGGCCGGCCGACCTCGGCCGACGACCCGGCCCTCGCGGTCGAGTCCGGTTCGGGGACACCGTCCGTCGCACTGTCGTAGCCTCGGTCCGATGACCGGCGCTCCCGTCCGCCCCGACCTCGACGTCCGCCCGCTCTCGGGGTCGCTCGGCGCCGAGGTCCGTGGCATCGCCCTGGCCGACGCCACGCCCGCCGACGCCGAGGCGATCCACCAGCTGCTGCTCGAGCACATGGTGCTGTTCTTCCCCGACCAGCACCTCAACCCCGACGAGCACATCGCGTTCGGCCGACACTTCGGCACGCTCGAGTCGCACCCGAACCTGGCGTTCGAGTCCGAGCGCCCGGAGTTCTTCGAGCTGCGGGCCGAGGACGGCGCCGGCGCGATCGCCGACGAGTGGCACAGCGACATCAGCTTCGAGGCCAACCCGTCCCGCTTCGCCATCCTGCAGGTGAAGGAGTGCCCCGAGGTCGGCGGCGACACGATGTGGGCCAACTCGGCCAAGGCCTACGACGAGCTGTCGCCGCCGCTGCGCGACCTGTGCGACGGCCTCACCGCCCTCCACGACGCCGGCCCGCACCTCCACCCCGAGAAGACGTGGATCCACCCGGTCGTGCGGGTGCACCCGGAGACCGGTCGGCGGTCGCTGTTCGTCAACGAGCACTTCACCCGTCGCATCGTGGAGCTGAGCGATGCCGAGTCCGCCATGATCCTCGCCCACCTGTGCCGCTGGATCCACGAGCCCCGCTTCACCGTCCGGTACCGGTGGTCGGCGGGCACGGTCGCCATGTGGGACAACCGCACGACCCAGCACCACGTGCTGAACGACTTCCACGGCGTGCGGGTCATCCAGCGGGTCACGGTGATGGGTGACGAGCCCGAAGCGGCCGTGCCCCCACGCTGGCCGGCCTACGGGTCGAAGACCGCGACCTACTGGCGAGACACCCCGATGCGCCAGCAGCTCAAGCGTCAGCCGACCTCGAGCGCGTAGGCGTCCGTCAGCCAGTCCCGCACCAGGTCGTCGACCTCGTCGGCGTCCGCCACGTTGACCACGTGGTGCCACCGGCCGCTGTGCTCCGCCGGCTTGCGGGAGATGCGCGAGTGGTCGATGCGCTGCGGGGAGAAGAACGACAGCGCCACCCACTTCGTCATCGGTCGCAGCTGGGCGAACGTGGTGTGGACCTTGAAGAAGATGCCCACGGAGACGGGCTCCACGTGGACGTCGCCGAGGCTCGACAGGTGCGCGTGCACCGCCTCGAAGATCGGCCGCTCCCGCTCCGGTCCGGTCGAGAAGTACTCCTCGAGCGACAGCGCCGGCGCGCACTCGTGACCCTGCCGGGTGCGGCCGAACTCACGGCCGCAGTCGGGGCACGTCCACCGGGTCACCGCCCCATCCTCCCACCGGGTCGGGGCCGGCGGCGTTCCTGTCAGACCCCCTGAGTTGAATGATGGGTAGGCGCTCCGGCTGGGGCTGGAGGTGCCACTCGTCGGCTTCGCGTCGACCGTCACTGCGATGAGGAAGGAGCTGCGCGGATGCGCTGCCACCGACCACACACCGGTGGCGTCTCGGGGGAGACGTTGCCGTGACCGATCTGTTGGAACCCGTGGGTGACTTGGGCGACGCGCTGGACATGCTCGAGGTCGCCGTCGGCATGGTCCAAGCCGCCGACCTCGACGGGCTATCCCCCAAGGAGGAGCTCGCGCTCGTGGGCCGGGTCGAGAAGCTGCGCCGCCGGTTGGATCACGGCACCGACCGCACGGTCGCGCACCTCGACGCCAGTGCGGCGTTCAGCCTGGATGGGCACAAGACGGCCAAGGGGGCGTTGAAGGCGATCGGTCGCCTGTCGGGGTCGGAGGCCCACGGGCGGGTGCAGACCAGCCGGGCCCTGCCGAGATTGCCCCTGGTCGAGGCCGCGTACGCCCGAGGCGAGATCCCCACTGAGCACATGCGGGCCATGGCCCGCACCATCGCGAACCCGCGTGTGGCCGAGTGGGTGCCGGATGCGGATCCGATCTTCGCTCACCACGCCACCGTGCTCGGCTACGACGACTTCGTGGCTGCGCTGCGCCAGTGGGAGGCCCTGGCCGACGCGGACGGCGCCGACCAGGCCGCAGAGCGGTGCCACGAGCGCCGGAACGCGTCCCTCCAGGAGTCGGCCATCGATGGGTCGTTCCGTCTCGAGGCGAACCATGGTGGGTTGCAGGGGGCGGCGATGGCGGAGATCTTCGAACGGTTCGAGACCGCCGAGCTGCACGCCGACTGGGCCGCCGCCCGCGAGATCCACGGCGACGACGCCCGCGTCGAGCACCTGGAACGCACCCCCGCCCAGCGGCGGGCCGATGCCATCTTCGAGATCTTCCGCCGCGCCGCCGCAGCTGAGGGTTGCTCGCCGGAGCCGTTGGTGAACATCGTCGTGGACCAAGAGACGTTCGAAGACGAGCTGCGCCGCGGCGCTGGGGTTTCGGTGACCGTCGACCCGAACGAGGTGCTCGACCGTCGACGTTGCCACGCCATGGACGGAACACCGCTCCGCCCCGCCGAAGCCGTCGCTGCTGCCCTCGTCGGCCACGTCCGCCGCGTCGTCATCGACTCGGCCGGCACCGTCATCGACCTCGGCCGTCGCCAACGCCTGTTCACCGGCTCCGCTCGCGACGCAGCGTTCCTCCAAGCCCTGCTGCGAGGACCCGGAGGGCTCGGCTGTCTGTGGCCAGGCTGTGACGGACGGGGCAAGAACCTGCAGGTCGACCACCGCGACCCAGCCTGTCGGGGCGGACCCACCAACACCGACAACTCCGACGCGTACTGCGGGTTCCACAACCGGACCAAGGAACACGGCTTCCGCCCCGTCCGCCATCCCGATGGCACCTGGACCATCCACCGACCCGACGACGACGGACCCATCACCCCACCCGTCTGATCTGGACCGCGCCAGCCCGCGGCCGCCGACCGCCGGGTCGGCCGCACGGGCGCGCCCGCGCACCGCCGCGCCGTAGCGTCTCCCCCGTGTCGATGACCCCGTTGCGGTTCACCGGCTACGAGCGTTCGGCCGAGGTGCCGAACGTCGTGGTCGACGGGTCACCGAACGCCGGCACCGTGCTGGTGCTGTCGCACTGGCCGGGGATGCCGACGCCGCCTGGAGTCGAGGCTGACAGCTCCTGCCAGATGGTGTTCCGCTACCTCGACCGTGGCGCCGACCTGCACGACGGCGCCCGGGTCGTCACCAACAACCACTTCGACCAGGACGGCCTGGCCGGCATCTACCCACTCATCGATCCCGACGACGGTGTGCGGCGCCGGCGCCAGCTCGAGGGCCTGGCCTCGGCGGGCGACTTCGGGGTCGCACCGGACCGGACGTCGGCTCGGATCTCGATGGCCGTCTCGGCACTGGCCGACCCGGACACCTCACCGCTGGTGCTGCCCGACGACTACGACGAGCGCTGCGTCGTCCTCTACGAGCACGCGCTCGATGTGCTCCCGTCCTGGCTCGACGACCCGGAGCGGTGCCGGGCCCTGTGGGCCGAAGAGGATGCCGAGCTCGACGCTGCGGCGGCCGCGTTTGCCGCCGGACAGGTGCAGATCGAGGAGCACCCCGACGTCGACCTCGCAGTGGTGACGCTGGCGGAGGGCGGTCGTTCGGCCGGACATCGCTTCGCCGGCCGCCGCTTCGACGGCATCCACCCGATGGCGCTGCATGCAGCCACGGAGCGTTCGGTGGTACTCGTGGTCGATCCCGCCGAGGGCCGTCATCATCTGACCTGCCGCTACGAGGGCTGGGTGCAGTTCCGGTCACGACCCATCCGCCCCCGCGTGGACCTCGCCCCGCTGGCCGGGCGGCTCACGGCCGAGGAGCCGGCGGGAGCGGTCTGGTCGTCGACGCCACCCTCCGACCTCACGCCCGAGCTGGCCACCGTCGCGGACGGGCCAGGCTCATCGCTCGGACCGGAACGGGTGATCGGCGAGGTGACGCGGTATCTGGCCGAGGCGCCGCCGGCGTGGGACCCCTACGATCTGCAGGCCTGACATCCCCCTTGGGTGCGACACATGCACATTGCATGTACGATGACAGCATGAAGACGATCCAGGTGCGTGAGGTCCCCGACGAGGTCCACGCCGAGCTCCGATCGCGTGCCGCTGCTGCCGGGACGTCGCTGTCGGACTACGTGCTGGGCGAGCTCGAGCGAGTCACTCGACGGTCCAGCAACGCCGAGGTCCTCCTCCGCGCGGCCCAGCGGGACTGGTCGGTCTCACGAGTCGAGACCCGACGGCTCCTGGACGAGGCACGCGCCGAGCGGTGATCGTCCTCGATGCCTCCGCCGCCATCGAGGTACTGATCGGCGAACCCAACGAGACGCTGGCCGCTCGCCTCGCGGGCGAGGCGGTCCTGCACGCTCCACACCTGCTCGACACCGAGGTGCTGCACGTCCTGCGGCGGCTGGAGCAGCAGGGCAGCTTGACTGGCGACCGGGTCGATGGCGCACGCCGGCTGTTCGAGCTCCTCGAGATCGACCGGTACCCCCACGTCCCGCTGTCAGCGCGCGTGTGGGAGCTCCGGCCAGTGCTGTCCGCGCACGACGCGACCTACGTCGCCCTCGCCGAGGCCCTCGATGCGACCTTGGTGACCACGGATCGCCGGATCGCCGGCGCCAGCGGGCTCCATGCGCAGGTCGAGGTCCATTGACATGACCGTCCACACGCGGGTGCTGGAGCGCCTCGACCGCAGCACCCGCTGGCAGCTCGAGTCGTCGGTCGAGGTGCAGACCGACGTCGGACACCCGCAGGGGCTGATGCCCTGGGGCGAGCACTGGCTGGTGTCCACGGTGCACGGCGACGGGCGGGGCGAGCTCCTGGTGGTCGACACCGACGGAGCCGTCCAGCAACGGCAAGACGTCACGGACGGCGAGCGCTTCCACCCCGGTGGCATCTCCTCGGACCGGGGTCGCTGCTGGGTGCCGGTGGCGGAGTACCGGCCAGCATCGACCACCACCGTCATCTGCGTCGACGAGGAGCTGCGCACCACGGCGCGCTTCGGCTTCGACGACCACCTCGGCGCGGTCTGCGATCTTCCCGACGACACGCTGCTCGCCGTGTCGTGGGGGTCCCGCACCATCTACCGGCTGGACCACGAGGGCGCCGTCCTGGATCAGCGGACCAACCCCAACCTGTTCGTCGACCACCAGGACCTCACGGTGATCGATGCCACCACCGTCGTGGCCACCGGGCTCGGTGCCATCGCTGTGCCGGAGGGGCGGGTGCAGCTCGGCGGGCTGACCCTGCTCGACGTCGACACGCTGGCCCCGAGCGTCGAGGTCCCGGTGCAAGCGTGGATGCCGTCAGGACGGGTCATCACCTACAACGGCGCCCACGTCGACACGCCCGACGTCGCGCGGATCCGGTGCATCGTCGACGACCAGGCCGCAGCGATCGCCACGTGGGTGGAGCGGCGCTGACCTTCAGCCGTCCCGACGGGCCCGCAGCACCACGTCGGGCACGTTCGGACCCTGGCGACCCTCGGGCATCTCCCGCGGTCGGACCTCGTGGACCTCGATGGTCCAGCCGTCGCCGTCGCCGTCACCGAGCAGGTCGGCGACGTCGGGCGGCTGCACGTAGTCGGCCGGGTCGAAGTGGGGGTGGTGGTGCCCGTCCACGCTGTCGAAGGAGTGGCCGACGACGAGGAGCGTGCCACCGGGTGCGACCGCGTCGACGATCGAGCGGATCAGGCGATCGCCGGCGTCGTGGCGCAGCGCCGGGTACTGCAGCGAGACCAGGTCGTAGGCGCCCGGCTCCGGGGGGTCGACGGCGAGGTCCACGGCCCGCCAATCGACGGAGACGCCGGCGTCACCGGCCGCCTTCTCTGCCCGGTCGATCGCCGGCTCGACCACGGCCATGAAGGTGCGGTTGGAGCCGGGCGCGCCGCGCGGCGAGCCTCGCGTGCACCCGGGCCACGACTGGCTCTACGTGCTCGAGGGCCGGATCCTGCTCACCCTCGGCGAGCGCCAGATGATCGTGGAGGCGGGCGAGGCGGCCGAGTTCTCGACCATGACCCCACACGCGATCGATGCCATCGACGGGGTCGCTGAGCTGCTCATGGTCTTCGACGGCGACGGCCAGCGGGCCCACTCGCACACCGACTGACCGGCAACCCGCTTCCCCTCCGGGCGGTGCAGGCGTACCGTCAGGGGCATGTGGCTGTGAATCGACTCCATCCCTGGCATGCGCCGGGCCGTCCGGCGCCGACGACGAGAGGAAGAGCGATGACTGCCAAGAACAAGCGTGGCTCGGGTCGCGTGACCCCCAAGGGCACGAAGAACCCGACCAAGACCGCGAAGCGTGACCGCCCCGGCATGCCCGAGGTGACCGCCGCGGCGAGCCCACCGCACGAGCTGGCGGGCAAGGCCGGCAAGCAGAGCGGCAAGATCGCGCGGCCGATCACCCACAACCGCGGCAACCGCTAGACCCGAGGGCGATGGCATCGCTCGACGACCACGCCGTGCGCGACTTCCTGTCCGCCGGCACCCGCACCGGCAAGGTGGCGTGGGTGGCGGCGGACGGGGCACCGCACGTGGCCCCGATCTGGTTCGTGCTCGACGGCGACGACATCGTCTTCAACACGGGCGCGGACACCGGGAAGGGCAAGGCGCTGTCCCGTGAGGGCCGCGTCTCGCTGGTCGTCGACGACGAGCACCCGCCGTACTCCTTCGTGAAGGTGGACGGCACCGTCACGCTGTCGGAGGACCGGGCCGAGGTCCGCCGCTTCGCCACCGTCATCGGCGGGCGCTACATGGGCGAGGACCGGGCCGAGGAGTTCGGCGCCCGCAACGGCGTGCCCGGCGAGCTGCTCGTCCGGCTCCACCCGACCCGGGTGACCGCCGCCTTCGACATCGCCGACTGACCACCCGGGTAGGTCTCCCGCCGTGTTCCTCTTCTTCTCGAACCGGCTCGGCTGCCTCGGCTCGATCGTCCTGTCCGTGGTGCTGTCGCTGGTCCTGATCGCGATCCTGCGCGCCCTGTAGCCCGGAGGCCGCCCGCGCCCCGCTACCTTCCCCGCCGACAACACGGGGACGACGACCACAGGGGGACACCGTGGACGGACTCATGCAGGACGCGCCGCTCACGCTGCCGCACTTCGTGCGGCGCGCCGAGACGCTCTTCGCCGACAAGGAGCTGGTCACGGCCACGCCCGCCGGGCGGGAGCGCACCGACTACGGCACCTGGGCCGACCGCACGCACCGCCTCGGCGGCGTGCTCGACGAGCTCGGCATCTCCGAGGACGGCCGGGTCGCCACCTTCGGGTGGAACACCGCCCGCCACCTCGAGCTGTACTTCGCTGCGCCGTGCACCGGCCGGGTGCTGCACACGCTGAACATCCGCCTGTTCCCCGAGCAGCTCACCTACATCGCCAACCACGCCGAGGACGAGGTCATCTTCGTCGACCGGTCGCTGCTCGGCCTGCTGATGCCGCTGCTGCCGACGTTCGAGACCGTGCGCCACCTGGTCGTGATGGACGACGGCGCGCCGAACGAGATCCCGAGCAACGACGGCTCCGACGGCCCCCGCATCCACGACTACGAGGACCTGCTCGCCGCCGCCGACCCGGTCGCGTTCCAAGTCGACGACGAACGACGCGCCGCGAGCATGTGCTACACGTCCGGCACCACCGGGAACCCCAAGGGCGTCGTGTACTCGCACCGCTCCACCTTCCTGCACACGCTGGGTGCGATGACCGCCGGCGGGCTCGGCGTGCACGAGCCCGACCGGATCCTGCCGGTGGTGCCGATGTTCCACGCCAACGCCTGGGGCCTCGCCCACGCAGCCGTCGCCGCCGGCGCCACGCTGGTCATGCCAGGCCCCGATCTGTCGCCGCCCTCGCTCGCTGCGCTGATCGAGGAGGAGAAGGTCACCGTCGCCGCCGGCGTGCCCACCATCTGGATGGGCGTGCTGCCCGAGCTGAAGGGCCGGGACACCTCCGCGCTGCGGGCCATCCCCTGCGGTGGGTCGGCCGTGCCCCGGGCCCTGTCGGAGGCCTACCGCGAGCAGACCGGCCTGCCGATCCTGCAGGCATGGGGTATGACCGAGACCTCACCCATCGCGTCGGTCGCCACCATCAAGTCCACCCTCGACGCCGAGCTGGACGACGACGGCCGGGCCGACCTGCGGACCACCGTCGGGCAGCCGTCGGTGTGCGTCACCGCCCGCATCGCTCGTCCGTCCGCGCCGGGTTCGCCGATCGAGGAGCTGCCGTGGGACGGCGAGTCCTCCGGCGAGCTGCAGGTGTCGGGGCCCTGGATCGCCAGCGAGTACTACGACGACGAGCGCTCGCCCGAGTCGTTCACCGACGACGGGTGGCTCAAGACCGGCGACGTCGCGGTGATCGACGGCCACGGCTACATCCGCCTGGTCGACCGCACCAAGGACGTCATCAAGTCCGGTGGCGAGTGGATCTCCTCGGTCGACCTGGAGAACGAGCTGATGGGGCACCCGGCCGTGGCCGAGGCTGCGGTCATCGGCATCCCGCACGAGAAGTGGGCCGAGCGCCCGCTGGCCTGCGTGGTGCTGAAGGAGGGCGAGTCGGCCACCAAGGAGGACCTGCTCGCCTACCTCGAGGGCCGGGTCGCCAAGTGGTGGCTCCCCGACGACATCGCCTTCATCGACGAGGTGCCGAAGACGTCGGTGGGCAAGTTCTCCAAGAAGGACCTGCGCTCGAAGTTCGAGGGCTACTCCCTGCCCACCGACGGGTAGACGACGCCCGCCCGGGGAAGGGAGGGCTCGGCGGTGCGCCGGGGCCGCGCTCCGCCGTCCGGAGACAAGGCCCCGAGGAGCTCCCGTGTCCGACATCTCCATCACCCCCGCAGGGTTGCTCATCGCCTTCTTCGCGCTCGTGGTCCTGGTCGCCCTGCTGGTGGCCGCACGGGCGTGGTCACCGAAGCGCCGCGCCGCCGACGACGACGGCGGACCCGTGATCGACCTGACCTACCTCGAGCGGGCGATCAAGTCCGACGAGGAGGCGGCCCGGCGACGCCGGGACGAGCACAAGCCCCTGCTCAGCCAGGCACCGAGCGCCGAGCCCGACCGGGCCCACCCGCTGCCGACCGACGAGCGATAGCTCAGCCCGGCATCTCGAAGCTGCTCGGCGCGCTCACCATCCAGAGCGTCCCCCAGCGGTCCGCGCACGCGCCGAACCCCGGCGACCAGAACGTCTCGCCGAAGTCCATCTCGACCTGACCGCCCTCGGCGAGCGCTTCGAACGCGCGCTTGGCCGCGTCGACGTCTGCTGCCTCGTGGTGGATGTAGGTGCCCGAGGGCGGGCTGCTCATGTCGGGGTCGTCGGACGCCATGATCATGGCGTCGCCCACCATCAGCGCCGCGTGGAGGACCATGTCGGGGTCCCAGCCGGGCGGGGTGTCCTCGCCGGCGGGCATGTCGCCGGCGCCCATGATGTGGAGGTCACCGCCGAAGATCTCCTGGTAGCGGGTGAACGCCTCGCGGCAGGTCCCCTTGAAGTTGAGGTACGGGTGGAAGGCCATCGTGGGCTCCTCGGGTCAGGTGGTGGGATTGATCTTCGCGACCTGACGGGACGAGGGCCACGGAATCATCGGTGGGGAATCATCGGCGCCTCAGCCGATGACCTCGAACGTGGTGGCGAGGCCGACACCCGCCGCCTGACCGGCCGCCTCGGCACCGCCGCGCAGGAACGCCTCCGGGTTCGCCATGTCCCCCTGGAGGTGGCGGAGGTAGGTGGCGTGGCACTGCAGGGATTCGACGCCGGCGTCGAAGGTGTCCGTGACGTCTACGAAGTGGGTGGCCTGCGGGCTGGCGTTGAACGCGGTGAAGCGGACGCCGTCCCAGGCCTCGCCGCTGTCGGGGAACACCCAGGGGTTGGCGGCATCGCGCACGGCATCGAGCAGGGCCCGGCCCACGGCGCGGTGGTCGGCGTGGTTCCAGGAGGGGCCGCCCCAGGAGTCGTGGTGGTTGATGGACAGCACCACGTCGGGCCGGTACCGCCGGATCTCCGCCGCCAGGTGCCGGCGCAGCTCGAGGCCCTCGACGACGACGCCGTCGGGGTGGCCGAGGAACTCCACGTCGGTCACGCCCACGACGGCGCAGCTGGCGACCTGCTCCTCCCGGCGGATGTGGCGCGCCTGCTCCGGCGGCATCGTGGAGATGCCGGCCTCGCCGTCCGTCACCAGCACGTAGCCGACCCACCTGCCCTGCGCGGTCCAGCGGGCCACGGCGGACGCGGCCCCGTACTCCATGTCGTCGGGGTGGGCGACGACGGCGAGGGCCCGGTCCCAGTCCTCGGGGAACGCATCGAGCTCGGTCACGGGAGCCTCCTCAGGCCAGGTTGGACGAGCGCGGGTAGGCGTCGGCCGGGTCGGTGAGCACGTTGACGAGGTAGGGCACGCCGGAGGCGAACGCGCGGTCCATGGCCGGGCCGATCTCGTCGGGGTCGGTGACCGTCTCGCCGGCACCGCCGAGGGCCTTGACCACGTCGTCGTAGCGGGTGCCGGGTTGGAGGTCGGCGGCGACGTCGTAGCCGTAGACCATCTGCATCGGGTGCTTCTCCAGGCCCCAGATGCCGTTGTTGCCCACGACCATGACGACGGGGAGGTCGTGGCGGACGAGGGTGTCCACGTCCATGAGCGAGAAGCCGGCCGCGCCGTCGCCGAGCAGCACCACGACCTGGCGGTCCGGGTGGGTGACCCGAGCCGCGATGGCACCGCCCATGCCGGTGCCGAGGCAGCCGAACGGGCCGGTGTCGAGCCAGGACCCGGGCGTCTGCACGTCGACGTACTTGCCGGCGTAGCTGACGAAGTCGCCGCCATCGCACACGACCACGGCGTCGCGGTCCAGGCGCTTGGCCAGCTCGCCGTAGATGCGGGTCGGCTTGATCGGGTCGTCGCCGGCAGCGAGCAGCGGCGCGTCGGCCTCCCGGGCGGCGGACTCGGCGTCGGTGAGGCGAACGATCCAGGGCTCGTGGTCGGCCCGGTCGCCGGTGTGGTCGGCCCAGCCCTGCAGCACGGTGGCCAGGTCGCCGCTGACCCGGATGGCCGGTTCGACGTGGCCGGGTTCGAGGCTGGGGTGGTCGACGACGTGGATGACCTCGGCGTCGCCGAAGCTCCCGAAGCCGAGGCGGAAGTCCAGGGGCGTGCCGATCACCACCACCACGTCGGCCTCGGCCTTGAGCAGGCTGCGGGTGCGGCTGAAGCAGAGCTCGTGGTCGGCGGGGACCGTGCCCCGGCCGAGGCCGTTGAGGAACACGGGCACCCGCAGCGCCTCGACGGCGGCGACGAGGGCCTCGTGCGCGCCGCCCCACCACACGTCGGAGCCCGCGATGATCGCCGGGGACGTCGCGGTGGCGATCCGGTCGGCGGCGCGGCGGACCGCGTCGGGGTCCGGTGCCGGACCGGTCGGCTGCACCGGGCCGGGGGCCTCGACCTCGGCCATGCCGAACACGACGTCGAGCGGGAAGTCGAGGAACACCGGGCCGCGATGCGGAGTGAGGGCGGTCTCCACCGCATGGGCGACATCGGCGGCGATGCGGTCGGTGGCGGTGACCGTGGCGGCGTGCTTGGTGATGGGCACGAGCAGCGGGACGTGGTCGAACTCCTGCAGCGAGCCCGAGCCCCACCGCTCCTGCGGGGCCCGGCCACCGAGCACCAGCACGGGTGAGCCGTTGAACTGGGCACCGGTGATGGCGCTGATGCCGTTGGTGACGCCGGGGCCGGCGGTGAGCACGGCGACGCCCACGTTGCGGGTCAGCTTGGCGGCGGCCTCGGCGGCGAAGGTGGCGGTCTGCTCGTGGCGCACGTCGAGGATGCGCACGTTCGGCTCCCGCTTCACCGCCGCGTCGTAGAACGGGAAGATGTGCCCGCCCGACAGGGTGTAGATGGTGTCGACGCCCGCGTTGCGAAGGACGGACAGGGCCAGCTCGCCGCCGTGGTCGTTCAGCATCCGGCCAGCCTGGCAAAGCGAACCCCCGGCCCGCGGCCGGTGCGCGAACCTGCTCGCCATGACCGAAGCTGCCGGCGCCATCGTCCCCGACGACAAGGACTGGACCTGGGTGCTGGAGCGCCCGTGTCCCGAGTGCGGGTTCGACGCCCGCTCGATCGACGTCACCGAGGTCGGCGACCTCACCCGGGCCAACGCGTCCGCCTGGCAGCGGGTGCTCGCCGCCCCCGACGCCGGCCACCGCCCCTCGCCGGATCGCTGGTCCCCGCTCGAGTACGCCTGCCACGTGCGCGACGTCTTCCGCCTCTTCGGCGAGCGGCTCGACCTGATGCTCACGCAGGACGGTCCGCACTACGCCAACTGGGACCAGGACGCCACCGCCATCGAGGACGACTACGCCAGCCAGTCACCGGTGGCCGTGGCGGTGGAGCTCACCCGGGCCGGCGCGACGCTGGCCGACCGGTTCGACGCCGTCGAGGGCGACCAGTGGAAGCGCACCGGCTACCGCTCCGACGGGGCCGAGTTCACGGTGGACACCTTCGCCCGCTACTTCATGCACGACCCGGTGCACCACCTCTGGGACGTGCGCTGAACGATGGAGATCCGCCCCGCCCGCCCCGACGAGTTCGCCGCCCTCGGTCAGCTCACGCTCGAGGCGTACCGCACGGTCGGTCCGCAGTCGGCGGCGTACGAGGCCGAGCTGGTCGACGTCGCTCACCGGGCCGAGCACGCCACCGTGCTGGTCGCTGCCGATGACGACGGCACGCCCCTCGGCTGCGTCACCCTCGTGCTACCCGGGCCGAACGTGCTCTCCGAGCACCGGGAGCCCGAGGCCGCATCCATCCGGATGCTGGGCGTCGCGCCGGGGGCGCGCGGCCGGGGCATCGGCGAAGCGCTGACCCTGGCTGCCATGGAGGAGGCCCGAGCGGTCGGGGCGACGGCGATGGTGCTGCACTCGGCCACGGACATGGCCGCCGCCCACCGCCTCTACCGGCGGCTCGGCTTCGTGCGCGACGAGGCGCTCGACTGGGTGCCCGAGCCCGACGTGGAGCTGCTCGGGTTCCGGCTGGCGCTGTAGCTCAGTCGACCAGGGTGGACGGCTCGGCCAGGCCGGGGTCGTCGTCCCGGGGCGGGCTCACGAACGGCGCCGGCGTGGTGCGGGGCAGCAGCTTCCACGACACGAAGGCGGCGACGAACACCACGGCCGAGCCGACCAGCGCGGCGAGGTTGAGGCCGTCGACGAAGGCCTGCTTGGCCGCGAGGGCGAGGGCATCGCCCTGGGCACCGCCGACCTGACCGGCCACGGCGAGGGCGCCGGCCAGGCCGCTGTCGACCACGCCCCGGGCCGCGTCGGGCAGGCCGACGAGGGAGGCGCCGATGCCGCTGGTGTACTGCGAGGTCACGACCGAGCCGAGCACGGCCACGCCGAGGGCGCCACCGAGCTCGCGGGTGGTGTCGTTCATGGCCGAACCGACGCCGGCCCGCCCGAGCGGCACCGACGACATGATCAGCGTGGTGAGCGGGGTCATGGTGATGGCCATGCCGAGGCCGAGGGGCAGCACCGAGGCGTAGACGTGGGCGAGCGAGCTGTCGACGCCGATGCTGGAGAACGCGGCCAGGCCGCCGGCGGTGAAGGTGAGCCCGACGGGCACGATCCGGGCCGCACCCCAGCGGGCCACCAGCTTCGGGACCCGCGGAGCCACCAGCATCATGATGAAGGCGAAGGGCAGCTGGAACAGGCCGGACTCGAACGGGGTGTAGCCGAGCACCATCTGCAGGTACTGCGCCATGAGGAAGAACGTGCCGAACATGGCGAAGAACGTCAGCGTGATGCCGGCCGAGGCCACGCTGAAGCGGCGGTCCTTGAACAGCGACAGGTCCAGCATCGGGAACCGGGCGGTGCGCTCCCGGGCGCCGAAGGCGACGATGGCGACCAGGGCGACGCCGAAGGTGAGCAGCGTCTGGCCCGAGAGCCAGCCGTAGTGGGGGGCCTCGATGATGGCGTAGACGAGGGCACCGAGGCCGATGATCGACAGCAGCGCGCCGGGCACGTCGAGGGGGCTCTCGGCCGGGTCCTTCGAGCTCGGCACCAGCAGGGCGCCGGCGATGAGGGCGGCGAGGATGAACGGCACGTTCACCAGGAACACCGAGCCCCAGAAGAAGTGCTCGAGCAGCCAGCCGGATGCGATGGGGCCGAGGGCGGCGCCGCCGCCGGAGATGCCGGCCCAGATGGCGATGGCCTTGGGGCGCTCCTCGGCGGAGAAGACGTTGGTGAGGATGGACAGCGTCGAGGGCATGACGAACGCCGCCGCGATGCCCATGACGGCACGGGAGGCGATGACCGCCTGGGCGGTGTCGGCCGTGGACGCGAACGCCGCCCCGAGCAGGAACACGAGCAGGCCGGCCTGGAGCGCGCCCTTGCGACCCCAGCGGTCGCCGAGGGTGCCGGCGGTGAAGAGCAGCCCGGCGAAGACCAGGGCGTAGGCGTCGACCATCCACTGCAGCTGGCTGGTGGAGGCGTCGAGCTCGGCGGCCAGCGTGGGCAGCGCCACGTTCAGGCTCGTGTTGCCGATGATCACGATCATCAGGCTGAGGCAGAGCACCGCGAGGATCAGCCAGCGGCGGGCGTGGACCTCGGGGGCGATCTCGGGTTCGGGGAGGGGGATCGCGGGGGCGTCCACGGGCGTTGCTCCGCTCGTCTTCGAAGGATCAGATCAGAAGGGGTCTCCGCACCGGACCAGGGGGAGGTTCCGATACGAAGACGTTTCGCAATGGTAACGGCATCAACCAGGCCGCTGCACGGTGTATTCCGAGGTTTCGATACGGTGGTGACCCATGGCACGGCCCCGCAGCGAGGAGGCCCGCCTCCGCACGATCGAGGCGACCATCGAGGCGCTGCTCGAGCTCGGCGCCGAGGGCCTCACCATGGAGGAGATCGCCGAGCGCTCCGGCGTGGCGAAGTCCACCATCTACCGCCACTTCGGGACGCGGGAGCACCTGGTCACCGAGTCGGTTCGGTCGTGCGTGGTGGAGCAGCCCACGCCTGACTCGGGCTCGCTGGCCGACGACCTCACCGACCTGTTCACCCGCTACGACGAGTCCGAGGAGACCAAGCGGCTGAACGAGCTGATCCCGCTGCTCATCGACGGCGCCCGGCGCGACGCCGGCATGCGCGAGGTGCTCGACGCGCTGCTGGTGGAGCGCCAGCGCCCGATGCGCACGGTGCTGAAGCTGGCCCAGGCCCGGGGCGAGATCGACCCCGACCTCGACCTCGACGTGGCCGTCGCCGTGCTGATCGGCCCGTTCACCTACCGGCGCATGGTGCAGGACGCCGAGATCACCGACGAGTTCGTCGCCGCCGTGGTCCAGACCGGCATCGCCGCGCTGCGCTCCACCGCACCCGGGACGGACTGAGCCGGACGCCCGACGCTTGCACCGACCGGCGCGTCCCGATTAGATGTTCGGTATACCTAACACCCGAGGTGCAGACATCCTGCCGCGGGTGCACCTCTGCGAGGTCGTCCGGACCCGGCCGGTCACGCCGATGGTGCAGCGGGTCACGCTCGGCGGCTGCGGGCTCGCCGGCTTCCCCGCGGTGGGCGCCGATGCGTTCGCCTACCTGCTCCTGCCGCCGGCGGGTCGCAGCGAGCTGACCATCGGGCTCGACTTCGACTGGGCCCACGTCCGGTCGATGGCGAAGGACGAGCGACCCCGCGGCGCCTACTACAGCGTCCGCCACCACCGGCCCGAGGAGCTCGAGATCGACCTCGACGTCGTGGTGCACGACGACGGGATCGCCGCCGGCTGGGCCGCAGCCGCCGCGCCCGGCGACAAGGCGGCGCTGTGGGGGCCCCGGGTCCTGTTCCGCCCGCCGGCCGACGCGGCCTGGACGCTGCTGGTCGCCGACAACACCGCGGTGCCGGCGATGCTGTCGATCCTCGACCACCGACCGGTCGACCACCGGGTCGTCGCGGTGGCCGAGGTGGCCGACGACGCCGAGGTGCGCGACGTCCGGCCCGGGCCGTGCGTGGACCTGCGCTGGGCCCGGCGGGACCGCGGCGAGCGGGCCGCAGACGTGGTGCGCGCCCTGCGGCTGCCCCCCGGGCCCGGCTACGCGTGGGGCGGCGGCGAGCACGCCTGGGTCCAGGAGCTGGACGCGCTGGTGGCCGACGTCCACGGCATCGACGCCGAGCGTCGCTCGCTCACGTCGTACTGGCGTCGCAACCAGCCGACCGGGCTGCGATGAGCGCGCTCACGACCCACGGGCTGTGCGTCGGTCACGGTGACCGCACGGTCGTGGCCGACGCCGAGCTGACCTTCGAACCCGGCCGCTGCACCGCGATCGTCGGTGCGAACGGCTCGGGCAAGTCGACCCTGCTGCGCACCGTGGCCGGCCTGGCCGCGCCGCTCGGCGGCCATGTCCGGCTGGGCGACCGCGACCTCGGCTCGCTGCGGGCGCGGGAGCTCGCCCGCCACCTGGCCTTCCTGCCCCAGGCGCCGCTCGTGCCGGCGGGGATCACCGTGGCCGAGCTGGTCGCGCTCGGGCGCCACCCGCACCGGCGCCTGCTCGGCGCGCCGTCCGCAGGCGACGATGCCGCCGTGGCCGAGGCCATGGCCCAGACCGGCCTCGGACCCCTGGCCGAGCGCCCGGTCGACCAGCTCTCCGGCGGCGAGCGTCAGCGGGTGTGGATCGCCGTCGCCCTCGCCCAGCAGGCCCCGGTGCTGCTGCTCGACGAGCCGACCACCTTCCTCGACATCCGCCACCAGCTCGAGGTGCTCGCCCTGGCCCGCCAGCTCTGCGACGAGGGCGGGCGCACCGTCGTGGCCGTCCTCCACGACCTCAACCAGGCGGCTGCGTTCGCCGACCAGCTCGTGGTCGTGGGCGACGGCCGGATCCTGGCCCAGGGCCCGCCCGGCGACGTGCTGTCCGCCGAGCTGCTGGCGCAGGCCTTCGGCGTGCACGCCGAGGTCCACCTCGACGACGAGGCCCGGCCCACGTGCCGGTTCCACGCCGCCCTCGTCTGACCCCTCCCCCCACCAACGAACCCCCCGAGGAGAAACCCGATGCGACGCATCACCCTGCTGTTCACCCTGCTGGCCCTGGCCGCCGGCCTCACCGCCTGCGGCGACGACGACGACGGCGCGGCCGTGTCCGGCGACGCCGCCGGCGAGACGACCGCCGAGACCAGCACGGAGGCCGAGGAGACCACCGAGGAGGCCACCGGCCCGATCACCATCACCGACGGGACCGGCACCGAGGTCACCCTCGAGGAGCCGGCCACGACCGTCGTCGCGCTCGAGTGGTCGCTGGCCGAGGACCTCCTCCTGGTCGACGTGGAGCCGGCCGGCGTCGCCGATGCCGCCAACTACGGCGACTGGATCGCCGAGCCGGCGCTGCCCGAGGGCGTCGAGGACGTCGGTACCCGCCAGGAGCCCTCCATCGAGCGCATCCAGGCCCTGCAGCCGGACCTGATCCTCGGCGTCGACTTCCGCCACGCGGCGGTTCGCGAGCAGCTCGAGGCCATCGCACCGACCTACTTCATCAGCCCCTACGGCGAGGACGCCGGCAGCCAGCTGGCGGACATGCGCCAGACCTTCGCCGACATCGGCACGCTCACCGGCAACGAGGACATGGCGACCGACGTCCTCGACGACCTCGACGCGCACCTGGCCGACGCCGCTGCCGAGCTGGAGGAGGCCGGCCTGGCCGGGCAGGAGATCGCCATCGCGCAGGGCTTCACCACCGACGGCACCCCGACGGTGCGGATGTTCTCCCCCAACGCCCTCGTGGTCGAGCTGCTCGCCGAGATCGGCCTGCCCAACGGTTGGCCCGGCGGCGACACCGAGTACGGCTTCGACACCGTCGACGTCGAGGGCCTGACCCAGCTCGGTGACGTCGAGCTGTTCACCATCGCCCAGGAGGAGGACGACATCTTCGCCACCGCCTTCGCGGGCAACCCGATCTGGGAGGGCCTGCCGACCGTGCAGCGCGGCGCCGTGCACCCCCTCGGCGGCAACACGTGGACCTTCGGCGGTCCGGCCTCGGCCGAGACCTTCGTCGACCGGGTGGTCGACGCGCTCGTGTCGTGAGCGTGCTGCCGGTGGGGCTGGCGCGAGCCAGCACCCCGGCCGCTCCGATCCGGACCGGGGTGGTCGTGCTGGTGGGCGTCGCCCTGCTGCACGTCACCCTGGGCCGGGCGGGTGTGGGCTTCGGCGACGTGCTCGACGTCGTCACCGGAGCCGCGCCCGACGACGTGGTGGCGGTGGTCCAGGCGTCGCGCCTGCCCCGCCTGCTCGCCGGCGTCGTCGTCGGTGCCGCCCTCGCCGTGTCCGGCGTCCTCCTCCAGGCCGTCACCCGCAACCCCCTGGCCGAGCCCGCCACCACCGGCATCGCCGCCGGCGCCCACCTCGCCCTCGTGATCGCGACGCTCGTCGGCCTCCCCGGCGGCCTGCTGCCCCAGGGCGGCATGGCCGTGCTCGGTGGCCTGCTCGCCGGCGGCGTGGTGCTGCTCGCCGCGTCCGGTGGCGAGGTGTCCCCCACCCGGCTGGTGCTGGCCGGCGTCGCCGTGTCGCTGGCGCTGTCGTCGGTGACCGCCGCCCTCCTGCTCGTGAACGAGCAGCAGCTGACCGGGCTGTTCCTGTGGGGTCACGGCTCGCTGGTGCAGTCCGGCCTCGAGCGGGTCGAGGCGTTCGGCCCCGTGCTCGCGCTCCTGGTCGTGGCGGCGTGGACGATGGGCCGTCGCCTGGACGTGCTCGGCCTCGGCGATGCCGCCGCCGGGGCGCTCGGCGCATCCCCGGCCCGGACGCGCCTGGCCGCCACCGGGCTGGCCGTCGTGCTCGCGTCCGGCGCCGTGGCCATCACCGGCCCGATCGGCTTCGTCGGCCTGGCCGCCCCGCACCTCGTGCGCCGCTTCGGCGGTCGCACCCACCGACGGCTGGTCGCGGCCACCGCCATCTGGGGCGGTGTGCTCGTGCTCGCCGCCGACGCGGCCGCCCAGCTGCTGCGGCCGGACTCCACCTCCACCGAGCTGCCCACCGGCGTCGTCACCGCCCTGGTCGGCGCGCCGCTGCTCGTGCTCATCGCCCGGTCGCTGCCGGCCGGAGGCGGCGCCGGGGCCACCGGGCTCGCCATCCGCCTGCGCCTCCCCCGCGCGCTGGTGGCCGCCGGAATCCCGCTGGTGCTGGTCGGGACGGCGATCGCCGGCCTCGTCATCGGCGACCTCCCCGTGTCGCCCGGCGACGCGGTCGCCGCGGTGCTGGGCGGCGGCGAGGACCTCACCCGCTCCGTCGTCGTCGACCTGCGCCTGCCCCGGGTGCTCGTCGCCGCCCTCGCCGGCGCCTGCCTGGCCAGCAGCGGCGCGGTGCTCCAGACCGTCACCCGCAACCCACTGGCCGACCCGGGCGTGCTCGGGGTCACCGCCGGCGCGGGCGTCGGTGCGCTGGTGGTCCTGCTCGCCGTGCCCACGGGCCCCACGCTGCTGCTCCCTCTCGGCGCGTTCGTGGGCGGCGGCGTCGTCATGGCCCTGGCCGTCGCCGCCGCGTGGCGAGGTGGCCTGGCCCCCGACCGGCTGGCCCTCGTCGGCATCGGCATGGCCGCCACCGGCGCGGCGCTGATCGACCTGCTCATCGTCCGCCACCCCGGCCAGGCCGCCCAGGCGCTGAACTGGCTCGCCGGGTCCACCTACGGGCGCGGCATCGACGACGTGGCGCTGCTGGGGTGGGCGCCGTTCGTGCTCCTCCCGCTGCTCGTCCTCGCCGGCCGCCACCTCGACCTCCTGGGCGTCGGCGACGACGGGGCCCGCACCCTCGGCCTGTCCGTCCAGCGCACCCGGCTCGTCGCCGTCGTCCTGGCCTGCGCGCTGGCGGCGGCCGCGGTGGGCATCGTGGGCGACCTCGGCTTCGTCGGCCTCCTCGGCCCGCACCTGGCCCGACCCCTCACCGGCCCGCAGCACCGCCGGTTCCTGCCCGTGGCCGCCGCGCTGGGCGCGCTGGTGGTCGTGGCCGCGGACGTCCTCGGCCGCAGCCTGTTCGCTCCGACCGAGATCCCCGCCGGGTTGGTGGTGTCGCTGATCGGCACACCGTTCTTCCTGTTCCTCATCTGGCGCACCCGGTCCGTCGCCGCCTGAGGGGTTGCGTCAGCGGGCCCGGACGCGCTCGATCACCGAGACCAGGTCGTCCTCGGGGAACGGGTCGGGCGTGTCGGCGAACCACAGCAGGCCGACGGAGCGGTCCGCGGCGACGCACACCACGTCGAGCTGGACGGGCCGCACGCCGTCACCGGTGCCGCCGGTGAAGCGGACCCGGAACCCGCGGCCGGTGCGTTCCACGTCGACCGCGAGCAGCTCGGCCTCGCTGTCGGAGGCATCCAGATCGGCGGCCACCGAGCGGCCGAGGCACTCGGCGAAGTCCCGGCTCGACAGCACGAGCTGCGCCCGGCCGGCGGCCTCCACCGTGGTGGTCCGGACCCCGAAGCCGTGGACGAGCCGGCCGGGCGGGCGCACGTAGTGCGGGGTCGCGGCGGTCTCGACCACCTCGTCGTCGCCGGGGAAGTCCGGCCCGACGCAGTCGATGAGCTCGCCGGGGGCGGTGCGGGCCGGGTCGTCGGAGCCGAAGCCCTCGTCGATGGCGAGCCAGCCGGTGCCGGGCAGGTCGGCCTCCTCCGGCAGGACGTCGTGGACGGTGCCGGACGTCATGCCTTCAGGCGGCCGTCGATGATCTCGAGGGTGCGGTCGGCGTGGTGGGTCATGCGGGTGTCGTGGGTGACGAAGATGCCGCCGACGCCGCGGGAGCGCATCTCCCGGCCGATGAGCTCCATGACCTGCTCGCCGAGCTCGGTGTCGAGGGCCGAGGTGGGCTCGTCGAAGAGCACGAGGCTGGGTTCGTTCATCAGCGCCCGGCCGATGGCCACCCGCTGGCGCTCGCCGCCGGACAGCTCGCCGGGCTGGTTGCCGGTGCGGTGCCCGAGGCCGAGCTCGTCGAGGAGCTGGTCGGCGCGATGCTTGGCCCCCTTGTCGAGGTTGCCGTTCATCTCGGCCACGACGAGCAGGTTCTCCCGGGCGGTGAGGAACGGGACCAGGTTGACGGCCTGGAACACGAAGCCGATCTCCTTGCCCCGGAACGCCGTGCGCTCCTTCTCCGACAGGTCGCCGATCTCGGTGTCGCCGACGCGTACGTCGCCCTCGGTCGGGCCGAGCAGCGCCCCGGCCACCGACAGCAGCGTGGTCTTGCCCGAACCGGACGGGCCGACCAGGGCGACGAGCTCGTCGCGTCCGACCTCGAGTGTGGCGTGGTCGAGGGCGACCACCTCCTCGTCGCCGGAGCGGTAGGTCTTGCGGACGTCGGTGAGCTGGAGGGCGGGGCTGGGCATGGGGCTTCCCGGGTCAGGCGCCGGCGCCGATGGCGGACGCCGGGTCGATGCGGACGATGCGCCGGAGCGACACCAGGGCGCCGACGACGGCGGCCACGGTGATGCTGGCGAGGGTGGACAGGGCGCGGGACGGCTCGAGCTGGAGCGGGATGCCGTCGGGGACGATCTGGAGGAGCCCGAGGGTGAGCAGGCCGCCGAGCACGAACGCGCCGGCGGCCACGACCACCGACTGGACGACCACGCCGGCGACGAGCGTGCGCGACGACCCGCCGACGGCCTTGAGCACGGCGTAGAGGCCGAGGCGCTCGAGGGTGAGGAGGGCGAAGAACAGGGCGATGACGAGGCCGGCGACGAAGATCGTGACGCCGATGACCGCGGTGAACGTGGCGTTCTGCTCGGTGATGCCGGGGATCGCGTCGATGGCCTCGGCCTGGCTCAGGGTCTCGGTCGCACCGGTGGCGTCGTCGATGGCCCGGAGGACGGCGTCGACGTCGGCGCCGTCGTCGACCCGGACGACGAGGGACTGGAACGAGCCGTCGGCGACGATGGCGTCGGGGCGGTTCTCGGCCAGCACCGAGCGCCACGTCTCGGGCTCGACCCAGAGGCCGCCCTGCTGCAGGTAGTTGGTGTCGTCGACGAAGCCGACGATGGTCAGCGGCACCTCGGCCGGGCCGACGAGGACCGTGTCGCCCACCGACGCACCCTCGTCTTCGAGCTGGCGGTCGGCGTGGGCCTCGCCGGTGCCGGGCGGTTCGGGCAGCTCGTCGGACGCCAGCTCGTAGCCGACGACCGCGCCGTCGACGACCTCGTCGCCGTCGGGGATCTGCACGCCGAGGAGGGCGAAGCCCAGCCCTCCGGTCGCCGCCACGCCGTCGACCTCGTCGATCTCGGCCCGCTGGTCGGCCGTGATCTCGGAGCGCAGGAACGACTGGCGGGCGTCGTCGGAGAAGACGATGCCGTCGGCATCGAGCGTGCGGACCGCGCCGGTGGAGTTGAGGTAGAGGCCGTCGAGCAGGCCGCCGAGGAACAGGAGCAGCAGGACGAGGACGGTGAGCGCGCCGCCGACGACGGTGAAGCGGCCGGGCCGGCGGAGCAGCTCGCGGACGGCCAACCTCATGCCAGCTCGCTCCCCGTGTCGACGGTGGCCCGGATCGGGTCGATGCGCAGCACCCGACGGATCGCCCCGATGCTGCCGACGAGGGCGAGCACGGTGAGGCCGATGATGGTGGGGATGACGGTGGACGGCTCGAGGTCGAGCTCGATGGCACCGCCGGTGGAGATGGGGCGGACGGCGAACACCATGCCGATGCCGATGGCGATGCCGGCACCCATCACGAACAGGATCTGGACGACCAGGTTGCGGATGAGGTAGCCCGACGGCGCGCCCACCGCTCGGAGCAGCGTGAGCGGCTTGGCCTTCTGCACGGTGAGGATCAGGAAGAAGAAGGCCACGACCAGGGTGACGACGCCGAAGGCCAGGGCGAGGATGATCTGGAACGACTGGTTCACCGCGGCCACACCGGGCGCCGAGTCGACGGCGTCGGCGTTCGTGAGCGCCTCGACGCCGTCGACCTCGTCGTCGATGCGGGCGGTGAGCTCGCCCGGGTCGGTGCCGTCGGTAGGCCGGACGGCCGCGATCGAGGGCAGCACCGCCTGGGCGTTGGGGTTCACGGCGCGCTGGGCGTCCTCGAAGGTCGAGTAGTCGACGAACAGGGTGGGGGCCACGCTGAAGCGCACGTCCTCGGCGAGGCCGACCACCTCGATCTCGGGACCGCCGTCGGCGGCGATCCGGACGGTGTCGCCGATGTCGAAGCCGTCGGCGGCGTCCGCGCTGCTGGCGACGGCCTCCCCCGGGGCCTCGGGCAGGCGACCCTCGGTCAACGAGGTGGGGGCGCCCAGGCCGCCGGCGTCGAGCGGGTAGCCGAAGAGCACGCCGTCAACCAGCTCGCCGCCCGCCTCCACCGTGTACGTGGCCTCGCCGATGCGCACGACCTGCTCGACGCCCTCGACGCCGCCCAACGCCTCGATCTGGTCGGGGAGGAGGAAGCTGCCCTCGACGTTGCGCCGGGCCTGCTCGTTGTAGACGAGGACCGGCGAGTCCTGGTTCTCGATCGCGCCGATGAAGCCCTGGACCAGGCCGCCGAAGAGCGCCTGCTGGAACAGGATCAGGAACACGAGCAGGCCCACCGCGCCGGCGAGCAGGCCGAAGCGCACCTTGGACCGGGCGATCTCGCGGGTGGCCAGCAGCACGAGCGCAGGTTAGGGAGACCGGCCCTTGCTGCCACCGCGCCCTGCCACTGGGCGCGCCGCGGCTGCCAGGATCGCTGCGTGGACCTCTTGCGACTGGAGCTCATCGGCGGACCCGGACGGGTGGAGACCGCGGTCGGGTCGCCGGCCTGGGAGCGGGGCGTGCTCGGCGTCGACGTCAGCGCCCTCGCGGTGGAGGGCGTCGACCACACCGTGGTGCAGGTGCTCTTCGACGACGACGCGCCGGCCTTCGACCGGGACCTGCTCGACGCACCGCTGGTCGCCGAGCTGCGCCGCCCCTCCGGCGAGGTGGCGGTGCGCGACCTGTTCGACCACGACCGGTTCCGGCAGGCCCTGCGCGCCGACCAGGAGTCCGGCGGCGACGAGCTCCGCGGCGTGCTCGTCCTGACCGGCGGTGAGCTGCCCCCGCCCTACGTCCGGCTCGCGTTCCTGCCCGTCGACATCGGCGGGACCGACGGCACCACCCTCGCCGTCGTGCGCACCGACCTGCCCGAGCTGGTCATGGCGGTGGACGACGCGCTCGAGCGCGAGGAGATCGACGAGACCGAGCACCGGGCCCTGCTCACGTCCATCGAGCAGCGCCACCCCGCCTGAGATACGTTCCGCCCGATGGGACGGGTGGGATACGAGCGAGGTCGCGTCGATCTGGACGGGGGATGCCATGCGTGGCTGCAACCCGACGGGGGCTGGGGGTGGTCGAACGCCGGGTTGGTGGTCGGTGACGGCGCCAGCCTCCTGGTCGACACGCTGTTCGACCTGAAGCTCACCCGGGAGATGCTCGACGGGTTCGGTCCGCTCACCGGCGCCAACCCGATCGGCACGCTGGTGAACACCCACGCCAACGGCGACCACTGCTACGGCAACGAGCTGGTGACCGGCGCCGACATCGTGGCCACCGAGGCCTGCGCCGAGGAGATGCCGGGCACGCCGCCCGAGCTGCTCGCCGCCATGGTCGAGGCCGGCGAGAACGGTGAGCTCGGCGAGACCGGCGAGTTCTTCGCCCGGATCTTCGGGCCCTTCGAGTTCGAGGGCATCACCCTCACCCCGCCCACGTCCACGTTCACCGGGCGCCACGAGGTGGACGTCGCCGGCACCTGCGTCGAGCTGCTCGAGGTCGGGCCCGCCCACACCGCCGGCGACTGCATCGCCCACGTGCCGGGCGCGTCCACCGTGTTCACCGGCGACATCTGCTTCATCGAGGGCACACCGATCATGTGGGCCGGCCCGATCGGCAACTGGATCGACGCGTGCGACCTCATCATCGAGGACCTGCACCCCGAGGTCGTCGTGCCCGGCCACGGCCCGGTCACCGACGTCGCAGGCGTGCGCCGCATGCGGGACTACCTGGTCTTCGTCGACGCCCAGGCCCGGGCCCGCCACGCCGACGGCATGCCGCTGGAGGAGGCGATCCGCGACATCGCGCTCGGGGAGTTCGCCGGCTGGATCGACCGGGAGCGCCTCGCCGTGAACGTCGACACCGTCTACCGGGAGCTCGACCCCGAACGAGGTCGCACCGACGTCGTCACCCTGTTCGGGATGATGGCCGCGCTCGCTCCCTGACCTCGGGCATCAGTCCGTTTCGGGCGATTCCTGGGTACGGTCCAGCCGTGGCTGACCGCATGGCGCAGGGGACCGTCCGCGACGAGATGGAAGCGATCGCAGCCGCGACCACCACCAAGCCACCCCGCCTGCGACGGCGCACGGTCGTGCTCGACGACGGCCACCGGGTCGGCCTGTCCGTCTGCGGCGAGGGCGTCCCGCTCGTCATGATCCACGGCGTCATCGCCGAAGGCATGCTCTACGCCCGCACGCTCCGGCGGCTCGCCGGGGCCGGGTTCAAGGTCATCGCCATCGACAGCGCCGGCCACGGACGCACCGCCGGGCTCGGCCGGAAGGGCTGGACCTGGGAGGCCTACATCGACCTGCACGAGCAGGTGCTCGACCACCTCGGCATCGAGCGCGCCGTGTTCGTGGGCCACTCCATGGGCGGCCGGGTCGTCGTGGAGCTCGCCGCCCGCAACCCCGAGCGCGCCATCGCCGTGCTCCCGGTGAACGCCGCCATCGGCGGCCTGTGGGACCAGCTCACCGGCGCCGCCCGCTACGTGCCGTTCCTGTTCCCCCTCGGCATCGGCCTGCTCGTGACCGACACCGCCATCGGCGCGCTGCAGGGCCGCAAGCAGATGGGCGCGCTCGCCCGGCTCACCGCCCCGTCGCTGGCCCAGCGGGTCCGGGAGCTGCCGTCGCTGCCCGCCGCGATCTTCGCCACCGCCACGGCCAAGGGGTCCCTCGACCGGCTGCGCGCCCTCGGCCACGCTGACGTGCCGGTGATGGTCCTGCACGGCGACCGCGACCTCACCATCTGGTTCACCAACGCCCGCCAGGCCGCCGAGGCCGCCGGCGGCACGCTCGTGCGCATCGAGGGCGGCCTGCACTCCTGGCTGCTCGAGGACGCCGACAGCCTCCCCGCCGTCATCGGCTCCCTCCTCGACGGCGTGCTCGGCGAGGCGCTGGCCGAGCGGACGCCATCGATCGACGTCTGCTACGGCCCCGAGGCCCTCGCCCTCACCATCGACCGCCCGGTCTCCAAGCCGTACCAGCTCGAGCCCAGCCACAACTGGCGCATCGAACCCCTCACCCCCACTCCCTCCTGACCGTTCTGGCCAACACATCCCGCGTATCCGGGGGATTCGGTAGGCCAGTTCGGGTCCCTCCACCAGGGCTTCGTTCACCAGGACTCCCACGGGGCGCGGGTCGGGCGGATCACGCGAGGCACGACCGGACCGGCCTCCACCTCGCGCAAGGCCGCGACGATCCGATGCGGCTGGTGGAAGACGTCGTACTCCCACACCACCATGACCTCGAACCCGGCATCGACGAGGTCGTCATAGCGCTCGGCGTCGGCGGTGCGGGCGGTGATCGGCGAGTGCACGGCCTCGCCGTTGATCTCGAGGATGAGCGGCCGGCAGCGGTGTCGGTAGTCGACGACTCCGATACGGGCGTCGTCGCCACCGACGGCGACCTGACGGTCCAGCCGGTCCCGCAGGTCGCAAGGCAGGGTCGACTCGAAGCGGTCTTCGAGGGCGGAGCCGGCCGGCTTGTAGTCCGGGGGTCTCGTCCGGAGCACCTCGCGGAAGACGACGATGCCGGATCGGCCCCGACCGCCGCTGCGCTCGCACAGCGCATGGATCCGGTGACCGTCGATGAGCCGGGATCGCCAGGCGTGGTCGAGGGTCGCTGCCGTGCGCAGCACCGCGATGTCGAAGCCGTTCGGCCCCCACTGGTGGGTCCACATCCCGGCCAGCCACAGCACGGTCTCCTCCGGTCGGCTCACCGGGATGTCGAGGTGCGTCGTCATCGACTCCGGAGTGAGATGTCGCAGGAGGTGCACCTGACCCAGTCGCGGACCGCGGACCAGGGTCCGCGACGTTCCGACGTGCGGTGTGGCAGGGCGGAAGCGACCGAACCCCCACAGCGCCGCCGCGCTCTTGCCCCAGATGCCGGCGTCGTCGCCGGTGTCGAGCACCGCAGCCATGAGGTGCTGCTCGCGGGATCGATCGGCGACCCGGTGGCGCAGCACCCGCGGGGTGAGGCGCTCGAGCTCTGGCTCGCGCTCCAAGATCCGACGTCGCTCGGCCGTGGTCAGCGTTCGCAGCTGACGGGTCGCGACGACGCCGCGCTGGACGCGAAGCAGCTGGATGACGGGTTCGGGCAGCACGAACGACCTCCTCGACCAGCTCCGTGTGGAGCGGTGAGGGGCGACGTGGACCGGCCACCCGACGTGCGCCGAACGGTACGTGCCATCGGGGACAAGAAGGTCCCGAGCCCGAACTGGCCTACGGATTCCCTCACATGTGGGGGAATCCGTAGGCCAGAACAATCGGGGTAGGTTCCCGCGGACCGACGAGGCAGAGGAGACGGCCGTGGCGCACGAGGTCCGGGGAGTGGTGGCGAGGGGCAAGGGTGCGCCCGTCACGGTGGAGACGATCCTGGTGCCGGACCCCGGGCCGGGCGAGGCGCTGGTGCAGGTCCAGGCGTGCGGGGTGTGCCACACCGACCTGCACTACCGGGAAGGTGGCATCAACGACGACTTCCCGTTCCTGCTCGGGCACGAGGCCGCCGGTGTGGTCGAGGCCGTGGGTGACGACGTCACCTCCGTGGCGCCGGGCGACTTCGTGGTCCTGAACTGGCGGGCGGTGTGCGGTGAGTGCCGGGCGTGCGAGCGGGGCCAGCCCCACCTGTGCTTCGACACGCACAACGCGACCCAGAAGATGACGCTGGCCGACGGCACCGAGCTGTCGCCGGCGCTCGGCATCGGGGCGTTCGCCGACAAGACCCTCGTCGCCGCCGGGCAGTGCACGAAGGTCAACCCCCAGGCCGACCCGGCCGCCGCCGGGCTCCTCGGGTGCGGCGTGATGGCCGGCTACGGCGCCGCCGCCCACACCGGTCAGATCGGTGAAGGCCAGAGCATCGCCGTGTTCGGCTGCGGCGGCGTCGGCATGGCCGCCCTCGCGGCGGCGAAGCTGCGGAACGCGACGACGATCATCGCCGTCGACCTCGATCCGAAGAAGCTCGAGCTGGCGAGGTCCTTCGGCGCCACCCACACCGTGAACCCGAACGACGGCGACGCGGTCGAGGCGATCAAGGCGCTCACCGGTGGCTTCGGTGTCGACGTGTGCGTCGAAGCCGTCGGCAACCCCAAGGTCCTCGAGCAGTGCTTCTACGCGCGGGACCTGGCCGGCACGGTGGTGCAGGTGGGCGTGCCGACGCCGGACATGCAGTTCCCCGACATCCCGATGATCGACTTCTTCGGCCACGGCGGGGCGCTGAAGCCGTCGTGGTACGGCGACTGCCTGCCGTCGCGGGACTTCCCCGCGCTGGTGGAGCTGTTCCTGCAGGGCCGGTTCCCGCTCGGCGACTTCGTGTCGGAGCGGATCGGCATCGACGACGTGGAGGAGGCGTTCCACAAGATGGAGCGAGGCGAGGTCCTGCGATCGGTGGTGGTGCTGTGATGGCCCCCACCACCGCGCGCATCCAGAAGGTGGTCACGTCGGGCATCTTCAGCCTCGACGGCGAGGACCACGAGGTCGACAACAACATCTGGCTGTACGGAGACGACGACGAGGTCGTGGTCATCGACGCGGCCCACGACCACCGCCCGATCCTCGCTGCGATCGGCGACCGCACGGTCGTCGCGATCGTGCTGACCCACGGGCACAACGACCACATCAACGCGGCCGCCGCCCTCGCCGACGCCACCGGCGCCCCGATGCTCGTGCACGAGGACGACCGGATGCTGTGGGAGGTCGTCTACCCCCACCGGGGCCCGAACGGCACGCTCGCCGACGGCGACACGGTGTCGGTCGCCGGCGAGTCGCTGCGGGTGCTGCACACACCGGGCCACTCCCCCGGCGGCATCTGCCTGCTCACCGACCCCGACGGCGCCAACCCAGGCCACGTGTTCGGCGGCGACACCCTCTTCAACGGCGGGCCAGGCGCGACCGGACGGTCGTTCTCCAGCTTCGACACGATCATCGAGTCGATCAAGACGAAGCTGCTGACGCTGCCGCCCGAGACGGTCGTGCACACCGGTCACGGCGACGACACCACCGTCGGGGCCGAGGCGCCCGGCATCGAGGCCGCCGGCGGCTCCTGACCCCGAGTCAGTCGAGCAGCGCCTCGGGCACGTCCACGACCCGGGCCCGCAGCCACTCCCCCAGGCTCTTGGCCTGCGCGTCGTTGCGGGTCGAGGCGGCCACGCCCTCCTGCAGCAGCCCGCGGACGACGAAGTTGATGGCCCGCAGGTTGGGCAGGGGGTACCGGTCGACGACGAGGTCGTCGGTCTCGGGCAGGAGCTGCTGGAAGCGCTCGGTGGTGAGCAGGCCGTCGAGCCAGGGCCAGGCCTCGTCGCTGCGCACGAACACCCCGACGTTGGCGTCGCCGCCCTTGTCGCCGGAGCGGGCGCCGACGATCGAACCGAGTGGCGCCCGCGTGGTGGGGCCGGCGGGCGCATGGCCCGCCGGGCCGGGCACCGGCTCGATCGTCGGCCCCCGCGACCCGGGGAACGTGGAGGGGACCTCACGGGTGTCGCCGCCGAGGACGGTGACGTGGGCAGGCACGAGGTCGGCCCCCACGAGGGCGGGCCGGTACACGCCGTAGGGACCGCCGCCGGACGGACCACCCGAGGGGCTGTAGAGGCCGGGGATGCTGGCCAGCGCGGTCTCGATCAGCGCGCCGGTGAACGCCCGGCCGACCTTGCGCTCGTCGGGGTCCTTCACGATCAGGCGCCAGATGGCGGTGGCGGCCTCGTTGCTGGCGGGGTCGTCGTGCTCGGTGCGCTCGATGCGGGACGTCACGCTGGCGAAGTCGTCCGGACCGTACGGGCACGCAGCCCAGAAGGCGGCTTCGGCGGCCGCGGCCTTGGCCTCGATGTCCAGGCCGGTGAGGGCGACCGACACCTGGTTGCGGTGACCGCCCAGCTCGTTCATCGCCACCTTGAGCGTGTCGGGCGGGGCCTCGCCGCGGACGCCGCTGATGCGCACCCGGTCGGGGCCGACCTCGTCGACGGTGATGGTGTCGAAGCGGGCGGTGACGTCGGGACCGAGGTAGCGGGGTCCGCCGATCTCGTACAGCAGCTGGGAGGTGACGGTGCCGACCGAGACCTGGCCGCCGGTGCCGTCGTGCTTGCCGATCACGCACGAGCCGTCGGCGGCCACCTCGGCCCACGGGAAGCCGACCCGCTCCAAGCCGGGCACCTCGGTGAAGAACGAGTAGTTGCCACCGGTGGCCTGGGCGCTGCACTCGATGACGTGGCCGGCGACGACCGCGCCGGCGAGCTCGTCGAGGTCGGTCCGGGACCAGCCGTGGTGCCACGCCGCCGGACCGCAGGCGACGGCGGCGTCGGTGACGCGACCGGTGATGACGATGTCGGCGCCCCGCTCCAGCGCGTCGACGACGCCCCAGCACCCCAGGTAGGCGTTGGCCGACAGGTACGCGCTGACGTCACCCAGGTCGCCGGCCTCGTCGAAGGGCGCCAGCGCACCGGCCTCGGCCAGCTCCGCCGCCCGGGGGAGGAGGTCGTCGCCGGTGACGTAGGCGATCGTCGGCAACAGGCCCAGCTTGTCGGCCACCTCGTGCACCGCCTCGGCGCAGCCGTCGGGGTCGAGGCCGCCGGCGTTGGAGACGACCTTGATGCCCCGGTCGAGGCAGGTGCCCATGACCTGCTCCATCTGGGTGACGAAGGTGCGGGCGAACCCGCCTCGGGGTCGGGAGGCCCGGCTGCGGGCCAGGATGAGCATGGTCAGCTCGGCCAGCCAGTCGCCCGTGAGCACGTCGATGGGGCCGCCTTCGACCATCTCCCGGGCGCCGGACAGGCGGTCGCCGTAGAAGCCGGAGCAGTTGGCGATGCGGATGGGGCTGGTCGGCTCGGTCATGGCTCGGGGTGGTCGAGCAGCACGAGCACGTCGCCGGCGTCGACCCGCTGGCCGGCGGCGACCTTGACCTCGGTGACGGTGGCGGCCGCCGGGGCGGTGATCTTGTGCTCCATCTTCATGGCCTCCACCACGACGAGGAGCTGACCGTCCTCGACGTCGTCGCCCTCCTCGACGTGCACCGACAGCACCGTGCCGGGCAGCGGGGACACCGGCCCGCCACCGGCGGCCGCGGCATCGTGGTCCTGGAAGCGCGGCGCCCGGTGCCAGGTGGTGCGACCGGCCGGACCCGAGACGTGGGTCTCGTCGCCGTCGCGCTCGACGGTGAGGTGGCGGCGGACGCCCTCCAGCTCGACGCTGATGCCGGACCGTCCGCCCTGGGCGCTGGCCGTGGCCCGGACCTCGGCGCGGCGGCGGGTGTCCTCGGACAGCGATCCGTCCTCGGTCGGGGTCGGGAACGGGCCGACGAGCACGTGGTACCGGCCGTCGCCCGACGCCTCGAGCTCGACGTCGAGCTCGTCGCCCCGACCGTCGATCCAGGTCGACCGCTGGCCCTGCGTGCGCAGGTTCCGCCAGCCAGATGGTGCGAACCCCCAGTGCCGGTCGTCGGCGCGCGCGGCACGCTCGTCGGCGATGGCGGCGGCGAGGAGCTGGGCGACCCGGTCGTCGCCGGTGGGACCGGCGGCGTGCGCGACGTCGGGGTGCTCGTCGAGGTAGGCGGTGGGGGTGCGGGCGGCGAGGAAGTCCTCCTCGACCAGGAGGGCGGCCATGGCGTCGACGTTCGTGCGCACCCCGGTGACCACCGCGCTGCGCAGCGCCCGGGCCAGCACGGCTGCGGCCTCGGACCGGGTGGGGGCGTGCGAGATCACCTTGGCGAGCAGCGAGTCGTAGTCGGCGGACACGACGCTGCCGGCCCGGAACCCGGTGTCGACCCGGACTGCCGCTACATCCGCACTGCCAGTTTCGAGAGGGTTCGCCCCCGCGAGCGTCCCGATCTGGAAGCGGGTGACGGTGCCGGTGGAGGGGAGCCAGCCGGCGGCGGGGTCCTCGGCGACGACCCGGACCTCGATGGCGTGGCCGTCGAAGCGGACGTCGTCCTGGGTGAGGGGCAGGGCCTCGCCGGCGGCGACCCGCAGCTGCAGCTCGACCAGGTCGAGGCCGGTGACCGCTTCGGTGACCGGGTGCTCCACCTGCAGGCGGGTGTTGACCTCGAGGAAGCTGATCGTCGCTGCCTCACCAGGAGCAGGGTCACCCACCATGAACTCGACCGTGCCGGCGCTGCGGTAGCCGATGTGGCGGGCGAGGGCGAGCGCGCCGTCGCACAGCGCGGCACGGATCTCTGGCGTGATGCCGGCCGAGGGCGACTCCTCCAGCACCTTCTGGTTGCGGCGCTGGATCGAGCACTCCCGCTCGCCGAGGTGGATCACGTTGCCGTGGGCGTCGCCGACGATCTGGACCTCGACGTGGCGGCCCCGCTCGATGTAGGGCTCCACGAACACGGTGCCGTCGCCGAAGGCGGAGTCGGCCTCGCGGGATGCGGCCACCACGGCCTCGGGCAGCTGCTCGGCGGACCGCACGATGCGCATGCCCCGACCGCCGCCGCCGGCGGCCGCCTTGACCAGGGCGGGCATGGGCAGGCCGTCGGGGACGTGGCCGGGCCGGACCTCGACCGCCTCGGTGGTGGGCACGCCGGCCTCGACCGCGGCGCGCTTGGCCGCGATCTTGTCGCCGAGGAGCGAGATCTGCTCCGGCGTCGGCCCGACCCAGATCAACCCGGCGTCGACGACCATGTGGGCGACGTCGGCCCGCTCGGCCAGGAAGCCGTAGCCCGGGTGGACGGCGTCGCAGCCGGCGTCGAGCGCGGCCTGGATGACGGCCTCGGCGCGCAGGTAGGACTCGGTCGGGGTGGAGCCGCCGAGGGCGACCGCGAGGTCGACGACGTCGACGTGGAGCGCGTCGACGTCGGACGTGGAGTACACGCCGACGGTGTCGATGCCGAGCCGGTGGGCGGTGCGGGCGATGCGCACCGCGATCTCGCCCCGGTTGGCGATGAGCAGCCGCCGGATCACGCCCCCACCCCCGTTCTTGTATGCGGATTCCCCCGCATGCGCGGGAATGTGTAGGCCAGAACGGTCATCGCTAGTGCCTCCACACGCCGTAGTCGGTGGCGCCGCGCACCTCGGCCGAGTGGGTGGCCGACAGGGCGATGCCGAGCACGGTGCGGGAGTCGGCCGGGTGGATGATGCCGTCGTCCCACAGTCGACCCGTGGCGTAGAGGGCGGTGGACTGGTCCTCGACCAGGTTCTCCAGCGCCGAGGTCTGGGCGGCGAGGGCCTCCTCGTCGACCTCCTGGCCCCGGCCGGCGGCGGCGTTGCGGGCGATGATGTCCATCACGCCGGCGAGCTGCTTGGGGCCCATCACGGCGATGCGGTGGTTGGGCCAGGAGAACACGAAGCGGGGGTCGTAGGCCCGGCCCGACATGCCGTAGTTGCCGGCGCCGTAGGACGCTCCCACCATCAGCACCAGGTGGGGCACCTCGGAGTTGGACACCGCGTTGATGAGCTTGGCGCCGTTCTTGATGATGCCGCCCCGCTCGGCGGCGGAGCCGACCATGAAGCCGGTGATGTTCTGGACGAACACCAGCGGCGTGGCGGTGCGGTTGCACAGCTGGATGAACTGGGCGCCCTTGTTGGACTCCTCGGAGAACAGGATCCCGTTGTTGGCCAGCACCCCCACCGGGAAGCCGCAGATCGAGCCCCAGCCGCACACCAGCTTGTCGCCGTAGCGGGGCTTGAACTCCTCGAAGCGGCTGCCGTCGAGGGTGCGGGCCAGCACCTCGCGCACGTCGAAGGGCACCCGCACGTCGGCCGAGGCGGCGCCGATCAGCTCGGCCGGGTCGTAGAGGGGTTCGTCGGCCGGTTCGGAGGGACCGGGGCCGAGCTTCTCCCAGCGGAGGTGGGCGACGATGTCGCGGGCGATGCGGATGGCGTCCATCTCGTCGACGGCGAGGTAGTCGGAGAGGCCCGAGACCGACGAGTGCATCTCGGCGCCGCCGAGGGTCTCCTCGTCGACCTCCTCGTCGATGGCCATCTTCACCAGCGGCGGGCCGCCCAGGTAGGCGGTGCCCCGGTCCTTCACGAACACCGTGTAGTCGCTCATCCCCGGCGTGTACGCGCCGCCGGCGGTGGAGGGCCCGAAGACCACCGTCACCGACGGGATCCCCAGCTTCGAGCGCTGGGTGAGGTTCTTGAAGCCGGCACCGCCCGGCACGAAGATGTCGGCCTGGCGGGGCAGCTCGGCGCCGGCGGACTCGTTGAGCGTGACCACCGGCAGCCGGTTGCGCCGGGAGATCTCGTCGATGCGCAGGTTCTTGGCCACCGTCGTCGGGTTCGCCGACCCGCCGCGGTAGGTCATGTCCGAACCGGTGATGATCACCTCGGTGCCGCACACGATGCCGATGCCGGCGCAGACGCCGGCACCCACCGGGTCCTCGGTGCCCCACGCGGCCAGCGGGCTGAGCTCCAGGAACGGCGTGTGCGGGTCGATCAGGGCCTCGATCCGCTCCCGCACGAGCATCTTGCCCCGGCGCCGGTGGCGGTCGACGTAGCGCTGCCCGCCGACGGACGGCACCGATGCCAGCTGCTCGGCGACCTCGTCCCACAAGGCCTGCATCGCGGCCACGTTCGCCTGGTGCTCGGCGGAGCCGCTGTCGAGCCGGGAGCGCAGGACCGTCATCGCGCCGGACCGTAGTCGCGGAGCCGGGGCGGCGTGTCTGGCGTCACGGCCGCGTGGGCAAGGACCGCGCATGCCGCGCGCCATCTGGACGGGGAGCATCAGCTTCGGCCTGGTGAACGTCCCCGTGAAGCTGTTCACCGCCACCGAGGACCGCTCCGTCGGCTTCCACCAGTTCGAGCCGGAGAGCGGCGAGCGCATCCGCTACCAGCGCGTCACCGAGCAGTCGGGCCAGGAGGTCGCCTACGGCGACATCGTGAAGGGCTACGAGCTCGAGGACGGCAGCCACGTGCTCATCACCCCCGAGGAGCTCGAAGCGGTGGAGCCGGGCAGGTCCCGCACGATCGACATCGAGGACTTCATCGACCTCGACGACGTCGACCCCGTCTACTTCGACAAGACGTACCACCTCGCCCCCGCCGACCAGGCCGCGGCGAAGCCCTACGCCCTGCTGCGGGAGGCGATGAAGGACTCCAACCGGGTGGCCATCGCCCGCTTCGTGATGCGGGCCAAGCAGAGCCTGGCCGCCATCCGGGTCGCGTCCGTGGATGGCGACGGCGACGAAGCCGGCGCCGGCGACGTGCTGGTGCTCGAGACCATGCACTTCGGCGACGAGGTCCGCAGCCCGGCCGCCATCCGGGAGATGAAGGTGCTCGACGACGGCATCGAGCTCAACGACCGCGAGCGGGCAGCGGCCAAGAGCCTGGTCGAGTCACTCACCTCCGACTGGGAGCCGGCGAAGTACACCGACACCTACCGCGAGCGGGTGCTCGACCTGGTGGCCCGCAAGGCCGACGGCGAGCGCATCGTCACCGAGAAGGCCGAGGAGCCCACGGCCTCGGTCACCGACCTCATGGCCGTGCTCGAGGCCAGCGTCAACGAGGCCCGCCAGAAGCGCGGCGACGCGCCACGGGCGACGAGCGGGGCGGGCGCGTCGGTCACCGACTACGCCTCGATGTCCAAGGACGAGCTGTACGAGGAGGCCCAGCGCCGCGACATCGACGGCCGCTCGAAGATGACGAAGGACGAGCTGGTCGCGGCCCTGTCGGACTCGGCGATGGCGGAGGCGTCGTGAGCGCCGAACCGGTCGACGACTGCCCGGACTGCGTCGACGACAGCGAGCACTGCCACTGGGCCTGGGTGCGCCACCCGGACGGGTGGGGCGAGTGCCTGGCCCTCGAGTGCCGCTTCGGACCCGAGGCCCACGTCGTCGTCATCGCGTGCGTCGACGTGGACCACGGGTGCTGTGCGTGAATCTCTGACACGCTGACCGCCGTGGACGCCCAGGGGATCCGAGCCGACCTCATCGCCGAGCAGGACGCGCTCGATGCGGTGGTGGCCGACCTGACCGCGGAGCAGTGGGCGACACCGACGCCGAGCCCCCGCTGGACCGTGGCCGACCAGATCGCCCACCTCACCTTCTTCGATGGCACGGCGGCGCTGGCGATCCGCGACCCCGACGCGTTCAACGCCTCCCTCGGCGAGCTGGTCGCGCTGCTCGAGGGCGGCGAGGAGGCCATGGACGACCACACGCTCGGCTGGGCCCGAGCGGCGTCGCCCGAGGACCTGCTGAGCCGCTGGCGCGAGAACCGCGCCGAGCTCGCCGACGCCGCCACCGGGCTCGACGACGACGACCGCGTGCCCTGGTACGGACCGTCGATGGGGGCCAAGTCGTTCCTCACCGCCCGCCTCATGGAGTGCTGGGCCCACGGCCAGGACGTGGTCGACGCCCTGCGCTCCGCCGGCCTCGATGCCGAGCGCCCCGCCACCGATCGCCTCGCCCACATCGCCCGGCTCGGGTTCATCACCCGGGGGTGGACCTACATCAACCGGGGCGAGGAGCCGCCGACCACACCCGTGCGGGTCGCGCTCGATGCGCCCGGCGGCGGCACGTGGACCTTCGGGCCCGACGACGCCACCGAGTCCGTCACCGGGCCGGCCCTCGACTTCTGCCTCGTCGTCACCCAGCGCCGCAACGTCGACGACACCGACCTCACCATCACCGGCGACGCGGCCCAGGACTGGATGCACAAGGCCCAGGCCTTCGCCGGCCCACCCACGGACGGGCCGCCGGCCCGATGATCCGAACCTGACAGCAGGAGCACCGACATGAAGCAGCTCACCGGTCTCGACGCCACGTTCCTCTACATGGAGACACCGTCGACCTACGGGCACGTGTCGGGCCTCTCCATCTACGACCGGCCGTCGGCGGACTTCGACCCGCTGGAGGAGTGGCGCGCCCAGATCCAGCGTCGCCTCCACCTGCTCGAGCCCCTCACCCGCCGGTTGCGCAACGTGCCGTTCAACCTCGACCACCCGTTCTGGATCGAGGACCCGGACTTCGACCTCGACTTCCACGTCCGCCACACCGCGGTCCCCCCGCCCGGGCGCGACGACCAGGTGGCCGCCCTCGTCGCCCGCATCATCGCTCGGCCGCTCGACCGGTCCCGCCCCCTGTGGGAGAGCTACGTCATCGACGGCCTCGCCGGCGACCGCTTCGGCATCCTCACCAAGATCCACCACGCCACCGTGGACGGCGCCTCGGGCGTCGAGCTGCTGACGATCATGCTCGACACCACCCCCGAGGGCGACGACATCCCGAGCCCGCAGCTCGCGCCCCGCCAGCCCGAGCCGGTGCCCTCCGATGCCGAGGTCCTCGGCATGGCCGCCCGGACCCTGGCCCGCAAGCCCGGGCGGTTCCTCGTGCTCGGTGCCCGGACCATGCGCTCGCTGGGCGAGGCCAGCCGCAACCCGATCCTGCGGGCGTCGGGCGAGCAGCTGCGCGACGGGCTGCGCGGCCCGCTCGGCACGATCCTGAACCTGGGCCGGTCACGCCCGGAGGAGCGCGACGAGGCCCCCCAGCCCCTGCCCCACAACGCGCCGTCGACGATCTTCAACGCGTCCATCTCCCCGCACCGCTCCTTCGCCTACCGATCGGTGTCGATGGAGGCCATCAAGGCGATCAAGGGCGCCATCGGCTGCACCGTGAACGACGTGGTGATGGCGGTGTGCGCCGGCGGCCTGCGCACCTACCTGGAGCGACGCGACGCGCTGCCGGACCAGCCGATGGTCTCCATGGTCCCGGTGTCGATCCGCACGGGCGAGGAGGCCGAGCGCTGGTCCAACCGGGTCTCGGCGATCTTCGCCGACCTGCCCACCGACGAACCCGACCCGCTGCAGCGGATCCGCAAGGTGAACAACGCCATGGCGCTGGCCAAGGGCCTGCACGACGCCCTGCCTGCCGACCAGCTCACCGAGTTCGCCGACTTCCCCCCGCCCGCGGTGTTCGCCCGGGCCAGCCGCATGGCCACCCGGTTCCAGCTCGGCAACCGCACGACGATGCCGGTGAACATCACGATCTCGAACGTGCCCGGCCCCCGCGAGCCGCTGTACATGGCCGGGGCGAAGCTGGCCCACTACGTGCCGGTGTCCACCGTCGTGGAGGGCCAGGGGCTCAACATCACGGTGCAGAGCTACTGCGACACGCTGGACTTCGGCCTCGTCGGCTGCGCCCGCCTCGTCCCCGACATCGACGTGCTGCTCGACGACATCGTCGACGACATCGAGGGCCTGGCGAAGCTGATGGACGTCGACGTGCCCGTGGCGCTCCCGCCCGAGCGGACCCCCGGGCGGGCGCCGAAGTCGGCACCCGCCACGAAGCGGGCCACGAAGAAGCGGGCCACCAAGAAGAAGGCGGCGGTCAAGAAGAAGACGGCCACCAAGAAGCGGGCGGCGGCCAAGAAGTCCGTCAGCTGACGCCCAGGCGCTCCTGGGCCTCGCCCTTCAGGCGCTTGTAGTCGACCTTGCCGTTCACGGCCCGGCCGATGGTGTCGACCACCACCACGCGCTTGGGGGCCTTGTAGGCGGCGAGCTTGGTCTTCACGTGGGCGATGACGTCGCCCTCGTCGAGCTCGGCGCCCTCGCGGACCTGGACCACGGCGGTGACGGCCTCGCCGAACTTCTCGTCCGGCACGCCGACGGCGACGGCGTCGAAGACGGCCGGGTGGGTCTTCAGCGCCTCCTCGACCTCCTCGGGGAACACCTTCTCGCCACCGGTGTTGATGCACACCGAGCCGCGGCCGAGGAGGGAGATCTTGCCGTCGGCGTCGACGGTGGCGAAGTCGCCCGGGCAGCTGTAGCGCTGGCCGTCGATCTCGAGGAACGTGGCGGCCGTCTTCTCCGGGTCCTTGTAGTAGCCGATGGGCTGGCGCCCGCCGACGGCCAGGCGCCCGATCTCGTCCGAACCGGGGGCGATCGGCCGGTTGCTCTCGTCGATGACGATGGTCTCGGGGCTCAGCTCGAACTTCGCCGTCTCGGCGGTGGCGCCGGCGCCGGAGATGGAGGAGCCCATGCCGAGGGCCTCGGACGACGAGAAGGCGTCCATCAGCATCATCCCAGGGTGGTGGCGGAGCAGGCCCTCCTTGGTCTCCTTGCTCCACATGACGCCCGAGGACACCATGGCCAGCAGGCTGGAGAGGTCCCAGCGACCCTCGTTCTCGTCGAGGGTGCGCAGGATCGGCTTGCCGAACGCGTCGCCCACCAGGGCCACCAGGTTGACGCCCTCGCGCTCGATGGCGTCGAGCATCTCGACCGGGTCGAAGGTGCGGTTGGTGAGCGTGACCACCGAGCCGCCGCCGGACAGCGTGGACAGGCACGGGAAGTTCCCGGTGCCGTGCATCTGCGGGCAGGCGGGCAGGAAGCGGGCGCCGGGCTCGTTGAAGGTGCCCTTGATGTCCTCGACCGTGCCGTCGTCGAGGAGCGGGTTGCCGAGGGTGGCGGTGAGCTTCACGGCGAGGTCGTCCTGGCGCCACATGACGCCCTTGGGCATGCCGGTGGTGCCACCCGTGTAGAGCATGTTGAGGTCGTCGCCGGTGCGGCCCCACTCGGGCGAGACGCGGCCGGCGCCGCTGGTGGCGGCGGACTCGTAGGAGGTGGCCCACTCGGGGCAGGCGCCGCTGCCGTCGTCGACCCACAGCCAGGCCTGCACCTTCGGCAGGCGCTCGCGGATCGGCTCGATGGTGTCGACGAAGGCCCCGTGGAACACCACGCAGCCGGCATCGGCGTTGTCCCACAGGTACAGCAGCTCGTCGGCCGTGTACCGGTAGTTGGTGTTCACCGGGACGAAGGCGCCCTTGAACGCGGCGTAGGTGCCCTCGAGGTACTCGGGGCAGTTGTAGAGGTACAGGGCCACGGCCTGCTGGCGCTCCAGCCCGGCATCGAGCAGGTGCTGGGCCACGCCGTCGGCGCGTCGGTCCACCTCGGACCAGCTCCGACGGTCGTCACCGTGGATGAGGCAGGGGGCGTCGGGCAGCTCGTCAGCGACCGTCTCCCAGATGTCAGCGAAGTTCCACGTTCCCATGGGAGCATGGTGTAGCAGTTTGGGAACGCTCGTTTCCTGGAGGGGACATGATCCGCACCGTCGACTTCGACACCCAGGCGATCCTCGAGGCCGTGCACGCCGACGGCGTCGTCCTGTGCGAGCGCGTCCTCGACGCCGACCGCGTCGCGGCCATCCGCGCCGACCTGGACCGGGTGCTCGAGACCACGCCCACCGGCCGGAACGACTTCGAGGGCTACGGCACGAAGCGGATCTACAACCTGTTCGCCAAGACCCGCGCCTTCGACGAGCTGGCCATCGACCCGGTGCTGCTCGGCGTGCTCGACGACCTGCTCGGCCACTACCAGCTGTCCGCGCCCACCGGCATCCAGATCGGCCCCGGCGAGCCGGCCCAGGGCCTGCACACCGACGACAGCATCTACCCGCTGCCCCAGCCCCACGGCGAGGTGGTGGTGAACACGATGTGGGCCTTCGACGACTTCACGCGGGCCAACGGCGCCACCCGCTTCGTCGAGGGCAGCCACCGGTGGGGGCCGGACCGCTGGCCCACCGAGGACGACCCCGTCGTCGACGCCGAGATGCCCGCCGGGAGCGTGGCCTTCTACTCCGGCTCGATCTGGCACGGAGGCGGGGCCAACGCCACGGACCGCCCCCGCCTCGGGGTCATCCTCGAGTACGCCGCCGCCTGGCTGCGCCCGCAGGAGAACCACGTCGTCGGCGTGACCCCCGAGGTGGTGGCGACGCTGCCCGAGCGGCTCCAGGAGCTGCTCGGGTACAACATCTTCCCGCCCTTCGTGGGCTACGTGGACGGCCGCCACCCGAAGCGGTTCCTGCCCGCCCCCTGACCTTCAGCCGACGGTGTGCCCGCCGCCCCGGATGCCCTTCGAGGCGTACATCGCCCCGTCGGCGCGGGCCACGAGGGTGTCGGCGTCGACGCGCTCGCCGCCGGGGACCCACGCCACGCCGACGCTGGCCGACACGGTGATGCGCTGGTGGCGGAACCCGACGGGGTCGCGGAGGGACGAGGCGATGCGCTGGGCCAGCTCGGCCGCACCGTCCTCGGAGCCCAGGCCGGTGCACACGGCCACGAACTCGTCGCCGCCCATCCGACCCACGGCATCGTGCTCCCGGACGGCGGACCGCAGGCGGGCGCCGACCGCCTGCAGGACCTCGTCGCCGGCGGCGTGGCCGTGGCCGTCGTTGACGACCTTGAAGTCGTCGACGTCGACGTAGACCACCGCCACGTCGACCCCGCTGGCGAGGCGCTCCTCCAGGGCCTCGAGCACGCTGGCCCGGTTGAAGCAGCCGGTGAGGTCGTCCATCGTGGCCCGGCGCTCCAGCTCCTCCCGGAGGCGCACGGACTCCGTGACGTCGGTGAGGACGCCGACCGCGCCGGTGACGGCACCCTCCACCGTCAGGGCCCGCAGGGCGAGGGTGCACCGCCGGAGGTCGAGCGTGCCGAGCACCTGGATCTCGAGCTCGAGATCCACGTCGGTGCCGGCGAGCACCGCGGCGAGCGCCCGATCGAAGGCCATCTCGTCGCGCACGGTGCTGAGCATCGTGGCCTGGTCGTCGCCGGGGAGCGTGCCGAGGATCTCGTGCAGGCGGGCGTTCGCCAGCTGCAGCCGCTCGTCGGCGTCGATGTGGAACACGCCGACCGGCATCGACTCGGTCAGGCGGCGCAGCACCTGCTCGCTGGCGGCGAGCGCCTCCTGGGCGGCCACCTCCTCGCCGACGTCGACCATCTCGCACTCGACGTGGCCCGCCTCGTCGAGGAGGTTGCGATTGGAGATGTCGAGCCAGAGCCAGCTGCCGTCGGCACAGGCGTGCCGGAGGCGAGCACGGGTCGTGAGCCCCGGCCCGGACAGCATGTCCATCCACGCGGCGATGGCCTCCTCCTGGTCGTCGGGGTGGATGAAGTCCAGCGACCGCACGCCGACCATGTCCTCGACCCGCCACCCGAGCAGCTCGGAGACGTTGCGGTCGATGTCGACCAGCACGGCGAGGCCGTCCTTGCGTGAGCGGACGACCTTGGCCCGCGAGCCCTCGGGGATCGGCGGCGACTCGGGCACCTCGACCCGACCGCCACCGTCGTCCACGGCGAACACCATGAGGTGCACGCCCAGCTCGTCACGGGCGTCGATGAAGTGCATCGTCCCCGCGGCGTCGGTGTCCCGGAGGCGAGCATCGACCGTGGTGTCGTCGCCCAAGCGGGCCCGCTCCCAGGCTTCGATCACCGCGGCACGGTCGACGCCGTCGACCAGGTCGGTCGCGGATCGCAACCCGGTGCGGTGGTGGTCGTCGCCGAGGTCCAGCCCCTCGGGCACGGGCACGAACAGCCCGTCGTCTCCCACCGCTGCCACGATCGCGCCCGGGTGGTCGCGCAGCACCGCTGCGAGCTCCCGAGACGCGCCGCCGCCGTCGTCCTTCGTTTTCCCCACGGTGGGACACCGTAGGCGGACGCGAGGCGAAGACCGGTGGCGGAGCGGTGCCGGGGCGGAACAGACTCGTCCCGATGACGACGGCGATCCGGCCCGACGACCTCGATCCGTTCCTGCGCGACGGGTTCGAGCGGCACCGCCGCGAGCTCACCGGGTACTGCTACCGGATGCTCGGCTCGCCGTCGGAGGCCGACGACGCCGTGCAGGACACGCTGCTCAAGGCGTGGCAGGCCTTCGACCGCTTCGAAGGGCGATCGTCGCTGCGCTCGTGGCTCCACCGCATCGCCCACAACGTGTGCATGGACATGCACCGCAGCCCCCAGCGCAGAGCCCGCCCGATGGAGATGGGCCCCGCCACCAAGGTCGACGACGTGGTGCTCGGCGACTGGCAGGAGGAGACCCTGTTCGTGCAGCCCGTGCGCGACGACCAGGTCCTCGACCTCGGCGCCGACCCCGCTGACGTCGCCGCGGCGCGGGAGTCGATCCGCCTCGCCTTCGTCGCCGCCCTCCAGCACCTGCCGGTCAAGCAGCGTTCGACCCTGATCCTGTGCGACGTGCTCCGGTGGCCGGCGGCCGAGGTCGCCGAGCTCCTCGAGACCTCGGTCGCCTCGGTCAACAGCGCGCTGCAGCGGGCCCGGGCCACGCTCGAGCAGCGCCGGGACGAGCCGCTCGATGCCCGGCTCGACCCGCAGCACGAGGATCTCCTGGCCCGGTACGTGGAGGCCTTCGAGCGCTACGACATCCCCGCCGTGGTCGCCCTCATGCGCGAGGACGCCGTGCTCTCCATGCCCCCGTGGGACACCTGGCTGGAGGGCCGCGACGAGGTCGGCGCGTGGATGCTCGGCCAGGGCATCGGGTGCAAGGACTCGCTCCTGGTGCCCATCGACGTCAACGGCACCGCCGGCTACGCCGCCTACAAGCCGGGCGACGACGGTGGCCGCCACCCGTGGGCCGTCCAGGTCATCGAGGTCGCCGGCGGCCGCATCGTCGGCCACCACAACTTCATCGGCCCCGAGCTGTTCGCTCGCTTCGGCCTCCCCGACCACCTGCCCGGCTGAGCGCCCGGCGTAGGGTCGCGCCGTGCTGGGGGCCCGAACGCGCGCTGCGCTGACCTCGATCGCGCTGGCGATCGCCCTGCTCGGGCCGCTGCTCGCGGTCGCGCCCGCCCCGTCGGCGGGTGCGGACACCGATGCGGCCCGGGCCTACGTCGAGGCGACGCACCGGCTCTTCCTCGGCCGCGCCCCGACCGGCGACGAGTCCTCCCGGTGGGCCGCCACCGTCGCCCTCGGCGACCGCGGGGCGCTGACCCGCTCGCTGGCCGCCTCCGACGAGTGGGCCGGCTCCCGCGTCGACCAGCTGTACCGATCGGTGCTCGGCCGGCCGTCCGAGCCCGGGGGCCGGGCCCACTGGGTCGGCCGCATCGCTGCCGGGCACACGCTCGAGGCCGTCGCCGCCTTCCTCTACGGCAGCGACGAGTACTACGGCCTCAGCGGGTCGACGCCCGCCGGCTTCGTGGACCGGGTGTACACGGGCATCCTCGGCCGGGCCCCGGACGACGACGGCCGGCGGTACTGGGTGGGGCGCCTGGCCACCGGCGCGACCCGCGCCGACGTGGCCGCCGGCTTCTACGCCTCGATCGAGTCCCGCAGCGATCGGGTGACGGCCCTGTTCCACGCCGTCCTCGACCGGGCGCCCGACCACTCGGGCCACGACCACTGGGTCGAGCAGGTGCAGCGCCTCGGCGACGTCGCGCTGGCCTCGTTCCTGGCCGCCAGCGACGAGCAGTACCGGCGCACCACCGGCGAAGCCCCACCGCCGCCACCCACCCGGGGCACCGGCACCGGGTTCCAGCCCTACGCGCGCGCCGGCGGCGTGGAGCTGGTGCACCCCGTCGCCCTCGTCGAGACGGTCGGCTTCCACGAGTCCGGCCACGACGGCGGCCGGCAGCAGGACGCGCTGGCCACCGCGGTGCGACCCCGCACCCTCCCCACCCGGTACCGGGGCACGGGCAGCCGCACCGCGGCCGACATCGTGGTCCCGCCCGACACCGCGGTCCGCTCCCCCGTGACCGGAACCGTGAAGTCCGCCGGCACCTACGTCCTGTACTGCCGCTACCGCGACGACAAGGTCGTCATCCGCCCCGACGGCGCTCCCGACTGGGAGGTGACGGTCCTGCACATCACGGGCGTGCAGGTGCAGGCGGGGGACCGGGTCGTCGCCGGCATCACCCCGCTCGCGCCGCGGGCAACCCCGCTGCCGTTCGAGTCGCAGGTCGACCGCTACACCGGATCGCCCTCGTGGCCCCACGTGCACGTCGAGGTCCTCGACCCCCGGGTCCCCGACCGCCCCTCCGGTGGTTGCTGACCCGAGACCCTGTACCGGCTCGGACGCGAGGGGGTAGACACCGCCCCATGACACGTTGGGTGTACGGGTTCGACGAGATCGATGCGGCCAAGGCGGCGGTGGACGACGACTGGGACCGCGTCCGCGGCCTCCTCGGCGGGAAGGGGGCGAACCTGGCCGACATGGCGTCGCTCGGCGTCCCGGTGCCGCCGGGCTTCACCATCACCACCGAGGCGTGCAACGCGTTCATCGCCGGCGACGGCGCCCTCCCCGACGGGCTGTGGGACGAGGTGCTCACCGCGGTGCGGGACATGGAGGAGGCCAGCGGCAAGACCTACGGCGGCACCGACAACCCCCTGCTGGTGGCGGTGCGCTCGGGCGCCAAGTTCTCGATGCCCGGGATGATGGACACCGTCCTCAACGTCGGCCTCAACGACGAGGTCGCCGCCGCGATGATCGAGCGCACCGGCGACGAGCGCTTCGTGCTCGACTCCCACCGCCGACTCGTGCAGATGTTCGCCACCGTCGTGCTCGGCATGGACGGCGACCCCTTCGAGGAGATCCTGCGCGAGCACCGCGGCACCCACGGCGTCATCAACGACGCCGACCTTCCGCCCGAGGCCCTGCGCGCCACGGTCGACTCGTTCCGCGCCCACGTCCGGGCCCGCTCGGCGACGCCCTTCCCGGAGGACCCCTACGACCAGCTGCGCCTGGCCACCGAGGCCGTGTTCCACAGCTGGAACAGCCGTCGCGCCTTCGACTACCGGCGGGCCGCCAAGATCGCCGACGACCTCGGCACGGCGGTGAACGTCGTGGCCATGGTCTTCGGCAACACGGGCACCAACTCGGGCACCGGCGTGCTGATGTCACGCAACCCCACCAACGGCGAGCCCAAGCTCGAAGGCGACTACCTGCTCAACGCCCAGGGCGAGGACGTCGTCGCCGGCAACCGGGAGACCAAGCCGATCGAGCAGCTGGCCGACGACCTCCCGGACGCTGCGGAGGAGCTCGGCGCCATCGCCCGGCGCCTCGAGGAGCACTACCGCGAGATGCAGGACATGGAGTTCACCGTCGAGGACGGCACGCTCTGGCTGCTGCAGACCCGCACCGGCAAGCGCACCGCCCAGGCCGCGGTGCGCATCGCGGTCGACATGGCCGACGAGGGGCTCATCACCAAGGCCGAGGCCGTGGGCCGGGTCACGCCCGACCAGGTCGACTTCTTCCTCCACCCCCAGTTCTCGCCCGAGTCCCTCGCCGACCTGACCGCGGTGGCCCAGGGCCTCAACGTCTCCCCCGGCGCCGCAGTCGGCGTCGTCGCGTTCGACCCCGACCTCGCCGAGCGGTGGGGCCGGGACGGGCGCGACGTCGTGCTCGTGCGCCACGAGACCAAGCCCGACGACGTGCACGGCATGCTCGCCGCCACCGGCATCCTCACCTCGAGCGGCGGCCGGACCAGCCACGCCGCCCTGGTCGCCCGCCAGTTCGGCAAGCCCGCCGTCACCGGCGCGTCCGCCATCGACATCGACATGGCGAGCCGCACCCTCACCGTCGGCAACGACACGCTGCACGAGGGGGAGTGGATCTCCATCGACGGCACGTCGGGGAACATCTACCTCGGCAAGGTCGAGACGGTGGCGCCCGACCTCGACAACGAGTGGCTCACGACCGTGCTCGGCTGGGCCGACGAGTTCCGCACCCTCGGCGTGCGGGCCAACTCCGACGAGCCCGAGGACGCGGCCCGGGCCCGGTCCTACGGCGCCGAGGGCATCGGCCTGTGCCGCACCGAGCACATGTTCTTCGATCCCGAGCGGCTGCCGATCGTCCAGCGGATGATCACCGCACCGAACCTGGCCGAGCGCAAGGAGGCGCTGGACGAGATGCGCGAGTTCCAGCGGGCCGACTTCGCCGGGCTGTTCGAGGCCATGGACGGCCTCCCCGTCATCCTGCGCCTGCTCGACCCGCCGCTGCACGAGTTCCTGCCGTCCTGGGAGGAGCTGCACCGGCACCAGACCGACCTGCAGCTGCGCCTGGTCCGCGCCGCCGACCTCGAGACGGTCGAGCGCCTCGTCCGGGAGCTGTCCGAGGTCCACGACATGCTCGGCCGGGTCGAGGCGCTGCGGGAGACCAACCCGATGCTCGGCCTCCGCGGCGTGCGCCTCGGCATCACGATGCCCGAGATCACCCGCATGCAGGCCCGGGCCGTCTTCGAGGCGGCCGTCGAGGTGGCCGAGCGGGGTGGGGACCCCAAGCCCGAGATCATGGTCCCGCTCGTGAGCGAAGCCACCGAGCTCGCCCGGCAGCGCCAGCTGATCGACGAGGTCGCCGAGGCCGTGTTCGAGGAGGCGGGCCGTCGGGTCGAGTACCAGGTCGGCACGATGATCGAGGTGCCCCGGGCCGCGCTCACCAGCGAGGACATCGCGGAGCACGCCGACTTCCTGTCCTTCGGCACCAACGACCTGACCCAGACCACGTTCGCCATCAGCCGGGACGACGCCGAGCAGGCATTCCTGCTGCAGTACCTGGCCGACAAGATCCTCACCGAGAACCCCTTCGCCAGCATCGACGCGAAGGGCGTGGGCCGGCTCATGGGCATCGCCCTCGACGGCGCCCGGTCGACCAAACCGGCGATCGAGACCGGGGTGTGCGGCGAGCACGGCGGTGATCCCGCATCGATCGCCCTGTGCCACGACATGGGCCTGACCTACGTCAGCTGCTCCGCCTACCGCATCCCCGTCGCCCGCCTGGCCGCCGCCCAGGCCGCCCTGGCGGCAGGTGCGTCGTGACCGGCACCGCACCGACCCCACCCGGGTTCGAGACCGTCGAGGTCGCCGTCGACGGCGCCACCGGGTCACTCTGGCTCGCCCGTCCCGACAAGCTGAACCCGCTGTCCACGCAGACGCTGCGGGAGCTGGAGGACGCCGCCCGCTGGTTCGACCAGCACCCCGACCTCAAGGTCGTCACGGTGGGCGGCCGGGGCCGGGCGTTCAGCGCCGGCGCCGACCTGGGTGCGTTCACCGGGGAGGGCGGTCGCGGCGACCGGGAGCAGGGGTGGCGCACGGCGCGGGCCCTCGAGGAGATGCGCGCCGTCACCGTGGCCCGCATCCAGGGCTGGTGCGTCGGTGGCGGCCTCGTGGTCGCCGCCGCGTGCGACCTGCGGATCGCCGCCGCAACGGCCCGCTTCTCCATCCCCGAGATCGACCTCGGCATCCCGCTGGCCTGGGGCGGCATCCCCCGCCTGGTGCGCGAGATCGGCCCGGCCCGCACCAAGGAGCTGGTGATGACCGGCCGGGAGTTCTCCCCCGAGGAGGCGCTGGCCGCCGGGTTCCTCAACCGGATCGTCGACGACGACGAGCTCGATGCCGCCGTCGCGACGCTGGTCGACCAGCTCGTCACCAAGCCCAAGCTCGGCCTGCTCGCCACCAAGGCCCACACCAACGCGGTCACCGAGTCCATGGTCGGCACCGGTCGCTCGTGGGCGGACGCCGACGGCCTCGAGGCCGGCCTGCGCGACCCCGAGGGCCGGGCCGTGCGCCAGGCGTACCTCGACCGCAAGGGCTGACGGCGCGCGAGCATCGGGACATGCCTGCGCTGACCTCGACCCGCGACGGCGACGTCGTCACCATCACCCTCACCGCGCCGGAGCGTCGCAACCCGCTCTCGACGTCGACCCTGCGCGAGCTCGGATCCGCCCTCGACGAGGCCGCCGCGTCCGATGCCCTGGCCGTGGTGCTCGCCTCCACCGGCTCGGTGTGGAGCACCGGGCACGACCTGAAGGAGATGTCGACCCTCGACGAGACCAGCCTCCGCGAGCTGTTCACCACCTGCACGCGCGTGATGCGCACCATCGAGACGATGCCCCAGCCGGTGGTGGCCCGGGTGCACGCGCTCGCCACCGCGGCCGGGTGCCAGCTCGTCGCCAGCTGCGACCTCGCCGTCGCCGGCGCCTCGGCCCGCTTCGCCACCCCCGGCGGCAAGGGTGGCCTGTTCTGCCACACCCCGATGGTGGCCGTCGCCCGCAACGTCGGGCGCAAGCGCGCCCTGGAGATGGCGCTGTCGGGTGACGAGATCGATGCCGAGACCGCCGCCGACTGGGGCCTGGTCAACCAGGTGGTCCCCGACGACGAGCTCGACGGTGCGGTGGCTGAGCTCGTCCGCCGGGTGACGCGGGGATCGCGGGCGTCCAAGGCGCTCGGCAAGCAGACGCTCTACGCGCAGATGGACCTGACCATGGACCAGGCCTACGACATGGCCATCGATGTCATGGCCCGGAACGCGGCGACCGGCGACGGCGCCGAGGGGATCGCGGCATTCGCGGAGAAGCGCCCGCCCCGGTTCGCCCGCTGAGGGCACGAATCGGGCGTCCCGCCCCGGTTTTCCGCCGTCCGACCCTCAGGTCGGTCCCCCGGACGGCCGATGATGGAGGCATGGAGCCCAGGGAACGCCGCGGTGTCGATGCAGCGCGCGTGCCCGGTCGCTCCTCCAACGTCTTCCTGCTCCTCGGCCTGTCCGCTGCCGCCCTGACGGTCGTGGCCGACGACCCGCTGCGCGGCTGGATGCTCGCCGCCGCCAGCCTGGCCGGGGCCGTGGCCGCCACCGTCGCCGTCCGGCGGGACCCGGACCGCGCCAACCCGGCCTGGTACTTCATGGCCGGCGCGTGGATCCTCGTGCCCGCCTACGTGATCTGGTACCCGCTCGCCGTGGCGTGGGACCTGGAGCTCACGTCGCCGGCCATCACCGACTGGCTCTTCCTGGGCGCGTACGGGCTGTTCCTCGTCGGGCTCAGCAAGGTCATCGGCCGACGGAGCACGACGGACCGCTGGATCGACGTGCTCGACACGCTGATCATCGGCGTGGGCTTCGGCGTCCTGGCCTGGATCATCTTCATCGGCCCGTACCTCGACGCCGACGACATGACGCTCGCCGCCCGGCTGGTGACCATCTCCTACACGGTGGTGAACCTGCTCCTGCTCGGGGCCATCGTGCGCATGCTGGTGCAGGGCGGCATCTCGTCCCGCGGCGATCGCCTGCTGGCGGCGTGGGTCCTGGCCCAGCTCGTCGCCGACCTGCTCTACGCGATGTCGTCGCTGAGCGGCACGTTCCGCGTGCAGGACGAGGTGGTGAGCCTCTACCCGATCTCCTTCGTGCTCTTCGGCGCCGCCCTGCTGCACCCGACGACGATGGCGCCGCCGACCGTGGACAACGACCGTTCGATCCGGGGGGCGCGCCGCTTCGCGCTGGTGGTGCCGGCCGCGCTCATCGCGCCGCTCGCCCTCATGGCCCTCGGGCTGCGCGCCGGCAGCGCCGACATCGTCATCGTCTCCCTCCTCGCCGCCGCCCTGTTCGGCCTCGTGCTGTGGCGGGTCTGGCTGCTCTTCGTCGACGTCGAGGAGCACCGCCGCACCCAGCAGCAGCTGACCCGCTCGATCGAGCAGGAGCGGCGTCGCACCATCGAGAACCAGCAGCTGCTCGCCTCGCTGAGCGAGCGCCAGCTGCTGACCGATCGCCTCTCGCGCATCCAGCGCAAGATCTCCACCCGGGCACCGCTGCAGGAGGTGCTCGACGCCATCACCCAGGGTGCCGCCGACCTGGTCCACGCCGACATCGCCGCGCTGCGCTTCGTGGACGAGGACGACCCCGACTTCATGATCATGGTCTCCTCGGTCGGCGTCGAGGAGGCCATCGCCGACGCGGTGCGGCGCGCACCGGTGGGGGTCGGCGTCGGCGGCCAGGCGATCGTCACCAACAAGCTCTGCATCCAGGACGCCTACACGGACTGGGACAACGCCATCACCCAGTTCGCCGCCGACGGCCTGCAGAGCGCGCTCGCCACGCCGGTCCACCTCGGTGCCGAGCCCATCGGCAGCCTCGTCGTGGCCACCCACCGCCCCGACCGGCGCTACTCGACCGCCGAGCAGGACGCCCTCATCAGCTTCGCCGAGCACGTCAGCATCGCCCTCAACGACGCGCGCTCGGTGCGGGCCATGAACGACGCCCTCGAGCAGGCCGTGCACCAGGCGATGCACGACGAGCTCACCGGGCTGCCCAACCGGGCCTGCTTCTACGACCGGGCCGAGCAGGCGCTGAAGGCAGCCACCCGGAACGGCACGGCCACGGCCGTGCTGCTGTTCGACCTCGACCGGTTCAAGGAGATCAACGACACGCTCGGCCACCGCTACGGCGACCGGGTGCTCTGCGCGATCGAGCCGAGGCTCGCACCGCTGCTGCGGGCGTCGGACACCATCGCCCGGCTCGGCGGTGACGAGTTCTGCGTGCTGCTCCCCGACGTGGCCGGCCTCGACGACGCGATGGACGTGGCCAACCGGCTGACCCGGGCCCTCGAGGAGCCCCTGGACGTGGACGGCATGACCCTGGTCGTGGAGGCCAGCTGCGGCGTGACGGTCGCACCCGACCACGGGACCACGGCGGACCTGCTGCTCCAGCGCTCCGACATCGCCATGTACGCGGCCAAGCGCTCCCACCAGAGCGTGTCCGCCTACGAGGACGACCTCGACCGCAACACGCCGGACCGCCTCGCCCTCCTCGGCGAGCTGCGCCACGCCGTGATCCACGAAGAGCTGGTCGTGCACTTCCAGCCCCAGATCGACCTCGCCACCGGGGAGGTCGAGGGCGCCGAGGCACTCGTGCGCTGGCAGCACCCCCGACGGGGACTGCTCGCCCCCGACGTCTTCGTCCCGCTGGCCGAGGACACCGGGTTCATCCACCAGCTCACGACCTGGGTGCTCGACGCGTCGCTGGCCCAGATGCGCCGCTGGATGGACGAGCCCACGGGGAGCGGCATCGGCCCGGACTTCACCGTGGCGGTCAACCTGTCGACCCACAGCCTCCTCGACGACTGCTTCGCCACCGAGGTCAGCATCGCCCTCGACCGGGCCGGCGTCCCGCCTGAGCGCCTCGCCCTCGAGATCACCGAGACGACCCTCATGGCCGACCCGGAGCGGGCGACCCGAGTGCTGACCACCCTCGCCGAACGGGGGGTGCGCTTCGCCATCGACGACTTCGGCACCGGCTACTCGTCGCTCGCGTCGCTGAAGGACCTCCCGGTCCACGACCTCAAGATCGACAAGTCCTTCGTGGCCGGGATGGACGAGGGCTCCGACGACGCCGTGATCGTGCGCTCCGTGATCGAGCTCGGCCACACCCTCGGCCTGCGCACCATCGCCGAGGGCGCCGAGACCGAGGAGATGCTCGACCGCCTGTCCGACCTGGGCTGCGACAGCGCCCAGGGCTACGGCGTCGCCCGGCCGATGACGGCGTGCGAGCTGGTCGCCTGGATCCAGGCTCGCGCCGCCAGCGGCGTCGCCGTCGCCTGAGCACGCCGGCTCCGTCCGGGCCTAGGTTCGGACCATGCCACTGATCGGTGAGTACGAACCGAGCCCGTCGGACTGGGTGCGCGAGCAGGTCGAGACCTACGAGCGCACGAACGGCAAGGAGGGCAACACCCTCCTCGACACCGGGTTGCCGGTGATCATCGTGACCACGCGCGGCCACAAGACCGGCAAGCTCCGCAAGACGCCGCTGATGCGGGTCGAGCACGACGGCGAGTACGCCCTCGTCGCCTCCAAGGGCGGCGCCCCCGAGCACCCGGAGTGGTACCACAACCTGGTCGCCGACCCGACCGCCGTCATGATCCAGGACGGCCCCGAGCCATGGGATGCCGTCGTGCGCCAGGTCGAGGGCGAGGAGCGCGCCGAGTGGTACGAGCGCGCCGTCGCCGCCTTCCCGCCGTATGCCGAGTACCAGGAGAAGACCGACCGGGAGATCCCGGTCTTCATCGCCAGCCGCCCCTGACGTCAGCGCTGGCTAGTGTGACGCTCGACACACGTACGACCTGAAGGGGCGTCTTCCATGACCCGCACTCGAGCAAGCGTGACGCTGCTGCTGGCGGCGGTGATGGCCTTGGTCCTGGCGGTGCCCGTCGGCGCCGCGAAGGGCGGCAACGGAGGGGGCAACGGCGGCGGGAAGCCGACCACCACGGCGCCGGAGGAGACGACCACCACGGCCTCGACCACCACGGCGCCGGAGGAGACGACCACCACGGCCCCGACGACGACGGCACCCGCCCCGGACCGGGACCCGATCCTGTTCGTGCACGGCTGGAACTCGAGCGGCAGCACCTGGGACACGATGGTCGACCGCTTCCTCGCCGACGGCTACGCCGCGGAGGAGCTGATGGCGTTCTCGTACAACACGTCGCAGTCCAACCGCACCACGGCGGCCGAGATCGCCGACCGGGTCGCCACGCTCCTCACCGTCAACGAGGCCGACCAGGTCGACATCATCGCCCACTCCATGGGCAGCCTCTCGTCCCGCCACTACGTGAAGTTCCTCGGCGGGATGGACGGGGACGTCGACACCTGGGTCTCCCTCGGCGGACCCAACCACGGGACCGACACCGCCTACTTCTGCTGGTCGACGGCGTGCACGGAGATGTGGCCCGGCTCGTCCTTCCTCGACGACCTGAACGCCGGCGACGAGACGCCCGGCTCGATCGTGCGCTACGCCACCTGGTGGTCACCCTGCGACTCGGTGATCAACCCGGACAGCAGCGTCCCGGTCAGCGGGGGTGCGGTGAACACCGAGACCGCCTGCATCGGGCACAGCGACCTCCACCAGGACGCCACGGTCTACGGCCAGGTCGCCGCCTTCATCGACTAGTCCGCCGGGCAGGAGAAGGCGAAGGAGCCGGCGACCGGTTCGGCGTCGCCGGCCATCACCGCCATCAGGTCGATGAAGATCGCCTCGCCGCTGACCGTCTGGGCGTCGGCGTCGATGTCGATGGCGGTGACGTCGAGCTCGCTCGCGTCGACCCCATCGGGCAGGTTGAAGCCGAAGATGTTGTCCTGGCCGGTCTCCCACTGCTGGTAGGGCTCCTCGCTGCGGACCGTGACGCCGCCGGCGGTCTCCCAACCCTCGCTGGCATCCCGCTCCTGCCAGTCCTCGGGGGGGAAGTCGAAGGTCACCTCGATGTTCTCCGGGTCCTCGGTGCCCTCGGCGACGCCCCCGAGGGCGCCGAACATCTCCAGGCAGCTGGTGACGGTGAGCTCGTGGCGGACATCGCCGAGCTCGATGTAGCCCGACCCACCCGGCTCTGCGGGAGCGGCATCGCCACCCTCGGCCCCCTCGTCCGCGTCGTCTCCCGATGCCGCTGCGTCCTCCACCAGGTCGGCGTCGTCGGTCGCCGCGACGGCGTCATCGTCATCCCCGCAGGCCGCGAGGAGCATCGAGGCGGCCACGAGGGCAGCGGCGGCGGAACGGGAGCGGTGGAAGCGGAGGTTGTGCACGGCCCGGACGGTACGAGGGGCCTCTGTGAGGATCCTGAAAGCCCGGACCCGGGCGCTCACAGCGCACTGAAAGCGGGTGCGCCATCCTCCCCCCATGAGTGCTGCCCGACGATCCCTGTCCGCCCTGCTCCTCACGCTGCTGGTGCTCGCCGGCGCCTGCGGCGACGACGACACCGAGGCGGCGACGGCCCCGGCCGAGGAGGACGTGGCCGACGCCGCAGCCGACGAGGAGAGCGGCGCGGACGACGGGGGCAGCGCGGACGAGGAGGGTGCGGAGGACGGGCCCGCACCCTCCTCGGGGTCGAGCGGACGCCTCGAGCTCGGCGACGAGTCGTGGAACTTCTTCCTCGGCGACATGACGACGGCGATGTGCTCGGTCTCCGACGGCTCGGCGCAGGTCCAGGACCTGCGGGCGGCCGACGGCAGCTGGGTCGCGGCGACGGTCGCCGGCGACGTGGTCGAGGTCGTGCTGCGCGGACCGGACGGGAACCGGGCGTGGGTGACGGGCAACATGGGCGAGGCCGAGGGCGTCGACGTGGACGTCAACACGATGGATGGCGTGCTCATGGTCCAGGGCACGTGGGTGCGAGCCGATGACCCGGGCACCACCGAGGAGGGGAACCTCGTCGTGACGTGCTGACGGTGGCGCGAGCCGCGGGCGGGGCGACCCGGGAGCGGGCTCCCGGATGGGGCATGATCTGGGCCACTTGCGCGGCCCGGGCCGTGCGCCCACCGCTGCCCCCTTCCGTCGCCCCCGATGCCGCCATCCTCCCCGTCCCCCACCCACGACGCACCAGACGAGCGCTGGACCGATGCCTTCGTCGGACGGGACCACGAGCTGGCCGAGGTGCTCGAGCTGCTCGAACGGTCCCGGGACGGCGTCGCCGTCTGCCTCCTCGCCGGCGACGCCGGGATGGGCAAGACCCGCCTCGCCCGTGAGCTCGAGGCCCACGCGGTCGAGCGCGGCCACCGGGTCGTCTGGGGCCTGGGGTGGGCCGACACCGGCTCCCCGCCCTACTGGCCCTGGACCCAGGTGGTCCGCCAGCTGCTCGGCCGGCGCAGCGGCACCGACCTCGCCGCGCTGGTGCTGGCCGAGGGCGCAGCCGCCGATCGGGCCGAGCTGTTCGACGCCACCGCGGCCATCATCGAGCAGGCTGCCGCCCGCCGGCCCCTGGTCGTGGTGCTCGACGACCTCCACGTCGCCGACCCCCCGACGATCGCCCTCCTCGGCTTCGTGGCGACCCACCTGCGGGAGGTGCCGCTGCTCGTGGTCGCCACCATCCGCGACCGCGAGGTCCGCCGGCGAGCCGAGCTGGCCGATGCGCTGGGCCGGCTCGACCGCCACGCGACCACCATCACCCTCGCGGGCCTCGACGTCACCGCCGTCGGCCGCCTCGTCGGCAGCCGGTCCCGGGCCCGGGACCTCCACGCCGCCACCGGCGGCAACCCGATGTTCCTGGAGCAGGTCCAGCGGGGCGACATCGACACCGCCGACACCCTGGTGTCGGTCCTGCAGACCCGCGTCGCCCAGCTCCCCCCGGAGGTCGCCCGGACCGTCGCCACCGCTGCTCTCGTCGGCCCCGACCCGGCACCGGACGCGCTCGCCACCGTCCTCGACCTCCCGGTCCAGATCGTCCAGGAGCACCTGGCCACCGCCGCGGCCCACGGGCTGTTCGATCGCACCGACGCCCGTCCGGCCCATCCCCTCACCGCCGATGCGGCTCTGCGATCCCTGGCCGACGGCGACCGCGAGGCGCTGCACGCGGCAGCGGCGGACCGCCTGCCGTCGGCCAGCCCGGCGGACCGGGCCCACCACCTGCTGCACGCCGGCCCGGCCCGCTGGCGAGATGCCGTGGACGCATGCGCGCAGGCCGCCGACGCGGCGCGGGTGTCACACGCCCACGAGGACGCGGTCGGGCACCTCCGGCGCGCCGTGGAGCTGGCCCAGCACCACGAGGCCGGAGCGGCGGTCCTCGCCGACCTCACGCTCGCCCTCGCCGGGTCGGTCGTGGAGGCGTCGGGCCGGGCCGACGCCGAGGACCTCTACCTGAGCGCGTGGGCCCTGGCCGAGGCGACCGACGATCCGTGGCTCATCGGACGAGCAGGCGCTCGGCACGGCACGCAGTACTACTTCGCCGGCGACATCACCCATGCGGTGGCCGCGAACGCCCGGGTCGCCCTCGATCGCCTCGGCGACGGCGACACCGAGCTGCACGCCCGCCTCCACGCGACCCTGGCGGCGGCGAGCATCGTGGAGGCGCCCGTCGACGCCGTGGACCACGCCGGCCGGGCCGTGCAGATCGCCCGGCGCTGCGGTGACCCGGCGGCGACGGCTGCTGCGCTGGTGGCCGAGCAGGTGGCCGATCTCGGACCGGCGACGCTGTTCCGCCGGCTGGAGACCGCCCGGGAGATCATCGCCCTCGCCGAGGAGGCCCGCACGCCGGATCTGGCGGTGCACGGCCGCTTCCTGCTCATGGGGGCGCTGCTCGAGCGGGGCGAGGTCGGTGAGCTCGACGCCCAGCTCCGCCAGCAGGACGCCCGCATCGACGAGTTCGCCTCGCCCCGCTTCGCTCGCCACGCCCTCTGGTTCCGCTGCACCCGGGCCATGCTCGACGGCGACGCCGATGCGGTCGAGGCCCTGGCCGACGAGTGCTTCGAGATCGCCGACCGACTCGGCGACCCCGACGGGATCGCGGTGTTCGGCGCCCAGTACGGCGTCGCCCGATGGATGCGGGGCCTGGTGCTCGAGATGGAGGGCGCCTACGTCGACAGCGCGCGGGCCGACCCGGACGAACCGGTGTGGCGGGGGGTGCTCGCCTGGCTCTGGGGCACCCACGGACGCCTCGACGAGGCCCGCGGGGCGCTCGACCTCGTGCCGCCCGCGACCGAGCTCGCGTCAGGCCAGTACACGCTGCTCACGTTGGTGACCGCGGCCGATGCGGCCCTGGCGGTGGACGACCCTGACCGTGCCGCCGAGCTGTGGGAGGCGCTGCTGCCCTACGCCGACCGGGTGGTGCCCATCGCCATGGGAGCTGCCTGCTGGGGCACGGTCGCTCACCGCCTCGGCGCCCTGGCCCTCCGGCTCGGCCACGTCGAGGAGGGCGTGGCCCACCTCGAGCAGGCGATCTCGCTCTGCGCCCGCCTCGGCGCCCGCCCGTGGCTGGCCGAAGCCCAGCTGTCCCTCGCCGACGCGCTCCTCGACACCGGCCATCCGGCGCCAGGCCGGGTGCAGCAGCTGGTGTCCGAGGCGGCTGCGACCGCCGCCGCGCTCGGCCTGGGCGCCCTCGACGCGCAGCTCGACGCCGTCCAGGCACGCCTCGATGGTCGCCCGGCGGCGGGGAGCAAGGAGCCCGTCGCCCGCGCCGAGCCGGCCCTCGTCGTCGCGGCGCCGGCCCGCCCCCGCCTCGCCGTCCTCGGCACCTTCGAGGTGCTGGCGGCGGACGGCTCGACCCCGCGGTGGACGTCGCGCAAGGCCCGCCAGCTGCTGAAGATCCTCATCGCCCGTCGGGGCGCGCCGATCGCGCGCGACCACGTCATGCACCTCCTGTGGCCCGACCAGGAGCCCGAGCTCCTGCGCAACCGCCTGTCGGTGGCGCTCTCCACGGTGCGCCGCGCCCTCGACCCCGCCCGGTCCTCGCCCGCGAGCCGCTTCGTGGCCGCCGAGTCCGACACGTTGCGCCTCGTGCTCGCCCACGTCGACCTCGACACCGAGGAGTTCCTCGCCGCGGCGCAGCGCGCCATCGACGCGCACCGGGCCGGCGACCCTGGTGCCCCCACCGCGCTGCGCGAGGCCATCGACCGCCACGGGGGCGACCCCCTGCCCGACGAGCCCTACGCCGAGTGGGCCGAGCCCCTGCGTCGCGAGGTCACCGGCCTGCTGCTGACCACGCTGCGCTGCCACGCGGAGTCGACCGTCGCCACCGGCGACCACGTCGGAGCCGCGGCGACCTTCCGACGCCTCCTCGAGGTCGACCCCTACGACGAACCAGCCCACCTCGGACTGGTCGAGACGTTGCGGTCCCTCGGCGCCCACGGCCAGGCCGAGGCCGCCCGCCGCCGCTACCTGGACGCGATGGCCGAGCTCGGCCTGCCGACGGGCGGCTGACCGCGCCGTCCGCCACCGGCGTCAGCCGACGTCCAGGACCACCTCGGAACCGTCGGCGGGCACCTCCACCGCGTCGAGGACCTCGAGCACCTCGATCCCGGCGAAGGGATCCTCGGGATCGACGGCTCGACCGCGGATGGCCTCGGCGGTGACCGGCCCGCCGGCGGTCACCGCCAAGGAGATCTCTGCGCTGTCGACGAACACGGTGAACAGCATCTGGGTGGGTTCCTCGTCGAGGGTGAACTCCTGGTCCATGGACGGCTGCTCGGTCCCGTCGGAGACCGCCACCGTCTCGAGCGACACGACGGTGCCGGGCTCACCGGTCAGCTGCCAGCCGAGCACGGCATCATCGCCGGCCTCGTCCCCGGCGGCATCGGGCTCGGCAGGATCCACCTCGGCTGCGTCGTCCTGATCGTCCACGAGGACGTCATCGGCGGGCGCCACCGCACCGTCGTCGTCGTCTCCGCAGCCGGCGAGCACCAAGGCCAGCCCGGCCAGCACGGCGAGCACCGAGCGGGGAAGGGCGGAGGTGGCTCGCATGCCGTGACCGTACGGACGGCCCTGTGAGGATCCTGAAAGCGGTGCTCAGCCCTGGTCCGGGGCCGGCGGCAGGTTCCGGTCGAGCTCGTCGAGGAAGGGCGTGGCGGTGCCATCCGAGGGGGCACGCCAGTCGCCCCGGGGTGACAGGGCGCCGCCGCCGGAGACCTTGGGGCCGTTCGGCATGGCCGAGCGCTTGAACTGGCTGAAGCCGAAGAAGCGCCACAGGAACTCGCGCAGCCACTGGCGGATGATGTCGAGGTCGTAGGCGTTGCGCTTGTCCTCGGGGAAGCCCTCGGGCCAGCGGCCGGCGTCTGCGTCGCGCCAGGCGTGCCAGGCGAGGAAGGCCACCTTCGACGGGGCCAGGCCCTGGCGGGCGATGTGGTGCAGGAAGAAGTCGTGGAGCTCGTAGGGGCCGATCTGGTCCTCGGTGCTCTGGATCTCGGCCGGGTCGTCGGACCCTGCTTCCTCGTTGGGCAGATCCTCGTGGCTCGGCACCAGCTCGGGGGAGATCACCGTCTCCAGGATCGACAGCAGGATGCGGTCGGTCTCCGGGTCCCACTGGTCGGTGCGCACCGTCCAGCGGATCAGGTGCTGGATCAGCGTCTTCGGCACCCCGCTGTTCACGTTGTAGTGGCTCATCTGGTCGCCGACGCCGTAGGTGCACCAGCCCAGCGCCAGCTCGGAGAGGTCGCCGGTGCCGAGCACGAAGCCCCGGTTGTCGTTGGCCAGGCGGAACAGGTAGTCGGTGCGCAGGCCGGCCTGGACGTTCTCGAACGCGATGTCGTACACCGGCTCGCCGCTGGCGAAGGGGTGGTCCATGTCGGCCAGCATCTGGCGAGCCGCCGGGCGGATGTCGATCTCCTGGCCGGTGACGCCGAGGGCCTCCATGAGCGCCCACGCGTTGGACTTGGTCGAGTCGCTGGTGGCGAACCCAGGCATCGTGTACCCGAGGATGCCGCTGCGGTCGAGGCCCATCCGGTCGAAGGCCTTGGCCGCGACGATGAGTGCGTGGGTCGAGTCCAGCCCTCCGGACACACCGATCACGACGTGCTCGGCCTTGATCGCCCGGAAGCGGGTGACGAGACCCTCGACCTGGATGTTGAACGCCTCGTAGCAGTCCTGGTCGAGGCGCTCGGGCTCGTCGGGGACGAACGGGAACCGGGCCAGTGGGCGCAGGAGCGGGGTGACCTCCTCCGTCGGCGCGCGGCGGGCGTGGTCGAAGGTGACCACCCGGAAGCGCTCCTCGGGGTGGCCGGCGGCGACGGCGGCGTCGTTGAACGTGCCGTTGCGCATCCGTTCGAGGCGGATCCGGGCGGCGTCGACGTCGGCCACGACCATGTCGGGCTCCATGGCGAAGCGGTCGGAGTGGGCCAGCTCCTCCCCGAGCTCGTAGATCAGGCCCTGGCCGTCCCAGGCCAGGTCGGTGGTGCTCTCCCCCGGCCCGGCCGCCGAGTACACGTAGGCGGACTGGGTCCGCATCGACTGCGACGCGCACAGCAGGGCGCGGTCGCGGGCCTTGCCGATGACGATGTTGGAGGCAGACAGGTTGGTGCAGATCAGCGCGCCGGCCAGGGCACCGATGGACGACGGTGGCGTGGCCGCCCAGTAGTCCTCGCAGATCTCGACGTGGAAGTCGAGGCCATCGTGGTCGCCGGCCACGAAGCGAAGATCGGTGCCGAAGGGGACCGTCTCTCCGCCGGCCTCGATCTCGGCGCCGACGATGCCGGCGCCGGGGGCGAACCAGCGCTTCTCGTAGTACTCGCGGTAGTTGGGCAGGTAGCTCTTCGGCACCACGCCCAGCACCCGGCCGTGGGCGACCACGGCCGCGCAGTTGTACAGGCGGCCGTTGCGGGGCAGGGGCAGGCCGACGAGCAGCACGGGCTGCAGCTCGGCGGACTCCTCGACGACCCGGCGCAGCGCCCGGTCGACGGCGACGTGCATCCCGCCCTGCAGGTGGAGGTCGTCGACGGCGTAGGAGGACAGCCCCAGCTCGGGGTAGACGACGAGGTCGACGCCCTCGTCGTGGGCCCGGCGGGCCAGGTCCAGGTGGAACCCGGCGTTGCACTCGGGGTCGCCGACGGCGACGCCCGGCGTGGCGGCGGCCACCCGCACGAAGCCGTGCGTGGCGGGGTCGTGGAACGGGTGGGGGGTGCTCACAGGACCGACTCGATCATCTGGAGGGCGACGCGCATGGACTCGATCCTGACCGGTCCGCGCCCGATCGCGCCGAACCGTTCCACCCGGTGGGTGGTGGGGCCGTCCCGGCGGGCGCACGCGAAGTGCACCAGACCGGGGACGGGGCCGTCGTCGGCGTAGCCGGTGGTGGACACCGCGATGTCGGCCCTGGAGTTGGCCAGGGCCCCCTCGGCCATGGCCACCGCCACCTCCTCGCTGACCGCGCCGCACCGGTCGATGTCGGCCTGGGCCAGCCCGAGCAGCTCGCACTTGGCCGGGTCGCTGTAGACCACGAAGCCCCGCTCGAACACGCCGCTCAGGCCCTGCACGTCGGTGAGGATCGAGGCGAGCATGCCGCCGGTGCAGCTCTCGGCCGTGGTCAGCGACAGCTCGGCCGCCGCGACCCGCTCGAGCACGGCCCCGACCAGCTCCTCGACGTCGTCGGGCAGCACCGGCGAGTAGGACTCGGTCGCACCGCGCTGGTTCGTTCCTGGATCGGTCACGTGGCCACCGATACCCAGGTCACTCCGGCCTCGCAACCACCGGCTTGTCGATGGGCGGCGGGTCGTTGGTGACCCGGGGCAGGCGGCGCACCTTGAACGGGCCGTCGATGCCGGAGCCGTCCCGACCGCGCGGGACGAGCGCACACCGAAGGCCACGTCGACATGGATCGCATGGCTCCATCGTCGGCGTGACCGGGAGGCGCAGCGATTGCCTCTGAGGTAATGGCCACCGACTGACCGTTCTGGCCTACGGATTCCCCCGCATGTGGGGGAATCCGTAGGCCAGAACCCCTGGGGGGTCGGTCACACGTCGTCCGGGCCGCAGGTGGCGGTGGCATCGGGCTCGTAGGGCGGCGCCACCGGTTCGTCGTGGCGGGCCGCGCACGCGATCTCCCAGGGCAGCGGCCAGGGGTTCGGCGCACATCCCTCGACCCCGGCGGACTGCTGGTACATCACCGCCGCGGGCGTACCGCGCTCCTGGCAGGCGGGGCGGGCGTGGTGGCGTCCGAGCAGGTGGCCGACCTCGTGGTTCACCAGCATCTGGCGGTACTCCTCGAGCGTCCCCGGCCAGGTGTCGGTCGCCTCGCGCCAGCGGTCGGCGTTCAGCGCGACGACCGGCCCGATCTGGCACGAGAACCGGCCGCCGGTGTCGTAGGGGTCGCAGATGGCATCCACCTCGTCGCCCTCGGCGACCAGCACCACGTTCGGGGCGTCGTCGGTGATGCGGATCTCGAAGCCGGCCTGGCTCCAGCCACGCGGGTCGGCGAGGGTGTCGCGGACGATCTGGGCGAACCCGTCGGTCCCCTCCGTGGCCCGACGCTCGGTGCGCACCTCGATCACGACCGGACCGTCGGGCTCCGACGTCGTCGTCTCGGCCACGGTGGTCGACGTCGGTGCCGGGGTGGTGGTGGTCTCGGCCCGCTCGATGACGTCGCCGTCACCGCCGCACCCGGCGGCGGCCAGGACCGCTGCCACTGCCATCCACCCCGCACGAGCGCGCACCTCAGGCGCGGTCCCGGCGGGGGCGCCAGATCGCGGTGTGGGCGGCGCTCCAGACCGGGCGGCCGTCGGCGGTGATCTCGACGTCGAGGTCCACGAACCGGTGGCCCTTGTGCTCCCGCTCGTCGGTGACCACCCCGCGCACCTCGACCAGCTCGCCGTCGCGGACGATGCCCCGGTGGTGGGCGCGGGTGCTGACGTGGATCCAGGGGCCGAGGCGCACGCTGCTCGACAGCACGTAGTTGGCCTGGCGGGCGAGGAACCCGGGATGGGCGATGGCGCCGCCCTCGTAGATGTCGCTGTCCTCCCGGACGTCGGCGAGGTACTGCGCCGCCGGACCGGCCCGGTGGTGGAAGGTGAGGGTGCCGAGCACCGTGCCCGGTGCGAGCAGGTCAGCCTCGACCGGCGGGACCGGATCGGGCACGTCCGCCGTCGCCACCTCACGGACGGACGGGAGGTCGCCGACCCTGGCCCGACCCTGCGCCCGAACCGTCCCGTCCGGGCCGGTGACGGTGAGCTCGCCCTCGTCGCCCAATCGGCACAGGACCCTCTCGCCGTCGTAGACCGGGAGCACGAAGCGGGCGGCCATGGTCCCGGCCTCGAGGAACTCCGCTCCCCACCGGTCGATGCAGGGACGGGTGAGGTACGCCCACACGTCGACGCCGGGCACGAGCCCGCCCCGGAACCCGAACGTGGCAGCGACGGCGTCGTCGTGCATGCGGTTGGTGGACTCGGTCGCTGTGTTGAAGGCGACCACCTCGTGCTCCCAGGCCATGGGCCCGGACGGTAACGAGATCGGGCGGCCCCCGGAGGGCCGACCGGACGGTCGGGACCAAGGCCTCTTCCCGAGCGGACCGGACGGAGGGACGATCCGGCACGGACGACGGTCGACTGGAGGTCCGGTCATGCAGGTGTTCGAGCGCTACGAGTCCGAGGTGCGCAGCTACATCCGCTCCTTCCCCACCGTGTTCGAGCGGGCCCGCGGCTGCCTGCTCGTCGACCGGGACGGGCGGGAGTACCTCGACTTCTTCGCCGGTGCCGGGGTCCTCAACTACGGGCACAACCACCCGGCGATGAAGCGGGCGCTGATCGACTACGTGGAGGCCGACGGCATCGCCCACTCCCTCGACATGGCGACCACGTCGAAGGAGCGGTTCCTCGAGCGCTTCCACGACGTGATCCTCGAACCGCGGGGGATGGGCGACTTCCGCGTGCAGTTCCCCGGCCCCACGGGCACCAACGCGGTCGAGGCCGCGCTGAAGCTGGCCCGCAAGGTCACCGGGCGAGAGCTGGTGATGTCGTTCACCAACGCCTTCCATGGCATGACGCTCGGCGCGCTGGCAGTGACCGGATCGACCTTCAAGCGCGCCGGCGCCGGCATCCCGCTGGCGCACGCGTCGTCGATGCCCTACGACGGCTACTTCGGACCCGACGTCGACACGATCGACCACATCGAGCGCCTCCTCGGCGACCAGTCGAGCGGCATCGACGTGCCGGCCGCGATCATCGTCGAGACGGTCCAGGGTGAGGGCGGCATCAACGTGGCCGGCTTCGAGTGGCTGCAGCGACTCGAGGACCTGGCCCGCCGGTGGGACGTCCTGTTCATCGTCGACGACATCCAGGTGGGCAACGGTCGGACCGGGCCGTTCTTCAGCTTCGAGCGGGCCGGGCTGCACCCGGACATCGTCACCCTCTCCAAGTCGCTGAGCGGGTTCGGCCAGCCGCTCTCGGTGACGCTGTTCCGGGACGAGCTCGACGTCTGGGACCCCGGCGAGCACAACGGCACCTTCCGCGGGAACAACCTCGCCTTCGTGACCGGCGCGGTGGCCATCGACGAGTTCTGGCAGGACGACCGGCTCACCCGACACGTCGACGAGCTGGCAGACGTGGTCGGCGAGAGCCTCACCAAGCTCGCCGCGAACCACCCGGCCGTCACCGCCGGCGTCCGCGGTCGCGGGCTGGTCCACGGCATCGAGCTCACCGAGGCCGACCTCGCCACCCGCGTGACCGCGGCCGCGTTCGAGCGGGGCCTGGTGCTCGAGACCTCGGGACCCACCGGGAGCGTGGTGAAGCTGCTGCCGCCGCTGGTGATCGAGCGCCACGACCTCGAGGCCGGTCTCGAGATCCTGCACGCGGCGGTCGCGGCGAGCCGCGTCAGCTGAGACCGCAGCCCTCAGCGGGCGCGGGGGACCTCGACCGGGAGGGCGGGCACGTCGCCCGAGGCAGCCTGGAGGAGACCGAGCGTGCTGCGCAGCGCCCGGCCGAGGATGTCGAGACGCTCGGGTTCGAGCCGGTAGAGCACGTAGTAGCCGTCGCGCCGCCCGGACACGATGCCGGCGGCATCGAGGATCTTGAGGTGCCGGGAGATGGCCGAGTCCGAGAGGCTGAGCAGCTCGGCGAGCTCCTTGGTGGAGCGGGGGCTCTCGGCCACCATGCGGGCGATCTGGAGCCGGGTCTCGTCGCCGAGGGCGCTGAAGCCGGCGACGACCTCGTGGTCGGTGGCGTGGGGCACCTCGGGCGTGCGCATGTCGCGCAGCGGGAAGAACACCGACGCCGGCCAGGGTGCGGTGAGGTCGATCAGCACGCAGGGCCAGCCGAACACCGTGGGCACGAACAGCAGGCCGCCGCGCTCGGCGATGTCGCACTCACCGTCCCACTCCTTGTCGATGATGATCGACGTCGTGGCCGCGTCCCACCGGCCCTCGGGGAGCAGCGCAGCCACGAGCCCGGGAGCCCCGGCCGTGACCAGCGCGCGGGCACCCGTCGTCACCTCCGCCTCGATGCGGGGCAGCAGACGGTTCCACTCGGCCTCGAACGCCTCGTCCCAGTACCGCTCGAGCATGCGCGAGTACCGCTTCCGCATGCCCGACGGGTCGTCGAAGATCGAACGGACGAGCTCGCCCCGGCCGGCCGCGTCGCCCGCGGCGAGGACGCGGTCGCGGTAGGAGGGGTCGTGCACGTCGTCGACGCACAGCTGGTCGTGGTCGATGCAGTCGATGCCGCCGAAGGGCAACGAGAGCTCGTAGGCCACGAGATCGTCGTCGAGCGCCTCGAAGGCGTCGAGCTCGTCGCAGAACGTGGGGCTGTCGCCCCGCAGGCCGACCTCGAAGATGCCGGGTACGAAGCGGTCGAAGGGCCGCACGAGCAGCCGGATCTCGTCCTGCAGGTCGTCGGGCAGGTCCCGGCAGCGGCGGACCCAGGGCAGGTGCATGGGCGTGCGCTTGGGCTGGGCGACCGCCCGCATCGACAGCACCGCCTCGAACAGCGGTGACCAGGCGAACCCGATGAGATCTCTGGCCCGATCGCTCGGGAACTTCAAGGTGACGGCCATCTAATCCGCATTTCCGTGAATCAGTTGATTCCGTGACTGTACCACGCGACGCTCGTGATGTTCCCGAGAGAGGAGACGGAGATGCACCCGTTCCAGAGCGAGATCCTGTCGAGGATCGAGATCGACAGCCGCCGCCACGAAGCCGAGCAGCGGCGCCTCGCCGGCTCCCCGGCCGTCCGCTGGTCCACCGGCGTCGGCACCCTGCTCGTGGCCGTCGGCGACGGCATCCACCGGGCCGGTCAGCGGCTGCAACGAGCGGAGCAGGCGCGATCGAGCTGCACTGCCACCCCCTGCCTCGACCTGCGCTGAATCAGCGCCGGCGGGCAGCCGTCGACTCGGGCCCGACGAGCTCGGTGGCGACCTCGCCGATCACGGCCATGCCGGCCTCGAGCTGGCGGTCGGAGAGGTACGGCGCCGGCCCGACCCGCAGGCGGTCGCCCCGGCTGTCGGTGAGCACGCCCCGCTCGGTGAGCCCGGCCCGCACCTCGCCGGCGTGCGGCGCGACGAGGGACAGGAAGCCACCGAGGCCCTCGATCGGGGCGGTGCGGTCCCGGTCGATCACGTCGGAGGGCAGATCCAGGGCGTCGAAGGCCGCCGCCAGCACGCCCAGCTGGTGCTGGTACGACTCGTGCAGGAGCTCCGGCGTGAGGCCCTGGTCGGCGAGGAACCCGAAGACCCGGGCGCCGCGGTAGGCGCTGGCCGGGTCGTAGGTGCCGCTGGCGAAGCGGCTCGCCGGTGAGCCGTAGGCGACGTGGTGCGGCTCGTCCCGCACCGTGGTGAGCAGGTCGAACTCGGCGAACCACCCGGTGATGGCCGGGCGCACGTCGTGGCGGTGGGGCGGGATGCGCAGGAAGGCGTTGCCCTCCCCCAGCTGCAGGTACTTGTAGCCGCCGCCGGTGACCCAGGCGGACTCGAGCCCGAGCTCGTGCACGTCGAAGACGACCGTGCCGAGGGCGTGGTAGGCGTCGACGAGCAGGTCGGCACCGTGGCGCTCGCAGGCCTCGGCCACCGCGACCAGCCCGGGCACGATCTGCGCGGTCATGAACAGCACCGCGGACACCCCGACCATCGCGGTCCGGTCGTCGACCTCAGCAGCGAGCCGCTCGGCCAGGGTGTCCACCGGCTCCACCGGGACCCGGACGACCTCGAGGCCCTCCTCGGCCAACCGGTCGAGCTGGCGGCGCAGGGAGTGGAACTCGCCCTCGGTCGTGACGACGCGGGGCCGCCGGCGGAGGTCGAGGCACGACAGCAGCTTGACGATGAGGTCGTGGGTGTTGAGCCCGAGGGCGACCTCGCCTCCGGGGTCCCCGAGGAACCGGCGGTAGCCGTCGCGCACCTGATCCACCTTGGCCTCGGCGAGCGCCCACTTGCCGTCCACCGCCGCGGCGGCATCGGCGAAGCACTCGAGCAGCCCGTCCTCGGCCACGTCGGGCCAGGCCTGGTGGGAGTGGCCCGACAGCAGGATGCGGTCGCCACCGACGTCGAAGCGCGAGTAGTGGGGTGCGAGGGCGTTGGGCGACCGGCGCAGGCCGTCGAGGGTCACGGTCACAGCCGGCTCCGCACGGCCCACAGCGCCGGGAACGCCGTGGTCGACAGCGTGGTGCGCAGGTACTCGGCGCCGGCCGAACCGCCGGTGCCGGCCTTGGTGCCGATGGTGCGCTCGACCATCTTCACGTGCCGGTACCGCCACTCCTGCAAGCCCTCGTCGAGGTCGACGAGGTGCTCGGCGATCTGGGCCGGCCCACCGTCGTCCGCGTAGACGGCGAGCAGCACGTCCTCGACGTCGTCGGCCACGGTGAAGCCCAGCCGCCCGAGGTAGGTGAGGTAGGAGTCGAACAGCGACGGCCGGCCCATGGCCGCTTCGATGGTGGCCCGGGCGCTGCTGCCCTCGGGGTAGTGCCGGAACACGGCCGGGTCCCGGCGGCCCAGCACGGCCTCGAGCTCCCGGAACTGGGCGGACTGGAACCCGCTGGCCGCGTCGAGCCGATCGCGGAAGCTCGAGAACTCCCGGGGCGACATCGTCTCGAGCACGTCGATCTGGGCGACGGCCACCTTCAGGATCGTGAGGATGCGCCGCAGCGTGCGGATGGCGTGGGGCGTGTCGCCGGCCTCCAGCAGGGACTGCAGGTGGGCCAGCTCGTGGAGGAGCTGCTTGAACCACAGCTCGTACACCTGGTGGATGACGATGAAGAGCAGCTCGTCGTGCTCGTCGGAGCGGGGCCGCTGCGCGCCGAGGACCTCGTCGAGGGCCAGGTAGCTGCCGTAGGTCAGCGCCGCATGGTCGTCGGCACCGACGTCGCCGTGGTCGTCCACGCCGCCGTTCCTAGCACCGACCCTCAGCGAGCGTTCGTGTCAGCGGCCTTGCGTAGCGTCGACGCCACTTCCCCCTCCGGTTCGCTCCGACGGAGGACCCATGTCCGCAACCCTCACCCCCCTGTTCGACGGCTTCGAAGCCGCTGCCCTGTTCCCGGTCGACCCCGAGCTGGTCGTCGCCGACCCGCCCTCGTTGCAGGACGGCCTGTGCGCCGCCGCGCTGCTGTGGTGCACCCACTCCACCTGGCCCACGGTCCGGGCCATCGCGTCCTGCGCCGGAATCTCTGCCTCGTCCGTGCTGTGGCCCTACGGCTCCATCGAGCAGATGCGCCTCGCCCTCATCCGGGCGGAGCGAGCCGCCCTCGCCACGTTGGTCGAGGAACACGGCGGCGACCTCCCTCTGGCCGTCGACGAGCGCACCGAGCAGCTCTGCGGGTACGACCTGCGCCTCAGCAAGCTGCCGCTGCTGGTCGCGCTGGCCGCCGGCGTGCACGACGCCACCGAGCTGGCGACCCTCGCCGGCGCCATCCGTTCCCTGCCGGCGGCGTAGCCATCGAGCCCGTCATCCGCCGATCGGGAAGCCACCGGATCTGGTCACATCCGGACCAGTGAAGGTGGTTGGTTGGTGTCGGAGGGGGGACTTGAACCCCCACGCCCTTGCGGGCACTGGCACCTGAAGCCAGCGCGTCTGCCAATTCCGCCACTCCGACGTGTGCGTCCCACTCGCCCGAGTGGGAGGCGACACCATACCGCGACCTCGTCCCGGGGCCCCAGCCGACCGGACGGGACGGACCGGTCAGGTGGGCCAGCGGTGCAGGTAGCCTCCCGCCCGATGGTCTTGCGGAACTTCGAACGGCGCCTCGAGCGCATCGTGGAGGGCGCGTTCTCCCGGGCGTTCAAGTCCGGGCTGCGCCCGATCGAGATCGGCCGTCGCCTCACCCGCGAGATGGACGACACCCGCTCCGTCGGGGTCCGGGGCGGCACGGTCGTGGCCAACCACTTCACGGTGAACCTGTCCCAGCAGGACGCGGACGAGTTCGCCGAGGTCACCGACACGATGCAGCGCGAGCTGGCCGACCTCGCCCGCGAGCACGCCCGCGAGGAGCACTACACCTTCATGGGGCCGGTGGAGATCCTGTTCCACGTGGACCCCAAGATGCGGGTCGGCGCGTTCTCGGTCGAGGCCCGCCTGCGGGAGGGCGACGGCGGAGCCGGGGCCGGATCCATCGTGCTGCCCTCGGGCGAGCGGTTCGTGCTCGGCGACACCATCGTCACCATCGGTCGCCTCCCCGAGAGCGTCCTCGTGCTCGAGGACCCCAACGTCTCGCGCCAGCACGCCGAGATCCGCCCGTCGGGGAACGGGTTCGTGCTGGCCGACCTCGGCTCCACCAACGGCTCCAAGGTCAACGGCATCAAGGTGAGCGAGCGGATCCTGCAGGACGGTGACGAGCTGACCTTCGGCTCGACGTCGTTCCGGTTCGAGGCCAGCTGACGTGCCCGAGCCGCTGCTCAACGTCCTCAAGATCTGCCTGCTGATCCTGCTCTACCTGTTCTTCTTCCGGGTGCTGCGCGCCGTCTGGGCCGAGGTCCACCTCGCCCGCCAGACCTCCCCGGGCACCGCCTCCGGGCGCACCGGACGGGGCGGACGAGGCGGGGGCAGGTCGAGCGGTGCCGGGCGAGCGCCCCGCCGGACCCGGGCCCGGGAGCGCACCCCGCCCCGGCTCAAGGTCATCGAGCCCGCCGAGCTGGCCGGCACCACCTACCCGCTGGGTGACGAGCTCACGGTCGGACGGGCGGCCGGCTGCCAGATCACCCTCGACGACACCTACGCGTCCCAGGTCCACGCGCGGGTGTTCATGCGCGACGACCAGCTCTACGTCGAGGACCTCGGCTCCACCAACGGCACCTACCTCAACCGCAGGAAGGTCTCGGCACCGATGGTGGTGAGCCACGGCGACCAGATCCAGATCGGCTCCACGATCATGGAGGTCTCGTGAGCGATCCGGAAGGCAGCACCTCGGCGGCGGGCGTGCGGCTGCGCTGGGGCGGCGCGTCCGACGTCGGCCAGGTGCGCGAGGTCAACCAGGACTCGCTCTTCGTCGGCACGGGCCTGTTCGTGGTCGCCGATGGCATGGGCGGCCACGCCGGCGGGGAGGTCGCCTCCCGCCTCGCCGTGGAGACCATGGGGGCCGAGCTCGAAGGTGAGGGGTCCGGGCCGTGGCGGGTGCTCGACCTGGTCACGGCCGTCCAGGCGGCCAACGACCGGGTCTGGGCCCAGAGCGAGCACGACCCGAAGCTGGCCGGCATGGGCACCACCGTGGTCGCCATCGGCATCGTCGAGGAGGACGACGAGACCCGCGTGGCCATCGTCAACGTCGGCGACAGCCGGGCCTACCGCCTCTCCGGCGGCAACCTCGACCAGGTCAGCGACGACCACAGCCTGGTCGGCGAGCTGTTCCGGGAGGGACGCCTCACCGCGGACGAGGCCCGCATCCACCCTCAGAAGAACATCGTCACCCGCGCCGTGGGCATCGAGCGCTACGTCGACGTCGACGAGTTCCAGATCCTGCCCCGCACCGGCGACCGCTACCTGCTCTGCTCGGACGGCCTCACCGACGAGGTGACCGAGGACGAGATCGCCGCGGTGCTGCGCAGCATCGACGAGCCCGAGGCCGCGGCCCAGGAGCTGGTGCGCCAGGCCAACGCCGCCGGCGGGCGGGACAACATCACCCTCATCGTGGTGGACATCGTCGACGACGGCATGGGCCCCACCGGGGCGTCCGATGCCCGGCGCGAGTCGCTCCCCGACGACGACGACTTCTCCCACGACCCCGACCAGGACACCCAGTCCCTGCTGGCGGTGCCCGACGACCGAGCCCACCTCCAGCGCGCGGGCACCGGCTCCGCCGCGGACGAGCCACCTCGCCGCGACGAGGTGCCACCGGGGAAGGCACCCCGCGCCATCACCGTGCGCTCGCTGGCCTTCGTCTTCGTCGTGCTCGGGCTGGTCGGAGGCGGCGCCTTCCTCGCCTACCGCTACGTGCAGGACACCTACCACGTCGGCCTGGAGGACGATCGGGTGGTCATCTTCGAGGGACGCCCCGGCGGCTTCCTGTGGTTCGACCCGAACCCGGTCGAGGACACCGGGATCGATGTCGACGACGTGCCCGCCGCCGTCCTCGACGACCTGGAGGCCGGCGTGAGCCAGCCGACGCTGCAGCGGGCCCGCCGCTACGTCACCAACCTCGAGGACCGCATCGAGGACACCCGCCCGTCGGTCACGACGACGACGACCCGACCGACGACCACCACCTCCACCGAACCGACCACCACCACGACCGGGGTGGGCGGGGGGTGATCCTGCTCCGCCGACGCACCGAGCTCGGCTTGATCGTCGTGGGCGCCCTGATCACGGCCGGCGCCTACGCGCTCGCCGGCCTGGGCCGCGACGCCGAGATCCCGGCCAACCTCGTGCCGTTCCTCGGCATCGTGCTCGGCCTGCTCGTCACCGCCCACCTGGCGGTCCGTCGCCTCGCCCCCGACGCCGACGGCATCCTGCTGCCCCTGGCCGCCCTGCTGAACGGCATCGGCTACGTCTTCATCGTCCGCCTCGACGAGGCCCAGGCCGATGGCGGCCGCCTGGCCGGGCTGCAGGCGATGTGGACCGCCGTGGGCATCGGCGCGTTCATCGCCACGCTGCTGTTCGTCCGGCGCAGCCGCAGCCTCGAGCGGTACCGCTACACCTTCGCCGCCATCGGCCTCGGACTGCTCCTCCTGCCGCTGCTGCCCGTCATCGGCCGCACGATCAACGGCAGCCGCATCTGGATCTCGATCGGGCCGGCGAACTTCCAGCCCGGTGAGGCGGCCAAGATCGTGCTGGCCCTCTTCTTCGCCGGCTACCTCGTCGAGCGCCGCGAGCTGCTGGCGCTGTCGACGTTCCGGCTCGGCCCGCTCCACCTGCCCGACCCGAAGCACCTCGGACCGATCCTGCTCGCCTGGGGCGTGTCCCTCGGGGTCATGACCCTGCAGAAGGACCTGGGCTCCTCGCTCCTGTTCTTCGTGCTGTTCGTGGTCATGCTGTGGGTCGCCACCGGGCGGGTCACCTACCTCACCCTCGGCGGCACGCTCTTCCTCGCCGGTGCCACCTTCGCCTACACCCAGTTCTCCCACGTGCAGGACCGGGTCGCGGTCTGGCTCGATCCGTGGCCGGTCGCCGACGACGAGGGCTACCAGATCGTGGAGGCGTCCTTCGCCCTGGCCGACGGCGGCATCGCCGGCACCGGCATCGCCCTCGGTACGCCCACCCGCATCCCCGAGGTCGAGACCGACTTCATCTTCGCCGCCATCGGCGAGGAGCTGGGCCTCATCGGCGCCACCGCGGTGCTGTGCGCCTACCTGCTGATGGTGGGTGCCGGCCTGCGCGTCGCCCTCCGGGCCGAGTCCGCGTTCGACACGCTGCTCGCCAGCGGCCTCACCACGCTGCTCGGCGTCCAGACCTTCATCATCATCGGCGGCATCACCCGGACCCTCCCGCTCACCGGCGTCACCCTCCCCTTCGTCAGCTACGGCGGCTCGAGCCTGGTCATGAACTACGTCCTGCTCGCGCTCCTGCTGCGGATCTCGGACAACAGCGTGGCGGCCCGCGCCCCGGCGAGGGCGGGCGCATGAGCAACCAGATCGCCAAGCTCGGCGTCGGCCTGCTGGCGTGCTTCCTCGTGCTGTTCGTGCAGCTCAACCGGGTCACGGTCTTCGGCGCGCAGGAGCTGAAGGACAACCCGGTGAACAACCGGTCGATCCTGCGGGACTTCGACGCACCCCGAGGCACCATCGTCACGGCCGACGAGGTCATCGTCGCCCGCTCCGAGCCCACCCCCGAGGGGTCCCGCTTCGAGTTCGCCCGCACGTACCCCGAGGGTGACCTGTTCGCCCACACCGTCGGCTACTTCTCCCTCAACCTCGGGGCGACGGGCGTGGAGGACAGCTACAACGCCGAGCTGGCCGGTCGCACCATCGACCTGTCCTTCCGCAGCCTCGACGACCTCTTCGTCGACCGCGACCGCGTCGGCGACGTCCGCCTCACGCTGCGGGCCGACGTGCAGCGCGTGGCCAAGGACCTGCTGGGCGAGCGGCAGGGGTCGGTCGTGGCCCTGGACCCCCGCTCGGGCGAGCTGCTCGCCATGTGGTCCTGGCCCTCGTTCGACCCCAACGCGCTCGCCACCCAGGACTTCAGCGCCGCCAACGACGCCTTCGCCCTGTTCCAGGCCGACGAGCGCGACCCCCTGCTGGCCAAGACCTACCGCGAGCGCTTCTTCCCCGGGTCCACGTTCAAGGTCGTCACCGCCGCCGCCGGGCTCGCCTCCGGGGAGATCACCGCCGACCAGCCCGTGTACCCCGTGGCCCGCGAGTACACGCCGCCCCAGACCAACCGCCCGCTGCGGAACTTCGGTGGCTCGTCGTGCGGCGGGGACCTCTTCGACATCCTGCGCGTGTCGTGCAACACCGCCTTCGCCCAGATGGCCGTCGACCTCGGCGAGGACCAGATGGTGGGCACGGCCGAGTCCTTCGGGTTCAACGCCGCCCCGCCCATCGACCTGCCGGCCCCGGCGCAGTCGGTGTTCCCCACCGACTTCGAGCAGAACCTGCCGGCGCTGGCCCAGGCCGGCATCGGCCAGAACGACGTGTCGGCCACGCCGCTGCAGATGGCGATGGTGGCGGCAGCGGTGGCCAACGAGGGCCGGATCATGACCCCTCGCACCGTCGCCGACATCCGCGACGACGACAACTCGGTCGTCGACGAGCCCGAGCCCACCCAGTGGCGGCGCGCCGTGTCCGCCGAGCACGCCGCCGTCCTGCGCCAGGCCATGGTGGAGGTCGCCGAGCGGGGCACCGCCCGCAACCTGGCCATCCCCGGCTTCGAGGTCGGCGGCAAGACCGGCACCGCCCAGCTCGGCACCGATCCGCCCCGGTCCCACGCCTGGATCATCGGCTTCGCCGGCCTCCCCGGGCAGCCGCCGTCGGTGGCGGTGGCCGTCATCGTCGAGGGCCAGCCCGGCGCGTCGGAGCAGACCGGCGGGCAGGTGGCGGCCCCGATCGCCAAGGCCGTCATGGAGACCGTGCTGGCCGCGCAGGGTGGCGGCGCGTAGCCAAACGCCGCGGGCCCCTGTCGTAGAGTGCGCCGGGCCATGTCTGACCAGGGACCAGTCGTCTACGGGGGCCGCTACGAGCTGCACCGCCGCCTCGCCCGGGGAGGGATGGCCGACGTCTACCTCGCGCGGGACCAGCTGCTCGACCGCCCGGTCGCCGTCAAGGTCCTGTTCCCCCAGTACGCCGCCGACCCCACCTTCGTGCAGCGGTTCCGGCGGGAGGCCCAGGACTCGGCCAACCTGAACCACCCCAACATCGTTGGCGTCTACGACTGGGGCGAGGAGGGCGGCACCTACTTCATCGTGATGGAGTACGTCGCCGGCCGGAGCCTCGCCGACGTGCTGCGCCAGGAGGGCTCGCTGCTGCCGGCGCGTGCCGCCGACATCGGCATCGACATGGCCGCCGCCCTCGGCTTCGCCCACAAGAACGGCGTCGTCCACCGCGACGTCAAGCCGGGCAACGTGCTGCTGTCCACCGACGGGCAGGTCAAGGTCACCGACTTCGGCATCGCACGCGCCATCGCCGCCGGCCAGGACGAGGACCTCACCCAGGCCGGCCAGGTCATGGGCACCGCCACCTACTTCTCGCCCGAGCAGGCCCAGGGCCGACCGGTCGACCCCCGCTCCGACGTCTACAGCCTCGGCGTCGTGCTCTACGAGATGGTCTGCGGCCGCCCGCCGTACCGGGGCGAGGACCCGCTCGCCGTGGCGTACCAGCACGTGCAGGAGCAGCCGACCCCGCCCCGCCAGATCAACGCCGACCTCGATCCCACGCTCGAGGCGATCATCCTCAAGTGCCTGGCCAAGACGCCCCAGGCCCGGTACCCCTCGGCCGAGGACCTGCGCGCCGACCTGCGCCGCTACCGCGAGGGCAACCAGATCTCGGTGGCGACACCCCCGACCACCGTCGTCGCGCCGCCGCCCGACGCGACGCAGGCCATCCCGGTCACCGCCGCCGCACCCGCCGCCACCTCGTCCTACGCCGCGTACGCCGACGAGGACGACTACTACGGGGACGACTACGTCGAGCCGCCGAGGCGCAACGGGGCCTTCATCGCGGTCATGCTCCTGCTGCTGGCCGTCATGGCCGGCGTGCTGTTCCTGCTCGCCCAGACCCTCGGCGTGTTCGACTCCGGCGACGACGAACCGGTCACCCTCGTGGCCGTCCCCAACGTCGTCGGCCAGACCGAGGACGAGGCCCGGGCCACGCTGGAGGCCGAGGGCTTCACGGTCAGCACCGAGTTCGAGGAGAACCCCGACTTCGAGGACGGCGAGGTCAGCGCCCAGGACCCCGAGGCCGGCACCGAGGCCGAGTCGGGCAGCGAGGTCACCCTCACCGTGTCGAGCGGGGAGCAGCGCGTCGAGATCCCCGACGTCGTCGGCCTCAGCGAGGCCGATGCCCGATCTGTGCTCGGGGACGAGGGGTTCCGCGACATCCGTCCCGAGCTCGTCTTCGACCCCGAGGTCGAGGCCGGCGAGGTCGTCGCCCAGAACCCCGAGGCGGGCGAGGAAGCCCCGCTGTCGGCCACCATCACGCTGCAGATCTCCCAGGGCGCCGAGGAGCGAGCCGTCCCCGACGACCTGGCCGGTCGGACCGCCGCCGAAGCCGAGGGCATCCTGGTCCAGCAGGGATTCGAGGTCGCCCAGGCACTGGAGAACTCCACGTCCGTGCCCGAGGGCACCGTCATCCGCACCAATCCGGGTGCCGGCACGGTGCTCGAGGTCGGCGAGACCGTGACGCTGGTGGTCTCGGCCGGTCCCGAGCAGGTCATCGTGCCCAACGTGGTCGAGAAGACCGAGGAGACGGCACGCCAGGAGCTCGACCTCGCCGGCTTCCAGATCGCGGTGACCGAGCAGGTGCTGCCTCCTGGCAGCCCCGATGATGGTCGGGTCCTGGCCCAGTCACCGGCGGGCGGTCAGCGCGCCGACGTCGGCTCCACCGTCTCCATCACCGTCGGCCGGGCCGAGCTCCTGCCGCCCACCACGACCACGACGACGACCGAACCGAGCGACTAGCCAGCCGCGGTCGCTGCCGGCGCCACGCGGTCGAGGAAGCGCTGCAGGATCTGGTGGCCCGTCCCGGTGAGGATCGACTCGGGGTGGAACTGCACCCCTTCCACGTCGTGCTCGCGGTGGCGCAGGCCCATGATCACCGTGCCGGCGCCGGCCTCCGGGTCGGTCCAGGCCGTCACCTCGAGCACGTCGGGGAGCGTCGCGGGATCGACGACCAGCGAGTGGTAGCGGGTGGCCTCGAAGGGCTCGGGCAGACCGGCGAAGACGCCCTCGCCGGCGTGGTGGACCGGTGAGGTCTTGCCGTGCATGACCTGCTCGGCCCGCACCACGTCGCCGCCGAACACCTCACCGATGGCCTGGTGGCCGAGGCACACGCCCAGGATCGGCCGGCGGCCGGCCCACTCGCGGATCAGCTCGCAGGAGATGCCCGCGTCGTGGGGCGTGCCCGGTCCGGGGGAGATGAGGATGGCGTCGGGATCGAGGGCAGCGACGCCGTCCAGGTCGATCTCGTCGTTGCGCCGCACGATGGGCTCCGCACCCAGCTCGCCCAGGTACTGGACGAGGTTGAACACGAACGAGTCGTAGTTGTCGATGACCAGCACGCGGGCGCCCACGGATGGGATGCTAGAGGCACTCATGGCCGATGAACCCAAGCTCGGGCCGGTTGCCCGGCGCCTCGCTGCGACCCGGCGGGTGCTCTGCGTCGAAGACGAGCCCGACATCGCCGCCTTCCTCCGCGCCTACTTCCGCGCCGCCGGCTACGACTTCGTGCACCTCGACCCCACCGACCCCGCCGAGGTCATGCGGTCCCTGGACGAGGGCGAACCCGACCTGGTGCTGCTCGATGTCCGCCTCCGGGGGTTCTCCGGGGTCGAGGCCTACCGGCGCATGCGGGCCGACGAGCGGTGGGCGTTCACCCCGGTGATCATGGTCTCGGCCCACAGCACGTCCCTGCCCGGGCTGCGCACCCCCACCGGCCTCGACGCGTTCGTGCCCAAGCCGTTCAACACCAACGTGCTCGCCGACCTCGTGCTCGAGCGCATCGAGCGGGCCCAGGAGCTCGAAGGGCGAGGACGAGACGTCCGGCGCGAGCTGCTCACCCAGGAGTACCTGGAGGCCCGCCTGGCCGACGAGATCGGCCTGGCCCGTGCCGCGGGCACCGACGGCAAGCTGTCGCTGGCCATCGTCCGGTTGCGGTCCCTCGACGAGGTCCTGCACGAGGTCGGCGGCGAGGGGTTCGACCACCTCCTGCGCACGCTGGTCGAGCGGGCCCGCCCGCTGCTGCCCGACACCGCCGTGCTCGGGTCCACCCGGCGAGACGAGGTGGCCGTGGTGCTGCCCGGCGTCGGGCCCCGCAGCGCGTACACGACCCTGCGCGACATGGTCGCCGAGCTCACCGGCGAGTTCCGCTTCGCCGGCGGCGCCGTCGTGCCGGTCGACCTCGCCGCCGGTCTCGCCAGCTACCCGACCAACGCCGGTGATCCCGACGGCCTGTTCATGGCCGCCGACGCCGCCCTGTCCGACGCCGTCGACGACGGCAGCGCGGTGCAGCTCGCGCTGTAGGAGCCAAGCCGAAGGCGAGGCGACCCATGTGACGGGCCCTGTGGCGGCGGAGCCGCCAATCCCGACCACAACGCAGCGTGACGCACTTGCGAACCTCTCAAGCCACCCGCACCTCGACGGTGCGGCCGGTCACGTCCTCCAGCAGCCCGACGCGCTGCTCGGCCGCGTGCAGCTCCAGGTCGATGCTCGCCTCGCCGGCGGGGTGCAGGTGGATCACGACGGTGTCGTCGTCCCACGTCACCGACGCGTCCGACACGCGGGCCCGGTGGGAGCGGTCGAGGCCGATCGCGGCGCGGAGCACCGCCGCCAGGCGCACGACCAGCTCCCGGTCGGAGCGGCGCAGCGACCGCCACTCCTCGTGCTTGGACTTGGGCGCGGACTTGCGGTGGTAGCGGGCGACCTGGGCGATGAGCTCGATCTCGCGGTCGGTGAACCCGGCCAGGTGCTCGCTGTTCCGGATCACGTAGTAGCTGTGCTTGTGGTGCCCGGAGTGGGAGATGAAGGCCCCGACGTTGCACAGCAGGGCCGCGGCCTCGAGCAGCGGCCTGGCCTCGTCACCCAGCTCGAGCAGCTCCTGGAGCTCGTCGAACAGGAGCAGGGCGTGGCGGGCGATCTCCTCGGAGTGCTCGGGGTGCTCGTCGGTGAGCTCCATCAGGTGCAGCACCGACCGGCGGCGCAGGTCCTGCAGGTGGTGGAGGGTCGCACCCGAGCGGCGTCGGGCCTGGTCGAGCAGCACGCCCTCGCGCAGCGCGTAGTCGGAGAAGACGAGCTCCTCCACCCCGAAGCAGCGCACGAACTGCTCGAGGATCACCGCGCCGCCGAGCAGGATGTCGGCCCGCTTGGCGTCCATGCCGGGAAGGCCCGCCCGCTCCTCGGGATCCGGCGTCGACGCCAGCAGCTCGACGACGTCGGTGACCTCGGCCGCGGTGATCCGCTGGCCGTTCAACGTCCGCAGCGCGCTGTCCTCGCCCCGCGCCGCGAGGGCCATGGCGACGACCGTCTCGATCGTGCCCGACGCCCCGACCACGGTGTCGTAGCCGGCTTCCACGACCTCGGTGCCGAAGGCGGTGAGGATGGTCTCGGCGTGGTGCCGGCTGCGCTCCACGTGCTTGGGCTTCACCGTGTCCTTGGCGAGGAAGCGCTCGGTGATCCGGATCGCGCCGAGGCGGAAGCTGCGGCTGGCGAGCACGTCGCCCTGCATGCCGAGCAGCACCTCGGTCGAGCCGCCGCCGATGTCGCACAGCAGCACCCGGTCGTCGAACAGCGGCAGGGACTGCAGCACGCCGAGGTGGATGAGGCGAGCCTCCTCGAACCCGGAGATGACCTCGACGGACACGCCGGCCTCGTCCCAGGCCCGGTCGAGGAAGTCACTCCGGTTCTCGGCCTCGCGCACCGCCGAGGTGGCCACGGCCGCGAGCTCGGCGCCGTGGGCGTCGGCCACGCTTCGGCAGCGCTTGAGGGCCGCGACGCCGCGGTCGATGGCGTCGGGCGCCAGCTCCTTCATGTCCCCCGCCGACCGGCCGAGGCGGACCATCTCCTTCTCGCGCTCGAGGATCTCCATGCGGCCGTCGGGGCCGACCCTGGCGATGACCATGTGCACCGAGTTGGTGCCGATGTCGACCGCGGCGAGGACGCGTTCGGAGGACTGCTCGATCACCGGCGAGACCGTACCCAGGACGGTGGCGGACTACCGTGGCCGAGGTGGCACGACAGGATCGCAAGAAAAAGGGCGACGGCGGTCGCACGACCCCCAAGGGGGGCAGCGGCTCCGGCGCGCGGCACGCCATCTCCAAGGGTCACGCGGCCAGCGACGTCCGCGAGAGCACCTCGGGCCGCTACACCGCCCCGATCCCCCAGGAGTTCAAGGTCAGCCCCACGTGGGTGCCGGTGCTCATGTTCACCCTGCTCGGCCTGGGCGCACTGGTGATCTTCCTCAACTACCTGGGCCTGCTGCCCGGCGCCACCGACAACCTCTACCTGCTGCTCGGCCTGGCCCTGGTGCTCGGCGGCATCGTCACCGCCACGCAGTTCCACTGACGCGCGACGTGCCGGTCATCCACCGGTTGTCCACAGCCTGACGCGAGCCGTTTCCCCAGGCAACCGGGGTTATCCACAGCGCTGTCGCGCGCCTGCTCACTCGACGGGCGTGACCAGGTCCATGTCCTCGAGGCAGTGCCGGGGCGGGTCCGGCATCTCGTCGTTGGCCACCGTCATGCGGATCTCGGTGCCGCAGATGGTGCAGCGGTACTCGATCTTGACCTTGCGCAGCTCGCCGGCCGGTGGCGGCTCCGGGATGGGCTGAGCCATGCCGCCGAGGATGGCGAAGCCGACCTTGAAGATGAGGGCGCCGGCGGCGACCGCGACGATGAGCGAGAACACGCTCACGTCGGAGACCACGGTGCCCACGACCACGATCAGGGTGCCGATCACCAGCCATCGTGGGTTCAGCTTCGGCATCACCGCAGGGTATCGGCGCCCCGCCACCGGCCTGCCACCACGGGATCCCCGGGGGGTGTGACTCCCGACCCTGCCGACGTCGGGGCCGGCGCGACAGGATCGCGACATGAGCCAAGCCATCGCCTCCCTCCCCGTCTCGTCGCTCATCGGCGACGAGCTGATCACCGTCACCGCAGACACCACGATCGATGCGGTGGCCCGAGTGCTCGACGATTCCGGGATCTCCATCGTCGCCGTCGGCGACCCCTCCAAGGTCGAGGGCGTGGTCTCCGAGCGCGACGTGGTCCGCGTCGTCGCCCGCGGCGACGACCCCACGAAGGTCACCGCCGGCGAGATCGCCAGCCGCGAGCTGGTCTGGTGCCAGGAGGACTCCACCGTCCCCACCGTCGCCAACGAGATGTTCGACCGGTACGTGCGCCACGTCCTCGTCGCCAACCCCAACGGCCTGGCCGGCATCGTGTCGGCCCGCGACCTGCTCGGGGTCTACGCCGCCGAGGACACCGACTGGGACGCCTGACCCCGAACGCGACGACGCCCCGCCGGTGAAGGCGGGGCGTCGATCGGGCGGGTGGTGCTGCGCTGTCGCGGTCAGCCCCGAGGGAGCGCCAGCGACCGGTCCACGGGTGGACGTTCACCTACTCCGTGCAACGTGGACGCTCCCGCAGCGAAGCGAGGAAGCGTCAATGAGCTCAGCTCAGCCCAGGCGCTCGATGATGGTGGCGTTGGCGAGCCCGCCGCCCTCGCACATCGTCTGGAGGCCGTAGCGGCCGCCGGTGCGCTCGAGCTCGTTGAGCAGGGTGGCCATGAGCTTGGCGCCGGAGCCACCGAGGGGGTGGCCGAGGGCGATGGCGCCGCCGTTGACGTTGACCTTCTCCATGTCCGCGCTGTGCTCCTTCTGCCAGGCGCCGACGACGGAGGCGAAGGCCTCGTTGACCTCGAACAGGTCGATGTCGTCCATGGTGAGGCCGCCGGAGCGCTCGAGCACCTTGGAGGTGGCCGGGATCGGGCCGGTCAGCATGGTGACGGGATCGACGCCGGCGAGGGCGAAGGTGTGGAAGCGGGCACGCGGGGTGAGGCCGAGCTGCTTGGCCTTCTCCTCGGACATGATCAGCAGCGCCGAGGCGCCGTCGCAGATCTGGGAGGAGTTGCCGGCGGTGACCTTGCCGTCAGGGAGGAAGGCCGGCTTCAGGTTGGCCAGCGTCTCCATCGTGGTGTCGCGGATGCCCTCGTCGGCCGTGGCCATCTGGTCGCCGGTGTCGATGAGCTCGCCGGTCTCCTTGTCGAGCTTCTTGACCTTGACCGGGATGATCTCGTTGTCGAAGCGGCCCTCGTCGCGGGCGCGGGCGGCGCGGATCTGGCTCTCGAGGCCGATCTTGTCCAGGTCCTCGCGGGACAGGTCCCACTTGTTGGCGATGATCTCGGCGGACACGCCCTGGGGGATCAGGCCCTTCCAGCCCTCGATGTACTCGACATCGGCGTAGCGGCCGGCGGCCTTGGGGCCGAAGGGGATCGAGCCGGGGGTGATGGAGGCACCCATGGGGGTGGTGGTCATGACCTCGACGCCGGCGGCGACGGCGATGTCGTAGGCGCCGGCGATGACGCCCTGGGCGGCGAAGTGGGCGGCCTGCTGGGACGAGCCGCACTGGCGGTCGACCGTGGTGGCCGGGACCGTCTCGGGCCAGCCGGCGGCGAGGACGGCGTTGCGGCCGATGTTGAGGCCCTGGTTGCCGACCTGCATGACGCAGCCCATGACGACGTCGTCGACGAGCGCGGGGTCGAGGTCGTTGCGCTCGGCCAGGGCCTTGAGCACCTCGGCGGCCAGGTCGGACGGGTGCCAGCCGGACAGCTGGCCGAAGCGCTTGCCCCCGGGGGTGCGGACGGCGTCGACGATGACGGCGGTTGCCATGGGTGTCTCCTACGGGATCGCGAAAGTTGACCGATCAGTCAAGACGAGTCTGTCTGCCTCGTCCGGTTTTCCGCAAGCAGGCGGCCGGTCAGCCCGTCGGGGCGGGCGAGGGCCGACGGGCCGACCGGCGCGGAAGGGCGAGGCGGTAGGTGAACATCAAGGCGGCGGCCGACGCCGCGGCGATCGCCGTCCCGACGACCAGCGGGTTTCCGGCGTCGGTGCCGGCGGTGAAGGCGTGGAACGTGGCGGCGACCGCCGCGCCGTGGCTGCCGAGGTGGATCGTCCGCCACACGCGCTTCGGGAGCCGCCGCATGGCGAGGCTGGACAGCTGCACCGCGACCAGGAGCCACATCGCGACCACGCCACCGGCGACGGCGACGGGCTCCCAGTCGCTGGCCAGGGGGACGAGGACGTCGGCGGCGCCGAAGTGCACGTAGGAGTCGGCCACGATGGCGGCGACGTGCAGCGCGGTGAAGGCGAGGGTGACCCCGGCGAGGCCCCGGTGCACGTCGAGCAGCCACGGGCCCTTCGGTCGGGCGCCGAGCGTTCGGGTGGCGAGGGCGAGCCCGGCCAGCAGCGACCCGAGGGCGGACACCCACGCGGTGATGCCGGTGGCTCGGGTGACGCACCACCACAGCTCCGGGTGGAGGGTCAGGTGCACGAGCTGGTCTCCTCGGGGAGGCTCGCCCGGTCGGCGAGCAGGGGGGCGATGTCACCGATCGCGCGGGTGGAGCCGTCGTCGAGGCTCACGAGGCCGACGCCGCCCTCCGCGGTGAGCAGCCGCTCGGCGTCGTCCCACGGCGCGAGGAGGGCGACCTTGGTGAGCACCTCGGCGGTCGCGGCCGTGGCGGCGACGACGGTGGCGCTGCGGCGGTCGGTGCCCGCCGGATGGCCGGTGCGGGGATCGAGCAGGTGGTGGGCCTCGCCGGAGGTCGTCGTCCACCGCCGGCGCCGGGTCGTGGACGTGGCCACGGCGCCGTGGGTCAGGCCGATGGCCAGCGCGCTGGCGGCTGCACCCGGACCGTGGTCCAGCGCGCACCACCAACCGTCCCCGGTCGGGGACGCGCCCGCGCAGCGCAGGTCGCCGCCGAGGTTGATGCAGGCGCCGAGGGCACCCGTCGCGAGCACGGCAGCAAGGGCGCGATCGGCGCTGTGCCCCTTGGCGATCCCGCCCAGGTCGAGCTCGACGCCGGGCGGGACCATGAGGGTCGGACCGTCCGCCCGGCGACCGATCGCCGGGCGGACGGCGGGCAGCGGTGGCGCTGTCCGTGGTGGGATCGGAGCACCCGTCTGCACGAGGTCGAGGGTGCGGTCGTAGCCCGCGGCGCAGAGGTGGCCGCCGAGGCGGGGGTCGAACCACCCATCGGTCCGGTCGAGGGCCTCGAGGGCCAGGGCCACCAGCTCGGCGGTCTCATCGCTGACCGAGCCGGCCACGCCGGGTGCCCCACGGCGGATCTCGGAGTCGGGGCGGAAGCGCGACCACCGTGCCTCGTCGCTGCCCACGACGGCTTCGGCCACGTCGCACGCCCCGTGCGGTGCGCCGACGACCTGGACGTGGCAGTCGGTTCCCATCGCCCGGAAGCGGTGCTCGTCGATGATGGCGACCTGCACCGTCAGCTCCCGCTGCTCGTCGTGCGCGGCGCGGCCGGGCGAGGGGCCGGCGCCGGTGCAGGGGCCGGCACCGGGGTGAGCGCGGGCGTCGCGCCGGGGCGGAGGACCGGCGGGCTGGTGGGAGCCGCTGTCGGCACGGGGAGGTGCCGGCGCACGATGACGATCCGAGCGGGCGCCGGGACGGAGACCGTCGCCGGCGAGGCGGTGCTCAGGTCGAGCGGCGCGGGTTCGTCGGCCGGGCTGACCATGAGGCCGACCATGGCCAGGGTGCCGGCCGTGGCGGCGCCGGCGACCACGAGCCGGGCCCCGGCCGCCGGGTGCGGCCGCTTCCGCTTCGCCCGGGGGCGAGCCGGATCAGTCGTCATCGTCGTCGTGCCGATCGTCGTCGTCCCAGTCGTCGTCGTGATCGTCGTCGTCCCCGTGGTCGTCGTCCCCGTCGTCGTCGTCCCAGTCGCCGTCGTCGTGGTCGTCGTCCCAGTCGCCGTCGCTGGTGGCCAGGGCCGCTGCCGGAGCGGGGGCGGCGACCGGCGCGGGGGCGGCGACCGGCGCGGCGGGAGCGGGCGGGAGGTCGTACACGTCCTGGTAGATCACCTCGACCGGTGCGGGGGTCGCCTCCGCCGGCTCCGATTCCCCGGCCAGCACGGCATCGGGCGACGGCGCCGGCGTCCCGGTGGACACGGTCACCGCCCCGGCGACGGAGACGAGGGCGACGGCGGCGGCAACGGCGCCTCCGAGGGCGAGGGCGGCGGTGCGGGTGAGGGCCATGTCGGCAACGTATGGACGGGCCCATCAAGGCGACGTCAGCCCTCTGCAAAGGGTTTCCTAAGCCGGAGGCTGCGGACCAGGGGTGCGGTCAGCCATCCTTGGAGAGCCATGGCAGAGACCTACGAGGAGACGGTGCGCGCCCTCTCCGACGCGATCGTCGACGCGCAGCGCCCGGTTCGGATCCTCGACGCCATCAAGTGGGACGACCACGTGCGCGACGCGTTCTTCGCGTCGGGGTGCCGGGAGCAGCCGGCCGTGGACGCTGGCTGGTACGAGCAGCGGGACCTCGGCTTCGACCTCGACGCGGCCCGCGAGCAGTTCCTCGACATCGAGCTGTGGATCAACACCTCGCTCGGCACGACGTCCACGCTCTCCCAGCTGCTGAAGCGGACGTGCGAGCAGTACCGGCTCACGCTCGACATGCTCGAGGCCCGTGGCACCGACGGCTTCGGCCCGCTGACGGCGCAGCTCTACGGCACCACCGACGACGTCTTCCACGCCGGTGGCCCGCGGGTGGCCGACCTCGCCGGCCAGTTTCGCGACGCGCTCAGCTGGGTGTCGGACCTTCCCATCGACGAGCGGGACGAGAAGGGCATCGACGGCGAGTCCGCGGTCTCGTTGCTGCAGTCACGGCTCGACGACTCGATGGGCCCCGGCATGGTCCACGTCGTGCTCGACGACGGCATCGTCGCCGACGCCGCCGCCGGATCGGACTACATCAAGCTGCGCGCGGATGCCATGTTCTCGGAGCGCCAGCTGGAGCAGCTCGAGTCCCACGAGGGCTGGGTGCACGTCGGCACCAGCGACAACGGCCGGGCCCAGCCGTACTGCACCTTCCTCGGCAAGGCGCCGCCGCCGGTCAACGTGACCCAGGAGGGGCTGGCCACCCTCACCGAGATCCTCTCGCTCACCTCGCACCCGATCCGGCTGCTGCGCATCGCCGACCGCATCGAGGCCATCGCCCTCGCCGAGGACGGGGCGTCGTTCGTGGAGGTCGTCGAGCACTTCCGCACGCTCGGCCTCGACGAGGACGAGTGCTGGCAGCTGGTCATGCGGGTCTTCCGTGGCTCCACGCCCACGGGGCGACCCTTCACCAAGGACCTCGGCTACGGCAAGGGCCTGGTGCTCACCTACGCCTACGTCCGGGTGGCGATCCGCACCGGCCGGCTCGACCGGGTGCCGCTGCTCTTCTGCGGCAAGGTCGACATCAACAACATGGGGGCCGTGAACGCCCTCTACGACGAGGGGCTCATCGACCCGCCCGCGTTCCTCCCCGAGGTGTTCCGCGACGTCAACGCCCTGGCCGCCCAGGTGGCGTTCAGCCGGTTCCTGCGAGACCTCGACTTCGATCGCCTCGCCGCCGACTACGGCCCGCTGCTCGGCGCACCGGCCGTGCCGGACGAACCCGACACGCTGGACTGACCCGCTCGGACCGACCCGGCGTGCCGGCCGGGTCAGGCCAGGAGCTGCATCGCCAGGCTGATGACGCCGAGGAGCACGGCGATCATGCCGAGCACGACGCCGGTGCGCGCCTTGGAGAAGCTGGCGGCGCCAGGGCCCTTCCGCATGGCGGGGACCCCCGAGGCGATGGCGAGCGCCGCCAGCGCGAGGGCGAGCAGCCCGAGGCCGGGCAGGGTGGCGACCACGACGCCGGCGCCACCGGCGAGCAGCGACACGAGGCCCGGCCGCCGGCGGACGACGCTCCCGGCGTCGCGGCTGTCCGCACCGTCGTCCGCGTCGACCTCGCTCGGGTCGTGGTGCTGCGTCGTCGGGTGGGTCACCGCGACGCCTTACCCAGGTCGAGCGGGGCGCAGTGCGCGATCGGGTTACGGTCGGCCGGCCATGACCGCATCGTCCCCGTCTCGGTGGTCGCGCCGCCGCTTCCTCGGCGCCACCGGGGCCGGGGTCGTCGCCGTCGCCCTCGGCGGTTGCCAGGACGACGGCAACGCCGGGCGGGGTCCGGTCGGCCCGTCGGCGACCACCTCGACGGCGCCGCCCGAGCCCGAGCTGGAGACCCTCGAGGCCATCGACCACGGCGCCCCCCAGGGACCGGCGCCGTTCGGGCTCGGCGTGGCGTCGGGTGACCCGGACCACGAGTCCGTCGTGCTGTGGACGTGGGTCGACCGGGATCCGTCGGCCCCGGTGCCGCTGCTCGTGGAGGTCGCACGCGATGACGCCTTCGAGGCCATCGTCGCCCGGGAGGAGCTGCGCGCCGACCCGGCCGAGGCGATGACGGCCCGCATCGTCGTGCGCGGGTTGGCACCCGACACCCGCCACTGGTTCCGCTTCGTGCTCGACGGCCACGTCACGCCGGCGGCTCGCACCCGCACCGCGCCGGCCCCGGGAGCGCTCCCGGACCAGCCGCTCCGGGTCGGGCACCTGTCCTGCCAGCGCTGGTCGTCGGGCTACTGGACCGCCCTCGACGACGTCGCCGCGCAGGCCCCCGACGTCGTCGTGCACTGCGGCGACTACGTCTACGAGTCCGACAGCGGCTCGGTGCGGCCCGTCGACGAGGCCCCGCCGACGGATCTGGACGGCTACCGGGCCCTGTGGCGCCGGTACAAGGCCGAGCCCGAGCTGCAGGCCGCCCACGCCGTGGCCCCATGGCTCATCACCTGGGACGACCACGAGGTGGTGAACAACTACCAGGGCACCGCGACGACGGCCGGCCCCGGCGGCGAGCAGCTCCTCGAGCGACGGGCGGCCGCGTACCGGGCGTGGTGGGAGTTCACCCCGACCCGGCTCGAGCCGCCGGAGGGGCCGGACCTGGCGATCCACCGCGTCGTGGACTGGGGCGGCCTCACCCGGTTCGTCCTGCTCGACACCCGCCAGCACCGGGACGAGCAGCCCTGCGACGACGCCGTCGGCACCGACCTCGGTCCCCGCTGCGACGGGACCGCGACCACGACGATGCTCGGCGACGCCCAGGAAGCCTGGTTCGACGAGGTCGCCACCGGCCACGACGCCGTCTGGACCACCGTGGTCCAACAGGTCGTGGTCCACCAGTGGCGCATCGTGCCCGGCAACGTGCTGTGGAACCTGGACCAGTGGGACGGCTACACCGGCGCCCGCCGGCGCTTCCTCGAGACGCTCTCCCGCAGCGCGGCGCCGGTGGTCCTGAGCGGCGACGTCCACTCGTCCTGGGTCGCCGACCTGTGGATGGACTTCGAGGACGACGAATCACCGGTCGTCGGCACCGAGTTCGTCGCGCCCGGCGTGTCGTCGGACATCCCAGACCGCCTCCGCCAGGCCTCCGCGCTGGTCGAGGCGCTGTCCCCCCACATCGCCTGGTCCGAGACCACCAGGCGGGGCTGGGTCCTCCACGAGGTCGACGCCGATGGCTGGCGCGCCGCCTACCGGCTGGTCGACGACGTGACCGTGCCGGACGGGACGATCACCGAGGCGACGACCTGGGCCGTCGACGCGGGGACGCCGGGCCTGGCGTGACCTCTTTGGCCCGGGGCGGTGGCGCTGGGCAGACTCCCCGCCGTGACGGGGACGATCCGGGGAGCAGCACATCTGGCGGGCGCGTACGAGCACCCCCTGCGGACGATCCCGGACCGGACCACGCCGCAGATCCACGCCGAGGTCGCGGTCGGCGCGCTGGCCGACGCCGGTCTGACGATGGGCGACGTCGACGCCTACTTCTGCGCCGGTGACGCCCCGGGCTTCGGGCCGCTCTCCATGGCCGAGTACCTCGGACTCGACCGGCTCGCCTACGTCGACAGCACCGAGATCGGTGGTTCCTCCTACGTCGCCCACGTCGGCCACGCCGCTGCCGCCATCGCCGCCGGCAAGTGCCACGTCGCGCTGATCACCCTGGCCGGCAAGCCCCGCACCGGTGGGTCCGGACCCGGCGGCAGCGGTCGCGTCGGCGACGCCCCCGAGTTCTCCTTCGAGGTCCCCTTCGGCACCTCGGTGCTGACGAACTACGCGCTCGCCGCCACCCGGCACATGCACGAGTTCGGCACGACCTCCGCGCAGCTCGCCGAGATCAAGGTGGCCGCCAGCACCCACGCCCAGCACAACCCGAACGCCTTCCTGCGCGACGTGGTCACGGTGGAGGAGGTGCTGGAGTCGCCGATGGTGTGCGACCCCCTGCACCGCCTCGACAGCTGCGTCATCACCGACGGCGGCGGGGCGCTCGTCGTCGTGTCGCCAGAGGTCGCCCGCACGCTCGATCGGCACTGCCCGGTGGTGCTCGGGCACGGCGAGGCGCCCAAGCACACCGGCAACGGGCGGATCGACCTCACCCACACGGGCGCGGTCTGGTCCGGGCCGCGGGCGTTCGAGGAGGCCGGGGTCACCCCCGCCGACGTCGACTACGCCTCGATCTACGACAGCTTCACCATCACGGTCCTGCAGACGATCGAGGACCTCGGCTTCTGCGCCAAGGGCGACGGCGGCCGCTTCGTCGCCGACGGTGGCCTGCAAGCGCCCCACGGTCGGCTGCCGTTCAACACCGACGGCGGCGGCCTGTGCAACAACCACCCCACCAACCGCGGCGGCATCACGAAGGTGATCGAGGCGGTCCGCCAGCTGCGCGGCGAGGCCCACCCGGCGGTGCAGGTGCCCGACTGCGACATCGCCCTGGCGCACGGCACCGGCGGCTCGCTCGGCACCCGCCACGGCTCGGCGACGCTGATCCTCGGACGGGAGGCCTGACATGAGCGACGCTTCCGACACCGCCGGCCAGCTCCCGGTCCCCGAACCCTGGGTCCACGCGGACGCCAAGCCGTTCTGGGACGCCACCGCCGAGGGCCGCCTGTGCCTGCCCCGCTGCAACGGCTGCGGCACCGTCATCTGGTACCCGCGCGGCTTCTGCCCGGTGTGCGCGTCGTTCGACATCGAGTGGTTCGACGCCCCCGGCACCGGCGAGGTGTACAGCTTCTCGATCCCCCGACGGGGCCAGGGCGCCTACCGCGACGCTGCGCCCTACGTGGTCGCCTACGTCGAGCTCGACCTGCCCGACGGCCTCGGCGGCGACGGTCCCGGCCCACGGATCATGACCAACCTCGTCGATTGCGATCCGTGGTCCGTCTCCGTGGGTGATCGGGTAAGGGCGGTGTTCCACCCGACCGAACGCGGCGTGGCCCTCGTCCGCTTCCGCCCAGCCTGACAAGATCGGACCCATGCGCTCCCACTCCGACGCCGACCTCGAACTCTCCGACGACCTCGACGGCAACGGCCGAGGTGCGCTGATGGGTCTGGTCACCCTCCCCTTCCGTGCCGTGGGCAGCGTCCTCGGCATCGTCGTCCGCCTGGTCGCCTTCCTCGGCCTGATCGTGGCCGTGCCGGTCCGCCTCGCCGTCGGCGCCGTCCGCACGGTCGTCAACCTCGCCTCCGACCTCGTCTACGCGCTGTGGCGCGCCGCCATGACCGTCGTGCGCGCCGTGCTCGCCGCATTCGGACTGCTGATCGGCGCCGTCATGGCCCTCATCGGCCTGGTCCGCCGCCTGATCATGGCCCTCTTCGGACTGCTGTTCACGCTGGTCGCCGCCGTGCTCAAGCTGGTGAAGCTGGCGCTCACGATCATCGCCATCCCGATCGCCGCCGTGATCGGCATCGCCATCACCATCGGTCGCGTCGTGCTGAAGATCGTCACCACGATCCTCGCCGCCGTCGTCGGCATCCTCCTGCTCCCCCTCCGCCTCCTCGGCATCGGCGGCAAGAAGGACCGGGTCGAGGTCGTCGAGGTGCGCGACGAAGCCGAGGCCAAGCACCTCCCCGACGCCGCGTAACGAACTGGCAGTGGGGGTGTAGCGGCCAGCTACAGCCGCGGCAACACGTCCGAGGCGACCAAGCGCAACGCCTCGTCCCGGGTCGCCAGCGGTGGCAGCAGCAGCACCTCGTCCAGTCCGGCTTCGTCCAGCTCGTGCAGACGGCCGACGAGCTCGTCGGCGGTGCCGACCATGCAGGACGCCTCGATGAGGCCCCGGGTCACGAAGCGCTCCTCCTCGGGCACGACCCAGCAGTTGTGGCCGCGGTGGACGAGCTGGTGGCGGATGTCCTCGGGGATCCGCTCGATCTCGGCGACGTAGTCGTCCCACACCTCGAGCACGGCCGGCTGGGTCGGCGCTTTCCCGAAGTTGCGCCACTGGTCGTAGGCGTAGTGGAGGGTGGCGATCGCGAACGCATCGCACAGGGAACGTGAGCGGGCCGAGTCCGGTGCCTCGCCCGGCTCCAGCACGACCATGGTCGTCAGGCACGCCGCACCGAACGTCCCGCGATCGATGGTGCGGCCGGCGGCATCGGCACCGGCTTCCACGGCTGACCAGATGCGGGCCATGGCGGTGGGCGTGACGTTGCCGGAGATGACGACGCCGTCGCCGTGCACGCCCGCGAGCCCGAGCGATCGCGGCCCGAAGCCGGAGACGTGGACCGGGATGTCGTGGTCGAGGTCGACGAAGCCGGCGTCGGGCATCACGTGGCGGATGCGCGTCGTACGATCCCGCCAGGTCAGCTCGGCCTCCTCGCCGCGCAGCAGCGGCCGCAGCGTGGCCAGGTAGCGGTCGAGCTCGGCGATGCGCAGCGGCGGGTGCCCCATGATCCGCATGGCCGTGTTCCCCGAGCCGATGCCGAGGAACGTGCGACCCGGCGCCAGCCGGTTGATGGTCGCGATGCTCGCCGCGGTGACCGGTTCGGGCCGGATCCCGGCGACGGCGACCCCGGTGCCGAGCCGGATGCGCTCGGTGCGGGTGGCGGCGACGGCGAGCGTGGCGTAGGGGTCGCTCCAGATCAGGTGGCTGTCGGCGACCCACGCCGACGCGTAGCCGAGCTCCTCGGCCAGCACGATGTGGTCGACATCGTCGATCTTGGCCGCCACGCACACCCCGAGCTCCATGGCACCGGACCGTAGGCGTTCCTATGCTCGGCAAGATGTCGACCGACACGCACGCACCCGAGGCCACCGGCGCGGAAGGGGTGGCGTGGGACATCGGCACCCTCGTCGACGGCGAGGGCGCGGCCGGCGTCCGCCGCCTGCTCGACGAGGCCCTGCAGTCGGCCCGCACGCTCACCGCTGAGGTGAAGGGCACGCTCGTGGACGCCGACGCTCCCACCCTCGCCGCGGCGCTCGACCGGCTGGCCGAGATCTACGAGCAGGCCCGCCGGGCGGGCAGCTTCGCCAGCCTCGACTTCGCGGTCGACACCTCCGATCCGGCTCGGGGCGCCCTCATGCAGGAGGTCAGCGAGCGCTCGGCCGCCCTGTCGGCCGAGCTGGTGTGGTTCGACCTCGAGGTGGTCGACATCGACGACGACCGGGCGACGGCGCTGCTCGACGAGCCCGCCCTCGCCGGGTACCGCCACCACCTCGAGAACCTGCGGGCCGGCAAGCCCCACGTGCTGTCCGAGGTCGAGGAGCGCCTGCTCGCCACCACCGCCCCCACCGGTCGCCAGGCCTGGGTGCGCCTGTTCACCGAGCAGACCTCGGCCATCCAGGTGGACCTGCCCGACGAGCCCGAACCGGTCCCGCTCGACGCCGGCCTCAGCCGCCTGCTCGATCCCGACCGGACCACCCGCAAGGCCGCGGCCGAGGCCGTCACCGAGGCGCTGCAACCGGGGTTGCGCACCCGCGCCTACGTGTTCAACACGCTGCTGGCCGACCGCCGCATCCAGGACGAGCTGCGCGGCTACCCGAGCTGGATCAGCTCGTGGAACCTCGACAACGAGGCCAGCGACGAGTCGGTCCAGGCCCTGGTCGACGCCGTCGTCGCCCGCTACGACATCCCGCAGCGCTGGTACCGGCTGAAGGCCCGGGTGCTCGGCATCGACACGCTCGCCGACTACGACCGCAACGCCAGCGTGGCCAGCACCAAGGCCACCATCGGCTGGAGCCGGGCCACCGAGATCGTGCGCGACGCCTACGCCTCGTTCTCGCCCGAGCTGGCCGAGGTGGTCGGACGCTTCATCGACGAGGGCTGGATCGACGCCCCCACCCGCCCCGGCAAGCGGGGCGGTGCGTTCTGCTCCTACACCGTCCCCGGTCACCACCCCTACGTGTTCCTCAACTACACGGCCACGCCCGGCGACGTGATGACGCTGGCCCACGAGCTCGGCCACGGCCTGCACGGCTACCTGGCCCGTCCCCAGGGCGTGTTCGAGCAGATGACCCCGCTCACGCTGGCCGAGACCGCCAGCGTGTTCGGCGAGACCGTCACCTTCGAGCGACTGCTGTCGATGGTGGACGACGCCGACGAGCGCTTCGCCCTGCTGGCCCAGAACCTCGAGGGCAACATCGCCACCGTCTTCCGCCAGGTCTCGATGAACCGCTTCGAGGATGCCGTCCACACGCATCGGCGCGAGCACGGCGAGCTGTCCACCGAGGACTTCGCCGACCACTGGGCCCGCACCCAGGGCGACCTGTTCGGCGACGCCATGGAGGTCACCGACGGGTACCGCAGCTGGTGGAGCTACGTCCCGCACTTCATCGGCACCCCGGGCTACGTCTACGCCTACGCGTACGGCCAGCTGCTCGCCCTGTCGGTCTACGCCCGCTACGTCGAGCGCGGCGACGAGTTCGTGCCCAAGTACCTCGAGCTGCTGGCCGCCGGCGGCTCCCGCTGGCCCGAGGACCTGGGCCGCATCGTGGACTGCAACCTGACCGACCCCGGCTTCTGGGACGCCGGCCTCGCCATCATCGACACCAAGCTCACCGAGGCCGAGCAGGCTGCCGCCGACGCCGGCCGGATCTGAGCCGGTCCGGGACGCGGGAGACGCAGCAGATGGCACACACCGCGGCCCGGTACGAGATCCGAACCGTGCGAGGCGCCGAGGCCGACCGGGCGCTCGACCTGGCCGAGTCCGTGTGGGGCCAGCGCCCACTGAACGACGCGGTGCTGCGGGCGCTCGAGCTGGCCGGCAGCTACGTCTCGGTCGCGCTCGACGGGTCCGGCCGGCAGGTCGGCATGTGCCTGGGCATCGTCGGCGTGCACGACGACCACCTCCACCTGCACTCGCACCTCGCCGCCGTCGACCCGGCCCACCGGGGTGGCGGCATCGGCCGGGAGCTGAAGCGGCACCAGCGGACGTGGTGCCTCGAGCGGGGGATCACCACCATCAGCTGGACGTTTGATCCGCTCATCCACGCCAACGCCCGGTTCAACCTCCACCACCTCGGTGCCCGGGGAGAGCGATACCTGGTCGAGCTCTACGGCGTGATGGAGGACGAGATCAACCGGGGTGACGCCTCCGACCGGCTGCTCATCCGGTGGGACCTGGAGGACGAGCGCACCGTGGCCGCCCTCGACCGCCCGCTGCCGACCCCGGCGGACGTCGACCACGCCGAGGTGGCCCTGGCCGATGACGGCGGGCGGCCCCGCCGGATGGACACCGACGCCCCGGCTCGCCTCGTCGCGACGCCGGCCGACGCCGTCGCCCTCCGCCGGGACGACCCCGAGGCCGCCCGGGCATGGCGGGTCGCGGTGCGCGACACGATGCTGCAGGCCTTCACCGAGGGCCTCGAGCCCGTGGCCGTCACCGCCGACCGCCACTACCTCTTCACCCGACCGGAGGACCGATGACCGGACCCGACCCCGCCAGCCCGACTCCGACGCGCGACACCACGACTGCCAGTTCGGATCTCCCGGGCATCGACATCGGGTCGGTGGAGCTGCGTCGCATCGAGCTGCCGCTGGTGACCCCGTTCCAGACCAGCTTCGGCACCTGGACCTTCCGCGACATCCTCCTCGTCCGCGTGCTCGCCACCGGACCGGACGGACCGGTGGAGGGGTGGGGCGAGTGCGTCGCCGGCACCCAGCCCCTGTACTCCAGCGAGTACACCTCAGCCGCCGAGGACGTCACCGTCGACCACCTGCTCCCCCGCCTGTTCGCGGCCCGGGTCCGCCACGCCGACGACGTCGCCGGCGCCCTCGAGGAGGTCCGGGGCCACCGCATGGCCAAGGCCGCCGTGGAGGCCGCGGTGCTCGACGCCGAGCTCCGAGCCGCCGGGCGCAGCATGGCCGATCACCTCGGCGCCACCGTCGACCGGGTACCCGTCGGCGTGTCCATCGGGATCCTGCCCACCATCGACGACCTGGTCGCCACCGCCGCCCGGCACCTCGACGAGGGCTACGCCCGCATCAAGGTGAAGATCAAGCCGGGCTGGGACGTGGAGCCGTGCCGGCGGTTGCGGGCCGAGCTGGGCGACGACTTCGGCCTCCAGGTGGACGCCAACGCGGCCTACGGGCCCGGCGACGTCGACACGCTGCGCGCCCTGGACGAGTTCGGCCTGCTGCTGATCGAGCAGCCGTACCCCGAGGAGCGCATCGTCGACAACATCGAGCTGGTGCAGGCGTTGCAGACCCCGGTGTGCCTGGACGAGACCATCGTCGACGAGGCCGTGTGCGACGACGTCCTCCGCCTGGGCGCCGCCGACGTCATCAACATCAAGCCGGGTCGCGTCGGCGGCCACCTCGCCGGCAAGCGCATGCACGACGCCTGCCTCGCGGCCGGCGTGCCCGTCTGGCACGGCGGCATGCTCGAGACCGGCATCGGTCGGGCCCCCAACCTGGCCCTGGCCGCCCTGCCCGGCTTCACCCTCCCGGGGGACATCTCGGCCGCCGCTCGCTACTGGGAGACCGACGTCGTCACCGAGCCGGCGGTGCTCGAACCCGACGGCACGATCCGGGTGCCGCGGGGCCCGGGGATCGGGGTCGAGGTCGACCTCGACGTGCTCGCCTCGGTGACCACGACGGCGACCCTCCACCACGCCGGTTTCACCCGCTGACCATCCGGGGGTGCGGCCGGCGCCGGTCGCGGCTACCCTTGGCCTTGCCGGTTCGTCAAATCCGACGGGTCGGTTTTCGTTATTGAGAGAAGAGATTGTTTTGGCTACAGGTACTGTGAAGTTCTTCAACGCTGAGAAGGGCTTCGGCTTCATCTCCCGCGAGGACGGCGACGACGTGTTCGTCCACTTCTCCAACATCGCCGGCGAGGGCTTCAAGTCCCTCGACGAAGGTCAGCAGGTCGAGTTCGACATCGGACCGGGCCGCAAGGGCGACGAAGCCCACAACGTTCGCGCTCTCTGAGCAACCGCACGTCGATCGAGAGCGCCGGCCCCTCGGGGTCGGCGCTCTCGTCGCGTCCGGGGTCGGTTCGCTCAGCTCAGTCGTCGAAGTCCCAGCCGTTGAACGACACCGCCGTCTCGAGCGGCTCCCGCGTGGCCCGCTTGAAGTCCGTGCCCTTCGTGTAGCCCACGCTGACCAGCGCGACCTGGGTCCACGCCTCGAACGGGATGCCGAGGATCTCGGCCGCCTGCTGCTCGAACATCAGGTGCAGGGTCGTCCACGACGTGCCCAGTCCCCGGGCCCGGCCGGCCAGCATGAAGCTCCACACCGCCGGCAGGATCGAGCCGTACGCCGCTGCGGCCGACACGGGCGGCGCTGCGTCGGTGCGCCCGGGCATGCACGGCACGAGCATCGCCGGCACCTCACCCATGCGCTCGGCGAGGTAGCGGGCCGAACCCATGACCCGCTGCTGCTGATCGAGGCGCTCGGGGTCGTCGCCCCGGTAGATCGTGGCGGCGTTGATGCCGTCGAGCTGCTCGTAGATGTCGAAGGCCTGGCGGTAGAGCTCGCCGAGCGCCTGCTTCTTGTCGGGGTCGGTGACCACCACGAAGCGCCAGGACTGGGCGTTGGATCCCGACGGGGCCTGCAGGGCCAGCTCGAGGCACTCGCGCAGGACCTCGTCCTCCACGGGGCGGTCGAAGTCGAGGCGCTTGCGAACGGCGCGGGTCGTGGCCAGGACCTCGTCGGCGGACAGGGGGAGCAGCTGCGTCATGACCGAAGGCTCGCACACCCGGCGCGTTCCGTGGCTGCTGCCAGTTCCCTGGTTCTGGCAGCGGTGGCGGAACGGTCGCCGGCTGGGAGCGGGCTGCGGGAGGTGGGCAGACTCCTCCCGTGGTCGACGTCCTCATCCTCTGCACCGGGAACGCCGCGCGCTCGGTGATGGCGGCCACGTCGCTCTCGGCGCGGCGACCCGACCTGCGCGTCGCCACGGGCGGGACCTTCGTGGTCGACGGCCAGCCGATGAGCATCCGCACGCGGGCCGCGATCGAGGGCGTCGGGCTGACGATCCCCCGGCACGCCAGCCGCCAGGTGCACCCGCCGGACCTGGACGCGGCCACCCTGGTGATGGCGCTGGCCCCGGAGCACGTGGAGTGGGTCCGGCGCACCCACCAGCCCGCGGCGCCCCGGACGGTCACGCTGCGCCGGCTGGTCGAGCACCTGCCGCCGGCACCGACCCTGACCGAGCAGGTGGCCGCGCTGCGGCCCCACGCCGTGGACCTCGAACCGTGGGAGGAGGTCGTCGACCCCGGCGGCAGCGAGGCCGACGTGTTCGCGGCGTGCGCCCGCGAGATCGACGAGCTCGTCTCCGAGCTGGCGCCCCGGCTCGCACGACCGCAGCCCTGAACCGGGCTTCCAGCGGTCTCCACGCCTCCTCCAAGCGGTCGGCGGCACGGTGACGACATGCCCCAGAACAACACCACCACCACCCGCCGGCGGGCCGTCGCGGTCGCCGCGTGCCTCCTGGCCCTCGGCCTCGCCGCCTGCGGCGACGATGACGACACCGCCACGGCCGACGAGACCACCACCACCGAGGCGGTCGACACGGAGACCTCCACCGAGGGCGAGATCGTGGAGATCACCGCCGTCGATTGGGCCTTCGAGGGCGTCCCCGAGTCGGTCGAGGCCGGCACGAAGCTGTCCCTCACCAACGAGGGCGACGAGCCCCACGAGGTGGTCGCCATCCGCATCCCGGACGAGGAGACCCGCCCGGTCTCCGAGATCGTGGCCCTCCCCGAGGAGGAGCTCGGCGCGGTCTTCGGTGGCGAGCCCGAGCCCGCCACCGTGATCCTCGCCAAGACCGGCACCACCGACACGCCCGGCGCGGTCGTCGGCGACGGCACGCTGACCGAGCCCGGTCGCTACGCCATCGTCTGCTTCCTGCCCGTCGGCGCCGATGACGCCGTGCTCGACGCCGCCGGCCCGCCGGAGAGCGACGCCCCGCCCCACGTCAGCCAGGGCATGTTCGCCGAGCTGACCGTCAGCTGATCCACCGGGAGGCCGGAGCACGCTCCGGCCTCCCCACCAGCGCTCAGTCCGCGAGCGCCCCGTACACCAGGGCCTTGAGCTGGCCTCGGAAGTCGAACGTCCCCGACGGGAGCAGCTGGGTCATGAAGACCACCGCCAGCTCCTCGGCCCGGTCCACCCAGAACGTGGTCGACGCCGCCCCGCCCCACATCATCTCGCCCGCCGAACCCACCACGCCGGTGGCGGCCGGGCCCTTGGACACCGCCATGGTCAACCCGAACCCCGCACCCGAGAACCCGACCTCCCCGTACCCCATCGGCAGGGCGAGGTCCGCCATGTCGCCGTCGCCGGGCAGGTGGTTGCTGCCCATGAGCTCGAGGGTCTTGCGCGAGATCACCCGGCGGCCGTCGAGCTCGCCACCGTTGGCCAGCATGGCCACGAACCGCAGGTAGTCGCCGGTGGTGCCGACGAGCCCGCCCCCACCGTTGAGCAGCTTGGGCTCCCGCCGGTAGGAGCTGCGCTCCGGATCGTCGACCAGCACCAGCTCCTTGCGGCTGTTGCGCCCGTAGCAGGCGGCGAAGCGGCCCAGGTCGTCCTCGGGCACGAAGAACCCGGTGTCGGCCATGCCGAGCGGCTCGAACAGCTCGGTGCGCAGGTACTCGTCGAAGCGCATGCCCGACATGACCTCGACGAGGCGGGCCGCCACGTCCATGCCGAACGAGTACAGCCACTTGGTACCCGGCTGGAAGCGCAGCGGCCATCCGCCGATGGCAGCGCCGAGGGACTCGAGGTCGTGCTCGCCGAGGAAGCCCCGGTCGGTCACGAGGTCCAGGTCCCGGTTCTCCGGGCCGTAGCCGATGCCGGACGTGTGGGTGAGCACGTCGCGCACCGTCGGCGGCCGGTGGGCGGGGACGATGCGGGAGCCCCCGTCCGGGTCGGGCTCGCGCACCTGCATGTCCCGCCACTCGGGGATCCAGCGGTGCACCGGGTCGTCGAGCTGGAACATGCCCCGCTCGTAGAGGGTCATCAGCGCGACGCCGGTGATCGGCTTGGTCATCGAGTACCAGCGCCAGATCGTGTCCTCGGTGACCGGCTGGTCCCGCTCCCGGTCGCGCTGGCCGAAGGACTCGAAGTAGCCGAGCTCCCCGTGGCGCAGCACGGCCACCTGCGCGCCGGCGATCTTGCCCGGCCCCAGGTAGCGCTGCTCCAGGTGCTCGGCGATCCGGCCCAGGCGCGTGGCGTCCAGTCCGGCGGCGTCGGCGTCGACCTTCATGTGCATCCCCCTGATCGTGCGGTCGCCACACCGTAGGCGCGTACTTGACCCGCGGGTCAGGATCTACACGTCGCGGAGGTGGGCGACCTCGTTCAGGCTCACGACCATGCGGTGGCCCCGCCGGGAGGCGCGGATCCGGTTGATGCTGGTGTAGCCGGGCTCGAAGAACAGCAGGTCGTCGATGCCGAGCACATGGGCGACGTAGGCGTTGATCACGCCGCCGTGGCACACGATCGCAGCCGTGCCGCCGGCGTTGGCGGCGATGATCTCCTCGACCGCGGTCACCACGGTCGACTGGAACTGCTCGGGCGTGAGGTCGCCGTCGCCGAAGTAGCCCCCGTCGACGATCTCCTGCCAGCGCGGGTCACCGGCCGCCTTCAGCTCCTCCATCGGCACGTAGGAGTCGGCGTCCTTGTCGAACTCGGCGACGCCCTCGTGCACCACTGCGTCCAGCCCGCGGTGGGTGGACAGCGGTGCTGCGGTCTCCCGGGCCCGGGCCATCGGGCTGACGACCAGCGCATCGAGGGGTTCCGGCTCGAGCCAGCGCACCAACGACGCGGACTGGCGGTGGCCGACGTCGGACAGCGGCGGGTCGGCCGGACCGGCTGCGCCCTCCACCCGGATGGGCAGCGCGTGGCGGATCAGGAGAAGCTCCATCGGGTCAGCCTGACCGGGCCCGCGCTCGCGGGCCCAACCGCCGTCCGGACCGGGTAGACACGCATGCGATGACACCGGCCTTCGATGCGATCCTGCTGCTCAGCTTCGGCGGGCCCGAGGGCCCCGACGACGTGGTCCCGTTCCTCGAGAACGTCACCCGCGGCCGCGGCGTCCCCCGCGAGCGGTTGGAGGAGGTGGCCGAGCAGTACCTGCGCTTCGGTGGCCGCAGCCCGATCAACGACCAGAACAAGGCCCTGCTCGAGGCGCTGCGGGCCGAGCTCGACCGGCGCGGCCACGACCTGCCGCTGCACTGGGGCAACCGCAACTGGGCCCCCTTCGTCGAGGACGTGCTGGGCGAGATCACCGCGGCCGGCCACCGGCGGGTGCTGGCCGTGAGCACGTCCGCGTACTCCTCCTACTCCGCCTGCCGGCAGTACCACGACGACATCGACCGGGCGGTCGCTGCGGTTCGCGACGCCGGCGGGGATCCCCCGTCGGTGGAGAAGGTGCGCCCGTACTGGAACCACCCCGGCTTCGTGCTGGCGATGGTCGAGCGGGTCCACGCCGCCCTCGAGGCGCTGCCGGCGGGCGACCGCAACCGGGCCCGACTCGTGTTCACCGCCCACTCGGTGCCGCTGTCGATGGCAGAGACCTCGGACTACCAGGCCCAGCTGCTCGATGAGGCCACGATGATCGTCGAGCGCGTGGCGGTGCCTCGCACCGGCGCCGCTGCGGCCGGGGCCGACGACGACCGCGGCTGGGACCTCGTGTACCAGTCCCGCTCCGGCCCTCCCCAGGTGCCGTGGCTCGAGCCCGACATCGTCGATCACCTCACCGCCCTGCACGAGCGGGGTGAGGACGTCGTGATCGTCGTGCCGATCGGGTTCACCTCCGACCACATGGAGGTCGTGTACGACCTCGACACCCAGGCCGCGGAAGCAGCCGAGGCGCTCGGGATGACGATGGTCCGGGCCGGCACGGTGGGCACCCACCCGCTGTTCGTGCGCGGTCTGGTCGACGTGCTCGAGGAGCACCTCATCGGACGCTTGCCCGCCGCGCTCGGTGCGCTCGGGCCGCGGGTGAACCCGTGCCGTCCGGGCTGCTGCCCGGCGCCGCCGCGGCCGGCGGGTCGGCCGGCTACAGCTCGGCCGTGAGGGCGTCGAGCAGCTCGTCGTAGCCGGTCATCGCCCGGAACTGCGGGAACTCGGCGATCACGTTCTCCGGGGCCCGGAACAGGAAGCCGGCGTCGGCGGCGCCGAGCATGGTGGTGTCGTTGTAGGAGTCGCCGGCGGCGATCACCTTGTACTCGAGCGACTGGAACGCCTTCACCGAGCACTGCTTCTGGTCGGGCTGGCGCAGCCGGTAGTCGACGATGCGGTCGTCCTCCACCACGAGGCGGTGGCAGAACACGGTGGGCATGCCGAGCTGGCGCATGAGCGGGGCGGCGAACTGCTCGAAGGTGTCGGAGAGGATGATCACCTGGGTCCGCGCCCGCAGCTCGTCCAGGAACGCCTTCGCTCCGGGCAGCGGCTCGAGGCCGGCGATCACGTCCTGCACCAGCGACATCGTCAGCCCGTGCTCGTCGAGGACGTCGAGGCGGTACCGCATCAGCACGTCGTAGTCGGGCTCGTCCCGGGTGGTGCGGCGAAGCGCGTCGATGCCGGTGCGGTCGGCCACGGCGACCCAGATCTCTGGTACGAGCACGCCCTCGAGGTCGAGGGTGACGATGGTCTGCCGGTCTGCCACGGCCGCCGAGTCTGCCATCGGTGGTCTGGACCGCCCGTGCCCGGGGTATCTCCCGCAGGTGACCCCCGGCGGAGCCGACTTCCCTGCCGTGCCCCTCGTGCGCACCGACCTGGCCGAGCCGACCGTCGCCGACCGCTACGAGCTGCGCTCCGTCCTCGGCTCGGGGGGCATGGGCACGGTCTGGGAGGCCTACGACATCCGCCTCGGCCGCACGGTTGCGCTGAAGGTCCTGCGCGACGACCTGCCGCCGTCGGCGACCATGCAGCTCGAGCGCGAAGCCCGGGCCGCCGCCCGGATCACCGATCCCCGGGTCGTCACCGTCCTCGACCTCGACCGCACGGCCGACGGCAACCCCTACCTGGTGCTCGAGTACCACGAGGGCCGCACCCTGGCCGAGGAGCTGCGCGAGGGGCCCCTCCCCCCCGACCGCCTCGAGCGCCTCGTCGACGACCTCCTCGGCGCCCTCGCCGCTGCCCACCGCTGCAGCGTGCTGCACCGGGACGTGAAGCCGGCCAACGTCCTCTCGGGCCACGACGGCTTCCGGGTCACCGACTTCGGCCTGGCCAGCCTCGACGACGACCAGTCCACCGAGACCGACATCATGGGCACGCTCGTCTACGTGGCCCCCGAGCGACTGGACGGGGCGCGGGGCTCGACCCGCTCCGACGTGTTCTCCGCCGCCGTCGTGATCCACGAGGCCGCCAACGGGGTCCAGCCCTTCCGCCGCGGCCAGCCGGTGGAGTCCATCGCCGCGCTCCGCACCGCCGACGCACCGCCGCTCCCGGACTCCGTCCCCGAGCGCCTGCGAGCCGTACTGGAGCAGGCGTTGTCGCCCGATCCGGCAGCACGGCCCGAGGACGCCAACGCCATGCTCGCCGCCATCCGCTCCGGCGCCCCCCTCACCGCCGACCCCACCGTGAGCCTGGACGCCACCTCCGTGCTGCCCGGGGCGGCGCCAGCCCGGCCCGACGTCACCCCCGACGCCGCTCGGGCCGACACCGCCCAGCACGACCTCGCCGAGCGCACCGTCGCCGTCCCCGCCTCGGCCGTCCCCACCGCCGACGCTCCTGCCGACCCGGGCCCCGGGCCCCTGGAGGGCATCCGGAGCTTCCTCGACCGGCACGGCCGACGTCCCGAGGTCATCATCGGTCTCGTCGCCGCCATCCTCCTCCTGCTCCTGCTGCTCACGGTCTCCCTCGACGGTGGCGACGACGCCGACCCGGCCGCCGACGCCGGCTCCGGCGCACCCGCCTCCCTGGACGACACGCTCGACCGCATCGAGGAGCTCGGCCGGTGATCGCCCGTCTGGCGGCCGCTGTGGCCGCCGCCCTCCTCCTGGTCGCGTGCGGCGACGACGCCGACGGCCGCTACGACGCGCGGGTCGACGAGGTCCGCGGCGCGATCGAGGCCGGCGACCGCGAGGGCGCGCTGGCCGCGCTGGAGCAGCTCGGCACCGAGGGGTTCTACGCCCACGCCGAGGGCGAGATCACCGACGACGAGGTCGCCGAGCTCGCCGGCCTGATCGAGCACGCCCGCGCCCAGGTCGACCAGGAGCTCCCACCGCCCACGACGACCACCGAGGCGACGACGACCACCACGACCACCACCACCGCCCCACCGGCCACCCCGCCCGCCCCCGTCTTCGAGGATGATGACGACGACGACGACCGGGACGACGACGACAAGAAGAACAAGGGCCGGGGCAACGGTCGCGGCGAAGATGGGGACGATGACGACGACTGATCCCTATGCCGACTTCGACGAGCTGACCTTCGACCGACCTGCCGACGGGGTGCTGCGCATCACCCTGGACGCCCCCGGTCTCAACTCGGTCAGCGCCGCCATGCACCGCCAGCTCGCCGATGTGTGGCTGGCCGTGGACCGCGACCCTGAGACCCGCGTCGCCCTGCTCCGCGGCGCCGGCAAGGGGTTCAGCTCCGGCGGCAGCTTCGACATGATCGAGACGATCATGGATGACCCCGAGTTCCGCCTGCGGGCGATGCGCGAGGCGCGGGATCTGGTCTTCAACGTGATCGGGTGCAGCAAGCCGATCGTGTCGGCCATGCACGGCCCCGCCGTCGGCGCCGGCCTCGTCGCCGGCATCCTCGCCGACGTCTCCGTCGTCGGCCGCACCGCTCGCATCATCGACGGCCACACCCGCCTCGGCGTCGCCGCAGGCGACCACGCCGCCATCTGCTGGCCGCTCATGGCCGGGATGGCGAAGGCCAAGTACTACCTGCTCACCTGCGACACCCTGACCGGCGAGGAGGCCGAGCGCATCGGCCTCGTCTCGCTCTGCGTCGAGGACGACGAGGTCCAGGACCGGGCCATGGAGGTGGCGGTGAAGCTGGCCAACGGCGCCCAGTCCGCCATCCGCTGGACCAAGCACACGCTCAACCACTGGTTCCGGGCCCAGTCCGCCACCTTCGACGCGTCGCTGGCCTACGAGTTCCTCGGCTTCGCCGGTCCCGACGCCCGCGAGGGCCTCGCCTCCCACGCGGAGAAGCGGGACCCCGACTTCACGGGTCCCGCCGAATCCTGACCTCCGCTGGTTCTGATCGGACCGGATCCGGTCCGATCAGGACCAGCGAAGCCGTTCAGTCGTCATCCCCGTCGTCGTCCCGGTCATCGTCGCCGTCGTCGTCGAGGTCGTCGTCGTCCCGGTCTTCGTCGCCGTCGTCGTCCCGGTCGTCGTCTCGATCGCCATCGCGGTCGTCACCGACCTCGACCCGATCGTCGCGGTCCACGTCGCCACCGTCGTCGTCGACGTCGTCGGTGGTCGCCGGCGCCGTGGGGGCGGGGGTGCCGACGAAGACCTCGGACCCGGTCCGGTCGTCGGTGGCGTCGTCACGGACCCGGACCCGCTCGCGGATCTGGCCGTCCTCGATCTCGACGTCGACCTGCACCCGGACGCTGCCCTGGCGGAAGTCCAGGTCCAGCTCGTGGCCGGCGGCCTGCTCGACGTCGACCGCCCATCCCGCAGCGGGTGCGGCTGCCACGAGGCGGAAGCCGGTGCCGTCGAAGGTGTAGGAGACCGTCCCCGCCGAAGCGGCGGCGAAGGAGCGGGTCCCGGTGGCCGGTGCGGCGGACGGGGTGGCGTCACCCGATGGCGGGGTCGGGTCGGGTGCGGCTGCGGGCGGGACGACCCCGGCGCAACGCGGGTCCGAGGCGTGCTCGGCCTCGTCGCAGGGACCGGAGATGTCGATGCCGGACGCGCCGTCGGCGCTGTCGTCGGGGGCGCTGGATCGTGCATCGTCGCTGGTGGACGACGTCGGGCTCGACGACGCCGACGACAGCTGGGTGGGGGCCGTCGACGAGGTCGACACCGCACCGCTGCTGGCGGCGACCACGCCGCCGAGGGCGAGGAGGCCGGCGGTGGCGACCGCAGCGACCGGGACGGGGATGGGGAGCTTCATGGTGGTCCTCCTGGAGCAGGTGGGGATGGTGTCGCCACCGTCTCCGATCCCAGACCAAGGCGGCCTCCGACGGACCTGAAGCCCACCTCAAGGCTCACTCGCCGTCGGGGCGCTCCTCGATGCGGTCCTGGGGCCCGCCCTCCCACCAGCCCTCGAGGCGGCTCTCGTGGGCGTCGTTCTCGAACTCGATCTTCACGCCGTTGCCGTGCTCCGGCTCGATCTCCACGTCGAAGCCCTGCGCCGGGTTGGCGAACACGACGGTCACGCCGCTCGGCGTGAACCGCAGTGAGGCCGTCCCGCCCACGAGCGTGTAGGTCCGGGTCTCACCGGCCGGTGCGGCCGTCGGCGGCGGCGCGGTGGTCGCCGGTGGGACGGTGGTGGTGGTGGGCGCGGGACCGGGGGCAGAGGTGGCGGGCACGGCGGCGTCCGAGCCGACCTCGGTGGTGGCGGTCTCCTCGGTCGACGGCAGCGTCGTGGACGTCGACGACCCGGGCGCGGTCGAGGCCACCTCGGCCAGACGCTCCTCCACCTCGGCCGACGCCAGCGCGGCCGGCCGCTCCTCGGTGACGGACCGTCCGACGAGGGCGACGCCCCACGACGCGACCGCGACGGCGATCACGGCCGCGGCGACCCAGGCCACCGCCAGCGGGATGGCGCGACGGGCGCGATCGGCGGGCACGTGCCCATTCTGCGCCCGGGCCCGGTCAGCCGCAGCCCAAGGGAACCTCAAGGAACGGTGAAGCCCTCCGCTGGACCCGGCACCGGCGGCCGGGCCGCCGTACCGTGCCGGCCATGGCGTCGGTGCTCGTGGTGGAGGACGATCAGCACATCCGCGAGGCGGTCGCCCGCAGCCTCGTCGACGCCGGCCACGCGGTGCGGACCGAGCCGACCGCTGCCGCCGCCCTCACCGCGGTGGTCGACTGGCGGCCCGACGTGGTGGTGCTCGACCTCGGCCTGCCCGACATGGACGGGAGCCAGGTGCTGCCCATGCTGCGCAGCGTGTCCGACGTGCCCGTCATCGTGGCCACCGCCCGGGACGACGAGCAGGAGATGGTGCGGCTCCTCGACGCCGGCGCCGACGACTACGTGGTCAAGCCGTACTCGGGCGAGCAGCTCGTCGCCCGCATCCGTGCCGTGCTCCGGCGCCGGTCGCCCGATGGAAGCGCGCCCGGTCCGCTCCGGGTCGGCGGCCTGGCCGTCGACGTGGCCCGACGGGTCGCCACCGTCGAGGGTCAGCCGCTGGAGCTGAGCCGGCTCGAGTTCGACCTGCTCGCCCACCTCGTGGCCCGTAGCCCCGAGGTCGTTTCGCGGCGCGAGCTGCTCGCCGAGGTCTGGCACCAGCCCCACGGCGGTGGAGACAAGACCGTGGACGTGCACCTGTCCTGGCTGCGACGGAAGCTGGGCGAGACCGCGGCCGAGCCCCGCTACCTGCACACGATCCGCGGCGTCGGGATCAAGCTGGAGGACCCGACCGCCCGGGAGAGCGGCTCGGGGTGAGGCGCCGCCTGCTGCTGGTCGTCCTGGCGGCCAGCTCGCTCGTCGTGGTGGCCTTCGCCGTGCCGCTCGGCCTGCTGGTGCGCACCGTCGCGGAGGACCGGGCGATGGACGCTGCCGAGCGCGACGCCGCGGCTCTGGCCCCGGTGCTCGCCCTCACCGATGACGTCGAGCGCCTCACCGCAGCCGTGGAGCGGACGTCCACGGGGTCCGACGGTCGACTCGTGGTCTGGCTGCCCGACGGCCGGGTCATCGGCGGGACCGGAACCGACGAGCGCGAGCTCGAGGAGGCAGCCGCCCGCTCCCTGGCCCTGGCCCGCACGGGCCTCGGCTTCTCCGAGTCGGTCGGCGACGGGGTGGACGTGTGGGTGCCGGTCGTTCTTGGCGAGGACTCGGTGGCCGCCATCCGGGCCCACGTGCCCGGGGAGCTGCGCCGGGACGGTGTGGCGACGTCGTGGCTGGCCCTGGGCGGCGTCGCGGTCGTGCTCGTGATCGGCTCGTGCGTGGTGGCCGACCGCCTGGCCCGCTCCCTCACCCGGGACGCCGGCGAGCTGTCCGCCACCGCCCGTGCGCTCGCCGAGGGCGACCCCCTGGCGCGCGCCGCGACCAGCGACACGCCGGAGCTGGCCGCCGCGGGCCGTGCCCTCAACCTGCTGGCCGATCGCATCGACGAGCTGCGCTCGGCGGAGCGCGAGCGGGTCGCCGACCTCTCCCACCGCCTGCGCACGCCGCTCACCGCCCTGCGCCTGGACGCCGAAGCGAGCGGGTCCCCGAGCCTCAGCGCCGGCGTCGACCGCCTCGAGGCCGCGGTCACCGAGCTGGTGCAGGCCGCTCGCCGGCCGCTGCACGGCGCGCCGGTGGCGGCCACGACCGACCTGGCGGCCGTCGTCCGGGCGCGCACCGACTTCTGGTCCCTGCTCGCCGAGGAGGACGGCCGGGCCTGGACCGTCGACGTGCCGGCGGGGCCGGTGCCGGTGCGGGCCGACGCCGACGAGCTGGAGGCGGTGCTCGACGCCCTCCTCGGCAACGTCCACAGCCACACCCCGGCCGGCGCCCCCTACGCCGTCTCGCTCACGGTCGATGCCGGACGGGCGCTGCTCGCGGTGGACGACGCCGGTCCCGGCATCGCCGATCCGGCGCGAGCCCGGGGGCGCGGCGTGTCCGGGGGCGGCTCCACCGGGCTCGGCCTCGACATCGCGACCCGCGTCGCGACCGACGCCGGTGGCGACCTGCGCGTCGACGTGGCGCCGTCCGGCGGGGCGCGGATCGTCCTCGACATCCCGGTGACCACCCCCTGACTTCTGGCAGCGGCCACGGAACGCCGTTCCGCCGTCGCTGCCAGATCGCTACCACTCGAGCTCGTCGCACCCCGTGTGGTCGGAGGGCTCCACCTGCAGCGTGGCGTGGGCGATGCGGTAGCGGTCCTGCAGGAGCGCCCGGGCCTGGTCCAACACGTCGTGGCCGTCGACCCCTGGCTCCACCACCAGGTGTGCGGTGGCGTTCTCCATCTCGGAGGTGAGCGTCCACACGTGGAGGTCGTGGACGTCCAGCACGTCGGGCAGGGCGGCCAGGTCGGCGCGCAGAGCCACCAGGTCGATGGTCGGCGGGGCGGACTGCAGCAGGATCCGGACGGCCTGGCGACCGAGGCGGACCGTGCGGGGCAGGATCCACAGGCCGATGAGCGCGCCGACCAGGGGATCCACCCAGGTCCAGCCGAACAGCTCGAGGAGCACCGCGGCGACGATCACGCCCACCGAGCCGAGGGTGTCGGCCACCACCTCGAGGTAGGCGCCCTCGACGTTGATGGACTCCTTGGCCCCCTCGCGGAGCAGGGCGAACGCCACCAGGTTCACGAGCAGGCCGAGGACGGCCACGACCAGCATCGGTCCGGTGTCGATCTCGGGATCGCCGCCGATGCGCCGCACCGCCTCGACGAGGATGTAGACGGCGACGCCGACGAGCAGCAGCGCGTTGACGAAGGCAGCGAGGATCTCGAGGCGGTAGAGACCGAAGGTGTGCTGGCTCGTCTCGCTCCGGTGGGCGGCGCCGGCCTGGTGCCGGTCGGCGAGCTGGATCGCGGCCAGCGCCATGCCGAGGCCGACGACGTCGGTGAGCATGTGGCCGGCGTCGGAGAGCAGGGCGAGGGAGTTGGTGAGCACGCCCGCCACCGCCTCGACCACGAAGAAGACGGCGATCAGCCCGAAGGAGATCGCCAGCCGGCGTCGGTGCCGGGTCCCGGCCCGTTGGCCGGCGAGGCCGTGGCCGTGGTCGTGCCCTGCTCCCATCGGGGGCCAGGTTACGGAGCGCCGGGTTGGCGGACCCGACCCGCGGCCTCAGACTGGGTGGATCACCGAGCTCCAGACCGACCTCGCCGCCCAGCCGTCCCCGCTGTTCGACGCCCTGACGTGGGACGACCGCTTCGTCCGCGGCCTCCCGGGTGACGCCCGGTCCGAGGTCTTCCCTCGCCAGGTACCCGGCGCAGCGTGGTCCCCGGTGCGCCCCACGCCCGTCACCGCGCCACGGCTTCGGGCCTGGTCCCCGGAGGTCGCTGGCCCGCTCGGTCTGCCGGCGTCCCCCAGCCCGGCGGAGTCCGACGAGATCGCCCGGGTGCTGTCCGGCAACTCGGTCGTCGAGGGGATGACCCCGCGCGCCGACCGGTACGGCGGGCACCAGTTCGGCAACTGGGCCGGCCAGCTCGGTGACGGGCGCGCCATCGCCCTCGGCGAGGTCGTCGACGCCGACGGCACGAACCAGACCCTGCAGCTGAAGGGTGCGGGGCCCACGCCCTACTCCCGCTCCGCGGACGGTCGCGCCGTGCTGCGCTCGTCGGTGCGCGAGTTCCTGTGCAGCGAGGCCATGCACCACCTCGGCGTGCCGACCACCCGCGCCCTGTCGCTCGTCACCACCGGCGACCAGGTCGTGCGCGACATGTTCTACGACGGCCACCCCGCGCCCGAGTCCGGCGCCGTCGTGTGCCGCGTCGCCCCGTCGTTCACCCGCTTCGGCACCTTCGAGCTGCCCGCGTCCCTCGGCGAGGAGGACCTCCTCCGCCAGCTCGTCGACCACACCCTCACCCACGACTTCCCGCACCTCGGCACGCCCCGCGACGACCAGCACCGCCGGGAGCTCATGGTCGACCTCTTCGACGAGGTCTGCCGGCGGACCGCGTCGCTGATGATCGACTGGATGCGGGTGGGCTTCGTCCACGGGGTGATGAACACCGACAACCTGTCGATCCTCGGCCTCACCATCGACTACGGGCCCTACGGCTGGCTCGAGCCCTACGACGAGGGCTGGACCCCCAACACCACCGACCGGCACATGAAGCGCTACCGCTACGGCACGCAGCCGATCGTGGCCCAGTGGAACCTGTCCCGCCTCGGCGGGGCCTTCCACGTGCTCGTCGGCGACGCCACCATGCTCGAGGCCAGCCTCGGGTCCTACGCCGCCACGATCGAGCAGGAGCTGCCCCGGGCGTGGCTGGCCAAGCTCGGCATCGGGGTCGACGGCATCGTGGCCGAACCGGACCGTCGGCTGGTGGCCGAGCTCCACGAGGTGCTGTCGAGCACCGAGATCGACAGCACGATCTTCTTCCGCTCGCTGCCCGACGTGGCCACCCTCGACCGCACCGCCACCGATCGCTCGCTGGTCGAGCCGGTGCTCGCGGCGAGCTACGCCCCCGACGAGATCACCGGCGACGTGCTGGCCGGCCTCGCCGGCTGGTTGCGCCGCTGGCGCGACCGCCTCGACGTCGACGATCCTCGCGCCACCATGGACGCCGTGAACCCCAAGTACGTGCTGCGCAACTACCTGGCCCAGCTGGCCATCGACGCGGCCGAGCAGGACGACGACAGCCTCATCGCCGAGCTCCACGACACGCTGCGCCGGCCCTACGACGAGCAGCCCGGGCGCGAGCGCTTCGCCGAGAAGCGACCGGAGTGGGCCCGCGAACGGGCCGGCTGCTCGATGCTCTCCTGCAGCTCGTAGAACCTGTGCGGATCCGTCACATCCACCGTCGATCCGGGCTGGCGGCTCCGCCGCCGAAGGGCACCGTGACATGGGTCCCCTCGCCTGTCGGCTCGGGTCCTCCGACATGACCGAACCGCTCATGGTCGAGCTCTGGCGCGGCCCGCACGTCGAGAGCCGCCACGTGGTCCACGCCGTCGTCGCCGACGTCGAGGGCAACGTCACCCGGTGCTGGGGCGACCCGGACCGGCTCACCCACCCGCGCTCGGCGGTGAAGCCCCTGCAGGCCCTGCCCCTGGTGGAGACCGGTGCCGCCGATGCGTTCGATCTCGGCCCCGTGCAGCTCGCGCTCGCCTGCGCCTCCCACAACGGCGAACCCGGCCACGTCGCCGCGGTCGATGCCTGGCTCACCCGCATCGGGTGCACCGCCGACGACCTCGAGTGCGGTGTCGAGCAGGCCCACCGCGACGTCGACCCGGGGGCCACCGCGGCCCGCAACAACTGCTCGGGCAAGCACGCCGGCTTCCTCACCGTCGCCCGCCACCTCGGCGTCGACACCGCCGGCTACATCCAGCCCGGCCACCCCGTGCAGGAGCTGGTCCGGGCCGCGCTCGCCGAGACCACCCGGACCGCGCTCGACCCGGCCGAGGCCGGCATCGACGGCTGCGGCATCCCGGTCCACCCGATGCCGCTGCACGCCATCGCCACCGCGGCGGCCGGGTTCGGCACACCGACCGAGTGGCCGCCCGCGCGCGTTGACGCGGCCCGACGGCTGGCCGCCGCCATGGTCGCCGAACCTTGGTTCGTCGCCGGCACCGGCCGCCTCTGCACCGACCTCCTCGCCGCGGCGGACGGCGAGGTCCTCGTGAAGACCGGCGCCGAGGGCGTGCAGCTCGCCGTCGTCCCCCGCCTCGGCCTCGGCATCGCCATCAAGGCCGAGGACGGCAGCCGCCCGGCGTCGGAGGTCGCGCTCGGCCACGTGCTGGCCGAGGTCGAGGGCACCGACCGCACCGAGGTGTTCGACCCCCGCCGGCGCATCACCAACCACGTCGGCACCCACGTCGCCGACCTCCGCGTCGCCCCCACCTGAAGCTGGCAACGGAACCTGGAACTGGCAGTGCTGCGGTAGCGCGCTACACCACGACTGCCAGTTTTCAGAGGCGGGTCAACGTCATGGCGAGGCGGTGGGCGAGCGCCATGATCGTGAGGACGGGGTTCACCGACCCGTTGGTGACGTGCACCGACGCGTCGGCGACCCAGAGGTTGTCGTGGCCGTGGACCCGTCCGTCGGGGTCGGTGACCGACGTGGCCGGGTCGGTGCCCATCCGGCACGTGCCGGCCTGGTGCTGGCCGGCGAGCAGCCCGGTGGGGATGCGGTCGTTCCACGTGCGCCGGGCACCGCTCGCCTCCATCCACGCCCGCGACCGGTCGGCGATGTGGCGGGTGGTGCGCACGGTCTCGGGGTGGGCCTCGCCGGTCAGGCGGGCGACGGAGCGGCCGAGGCCGTCGCGCACGTCGGGGGCGAGCGTGACCCGGTTGCCGGGCCGGGGCACCTCCTGGACCTGGGCGAACAGGTGGCCGGTGGTGCGGTAGGTGTCGCGCATCGCTGCCTTCGCCGCCGCACCCCACCGCGGCGCGTCCGGGGGCAGCGCCCAGGACCAGTGGACGATGGGCAGCTTCACCATCTCGTTGGCAACGACCCCGCCGCCCACGAGCGGGACGCCGTCGGCGTCCGCGTTGCCGTGGGCGAGGTCGAGGGTGGCGATGCTCACGCCGGGTCCGTCGGGGTCCACCACCGGGTGGTCGAAGGTGCCGAAGGCGGACACGAAGGCGTGCCCCTGGAGGTGGCGGCCGACCTGATCGGTGCCGTTGCCCAGCCCCCCGGGGTGGTGGTCGCTGCGGCTGGCGAGCAGCAGGCGGGCCGTCTCGATGGCACCGCACGCCACGACGACGTGGCCGGCTCGCACGGACCGCGAGGTACCGGTGGCCTCGTCGACCAGCACGGCACCGGTCACCCTGCCCCCAGCATCGGTCGTGATCTCCACCGCCCGGCACCCGGTGACCAACGAGGAGTTGCCCGTGGCCAGGGCCCGGGGCAGCACGGTGTTGTGCGAGCCGTTCTTGGCATCGACCGGGCAGGAGAAGCCGACGCATTCGCCGCATCGCACGCAGCGGGCCCGGCCGGCGTGGGGCACCGAGTTCAACAGCATGGGCACCGACCCGGTGGACAGGCCCAGCGAGCTCGCGCCCTGGGCGAGGGTGGCGGCCTCGGCGTTCGCCGGCAGCGGCGGCATCGGGTACCCGCGCCGGCGGGGGGCCAGCGCCCGGTGGCCGGCGGGGTCGCCGCACACGCCGACCTCCCACTCGACCCAGTCCCAGTGGTCGACCAGGTCGTCGTGGGTGATGGGCCAGTCGGCCAGCGAGGACCCCTCCGGCACCCCGTAGGTCGAGGCCATCCGGAAGTCGTCGGGCAGGAACCGCCACGCCATCCCCTGGTACACGCGGGTGCCGCCACCCACGACCATGGCGTCGTTGTGCCAGCGGGGGTCGTGGGGTGCCTCGACCACGGCCGTCCCGTCGGCCGACCCGACCACCCGCGGGTTCCCCGGGGCCGAGGGGCCGGTGTTGTTCCCGTGGATGCTCGTGCGGTGGTTGCGCAGGTGATCCCGTCCGACCTCCAGGGCGCGCCGATCCTCCCCGCGCTCGACGACCAGCACCCGCGCACCGGCCTCGGCCAGCACGCACGCCGCCACACCCCCGCCGGCGCCGGCACCGAGCACGAGCACGTCCCAGGCGTCGTCGACGTCGTCGAGCGCCGAGGTCCGCAGCACCGGCTCGACCACCGGCGCACCGGGTCCACGACCGGGCTGGGGTCGGTACCCGATCATGCGGGCGCCGACGCCGAGGCCATCGCCGTAGTAGGCGCGCGCCGCGGCCTGGACGAGCACGTCCCTGCGCTCGGGGTCGAGCGCGGCGATCAGGGCGTCGACGTCACCGGGTGCGAGCGCCGCGAGGTCACCGCCCGCACGTCGCCTGAGCTCCTCGACGGCGGCGAGGATCCGATCGTGGCCGGCCGCGGTGGTCGGATCAGCCGCCAGCTCGAGGAGGTACCGATCCAGGCCGGCGGCGGAGACCGCCGGCCAGACGTCGTCGGGGACGAGTCGGTCGAAGACTGCGTGCAACCCTTCCGCCGGCACGTCCATGGGAGGGAGGCTACGGGGGTGCGAAGAGGCCCCGGGGGCGGGTCCCCGGTGCCGCTCGATGTCCTCGAACGAGGGAGCTGTGCTCCCGTGCGCTCAGGGGCGAACGGCGCCGGCCGTCACGGCCGGGACGGAGTGCGTTGCTCGTCGGCTGGCGGTGCCCCGGGCTCCGGCAGCGGCTCCGTGGGCTGCTCGGGGGCGCCGTCGGGCGCATCGCCGCCGGTCTCAGGACCGGACGGACCGCTGGGATCGCCGGCCTGCGGAGGTGCCGGCTCGGCATCGGGCTGGGGTTGCGCCGGAGGCCCCTCGGGTACCGGTGGGGAGTCGGGTGCCGCATCCGAGGTGGGGGCCGGAGCGTCGGCGGCACCGCGACGCTCGTCCGCCGGTGCCGCAGGATCGACGGTCTCGGTGCGACCGGGTGTGGGCGCCGGCGCCGGTGTGGCCGCAGGCTCGGAGCGGTCGAGCTCCGTCGTCCGCTCGCCGCCTGCGGTCCAGCGGTCGTCCATGGGAGCGGGGGTCGCCGGCAGGTCGACGGCATCGGGGAGCTCCGGTGTCTCCGGAACGGTCGACGGCACGGTCTGGGCCGGCCGGGTGTGGGGCAGCAGCGGCACGTCGACGACCTCGCTGGCGTGGAGACCGCCGATGGTGGCCGCGGCAACGGCACCCCCGAGGACGACCTTGCCGGTGATCGTGGCCGCGAAGGCGGCCACGCCGACGGCGACGCGCCGGCCGAGGGGCACCGCAGGCACCGCGACAGGGCCCACGCGAGGGCGGGGGGTCGGTTCGAGCGCCACGGCCGGATCGTCGCCGGTCCCGGCGAAGGCGGCCAAGGCCGGCGATCGGGGACGCTCACCTTCCGGCAGGTAGGCGGCGCGCACGTCCTGGACGATCGCGGCGACGGCCGGGTCGTCGGACTCGCCGCGCAGGGCAGCGTCGAGCGGGTCGCGGGTCAGGCCGAACAGGTGCATCTCGTCAGGAGGAACGTCATCGAGGGTCATCGCGTTACTCCCCCTCTCCCACCAGCTCGGCGCGCAACGAGCGCAGCGCTCGGTGCTGCAGGGCCCGGACCGCTCCAGGTCGGCGCCCGACGACCTTCGCGGTCTCCTCCACGCTCAGACCGACGACCACCCGGAGGACGACGATCTCGCGCTGGTCCTCGGTGAGCCCGGCGAGCAGGGCGTCGACCCGTTCGCGCTCGTCGGCGGCGAGGCCGTCCTCCACGGCCGGCGCGTCGGGCAGGCGGGACGGTTCCGTGGGGCGCTCGTCGACGCGGCGGCCGAAGCGACGACGCTCATCCACGAGACGGTTCCGAGCGATGGTGAACACCCACGCCCGCAGCTGGGTCAGGTTCCCCTCGAAGGAGTCGATCGAGCGGCACATCTGCACCAGCACCTCGTCGGCGAGGCCCTCGGGATCATCGGCCCCCCGGGCCCGGGCGAAGCCGACGAGTCGGGAGTCGAGGTGCCGGACCAGGGCGTCGAAGCCTGCCACCTCTCCGGCCCGCGCTCGTTCCAGCGCCGCCGGGAACCAGGCGTCGTCCGGCTCGGTCACCTCACGAGGTGGCGGCGCGTTCCAGCGACTCGAGCGTCCGCTCCATGTTGGTGCGGTTGTGCTCGGCCCGATCCTTCACGCCGGTGACCCGCTTGCTCACGCCGGCGAAGAACGAGGAGCGCTGGTCGGTCCAGGACTCGGTGACCCGGCAGCCGTCGTCGGTGGGCTCGATGTCGTAGGACCAGGTGGCGACCTTGGCCGGACCGGCGGTGACGGCGAAGCTGAACCGCTCACCCGGCACGCAGTCGACGACCTCGCAGGTGGTGGACCACCGCTGCCAGCCGGCCTTGTTCGTCCCCTTGAACCGAGCGCCGGCAGCCGGCCCGGTGGCGCCCTTCAGCCACCTCCCACCGGTGGCCTCGGGCGACCACTCGCCCATGCGGGTCATGTCGGAGATCAGCTCCCACACGCGCTGCGGCGGAGCCGCGATCTCCCTGGACACGCTGACATCGGCCATGCCGCGGAGGCTACGCGTCAGGCGCCACCGGGGGTGAAGGTGGCCGGCAGGTGCTTCACGCCGTGGATGAAGCTCGACAGCAGCAGCTCGGGTGGGCCCGATGCCTGGATGTCGGGCAGCCGGTGGAACAGCTCCCGGAACATGACGGTGATCTCCCGCCGGGCCAGGTGGGCGCCGAGGCAGAAGTGCGGGCCGGGACCGCCGAAGCCGACGTGGTTGTTCGGCGAGCGTCGGACGTCGAAGCGGTGCGGGTCCTCGAACACGGCCTCGTCGCGGTTGGCGGCCAGGTAGAACATGCCGAGCTTGTCGCCGGCCTGGATCGCCTGCCCGTGCAGCTCGAGGTCCTCGGTGGCGGTGCGGCGCATGTAGGTGACCGGGCTGGCGATGCGCACGATCTCCTCGACCGCGGTGGGCGCAACGCCCTCGAAGTCGTCGGCCCAGATCTCCCGCTGGTCGGGGTGCTGGGTGAGCAGGTGCAGGCCCCAGGCGATGGCGTTGCGGGTGGTCTCGTTCCCGGCGACGACGAGGAGGATGAAGAAGCTGGCGAGGTCGGCGTGGGTGAGCCGGTCGTCCTCGAGCTCGGCGTTGACGAGCATGCTGGTGAGGTCGGTGCCGTCGCCGCCCCTCTTGGACTCGGCGACCTCGTCCATCAGCGCCGACAGCTCCTGGCCGGCGGTGAGGAGCGCGGTGAGGATGTCGGTGCCCTCGGGCGTGTACTCGGGATCTCCGACGCCCAGGATCACGTTGGTGCGATCGAACACGAACTGCAGCTGGCTGTCGGGCACGCCCATGAGGTCGCACACGATCTTGAGCGGCAGCCGGGCGGCGACGTCGACGACGAAGTCGCACTCGCCCCGGTCGATGATGTCGTCGACGATCTGGGCGGCCAGGCCCTGGACCGAGTCCTCGAGCCGCTTCAGCATCCGGGGCGTGAAGCCGGCCGACACGATGCGGCGCAGCCGGGCGTGGCGGGGGTCGTCCATGGCGATCATCGAGGAGAAGTACTCGACGATCTGCATGGGCTGGTCCATCACGACGATGCCCTGGGCGGAGGAGAACAGCTCCGGATGCCGGGACATGTGGAGGATGTCGGCGTGGTTGGTGACCACCCAGGCGCCCGGGCCCTGCGGGAGCGGGATGCCCTCGGGGACCTCGGGCTCGGGGAGGAACACGGGCCCCTCGGCGCGGAGCACGGCGAGGTCGGCGTCGATGTCCTCGGCCGACCGCACCCAGAACTCCGGGAGGATCGGGTTCGGCAGATCCGTGCGGTGCCGGTCGGTGGTGAACACCGGCGTGGGTGTCATGGTCATGACTGGCTCCTCAGCTCGAGGCCGGCCATGTCGCCGGACTCACGCCACTCTGCCATCAGGCGGAAGAACGCCATCGGCCCCTCGCCGTAGCTGGCGCCGATCAGGCCTGCTCCCTGCAGCGGCATGCCCTCGTTGTTGTAGTAGCCGGGCGTGCAGGACTGCTGGAACGAGCGCATGTCCCGGGCCTTCTCATCGAGGGTCTGGATCCACTCCTCGACCGCCTCCTCGGTGGCCTCGAGCTGGTCGATGTCGTTGTCGATGGCGTGGCGCAGGATGTGGACCAGCTGGAGGCTGGCCTCCTCGAGCAGGTGCGGGTAGTTGGCCGTGAACCCGCCCTGGGCGTGGCCGAGCAGGAACATGTTGGGGAAGCCGTGCACGTGCATGCCGTGCAGCGAGCGCATGCCGCCCTCCCAGTGGTCCGAGAGGGTCTGGCCGCGTGCGCCGGTGACGTCGTAGCCGGCTCGGCGGGTGTAGGCCGTGCCGACCTCGAACCCGGTGGCGTAGATCAGGCAGTCGAGCTCGTACTCGCGCTCGCCGTCGGGGCCGTTCACCACCACGCTCGTCTCGGTGATGCGGGCGACGCCCTGGCCGTCGGTGTCGACCAGGTGGACGTTGGGCCGGTTGAACGCCTGCAGGTAGTCGTCGTGGAAGCAGGGCCGCTTGCAGAACTGGCGGTACCAGGGCTTGAGCGCCTCGGCCGTGTTCTGGTCGTGCACCAGCTCGTCCACCCGGGAGCGGATCTCGTTCATCTTGTCGAAGTCGGCCAGCTCCATCGTCGACGCGATGCCGGAGGGCGTGAGATCGGGGTTGTCGCTCTGGCGGAAGCGGACGAGCAGCTTGCCGATGATGTCGGTCCAGCCGTCCATGACCAGGTCCTCGTCGGCCATGCCGCCCGAGGTGAGCACCGTGAAGTTCTCGATGCGTCGCTTCTGCCAGCCCGGCTCCAGCGACGCCGCCCACTCCGGGTCCGTTGGGCGGTTGTTGCGCACGTCGATGGACGACGGCGTCCGCTGGAACACGTGGAGCTCTTGGGCCGACTCGGCCAGGTGGGGCACGCACTGCACGGCAGTGGCGCCGGTGCCGATGATGCCGACCCGCTTGTCGCGCAGGTTCTCGAGGTTCCCGTCCGGGCCGCCACCGGTGTAGTCGTAGTCCCAGCGGCTGGTGTGGAAGGTGTGCCCGCGGAAGGACTCCACCCCGGGGATGCCGGGCAGCTTCGGCCGGTGCAGGGGGCCGTTGCCCATGATCAGGAACCGGGCGGTCATGGCATCGCCGCGGTTGGTCCGGATCACCCAGCGGTCGCGCTCGTCGTCCCAGTCGATCGCCTGCACCTCGGTGGACAGGCAGGCGTTGTCGTACAACTCGTACTGGCGGGCGATGCGGTGGCAGTGCTCGAGGATCTCGGGCGCCCGGGTGTACTTCTCCTTGGGGACGTAGCCGGTCTCCTCCAGCAGCGGGAGGTAGATGTAGGACTCCACGTCGCACTGGGCGCCGGGGTAGCGGTTCCAGTACCAGGTGCCGCCGAAGTCGCCGCCCTTCTCGATGATGCGCACGTCGTCGATGCCGGCCTCCTTGAGGCGGGCGCCGGTGATGAGGCCGGCGAACCCGCCGCCGATGAGGGCGACGGTGACGTCGTCGAACAGGGGCTCGCGCTCCTGCGGCGCGACGTAGGGATCCTCGAGGTAGTGGGCGAACTGCCCGGTCATCTCGACGTACTGCTCGTTGCCGTCGGCGCGGAGCCGCTTGTCCCGCTCGAGCTCGTAGCGTCGCCGCAGCTCGTCCGGATCGAGCTCGGCGCCGCGGTCGGTGCGTGGTTCGGTGGTCGTCACTTGTCCCCCTGGATCCCCATGTTGGCAACGAGCGTACCCAACTGCCTGACCCGGCGGTCAAGGTGGTGGGGGACGCGCCGTCGGGTAGGGATGTGCCCATGTCCGCGGAAGCACCCGAACAGATCGACCTCCAGCACGACGAGGACGGCAACCGCTTCGCCCTGCGCAGCTCCGGCGAAGACGTCGGGCTCATCGACTACCGGCGGGACGGCGACGTGTTCGACCTCCACCACACCGAGGTCCTCCCCCAGGGCCGGGGTCGGGGCCTCGGGAAGGTCCTCGTCCGCGAGACGCTCGATCACATCCGGGCCGACGGCGGGGCGGTCGTGGCGACCTGCCCGTTCGTGGCCCGCTTCGTGGAGGAGCACCAGGACTACGCCGACCTCGTCGCCGACTGAGGCGTAGCGTCCCGCCGGTGACCGACCGGCCCCTGCCCGAGCACGCCGCCGAGAACGCACGGTACTGGGACGGCATGGCCGACCAGTGGGTGGCCTCCGGCGAGCGCAACTGGGCGTCGACCGAACCCACGTGGGGCAGCTGGGGCGCACCGGACCACGAGGTCGGCCTGCTTCCCGACGACATGACCGGCATGCGGGCGATCGAGCTCGGCTGCGGCACCGGCTACGTCTCGGCCTGGATGGCCCGGCGCGGTGCCGAGGTCGTCGGCATCGACGTGTCCGCCGAGCAGCTGGCCACCGCCCGTCGGTTGAGGGACGAGCACGGCCTCGACATCGACCTCCGACAGGAGAGCGCCGAGGCGGTGTCCGAGCCCGACGCCGGCTTCGACTTCGCGGTCAGCGAGTACGGCGCCGCCATCTGGTGCGACCCCCACGTGTGGATCCCCGAGGCGGCCCGGCTGCTGAAGCCCGGAGGTCGGCTCCACTTCCTCGGCAACCACCCGCTGGCCATGGTGTGCACGCCGCTCGACGGCTCACCGGTCGACGCCACGCTCCACCGGGACTGGCGGGGCATGCAACGCTTCGACTGGCGCCACGTGGCGGTCGACCCCGGCGGCGTCGAGTTCAACCTCGGGATCGCCGCCTGGATGCGCCTGTTCCGAGACGCCGGCTTCGTCGTGGAAGACCACCTCGAGCTCCACGCGGCCGACCCGTCCGACGACCGCTTCGCCGTCCCTGGCTGGTGGGCGCACCGGTTCCCGGCGGAGCAGGTGTGGAAGCTCCGCCGGGTCCCGGAGTCGTCCTAGACCGTCGGCACCTCGGCCATGGCTGCGGCGATGGCGTCCTCGGAGAGGTCCATGTCGACCATCTCGCCTTCGAAGTAGCTGTTGTACGCGGCCAGGTCGAGGTGGCCGTGACCGCACAGCGCGGTGAGGATCACCTTCTCCTCGCCGGTCTCCTTGCACGCCAGCGCCTCGCGCACCGCCGCCGCGATGGCGTGGGTGGGCTCGGGCGCCGGGATGATGCCCTCCGAGCGGGCGAACTGCACGGCAGCGCCGAAGCACTCCAGCTGGGGGATGGAGATGGCCTCGGTCTCGCCCAGCTCGTAGAGGTGGGACACGAGCGGCGCCATGCCGTGGTAGCGCAGGCCGCCGGCGTGGATGGGGTCGGGCACGAACCCGTGGCCGAGCGTGTGCATCTTCATCAGCGGCGTCATGCCGGCCGTGTCGCCGAAGTCGTAGCGGAACTCGCCCTTGGTGAGCGTGGGACACGCGGCCGGCTCGACGCAGCGGATGGTGGGGTTCATCTTCCCCGCCCACTTCTCGCGCAGGAACGGGAAGGCGAGGCCGCCGAAGTTCGAGCCGCCGCCCGTGCAGCCCACCAGCAGGTCGGGGGTCTCCCCCACCTTGGCCAGCTGGAGCAGGGCCTCCTCGCCGATGACGGTCTGGTGGAGCAGCACGTGGTTCAGTACCGAGCCGAGGGCGTAGCGGACGTTGGGATCGGCTGCGGCCACCGACACGGCCTCGGAGATGGCGATGCCGAGGCTGCCGGTGTGCTCGGGGTCCTCGGCCAGCAGCTGGCGGCCGTAGTCGGTGACGTCGGACGGGCTGGAGTGCACGGTGGCGCCCCACACCTGCATCATCGCCCGCCGGTACGGCTTCTGGCGGTACGACGCGGCGACCTGCCACACCTCGCACTCCATGCCGTACTGGGCGGTGGCGAACGCGAGGGCCGAGCCCCACTGGCCGGCGCCGGTCTCGGTGGTGAGCTTCGTGACCCCCTCGGCGTTGTTGTAGTACGCCTGGGGCACCGACGTGTTCGGCTTGTGCGAGCCGGCCGGGCTCACGCCCTCGTACTTGTAGTAGATGCGGGCCGGCGTACCGAGCGCCTGCTCGAGGCGGTGGGCGCGGAACAGCGGGCTCGGCCGCCACAGCCGGTAGACGTCGAGCACCTCACCCGGGATGTCGATGTAGCGCTCGGTCGACACCTCCTGCTCGATGATGGCCATCGGGAACAGCGGTGCCAGGTCGTCGGGGCCGACCGGCTCGTGCGTGGCCGGGTGCAGCGGCGGCGCCATCGGCTCGGGCAGGTCGGCGACGACGTTGTACCACTGCGTCGGCTGCTCGGATTCTTCGAGGAGGATCTTGGTGGGGGTCTCGGCCATGGGCGCCAACCCTAGGCACGGGCCCACCTCCCGGTCTCCGGGAAACGGACGTCTGGGGCCGTTCGGGATCGGGAACGAACGCGCCATGCGCATGCTCCTGATCCTCATGGCCGTGATCGGCATCGCCGTCGTCGTCATCTTGTACATGGCGGCCCAGAACCGGAACCGACCGAAGGCCGACACCCAGCCTGAGGTACCCGGCGGCACTCGCGCTGATGAGTTCCCGGAGCCGGGGGCGCCGGCACCGCACCGGGCCGACGGCAGCCCCGTACCCGGTTCCCGCGACGACCGTCACGACCACGGCAAGCCGTGAGCGCCCGCCGGTGATCGCGGCTCAGCCCCAGGCGATCTCGGTCACGCCGTAGGGCTCGGTCGGCTCGCCGTTGCCGTCCACGTCGAGGTGGCCGTCACCGTCGACGTCCTCCCAGACGGCGACGACGACGCAGTCGGCGGACCCGGCGAGCACGCCGATCGGCAGGGTGCCGCCCTCGGGGGTGGCGCCATCGACGTAGCCGGCGGGACCGACCGGGTCGCCGTTGATGTCGACGATGGCGGCGGAGTCGCCGTCGGACTCACCGCGGAAGTCGGCGGCCTGGTCGCCGTCGGCGTCCTGGAAGGTGTCCGGACCGGAGCCGACCACGTCGGTGTACGCACAAGGGTAGATGGCCACGTCGACGGGACCGGTGAAGGAGGCGTCGTCGTAGCGGCCGATCACCTCGGCCTCGAAGCGATCACCGGGATCGGCCTCCACGGCCTCCATCGGGGCGACCATGAAGGTCTGCGCGGTCTCTGTGCCGGCGTGGCAGGACTCGGCCCGCTGCTCGGCCGCCTCGAGGGTCGCGGTCGTGACCGCGGCCTGGCCGCCGATGGCGCGGATGGTGCTGATGGCCGGGCACTCGGCTTCGAGCCACGTGGCCGTGTTCTGGCCGAGCACGGATGGGTTCTCGGTGAGCAGGATGGGCGACCCGGTGCGACCGGCGTAGGGGCCGGCGGCGAGCGCGTCGGCGAAGTTGTCGCCGCGAGCCAGGTTGACCAGGTCGGTGTCCCAGCCCAGCGTCAGCTGCGCGTGGTCGGCCACGAGCGTGGCGGTCTCCAGGCGGTCCTGGCCACCCAGGCGCGTCGGGTCCATGCCGAGGTCGGCGAGGCGCTGCTCGACGCCGGCGCCGACGGCGAGCTCGCCACCCACGATGATCACGTGCTCGATGCCGAGGTCGCCGAGCGCGTCCTCGGTGATGTGGGTGAGGATCCCCTGCTCGGTGAACAGGACGGGGAACGGGTTCGCCTGGCCGGCCGCGAAGGATCCGGCGAGCACGGCGTCGGCCGGGGCGTAGGCGTTCACGATCATCGCCGTGCGCTCACCATCGATCTCGCCGACGTCCGCGTTGGGGGACGCGTCGATCGACGCGCCGATGGCGGCCGCGGTGTGGAAGCGGGTGTCGCCCTCGAAGCGGGTGACCTGGTCGAAGCGAGCCTGCAGCTCGGCCTCGAGCTCGGCGCTGATGGCGGCGGTGCCGCCGAGCAGCACGACCTCCTGCACGCCGAGGTCTGTGAAGGCCTGCTCGGTCGCGGCCGGGACGTCGTCGCGGTGGGTGAGCAGGAGCGGTGCGATCGTGGATCGCGACAGCGGCGATGCGGCGAGGGCGTCCGCGAAGCCCATCCCGTTGGCCAGCAGCGCCACGCCCGATCCGTCGGGGTGATCGAAGTCGGCGATGGCGGCCGCGGTGGCGAAGCGCGTGTCCCCCTCCAACCGGGCCGGTTGCACGTCGTGCTCGGCGGCCGCCGGAGCGGCAGCGAGGAACGTGGCGGCGAGCATGGCAGCGATGGCGAGCAGGCCCGAGATGGCCGGGCGTGCGCGCCGAGACGAGGTACCTGGGCGCATGGCGATTCCCCTTCTGATCGTCAGCTGGTCCCTTCCACCACTAGGCGCAGATGGCGCCGACCCCAACGTCGCGGGCCATTCGGCCCTTCTGCTTCGCCCGGCGATCGGGTACCACTTGGCGCAGGACCGGCGCGGCACCCGCGCTCTCGGCGAAAGGGATCACGTGCTCACCAAGAACTGGAACCCGAAGACCGGACGCTTCGACGTCATCTTCGACCTCCCGGCCGAGCTCGCCATCGAGCAGGCCGCCGTCGTCGGGGAGTTCAACGAGTGGTCGGAGACGGCCGATCCGATGCAGACCGATGCCGAGGGTCGCTGGTCGGCCACCGTGTCCCTGGAGCCGAGCCGCTCGTACCGCTTCCGCTACCACCTCGGCGACGACCGCTGGGAGAACGACTGGAACGCCGACAGCTACGTCGGCAACGAGTTCGGTGGCGCCGACTCGGTGGTGACGACCCCGGAGGAGCCGAGCGCGCCCCCGCCCGCAAAGTCCGCGGCGCCGAAGAAGGCGGCCGCCAAGAAGGCCCCGGCCAAGAAGGCGGCCGCGAAGAAGGCGGTCGCGAAGAAGGCCGCCGCGAAGGTCACCAAGAAGGCCAAGAAGGCGGCGAAGAAGGCCACCAAGCGCCCACCGAGCTGACCGGTCCTGGCCGCGGGGGCGGAACACCGCCGCTGCCAGTAGCTCGATCGACCGAGGCCTCAGTCGACCAGGGAGGGCAGTGCCGGCACCACGTCGGCCATCGCCTGGCGCATGCGGGCGTCGGCGTCCTCGCGGTCCTCGGCCTGCAGCCGCTCGACGAAGTCGGCGGCCGGCATCGGACGACCCAGGTGGTAGCCCTGCATGCGGTCACAGCCCTGCGAGACCAGGAACTTGCGCTGGTCCTCGGTCTCGACCCCTTCGGCCACCAGCGTCATCCCCAAGGTCTTGGCCATGGCGATGGTGGCGGCGACGATGGCCGCCGCGCTCGGCGTCATGGCCTGCACGAAGGAGCGGTCGAGCTTGAGGGTGCTGACCGGGAGCTCGCCCAGGTACTGCAGGCCGCAGTAGCCGGTGCCGAAGTCGTCGATGGCGGCCTTGATGCCGAGCTGGCGCAGCTCCCGCAGGCGCTCGGCGACCAGCTCCACGTCCTCGACCGCCGCGTTCTCGGTGAGCTCGACGACCAGGCGGGCCGGGTCCGCGCCGGTGTCGCGCAGCGCCCGGGTGATCGAGGTGACCAGGTCCTCCCGGAAGTGGCGGGGGCTCACGTTGATGGTGACGAAGCGATCGCCGAACCCGAGGCGGGCCAGCTCGGCGAGCTGCTCGCACGCGGCGCGGATGACCCAGTTGCCGAGCTCGATGATCAGGTCGGACTGCTCGGCGACGGGGATGAAGTCGTTCGGCGGGATCATGCCCTTCTCGGGGTGGATCCAGCGGACCAGGGACTCCGCGCCGCTGGTGCGACCGTCCGATGCCTCCACGATGGGCTGGTAGTACAGCACCAGCTCGTCCTGGGCGATCGCCCGGTGCAGCGCGGTCTCCAGCTCGAGGCGGGTCGCGGCCTGCTCGTGCAGGGTGGCGCTGAACATCTCGACCACCGCGCCGCCGCGCTCCTTGGCCCGGTACATCGCGGCGTCGGCTGCGCTCAGGAGGTCACCGGGTTCGCTGCCGTCGTGGGGGAACACGGCGGCACCGACGCTGGCGAGGTTGTGCACGGCGAAGCGTCCCAGGTCGATGGGCTCGCGCAGCGCATCGAGGATGCGGCCGGCGACGAGGCTGACGTCGTCGGCGGACCGGAGGTGCGGGAGCAGGACGGCGAACTCGTCGCCCGCGAGGCGGGCCACGGTGTCCTCGTGTCGGGCGCACTCGGCCAGCCGCCTCGCCGTCTCGCGCAGGAGCTGGTCACCGGCTTCGTGCCCGAACGTGTCGTTGACGTCCTTGAAGCGGTCGAGGTCGATGTAGAGGACGCCGACCGGGACGTCGTTGCGCACGGCGTGGGCGAGCGCCCGCTCGAGGCGGTCCGTGAACAGCAGCCGGTTGGGCAGTCCGGTGAGGACGTCGTGGGTCGCCTGGTGCTCGCTGCTCGCCCGCTCGTGCAGGAGGCTCACCACGTGCACGGCGAGCACCGTGCCGATCACACCCGCGCCGACGGCGACCGCGCCGGAGACCGACACGTCCCACACCACCTGCGCGGCCAGCACCGCCGGCGCGGCGATCACGGCCACGACGACGATCCCGGCGTGCGAGGCGGAGAACAGGGGCGGCTCGACCGGGATGACGGTGGGGTGATCGACAGCCGCGTCGTAGAGCGTCCCGAGGCCGATTGCGAGCAGCGACAGGGCGATCGGGGCCATGGCGGCGACGCCGGGCGTCACCCCGTTGGCGATCTGGATGGCGGCGACCAGGTGCCCGATGAGCAGGCCGGCGACCGAGACGGCGACGACGATGACCGGGCCGCGACGTGCGGCGGCGGACGTGAGGGGGCGGGCGATGACCACGGCCAGCGCCACGTCGAGGCCGACCACCAGCGAGGCGATGGCCGCCCCGGCGGGTTCCCAGCCGCTCGTCTCCGACATGCGGTTGACCACGACCTGGAGGGCGATGGCCGCAGCCGAGCCCACCAGCGCCGCCTCGACGATGACGTCGCTGGCCCGGACCAATCGGTACCGGCCGACCATGATGATCATCGCCCGACTGAGGACCGGGTAGGCCACGACGGCGGCGAGGGGTCGCCAGAGCGAGTCCAGGGCGACGTCCCCGAGCTCGTCGACCCGGGCGAGGCCGGCATCGGCGACGGTGAGGGCGGTCAGCCCGAAGGCGGCGACCACCCGACCCCGCAGGGCCGTCGCATCACGGTCGAGCGCGACCGCCGCGGCCATCGCCGCGACGCCGACGGCACCGGCGACGCGCACGATCGACGGGGACATCCACGCCATCCCCAGGGCGACCACCGCGAGCGCGGCGACGATCGCCAGCTCGGTGCGTCCGAGGACGCGGCCGAACCGGTGCGGGTGCGAGACCACGGGGGCGTCGACCAGGGCGCCGGGCGCCGCAGATGCATCGAAGGCAGTCAGGCTGGAGACATCGGCACACCTGGCATGGGACTGGATGGCCCGAAAGGGCCATTCTCGTCAACCCTGGACGGCGCTGACGCCGCCGCAACGCTCGGACATGTCCGATTTGCCCCGTCCGAGCGGGCTGGTGCTCGCTCGTGCGAAGGTTTGCGGCGTGACGATGCACGACGACGTGGACCTCGGCCTGGGCTCGATGATCGAGCGCCGGACCCACCTCACCCCGAACCTGCCCGCCCTCACCTTCGAGGGCACCACGTGGACCTACGCGGAGATGCTGGACCGCATCGACCGCTTCGCCACGGTGCTCGCCGACGGTGGCATCTCGCGAGGCGACCGGGTCGCCTACCTCGGGCTCAACCACGCCAACTTCTTCATCACGATGTTCGCCACCGCCCGCCTGGGCGCGACCTTCGTGCCCCTCAACTTCCGGCTCACCGGTCCCGAGCTGAGCTTCATCGTCGGTGACGCAGGCGTGCACACCGTCGTGGCCGACGACGCGCACCGACCGGTCATCGACAGCATCCGCGGCGACATCCCCTGCCAGGTCCACCTGTCCTCCGAGGCGGCCGACGACGGCTGGCCGGCGATGGACGACCTGGCGGCCGACGCCGCGCCGCTGGCCGACCCCGTGCGGGCGGCGCAGGACGACGTCGCCGTGATCATGTACACGTCGGGCACGACCGGCCGTCCCAAGGGCGCGATGCTCACCCACGCCAACATCGCGTGGAACAACGTCAACGCCCTGCACGCCATCGACCTGGGTGCCGACGAGGTCGCCCTGGTCGTCGCGCCGCTGTTCCACATCGGCGGGCTGAACGTCACCACGCTGCTCGTCTGGCAGAAGGGCGGGCACATCGTGCTGCACCGCGCCTTCGACCCGGCTGCGGCGCTGCGGGCGATCGAGGAGCACGGCATCACCAACATGTTCGGGGTGCCGGCCATGTACCTGTTCATGAGCCAGGTGCCGGGGTTCGACCAGGCCGACCTGTCGAGCGTGCGGGTGTTCGTGGTCGGCGGTGCGCCCTGCCCGGAGCCGCTCATCGAGAAGTACCTGGCCAAGGGTGCGCCGTTCGCCCAGGGCTACGGCCTCACCGAGACCGCTCCGATGGCCAGCTTCCTGCTGCCCCGCGATGCGCTCGCCAAGGTCGGCTCGGCTGGCCAGCCGCCGCTGTACACCGACGTCGCCTGCATGGGCGAGGACGGCCGGCCGGTCGCCACCGGCGAACCCGGCGAGATCTGCATCAAGGGCCCGAACGTGATGGCCGGCTACTGGAACCGGCCCGACGCCACCGCCGAGGTCATCGACTCCGACGGGTGGTTCCACTCCGGCGACCTCGGCTACTTCGACGACGAGGGCTACCTCTACGTGGTGGACCGCCTGAAGGACATGGTCATCTCCGGCGGGGAGAACGTGTACCCGGCCGAGGTCGAATCGGTGCTGCAGGGACACGACAAGGTTGCCGACGTGGCGGTCGTGGGCCTCCCCGACGACCGGTGGGGCGAGGCCGTCACCGCCATCGTCGTGCCGAGCGGCGAGGCCCCGACGTTGGAGGAGCTGCGCGACTTCGCCGGCGCCCAGCTGGCTCGGTTCAAGCTGCCGACCCGCCTGCAGGTGGTGGAGGAGCTGCCTCGCAACCCGGCGGGCAAGATCCTCAAGTTCGAGCTGCGGGACCGCTTCGACGGCTGACGCAGCCCGAGATCTCCTTCATCCAGGTGGCTTCGTGCTCCCGGTCCGCTCCGCGACCCGGAGGACCAGGCCGCTGACGATCAGCGCCAGCCCGACCAGCGCCAGCCCGGCGAGCCCGGACCCCGTCCGGGGCAACGCCACGGCCCCGACCGTCGCCGGCCCCGAGGGGCCCGGCGTCGCCGTCTCCTCGCTGGGGAGGACCGAACCCGCAGTCGTCGTCGTGGTCGTCGGAGGCGCGCTCGTCGTGGTGGTCGCGACCGTCGTGGAGGTGGTGGAGGTCGTCGTCGTGGAGGTGGTCGAGGTCGTGGTGGTGGTGCTCGTGGTCGGGTCCGGGACCGGCGTGGGCGCCGTCGGCGCACGCTGCTGGTTGACGACCGTGTGGAGGCACGTCGCGCCGTCCTCGGCAGCGGTGGCCTCGCTCGCGGCCACCTCCTCCTCGTGCCCGCCGCAGCTGCCGCCGGCGTGGCTCCCGCCACCGTCATCGTGGTCGCCGCCGTCGCACCCGTCGGTGGGGCAGGTCTCCCGTCCGAGGAAGGTGCCGACCGTCGATTCGTCGAGCTGCCAGCCTGCGGGCAGGCCGTCCTGTGCGACCTCGTAGGTGTGGCGCTTTCCGCCGGGTACCACGAGGCCGGGTCCCGAGCCGTGGCCGGGGTTGTCGTAGTCGCACTCCAGCTGCTCCGCCCCGGGCAGGACCGTGCACGTGGCCGTCCCCCGGCTGCTCGACGCGCGGACCACGTAGGCGTCTCGCCAGCCGGACGGCATGGTGCCGTCGAGTGGCACCGCCAGGGGCTGCCCGGCGACGTCGAGCCACCGCACCTCGAACACGATGCGGTGCGGCTCGCCGTCCTGGGGCGCACCGCAGGCGAGCCAGAGCTCCCGGGATCCCACCGAGGTGTCGTCGAGCGTGACGGCCACGGCGAGCCGGTGACCGTTGGTCTTGAGCTCGAACCCCGCTGCCTCCACGAGCGGCGCCATGTCGTACTCGGCGGTGAGTCGGCCCTGCTCCGTCGAGCGGACGTCCTCGACGAGGACGCTGGTACTTCCCTCCGCCACGGTCGGAGCCACGGCGCTGATCGTGATGCCGACGGACACCGGAGGCGCGTCGGGGTCGAGGCCGGTGACCTCGACCACGACGGCGCAACCCTCGACCTTCTGTCCCGCGTCCGCGTCGATGGGCGTGCCGTTGACGCTGACGACGACCGGAGCTCCCTCTGTCGCGAGGGGCGTGACCGTCGCCAGCGCCAGCGGTGAGCCGATCAGCAGCACGGCGCCGAGCACCGCCAGCGCCGTCGTTCCCTGTGCCTTCGGCCGGAGGGTCCGCCTTCGAGATGTGTGCGCCGCCATGGATCGAGCGTTCGCGCTGGGCTGCTGGCACCCGCCAGAGTCTCCGGTCATCGCCACCGGGGCACGGTGCCCATGTCGCAGCTACCGGTCGGCGAGCCGCTCCACCAGCTGCTCGCTCATGGCCTCGTAGCGGTCGAAGGTGGCGCGGAAGCGCCCGCGCCCGTGCGTCATCGACCGCACGTCGGTGGCGTAGGAGGTGAGCTCGGCGGCCGGCACCAGGGCGTGGATGGTCACCTCGCCAGCACCGGGACCGACCTCGGTGCCGGTGACCTGGCCGCGCCGGGCGTTGACGTCGCCGATCACCTCGCCCTGCGCGTCGGTGGGCACGGTCACCTCGACCAGGGAGATCGGTTCGAGCACGGCCGAGCCCGCCGCCTCCAGCGCAGCCCGCAGGGCGATGGAGCCGGCCATCTTGAAGCTCGCCTCGTCGGAGTCCACGGCGTGGTGCTTGCCGTCGAGCAGCGTGGCCCGGAGGTCGACGACCCGGTAGCCGTGCGGCCCGCCCCGCTGCATCGACTCGACGATGCCCTTCTCCACGGCCGGGATGAGGTTGCGGGGCACGGCGCCGCCGACGACGGCATCGACGAACTCGAAGCCGGCGCCGCGCTCGAGGGGCTCGAAGCGGACCTGGACCACACCGAACTGTCCTCGCCCGCCCGACTGCTTCTTGTGCCGGCCCTCGACCTCGGCCGGCGCCACCAGGGTCTCCCGGTAGGCGACGGCGAGGGGTCGCACCTCCACCTCGATGCCGTGGCGCCTCGTGATCCGCTCGAGCGCCACCTGCAGCTGGGTCTCGCCGGCGCCGCGCAGCACGGTCTGGCCGGTCTCCTCGTCGTGGAGCACCCGCAGCGATGGGTCGTCGTGGAGGACCTTCTGCAGCGCCATGGCCAGCTTGTCCTCGTCGGCCTGGCTGGCCGAGGCGATGGCGACGGCGTGCACCGGCTCGGCCAGCTCCAGCGGGGGGACCCGCACCGGGAAGCCGTCGGCGACCAGGGTGTCCCCCGCCGCCAGGCCGATCAGCTTCGTCACCGCGGCGAGGTCGCCGGCGACGACCCTCGTCTGCGGCTCGTGCTCGGCGCCGCGAACCCGGACGAGGCCGTGCAGCCGCTGCTTCTCGCCGGTGCGCGCATCGATCAGGACGTCGTCGACGGCCACCGTGCCCGACAGCACCTTGAACATGGAGAGCTGGCCGACGTAGGGGTCGGTCGCGGTCTTGAACACGAAGGCGACCGCCGGACCGTCTGGGTCGCAGGGCACCTCGACCACGTCGCCCGCCGCCTCCGCCACCGCCGGCGGGACCTCGGCCGGGGAGGGGCCGACGTGGCAGATGAACTCGGCCAGGCGATCCACGGCGACGGGGCCGCCGGGACCGACGGCCGAGCCAACCAGCACCGGGAACACCACGGCCCGGTCGACGCCCTCGTGCAGCGCCCGCTCCAGCTCCTCGGCGGTGGGCTGCTCACCCTCGAGGTAGCGCTCGAGCAGCGAGTCGTCCTGCTCGACCACGTCCTCCACGAGGTGCTCGTGGTCCAGGTGCTCGCGCGCCGCGATGTCCTCGGGCAGCTCGTCTCGCTCCTCGGCGCGGCCGGAGTCGTACAGCCACACGTGCTCGGTGACCAGGTCCGCGACCCCGTGGAAGTCGGCGGCCTCACCGACGGGCAGCTCGACCGGCTCGATGCCCGTCGGGCTGAACCGCTCCCGGATTTCGCCGAGCACCCGGTCGTAGTCGGCGCGGTCGCGGTCCATCTTGTTGAGGAAGATCATGCGAGGGATCCCGCGGTCGGACGCGACCCGCCACAGGCGCTCGTCCTCGCTCTGCACGCCGGCCACGGCATCGATGACGAACACGAGCAGATCGGCGACCCGGAGCGCCGCTTCGACCTCGCCGGCGAAGTCGGCGTAGCCCGGGGTGTCGATGAGGTTCACGTGGTGATCGCCCCACGAGAACGGCAGCACGCTGAGCGACAGCGACTGGCCGCGCTGGTGCTCCTCCTCCTCGGTGTCCGAGGCGGTGGTGCCGCCCTCCACCGAACCCATCCGGCCGAGCACGCCGGCACGCAGCAGCAGCGCCTCGGCCAGCATCGTCTTGCCGTTGCCGGCGTGGCCCACCAGGGCGACGTTGCGGATGCGGTCGGTCACGGGCTCCACGGGACACCTCCGAGATGGTTCGCTGCCCCGCAGCCTGCCCCGGTCGGCCGGTGGGCGTCAGGGCCGAAGGTCACCTGCGGGGCGGCCCGGCCCCGTCAGTCGGTCGCCCGTCAGCCGGTGGCGCGGTTCGAGACCACGCCGCAGACCTTGCCCCCGTTGATGCACGTCCGGACCTCTCGTTCGAGCGCGGCCTGGTCCCAGGCCTGCACGAAGTCGGCGTGCATGCTGCGGACGCCGCCCGACGCCAGCGCCAAACCCGTCGGCTCGCCCGTCACCGGGTAGCGCACCTCGAACACGAGCTGGGGCACCGCGACCGGATGATCGTCCGGGCACGCGCCGTCATCGCTGTAGGCCATGTGGGACTGGTGGTCCTCGCTGTCGAGGCGCTCCCCGTCCCAGCAGTCGGGGAACGCGACCCGGACGCCGAGCGGGGCGGTGTCGGGGCAGGACGGCGGATCACTGTGCAGGATGGGGGACGCCCCGCAGTGCCAGGCCGCCACGTCCACCGATTGTGGCTCGGTCGCCGTCTGGTCACCCGCGATCACCAAGAGCCCGGCCGGGAACGGCGCCACGCTCGCCGGGTCGACCCCGGGGCCGGGCCGGTAGTAGGCGACGGAGCCGGTCGGCTCCACCGGCTCGCCGTCGCGCAGGACCGCTGGCGCCCAGTAGGCGGCGGTGTCGTTGCGGTTCTGGCAGGTGGTCTCGGTGTCGAGCAGGGACGACGGCGTGCTGCCGGCGTCGGTCGCCGTGCTACCGAAGAAGTCGTGGAGGTGGGCGCGCCCCGGCTTCCCCGGGTGGACGATGGGATCGTCGGATGCCGAGTGGCTCCAACCGCACTCGACCTTGAACTGGGGCACCCGGCCCTGGGGCCCCGTGTCCGCACCGCGGGCCGTGATGGCCTGCACGGTCGCGCCTTCACCGGACGAGCAGGCGGCCACGACCACGACGCCGACGAGCAGCGCCGCCCGGAGCGGCCGTGACCAGCGGATGGCGGCCCGGGTCACGTCCCCTCAGGACGCTCCGGCACCTCGATGGCGGCCAGGTCCACGGAGAACGGCACGTTCGTGGCCGGCTGCGCGGGCGCCGTCTCGGCGTCGGGCATGGTGGGCTGGTCCGCCGGCTCCGGGGTCGGGGCTTCCTCGTAGTCGACCGCCGGGGGCCGCTCCGACGCGATGAGCGCGCCGAGATCGAGCGCGCCGGCGCTCCAGTCGGTGGCCGTCGGGTCGCCCTCGCAGGGGGCGAGCGCCTCCAGCTGCTCGGGTGCCGTGGTCTCGAAGGTGTTGCCGGAGAAGCAGTTGCGCAGCGACGCCAGGTCGGGCTGCAGGCTGCCGAGCGCCAGGTCGCCGAGGCCGGAACCGCTCACCACGTTGCCCGTGATCGAGTTGCCGACCGGGTCCCACAGCACGAGCGCCAGGGCCTCCGGGTCGAGGTCGGGCAGCGGATCGTTGCGGGTCTCCTCGCACGGCCGGTCCCAGTCCTCCTCGGGCGGCACCACGTCGTTGGCCTCCTCCTCGGGGAAGGGCACGAGGCCGATTCCGGTCCGCTCGTGGTCGAAGACCAGGTTGCGTTCGATCACGTTGCGGTTGCTGCCGGCCACGAGGATGCCGTTGCCCATGGCGAGCAGGGCGACGTCGATCGCCGGCGTGTCGGGCTGGGAGTTGCCGTGGACGGTGTTGCCCACGATCGTGGTCTCGCGACCCGGGTAGCACAGCTCGTAGGACCCGCTGTTGGGCACGATGCCGGCCCGGTTGAACCTCCACGTCGAGTTCACGATGAGCAGGTCGCCACCCGAGTTGGTGCCCGAGTAGCCGAGGCCGTTGTACTCCGAGATCACGTCGGTGATGACCGTCTCGCACGGGTAGCACTGGCCGATGTAGACGCCGGCGTCGGGACTGCCGGACGCGTAGATGTGCTCGAGCTGGCCCTTGACCGAGTCGAACGCATAGACGCCGTAGTCGCCGTTGCGGTAGGCGGTGAGGTACGAGCCGCGGTAGCCGGTGACGCCGGTCCAGAAGAAGCCGTTGGTGGTGTAGTTCTGCGCGGTCATGTTCTCGACGGCGACGCCGTCGGCCAGGACCCGGATGCCGTTCTCGAGCTCGAAGCCGCCGTCGAGCACCACCTCGTTGCGATCGAGGCCCCGGATCGTGAGGTCTTCGATCGTGACGTCGACCGCCTCCTCGTAGGTACCTGGCTCGATGAGCACGAGGTCGCCGGGGGCAGCTGCGTCGACCGCGGCCTGGATGGTGTCGAAGTCGCCGGGCACCCGGTGGGTGGCGGCCTCACCATCGCCCTCACCTCCACCTTCACCGTTGCCCTCGTCCTCGCCGCCGGCAGGGGCTTCCGTCGTGGGGCTGGTGTCGGTGGTGTCGTCGTCCCCGCACGCCGCGGCGAACAGGCCGAGCGCGAGGAGCACGGCGAGCGTGCGGTGGGCGGTGCGGGTCATCGAAGGTCCTCCAGGAGGGTCATCCGGTCACCACGACGGTGCCGATCATGCCGGCGGTGGTCGTGCCGTGCAGCGAGCAGTAGTACGGGTAGGTGCCGGGCTCGGTGAAGCGGTGGCGGTACTCGTCGCCGGGTTCGAAGTCGTCCACCTCGACGCCCCACGCCTCGCCCTCCACCGGCAAGACGTTGTGGACGTTGCGGCCGTCGTTGCTCCACAGCACCTCGGTGCCGGCAGCGACCTCGATCTCCTCGGGCCGGAACGTGTTGTCGATGGCGCTGACCTCGACCTCCACGCCTTCGACGAGCGAGACCGTGCTCGCCTCCCCGGCGCTGTCGTCGTCGCCGCAGGCGCCGGCCGTGAGGAGCATCGGGACGACCGCCACGGCCGACAGCCGGGACCACGAGAGCCGACCCATCGAGCGGGAGCGGGACATCGCTCAAGCATGCCCCATGGCGTCTGACGACCCGTGCCCGGACCACCAGTTCAAGCGGCCGCTTGTACCGGAGGGTCGGGGCCCGATGAAGGGACCAACGTCATCCAGCCCGGTGACCATCGGCAGTGATGGCCGTTCGGGGCTGGGCGCACGATCGGTGCGTCCGTGCGGGCGACACCAGCCAGGGCACGGCACGACGAAAGAAGTCGATCATGACTGGTCACAGCGCCTCCGGTTCGACCGCCGCAAGCGGTCGAGACCGGGGGCACCTTCGCGTCGGGGTGCTGATCTTCGCGGTGCTCTCGATGCTCTTCTCGCTCCCGGCGATGGGCGCCCAGGGCGACGGCAGCGGCGGCGGTGGCGGCGGCGGTGGCGGTGGCGGTGGCGGTGGTGACGGCGGTGGCGAGGCCCCGGAGGACTACTCCGAGCTCGTCGTCGCACTCCGAGCGGTGAGCGGTGAGCCGATCCTGGCGGGTCCGCACACCGTGATCGACGAGCACACCGGGGAATCGGTCGACGAGTACTGCGTGCAACCCGTCTCCCCCGTCGCGCTCCCCGGCATGGACGAGACAGACGCCATCGAGAACCCGGTGGACGGTTCCTCGGTGTGGCTGATCCCGCTGAACGCCGATCTCGATCCGCTCGACCCCGAGCTCGAGGTCTGCGACCCGCAGGCTGCCTATGCCATGTACGTCTCCGAGGCCGAGCTCGAGAGGCTGAACATGGCCCGGACGTCCGAGGACGTCGTCGACCAGAAGCTCGCCGACGTCGTCGAGCGGTTGACCATCGCCGATGAGCTCACCCTCGACGGCGCCGGTCGTCTCGTCATCGACGGCGCCGTGGTCGATGCCGGTCCCGAGCACGCGGCGCTCTTCCAGGAGCTGATGAAGACCGGGACGCTTCCGTCCCTGCCCGACGGCTACACCGACACCGACGGCCAGATGTACGTCGATCCCTTCGGCGCCGAGGAGCTCGCAGCGGCATCGATCGGTGCGGCCGCCAGCAAGTTCGCCCGAATCTCGGTCGACGCAGTGATCTACTACATCAGCAACATCACCAAGGTGAGCGAGGTCGCCGACGGGCTGTTCCCGCAGCTCCCTGCGATGACCGGGACCGACCTGCGGTTCCTCGATTTCAGCGACTTCACGTACAACCGGGCAGACACCTTCTCCGGTGCGGTGACCTGGCTGAACGTGCCCGAGCTGAAGTGGGAGACCAGCTGGATCCTTGATGTCGTCGACTGGGCGCCGATCCCGCCCATCGCCGGTGGCACGGAAGCTGACGGCCACGACCGTGACGTCCCCGGCATCGCCGGCTTCGCCCTCATGGTCGATGACGTCCGAGCGACCATCCTCTACTACCACGAGTACGAGGCGCTGGTCGGCTTCTACATGGACTCGCCCGGCGAGAACACCTACCTCGAGCAGGTGGCGGCGCTGACCGCGCCGGCGACCGGTTGGGGCGCGATGCCTGCAAGCATCGTCCAGAGCGAGCTGTTCGACACCTCGGCGTCGCTGTACCTGCCCCACGCCGCTCCGGCTTCGATCCTGGACGCCCGGCTCCGGGTCACGGTCACCACCGCTGGTGGCTTCGATCCCGCAGCTCCCGTCCCGGTCGCGGTCGTGGCTGCCGACGGGCAACCGATGCCCTTCGAGGTCCAGCCGACCGGCGAGCTGATCGGCTGGTGGGGCCCGGCGACGGGCTTCACGGTGGAACCCGGCTACCAGGCCACCACGGAGTTCGAGGCCCAGGTCTTCGCCGGGGCACCGGTCGGCATCTACGACCTCACCCTCGACCTCGTCTCGGCTGCTTCGGGTGACGTGGCGCTGGCGAGCGACGCGGTGAGCCTCGAGGTCCTGGAGCCGCACCTCACCGCAGGATGGGTCTCCGCGACCCGATACGTCGAGCGGTCGGCCTACGCCGAACTGGCCACCCGGGTGTTCAACCCGGCACAGGTCGTCGACGCCATCGGAGACGTCGTCGACAACACGCTCGCGGAGGGCGAGCAGCTGCGACTGACCATCGATCCGGTCGGTGAGATGGAGGTGGATGGCGCGACCGTGCCGCTGGACTTCACGGCACCGAGCGAGGCGACCCTCTACTCCAACGCCGTTGCCATCCCACTGGCACTCTCGGACACGACGTCCGGCGCGCTGGTGGGCACGCTCCCGATCCCGGACCTCGTCCCCGGCGAAGCGGCCGAGATCCCGGCGTTCCTGGTGATCAACAGCGGAGCCCCGCTCGGCTGGTACGACCTCACCGTCGAGGTCATCGGCAGCGACGCCGCTGCGGACACGACCGAGATGTACGTCGCGGAGGCGCCGACCCACGGCGAGACGCCGAGCGACTTCATCGTCGTGATCACCCCGCTGGGCACCCCCGGCTCGAGCGCATCGTTCGAGCTGACCACGGAGCCAGACGACAACGGGATCATCTTCCAGTGCAGGCTCTACCGAGACGGCGAGTACTGGCTGGAGCAGGGTGATGAGCCGCCGGCCACCCTGGAGGAGGAGTGGAAGACCTGCACGTCGCCCAAGACGTACCAGGATCTCCTGAACGGGGAGTACGACTTCTCCGCCCGGGCCAAGTGGGGTGAGACGTTCTCGGACAACGAGGCGACCTACTCCTGGACCGTCGGCGGCACCACGCCGACCGTTCCTCCCGGCGGCGGGGGCGGAGGTGGGACCGAACCGACCGACCCGACCGACCCCGGCACCGACCCTGGTGGCGAGGTGCCCAGCGACGTCGTCATGACCGAGCTGGCCGGTGACGACCGGGTCGCCACGGCGATCGAGGTGTCGAAGGACGAGTTCCCGGCGAAGGCCGGAGCGGCCGTGCTGGCCAACGCCGGCGTGTTCGCCGACGCCCTGGCCGGCACCCCGCTGGCGGTGGCCGAGAACGCCCCGATGCTGCTCACCTACACCGGTGAGCTGGACAGCCGGGTGGCTGCGGAGCTGGACCGGGTGCTCACGCCCGGTGCGACCGTGTTCCTCCTCGGAGGGACCGCGGCGCTCAGCGACACGGTCGAAGCGGCCGTCCTGCAGATGGGCTACGACGTCGTCCGGTACGGCGGCGCCGACCGCTACGCCACCTCGGTGGCGGTCGCGGAAGGCCTGGGCAACCCGACGACGGTGTTCTTGACCACCGGCCACAACTTCGCCGACGGCCTCACCGCCGGCACGGCTGCGGCAACGGTGGACGGCGCGGTCCTGCTCACCGACGGTGACGCCATGGCGGCACCGGTGATCGCACACCTCGCCGCCCACCCGGCCCAGGTCCGGTACGCCGTCGGCGGACCGGCCACCAGGGCCGACACGGGTGCCGCGGCGATCGCCGGTGCTGACCGGTTCGCCACGGCGGCGATGGTCGCCGGGAAGTTCTTCCCGGCCCCGGCCTTCGTCGGCATGGCCAGCGGCGAGAAGTTCCCCGACGCCCTCAGCGGCGGGGTCGCCTCGGCCATGCACGGCGGGCCGCTGATGCTCTCGGCGAGCAGCGCCCTGAGCACGGCGACCGCCGGGTACCTGACCGGCCACGCCGCCACCATCGAGGAGGTGCAGTTCTACGGCGGGCCGGCGGCGCTCAGCCAGGCCGTCCGCGACGCCGTGGCCGTCAGCCTCGGCTGACCACGGGCTGACCCCTCCTCGGGTCACCAGACGAGCGGGCACCTCCGGGTGCCCGCTCGTTCCGCGTCCCAGGATGGGACCTTCGGATGTGGTGCGGGTGGTCGTCGAGGCGCAGGATCAGGCCATGACCTCGTCCACCAGCACCTCGGACCTCTTCGAGTGGGGCGGCCGGTGCCTCCACTACGAGACCTTCGGCACCGGCGACGACGTCGTGGTGCTGCTCCACGGGCTGCTCCTCAACACCAAGCTGAACCGGGGCTTCGCCCGCCGCCTCGCCGGTGGCGGCCGTCGGGTCGTGCTCCTCGACCTGCTCGGCCACGGGCAGAGCGACAAGCCGGTGCACGCCGCCGAGTACCGCTTCGACACCTACGTGGAGCAGGTCGTCGCGCTCCTCGACCACCTCGAGGTGCCCCAGGCCGTCCTGGGTGGCGTGTCCCTCGGCGCCAACGTCTCCCTCCTCGCCGCCACCACGCACCCCGAGCGGGTGCGGGCCCTGGTGGTCGAGATGCCCGTGCTCGAGTGGGCCGTGCCAGCCGCCGCGCTCACCTTCGTGCCCGTGCTGCTCACCACGCACTACGCCCGACGTCCGCTCATCCCGGTCACCGACCTGCTGCGTCGGCTGCCGCGGACCGGCATCGACGAACTCGACAGCGCGCTCGACGCGATCTCCCTGCCACCCGATGTGGTCTCGGCGATCCTGCACGGCATCCTCGTCGGCCCCATCGCCCCCACCTACGACCGCCGTGCCGAGCTCGACCTGCCGGTGCTGGTGATCGGGCACCAGGCCGACCTCATCCACCCCTTCAGCGACGCCGAGAACCTCAGCGAGCAGATCCCCGGCGCCCGCCTGGTCCGGGGCCTGATGCCGTTCGGGATGCGCGTCTTCCCCAAGCGGATGCTCGGCGAGGTCGAGGCGTTCCTCGACGAGGTCGCACCCGTCACCCGAACAGCCGCCGCGACGTGAGCGACCCAGCCGAGAGGTCCTCTCCTCCCCGTCGCCGGCATCACTGCAACCGATCTGCCACCGCCCGGCGATCGCGAGGCCACCTGGCGCGCTCATCGTGCGGACGTTCCCCCACCACAGGGGCGCGGAGCCCCGGGTCGCCTCTTCCCGGGGCTCCGGGCGTTTTGGAGCGGGTCGCCGTCTGCCACCGAGCTGCCACCGTCAGGTGACCTGCTGCGCAACCTGAGTTCGAGACGCTCCCTCCCTCTCTGAACGAGGAGGAGTGATCTGCATGCGCAGAACCCCAGAAGAGCACTCGGCGCGGTGGGCGGGCGGTTCGACATCACCGACGACATCGCACCCCCAGCATCGGCGGCGCACGCGTCGTGGTGCACGGACCGCCCTGTTGGCGCTGGTCACGGCGTCACTGCTCGCGCCGACGCTCGGTGGCGTCGCGTCCGCCGATGACGGCGGAGGCAGCGAGGAGCCGGGAACGCCTGTGCTCAAGAGCACCTCGAACGACGGGCAGGGCCCGACGGTCGACGGCCACCTCGACGAGAACGAGCATGCGTTCACGTCGTACATGAAGTTCTACGTGCCGACCCAGCGGGCCAACGGGCTCGTGGAGCCCGTCGACTACTACGACGTCGACGGCGCCCTCGTCGAGACGCGCGACCGAGCCAAGCCGATCGTGAACGTCTTCATCAACGGGCCGGTCGAGGGAGTCGACGGGGTCGGCTTCGTCGGACACGGCAAGCGCGACGCCTACGCCGCGGTGAGCCTCGACGACGGCGAGACGTGGAAGAAGTCGAACCTGTCGGAGTCGGCCTTCGAAGCCTCCTCCACCGTGGTCCGCCCGGACATCGCGCTGTTCTCCGACACCGGGGGCAGCTACCCGGGCGACGTGATCAACATGTTCCACGCCGTGGCGGGCGAGAAGGTCCTCGTCGCCTGGCCCAGCCGCTACTGCTCGAGCGGGCAGCCCAACTACTCGCTCGACGGCAGCGAAGCGGGCCAGGCCCGTCGCGCCGCCATCGCGGACTACCTGGGCATCGACCTCTCGACAGCCTCGCCCGACGACCTGTACCTGCTCGACATGTACCAGGTCGCCGGCCAGCAGGGCTCCATCGACTACACCGACGACCGGACGCCACAGAACCAGCCGGTCGGTGAGGTGCCCTTCAGCTGCGTGTGGACCGCCCGTGGCCAGATGGTGGCCGGCGATGACCCGCGGACCCTCCCCGAAGAGGCCAGCTACATGCGCTGGTTCAACACCGAGCGCCTGACCTCCGGTCGTCGCGACGCGATGCGCATCGAGGTCGCCGGCGTCGCCGGCGCCGGCTTCGCCATGACCTGGCAGGAGGACCCTGAAGGTCTCCGGCCCGGCCAGGGCGAGGGCCCCGGCGAGGGGTGGAGCGGCGCGATCGCGAACAACCAGACCGACGTCTGGTACTCCTACATCGACTGGCAGGACTTCGACGTCGTCCAGGACCCCGCCGACGAGACCGGCACCACGCCCATGGCTCTCGCCGACTACGAGGTGGCGGCCGCCAGCGTCGAGGGCATCACCCAGAAGCCGAAGCCGTTCGTGCCGATGGCGATGCCGATGCCGATCACCGACAACGCCAAGTGCAGCCCGGACGACACCGCGCCGTACTGCTGGGGTGCGGCCAGCACCGTGGACCCGCCCGCCGATGACGAGAGCATCCCGCTCGTGCCCACCGACTTCGGGCTGAAGGACAGCTGCGCCGACACCGTCGTGGTCCCGACCGGTCAGAACGACGAGCCCACGGACGTGTGCGTCACCGAGGACGGCCTGCCCCTGCTCGGCAACACCGCCGCCACGCGGGCGCGCCTCAACCTGTTCGGCTACGACTCGAGCGGCGCAGTGGCGGACGCGAGCACCGACAGCGCCTTCGCCATCGTGCAGCTCGAGGAGGACAAAGGCCTCGGCCGGGCGCTGTACCTCGCCGACCCGGAGACCGGGCTCCCGACCGACACGGTGTGCACAGCGGAGATCGATGAGCAGCTGTGCGTCCCCTTCGACGACGGCAAGAACCAGTGGTACCACTCGTTCAGCATGTCGCTGACCGACGAGCTGGTCGGTCACGAGCAGGACGGCCTCCTGGCCAACCTGGCCTTCCACGGCAACCTGCTGAACCAGCCCGAGGTCGACTGGACGACCGGCGAGTTCTTCGCCCCGAAGAACACCGAAGAGATGTTCGGCTGGGCCGACTTCGGCTACGACCTCTACGCCACCGAGATCGCCCGGCGCGGCAGCCTGCTCGCCCAGGACATCCAGAAGGTCCACCCCGACACCTCGGTGGCGACCGGCGGCCTGCTGGCGCTGCCCACCTGGAAGCAGGGGCAGATGAACCAGGGCGGCCCGGCCGACGTGATGTCGCGCCGGATCGTGCTCCCCACGGACTGGGACATCACCGACGGCAACCCGTACGCCTTCCGGAACATGGAGTGCGAGACCAAGGCCTACGGCGACGGCTCGAACCCCTACTACCCCGAGGGCGTGTGCCTCGATTCGGCCATCAACCTGTCGGCCACCGTGCCGGACACGGCCATCGACACGGCCGCCGACACAGCGACGGCGACGCCGACGCTGACCTTCGGCGAGTCCACGTTCGCCACGAGCGACACGAACCCGGACCTGCAGGGTGTGGTGCAGGGCGAAGGCGACACCACCAAGGTGCTGACCTGGCACCAGTGCCCGGCCGCGCCCACCAACGTCAGCGGCGAGCTGCAGGTGACCTGCGAGGAGGACAGCCGCACCGACGGGGACAGCAACCTCGCCGACCAGTCCTGGTACAACCCCTACGAGGTCGCCAAGGGCCACCGCGGCTTCCTCGACGGCGACTTCGTGATGATGCTGTACGCCTGGTCGCCGAACTGGCGGCTCAACACGGTCGGCCAGGACCGGTACGAGCTGAACATCCGGCGCTCCTTCAGCGGTGCGCAGGACTGGACGACCCTCCCGGGCGACTACACCCACTGGGACGGCACCACCCACACCGGTGACGGGACGGTGACCTGCGAGACCTTCCGGAGCACCGAGACAGGTTCGGGTGAGGTGGACGAGCCCCGGGTCTGCAACAGCTACGCCGCCGGCGCAGCCGAGCCGGCCCGCAACGTCACCCAGCACAAGTCGATGCGGATCACCACCCTCGACCCGCGCTACGCGATGACCGGCGGACCGTACGGCTACGGCATCACGGCCGACACCCTCGGTTGGGAGCCTCCGGGCTACCTCGCTGGTGACGGCGAGAGCGAGGACGTCCGGGATCCGTCGCGGTACTTCATCGTCTACGAGACCGGTGACAACACCACCTCGGCCGATGGCGAGCCGGAACCGCTGGACCTGTTCTACAGCCGGGGCGTGAGCTTCGGTGACGACTACGAGGTCTGGGCGGAGACGGAGGGCGGCGACGTGAGCACGTGCTACCCGAACGACCCGCACGAGGTGGAGGACGTGCCCGAGGAGCTGATCGGGTCGGGCTTCTGCAACGAGTTCGACCAGATGGAGCAGGGCACCCCGGGCCTGGAGGCCAGCGAGGCGAGCCTCGCGGCCAACCCGGGTGGTGAGTTCCTCTACGGCACCTGGACCGAGCTGCTCCTCGAGGACGGCGAGGCCGTCGGATCGGATGCGATGGCCCGCCGGGTCTGGTGGATCGACGGCTACGTCTCCGAGGTCTACGGCTGGCTGTTCGGCCAGGGTTCCGGCGACGGTGGTGACGACGGGGACGATGGGGACGACGACACCGGTGGCGGTGGCGGCGTCACGCCTCCGCCCTTCGATGACGACCCCGACTTCCCGCCCGGTCTGGTCGTCGCCCGGCGCGCCGGCCAGGACCGGGTCGCCACGGCGATCGAGGTGGCCAAGGCCCAGTTCCCGGAGAAGGCCGGTGCGGCCGTGCTGGCCAACGCCGGCGTGTTCGCCGACGCCCTGGCCGGCACCCCGCTGGCCGTGGCCAAGGACGCCCCGATGCTGCTCACCTACACCGGTGAGCTGGACAGCCGGGTCGCCGAGGAGCTGGACCGGGTGCTCGAGCCCGGCGCGACGGTGTACCTCCTCGGAGGCACCGCAGCGCTGAGCGACAGCGTGGAGGCGGCGATCGTCGACCTCGGCTACGAGGTGGTCCGGTTCGCCGGCGCCACCCGGTACGAGACGGCGATCGAGATCGCCGAGACCGGGCTCGGGAACCCGGCGACGGTGTTCCTGACCACCGGTCGCAACTTCGCCGACGGGCTCACCGCCGGCACGGCTGCGGCCACGGTGGACGGGGCGGTGCTGCTCACCGACGGCGACCAGATGGTTCCTGCGGTGGTCGACTACCTGACGGCGAACGTGCCCGACGTCCGCTACGCCGTCGGCGGGCCGGCCACCCGGGCGGACACGGGTGCCCAAGCGATCGCCGGCGCCGACCGGTACGCCACGTCAGCGCTGCTGGCCGCCGCGTTCTTCGAGGCCCCGACCTTCGTCGGCATCACCAGCGGCGAGAAGTTCCCTGACGCCCTCAGCGGCGGGGTCGCCTCGGCGATGAACGGCGGGCCGCTGATGCTCTCGGCGAGCGACGCCCTGAGCGCAGCGACCGCTGGGTACCTGGCCGATCGGGCTGAATCCGTCACCGAGGTGGAGATCTACGGGGGCCCGGCGGCGATCGCCGAGGCCGTCGTCGATGCCATCGCCGCAGCGTTGAGCTGACCGCCGGAGCCTCGACGGCGAGCGGGCACCTGCGGGTGCCCGCTCACCGTCGCGTCCGGACGCGTTGCCGGCCCACGACCCCGAGAGGGTCCCGTACCCTCGACCGTGTGCTGACCGGATTCGACACCCACGAGGTCACCAACCAGCCGCCACCGCTCGAGGGCCACGACGTCTTCGGCTCCGACGTCGCCCTCGTCGACGCCGTCGCCCGCAGCGGCGGTGAGTGGGCGTTGGCCGACCTCGCCACCCTGGGCCGCCTCGCCGGTTCGCCCGAGGCCATCGAGTGGGGCCGCCAGGCGAACCGCAACCCACCCGAGCTGCGCACGCACGATCGGTACGGCAACCGCCTCGACGTCGTCGACTACCACCCCGCCTACCACCAGCTGATGCGCACCGCGGTGGCCCACGGCCTCCATGCCGCGCCCTGGGCCGACGAGCGCACCGGCGCCCACGTGGCCCGGGCCGCCAAGGTCCTCACCTGGTACCAGGTCGACGGCGGCCACATCTGCCCGATCTCCATGACCTACTCGTCGGTGCCCGCGCTGCGGCACGAGCCCCGCCTGGCCGCGGTGTGGGAGCCCCGCCTCACCTCGCTCGAGTACGACCCGGCCAACCGTCCCGCCGGCGAGAAGTCAGGTGCGACCTGCGGCATGGCGATGACCGAGAAGCAGGGCGGCTCCGACGTCCGGGCCAACACGACCACCGCGACGCCGGCCGACGACGGCTCGTACCGGCTCACCGGCCACAAGTGGTTCTGCTCGGCACCCATGTGCGACGTCTTCCTCGTGCTGGCCCAGGCACCAGGCGGTCTCACCTGCTTCCTCGTGCCGCGCTGGCGTCCCGACGGGACCCGCAACCCGGTCCGCATCCAGCGGCTGAAGGACAAGCTGGGCGATCGGTCGAACGCGTCGAGTGAGATCGAGCTGCTCGACACCTTCGGGGAGCGCATCGGCGACGAGGGCCGCGGGGTCCGCACGATCATCGAGATGGTGAACCACACGCGCCTGGACTGCGTGCTCGGCGCCACCGCCATCCACCGCCAGGGCGTGGCCCAGGCCACCTGGCACGCGCACCACCGCACCGCGTTCGGCGCCACCCTCGACCGCCAGCCGCTGATGGCCAACGTGCTCGCCGACCTCGCCATCGAATCCGAGGCGGCCACGCTCTCCGCCATCCGCTTGGCCCGCGCCTTCGATGCCCCGGCCGCCGACGAGCACGAGCAGCACATGAAGCGCCTGCTCACCCCGATCGTGAAGTACTGGACCTGCAAGCGGGCGCCGATGCACACCGCCGAGTCGCTGGAGTGCCTGGGTGGTGCCGGCTACGTCGAGGAGTCCGACCTGCCCCGCCTGTTCCGCCAGTCGCCGCTGAACGGCGTGTGGGAGGGGTCGGGCAACGTGATCTGCCTGGACGTGCTGCGAGCGGTGGGTCGGGCGCCCGAGACGCTCGACGCCTACTGGACCGAGGTCGACGCCGCCGCCGGCAGCGACCGCCGGTTCGACACCGCCGCCGACGCGCTCCGCACGGAGCTGGGCGACTTCGATGACATCGAGCTGCGCGCCCGGCGCCTCGTCGAGCAGATGGCGCTGCTGTTCCAGGCGTCGCAGGTGCTGCAGCACTCCCCGGCCCCGGTGGCCGACGCGTTCGTGGCGTCACGGCTGGGCGACGACGGTCGCCTGGCGTTCGGGACGCTGCCCACCGGACTGGCACTCGACGAGGTCATCGACCGGGCCCGGCCGGTGGTGGCCTGACCCACCCGGGTCAGAGTCGTCCCTCCGCGGCGGCCTCGATCGCCGCGGCGGCACGGGCTCGCACGTCGTCGAGGTCGGACAGCCGATCGAGGTTGGCGAGCGGCCGTGCCATCCGGTTGTTGCCGGAGAGCCGCTCGCGGTGCCGGGCGAGGAAGTCCCAGTAGAGCGTGGTGATCGGGCAGGCGTCCTCCCCGGTGCGCCGGCGCGGGTCGTACCGGCACCCGCGGCAGTAGTCGCTCATCCGGTTCACGTAGGCACCGCCCGAGACGTAGGGCTTGGTCGCCATCCGCCCGCCGTCGGCCCACAGCGCCATGCCCATGACGTTGGGGACCATCACCCACTCGGCCGCGTCGATGTAGGTGTCGGACATCCAGTCGAGGACGTGGCGGGGGTGGACCCCGAGGAGGTTGGCGACGTTGGACAGCAGCATCAGCCGGGGGATGTGGTGGACCCACGCCCGCTCGTGCAGGCCGGCGACGGTGTCGGCCATGCACGCCATGTCGGTCGACGCCTCGCCGGTGAACATCGGCGGCAGGTCGCCGTCGTGGCCGAGGGCGTTGCTGTCGGCGTGGTCCGGCCACAGCCAGTAGAGCCCCCACACGAACTCCCGCCACCCGATGACCTGGCGGATGAACCCTTCGGCGCTGTTCAGCGGGACGGCCCCGGAGCGGTAGGCGTCCTCGACCCGGTCGCAGACCTCGTCGGGCAGCAGCAGGCCGAGGTTCAGGTACGGGCTCAGCATCGAGTGGGCCAGCGACCACGATCGGGTGGTCATGGCGTCCTCGTAGGTGCCGAACCGCACCAGCTCGTGGTCGACGAAGTGGCGCAGCCGGGCGAGTGCGGCGCGGCGTGAGGTCGCCCACCACCCCACCGGTTCCGCACCCTTGGCGTCGGGGAGGGAGGCGAGGACCTCCTCGTCGACCTCGTCGAGGCGCGACGCCTGCGGCTCGGTGAAGATCGACGCGTCCTCCGGCGGCGGCTCCCGGTTGTCGGCGTCCAGGTTCCAGCGGCCACCCACCGGCCGGTCGCCGTCCATGAGGTAGCCGAGGTCGGTCCGGGTCCAGCGGTAGAAGTCCTCCAGCTTGAGGCTGCGGCGACCCTCGGCCCACGCCGCGAGCTCGTCGTGGTGGCGCAGGAACTGGTTCGACCGCACCTGCTCGATGCCGAGTCGCTCGCACAGCGCCCGACCGGCCCGGGAGTTCGCCTCGGTGGCGATCACCCGGTCGGGGCGGTGCTCCGCCACGTGGGCCTCGATGCCGGCGGCCATGGTGGGTGCCCGCCGGAGGTCGACGTCGTAGCCGGCGTCGCGCAGCTCCTCGGCGAAGCGGCGCATGGCGGTGATCACGAGGTGCAGCCGCTGGACGTGGCGCGCCGGTCGGAGCAGCGCCTCGCTCTCCACGAGCAGCACGCGGCATTCGCCGGGTTCGCGCGCTGCCAGCGCGCCGATGCGGCGGTTGAGCTGGTCGCCGAAGACGAGCACGGTGTCCACGGCCGGCCAGTCAACCGCGGCGAGCGGCGGCCAGGCCGTTCAGCCGGTCGACCGCCGAGCGCACGTCGCCGATGCCGGCGAAGTCGACGGCGACGAAGTTCGGCAGCCGCCCGCGCTCGACACCGCACCGGTGCGCCCGGTCGACGATGACGTCCTCGGCGTTGGCGGCGACGGCGTTGCGGCGGTCGGGTGCGACCGCCTCCAACCAGTGGTTGAGCAGGAACAGCGGCGCATCGGCCGGCCCCCGGTTGCGGTCGCACGAGAGGTCGTCGACCGACGCGAACCGGTACGGCGTGTCCTGGATGTGGGCGAAGGCTGCGTGGTACCAGTTCGGCGGAGGTCCCTCCTCCTCGGCGAAGACGACCAGCCGCTCACCCCGGTCGACCAGCTCGCCGAGGGTCGCCCACGGTTCTCCGTCGTCGTGCGCGTGCAGGTACGGCGTCAGCCCTGCGGCCTCGAAGGCGTCGATCGTGTCCTCGGTGGTGATGGCGTCCTGGACGATGAGGGTCACCACCTCCCTCGGGTTGGCATCGAGGAAGGCGCGCACGTCGACCAGGGCGTCGACCAGCGGCAACGCCCCCCAGAGGCAGTGGTTGTGGCAGAGGTAGGTCCCGGGTCGACCCGATGCCCGGGTGCGGCCCTCGATGGCGAAGGTGGCGTCGACCACCGCGCGCGGGATGGCGGGATCGATGGCGGCCAGCTGCTCGACCGACACCACGTCGGTCCAGTAGTGGGTGTCGATCAGCAGGGCGCGGATGCCGCTGTCGAGCTGCTCACCGATCGTCTCGTCGTGCTCCGGCCAGACCTCCACCACGTCGGGGCTCGACATGGAGTTGTGGGTGGCGGCCTGCACGACCTCGTCGTACCGGCGGTCGCACAGCTCGACGTGGCCGTTGCAGGTCTCCTCCGACTGCGGGGACGGGGCGAGCACCCAACCGACACCCCCGAGGACGACGGCGGTTGCGGCGGCCAGCGCGACGGTGCGCCTGGGTCGTGCTCGCGGTCCGGAGGCCCGTGCCGTCGCGCCTGCGAGGGCAGCGCCGACCGCCAGCACGCCGCCGACTGCCAGCGGCAGTGCGGCCAAGCGCAACGCCGCCCCGCCGAGGGCCGAGGCGAGCTCGGCCTGCACGTCCGACACCACGCCGCGCAGCCCGGGTGGGAGGTCCCACGTGCCCGGCCCGGTCCCGGTCGCTGCGGCCAACGGCGGGCGGACCACCGAGCGGACCGCGAGCCAGCCCGCCACCGTCATGGCCGCGGCGGCGACCCCACCCCCGGCGAGGATGAGCATCGCCCGACGCGGCCTGCGTCGATCGCGGAGGACGATCGCGACGACCGCAGCGAGCGTGACCGACGCGCCGATCGCGAGGGCGGCGGGACCGAACCAGGAGGCCAGGTCGCGCACGGTGTCGAGGTTCGCGAGGACGCTGCGCCGGGGTTCACCCGCTCGTTCGGCGAGCTGGGCCACCGGATCGAACGCACGCCCGTCGGCCAGGCGATCGCCCAGTGCCTGGCGTGCCGCGTCGGCCCGCACCCGGATCGCCTCGCTGGCCGCGACGACGACCGCGTCGTGATCGGAGCCCGCCGCCGCCAGCGCGGCGACCGCTGCGGGATCCGCACCGGTGCGGTCGGCGACGGCGTCGAGCACCGATGCGACCGCATCCCGGTCGATCGCCGGCGCCGGGACGGGGACGACGGAAGGCACCTGTCCTGCTGCGAGCGCAGTGAGGAACGCTCCCACGGCCTCCCGGTACCGCTGGATGGTTGCGCTCACCGACTCGGTCCCGGTCGCCAGCAGGGCGCGGGCGTGCTGCACTCCGGCCGCCTCGATGCGGGCGAGCTCCGCCCGGAGGTCGACGGGGGCGTCGGCCCGCGCCACGTCACCCCGGACGTACGCGAGCACCTCGGCCAGCAACGCCTCGGTGCCGGTGCGCAAACGCGACGGTGGGACCACCCAGCGGAGCGTGTTCGTGGCGATGACCCTGGCCTCGTCCGGGTCGACCGCCTCGAATCGCAGCCCGCCGAGCAGGTCTGCGGCGACGGCGTCGATCTCGGGATCGGTGAGGACGTCGGTGTACGCCCGCTCGTAGGCGTCGGCCCGGGCCAGCGCTCCCAGGTACAAACCCTCGTCGAGGACGTGGCCCCGCACCAGGACCACCCCGACCACGAGCAGGTGGCCGATCCCCACCGTCAGGACGAGAGCAGCCGTGACGGCGACGCGACGCACTGGGCGCGACCGTAGCGGCGACCGTCCGGCCGACGTCGTCGGCCGGACGGCGGCCGGCACCGTGTAGACGGTGGTCATGCCCGCCGACTCACTCCGCACCGCCGGGCGCTGGCTCCTCGGCGTCGCCCTGGTCTACGCCGGCGTCGCCCACCTCTCCTTCGCTCGGGAGGAGTTCCAGGCCCAGGTCCCGGACTGGTTCCCGGTCGACGCCGACGTCGTCGTGCTCGCGTCCGGCGTCGTGGAGATCGGGCTCGGCGCCGCGCTCGTGGGCTGGCGGCGCCGGCGGGTCGAGGTCGGCCTCGCCACCGCGACCTTCTTCGTCGCCATCTTCCCGGGCAACATCGCCCAGTACGTCGAGGGCACGGACGCGTTCGGCCTCGACTCCGACCGGGCCCGCCTGACCCGGCTGTTCTTCCAGCCCGTCCTCGTGGCCTGGGCGCTGTGGTCGACCGGGGCGTGGCGTGCGCTCATGGACCGGGCGACTGCGTCGGCCGAGGCGGCCAGCGCAGCGAACGACGGAGACGGTCGCCGCCGCTGAGCCGGGTCAGCGACGCCATGGAACGGGCAAGCCGACCAGCGCACGGCGCACCATGCGCTCGCCGGTCGTCATCGCGCGCCAGGCGGCGATGCCCGCGAGCAGCCCGGCCGCCGTCCCCGCCGCCGGTCCGATGCCGTCGAGGAGCGGGTACACCTGCCAGTGCACGAGGTAGATGTGCAGCGAGGCGCCGGCGAGCGCGCCGAGCGCGCCGACTGCGAGGCGAGGGAGCGGGATGGCGTGCTGCACCAGCAACGCGGCGATGCCGATGGCCAGGACCACGTTCGTGCGGTCGAGCTGGAAGAAGTCCCACGCTGCGGCGACGCCGAGGAGCGCGGTCGCGACGCGCGCCTGCCGGCTCCGCACTCGCGCCGCCAGCCAACCCAGCGCGAACAGCCAGAGGACCTCCTGGGGCCGGAAGAGCCGGAGGTGCTGCTCGACCGTCTCCCAGACGTCCCACCGGATGGCGAGGCCGACGGCGAGCGCGACGGATGGCAGCGCCGTGGGCCAGCGCCGGTCGATCGAGCGGACGGCGGGGACGGTGAACAGGAGCGCGAGCGGGACGAGGAGGGCGAGCAGCGTCTCGATGAACCAGTAGCCCCAGCGGCCGTCGGAGCCGGCGAACCACTGGCGTACGAGCAGCGCGTTGGTGAGGTCCCACCGGTCGCTGAACGCGGCCACGGCACCGATCCACACCACCGACGGGACCGCCACCCGTGCGATGGTCCGCCACGGCGGCCCGGATCCGAAGCGCCCGAAGTTGAAGCCGGCCACGGCGAGCAGGACGTGCGCGCCGCCGGCCAGGCTCCAGAGGTCGACGTGGTTGCCGACGATGAGCGTGATCGCGATCGCTCGCAGCACGATGCTGGTCTCGACGCTGCGCCACCGGCGGCGCCTGCCCCCCTCGACCGCGGCGAGGTCGTCGAGGCGCTGCAGGTGCCAGTCGTGGGGGAGGACGCCGAGGTGATCCTCCAGGGCGATCGACAGCTCGACGTAGGAGAGCGAGTCGCCGCCGAGCGAGACGAAGGTGTCGTCGCCCTGGGGTGTCCGGTCGAGGGCCAGCACCGATCGGTAGAGCGACGCCAGGCCGTCCGTGCCGAGGTCCCGCCCGGTGGAGCCTGGCGTCGCCGGCGAGGCCAGCTCGCCGGCTCGCCGATCGCGTGCTGCACGTGCGAAGGCCAGGACTGCTCCCGGATCCGGCTTGCCGTTGGGGTTCCGGGGGAGCTCGTCCACCACGACCACCTCGACGGCGTGGTGCGGCAGGGACGTCAGCGCGAGCACTCGCTCCAGCGCGACATCGGCCCCGCCGGTGACGGCCACGGCGAGCAGCTCGTCGTCGCTCGCGCACGCCGATTCGAGACCGGCGTCGGCCAGCGTCGCCTCGAGGTCGGACAGGTCGATGCGGAGGCCGAACAGCTTGGCGAAGCGGGCGCGCCGACCGACGATCTCGAGCAGCCCGGCGTCGTTGATGCGGCCGAGGTCGCCGGTGCGGAGCGCTTCGACCGTGCGACCCGACGCGAGGTCGCCGGCTTCCTGGGCGTAGCCGAGCATGACGTTCGGCCCCCGGTACACGACCTCGCCGACGCCGGGCTCGTCGGCCTCGTCGACGGGCACGATGTCGAAGGTCCCGTCCGGCACCGCGACTCCGACGGCGTGGGGGTGCGTCGCCGCCATCTCGGGCGGCAGGTAGCCCATCCGCGCCGTGGCCTCGGTCTGGCCGTACATCACGAACAGCTCCCAGCCGTGCGCCTCCCCGAGCTGGGCGTAGCGGCGGACCGTCGACGGCGCGAGCCGCCCACCGGCCTGGGTGAGGTACCGCAGGGAGGGCAGGTCGGCGCCGGTGAACCCGATGCGGTCGAGGAGCGCGAACGTGTGCGGCACCCCGGCGAGGCCGGTCGCTCCGATCCGCTCGAACATCGCCCAGAAGCACGGGTCGACCACCGACAGGTCGGTCAGCGCGACCGTCGCGCCGACGGCGAGGTGCGTGTGCAGGATCGAGGCGCCGTAGCAGTAGTGCAGCGGCAGCGCGGTCAACGCGGCGTCGTCACCCGTCAGGCCCAGGTACTCGATGATCGACCGCGTGTTCGCGGCCAGGTTGTCGTGGCTGAGGCGGACCAGCTTCGGCGACCCGGTCGAACCCGATGTGGACAGGAGCACGGCCAGCTCGGGGTGCATGTCGTGTGCCGTGCCTGCCCGCCGGTGCTCCGGCACGGCTCCGGAGACCACGACGTCGGGGTCGTACCGGTCGACGAGGCCCCGCATCGCCGAGGTGTCGTCCGGGGCGACGAGGACCGGATGGCCGCCGGCGAGCGCCGCCAGGTACCACACGACGAACTCGACGGAGTTGGCCCCGCGGAGCAGCACGAGCCGTCGTTCCCCGCCGAGCTGCTCCCGGGCGTCGGCCACGAGCCCCGCCAACGAGTCGTAGGTGATGGTGCGTTCACCTGAGACGAGCGCCGTCGCGCCGCCGTGCACTCCCAGGTCGGCCCAGAACCGCCCTTCCACCACCACGCCCGTCGTCATGGCCCGCACTGTAGTAAGCGCACCTAATACGCCGAGAATGGTGTGCTGCAGATAGCCGGCTCCGAAATCGATCGCATGCGCGAGCAGTCGCAGCAGATCGCTCTCCAGCAGCCCGGTTGGCTACCGACGTGGAACCTCCGCGCCGCCACCCCGCCACGTCGCTGAGGGGGCCGCAGCGCGACGATCTCATCTGTCGGTCAGCAGCTCCCCTCGAGCGTGGCGCGGACCCCGGGCCCGACGAGCGACGTCGATCCCAGCACCGCTGACCGGAGCCTGGTGCCGCTGGCGCAGAGCACCGCGTCGGTCGCGTCGGTCACGACCGACGAGGTGACGAGCAGGATCGGTGCACCCTCGTCGGCGGCGTAGCCGGCTGCGGCCAGGACGATTCGCCAGGCGCCGGGGTCGATGCCGTTGGCCACGAACGCCAGCGGTGGGGTCGCCGGCCACCATCGCTCGGCGATGAGCGCCGCGGTCTCGAAGCGGTCGCCACCGCCGATCCGGTCGGCTCCGGCCGCGGCGACCGTGATCGATGACAGGGCGGCGGTCCCACCGATGGCGACGGGATCGAGATCGGTATGCCCGTCGAGCCAATCGGCGACGGCCGGGTGCAGGCCGCCATTGCCGGTCAGCAACACCGGTGAACCGCTCGCTGCGGCGTGTGCGCCGGCCGTCACGGCATCGGCCCACCCGTCCCAGCGGGACAGGAGCACCTCCGGCGGTCGTTCGCCGCGCGCGGCAGCCAGTCGGAGGGCCTCGTCGGCGATGGCCAGCGCCGTCTCGACCCGGGTCGGGCCGGCCAGCCGGTCGGCCCGGTAGCCGACGGCACCGAGACGGTCCACGACCGCGTCGGAGAGCGCGGCGTCGCCTCCCAGGACCAACACCCGGCCGCCGCCCGGAAGCACCCGACGGATCTCCGCTTCGGTCCTCGGATCCAGCGCGTCTCGGCCGGTGTAGAGCAACGGACCGGTGGACGTGAGCACGGACCCGGTCAGGGAGTCGGCGAACGTGTCGTCACGAGCCAGCACGACGTGACCGGCATCGTCGTCGCCGAACCGACGCTTCGAGATGGTGATGGCACCGTCGAGCGGATCGGCGTCGTCGACGTCCAGCGTCTCGGTGTCCGACGACGGGTCCTCGGGCGCGTCAGGATCGCTGGGGCCGCTGGGAGGCGGGGGAACGGGCGCCGGAGGCAGCGACGGGGGCGCCGGCACCTGCGCCGTGCCGACGAGGAACGCTGCCGGGTCGCCGTCGACGTAGACCAAGACGTCGATCGTCTCTGGCGCGCGCGACAGGGTGTCGCGGACGTCCTCGCTCGCAGGCCCGCACATCTGGAGGAGACCCTCGGGTGACACGTCCGCAGACCCGGCCGGGAACACGACCGAGACACCGGCGCCATCGGTGAGCTCGACCGATGAGACGGTGCCCGGGAGGTCGGTGGTGTCGAGTGCCACGCACACCTCGTCGCCGAGGACGGTCATCGACATCGTCTCGTCAATGGGCGAGGGCAGGGTCGTCGGGACGAGCTCGGCCTCCCTCGTGAACGTGATGCGGTACGGCGCGGTGGCCACGTCGTTCCCGGCGATGGGGTCGACCGACCGGCCCGAGGACACGGTCGCCCCGACCTCGTCCTCGCCGGCGCCGGCATCGGTGACATCGGCCCGGACGGTGACGTCCGGCGCCGAGCCGCCGACCGCCAGCGTCGCGTCCCGGGTGCAGCGCACCTCCGGCGCCACCGTGCAGCTCCAGCCCGAACCCGACGCCGAGACGGGGTCCAGCCCGGGCGGGACGTCGACCTCGACGGTCAGGGGCTGGGCCGTGCTGGCGAGGGACGGCTCCGGTCCGCCGTTGGTGACCGTCAGCCGGAACGATGCCGTCCCGCCCAGCGGCACCTCGCCCCCACCGTCGGCGGCCATGGCGAGATCGGCGGAGGGGAGTCCGACGGTCACCAGCTCGGTGATCTGGTCGGCCCGACCGGCGGCGTCGCGCACGTAGAGCGTGACGTCGTAGTCGCCGGGCTCCGCGAAGCGGTGCGTCGGATGCTGTTCGGCCGAGGTCGTGCCGTCGCCGAAGGTCCAGAACCAGTCGGTGAGGGGCACGTCGCCACCGGGCGCCGACAGGTCCTCGAACGTGATCGTGTCGGCGATCGAGCAATCCGGGTCGAGCGCGCACCCGCTGGTCCGGAACTGGGCGGCGAGCTGGTCGTCGACGGTCAGCTCCGCACGGACGGGCGGTGTCGTGATCGTCTGCCCGATCTCGTCGACGTGGTCGTTGTGCCCCACCGCCTCGACCACGTAGCGACCCGGCAGCAGCGACGCCATCCGGTGCGTCGAACCGACGTCCTGCGCGCTGGCGACGATGCCGGACGGGGAGACGTCATCGGCGTCGTAGATGACCACGTCGTGGACGAAGGAGCGCACGCCGGTGGGGTCGTCGATGTCGACCCGGATCGAACCGTCCTCGAGCACCAGCGGCTGGAGCAGGGAGATGGTGTGCTCGCTCGGCACGGCCTGGGGCCGGAACGATTCCCACTCGGACACCTCGACGTCGTCGACGAAGCCCTCGCTGCGGACCCGCCAGCGGTGCAGGTCACCCTCGACGTAGGAGTCCGGGAGCACGGACGCGCAGTCGACGGGGCCGCGCGAGTCGGCGGTGACCGGGTCGGCGGCGTCGGCGAGGGTGGCCCGTTGTCGTTGGCCGGTGACCGCGTTCTCGACCTCGAGCACGTAGCGGGCCACGGTCCCGGCGTCCTGGCGCCACCGGAAGGTGTCGTCGACCGCGCAGTCGGTTGCGACGGTGGCGTCGAGGGAGAAGGCGCTCGAGGGCTCCGCCGCCACCACGTCGCCCTCGGCCGGGGCGGACCCGGCAACCGGTGCGAGCTCGTCGATGCCGCCCGAGCCGGCGTAGCCGTCGACCACGTAGCCCTGCACCCACACCTCAGCGCCGCCGATGCCGGGCCCGAGGCGGGCCTTGCACATGTACATGCGCCACGAGTACGCCTCGTCCTCGAGCCATGGCCGGCCGTCGGTCGAGAACGGGATGTTCCCCATCACCGCCGAGAGCTCCGAGCCCGTCGACAGCGTGTCCGACACGCCGTTGCCGAGGCTGAAGCCGCCGTCGATCCCAGCACGGAACTCGGCTTCGATCTTCGCCGACCCGCCGCTGCTCACCTCGGACTCGACCTTGGCGATGCCCTCGATCATGAAGTCGTGGCTCTTGGACGTGACCAGCGACGAGGCCGTCGCGCTCGTGAGCGCGATCGACGCGCCCTCGGTGAGGTCGTTGCCCAGCGACACCACGTGCGGCTCCGAGGTCAGGATGCTGGGACCCACCGGGTTCGGCGGCGGGCTCGAGTAGTACGGGTTCTCGACCGGCGCGAGGTCGGGCAGCTCACCGGGCGTGGGCGTGGGATCGTCCGCGGCGGCGTAGCCGCCGAGGCAGACGCCGCCGTTGTCTGCGAGCACCGTGGTGGGTTCGGAGCTGCCCTCCCCGGACGGATACGAGCCGGGGTTGCCGATGACGACGTTCCCGACCAGTCGGTCGAGCATCGGGCGGTACAGGCCGTCCGGCCCGTAGAGACGCGGGTCGGTGGCCTCGAGGTCGGACAGCGGTCGCGACTGGTTCACGACACCGGCCGGGATGCGGTACTCGAAGGACGAGCCGGTGGCCAGGCCGGTCGCGTCCTCCTCCACGATGGCCTGGTAGACGTACTCCGAGCGCGAGGTGGTGACGACGGTGTGGTCGGCGAACGACCCCCCGTAGCTCTCGGTCTTCTCGAACTCGACGATGTTCTCGATCGACTGCTCGACCTCGTTCATGAACTCGTACCCGACGGCGACGCCCCCACCAGCGCGGGCGTTGTTGCCGAGGAAGCCGACGCCGGCCGTGGCGGTGACCTCGAAGCCGACGTGCGCGCCGATGCGCGACGACCGGGACTGGGCGGTCGCGGACGACGACCCCTCGGTCGACGCGAACTCGGGCGTGAACGTGGCCTGCTGGCCGAGGCCGGCGACCGTCGGCGGCGCCTGCAGCACCGCGATCGGGAGACCGGCGGCGGTCTCCAGATCCGGTTCGCTCTGGATGCGGATCGTGATCGGGGTGCGCCCCGGCCGGGGGATCTCGGTCAGCAGCGCCGGCGGCGCCGTGGCCGGGTCGCCCACCTCGAAGCGGTCGAGCGCGTCGAGGTCGACCTCCGACGGCGTGGACCGGATCCGCTCGAGGTCGTCGGCGAGCAGCCGAGCCGGCTCCACCGTCCACAGGAGGTCCTCCCCGAGCAGGCCCTGGTCCGCGGTGGGATCGCCGGATTCGGCGTCACCGGGGCGGACCAGGGACACGAACACGCCCGGCTCGCCCTCCACGTTCCCGTAGCCGGCCACCGTGAGCGCCACCCGGTGGTCGGGGGCCATGCCCGGGATGGGGTCGGCGAGGTCGAGCAGCCCATCCGACGGGGCGAAGCTCTCGTCACGGCGACACTCGGCGAACTCGCGCTGACCCCCGATGGGCCGGGCCAGCAACCGGTTGCACGGGAACTGGAGCTGCACGGTGGGCGCGGTGATGTCGGTGTAGGTGCGGGTCTCGACCGTGACATCCTCCCCGGCGAGGGCGTCGACGGTCGTCCGCTCGATCGCCGTGTTGACGGTGTCCCAGCTGTCCTCGTTGATCGGTTGCGGGTCGGTCGAGGGCGTGAAGTAGGAGTTCGTGGGCACGGCGGGTGACCGGAAGGTGGTCGTCTCGATCCGGTCGGCGGAGAAGCTGTCCTCGCTGACGCACCCGACGACGGTCTGCGCGGCCGTGGTGCGGATGTCGAACGCACCCGGACGGAGGCTGTCGTCCGGCGCGTCCAGGAAGGTGCAGGCCTCGGTCGGCTGGCGCACGCGCTTCACGATGGTGACGGTGTTGTTGACCCGCTCCCGCAGGTCGACCACCTGGTGGGCCCAGACCGACCCGTAGGCGCTGCCGAACCGGTCGGAGGGAGCGTCCACGCCGGCCGCCACGACGAAGCGCCCCATGCTCGGCTGCTGGAGGCCGTCGACCGTCGCCTGCCGGCACCCGAGCGCGGCCGAGACCGGCCCGACGCGACCGGTGGTCGAACCCTGCTCGTTGGTGACGTCGACCGCGCAGAGCACGTCGAAGTCGAGGATGGGATGGGCGACCCCGGCGAGCACCGTCTTCTCGTCATCGGTGAGCTCGACGGCGAGCTCGTCCATCTCGATCCACGAGTCGAGCGCCGAACCGCTCCGTCGCAGCGGGACGACGTCGCCGGAATCGAGCAGCACGGTGAGCACGTCGGCGCTCTCCCCGTGGCTGCCGTCGCCCTCGGCGAACCCACTGGAGGCCTGCAGCTCGTCGGAGCGCTCGAAGCCGGTGAACATCCGCCCCACGGCCGCGACGGGGGAGCCGACCGCCGAGGTGACGACCTCGGCGCGGTAGGTGGTGCCGGTCTGGGCGTCGCCCCGGAACTCGAGGAGCCGACCGGCGTCGGTCACGACTGCGGCGATGGGCACCTCGCTGCCGGCCGTGCCCTCGTCGGCGCTGACCGTGCCACCCACGATCGCCTCGCCGGAGATCTGCAGCAGGTAGCGACGGGGCCATCCCTGCTCCATCGGGCCGACCACCTCGGCGGTGCCGTCGTCCTTGCGGATGAAGGCCCACGACTGCGACCGCTCGTACGCGGCGTGCAGGACGCTGACGTCGAGCACCCCGCCACCGGTCAGCGGCTGCTGCGGCGCGAAGCGGCCGGTGGCCATGTACCCGTCGTCGATCGCGCCCTCGGGCTTGTCGTAGGCGGCGACCACCGTTCCATCGGGGCTGTTCCGGACGTTCCAGCGCTCGGCCCCCGCGGTGAGCAGGAACTCGGGCTCGGACCAGTAGCTGGCGATGACCGAGTCACCCACTTCCGGCGCGCTGTCCGGCAACGGATCGATGGCCGCGGCCTGCTGGCTCACGGGCAGGGCGGTCAGCAGCACCACCGCGGCCACCAGCGCGACGAGGCGCGGGCGGCGCTGCACCCCACGATCTTCGGGTCGGCAGTGGCGGGCGCGTCGAGGTGCTGGGGTGCGATGCATGGCTGCTGCTCTCCGCTGGGCGATCGTCGAACCGACCGGAGATCCCGCTCCGGCCGGCGGTGGTCGATGCTTCCCGAGCACCCCTGTACCGACCCTGTAGCTGTGGCGCGCGATGTAGCGGCATCGCCACGCAGCGCAGCACGACAGGAGCCGGGGCACGACGACGTCCTACGTTCGGCCGCATGCGGCTGCGGACCCTGGGCGGACTCGAGCTTCCCGGCAGCGCGCTGCGGCAACCGAAGCCCCTCGTGCTGCTGGCCTACCTGGCCCTCGAGGGTCCTCAGGAACGGGGACGGCTCAGCCGCGTCTTCTGGGCTCGGGCCGCCGACCCCCGCAACCAGCTGTCGCAGGCGCTCAGCCAGCTGCGCCGAGCGGTCCCCGGCGTGGTCTCCGCCGACCGAGACCGCGTCGCGACGTCGATCCGTACCGACGTCCACGACCTGCTCGATGCGCTCGACGCGGGCGACCTGGCGTCGGCACTGGCGCTCCACGCCGCGCCGTTCCTCGCGGACGTGTCGCTCCGCAACCTGGGCCACGAGCTCGAGGAGTGGCTCTACGACACCAGGGAGAACCTCGCCAGCCGTCTGCGCGGCGCGCTGGTCGATCGCGCCGAGGCGCTCATCGCCGACCGGGACCGGAGCTCGGCAACCGAGCTGGGCGAGCTGGCGCACGGGCTCGGGCGGGTGGCCGACCCCGACCCGGCGATGCTGCTGCGCCTCCACACCGTCCTGCTCGCGGCACGCAGCCCGCTCGCCAACGACGTCCGGCTCGACGCGGCGCCCTTCGAGCTGCCGTTGGCCCCGACCAGCGCCGCGGCCGACGCACGGTTGCGAGCCTCCGAGCGACGCACGACGTCGAGCGCGCTCCCCGTGCCCCGGACCTCGTTCGTGGGCCGTGTCGCCGAGCTGACCCGGCTCAGCGCGCTGTTGGACACCGACGAGCACCGGCTGGTGACCATCACCGGGTTCGGTGGCGTGGGCAAGTCGCGCCTGGCGCTGGAGCTCGCGCACCGGGCGGCGACCATGGCCCGCTTCGCCGACGGCGTCTGCGTCGTGCCCCTCGCCGACATCGGAACGACCGAGGAGATGCTGGCCCGCATCACCGAAGCGGTCGGCGCCGCGCCGGTGCAGGACGAGGGGGGCCGGCCGGCCGATCACCTCGCCGGGCAGTTGGACGGCCGCCGCATGCTGATCGTCCTCGACGACGTGACCGACATCGAGGGCGCGGCCGGCGTCACGACAGCGCTGCTCCGCGGCGACGGGCCGGTGCTCGTGGTCACCTCGCGGGCACGGCTCCGGGTCGAGGGCGAGGCGAACTTCCCGCTGACCGGTCTGGGCGGGCCCGCTCGTCCCGACGCCGGTGGCGCGCGTTCGGACGCCGCCCGGCTCTTCGTCGACCGCGCTCGTCGGGTCGATCCCCGTGTGCGCCTGGACGGTGAACGGGACGCGGTCGACGCGCTGTGCGCGCTCACGGAAGGCAGCCCGCTCGCGCTCGAGCTCGCAGCGGCCTGGGTCGATGTGCTCCCCGTCTCGGACCTCGTGGAGGAGATCGGCGCCGACCTCGACCTCCTGGCGAGGCCGGACGCGGATGTCGACGACCGGCATCGAAGCATCCGGGTCGTCTTCGAGCAGTCGTGGTCCCGCCTCAGCGCGGAGGAGCAGTCGGTCATGCGCCGGCTCGCTGTCTTCCAGGGCGGCTTCCGACGTGAGGCGGCGACCGCCGTGGCCGGGGCGAGCTTGGGGGTGCTGTCCTCGCTGACCCGCGCCTCCCTCCTCCGCGTCTCGCCCAACGGCCGCTACGACCGGCACCCGCTGGTGCTGGCGTTCACCCGCGAGCTGCTGGCCGCTGACGCGATCGAGGAAGCGGCCACCCTCGAACGCCACACCGCCTGGTACCGCGAGGCTGTCGTCGACTGGACCGAACGTGTCTTCGGCCCCGATCACCAGCACCTCGTCGGGCTGGTGGCCGAGGAGCTGCCGAACGCGGTCGCTGCCTGGACCCATGCGCTGGACCGGCTCGACGCGTCGACCCTGCTCGACCTCTCCACGGTGTTCGTCCACCTGCGATTCGTCGGCCGACCCGCCGAAGCCGTCCGCCACTGGGAGCGCGCCCGGTCCGCGTTCGAGCATGCACATCCCCAGGAAGCGGTGCTGATCGGGAACCTGCTCGCCATGGAAGCGGGCGGCCGAGCCCAGATGCACCAATCCCGGACGGCGCGCGCGCTCGCCGAGCGAGCGGTGGAGATGCTGCGCCCCCTCGACGCTCCCTGGGGATTGCGGGCCGCCCTACTCGTGCTCGCCGGCGATGCCGGCAGCCGGGGCGACATCGACGCAGCCCGTCGATACCGGAGGGAGCTCGACACCTTGGGGGTCGCCGAGCACCGGGGGCTCGTGCACCAGAACCGAGGTGCGTTCTTGCTGCGCACCGGCAAGTTCGAGGCCGCCAGGACGGCGTTCACCGACGGGGCCCGCCTCAGCCGCGAGCGGGGCGACCGGGGCAGCGAGATGGCGTGCCTGTCCGGCTTGGCGGCTGCGAGCACCTACCTCCTGGATCTCGATCGGGCCGAGCGCAGCTATCGGGAGCTGCGTGCGCTGTCCGACCGGCGAGTGGGCAGCTACGAGGAGCTGGCCATCTTCGGTCTCGGCCGCACCGCCCTGCTGCGCCACGACGCCGACGAGGCGGCAAGGCTCGGGCGCCGGCTGAGCCACTACGCCGGCGACGAGGGCGACGCGTCTTTCGTCGCGGGTGGCGACGCCCTCCTCGCCGGTGCTGCGCTGCTCCGTGACGACCACGAGGTCGCGCTCGACCGTTGCCGCCGCGCCATCTCGGGTGACGGCGGTCCGATAAACCCGGCGGTCCACTGGTTCGCCATGGACGTCACTGCCTCGGTGCTGAGGGCCGTGGACGACACCAAGACCTTGGCACGCCTGCTCGGCTATGCCAGGTCCCACGCCGCGGGTTGGCCGTTCGAGCTCGCGCGCATCGAAGACGAGGCCGGGTGCGTCGACGAGGCCGACCCCGCCCTCGCTGCGGAGCTGGCGCTCGGTACCGACGCCGAGCGGTTCGCTCTCCGGTTGACTGTCGACCGATGAGCGTCTTCGACTTCCACCCGATCGGTCGCGTCGACTCCGAGCTGCGGAGCGTGGACGACGCACCCCGGCAAGCCGACGAGGGAGCACCCGATGCGTGGCTGACCGCCATCGACCCTCGTGCCCACTGCTTTGGGCACGGATTGGGCACGGCGATGAGTCGACGAGTCTTCCCGAGCAGGCCCTTGCCGGGACCTTCCGACGTCGCAACGCCTTCCATGAGTGACCCTCTTCGGTCCGTGGCGGCTGAAAGGGGGCGGGGGAGTGACTTCACATGGCCAATGCAAGTTGGAGCGTCCGGCGGACTCGAGTGCTCCTCGCAACCGGGGTTCTCGTGCCGGCACGGCCTTCGGATGCCCCCTCGGACGACCTGACGGTGGACGAACTGCTGATCGAGGGTGCCGGCGCGACCGGACATGTCCTTTCCCGGAGAACGATCTCGACCCACGCGAGTTCGCTCCGGCAGCCGACGGGCCGTGCGACGACAGTGACGTCCTCGCAACCGCCGTCGGCACACGGCTCGATGAGGTGGAGGAGCGCAGAACCACCTTCGGCACCGTCTGTCTGTACCGGGAGGCGGCTCCGACGACCTTCGCCGACTTCCTGGTCGTCGAAGTGCCCCATGAATCGGAGCTGTCGGGCACGAACCGGTTCCAGGACCTCGTCGACCGGGGCATCGCCGAACACTTCGGCGGTGGCTTCGGGAGCCTCGAGGAGGTCGGGGCGGTCGATGGAGCCTGGACCCCTGGCGATCGAGGATTGGATGGCGGCGAGCTCTGGCTCGAAGGACCCGCGTCGTCGGTCTGGGTCGAAGGGTTCGTCGGCACCGACGCCCCCGCGGGAAGCCCCGAAGCTCAGGAGCGGTGGGAGGCGGTGGCCCGGATCATCAAGCGTTCGGTCTCCGATTAGCGCCGATGGGACCGATGCGTACACGGGGACGGTCACCGGAACGCTACTGATACGGCTCGGGTCGGGTCGTCCCGCATACCGTTCGGGATATCGGGCCGGTACCCCGATTACTTATCGACATACTGCGCAGGCCGCCCGTAGCCTGCGTGAGTGGACATCTACCGACCTCCGGTGCTGCGGGACGCTGATCTCGCCGTGCTCGAGCGCATCGAGGAGCAGCGACGCGAACTTCGCTTCTTCCTTGCAGAGCCTCGGCGCTGGACCGGCACGCTGCGGCGAGCGACGTTCGCGCGCGCCGTCCAGGGCTCGAACAGCATCGAGGGCTACCACGCCTCCGTCGAGGATGTCGCCGCCGTCATCGAGGGCGAAGAACCCCTCGATGCCGATGCCGAGACCACTGCGGCGATCGCCGGCTACCGGGATGCCATGACCTACGTCCTGCAGCTGGCCGGCAACCCCCCGGCGGTCGACGCGTCGCTGCTGCGGGGGCTCCACTTCATGCTGCTGAAGTACGACCTCGCCAAGCACCCTGGCCAATGGCGGCCGGGTGCCATCTGGGTGGAGAACCAAGACGGCGATGTCGTCTACCAAGCACCTGACCGGGAGGTGGTCGAGCCCCTCATCGACGAGCTCGTCGCGTCGATCAACGACGACACCGGCGACGTCCTCGTCCGGGCCGCCATGGCGCACCTCAACCTGACGCTGATCCACCCCTTCTCCGACGGCAACGGACGCATGGCCCGCTGCCTGCAGTCCTACGTCCTCGCCAGCGCCGGCGTCCTCTCGCCGGTCTTCTCGAGCGTCGAGGAGTACCTCGGCCGGAACACCGACCGGTACTACGCCGTCCTGACCGAGGTCGCCCACGGCGCGTGGAGTCCCGGACGCGACACCCGCCCCTGGATCCAGTTCATCCTGACCGCCCACTTCCGCCAGGCCCGCACCCTCCAACGCCGCATCCACGAGACCGACGCCCTCTGGGACCGCTGCGAACGGCTCGCCCGCGAGCGGGGCGTTCCCGACCGCGGCGTCGCCGCGCTGTGCGATGCCGCTCGCGGCTGGCGACTGCAGCGGTCGCTCTACAAGAAGCTCGTCCTCGACGGCGCCGGCGAGGAGATCTCCGACGACACAGCGACGCGCGACCTCAAGGCGTTGGTCGACGCAGGGCTCCTGGCTCCCAAAGGCGAGAAGCGCGGGCGCACCTACCTCCCGACAGACGACCTGCGCGCCACGTGGAACTCGATCCGTGAGCAGCGCCCGCCCCGGCCCGAGGAAGACCCCTACGAGACCGCAGGGCAATCACGACTTCCGGGCTTCTGAATCGGGAGAAATCGGGACGAATCGGTTGTGGCTCGAACTGCGCTGAGGACGACATCGCCCGCAAGACCGGCACCCCCACGGGCAAGGCCCGCCGCAAGCTGCGCACCAGCAAGCGATTGGACGAACAGCCCCGCACCGACGAGGCCGTCCGCCGAGGTCGGGTCTCACCCGACCAGGCCGACGAGGTGTCCGACGGTGCGGCCGCTTCTCCCGAGGACGAAGAAGAGCTGCTCGACTCAGCCGAGAAGGACTCGCTGCACACCCTGCGGGAGAAGGCCGCAGCCGCCCGGGCCAAGGCCGACAAAGACCGCGAGGCACGCCGGCGCCGTCTCCACGCCCAGCGATGCGTGCGCCGCTGGAACGACCCCGACGGCATGGCCAACCTCACCTTGCGCCTGCCCGGCGAGGACATGGCCGAGATCGACGCCGCCCTCAAACCCCGCACCGATCGGGCCTTCGCCGATGCCCGCAACGCAGGGCGGATGGAACGGGTCGAGGCCTACACCGCCGACGTCGTACGCGACCTGCTCCTCGGCGCTGCGTCCCCCGACGCTCCAGCCCGCCGATCCCAGGCGGTGCGCCCGGACAAGAAGGTCATCGCCCTCATCGACGTCCCCGCCCTCAACCGAGGGGTGGTCGAACCAGGGGAGACCTGCGAGATCGCCGGCGTCGGGCCGGTGTCGGTCTCCGCCATCCGGGCCCTGCTCTCCGATGCGTTCCTGACCGTGGTGTTCAAAGACGGCATCGACATCAACAACGTCACCCACCTCGGCCGACAGGTCACCGCCCACCAGCGCACCGCCATGGAAGCCCGCGGCGGCGCATGCGAACGCTGCGGGAGCCGCCACCTCCTCGACATCGACCACAACGAGGGCTGGACCCTCACCCACGACACCCGCCTCGAGGACCTGTCCTGGCTCTGCTGGCACTGCCACGACCTCAAGACCCGCCACGACCTGCGCCTGGAGGGTCCCGTCAACCAGCGCTACCTCGTCCACCGCAAGACCGGGAAACGATGGCACCCACCACCCGGCGAAGAACCCCCGCAAAACGCACCGGAGCCCGACGACCGCACCGGCCCAACCCAACCCGGCCTGTTCACCCTCGCCGACTGAGACGAGCGCCTCGAGCGCAGCCGGGACCTCGCGCGATCTGGTGGAGACGATGGGAATCGAACCCACGACCCCCTGCTTGCAAAGCAGGTGCTCTAGCCAACTGAGCTACGTCCCCGTGGGGAGTTCACAGGCTACGCGCTTGCCGGCCCGGGGACGACACCGGATGCCGGCGAAGGCGTCAGGTGCGGGCGGGGCGCAAGCGGATGGTGAACTCGCTGCCCTCGCCGACGGTCGAGCGCAGGTGGACCTCCCCGCCCTGGGCCTCGGTGAACTCCTTGACGATCGCGAGCCCCACGCCGGTGCCCGGTCGGCGGGCCGTGCCTCCCTGGGCCCGGTAGAACCGCTCGAAGATGCGGTCCTGCTCCTCCTCGGGGATGCCCGACCCGCGGTCGATCACCGAGACGGCGATGCGATCGTCGGTGGCCACGGCCCGGATCGAGATGGTGGAGCCCGCGGGCGAGAACTTCGCGGCGTTGGTCAGCAGGTTCACGAAGACGCGCGCGATGGCGGCCTCGTCGACCAGCGCCACGAGGCTCGGCTCGAGGTCGACCTCGACCTCGTGGCGCTCGAGGGAGACGGCGACGTGGCGCAGCGCCTCCTCCACGAGGTCGGCCACCGGCCGCGCCCCGAGCTCGATCCCGAGCTGCCCCCGCTCCAGACGGGTGAAGTCCAACAGGTCCTCGATCAGCCGGTCGAGGCGCAGCCCCGCACCGGCGATGCGCTGCACCAGCGCCCGGCGCTGCTCCCCCTCGGTGGCGTCCCAGTGCTCCACGAGCAGGTCGGCGAAGCCCCGGATGGCGGTGAGCGGCGTCCGCAGCTCATGGGACACGGTCGACAGGAAGTCGGACCGGAGCCGGTCGACCTCACGCAGGCGCCGGGACGCCTCCCGCTCCCGCTCGAAGGCCGCGGTCTGCACCGCCTCGGCCCGCTTGCGCACGCTCACGTCGCGGATGGCGGCGGAGATCGACACGCTGTCACCGGTCTGAAGCGGGCTGAGCGAGATCTCCACGGGGAACTCGGAGCCGTCCTTGCGCAGCCCGTACAGCTCGAGTCCGGCACCCATCGGACGCACCCGCGCCTGCTCGTTGTAGGTCCGTCGGTGGCCGGGGTGCTGCTCGCGGAAGCGGGGCGGCACCAGCACCTCGACGGGCCGGCCCACCAGCTCCCCCCGCTCGTAGCCGAACATCGCGTCGGCCTGGGCGTTCACCAGCTCGATCCGGCCGTGCGGGTCGACGATCACCATGGCGTCGGGGGCGGCGTCGACCAGGCCACGGAACCGGGCCTCGGCCGCCTTGCGCTCGGACACGTCGCGGATCGCTGCCGACACCAGGCGACCCCGTTCGGTCTCGATCGACGACAGCGAGATCTCCACCGGGAACACCGAGCCGTCCCTGCGCCGAGCGGTGAGCTCGAGGTCCTGGCCCATCGGGCGGGTGCGGGGCTCGATGAAGTAGCCGCGGCGGTGCCCGGGGTGGGCACCGCGATGCTCCTCGGGGACGAGGATCTCCACCGCCTGCCCGACGAGCTCGTCCCGCTCGTAGCCGAACAGCGCCTCGGTCTGGGCGTTGACCAGGTGGATCGTGCCGGTGTCGTCGACGACGACCATCGCATCGGGCGCGGCCTCGAGCAGGCCCCGGTGGAGGGACTCCTCGGCCTTGCGCTCGGTGATGTCCCGAGCGATGGTCGACGCTGCGGTGATGTGCCCGTGCTCGTCGCGGATCGGTGACACAGAGACCGACACCGAGATGTCGGTGCCGTCCTTCCGACGCCGCACGGTCTCGAAGTGCGGCACGGTGACGCCGGCGGCCACGCGCTCGAGCGCCTCGGCCAGAGGGTCGTGGCGTCCAGGCGGCGCGAGCACCGAGACCGGACGCCCGACGACCTCGTCGGCCCGGTAGCCGCACAGCGTCTCCGCTGCCCGGTTCCAGGTGAGGACCGTCCCGTCCAGGGACGTGGTGACGATGGCGTCGGACGCGTGCTCCACCACCGCCGACAGCCGATCGGTGTCGACCTCTCGACCGCTGAGCCGCTCCAACGCCTCCCGCCGCCGCGCCTCCTGCCGGGACGAGGCCGGGTCCGCCACGGCATCGCGGACGCAGCGCAGCAGGTCGCGGCCGTCGAAGGGCTTGGTCAGGTAGTCGACGACCCCCGCCTCCCACGCCGCCCGCTGGTCGCCGGCGTGGCTGCGGGCGGTCACCATGATCACCGGCACGTCGGCGGTTGCCGCGCTGGCGCGCAGCTCGGCGAGCAGCCCGATGCCGTCACCGTCGGGCAGCATCCAGTCGAGCAGGACCACGTCGGGCGCGGTGTCGAGCGCTCGGGACAGGCCCTCGGCCGCCGAGGCCGCCTCCACCACGTCGTAGCCGGCGTTCTCCAGCTGGAGGCGGGTGAGCAGCGAGACGTCGGGATCGTCGTCGATCACCAGCACACGTGCGTCGCTCGACATCTGTCCCCCTCCCCTGCCTCGTCGACTGCGGCACGCAAGTCTGCCCCTCCCGGACGACTTCGAACGCACCGAGCCCGGACGCGGGACGAGCACCCGCTGATCGGCAGGTGCTCGTCAGGCAGTGCGGGGCTTCGATCAGACGATCTTGCCCTCGCCCTCCTGGTTGGCGCCGCGCTCGGTGGACTCGCGGTACTCCTCCTCGATGTCCGGAGACTCCTCGGCGGCGCGCTCGGCGGCCTTCTCCTCGTCGGGGGTGGGCTCCTGGAGCTTGCTGGGGTCGTTGTTGTCCGGCATTCCGGCCTCCTGGATGTGTGTGGGGGCGAGAGCGATCGGCTCCCGCGCGGTCGATGGCGTCCCTACCCAGGTCCGGCTCGATGTGCCCCGACACGGGTACCCGTGCCGCGATCGGGTTAGGGAGCTGGCATGAACGATGCCGCTTCTCCTGCGCCGCGCCCGGTCGACCGGGCCGACGCCGAGGACCAGGCGGCACGCTCCCTCCTCGGGCCCGAGCCGGACGAGGAGATCAGCGCCCGGGAGCGGTTCGCGGCCGTCCTCGAGCGGCGCCTCGACCCGGTGATGGCGGTGCTGGCCGTGGCCTGGGGCGCGTTCGTCGCCTACGACCTCATCGCACCCGAGAGCCAGCGTCCCGTCCTCTCCCTCGTCAGCGACGTCGTGTGGGGCATCTTCCTGCTCGAGTTCGTGGCCAAGCTCGTCGTGTCCGGCCACCCGTTCCGGTTCCTGCGCCGCCGCTGGCCGTCGGTGTTCTTCCTGGCCGTGCCGCTCCTGCGCACCGCCCGGATCATCCCCGCCCTGCGCACCTTGCGGATCCTGCCCAGCGTCCGGGTGCTCGGGTCGTCGTACCGGGCCATCGGCACCGCCCGTGGGTTGCTCGGGGGCCGGCTGTCCTTCCTCGCCGTCACGACGGTGTCCGTGATCGTGGCCGGCGCCCAGCTCCTCTACCTCCTCGATGGCAGCGGGGAGAGCTTCGGCGAGACGCTGTGGTGGTCGGTGAACCTGGCCATCTCCGGCACCTACATGTTCGAGCCGACCACCATCCCGTCCCGCATCGTCTCGCTGCTGCTCAGCATCTACGCCGTCGTCGTCTTCGCCTCCATGGCCGCCGCGCTCGGTGCCTTCTTCGTCGATCAGCGCGCCGAGTACGCCGCCGCCGAGGAGCGGGGCGAGACCGACGGCTGATCCTCGCCGACGACCCCCTACGCTGGCGGGGAGACACCCGTCACACCAGAGAGGGGCACGCATGCCCTCCCCGTCCCACCCGGCCGCGGCCATCGCCGCCGCAGCATCGATCGCCGCCGGCCTGATCCACGCCGCTGCGGCCGGCTCGCACGCCGAGCTCGCCACCTTGTCGATGCTGTTCTCGATCACCGCGGTCGCCCAGATCGGCTGGGGCGCCGCCGCGCTCGTCCGCCCGACCCCGCCGGTCATGGTCGCCGGGCTCGGCATCAACCTCGCGGCGTTCGGTGCCTGGCTGACCAGCCGAACGGTGGGCCTGTCCGCCGTCGAGGGCCTCGAAGCCGGCCAGAGCATCGGCTTCCAGGATGGCCTCGCGGCCGGCTTCGCCCTCCTCGCCCTGGTGGCCACGACGGTCGCCGTCGCTGACATCGCCATGCCGCGCCTCGGCCAGGCCGCGGTGCCGGCGATCATCGCCCTGCTCGCCTTCGCCACGATCCCGGCCATGGCCCAGCCCCACGACCACGACAGCCACGACCACGACGACGACGTGGCGTTGGCCGCCGGCGAGGTCGCCTCCGCCGGCGACGGCCAGGACGACGACCACCCCCACGACGACTCCCACGACCACGGCGACGACGACCACCACGGGACGACCGATGCCGGCGACGCCGAACCGGAGGCACCCGCCCCCACCTCGGAGGAGCTCGGCTACCCGGCCAGCTTCGCCTCGTTCCTCGACGATGCTCCCACCCCCGAGGCCCGTGAGCGGGCCGAGCAGCTGCTGGTCGAGACCACCGAGGCGATGCAGGCCTTCCCCGACGAGGCCGCAGTGCAGGCGGCCGGGTTCACGTCCATCGGCGACGGCGCGACCGGCTACGAGCACTACATCAACGTCCAGCGCATCATCGACCCCCGGGTGCTCGACCCCGACGACATCGAGTCGATCGTGCTCAAGGTGAACCCCGACGGCACCAAGGAGGTGGCCTCGGCCATGTACCTGCTGCCGTTCGGGACGACGATGGCCGACGCCCCCGACATCGCCGGCGACCTGACCCCGTGGCACGACCACCAGAACCTGTGCTGGGACGGCGCTCGCGTCGTGGGCACCACCGACGCCACCGGCTCCTGCGCCCGGGGCGAGTTCCGACCGACCCAGCCCATGCTCCACGTCTGGGTGGACGAGCACCCCTGCGGTCCCTTCGCCGGCATCGAGGGCTCCCACGGGTCGGGCTGCGACGACCACGACCACTGATCCGGCCTGCCCCGGCCTGCCCCGGCCTGACCGGCATGTGGAAGGCTCGGCGACGATGAGCACGGTGTCGAGCCCCTTCTACGACGACGACCACCACGCCTACCGGGAGGTGGTGCGCGCCTTCACCGAGAACGAGATCGCGCCCCACGTCCACGAGTGGGATCTGGCCGGTGAGGTGCCCCGCGACCTGTACGTGAAGGCCGGGGCGATCGGCCTGTTCGGGGACGGGTTCCAGGAGGAGTACGGCGGACACGGCCAGCGCGACGCCCTCATGCGCCTCGTGCTCATGGAGGAGCTGTGCATGGCCGGCTCCGGCGGCGTGGTCGCTGCCCTGTTCTCCAACTACATCGGCCTGCCGCCCATCCAGCGCTTCGGGTCCGAGGAGATGAAGGCCCGGGTCATCGCCCCGTGCATGAGCGGCGAGAAGATCGCGGCCCTCGCCATCACCGAGCCCTCGGGCGGGTCCGACGTGGCCCGGATCAAGACGACCGCCCGGCGGGAGGGCGACGAGTTCGTGGTGAACGGCTCCAAGACCTTCATCACCTCGGGGATGCGGGCGGACTTCTTCGCCACGGCCGTGCGCACCGGCGGCGAGGGCCCGGCCGGCATCTCGATGATGCTCATCGAGGGCGACCGTCCCGGCGTCGATCGCACCAAGCTCGACAAGATGGGCTGGCTCGCCTCGGACACCGCCACCCTCTACTTCGACGACGTGCGGGTGCCGGAGGAGAACCTCATCACCGAGGAGAACGCCGGCTTCTCCGCCATCGTCAACAACTTCAACGCCGAGCGCATCGACCTGGCCGTGCAGTCCACCGCCTTCAGCCGGGTGTGCTTCGACGAGGCCGTGGGCTGGGCCCGCGAGCGGGAGACCTTCGGCAAGCGCCTCGCCGACCACCAGGTGATCCGCCACAAGCTGGCCGAGATGGACCGCATGATCAACGCGTCGAAGGCGTGGCTGGAGCTGCTGTCGTGGCGGCTCAACCAGGGCGACAACCCGGTGGCCGAGATCGCGGAGGCCAAGGTGAACGCCACCCTGTGCTTCGAGCAGTGCGCGCGCGAGGCGGCCCAGATCCTCGGCGGCGCCAGCTACCTGCGGGGCGACACCGTCGAGCGTCTCTACCGCGAGGTGCGGGTCCAGGCCATCGGCGGCGGCTCCGAGGAGATCATGCGCGACCTCGCGTCGCGCCAACTCGGCATCTGAGCGCTACACCAGCACTGCCAGTTTCCCTCAGCGGCCGACCTCGATGAGGGTGTCGAAGGCGGCGACGAGGTGGTCGCGGAGGCCGGCGGGGTCGTCGATGGCGCCGGCGTCCACGACCAGACCCATGTCGAGGCCGCCGTTGTAGCTGAGCGTGCTGAGGTTGAACGCCGTGCCCGAGATCGGGCCCATGGGCAGGACGGCCTCGCAGCGGCCGCCGGCGATGTAGAGCTCCACCGGCGCGGCGCGCACGTTGGACACGGTGAAGTCCACGGTGGCGGCGGCGTCCTTGGCGAAGGACGTCAGCACCGAGGTCGGCAGCAGGTTCACGACCATGGCCAGCTGGCCGATCAGGTCCATGGAGCCGCCGCCCTTCACCGCGGCCAGCGCCTCGTGGACCACGGCGAAGGCCTCGATGGGATCGTCGGGCACCCGCAGATCGGTGGTGGTGATGGCGAAGGCGTTGCCGCCGGCGGTGCCGCCCTTGCGGGTGCTGACCGGCATGGCGGCGCGGAGCAGGTCGGGGCGGACGCCGCGCTCGTGGTGGTAGGCGGCAGCGCCGGCGAGGGCGCCGGCGACGAACACGTCGTTGATCGTCCCGCCGAGCACCCGGCCGGCCTGCTTCACGTCGGCGAGGGGCACGTGCAGGGATCCGAACCAGCGCTTCAGCGTGCGCGGCTTCCACAGCGGCGAGCCGACGGTGCGGCCCTCCTCGTGCGAGGGGCGCAGCGACCGGTCGATCTCCTTGACGGCCCGGCCCAGGCCCTGGGCGGTGCCGAGCGGGTTGCCGACCACCGAGCCGGTGACCCGGCGGGCGAGGCCGCCGACCCGGCGCACGTTGTGGCCCACGACCTCCATGGCGCTCTCGGCGAAGCCGTCGCCGTCGCCGACGGGGGCAGGCACGTCGGGTGGGTCGGGTTCGTTCGGGTCGCGCTCGAGGTCCACGAACTGCTCGGCGAGGCGCACCCCGCCCTCGCCGTCGGTGATGGTGTGGTGCATCTTCTGGAAGAGCGCGGCCCGACCGTCGGCCAGGCCCTCGATGACGATGAACTGCCACAGCGGTCGGGTGCGGTCGAAGGGCTCCTGCAGCAACCGGATGGCCAGCTCGTGCAGGTCGGCGTCGGCGCCCGGCGAGGGCACGGCGATGCGCCACACGTGCCGGTCGAGGTCGAACTCCGGGTCGTCCACCCACGCGGGCGGGCTCAGGCGACCGACGCTGGCGACGACGTGCTGGCGCAGGCGCGGCACGGCCACGACGGCCCGGGCGAGGCGGGCGCGCAGGCGCTCCAGCGACGGCGGTCGGTCGAGGATCGTGAGGCTCGCGAACCAGGAGCTGAGCGCAGGGTCCTTCTCGAGGTTCCACATGAGCGCCTCGTTGTCGCTCATGTGACGCTCGAAGTGCTGCTCCCGGGGACGGGCCATCCTGGCGAGCGTACCCCTGTACGTTGCCTCGTCGGTGAGCGTCCGAGGCAGCCAGCGACGGAACCACGTGCGCGCGTGGTGGCGAGACGCCCGTGCCGGCGTGGTGGCCGAGGCCGTCGACGTCCTCGGCGTGGCCGACGGCCAGACGTTCGGCGCCCGGGCGGACGTCGTGATCGACGAGCTGCACGAGGCCGTCGACGACGTCTACGGCGCGCGGGGTCACGACCCGGACGCCCTCGTCCTGCGCCTGCTCTCGCTGGCCCTCGCCACCGCCGAGCAGCGGTCGGCGTCGCTGCGCATCCTCGACCACCGCCGCGAGATCGACCCGCACTGGTTCCTGCGTGCCCGCCAGGTCGGCTACGTCGCCTACACCGACCGCTTCGCCGGGACCCTGCGCGGCGTCATCGACCGGCTCGACCACCTCGAGGAGCTCGGCATCACCCACCTCCACCTCATGCCGCTGCTGCGCCCGCGGGAGGGGGAGAACGACGGCGGCTACGCGGTGGCCGACTACGGCGCCATCGACCCGCGCCTCGGCGACATGGCCGACCTCGAGGCTCTCGCCGGCGAGCTGCACGACCGGGACATGGCGCTGTGCATCGACCTGGTGGTCAACCACACCGCGGCCGAGCACCCGTGGGCCCAGGCGGCGCGGGCCGGCGACCCCACCCACCGCCGCTACTACCGGATCTTCCCGGATCGCACCGAGCCCGACCAGTACGAGGCGACCATGCGGGAGGTGTTCCCGGAGATGGCGCCCGGCAGCTTCACCCACGTCGAGGGCCTCGGCTGGGTCTGGACCACGTTCCGCGAGTGGCAGTGGGACCTCGACTACGAGAACCCCGACGTCCTCGCCTCGATGTGCGCGGTGATGGGCGACCTCGCCAACCGCGGCGTCGACGTGTTCCGCCTCGACGCCGTGCCCTTCCTGTGGAAGCAGAAGGGCACCGACTGCGAGAACCTCCCCCAGGCCCACCGGATCGTGCAGATCCTGCGCAACGTGCTGCGCATCTCGGCCCCGGGCACGATCTGCAAGGCCGAGGCGATCGTGTCGCCCGACGAGCTGGTGCAGTACCTCGGCGGCCACGACCCCGAGGTCCGGGAGTGCGAGCTCGCCTACCACAACCAGCTCATGGTCATGCTGTGGTCGTCGCTGGCGGCCCGCGACGCCCAGCTGATGACCCGGTCGCTCGAGCGCATGCGGCAACCCCCGGACGGCACGGGATGGGTCACCTACGTGCGCTGCCACGACGACATCGGCTGGGCGGTGAGCGACGAGGACGCCGCCGCGGTCGGGTGGAACGGCTTCGAGCACCGGGCCTTCCTCAACCGCTACTACTCGGGCGAGCACCCGGGGAGCTGGGCCCAGGGGGTGAAGTTCCAGGAGAACCCGCTCACGCTCGACGCGCGCATCTCGGGCACCACCGCCGCCCTCTGCGGGATCGACCAGGCCCGGGAGCGCCAGGACCCCGTCGCCCTCGGCGCCGCGATCCGCCGGTTCCTCCTCCTCCACGCCGTGATCATCGGGTGGGGCGGCTCGATCCCGGTGCTGTACATGGGCGACGAGATCGCCCTGGCCAACGACCGCTCGTTCGCCGACGACCCCGACCACGCCGACGACAACCGCTGGATCCACCGACCACCGATGGACTGGGAGGCCGCGGCCCGACGCCACGATGCCGGGTCGGTGGAGGGACGGGTCTACGCCGGGCTGCGCGAGCAGATCCAGGCGCGGCGCGACCTGCCGGTCATGCGCGCCGGCGGCACCACGTCGGCGCGGTGGACCGGGCACCCCTCGGTGTTCGCCTGGCGGCGCACGCATCCCCGGCACCTGCCGTTCCTCGGGCTGGCTGCGTTCAGCGACGAGCCCACGAGCGTGCCGCTGCCCGTCGCCGTCGACGCGGGCCTCCACGATCCGGTGCCGGTCCTCGCGTCGGACGGCAACGTGCGCATCGACGACGGCCGGATCCACCTGCCGGCCTGGGGCTGGGTCTGGCTGTCGGACTGACCGTCAGCCGCCGTCGACGATCGAGTAGAGGGCGCCGCCCCGCGTGCCGATCATGATGCGGCCGTCCCAGACCGTCGGGGTGGCCTCGATGCAGCCATCCAGGTCGAGCGACCACAGCTCGGTCGCTTCGGCGCCGCCGGGCTGCAGCTCGAAGGCGTGGAACGTGCCGGCGCAGTCGCCGAGGAGGAGGACGCCGTCGACGACGGTCGGCGAACCCCACAGGGGCCCGGGCAGCCGCTTGGACCACAGCTCCACGCCCGTGGCCGCCGAGACCGCCGCCAACCGCCCGCCGTTCGTGCCGACGTAGACCACGCCGTCCACGACGGCCGGCGTGCCCCAGATCCCGCCGGGTCGGACCTCGTTGTCGAACCAGGACCACACGAGCGGGTCCTCGCCGGCGGCCACGTCTGCGGTGGGGTCCAGCTTCACCAGCTGGCCGACGGCGTCGGAGCGCTCGGCGGTGGCCGCCCGCTCGTACTCGGCCGCGACGTAGAGCATGCCCTCGGCGTCGGCGACGATCGACGCGTCCGTGTCGTCGCCCATCCAGTACCGGAACGTGCGTGTCGGCGTGACCCCGTCGGCCAGGCCGGAGATGTCGTAGCCCTGGACGAGGCCGCCGGAGTTCGTGAAGTAGACGGTGCTGCCCACGACGGTGGGCGACACCTCGATCGACACCGTCTGGTCGCCGATCGAGTCGAGCAGCTCCTGGTCCCACCCCGCCACGTCGAAGACGATCTCGGGGGCCACGGTGACCGACCCGTCGGCGGCCGTGCCCCGGTTGAGCGCCACGATCACGAAGCGGCTGTTCTCCCCGCCGACGAAGAGGTGGTCGTCGATGACGATGCCGGAGCTGTCCCAGTCGTCGTTCCACAGGATCGGCGAGAAGTCGTCCGCCGCCATCGACCACAGCTCGACGGCCTCGTCGCCCTCGATCGACAGGATGCGGTAGTGGTCGTCGCGGGAACCGGTGTAGACGAGCGGGTACCCGTCGGGGTCGACGGTGACCGAGCCCTTGATGAGGTCGCCGGTGGGGAACGGGGGCAGGATGCGCTCGCCGGTGTCGGCGTCGAGGAAGTGGACGGCGCCGTCGTAGGCGCCGAACACGAGCCAGGTGCGGCTGGTGCCGTCGGCGGCCTCGCGCTCGAACACGGCGGGCTGGCCGGTCCAGCCCATGCCGCACCACACCTTGGTCTCGCCGAGGTTCGTGGACTCCCCGCACAGCCCGCCCTCGGCCGGGTAGCGGTAGTCGATGACGGGGTCGGTCGGGACCGGTCCCCGGCCGTGGAAGGACCGGGTCGGGTTGCCGCGGAACGTCAGCACGCCCTCGACGGTGGCCCCGGGGTAGGGCTCGCCGGCGAGCGCGGGGTTCGACCAGCCCTCGAACGGCGGCAGCGTCGTGGTCGTCTCCGCCGGCGGCTCCTCCTCGTCGGGCTCCGCGGTCTCCTCCGACGCGGCCGCCGGTCCGACGTCCGGGTCACCCCTGTCGTCGATCCACCAGGTCACCGCGATGACCAGAAGGCTGAGCACCGCCACCGGCGCCAGCGGGATCCGTCGGAACACCGGCGGAGTGTACGACCGCGTAGGTTCCCGATGGTGCGCGCCGACCGCTTCGAACCCCTGCCCGACGACGTCCTCGACCGGTGGTCGACCTTCGGCCGCTGGCCCGACCGCCAGTACTTCCCCGGGTTGCTCGGCCTCGAGATCGAGGAGCTGAAGGCGGACTACTGCCGCATGCGCCTGCCCTTCCGTCCCGAGCACGAGCAACCGGCCGGCGTGGTGCACGGGGGCGCGCTCGCCACGCTCATGGACACCGTGGTCGTGCCCGCCATCGGGTCGGCGTACGGGCCCGAGACCCAGTACATGACCCTCACCATGAACCTGAGCTACATCGGTGCGGTCCGGGAGGCGGACGTGGTCGCCGAAGGCTGGGTCACCCGTCGGGGTCGTTCCACCGTGTTCTGCCGGGCCGAGGCGATGTGCGAGGACCGGCTCGTCATGGAGGGATCGCTCATCTACGCGGTGCGTGAGCCCCGGTAGCCTCCGCACGTGCCGGAGACGCTGCGATACGTGTCACGCGTCGCTCGCCTCCCCCTGCAGGACGGCGACGGCGAGACCATCGGACAGGTGCAAGACGTCGTCCTCGCGCCCGCCGGCCGCCTCGCGCCCCGGGTGCTGGGCTTCATCACGGTGGTGCAGCGCCGGCGCATCTTCGTGAACGCCAACCGCATCGGCGACCTCGAGCCCACGGGCGTGCGGATGCGCACCGGCTCCATCGACCTGCGCCCCTTCCGCAAGCGGGAGGGCGAGCTGCTCGCCCTCGGCGACCTGGTCGACAGCCCGGTCGAGGTCGACGGGGTCGAGCAGTACGTGCGCGACGTCGGCATCACCCCGTCGGACTCGCCCGGTTCGATGTGGGAGCTGTCCACCATCGCCCTCGGCGGCCGCGGCCCCCTGGCCCGGCGGCGCACGCCGGTGATCGTCCCGTGGGAGGCGTGCCGGTCGCTGTTCGACGTCGGCGCCGACGCCGCCGAGGTCGCCGAGATGCGCGAGATGCGCCCGGCCGACGTGGCCAACCGCATCCGGGCGCTGCCGCTCGAGAAGCGCCAGCGCCTCGCCGAGATCATGGAGGACGAGCGCCTCGCCGATCTGCTCGAGGAGCTCCCCGAGGACGAGCAGATCCGCCTGATCAACGGCCTCGACCTCGAGCGCGCCGCCGACATCCTCGAGGAGATGGATCCCGACGACGCGGCCGACCTCCTCGGGGAGATGAGCGCCGAGGAGCGGGCCCGGCTGCTCGAGGCCATGGAGCCCGACGAGGCCCACCACGTGCGCCGGCTCCTCACCTACGAGTCGGCGACCGCCGGCGGCCTCATGACCCCGGAACCGGTGATCATGTCGCCGGAGTCCACCGTGGCCGAGGCGCTCGCCATGCTGCGCGAGGCCTCGCTGCCCGTCGCCCTGGCCGCCCAGGTGTTCGTCGTGAACCCGCCCCTGTCGGTGCCCACCGGCCGGTTCCTCGGGACCATCGGGTTCCAACGGCTCCTGCGCCACCCGCCGTCGGAGAACCTCGGCGACATCGTGCCCGATCGGTCCGAGCACCTCAGCCCCGACACGCCCCAGCTCGAGGTGGCCGGCCGCCTCGCCGCCTACGACATGGTCGCGGTCGCGGTGTGCGACGGGGCCCGCCACCTCGTCGGCGTCGTCACCATCGATGACGTGATGGACCACCTGCTGCCGACCGGCTGGCGTCGGCTGCTGCCCCGCCAACGGACGGGGTTCGGGTAGACGTGCTGCGCTTCCGTCGCTCCGACGACCTCGCCCGCCCGGCCCAGGCCGGGGTCATCGGCGTGCACTTCGACCCGGACGCGTTCGGTCGGTTCTCCGAGGGCATCGCCCGCTTCCTCGGCACCGGCCGGTTCCTCGCCGGTCAGACCGTCCTCGTCGCCGCCTGGATCGCGGTGAACGTCGTCGCCGTGCGCTTCCGCTGGGATCCGTACCCGTTCATCCTGCTGAACCTGGCGTTCTCGACCCAGGCCGCCTACGCCGCCCCGCTGATCCTGCTCGCCCAGAACCGCCAGGACGAGCGGGACCGGGCCCAGGCCGAGCAGGACCGGGAGGTCAACGCCCGCACCCAGGCCGAGGCCGAGTTCATGGCCCGGGAGCTGGCGTCGGTGCGGCTGTCGCTCGCCGACGTCGCCACCATGACCGAGCTGCGCGATGCCGTCGGTGAGCTCGGCGATGCGCTCGCCCGCATCGAGTCCGCCCTCGACGTGCGCCCGGCTGACGACGCCACGTGAGGCGCGCCCTGCTCGTCGGGCTCGCCGTGCTGCTCGGGGCCTGCTCCAGCTCCGACGCCACCCTCGAGCGGGCCGACACCGAGCCGACGACCACCACGACCACGACCTCGGCACCTGCCTCCGAGGAGGCGGCCCCCACCGAGCCCTCCGCACCCACGGTCACCTGGGAGCCCTGCGGCACCGCCGAGTGCGCGACCGTCGCGGTTCCGCTGGACCACGACGATCCCGACGGCGCCACGATCGACCTGTCCGTCCTGCGCCTCCCCGCCCGGGGCGATCGCATCGGGGCGCTGTTCGTGAACTTCGGCGGACCGGGCAGCGGGGCGGTCGACCTCCTGCCCATGTTCCCGTTCCCGGACGAGGTGCGCGAGCGGTTCGATCTCGTCGCCGTGGATCCCCGCGGCGTCGGCGGCTCGGCCCCGCTCGACTGCGGCATCGACCCGGCCGAGCTCTACGCCGTGGATCCGACCGTGGAGGACGACGCCGACGTCGACGCGCTCGTCGCTGTCAGCGAGGCCTACGCCGCCGACTGCGCAGCGACCCGCGGGGAGCTCCTCGACCACGTCGGCACCCGGGACGTGGCCCGTGACTTCGACCTGGTCCGCGCCGGCATGGGTGACGAGCGCATCGACTACCTCGGCTACAGCTACGGCACGGCGATCGGGCAGGCCTACGCCGAGCTGTTCCCCGACCGCGTCCGCACCATGATCCTCGACGGCGTGGTCGACCCGGCGCCCGACGGCATCGACGTGGCCGTGCAGCAGGCCCGAGGGTTCGAGACCGCGCTGGCGCGCTGGGCCGCCGGCTGCGGCGACCGCCCGACGTGCGACCTCGCAGACCCCGTCGGTGCCGTCGACGACGTGCTCGCGCTCGCCGAGTCGGGCATCCCCGCCGGCAGCGCGCAGGTCGGCCCCGGGGAGGTCGCCATCGGCCTGGCGATGCCGCTGTACAACACCGGCCTGTGGCCCGTCCTGGACGAGGCGGTCACCAGCGCCCTCGCCGGCGACGGCTCGACGATGCTCGGCCTGGCCGAGCAGTACCTGCGGCTCGTGGACTTCTCGGCGTACTACGCGGTGTCATGCCTCGACAGCGCGTGGCCCGACGTACCCGCCGAGCACCTCGCCGAGGCCGAGGCCGCCGCCGCGCGGGCGCCCCGGTTCGGGGAGGCGATCGTGAACGACTACCTGCGGTGCGCGGTGTGGCCTGCGGAACCCGATCCGCTCGGCCCGATCACGGCCCCCGGGTCACCACCGATCCTGGTCGTGTCCACGACCGGTGACCCGGCCACCCCCCACGAGAACGCGGTGGCGGTGGCGGAGCGCCTGGCCGAGGGCGTGCTGGTCACCCGCGAGGGCGACGGCCACACCGTCGTCTTCCAGGGGGACGGCTGCATCGATGCGATCGCCATCGCCTACCTGCTCGACGAGGTCGTCCCCCCGGTGGGCAGCCGCTGCTGACCGGCGCCGGTCAGGGCCGGTGGCCGCCGAGCTCCCACCACTCGGCCAGGTCGGCCATGGTGCTGTCGACGGTGTCATCGGCCACGGCGATCGAGCCGATGTCCGCGCCGGCCCGGCTCCAGACCAGGACGTCCTGGCCGGCGATGTCGACGAAGCACAGGATCGTGCCGGTCGAGGAGCCCTGCCGGTAGGTCGTCGCGCCCAGCCACGGCACGGGCAGCTCGCCCGCCGGCCCCCGGCCGTCGGGTCGGCAGGCGCTCTCGGTCGTGTCGAGGACGGCGTCGCCGAGCACGGCCTGCTCGGACTCGATCCAGCGGGTCATGTCGTCCGCGCCGGAGAAGCGGACCCAGGACACGACGCCGGCTGCGCCCGTCGCCGGTCGGCACGTGACCGCGGCGACGCCCCCGGCGCGCTCGAGCAGGTCCAGGTCCCGCTCGCACCGGGTCGTGAGCTCGCCGGGAAGCTCGTCGAGCAGCCGCTCCTCGAGCGGGAGGGGGAACTCGGCGTCGGTCCGTCCGACGAGCTCGGACCAGAACCGGTAGTGCACCGCGTAGCGGCCGAAGCCGCCGGCGACGCCGAGCACCGGCGCGGTGCCGTCGGTCCAGGCGATGTCGACCCGGCCGTCCACGCTGCGGCACGCGACCCGGCCGCGGCCCCGGCGGTCCCGGTGGTCGTGGACGGCCCCCGCGCCGAGCGCGCACTCGCCGGGCGCGCCCGGATCCAGCTCGAGGGCAGCGACCGTGTCCCGGAACGCCTGGTCCCGCGCCTCGACGTCGGGGAAGAGGGTGAAGGTCACCAGCTCGGGCACGGCATCCCGGGGGCATTCGAGCCGGACCGTGCCGTCGGGGCCGACGCCGTCGGGGCGGTCGGCGGGGGGCACGCAGCCCTCGAGCTCGGCGGGGACCGCTTCGCGCAGCGCCGCCAACGTCGGTTCGGCTGGGGCGGGCGGGGGGCTCGGGTCACCCGACTCGCTGGGGGTGGCGGTCTCCTCCCCCGGCAGCACCACGTCGTCGGCGCCGACCGCCCACCAGGTGAGGCCGGCGACCGCCAGCACCGCGACCGCGAGGACCGCGCCGATGACGAACGGCGCCTTCGAGCGGGGCCGGTCGTCCTCCCAGCCGTCCCACTCCACCTCGACCACGCCCCGGAGGGGCCGGCCACCCACCTCGTCGTCGTCGGTCACCAGGGCTCCCTACCCCGCCATGCCCTCGGCGACGAGCTGATCGAGGGTCCAATCCGGGTGATCGGACTCGATGCGCTGCAACCAGTACACGGACTCGAACAGGGCGAGCAGGGTGCCGTCGGAGCGCTCGAGCACCCGGACGCCGCTCATCCCCCGCAGGTTGGCCATGGTCGCCTCATCGGTGACCCGGGCGATCGAGAAGCGGGTCATGGAGATCTCGGCGGGCGAGCCGAACTCGTCGGCGAGCCGGGCCGACGCGACCTCGAACTGCATCTGGCCGACGGCGGCGAGCATGGGCTCCTGGTCGCCGAGGTCGCGGTCGCGCAGCACCTGCACCACACCCTCCTCGTCGAGCTGGGCGATGCCCTTGCGGAACTGCTTGAAGCGGCCGACGTCCTTGGGCCGGGCGATGGCGAACAGCTCGGGGGCGAAGGCGGGGATGCCGGGGTACTCCACCGGCGGCTCGAGGTAGAGCGTGTCGCCCACCCGCACCTCGGTGGCGTTGACCAGGCCGATCACGTCGCCGGGGAAGGCCTCCTCGAGGGTGTCGCGCTCCTGGCCGAACACGGAGTGGGCGTACTTGGTGCCGAAGGGCTTGCCGGTGCGGGCGTGGGTGACCACCATCCCCCGCTCGAACCGCCCGGAGCACACCCGCACGAAGGCGATGCGGTCGCGGTGGCTGGGGTCCATGTTCGCCTGCACCTTGAACGCGAAGCCGGAGAACGGCGACTCGAGCGGGCGGGGGTCGCCCTCGATGTCAGGGCGGGGCTGCGGCGACGGGGCCAGGTCGGCGACGGCGTCGAGCAGGAGCCGCACGCCGTAGTTGGTGAGGGCGGAGCCGAAGAACACCGGGGTGGCCTCGGCCATCTCGAACAGCTCCTGGTCGAAGTCGGACCCGACCGCCTCGAGCAACTCGATCTGCTCCACCGCGGCCAGGTAGCTGTCGCCGTCGACCTCCTCGGCGGCGGCCGGGTCGAGGATCTCCTCGCCGGCCTCGGTCGCGCCCCGCGCCGTGCGGCTGAAGCGCACGTAGTCGCCGCTGCGGCGATCGATGAGGCCGCGGAAGTCGCCGGCGATGCCCACCGGCCAGGTGATCGGCATGGTGGCCAGGCCGAGGGTCTCCTCGATCTCGTCGGTGAGCTCGAGGGCCTCCTTGCCGGGCCGGTCCCACTTGTTGATGAAGGTGAGCAGCGGGATGCGGCGCTCCCGGCAGACCTCGAACAGCTTGAGGGTCTGGGGCTCAATGCCCGAGCTGGCGTCGAGGACCATGATCGCGGCGTCGGCGGCGGCCAGCACCCGGTAGGTGTCCTCGGAGAAGTCCCGGTGGCCCGGGGTGTCGAGCAGGTTCAGCACCCGGTCCCGGTACGGGAACTGCAGCACGGTCGAGGTGATGGAGATGCCGCGCTGCTGCTCCATGTCCATCCAGTCGGACCGCACCCGACGGCGCTCACCGCGTGCCTTGACCTGGCCGGCGTCCTGCACCGCCCCGCCGTAGAGCAGGAACTTCTCGGTCAGGGTCGTCTTGCCCGCGTCGGGATGGCTGATGATGGCGAACGTGCGGCGGCGTTCGGCCTCGACGGCGGGATCGGTCACGGGTCAAGTGAACCGGCCGCCTGCCGGGCCCGCCAACTCCCGACCTGCTCGATCCGGTGCCTCGCCGCCGAGCAGATGGCGCCGCCCCACCCCGCGATGCGATCGCAGAGCAGGTTCCGGAGCTCGAGGCCCCACAGCTCCCGCGGATCTCGCAGCGGGTGGCCGCGACCATCCCGGAAGCCGGGAGGAGGGCGGAGGTCATCGGCCATCGGTGCCGAGGGTCCGGAGGGGCTGCCACAAGGATCGGCGGCCAAGGGAGCGCCGATGGATGTTCAACGCCGATCGTCAGCGCTCGAGCAGCCAGCGCACCCGTCGCGGCGTCGTTGCGTAGTGGAGCATCACGAGCGCGCCGAGCACGGCACCGAACCTGGCGTTCGCGGTGAGGATGGCTGCGACTGCGGCGCCGAGCAGCAGGCACAGCTCCAACGCCAGCCGGGTTCGTCCACCGACCGCAACCGGCGCACCGCCGGATGCGCTGGCGTCGCCAGTCACGCGGAACGTCCCCCACAGCCCAGCGAGGACGACCACGGCGCCAACCGAGCCGACGACGCTGGCCAGCGTTCCGGGCATTGCTCGCCACGCCGCCATCGCCCAGGCCACCATCGCCGTGACCTCCAGGCCGAAGCGCAGCGCTGCCTGGGCCGGTGAGAGCTCCGACTTCACGGTCAGGTCGTGGCCGATGGCACAGCGATCACGGTCACTCGACAACCGTACGTGCTGCCCCGCCATCGAGGTATCGATTATCGAGGTCCACCTGACGTGCGTCACCCGCCAGGCACCCGGTGCGGGACCCGGTCACCCGACGGTGAGCGTTCCGGCCATGCCCTTCTCGTAGTGCGTCTCGCCGTCAGCAGCTTCGACGATGCAGAAGAGGGTGTACTCGCCGGGCTCCAAGTCGTAGGTGGCGTTGCAGTCCTCCCCGGCGGGGAACGCCTCGAGCTCGAAGGCCCCGGCCTCGGCAAGCGCCTCCTCATCGGGTGCACCATCCTGCGTGAGCGGCACCTCACCGCCACCGGGGAGGAAGGCGAGCTCGTGCGCCTCCTCACCGACGTTGGTGGCGGCGAAGGTGACCACGCCAGGAGCAACGGTGACATCAGCGGGCACGAACGCGTAGTCCGCGAGCTGGATCGCAACCGTCTCCTCGGCCTCCGCCTCCAGATCCTCGCCCACGGGCGAGCACTCGGACCCGTACTCGACGACGTCGGCACCGACGCTCTCCTCACCCGAGTCCGTCGACGGACCCGCCGCGACATCGTCGTCGTCTCCGCATGCGCCCAGACCGAGGGCGGCGACGATGGCGAACAGCGGGACGATCAAGGTGCGGGACGTGTGCATCGCCGCAGTAAAGCACACCTTATAACAGGAGGGAAGTCGACCTTCACCGCCGCGTCCATCGACTGGCTTGGAGCGGGCCTCCGAGTGGGCATGGAGCGGGCATCATGGAGCGCATCGACCTCGACGGGATGCTGGCGACGACCACGGCGCTGCGGGCGCAGCTGGGTGAGGTGCGGTTGCCCCTGGCGACCGACGCCGTCGACGACGCCCGGCGGACCGCGGACCACGTGCGCCGCCAGCTCGACGACTACGTCATCCCCCGGTTGCGGGACATCGACGCGCCGGTGCTGGCCGTGGTGGGCGGTTCGACCGGAGCGGGCAAGTCGACGCTGGTGAACAGCGTGGTCGGTGCCGAGGTCACCGTCCCCGGCGTGCTGCGACCGACGACCCGCTCGCCGGTGCTGATCCACCACCCCACGGCCGCCCGCTGGTTCGAGGACGACCGGGTGCTCGGCTCCCTCGCCCGGGCGCGGGGCACGCCGGGACAGCCGGTGGAGGGCGCCCACCAGCTGCAGCTCGTCGCATCCGATGCCGTGCCGGAGGACCTGGCCCTGCTCGACGCGCCGGACATCGACTCGGTGCTCGACCGCAACCGGGAGATCGCCCAGCACCTCCTCGACGCCGCCGACCTGTGGGTGTTCGTCACCACGGCCGCCCGCTACGCCGATGCCGTGCCGTGGGACTTCTTGCGCACGGCGTCTCGTCGTGGCGTGGGCATCGGCCTGGTGCTGAACCGGGTACCGCCCGGCGCCGGCGACGAGATCGCCCCGCACCTGGCCTCGATGCTCGCCGACGAGGGGCTCGGCGACGCCCCGCTGTTCGTGCTCGAGGAGCAGGCGCTCGCCGACGGCCGCCTGCCGACCGCGGCGGTCGCCCCGATGCGCGCCTGGCTCGACGACCTCGCCGCCGACCGGGAGGCTCGAGCCGACCTGGTCCGCCAGAGCCTCACGGGCGCGGTGGCCGACGTGTCGAACCGGACCGAGGAGGTCGCCTCGGTCGTGGAGCAGCAGCAGGCAGTCGCCGACCAGCTGTCCGGTGCGGCAGCCGATGCGTTCGCCGACGCCCACCAGCGCCTGGCCGACGACGTGCGCGACGGCACCGTCATGCGCGGCGAGGTCCTCGCCCGCTGGCAGGACCTGGTCGGCACGGGCGAGCTGCTCCGGGAGCTGCAGTCACGCATCGGCCGGCTGCGGGACCGGATCGCGGCGAGCGTCACCGGCCGGCCCCGCAACGTCGAGAAGTTCCAGGGCGCGGTCGAGAGCGGCGTCGAGACCCTGCTGCGGGAGCGGGTGGCCGAGGCCACCGACGAGGTCGTCCTCCGCTGGCGGGCGACCAGCGCCGGCACCGCGCTCCTCGACGACGCCGGCGACGAGCTGCGCCGACCCTCGACCGATCTCGGCGAGCGGGCCTCTCGCCTCGTCCGCGACTGGCAGGGCGGCCTGCTCGACCTGCTCCGCGAGGAGGGGGCCGGCAAGCGGACCACGGCCAAGATCCTCTCCTACGGCCTCAACGGCGCCGCCCTCGTCCTGATGGTCGGGGTGTTCGCCCAGACGGGTGGGCTCACCGGCGCCGAGGTCGCCATCGCCGGCGGCAGCACCGCGGTGGGGTCCACGCTGCTCGAAGCGCTCCTCGGCGACCAGGCCGTCCGCCGCCTGACCGAACGGGCCCGGGCCGACCTCGACCGCCGCACCGGCGAGCTCCTCGCCGGGGAGGCCGAGCGGTTCACCTCCCTCGTCGACGGGCATCGACCGGACACCACGACAGCCGGCACGCTGCGGGAGCTGGCGGGCGAGCTGCGCCGAGCCCTGGGCACCGACGCAGGACGGCGGCGGCGATGAGCCGGCGGGACGAGCGCCGCAGCACACGAGCCGACCGCGAGCTGCGCCAGCGGCTCGACCACCTCACCGCCGTCTCCGAGCTCGCCGCGGCGGGACCGGGGCGACTGCCCGCCGACCTCGCCGACGACGTGGCCGCCACCGTGGAGCGGGCCCAGACCCGGCTCGGCCGCGGGGCGGACCGCACGGTGGTGGCGCTGGCCGGGGCGACGGGCAGCGGGAAGTCGTCGCTGTTCAACGCGCTCGTCGGCGACGACATCTCACCGGTCGGCGTGCGCCGGCCGACGACCTCGACGGCCCGGGCGGCCGTGTTCGACGCCGACGGCGCCCTCGGGGACGGGACCGCCGACCTCCTCGAGTGGCTCCAGGTCCCGCAGCGCCACGTCGTTCCGGCCGAGCGCGCGCCCGACCTGCACGGCCTGGTCCTGCTCGACCTGCCCGACCACGACTCGGTCGAAGCCGACCACCGGGCCGAGGTCGACCGCCTCGTCGAGGTCGTCGACGCGTTCGTGTGGGTGGTCGACCCCCAGAAGTACGCCGACGCCGCGCTGCACGAGCAGTACCTGCGCCGCTTCGCCGGGCACGCCGCCGTGACCATCGTGGTCCTGAACCAGGTCGACCTCGTGCCCGAGCACGGCCGTCAGGGCATCGTCGACGACCTCGCCCGCCTGCTCGAGGCCGACGGGCTCCACCGGGTCCGCGTCGTGGCCACCTCGACCATGACCGGCGAGGGCGTGGACGCGCTCCGCCGGGAGCTGGCCGCCCGCACGGCCGAACGGCGCGCTCTCGTGGCGCGCCTCGACGCCGACGTGGACTGGCTCGCCGACCAGCTGGCCGGCCGGGTCAGCGACCGGGCGCCGGAGCCGGTCGGACGTGGCACCCGGCGCGACCTGACCCGCGCCTTCGCCGATGCCTCGGGCGCCGACGCGGTCGCCGATGCCGTCGGTGCCGCCCACCGACGCCGGGCCGCCCAGGCCGTGGGCTGGCCGCCGACCCGGTGGCTGGGCCGACTCCGCCCCGACCCGCTCCGCCGCCTCGGCCTCGACCGGCCCCCGCCCGAGCCGGGCACGACCACGGTGGGACGCACCTCGCGCGCCGCGCCGTCCACCGTCGCGGACGCCGCGCTCGGACGAGCCCTCCGCGACTTCGTGGACGACACCGCTGCCGGCCTGCCGCCGGCGTGGCAGGAGCGCGTCGGCGAGGTCGCCAACGCCCGCCGCGGGGACGTGGCCGACGCGCTCGACCGCCAGATCGGATCCGCCCGCCTCCCCACCGAGCCGGCCGGCTGGTGGCGGGCCGTCTCCGGCCTGCAGTGGCTGCTGGCCGGGATCATGGCCGTCGGCCTCGTCTGGCTCGTCGTCATCGGCGTGGTCGCCTGGTTCGGGCTCCCCGACCTGCCCGCCCCGGAGATCGGCGAGGTGCCCTGGCCGTCGGCCATGGCCATCGGCGGTGCGCTGGCCGGGTTGCTGGTGAGCGTGCTGGCCCGCGCCATCGCCGGGATCGGAGCGAGGCGACGAACGGCCGCGGCCCGGCGGATGCTCACCGACGCGGTGTCGTCGACCGCGGACGACCTCGTCGCCGACCCGGTCGACGCCGAGCTCGCGGCCCTGGCCGAGCTGCGTTCGTCCGTGCGCGAGCTGCGCTGAGACGGACCCCGGTCAGAAGCTCAGCGGCGCCACGTACAGCTTGCGCTCGCCGTTGCACGGCGGCCCGTAGTCGTAGCAACCCTTCGTCCAGGCGTGGTAGCTGATCCACCACCGGCCGTCGGTGCCTCGGGCCACGGTGCCGCCGCCCGGTCCGGCCACGTCCCCGTAGCTGGTCATGATCGGCTCGGGATGCGTCTCGCACGGCCCGAGCGGGCCGGCGCAGCGGGCGTAGCCGGTGGCGTAGGTGTCGTTGCCGACGTAGTCGCCGCCGGTGTGGAACAGGTAGTGGACGCCGCCGCGCAGCACCATCTGGGGGTTGTCGAGCGTGGTCTGCCACGGGAACCGGCTGGTGTCCTTGGCCAGCACCTCGACGTGCCCGCCGACCGGCCGCGTGCCGTCCGCGCTCAGCCGTGCCGCCCACACCTTCGAGACGGCATCGGCGCCGTGGGTGCGCCCGGCGAAGCCGTCGTTGTTCTTGAAGTGCAGCCAGGCCCGGCCGTCGGCGTCGACGAAGGGGTGCGGGTCGATCGTGCCGCCGAGGTGGTCCTGGCACACGATGGGTCCGGTCGCCCCCGTCTGGTCGACGAAGGGCCCCTCGGGCCGGTCGGCCACGGCCACGCTGAGGCACCACTCCAGCGACGACTTCGCCTGGGCCGCGTAGAACAGCACGTACCGGCCGCCGTAGCGGTGGACCGCCGGCGCCCACTGCGTGTCCGGGACCTGCCAGTCGGGGTACGAGGGCAGGGCGGTCGAGCCCCAGGTCTGCCCGGTCGTCGTGCGCCAGCCGCCGTCAGGTCGGTCGGACACGAGCACGCCGATGTGGTTCCCCCACGTGGTGCCGGTCGTGTAGGCGTACCACTGGTGCCCGAAGCGCACGATGTGGGGATCGGGTCCGTCGTCGTCCCACGTCGCCGTGGTGGGCATCGCCCCGACCGTCGGCGAGCCGGGCTGGTTCGACCCGGACGGGCAGCGGGTGTCGTCCTCGACCGCGGTGCCGACCGCGCGGTCGCCGCCGAGGATCACGAGGCGGGGGGAGCGGAGGCGGGCGATCTCGGCCTGCACCGCCGGCGGGATGCAGTTGCCCCGCACGAGCAGGACGGGGCCGCCGGCGAGGGCGGCGACCGGGCCGGCGGCGAGCGCGTCGGCTGCGGCCATGCCCGTGGCCAGGTACGCCACCGGCGCGCCACCGGCGAAGGCTCGCTCGGACACCTCCGAGGAGGTGGCGAAGCGGTTGGCGCCGGCGACCCGGGTGACGTTGCCGGCGAGGAACCGGAGCTGGTCCTCGACCGCGGGGCTCACCGTGCCCGGGCCACCGAGGATGACCACGTCGCGGATCTGGTGGTCGGCGATGTACTGCCCGGTCGCATCGGCCAACCGGTCCTTGTTCACCAGCAGGAGCGGCGCGCCCTGGCGGACGGCGGCGGGCACGCCGGCGAGGGCGTCGGGGAAGGTCTCCCCGCTGGCCACGTAGGCGGTGGTCGGGGCGGCGAAGGCGTGACGGGCCACGGCTGCGGCGGTGGCGAAGCGGTCAGGGCCCTGGACCCGGGTGACGTCGCCGCTCGTCTTGCCCTGCAGCTGGGCGAGCACGCCGTCGGAGACCGAGCCGGTGCCGCCGACGACGACGATCTCGGCGGGACGGAGGCGATCCAGCTCCGCCGCGGTGGCCGGCGGCAGCGCGGTCGGCTGGGTGAGCAGCACCGGGCCCCGCTCGACGCCGGCGGCCACGCCGGCGGCGAGGGCGTCGGGGAACTTGGCCCCGGTCACCACGTAGGCCACCGGGACCCCGGCAGCGAACCGGGAGGCGGACACCTTCGCGGCCGTCTGGTAGCGGTCGACGCCCGAGATCCGGTCGGGGTGGCCGGCGGCGGCGATGGGGGCCGGGGCCACCGTCGCCAGCAACCCGACGAACAGGGCGATGGTCGCCAGGGCGGACAGGGCGCGCGAACGGGTCACGAGGACCTCAATCGGCCGCGATGAACACGGTCTTGAGCTCGGAGAAGTGCTCGAGCGCGACGAGGCCCTGGTCACGCCCGATCCCCGACTGCTTCACCCCACCGAAGGGCGCTTCGATGTGCACCGACGACGACGTGTTGATCGACAGCATCCCGGTCTCGACGCCACGGGCGACGCGCAGGGCCCGGCCGATGTCCCGGCACCAGATGGTCCCGGACAGGCCGTGGATCGAGGCGTTGGCCAGTGCGATCGCCTCGTCCTCGGTGCGGAAGGACTGGATGCCGACCACCGGGCCGAAGATCTCCTCCCGCATGAACCGCATGCCGACGTCGGCGCGGTCGAGGACCGCCGGGGTCAGGTAGCTGCCCGGGAGGTCGGGGCGGACCCCGCCGGTGCGGAGCCGGGCGCCGTCGGCCTGGGCCGAGGCCAGGTACTCCTCGGCGATGGCGCGCTGGTCCTCGGAGATGAGGGGCCCGAGCTCGGTGTCGCCGTCGCCGGTCGGGCCGATGCGGATGGCCTCGGTGGCAGCGACGAAGCGCTCGGTGAAGTCGTCCACCACGGACTCGTGCACGAACATGCGGCTGCGGGCGCAGCAGTCCTGGCCGGTGTTGTCGAACACCGACCACAGCGACGAGGCGACGCACGCGTCGAGCTGGTCGTCGGAGAGGTCGTCGAAGACGAGGCTGGCCGACTTGCCGCCGAGCTCCAGGCCCACGCGGGTGATGTCTCGCGCCGCCAGGGCCATGATCCGGGACCCGACCTCGGTGGAGCCGGTGAAGGACACCTTGCGGACCCGGGGATCGGTCACCAGCGCCTCGCCGAGCGAACCGCCAGGGCCGGTGACGACCTGGAACGTGCCGGGTGGGAGGCCGGCGCCCTCGGCCAGCTCGGCCAGGGCGATGGCGGTGAGCGGGGTCTGCGACGCCGGCTTGGCCACGACCGCGTTGCCCATGGCGAGGGCCGGCGCCACCTTCCAGCACAGGATCAGCAGCGGGAAGTTCCACGGGACGATGGCCACGCTCGGCCCGATCGGCTCCCGGAAGGTGAGCAGCGTGCCGTCGGCGTTGCCCGGGATGGTGGAGCCGTGGATCTTGTCGACGGCGCCCGCGTAGAACTCGAACACCTCGGCGGCGGCGCCGACCTCGCCGCGCGCCGCGCTGATCGGCTTGCCGGCCTGGGCCGACTCGAGCCGGGCCAGGTGCTCGGCGTTGACCCGGATGAGGCGGGCCACCTCGCGGAGCACGTCGCGCCGGACCCGCACGTTGGACCGGGACCAGTCGGCGTGGGCGTCCAGGGTCCGGGTGAGGACGGCATCGACGTCGTCGGGGCCGAGCTCGGGCACCCGGTCGACGACGGCGCCGGTGGAGGGGTCGAGCACGTCGCGCACGGGCGGGAACCGTACCGGCTGGCTAGGTTGGCAACGCCTGTAACCAAGTTCTCCCGGGGGAAGCCGTGTCCGACACCGCCAAGAAGAAGAAGATCGTCACCGTGCTCGAGCCCGAGGACGAGTACACCCACGAGCCCGACGCGGCCGAGAACTACAACGAGTCGATGTACCTCAACGCGTTCGACGCGGCCCAGGAGGTCGGCGGCTGGTTCCGCCTCGGCAACCGGGTCAACGAGGGCTACGCCGAGATGACCGTGTGCGTGTACCTGCCGGCCAAGGACGGGAAGCGTCGGGTCGCCTTCGTCTACGGGCGTCCCCAGATCGACACCAACGACAAGATGGAGGCCGGCGGCCTGTCCATCGAGGTGGTCGAGCCGTTCGAGCACCTCAAGGTCCGCTACGAGGGCAAGGTGTGCCTGCTCGACGAGCCCGGCCAGATGGCCGACCCCCGCACGGCGTTCAAGGAGAACCCGTGGGTGGAGTGCGAGGTCGACCTCGACTACCGCGGCGTGTCCCCGATGTACGGCGGCAAGCCCCAGTACGAGGACGGCACCGAGCTCGAGGTGGAGGCCGAGAAGTCCTTCGCCAAGGCCCACTACGAGCAGCACTGCGCGGTCACCGGAACGATCCGGGTCGGCGAGGAGACCATCGACATGGACGGCCTGGGCCTGCGGGACAAGTCGTGGGGCCCCCGCTACTGGCAGGCTCTGTCCTGGTACCGGTGGCTGCCCATGACGTTCTCGAAGGACTTCGCCATGATGATCTCGATCGTCGGCGGCAAGCCCGGCGGCATGGTCCTCGAGGGCGGCGAGTACCACCTCATCCGGGACTGCACCATCGAGTCCGACTGGGACGAGGACACGTACCAGACGGCCATGCGCTGCTCGGTCACCACCGACCACGACACCTACGAGGTCAACGGCGAGGTCATCTCCCTGATCCCGCTGCGCAACCGGCGCCAGGACCCCGACGGCAACGAGCTGTTCACCCGCATCACCGAGGCCATGACCCGCTTCGAGTGCCGCGGCGAGAAGGGCATCGGCATGAGCGAGTACCTCGACCAGATCGTCGACGGCGTGCCCATCGGCGACGACGTCCGCTGAACCTGTTCGCACCCCCGTCCGTGACCACATCCGGTCATCTCCGGGGGTGCGAAGGTCAGCTCCCGGCGTTGAGGGCGGCGCTGATCGGGCGCAGGGCCTCGAACACGGCCTCGAACTGGGGCTGGTGCCGGGCGTAGACGTCGTGGTGGGCAGCGATGGGGTGCAGGGTCCCGCCGCTGCTCGCCAGGCGTGACAGGTCGTCGCGGTCGAGGTCCCCGTGGCGGTGCAGGGCGAGGAGCGCGGTGGCCCGGGCGATGGCGACCTCGGGCCGGTCGGGCACGAGCACCGGCCGGTCGAGCACGTCGGCCACGATCTGGGCCCAGCCGGCGGAGCGAGCCGCACCGCCGACGAACACGAGCTCCCGCACCGGCTCGCCGGTGAGCGCCTCGGCATGCGGCAGCAGCCAGGCGAGGTTGTGGGCGACGCCCTCGCACGTGGCCCGCACCAGCTCGTTGCGGCCGGTCTCGAGGCTCATGTTCACGTAGCCGCCCCGCATGTGCTGGTCGTTCGCCGGCGCCATGGAGCCGCGCAACCACGGCAGGAACAGCACGCCGCCGCTGCCCGCCGGCACCCGGTCGAGCACCTCGTCGAGGGTGTCGAAGCCGCCGGTGTGCACCACGTTGTCCAGCACGTGCTCGAGGGGCTTGCCGCCGAGGCCGTTCTCGGCGAAGACCAGGTAGCGGTCGGTGAACGGGCCGGGGCACGACAGCACCTCGTGGTCGAGGTCCACCTCCTTGGTGGCGATGGCGTCGACCAGCACGCTCGTGGTGCCGATGCTCAGCCCGGCCCGACCGTCGCGGTAGGCGTCGGTGGCGATCGAGCCGGCCTGGGTGTCGTTCACGCCGGCGTGGACGATCGCGGTGGCAGGGATGCCGAGGGAGTCGGCCACCTCGGGTCGCACCGGTCCGATGGGCTCGTCCATGGGCAGCAGCGGCGGGAGCCTCGAGGCGTCGACGCCCGACCAGCCCAGCAGCACGTCGTCGTAGGTCGTCTGCCCGAGGGCCCGGTTGTCGACCAGCTGGCTCATGAACTGCGTCGCCTGGTTGCCGGCCAACCGGCCGGTGAGCCGGGCGTTGATGTGGTCCATCGGCTCCAGGTACGCCGCGGTCCGGGCGTGCACGTCGGGGCAGTCGTGCTGGAGGTGGAGCACGTGGCCGAGGCTGAGGCCCCCTCCGACCGGCGGGATGCCGTGGCGCTCGATGAACCCCATGAACGCGTCCTCGTGCTCGCGGAGGATGGCGAAGCTGCGCTCGGTGCCCCGCCGGTCCGACCACAGCCGCATCGGCGCGACGGGACGACCGTCGGCATCGACCGGGACGATCGAGGAGTACTGGCTGTCGACGCCGACGGCCACGATCTCGCTCGCCGCTCCCGGCGCGGCGGCCACGCACGCACCCACGGCGTCGACCACCGCCCGCCACTGGGCGTCGGCATCGAGCTCGGCCCGCTCGCCCTCGACGTCGGCGACCAGGTTGCGGCTCGCCGTGGCGTGCACGGTGCCGTCGAGGCCGACGATGGCCGCCTTGACGTTCGTGGTGCCGACGTCGATCCCCAGAGCCGTGGTCACGACCGACATCCAACCCGAAAATCTCGTCTGCGGGTCACACCTGTGGTGACCAGCAGACGACAGATCACTGCTTGGGCCCGACCACCACGGTCTTCTGGTTGACGAACTCCCGGATGCCCAGGTGGCTCAGCTCCCGGCCGTAGCCGGAGTCCTTGATGCCGCCGAAGGGCAGGCGGGGGTCGGACGCGACGAAGTCGTTGACGAAGCAGCAGCCAGCGGCCAGCTCCTCCGCGGCGATGCGCTCGCCTCGCTCGAGGTCCGCGGTGAACACCGCGGCGCCCAGCCCGAAGGACGTGTCGTTGGCGAGCTCGATGGCGTGGGCCTCGTCGCGGGCTCGCAGCACGGCGGCGACCGGGCCGAAGGTCTCCTCCGCGCCGGCAGCCATGTCGGTGGTGACGCCGGTGAGCACGGTGGCCGGGTACCAGGCCCCGTCGCGGTCGGGGACCTCACCACCGAGCACCAGCTCGGCGCCGGCGTCGACCGTGCGCCGCACCTGGTCGTGCAGCTCGTCGCGCAGCGACTCCTGGGCCTGCGGCCCGATCGTGGAGTCCTCGTCGGTGGGGTCCCCCATGACCGCGGCCGCCATCTCGGCGACGAAGGCATCGACGAACGCGTCGTGGACCTCGTCGACGACGATGAAGCGCTTGGCCGCGATGCAGGACTGGCCCGAGTTGATGAGCCGGCTCGTCGCGCACGTCTTCGCTGCCGCCTCGATGTCCGCGTCGGCCAGCACGACGTAGGGGTCGCTGCCACCGAGCTCCAGCACCGTCTTCTTCAGGAGGCGACCGGCGGTCTCGGCGACGGCCGACCCGGCCGGCACGCTGCCGGTGAGGGTCGCGGCGCGCACGAGCGGGTGCTCGAGCACCGCCTCGACGTGCCGCGAGGGGATCACGAGCGTGCGGAACAGGCCCTCGGGTGCGCCGCCCTCACGGAACAGGTCCTCGATGGCGAGCGCGCAGCCGGTGACGTTCGACGCGTGCTTCAGCAGCCCGGCGTTGCCGGCCATGATCGCCGGGGCGGCGAAGCGGAAGACCTGCCAGAGCGGGAAGTTCCACGGCATGACGGCGAGCACGACCCCGAGGGGGTCGTGGTGGATGTAGCTGCGCTGGCGGTCGGCGTCGAGGGGGATGTCGGCGAGGTGCTCGGCGCCGTGGTCGGCGTAGTAGCGGCAGGCCCACGCGCACTTCTCCACCTCGCTGCGCCCGGCGGCCAGCGGCTTGCCCATCTCCGCGGCCATGAGCCCGGCCAGGTCGTCGGCCCGGGCGTCGAGGGCGTCGGCGGTGGCCCGCAGCACCGCGGCGCGCTCGTCGAACGAGGTGCGGCGCCAGGACCGGTGCTGGGCGTGGGCCTGCTCGACGAAGTCGGTCACCTGCGCGGCGGTGTGCTCGTCGTAGGTGGCGATCTGCTCGCCGGTGGCCGGGTTCGTGCTCGTCGGCATGGTCTCCCCTACCCGGGGAGGCCCTGGTGCTTGTCCATCATGCCGGCCATCACGCTGCGGATGAAGTCGTCGGCCTCGTCGGTCATGCCGCCGGCGACCCCGCCGTAGACGGCCGCCGACTTGGGCGTCTCGTCCGCGTGCTCGAGCGCGTACGCGACCGCTTCGTCGAGGTCGGCGGCGAAGGACTCGACCACGCCGGGCTGGGTCTGGGGGCGCGTGACCGCCATGTGGATGGCGTTGGGGTACTGCTGGCCGTTGAAGCGCCACCCACGGAGCCGCATGAAGTCGTTCACGTGGTAGATGTCGAAGTGCCCACCGCCTTCAGGGCAGTTGGTGAAGGCGAACAGGAACGTGGCGTCGCCGAGGATGCGCAGCTCGGGGTGGGACCGCACCGCCTCCTGCATGGCGAAGCTGGTCTCGAAGATCTGCTTCGCATAGGCCCGGTAGCCGCTGCGGCCCAGGCTCACCATCGAGGCCCACGTGGCGGCGAGCAGGCCGCCGGATCGGGAGCCGTCCATGCCCGGCGAGCAGTACTTGCCGCCCGTCCAGTCGGTGCGGAAGAAGTACTGGCTGTTGCGCACCTCCTTGTCCCGGAACAGCAGCGTCGACGTGCCCTTCAGGCCGTAGCCGTACTTGTGGGTGTCGGCCGAGATGGTGGTGACGCCGGGCAGGCGGAAGTCGAAGGTCGGGATCTGGTCGTAGCCGAGCTCTTGGCCGAAGGGGAGGATGAAGCCTCCGAGGCAGCCGTCGACGTGGAGGCCCACGCCCCGCTCCACCGCCAGGTCGGACAGCGCCGGGATCGGGTCGATGGTGCCGTAGCCGTAGTTGCAGGCCGAGCCGACGATGGCGATCGTGTTCTCGTCGATCTGGTCGGCCACGACCTCGGGGCGCACGGTCGTGGTGTCGGGATCCACGGGCACGTTGCGGGACTCGATGCCGAACAGGTGGCAGCCCTTGTCGAAGGCCGGATGGCTGGTCTCGGGCTTGACGATGTTCGGGTTGGTGATGCCGCGCTCGGCGCGGGCGTGGTCCCGGTAGGCGAGCAGGGCGTGCATGATCGAGCCCGACCCGCCGGAGGTGACCATGCCGGCGATGTCGTGGCCCCGTTCGGCGGCCGCCTCGCCGTGCATGAGGTCGAGGGCCATGGCGATGACCTCGCCCTCGAACCGGGTGGCGCTCGGGCACATGTCGCGCTGGAGGATGTTCATGTGGCCGAAGAGGCCGAACACCTCGTTCATGAAGCCGTAGTGGTCGTGGTCGCCGCAGTACATCGACCCCGAGCACTTGCCGGTCTCCCACGCGGCGTCCTCGGACGCGGCGAGGGACCGCAGCTCGTCGAGGATCTCCTCGCGGCTGCGGCCCTCGTCAGGGAGCGTTCGGTTGACGGGGAACCGGTCGGCGTAGGGGTACAGCGAGCTCATGGCCGCGGACCGTACCCCGGCCGGGACCCCCGCCCACTCAGAAGCGCAGGATGGCGCCCAGGGGGCCGTTCGGGCTGTTGGGTCCGTGCTCGGGGACGATCATGACGGCGGCGCCGCCCACGAGCGCCGACTGGATGACGGCGTCGGTGAGCCGGGCGTCGGCGACGTCCTCGAGGCCGAGATCGGTGATGCCGGCGGCGTCGAACGCGACCTGCATCGGATCCTCCATGGCGATGTGGACCCGCTCGTCGGAGTCACCCGAGACCAGCAGGGTCTCCACCGCACCCTGGCGGAGGGCGGCGAGCACGTCGGAGACGTCGTCGGCGGCCCCCTCGTTGCGCCCGCGGAGCTCGCCGAAGCGCTCGAGCACCTCGACCAGCTCGCGGCCGACCCGATCGTGCACGAGGGTCATGGCCCGGTCGAACACGACGGCATCGGACTCGTCGTCGAAGGGCTGGTGGTCGTCGAGCACGAGGTGGTCGGCGAAGCGCTCGGGCAGGTGCTCGGCCACGAGCTGCACGGCCCGGCCGTCGCCGGTGACGACGACGAGCTCGGCGTCGATGGCGTCGGCCTCGGTCACGACGGCCTCGGCGATCTCCTTCGCGTTCTGGTCCCACGTGTGCTCGGCGCGGTTCTGGAAGCGACGCTGGCTCCAACCACCGGCCTGGACCTTGGTGACGTGCTCGTCGTCGCCGACGACCTCGGTGTCGCGCTGGATCTCCCCGCGCTCGACCCGGGCGATCTGGGCGCCGACGCGGTCGCAGCGCACGACGACGTGAGGGCGGTTGACGAAGCGCTCGCGCACGAAGGGCACGTAGCGGGGCAGGGCCTCGATCTGGAGGACCTCGTCGTCGGTGTCGACCTCCAGCAGCGTCGTGAGCAGGACGCCGTCGCGGTCGGCGACGATGCCGAGGCCGTCCTCACCGGTGTGAGACCGGACCGCGGCTTCCACCGCGTCGACGACGGCCGCCGGGAGGCCGGCGTCCTCGAGCTGCTTGCGTGCTTCCTTGGACCGGATGTCGAGCCGAGACTGCACGTCGCCCTCGAAGCCCGGACCGGCGGCGACGATGGTGGCAACCGGGGTTCCCCGGCGCTCGAGCAGCTCGGTCAGCAGCGGGTCGGCAGAGGTGGTCGGCGACACGGGGACTCCTTGGTCGTGGGGTGGGGGACGCCGCCTCCGTACCCGGTGCTGCAGCTGCCCACCACGCGCGCGCCTACGCCGGCTGCGCCGCCCGCCAGGCGTCGTAGGAGGGCGGTGGCGGGTCGTCGCCGGGGTGGAACGAAGGCTGCACGTACCTGGCGATCTCCTGTCCGAAGCGGATCAGGAGGCGGCCGCCCATGCCGACCAGGCGCGGGTTCGGCAGCCGCACGCCGGGGCGGAGCCGGCCCCGGGCCAGGTCCGCCGCTGCGAAGAGCGCGACACCGACCCCGGGCACCACCACGAGCAGCGTGCTGCCCAGCGCGAGCCCGGCCAACCGGAGGACCAGGTCGTCGTCGACCTCGGCGAGCACGTCGAACGCCACGCTGCGGTGCTCCAGCTCCTCGGCGCCGTGCCAGCGGAGCAGCTCGCCCATGCCCTCGGGGAGCACCCCGTCCAGGTCCTCGTCGAGGAACGCTCGTCCGAACGCGGCGGTGTAGTGCTCGAGCGCCGCGGTCGTGGCCAGGCGCAGGGTCCTCGGCGCGTGCGCCTCCGCGACGCGTCGGAAGCCGGTGATGAGCCGTGCGTAGAGCTCGACCGGGACGCCGTGGGCCCGCAGCTGGTCCCAGACCGCGGTGTGCAGCCGGGCGTGGACGGCCTCCTGGCCGATGAACGCGGCGACGGTCCGGCGGAGCTCGGGATCGTCGAGGTCGTCGCGGAAGGGGCGCACCGCGTCGATGAAGAACTGCTCCCCCAGTGGGATGAAGACGTGGCCGGCGTTGCCGAACCAGGTGCCGAGGCTGCTGCCGCCCACCCAGCGCCGGGGCAGGTCGTCGAGGTCGAACGTCGGTCGTCGGACGGTGATGGTCGCCACGCCCCCATCCTGTCCGCTTCCGCCCGGTTCGCACCGAACCCGCAGGTCCGGAAGACTGCGGGCCCGTCCCCTCGGGTAGTGGCGTCGGCATGGTCACGAGCGCCTGGCCGCTGGCGTGGAGCATCGCGGCGATCCTCATCGGCGGCGTCATGCTGCTCACCGCCGGCGTGCGCCTCACGCGCGTCGCCGACACCCTCGCCGACCGCACCGGTCTCGGCGAGGCCATCGCCGGCGCCGTGCTCCTCGGCGCGGTGACGTCGCTGCCCGGTCTGGTCACGACGGTGGTCGGTGCTGCCAGCGGTGAGGCCGGCTTCGCGGTCAGCAACGCCGTCGGCGGCATCGCGGCCCAGACGACGTTCCTCGCCCTCGCCGACCTCGTCTACCGCCGGGTGAACCTCGAGCACGCCGCGGCCTCCATCCCCAACCTCACCCAGGCGCTCATCCTCGTCAGCCTCATCGGTCTGGTGCTGGGCGGCACCGGCAGCCCCGACATCACGGTGTTCGCCGTGCACCCCGTCACCATCATCCTGGTGGCCGTCTACGCCTACGGCCTGGTGCTCACCAACCGGGCCCACGAGCACCCCATGTGGCAGCCACGACAGACCCGGGACACCGTCGAGGACGTCGCCGAGCCACCGAGCGACCGCTCGAACCGCCGGGTCTGGACCGAGTTCGTCGGTCTCGCCGCCGTCGTGGCCGTCGTCGGTTGGATCATCGGCACCGCCGGCCTCTCGATCGCCGAACGCACGGGGATGTCCGGGTCGCTCGTGGGGGCCACGTTCACCGGGGTGACGACGTCGCTGCCCGAGCTGGTCACCGTGATCACCGCCGTCCGCATCGGCGCCGTGACGCTGGCCGTCGGCGACATCATCGGCGGCAACACCTTCGACGTCCTCTTCATCGCTGCGGCCGACATCGCCTTCCGGGACGGGTCGATCTACCACGCCGCCGATCCGCAGGCGCTGTTCCTCATGTCGGTGACGGTGGTGCTCACCGCCACGCTGGCCGCCGGCATGGTCGGGCGCGAGGAGCGCCACATCGGCTTCGAGGGGGTGGCGATCCTGGTGTTCTACGCCCTCGGTCTCGCGTCCCTCGTCGCCATCGGCTGACCCGCCCCGTCAGAGGTAGCGGCCGAGGAAGTGGACCATCTCCCGGGCGGTGGCCCGCCCGTAGAGGGGCTCGGCGTCGAAGGCGTGGGGCTGCTCGGCGTAGATGTGCAGGTCGACCGGGACGCCGTGTGCGTGGAGCGCCTCGTACATCCGGAAGCTGGCGGCGACCGGCACGACGTCGTCCCCGCTGCCGTGGATGAGCTTGGTCGGCGGGAACGACGGGGAGGCGAGCAGCAGGGGGCTGACCTCGCGCTCGAGCTCGAGGGAGCCGCCGTCGTCGGCGATGGCGATCAGCGGGACCGATCCATCGACGTGCTCACCGAACACCAGGTGGGTGGGCGGGTACACGGCGATGCAGGCGCCGAGCTGCAGCGACTCGTCGGCGGCCAGCAGCAGGGCCAGGTGGGCGCCGGCGGAGTTGCCCTCCACCGCGATGCGGGTCGGATCGATGCCGAGCTGGTCGGCGTGGTCCCGCATCCACTGGAGGGCGGCGCGCACGTCGTCGATCTGGGCCGGCCACGGCGACTCCGGGACGAGCCGGTACTCGGGCGCGACGCACACGTAGCCCTCCCGCCCGATGAGCACGCCGTAGCCCCGCAGCTGGGTGCGGTCGCCCTGGCGCCAGCCCCCGCCGTGGATCAGCAGCACCCCGGGGAGCGGACCGTCGTGGTCCTCGGGCCGGTAGACGTCGCAGCGCAGCTCGCGCCCGTCACCACCTGCCTGCCCGTAGACCACACCCTCGTCGATCGTCACCCGTCCGGCCATGGCCGGGCAGTCTCGCGCCCGGCGGGTCAGCGCGGCTTGGACTGCAGGACACCGGCCGCCTCGAGCGCGTCGACGCGCTCGTCGTCCCAGCCGAGCAGGCCGGTCAGGACCGTGCGGTTGTGCTCGCCGAGCAGCGGGGCCGGGGTGTCCAGCTGCGGGCGCTCGCCGTCGAAGGCGAACGGGAAGCCGGGGATGGTGACGGGCCCGGCGATCGGGTCGTCCACGGAGCGGATCATGCCCCGGTCCACGAGGTGGGGCTGGTCGGCGAAGTCCGCCGGCGACAGCACCTTGGAGCACGGCACGCGGTGGGCATCGAGGGCGGCGATGACCTCGTCGTCGGTGTCGAAGCCGGCCATCCACGCCTCGATGATCTCGGTGAGCTCGTCGCGGTTGGCCAGCCGACCGTCGTTGTTCCGGAACCGGTCGTCGTCGCCGTACTCCGGGTGCCCGAGTGCGTCCCAGAGCCCCTGGATCTGGCCCTGGGTGCAGAACACCACGATCCAACCCTCCGGCCCGACGAACGTCCCGCCCGGCGACGACGGCTGGTAGTGCCGGCCGGCCCGCATCGGGACGTACTCGCCGTCGGTGATCGACGGGGCATAGATCGACGTCTCGTGCAGGTGGACGAGGGAGTCCACCATCGACGCGTCGATGTGGGTCCCGCGGCCCGTCATCGTGCGGCGGAGCAGCGCCCAGCCGATGGCCGCGAACGCATGGACGCCGGCGACGGTGTCGGCCAGGCCGATGCCGACGAAGGTGGGCGGTCCATCGGGGTCGCCCGTCATGTGCATGACGCCCCCGTAGGCCTGGGCCACGAAGTCGAACGCCGGCTTGTCCCGCAGCGGACCGGTCTGGCCGAACCCCGAGACCGAGCACATCACCAGGCCAGGGTTGGTGGCGGACAGCTCCTCGTAGCCCCAGCCCTTGCGGTCCATCACCCCGGGGCTGAAGTTCTCCACGACGACGTCGACCTGATCGGCCAGCTCCCGCACGATCGATCGGGCTTCATCGGTGGACAGGTCGAGGCAGATGCTCTGCTTGCCCCGGTGCTGCTGCACGAAGAAGCCGGCGCGCCGGTTGCGCCGGGGCGTGAAGGCGCGGCTCGGGTCGCCGTAGGGGGCGGCCTCGACCTTGATGACCTCGGCGCCCATCTCGGCGAGCAGCCGGGTGCAGGCCGGGCCGGCCAGGTACTGGGTGAGGTCGAGGACCCGGATGCCGTCGTGCACGGCGGCGGACCGTACCCCCGCGCGACGAGGCGACTGCCAGAACGGAAGGGGGCTACTCCGGCGTCACGTAGGCGGAGGTGATGCCGCCGTCGACGGTGAACGTGGCGCCGGTCATGTACGAGGAGTCGTCCGTGGCCAGGAACAGCGCTGCCTTGGCCATCTCCTCGGCTTCCCCGAAGCGGCCCATCGGCACGTGCACCAGCCGACGCTGCTTCTTCTCGTCGGTGTCGAGGAAGTCCATGAGGAGCTTCGTGCGCAGCGGGCCGGGGCACAGGGCGTTGACCCGGATGCCCTCGCGGGCGTGGAGCACGGCCAGCTCCCGGGTCATCGACAGCACGGCGCCCTTGGATGCGGTGTAGGCCAGCTGCGGGGTGGCGGCGCCCATGAGGGCGACGAAGGATGCGGTGTTGATGATCGAGCCGCCGCCGGCGTCGCGCATGGCCGGGATGCCGTACTTGCAGCCGAGCCAGACGCCCTTGACGTTGATGGCCAGCGTCTGGTCCCAGACGTCCTCGGTGGTGGTCTCGGCGTCACCGTCGTCGGCGAGCATCACGCCGGCGTTGTTGAACAGCACGTCGAGGCGGCCGAACTCCTCGACCGTGCGCTCGACCATCTCCCGCATCTGGTCCTCGGCCGACACGTCGACGGTGAGGGCCAGGCCCCGGCCACCCGCGGCGGTGATCTCGTTCACGACGGCGTTGGCCCCGTGGTGGTCGCGGTCGACGCAGACGACCGTGGCGCCCTCGCCGGCGAACAGCCGGGCCGCGTGGGCGCCGATGCCGCTCGCCGCACCGGTGACGATGGCGACCTTCCACTGGAGCTTCATCCGGTCAGGATGCCACCCCGACGCTGAACATCGGCGCGGACGAATCACGTCCCGCTGCTGTCCGATCTGACGGCTCCGCCGTCACAGGGCCCGTGACATGGGTCGCCTCGCCTGCCGGCTCGGCTCCTGCTCAGCCGTCGGCGGACCGCGCGACCAGCGCGTCGAAGAGGCGCTGCTGGGTCGGATCGCCCGCCGCGGTGAGCTCGGGATGCCACTGGACGACGGCGAGCCACGGGTGGGTGTCGTGCTCGAGCGCCTCGACGGTGCCGTCGGGGGCGCGGGCCACGACGCGCAAGCCGTCGCCGACGCGGTCGACAGCCTGGTGGTGCCAGCTCATGGGCGTCACCCGGGCGGCGCCCATGACCTCGGCGATCAGCGAACCCGGCTCGACCTCGATCTCGTGCGGCGTCGGTCCCGGCATCCCGCGCAGCGCCTCGGGCTCCTTGCGGTGGACCACGGTGCCGTCGACGACGTCGGGGAGGTGGACGTGCAAGGTCCCACCGAGGGCGACGTTCACGACCTGGGAGCCACGGCAGATCGCCAGCGTCGGCGTGCCCCGCTCGAGGACGAGGTGGGCCAGCGCCAGCTCGCTCTCGTCACGGTCGGGGTCGAGGGCGTACACGGTCTCGTGCGCCCCACCCCCGTGGCGGGCCGGATCGATGTCACCGCCCCCCGCGAGGAGCAGCCCGTCGAGGCGGTCGAGCAACCCGGCCGGGTCCGCCACGCCGGGTGGGACGAGGACCGGCTCGCCCCCGGCCCGACGGACGGCGTCGACGTAGGGCCGGGGGAGCTCGTAGCGGTCGCCCGGGTTCGGCGGATAGGTGGTGAGGCCGATGAGCGGACGGGGCACGGTCAGATCCGTTCGAAGTACCGCCGGCGCTCCCAGTCGGTGACGGCGGCGTCGTACTGGGCGACCTCGGTGTGGAAGAAGTGGACGTAGTGGTCGACGACGTCGTCCCCGAAGGCGCGCCGGGCGAAGTCGGATCCGTCGAACGCGGCGACGGCCTCGGCGAGGGTGCGCGGCATCGGGGGCAGGTCGTCGGTGGCGTAGGCGTCGCCGTCGAGCGCGTCCGGGGGCTCGGTGCCCTGCTCGATGCCGTCGAGGCCACTGGCGAGGGCGGCGGCATAGGCGAGGTACGGGTTCACGTCCGCGCCGGGGATCCGGCACTCGATGCGCTTGGCCGGCCCCTCCCCCACGATCCGGAACCCTGCGGTCCGGTTGTCGGGGGACCAGGCGAGCGCGGTCGGCGCCCACGACTGGTCCTGGTAGCGCTTGTAGCTGTTGATGGTGGGGGCGAAGCACACCATCAGCTCCGCGGCGTGGGCGAGCCACCCGCCGAGGAAGTGGCGGAACGTCTCGTCGCTGGCGAACACGTTCACGTTGCCTCGCCACAGCGACAGGTGCAGGTGCGAGGAGGAGCCGGCCTCGGTGCTGTCGGGCTTGGCCATGAACGTGATCGACGCCCCGAGCTGGTCGGCGATCTCCTTGCACGCGTGCTTGAGCAGGACGTGGCGGTCGGCCATGCCGGCGACGTCGCAGTAGGCGATGTTCAGCTCGTGCTGGCCCCGGCCCCACTCCCCCTTCGTCGACTCCACCGGGATGCCCGAGGCCGCGAGGTGGCGGCGGAAGGGGCCGTTCAGGTCCTCGGTCCGGCTGGCCTGGAGCAGGTGGTAGTCCTCGATGTACCAGCCGGCGGGGTGCAGGTCCCGGTGGTCGCGGGCGGCGGCGTCGGTGAAGGAGTCGCGGTAGAGGTAGTACTCGAGCTCGCTGGCGGCCTTGGCGGTGTAGCCGTGCTCGTCGGCGCGGGCGACCTGGGCGGCGAGCACGCTGCGGGGCGCGACGCGCACCGGATCGTGGCCGAGCGCCGCGTCGCACAGCACGAGGGCGGTTCGGTCGAGCCAGGAGCAGCGGCGCAGGGTGGCCAGGTCGGGCACCAGGTGCACGTCGCCGTAGCCCTTGGCCCAGCTGGCGAAGCCGTAGCCCTCGATCGGCTCCATCTCCATGTCGACGGTGAAGAGGTAGTCGCAGGCGTGGGTTCCGTGCGCCGGGTCCTCGAGGAAGAACCGGGCGTCGAGGCGCTTGCCCATGAGCCGCCCGTACAGGTCGGGGAAGGCGCAGATGACGGTGTCGATCGTGCCGGCCCCCACGGCAGCTCGCAGATCGTCGACGGACAGGAGGCCGGGCGTCACGCCGGCAGTCGACCACGGCACCCCGGCCGGGGCAAGGGTCTGGCCTGCCCCGCCCTCAGCCGACGTGGACGTCGGCGCTGATGACGAGGGTGCCCTCGACGTCGAGCACCGGCGTGCGCACCACGGCGACGCGGCCGTCGTCGTGCAGCACCTCGGGCGTCACCGAGAACGGGCCGTGGAGCGCGGGGCGCAGGTAGCGGACCGCGGCGCTCACGGTGCGGGCCGGGCCGCCCCTGTGCTGCGCGACCGCGCCCGCCGCGGCGGCGTCGATGAAGGTCGTGGCCACGCCGCCGTGCAGGCCGCTCATCCCGTTCGTGCGGTCGGGGCCGTGGTCCATCGACCAGGTGCCGGCGCCGTCGTCGCGGATGCCCAGGTACTCGGGCAGCGGCTCGGTGAGGTGGCAGCGACCGTCGAACATCGCCTGGAACGCGCCGTGCCGCTCGCTCATGTCCGAGTCTGGCTCGGGGGGCGGGCCGAGGAAGGCGATCTGCTGGGTGCTGGCCGCCACGAGCGCCCCGGAGGCGTCGTGCACGTCGAGCTCGACCACGCCGGTGCGCTTGCCCCGACGCAGCGTGCGAGCCGTGGTGGACAGCGAGCCCTGCGGGGCCCGGAGGCGGTGCACGGTGATGTCGGCGTGGACCCAGGGGCTGAACTCCTCGCCGGCGAGGGCGCCGGAGGACCCCATGTCCAACAGCACGCCGAGCACGCCGAAGTTCACGTGGCCGTCGGCGTCGAGCAGGACCGGTTCGTCGGGGAGCCGGACCGCGCTGCGGTCCTGGTCGAAGGAGAGGCCGAGCCGGCCGAGCACGTGCCGGCGGACGTCCGGGAACAGGTCGTCGCTCACCGCGCCAGTCTCTCTTGACCGGGCGGTCAAGTTCCAATCGGATCGAGGAGCAGGGGCAGCACCAGGGCGGCGGAGTCGGGGCAGTGGGGGTGCCGGTCGAGGAAGGCGGCCAGCTCGGTGACCGGGACCGTGCGCACCTCGACGACCTCGCCGTCGGGGCACGGGTAGGGGCCGTCGTGGGTGCACTCGTAGAACCGGCCGTTGATGGCGGCGCCGTCCTCGTCGTAGGTGCCCGAGCCGAGCGGGCGCAGCGGGGCGTCGATGCCCGCCTCCTCGGCCAGCTCTCGGGCGGCGGCCGCATCCCAGGCCTCGCCGGCGTCGAGCACGCCACCGAAGCAGAGGTCCCAGGCGCCGGGGTACACGTCCTTCCAGTCGGCACGCCGGTGCACGACGATGCGGTCGTCGGTGGTCCGGACCACCACGTAGACGGCCCGGTGGCGCAACCCCTCGGCTCGCATCTCGGCCCGGGTCGCCGTGCCGATCACCCGGTCGTCGCGGTCGACCACGTCGACCACCGCGTCGCCGGCCTCCGTCGCCGCCCGTTCCTCGTCCACGGCGGCGAGGCTAGGGGGCGGGGCGGGTTCGGCCGGCGGGCCCATCGGAGACCCCACCTCCCCGTACGGACCCGCCGGTCGAGAGCTGCTCAGGGCTGGTGAGCGTCCACCGGCCTGAGGCTGAGTCGGGTGGCGCCGTCGGTCATCTCGAGCCAGCCCCGCCCCTCGGTGACCTCGATCATCGAGAGCCCGTCGGCCCAGGCGTCGAGGGTGCCGGGGATGACCACGGCGAGCACGCCGCTGGTGGGGCGGGCGCCGGTGATGGTCGCGGCGCGACCGGGTCCGGCGCCGTCGTGGAGGATCCCGTCGATGCTGACGGAGTCGACGTCTCGGCTGGAGAAGAGCGCTTGGAACTGCACGGGGCGACCTCGGTGCGGAGCGGCCGGGGGAAGTGGCCGGTTCCTACCCCCGCGCCGGCCGCGTCATTCGACGCCCGGGCGGGCGCGGCGAGGGCCGGCGCCCTTCGGCGCCGGCCCTCGTCTCGTGCTCGTCGGGCCCGGGGATCCCGGGCCGGCGCTAGCGCTCTTCCTTGAAGGTGACGTGCTTGCGGAGGACGGGGTCGTACTTCGACAGCTCGAGGCGCTCGCGAGTGTTGGTCTTGTTCTTGCGGGTCACGTACGTGTACCCGGTGCCACCGGTGCTCTTGAGCTTGATGATGGGGCGCTTGTCGTTCTTCGGCATCAGACCTTGACTCCCTTGCGGCGCATGTCGGCCAGCACGGCGTCGATGCCCTTCTTGTTGATCGTCTTGATGCCCTTGGCGGACACCGTGAGGGTGACCCAGCGCTTCTCGGACTCGACCCAGAAGCGCTGCTTCTGGATGTTCGGGGTCCAGCGGCGGTTGCCGCGACGATGGGAGTGGGAGATGGTCTTGCCGAACGACGGCTTGCGACCGGTGACCTGGCAGATCTTCGACATGGTGCTTCCTTCGAGGGGCGCACACCGCCTCACGGGCGTGAGCGCGGGCGCCGGTACGAGCGACGGAATATTCTCGCAGGCGCGCCGGGGGAACGACAACCCGGCGCCGGGCCGGCTCGTCGGCGGTGGAAACCACATCCATGTAATCACAGGTGTGGAAGATGCTGTGGATAACCCCGGCACCCGGGCCTGGACGTTCAGAACTCCTCGGTCCGGGGCGCGAACTCGTCCCAGTCGCCGGCGGGTTCGGGGCTGGCGGCGGGTGCGGGTGCGGGAGCGGGAGCGGGAGCAGCGGCGGCATCCGGTCCGCCCCGACGGAACCCGGTGCCGGTGACGACCACGGCGGCGAGGCCGGTGGTGAGCGGCACGGCGGCGACCAGCCCGATGCTGCCGACCAGGGTGCGGATGATCTCCACGGCGACGATCTCGGACGTGACCGACTCGGAGAGCCCGATCCCGATGTTGGAGTAGAAGAGCAGCAAGGGCAGGGCGGCGCCGGCGTAGGCGAGCACGAGGGTGTTCACGACCGAGGCGATGTGGTCACGACCGATGCGGACGCCGCTGCGGTACAGCTCGGCGATGCCGTAGCCGGGGTTCGCCTCCCGCAGCCGGGCCACGGCCGACACCTGGGTGACGGTGACGTCGTCGAGCACGCCCAGGCTGCCGAGCACGATGCCGGCCAGCACCAACCCCCGCACGTCGACCCCCTCGGCCGACACCATGAGGAAGATCTGGTCCTCCGACGCCAGCCCGGTGATCTGGGCCGCGGAGGTGAACACCGCGGCGAGCAGGCCGGTGAGACCGAGCGCGGCGAGGGTCCCGAGCAGCGCGACCGTGGTCGTGTCGTTGATGCCGTGGGAGAGGTAGAGCGCGGCCACGGCGATGATCACCGAGGACACCAGCGCGATGCCGAGCGGCGGCTTGCCGTCGAGCAGGGCGGGGAACGCGTACGCGAGCAGGACGATGCCGGACACGACGAGGCCGGCGAGGGCGCGCAGGCCCTGGAACCGTCCCATCGCGATGACCGCCACCACGAAGATGCCGAGCAGGAGCAGCATCGGCCGGGATCGCTGGTAGTCGGCGAAGGTGTAGGCGATCCCGCCGTCGGGCACCTCGTACTCGTTGACCACGATGCGGTCGCCCGCGTCGAACGATGGGCTACCGGGCTGGGGGTACAGCTCGAAGCTGCCGGTCCGGCCGGCGTTGGCGCCGCTCGTGATGTCGAGCAGGATCTCCTCGCAGACGATGGGCGCCCCGCCGAAGTCGGTGCCGGCGCACTCGATCTCGGCCGTGCCGGTGACGGTGGCTTCGACGCGCTGTCCCTGCCCCTGCACGGCCGACGGGATCGCGACCCCGCCGTCGGGTCGCCAGACGAACAGACCGATGGCGGTGAGGACGACGATGGCCAGCACGGCCAGGCGGAGGGCGCGGGCCACCTCCGGGGCGGTGCCCAGATCGTGGGAGTGATCGTGCACGCCAGCCATGGTCGCCCACCGCGCCGACTGCGGCGCGGACCGTCGCCGGTACGGTCGGGCCCGATGGAGCCCTCCACCCACCTCGCCCACCTGCGCGTCGACATCGACCGGATCCTCGCCACACCCGCCGAGCACCTCGGTGCCCTGGTCAAGGCGTGCCCAGGATGGACGGTCACCGACCTGCTGGGTCACCACGCCGGGGTCTTCCGCTTCGCCACCGCCCAGCTGCGGGCCGAGCCCGGGTCCGACTTCGTCCCGTTCGACCCACCCGAGGAGGGCGTCCCGCCCCTCGAGATGCTGGCGGTCGCCGGCGAGGAGCTCCTCGCCGCCCTGGCCGAGACGGACCCCACCGAGCACCGCCCCAACTGGGCGGACGCGCCGACGGCGGCGTTCTGGTTCCGCCGCCTGGCCCACGAGACCGCGATCCACCGGGTGGACGTGCAGCTCACCCACACGACCCCGGATCCCATCGACACGGCGCTCGCCGTCGACGGCGTCGACGAGCTGGGCGAGGTGTTCCTCCGCCACGCCGGACGCCGCGGCATCACCGGCACCGGCGAGACCGTGCACCTGCACGCCACCGACGACGCGGTCGCCTCCGGCGAGATCGGCGGCGGCGAGTGGATGTTCACCTTCCACGAGGACGGCGTCGAGGTCACCCACGACCACGGCAAGGGCGACATGGCGGTGCGCGGACCGGCCGGCCAGCTGGTGCTGTTCGCCTGGAACCGCCGCCCCGTCGAGGTCGAGTGCTTCGGCGACCCGGATCCACTGGCGTTCTGGGCCGAGACGGTGCGGATCTAGCACCCTGGCCGGATGACCGCTCCCCCCGTCGATCCCGAGCTGCTCACCTGGGCCGTCGAGCTCACGAAGGAGGCGGGCCGGCGGACGCTCACCCGCTTCCGCAGCGACGACCTCGCCATCGAGGCCAAGGGTGACGGCACCCCGGTGACCGAGGCCGACAAGGACGCCGAGGCCTACATCCGCGCCGAGCTCACCGCCGCCCACCCCGACGACGCCGTGCTCGGCGAGGAGGAGGGCGACCAGGAGGGCACCACGGGCCGACGCTGGATCATCGACCCGATCGACGGCACCAAGGCCTTCATGCGCGGCGTGCCGCTGTACTCGAACCTGCTCGCCGTCGAGGACGAGCACGGCTGGGCGATCGGCGTCATCAACCTGCCCGCCGCCGGCGAGTGCGTGTATGCCGGTCGGGGCCTCGGCGCGTTCCAGGACGACCGCCAGGGCGAGCGGCGCCCGGCCCGGGTCGGTCCACGCTCCTCGGAGCAGCCGTTCCTCACCGCATCGGGCTTCACCCGCTGGGACGACGACGCGCTCCTGCGGGTGAAGCACGCCGGCTGGGGCCTGCGCACCTGGGGTGACGGCTTCGGCTACGCGATGGTCGCCACCGGTCGCATCGATGCCATGGTCGACCCGTCGGCTGCGCTGTGGGACATCGCGCCGATGCCGGTGATCCTGTCCGAGGCCGGCGGCCGGTTCAGCGCCTGGTCCGGCTCACCCGACCCCCGTGAGGGCTCGGGCGTGGCCACCAACGGCGAGGGACACGACGACCTGCTCGCACTCCTCCGTGGAGATGCACCCGCCTGAGGGGAACCCCCCTCCCCGAACTGGCAGTGCTGGTGTCGCGCGCGCTCAGGCGACGCCGACGAACACCGCGGCCCGGACGCCGAAGTCGGACAGCTCCTGGAGGAACGGCACCGGCTCGACCCGGGGTGCGAGGCCGGCGGCGCCCGGTTCGAAGCGTCCGTCGAGGCACCAGCGGGCCGCGAGGCCGGCCACGGCACCGGCGGCCACGGCCGGGCGGTCGATGGCACCCACGACCTCGCAGACGACCTCGCCGGCGCGGCGGCCGCGGACCTCGACCCGGATGGCGCCGATGCGGCCCTCGGGGTGGGGCCGGCGGAGCATCGGCAGCAGGGCGAGGAGGCGCTGGCGGCGGTTGGCCGCCTGCCGGGCCGCGATGCGGGCCGCGCCCGGGAACGCCGGACGCAGGAGCAGGGCGTCGGGCAGGGCAGCCCGGTAGCAGTCCAGCGATCCGACCGGGTCAGGGAACACGCTGAGCTCGCGCCCCGAGCCGCCCCGACGCCGAACCCACTCGCCGTCGCGCCAGTCGATGGCCCGGGCGGCGAGGGCTCGGTGGTGCTGGCGGGCGCAGGCCGGGCCGCCGGTGCCGAAGCGGGAGAGGTGGATCTCGTCGACCTCGTCGACCCAGTCGGCGAGGTGGCGGGCGAGCACGCAGCTGAGCCCGGGGGAGAACCCGGCGCCGACCACCACCCGGACGCCGGCGGCGCGGGCTCGGCCATCGAGCGCGAGCAGGCCTTCGACGTCCGAGATCGCATCGCTGGTCGAGACGACGTCGACCCCGAGGTCGATGGCCCGCCGAGCCGCCTCCAGGTGCGCGCCGACGGGTCCGGCCAGGACGACGACCCCGACGTCGGCGGCGATGGGCTCACCGATGCGGGCGGCCGATCCGAGAGAGCGCTGCAGCGCGAGCGGGCGCTCCCCGTGGGCGGCGAGCACGACCGAGTCGATGCCGTCCGCCGAGCTGAGCTGGCGGGCGGCGCGGGCGCCGGTGGCGCCGACGCCGAGGACCCCGGCGGTGCGGCGTGGGTCCGAGGCTGGGCTCACGTGAGGTCGGGACCGCGCAGCTCGCGCCATCCCCCGGTCTGCGGGGGTGTGCCACCGGTGCCGCGGATGCGCAGCCCGGCAGCGATGAACGCAGCGACGCCCAGGGCGGCGATGGCTCGGCGCAGCAGCGTCATCGGGGCCTCGTCTTTCCGGGATCAGGCCGAAGTTCTGAGGCTCTGCCGAAGAACTTCAAGCTGGCCGAAGGCCAGCCGTGGGGCTAACAAGAATCGAACTTGTGACCTCACCCTTATCAGGGGTGCGCTCTAACCGACTGAGCTATAGCCCCGGAGGAGGGGACAACATAGCAGCAGCACCCCGGGGCCCGACCAAGCGAGCACCCGGGCGGTCGGTGCTCAGCGCTCCGCGCTGGAGGTGGTCTGGCGCTCGGCGGTGCGGTCGGGGCGGGGTGCGCTGCTCGAGCCGTTCGGCGTCGGCGGCGGACCGCCGGGGGCGCCGCTGCTGCGACGGCGGGCCGGGGCCACGATGAGGTCCTCGTCGATGACCGTCATCCGGATGCCGCCCGTGAGGTCGCTGATCAGGTTGAACAGGAGGGCGCCGAGGATCGCGACGAACACGCCGAGCGCCGCCAGCAGCAGGCCGGCGACGGCGGCGGCGCGGAAGACGACCTCGCCGAGGATCTCGAAGGTGTCGTAGCCGCCGGCGTCCTCGAAGAACCCCTCGATGCCGTCGATCGTGCCGACGCGATCGGCCGCCTGCCACAGCAGGTAGCCGCTGGTCATGCCGACGAGGTACCCGCACAGGGAGAAGACCAGAGCGAGCTTGGCCACGGACCAGATCTCGAGGTGGCGGACGACGCGGTGGACCTTGCGGACCTTGCGACCGCGGCCCCGTCGGGAGCGGGATGTCGCCGGCGCGCTCCGTCGCTCGTCCGGCACCGCCGGCTGGGGCCCCGTGGCATCGGGCGACGGCCGCATACCTGTGGGGTCGGTCGACATCGTGCTCCAGTGTAGGAATGGGCGTCCCGCTCGCCCGACCGCGGCGATCGTAGCGGTGGCACCCCCGGACGCGGTGCCGCCCGGTGAGCGCTCCCGCACGCCCACCGGGTCGGCCGCTGCACTGCTCCGCCCGGCAGCGCTGCCCGCTCGCACCCCGGCCCAGCTCCGGGGTTGCGGTCCTGCTCCCTCAGGCTCCGATGACGGAACCTGCCTGGCGCCGGCCCAGGGCCTGCAGGCCGAGGCCGGCCAGCAGCAGGGTGGCGCCGACGATGGCCAGCAGCGTCGTGGTGCTGGTGCCGGTCGCGGCCAGAGCGGTCACCTGCGCACCTCCCGGGGTCCGGGTGGTCACCGAGCCGAGCACCTCAGGGGTGCGGTTCGGGTTGACGCTCGGTGCGGCAGACGGGGAGGCCGGGGCTGCCGGCGCCGGGGTGTTGGTCACGGCCGGCCGGGTCGGGGCGGCCGGCTGGGCCGGGACCGCCGGCACGACCGGCTTGGTGACCGTGTCGGCCGAGATGATGACAACCGGCTTGGCCGGCTCGGGCTCCGGATCGGCCTGCTGCTCGGGCTGCTCGGTGACCTCGGGGGCCTCGGTGCTGTCACCCTCGACGACCACGTCGTCGTCGCCGCCGTTGTCGGTGCCGTCCTGACCGGTCGGGTTGTTCTCGTTCCCGTCGCCCGGCGCGCCGTCGCTGTTGCCGCCGGCGTTGCCGTCCTCGTTCCCGTCACCTTCGTCGTCGCCGGTGCCGTCGCCTTCGCCGGTCCCGCCACCGGTGTTGTTGCCGTCGCCTTCGACGACCTCATCGTCTTCGATCGGATCGTTCTCGCACGGCTCACCCTCCTCGTGGTCGCCCTCGAGGATCTGGTCACCGTGGTTCGTGTGACCGTTGAGGGCGCCATCGTCGTCCACCTCGAGGACACGGCCCTCGTGGCAGACCAGCGTGCGGGTGGTCCCGAGACCGGGGTGCTCCTGGCCCGACCGATCGCGGTCCTTGCCCGGCGTGCCCTCCGGCTTCTCGGCCAGGGCGGCGGGGGCGGCGACGGAGAGCACGAGGCTGATCACGCCGGTCGACACGAGGAGGCGACGGACGCCTCGGGTGGTCTTGGACTGCATGTGAACTCCGTTCGGAAGCTGGCGACCGGTCATCTGCCCATCGCCTGGGTCAGAACGGACCGGTCTCGCCACTCACTCCCCGCACGGCCGTTAGGCGGCCGAGTTCACCTCGAGAGGTGAGCCGTGCGGATCATCGTGTTCCGTAGGATTCCGACGCTGTGAACGCCGTGAGTGACAGTGTGCTCACTCTCAGCGGTCAGCACATGGGCCGAACGGCCCATTGTCAACCGATCGTCACTTCCGGGACTTCTGGTTCGGACCGGTCCGACCATTCCGCCCGCCTCGCTGCGTGGTCGGAGCACACTCCGGACGCGGCGGAGCCGCCCGGGTGACCGGGCGGCTCCGCGTGGTTCCGATGTGCGATCGGTCAGCTCGTCCGAGCAGCGCGGAGGCGGGTGCTCGTCACGTGGAAGCCGAAGCCCAGCAGCACCAGGCCCAGGCCGAGCGCAGCCAGGTAGGTGTTCTCGTCACCGGTGCGGGGCAGCGAACGGACCGTCTGGGCGCCGAGGACCTGCGTGTTGCGGTCCGTGGCGCTCTCGACGGCCGGCTGCGCCGGGCTGGCCGGCGTGGCCGGGTTGACCTCGGGCTCGGCCGGCGTCGCCGGGGTCACCGGGTTCTGCACGACCTCATCACCCTCGACATCGGTGTCGGAGTCGGTCTCCTCGACGGTCTCGCCACCCTCGTCGGCGCCATCGCCCTCGTCAGTGCCCTCACCGTCGTCGATGACGTCGACGTCGTCACCATCGTCACCCTCGTCGGAGTCGTCGTCACCCTCGTCGGTGCCGTCGTCACCCTCGTCGCCGTTGTCGTCGTCGTTGTCACCGGTGTCGTCCTCGTTGTCACCGGTGTCGTCCTCGTTGTCACCGGTGTCGTCCTCGTTGTCACCGGTGTCGTCGTCGTTGTCATCGTCATCCGGCTGCTGACCGGGGGCGCCATCCCGACCGAGGCAGAGACCCTCGTTGTCGTCCTCGAAGTCGTCGTCGTTGCCGCAGCCGTTGTTGCCGTCCTGATCGTCCTTGTCGACGCCGCCTTCCCCACCGGGCTTGTCGGCACCACCGTTGGACCGATCCGGTCCCCGACCGTCGTCGTCGGGATCGGACTGGGCGTTGCCCTGGGTCCCGGAACCACCGGGCTCGACCGAGCGGTCCTTGCCGGAGGGATGGGCGTTGTCGCCGTCGTCGGCCACATCCGACGTGGCGCTCGTGCCGTCACGCTCGGGCTGGCTGGCGCCGACGAGGCCGGCGCTGCCGAAGACCAGCGCGAGGGCACCGATCAGGAGGGAGAACGTCTGGAGGAATCTGCTGGATGGGTGTCGCATGGCTGGCTCCACTTGGGGGGTCGGGCCGCGCGAGGTCGCGCGGCAGCTCACGTCGGACCACCGTCTGCCGCCCCGCCCGCCGTGTCTGTGCTCGGCGTGGTCCCGAAGGACCGTGGGTGGATCACTCGGTGCGTCCCTGTCGGCTCGCTCTCTGTCCAGGGCGGCGGTGGAGGTGAACCCCGATATGCGCGATCTGACGACTTTCTGTGGCAATCCGTCCGACACTTTCCGTGGTCACCCCGCGACGTGCTGCGCTCGTGAGATTTCCACCACGGAGCGTGCGGAAGCGCCGTCACTCCCGGGTCCTGTCGGTGCCGGCGGCTAGAATCACCCTGTTGTGATTCGCCGAGAGGTCACCCCTGTGCCCCCGGCTCCCCCATGGGGAGCGGTGCGCGACACGGTGATCGACCGCCCGGCTGCACCCACCGCCCACCGCCAGGAGCCTGCCCGTGTCTGATCAGAGCCCCCCGCCGCCCGGCGACGGCACGGCCACCGACGAAGAGCACTTCGACATCGAGCCGATCCAGCTCCAGGACGAGATGGAGAACTCGTTCCTCGAGTACGCGATGTCGGTGATCATGCAGCGGGCCCTGCCCGATGCGCGCGACGGCCTCAAGCCCGTGCACCGCCGGATCCTGTGGGGCATGGAGGACATCGGCGCCCGCCCGGACCGCAGCCACATGAAGTGCGCCCGCATCACCGGCCACGTCATGGGCCACTTCCACCCCCACGGCGACGGCGCCATCTACGACGCCCTCGTGCGCATGGCCCAGCCCTTCTCGCTGCGCCACCCGCTGGTGGACTTCCACGGCAACTACGGCAGCCCCGACTTCGGCCCGGCTGCCGCCCGCTACACCGAGTGCCGCCTCGCGCCGCTCGCGATGCGCCTCCTCGACGGCATCAACGAGGAGACCGTCGACTTCACCGACACCTACAGCGGCGAGTTCACCGAGCCCTCCGTCCTGCCGGCCCGGTTCCCGAACCTGCTGGTCAACGGCTCCGAGGGCATCGCCGTCGGCATGGCCACCAAGATCCCGCCCCACAACCTGGGCGAGGTCATCGACGCCACCGTCCACCTCCTCGAGAACCCCGAAGCCCAGGTCGAGGACCTGATGAAGTTCGTGAAGGCACCGGACTTCCCCACCGGCGCCCTGCTCATGGGCCGCCAGGGCGTGATCGACGCCTACACCACCGGCAAGGGCACCGTGAAGCTCCGGGCCCGGGCCGAGATCATCGAGGGCAAGCAGCGCGACACCATCGTCGTCACCGAGATGCCCTACCAGACCTCGATCTCGGCCACCGCCGCCAAGATCAAGGAGCTGGTCAACGACAAGGTCGTCGAGGGCATCGCCGATGTCAACGACGCCTCGGCCAAGGGCGCGACCAAGCTCGAGATCACCCTCAAGCGCGACGCCCCGGGCCTCGTCGTGCTCAACAACCTCTACAAGCACACCCCGCTGCAGACCAGCTACTCGATCAACATGGTCGCCCTGGTCGACGGGGTGCCCCGCACCCTCAACCTCCTCCAGGCGCTCCAGTCCTACGTCGGGCACCAGATCGAGGTCATCACCCGGCGCTCCGAGTTCCGCCTGCGCAAGGCACGGGACCGGGCCCACATCGTCGAAGGCCTCATCAAGGCCCTCGACATGATCGACGAGATCATCGCCGCCATCCGGGCCTCGGCCGACAAGCCCGCCGCTCGCGAGGCGCTCATCGCCGAACCCTTCGAGTTCTCCGACGTGCAGGCCGAGCACATCCTCGACATGCAGCTGTCGCGCCTGACCCGGCTCGGCCGCGAGCAGCTCGAGTCCGAGCTGGCCGAGCTGGCCGAGACCATCGCCGAGCTCGAGGCGATCCTGGCCGACGACGCCAAGCTCCGCCAGGTCATCAAGGACGAGCTGGTCCAGATCCGGGCCGACTACGCCACCGACCGCCGCTCGGAGATCACCCTCGATCCCGGCGACATCGACATCGAGGACCTGATCGACGACGAGGAGCTCGTCGTCACCCTGTCCCACCGTGGCTACATCAAGACCGTCGAGGCCGACAGCTTCCGCCGTCAGGGCCGCGGCGGCCGGGGGGTCGCCGGCGCCAAGCTGCGCGACGAGGACTACGTCACCAAGATCCTCACCACCACGGCCCACGCCTACCTGCTGTTCTTCTCCAACCGCGGCAAGGTGTACCGCCTCAAGGCCCACGAGATCCCCAAGAAGGACCGCACGGCCCGGGGCACCGCCATCGTGAACCTGCTCCAGCTCGAGCCGGACGAGCGGGTCGAGGCCATCATCGACACCCGCGACTACGAGACCGCTCCCTACCTCTTCTTCGCCACCAAGCAGGGCCAGGTCAAGAAGACGAAGTTCTCCGAGTACGACTCGGGGCTGCGCACCGGGCTGATCGCCATCAACCTCCGCGACGGCGACGAGCTGGTCAAGGTCCTGCCCACCGACGGCAACTCGGACATCTTCATGGTGTCCAAGCGGGGCATGACCATCCGGTTCAACGAGAGCGAGGTCCGCTCGATGGGCCGGGCCGCCGCCGGCGTGCGGGGCATGAAGCTCAAGGACGACGAGGATCAGGTCGTGTCCTGCGACGTCGCCCGGGACGACACCGCCATCCTCATCGTCACCACGGCCGGCTACGGCAAGCGCACCCAGCTGGACAAGTTCAACTCCCAGGGCCGCGGTGGCCAGGGCGTCCGGGGCATCAAGATCACGGCCAAGAAGGGCGAGGTCGTCTCGGCGTTCATGGTCGGCATCGACGACGAGATCTTCGTCATCGCCTCCACCGGCACGACCATCCGCATGGAGGTCCGGGGCATCTCCTCCCAGGGTCGCGACGCCACCGGCGTCAAGGTCATGGACGTCTCCGACGACGTCCACGTCGCTGCCGTGGCGCCGGTACTGTTCTCCGAGGACAGCGAGGAGTAGCCCTCCCGCTGGCGACTTCCCCCGGGTTGCGCTCCTGGGAGGTCGCCATGTCCATCCACCGCTCCGACCGAGGGCAGGCCACACCGCTGTGGGCCGTCGTCCTCGTGCTCGCCGGGCTCCTGCTCGTCCCCACCGGGCTGCTCGTCCGCGCCACGGTCCAACGGGCCGAGGCCCGCTCCGCCGCCGACGCCGCAGCCCTGGCCGGCGCGCTCGAGGGCGAGGACGCGGCCCGATCCGTGGCCGAGGCCAACGGCGGCGAGCTGATCGACTACCAGGCCCGGGGCGACCTCGTCGAGGTCACCGTGATGGTCGGGGATCGGCGGGCCACCGCTCGGGCGGAGCGCTCCCTCCGCCTGGAGACGCCATCCCCGCCCGACCGATGACCCGGGGCCATGGTGCGCTGCGAGCCCCACCGGGCATGCTTCGTGGGATGAGCTCGCAGCGGGTCGGCACGGGGATCGGGTGGCTGCGCATCCGCAGCGTGATCCTCCTCGGCCTGCTCGTGCCCGTGCTCGGCCTCGCCGTCATCTCGGGGAGGGAGATCGCCGGCAAGCAGGACGAACGGGACGCATCGGTCCGCCTCCGGGATGCGGCGGACCAGCTCCGGGCCGGGATCGACTTCCGCTCGGCCGTGGCGACCGAGGAGATCCACTCGACGGTGCTCGGACTCGCCCTCGATCTCGGGATCGACGCCGACGACACCGAGCAGATCGACGCGCGGCGGGTCCGGGCTGACCTGGCCGACGCCCGCGGCGCCGTCGACGACGCCCGCGCCGAGGAGGCCGGGCCGGTCGTCGCCGACGAGCTCCGCCGCCTCGATGACCTGCGCGCGGACCTGGACGCCGGCCGCGCCGGCCGGGATGCGGTCTCGGACGTCTTCACCGAGCTCAACCTGGCGCTGGCCGAGCAGTGGGAGGTCGACCTCGCCGAGATCGAGCGGACCGCAGACCTGCAACCCCAGACCGGGGCGGTGCGCGCCCGGCTCCGCACCCTCCGCTACTCGATCGAGGCGTTCTCCCTCGGTGGGCCACGCATCAACACCGCACTCGAGCTGCTCCTCGACGGGCCGACCACGGCGGCCACCGAGCGCTTGGTCGGCCTCAACGACCGGTTCGCGATGGCCGTGCTGCGGGCCACGCCCCCCGAGGGATCGGCGGCCGAGCGCGCCTGGCGCACCTTCGAGCAGGACGAGTCCGTGGCGATCACCGAATCGACCCTGTCGGCGGCGGTCGACGTCGGGCTCGGTTCGTCGCCGCCCTGGCAGGAGCTGGAGCTCGGCCTCGTCGCCGCCGGCCTGGCGGACGGTGAGCGGTGGGGGCTGCTGCTCACCGAGGTGGTCGGCGCCGCAGCGCGGGACCTCTCGGAGGCCGCCGACGCCCACGCGGCCGACGCCGGCTACGACGTCCGCAACGAGACCCTGCTCGCCGCCGGCCTCGTGCTGGCGTCGGTGGCCGTCGGGTTGGTCACGGCCGCGGCACTCGCCCGACCGGCCCGTGACCTGCAGGCGGCCGCGCGCCGCGTGGAGGCCGGGGACTTCGAGTCCGACCCGGTCCCGGTCCGGGGCCCGAGCGAGCTGCGCGAGACCGGCGTGGCCTTCAACGACATGGCGGCCACCCTCGCGGCCGTGGAGGACCACGCCGTCGCCCTGGCCGAGGACCCCGACGATCCCGTGCTCGACGACCCGCTTCCCGGACGGACCGGCCTCGCGCTGCAGCAGGCGATCGACCGGCTGCGCACCTCGGTCCACCAGGCCGAGACCCACCGCGCCGAGCTGTTCGAGCTGGCGACCCACGACGGCCTCACCGGCCTGCTCAACCGGGCCGCGGCCTTCACCGCCATCCAGCGCGACCTGTCCCGCGCCCGCCGCGACGGCACGCACCTCCTCGCGTTCTACGTCGACCTCGACGGGTTGAAGCAGCTCAACGACACCTACGGCCACGACGTCGGCGACGAGGCCATCGTCCGCACCGCAGAGGCCCTGCGCACCACGACCCGCGAGAGCGACGTGGTGGCCCGGCTCGGCGGGGACGAGTTCATGGTCGTCGGTCCGGTGCCCGAGGGTGGTCGGGAGGAGATCGCCGCCTTCGCCGAGCGCATCCGGGCCGCCGTGTCCCTGCAGTCCGTCACGCTCGACCACGACGAGGCCGCACCCCTGCGGTGCTCCATCGGGGTGGCCCTGTCCGACGAGCGGACGGCCACCGCCGAGGGCCTGGTCCGCGCCGCCGATGAAGCCATGTACGCGGCCAAGCATGCCGGCCGCGACCGGATCGCCTGGGTCGACGCGAGCCCCGAACCACGTGACGGCACCCCGCGATAGCGCGAACAGCGCGCAGATCGGGCCCTTGTACCCTTCACTCGGTGCCCGATTCGTCCGATGAAGGGGACATGGGCGCGCCGCACCTCCCCGACCCCCGGCGCGCTCGTCGCTATCCACTGCACGTGCTGCTGCTGGTCGGGATGCTCGTGCCCCTCCTGGGAGCGACCCTCGTCGCCGGGTCGGTGGTGCGGGACCGGTACGTGGTCCGCTCGGCATCGTTGGCACTGGAGTCCCGCGCCGCAGACCTCGCGCTCCAGACGCAGTTCGTGTCGGCGCTCGCCGCCGAGGAGACCCACAGCAACCTCCTCGCCCTGGCCGCCGGGTACGACGGGGACGCCCAGGACACCTTCGACTTCGACTTCGACGTGACGCGGGCCCGGTTGGCCGGCGCCCGGGCGGTCGTCGACAGCACCCGGTTCGCCGATCTGCGCACGACCCTCGCCCTCGACGAACCCCTGCAGCGGTTCCGGGCGCGCATCGACCTCGGCTCCGCCGACTACGAGGCGGTCAGCACCTTCTTCGACATCACCGACGTCACGATCGAGCTCGCCTGGGAGGCCGCGATGGAGGAGGTGAACCGCTACGCCGACCAGGAGGCCCTGCCGGCCGGGCTGCGCATGCGACTGCGGAGCCTGCGCGGCGTCATGACCGCCCTGAGCGTCAGCGATGACCGCATCGACCACACCATCGCGCTGCTCACCTCGACCCCGACCGCCACGCGGACCCGGTTGCTGATCGACAGCTCCGCCCGGTTCGCCGCCGGGCTCGACGCCACACGGGAGACGGCCAGCCCGCGCCTGGCCGGCACGCTCGACCGACTGGAGTCCTCCCCGGCCGCGCAGCGCACCGAGGAGGCGATCGATGTGGCCACCCAGATCGGCCTGGGCGTCGCACCGCCGCTCGGCGACGTCGAGCCGGCCGTCCTCGCCGCCAGCCTCACCGACGGGGCCCGCTGGGCGATCCTGCTCACCGACGTCGTCCGGGCCGCGGCCGTCGACCTCGAGGAGGCCGCCTCCGAGCACGCGGCGTGGGCCCAGCGGACGATGGCGATCCAGCTGCTGGGGATGAGCGCGCTCGTGGTCGTGTCGATCGGGGTCGGCACGGCGATGACCCGGGCGATCACGGGGCCCGTCCACCGGCTCGAGGGCGCCGTGCGCCAGGTGGAGGCCGGGGAGTTCCAGCTCGAACCGCTGCCGGACCGGGGTCCCCGGGAGCTGGCCGCGATGGCCCGCGCCTTCAACGACATGTCCGGCACCCTCGCCGCGGTCGAGGACCACGCCGTCGCCCTCGCCGCCGACCCCGGATCACCGGTGCTGGACGAGGCGCTTCCCGGGCGGACCGGGGAGGCCATGCAGGCGGCCATCGACCGCCTGCGGGCCTCGATCGCGGAGGCCGAGGCCCGCCGGGCCGAGCTCGTCGAGCTCGCCTCCCACGATGCCCTCACCGGTCTGCTCAACCGGGGCGCGGCCATGGAGGCCCTCGCTCGTGATCTCGCCCGGGCGAAGCGGGACGGCTCCTCCCTGCTCGCCCTCTTCATCGACCTCGACGGCCTCAAGGCGATCAACGACACCTACGGCCACGCCACCGGGGACGAGGCCATCCGGGGCGTCGCTGACGCGCTCGTCGCTGCCACCCGGGACGGCGACGTGGTCGCCCGGCTCGGCGGCGACGAGTTCCTGGTCGTCGGCCCCCTCCCGAAGGGAGGCCACGCCGACGCCGACGGCTTCGCCCACCGGCTCCACGACGCCGTGCGCGCCCGGACGGTGCGCACCAGCGACGGGACCGAGGTCTCGCTGCGGTGCAGCATCGGTGCCGCCGTGTCCGGCCCCGACACCGCCACCGTCGACGACCTGGTGCGGACCGCCGATCTGGCCCTCTACGAGGCCAAGGACGCCGGGCGGGACCGGGTGGCGTGGGCGCCCGGCACGGGACGCCGCCTCGACCGGATGACCTGAGCCGCTCAGCTGCCGTCGTCGACCTGGTCGAGCCGGACCGCGCCCGAGACGAGGAGCCGGAACCGGCCCCGGCCCGTCTTCTCGATCCGGATCGGCGCCTCCCGCTCGTCGAGCCGCCGCTTCAGCAGGATCAAGCGGCTCTCGAAGTTGTCCCGGAAGGCGGGCAGGTCGAGGCTCGGATCGAGTCGGACCTCCCGGTTGGTGAAGTCGGTGCGGCCCTCGCGCTCGTGGTGCCCGAGCAGGGCCCAGAGCAGGCGGCCGGCCACCCCCTTGATGAGGTACTCGCCGTCGAGGAACACGCTGCCGTCCACGGCGAAGAACCGCACGTGCGTGGCCTCCCCCACCTGGCTGGACGACCTCGCCTGCCCCGGAGCAGCAGGGGCCATCGGGAGGGCGTCGCGCTCGTGGGCCCGGTCCGACTCGATCGCGTTGGCGAGGATCGTGGCGACGACCGTCAGGATCGCTTCGTCCGCGGGACCGAAGGCGACCGTCTTGCGGCTCTCCACGGTGAGCACGCCGACGAGCTGACCCAGCACCATCGCCGGCACGGCGCAGCGGCTCGCCGAATCGGGGAGCCCCGGCACCGGCACCTCGCGCCCCGGCGAGACAGCGCCGCTGTCCTCGTAGGACCGCCGCACGCGGCGCGAGTACTTGCTGACCTGGGTGACGTTCCCGACGGTGACGGGGGTGCACCGCTCGGCCGCGAGGCCGATGAGCCCGTCGCCGAGCGCGACCTCGGAGCCCACCCCCTCGGCGTCGTAGCCGTGGCTGGCGATGGTGTAGAGCCGGGTGCCCTCCTCGTCCACCAGGAGGAGCAGCGAGTGCTCGTAGCCGAACAGCTCGGCCAGGCCCGACACCGCGGTCTGGACCATGGTGTCGAGGTCCGGGCACCGGCCGAGGCGCAGGCTCAGCTCCGAGATCCGGCCGGCGTCCAAGCCGTCCCGGGCCCCGGCCAGGGCCGACCGGTCCACGGGCGGCAGACCCGACGGGACGGACTGGATGTCGGTCACCCGGTAGACGTCCGCGGCCCGCAACCGGTACACGTCCTGCATGCCCTCGAGCGCGGCTGCGACGTCGACGTCGACGCGGAGGCGGTCGAAGACCGGGCCCCGGCGGTCGGTGCGCTCGTAGCGCAGGTGCAGCCGGTACTGCTCGTAGCTGCGGGGGTCGATCACGAGCAGGTCGGCCTCGGGGTTCTCCACGAGGTTCTTCGCGGTCTTGGAGAAGAACTGGTTGGAGAGCGCGACCCGCTCGTCGTCGACCATGCGCACCTTCGAGAGGTACGTGACGTTGGGGACGCCCTGGGCCGAGGCGGTGGCGATGACCGAGGGGATGGCGCCCTCGAAGCAGGGTGCGATGTCGCGGAGCGTGAGCCGCTCGACGTTCAGGTCCATCCCGCCTCCACCTGCGCGCCCGCACCCGGGCCGGGCGTCTGGTCGTACAGCTCCTCGACCTCCACGACGGCGACCAGGTAGCCGGGGGGCACCATCCGCTCCGTGAGGAGCCGGGGGAAGAAGTCGGTCTCCTCGATGTCGCGGAACAGCTCCTCGTTGTGCACGTGGCAGCGCTCGAGGTCGGCCGGGCCCGGCACGTTCTCCACCTCGGTGACGCGTCCCTTGAGCTGCACCGAGCGCAGCGTCCGCACATCCGCGCTCGTGACTGCGATCGGTCCACCGGCGTCGAGGTGGGTGCGCAGCTCCGCGTCGGAGGCGTCCAGGAGCAGCCGGACGGTGGTGGGGCCCACGACCGAGCATCCCCACCCCCGCTGGGCGTGCGGCACCCCGTCCGCGGATGCGGTGCCGACGATCGTGGCGCAGCCCCGCTCCAGGAAGGCCCGCAGGGCCTCGTCGATCACCGATGCCACCTCTGACGCCGTGCCTCGCCGCCGGTCCCGTGCCGGTTCGGATGTTCTTAGCATTCCATGCCGGTGCTTTGAGGAGCACGGTCCATCGGGATCCCGGATCATGCGATCCAGGAGCGGGACGCGCCTCGGGACCGCCGAGCACCGCTCCGTCAGGAGAACCACGTGACCACCATCGAGACCACCACCCCGACCGTCCCCCTCCGCCTCGTCGTCGTCGACCTCTACCGGGACATCCACAAGGGCATCCGGGCCGAGCTGTTCGGCGTCACCGAGCGGGCCGGCAACGTCGATCCCACCGACCACGCCGACAAGGCGGACCTCGCCGCCCACGTCCACCGCATCGTCGAGCTGCTCGTGATCCACGCCGAGCACGAGGACGGCCACGTCCAGCCGGTGCTCGAGCGGCACCTGCCCGCCCTGGCGGAGCAGGTGGCGTCCGACCACGAGCGCCTCGAGGCCCGCATCGCGCTGCTCGCCGAGCAGGCCGCCGACATCGTCGACGGCCCGGGGAACCCTCGCTGGAACGGCCATCGCCTCTACGTCGAGCTCGCCTCGTTCACCAGCTCCTACCTCGCCCACCAGGACCTCGAGGAGCGGGTGATCATGCCGGGGCTCGAGGACGCGATCGGCGCCGACGCCTGCCTCGACATCCACCAGGCCGTCGTGGGTTCGATCCCACCCGATGAGCTGGCCACCAGCCTCGCCGTCATGCTCCCGGCCATGAACATCGACGACCGCGTCGAGCTGCTCGGGGGCATGCAGGCGGGCGCGCCCGCCGAGGTCTTCGCCGGTGTGTGGAGCCTGGCGACCTCGGTGCTCGACCAGCGCGAGCTCGAGGCCCTGGCCGCCCGCCTCGGTCGGTGACCTAGATATCGACGAACTTGACGTCCTTGGCGTTGGTGACGATGAAGTCCTTGCGGGCGGCGACGTCGTCGCCCATCAGCACGGACATGACCTCGTCGGCCAGCGCGGCCTGCTCGACCGTGACCCGGAGCAGCGTGCGGCTCTCCGGGTTCATGGTCGTGACCTCGAGCTCGGACGCGTCCATCTCGCCCAGGCCCTTCAGGCGCTGGAAGTCCTTCTTGTGGTTCGGGTGCTCGGCCAGGAACGCCCGCTGGGCCCGGTCGTCCTTCAGGTAGATCTTGGACTTGCCCACCTGGGTGGAGAACAGCGGCGGCTGGGCGATGTAGATGCAGCCGGCCTCGACGAGCGGCTTCATCTGGCGGAAGAAGAAGGTGAGCAGCAGCGTGCGGATGTGGGAGCCGTCCACGTCGGCGTCGCACATCGCGATGATCTTGTCGTAGCGACGCTTCTCGACGTCGAACTCCTCGCCCACACCGGCGCCGATGGCGGAGATGAGGGCCTGGATCTCGGTGTTCTTCAGCATCTTGTCGATGCGGGCCCGCTCGACGTTGAGGATCTTGCCGCGGATGGGAAGGATCGCCTGGGTGCGGGGGTCTCGGGCCGACACGGCCGAACCGCCGGCGGAGTCGCCCTCGACGATGAACAGCTCGCGCTCGGCGCGGTCCTTGGCCGAGCAGTCCTTGAGCTTGTCGGGCATGCCGGCGCCGTCGAGCAGCGTCTTGGAGCGGATGGCGTTGCGGGCGTTCTTGGCCGCCTCGCGGGCCTGGGCCGCCGAGTAGGCCTTCTTGATGACCTTGTTGGCCTCGGTCGGGTTCTCCTCGAACCACTGGGCCAGGTACTCGTTGGTGACCTTGGTGACCAGCGAGCGCATCGAGGTGTTGCCGAGCTTGGCCTTGGTCTGGCCTTCGAACTGGGGCTCCTGGAGGCGCACGGACACCACGGCCGTGAGGCCCTCGCGGACGTCGTCACCGGTGAGGACCAGGTCCTTGACGTTGCCGGGCCGGTTGTCCTTGGCGTAGTTGTTCACCACGCGGGTGAGAGCCGTCTTGAAGCCCTCCTCGTGGGTGCCACCCTCGATGGTGGAGATGCCGTTGGCGAAGCTGTGGATGCCGTCGCGGTTGTAGCCGGTGTTCCACTGGAAGGCGACCTCGACCTCCTGCGTGCCCGCGTCGTCCTTGCCCTCGAGGAACCCGACCTTGGACCAGAGGGCATCCTTGGTCTTGTTGATGTGGCGGACGAAGTCCTGGATGCCGCCGGCGTACTTGTAGGTCACGCGCTCGTTGTCGTGGCCCTCGCGCTGGTCCTGGTAGCGGATCTCCAGGCCCCTGTTGAGGAAGGCCATCATCTGCAGGCGCTCGAGGATCGTGCGGGACACGAACTCGGTGGTCTCGAAGATGGTGTCGTCCGGCCAGAACGTGACCGTGGTGCCGGTCCGGCCCCGAGGGGAGTCGCCAGTGACCTTCAGCTTTCCCTGGGGCTTGCCGCCGTCGCCGAACTCCATGACGTGGTGCTTGCCGTCGCGGTCGACCTCGACGATGACCTTGCTGGACAGCGCGTTGACGACGGAGACGCCGACGCCGTGGAGGCCGCCGGAGACCTTGTAGCCCTCGCCGTCGAACTTGCCGCCGCCGTGCAGCTTGGTGAGGGCGATCTCCACGCCCGACATCCCCTGCTGCTTGTTCATGTCGGTGGGGATGCCACGACCGTCGTCGACGACCCGGCAGGCCCCGTCGGGGAGGATCGTGACGTCGATGCGGGTGGCGTGGCCGGCCATGGCCTCGTCGACGGAGTTGTCGACGACCTCCCACACGCAGTGGTGCAGGCCGTTCGGTCCGGTGGACCCGATGTACATGCCGGGACGCTTCCGGACGGCCTCGAGACCCTCCAGGACCCGCATGTTGTTGGCGCCGTACGACGTCGTCTCAGCAGCCAAAACACACTCCTCAGGAACCAAATGACAGTGGTGGCATCCTACCAGCGGGGGTCGGACATCCCGGCCATCTGGGGCCCGCTCAGGCCCGGCGCGACGGGCGTCCCGGGCGGGCGACGCGGACCTCGACGGCGGTGACGCGACCCGGCCCCAGCAGCTCGTCGAGGCGGGTGAGCAGATCCTGCTCCAGCCACTTCACGTGGCTCACGACCGCGGGGTCGTCGGCCTGCAGCACCAGCGTGGCGCGCTCGAGGGAGACGGGCCGGGTCTTGGTGGCGAGCACGCCCCCGACCACGTCGGACCAGCGGTTGAACACCAGCTCGATGGCGTCGGTGCCCGGTGAGCCCATGCCCCGGACCACCCGGTCGAGCAGGGAGGCGAGCTCGCTCGGTGGCGTCGTGGTGAGTGCCACCTGGAGCTCGTCGAGGTCGTCGTCGCGGTCCACGCGCCGAGTGTGGCACTCCCCCACCGACGACACCCCGGGCTCCCGGGTCAGCCGTCGGGTCCGATGCGTCCGTCGGCGACCCGCAGCACCAGCTCCGGCTCGGTCTGGCGGGGCAGCGGACCGGCGGTCGTGAGCAGGGTCTGGCCCGGGGGAAGGTGCGCGAGCAGGGCCTCGGTGCGACCGTCGTCCAGCTCGGACAGCACGTCGTCGAGCAGCAGGATCGGGCTCTCGCCGCTGACCTCGGTGATGGCCCGGTGGACGGCGAGGCGCATGGCCAGGGCGAGGGATCGCTGCTCGCCCTGGCTGGCGTGCGTGCGGGCCGGCAGGTCGTCGATGCCGAGCACGACCTCGTCGCGGTGGGGGCCGACCGTGGTCACCCCGCGCCGCAGGTCCTGGTCGCGCGCGTCGGCGAGGGCCCGGGCGAGCCCGACCGCACGCCACGGGGCGTCGTAGGTGCCCGAGACGGGGAGGGCGATGCCGGCCAGGTCCCGGTAGGCCTGGGTCATGCGGGGCACGAGCTCGGCCAGGGCGGCCTCCCTCCGCTCCGCCAGGGCCTCGCCGGCCCGGGTCAGGCGGTCGTCCCAGACGTCGAGGGTGAGGGCAGCGGCCTCGTCGAGGCGACCGCGGCTCTGCTTGAGCAGAGCGTTGCGCTGCTTGAGGATGCGCTCGACGTCGCTGCGCACCCCGTCGGTCTGGTGGTCCAGCCCGACGGCCGCGTCGTCCAGCCACCGGCGCCGCTCGGCCGGCCCGCCCTTCACCAGCACGAGGTCGTCGGGGCTGAACAGGGTCACCGACAGCGCTTCGAGGAGATCGCGGCGGCGCTTCACCGGCTGGCGGTTCAGCTGCATGCGGCTGCGGCCGCGAGCGGCGATCTCCGCCTCGACCAGCAGCTCGCGGGGGCCGCGCACGGCCTCGGCCCGCACGACGGCACGCTCGGCCCCGGTGCGCACCATCGCCTCGGTCGTCGCGCCCCGCAGCGAGGAGCCGGCCAGGTAGGCCACCGCCTCGAGCAGGTTCGTCTTGCCCTGCCCGTTGCGGCCGATGATGGCCGTGGTGCCGGGCGGGAGGGTGACGTCAGCCGACTCGTAGCTGCGGTAGTCGGTGAGCCAGAGGTGGCGGAGGTGGAGGGCCAGAGCGCTTGCTACTGCACCCGCACCGGCATCAGCAGGTACAGGTAGTCGTCCGAGGCGGGCGTGCGGACCACGGCGGGCTTGAGCGAGTCCATCGTGGACAGGGTGATCTCCTCCCCCGACGCCGCCTCGATGCCCGCGAGCAGGTAGTCGGGGTTGAACGCCACCGTGAGGTCCTCGCCCTGGTAGGTGGCGTCCAGGCTCTCGGAGCCCTCGCCCACGTCCTGGGTCACCGCCTTCAGCTCGAGGCCGTCGGCGGACATGATCAGCCGGACCGGCGTGGCGTCCCGGGCCAGCAGCTTCACGCGGCGCAGCGCCTCGATGAGGGGCTCGCGGGGCACGGTGAGCAGGTTGGGCTGGTTCTGGGGGATGAGGCCCTGGTAGTTCGGGTACTCGCCCTCGATCAGCCGCGTGGTGAGCACGATGCCGCCGCTGTCGTTGGCGGTGGCGAAGCTGGCGTCGCGCTCGCCGAGGCGCAGCGTGAGCTCCCCCCCGTCGCCGAGGGCCCGGCTGAGCTCGGCCAGGGCGCGGGACGGCACCAGCACCTGCTTGCCGGAGGAGAGCACGCTGACCCCGGGCAGGTCGCGCACGGCGAGGCGGTAGGAGTCGGTGGCCACGAGGCGCAGACCGCTGTCCTCGGCGGCGAGCAGCACGCCGGTGAGGATCGGGCGGTTGTCGTCGCCGCTCGCCGCAGGCAGCACCTGGCGCAGCGCGCCGGTGAGTGCATCGGCGTCGAAGCGCACCTCGTCGCCGTCGACGGCCGAGACCCGGGGGAACTCGTCGGCCGGGAGGGTCTTGAGCGAGAACTCCGAGCGCCCCGACGCGATGCGGGCGTCGTCGTCGCCGGTCTCCAGCTCCACCGCGCCGGGCTCCAGGGCCTTGACGATGTCGTTCACCAGCCGGCTGGGCACCACGGCGACGCCGTCGGCCAGGCCGGCGACGGACAGCTCGACGGAGACCGTGAGCTCCAGGTCCGAGCCGGTGATGGTGAGGCGATCCCCAGCCAGCTCGAGGCGGACCCCGGACAGCACGGGGAGGGCACCACGGCTGGCGACCGCCCGCCCGGCCGTGGCCAGGGCCTCGGCGAGCACGTCTCGTTCACATCGCAGCTTCATGAGGGGTGTGCGCTCCTTGCATCGCCTGCTGCTGCTCGGGCGGCCCGAGCGGGTTGTCCCGTCTTCCCACGGTGATGTTGTGCAGATGTCGGGGGAGGTGGTGGGGGTTGTGGATTGTGGATACTGCCCCATCCGGGCAGGTCAGCGGGGTGATCGTCGTCCCGGCGGTGTCCCCAGCGTTCCCCGGGGCGTCGGGTGCCGGACACCCGGGGGTCACCGGGGTCCCCTTTTCGAGGGTCCTGCCCACACGGTGTGCACAGGCGCGTCCACCGATCGTGGCCGCGCGCTGTGGACGAAGGGTTCGAACCGGTGCTCGACGTCCCCACGGCATCCCACGCGCGTCCCCGTGGCGTCCCCACCGCGAACCGGCTCGGATCCACACGTTGTCCACAGGCTGGGGTGCTCATCCCTCGGCCTTGAGTCGCTGGATCAGCTCGGTGACCTGCTGGAACACCTGGCGGCGCTCCTTCATCTGGGTCTTGATGCGATCGACGGCGTGGATGACGGTGGTGTGGTCCCGCCCGCCGAACTCCTTGGCGATGTTCGGGAAGCTCAGGTCGGTGAGCTCCCGGAACAGGTACATGCCGACGTGGCGGGCGGTGGTGAGCGGACGTGTGCGCGACCGGCCGATGAGCTCCTCGACCGTGTAGCCGAAGTACTCCGCGGTGGCGCGCAGGATCGTGTCGGGGGTGATCGGCCGGGCCTCGCGCTCGGCCACCAGGTCGGCGAGGATCTCGGTGGCCTTGTCGGTGGTGAGCTCCTCCCGGTTGAGCGACGCCCAGGCGGTGAGGCGGGTGAGGGCGCCCTCGAGGGCCCGGATGTTGTTGTCGTTGATGTTCTCGGCGATGAAGGCGAGGATCTCGTCGGGGACCGGGGAGGCCTCGTCCTCGGCCTTCTTGCGCAGGATGGCCAGGCGGGTCTCGACGTCGGGCGGCTGGATGTCGGTGAGCAGGCCCATGACGAAGCGGGTCCGGAGCCGGTCCTCCAGCGTCGGGATGGCGTCGGGCGGGCGATCGGAGCTCAGCACGATCTGGCGGTTCGACTGGTGGAGGTGGTTGAAGGTGTGGAAGAACTCCTCCTGGGTCTCCTTCTTGCCCTCGAAGAACTGGATGTCGTCGACCATGAGGACGTCGATGTCGCGGAAGCGCCGCTTGAAGGCCTCGTTGGTGCCGGTGCGGATGGAGTCCACGAACTCGGACAGGAACTGCTCCGAGGTCACGTACCGCACCTTGTAGGTGGGGTAGTTCTCCAGCACGTAGTTGCCGATGGCCTGGAGGAGGTGGGTCTTGCCCAGGCCGGCGTCGCCGTAGATGAACAGCGGGTTGTAGGACCGCGCCGGCGTCTCGGCCACCCGCAGCGACGCGGCGTGGGCGAACCGGTTGGAGTTGCCGGTGACGAACGCGTCGAAGGTGTACTTGTCGTTCAGGGTCGAGCGGCCCTCGGAGGAGTCCGGGGAGTAGGGCGCGATGCCGCTCGGGGCCCGCTGGCCGTTGGTGGCCGACGGTGACTCGACCGCGTCGCCCCGGATGTCGGCGAGCTCGTCGAACAGCGGCACGGCCTGGGGCGTGGCCGCCCTCGCTTCGAGGGTGACGGCCACGTCGAGGCCCATCTCGGACAAGTTGGCCCGCAGCAGCGACAGGTAGCGCTCCTGGACGCGGTCTCGCACCACGGTGGAGGGGAAGCCGAGGACCAGGGTGGATCCGTCGTAGCTCAGCGGCTCGACGTTCTGGAACGACGAGCTCCACACCACGCCGGAAACCTGTTCGCGGAGGAGGGCGGCGCAGCCCTTCCATACGGTCTCGGCGTCGCTCATGGACGAACCGCCTCCCGCTGTCCGATACCAAGAATCCACAACTCGGTCCACATGATGTGGAAAAGAAAAAGACGACGACCGGGAGTCCGGGCGGCGTCCGGCAGTGCGGGCGGGTTGCAGTGCCAGGCCGAGGCCTGGAGGAGCCGTTCCCGCCGTGGTTTCGCAACGTAGCAGCAACCAGAACGCCGGGTGCAAGGGCTGCGGTGAGGATCTCGCGAGTGACCCGATGTGACGGATGTCTCCGGCCCGGACGGGTGGGTCCGACCGCCCGGTTGGTCCCGCCAGCGGCCCCTCGGTAGCGTGGCGGGTTGGTCCGGCGCGCCGTCGCGCCCACCGCCTGGCGAACATCCACCGCGCAGCCGTCCCCTTCGGGCCGGTCACCCGCGGCGCCGGCGGTCGCAGTCGAGGAGGAACCCAGTGAAGCGCACCTACCAGCCCAAGAAGCAGCGGCGTGCCCGCCGCCACGGCTTCCGTCACCGCATGGCGACCCGCGCCGGTCGCGCCGTCGTGCGCAACCGGCGCCAGAAGGGCCGCGCCAAGCTCTCGGCCTGACCGGTGTGGTCGCGCCGGTGCGCTCTCGCGAGGACTTCGCCGCCCTGTCGCGGTCCCGTGCTCGCGGGTCCTCCGGCCCGATCTGGGTTGTCCACGCGCCCGCTGCTGACCCCGAGCACCCCGGTGCCCGGGTCGCCTACGCCGTGTCCAAGAAGGTCGGGTCCGCCGTCGTCCGCAACCGCGTCCGCCGCCGGATGCGCCCGGTGATGGACGACCTCGACGCCGCCGGCGCCCTTTCGCCCGGCGGGTACCTGATCGGCGTGCGCCCCGACGTGGTCGGTCTGACCGCCGCCGAGCTGCGCCGGCACCTGGCCGGCGCCGTCCGCTCGAGCACCGGGGTCCGCACGTGATCGCCCGAGCGCTCGACCGCCTGGTCTGGCTCTACCAGAAGGCCACCGAGGGCCGGGTCTCGCCCTGCCGGTACGTGCCCTCCTGCTCCACCTACGCCCGCGAGGCCGTCGCCCACCACGGCGCCGGCCGAGGCTCCTGGTTGACGTTGCGCCGCATCGTCCGCTGCGCCCCCTGGGGCGGCCACGGCTACGACCCCGTGCCAGGCGTGCCCGAGCCCGCCTCCCACCACCCCCGATAAGGACGCCGAGATGTTCGACGGAATCTTCGAGTTCAGCGCCCAGATCCTGAACTTCTTCTACGGCCTGGTCCCGAACTACGCGGCCGCCATCATCATGCTGACGCTGCTGGTGATGCTCATCACCACGCCGCTCACCCTCAAGGGCACCCGCTCGATGATCAAGATGCAGCTCCTGCAGCCGGAGCTGAAGAAGATCCAGCAGAAGCACAAGGGTGGCGACCGCAACGAGATGAACCAGGAGTTGATGGCCTTCTACCAGGAGAACGAGCTGAACCCGCTCGGCGGGTGCTTCCCGCTCCTGGTCCAGGCCCCGGTCTTCCTCCTGCTGTTCCGCCTCATCCAGGGCCTCACCCGGCGGGGTGCGGACGGCACGTTCGACCCGAAGTACCTCGATTCGGGCAGCGACCTCTACCAGTCCCTCGACGGCCGGACCGAGATGATCAGCTTCGGCCTCGACCTGTCGGAGTCGACCACAGACGCGCTCGGCCAGTCGATCATCCACGGCCTGCCCTACCTGGCGCTGATCCTGGTCATGATCGGGGCCCAGTACCTGCAGCAGAAGCAGGTGTCGGCCCGCGGCAGCAGCGCAGCGGCCATGCCCCAGCAGCAGATGCTGCTCAAGATCATGCCGGCCTTCTTCGGCGTGATCTCGATCGGCTTCCCCGCTGCGCTCGTCGTGTACTGGGTGACCTCGAGCATCTACCGCATCGGCCTGCAGGGCTACATCACCAAGTCCCTCTACGGCGGCGAGGACTCACTCGGTGCCCAGGCCCGCAAGGCGGCCGACGAGGCCCGGGCCATGAAGGAGAAGGAGAAGGGCACCGGCGGCGGCAAGGCTGCGGCCCCGAAGTCCTCGGCGCCGAAGTCCTCGGCCCCGAAGTCCTCGAGCAGCGGCGAGGGTGGGTCCGGAAACGGGCGACCCGAGGCCGGCCGGTACCAGCCGGCATCCAAGAAGAAGAAGCGGAAGAAGAGGTAGCGGGCAGGTGCAGTGGGTGGTCACCACTGGCCGGACGGTGGACGAGGCGCGAGAACGCGCCCTCGATGCCCTCGGCATCGACGCGGGCGACCTCGAGCTCGAGGTGCTCGACGAGCCCGGCTCGTCGCTGTTCGGGCTGCGGCGCACCGACGCCCGCGTGCGCGCCCGGGTCCGTCCGACCCGCCCGCGCCCCAAGCTGGACCGCCGGAACCGCCGCAAGGGCGCCAACGGCGGGGGCCGGCGTCGGCGGTCGAAGAAGGACCAGGACGCCGCACCCAAGGCCAAGTCCAAGGCGACGTCCGAACCGGCCCCGGAGCCGCCCGCCGAGCCGGCCCCGGCCGATGAGGCTGCGGCGCCCCCGGACCCCGCCCCCCAGCGCTCCCCCGCCCGGGGCCGCGGCCGCCGCCGCCCCGAGCCCCCACAGACCGACGACAGTGAGCCCCGTACGGGGACGACAGGAGACACCATGAGCGACATCACCCTCGACGAGCAGGAGCCGAGCGCCCTCGGCTTCGTGCAGGGCCTCGTGGACGCCTTCGGCGTCGACGCCGACGTCCAGGCCACCAGCGAGGACGACGAGCACCTGGAGATCGCCGTGACGGGTGACGACCTCGGCCTGCTGGTCGGGCCCCGGGGCGCCACCCTGAACGCCATCCAGGAGCTGACCCGCACCGCCGTGGCCCAGCAGCACTCGGGCCGCCTGCAGGGGCGCCTGCGGGTCGATGTCGCCGGCTACCGGGCCCGCCGCAAGGAGGCGCTCGAGCGCTTCGCGGCCCAGCAGGCCGACCGGGTCAAGGACACCGGTACCCCGGTGGCCCTCGAGCCGATGTCGCCTCCGGACCGCAAGATCGTCCACGACGCCGTGAACGAGATCGACGGCGTCCACACGAGCAGCGAGGGCGAGGATCGCCGTCGTCACGTCGTCATCCTCCCGGACTGATCACGAACTGATGTTCGACCTCGCTGGCCGACTGCCCCACCCGGGTGGTCGGCCAGTGGTCGTCCTGGGCCCAGGCAGGCACGGGTTCGGGTCATGAGCAGCCCGGTCGCTGCGCCCTGGCGGCAGGTGCTGCAGGAGATCTGGATCGAGGGGCAGCACCTCTCGGCGGTGGGACCCGGCGACGTCACGGTGCACCTCGATCACGCCGAGCGCCTGGCCGAGCTGCTCGAGCCGCCGACGACGGCGGTGGACCTGGGCAGCGGTGCCGGCATCCCCGGCCTCGCCCTGGCCGGGCTGTGGCCGACCAGTCGCTGGGTCCTGCTCGATGCCGCCCAGCGCCGGACACGGCTGCTGGAGCGCGCCGTCGAGCGGCTGGGCTGGGACGATCGGGTGCTCGTCGTCCACGGCCGCGCCGAAGACCTGGGGCGGGACCCGGCGCACCGAGGGCACCACGACCTGGTGACCGCCCGTCTGTTCGGGCCGCCCGCCGCAGCGGCGGAGTGCGGCGCACCCCTGCTGCGGGTCGGCGGGGTCCTGGCTGTCACCGAGCCGCCGGATCCGGCATCCGGTCGCTGGCCGGCCGCGGCGCTCGTGCCGCTGGGGCTGGAACCCCTGGATCCCGCTCCCGGGCTCCAGCGCTTCCGAGCCGTCGGGCCACCGGAGGCGCGCTTCCCCCGCAAGCCGGGCGTGCCGGTCCGGCGACCGCTGTTCTGACCCCGTCGGCGCAGAGCGCGCCGCCGCGAGCGCATACTCGGAGCATGGAACTCATCTCCCTGTCCGATGCGCCGGCCCACGATCCCGAGCGCTTCGTCGCCGTCCCGCTCCTCGAGGGGACCCTGACCAACGTCCGGGTGATCCGGCTGAGCGCCGGCCAGGCCCTGCCGCCCCACACCCACGCGCCCTCCGAGCTGATGCTCTACGCGGTGGAGGGCGACGCCGTGCTCGACACCGACGACGGCACCGTCCCCTTCCCGGCCGGCACCCTGGCCCGCTTCGACGGTGAGGACGAGCTCCGGGTCGCCAACGGCGGAGATGCCCCGGTCACGCTGCTGGCGTTCCTGGCCCCGCCCTTCCCGCCTCGCTGACCCCGTGTGGTGCAATGGCCGGCGTGGCAACCACCGCTGACCGCACCGCTCCCGACGAGACCAGCGCTGCTCCCCCGCCGAACGTCGTGCTGGGGGTGGCGGGCGGGTCCGGGTCGGGCAAGACCAGCGTGGTGGACCGCATCATCGACCAGGTCGGGGCCGAACGGGTCGCGGTCCTGCGCCACGACCGCTACTACCACGATCTGCGCCACCTCCCGGCCGAGGATCGGCTCGCGGTCAACGTCGACCATCCGTCCTCCTTCGACGACGAGCTGTTCGTCGAGCACGTGCAGGCCCTCGTCCGGGGCGAGGCGGTCGACAGCCCCCGGTACGACTACGCCACCTTCACCCGGTCGGACGGGCGGGATCGGGTCGAACCCCGCCCGGTGATCCTCGTCGAAGGGATCCTGCTGTTCGCATCGGCGAGCATCCGGGAGCTGATCGACGTCAAGGTCTACGTCGACGCGGATGCCGACCTACGGCTCCTGCGGCGCATTCGCCGCGATGTGCTGGAGCGTGGCCGCACGGTCGAGGACGTCCTCGCCCAGTACGAGCGCACGGTGCAACCCATGCACCTCGAGTTCGTCGAGCCGTCCAAGCGATGGGCCGACGTCATCGTGCCCCGGGGCGTGGAGAACGTGGTCGGGGTGGACCTGGTGACCTCCCGGGTCGAATCCCTCCTGGCCGGCCGGCGCTGAGTCGTCGGGGGTGGATGTTCCACGTGGAACGGTGGGGTGCGCCACGCGTTGATGTTCCACGTGAAACCCCCGCTGCTCGAGCACGGGTGTTCCACGTGAAACGCCGAGGCGGCCCCCCGACCCTCGACCGTTCCACGTGAAACGCGTCGACGGTCCTTGACCCGCCCTCGCGCTGGCAAGCACCATGGGCCGGTGTCTGATGCCGATCCGGTCCCGTCCCGCAGCGATGGCATCTTCGAACGGCTGCGTGCCGCCGCCGACGAGCAGGACGCCCATGAGGCCGCCGCGGCGGATGCGGCGGCCGAGCACAGCGACGGAGAGGCCGTGACGCCGCCCGCCGATGAGGCGGAGGCTGCCCCCGCACCAGCCCCACCGGCGCCCCGACCGGTCCAGATGCCCGACGATGCTCGTCTCGAGGTCGGCGGCCTACCCGGTCGCGACGCGCTGCCCGACCTGCCCGAGGGTCCCGCCCCGGAACGCGACGCCCCGGCGCAGCGTCGGGATGCGGCTGGGAACGCCCTGCCTCGGATCATGGCGGTGGCGAACCAGAAGGGCGGGGTCGGCAAGACCACGACCACCGTGAACCTCGCGGCGGCGCTCGCCGAGGCCGGCTACCGGACCCTGGTGGTCGACCTCGACCCCCAGGGCAACGCCAGCACCGGCCTCGGGATCAACATCCGCGACCTGCAGCTGTCGATGTACGACGTCATCATCCACGAGGCCCCGATCGATGACACCATCGAGGCCACGGCCATGAAGAACCTCTTCGTCGCCCCATCGAGCCTGGACCTGGCCGGTGCGGAGATCGAGCTGGTCCCGGCCTTCTCCCGGGAGCTCCGGCTCCGCCACGCGCTGCAGTCGGTGGCCGACGACTACGACTACATGCTGATCGACTGCCCGCCATCGCTCGGGCTGCTGACGGTGAACGGCCTGGCCGCGGCGGCCGAGGTGCTCGTGCCCATCCAGTGCGAGTACTACGCCCTCGAGGGCCTGGGTCAGCTGCTGCGCAACGTGTCGCTGGTGCAGCGCAACCTCAACCAGTCCCTGGTCGTGTCGACGTTCGTCTGCGTGATGTACGACGCCCGCACCAAGCTCGCCGACCAGGTCGTCACCGAGGTCCGGGATCACTTCGGGGACAAGGTCTGCCGCATCGTCATCCCGCGCACGGTCCGCCTGTCCGAGGCCCCGTCGTACGGTCAGCCGATCTTGGCCTTCGACCCGCGATCTCGCGGGGCGATCGCCTACCGCGAGCTGGCCCGAGAGGTCAGCGGCGGCCCGCTCGAGACGACGGACACCGCATGAACGCCCAGCAGCAACCAGGGGGATCGATGAACCGCAAGTCGGGTCTGGGACGGGGCCTGGGGGCCTTGATCCCGGCGGAGTACAGCGAGGCCGCGTCGAACGACACGATGCGAGGCGCGTTCGAGGTGCCGGTCGCCGCCGTGCGGCCCAACCCGAACCAGCCGCGGTCGCACTTCGACGAGGAGTCCCTCGCCGGCCTCACTGCCTCCATCGCCGAGATCGGGGTGCTGCAGCCGGTGCTGGTGCGCGAGGTGGGGGAGGGCCAGTTCGAGCTGATCGCTGGCGAGCGCCGGTGGCGGGCGTCCAAGCGGGCTGGGCTCCAGTCCATCCCGGTGGTGGTCCGCGACGCCGACACCGATGCGTCGTCGCTCGAGCAGGCCCTGGTCGAGAACCTCCATCGCGCCGACCTCAACGCCATGGAGGAAGCGGCCGCCTACCAGCAGCTGGTCGAGGACTTCGGGCTCACCCAGGACGCCGTGGCCAAGCGCGTCGGCAAGAGCCGAGCAGCCGTCAGCAACACGCTGCGGCTGTTTCAGCTGCCGCCGGCGATCCAGGCCTTGGTGGCCGAGAACCAGCTCACCGCCGGCCACGCCCGCGCGCTGCTCGGCACCCCGGACCGCGCCTACCAGACGGCGCTGGCCCAGCGGATCGTGCGCGACGGGCTCTCCGTGCGAGAGGCCGAGGAAGCCGTCAGGCTGCGTTCGGGGGGGACGCCGGACCCGGCGCCCACACCCGAGCCGGATTCGCCGCAGAAGCCCACCCAGCGCCCGCGCCCCACCACGGATCCCGCCTTCTTGGAGCTCGAGTCGCTCCTCGGGGACCACCTGGACACCCGGGTCGCCATCGCCGGCGGGGGCAGCGGCAAGGGCCGGCTCACGATCGAGTTCGCCGACGTGGGCGACCTGGAGCGCATCTACCGCCGCATGGTGGGTGGTTGAGGCTTGACCGGGGGTCGAGGCCGACCCTCAGGTCGAACTGGAGCGGTGTCCCCAGTTGTGGAGCGCCTGTGGATAACCTCTGGTCCAGAGTGACCAATGTCACGCGGACATCGATGGTCCATTCGCGCTATGTACTGGCACATCCATAGGCACTAGCCCTGTGACCAGGGCGTTCGCGGCCTACAGGAACTCGGCGAGGTCCTCGAGCAGGGCGCCCTTGCCCTTGGCGCCGATCATCTTCTTGGCCGGTTGACCGTCCTTGAAGACGATGAGGGTGGGGATCGACATGACGTCGAAGCGGCGGGCGGTGTCCTGGTTCTCGTCGACGTTGAGCTTGACGACCTTGACCTTGCCGGCCTGCTCGGCCGCGATCTCGTCGAGGACGGGGGCGATCATCTTGCACGGACCGCACCACTCGGCCCAGAAGTCGACGATGACGGCCTCGTCGGCGGAGCCGATGACCTCGTCGAACGTGGCGTCGGTGACGGTGGTTGCAGCCATGGTGCAGAACTTCCTTCGTGGATCGGGGGATGCAGCTGTGTTGAACCGAGGGGGAGCCGTTGGCATTCCATCCCCGGTCGAGCCGAGGGCTACCAGGTGGTCTCGGTGCGGACCTGGTCGATGTCGTCGTGGGCCTCGAGCCAGCGCTCGGCGTCGATGGCGGCCATGCAGCCGGAGCCGGCGGCCGTGATGGCCTGGCGGTAGGTGTGGTCCTGCACGTCGCCGCAGGCGAACACGCCGTCGACGTCGGTGGCCGACTCCATCTCGGTGCCGGCGGCGCCGGTGATGAGGTACCCGTTGTCCTCCATGGCCAGCTGGCCCTTGAACAGGTCGGTGTTGGGCCGGTGCCCGATGGCGATGAACACGCCGCCGGCCAGCAGCTCGGAGTCCTCGCCGGTCTTGACGTTGTGGACCCGCAGGCCGCGGAGCTTGGCGCCGAGGGGACCTTCGTCGAAGAGGTACTCCTCGACGGTGGTGTCCCAGAGGAACTCGATCTTGTCGTTCTTGAACGCCCGGTCCTGCATGATCTTGGAGGCGCGGAGCTCGTCGCGGCGGTGCACGATCGTGACCTTGGAGGCGAACTTCGTGAGGAACGTGGCCTCCTCGATGGCGGAGTCGCCGCCGCCGACGACCACGATCTCCTGGTCGCGGAAGAAGAAGCCGTCGCAGGTGGCGCAGGTCGACAGGCCGTGGCCGATCAGCTCGTTCTCCCGGGGCAGGTTCAGCATCAGCGACTGGGCGCCGGTGGAGACGATGACCGTCTTGGCCTGGTAGGTGGGCTCGGCCGCCTCCGGGTCGCCGATCCAGACGCTGAACGGGCGGGCGGAGAGGTCGACCTTGGTGACCTTCTCCGTGCGGATGTCGGCACCGAAGCGGAGGGCCTGCTCCCGCATGCTGGACATGAGCTCGGGGCCCATGACGCCCTCGGGGAAGCCGGGGAAGTTCTCGACCTCGGTGGTGAGCATGAGCTGGCCGCCGGGCTGGTCGCTGGTGGAGGACGGCTCGCCCTCGATGACGAGCGGGTCCAGGCTGGCCCGGGCGGTGTAGATGGCTGCGGTGAGGCCGGCGGGCCCCGAACCGATGATGATCACGTCACGAACGTCGCTCATGCGCTGTCGCCCTTCATCTTGCGGCTGGTGAACAGGCCTGCGAGGACGAGCACGGCCCCGAGGATGGAGTGCGCGGCCCAGGTGTGCTCCTCGCCGAAGACGGCGTCGGGCAGGTAGGCGTCGAGCAGGCGGAACGCGCCGATGAGCAGCAGCACGAAGGCCACGGACCCGAGCAGCGTCGCGAAGGCCCCGAAGACGACGTAGCCCGAGATCTTGATGGCGGGGCCGGTGGTGCGATCCCGGACCTTGCCGACCTGCTCGACGATGGCGTCGGCGGCCTGGGCAGGCCAGTCGGGTTGGTCGGCGGCGGCCGGTGTGGGCGTCGGTGACGCCGGTGAGGTCGTGGCCATGCGAGCACCCTACCCAGGGTCGTGCGGGGACCTACCGTGTCCGTCGTGGTGACCATCCGCGTCCTCGTGGCCATGGCCGTCGGTGCTGTCGTCGCCGCCCTCGGGGCGGTGTTCCTCGGCGAGTACGAGTTCGACGAGGCCCTCCCGATCGCCGCCGGCGCCCTCCTCGGGCTGGTCGTGGCCGAGATCGTGGTGTCGCTCGGCCACCACCGGTCCTGGACGATGGCCGGCATCCTCGCCGTGCTCGTCGGGGTCTCCATCGTGCTCGCCGGCCACCTCGACGCCGGCGACGTCGAGCCGGTGAAGGCCGGGGCCTACCTCAGCGCCGCGCTCGGTGCCGGCGCCGCGGCCCTGCGGACGGCCCCGTGGGGACGACGGACCCGCGACCGGGTCGCCCAGCCCGGCACCTGAGGCGCTCGCCGCGACAGGAGCACTGCCAGTTCGGAGAGGTGGTCCCTAGAGGGGGCGGTCGAGGGTGACGGTGCAGGTGGCGTCGTCGACCACCGTGATGCGTCGCCCGTCGGCGTCGTGGACGACGACGGTGACCTCGTCGCCGGTGAGCACGGCCGGGAAGGCGAGCACCACGTCAGCGGGGTCGATGCCCAGCTGTGCGACGGCGTCGCAGGGATCCTCGACGCGCTCGTCGTCGCCGTCGTCCCCGTCTGGCTCGGCCGGCGTCGTCGTGGACAGGTCGCGCTCCTCGGTGGGCGCTTCCGCTTCGTCGGGGTCGTCGGCCAGCCGGGCGCGAACGTCGTCGACGAGGTCGTCGGCGCTGCCATACGCGATCGGGCCGCCGCTGGCCTCGGGCTGGCTGCCCTCGTCGGCGTCGAGTGCCGCGCTGTCCTCCATGGTGGCGCCGGCGGAGGCGTCGCCATCAGCGCCGTCGGTGGCCTCGGCGCTCTCGCCGCTGTCGTCGGCTGCGTCCAACGAGGCGGTGGCGGTGTCGTCGTCGTCCCCCTCGATCGTGGAGGCCAGCCCGATCGCGCCGATCAGGGCCACGATCACCAGTCCGGCGGCCACCGCGCCGAGCGGGATCCGCTGCCACCACGGCTGCGCCGTCCGCGACCGGCCGAGGGGGACCACGCGGGCGTCGCCGTCGAACGCGTCCATCGCCGCGGCCACGTGGTCGTCGAGCAGGCCGGGCGGGGGAGGGGGCACCTCGCGCACCGCGTCGGCCACCTCGGCGAAGGCCGCCCGGTGCGCCTCCACCGCCGGATCCCCGACCCGGGCGCGCTCGTCCGCGCCCGCCTCGCCGTCGAGGTGGGCGCTGGCCAGCTCGACGGCGGGATCGACGGGGCCGGGCTCGGCGGGGGTGGGGGAGTCGGTCATGGTCGGGTGCTTGGACGGTCGGTGGCGGGCGACTGGTTCCCCGGGCCGAGCAGCTCGGCCAGTCGGGACCGGCCCCGGGCGATGCGGGAGCGGACGGTGCCGGCGGGGATGTCCAGGATGGCGGCGATCTCGGCGTAGTCGTGCCCGCCCAGGTCGCGCAGCACGATCGGCGCCCGGAACTCCTCGGGAAGGGCGGCGAGGGCCTCGTCGATGGCCATGCGCTCGCTCACCGCCTGGTCGACGGGCTCGCTCCGGTCCGGTGTCGCGTGCCCGTGCTCGGGGTCGTCGTCGGGCAGGTGGTCGGCGGGGCGGCGCTTGCGGCGACGGAGCTCGTCGAGGCAGGCGTTGGTGGCCACCCGGTGGGCCCAGGTCGTGAACCGGGAGCGGCCGTCGAAGGTGCCGATGCGCCGGACGATGAGCAGCATCGCCTCCTGGGTGGCGTCGGCGGCATCCGCGTCGTTGCCGGCGAGGCGACGGCACACGGCCCAGATCCGCTCGTGGTGGCGACGCAGCAGGGCGTCCATCGCCGCCCGGTCACCGCCCTGGGCGGCGGCCACCAGCGCCTCGTCGGTCCGGGTGTCGCCAGCGATGGCGGGAGCGTACCGAGCGCTGGGATCAGCGGCCGCGGACCACGGCTTCCTGGAGCTCGAAGCTGCGGGCGCCGAGGTCGGTGATCCAGACCAGGACGTAGCGTCCCTCGGCCTCGAGGTCGACGGTGGTCTCGCCCGGACCGGAGCCCTCGACGATGGCCACGGGCTCACCCCAGTCGGCGATGCCGGCGCCGGGGCTGTCGGCGACGTGGATGGCGGCGGACCACCCCTCGTTGGGTGTGGTGAGCACGACCTCGGTCACGTCGGAGGCGTCGCCCAGGTCGAGGACGAGGCCGACCCCGTCCTTGAGCCCGAGGAAGTCCTGACGGGAGTCGTAGGTCTCGCTCGTCCAGGCGGTGGCCGGATCGCCATCGAGGGCGAACGGCACCTCGTCGGGGTGCTCGCCCTGATCGCCCTGGGGGTCGAAGTCCGACGCGGCGACGACGGCGAGGACATCGACCGGACCGTCCAGCGCGGCGGGCTCCCCGCCCGGCCGGACGCGGTCGACGAGGTCGATCAGGTCACGCCGCGCCTCGCTGCCGCCGATGAGCACCCAGGCCAGGCCGAGGGCGACGGCCACCAGGCTCACGAGCAGGGCGGGCACCAACCACGATCGCTCGGTCCGGGTGAAGGACGGCTGGTCGCCGACCACGGTGGCGTCGGTGGCCACCACCGGGGCGAGCGGCTGGTCGTCCACCGGGCAGGACTGGAGGTCGGCCCACAGCGCGGAGGCCGAGTGGTGCCGCTGGTCCGGATCGGTGGCCAGGGCCTTCATGACGATGTCGTCGAGGCGGGGCGGCACGGTGCGCAGCACGGCGCGCGGTCGCTCCGGTGGGCCGTGCAGGCGGGCGGTGGCGACGGCGAGGTCGTTGTCGCCGGTGAAGGGGGCCCGGCCGCAGAGCATCTCGTAGAGGACGGCGCCGACGGCGTAGACGTCGGTGCGGGCGTCGATCTCGCCGCCGGAGACCTGCTCGGGCGCGAGGTACTTGGCGGTGCCGACCATCCGGCCGATGGCGGTGAGGTCGGGCAGGTCGTCCTCGCCCGACGTGCGGGCCGCCTTCGCGATGCCGAAGTCGGCGACCTTGAGCTGGCCGCCGGCGGACAGCAGCACGTTGGCCGGCTTCACGTCGCGGTGGACGATGCCGGCCTTGTGGGCCGCCTCGAGCGCCTGGCAGATCGCCGATGCGATGGCCACGGCCTCGGCTGCGGGCAGGAAGCTGCGGGCGTCGAGCTCGTCGCGCAGCGTGCGCCCGTCGACCAGCTCCATCACGATCGCCTCCGGGTCGTCGGAGGTGTCGTAGATGGCCACGATCGAGGGGTGGGCGAGGCGGGCGGCGGCGACGGCCTCCCGCCGGAAGCGGGCCACGAACTCGGGGTCGGCGGCCAGGTGGGCGTGCAGCACCTTCACCGCGACCGGGCGGGTCAGCACGGTGTCGGTGGCCCGCCACACGGTGGCCATGCCACCGGAGGCGATGGGGGCTTCGAGCCGGTAGCGGCCGCCGATGGTGGTGCCCTGCTCGAGGGGACTGCGGCTCGGGGTCACGGTCGTCGGCCGCGTGGGGTGCTCCGACACCCCTCCGACGCTACCCGTCAGGCCGGATCGACCCAGCAGGCGCCCACGACGCGCGGCCCGCCGTGGGAGCCGATGACCGCGCCGATGTGGCCGACGCGGTAGTCGTAGCCGTCCTCGTCGAGCAGTTTGGTCATCACGTCGACGTCGGGGGCCATGCCGTGCATGATCGCCAGGTGCTCGACCTTCCCGGACGAGCGCACCTTCTCGCGCAGCGCCTCCAGCGACTTCTTGCGGGTCCGGTGCTTGCCGGCCTCCTCGACGACGCCGGTGGAGATGTCGATCATCGGCTTGATCGACAGCAGCGAGCCGAGCATCGCCTGGGCACCGCCGATGCGGCCGCCCTTCTTGAGGTTGTCGAGGGTGTCGAGGCAGCCGATGACGTGGGTGCGGGCCCGGAGATCCTCGACCAGGGCCACGACCTCGTCGGCCGACGCGCCGTCGGCGGCGCGCTGGGCCGCCAGCAGCACCTGGGTGCCGAGGCCGGCGGTGATGGACTTGGAGTCCACGACCCGCACGTCGAGATCGTCACCGATGGCGCGGGCGGCGTTCTCGGCCGCCGCCATCGTGGCGGACAGGTCCGACGACAGGTTGATGCAGACGACGGCGTCGGCCCCGGCCTCGGCCTGGCGCCGGAACGCGGCCTCGAACTTCCCGGGCGAGGGCGCCGCGGTCTCCGGCAGCTCGCTGCGCTGGTCCATCTTCTCGTAGAAGGCCTCGGCCGACAGCTCGGAGCGGTCCTCGAACTCGTCGCTGCCGAAGCGGATCGACAGCGGCACGACCTCGATGCCGAGGGACGTGGCCTCGTCGTCGGTCAGGTCGCAGGCGCTGTCGGTGACGATGCGGACGCCAGCCATGGTGCTCTCCGGTGGTGCTCGGTCGGTCGGGACGCCGCGGGGCGCCAGACCCCCCGGTGCGGGAGTGTCTAGCCCATCGGCTCGGGGGCCGTCCCTGACCCCGTGGCCTCGCCGAGGGCTCGCTCGCGCCGGGTCCGCCGCCAGTGGCGCACCCACCAGACGACCAGGACGGCGAGGGCGCCGAGGGACAGCACGAGCCCGACACCGCTGATCGCCGTGGACCGGACGTTGAGCTGGCGGCCGTCGAGGCGGACGGTCCCGTCCGGCGTCCACAGCTCCACGAACACCGGCACCGAGCCGGTGGCGAGGGCCTCCACCGTCACGTCGATCCGGAGCACGTCCTCGGCCTCGACCGTCACGGGCGTCTCCCCGCCGTCGGGGAAGGCGAGGCGGTCGCTGCGGGTGCGCACGACGAGGTCGACGGGGAAGGGGTTGGCGTTCTCGATGGTGACCGGGAGCGTCCCGCGCCGGGAGGTGAGGTTGAGGTCGGTCTGGCCGGACAGGCGGATGCTGCCGAACGCGGTGCCGAGCACCTCCTCGACCGCGTCCATCGCCGCGTCCCGCCGGTCCGGCGGCGTGGTGGACGCGACGGCGGTGGCCACCTGGAGGCGGAGGTCGTCGGCGCGCGAGGACTGCAGCCCGGTCAGGGTCTGGAACGTGTCGAGCGGTCCGGCCGCGGTGAGGACCCGGCGGGCGATGTCGCCCAGATCCGGGCTCGGCGCCTCGCGGCGGACGACCGGGTCGGCGTCGTCGTCGGGGACGGCGTCGAGGAGGCCGAGCCCACCCACGCGCACCGGTGCCTCGGGGTCGTCGAGGAGCCCGAGCAACCCGTCGAGCACGGACACCGAAGCCAGCTCCCCCGGTCGGACCAGGACCGAGGGGGACTCGTCATCGCCCCCACCGTCGTCGACCGGGCGCAGCAGCAGCCGGGCCAGGGCGAGGTGGGAGGCGTCGGCGCGCTCGTCGAGGGGGCGGGCGAGCTCGGCCGACAGCGCCTGGTCGGTCACGATGCCGAGGAGGGGCGCGGTGGTCGGTGACGGGAACGGTCCGGCGGCGGCCAGCGGCGCGGGCTCGTCCTCGTCGTCCGCCTCGGCGGCGTCGACGACGACCGCCTCGAAGCCGAGCTCGTCGAGCAGGCGCGCGCCGTCCCGGCCGGCTGCCGTCGTGCCCACCCAGACGTCGCGGTCCGGTTCCGCGCCGAGCCGATCGGCCAGGAGGGCGTCGCCGCGCTCGACGAGCGGCGCGACCATCCCGCCGAGCCCGGCGTCCATCAGCGCCGCCACCGGCAGGGGGAGGTAGGGCATCGCCAGCAGGTCCCGCCCGGTGAGCTGTTCGAGGAGCGTGGCCGCGGCCGGGTCGGGGAGCGTGCCGAGGGCGTCGACGGTGTCGGGCACGGCGGCCACCGACAGGTCGAGGCCGGGGTGGGCGGCGAGCAGGTCGCCCACCCGGGCGAGGCGTCGGAGCTCGCCGGGTTCGATGGCCCGGGTGCCGGCGGGCTGCAGGGTCGGGGTCGCGGCCACGTCGAGGAGGACGGCCAGGTCCGGCGCCTCCCACCCGGCGGTCTCGTCGCCGAGGCGGACGAGCGGGGTGCGGATCTCGTCGAGGACGGCGCCGTCGGCACCGAGCAGGGTGATGACGACGGGGTGCACGCCGGGGGCGACGAGCTGCACCGTCTGGTCGTCGGTCGGGTCGGCCGACGCGCGCAGGCCGACGATCCGGGTGCCGTCGGGTCCGGGCGCGAGGAGGTCGACGCTGCGCGGCGGCGCGAGGGCGAGGCGCACGCCGACGTCTTCGTCGGCTGACTCCTCGAGCTCCTCCACCGAGTCCAGCGCCGAGAACACCTCGACCTGGATGGTCGCGCCGGTGAGGTCGCCGGACGTGTCGAGCAGGAACGTGGCCTCCCCCTCGGGTCCGATCCAGGGCGAGCGGTCGGCCAGCTGGATCGTGGGCGGGGGCGGCGGATCGGTCTGCGCGGGGGTCGGCGATGCCGCGGCCACCAGTGCGGTGGCGACGGCGGCGATGGCGAGCAGGAGGCGGTGCCTGCGGATCACGGCACCGGTCCGGGGTCGGGGGTCGGGGGCGCGGGGTGGGAGGCGACGTCCAGCTCGAGCACGGCGAGGCCTTCGCTGCGGCGCCGGAACCCGAGCCGCTCGTACAGCGCCACGGCGCGCTCGTTGCTGGTCTGGGTGTTCACCAGGGCCTCGCGCACCCGCCACCGGCGCAGCCACCAGAGGCCGTCGACGACCAGGGCGGACCCGAGGCCCGAGCCCTGCGCCCCGGGATCGACCGCCAGGCGCTGGAGGTAGCCGCGGTCGCCGGCCCGGCCGGTGAGGGCGTAGCCGTGCCCGTCGCGGTCGAGCCGGAACCGGGTGGACGGGGTGGCGCGCACCGCGTCCTCGAGGGCGTCGGCATCGAGGCGCCAGAACGGGTCGAACGCGGTCCGGTCGATGGCCAGGACGCTGTCGCGGTCGCGCCGATGGACGCGTCGCGTGCGGACCCGCCGCTCGGGCGCCCGCCGGTCGGGGAGGTCGAGCAGGTCGTGGCCGAGCAGGTGCAGCTCCTCGCGCACCGAGAACCCGGCGTCGATGTAGGCGCGCCACTCGCCGACCGGGAGCGCGGGCGTGACGACCGTCGCGTACCCGCGGGTGCGGGCGCGCTCGACGGCCAGGGCGACCAGACCCGGCGGCACCATCGCCCCGGCCGGTACCGACGACAGCTCGGCCGTGTCGGAGCGGCCCCGCCACGGTCGCACCCGCATGCGCACCCCCCGGGCGGTGACGGTGTCGGTGGCGGTCACCGTTCCACGTTACGGCCGGGACCCGAGCGGGGGGAGCACGGGGGATCGCCGCCGGGCACCGGGGATCGGCATCGATCTGGGCAGACTGTGGCGATGGCCACGCTGCTCTACACCGATCCGCGCTTCGTCGATCACGACACCACGGCCGGCCACCCCGAGCGACCGGAGCGCATGGACGCCGTCGGGCGTGGCGTGGCGGCGTCGGTGGTCGCCGAGGACCTCGTGCACCTCACGCCCCGCGAGGCGACGGTGGACGAGCTGGCGCTGGTCCACGACCGCTCCTACCTCGATGCGCTCGAGCGCTTCTGCGCCAGCGGCGGCGGCCACCTCGACCCGGACACCGTGGCCGCGGCCCGTTCCTGGGACGTCGCCCGCCTGGCCGCCGGCGCCGGCCTCGACGCCATCGACCGCCTCACCGCCGGCGAGGCCGACGCCGCCTTCCTCGCCGTCCGCCCTCCCGGGCACCACGCCACCCCGTCGCGGGCGATGGGCTTCTGCCTGCTGAACAACGTGGCCGTGGCCGCGGCCTCACTCGCCCACGCCGGCGAGCGGGTGCTGGTGGTGGACATCGACGCCCACCACGGCAACGGCACCCAGGACGCGTTCTGGGACGATCCCCGCGTCACGTACCTCTCCGTGCACGAGCACCCGATGTACCCCGGCACGGGCATGGTGCGCGAGACCGGCGGACCCAACGCCCCCGGCACCACCGTCAACGTGCCGGTGCCGTCGGCCACGTCCGGCGACGTGTACCGGCGCCTGGTCGACGACGTCATCGTCCCGGTGGCCGAGCGCATGGCCGCCACCTGGGTGCTGCTCTCCACCGGGTTCGACGCCCACCGGAACGATCCGCTCACCGACCTCGGCCTGAGCAGCGGCGACTACTACGACCTCACCACGCGGATCCTGGCGCTGGCGCCGGCCGGGCGGCGCCTGGCGTTCCTCGAGGGCGGCTACGACCTCGACGCCATCACCACCTCCACCGCCGCCACGCTCGCCGCCCTCGCCGGCGTCGAGCACCGGCCGGAGCCGGTGACCAGCGGCGCAGCCGACGAGCCCGGCCACCAGGCGGTCGGTGCCGCGCGCCTGATCCACCACCTGGCGTAGCGTCCCGCCCGGGGGAGGCCCGTGATGACCGAGACCAGCGAGCACAGCGACCAGCCCGTCGACCACGTCGCCCTGCTGCGCGCCCTGCTCGAGCGCGGCGGGTCCGATCTGCACTGCAAGCCGGGCAGCCCGCCTGCGCTGCGGGTCGGCGGCGCCCTCGTGCGGGAACCGGACGACCCGGTCCTCGGCCAGCGGCTCACCGCACCGGCGGTGGCGATGCTGGCCCAGACCCTGCTCACCACCGACCAGCAGCAGACCCTCCTCCAGGACGGGTCGGTGGTCGCCACCCACGCCATCCCCGAGGTCGGGCGGTTCCGCGTGGCCGTGTACCGCCAGCGCGGCTCGGTCGCCGTGGTCGTCCACGCCGTTCCCCAGCAGGTGCAGCACCTGGAGGAGCTCGGCCTCCCGGACTCGGTGTCCACCCTCGCCTCCGGCCAGCGCGGGCTGGTGCTGGTGGCGAGCCCGGTCGGCAACGGCGCCACGACGACGCTCGCCGCCATGGTCGACCACGTGAACCGCACGCGGGCCTGCCACGTCGTGACCGTGGAGGACCCCGCCGAGGTCCTCCACCGCGACGATCGCAGCCTGATCAGCCAGCTCGAGGTGCCCACCGACGTGGCCGGCCTGGCCGACGGCGTGCGGGCTGCGTCCCGCCTCGACGCCGATGTGGTCGCCATCTCCGACATCGCCGGCCGAGACGTCGCGCTGGCCGCCCTCGACGCCGTGGCGCGGGGCCGCCTCGTGCTCGCCGGCATCGGCGGCAACACCGTCCGCGCCGTGGTCGACGGGTTCCTCGAGCTGTTCTCCTTCGAGGAGCGCCCGAACGTGCGCCAGACGTTGGCCCGGTCCCTGTCCGGCGTGGTGGTCCAGCGCCTGCTCACCGGGACCGACGGGCGCCTCCTGCCCGTGGCCGAGGTGCTGGTCGGCACGGCCAAGATCCAGGAGGTCCTGGCCGAGGAGGCCCGGATGGGGGAGCTCGACGCGCTCCTGGCCGACGGCGTGTTCCACGGCATGCAGACCCTCGACCAGTCGCTCCGGGACCAGGTGCGCGCCGGGCGGATCAGCGAGGGCACGGCCCTCGCCGCGGCCACCGACCCCGAGGAGCTGCGGATCGAGCTGCTGCGCTCGTAGAACACGGTCGAAAACCCCGGAACCATGCCGGAGAGGGGCCCCCGGGAGGGCGTAGGGTCACATGCATGCAATTCGCCGTGTGGCCAGGCACGCAGCAGTCCTGGGCCGACATCCTCGAGGTGGCGCGGCACGCCGAGCTCACGGGGTGGGACCGCGTCTACGTAGCCGACCACTTCATGAGCAACGACGACGAGGCCGCGGGCCCGATGCTCGAGTGCTGGGCCGTCGTCACCGCCCTCGCCGCGGCCGTTCCCCGGGTCGGCATCGGCACCCTCGTGTGCGGCAACACGTACCGCCACCCGGCGATCCTGGCCAACCAGGCCGCCGCCGCCGACGTGATCTCCGGCGGCCGGGTCATCCTCGGCCTCGGCGCCGGCTGGCAGCAGAACGAGCACGACAAGTACGGCATCGAGCTGTACTCGGTGGGGGAGCGCCTCGACCGCTTCGCCGAGGCCTGCGCCATCGTGCGCAGCCTGTCCACCCAGGAGCGCACCACGTTCCACGGCGAGCACTACCAGCTCACCGACGCCCCGATGGAGCCCAAGCCGGTTGGCCCGTTCCCCCTCCTCGTGGGCGGCGGCGGCGAGAAGCGCACCCTGCGCGTCGCGGCCGAGCACGCCCAGGAGTGGAACGTGTGGAGCACCCCGGAGATCTTCGCCCACAAGTCCGGCGTCCTCGACGGCCACTGCCAGGACCTGGGCCGCGACCCGTCGGAGATCCACCGGTCCACCCAGGCGCTGCTGTTCCTGTCCGACGACCAGGCGTTCCTCGACCGCATGCGCGGCATGGACATGCCGATGCCCACCCTCATCGGCACCCCCTCGGAGCTGGTCGACGTGGTCGGCGCCTACCGCGACGCCGGCGTGGACGAGCTCATCGTCCCGGACTTCACCATCGGCACGGGCACCCAGCGCACCGACATCCTCGACCGCTTCAAGGAAGAGGTCGCCATCCACTTCGGTTGATTGGGCTGTGCTCGCTCGGGACTCGCTGCGCGCAGCCCCACGTACACGGAGTCGGCGAACGCCCACCCGGTGACCGGTCGGCTGGCGCCTCCCTCGCACACCTTCACACCTCGATTCATGTCAGCGAGGGGGCCCTCGTAGGGTTGTGGGGTGATCCCTGAGCGATTCGCGCCCGTGCTCGCCGACGTCGCGCCCCTGGCGCGGGCGTTCGACGCGGCCGGCCACCGCCTCTACCTGGTGGGCGGCGTCGTGCGGGACCTGCTGCTCGGCGACGACCGGCCGGTGGACTACGACTTCACCACCGACGCCCCGCCCGACCGCATCGAGGAGATCCTCGGGTCCTTCGAGGGCACCGAGGCCCTGTGGACCCAGGGCAAGCGCTTCGGCACCATCGGCGCCAAGGTGCGGGTGGGGGAGGGCGACGACTCGCGCGTCGTCGACCACGAGATCACCACCCACCGGGCCGAGGCCTACGTGCCCGACTCCCGCAAGCCCGAGGTCAGCTTCGCCACCGACATCGAGGCCGACCTGTCCCGTCGGGACTTCACCATCAACGCCATGGCGCTGTCGCTGCCCGACGCCCGCCTGGTCGACCCCTTCGGCGGCACCGCCGACCTGGCCGCCAAGGTGCTGCGCACGCCGCTGTCCGCGTCGGTGTCCTTCAGCGACGACCCGCTGCGCATGCTGCGCGCCGCCCGGTTCCTGACCCGCCACGACCTGAAGCCCGACGACGAGCTCGTCGAGGCGGTCGAGCAGATGGGGGACCGGATCGCCATCGTCTCCCCCGAGCGGATCCGCGACGAGCTGAACCGGCTCGTCGTCCTCGACGACCCCTCGCCCGGCCTGTGGTTCCTGGCCGACACCGGCCTGTCCGAGCACTTCCTGCCCGAGCTCAGCGCCATGCGCCTCGAGCAGGACCCGATCCACCACCACAAGGACGTGCTCGCCCACACCATCGCGGTGGTCCGCAAGACCTCCCCCGATCTGGTGCTGCGCCTCGCCGCCCTGTTCCACGACATCGGCAAGCCCGACACCCGCGACTTCGGCCCCAAGGGCGTGACCTTCCACCACCACGAGGTGGTCGGCGCCCGCATGACGCGCAAGCGCATGAAGGAGCTGAAGTACCCCAACGAGATCCGCGACGACGTGTCCCAGCTGGTGTTCCTGCACCTGCGCTTCCACGGCTACGGCGACGACGCGTGGACCGACGCCGCCGTGCGCCGCTACGTGCGCGACGCCGGCCCGCTGCTCGACAAGCTCAACGAGCTCACCCGCTGCGACTGCACCACCCGCAACCGGCGCAAGGCCGAGATGCTGGCCCGGCGGATGGACGCGCTCGAGGAGCGCATCGAGCACCTGCGCGAGCAGGAGGCCATCGACGCCATCCGCCCCGACCTCGACGGCCAGCAGGTCATGGACCTGCTCGACGTGCCGCCCGGTCCGGTGGTCGGCCAGGCGCTCCGGATGCTGCTCGAGGCCCGGATGGAGGAGGGTCCCCTCGACGAGGAGGAGGCCCGGCGCCGCGTCCTGGCCTGGTGGGCCGAGCGCCCCTCCTAGAACTGGCAGTACCGGCGTCGCGCGGGGATCCTCGCCCCGACCGCCCGCCCGTAGGAGACTCGGACCATGGCCTGGACCCCGTTCACCGTGGCTGCGCCCACCGGCGCCGACCTCCCCGACGATGCCGTCCTGTACGGACCCGAGATCCCCGCGGAGCCGACCCTGCGCCTGCTCGGCGACCTGACCGGCAAGCGGGTGCTGGACCTCGGCTGCGGCGCGGGCCGCAACGCCATCGCCATGGCGCGTGCCGGCGCACGAGTGATCGCCGTGGACGAGGACGCCGACCAGATCGGTGCCGCCCGCCGCGCCATCGACGCTGCGGACATGAAGGTGGAGCTGCACCACGCCCCCCTGGCCGAGCTCGCCTTCCTGCGCGCCGACACGATCGACGCGGCCATCTCGGTGCACTCCCTGGTCCAGGTCGCCGACGTGGGGCGGGTCTTCCGCCAGATCCACCGCGTGCTGCGCCCCGAGCACAGCTTCGTCGTGTCCGTCCCGCACCCGACCTTCGCCCTGCTCGACCCGGCCGGCCCCGATCCCCTCCAGGTCCGCCGCTCCGCCTTCGACGAGCAGCCCTACGCCCACGACGACCCCCGCCACGGCACCCACGCCCGCTCGATCGGGGCGCTGTTCACCGAGCTGACCCGGGCCGGCTTCCGGGTCGACCACGTCCTGGAGCCGGCCCCCACGGGCTCGGGTCGCGGACCCTTCTGGAGCCCGGCCATGGAGAAGGTCCCCGCCACCTTGATCCTGCGGGCGCGCAAGGAAGGCATCTGAGGCGCACGGCCGACGGCGCCGCCGCGGGCGTCGCTACCCTCCTGCGGGTGCCGTTCAACCCGGGAGCCCTGACGACGGGAGCCGGCGTCGCTCGCCCTGCCGGCGTCGTCGACCACCGCATCGCCCGGAACGCGCTCGTCGCCGAGTACCAGCGGGGCCGCCTGGCCAAGCACGAGGTGTGCGACGCCCACCCCGAGCTGCGCCGCGCCGCCGAGCACATCAGCCGCAAGACCACCGAAATCTGCCCGATCTGCGAGGACCGCTTCCTCGTGCTGGTGACCTACGCGTTCGGTCCGCACCTGCCCAAGTCCGGCTACGCGATCGAGGACCGGGCCGACATGGACAAGGTCCGCCGCACCACCACCGAGTGCACCTGCTACGTGATCGAGGTGTGCGTCGGCTGCGGCTGGAACCACCTGCTGCAGACCTTTCCGGTCGAGGGCTTCCGGGGCACGTGAGCACCGCCGGGACCGGGCTCGCCCCCGCGAGCCCGCCGACGACCCTGCAGCCCACGAGCACCGCGGTGGCGACGGCCGCAGCCCTGGCCGCCGCTTCTCTGGCGGTCACCTCCACCGGGGCGATGGTGCTGGCCGCGCTGCTCGTCGGCGTCGCCGCCCGCGACCGCCGCACCGCCGGCGCCGCCCTGCTGGCCGTGGCCGCCACCTCGATCCGGTTCCGCACCGCCACCTTCGACGACCTCGCCGGCATCCAGAGCGTCCTCGGGCTGGCCGGCACGGTCGGGCCCGCAACTGCAGCGGCGTCGGCGTGGCTCGCGGCCGCAGCGGTCCTCCTCGCTGCCCGCTCGGTGGCCGAGCCGTCCACCCGCGCGGCCACCAGCCTCCTCGTCCGGCTGCGCGCCGCCGCCCCCGCGCTGGCGTGCGGCCTGTTCGCGGCCGCGCTCGTGGCCGGGCCCGGGCCGAGCGACCTCACCGTGCGCGCGCTGGCGTCGGTGGTCGGGGTGGTGCTGGCCTTCGGGGTGACGGTCGCCGACGTCCGCCCCGCGGTGGCGCGGGTCCGCCCGTGGGCGGCCCTGGTGGCGGGACTGGTCGCGGTCGTGCTCGCCGGGTGGCCGTCGTGACCGGCCTGCTGCTCGTGCTGCTCGCCGCGCCGGTCGTCGGTGCGGCCATCGCCTTCGTGGTGCCCCACCACGCCACGCTCGCCTGCCGGTCGATCGCCGCGGGCGTCGCGGTCGGCTGGGCCGTCCTCGCGGCACAGGACGTCCCGGTGGTCTGGGGAGACCTGGTCACCGATCCCCTCCTCGCCGCCGCAGCCGCCGGCACCGCGCTCCTCGTCGTGGCGACCCGCCCGCACTCGGCCACGGCCGCCGGCGCCGCCTTGCTGGTGCTCACGGTCCTGCCGGCCGCCGCCGCACTCGACCCGGTCCGCCTGCCCGACCGCCGCCTCGCCGCCGGCGTGGTGCTCGTGGCGGTGCTCGCCGCCGTGCGCCTGTGGACCGAGCGCGCGCCCCGGTCGGGCCAGGTGCTCGCCGTGCTCGCCGGCGTCGTCATCGCCAGCGGCCTCGTCGGCGACGACCCCACCGAGGCGCTCGCCCTCGCCGTCGCCGGCACCACCGTCGCCGTGGTCGCCGCCGCCGTGTGGGGTGCGCCCGGACGCCTCCTGCTGCCCGCCGGCCTGCTCGCCGTGTCCCGGGCCGCACCCCTGCGGGAGGCCGTGGACGGCACCGACTGGGCCCTCGTCGTGGTCGCCGCGCTGGTGGTCGTCGCTGCGGTGGTGCTGCGCGCCGTGCGGTCCCGGCCGCTCACCGAGCGCCTGCCGCTGGCAGCCACGGTCGTGGCCGGGGCCCTCCTCGCCGGCGACGTCGCCGAGCTGCGCAGCGCCGGCGCGGTCCTCGGGGCGGGTGCGGTGCTGGCCCTGGCCGGCCGCCATCCGCTGGCCCTCCTCGCCCTCCTGCCCGGCACGGTGGCCGCGATCGACGTGATCGGACTCGCGGACCAGCCGGCCCACGCCGCGGTCGGCGCCGCGATCGTCGCGGTCGTGGCCGTCGCCTCGACCGGGATCATGGCCCCGGTCGGTGGCCCGGCCCGCCCGGGTCCCGTGACGTCGGTGGCCCTCGCCTTCGCCGTCCTCCCGGTCTGGGGATGGGCTGGCGTCGACCTCGACGGATACCGCACCGGCCTCGCCGTGGCGGTGGCGGTCGCCCTACCGGTCCTCGTGCTGGGCACCCCCGCGTGGAGGGAACGACGCGCACCCGGCGGTACCATCGGTGGCCGCCCGACCCCGGGCTTGTCCCATGGCACCGCCCGCCCCCCCGAGCCCGTCCCGGAAGCCCAAGGCCAAGCCGGCGCCCAAGCGCCGTAGCGTCCTCTGGCGGTTCCGCCGCAGCCTGTTCCTCGGCGCGCTCCTGTTCGTGGCCAGCATCGCCGGCGCCGGCTTCGTGCTCGCCCAGGTCGAGGTCCCGCGGACCGACCCGTTGCTGCAGTCGACGTTCGTGTGCGCCGCCGACGTCGCCGACGGCTGCAGCGCCGACAACGCCATGGCCAAGCTCTCGGGCGAGGAGGACCGGGTCTCGGTGCCGCTCGAGGAGACGCCGCAGATCTTCATCGACGCGATCCTCGCCGCCGAGGACCGCCAGTTCTTCTCCCACTCCGGCATCGACCCGCTCGGCATCGCCCGTGCCATCTACCGCGACTTCAAGGGCGACGGCGTGCAGCAGGGCGGCTCCACGATCACCCAGCAGTACGCCAAGAACGCGTTCCTCTCCTCCGAGCGCACGATCACCCGGAAGCTCAAGGAGGCCGTGCTCGCAGTGAAGCTCGAGCGGGAGCTCCCCAAGGAGGAGATCCTCGAGCGCTACCTCAACACCGTGTACTTCGGGCGGGGCGCCTACGGCGCGGAGGCCGCGGCCCGGGCCTACTTCGGCATCTCGATCCGCAACGTGAACCTGCCCCAGGCCGCCTACCTGGCCGGCCTGGTCCGGGCTCCGGAGAGCGCGGACGCCACCAGCGAGCCGGAGCGGGCCACGTTCCGCCGTGACTCGGTGCTGGCCGGCATGGTCGTGACCGGCGCCATCACCCAGGCCGAGCAGGACGAAGCGGCGGCCGTGCCGATCCAGGAGATGGTCCAGCCCCGCACGCCCCGCGACGGCGTCTCGATGATCAAGGGTGCCGACGTCGGGGCCACCTACTACGTCGAGTACGTCCGCCGGCTCCTCTACGAGGAGTACGGCGCCGAGGTGGTGAACGGTGGCGGCCTGCGGGTGTACACCGCGCTCGATCTCGGCCTGCAGGGCGAGGCGCACCGCGCCGTGTGGGACACGCTGAACGAGCCCGACGACCCCGCCGGCGCGCTCGTCTCGGTCGACGACGTCGGGCGGGTCGTGGCCATGGTCGGCGGGCGCGACTTCGACGCCTCCGAGGTCAACCTCGCGCTCGGCGCCGCGGCCGGCGGGTCCGGCCGCCAGCCCGGCTCGTCGTTCAAGCCGATCGTGCTCGCCACCGCCCTCGAGCAGGGCATCTCGCTGAACTCCCGGTTCCGCAACGTCTACGAGCGCACCTTCCCCGAGGCCAACGCCGGCGAGGACTGGGAGGTCACCAACTACGCCCGCGGCCGGGAGGACATCATCGACCTGGTCGAGGCGACCACGGTGTCGTCGAACACCGTCTTCGCCGACCTGATGATCGAGGTCGGTCCCGCCAACGCGGTGGACGTCGCCCGCGAGCTCGGCGTCACGTCGGAGCTGCCGGCGGTGAACTCCCTCGTGCTCGGGTCCGGCGAGGTGTCCGTGCTCGACATGGCCAGCGCCTACTCGACCTTCGTCCGAGAGGGCCAGGCCATCGAGCCGATCATGATCACCAAGGTCGAGCAGGTCGTCGACGGTGAGGTCCGGGTCCTGTCCACCAACACCGCCGAGCCGGAGCAGGCCATCTCGGCGTCCACCGCCGCCCAGGTCGCGTGGACGCTGCGCCAGAACGTGCTCCGCGGCACCGGCACCGGGGCGAGCATCAGCGTGCCGGTGGCGGGCAAGACCGGCACGACCCAGGACTACCGCGACGCGTGGTTCGTCGGCTTCACCCCGCAGCTCACCACCGCGGTGTGGATGGGGTACCCCGACGTCGACGAGGCGGGCCAACCCCGGTTCATGCGCGACGTGCGCGGCCGCGACGTCACCGGCGGGTCCTTCCCCGCCCAGATCTGGCGCACCTTCATGGAGGCGGCCGTCGGCGGTGCGGACCACGGCGACTTCCCGAAGCCGACCTTCACCGGCGAGGCGCTGAACCCGGACCTCACCACGACCACCGAGCCGCCGCCCACCACCCGGGCCACGACCACCACGGACCCCGATCCGACCACGACCGAACCCGACGAGGACGACGAGGGTGACGACGACGACGGCGAGGACGGCACGACCACGACCAGCCGGCCCCGCACCACCACGACGACCACCACGGCCCCGTCAACGACGACGACCACCACCACCACGACCACCACGGCCCCGTCGACGACCACCACCACCCGTCCGGGTGGCGGGATCATCGACGGGTAGCGGGCCTCAGACCTCCCGGCGGGGTCTCAGATCTCCTGGTGGGGCCTCAGATCTCCTGGTGGGGATAGTGCGCCCGGCAGGCGTAGCACCACTGCTCGGTGCCGGGTTGGGGCTCGGCCTTGCCCTCGGTGTCCCAGTCCTCCGGGGTGACGTACACCCGGCGGACCTCGGTGACGTCCTCTTCGCTGCCGCAGCTGTCGCATGTCCCGATGGCCATGGCGGCGACGCTACCGGCACCCGGAGACGGTGCCGACGGGGGGTGGCCCCGGGAGCCGGACGGGGGTACGCTCGGACCACCGCCGGCAGGTACCCAGCCGCTGGACGGGAGCAGAGGAGATCCACATGCGCACGTCCTGGAACGCGCCTGCGATCCGCGCCGTCAAGACGACGGACGGCTCGTCGGCCCAGCCGCTGGTGATGGTCACCGCCTACGACGCCCCGGGCGCCAAGATGGCCCACGCCGCCGGCGTCGACCTGATCCTGGTCGGCGACTCCGTGGCCATGGTCGTGCTCGGCCACGACGACACCCTCTCGGTCACCGTCGACGACATCGCCCACCACACCGGCGCCGTCGCCCGGGGTCTGAAGGCCTCCACCGCCGAGGGCCGCCTGCCCATGGTCGTCGCCGACCTGCCGTGGATGAGCTACCACACCGACACCCACGAGGCCGTCCGCAACGCCGCCGCCCTCGTGCGCGCCGGTGCCCACTCGGTGAAGCTCGAGGGCGGGCGCAAGCGCCTCCCCGTCATCGAGGCGATCCTGGATGCCGAGATCCCGGTGATGGGCCACCTCGGCCTCACCCCCCAGTCCGTGCACGCCATGGGCGGGTTCAAGGTCCAGGGCAAGCACCACGACGCCGCCATGGAGCTGGTGTCCGACGCCAAGGCGCTCGCCGCCGCCGGCTGCTTCGCCATCGTGCTCGAGGGCGTGCCCGACGCCGTCGCCCGCATGGTCACCGACGCGGTCGACGTGCCCACCATCGGCATCGGCGCCGGCCGCGACTGCGACGGCCAGGTGCTCGTGTTCCACGACGTCCTCGGCATCGAGGACCGCATGGCCCCCAAGTTCGTGCGTCGCTACGCCGAGATCGGCTCGGCCTCGGTCGACGCGCTGTCCGCCTTCGCCGCCGACGTCCGCTCCGGTGCGTTCCCGAACGACGACGAGAGCTACCACCTCTCCGCCGAGGCCGCCGAGACGCTGGGCCTCTACGGGAGCCCCTCGGGCAGCTGACTCCCCAGGGTTCTGGCAGCGGTCACGGAACGGCGGGCGCGTGGGGCACGATGAGCGCGTGCGCGACCCCCTCCTCGACCCGCCGTCGTGGGCGCCGGCCTGGCTGCCCACGGTCGACGACGTCCGGGGCGCGCGCCTGCTGCGCTGGCTGGTGACGGCGGTCTTCGTCGCCGGCGTGGCCGCCTGCGTGACGGAGGGTGCCAACTCGCCCGCCGACCCCCAGCTCGGCCCGGTCGCGTCCGAGCCCACCGCGCCCACCGGCACCGCACCGACCGACGGCCTCGCTGCGCGCTTCGGCACCGTGGTCGCCCAGCTCGTCGCCGCGTCCGGGGAGGTGCTGGAGCTGTGCCTGCTGCACGCCGACACCGCCGAGGAGCGGGCAACGGGGCTGATGCAGGTCACCGACCTCGAAGGCCACGACGGGATGCTGTTCAGCATGGAGGAGCCCCGCCAGGGGGCCTTCTACATGTACCGGACCCTGCTGCCGCTCACCATCGGGTGGTGGGACGCGGAGGGCGCCTTCGTCTCCCGGGCCGACATGGTGCCCTGCGAATCCGAGGACGAGGCCGCCTGCGAGCGGTACCCGGCCGCCGGCCCGTTCCGGTTCGCGATCGAGGTGGTGCAGGGCGATCCCCTCGCCGCCCGCTTCGAGCCCGGCGCCCGCCTGCAGGTGGGCACGGAGGCCTGCGCCGTCCCGGCCTGAGGCACCCCGACCGAGCCATCCCGCGCGTTCCTGTCACCCCCCACGTGGATGCTGGGGGACGTGGATGTGCCCACGACCAGCTCCATCGATACGATGTGCAGTTCCCTTGTCCGTCCTGCTCCCGCGCCGCGGGGGCTCCGGCCCCGCCGGATCCACAGGAAGGTGTCCGTAGGCATGCGCGCCTATGAATTGATGGTCATCATCAACGGCGATCTCGACGAAGACCAGGCCAAGAGCCAGGTCGAGTCGATCGAAGGCCGTTGCAACGAAGCAGGCATGGTCGCCTCCACCGACTTCTGGGGTCGTCGTACGTTCGCGTACGAGATCGACCACCGGACCGAAGGGTCCTACGTGGTGTACGAGATCCTCGCCGAGCCGGGTGCGCTCGACGGCGTGGAGCGATCCCTGCGACTCGCGGACGAGATCGTCCGCCACAAGCTGCTCCGCCTCCCCGATGCCGAGGCCGAGCGCCGCGGCCTCATGGGGTCCGCGGCAGCAGACCAGTAGGAGGCACCAATGGCCAACGGAAACACCATCACCATCATCGGGAACGTCACCCGAGATCCCGAGCTGCGCTACCTCACCAGCGGCACCGCCCTCGCCCAGCTGGGCGTGGCCGTGAACCGCCGCTACATGCAGAACAACGAGTGGCAGGAGGAGACCTCCTTCTTCGACGTCGTCTGCTGGCGCGACCTCGCCGACAACGTGTCGGAGTCCATCTCCAAGGGTGACCGCATCATCGTCACCGGCCGCCTCGAGCAGCGTTCCTGGGAGACCCAGGACGGCGACAAGCGCTCGAAGGTCGAGATCGTGGCCGACGAGGTCGGCCCCTCGCTGCGCTGGGCCACCGCCCGCATCGAGAAGATCCGCCGCGACGGCCCTGCCGGCGGCAGCACCGGTGGCGGTGGCGGCGGCGGCAACTACGAGCCGCCCCGCGACGAACCCAAGTCCTACGACGACGCCGAGGAGCCCTTCTAGCCATGGCCCGCCCCCGCACCACCAAGAACAAGGACAACTCGCGCCGCTCCAAGAAGCGCGTGAGCATCCTCGTCCAGGAGAAGGTCTCCTACGTCGACTACAAGGACGTGAACCTGCTCCGCCGGTTCCAGTCCGACCGGGCCAAGATCCGGGCCCGTCGCGTCACCGGCAACGACACCCAGCAGCAGGCCGACATCGCTGCCGCCGTCAAGAACGCCCGCGAGATGGCGCTGCTGCCCTACACCAGCCGCGTCACCCAGCAGCGCGGTGGCGGTCGGGGCCGTGGCGACGACCGTCGTGGCCCGCGCCGCGACGAGCGCTCGGACGACGAGTTCAGCGACGACGTGGACGAGTCCACCGAGGCTCCCGAGTCGGCCGAGACGACCGACGAGGTCAGCGAGGACCAGGAGGTCGAGGCATGAGGGTGATCCTGCGCACCGACGTCGACATGGTCGGCAAGCGCGGCGACCTGGTCGACGTCAGCGACGGCCACGCCCGCAACCACCTCATCCCCAAGGGCCTGGCCATGCGGGCCACGGCCGACGCCGAGCTCCAGGCCGAGCAGATGCGCAAGGCGCGCGAGGTGCGCGACACCAAGGCCATCGACGCCGCGCAAGCGGTCGCCACCGCGCTCGTGCCCCAGACCATCCACATCTCCGCCAAGGCGGCCGAGACCGGCCACCTGTTCGGCGCTGTCCACGAGTCCGAGATCGCCACGGCCGTCAAGGCCCAGACCGAGATCGAGCTCGACAAGAAGATCATCATCATCGATGAGCCGATCAAGACCGTCGGCACGCACTACGTGATGGCCAAGCTGCACCAAGAGGTGCAGTTCCCGATCACGATCGAGGTCGAGGCGCTCTAGCGCCGTCCGGGGTGCGGCCGGGGGGCCGCACCCCGAACACCTCTGCTTCGACGCGCCCGTTGACCAGGGCTTCTCCACAGAATCCACAGGCCTTTCCCCAGCGGACACCACTAGCAACCCACAGGGAGATGGCGCGACGGTGAACGCCGCCCACCTCAGCCACGGAAGGTCCCCCGCTTGACCGACACGACCACTCGCAGCGATGCCCCCTCGAGGGGCCAGGCCTCGGGCCGCGGCAACGGCGGTGCTCCTCGGCCCGGCGGTGCGGGACGGGTCCCCCCGAGCGACCTGGTGGCCGAGCAGAACCTGCTCGGGGCGATGATGCTGTCCAAGGACGCCATCTCGGCGACGTCGACGATGCTGCGGCCCGCCGACTTCTACAAGCCCGCCCACGCCCACATCTTCGATGCCATCCTCAGCCTGGACTCCGCCGGCGAGCCGGCCGACCCGGTCACGGTGGCCGACGAGCTGGCCCGGGCCGGCGTCCTCGAGGCCATCGGCGGGCGCGGCCTGCTGGCCGAGATCGTCTCCACCGCCCCGGCGGTGTCCAACGCGGCCCGCTACGCCCGGATCATCAGCGACCACGCCGTGCTCCGCAAGCTCATCGGCGTCGGCGGCGAGATCGCCGAGCTCGGCTACGACGTGCCCGACGACGTCGAGCGGGCGGTCGACCAGGCCGAGTCCCTCGTGTACGAGCTGGGCCAGCGCCGGGTCAGCGACTCGATGGTCCCCATCGAGTCCCTCCTCGGTGACACCCTCGACCGCCTCGAGGCCCTGGTCGAGCGGGGCGACGCCATCACGGGGCTGCCCACCGGCTTCGTGGACCTCGACCGCCTGCTGTCGGGCCTGCAGCCCAACGCCCTGATCATCGTCGGCGCCCGTCCCGCCATGGGCAAGACGTCGTTCGCCCTGAACCTCACGGCCAACGCCGCGTTCCAGTCCCGCCGGCCCGTGCTGTTCTTCAGCCTGGAGATGGGCAACCTCGAGCTCACCCAGCGCCTGCTGTGCGCCGAGGCCCAGATCGACTCCACCAAGGTGCGCGACGGCCGCCTCCAGGACGCCGAGTGGGATCGCATCGCCCTCGGCGTGTCCCGCCTGGCCGAGGCTCGCCTGTACCTGGACGACAACCCGAACGTGTCGGTGATGGAGATCCGGGCCAAGGCCCGTCGCCTCAAGTCCCAGCTCGGCGACCTCGGCCTCGTGGTCATCGACTACCTGCAGCTCATGCAAGGCCGGGGCCGGGCCGAGTCCCGCCAGATCGAGGTCTCGGAGATGTCCCGTGGTCTCAAGATCCTCGCCCGCGAGCTCGAGTGCCCGGTCATCGCCCTGTCCCAGCTGTCCCGCACGCTCGAGTCCCGCCAGGACAAGCGGCCGATGCTGTCGGACCTGCGTGAGTCCGGCTCGCTCGAGCAGGACGCCGACGTCGTGATGTTCCTGTACCGCGACGAGGTCTACAACCCGGACTCACCCGACCGGGGCATGGCCGAGATCCTCGTCTCCAAGCACCGCAACGGCCCGACCGGCAAGATCAACCTCGCCTTCCGCAACCACCTCACCCGCTTCGACAACATGGCCCAGCTCTAGTCGTCGACGACAGATCACCTGAGCTGCGGGGACACCGTCGGCGCGAGGCGTTCGACATCGAGGACGGCCCGTTCGTGCACGTCGCCGGTCGTCGTCGATGCGAGCACGAGGGCGAGGTTGAGGCGTGCATCGTCGCGGAATCGCTCATCGCTCTGCCCGCGCGCCCAGGCCATCATCGAACCGAACATGCCGAGGATGGTGTGCCTCGACACCACCCGATGGGACACACCGGTCCGGAGCACCCCACCCTGATCGAGGAGGCGCGCCGCCTTCTCGTACACGATGAACGGCTCGCGTTGGTCCGTCGGCCAGTGCGGCAGCGACGACACGGCCCGGACGATCGAGCGGTACGCAGCCGGCTCGGCGGTGAGCGCGTCGAGGGCGTGGTCCGTGATGGCGCGGAGTCCCTCGGAGGGGTCCTCGGGGACGCCGTCGGGTAGGGGTGCGGTCCTGGCCATGTGCCGAACGACGCGGCCCATGAGGGCGTAGGCGAGCTCGTCACGGGTTCCGACGAGGTTGTACACGGTGTGTGGCGACACCTCGGCCAGTTGTGCGACGGCCTCGATCGTCACGTCGCCGAACTCCTTCTCGCGGAGCAAGGACACGGTGGCGTCGAGGATCGCCTCCCTGCGCTTGATCTTGTTTCGCTCTCGTAGTCCCGTCACGACATCTCCCCCCGCGCGTCGGTTCGCTCATCCATCGGACCGGTCCTCCGCGGTCGAGTCGGGCGGCGCGAGCGGCGCGCTGAGATCGCGGCTTCCGAGCGAGGTCAGGTCGTCTACCAGCCACCGACCGTCGAGTCGCACGAGCCGCACTCGCAGGTAGGACTCGAGGTCGGCGGTGGCTCCGCCATCGCTCGAAACCGTCGAGAGGGCATGCACGATGGCACTGACCTCCTCGCCGTCGCCGTCCTCGACGGTGAGCCAGACGTCCTCGACGGTGACGACCGAGGTCGCTTGCTCCTCGACGATCTGGTCTCGGACCTCGCTGGTGAAGGCGTCGGTGAAGTCGGCGCGGAACTGGTCCGACGCGAAACGTTCGACTGCGGCCTGCTGGGCATCCAGGTCATCGTGGTCGTAGCTCATGAGCGCTTCGACGAAACCGGTTGCGGCGAGGACCGCGTCGCGTTGGCGGCCGAGCTGCGACCTGGCCTCGTCAGTATCGCTGCGCTCGTTCACACCCCAGAGCACGGCACCGGCCGCCAGCGCCAGGAGCGCCGCTCCGAGAACCACGATCGGCCACCGGCGCATCCTGCGCTCCTCACCGGCATCGCCGTCCTCGTCGGGAACGCCTGTGTCGGCGGTCGCGTTCATGCGTTCCATCCTCGCCTGCGGGCCAGCACGTAGGCGTACCACCCGGCGGCGGTGGCGACGGTGAGCAGGGGAGCCCAAGGCCAGAGCGAGGCAGCGCCGCGAGCGATCAGGGAGCGTCCCGGTTCTGCCTCACTCGTTCCGCTGGCGAGCTCACCCGGGACCGTGTCCGGGCGTCCGGAGGGGTCGCGGCTCGGGCCGTCACCGGGCGGACGTCGACCACCTGCACCTTCTCCCGCCTCGTCGGCGACATCGATCGACGACACGGCGAGATCTCGCTCCGGGCAGGTCGCCACCGCGGGTGCGTCGGGGAAGGGCTTGGATTCGGCGAACTCGACGGTCGGGGGGTTCCCGCCGCTCGGGGAGACGAAGAGTCGGAAGATCCCATCGCGGGGATCCTGGACGAGACGGATCACGTCGGCGAACGGCGCTGAGCGCTCGAGCAGGCCGCTGAGGGACCGCAACGTCTCCGCATCGAGCACGGCGTCGAGGACCGCGGTTCCATCGACGGTGCAGATGATGGCGTGGTCGGCCGCGTCGATGATCGCGTTCATGAGCGCGATCGTCGACGGGCCTTCGTCCAGGAACGTCTCGACCGATGGTCGCGCCTCCTCCAGCGCCTCGGTCATGCCGGCCAGGCTGTCGATTCCCGATCCCAGCGCGTCGCGGTTGTCGGCGAGGACGCCGGTGAGGTCGGCGACGTCGTCGATGAGGCCTTCGATCTCGTCTCCGTTCTGGGAGAAGGTGGTGGTCAGGTCGCGGGTACCGGTCACGATGCGGCGGATGTCGTCACCTCGACCGTCCAACGCGGCGGCGAGCTCGTGCGTCACCGTTCCGAGCGCATCGGCGTCGATCGTGTCGACCAGGGTGTCCAGGGACCGGAAGAGGTCGCCGTACTGCAGGGGACTGGAGGTCTTGGACAGCTCGATCCGGTCGCCGTCGGCCAGTCGACGGCCAGCGTCGGGATCGGTGCCCGGCGCGGGCGCGAGATCCACGTACGGCTCGCCGATGGCGGAGCGTCGCCGCGCCGCGGCGACGACATCGGCGGGGAGCTCCGCGTCGCGGTCGATCGCAAGCTGCACCTCGCTCATCCCTGGGACGAGCTGGACACCTCGGATGCGCCCGATCGCGTGACCGAGGTAGGTGACCTCGTAGCCGGACCGCAAGCCGGGTGATTCCTCGAACTCCGCAGTCACGAGCGCGGGGCGCTCCACGATGTCCAGGTGGAGGAAGTTGACGATCGACCAGGCGATCGTCGCGACGGTCAGCACGAGGAACGTGCCGATGTTCACGTAGATGCGCGTCATGGCTGCACCCCGAGCAGGAGCTCACCGAGCGCAGTGCCGAGGTCCGTGGTCCGGAGCTGGACACCATCGAAGTTGAAGTCGTCGAGCCAGGCGTAGGCGATGACGGCGCCTTCGTGGATCGCCGTCGGGAGCCGTTCGGTGACGATGACCAGCTGGTCGATGATGCGGATCAGCCACTCGCGCTCGCCGGCGACCAAGGAGGCGACCGGTGCGAGGTCCCCGACGATCCGGGTGAGCCGTTCGCGGTGGGGTGCGAGAACCTCGGCGTCGAGTGTGACGGCGAGCGCGGTCAGGTCGCCGACCACCGTGACCAGACGCTTCCGCTGGCGTGCCAGCGATCCGGTGGCGTCGGCGGCGAGCTCGATCGTCTGGCCGATGTCGTCGGCGTCGGAGGCGAGCGTCGACAAGAGGCCATCGAGATCGGTGAGCAGCGCGTCGAACACCTGTGCCTGTCCCGCGAAGCTGTTGGTGACCGAACCGACCGTGCCGATCAGCTCGTTCAGCTCGGCGCCACGTGGACCCAGGCCGACCGCGCCCGTTTCGACGATGGCCGCGAGGTCTCGGCCCTGCACCGCCCGGGTCAGGGCCAGGAGCTCGATGGCGAGCTCTTCGACCGTTGCCGTCGAGCCGCCTGAGGGAAGCGTCGCCCCCGACTCCAGCGGCGGGGCATCCTCCGGGTTCTCGGGGAGCTGCAGCGCGACGTAGTTCTCGCCGAGCAGCGATGTCATCTGGATCGAGGCCGTCGTCCCCTTCGGCAGGTGCCGTCCGTCTTCGATGGTGAACTCGACGAGGGCCTCGTAGCCGTCGAGCTCGATGCCGAGGACGGTGCCCACGTTGACGTCGGAGATGCGGACCGTGTGGCCGACGACGAGCTCCTGGGCGTCATCGAACCGGCTGGTGAATCGAGCGTCCCCCTTGACCGCGCCGGTGGTCTCGAGCGTGCACGCCGAGACGAGGAGCGCCGCAGCCAGGATCGGTCCGGCGGTCCGGATCGATCGGCTCATGAGCACGTCACCGCGACGGTCGGCAGGCACGGAACGTCGGCGCCGAGCTCATCGAGGATGGGGAGGAGCTGCTCGAGCACGGATCGCTCCACCGGCCCCCGGCCGCGGATGGCGGAGTGCTGGCCGTCGAAGGAGTCGATGAACTCGACGTTCAGGGAGAACAGGTTGTCGACCAGGCCCTGCACCGAGTCCGCGTTGACCTTGATGGTCAGGGCGAGCGTTCCGATCGTCTCGAGGTCTTCGGGCAGGGTCACCTCGTACGCGGTGAGCAGCGCCTTGCCTTCGCGGGTCAACCGAACCATGGCGTCGACGAAGTCGATGATCTCCTGACGCTCCTGGTCCACCACGCCGGCAACCGTGGCGAAGTCCTGGAGCAGACGTGCGATCTCGGCTTCGCGAGCCCGGACGACCGCCGCGAGGCGATCGACGTCGGCGGCGATGGCCAGCAGCTCCTCATCCTGCTCAGCCAGCGTGGGGATCAGCCGGGACAGCTCGAACAGCGCCCGGTTGATGGTGGCACCGTTGCCGTCGAGCGCCTGCGACGATGCGGTGAGGAGGTCGTTGACCGAGTCCGGGTCGAGCGCGGCCACGAGGTCGGTGACGGCCTGCAGGGCTTCGTCGGGCTCCACCGGGATGATGGTGCGATCCGCTCCGATCACGGCGCCGGGTTCCAACCGATCGCCGCCGGGCTTCCACGGCGGCAGCACCACATCACGCTCCCCGATCAAGGAGGACGGAGCGATGGCGACGGTGGCGTCAGCAGGAAGGGGGACGTCGTCTCGGATCGCGAGGGTGAGGACGATCTCGTCCCCGTCGATCTCGATGCCTGACACCTCGCCCACCGTGGCGCCCATGACCTTGACGTCGCTCTGCTCGTACACCGCCACCGCTCGGGTGAACCGGGCCGAGATCTCATAGGTATCTGGCCCCGAGATCCCGCAGCTGGCCAGGCACAGCGTGCCGGTGAGAGCTACCGCCACCCGTCGTGCAATCCGGTTCATCGGAGCGACTCCAGGAGCACGTTGCGCAGCTGCACGATCGACAGCCCGGTGAGGACGACATCGAGCCACGGCCCGGTCTTGCCGATGTCGGCCAGCGCACCGACGGTGGGGCCGGCCGTCGCCAGAGCGGTGTTGAGCTCGGGGATGCGCTCGTCGATCACGTCGGTGGTGGCGTCGAGGTTCTCGAGGATGGTGGCCAGCTCGTCGCGGTTGCGCTCGACGAGGCCGGCCAGGGTCGTGGCCGCGTCGCTTCCCGAGCCGAGGAGGAGCCGTACCTGCTCCTCGCGGGCGGCGATCTCGCCCAGCAACGCCTCCGAGGCGTCGATCAGCTGCACGATCGCGTCGTCGCGGTCGGCGAGCGCGTCGGTGACCTGGGCGGTGTCGTCGATCATCTCGTCGATCTGCTGCCGTCGTGCGTTGAGCAGGCCGGAGAGGGCGACGACGTCATCGAGGATGCCTCCCACCTGACCGGCGTTGTCCCGGGCGAGCACCGCCGCCTCACCGAGCAGCCGATCGATGGCGCCGGCGTCGAGGTCTTCGGCGGTCGTGGTGAGCTGGCCGAGTGCGTCGATGACGCCCAGGGGGAGGCGGGTCCGATCGACGGGGATCCGGCGCTGCTCGGCGGGAAGATCCTCGAGGTACGGCTCCTCCACTGGCCCAGCCAGACGGACGTAGCGGCCACCGAGCAGCGTGGCCAGTGCCACTTCGAGGGTCGTGTCGGGGCCGAGCTCGACGCCGGCGTCGACCTCGAAGGTCACCACGACGAGGCCTTCGTCGAAGTCGGGCTCGACCGACGTCACGCGCCCGACCTCGATGCCGGCGACCCGGACCCGGTCGCCGGCGCGGAGACCGCCGGTCTCCTCGAGCACGGCGCTCACAGCGTAGGTGTCGGCCAGCAGGCCGGTGCTTCCGATGCTGTACGCCCCGACTGCGGCGGCGATGGCAGCGATGAGGGTGACGACACCGACGATGCGAACTGGGATGTCACGGAAGGAGAAGTCGAGCAGCCTCACAGGCCGAGCACCCCCAGCAACGTCTCGGCCAAGCCCGCGTCCTCGTCGGTGTCGGTCTGGCCGACCACCGGGTGCGCACAAGGCGGCGGGGACGGCGACACGCACGCGAAGTTGATCTTGACGTAGCGACCGTCGTCGACCAGCGACCACACCTTCTCGAGCACGGTGGGCAGCCCGGCAGCGATGACGTCGACCTCGTCCAGCGCGGGGCGTAGCGACTGGGTGACCGCTGCGAGATCGGACAGGATCGAATCCACGTTCTCCGCGTTGTCCGCGAGCAACGCCCGGAGTGCCGCAGTCGTGGTGGGGAGGGTGTCGAGCGCGTCGATCAGGACGTCCTCCGATGCCTGGAACGTCTCGGTCAGCAGCACGAGGTTGTCGAGCAAACGCTGGATGCTGCGGTCCCGTCGGGCCACCTCGCCGACGAGGAGCGCGTAGTCGTCGGTCAGCGAGGCGATCGTCTCACTGCGCGCCGCTGCGGTGTCGAGCACGGTGGCGAGATCGGTGGTGAGGCCTGCGATCGTCTCCCGGTTCCCGCTGACCGCGTCGTTCAGGGCCGAGACGAGGGAGTTGACCTGCTCCGGTCGGACGGCTTCGAGGAGGGGGCCGAGCTCGTTGATCAGGTCTCCCAGGTGCACCGCCGAGGAGGTTTCCGTGACGGCGTCTCCGTCGCTGAGAAGGTCCGGCGAGCTGCCCGGATCGAGCCGGAGCAGCCGGCGTCCGAGGAGATCTTGCGCCTGCACGGACACCGTGGAGTCGACGGGGAGGTCGACCTCTCGGTCGACGCCGAAGGTGACGGCTGCCTCGCCGGCGACCAGCTCGACCGAGTCCACCGTCCCGACGCGGACACCGGCGAGCTTCACCGGATCGCCTGGACCGAGGTCGGTGGCATCGGCGAAGGTGGCTTCGAGCTCGTAGCGGTCGACTCGTCCTTCGAAGCCGACGATCTCGCTGCCGATCCAGAAGGTGAGCGCTCCGCTGATCGCGATGAACAGGACGAGGCGCGTGTAGCGGAACATCAGCCGTGGTACCCCGGGCGCGGCGGGCAGTTGGCGTCAGCGATCAGCCCGCATGGCGCGAAGTCGAGGACGCCGTGCCCGATGCCGCCCCACTGCCCGTTGCCGCGGTCCCACTGGAGCAGTCCCGTCCCGAGCAACGCACTGACCGCGTCGAGGCCGTCCACGAAGTCGGGGAGGAACCGGAGCTGCTCGCGAAGCACGCCGACACCGCGCTCGAGGGCGATGAGGGTGGGGTCGAGGTCGTCTCCGACCTCGGTGAGCAGGTCGTCACCTCGGATCGCCAGCTCGCTGACGCCCACGAGGAGCTCGCCGAAGGCGTCGCCTTGCTCGTCGATCGTTCGGAGGAGCTCCTGGCCGTCGTTGGCGAGCGTGCTCAGGCTGTCCGAGCGGCTCGACAGCGTGGCCGAGAGCGCACGGGCATGGGCCAGCAGGGCGTCGATCTCTGGCTGCTTCGTGTCGATCCGTGCTGCGACGTCGTTGGCGGCGTCGATGGAGGCGCCCAGGTCCTCGCCGAGGCCATCGAGGCCGCGGGCCAGCTCGGAGACGATCGTCGACACGTCGTCGGTGTCGATCGTCGCCAGCAGCGTGGCGACGCCGTCGAGGGTCTCTGCGAGCTCGCTGGGCTCCACGACGGCGCCCATCGAGGTTCCGGGATCGAGGAACGGGCCGTCCACCTCGTTGACGCCGGGACGGACGTCGACGAACTTCGGGCCGAAGACGGAGAGAGGTTCGATGGTGGCGGTGGCGTCAACCGGGATCCGGACGTCCTTGGCGATGTTCAGGACCAGCTCGACGGCACCGTCGTGGAGGAGCTCGACCCGCTCGACCGTGCCGATCTTGACGCCCCGGAGCTTGATCTCGGACGTGTCGTCGAGGCCGAAGCCGGTCCGGGTCGTGCGCGCGGTGAGCTGGTAGTCGTCGGCGTAGGCGCCGTTCGCAGCGAGGACCATCAGCGATGCGATGGCGCCGGTCACCACGAGGGCGATCAGTCCGACGGCGAGGCGTGTGCGGTCGGCGTCGAGGACCATCGGATCAACCCGTGAGTGAGGCCGTCGTGGTCGTTCCCCAGAAGAGGAACGACAGGAGGAGGTTGACCACGACGATCGTCATCATCGAGGTCCGGATGGCCCGCCCGACCGCCACGCCCACACCTGCCGGTCCGCCGGAGGCGTTGTAGCCGTACCAGCAGTGGATGAGGACGACCAGCATGGCGAAGACGACGATCTTGATGAGGCTGTACAGAAGGTCGATCGGGGGCAGGAACAGGTTGAAGTAGTAGTCGTAGACGCCTTGGGCGAGCCCGAGGACACGAACGGTGACGAGCTCGGAGGCGGCGAAGGAAGCGAAGAGCGAGACGAGGTAGAGGGGGATGATGGCGATGAGGGCGGCGAGGATCCGGGTGGACACGAGATAGGCGATGGGCGGGATGCTCATGACCGACAGCGCGTCGATCTCTTCGCTGATCCGCTTCGCTCCGAGCTCGGCGGTGAAGCTCGAACCGACCTGGGCAGCGAGCGCGATGCCGGCGATCATCGGGGTGATCTCGCGGACGTTCCCGAGGCTGGTGACGATGCCGGTCAACGACTCGGCGCCGATCGTGCGCAAGCCTTCGTAGGCCTGGACGCCGAGTGTGCCACCGGTGGCGAGCGACATCGCCGCCACGACGAACACCATGCCCCCGCCCACGACGAACGCGCCCGCACCGGACACGACGTCGGAGACCTGCCGGGCGACCTCCCGGAGGAAGCGTCTGCGCAGGAGCAGCTCGCTGAACACCGACGCGATGGCTCTGCCCGAGAACAGGACGAAGTCGCCGACCTGGGTGATCGATCCGGAGACGGATCTCGGCCACCGACGGAGCGTGCGGGCGGTGCGGGCGAACGGGTTGGAGGGTGCCGCGACGGTGGCCATCAGATCGACGGAGGGAAGATCGCGAGGTACAGGACGGTGATCACGTAGTTGAGGACGAAGACGGCGATGAACGTCTGCACCACGGCGTCGGTCACGCCCTTCCCGACACCGACGGGACCCCGATCGCACGTCATCCCCCGGTAGCAGGCGATCGAGGCCGCCACGAATCCGAAGACGCCCGCCTTGAACAAGCCGACCAACAGATCGGGGAGGCTGACGAGCGTGGTCGCCCCGTTGAAGAAGGCGCCAGGAGACACGCCCTGCACCACCACGTTGAAGAAGAAGGCGCCCGCGGTGCCGGCAACGACGACAAGGGAGATGAGGAACACGGCAACGATGGTCGAGGCCCACAGGCGCGGGGTGACCAACCGGTGCGTCGGATTGACCGACATGACCTCCATCGCGGCCAGTTCGTCGCGGACGTTCCGGGCGCCCATGTCCGCTGCCATCGCTGAACCGCCGGCACCGGCGATGAGGAGTGCGGTGACGATGGGCGCGACCTGTTGGATCATGCCGGTGACCGCGGCGGCCCCGGTCAGCGACTGGGCCCCGAGCTGGGCGACGAGCTGTCCCAGCTGCAGCGAGATCACCGCACCGAAGGGAATGGCGACCAGCATGACCGGCAGGATCGTGACGCTGGCCAGGAAGTCGCACTGATCGAGGAACTCACGCCACCAGCGGCGGACATCCCAGGTGCGCCGGCCGCCCTCGAGTGCGAGCGCCGACATGCCGCCCAGCGCGTCGAGGAACGCACCGGGCAATCCAAGAAGACGTGGCTGCTGGGCCATCTCGACGATCCCCCTCGAACGGCAAGAAATGTCTTGTTAATCGCTTTTGCGAGGATGATGCAAGTTTGCAGGGGTGGGAAATATGTCGGATCCGTTCCTGACCCGACATCACAGGTCGAACGACCGGACCAGCAGCCCCTGGGCCACGCCGATGAGACCGCCGAGGGCGCCGCCCACCACGATCAGGATCCACTCGTCCTCCTCGAAGATCCCGCGCAGCATCCGTTCGAACCGGGCCTTGTCCAGCGATCCGAGCCGATCCTCGATCAGCTCGTCGAGCCGCAGGCTCTCGGTCAGGTGCGCCACGACGGTTGGTCGCAGCGTCGGCTCGAGGGCGAGGAGTCGGTCGAAGAGGACGTCCACCACCTTGCTCAGCTCGTCGTCGGACGGATCGACGCCTCCCGTCACCAGGGCGAGCATCGGGCGGAACTCCGCGAGGCGCATGGCGGCCAGCGATCGGAGCTCGGCGTCCGACGCCGACATTCCCGGCCCTTCCACCACGGCAGACACCAGCTTCTCGGGCGTGAAGATCTCGCTCGCGGTGATCTTGCCGTAGTCGGCTGCGATCTCCCGCTGCCGCTTGGGGAACATCCCCTGGTACGTGACCAACCCGAGGAAGCGGGTCGGCTCGAGGGGGCGGAAGATCATCTGGATGGCGAGCCAGTTGGTGCCGAGGCCGACGATCCCACCAACGATCGGCATGGTCCACCAGATCCCGAACACCCCGAACAGCGCAGCCTGCACCAGCCCGATGCCGAACCCGAACACCGCGCCGTAGATCTCGATGAAGCGCAGCTCGCGGCCGGCGATCTGCCCGGCGACCCGGGCCAGACGGTCGGCGTTCTCGCCGGTCAGCTCCGCGACGAGGAGCTCGTCGAGATCGAGGACCTCGGGCAACCTGTCGCCAAGCGCCCCGATGAGGCCGTCGACGGACCCGGTGGCCTGCGCCAGCAGCACCGTCCGCAGCTGCGCTCGAGCCTGGGGGTCCATCGTGTCCCAGATGCCCGGTGCGAGCACGTCGAGGCCCTCGCCGACCACGTCGTCGAGCAGGTGCTCGTGATCCCGGTGGAGCCGTTCGACGAGGCCGTCGATGTCGACGCGCTCGGCGATGTCGGCCGGCGTGAGCACTTGGCCGGTCGTGCTGGCGATCTCCCGAGCGAACTTCGGCCCCATGCGGTACACGATCCCGTGCCACCGCAGGGGTCCGATGCCCCGCGGCTCCGCCGGATGGAACATCATCCGCACCGCGGCCCAGTTCGTCACGTAGCCGATGAACGCCGTCACCGACGGGACGACCACGAACAGCCACACCCGGTCACTCATGGCGCTGATCCATGGCCGGCACGGTACCCATCAACTGTACATTCGTCCAGTTCATCACGTTCCGTGCGACTGCCCGGAGGAGAAGAACTGGACGAACGTACAGTACCGCCCTATGGTGCCCGGCGTGGACTTCGAAGACACACCGGAACAGTCGGTCCTGCGGGAGGAGTTCCGCACCTGGATCGATGACGCGCTGGACCGGCTCGACGGTGATGATCCGATCGCGCGGGCCAAGGCGTGGCAGGCGGCCAAGTTCGATGCCGGGTTGGCCAAGATCACCTGGGAGCCCGAGCTCGGTGGCCGCAACGGGACGCCCATGGAGCAGATCATCTTCGGGCAGGAGGAGGCTGCTCGGAAGACGCCGGCCGATCTCTTCACGATCGGGCTCAACTTCGTCGGTCCGACGCTCCGGGTCCACGGCACGCCGGAGCAGAAGGAGCAGTACCTCCGCCCGCTGCTCCGGGGGGACACGGTGTGGTGCCAGATGTTCTCGGAGCCCAACGCCGGATCGGATTCGGCGGGCTTGGCGACGCGAGCGGTGCGCGACGGCGACGAGTGGGTCCTGAACGGGCAGAAGGTGTGGACCTCGCACGCCCACTTCGCCGACTACGGCGAGGTGCTGTGCCGGACGAACCCGGACGCTCCCAAGCACCAGGGGATCACCGCGTTCATCCTCGACCTCCGGACACCTGGCGTCACCGTCCGACCCCTGAAGCAGATGACCGGAACGGCCGACTTCAACGAGATCTTCCTCGAGGACGTCCGTGTTCCGCGCCAGAACGTCATCGGCGGCGTCGACGACGGATGGCACGTCGCCGTGACGACGCTCATGAACGAGCGGACGTCGATCGGAGGCAGCGGTGGATCGAAGCGGAGCACGCTGCCCGCGCGGATGGCGGAGCTCGCCCGTCGTCGCGGGACGATGAACGACGTCACGCGTCAGCGGATCGTCGACGTGCACATCCAGGGCGAGCTCCTGCGCTTCCTCGGCATGCGCACGCTCACCGCTGCCCTCCAGGGGCGACAGCCCGGTCCCGGTGGATCCGTCGCCAAGCTGGGGCTCACCAAGCTCAAGGTCGAGTCCGCAGAGCTCGGCATGCAGCTGCTCGGGCCCGCTGGCCTCCTGGACGAGGGCGAGGACGCCCGTTGGGTGGCGAAGTTCCTGTGGTCGCCCGGCATGCGCCTCGGCGGAGGTACCGACGAGGTGAACCGCAACATCGTCGCCGAGCGGGTGCTCGGCCTCCCCGGCGAACCACGCACGGACGACACCTTGCCGTGGAACCAGGTGCCCCGTTGAGAGACAGCCGCCACCCACGACAGGAGCAGTACCCATGACGGCACCCCAAGCATCCGAAGCCCCAGCGAACGCTGCACGACTCTTCCTTCGTGGCTCGTCCTTCCTCGACCCCGAGGGCTGGCATCGCAGCGTCGACGAACTGCGCAGCCCCGAGCCGTTCCTGCCCGTGGATGACCACGTCTACGGGCCCCTGTGGATCGTCACGGACCTGCACGTCCTCCTCGACGTGTCGCGACGCCCCGCCGAGTTCGCCAACACCGAGGAGCCGGCGCTGCTCGCCACGGCAGGCCTCGCTGGTGATGACAAGGACGAGGTGTGGGGCCAGCTCAAGATGCTGGTCAACATGGATGGGCCGGATCACCAGGCGCACCGCAAGGTCGTCGTCGACTGGTTCAAGAACTCCACGTTGCGAGTCCTGAAGCCGGCCGTCGAGGACCTGGTGACCGAGTCGATGGCGCGCTTGCGCGATCTGGACGGGGAGTGCGATTTCGCGACGGAGATCGCCCTCCCGCTCCCTCTCCGGGTGATCATGTCCATGCTGGGCGTCCCCCGCGAGGACGAGCCGGTGATGCTCAAGCTCACCCAGGAGATGTTCAGCGCCGATGACGATGAGCTGGGGAGCAGTGACCCGCTCGCCGCCATCCACGAGGTCGCTGGCTACCTCATGGACATGATGAGGGACCGGAAGGACAACCCCACCGACGACCTCTGCTCGGCGATCGTCCACGGCGTGGTGGACGGCACGTCGATCGAGACCATGGCTGCGCTCGGCCTGCACGTGATCATCGCGACTGCGGGCCACGACACCACGTCGTTCGCCATGTCGGGCGGTGTTGAAGCGCTGTGCCGCTTCCCCGATGAGTTCCAGCGGCTGCGTGCGGACCCGTCGCTCGTGGACAACGCTGCTCACGAAGTCGTCCGGCTCACCTCCCCGGTGCGGCACTTCCTCCGCCACACCCAGGCCGACGCCGAGGTCGCTGGCCAAGCCTTTGCCCCGGGCGATCGAATCCTCCTGTCATATCCGGCGGCGAACCGAGATCCTGCGGTCTTCGACGACCCCCACCGCCTCGACGTCGGCCGATCCAACGCCAACCGCCAGATCGGATGGGGTCACGGCCCGCACTTCTGCCTGGGCGCGCGTCTCGCCCAGATGGAGGTGGCCGCCATCCTCAACGGACTGGCCCGCGAAGTCACCTCGATCGAGGCGACCGGTCCGGCGGCGTGGACCAAGGCGCACTTCGTCGGCGGCGCCAAGCACGTCCCGGTCCGCGGCGCGTTCGCATGAGCGATGCGAGCCGCGTGCTCACGATCGAGCACCGCGACGGCGTGGACTGGCTCACGCTCAACCGTCCGCGGAAGCACAACGCGCTCGACCCGGCCCTCATCGGCGGACTGTGCGACTACTTCGCGGCGGTCGCCGACCGTGACGACGTGCGCGTGGTCGTCGTGCGCGGCAACGGCCCGTCCTTCTGCGCTGGACTCGACCTCGCTGCGCACCTGGCGAGCGGCGGCAAGGAGACGCAACGGATCGTCGAGCTGATGCCCCTCATGCGGGCCTGTCCGCAGCCGGTGATCGCGCTGCTCCACGGTGCGGTCAAAGGTGGCGGCTTCGTCATGGGCCTGGCCAGCGACATCCGCATCGCCGGGGAGAGCGCACGCATGGACGAGACGTTCATCAACCTCGGCCTCAGCGGTTGCGACGTCGGGATCACCTACTTCCTCCCCCGCCTGGTCGGGCTCTCGCTGGCGTCGGAGCTCATGCTCACCGGACGTGCCATCGACGCCTGGCGCGCCGAGCGCCTCGGACTGGTGTCCGAGGTGGTTGCCGATGACGACCTCGAATCCGCAGCCACCGCCCTCGCCGAAGAGCTGTGCGGGAAGTCCGCCCTCGGGCTGCGGCGAACCAAGGAGATGCTCAACCGAGCCTTCACCTTCGACGACCTGACGGAGGTCATCCAGACGGAGCTGGCCATCCAGCTCGAGGTCCAGCGTGACGATCCGGCGTTCCGGGCTCGCCTCGCGTCCTACGGAGCCAAGACGTGAAGGTCGACCTCGGTGCCACCGTCCGCCCGGCTCAGGCGGCAGATCTGGCCCGGAGGACCGAGGCAGCGGGGTTCGACGCGCTGTGGGCAGCGGAGACGAACCACGACCCGTTCCTGTCCTGTGCGCTGGCCGCGGCGTCGACCGAGTCGATCGAGATCGGCACCGCGATCGCGATCGCCTTCGCCAGATCGCCGATGACCCTGGCCAACACGGCCCATGACCTGCAGGAGCTGAGCGGCGGGCGGTTCGTGCTCGGCCTCGGCAGCCAGATCCGACCCCACATCGAGAAGCGCTACTCCATGCCCTGGTCGCACCCGGCCCGACGGATGCGCGAGTTCATCCAGGCGCTGCGCGCCATCTGGGACACGTGGGAGCACGGCACCCCGCTCGAGTTCGAGGGCGAGTTCTACCGGCACACGCTCATGCCCCCGATGTTCACGCCCCGCGCCCATGGGCACGGGGCGCCCAAGGTGTTCCTCGCCGGCGTCGGCCCCCGGATGACCGAGGTCGCAGGTGAGGTGGCCGACGGGTTCATCTGCCACGGCTTCTCGTCCGAGCGCTACCTCCGGGAGCGGACGCTGCCCGCCCTCGCGCGGGGGTGCGAGCGCGCCGGCCGGAGCGTGGACGACCTCGAGATCGTGGCACCGGGCTTCGTGGTGACCGGTGTCGACGACGAGGCCATCGAGAGGGCGAAGCGGGCAACGCGACGTCAGATGGCGTTCTACGGGTCCACCCCCGCCTACCGACCCGTGCTCGAGCTCCACGGTTGGGGAGACCTCCAGGCCGAGCTGCACGCCATGTCCAAGGACGGCGCGTGGGAGCGCATGGGCGCGCTCATCACCGACGAGATCCTCGAGACGTTCGCCGTGGTCGGTCGCCCCGAAGACATCGGTCCCGAGCTCCACCGACGCTACGGCGACATCGCCAACCGAGTGACCAGCTACGAGCGACCGAACGCCGGACCGGCAGTGAACGCCTGGACCGCCATCGCCCACACCCTGCGCCAACCCGACCCCACAGCGACGGAGAGAGCCCACCGATGACCGAAGACAACGAGATGCAGACCACCCGCCCCGGCGCCTCGCACCGCATGGTGAAGTGGTCACCCCCGTACCGCAAGGAGAACGTCGAGCTCCCCGAGTTCGACCTCATCGACATCGAGCGCGACGGACCGATCGGGCGCATCGTGCTCAACAGTCCGGAGAAGCGGAACCCGCTCGGCTACGAGCGCCTGCTCCAGATCGAGATGGCGGCCAAGCTCCTCGAGCTCGACGAGGAGATCCGAGTGATCATCATCAAGGGCGAGGGACCTTCGTTCTGCGCCGGCTACGACATGGCGCCGGCCAAGAAGGGCGAGCGGCAGCGGAACATGCCCGGGGGCGGCTACATCCACCCCGAGCGGGACCGGCTGTGGCAGTCCTACGACCTCGAGCACGCCCGCGTGTACTTCACGCTGTTCGACCTCCAGAAGCCGGTCATCGCCCAGATCCACGGCCACTGCCTCGCCGGCGGAACCGAGCTGGCCGGGTTCTGCGACCTGCGCGTCGTCGCCGACGACGCCAAGATCGGCTGGCCCGTCGGACGCAACTGGTCGCCGGGCAACCTCCAGTACATGCCGTGGCTCGTGGGCATGACCAAGGCCAAGTACTACATGTTCACCTGCGAGCCGATGAGCGGCAAGGAGGCGGCCGAGTGCCAGTGGGCCTCCGAATCGGTGCCTGCCGATGAGCTCGAAGCACGGACCGAGGAGCTGGCGGCCCAGATCGCGCTCACGCCCACCGATCTCATCATGCTCACCAAGCGGAGCATCAACCGCCAGTTCGAGATCATGGGCTTCCGCACCGGCATCGCGGCGAGTGTCGACCTGCTCGCCGTCGCCAGCTTCCGTGAGCAGGGCCTCTACGCCAAGCGCGACGAGAAGACGGGCGAATCCGGAGACGAGTTCATGAAGCGTGCCGAGCGCGACGGCCTCAAGGCGGCGATGGCGTGGCGGGAAGAGACGTTCGGCAACCGCTACCACGAAAGCGATGACTGAGATGGCAGGCGATCAGCATCGAGGACGAGTAGCCCGCGTCACGAGTTAATGTACAAGTGTCCAGTTCATCCGTTAAGGTCTTCCAGACCAGACCTCGTCCGGCCACTGACCGAAACGATCGGAGCACCCGATGACCACCCCGCCGATGCCCATGTTCGATGCCGACAACCACTACTACGAGGCTCGGGACGCGTTCACCCGGCACCTGCCTCGAGAGTTCAAGAACCGAGGGCCCGTCTGGGTGACGCTCGAGAACGGCCACCAGCGCCAGATGATCCGTGGCAAGGTCGACTGGCAGGTCCCCAACCCGACCTACGACCCGATCTCCAAGCCCGGCGTGCTGCGCGAGTACTACAAGGGCAACCCGAACAACAAGAGCTTCGCCGAGCTCATCCGCTCCAACCTCGAGCCGCTCCCTGCGGCCTACCAGGACAGCGCGGCGCGTCTCGCGCTGATGGACGAACAGGGGGTCGACGCGGCGTGGCTCTTCCCCACGACCGCCGTCCACTACGAGGAGGTGCTCAAGCACGACATCGAGGCCAACGTCGCAGTGCACCGGGCGTTCAACCGCTGGCTGGAGGAGGACTGGGGCTTCGCCAACCAGAACCGGATCTTCGCCGCTCCGTACATGACGCTGGCCGATCCCGACGAGGCATGCGCCGAGCTCGACTACGTCACCGATCAGGGCGCGCGGGTCGTCGTCATGCGACCGGCACCGATCACCACCAAGGACGGACAGCGCTCGCCGGGCGATGAGGTGTTCGACGGGTTCTGGCAACGGGTGAGCGACGCCGGCATCGTCGTCGTGGCCCACGTCGGCAACTCGGGCTACGGCGCCAACGGCTACCCGGCGTCGGGCGGAGCCGAGGCGGCCCTGGGCGGTGGGCGCAAGCCCACCAACGCGGTGTGGAAGATGGAACGGGCGATCTGCGACTGGCTGTCCGCTCTCGTCTTCGACCGGGTCTTCGAACGGTTCCCCGGCGTGCGGGTCGCCTCGGTCGAGAACGGTGCCGTCTACCTCCACGACGTCTTCCGCCAGCTGGCGGCCGTCCGGGAGAAGTACCAGAACTGGTTCCAGGACGACCCGGTCGAGACCTTCAAGCAGCACGTGTGGATCAACCCGTTCTGGGAGGACGACATCGACGACGTCGTCGAGTTCATGGGTACCGACCGCGTGCTGTTCGGCTCGGACTTCCCCCACATGGAGGGCCTCGAGTTCCCGGCCCAGATCTTCGACGAGATCGGCCATCTGGCGGAGGCCGATCAGCGCAGGATCGTCCACGACAACGCCGCAGAGCTCACCGGCGTGCGCACCCTCGCCTCGGCCTGAGCGATACCTCTCGATGCCCGAGACCCACCATGAGGGAGCCGAGGACGTGCTCCGCCGGCACGGCGACCGGCTGGCCGCCGTGCTGTCCGGTTCCGGCGAGACGCGGACCTATGCCGAGCTCGACGAACGCTCGACCCGGTTGGCTCGCCACTTCGATCGGGCCGGGCTCGCGCCGGGCGACCACGTCGCCGTGCTCCTGCGGAACCAGCTCGAGTACGTCGACGTCATCTGGGCTTCCCTCCGGGCCGGCTTGTACCTCACGCCGATCAACTGGCACCTCGGACCTGACGAGGCCGGCTACATCGTCGAGGACTGCGGGGCCACGGCCCTGGTGACCGCTGCGGACATGGCCGAGGTCGTCGACGGGTGGTCGCAGCACCTCCGGCGACTCGACATCCGGCTCTCGGTCGGCGCCGGCATCGACGGCTTCGCCGATTTCGAGGAGGCCCTGTCGGCCAGCGACCCGACGCCCCGCGAGGGGGAACGGGAAGGTCAGCTGATGCTCTACTCGTCGGGCACGACGGGCCGACCCAAGGGCATCCTCCCACCGCTCCCGAGGTCGCCGTTCGGCCAGGCGAAGGGTGGCATCACGCCGGTGGCCAGGGGCCTCTACGGCATGGACGCCTCCTCCGTGTACCTGAGTCCAGCACCGATGTACCACGCCGCCCCGCTGGGGTGGACGATCGCCGCCCATCGTCTCGGCGCGACCGTGGTGATCATGGAGCGCTTCGATGGCGCCGAGGCGCTCGATGCCATCGAACGGCACCGGGTCACCCACGCGCAGTTCGTGCCGACCCACTTCGTACGCATGCTGCGGCTGCCCGAGGAGGTGCGGTCACGGGCGGACCTGTCGTCGCTCCAGAAGGTCATCCACGCCGCCGCCCCCTGCCCGGTCCCCGTCAAGCAGCAGATGATCGACTGGGTCGGGCCGATCGTGGACGAGTACTACGGCGGCTCCGAGGGCTTCGGCTTCTGCAACATCACCGCCCACGAGTGGCTCGAGCATCCGGGCTCGGTGGGCCGTTCCATGCTCGGCGCCGTCCACATCGTCGGCGAGGACGGCACCGACGTCGGTCCGGGCGAGACCGGGCAGGTCTGGTTCGAGGCCGCCGGGCGGTTCGAGTACCACAACGACCCGGCCAAGACCCGCAGGGCAACCGATCCACGGGGATGGGCCACCTACGGCGACATCGGCCACGTCGACGACGACGGCTACCTGCATCTGACGGACCGGGCCTCGAACATGATCATCTCGGGCGGGGTCAACATCTACCCCCAGGAAGCCGAGAACGTCCTGACCGTCCACCCGGACGTCCACGACGTCGCGGTCCTCGGGGTGCCCGATCCCGAGATGGGCGAGCGCGTGAAGGCCTTCGTCGTCGCGGTGAACGCCCCGGATGATCCCGATCGCCTCGCGGCCGAGCTCATCGAGCACTGCCGCGACGAGCTCGCCCACTACAAGTGTCCCCGCGAGCTGGTCTTCGTCGACGAGCTCCCACGCCTCGAGAGCGGCAAGCTCCTCAAGCGCCGCCTGCTCGAGGAGATCGAGGTGGCGACGTGACGAGCTCCGCGATCGACGAACCTGAGGGCCGCCGGGGACGCCGGCCTGGACGGTCAATCCTCCATGTGGGTCATGCCGGCGACGATCATGTCGATCAGCTGCTCGACCTGCGGGTTCAGCGGCTCACCTGTGCGTGGCGGCGCGAACCCGAGGCGCGACGCGAGGCCCTCGAAGGTGAACGGGCTGAACGCAGCGCCGAACACGAAGACGCCGAGCACGCGGAGGTCGACCGTCGAGGGGATCTCGCGGGTCACGTCCGCGTACTCGAAGATCGCTTGCGAGATCGGTTCGATGACGTCGTCGTAGATCTGGTCGAACCGGGGGCCACCCCGCAGCGCCTCTGCCAGGAAGAGGCGGAACGCGTCCGGGTGCGACGCGGCCTCCACCATGAGCAGCTCCAACCCGGCGCGAAGCGTCGGACGCAGCGGCCGGGCCTCGCCGACGTCGAACATCTCCACGATGCGCGCCGCCGCCGGCTCCAGACCGTGGCGGACCGCGGCTCGCCACAGGTCCTCCTTCGAACCGAAGTAGTGGCGCACCAGGTTGTGGCCCACGCCGACCGCACCGGTGATCTCGCGGATCGACGCCCCTTCGAAGCCACGCTCGGCGAAGGCACGGAGCGCCGCGTCGAGCAGCGCCGCCTTCGTCTTGTCGGCATCGGCCCCTGGCGGTCGACCGAGCCGCCTCTCAGGCAATTTATTGGACATTCGTACAGTTTAACCCAGCGGTTCCGCCCCCGGCGCCCGCTCCACAGGAGTCTTCCATGAGCACCACCGATGAGACCACAACCCGCACCGATCCCGGTCCGCTGTTCACCGACGGCGCCACCTTCCTCGACGTCGAGCGCTGGCACCGTGCCGTCGACGAGCTGCGCGGTCAGGGGCCGTTCGTCCGCTTCGACGACGACGTCCACGGGACGATCTGGGCCACGGTCGACCTCGAGGTGCTCCTCGAGGTGTCCCGCCGCCCGGGGGAGTTCGCCAACACGACGGTGCCGCTGCTCCCCCCGAAGCTGGGAGCCGACGGTCCGGACATCAACGAGGTCGGTGCCCAGCTCAAGATGCTGATCAACCAGGACGGGCCGGACCACCTCGCGCACCGCAAGCTGGTCGTCGAGTGGTTCAAGAACTCCACCCTTCGCGTCCTGAAGCCCGCCGTGGACGAGCTGGTCGCCGAGTCGATGACGCGGTTGCGCGAGATCGGAGGCGAGTGCGACTTCTCGTCCGAGGTGGCGCTCCCGCTGCCCCTGCGGGTGATCATGTCGATGATGGGCGTGCCCCGGGAGGACGAGCCGGTCCTGCTGAAGCTGACCCAGGAGATGTTCAGCTCGGAGGACGACGAGCTCGGGCAGGGTGACCCGTTCGCGGCGATGATGGAGGTCGCCGGCTACTTCACCGAACTGATGCAGGATCGGCAGGCCAACCCCACCGACGACCTGTCCTCGGCCATCGCCAACGGCGTGGTCGACGGCACGCCGCTCGAGACCATGTCGGCGATCGGCTTGTACGTGATCATCGCCACCGCCGGTCACGACACGACGTCGTTCGCAATGGCTGGCGGCGTCGACGCGCTGGCGCGGTTCCCGGACCAGTTCGATCGCCTGCGCTCGAAGCCAGACCTGGTCCAGAACGCGGCGTACGAAGTCGTTCGGCTCACCTCGCCGGTCCGCCACTTCCTTCGACATGCCCAGACCGATGCCGAGGTGGCAGGTCACGTCTTCGCTCCCGGCGACCGAGTTCTCCTGTCGTATCCGGGCGCCAACCGCGACCCGGGCCTGTTCGACGACCCGCACTCGCTCGACGTCAACCGATCGAACGCCAGCCGCCAGGTCGGCTGGGGCCACGGAGCGCACTTCTGCCTCGGGTCCAGGCTGGCCCACATGGAGGTCTCCGCCGTCCTCGACGGTCTTCGCCGCGAGTTCACCTCGATCGAGCTGACCGGGCCGACCGAGTGGACGAAGTCGCACTTCGTCGGCGGCGCCAAGCACGTTCCCGTCCGCTTGGGTATCTGATGAGCGTCCGCATGGACCAGGACGAGGCGTGGGCGTTCCTCGAGCGCGGCCACACTGCGATCCTGACGACATTGCGGCGCGATGGCTGGCCGGTCTCGCTCCCACTCTGGTACGTCGTCGAGGACCGTGCGATCTACGTCGCCACGCCAGAGCGCAGCAAGAAGGTGTCGCGCATCCGCAACGACGACCGAGCCTGCCTCGTGGTGGAGCAGGGCCAGCAGTGGGCTGAGCTCGCCGCAGTCGAGTTGCCCGTCAGGGCGACGATCCTGGAACCCGGCGCCGAGGCCGATCGCGCCGGAGCGCTGTTCGCTGACAAGTACGCAGCCTTTCGACCCGCGCCATCCCGGATGCCCAAGGCCACCACGAAGCACTACCAAGGTCAGGTCGTGATCCGGCTCGATCCTGTCGGTCGACTCCTGAGCTGGGACAACGCCAAGCTCCGTCTGCACGGCTGAACCTTCTGGGCCGCGGTACGCGCATCAGAGGCGTGCGCCGCTGCCCAGTTGCCATCCGCTCGGCCTCGCCCTGCACGAGATCCGCTGAAGGAGCTGCGGTCCGGTTCCCTGCGTCATCACCGAGCGAGCCCAGCGCCGAGCCGATCGAAGGCGTCCTGCACGAGCGTCGGCAGCTCCACCGCCTGCGGGGCGGTGAGCCAGTGCTGGAGCGAGGCGCGCATGACCGCCACGGCGGTGGCCGCGAGCAGGCGGGGTGTCGGGTCGCTGGCGGCGGCGCCCATCCGGGTGGCGAGGTGCGCAGCGAGGGTGTGCTCCCAGCCCGCCTGGAGCTGGAGGCTCCGGGCCTGGACTGACGGGGTGGTCGCCATGATGCCGAAGCGCCGGGCGAGGCGGTCGACCTCCGTCGCGTAGTCGGACGCGACCGCAGCGAAGGCTGCTCGCAGCGCGCGCCACGTCGGCTCGTCCGCCGGTCGCTGGTCGAGCTCCTCGAGGATGCGGCCGAGGCGGTCGGCGTAGTCGGCGATGACCACGTCGTCCTTGGTCTCGAAGTAGGAGAAGAACGTCCTCGGTGCGATCTCGGCGGCGGCGGCGATCTGCTCGATCGTGGTCGCGTCGAACCCCTGCTGCTCGAACAGCTCGACGGCGACGTCCTCGATCTGGCGGCGGCGGTCGCGCTTCTTGCGCTCCCGCAGGCCGATGGTCTCCGACATGTCCGCATCGTAGCCAGTAAAAGATGCGGTGGTTGCAAGATTGCAGTGGCTGCAATTATGGTGGGAACCGGAGGTCGATCATGTCGAACGGGTTGTTCCGGTTGGGTCGTTGGGTCGCCGTGCATCGGCGCCTCGTGCTCGTGGTGTGGTTGGCCGTGGTCGTCGGCCTGGGGGTGGCGGACCGGGTCGGCGGCGGTGGGACGGTCGACGACTTCGAGGTCCCCGGCGTCGAGTCGCAGGAGGCGATCGACCTGCTGGAGGACCGGTTCCCCGAGCGTTCGGGCGCGACGGCGATGGTCGTGTTCCACGTGCCCGATGGCGGGATCACCGCAGGCGGGGCCACGGACGCGATCGCCGCGACGGTCGAGGAGGTCCGAGCGCTCGATGGCGTCGTCGGCGTGACCGACCCGCTGGGGAGCCCACGATCGGTCTCGCCCGACGGCACCACGGCGTTCGCCGCCGTGCAGTTCGACGCGCCGACCGCCGAGCTCGGACGGTCGACGCTGGACGCGCTGCTCGACACCGCCGAACCGGCCGAGGCCGCCGGCGTGCACGTCGAGTTCGGCGGTGAGCTCCCGACCGTGCTGAAGGAGCGCCACACCGGGCCGGCCGAGATGATCGGGATCATCGCCGCGCTGGTCATCCTGTTCGTGACGTTCCGGGCGGTGCTCGCCACGCTGATGCCGCTCGGCGTCGCCATCGCCGGGCTCGCGGTGGGCCTCTCGATCGTGGGGCTGCTGGGCGCGTGGATCGCCATCCCCTCGGTGGCGCCACGGCTCGGGACCATGATCGGCCTCGGGGTCGGCATCGACTACGCGCTCTTCGTCCTGAGCCGACATCGCGATCAGCTCGCCGAGGGCATGGACGTCACCGAGTCGATCGGTCGGACGAACGCCACGGCAGGACAGGCGGTGGTGGTCGCCGGCGGCACCGTCGTGGTCGCCATCCTCGGCCTCCAGCTCGCCGGCATCCCCTTCGTCGCCGCGCTGGGCTACTCGGCCTCGATCGTCGTCGCGGTGGCCGTGCTGGTCGCGATCACCCTCCTGCCGGCGCTGCTCGGGTTCGCCGGCCACCGGGTGCTCCCGCGAGCCACCCGCAGCGCCCCGCCCGTCGAGGGCGCGGGGCACAGCGGCTGGGTGCGCTGGGCGCACTGGGTGGCCCATCACCCCTGGCGCAGTGCCATCGCCGCAACCGTGGTGCTCCTGACGCTGGCGGTCCCGGTCCTCGACATGCGACTCGGCCAGGCCGACGCCGGCACCGACCCCACGTCCACCACCCACCGTCGCGCCTACGACCTGTTGGCCGCCGGGTTCGGTGACGGGTTCAACGGGCCCCTGCTGATCGCCGTCGACCTCGGGGACGAGCCCGACCCGGCCGCGCTCGATCCGATCGTTGCCGCGGTGGCGGCCGACCCCGGGGTCCGGGCGGTCTCGCCGCCGGAGCTCAACGCTGCCGGCGACACCGGGCTCGTCACGGCGATCCCCACCAGCAAGCCACAGGACGGGGCCACCAGTGACCTGGTCCACCGCCTGCGTGACACGGTGCTGCCCGCTGCGACGGCCGACACCGGTGCGGACGCGCTGGTGGGCGGACCGACGGCCGGGTTCATCGATCAGTCCGACAAGATCGCCGACCGGCTCCCGTGGTTCATCGCGGCCGTGGTGTCGCTGTCGTTCCTGCTGCTGATGACCGTGTTCCGCTCGATCCTGGTCCCGCTCAAGGCTGCGCTGCTGAACCTGCTGGCCATCGGTGCCGCCTACGGCGTCGTGGTTGCCGTGTTCCAGTGGGGCTGGGGCCGATCGCTCATCGGCCTCGACGAGGCGGTGCCGATCGCCTCGTTCGTCCCGATGATGATGTTCGCCATCCTGTTCGGCCTGTCCATGGACTACGAGGTGTTCATCCTCTCCCGCATCCGTGAGGAGTACCACCGGGGCCACAGCAACATCGACAGCGTCGTCGAGGGGCTCGGTGCCACCGCCAAGGTCATCACGGCCGCCGCGCTCATCATGATCAGCGTCTTCCTCGGCTTCGTCGCCAGCGACGATCCCGTCGTCAAGATGATGGGCGTCGGGCTCGCCACCGCCGTCGCCGTCGACGCCACCATCGTGCGCATGGTGCTCGTCCCGTCCACCATGGCTCTCGTCGGCGACGCCAACTGGTGGCTGCCACGCTGGCTCGACCGCATCCTGCCCAGCCTCGACCTCGAAGCCGACCCGGAACCAGACCCGGACCCGGCCGTCGACGCGCCGACCGTGCCTGTCCACCCCGAAGGAGCCACCCGATGAGCCGACCGCAGCTGCCCGACGGGCTCGAGCACGTCCGCACCACGGACACCTTCGACACCGCCACGGTGCCGGCCGGTCTCCTGCGTGCCCACCGGGTCGCGGACAGCGTCTGGGGGAACCTCGTCGTCCACACCGGCTCCGTCACCTTCGTCTTCGACGACGACCCCGCCCACCCCATCACCGCCGGTGCCGGCGAAACCGTCGCGATCCCACCGGCACGCCAGCACCACCTCGAGCTCGACGAGCCCGCCACCTTCGCCATCGAGTTCCACCGCATCCCCAGCGGGTCGGTCCCCGAGGCCGGAAGCGAGAGCACCGGGTTGGCTGCTGCGCCGCCCGACGCCGTCAGGGACGGCGGTCCTCCACCCAGCCCGCGATGAGGTCGGCGACGTCGGCGCGACCGCCGTCCTCGAAGTAGTGCTCCCCGGGCACGAGCTCCAATGACCGGTCCTCTGCGGCGAGCGCCTCGTGGATCGCGTGAGCGTCGGAGGGGAACACGCCCCGGTCGGCGGTGGACTGCACCACCAGCGACGGCACCCGGATCTGGGCCAGGTGCGGTGCGCCGACGCACTGGGACTCGCGCAGGCTCCACATCGACAGCCAGGACCGGAGCGTGTTCGTCCGGCCGATGCCGTACGGCCCGAGGTTGGCTCGCTTCGGGTCGCCGGCGTAGCAGCCGGCGCGGCGGTCGGACGGGTCCAGCGCCAGGTCGGTGAAGCGGAGGTCGGCCCACACCCGGTGCACGTCGAAGAGGCGGTCCCATGCGCCGGCGGCCCGCAGCCGCTCGAGCTCGGCCATGGCCCAGTCGGTGATGCGGTGGTTGCGCGCCTCCTGCGCCGATCGGTACCGGGCGACGAAGTCGGCCGTGTAGGGCGGGCCGTTGCGGTCGTCGTACATGTCGAGGTCCGAGTCGACGGACAGGGGGTCGGCCTCGTCGGTGACGGAGGGGTCGAGCCATGCGGTGAGCACGTCGGGCCGTCCGGGGTGGGCGTTGAGCGAGACGTAGAGGTCGGCTGCAGGCAGGTCGAGGACCGCGTCGGGGAGCGGCAGATCCCGCGCCGGCTCGATGATCGGGTCGCTCGCCTGCGACTGGTACGCCGCCATGAGCGATCCACCGCCCGAGTTGCCGAGGACGACGACGGTCTCGACGCCGGCGACGTCGCGCAGCCACCGGACGCCGGCCCCGATGTCGATCAGCGCGTGCTCGAGGAGGAAGTGGGCCTCGTTGCCCCGGTAGCGGGTGTTCCAGCCGAGGAACCCGAACCCCCGCTCGGCCAGGTGCGCCGCCAGGTAGTGCTCCGAGAAGTCCACGTTGTAGTGCGTGGCGATGAATGCGCACCGTGGGTTCGTGCCGACCGGGCGGTGGTACAGCCCCTGGCAGGGGTGGCTGCCGTGCCCGGCCCGCCCGGCGGTGGGCGACGGTGCCGCCACCCATTCTCGGGTCACCTGCGACATCGACGAGCTCTCCCGGGTCAGCGACGGGTCCAGGACCGTCGGCCTCCCGAATGCGACGGGACGTCGACCGCCGGACCCTATGCAATGCCGAGGATGTCGGGGTCCTTCCTCAGTCGACGGTGAGCTCGCCGGCCATGCCCTCGACGAAGTGGGGCGGGCCGCTGCCCTCGGTGTCGCCGACGCTGCCGACGGGGATGAAGCAGACGTAGGCCCAGCGTCCGGGGCTGAGCTCGGTGACGGTGCCGGCGGTCGCGCCGGCCGGCGCGAAGGTCCCGCCGGCGAAGGTGTCGATGTGCTGCTCGGCTTCGGCCTCGGGCATCTCGAGGAGCTCCTGGATCGACAGGTCGGTGTCATCGCTGAGCTTCACGAGGACGAACTCGTGGGCCTCCCCGGCCTCGCTCTCGTTCGACATGACGAACGACGTGGCGCCGGCCGGCAGCGTCGCCGGGAGCCCCTCGTAGCCGTAGTCGATCGCGCGGAACTCGACGACCTCCACGTCGCAGGTGTCGTCGAGGCTGCCGTAGACCGACTCGGAGGCGGCCAGGAACTCGGGCGTCTCGAACGCCGAGAAGTCGCCGGTGGAGGTCACCTCCGTCACCGCGGCCGTCATGGTCTGCACGTCCTCGGCGATGGCGGCGGGCTCGTTGCCCTCGATGAGGGCGAGGTTGGGGTCGATGCGCTGCTGGACGAAGGCCGGGATCTCCGCTTCGTCCTCCGGGGCTTCGGCGAAGGCGGCCTCGAGGCCGAGGAAGCCCTCGCAGAACTCGGCGTCGGTGGACCCCTCGTCGGGCGCTGATGCCGCCTCGGCGGTGGGCTCGTCGCTGCCCGCGCCGGTCGCGTCGTCATCGTCGCCGCACGCGGCGAGGACGGACGTGGCCAGGGCGAGTGCGGCGAGCACGGCCGAGGAGCGGCCGATCGGATGGCGGTGTGCGTTGGTCATGTCTGGTTCCCTTCGGTTCGGTTCTCGGTGCGCACGGCGAGTCCGTCGATCTCGACCTCCATGCCGGCGAGGGCGAGGCCGCCCACCTCGACCGCGGTGATCGGCGTGGTGACGGCGTGCTCGACGAGGTGCTCGCGGATCACGAACTGCGCGTCGAGCAGCGCGGCCCGGCTCGTGGCGTGGATGCGCAGGTGGGCCAGGTCGGCCAGGGTCATCCCGGACTCGGCGACGACGGCGGTGAGGTTGTCGAGCGCGAGGGCCACCTGGGCGATGGCGTCGCCCTCGTGCATGAGCCGACCCTCGGCATCGACCGGGCGCTGACCGCCGATCGTGAGGATGGCGCTGACCCCGTCGCGGCGCTGGGCCTGGTCGTGGCCGAGTCGCCGCGACCAGTCCGTCGCGTTCACGCCACGAGCGCCGCGTGCGGTCGGTGTGGTGTCGGTCATCGGTCCGATCATCGGGCTCGCGTCCCGAGCGCACGATCCCCATCGTTCGGGAACCTGGGCACCCCAGGTTGTTGGGATGGCGGATCGAGCCCGGTCCAGGCATGATCGACGGGTGGGGAAGGCGTTGGCGATCGAGCGGGTTCGTTCCGATGTCGAGGTGCTGGCGCGGGCGGGCCTCGACGTGTCGACGTTCCTCGCCGAGGTGGACGCCTCCCTGGGCCGGGCCGTCCCCTACGAGGCCATGTGCGTGGCGCTGCAGGATCCGGCCACGTCGATGGCCACCGCCACGTTCAAGTTCGGCGGGATCTCGGGGCGGGAGTCCCACGACCTGCACTGGTGCGAGGTCGAGTTCGGGGGCGCCGACGCCACCAGCTTCCGAGCGCTGACCGAGCGCGGGGTCACCGCGGTGGGCATGCACCACGAGACGGGCGGGGACGTCGGGCGCTCGGTGCGGATGCGCGACTTCATGCGCCACCACTTCGGCTTCACCGACGAGCTGCGCACCGTCGCTCGCGTCGACGACCGCGACTGGGCGGCGCTGGCCATGATGCGAGCCGACGCGGTCAGCCCGTTCGACGACGCCGAGATCGCACTGATGGCATCGCTCTCGGGCCACCTCGCCACCGGCATCCGTGCCGGCGTGCTGGCCCGGTGCGCGGAGTCGGCCGCCACGGTGATCGAGGGCCCGGCGGTGATCATCGTCGACCGCGATGGGAGCTTCGCCCAGGTCAACCCGGCGGCGGCCCACTGGCTCGCCGAGCTGGGCCGGTGCGACAACAGCGAAGCGCCGGTGCACACCCTCGCTGCCCTGATCGACGGTGCTCGCCGCTACGCGCGGGGCGAGGCCGACACCCTGCCCCGCTGCCGAGTGCGGGTGCCCACGGGCACCTGGCTGGTGCTCAACGGTTCGCCCCTGTCGGGCCCGGCCGGTGCCGGCGGCGACATCGTCATCACCATCGAGCAGGCCCGGCCGCCGGAGATCGTGCCGCTCGTCGTCGCCGCCTTCGCGCTCACGCCCAGAGAGCGCGACGTCACCCAGCTCGTCCTCCAGGGGGTCCCGAGCAAGGAGGTGGCCGCCACGCTGCACATCTCGGTCCACACCGTGCAGGACCACCTGAAGTCGATCTTCGAGAAGGCTGACGTGCGGAGCCGCCGCGAGCTGATCGCCCGCGTGTTCTTCGACCAGTACCTGCCCCGCTTTGGCGACGACGTCTCACCGTCGGGCTGGTTCGCCTGACGCGGCGCGACCCTTGACGCCCGATCCGGACCGGGTCCACCGTGGACGCGACGCGCAACCCAGCTGGAGGTACGGCATGGCATTCCCTTCCATCACGCACGTCGCCCTCACCGTGAGCGATCTCGATCGCAGCGTCCCGTGGTACCGGACGCTGTTCGATGCGGAACCGGTGCTCGACGAGGACACCGGCCCGTTCCGCCACGTCGTCTGGTCCCTCGGGGACACACTCGTCGGTCTGCACGAGTTCCCCGATGGCGTCGGAGACGTGGACTTCGACGAGCGCCGCCCGGGCCTCGACCACCTCGCCTTCGCCTGTGGCGATCGGGCCGAGCTGGAGCACTGGGCTTCTCGACTCGACGAGCTGGACATCGACCACGGCGGCATCGTGGATGCCCCGTACGGATCAGGTCTGGCCTTCCGGGATCCCGACGGCCTGCCGCTCGAGCTGTTCGCCCCGCCCTCCTGAGCGGCACCCCACCCGAGCTGGCATTGCTCCTGTCGCGCCCGGCCCTCGGCGCTACGTTGCGGCGGCATGACCCCCGAGGACTGCGCAGCGAAGACCACCCCCGCCGTCAGCGGCATGGCCAGCTACTTCATGCTCGACGGCAACACGTACAAGGCCGGTGCCGAGCTGGGATATGCCGGCCTCGACTTCTACGCCGGCGGCCGGGCCGGTGTGCTGGGTGACGCCGACGCCGACCAGGTGGCCGGGTGCTTCGGCTTCATGGAGCCGGGCACCGTGCGCGAGTGGCTCGAGCAGGCCCGCGCCGTCGCACCGCCCGCCCAGACCGCAGCCACCTTCATGGCCTGCGGCTACGCGTGGGCCGACGAGCACCTCGGCGACGACGTCGACTGGACCCGCCTCGCCGACCTGCTCGGCCGGGTGAGCGCGGCCGCCGACGACACCGGGCTGCCGCTGTTCGCCGCCTGGCGGTCCGCACCGGAGCCGGACGACCGGGGCGACAAGGTCCTCGCGCTGCACCGGTTCCACGTGCTGCGCGAGCTGCGCAACGAGATCCACGTCGGCGCCGTGCGCGACGCCGGCCTGGCCCCGGTCGAGGCGGTCGTCGTGAAGTCGCCGGCCATGGCCCCCATGTTCGGCTGGTCGGACCTGCCCGAGGTCAACGAGGGCACCCGGGCACGCCACGACGAGGCCGAAGCCGAGACGAACCGGCGGATCGCCCCCGCCTACGCCGCGCTGGACGAGTCCGAGCGCGACGAGCTGGTGGTGCTGTGCGAGGCGGCGCTGGCCAGCGTCGGCTGAGCCAGCAGGGGAGCCGACCTCAGCTGGCGACCGTGGCCGGCTCGGCCTCGACCGCCGGTGACGTCGGGTTCGAGAAGACCATCACGCCGTCGGTGACCTCGCTGCGCTTGAGCGCCCGGTAGTCGCGCAGGTAGCTCTGGTGCACCTGCCACGGCATGCGGGACCCCTGCTTCGGGAAGCGGTCGGCGGCGCGCTGGATGTAGCCCGACGACAGGCCGAGCAGGGGCGCGGGCGTGACCGAGGAATCGGCGTTCACCGGCGTGGCCTGGCGCAGCCCGGTGTCGTGCATGTGGTTGAGCATCCGGGTGACGTAGTCGCAGGTCAGGTCGCACTTCAGGGTCCACGACGCGTTCGTGTAGCCGATGGCCAGTGCCAGGTTGGGCACGCCCTCGAGCATCATGCCCTTGTACGTGAGCTTGCTGGCGATGTCGACCGGCTCGCCGTCGACGCTCGCCTCGATGCCGCCGATGAACAGCAGCTCCAGACCGGTGGCGGTGACGACGATGTCGGCGGCGAGCTCCCGCCCGGACCGCAGGCGGATGCCGGTCTCGGTGAAGGTGTCGATGTGGTCGGTGACCACCGAGACGCTGCCGTCGCGGATGGCCCGGAACAGGTCCCCGTCGGGCACGAGGCACACCCGCTGGTCCCACGGGTCGTAGCTCGGCGTGAAGTGGGTGTCGATGTCGTAGCCCTCGGGCAGCAGGCCCTCGAGGCGCCTGCGCAGCAGCTTCTTCACGACGCCGGGGAAGCGCTGGCTCAGCTGGAAGAACCCCTGGGAGCCGAGGGCGTTCATCCACTTCACGATCGGGCCGGACAGCCGGGTCGGGAGCAGCCGCTGCAGCAGGCGGGCCAGCGGGTTCTTGGCCGGCATCGACACCACGTACGAAGGCGAGCGCTGGAGCATGGTGACGTGCTCGGCGCCGGATCCGTCACCGGGATCTGCCATCGACGGGACGAGGGTCACCGCCGTGGCGCCGCTGCCGATGACGACGACCTGCTTGCCGGCGTAGTCGAGATCCGCGGGCCAGTGCTGGGGGTGGACGATCTCGCCGGCGAAGTCGTCCATGCCGGGGAAGTCGGGCTGGTAGCCGTGGTCGTAGCGGTAGTAGCCGCTGCAGGAGAACACGAACCCGGCGGTGAGCTCGACGCGCTCCGGGGCGGCGTCGGGCCGGTCGGGGTCGGTGCGCTCGGCGGTGATCTCCCAGCGGGCATCCTCGGTCGACCAGTTCGCGGTGACGACCCGGTGGTTGAAGCGGATCTTGCGGTCGATGCCCTCGACGCGGGCCGTCTCCCGGATGTACTCGAGGATCGACGCGCCGTCGGCGATGGACTTCTCACCGGTCCAGGGCCGGAACGAGTAGCCGAGGGTGTACATGTCGGAGTCGGAGCGGATGCCGGGGTAGCGGAACAGGTCCCACGTGCCGCCGATGGCGTCGCGCGCCTCGAAGATGGCGTAGCTGGCCCACGGGCACTCCGCCTGCAGGTAGTGGCCGGCGCCGATGCCGGACAGGCCTGCGCCGACGACGAGGACGTCGAGGTGCTCGGTGCTCACGTGGGTGCTCCTCCGCTGGGTTACTCCGGGTAGGTCACGAACCGTAACGCAGGCGCGAGGCGCGCGTCACGTGGTGATCCGTCACATTCCGGACATCGTCGGAGCAGCGTGGCGTGATCAGCGCCGGACGAAGGTGGCCCACTCCTCGAGGGGCATGCGCTCGCTGCGCAGCGAGTTCACCGGCGCGTCGGGGTCGGCGTGGCCGATGGCAACGCCGCAGAAGAGCATCTCGTCGTCCGGGGCGCCCACGAACTCGGCGACTGTCTCGGACCACACCGCCCAGGCCTCCTGCGGGCAGGTGTCGATGCCCCGCTCGGTGCACAGCAGCATGAAGGTCTGCAGGAACATGCCGAGGTCGGACCACTGCGGCGGGCCCATGCGGCGGTCGATGAAGCAGAACAGGCCGACCGGCGCGTCGAAGAAGCGGTAGTTGCGGGCCAGGTGGCCGAAGCGACCCGCCTTGTCCTCGCGGGGGATCCCGAGCGTCTCGTACATCTGCTCGCCCAGCTGGAACCGGTTCGTGCGGTACGGCTCCCACAGCCCGGGCGGGTAGATGTCGTAGCCGGGCGACTCCATCTGGCGACCCTCGAGGAAGGCCAGGAACTCCGGCATCGTGTCGGCGCCGATCACGTAGATCCGCCACGGCTGCACGTTGCCCCCCGAGGGGGCGCGGGCGGCCAGCTCGAGCAGCTCCGCGATCGTGGCCTCGTCGACGGGCGTGTCGAGGAAGGCGCGGATCGACGTGCGGCGCTGCACGGCTTCGGTGACGTCCATGGGGGCTCGCTTCCTGGTGGGCGACGGTGCCTGCAGGATGGCAGCCCGTGCCTCGGCCGGCGAAGCGGCCGGCTCGGCAGGGGAGGGGCGCTATCCGGCCCCGCGCAGCTCGGCGGCGAGCCCGGCGCAGGGGTGATCGGCGGCGGGCTCCCACGGCACGAGCCCGGCCGGCGTCGCCAGCAGCGGTGCCGGCCACAGCAGGCGGCTCTCGCCGTCGACGATGGACTTGGTGCTGGTCAGGATCGAGCCGAGCAGGTCGTGGGCGGTCGGGTCGACGACCACGAGCTCGGTGGGCATGGGGGCGAGCACCACGGCCTGGTCGAGCCCGCAGGCGGCGAGGAGCCGGTCGGGTGCGGCGAGCCACGCCGGCGGGTGGTCGGCGGGGCTCGTCGGCACCCACGCTGGCTGGCCCGGTCCGACCGGGTCGAGGCCGGGGTCGGACGCGGCCAGGTTGGCCAGCGCAGCGGCCCGGACGTCGTCCACGCCCACCTCCCAGGACGCGGCATCGCCGGCGTCCACCGGCAGCGCGCCGGGGCCTTCGAGGACGATGCGGGCCTCGAGCACGCCGGCGATCGGCCAGGTGATGGCATCGGGGTGCTCACCGGCTCGGCCGACCACCACGCGCAGCCGGTCGCGGGCGGCCTCCCATCCGGTGCTCTCCGCACCTGGTGCTGCAGGCGCCTCCTCCACGTCCGCGTCGGCGACCTGCACGTCCGGGGCGACGTCGGGCGGGGTCGGGTCGACGCCCGGCTCCTCCTTGCCCTCGGGGGGACCGGTGGGCGGGGCGACGGCGTTGATGATGCCGTCCATGATCTCGATGCGATCGAAGCCGTTGGCCTTGGTCCAGCCCTCCCGCGCTGCGGCGAGCGACAGGGTCGAGGGGTAGGGGTTGTCGGCCCAGGCGATCTGCACCGTGTCGGCGTCCACCGGTTCGGCGCCCACCACGCCGGGCACGACCCGCAGCCGGGCCACGGCCTCCCAGGTCATCGCATCCGGGCCGGGTGCCTTCTTGAATCGGTCGAGGAGCCCCATGGGGGGCGACGGTACCCCCCGTCTTCGGACCGGCAGTGCCGATGCGGCGGAGCTCAGCGCCGGCGGTAGGCCAGCTCCACGATCGTCCGCCCGGCCGCCGTGCCCTTGGCCTCGTAACCCTCAGCCGGCCTCCAGCCCGGACGCTCGCCCGGCCCCCCGACGAAGTCCGGGTGCGCGTCGAGCTCGGCCCGGGCGTGGCGGGCGTAGTCCTCCACGTCGGTGGCCACGAGGAGGTGCCCGCCGGGGGCGATCCGGTCGGCGAGCAGGTCGAGGACGTCGGCCCGGATGAAGCGGCGCTTGCGGTGCCGGGCCTTGGGCCACGGGTCGGGGAAGAACACGTGCACGCCGGCGAGCGACCCCGGACCCAGGTCGTGGTCGAGCAGGTCGAGGGCGTCGGCCCGGGCGACCCACACGTTGGGGCGAGGGTCGGCATCCAGCGCGAGCAGCAGGTGGGCGATGCCCGGCGTGTGCACGTCGGCGGCCAGCACGTCCACCTCCGGGTGGGTGTCGGCGAACGCCAGCGCAGCCTCACCGCTCCCGCACCCGATCTCGAGCACCAGCGGGCGGTCGGGATCGCGGCGGGCCACGTCGTGGCGGGGGCCGATGTCGGCGAGGGCGCTGCGCATGACGTCGGTGACCCGGCCGTGGCGGGCGTGGAAGGTGCGGATGCGGGGATGGCCGTCGGGCACGCCTCCATCGTCGCAGGCCACGGTCGGCCGTCCCCACCCAGCGGAGCGGGGTACGACCCAGCGTGGTCTCGTTGCGGTACGGTGACGACGCCGATCGGGCGGCGGTTCGACGCTTGAGGTCTGCCCATGGGGCTGCGACGACACGACAACCCGATCCGCACCGCTGTCGGTGCCGGCCTCGTCGTCTTCCTCGCGTTCGGCTTCGGGCTCCCGGCTGCTGCGCAGACCGACACCTCGGATCCCCTGGCCGAGGCCCAGGCGGAGCGGGACGCCGTGCGCGACCAGCAGGACCGCATCGCCGAGCGCCTCGACGTGCTGGGTGCCAGCGACGCGCAGATCGATGCGGCCCTGGACGAGCTCGACGCTGCTCTCGCCGCCCAGGAGGCGGTGCTGAAGGAGAGCCTCGCCGTGGCCGACGCGGCCGCCGCCGCCCAGCGCGAGGCCGAGGCCGAGCTGCGCACCGCCGAGCGCGACGTCGTCATCCTCGAGCAGGCCATCGTCGAGATGGCGGTGGCGTCCTACGTGCACCCGCCCACCGCCGACCTCGTGCAGAGCCTCCAGGCCCAGTCGCTCTCCGACGCCCTCATCCAGCAGATCTACCTCGACGCCCGGGCCCAGCGGGACCTCGACCTGCTCGACCTGCTCGAGGAGGCCGAGGCGCGCGCCGAGGCCAAGGCCGCCGAGGTCGCCGCCGCCGTGGTCACGGCCAACGAGGCGGTCGAAGCCGCCGACGCCGAGCTGATCCGCCTCGACGAGGAGCGCCAGCAGCAGGCCCGCTTCGCCGCCGACCTGCAGAGCCGCATCGACGGCGCCCTCGCCGAGGCCGCCGCCCTCGCCGACCTCGACGCCGACCTCTCCGCCCAGATCGTGGCCGAGCAGGCCGCCCTCATCGCCCGTCTGCCACCGCCGCCGCCCCCGGAGCCGGAGGTGGTCGCGCCTCCCACCACCACGGCGCCCCCGACCACGGCGCCGCCCACCACGGCCGCGCCCGGCTCGGGCAGCCCGTCCCCGACCACGACCCGCCCGCCGGCCACCACCACGACCACCCGGCCCCCGACCACCACCCGCCCGTCCACGCCGACGCCGCCGCTCGCCACCGTCCAGGGCTTCACCGTGCACGCCGGCATCGCCGACGACGTCGACGCCATGCTCACGGCCGCCCGCGCCGACGGCATCACCTTCGGGGGCAGCGCCTACCGGAGCACCGAGCGACAGATCCAGCTGCGCGTCGCCAACTGCGGGCCCACCGAGTACGACATCTGGTACCGCCCGGCGAGCACGTGCTCACCGCCCACCGCGGTGCCAGGCCGCTCGCTGCACGAGCAGGGCCGGGCGCTCGACCTCACCTTCGAGGGTCGCCTCATCACCAGCCGGTCCAACCAGGGCTTCCAGTGGCTCGCCGCCAACGCCGCGTCCTACGGGCTGTTCAACCTGCCGAGCGAGCCCTGGCACTGGAGCACGACCGGCGGGTAGCGCCCATCCGTTCTGGCCTACCGATTCCCCCGCATGTGGGGGGATCCGCATACCAGAATGGGTTCAGAAGGCGCCGTGGCGGCCCTCGCCGGCGGCGAAGCGGCTCGCCCCCTCCTGGGTCTCCCCGGAGCGGATCGTGGCCAGGCCGAGGTCGGTCTCGTTGGCGAGCGCGTCCCACTCGGACAAGGACCACTGGTCGAGCACGGAGGTGCGGTCCGAGCGCAGGCAGCGCTGCGGGAAGGCGGCGAGCTGCTCGGCCAGCGCCAGCGCGCCGTCGAGCGCGCCGCCCGGTTCGGTGAGCCGGTTGGCCAGGCCCCACGCCTCGGCCTCGGGGCCTTCGACCGGACGGCCCGACAGGATCATGTCCATGGCCCGGCTCTGCCCGATGAGGCGGGGGAGGCGGACGGTGCCGCCGTCGATCAGGGGCACGCCCCACCGCCGGCAGTAGACGCCGAAGATCGCATCGCGGGCAGCGACGCGCAGGTCGCACCACAGCGCCAGCTCGAGCCCGCCGGCCACGGCGTGGCCCTCGACGGCGGCGATCACCGGCTTGGTCAGGCGCAGCCGGGTGGGGCCCATCGGCCCGAGGGCCTCGGGGTCCGGGGCACCGGCGGTCATGGCCTCGACCCGGTTGCCGTCGCCGGTCGACACCGCCTTCAGGTCGGCGCCGGCGCAGAAGGTGCCGCCGGCACCCGTGAGGATCGCCACGACCTGGTCGTCGTCGGCGTCGAAGGCCGAGAACGCGTCGTGCAGCGCCAGAGCGGTCGGCCCGTCGACGGCGTTGCGCACGTCGGGCCGATCGATGGTGACGACCGTGGTCGTCCCGACCGCCTCGACGTGGACGGTTCCCGTCACGTCAGCCCCGAGCCGAGGTCCGGGTGTTGCCGGGCCGGGCGTTCTTCTCGATGAACTCGATGACCTTGCCGGCCACGTCGATGCCGGTGGTGTCCTCGATGCCCTCGAGGCCGGGGGAGGAGTTGACCTCCATCACCACCGGGCCGTGGTTGGAGCGGAGCAGGTCGACGCCGCAGACGTTGAGGCCCATCGTCTTGGCGGCCCGCACCGCGGTGGAGCGCTCCTCGGGCGTGAGCTTGATCTTCTCGGCGTGGCCGCCCTGGTGCAGGTTCGAGCGGAACTCGCCCGGCGCGCCCTGCCGGCGCATGGAGGCCACGACCCGGCCGCCGATCACGAAGGCCCGGATGTCGGCGCCCTTGGCCTCCTTGATGAACTCCTGCACGAGGATGTTCGCATCGAGCTGGCGGAACGCGGCGATGACGGACTCGGCCGCCTTCTTGGTCTCGGCCAGCACCACGCCGACGCCCTGGGTGCCCTCGATCAGCTTCACGATCAGGGGTGCGCCGCCGACCAGCTCGATCAGGCCGTCGATGTCCTTGGTCGAGTGGGCGATGCCCGTGACGGGCAGGCCGATGCCGTTGCGGGACAGCAGCTGCAGGGAGCGGAGCTTGTCCCGGGACCGGGAGATGCCCTGGCTCTCGTTGGTCGGGAACACGTTCATCATCTCGAACTGGCGCACGACCGCCGTGCCGTAGAACGTGTGCGTCGCGCCGATGCGGGGGATGACCGCGTCGAGGGGGCTCAGCTCCTGCCCGCCGTAGCGGATCGCGGGCTTGTGCGAGGTGATGTCCATCACGCAGCGCAGGTAGTCGATGACCCGCACGTCGTGGCCCCGCTCCTCGGCGGCCTCCTTGAGGCGGTTCGTGGAGTAGAGGTTGGCGTTGCGGGACAGGAGTCCGATCTTCATAGAACGGCCGACGCTACCTGGGCGGGCGGTGCCGGTCGCCGCCGAGGAGGTAGGAGCTGCCGGGATCCACCAGCAGGTGCCGGGCCATGCCCGTGCGACCGAGCAGCATCCGGAAGCCCATCTGGTCCCGCTTGGTCAGCGTCAGCTCGATCGCGTAGCGCTCGCCACCGAGGGCGAGGGTGGTCTCCACGACCGGGCGGACCTCCACCTCGCCGTTGGAGGAGCGGACCTCGCGCTCCTCGAGGAGCAGCGCTTCGGCCTGCACGACGTGGTCGTCGTCGTGCTGGCGGGGGTGCAGCGAGAACCGGACCCACGTCGCCCCGCTGCGGTCGATGCGTTCGACGTCCCACGCATGGAGGGCTGACGTCCGCGCCCCGGTGTCGACCTTGGCCTTGATCCAGCCGCCGTCGAGCAGGTCGGGCAGGTGGATCCACTCCCGCCAGCCGATGAGCGTGCGCGGGTCGGTCGGCTGCGGGCTCCCCACGATCAGGTCGTGGGCGTGCCGGCGGCGGCGGTCACCGGCGGGGACGCCGTCGAACGGTGCTCGGCCGCCGAGTGGAAGACCGGCGTCGGCGGCGACTCCAGCCCCGGGTCGTCGCTGCGCAGGATCTGCTCGGCCCGGTCCTTGTCGGCCTGGGTGTACGGGGCCGTGTCGGTGCAGAACTCCACGAGGATCCCGTTTGGGTCCATCGTGTAGATGCTGGTGCAGAACCCGTGATCGATCTCCATGACGTCGACCCCGGCCTCGAGCCACTGCGTGCGCCGCCGGGCGATGTCGTCGAGGTCGTCGGCCGCGAACGCGACGTGGTTGACCCAGGCCTCGAAGCCGAGCCCGGTGGAGATGGCGGTGTCGTTGTCGGTCATCCGCTCGTCGTGGAGCTCCCAGAACGCGATGAGCGCGCCGGCGTTCTCGCTGCCGTCGTGGTCGCCGATGGCGTAGAAGAGGTGCTTGGCCCAGCCGCCGGGCCGGTCGGTGGGGGCGGCGACCGCCTTGACCAGCTCGAAGCCGAGGACGTCGGCGTAGAAGTGGTGGGTGGCCTGCATGTCGCGCGAGGCGAAGGCCAGGTGGTGGTAGCCCATCGCGGATCCCCTCCGGAGTGGAAACGTGCGGTGGCAGTGTTCCACAACGGTCGACGGCAGGTCCCGAGCGCGGCGGACGTAGCGTGGCGCCATGTTCCTCGGAGAGGATCTGCTCGCCTACCTCGTCCTCGCCATCGGCGGGGCCATGGCCGTGGGGTCGATCCTGGCCATCGTCCGCCCGCCCGAGCAGGTGAAGGACGGCGATCTGCCGGCGGCTCCGGTGGCCCGCAGCGTCGTCTTCGCCGTGGTCGGCGCCATCGGCGCGATCTGGGCGCTGGCCAGCCTGCTCTCCGGCTGAGGCTGCCCTACGCGCCGGGCCGGGTGCTGGTGGCGGTGGCCGGGTCGGAGGCGGTCCGAGCCACCCGGAGCCCGAGGGACTGCAACGTCTCGAGCGGCTTGTTGTAGCCCCGCTCCAGGTGGTGCACCCCCTCGATCACCGACGAGCCGGTGGCCACGGCGGCGGCGATGACGCCGGAGAAGCCGGCACGCAGGTCGGGGATCTCCACGTGGGCGCCGCGCAGCTCCGACACGCCGCGGACCACCGCCGAGTGCACGGCGTTGCTGTCGTGGAAGCGACAGGCCGGGCCGCCGAGGCAGGTCTCGAACAGCTCGATCTCGCCGCCCATCGCCTGCACCACCATGGCCGGGTAGCGGATGCGGTCCTCGAACACGGTCTCGTGCAGCACCGACATGCCCTCGGCCTGGGTCATGAGCACGAACAGCGGCGACTGCCAGTCGGTCATGAACCCGGGGTGGGTGTCGGTGTGGATGGCGATGGCGCGCAGGCCGTCGGGCGCGTTGGCGCTGATCCAGTCGTCGTTGATGTCGAGCTCGGCGCCCATGCGCTGCAGCGTGGAGATGGCGGTGACCATGCGCTCCTGGGCGCACCCGCCGACGCGCACCTGCCCGCCGGTGACGAGGCCGGCCACCAGGTAGGAGAAGGCCTCGAGGCGGTCGCCCTCCAGCCGGGTGGTGGCGCCGTGCAGCTTCTCGACGCCGTCGATGACGAACTTGCGGCCGGGGGAGAGCTCGATGCGGGCGCCCATGCGCTGCAGGAACAGGGCCAGCTCGATGATCTCGGGCTCGGTCGCGGCGTTGTTGAGCACGGTGCGACCCTCGGCCAGCGCGGCGGTGAGGAGCACGGTCTCGGTGGCGCCGACCGACGGGTACGGGAGGGTGATCTGGGTGCCGACCAGCCGCCCGGCGACCTTGGCCCGCACGCCGTCCTCGGTCTCGGTGACCTCGGCGCCGAAGGCGCGCAGCGCGTCGACGTGGAAGTCGACCGGACGGGCGCCGATGCGGTCGCCGCCCACCACCGGCACGAAGGCCTCCTGGTGGAGGTGCAGCAGCGGGCCGAGCAGCAGGATCGGGATGCGGTTGAGCCCCGAGTAGCGCAGGGGCACCTCGGGGACGATCTCGTCGCCCGGGGTGATCGTGATCGTGTCCCCGTCGAGGTCGACGCCGACTCCGAGGGACTGCAGCACCTCGGTGGTGATGCCGACGTCGCCGACGTCGGGGACGTTGTGGATCGTGGAGGGCGAGCTGCCCATCACCGCAGCGACCATGTGCTTGGTGATGGCGTTCTTCGAGCCGGCGACGCGGACCTCGCCCCGCAGCGGCCCGGAGGGCTCCACGGCCCAGGCGGTGGCGGGAGCGTCCGGCGCGGCGGGGGTCATGGGGGCGAGTGTACGGCCGGTCGTCCCGCCCGCTCCCGGCCGGAACCGTTCTGGCGGCGGCCACGCGACCGTTCTGGCAGCGGCTACGGAACGGCGCTCAGCGGGCCGCGTCGAGGTCCGTGTTCATGGCGTCCAGGGCGGCCCGTGCGGCGGCGCCGATGTCGTCGGTGCCCGCGCCCCGCCAGGCGCCGGTGATGCCCCGGCTGGACGACACGATCACGCCCCGTCCGTCGGCTCGCAGCCCGGCGACGGCATCGCGTGCCGACCCGCCCTGGGCGCCGTAGCCGGGCACCAGGAAGATGGTGTCGGGCATGCGCTGGCGCAGGGCGACGGCGTGGTCCGGGTACGTCGCCCCGACCACTGCACCGACGTCGCTCAGCCCGCAGTCACCGATGCGGTCGGCGCCCCACGCGGCGACGCGGTCGGCCATGCGGTCGGCCACGGTGCCGCCGTCGGCGAGCTCGAGGTCCTGCAGCTCGCCGCTGCCGGGGTTCGACGTCTTCACCAGCACGAAGGCGCCACCGCCGGCGGCCAGCACGGGCTCGACGCCGTCGGCGCCGAGGTAGCCGTTCACGGTCAGCCAGTCGGCCCCCATGCCCGGGCACGCCTCGCCGTCGAGGTCCGGCGCGCCGCCGAAGGCCATCTGCCCGTAGTGCGCTGCGGTGGATCCGATGTCGCCGCGCTTGGCGTCGAGGATGACCGGGATCCCCGCCTCGGTCGCGTGCCGGACCGTGGCCTCCAGCGCAGCCCATCCGGCCAGGCCGTAGGCCTCGTAGCAGGCGGCTTGGGGCTTCACCGCGGCGCACCGATCCGCCACCGCGTCGATGACCCGCTGGTTGGCCTCGATGAAGGCGGTCGCGACCGCGTCGGTCCCGAGGGACGCGGCGCGGTGGGGGGCGGCGAGCGCCGCCGGCAGCAGGTCGGGCCGGGGGTCGAGGCCCACGCAGGCGATGGAACCGGTCCGTGCGATGCGGGCGTCGAGCGCGTCGGCGGGGTGCACGCCGGCGAAGGTACCCCCGCGGGCGCGGCCGCCCGGCCGGGGGTCACCCCTCCTCGGGAGGCATGCCCTCGAGCTGGAGCTGCGGCCGATCGGCCCCGCCGGCGTACGCCACCGCCCGGCCGGCGAGTGAGCCGTGGACGACGAGCGACAGGCAGATCACGAAGATGGTGATCGCCCACAGGCGCTCGATGTCGGCGAAGTCACCGACGGCGGCCGCGTGGGCGAGGTAGTAGACGGAGCCGACCCCGCGGATGCCGAAGGACGCGGCGATCCACCGCTGGCGGCGGTCCAGGTCCGAGCCGAGCAGACTGAGCAGGCCGGTGACCGGTCGGACGAGGGCGACGATGGCGATGCCGACCAGCACCTCCTTCCAGCCCAGCGGTGAGAGGGCGCCGCTGGCGATGGCCCCGCCGACGAGCAGGAGCACCAGCGCGCTGCCCAGGTTCTCGACCGCCTCGGCGGCGGCGTGCAGGGCCTCGTGGTGCTCGTGCTCCGGCTCGCGGTGGCGCAGCGTGACGGCGGCGACGAACACGGCGAGGAACCCGTAGCCGTGCACGACCTCGGTGAGGCCGTAGACCGCGAGGGTGGCGCCGATGGTGGCGATCGCCTCGCTGCGGCTCTTGAGCCAGCTCCCCTCGAACCGGACGAAGATGAGCCAGGCGAAGAAGCGACCGCAGAGCCAGCCGGCGAGCGTCCCGACGGAGAGCTTCACGACCACGTCGTCGAGCAGCCAGCCGCCGAACCAGGCGCCGCCGGCGAGCATGGCGATCCCGGCGTTGACGAAGGGGAACGCGAGGGCGTCGTTGAGCCCGGCCTCACCCGTCAGGGCGATGGGCACCTCGCCGACGTCGCCCTCGTTCGGGCCGGCGACCTGCACGTCGGAGGCCAGCACGGGGTCGGTCGGTGCGATGACGCCACCGAGCAGCACCGCGGCGGCCGGGGCCAGGCCGATGGCGGCCCAGCCGAGCAGGGCGGTGGCGGCGATGGTGAGCGGCATGCAGATGGCGAGGAGTCGCCACGTGGGGCCCCACCGACGCCAGCTGGGGGCGCGGTCGATCATCAGGCCGGCACCGGTGAGCGACACGATGACGACCAGCTCGCTCAGGCGCTCGGTGACGATGGGCTGCCTGACGGGGTCGACGTCCGGCAGCGTCGGGACGAGCCCGAACAGCGCGGCGCCGGCGAGCACCTGGAGGGCCGGGAGCGACACCGCTCGCCGGTTCACGTGGCGAGGCAGGGTGACCGCGCCGATCACACCCACGCCCAGCACGAGCAGGAAGATGTAGTAGCTCACCGGCCCTGCATACCCAGGCCGCCGCGACTCCGGTCACGGCGAGTGCCAGGACCTCGACGCGTCAGCCGGGCTGGCGCACCGCGCAGGTGAGCTCGCCCCGTTCTGCCCGGCGGATCCAGATGAGCCCGCGGGCGGTGCCGGCCAGCCAGGTGGCCGCGATCACGATCGCCGCGACCCACCCGTGGTCCCGGAGCAGGCCGCCGAGGGCGGTGCCGCCGAGCACGGACGCGAGCAGCCCGAGGGTGAGGGGCAGGTGGCAGGGGCAGAACAGGAAGGAGACGGCCAGCCACCACCGCCCACGTCGCTCGAGCTGGCGCGGGGCGGTGGTGACGGCGTCGTCGATGGCCTGGGTCACGACCCGATCATGCGACATCGGCGCGCTCGGCGACAGCGCGGTGCACCTCTTCCATGTCGAGGGCCCGCACCTGGGCGATCACGTCCTCCAGCGCGGCGGCGGGGAGTGCCCCGGGCTGAGCGAAGACGAGGACGCCCTCGCGGAAGGCCATGAGCGTGGGGATCGACTGGATCCCGGCGGCGGCCGACAGGTGGGGGGCGGCCTCGGTGTCGACCTTGGCGAACACGATGTCCTGGTGCACGCCGGCGGCCTTCTCGTAGACGGGGGCGAAGGCGCGGCAGGGGCCGCACCACGACGCCCACCAATCGACGAGCACGATGTCGTTGTCGGTGATGGTGGACTCGAAGTCGGCTTCGGTCAGAGCGACGGTGGACACGGGGTTCTCTCCTCTTCGGTGGCTTCCCACCTTCCAACCAAGGTACCCCCAGGGGTATTCCTTCGGCTGCGGCAGCGGGCCGGGTGGTGTCTGGTAGACAAGGTCGACCGCCGCCGAGTCCGAGGACCTGCTCGTGAGCCGTCCGGATGCGTTCTTCCGAGAGGTGGTCGAGAGCTCGCGGGACATCGTGGTGGTGATGGCCCACGACGGCCGGTTGCGCTACGTGAACGGTGCGGTCCGGTCCGTGCTCGGCTACGACGACCCGTGGCGGGCGGCCAGGGACGTGTTCGCCCTCGTCCACGAGGCCGACCGAGCGCGCGTGATGGAGGACTTCGCGGCCTCGGTCGACTCGACCTCGCCCGGGGTGCCGATCACGTTCCGGATGCGACATCGGGACGGGACGTGGCGCCACGTCGAGGCATCGGGCGTCAACCTCCTCGACCACGAGGCCGTGGGCGGGTTCATGGTCAGCCTCCGAGACGTGACCGACCGGGTCGAGGCCGAGACGCGCCACGAGCGCGCCGCCGCCCGCTACCGGCAGGCGCTCGACACCTCCCCCCAGGCCACGGCGATCCACCAGGACGGCGTGATCGTCTACGCCAACGCGGCGGCCGCCCGGCTGCTCGGGGCGGACGACCCGGAGGACCTCGTCGACCGACCGGTGGGCGACTTCGTGCCCGAGCACGTCGCGGCGATGATCGGCGCGCGGATGGCGATGGTCCTCGAGGGTGAGGAAGCGGGGCTGGTCGAGGAGCAGCTGCGGCGGGTCGACGGCTCGCTCGTGGACGTCGAGGCGGCCGGCGTGCCGATCGAGTGGCTGGGACGTCCGGCCGCCCAGGTGGTCGCCCGCGACCTCACCGAGCGGAACCGGGCCCGGGCCGAGCTCGAGATGCAGGCCACGCACGATCCGCTGACCGGTCGACCGAACCGCGTGCTGCTCGCCCGCCGGCTGCGGCTGGCCGAGTCGCGCCGCCGCCAGACGGGCAAGCGCTACGCCGTGGTGTTCACCGACCTGGACAAGTTCAAGGTGCTCAACGACGGCCTCGGCCACAGCGCCGGCGACGTCGTGCTCCGCAGCGTCGCCGACCGCCTGGCCAGCGTCGCCCGCACGCACGACACCGTCGCCCGCTTCGGCGGCGACGAGTTCGTGCTGGTGCTCGAGGACCTGGAGGACGACGCCGACGTCGTCGAGATCGTGCAGCGCTTCGCCGACGCGCTCCGCGAACCGGTGGCCGTGGGGGCCAACCTCGTGCGCGTCGGGATGAGCGGCGGGATCGTGGTCGTGGACGAGGACCTCGGCGACCGCGACGTGCTGAGCGAGGCCGATGCTGCGCTCTACCGGGCCAAGCAGGTCGGACGGGGTCGCTTCGAGATCTTCGATCGGGACCTGCGCCACGAGGTGCTCGTCCGCTACCGCCGGGAGGCGGAGCTGCACGAGGCCTTCGAGCGCAACGAGTTCGTCGCCCACTTCCAGGTCGAGGTCGATGTGCACACCGGCGCACCGGTCGGGGCCGAAGCCCTCTGCCGCTGGGCGCACCCGGAGGAGGGCCTGCTCCTCCCGTGGGAGTTCCTCCACGTGGTCGAGGAGATCGGTGCGATCCACGAGCTGGGGGATCTGATGCGGGAGCGGGCGGTCGCCGCCCTCGCCCGCGCCCGTGCTCGGGGGCTGTTCACCGACTGCTGGGTGAGCGTGAACGTGGCGGCGGCCGAGCTGCTCGCCTCCGGTTTCGTCGGGCGCGTCATGGACACCCTCCAGCACCACGACGTGCCCCCCGAGGCGCTGTGCCTCGAGCTCACCGAGTCGTCGCTGGCCTCGGACCCCGACTCGGCCGTCCGCATCGTCGGGGAGCTGCGCGACCACGGGGTTGCGTTCGCGGTGGACGACTTCGGCACCGGCTACGCGTCGCTGTCGTACCTCGACCGCTTCTCACCCGAGTTCGTCAAGATCGACCGGGTGTTCATCGATGGGATGCTCACCGACGCCCGCCGGTTGGCCCTCGTCCGCTCGGCCATCGACATCGCCCACACCTTCGGGGCCGTCACCGTCGCCGAGGGCGTCGAGTCCGACGCCCAACGGCAGCGCCTGCGGGAGCTGGGCTGCGACCTAATCCAGGGTCACCTCGTCGGCCGACCCGGACCCGAGATCGTCGACGCGTCCTGACTTGGAACGCGCTCCGGGTTGCTCGACGGTGGCAGTCCGGTCGCGGACGACCGGTCTCAGGCCGGCGGGCGGTAGCGGTAGCCGACGCCCCGAACCGCCTCGATCGGTCCGTCCTCGGACCAGTCGAGCTTCCGGCGGAGGCGCGAGACCGCGTACTTGACCCGGTCGGTCCCGATGCCGCTCGGGTCCCGCCAGGCCTGTCCCAGCAGCTGCTCGGCGCTGAGCACCTGTCCCCGGTGGCGCACGAGGGTGTCGAGCAAGCGCAGTTCGGTCGGGGTGACGTGCACGGGACGGCCGTGCACCCAGACCTCGTGGGACGAGGGGTCGACGGCGACGGTGCCGTCGTCGTAGCGCTCCACCGGCTCCGAGCCGCGCCCCGCTCGCCGGAGCAGGGCCCCGACCCGTGCCACGATCTCCTGGTTCCCCACCGGCTTGGCGACGTAGTCGTCGGCGCCGCCCTGGAGCCCACGCACCTTCTCGGCCTCGAGACCACGAGCGGTCAGCATGAGCACGGGCACGTCGCTCATGTCGCGGAGCCTCGACAGGACCTCCCACCCGTCGAGCCCGGGAAGGCCCACGTCGAGGACTACGAGGTGGGGCCTCGCCTCGTGGAACCGCCGCAGCGCCGCCCGGCCGTCCCCGGCCTGGTCGACGCGGTAGCCGGCGCGGCTGAAGACAGCGGCGAGCCCCTGTCGGATGTCGTCGTCGTCCTCGACCAGGAGCAGGAGCTCCCGCTCACCCACCCAGCTGTCCCGACGCCGGCAGGTGCACGACCACGACGGTCCCGCCCGGATCTCCACGACGGATCTCCATGGACCCGCCGTGCATCTCCACGATCGCCGCGCTGATGCTGAGGCCCAGGCCGGTGCCCGGTGTCGCGCCCGCGTTGCTGGCCCGGTAGAAGCGGTCCAGCACCCGGTCGGTCTCCGTCGCCGGGATGCCGAGCCCCGTGTCGGCGATCTCGAGACGGCACCCGTCTTCGGACGCGTGGGTGGTGACCTGCACGTGCCCTCCGGCGGGGGTGAACTTCAGCGCGTTCGAGAGCAGGTTGGTCAGCAGCTGGTCGATGCGGACCGGGTCGAGGAGCGCGACCGGACAGCTGCCGGGCTCGAGGTCGATCGTCACCCCTGCGGCCTGGGCGAGCGGTGCGATCGACTCGACCGAGGTTCGCACGAGGGAGGCGACGTCGTGCAGGACGGGTCGGAACGACAGCGCCTGCGACTCGAGCTGGGCCAGCAGCAGGAGGTCCTCGACCAACGTCAGCAGTCGGTCGGTGTTCCGGTCGATGGCATCGACGAAGCCGCAGTGCTCCTCGGAGAGCTGCGGTGCGTCCGCAGCCAGGAGCTCGACGAAGGTGCGCAGCGAGGTCAGCGGCGTGCGCAGCTCGTGGGACACGCTCGCCACCAGCTCGGTCTTCAGGCGGGCGAGCTCACGGAGCGACGCGCTCGTCTCCTCGGCCGCCGTGCGTGCTGCCGACTCCCGCTCGAGCATCCGTCGGCGCAGCTCCTCGGTCTGCTCCCGTTCGGTGACGTCTCGGAACAACCACAGGTGGGCGCGCCTGGTGGGTCCGACCGGGACGGGTACGTAGTCGCGCTCGAGGACCCGTCCGTCGACGAAGCGGACGAGGTCGGTGGCGGGCAGGTCACCCTCGTACAGCGCGTCGATCCGCGTCGAGAACGCCTCCGGATCCTCCACCCTTCCCCGGATCGGGGACCGGAGGTCGTCGATGTTGCGTCCGACGAGCTCGGTCGGTGTCGCCGGGCTGTCGACCAGGCGGAGGAACGCGTCGTTCACGACGGAGATGCGGAACGAGACGTCGTCGACGAGCAGCACGCCGTCCACCAGGTTGTCCACGATGGAGGACAGGTAGGTGGTGATCCGCTCCAGGCGCTGGCGCGGTCTTTCGACCTCGGCCTGCGCCGGGTTCTGCACGCGCGAGGTCACGACCACTTGAACCCCGTGGGATCATCCGTTGTTCCCACTCCGTCTTCCTCAGCTGCGTCCGCGGATGCGTGATCCGGCGGCTACGGCGCCTCGGCTGACGAGACGCCCGGCGCGTCGAGGAGCTCGGCCAGGAGGGCCTGGGCGCGCCGGTCGATGTCGTCGACGATGGGGCGGACCTCCTCCACGGGCTTGCCGGCCGGGTCGGTGAGATCCCAGTCGAGGTAGCGCTTGCCGGGGAAGATCGGGCAGGCGTCGCCGCAGCCCATGGTGATGATCACGTCGGCGGCCCGGGCGGCCTCGTCGGTGAGGGGCTTGGGGAACTCCTTGCTGACGTCGTGGCCCCGTTCGGTGAGGATCTCGGCGACCGCGGGGTTGATGTCGTCCCCCGGGGCGGAGCCGGCGGACCGGACCGTCACGCGACCCCGGCCGTGGTGGTCGAGCAGGATCCGGGCGGCGACGGAGCGGCCGGCGTTGTGGGTGCACACGACGAGGATCTCGGGGGTGGTGGTCACGGGGACTCCTTGGGTCTTGGCGAGCGATCGGAGACGGTCAGCGGCGAACCGCTCGGCCAGCAGCGGCAGGTACTGGTTCACCTTCGACGTGGCGGCGAGCAGGTCGTAGGACTCGTGCAGGAGCCGCTCGACGGTCTCGACGCCGAACATGCCGTCGAAGCGGGCCGCCAGTCCGGCAGCTTTGCGGCTGAGCACGCTGAGGTCGTGGTCGTAGCTCATGGGGTGGTGGTCTCCGGGTAGTAGCGGCGTCGGGCCCAGAGGGCGACGTAGACGAGGCCGACGAGGACGGGGACTTCGATGAGCGGGCCGACGACGCCGGCGAGGGCCTGGCCGGATGTGACGCCGAAGACGCCGATGGCCACGGCGATGGCGAGCTCGAAGTTGTTGCCGGCGGCGGTGAAGGCGACGGTGGTGTTGCGGTCGTAGGGCAGGCCCATCTTCAGGCCGATGGCGAACGACGAGCCCCACATCAGCGCGAAGTACACGAGCAGCGGGAGGGCGATGCGGGCGACGTCGAAGGGCTCGGAGGTGATCGCCTCGCCCTGGAGGGCGAAGAGGACCACGATCGTGAAGAGCAGGCCGTAGAGCGCCACCGGGCCGATGCGGGGCAGGAAGGTGTTCTCGTACCAGTCGGTGCCCTTGCGACCCTCCCCGATGCGGCGGGTGAGGTAGCCGGCCAGAAGCGGGACGCCGAGGAAGATGAGCACCGACTTGGCGATCTCCCAGATGGACACGTCGAGGGCGGCCTGGTCGAGGCCGAGCCACTGGGGGAGCAGCTCCAGGTAGAAGTAGCCGAGCAGCGAGTAGGCCACGATCTGGAACAGCGAGTTCACCGCGACCAGGAACGTGGCCGCCTCCCGGTTGCCGCAGGCCAGGTCGTTCCAGATCAGGACCATGGCGATGCAGCGGGCCAGGCCGACGATGATGAGCCCGGTCCGGTACTCGGGCAGGTCCGGCAGCATGAGCCAGGCGAGGGCGAACATCAGCGCGGGGCCGATCACCCAGTTCAGGACCAGGGACAGGCCGAGCATGCGCCGATCGGCGGTGACCTCGCCGAGGCGGGAGTACCGGACCTTGGCCAGCACCGGGTACATCATCAGCAGCAGGCCGAGCGCGATCGGCAGGGAGACGGTGTCGATCTTGACCCGGTCGAGGGTGTCGTCGAGGCCGGGGAAGAGGCGGCCGAGCCCGATGCCGAGAGCCATCGCAGCGCCGATCCACAGCGGGAGGAACCGGTCGAGCGTGGACAGCTTCTCGATGACCGGGGCGTCTTCGGGCTGGGTTTCGGTGACCACGGTCATGTGCACGGCCTCCGTCGCTCGCCCGGGGTGGGGCAGCACGACGTGATCGCCCCGATCGCACCCGCCAGGTCCTCGAGGGCACCGGGACGGAGCCGGTAGTAGGTCCACTGCCGGTGCTTCTCGGACTCGACCAGCCCGGCGTCCCGCAGGACCTTCAGGTGGTGGGAGGCGAGGGGCTGGGCGATGCCGATCTCCTCGGCGAGGTGGCACACGCACAGCTCCTCGCACGACAGCAGCTCGACGATGCGCCACCGGCGTGGCTCGGCCAGCGCCTTCAGCACGTCAGCCCGGACATCCGGGATCACATCAATGGTCATGCACATACGTTACGGCTGATGTGAGGGGTCGGGAGCCCGATCGGCGGGTCGTTTGCCCAGGCGCTCCGATGAGTTCACCTCCGGTCCACCTGGGCTCGGTCTGGCGTCAAGGTCGGCTTCGTACGGTCGCCGACAACCCAAGAGACCCCGTTCCCCTCGCATGGAGGAAATCCCCTTGATCCGCAACCGACGCTGGGCATCGATGCTCGCCCTGCTGCTTCCCTTCGCACTCTTCGCTGCTGCATGCGGCGATGACGACGACACCGCTACCGCCACAGACGACACGGCGGCTGACGGCGACGCCGCCGACACCGACACCGACACCGACACCGATGAAGGTGGTGACCTGTCCGGGACGATCGTGGTGAGCGGTTCGTCCACGGTGGAGCCGATCTCCATCGCCGTGGCCGAGCGCTTCGCCGAAGCGAACCCGGGCGTGGACATCTCCGTCGACGGCCCCGGTACCGGCGACGGCTTCGAGCTGTTCTGCCAGGGCGAGACCGACATCAACGACGCCTCGTCCAAGGTCAAGGACGAGCAGATCGCCCAGTGCGAGGAGAACGGCGTCGAGTTCGTCGAGCTCCAGATCGGCAACGACGGCATCGCGATGATGACCAACACGGCCAACGACGCCGTGAGCTGCCTCACCCTGGCCGACATCTACGCCCTCGTCGGCCCCGAGTCCCAGGGCTTCGGCAACTGGAGCGACGCCCAGGACCTGGCCACCGAGCTCGGCTCGGACACCGAGATGCCCGACGCCCCCCTCGACGTCACCGGCCCCGGTGAGGAGTCCGGCACCTACGCCTCCTTCGTGGAGCTGGTGATCGAGGAGTTCAACGAGGACCGCGACCAGAACGCGGAGACTCGCCCGGACTACCAGGCCTCGGCCGATGACAACGTCATCATCCAGGGCATCCAGGGCTCCGACACCAGCTTCGGCTGGGTCGGCTTCGCCTTCGCCCGTGAGGCCGAGGGCGTGAAGGTCCTCGAGGTCGACGGTGGCGACGGCTGCATCGCCCCCACCGACGAGACCATCGCCGACAACTCCTACCCGGTGTCCCGGCCGCTGTTCATCTACGTGAACCCGGCCAAGGCCGAGGAGAACCCCGCGCTGACCGCGTTCGTGGACTTCTATCTGAACGACGCCATCGACTCGGTCTCCGAGGTCGGCTACGTCGACCTGGCCGACGACACGCTGTCCAGCACCGTCGAGCGCTGGGACGCCCGCACCACCGGCGCCGCCTGACCCGCCAGGCACACCCCTTCACCTCACAGGGGCGGATCGGCCGGCCCGGAATCTCCCCCTCCGGGCCGGCCAGTTCGCACCCACGACCGCCGCACGCTCCACCCCCGACAGGCGCCCCATGACCTCCCTGGCGAGCAACCCGACGAGCTACTCGCTCGAGGACTTCCACGGCTCCCGCTCCCGGATGCGCAAGGAGCGGATCGTGCGAGCGGTCCTGTTCACGGCCGCATCCACCTCCATCGTGATCTCGGTCGCCATCGTGGCGTCGCTGATCGGCGAGGCCTGGACCTTCGTCAGCCAGGTCGAGCTCGCCGCCCTCTGGACCGACGGGTGGTTCCCGCGGCGCGGCATGTACGACGTCAAGACCCTCGTCAGCGGCAGCCTCATCGTCACCGTCATCGCGATGGCGGTGGCCGGCCCGCTCGGCCTCGGCGCCGCCGTCTACCTCTCCGAGTACGCACCAGCCACCGTCCGCAAGGTGGTCAAGCCGGCGCTCGAGATCCTGGCCGGCATCCCGTCGGTGGTGCTGGGCTTCTTCGCCCTGACCTTCCTGTCCCCGGTGATCGTCCAGCGACTGAACGACGAGGCGACCCAGTTCAACATCGCGGCGGCCGGCATCGGCGTCGGCATCCTCACGATCCCGCTGGTCGCGTCGATCTCCGAGGACGCGATGCGCTCGGTGCCGATGGCGCTGCGCGAGGCCTCCTACGGGCTCGGTGCCCGGAAGATCACCACGACGATCCGGGTCGTGATCCCGGCCGCGGTGTCGGGTCTGGTCGCGGCGTTCATCGTGGCGGTGTCCCGGGCGATCGGGGAGACCATGGTCGTGTTCATCGCGGCCGGCGCCACCGGCGGGTCCCTGTTCAGCACCGACATCTTCAGGCCGGGTCAGACGATGACTGCGGCGATGGCGTCCCAGGCAGCCGGCACCGACCAGGTGCGCGGCGCCGGGCTCACCTTCCAGAGCCTGTTCTTCGTCGGGATGCTGCTCTTCCTCGTCACGCTCGTCCTCAACGTGCTCGCCAGCCGGTTCGTCCGCCGCGTGCGCCAGGCCTACTAGGAGCCGACGATGGCACTCACGACCCCAGCGAGCCTCGGAGGCGGCATCGCCGCCGAGCAGGTCCGGCGCCAGCTCACCGGCAACCGGAGCGACGTCTCCGGCAAGGCGTTCCAGGCGATCCTGATCGCCGCGCTGGCCACCTCCATCGTGATCCTCGGCGTCCTGGTCTACGACGTGGCCCAGACCGGCAGCGGCACGCTCACCGGGCGGCTCGGCGACTTCCTCCAGGGGAGCCTGCGCTCGCAGGCCGAGGCCTCCGGGATCCTGCAGGGGCTGCGGGGCACCTTCTTCATCGGCGTGTTCACCGTCGTGGTGGCCTTCCCCGTCGGCATCGCCTCGGCGATCTACCTCGAGGAGTACGCGCGATCGACCCGGCTCACCCGGTTCATCGACGTGAGCATCCGCAACCTGGCCGGGGTGCCCTCGGTGGTCTACGGCATCCTCGGCCTGGCCATCTTCGTCAAGGCGCTCGGGAGCTTCACCGGCCCCGACGCCCAGGGTCGCTCGGTCATCTCCGCCGGCCTCACGCTGGCGATCCTGGTGCTGCCCATCGTGATCATCACCAGCGCCGAGGCCCTGCGCGCCGTGCCCGCCGAGCTGCGGGAGGCCGCCTACGGGGTGGGCGCCACCACGTGGGAGGTCACCAAGCACCACGTGATCCCCTACGCCGCCCCCGGGATCCTCACCGGCACGGTCCTGGCCCTCGCCCGAGCGCTCGGCGAGGCCGCGCCGCTCATCCTCGTCGGCGCGGTGACGGGCTTCCTCTCCGGTGGGACCGGCATGTCGCTCGACAGCCTCGACGAGCGCTTCACGGCGATGCCGATCGTGATCACCACCTGGGCCGGCCGGCCCGGGGCCGACTGGGAGCAGGCCACCGCCGCGGCCATCGTCGTGCTGCTCGCCGTGGTCCTGCTCGCCAACGCCATCGCCATCCTCCTGCGCAACCGCTACGAGAAGAAGAGGGGCTGACATGCCCGACAACCTGACCCGAGAGGTCCGCCTCATGGCCGAGAACGGATCCCCCGTGCCCCGGACGGAGCCAGCGCCGCCCGGGGTCCCGCAGCAGGCGGTGTTCGACGTCTCCGGCGTGGCCGTGTACTACGGGGACTTCCGCGCCGTGCGCGACGTCTCCCTGGACGTGCGCCAGCACGAGATCACGGCGTTCATCGGTCCGTCGGGGTGTGGGAAGTCGACGATGCTGCGGTGCTTCAACCGGATGAACGATCTGATCGACACGGCTCGGGTGGAGGGTGACATCAGCTACCACGGGGTCGACCTGTACGACCCCGCGGTGAACCCGGTGGAGGTGCGTCGTCGGATCGGGATGGTGTTCCAGAAGCCGAACCCGTTCCCGAAGTCGATCTACGACAACGTGGCCTACGGTCCGAAGGTGGCGGGTGCCAAGGGCAACCTCGATGACGTCGTGGAAGAGGCGCTGCAGGGTGCGGCGCTGTGGGACGAGGTGAAGGACCGGCTGAAGGAGTCGGGGATGAGCCTGTCGGGTGGCCAGCAGCAGCGGCTCTGCATCGCGCGGGCGATCGCGACGGATCCGGAGGTGCTGTTGATGGATGAGCCGTGCTCGGCGCTGGACCCGATCGCCACCGGACGCATCGAGGACCTCATGGTGGAGATCAAGGAGCGCTACACGATCATCATCGTGACCCACAACATGCAGCAGGCGGCTCGGGTGTCGGACCGGACGGCGTTCTTCACGACCGAGGTGAACGAGGAGAGCGACCGCCGCACCGGCCTGCTCGTCGAGTACGCCGACACCGACAAGATCTTCACCACACCGGATGACGAACGCACCGAGAACTACGTGACGGGTCGCTTCGGCTGATGCACCCAGCGCACGAGCCACTGGGCACGGGGGACGGGCAAGGGGGTCGACGGTTGCGCAAGTCCTTCCACGACGAGCTGGACCAGCTGCGGCTGCAGGTCGAGCTCATGGGCGTCAAGGTGGACCACAACCTGGAGCGCACCCGTCGCGTGCTGCTCGATGGCGACCCCGGCGCCGCCGCCGCAGCCGTCGCGTGCGACGACGAGATCGACGCGATGAACGTGAGCCTCACGGAGCGCTGCTACGACCTGCTCGCCCGGGAGAACCCGGTGGCCTCCGACCTCCGCTTCGTCGTGTCCGTGCTGCGGATCCTGTCCGAGCTGGAGCGGATCGGCGACCTCGCCCTGCGCGTCGTGAAGCTGAACCCCGAGCGTGGGCTTTGGGCCGGGCACCGAGCGACGTTCGACATCCTCGTGTCGATGGACGACACGGCCGTGGCGGCGTACCGGGACGCGCTGCGGGCCTGGTCGGCCCAGGACCTCCACCTCGCCACCGACCTCGCCACCCGGGTCCAGGCGATGGACATGCACTACGAGCACCTGATGGCCGAGCTGCTCCGGCTGGTCGGTCCCGATGCCGTGCGGATCGCCACGTCCACGCTCATCGCCGGCCGTTCCCTGGAGCGCATCGCCGACCACTCCGCCATCATCGGTGCCCGCCTGCGCTACATGCTCACCGGAGACCCCGACCACCTCACGGCGGAGGTCCGCTGATGTCCGTCGACCAGCCGACCGCTCCGGTGCTGCGGAAGGCCCACGCCCCCGTGCACCACCCGACCGTGCTGGTGGTGGAGGACGAGGAGTCCTTCATCGAGGCGCTCACCATCGGCCTGGCGCGGGAGGGCTTCCGGGTGCAGGTCGCCCGGGACGGCGCTGCCGCCCTCGCCATGTTCGACGCGATCCAGCCCGACGTGCTGCTCCTGGACGTGCTCCTGCCCAAGGTGTCGGGGATCGACGTGTGCCGGGAGCTGCGGAAGCGGTCCCGCGTGCCCATCATCATGGTCACGGCGAAGGGGTCGGAGATCGATGCCGTCGTGGGCCTCGAGGTCGGCGCCGATGACTACGTCACCAAGCCGTACCGCATCCGTGAGCTGATCGCCCGCATGCGCGCCGTCATGCGACGCCAGGTCGGCACCGACCACGCGCTCCCCGCCGAGGCCGTGCAGGTCGCCGACGTCGCGCTCGATCCGGAGCGGCACGAGGTCCGCATCCGGGGCGAGCTGACCCCGATGCCGCTGAAGGAGTTCGAGCTGCTCCACGTGCTCCTCGCCAACGTCGACCGCGTCATGACTCGTGGCGATCTCATCGACCTCGTGTGGGGCTTCGACTACGTCGGCGACACCAAGACCCTCGACGTGCACGTGAAGCGACTGCGGGCCAAGGTCGAGATGGATCCCGCCAACCCCCAGCGCATCGTGACCATCCGGGGGCTGGGCTACAAGTACGCCACGTCGAGCGCCTGACCCGTCGCCGCGACTTCCGTCGCCGTTCACGAGCAGCACACCCCGGGGCCACGGCCGGGAAACCGGCGCCTCCTACCTTCGCCGCATGCCCCAAGGCCCAGAGCTCCTCATCGTCCTGTTCGTCATCATCCTGCTGTTCGGCGGGGCGAAGCTCCCCAAGCTCGCCCGTTCGCTGGGACGGGCCCAGACCGAGTTCAAGCAGGGTCTCAGCGAGGGCACGGCGACGAGGACCGACGACACCGACCCGGCGCCGTCGGCCTGACCGTCGGCGGAGCGTCCTCGTGTTCAACGTGGGAGGCCTCGAGCTCCTGGCGATCGCCCTCGTCGCCCTCGTCGTGCTCGGTCCGGACAAGCTGCCGGCCGCCCTCCGCCAGGCGGGCTCGGCGCTCGGACAGCTGCGGCGCATGTCCGACGCCTTCCGCATCGATGTGACCGCCGCGCTCACCGACGACGCGGCCGAGCGACCCGGCGCCGACCTGCGGGTCGACTGAGCAGCCATGGTCGCGGTTCGCAGGAGATCGGGCGGTGGACGCCGGACCACGGAGGCGCCCGGGCCGGCAGACCTGTCGGTGCTCGACCACCTGTCCGAGCTGCGGGACCGGATCATCAAGTCGGCAGCGGCCGTCACCGTGGGTGCCGTGGTCTGCTGGTTCCTCTACCCGTGGATCTTCGATGTCCTGGTCGACCCCTACTGCAGCCTGCAGGGTGCCGCGGTCGACGATTGCCGGCTCCTGCAGACCGAGCCCCTGGAGGCGTTCTCCATCCGCCTCAAGATCGCCGGCTACGGGGGCGTCGCGCTCGCCATGCCGGTCCTGCTGTGGCAGGTCTGGCGGTTCGTCGTCCCCGGGCTCCACGCGAACGAGAAGCGGTGGGCGTACCCGTTCGTGGGATCGGCGCTCGTGCTGTTCGTGCTCGGCGCCACCCTGGCGTTCCACACCCTCACCCCCGCGCTCGAGTTCCTCACCGAGGTCGGCGGCGAGGGCCTGCAGCAGCAGTTTCGCCCCGCCCCCTACTTCGAGCTCATCACCTACATGATGCTGGCCTTCGGTGTCGGCTTCGAGTTCCCCATCGTCCTCGTCTTCCTCCAGCTGGCAGGCGTCATCACCGCCTCGAGCCTGCGGAGCGCCCGGCGCTACGCCGTGGTCGGGATCGTCGTCGTCGTCGCCGTCATCACCCCATCGGGTGACCCCTACACGCTCGGCATCCTCTCGATCCCGATGTACCTCTTCTACGAGATCTCGATCCTCATCGGAACGCTCCTGACCCGCCGATCCGATGAGCGGTGATCGCCGGGCACCGTCAGGCCGCTCACGCGAACCGCACGACTGGCCACCCCCGTGCCTTCGCCACCCGGCGCAGCGGACGGTCCGGGTTGACCGCCACCGGCTCGCGGCAGGCCTCGAGCACCGGGAGGTCCGAGGTGGAGTCGGCATATGCGGTGGCCGCATCCAAGGAGCCGGGTCCGAGGTCGTGCTCCAGCCGCTGCACCTTGCCGATGCCGTAGCAGAACGGGCCATCGAGACCGCCCGTGTAGCGGCTCCCGTCGACCTCGGCGCGGGTGCCCACGGCCCGTTGCGCACCGAGGCGGGACGCGATGGCCTCGACCAGCTCCTGGGGGCTCGCGGACAGGATCACGATGAAGTCGCCGGCCTCCTGGTGGCGACGCAGCAGCATCCGTGCGCCGGGCAGCACCTGGCGGCTGAGCGCACGACCGACCTCGTCGGTCAGCGCTCGCAGCTGCGCGACGTCGGCGCCGGCGATGTGGCGGAGCGCGATGGTGCGGATGCGGTCGACGTCGTCATCGGTGGCCCCGCGGCGCCGGAACACCTGGTCCATCGCCAGCCCCGAGAGCAGCTGCTGACCGGAGACCATGCGGCGTCTGGCCATCACGCGGGCCAGCGCCACAAGGCTCGACCCGGCCAGCAACGTGCGATCCAGGTCGAACACGGCAGGCCGACCGACCACCTCGGGCAGCGCCTCGGCCTCGCGTGCAGCGTGCTCCGATGCGGTCATGGTCGTAGGACACCATCCCGACCTCTCCGCGACGGATACCACGGGGGCACGGGGCATGAACGATGCGTGAAGTCGCCGCCCGCCTGCCGGGGGAGGGGACGGCATCCCCCGGCCGATGCGACGGGCCGACGCGAGGTGTCGCGGAGGTGACGGGACACCTCATGGCGCCTGAACGCTCGGTGGACCGAGCCCGAACGACGTCCCCGGGGTGCAGATCGGCACGAGGGGGGATGCCAGCGTGGAGGAGGCGCTGACCCCCGTTCCCGACTCGATCAAGCAGACCGTGCACGAAGACCACCCAGGCCGCTGGCGGCGCTTCATCCGATGGTTCACCCGATCGAGACGCCGGCCCGACCATGCCGCAGCGCCGACCGGGGTCGGTTCCACGGTCGAGGACGCCGCCGGGCTCGATCTCCGGCAACGTCCGGAGCGCTTCTTCAACCGCGAGCTGTCGTGGCTCGAGTTCAACGCGCGCGTGCTCGCCCTCGCCACCGACGACCAGGTGCCGCTGCTGGAGCGGGCCAAGTTCCTGGCGATCTTCTCGTCCAACCTCGATGAGTTCTTCCAGGTGCGGGTCGCCGGCCTGAAGGACCAGCTGTTCGCCGGTGTGCGCCGGCCATCCCACGACGGGCGCGCACCCGCCGAGCAGCTGGCGGCGATCCGCGACGTCGTGCTCGACCTGTGCCGCGACCACCAGCAGGTCTTCACCGGCGTGGTCGTCGCGCAGCTCGAGCGGGAGGGCATCCGGCTCACGCACCTGGCGCGGCTCCCGGAGCCCGAACGGGAGGCGATCGACCGGGTCTTCGACGAGCACGTGTTCCCGGTGCTCACGCCGTTGGCGGTGGACCCGGGGCACCCCTTCCCCTACATCTCCAACCTGTCGCTCAACCTGGCGGTCCTGGTGGCCGACCCCGAGACCGGTGAGCGGCGGTTCGCCCGGGTGAAGGTTCCCTCGAACCTCGACCGCTTCCTCCGGGTGCCGGGCACCGCCTCCCTCGTCCCGCTCGAGGAGCTCATCGCCGATCGCCTCGACCGGCTGTTCCCCAGCATGGATGTCCTCGAGTGGTCGCTGTTCCGGGTCACCCGCAACGCCGACCTCACCGTCGAGGACAACGAGGCCGACGACCTGCTCGAAGCGGTGGAGATGGAGCTGCGACGGCGACGGTTCGGTCGTGCCGTGCGGGTCGAGATCGGCGCCGACATGAGCGACGCGCTGCGCGACGTGCTCGTGCGAGAGCTGGACCTGGCTCCGGAAGACGTCTACGTCGTGCAGGGACTCCTGGACCTGACATCGCTCTGGTCGATCCACGCCTTGGAACGACCAGACCTGAAGGACAAGCACTGGGCCGGCACCACCCCATGGCACGCCGCCGGCGACGGCGTCCCTGCCGACTTCTTCGCTGAGATCCGACGTGGCGACATCCTCGTCCACCACCCGTACTCGAGCTTCCACAACACGGTGGAGGCGTTCCTCCGACAGGCCTCCAAGGACCCTGGCGTGGTGGCCATCAAGATGACGCTGTACCGGACCTCCGGTGACAGTTCGATCATCCGGTCCCTGGTGCGGGCCGCGGAGTCGGGCAAGCAGGTGGCGGTGCTGGTCGAGCTGAAGGCCCGCTTCGACGAGGCCCGCAACATCGAGTGGGCCAAGGCGCTCGAGGAGGTCGGCGTCCACGTCGTCTACGGGATCGTCGGCCTCAAGACCCACACCAAGACGCTGCTCGTGGTGCGCGAGGAGCGCGACGGTCTCCGCCGCTACTGCCACATCGGGACGGGCAACTACAACCCGAAGACGGCGACGATCTACGAGGACCTCGGCCTCTTCACCACCGACCCCGCCATCGGCACCGACCTGTCCCAGCTGTTCAACTACCTCACCGGGTTCAGCAGCGCCGTGGACTACGAGAAGCTCGTCGTCGCCCCGGATCACCTCCGCCGACGGTTCGAGGGGCTGATCGCCGGCGAGGCCCAGCACGGCAGCGGTGGGCGCATCGTGGCGAAGATGAACAGCCTCTCCGATCCGGCGATGATCGACGCGCTCTACGCCGCCGCGGCCGCTGGCGTGGAGGTCGACCTCATCGTGCGGGGCATCTGCTGCCTCCGGCCAGGGGTGCCGGGGCTGTCCGAGAACATCCGCGTGCGGTCCATCGTCGGCCGCTACCTCGAGCACAGCCGCATCTACCGCTTCGCGAACGGCGCCGGGACGGGGCGACCGCTGCACCTCATCGGCTCCGCCGACCTCATGACCCGCAACATCAACCGCCGGGTGGAGGCGCTCACGCCGGTCGAGGCGCCCGAGCTCCAGGAGCGGCTCGACGAGATCCTCGACGTCAACCTCGCTGACGACCAGCTGGCCTGGTCCCTGGACGGCGACGGCCGCTGGCGGCGCGAGCTGGGTGAAGCAGAGGGCGGCGTCCACACCCACGTTGCGCTCCAGCAGGCGGCGCTGAACCGCATCCGTCACCTCGCGCACGAACGCTGATGGTGCGGTGACGTCAGGTGTCGCTGGGATCGTGAACGATCAGCACGCTCATCGGAGCATGCGCGGCGACCCGGGCCGAGACGCTGCCCCGGAGGAACCGCTGCACCCTGCCGAGGCCTCGGCTGCCGACCACGACGAGGGTGGCGCCCTCGCGCTCGGAGACGTCGATGATCGCCGCGGCGGGATCATCGGCGACGATGTGTCCCTCGCAGCGCGTGCCGCGGCCCCGGAGGCGCTCCAGCGCAGGGTGTTGCCGTTCCTTCTCTGCGGCAGCTGGGTCGTAGGTGTACCGGAACTCCTCCGGTAGCTCCTTCACCTGCTGCATGAGCCGGGTGGTCGACTCGGGGTGGAACGCAGTCACCACGTGCACCGTCCCGTCCGGCGCGACCTGATCGGCTGCGACCTCGACCGCCCGATCGGCGTCGCTGGAGCCGTCGTACCCGACGACGACCGTGTCGTAACTCATCGCACCCGCTCCTCTCGGTGGCGTCATCGCCGATGACCCTCATGCCGAGCATCCGTGATCACCAGGGTCGGCGGAAGGGGCGAAGGTCACTCCACCGAATGCTGATCTGCCGGCCAACCCGGCTGCGGGAAGGGGCCGGAGCCGGTTCACCGAAGGTTCACCTGCTCGTGATCTCGTTCACGAAGGGCTGGTGGCCGTGGCAGGCGAAGTGTGGGTGAGCATCAGCCCGCCACCTGCTCCTGGAGCCGCTCATCATGGGACAGCTCGATCGTCGTCGCTTCCTCGCCCTCGGACTCGCCGCCACCGGTACGGCCGCATCGTTCGGCCCCGGCTTCTGGCACCGGGCCTACGCGGCCGATGCCGTACCCGGCGACGGGCCCTACGGCTCGATCGCCGGCCGATCGCCGGACGAGAACGGGATCATCCTCCCCGATGGCTTCACCTCGAGGGTCGTGGCCCGGGCGGGTGAGGTCCTCCCGGGCGAATCCGGCTACGCCTGGCACTCCGACCCCGACGGCGGCGCGGTGTTCCCCACCGGTGACGATGGCGGCTGGATCTACGTCTCGAACCAGGAGGAGCGCTTCGACCTGACCGGCGGAGGCGTGGGGGCGATCCGCTTCGACGCCGACGGCGAGGTCATCGATGCATACCGGATCTTGGATGGGACCTACACGAACTGCGCCGGCGGCCCGACCCCGTGGGGGACCTGGCTGTCCTGCGAGGAGCACCCGACCGGGCTCGTGTGGGAGTGCGACCCGTTCGGGGTCGACGAGGCGGTGGCCCGCCCGGCCATGGGAGCGTTCTTCCACGAGGCCGCGTTCGTCGACGATCGGCCGGACCAGCAGTGCGTCTACCTGACGGAGGACGCCAACTCCGACGGCCGGTTCTACCGCTTCACTCCGACGACCTACCCCGACCTGTCGGCCGGGGTGCTGGAGGCGGCAGTCGCCTCGGAAGCCGACGGCACCGGGACGATCAGCTGGGTCGAGGTCGACCCGGTCCTCACCGCCCCGGACGCCGCCGCGAAGGGAGCCCACTCCTATGTCGGTGCCGAGGGCATCTGGATCGACACCGGCCTGGTGTACTTCACCACCAAGGGCGACAACACGGTCTGGGTGTACGACCCGATCAGCTCGACGATGGACATCGTGTACCGAGCCGCCGACTTCCCCGGCGGTGCGGACGCGGCGCCGCTGACCGGCGTCGACAACATCGTGTTCAACGAGGCCGGTGAGCTGTACGTCGCCGAGGACGGCGGCAACATGGAGCTGGTGCTGATCACCCCCGACCGGGTGGTCGCGCCGTTCCTGCGCATCGTGGGCCAGGACGGATCGGAGATCGCCGGGCCGGCCTTCGACCCCAGCGGCACCCGCCTCTACTTCTCCTCGATGCGGGGCACCTCCGGTGACTTCTCGGCCGATGGCATCACCTACGAGATCACCGGTCCGTTCAACACGACTCGCGCGGCTCCGTCCACGACCACCACCACGGCCCCGGCCGCACCCACGACGACCCTCGCCGGACTGGGTGCTGAGGAGCCGGAGCCCAGCCCGGGCGCCGTGGCGACCCTGCCGGCGACCGGGGGCGGAGGAGCGTCAGGCGCCACCCTGGTCCTGCTCGGCGCGGCCGCGGCGAGCGTGGCCGCACGCCGGCGCCTCGCTGTCGAGGACCGGACGGGCGCCGACGCCGAAGGATCGGCCCGCTCCTGAGCTCAACCGACGACTGTCGAATCTTCAGCGGTCGTTCACCGCATCGGCGTGCGCTCGTCGTCCGCCGGCGACGTGTGGATGGTCCGCTGTCCCCATGCAGGGAACGGAGGTGCCGACCGCTCGGGAGGCGATGCACTGGGCGTTCCGACCCACCCCGGTCGACCTTGGCTCGGTGACCGTCGAGGTCCACGGGACGCCGGCGATGGAGGCGCTGTGGCGGCTGGCGGATGCCATCGAACCGCACACCTCGGCGGGTGCGACGGTGATCCTGGACCTCGACGGCCTCGTGCTCACGTCCTCGAGGATGATGCGCGGCTTCATCGCACACCTGAACGCACGCGGGATGGCATCGAACACGGTGCTGCGCTGCAGCCGCTCGACCGGCCGCAAGCTGCTCCGTCGCTGGGCCGGCACCTCGATGCCGATCGTGGGGAGCGACGCGAGCGGACGGTGAAGGTGGAGTGGGTGGAGCGGGTGACGGGAATCGAACCCGCGTTCTCAGCTTGGGAAGCTGACGTTCTGCCATTGAACTACACCCGCAGGACGGCGCCGGGGCCCCGTCTGAGGCCGCCCATCCTAGGCACGGCGGGCGCGGCCGGGTCATCCTGACGGCACCGAATGGGCGGTTCGGGGCATCCCCACCACGGTCGATCGCCTGGCATACCGTTGGGGCGTGGAACAGCGCCGAGAGGGCACCGTCACCGCCCGAGTCGGGCGGGGCGACATCGAGATCGACCTGGCGGCGGACTCCGCCATGCGCGAGGCCGTGGCCGAGCTCACCCGGGGCGACGTCAACCAGCGCCTCGAGGCCGCGCAACGACTCCGCCACGCCGCTGAGGCCCTCGTCGCCGAGCTGGTGGCCGAGGCCCGCAAGAAGGGCGCCACCTGGTCCGACATCGGCGACACCCTCGGCGTCTCCACCCAGGCCGCGCACCAGAAGTACCGCTGGGTCGCGGCCCGCTCCCGCCAGTCCTGACCCTGGACGGCGGCCACCTAACCTGCCCGCCGTGATCCTCTCCGACCACACGATCCGCGAAGAGCTGGCCAACGGTCGCATCGTCATCGACCCGCTGGACGAGTCCTTCATCCAGCCGTCGTCGGTCGACCTCACCCTCGACCCCCGGTTCCTCGTGTTCCGCAACCACACCCGCGGGATGATCGACGTGAAGGAGGACGCGAGCGACCTGACCGAGATGATCACGGTCGAGGACGACCAGCCCTTCGTCCTCCACCCCGGCGAGTTCGTGCTCGGCGCCACCCTCGAGCGCATCGGCGTTCCGGACGATCTCGTCGCCCGCCTCGACGGCAAGTCCAGCCTCGGCCGGCTCGGTCTGCTGATCCACTCCACCGCCGGCTTCATCGACCCGGGCTTCTACGGCCAGATCACCCTCGAGCTGTCGAACGTGCACAACCTGCCGATCACGCTCTACCCGAAGATGAAGATCGGCCAGGTCAGCTTCCTGCGCATGACCACCGCCGCCGACGTCCCCTACGGCACCGGCGCCCTGAAGTCGAAGTACCACGGCCAGGACGGCCCCACGCCCAGCCAGTACTGGAAGAACTTCGAGCAGTAGCTCAGCGCGACGAGGCGAGCTGCTCGTCGATCGCGGCCAGAAGGTCCCGGGCGTGCACCGGACGCTCCAGGTGCGCGTCGGCACCCGAGGCGAGGAGCACGCCGCGGTTGCCGGGCCCCTCGACGACGACCACCCGGCACGAGGACACCCGGTCGTCGTCGTGGCTGCGCACCAGGTCGAGCAGCTGCAGGGCCGAACCGAGCCCGGCGCGGGGCAGGTCGACGATGATGCAGCGGGGGAGCGTGCTCGACGACGTCTCCAGCGCCGGCGTCACCTCGCTGGCCTTCACGGACCGCAGCCCGTGGCGGACGACGAGCCGGGACATGATCTCCACCGCTCCCGGTTCGTCGCCGACGATGAGGACGACCGGTGGCTGGCGCCGATCGATCGTCCCCACGCTCAATCAGTCATGGTGAGGGGCGAGGTCGCGTCGCGAGCCTCGCCGGCCTCGATCGCCTCGAGGACGTGCATCGAGATGTCGGCCACCTTGATGCCGTCGTCCTCGGTGCTCGCCGCCTTCACACCGTCGTCCATCATCACGTAGCAGAACGGGCAGGCGGTGGCGATGCGGTCGGCGCCAGTGGCCACGAGCTCGCGGGAGCGCTCGTCGTTGACCTTGGTGCCGATGGACTCCTCCATCCACATGCGGGCGCCGCCGGCGCCGCAGCACATTCCCTTGGTGCCGTTGCGGGGGGCCTCGACGATCTCGACGCCGCCGAGGGAGCCGATGACCTTGCGGGGCGACATGTAGATGTCGTTGTGGCGACCCAGGTAGCAGGAGTCGTGGTACACGATGCGCTCGTCGAGGCGGGCCCGGCTCATGTCGAGCTTGCCCTCGGCGATGAGGTTCTCCAGCAGCTGGGTGTGGTGGATGACCTCGTAGTGGCCGTCGAGCTGCGGGTACTCGTTGCCGAGCGTGTTGAAGCAGTGCGGGCACTGGGTGACGATCTTCTTGACGCCCATGGTGTTGAGCGTCTCGATGTTCTGCATCGCCAGCATCTGGTAGATGTACTCGTTCCCCGAGCGGCGGGCCGGGTCGCCGGTGCACATCTCGTTGGCGCCGAGGATGGCGAAGTCGAGCCCGGCGCGGCGCATGAGCTTGGCCATCGCCTCGGAGACCTTCTGGTTCTTGTCGTCGAAGGACCCGGCGCAGCCGACCCAGTACAGGTACTCGTGGTCGAAGACGTCGCCGGGCTCGACGATGTCGATGCCCTCGACCTTCTTGGACCAGTCGCCGCGGGTGGCGTTCGACATGCCCCAGGGGTTCCCCTGGTTCTCCATGTTCATGTAGGCGCCGCCGAGCTCGGTCGGGAAGTTCGACTCCATGAGCGACAGGTAGCGGCGCATGTCGAGGATCTTGTCCATGATCTCGATGTTCACCGGGCAGATCTCGTCGCAGGCCTTGCAGGTGGTGCAGGCCCACACCTCCTCGGGCGTGATGCGCTCGAAGAAGGAGTTGGCCGACACGGTGATGTCGGGGACGGTGCCGAGGGGCGGGCTCACCTGCGGTGTGCCGGTGGCGGCCATGACCTCGCCGGACTTGAGCACGATCTCGCGGGGGTCCAGTGGCTTGCCGGTGGCGTGGGCGGGGCAGACGCTGGTGCAGCGGCCGCACATGGTGCAGGCGTCGAGGTCGACGAGCTGCTTCCAGGTGAAGTCCTCGACCGTGGAGGCGCCGAAGCTCTCGAGCTCGGTCTCCATCAGGTTCGGCATGGCCTTCATCGCGCCCTTGGGGCGCTCCCGATCTCGCAGGTACATGTTGATCGGGCTCGTGAACATGTGGCGCAGCATCGTGACCGGGAGGATCACCAGGAACACGAGGAACGAGATGACGTGGAGGATCCACATCGCCTGGTGCCAACCGGCGACGGTGTCGAGGTTCTCGACCAACCCGGACAGCGGGTAGCCGACGAAGCTCCACTTCTCGAAGTCGGGGCGGCCGTCGACGGCGATGCGGAACATCTCGGCCAGGAAGCCGGTGACGCCGATGGCGAACAGCGTGCCGAGGATGACCGCGTACTCGGCCTTGGTCTTCATCCGGATGCGATAGGGGCGCTGGACGTAGCGACGCACGATGGCCCAGCCCACGCCGATGAGGAACAGCACGCCGGCGGCGTCGCCCACGAAGGCGTAGGCGCGGTAGACGTCGCCGTGGAGGAACTTGGCCTCGTCCGGCAGCTGGTGGTTGACCTCGAGCACCGTGGTGACGGCGAGCAGCACCAGGAACGGGAAGTACATCAGGCTGTGCATGACGCCGGCAGCGGGGTCGCGCAGCAGCGTCTGCATGTACACGCCGGCGCGGAAGTCCTTGAGGCGCTGACCGACGTTCTTCTTGGTGGTGCGACGGTTCTCCGGCGCACCCCGCTCCCAGTTCTTCATGCGCTGGCTGAAGGCCACGGCGCCGTAGAGCAGGGTGATCGGCACGATCATGTAGAACGCGGCCTTGATCGGCGACGGGATGTTCCCGAACACCTCGCGCGTGATCTCGGACTCGCCGTGGAACTGGAAGTACGTGGCGGCGATGCCGGAGACGACGGTGACCGCCGCGATCAGCACACCGAGCCCGAGGGCCAGCTGGTGGGGCTTGATCCGACGTGAGGACTCGACCGTGGGTTCCATAGCGGGAGGGAGGCTACTTGCGGTCACGCAGGGGTGGGAAAGCCCTCGCCGGGTCCTCCGGGTCGAGCACCCGGACCCCGATGCTGCGGGCCATCCGGGCGGCCAGCGCGACGGCCTGGGCGGGGCTGATGGTGGCGCCCGCCAGGGTGGCGACCGCGGTCACCGAGGTGAGATCTGCGCCGGTCAGATCGACCCGTTCGCACCGGGCCCGTTCGAGCAGCACGTCCTCGAGGCCGACGCCGGTGATGGTGAGGTCCTCCAGCTGCGCGGCGGTGGCGTCCAGGCCCTCGATGCGGCCGCCGTGGACGGCCACCCGCCGGATCCGAGCGAGGCGCCACGAGGCGAGGTCGAGCGCGCAGTCCTCGAACGTGACGTCCTCGAGGGTGGCTTCGGCCAGGTCGGCGCCGCTGAGCCGGCACCGCACCAGGTGGGTGCGCACGAGGCCGGTGATGCGACGACCGACCAGGTCCAGGCCGTCGAGCACGCTGTCGCCGGCCTCGATGCTGCACCCTTCGGGCACGTCGATCGCGCAGCCGCGCAGCCGGCTGCGGAGCAGGTCGAGCGTGCGGGCCTCGGGCAGCGACAGCACGAGGCCCTCGGCGTCGAGGCCGTCGATGTCGGGGTACAGCTCGTCGAGGTCGTCCAGGTCGACGGTGACCGCCGGTGCGTCGGGGAGGACGGGTTCGCGGGGCGGCGCCGCCCAGTCGTCCGCGGTGGTGGCCACCGTGGCGGGCTGGTTCAGCTCAGCCGTAGGCCTTGGCGTCGAGCTCCCGGATGCGGGCGGCGAGGGCCTTGAGCAGCTTGTGCGAGATGGACGGCACCTCGTCGAGCAGGCCGGCGAACTCCCCCGGGCCGAGCACGAGGGCCTCGACCGGGCCCTGAGCGATGACGGTCGCGGTGCGCGGGCCCTTGTCCAGCAGCCCGAGCTCCCCGAGGAACGCGCCGGGACCGAGCTCGGCCACCTTGCGCCCGTTGCGCTTGACGACGACGGTGCCCTCGGTGAGGACGAAGGCCTCCCGTGCCGACTGGTCCTGCTTCATCAGCTCGGTCCCGTCGGGAAACGACAGCTCGGTGGTCGCCTTGGCGATCATGCCCAGCTCCTTCTTGGAGCAGGCGGTGAACAGCGGCACCTGGGACAGGTGATCGGACGCGTTCTTCTTCGACATGGGCGGAGCATACGGAACCCCTGCGGATCGTGCCGGGAAGATGTGCCGGAGCGGTGACTTGTGGGAAACACGGGAGAAACGGAGCGTCCGTACCGTCCGGAAGCGATGAAGGACGTGACCATCGTCCGCTGGCCCGACGAGCGGACCCTCCGGGAGGAGCTGGCCAAGAGCGGCCGCGCCCGGCTCTTGATGGTCGACACCGAAGCGGCGCCGCCGATCGCCTCCGATCCGCTCGAGGACTGGGTCCGCACCCCCTGCGGTGAGCTGGACGTGCGTGCCCGGCTCGAGGGCCTGCGCCTCCGCCTCGAGCGGACGTTGGAGCTGGTGCCCGAGCTCGACACCGACGGCGTCATCCGCTTCGGTGACCGCTGGGCGCCGTTGCCCCCCGTCGAGGCCCGCCTCACGACCGTGCTCGTCCGGCGCTTCGGCGCCGTGGTCAGCCGCGACGAGCTCGTCGCCGCCGGGTGGCCCGGCGGCACGCCGGGCCGCAACGCCCTCGACGTCCACGTGCTCCGCCTGCGCCGACGCCTGGAACCCGTGCGCCTGGCGATCCGGACGGTCCGGTCGCGCGGCTACCTGCTCGAGCCGTCGGCGGCCGGCCACTGACCTGATCCACGAAACACGCCGGTCACACAGCGTTGCCAGCGGCGCAACGACCACGAGACCGACGTGCAACGGGCGGTCCTTACCGTCAGTTCCGGGTCAGATCGCTGTCAGCCAGACACGCCCCCATCACCCCCACCCAACGAATCGAAGGAGACAGCTGTGAAGCGCAAGTTGCTCATCGGAGCAGGACTGGTCGGAGCGGCACTGCTGCTGCTGGCCAACCCTGCTGCCGCCCAGGAGGCCGAGGAAGTCGCCGATCCGGCCACGCAGGTCGTGCTCGACAACATCTTCGTCTTCGTCTGCGGGATCCTGGTCTTCTTCATGCAGGCCGGCTTCGCGCTGGTCGAGGCGGGCCTCACCCGGGCCAAGAACGTCTCCAACATCATGATGAAGAACCTGATGGACATGTCCGCCGGCGTCCTCGCGTTCGCGCTCGTGGGCTACGGCATCGGGTTCGGCGGGAGCGAGCTGCTCGGCGGCTGGTTCGGCTTCGGGTTCGGCATCGCCGGCATCGAGGATCCGGCAGCCGCCCAGGTGCTCAACCTCTCTCCGGCCACGTTCTTCTTCTTCCAGGCCGCCTTCGCCGCCGCGGCCGCCACGATCGTGTCGGGCGCCATGGCGGAGCGCACGAAGTTCAAGAGCTACTTCATCTACAGCCTGGTCATCACCGCCGTGGTGTACCCGACGGTGCTGCGCTGGACGTGGGGTGGCGGCTGGCTGGCCCAGCTCGACATCCCGTTCTCGGACTTCGCCGGCTCCACCATCGTCCACGCCACGGGCGGCTGGGCCGCCCTCGCCGGCGCCCTCGTCCTCGGACCCCGCCTCGGCAAGTACGGCAAGGATGGCAAGGCCCGGGCGATCCCCGGCCACAACGTCCCCTACGTCGTGCTCGGCGCCATCATCCTCTTCATCGGCTGGTTCGGCTTCAACCCCGGCTCCGAGCTCGGCGCCGACAACCTGGTGCCGCAGCTCGCGGTCAAGACCCTCCTCGCTGCGTGTGCGGGTGCACTCGTCTCGATGATCGTGAACTGGCTGCGGGACGGGAAGCCGGACGTGACCATGGCCGCCAACGGCCTGCTCGCCGGCCTGGTCTCCATCACGGCCCCGGTCGGCGCGGTCGAGACCTGGGCCGCGATCCTGATCGGCGCCGTCGGCGGCTTCATCGCCGTGTTCTCCATCAGCTTCTTCGATCGGATGAAGGTGGACGACCCGGTCGGTGCGATCACGGTGCACGGCGTGGCCGGCACCTGGGGCACGCTCTCCATCGCCCTGTTCGCCAAGTACGACGACGCGTTCCTCGGACGTGAGGATGCCGGCCTCTTCTACGGTGGTGGGATCGACCAGCTCTCCACGCAGGCCCTGTTCGTCGGCGTGCACTTCGTCTTCGTCTTCGGCGCTGCGTTCCTGCTCTTCCAGGTGATCAAGGCCACGGTCGGCCTGCGGGTCACCGAGGAGGAGGAGCTCGCCGGCCTCGACGTCGAGGAGCACGGCCACGTGGGCTACGCCCCCGATTCCGGCGGGTCGAGCTCGCTCGGCACCAGCTCGTCCAACAAGCCCGTCTCAGTCTGAGCGAACCAAGGAGCAAACGTGTTGCATCTCGTGACCGCGGTGATCAAGCCGCACAAGCTCGACGACGTCAAGGAGGCCCTCAAGGGGGTCGGCGTCCAGGGCATGACCGTCTCCGAGGTCAAGGGGTTCGGCCGCCAGGGCGGCCACACCGAGACCTACCGAGGCGCTGAGTACACGATCGACTTCGTCCCCAAGGTGAAGATCGAGATCGTGTGCGGGACCGAGGACGCCGAGAAGGTCGCCGACGCCATCGCCTCGTCGGCCCAGACCGGCAAGATCGGTGACGGCAAGATCTGGATGACGGCGGTCGAACGCCTCGCCCGGATCCGCACCGGTGAGATGGGACCCGACGCCGTCTAGGAGTCGTCCCCACATCACCGCCCTTCGGCGGGCCTGCACCCCCGGCTTCCCCCTGCCGGGGGTGCGGCGCGTCCGGGTTCAGCCCTTGGCCTGGGCCTCGACTGCCGCGGCTGCGGCGGCGACCTCGTCGGGGTCGGCCAGGTAGCGCTCCGACACCGGCTTGTCCTCGACCGGGTGGAAGTCGTCGTCCAGCTCGTAGACGAGGGGCTGGCCGGTCGGGATGTTGAGGCCAGGGATCTCGTCGTCGCTGATGTGGTCGAGGTGCTTGACCAGGGCCCGCAGCGAGTTGCCGTGGGCGGCGACGAGCACGGTGTGGCCGTCGGCGAGGTCGGGGACGATGGCGTCGAACCAGTAGGGAAGCATCCGCTCGACCACGTCCTTCAGGCACTCGCTGGCCGGGCGCAGCTCCGGCGGCACGTGGGCGTAGCGAGGGTCGTCGTTGGGGTTGAAGCGGTTGTCGGCCTCGATCGCCGGCGGGGGCGTGTCGTAGCTGCGCCGCCAGATGTGGACCTGGTCGTCCCCGTACTTCTCGGCGGTCTCGGCCTTGTCCCGGCCGGTGAGGTCGCCGTAGTGGCGCTCGTTCAGGCGCCAGTGCCGGCGCACCGGGATCCACGAGCGGTCGCAGGCGGCGAGGGCGAGCTCGGCGGTGCGGATCGCCCGGGTCTGCAGGGAGGTGTGCACCGTGTCGGGGAGCACGCCCTTCTCGAGCAGCAGCTCGCCGCCGGTGCGGGCCTCGTGCTCGCCCAGCTCGGTGAGCGGGGCGTCGTACCAGCCGGTGAACAGGTTCTCGAGGTTCCAGACCGACTGCCCGTGGCGGAGCAGGACGAGCGTGTGCGACATGGTCCGGACCGTAGCGGGACCGGTCTCTGGCGGGCACCCGTCCGGCGCCACATCAGCCGCACGACCGGGCGTACGCTTGCCGGCAGGGGAGAGGGGGGCTCAGACATGCTCGACATCGACGAGGCAACAGATCACAACGCCACCGCGGTCCGGCTGCGATACCTGGAGCCGGGGGTGCCGTTGCGGCTCGCCGTGCTCCGTGACGTGCTCGGCGGGTTCGCGTGCTCGATCGTGGAGGCCGACGGCCGCACGATCTGGATCGACCTGCCGATCCGGCGCGACGCGATGCTCGACCTGGAGGTCGGCCAGCTCGTGTCGGTGCGCTTCGACCGCCCCGGCGACGCCGTCTACTCCTTCGACACCGTCGTCACCGACCTGCGCCCCGACGACCGCGCCCCGTTCGGCCTGGCGATGCCGGTCACCATCGACCGGCGCGCCCGTCGCAACGACGCCCGGGTGCCGCTGGTCCTCGACGCCCACTTCGAGGTCGACGGCGGGCTGAGCGGTCTGGCCAAGGTCGTCGATCTCTCCGCCGGCGGGGTCGGCCTCATCTGCGAGGAGGAGCTGACCGAGGGGGCCGTGCTCACGGTGCGCTGCGCCCTGCCCGGCCCGGACGGGGAGGTGCCCATCGAGCAGCGGGCCGAGGTGCGCACCGTGTCGATGTACGGCCGCACGCCCGGCGGCACCACGCTGCACCACTACGGGGTGGCGTTCACCGGCGGCGACGACGAGCTGCGCGAGCAGATCCTCACGTCGGTGATCTGGAACCTCACCCACAACCCCGCCGTCCTGTAGCCCGATCCGTTCCGGGCCGCGGTGCACGCCCCGGAGGCGTGGGGAGCGGCCCGGTCCGTCGAGCGGGCGTCAGTCGCGAGCGCCGGTGAGCTGCAGGCGGCGGAGGCCCACCGTGGCGAGCGCCAGGCAGACGATGGTGATGAGGCCGAGGCGGACGACGGCGTCCCATCCCTCGGGGATGCCGCTGCGCGTCGGTGCCCCGGCCACGTCGCCGAGGCCGGTGAAGGTGGCCTGGCCCTGCCACGTCGGGGACAGCTGGGCGATGCCGGACAGCACGGCGCCGAGCAGTCGCTCGATCACGAACACGATGGCCAGCGACCACACCGCGGCCCGACGGGTGATGGCGCCGATGAGCACGAAGAGGGCGATGTGGGCGGCGGCGCCGGCCGCAGTGGCCACCACGACGGGTCCGACGAGGCTGCTGGCACCGGCGAGGACCGCGGCGACGGCGGCGCACGGGACGAGGGTGAGCAGGGCGATGAGCCAGCCGCCCAGCCAGCGGGCGAGGGCGAGCTCCCAGAAGCGCACGGGGGTGAGCCAGGTGAAGCCGAGGGTGCCGGAGCGGACCTCGGCCCCGAGGACCGCATCGCCGATGACGAGGGTGCCGAGCGGCATGGCCAGGCCGAAGATGCCGAGGGCAGCGACGTCGGTGAACGCCGCGTCCGCGGTGTCGTCGAGCGCGAGGGACAGCAGGCCGCTGGCGAGGATCGTGGCGCACGGCAGGGCGAGCACGGCGAGGCGGCGAGCGGGCAGGCACGCCCTCGGCACGTAGGCGACCAGGGCGGGCAGCCGGCGCAGCGGCGACCCGGTGGGACGGAGGGCGGTGGGGGAGGTCATCGGCTGGTCAGGTCGGCGAAGACGCTGTCGAGGGATGCGTCGAGGGCCCGGACCTCGCGCAGGCGGACGTCGAGCTGGCGGGACAGGCCGGGCAGGGCGAGGGCGAGCTCGCCGGCGTTGCCGGTGGAGATGGTGACGCCGGCGTCGGCGAGCTCGACGGCGACGACCTGGTCGAGGCCGAGCAGGCCGGTGGCGAGGCGACGGTCGTCGTCGGAGCGCAGCAGCACCCGTCGGGGCCGGTCGGCCATGGCGTCGCGGATGGCGCGGTGGCTGCCGGCGGCGGCGAGGCGCCCGTGCACGACGACGATGACCCGCGCCGCCAGGCGCTCGACCTCGTGGAGGACGTGGCTGCTGACGACGACGGTGCGCCCGGCCGCGCCGAGGGCCTGGAACAGCTCGATGAGGGCGACCCGCTGGACCGGGTCGGCGCCGTTCAGGGGCTCGTCGAGGACGAGCACCTCGGGGTCGGTGACGAGGGCGGCGGCGACCTTGGCCCGCTGGCGCATGCCCTTGGAGAACCCGCCCAGGCGACGGTCGGCCACGTCGGTGAGGGAGACCTCGGCCAGGGAGCGCTCGACAGCATCGCGGTCGGTGACGCCGTTCAGCGTCGCCTGGTAGCGGACGAGCTGGCGGGCGGTGAGCGCCTCGGGGACGGCGTCCTCCTCCGGCACGAGGGCGACGCGGGCCTGGACGTCGCGGTGGCCGCGGGGATCGTGGCCGAGCACCGTGACGTGGCCGCGGCGGGGCGGGATGAGGCCGCACATGGCCCGCATGAGGGTGGTCTTGCCGGCGCCGTTGGGGCCGAGCAGGCCGGTGACGCCCGGTCCGAACGAGCACGACAGCTCCGACAGCGCGACCTTCTGGCCGAACCAGACCGACACGTCGTCGACCACGACGGTGGCGTCGTCGACGAAGGCGGGGTCGAGGCCCTCGGTGGTGGTCATGTCTCCACCCAGCGGTAGCGCCACAGCAGGGTGGCCAGCGACCCGCCGACGACGGCCAGGTACACGCCCACCGCGAGGGCACCGCCGCCGGTCACCCCGGCGAGGTCGGCATCGGGGGAGATCTGCCCGTCGAAGATCAGGTCACGGACCTGCAGCGGGTTGTTGAGCAGGTTCACCGCCGCCCAGGCGGTGCTCCCGGATCCGCCCTCGGTGAGGATCGCCGCGGTCACCGACGTCACCAGCAGCACGATGAGCAGGGCAGCGGCGGCCACGATGCGCCGGGTGGCGAAGGAGGAGATGGCCACGGCGAGCGAGGCGTAGTAGAGGGCGAGGACGGCCACGGCGAGGGGCACCTGCCAGAGCACCGCAGCGTTGTCGGTCAGATAGTCGAGGGCGGCGTCGCTCACCAGCATCTGGCCGACGAAGAGCACGACCTGGGGCAGGAACCCGAAGGCGAAGACGATGGCCGCCACGGCACCGACCTTGGCCGCCACGTAGTCGCTGCCGGTCAGCGGCCGGGCGAACAGCAGCGGCAGCACGCGGTTGCGTCGATCCGGGCAGATGACGTCGGGTGCGGTGAGGCCGACGAACACGAGCAGCGCGGTGGAGACGCCGACGTACTCCTGGTACGTGATGATCTCGATCGTGTCCTCGAACCGACCGCGGGTGATGTAGGCCACGCCGACGTTGACGATGGCCGGCACCGTGGCGATGGCGAGCAGCACCCAGGGGAACAGCTTCTGGCGCCAGGACCTGCGGATGCCGAGCGCCCGGCGGACCGAGGCCTTGAACAGGGCGAGGCGTGCGGCCGAGCGACCGCCGAGCTCGCCGTCGTAGGGGCGGTAGCCGCGGTCGTAGACGCGCCCGGTTGGGTTGGTCGCCGTCATGTGAGGCCCGCGGCGTGGTCGGCGAGGAAGACGTCGTCGAGGCTGGAGCGCTGGCTGGTCAGGCCGTGCAGCGGCAGGCCGGCGTCGGCGACCGCCGCGACGATGGCGTCGAGGTCGTCGTCACCGGTGACCGGCACCTCGACGGTGCCGTCAGCCAGGAGGGTCGCCTCCCGACCGGCGAGCGCGGCGAGCAGATCCGTGCCCCGCCCGGCGGTGTCGACCCGCACGACCCCGGTCGTGTGCAGCAGCTCCTCGGTGCGGCCCGATGCGACGAGCCGGCCGGCGTCGATCATGACGACCTGGTCGCACGTCGTCTGCACGTCATCGAGCAGGTGGGTGGCCATGATCACCGAGATCCCGAACGTGCCGAGCCGGCGCACCAGGTCGAGCATCTCGTGGCGGCCCTGCGGGTCGAGCCCGGCGGTCGGCTCGTCGAGCAGCACCAGCTTCGGATCGGCCACCAGCGCCTGGGCCAGCTTCGCCCGCTGGCGCATGCCGGTGGAGAACCCCTCGATCGGCCGGAACCGCGCCTCATCCAGCCCCACCAGGTCGAGCACGTCGCTCGCCCGCTGGCGCGCCGCCCGGGCTGGGAGGCCGGCGATCTCCCCGAGCATGGACACGACGTCCGCCGCCGACTGATCGGTCGGCAGGCAGTCGTGCTCCGGCATGTACCCGAGCCGGGTCCGGACGCCGATGGGATCCAACCCGACGTCGATCCCGTCAACGATGACGGTCCCGGAGTCGGGCCGGGTCAGCCCGAGCAGGATCCGGAAGAACGTCGACTTGCCGGCACCGTTGGCGCCGACGAGGCCGATGACCCCCGGCTCCAACGTCACGGCCAGCGAGTCGAGCGCTCGGACGGTGCCGTCGTAGGTCTTCGTGAGGTCGTCGACCTCGAGCAACGCCGCCATCGGCAGCAGTCTCTCAGACGCAAACCGTGCTCGTGCCCGCTCCTCTCAACGGATGATGGAGAAGCTGCCCGGAGCTGGGATCGGCGTGCTGTCGTTGGGGTTCGGCAGCATGTAGAGCGTGCCCTGGTTCTGTCGAAGGCGCCGTGCGATGAACTGAGCGTTTCGCGGCGAACTCACCGCTGGGCTTCGGAACTCGACGTTCATGCTCGGGCCGAAGAAGATGCCTTGTGTGACTACCTTCGCCCCAGCCTTGAGGTCGGTTGTGCCGCTGCCCTCGCTCCAGAAGAGCAAGTCCTCCAGGCCCCGTGGTGACGGCGGGACGCCAGACGTGGTGTTCGGCGCAGTCCAGTCGACGACGCCGTTGAACTCGAGGCGGCCGGCATCAGCGATATTCCCTGTCTTCTTCGGGCAGGGCTCGTCCGTCGAGCAGTTGCCTCCGTTGATCGTCTGCTGCACCTGGTACCCACTCGAGAGCGTGTCGCCGGCGGTGTAGACCATGGTGTTGCACATGGCCATGTTCCCGGCGGAGTCCAGGTTCGGCCCATCGTCTCCGAAGATCGCCAGTTCTGCCCAGCCGCTCTGCGCGCCCGTGGGGCACACCGTGTTGACCGATCCGCCCACTGCCAGGGTGGGAAGCGAGTTGCTGCGGATCCGAACGCTTCCGGTGTTGGCGACCGTGAAGCTGGACGAGTTCTTCATACTGTTGTCGTACCCATCGATGCCGCCGACGTAGATGCGCTCCACTCGCGTACCGAAATCGATGCCTCCGGCCACGCTCAGCTTTCCTCTGATCGTCACTTCAGCCACGTCGCCGATTGCCGCGGTGGTGAAGCTGAGCGACTGTCCGTTCGGCACCTTGACGTCGCCGTCGAAGACGATCCTGTTAGGTGTGCCGAGCACCGAGGCCACGTCGTCGATCCGACCAGTCGTATCGTCGTAGGTGTCACACCGGATGTACCAGTTGGCGGCGTCGGTGTCGGCGTCATCGAACGCGTTGAGATCGCAGTCGAGCCGCTTCCAGCCGTCCCCGACGGTGTCCGAGCTCACGGTAATGCTCGCGGCCGCTCTTGCCCGGCTGTGCAGGTCCGTCACTGCCGGGTTGGCCGTCGAGTTGAACTCCTCGTCGACCGGCACCCGTGACACGACGTCCCCGGGCTGGGGGGTGGCGTTCACACCGCCCGGGACCTCCTTGGCGGCGTTCGACGTCGCCACGACGTAGAGCAGTCCTTCGACGCCAGTGGACGGTGACGGATGGAGGTGGATGCTGGGGCCACCGCTCGACAGTGGCTTGCCGTAGACGGCCACGGAGTTGGCGGCGTTCCCGTTGCAGCCGCTGTTTGCGGTCGTGTCGACGTGGATCGTGCCCGGCTGATCGGTGGAGGGGATGCCAAGGATCTGGATACCGCCCACGTCTGCGCCGTTCGCGCTGGTGCCCAGAGCGTCACAGTCCGAACGCTCCAGGATCAGGAAGGCTGGGATGATCTTGTTGTCGTTGTCGAGCGTGGACCGGATGACCGCGTTAGCGGACGTCGTCAGCGAGCCGACGCCGATCACCCCGGCGAACGCCGTGTCGTCGACGCGCTGAACGGCGATGCGCATGCGTTGGCACTGGTCGGTACCGTCGTTGAGGCCATCGCCGGAGAAACGCGGATCCTCGATCTCCTCAGGGGGGATCGGCCAGCGCACCGTGACCGCATACGGGTCGTCGATAACCGTGGCGTTTGATGGGAGCGGCGTCGTCGCGGTGCAGCCAGCGATCGTCATGGGGAATGTGCTACACGCTGCGTCGATCTGAGCGTTCGTCGGGTTGAATCCGGTCGCGTTCGTCCGGATGGACGCCATGGCGGCCTTACAGGCATCCTGTGGCCTCGAGACCACGGTCCCTCCCGAAGTGGCGCCATATCCGGCCATCTCTCGCCCCGCCGAGAGCGACGCGAGGTCAGCGAGCTGCTGCTCGTCGCGCTTGGATGACCGGGCTTGGCCCAAATCCACCGTCATCGCCACGATGATCAAGATGACCGTGAGGCTGAGAGCGAAGATGAGGAGGAAGGCTCCACGTTCGCCACGACGGACACGGGAACTCATCACAAGTCGCCCTCCGAGCGGGCAGTGGCTTCGCTCTCGAGGGTGACCTCGTAGCTTCCGAACAACACGAGATCGATCTTGGCGGGCTTCCTCGCGGTGACCTGCACGCGCAACCCTTCATCGACCGCAGTGACGATGTACTCCTGTCCCTGGATGCAAGGGTCGTTGTCGTCGTCGGTCGAGTACTCGGTGTCCGGTGACACGACCTCCAAGCCACCTTCGCTGCCGATCACGAGCGAGACGCAGACATCGCCTTCGACCAACGAGCCAGTTGATCTCTCCACGATGAGTTCACGTACGGCTTCCGCCCACGTGCGGCCGGCGAACTCTTGATCGGGTGCTACCGCCGCGGCATAGCGAGCGCCCTCGCGAGTGGCGTGCGTCATCTGCTGCTTCTCGTTCAACGCCAGCCCGGCTGTGATCCCTCCGAATAGGAGCATCGCGAAGACCGGTAGCAGCAAGGCGAACTCGACGAGAGAGGCCCCTCCGTCACGCCGTTTCATTGGTCTTGCCATGGCTCGCCTCGCCCCGTCGCGCTCGCGCGCACGCACATTCCCAGGGCGGAGAGTACTGGGCCATACGGCCTAGGTGTCAGCGGAGATCCGGCCTTCTCGGCAGTCGCAGCGGAGGACGCACGCCGATCGGGGTCCAGCGGCCTGGCGGACCGCGGATCGTGCGGTAGAGGTCACGGATCGAGCGGGAATGTCGAAGTTGTCAACTCCACACTCAAGTTTTATGCTGGCACAGCGCAACCGGCCTGGAACCGAGGGTCGGCGCCACTTCCCTGACCCCATCCGAAGTCCCGTTCCACTTGGAGGAACCCCATGCCCAAGGCCGTCGGCATCGATCTCGGCACCACCAACTCCGTCGTCTCGGTCCTCGAGGCCGGCGACCCCGTCGTCATCCCCAACAGCGAGGGCGCCCGCACCACCCCGTCCGTCGTCGCCTTCTCCAAGGGCGGCGAGGTCCTGGTGGGCGAGGTGGCCAAGCGCCAGGCGATCACCAACCCCGATCGCACGATCCGCTCCGTCAAGCGCCACATCGGCACGAACTGGAGCATCAAGATCGACGACAAGGACTACACGTCCCAGGAGATCTCGGCTCGCACGCTCATGAAGCTCAAGCGCGACGCCGAGGCCTACCTGGGCGACACCGTCACCCAGGCCGTCATCACGGTGCCGGCCTACTTCGATGACGCCCAGCGCACCGCCACCAAGGAAGCCGGCCAGATCGCCGGCCTCGAGGTGCTGCGCATCATCAACGAGCCCACCGCGGCCGCCCTGGCCTACGGGCTCGACAAGGAGGGCGACGCCGACCAGACCGTGCTCGTCTTCGACCTCGGTGGCGGCACCTTCGACGTGTCGGTCCTCGAGATCGGCGACGGCGTGTTCGAGGTCAAGTCCACCCACGGCGACACCAACCTCGGTGGCGACGACTGGGACCAGCGGGTCATGGACTGGCTGGTCGAGCAGTTCAAGTCTGCCCACGGCGTCGACCTGAGCAAGGACAACATGGCCGTGCAGCGCCTCAAGGAGGCGGCGGAGAAGGCCAAGATCGAACTCTCCCAGGTCCAGCAGACCCAGATCAACCTGCCCTTCATCACCGCCACGCAGGACGGTCCGCTCCACCTCGACGAGCAGCTCACCCGGGCCAAGTTCCAGGAGCTCACCCAGGACCTGCTCGACCGCTGCCGCAGCCCCTTCGAGCAGGCCATCAGCGATGCCGGCCTGTCCAAGGGCGACATCGACCACGTCATCCTCGTGGGCGGCTCCACCCGCATGCCGGCCGTGACCGACCTGGTCAAGGAGTTCACCGGCAAGGACCCGAACAAGTCGGTCAACCCCGACGAGGTCGTGGCCATCGGCGCTGCCGTCCAGGCCGGCGTGCTCAAGGGCGACGTCAAGGACGTGCTCCTGCTCGACGTCACCCCGCTGTCGCTCGGCATCGAGACCAAGGGCGGCGTGATGACCCGCCTCATCGAGCGCAACACCACCATCCCCACCAAGCGCACCGAGGTGTTCACCACCGCCGAGGACATGCAGCCGTCGGTGGAGATCCACGTCCTGCAGGGCGAGCGCGAGATGGCGTCGTTCAACAAGACGCTCGGCAAGTTCCAGCTCGTCGACCTGCCCCCCGCCCCCCGTGGCGTGCCCCAGATCGAGGTCACCTTCGACATCGACGCCAACGGCATCGTCCACGTGTCGGCCAAGGACCGGGCCACCGACAAGACCCAGTCGATGACCATCACCGGGCAGAGCTCGCTGGCCAAGGACGACATCGATCGCATGGTGAAGGACGCCGAGGCCCACGCCGAGGAGGACGCCAAGCGCCGCGAGGAGGCAGATGCCCGCAACCAGGGCGACACCCTCGTGTACCAGACCGAGAAGCTGCTCAAGGAGCAGGGCGAGAAGCTGTCGGGCGACGAGAAGCAGAAGGTCGAGGACGCCCTCGCCTCCCTGAAGACCGCGCTCGCCGGCGACGACGTGTCCGCCATCAAGGAGGCCACCGAGGCCCTCATGACGGCGTCGCAGGAGTTCACCCAGAAGCTCTACGAGTCGGCGGCCCAGTCCGAGGGCGGCGCCCCCGGCGGCGCGGCCGGTGGCACCGGTGCCACGTCGGCTGATGACGACGAGGTCGTCGACGCCGAGATCGTCGACGAGTGATCGACGTGGCCGACGACGACCTCACCCCAACCGACGACGTCGACGACCCCGCCCACGTGTCCGAGGCACTCGCCTCGGACGCGGAGGCGGTGGCCGAGTCGGTCGACGCCCACGCTGATGCCGACCACCACCTGGCTGACGACCCGCTCGACTTCACCCCCGAGCAGCTCGACGCCCTGGTGGCCGAGCGCGACGAGTTCCTCGACGCGTACCGGCGCACGGCGGCCGACTTCGACAACTACCGCAAGCAGGTCCAGAAGCGGATCACCGACGAGGTGGCCCGCAGCCAGGGCAGCTTCGTGGAGCGCATGCTCCCCGTGCTCGACGCCATCGAGGCGGCGCAGGCCCACGCCGGCGACGGCGAGGCCGGTGTCGAAGCGGTGTCCAAGTCGCTGTTCGGGTTCCTCGAGAAGGAGGGCCTCGAGCGGGTCGCCCCTGCCGGCGAGCCCTTCGACCCCAACTTGGCCGAGGCCGTCATGCACGAGGAAGGCGACGGCGAACCCACCGTCGTCGAGGTCCTCCGCACCGGCTACCTGTGGAACGGGCGTGTCATCCGCGCCGCCATGGTCAAGGTCGCCGGCTGAACGTGTTCGAATGAGTCCGCATCTGAGGAGGTGAGTCGTGGCACCCCAGCGTGAATGGTTCGAGAAGGACTACTACAAGGTGCTCGGGGTGTCCGACTCCGCCACCAAGGCCGAGATCACCAAGGCGTACCGGAAGCTGGCGCGAGAGAGCCATCCCGACCAGCACCCCGGCGACACCGCCGCCGAGGACCGCTTCAAGGAGATCTCCGCGGCCTACGACGTGCTCGGCGACGACGCCAAGCGCAAGGAGTACGACGAGGTCCGCCGCATGGGGCCCCTCGGGGGCATGGGCGGCGGACGCGGCGGAGGCGGTCAGCCCGGCGGGTTCCGCTTCGAAGACGCCAGCGACCTCGGCGACCTGTTCGGTGGCCTCTTCAACCGCGGACGCGGCGGGGGAGGCGGCGGCGGTCGCACCCGGCGCGGCACCGGCCCCCAGCGCGGCGCCGACCTGCAGTCCGAGCTGCACCTCACCTTCGAGGATGCGGTCTCGGGCGTCACCACGGCCGTGCACCTCACCTCCGAGGCGGCGTGCTCGCGCTGCTCCGGCAACGGCGCCGAACCCGGCACCACCCCGCTCGTCTGCACCAACTGCGGCGGGCGCGGTGTGCTCGACGACAACCAGGGGTTCTTCTCCTTCTCCCAGCCCTGCCCCACCTGCCAGGGCCGGGGCACCATCGTGGAGACCCCGTGCACCAACTGCCGGGGCAGCGGCATCGAGCACCGACCCCGCGAGGTCAAGGTGCGGGTGCCCGCCGGCGTCCAGGACGGCCAGCGCATCCGGCTCAAGGGCCGCGGTGGCCCCGGTCGCAACGGCGGGCCGCCCGGCGACCTGCACGTCATCGTGCACGTCGGGCCCCACCGCCTGTTCGGGCGCTCCGGCGACGACCTCACCCTCACCGTGCCGGTCACCTTCGCCGAGGCCGCCCTCGGCGCCGACATCGAGGTGCCGACCCTGGACGAGCCGGTGAAGATCCGCGTGCCCGCCGGCACGAAGTCGGGCAAGGTGTTCCGCGTGGGTGGCAAGGGGGTGTCCCGCAACGGCAAGACCGGCTCGCTGCTCGTGACCATCGAGGTGGCGGTGCCCGCCAAGCTCTCCCGGGACGAGCGCAAGGCGATCGAGGCGCTCGCCTCGCTCGAGACCGAATCGCCCCGCAAGCACCTGGGCGTCTGAAGGGGAGGACGACCATGACGACCGAACCATCGAGGCCCGAGGGTCGCTTCCACGCCCGGGCCGTCTACGTCATCTCCGTCGCGGCCGAGCTCGCCGGCGTCCACCCCCAGACCCTGCGCATCTACGAGCGCAAGGGCCTGGTCGACCCGGCCCGCACCAGCGGCGGCAGCCGCCGCTACTCCGACGCCGACATCGAACAGCTCCGTCGCATCTCCGAGCTCACCGACGAGGGCCTCAACCTCGCCGGCGTGAAGAAGGTGCTCGCCCTCGAGGCCGAGCTGGAGGACCTGCGCGCCGAGCTTGCCGACGCCCGCCGGGCCGTCGGCGAGGCCGTCGAGTCCACCCACCGCCACTACCGACGAGACCTCGTGCCGCTCCGCCAGGAGGTCGCCGTGTTCGGCCGGATCAACCTGCCGGAGCGCTGATCGAAACTTGAGTGGGGCGTTGTCAGGTTTCCTGAGTGAGAGTAGCCTGGAGCCATGCCGCTGGACCCGAACAAGTGGACCCTGAAGACCCAGGAGGCGTTCTCCGCTGCGGTCGAGCAGGCCAAGTCGCTCAACAACCCCGAGGTCACCGCCGACCACCTCCTGGCTGCGCTCCTGCGCCAGACCGACGGCGGGATCGCCCTTCCGATCCTGGAGAAGGTCGGTGTCGACCACCGCTCGGTGCGCAACGCCGCCGACGAGGCCATCGCCAAGCTGCCCAAGGCCTACGGGGGCTCCGAGCCCCGCCTGTCACGGGAGCTGTCGACGGTGATGACCACCGCCGAGGCGGCCAAGACCGAGCTCGGTGACGAGTACCTCTCCGTCGAGCACCTGCTGCTCGGCCTCACCGAGAAGCTCGGCGTCACCAAGGACGACCTGCTGTCGGGCATGCGCGAGGTGCGCGGCTCGCACCGGGTCACCAGCCAGAACCCCGAGGACCAGTACCAGGCGCTGGAGAAGTACGGGCGCGACCTCACCGCCGCGGCCCGCGCCGGCAAGCTCGACCCGGTCATCGGTCGAGATGAGGAGATCCGCCGGGTCATCCAGGTGCTGTCGCGTCGCACCAAGAACAACCCGGTGCTCATCGGCGAGCCCGGCGTCGGCAAGACCGCCATCGTCGAGGGCCTCGCTCGTCGCGTGGTCGAGGGCGACGTGCCCGAGACCCTGAAGGACAAGAAGGTCGTCAGCCTCGACGTGTCGTCCATGGTCGCGGGCGCCAAGTACCGCGGCGAGTTCGAGGAGCGGCTCAAGGCCGTCCTCAAGGAGATCACCGACTCCGAAGGTCAGGTCATCACCTTCATCGACGAGATGCACACCGTCGTCGGGGCCGGCGCGTCCGAGGGCTCCACCGGTGCGGGCGACATGCTCAAGCCGATGCTGGCCCGCGGCGAGCTGCGCATGATCGGCGCCACCACGCTGGACGAGTTCCGCAAGTACGTGGAGAAGGACCCGGCCCTCGAGCGCCGCTTCCAGCAGGTGTTCGTCGGCGAGCCCTCGGTCGAGGACTCCGTCGCCATCCTTCGCGGTCTGAAGGAGCGCTACGAGGTGCACCACGGCGTGCGCATCCAGGACGCTGCCCTCGTCGCCGCTGCCGCCCTGTCGGACCGCTACCTCACCGGGCGCTTCCTGCCCGACAAGGCCATCGACCTCATCGACGAGGCCGCCTCCAAGCTGCGCATCGAGATCGACTCGCTGCCCACCGAGATCGACGTGGTCGAGCGACGCATCCGCCAGCTCGAGATCGAGCGGGTCGCCCTGGCCAAGGAGACCGACGCGCCCTCCGTGGCCCGCCTCGAGGACCTCGACCAGGAGCTCGCCAACCTGCGCGAGGAGCGCGACGGCATGCTCGCCCACTGGGACCGCGAGAAGCACGCCATCGGCGAGATCCGCGCCCTCAAGGAGGAGATGGAGACCCTGCGCGAGCGCCTCGAGCGCGAGCAGGACCTCGAGAAGGCCGCCGAGATCCGCTACGGCCGCATCCCCGAGCTGGAGCGCCAGGTCGACGACGCCACCAAGCGCCTCACCGAGCTGCAGTCCGAGTCGCGCATGCTCAAGGAGGAGGTCGACGAGGAGGACGTCGCCGAGATCGTCTCCCGCTGGACCGGCGTGCCCGTGTCGCGCCTCATGGAGGGCGAGATGGCCAAGCTCGTCCGCATGGAGGAGGTCCTCCACGAGCGGGTCATCGGTCAGGACGAAGCCGTCGAGGCCGTGGCCAAGGCCATCCGCCGCAGCCGGGCCGGCCTCTCCGACCCGCACCGCCCGATCGGTTCGTTCCTGTTCCTCGGCCCGACCGGTGTCGGCAAGACCGAGCTCGCCCGCACGCTCGCCGACTTCCTCTTCGACGACGAGCGGGCCATGGTCCGCATCGACATGAGCGAGTACATGGAGAAGCACTCCGTGTCCCGCCTGGTCGGTGCGCCCCCCGGCTACGTCGGCCACGAGGAGGGCGGCCAGCTCACCGAGCTCGTCCGGCGCCGGCCCTACTCCGTCGTCCTGCTGGACGAGCTCGAGAAGGCCCACCCCGACGTCTTCAACATCCTGCTGCAGGTGCTCGACGACGGGCGCCTCACCGACAGCCAGGGCCGCACGGTCGACTTCGCCAACACCGTGCTGATCATGACGTCGAACATGCCGGGCGACCCCCGGGACCACCTGCGCCCCGAGTTCATCAACCGCATCGACGACATCGTCCGGTTCCGTGAGCTCACCGAGGCCGACCTGGCTCCGATCGTCGAGATCCAGCTCGGTCACCTGCACCAGCGCCTCGCCGACCGCCGCATCACCCTCGAGGTGACCGACGCGGCCAAGGAGAAGCTGGCGGCGCTCGGCTACGACCCGGCCTACGGGGCCCGCCCGCTCAAGCGGGTCATCCAGCGGGAGGTCGCCGACCGCATCGCCGGCGCCATCCTCGAGGGCCGCCTCGTCGACGGCGACGTCGCCACCCTCGACGTCTCCGGCGACGAGCTCAGCCTCGAGACCACCCAACCCGTCTGAACACCTCCGGGACCGGCAGCGACTGCGGAACCGCCGTAGGAAAACTGGCAGCGGCCACGGAACACGAAGCCCGTGCGTTCCGTGGCCGCTGCCAGTTTCAGTCGGTGGCGCCGCCGGCGTAGGTCCCGAAGCTCCAGGCGTTGCCCTCGGGGTCGCGCACGGAGAAGCCCATGCCGCCGGGGTCGTAGTGCGGTTCCTCCGGCTCGCGGATGACGTCGACGCCGGCTGCTCGGCAGCGCTCCCACACGGCGTGCGGGTCGGCGGTGACGACGTAGAGGCCGTTGCGCCCGGGCGGGGGGAGGAACGGGTTGCCCTCGTCGGCAGCGGAGATGCCGACGATGCCGCCCTCGGGCCAGCGGTACTCGCTGTGCACGATCCCGCCCTCCTCGTCACGCACCAGCACGAGCTCCTCGAAGCCGAGCACCTGGGTGACGAAGCGGATCCCGACCTCCGGGTCCGTGTACGTCATCGATCCCCAGATGCCGTCCACGTAGGGCTGGCCGTCGCGGCTCGCTCCGGCGGCGACGTCGACCCGGTACGGGCTGCCCTCGGACCGGGCGGCGTACTCGTCGAGGGAGACGTCCTCGATCGGCTGGGACAGCATCCAGCGGTGGCCGTAGGGATCGAGGAGGGTGCCGTGGCGCGCGCCGTGGGGCTGGTCCTCGGGCTCGCGCTGCGGGGTGGCGCCCGCAGCGACGGCCCGGGCGAACATCGCGTCCACGTCGGTCACCGTGAGGTGCATGGCGTAGGGCGTGCCGCCGAGCGTCGTCGGGGACACCACGTCCATCGCCGGGTGCTCGTCGGAGAGGTAGAAGACGGCGTCGCCGATGCGGAACTCGGCGTGGCCCAGCAGCCCGTCGGGTCCGACGACCCGGAACTGCTCCTCGGCGCCGAACGCCTGCGTGTACCAGGTGAGGGCACCGACGGCGTCGCTCGCCGTGAGGTAGGGGATGACCGCGGTCGCGGTCGCGGTGGTGGGCATGGGCTTCCTCCGTGGAAGGGCGATCGGTGGTGCGGTGTCGGCCGGGTCGAGGTCGAGGGCGTCGAGCAGCCGGGCGCGCAGGGCGCGGGTGAAGCTCGGGCGGGGCTGCTGGGGCCCGGTCGGTGACGCGAGGGCGTCGAAGGGGTCGGTCATCGAGCCGGCCTCCCGTTCTCGTAGCTGGCCCGGAACGCGGCCCTGGCGCGGACCAGCAGCACCTCGGTGGCGCCCTCGGTCCGGCCGAGGCACGCCGCCACCTCGCGCACGGGCAGGCCGTCGAGGTAGCGGAGCGCCAGCGCGCTGCGATGGTGGCCGCCGAGCGCCGCCAGCGTCTCGTGCGCGGCGAGCACGTCGAGGTGCACGTCCCACTCGTCGTCCGAGGTCGGTGGTCGGTCGAGCTCGGTGGTGAGGCGCTGGTCCCGCTCGCTGCGCCGCCAGTGGTCGACCAGCTTGTGGCGGGCGACGCCGATAAGCCAGGCCACGCTCAGGTGCGGCACCGCCCCACGCCGCACGGCATCGACCGCGGCCAGGAACGTCTCCGACGTGAGGTCCTCGGCCACCGACGCCGACCCGCAGCGCGCCGCGAGGTATCCGTACACCTCGGGCAACGCCCGGTCGTAGAGGTCGACGAGGGCGTGGCGCTGGTCCGGGGTCGCAGGCAGCTCGCTCACCATCCCCTCCATCGTCCGGCCGCGCCGAAGTCCTACACCCCGATCTTCTCCGAGGAACGCGCGTCGGGGAAGGCGAACAATGGGGGCATGGCGGATTCGCCCTGGACCGGGGATGCCTGCTCGCTCGTCGACGCCTTCCGGGCAGGTGAGCGCGCACCGAAGGAGGAGCTGGAGGCGACGCTCGCCGCCATCGAGGCCAGCGACCTCAACGCCTTCTCCCACGTGGACCCAGACCGGGCCCGGGCCGCCGCCGCGGCAGCCGATGTCTCCCAACCCTTTGGCGGCGTGCCGACCGGCATCAAGGAGCTGGACCCGGTGGCGGGCTGGCCCTACACCGAGAGCTCGCTCGTCTTCCGGGACCGCATCGCGACCCAGACCGGGACGGTCATCGAGCGGCTCCTGGAGCAGGGCGGCGCGGTGCCGGTCGGGCTGACGACGGCCAGCGAGTTCGGTGGCCTCAACGTGAGCGTCACCAAGATGAACGGGGTCACCCACAACCCGTGGCGCCACGGCCGCACGGTCGGCGGCTCCTCGAGCGGGTCGGCGGCCGCGGTCGCCGGCGGGCTCGTCAGCCTGGCCAGCGGCGGCGACGGCGGCGGGTCGATCCGCATCCCCGCGGGCTACACCGGGCTCCTCGGCTTCAAGGGCACCTTCGGCCGCACGCCTCGCAGCCCCGGCGCCTACATGCGACCCCACACCGTGGTGCTCGGCAACCTGGCCCGCTCCGTCCGAGACGCCGCCCGCTACTACGACGTCGTCACCGGCCACCATCCGGCCGACCCGACGAGCCTGCCCAAGCACCCCTCGTTCGAGGACGGCCTCGGCAGCCACGACCTCGCCGGCAAGCGGGTGGCCGTCATCCCGGCGCTGGGCGGGGTCACGCTGGAACCCGGCGTCGAGGAGCGCATCCGCGCCGAGGCCGACGCCCTCATCGCGGCGACCGGCATGGTGCGCGTCGATCTCGACGTCCGTCCACCGAACCTGGCCGCCCAGTGGATGATGGGCAACCTGGCCACCTTGCTGGCCGACCTCGGCGATCGCTGGCCGGCGTGCGCGCCGGAGCTCACCGAGGAGGTGGCCATCGGCCTGCGGCTCGCCACCTCCATGTACAACTTGCACACCGCGGCCGCCGCCGAGCGCATGCGGGTGGCGGCCAACGAGGAGATGGCCCGGGCCTTCGGTGAGGTCGACTTCTTCATCGCCACCACCAACCCCGGTCCCGCGTTCCCTGCCGAGTCGACCACGAGCAGTCCGAGCGACTCGTTCCTCGAGTGGGCCCAGACGAACGCAGCGGCGAAGTGGGCCTTTCGAGGCGTCCTCGGCGGGGTGCGGGTGGCCAGCGCCTTCGCCCCCGGCCTGCCCGATCAGCTGCTCGACCGGGTGGGCAAGGCATTCCCCGACCTCATCAACATGGGTGCGCTGACGATCATCTCGAACATCTACGGCAACCCGGCCGTCTCGATCCCCGCCGGCACCGTCGATGACCTGCCCGTCGGGATCCAGGTGCTGGGCCGCCACCACGAGGATGCGCTGCTGTTCGACGTTGCCCTCGCCGCCGAGCGGGAGCGGCCCTGGCCCCTCGTGGCGCCGGGCGTAGGGACGTCGACCTGACGCCGTTGCTGGCACGCGCCGTGCCAGCAACCTGTCCGGACGAACGCAGAGCGCGGCAATCGAGGCGCGAAACGTCTGCTTGTACACACGCTGCGTGAGGTTTTTCCAGCTCTCGTGACACGCGAGCGGCAGAAGGGCCCGGAACTGCCGATTTGTGCGGGTCTGCCCCTGGTACGCCAGCACGCTGCGCAGTTCGATGACACCGGTGGCGCCCACGGGGCGCTTCGAGGATCGAGCGATCCCAGGGCAAATGCGGGCGGCAACGTGCCGACCCGGGTGCGAAACGAAGGCAGGCGAGATGAATTCACGACAGCGGTTCAAGCTGGGTGCGGGAGCAGGTCTGGTGACCATGCTCATCGGCGCCCTCATGGTGCTGGCGCCGGGTGCCGGCGCCGTCCTGGTCGAGCCAGACGACCCCCGGCTCGAAGAAGGCGGGAATCTCCTCTGCGAGTCCCTCGATCCGGCGTACACCGCCTCCGCCAAGAACGAGGCGGGAGCGACCTCAGGGACGATCTCCGGTAGCGGCTTTGCTGTGAGCTTCGAGTTGCTGCTGAACGCTGCAGGCGACGCGGACAACGAGATGGAGATCACGGTCCTCGAAGGTTCCCGCGCCGTGTACGCAGTCATCGTCAAGACCGGGAACGCCGGCAACGAGAACTCCAACGGCTTCACCGCCTACGAGGAGTTCAGCCCGGCACTCGTCGTGGGTGAGACGGGATCTGTGGGTTATCCGACGACCGCTGTCAGCAACATCCGCGTGTGCGGTAAGTCGCCGTCGCTGACGGTGACGAAGAACATCGCGTCGGAGGATTCGACGGCGCTGGCGCAGACGTTCTTCATCGATGTCGAGGGCACGAACGGCGATTCCGACACGCTCGGTGATGATGAGTTCATCGAGATCGACGACGCTTCGGGTGAGTACGTGATCACCGAGACCTTGCCCGAGACGGATTGGGAGGATCCGCAGATTACGTGCGGCGATGCCGTGACCTCGACCAACGAGGCGGGCGACTTCGTGGTCACCGTGAGCAACGTCGATGTGGACTGCATCGTCACCAACACCCCCGAGACCCCGACGACGCCGCCGTCGCTGACGGTGACGAAGAACATCGCGTCGGAGGACTCGACGGCACTGGCCGAGACGTTCTTCATCGATGTGGCGGGCACGAACGGCGATTCCGACACGCTCGGCGACGATGAGTTCATCGAGATCGACGACGCTTCGGGTGAGTACGTGATCACCGAGACCTTGCCCGAGACGGGTTGGGACGATCCGCAGATCACCTGTGGTGATGCCGTGACCTCGACCAACGAGGCGGGCGACTTCGTGGTCACCGTGAGCAACGTCGATGTGGACTGCATCGTCACCAACACCCCCGAAGAGGACACTCCGACCACGATCCCCCCACCCGTCCCCACGCCTGAGGCCGATCTCCGGATCGTGAAGGCCGTGACCGGCGATGTCCCCGACGACTGGAGCGCCTCGTTCCGAGGCGTCCCCGGCAACGAGCTCACCCTGTTCCAGCTCTCCGAAGGCAACGAGACCGAGGCGTTCCTCGACATCACTCCGGGGACCGTCCGGGTTCGGGAGTTGGCCTCGAGCGACTCCGAGCTCGTGGACATCGACTGCGAGGGCACTGAGCTCTGGGAAGAGGACGGCGACGCCGTGGAGGTCACCCTCGTGGATGACGACGACGTCACGTGCACCTTCACGAACTTCTACCCCGAGGAGCAGGTCCTCCCCGAGGAGGAGGAGCCGGGCTCCATCACGATCGTCAAGGCGGTCCAGGGTCCGGTCCCGCCGGAAGGATGGGCCTTCGGCTTCGACGTCAGCGACGGCCTCGGCCAGGTCATCCTGACCAACGCTGACGCTGACGAGACCTTCAACTCGGTGGAGGCCGGTCAGTACACGATCGTCGAGCACGACAACTCGGTCACGACGCTCGGGAGCATCGTGTGCGACGACCCCGACGCCGTCTCCAACGGTCGCACGGTGACCGTCGACGTCAGCGAAGGCGAGGACGTGACCTGCACGTTCACCAACGTGTTCCCGGCGCCGGCTCAGGCCGACACCGAGGTGCAGGGTGACGTGATCACCCGGACCCTGCCCCGCACCGGTGACGAGACCCGCAACCTCGCCGGCCTGGGTGCCTTCATGCTGGCGCTCGGTGCGGCGATGGTGCTGGGCAGCAAGCGCCAGCTCGCCAGCCGCTGAGGCTGACGGCCGGCCGCTGAGCGGCTTGCACTGATCGGAGCCCAGCCATCCACCCGGGTGGCTGGGCTCCGGCGCGTCCGGGTCCAGGCGATACGCGATGAGCGCATGAGCATCCGCTGCGTGCTGCGAACGCGGTGCGTGGCGCGAAGGCGCGCCAAACCGGACAGATACTCCAGAGCGCGCGGACCTTGGTCACTGTTCGCGCGCGGCGAGGTGGAGTCCCCTGGGAGGTAGGGCGCACCGAGCGGCCAGAGATCTTCCGACCTCGTCGATGCGGCCATGAGCGGTCGGTGACCGAGCCGATCGCAGGAAGCGAAGGTTGGTTCCGCGATGAGGGCGACAAGGCGACAGAAGTTCGGCTCCGTGATGGGCGTGCTGGTCATGCTCCTCGGGGCGTTGGCGATGCTCGTTCCGACAGGTGCCGGGGCGAGTCAGCAAGAAGGACAGAACGGAGCGTTCGCCGCGCAGTGCCGGGTTGCGCTGGACCTGCCGGACGACGCAGACGTCTACGGAGCGAAGTGGGAGAAGCGAGAGGGGCAGGACTCCACGGCCCCGATCGCACCGACCTCATCGCTCGGCGGCTTCACCGCACTGATGGGCTGGGCCCCGTCGGGTGACGGCACCCTGTTCACGTTCACCGGAGCGAGCGATCCGGTCTACGCGCTGGTGGTGAAGCAGGCGACCGACCCGCTGTACGTCCAGAGCTACAACGGGGTCACGTCGGGCACCCACCAGTTCACGAACCTCAACGGTGACGGCGACTTCAGCCATGTCAGCCTCTGCGGCTACGACAAGGCCCCGCCGCCCCCGCCCCCCGATACCGGCGCTCTGAGCGTCGACAAGGTGGTGATCGGTGGCGATCCTGAGGTGACTGCCGGGCTGGCGTTCGGCTTCAGCGTGGAGTGCACGCTCGACGACGACATCGTCGCCGTCGACCCGGCGACGTTCACCCTGACCGGTGCGCAGGAGCCCCGGGTGTTCACGGACCTGCCCGTCGGCTCGGAGTGCTGGGTGAGCGAGACCGGTGACAGGCACGGTGCGACCACGTCGATCTCGGTGAACGGCGGCACGCCGGTTCCGGGAACCGCGACCCAGGTGACCATCGGCAGTGGCACGACAGCAGTGGTGGTGACCAACACCTTCGGTGAGATCCCGCCGCCGCCGCCGCCGCCGCCGCCACCACCTCCTCCGCCGCCGCCACCTCCGCCCACCGATGAGGTCGAGCCCTCGTCGTTGACGGTGGTCAAGGTGCTGACGGGAGAGGACCTCCCCACGACGTGGGACTTCGGCTTCGAGGCGCAGGGCCCAGACGTCGAAGAGGAGTTCGTGCTCGACGAGACCGCCCTCCAAGCCACGTTCGACGACCTGGACGAGGGCACCTACACCATCACTGAGGTCCAGGAGGACGGTGACCGGTCGACCCTGGCCGGCGTCGTCTGCCTCGAGGGCGCCGAGGCGATGGAGGTCGCAGTTGACGGGTACACCGCCACGGTGTCGCTCGACGAGGGTGACGACGTGACGTGCACGTTCACCAACACCTACCCGCCGGTTCCCGAGGTGCTCCCCGAGGACGAGGTGATCCCGCCGCCGACCACCGAGCCGGTTCCCGAGACCACCCCGCCGGTGCCGGCCACCACCCCGCCCACCGCCGAGGTGCAGGGCGACGTGGTCCTCCGGCAGCTGCCCTACACGGGTGACGGCACCCGCAACCTGGCGATCCTGGGCTCGGCCCTCCTCGCCGCTGGTGCGGTCCTCCTGGCGCGCGGCAACCGGCGCATGGAGAGCCAACGCTGACACCGATCAGTCGAACCTGGGCCCGACCGTCCCCGGACGGTCGGGCCCAGGCGCGTCTCACATTCGTGGCCTGCCGCGGCGGCCGCGTACCATGGGTCAACGGCTCTCCGAAGGGGGGCCGGTCCGTCGTTTTCGGGCCGCACGAGCCGTGCAGACCACCAAGGAAAGAGAGGGCCGCGCCATGCCGGCCACCATCGTCGTGGGCACCCAGTGGGGTGACGAGGGCAAGGGGCGATTCGTCGACCTGTTCTCCAAGGAGATGTCGATGGTGGTGCGCTACCAGGGCGGCCACAACGCCGGCCACACCATCGTGGTCGACGGCGAGTCCTTCGCCCTGCAGCTCATCCCGAGCGGCATCCTCTACCCCCACATCACCCCGGTCATCGGCAACGGCGTCGTCGTCGACCCCAAGGTGATGCTGGCCGAGATCGCCATGCTCGAGTCCCGGGGCGTCAACTGCGACAAGCTGCGCCTGTCCGGGAACGCCCACCTCATCTTCCCGTACCACCAGCTGCTCGACCGCATGACCGAGCGCTGGCTGGGCCGCAACAAGCTGGGGACCACCAAGCGCGGCATCGGCCCGGCCTACGCCGACAAGGCCGCCCGCGTCGGCATCCGGGTGCAGGACCTCTACGACGAGAAGATCTTCGTCGAGAAGCTCCGCATCGTCCTGCGCGAGACCAACGCCGTGCTGGCCAAGGTCTACAACCAGCTGCCGGTGGACGAGGACGAGATCGTCGAGGCCTACCTCGGCACCTACCGCGATGCCATCGCCCCCTACGTCACCGACACGGTGAACCTGGTGCACGAGTCCCTCGAGGCCGGCGAGCACGTCCTGTTCGAGGGTGCCCAGGCCACGTTCCTCGACCTCGACCACGGCACGTACCCCTACGTGACCTCGTCGAACCCGGTCGCCGGTGGCGCCACGGTCGGATCCGGCATCGGCCCCCGCCACGTCGACCGGGTCGTGGGCGTCGGCAAGGCGTACCTCACCCGCGTCGGGTCGGGCCCGTTCCCGACGGAGCTGTTCGACGACCTCGGCGACCGCATCGTCGACATCGGCCACGAGTACGGCGTGAACACCAAGCGCCGCCGGCGGCCGGGTTGGTTCGACGCGGTGATGATGCGCCACGCCGTGCGGCTCAACTCCCTGTCGGAGCTGGCGATCACCAAGCTCGACGTGCTGGACAGCTTCGACACGATCAAGGTCTGCGTCGCCTACGAGCTCGACGGCGAGCGCATCGAGCGGATGCCCGACAACCAGTCGGTGATCCACAAGTGCACCCCGATCTACGAGGAGCTGCCCGGCTGGAAGACCGACGTGTCGGCCTCCACCGAGCCCCACCACCTGCCGGCCAACGCTCGCGCCTACGTCGAGTTCCTCGCCGAGCAGTGCGGCGTCCCGATCAGCCTCCTCGGCGTCGGTCCGTCCCGGGACCAGTACGTCCAGCTCGCCAGCTGACCCCTTGGTGCACGCTGCGTAGGTATTCCCCTACCTGTCAGGACTTTTCGGTCACTCCTGGTGACCGGCTCCTCTACTCGCTCTGCGTGGTTCCTGTTCCACTTTCAGTGACAACAGGAAGCGTGGAATCGAGGAGCGATGACAACGCATCGCAACATCAAGAGGAAGGTGTGGACAGGGTTGGTGCTGGTGCTGCTCGGAGCCTCCACCGTGGTGGTGGCCCCAGCTGGTGCTGGTGAGGAGTCCTCCGGGAACCTCACGTGCGAGGCCGTGATCGGCGACCTCGGGCTCACCGACGTGCTGATGGCCAAGGACGACGTGCAGCGGACCGCCCCGTACGAGGGCGTCGCCGTGAACGGCGACTTCGTGGTCACGTACCGCTTCGTTGCTGCTCCCGATGGCGCTCCTGAGGCCTACGTGGTGACGTTCTCCTCGGAGGACCTCGTGTACGGCGCCTTCGTCAAGCAGGCAGCTGACAAGCAGGGCCTGAGCCGGAGCGCCGTGTTCCCAGCCGGCACGCTGACCGGTTCGATCTACGTGCCTGACGGGGAGTTCAGCCACGTCAGCTTCTGCACCGGCACCGTGCCCACGACGGAGCCGCCGGTCACCGAACCGCCGGTCACGGAGCCGCCGGTCACGGAGCCGCCGGTCACGGAGCCGCCGGTCACGGAGCCGCCGGTCACCGAGCCGCCGGTCACGGAGCCGCCGGTCACGGAGCCGCCGGTGACGGAGCCGCCGGTCACCGAGCCGCCGGCCACCGAACCGCCGGAGACCCCGACGACGGAGGTCGAAGGTGAGGTGGTCGTCCCCACCCCGGTGCCCGAACCCGAACCCACCCCGGTGCCCGAGCCCGAGGCCGAGGCGGCCCCGACCGTGCTCGGTGACACCGTTGTCCGGTCGCTGCCCCGCACCGGTTCCGGGACGCTGGTGCTCGGTGTCGCCGGCGTGGTGATGGTGCTGCTCGGCAGCGCCCTCGTCGCCCGGGGCGGCCAGGAGATGCGGCGCCAGTCGACCGGCTGACCGCCGGACGGAGCGCAGCTGGCTCGAGGAGCCGACGGAGGTCCACCCACTCCGCCGGCTCCTTCCGCGCGCGGCCTTCGGGGGTCGCTCCGAGGGGCGTCTAACGTCGCCGCCCGTGAAGGTCTGCGTCGTGGGTTCCGGTGGTCGAGAGCACGCGCTGGCGGTCGTGCTGGCTCGGACGGCCGACGTCGTCGTCACGCCGGGCAACCCCGGCATCCCCGGTTCGGTCGACACCCCGCCCGAGGACATCGACGCCGACCTGTACGTCATCGGCCCCGAGCAGCCCCTCGTCGACGGCCTCGCCGACCGGCTCCGCGATGCCGGCAAGCTCGTGTTCGGTCCCGGCGCCGACGGCGCCGAGCTCGAGGGGTCCAAGGCCTTCATGAAGGAGGTCGTGGCCGCCGCCGGCGTCCCGACCGCCCGCTACGCCGCCTTCGACGACCCCGACGAGGCGATCGCCTTCCTCGACACGCTCCCCGACGGGCCGGAGGGTGGCTACGTCATCAAGACCGACGGCCTCGCCGCCGGCAAGGGCGTGCTCGTCACCACCGACCGGGCCGAGGCCGAGGCCGACATCCGCGAGAAGCTCGCCGGCGAGAGCTTCGGCGACGCCGGACGCCGCGTCGTCATCGAGGAGCGCATGATCGGCCCCGAGCTGACCGTGCTCGCCGTCTGCGACGGCCAGCGCGCCGTCGCGCTCGCCCCCTCGCAGGACTACAAGCGGGTCGGCGATGGCGACGCCGGCCCCAACACCGGCGGCATGGGCTGCTACAGCCCGGTGCCGGCGGCGGACGCCGCAGTCGTGCAGGCCGTGCTCGACGACTTCGTCACCCCCACCCTGGCCGAGCTGCGGCGGCGCGGCATCGACTACCGCGGTGTGCTCTACGCCGGACTCATGCTCACCGCAGAGGGCCCGAAGCTGGTCGAGTACAACGTCCGCTTCGGCGACCCGGAGACCCAGGTGATCCTGCCCCGCCTCACCAGCGACCTGGCCCAGCTGCTGGCTGAGGCCGCGGCCGGCGAGCTGCGCAGCGAACCGACCTACACCGACGACGCCTGCGTCGCGGTCGCCTGCGCGGCCGAGGGCTACCCCACCAGCACCCGCACCGGCGACGTGATCGAGGGCCTCGACCGCCTCGACGACCTCGATGGCGTCGAGGTGCTCTTCGCCGGGGTCGCCGCCGGCGACGAGCCGGGGACGCTGGTCACCGCCGGTGGCCGGGTCCTGTACGTGTGCGGGACGGCGCCGGACATCGAAGGGGCCCGCGCCCTCGCCTACCAGGGCGTCGCCCGCATCAGCTGGCCAGGCATGCACCACCGCAGCGACATCGCCGCCAACCCGACCTGAGCAGCGAGCGCGTCCGGCGGCGCGTTCCGTGGTCGCTGCCAGTTCCCCGCAGGTGGGTGTGGTGCGGTGCGGTCAGGCGTCCCGCTCGCGCAGGCGGCGGCCCTTCTCGACGGCCAGGTCTCGCAGGTCGTCGGCGAACGCGGCGAGCCGGCCGCGCAGCTCCTCCGCGGCCGGGTCGGTGCCGGAGGCGAGGATCCTGGCCGCGAGCAGCCCGGCGTTGCGGGCCCCGGCGATCGAGACGGTGGCGACCGGGATCCCGGCGGGCATCTGCACGATGGACAGCAGCGAGTCCATGCCGTCCAGGTGCTTCAGCGGGACGGGCACGCCGATGACGGGCAGGACGGTGACCGAGGCGAGCATGCCCGGGAGGTGGGCGGCGCCGCCGGCGCCGGCGATGACCACACGCAGCCCGCGATCTGCTGCCGACCGGCCGTACTGGATCATGTCGTCGGGCATCCGGTGGGCCGAGACCACGTCGGCCTCGTAGCCGATGCCGAGCTCCTCGAGCGCCAGCGCCGCCTGCTCCATGACGGGCCAGTCGCTGTCGCTGCCCATGACGATGCCGACGACGGGCGAGCTCGGGGTGTCGGTCATCGTCCTGGTGCTCCTCGAAGCTGGTCGGCGGCTCGGCGCGCCCGGAGCCGGAGGTCGCGGAGGTCCTCGCCGCAGACGGTGACGTGGCCGATCTTGCGACCGGGGCGGACCTGCTTGCCGTACAGGTGGACTCGCAGCGATGGGTCCTGACCGAGGATCCGGCCGACCTCCGGGTACAGGTCCTCCCGGGATCCCCCGAGCACGTTCGCCATCACGGTCCAGCGCGACCGAGGAGCGGTGTCCCCGAGCGGCAGGTCGAGGACGGCGCGGAGGTGCTGCTCGAACTGGCTGGTCACGGCCCCGTCGATGGTCCAGTGGCCGCTGTTGTGGGGGCGCATGGCCAGCTCGTTCACGAGGAACGTCGGCTGCCCAATCGCGTCGGCGACCTCGAACAGCTCGACGGCGAGCACACCGGTGACGCCGAGCGCGTCGGCGATGCGCACGGCCAGGTCGCTGGCGGCGCGGGCCGCGGCCGGCTCGAGCCCGGGCGCCGGCGCAAGCACCTCGGTGCAGATGCCGTCCTCCTGGACGGTCTCGACGAGCGGCCACGCCGCCGTGGATCCGCTCGGGTTGCGAGCGACGAGCGCCGCCACCTCGCGGTCGAAGGGGACGGACTCCTCGAGCAGCACGCCGTCGACCAGCGGACCGGCCTCGCCGACGACGGCGAGCCAATCGCCGAGCTCGTCGGCCTCGTCCACGCGGCGCACGCCCTTGCCGTCGTAGCCGCCCCGGGGCGTCTTGGCGATGATCGGCCAGCCGACGTCGGCACCGAACGCAGCGACCTCGTCCGCGGTGCGGGCCACCGTCCAGCGCGGGCACGGGAACCCGAGGTCGCTGAGCCGCCGGCGCATCGCGACCTTGTCCTGGGCGAAGCGGAGCGCCGCGGGGGTCGGGTGCAGCGGGATCCCGTCGTCGGCCAGGGCGGCGAGGACGTCGGGCGGGACGTGCTCGTGGTCGAAGGTGACGACGTCGCACCGCTTGGCCAGGCGACGGACGGCATCGAGGTCGTCGTGCGCGCCGACGAGGGCATCGGGGATGACGAGGGCCGCCGAGTCCCCTTCCGACGCGGCGAGCACCGAGAGCGTGATGGACATCGCCACCGCCGGCGGCTGGCACATCCTCGCCAGCTGACCGCCGCCGATGATCCCGACCACGGGGAAGTCACGGTCGGCTGGCTGCTCCACGTCGCCACCCTAACCAGCGGTGTCGCGCGCACCGTCGGCCACGAGGACGGCCGGAGCGGTCTGCGAGACTGGGTCGGTGAGCGGAACCCTGCCCAACGTCCTCGCCAGCCGCTACGCCAGCGCCGACATGGCCTCGCTGTGGTCACCGGAGACCAAGGTGGTGCTCGAGCGCAAGCTGTGGCTCGCCGTGCTGGAGGCCCAGGCCGAGGTCGGCCTCGACGTGCCCGACGGCGCCATCGAGGACTACCGCAAGGTGATCGGCGACGTGGACCTCGACTCGATCGAGGCCCGCGAGCGCGTGACGAAGCACGACGTGAAGGCACGGATCGAGGAGTTCTCCGACCTCGCCGGCCACCAGCTCATCCACGCGGGCATGACGTCGCGGGATCTGACCGAGAACGTGGAGCAGCTCCAGGTGCGCGACGCCATGGTGCTGATCCGGGATCGCGTCGTCGCCACGCTCGCCGAGCTCGCCCGGCTCGCCGTCGAGCACGCCGACACACCCATGGCGGCCCGCAGCCACAACGTCGCCGCCCAGGTCACCACGCTCGGCAAGCGCTTCGCCGTCGCCGGCGAGGAGCTGCTGGTCGCGTTCGAGCGGCTGGAGTCGCTGCTCGAGCGCTACCCGCTGCGGGGCATCAAGGGACCGGTCGGGACCCAGACCGACCAGCTCGACCTGCTCGGCTCCGACGAGGCCGTCGACGCGGTCGAGTCCGCCGTCGCCCGCCACCTCGGGTTCGCCCGCACCTTCACCAACGTCGGGCAGGTGTACCCGCGCAGCCTCGACATGGAGGTCGTGGGCGCGCTGGTGCAGCTGGCGTCCGGCCCGTCGAGCCTGGCCACCACCATCCGCCTGATGGCCGGCCACGAGCTGGCCACCGAGGGGTTCCTGCCCGGCCAGGTCGGCTCCTCGGCCATGCCGCACAAGATGAACAGCCGGTCCTGCGAGCGGGTGAACGGCCTGAAGCACATCCTCGCCGGCCACCAGGCCATGGTCACGAGCCTCGCCGGCGACCAGTGGAACGAGGGCGACGTGAGCTGCTCGGTCGTGCGGCGCGTGGCCCTGCCCGACGCCTTCCTCGCCGCCGATGGCCTGTTCGAGACCTTCCTCACCGTGCTGCGGGGCTTCGGGGCCTACCCGGCCGTGATCGAGGCCGAGCTCGACCGCTACCTGCCCTTCCTCGCCACCACCAAGGTGCTGATGGCCGCGGTGCGCGCCGGCGCCGGCCGGGAGGAGGCCCACGAGGCGATCAAGGAGCACGCCGTCGCCGTGGCCCTCGCCATGCGCGAGGAGGGCCAGCCCGACAACGACCTGCTCGACCGGCTCGGCGCCGACCCCCGCCTCCCCATCGACCGCGACGGCCTCGCCGCGGCGCTGGCCGACCCGATGGCGGTCGCCGGTCGGGCCCAGGCCCAGGTGGCTGCCTTCGCCGCGCAGGTCGGAGCGATCGTGGACCGGTACCCCGAGGCGGCGTCGTACGCCCCGGGCGACATCCTGTAGCGGCGGGTTCAGCCGCCCGCCAGCGCACCCTCCGCGAGGGACACGAACCGATCACGGGCCGCGGCTTCGTCCGGGAGGTCGAGCGCCGCGGCGTTCAGGTGCATGGCCCGGTCACCGTCCAGCACGAGCAGCTGGGCCATGAAGCCGGTCTGCTCCGACCCGGAGTACGCCCACCGCGCGTCGTCACCGAGGTCCGGGACCTCTTCGTAGAGGCCCTCGCCTCCGCGGGTGCGGGACTCGTAGTCGTCCGGACCCATCAGCACGAGCTGCAGGGTCGGCGGGAGGCCCATGCCGTCCTCGTCCGTGGCGAAGCGCCACTCGCACATCTCCAGCGACGCGCCGGAGCCCTCCTCGTGGACGACCTCCGCCGGCTCGCCGAAGGCGTCGACGACCTCGGCCTCCGGGAGGAGCTCGCAGGCGCCGGTGGTCGCAGCGTCGGACTCGGTCTCCTCCCCGGGTTCGGAGGTCTCGTCGACCACGGGCGCGGCGGTGTCGTCGGTCGCCGTCTCGGCGGTGTCGTCGTCGCCGCAGGAGGCCAGCAGCAGTGCAGCCGCAGCGAGCCCTCCCAGCATCGGACGGCGGATGGACGGGCGGCGGGGCATGCGAGCTCCTCTGCGGTCGACGTCGTCTCCCCCAGGGTCGCCATCCGGTGGGGCCGGCGCGCAAGTCCGGTCGATCGGGTCCTCCCGGTGGCATCATCGGCAGCGTGAAGGTGGACCTCCCGCTCCTGAACACCGGCAAGGTCCGCGCCATCTACGACGCCGGCCCCGACCACCTGCTGATGGTCGCATCGGACCGCATCTCCGCCTTCGACGTGGTGATGGCCGAGACCATCCCCGACAAGGGTCGGGTGCTCACCGCCATGTCGGCCTTCTGGTTCGAGCTGCTGGCCGACGTCGCGCCGAACCACCTGGTGTCCACCGACCTGGCCGACTTCCCCGACGGCGCCCACGATCCGTCCCTCGCCGGGCGGACCATGCTCACCCGCCGGGCCGAGATGCTGCCGGTCGAGTGCATCGTGCGCGGCTACCTCACCGGCTCGGCGTGGAAGGAGTACCAGGCCGACGGGACCATGCACGGCCAGGAGCTGCCGGACGGCCTGCTGGAGTCCGACCGCCTCCCCGAGCCCGTCTTCACACCGTCCACCAAGGCCGAGATGGGCGACCACGACGAGAACATCGACTTCGCCCGCGCCGTCGAGATCCTGGGCGAGGACGTCGCCGAGCAGGCCCGCGCCATCGCCCTCGCCGCCTACCGCAAGGGCGCCGACTGGGCTCGCGAGCGGGGGATCATCATCGCCGACACCAAGTTCGAGCTCGGGTGGATCGAGGGCGAGCTCGCCATCTGCGACGAGGTCCTCACGCCGGACTCGTCCCGCTTCTGGCCGGCAGCGGACTGGAAGCCGGGCACGACACCGCCCAGCTTCGACAAGCAACCGGTGCGCGACTGGCTCGCCGCCGTCGAGGGCTGGGACAAGACCCCGCCGCCGCCGGCGCTGCCCGACGAGGTCGTCGAGGCCACCGCGACCCGCTACCGCGAGGCCTACGAGCGCATCTGCGGCCGGTCGCTGGCCGACTGGCCCGGCGGCACCTGAAACCCTCCCGTTCTGGCCTACGGATTGCCGCACATGCGGGGGAATCGGTATGCCAGAACGAGACGGGGGCGCACCTAGATTGGCGCCATGCGCTTCGACGTCCAGGTGGAGACCAGGCCCCGAGCGGGGATCGCCGACCCGGAGGGGTCGACCATCGAGCGCTCGCTGCCGGCCCTCGGCTTCGAGGGCATCCAGGACGTGCGGGTCGGCAAGTCGTTCCGCTTCCACGTCGAGGCCGACGACGAAGCCGCCGCCCACGCCCTGGTCGAGGATGTCTGCGCCCGCTTCCTCACCAACCCGGTGATCGAGGACTCCTCCATCACCGTGACCGAAGCGTCGACCGTCTGATGCCGGCTCGCATCGGCGTCGTCCTCTTCCCCGGGTCCAACTGCGAGCACGACGCCGTCGAGGCGGTCCGCACGCTCGGCGGCGACGCCGAGGTCCTGTGGCACGGCGACGACAGCCTCAAGGGGGTCGACGGGGTCATCGTGCCCGGCGGCTTCGCCCACGGCGACTACCTCCGTCCCGGCGCCATCGCCCGCTTCTCGCCCGTCATGCAGGCGGTCCAGGCCTTCGCTGCCGACGGCGGTCCGGTCGTGGGCATCTGCAACGGCTTCCAGGTGCTCACCGAGGCCGGCATGCTCCCCGGTGCCCTGCAGAAGAACGCCGGCCTGAAGTTCCTGTGCCGGATGGCGACGCTGCGGGTCGAGACCACCGACTCGGTGCTCACCTCCGCGACCGACGAGGGCGCCGAGCTGCGCGTCCCGGTCAACCACTTCGAGGGCAACTACACCTGCGACGACGAGACGCTCGCCATGCTGCGCGCCGAGGACCGCGTCGTGGTGCGCTACGTGGAGAACGTCAACGGTTCGGTCGACGGCATCGCCGGTGTGTGCAACGAAGGCCGCAACGTGGTGGGCCTCATGCCGCATCCCGAGCGGGCATGTGACGACCTGCTCGGCTCCAGCGACGGGGCGCCGCTGCTGCGCTCGCTGCTGGAATCCGCGGCGAAAGCCGCCGTCTGACGGGGCTCAGCTGGCTCGGCTGATGCCGGCCTTCTTCAGCACGGCGGCCTCGACCCCGAGCTCGCGCCAAGCGGCGTAGGAGATGCCCTTGCGCTCGCTGTAGCCCTTGGCGGCCTCGACGAAATCCTTCTCGAGACCCTCGAGGTCGGCCTTGTTCTCGCTGGCCTCGAGCTCGTTCTGCAGGTCCATGCGGTCCTGGATGAGCTGCAGGCGCTTGACCGGATCAGCGTCGACCAGCTGCTCCTCGATCTTGGCCAATTGGGCCTTCATCGATTCGGCGGTGCGCTTGCGCCCGCGCTTGGGCTTGTGTTGCTCGAGCGCCTCGAGATAGTCGCGAACGGCGCGGCCCTGGCGGCGCCCTTCTGCGAGTGCTGCCTTGTGCTCGTCGGTCATTTCGCGCTTCGGTGCCATCGCTCTGCAGGGAACCACAGATCGCGCGCATATGGCAATTCATCTCCGTTCCTCCGGGATCCATATCGCCATCGATGGCGCGACTCTTTCCGGCATCTCTGCGGTGACCATGTGGACGTGCGGGGCGCCGGTGCGGGCTCGCGTAGCGTGCTCGGCATGGCCGAGCGCACCGACCGAGACCCCGTCGAGCAGGACCCGAGCGTGCACCGGGCCCTCGGTCTCACCGACGACGAGGCCGACGAGATCGCCCGCATCCTCGGCCGTCCGGCCAACCACCTCGAGCTGGCGATGTACTCGGTCATGTGGTCCGAGCACTGCTCCTACAAGTCCTCCCGCGTGCACCTGCGCCGGCTGCCGTCGGAGGCGCCGCACGTGCTCGTCGGCCCGGGGGAGGGCGCCGGCGTGGTCGACGTCGGTGACGGCATCGCGGCGGCGTTCCGCATCGAGAGCCACAACCACCCGTCCGCGATCGAGCCGTACCAGGGCGCGGCAACCGGGGTCGGCGGCATCCTGCGCGACGTCTTCTCCATGGGTGCCCGGCCCATCGCCCTCATGGACCCGCTGCGCTTCGGGCCGCTCGACGACCCCCGCAGCCGCTGGATCGCCGAGGGCGTCGTGTCGGGCGTGTCGGGCTACGGCAACTCGGTCGGCGTCCCGACGGTGGGCGGCGAGACGATCTTCGACGCCACCTACCAGGGCAACCCCCTCGTCAACGTGTTCTGCCTCGGCGTGCTGCCCCAGGACCGCCTGGCCCTCGCCCGAGCGTCGGGCCCGGGGAACCTCACGGTGCTGTTCGGCTCGGCCACGGGCCGGGACGGCATCGGCGGCGCCAGCGTGCTCGCCTCGGCGTCCTTCACCGATGGGGACGCCGACGAGTCGGCGTCGAAGCGCCCGAGCGTCCAGGTCGGCGACCCCTTCGAGGAGAAGCGCCTGATCGAGGCGTGCCTGGAGATCCTCGAGGCCGGCCTCGTCGTCGGCATCCAGGACCTCGGCGCAGCCGGCATCACCGGCGCGGCCAGCGAGACGGCGTCCAAGGGCGGTGTCGGCATGGACCTGTACCTGGACCAGGTGCACGTCCGCGAGGAGGGCATGGACCCCTTCGAGATCATGATCAGCGAGAGCCAGGAGCGGATGCTGGCCATCGTCGAACCGGCCAAGCTCGACGAGCTGCTCGCCATCTGCGCCAAGTGGGAGATCGCTGCATCGGTCATCGGCACGGTCACGGGCACCGGCCGGTTCCGGGTGCTCGACCGCCTCGACGGCGAGCTGCTCGCCGACATCCCGGCCAGCTCCCTCGACGACGACGCCCCCCTCTACCAGCGCCCGCTCGCCGAGCCGGCCGACCGGGCCGAGCGGGCCGCCGACACCGCCGAGTCGCTGCCCGCTCCGGCGGACGCCGGCGCCGACCTGCTCGCGCTGCTCGCCGACACGTCGTGGGTCTGGTCCCAGTACGACCACCAGCTGTTCCTCAACACCGTCGTCGGCCCCGGTGACGACGCCACCGTCCTGCGCCTCAAGGACCCCCGCACCGGCGAGCCGACCGGCCGGGGCCTGGGCCTCACCACCGACGGCAACCACCGCTGGTGCCGGCTCGACCCCCGCACCGGCATGGCTGCCGTGGTCGCCGAGTCGGTCATGAACCTGGCCTGCGTCGGCGCCGAACCGCTGGCGCTCGTGAACTGCCTGAACTTCGGCAACCCCGAGCACCCCGAGGTCATGTGGCAGCTGTCCGAGGCCATCGACGGCATGGCCGAGGCGTGCCGGGCGCTGTCGGTGCCGGTCATCGGCGGCAACGTCTCGCTCTACAACGAGTCGAACGGCGTCAACATCGACCCGTCACCGGTCATCGGCACGGTCGGCCTCATCGCCTCGCTCGAGCGCCGCCCGCCCGGCATGGGCCTGGTCGAGGGCACCACGCTCGTCGTGCTCGGCGCACCGGCCACGACCCTGTCGGGGAGCGCGTGGGCCTGGTCGCAGGGGCACCGCGAGGGCATGCCGCCCCAGGTCGACCTCGACGGGGTGCGGGCCACCGCCGCGTTCGTGCGCGACGCCGTCGCCGCCGACCGGCTGCGGTCGGTGCACGACCTCGCCGGTGGCCTGGGCCCGGCACTGGCCGAGATGGCCGTGGACACCCAGGTCGGTGCGCGGGTGGAGCTGCCCGCGCCGGGCGGGCACGTGGCGCTCTTCGCCGAGACGCCCGCCGCCGTGCTCGCCGCCGTGGATCCGGGCTCGCTCGACGCGCTGCTCGCCGATGCCGGCGCGGCCGGCGTGCCCGCCGAGGTCATCGGCGAGGCCGGCGGCGACCGCCTCGTGGTCGGCGACCTGGTCGACGTGTCGGTCGGCGAGGCCCACGTGGCCTGGCGGGACCGGCTGCCCTCGGCGCTCGGCGCCGGCACGACCCAGGGCTGACCAGCCCGGGACGTCAGCGGCTGGGCTCGTCCACCTGGTCGGCGTGGAGGTGGAAGTGGCCCTCGGCGTCCTCGTGCTCCTCGAGGATGTCGGCGAGGGGCTTGAAGAGGAGCCGGTCGAGGATGAAGAACCGCCCGACCCACAGCAGGCCGAACGAGCCCACGTTGGCCATCATGAGGATCAGGGTGTTCTCGTCGTAGCGCCCGGCCGCCCAGGCCACCGCGAACGTCGAGATGATGAGGCCGAGGATGGCCATGCCCCAGAACGGCAGGACCTCCCGGGTGAACGAGTGCGCGCCCCGCTTGTTGAACGTCCACGCCCGGTTGATCAGGTAGTTCGGGACGGCGCCGACGGTGACCGCAGCGATGTTCGACGGCACCGGTGCCACGTCGAACACCTCGAGCATCAGGAACAGCGTGCTGGTGCTGGTGACGACGCCGGCGAGGGACGCGGCGGAGTACTTGGCGAGCTTGGCGATCCACGGGCGGCGCCCGAGCGCGGTGTCAGGCCCGGCGTCGGCGAGGGACGGCATGCCGGGAGGGTATCCAGCGCGCCCCCGAATGGCCGACCGCCGGGCGGTGATGGGGCAGGATGGCAACCGCAAGCAGCCCGATGACGGAGGCACCATGAGCGACGACCAGGACCACCCGCGCCCCGGTGGCGATGCCGCCACCGAGCGGGCCCTCGACGAGCTGCGCGAGCTGCGCGCCGACGTCACCGCCCTCCTGGGCCGGTTCGAGTCCCTGCAGCTCCGCCTCGTCGGCGACGGGCAGCAGACGCTGATCGAGCAGGTGCAGGACAACCTCGCCGATGTGGCCTCGGGCGAGGTCGTCGGCGCCCTGTGGGAGGAGGTGCGCGCCGTGCGCGCCCAGCTCGACGGGGCCGCACCCGACGCAGGCACGGCCGAGCCCGACCCGCAGCTGTCCGCTCTCACCGAGGAGCTCGCGGTCCTGCGCACCGAGCTGGCCGACGGCCTCGTCGTCGAGCCCTCGGACGCCCTGTCCGCGTCGCTGGACGCGCTCCGGTCCGAGGTGGACGGGTTGCGGGGCTCGCTCGGCGAGCTGCCCGCTCCCGGCGATGGCGCCGGCGTGGAGGCGGTCGCCGACCAGGTCGCCGCGCTCCGGGACTTCGTCGCCTCCGAGCTCGACACCGTGCGTCAGACCGTCGCCTCCCGCATCGACGCCGCCACCGAGGCCACCGCCGCCAGCGTGGCGGCGGCCACGGCCCGACCCGAGCCCGAACCGGCCCCGGCCGAGGGGGGCGCGAGCCTCGACGCCGACACGGTGGCGATGCTGCGCGACGAGATCCGGGCCGCCGGCGCCGTCTCGGACCAGGTGGTCGACGCCCTGCGCGACGAGCTCAAGGCCCTGCGCCGCCGCATCGCGGTGAAGGCGACCGAGCAGGTCCTCGACGACCAGCAGCTGGCCCAGATCGCCGATGCCGTCGCGGCGCGGCTCGCCGCAGACCGGGACCAGGTCTGACGTCCGCCGCTGGGTTGGTCGGTCGGGGGCACGTGACCGGTAGCCTCGGGCCCGACGCCGGAGGTGTCGCCGACCCATGACCGATCCTTCCGATCATGCCCCCCATCGCGACGCCGAGACCGGCGCAGGCGACGACGAGCTGAAGGAGGCCTGCGGGGTCTTCGGCATCTACGCGCCCGGCCAGTCCGTCGCCCACCTGACCTACCTGGGCATGTTCGCCCTGCAGCACCGCGGCCAGGAGGCCGCCGGCATGTCGGTGTCCGACGGCACCGAGATCATCACGGTCAAGGACAACGGGCTGGTCTCGTCGGTGTTCACCGACCGGGTGCTCAACGGCCTGCCCGGCCACCTGGCCATCGGCCACGACCGCTACAGCACCACCGGCGCCAGCACGTGGCAGAACGCCCAGCCCGTCACCCGCGAGGCCGCCGGTCACCAGATCGCCCTCGGCCACAACGGCAACCTCGTGAACACCGCCGACCTCGCCGAGGACCTCGGCATGCTGCCCGGCTCGGGTGCCGTCACCTCCGACAGCGACCTCGTCGTGGAGATGCTCGCCCGCGCCATCGAGCGCAGCGAGCGACACCGCAGCGACGACCGCCACCTCGAGGCGGCGATGCTCGAGGTCATGCCCAAGCTCCGGGGCGCCTTCTCCATCGTGTGCATGGACGAGGGCCACGTGGTCGGCGTGCGCGACCCCAACGGCTTCCGACCGCTGTGCCTCGGCCGCCTGGAGTCCGGCTGGGTGCTGGCCTCGGAGACCCCGGCCCTCGACCTGGTCGGCGCCAGCTTCGTGCGCGAGATCGAACCGGGCGAGATGATCATCATCGACGCCACCGGCTACCGCTCGGTCCGGGCCTTCCCCGAGGCCGAGGTCAACCCGAGCCTGTGCCTGTTCGAGTTCGTCTACTTCGCCCGGCCCGACTCCACGCTCTACGGCAAGAACGTCCACTCCGCCCGGGTCCGCATGGGCGAGCAGCTCGCCCAGCAGGCACCGGTCGAGGCCGACATGGTCATGGGCGTGCCCGAGTCCGGCCTGCCCGCCGCCGAGGGCTTCGCCCGGCAGTCGGGCATCCCCGTCGGCGCCGGCCTGGTGAAGAACCGCTACATCGGCCGCAGCTTCATCGCCCCCTCCCAGGAGGCCCGGGCCGCCGCGGTGCGCATGAAGCTCAACCCCCTGAAGGAGAACCTCCAGGGCAAGCGCCTCATCGTCGTCGACGACTCGATCGTGCGCGGCACGACGCAGCGCACGCTCACCCAGATGCTGCGCGAGGCCGGCGCCGTCGAGGTGCACCTGCGAATCACGTCGCCGCCGGTCATGTGGTCCTGCTTCTACGGCATCGACACCGGGGTGCGCAGCGAGCTGCTCGCCTCCAACCTCGACATCGAGGAGATCCGGGCCTACCTGGGCGTCGACTCGCTGGCCTACCTGGGCCTGGACCGGCTCATCACCGCCACCGGCACCCCGTCGAGCGGGTTCTGCACGGCGTGCTTCACCGGCGACTACCCCGTGGAGATCCCCGTGTCGCTGTCCAAGGCCGTGCTCGAGAGCCCCGCGCTGCGGACCGAGGCCCCGAGCGGCATCGCCACCGCCCTGGCCTCCCGGGTCGGCGGCTCCCAGATGGGGTTCGACGACTGATGTCCGAGCAGCAGGAGAACACCTACGCCTCCGCCGGGGTCGACATCGGCGCCGGCGAGGAGGCCGTCCAGCGCATCAAGGCGTCGGTCCGCTCCACCTTCCGCCCCGAGGTCATCGGCGACATCGGCGGCTTCGGCGGGCTGTTCCAGTTCCCCCAGCACCGCTTCACCCACCCGGTGCTCGTGTCCTCCACCGACGGCGTCGGCACCAAGGCCGTCGTCGCCCAGCGCGCCGGCATCTTCGAGTCCATCGGCGTCGACCTCGTGGCCATGTGCGTCGACGACATCGCCTGCGCCGGCGCCGAGCCGCTGTTCTTCCTCGACTACATCGCCGTCGGCAAGCTCGACCCCGACCACATCGAGCAGCTCGTCGCCGGCGTGGCCAAGGGCTGCCGGGAGGCGGGCTGCGCCCTCATCGGCGGCGAGATGGCCGAGCACCCCGGCGCGATGGAGGCCGGCGAGTTCGACCTCGTCGGCTTCGCCGTCGGCGTCGCAGAGCGGGACCGCATCCTGGACGGCACCACCATCGCCGCCGGTGACGCGCTCATCGGCCTGCCGTCGCCGAACCTGCGCTCGAACGGGTACTCGTTGGCCCGACGGGTGTTCTTCGACGTCGCCGGCCGCTCCCTGCACGACCCGGCCTGGGACGGCGCCCACCACTCGCTGGCCGAGGAGCTCCTGTCGCCGTCGGTCATCTACTCGCCGGCGATCGCCGCGCTGCTGCGGGTGGTCGACGTCCGCGCCGTCGCCCACATCACCGGCGGTGGCATCCCGGGCAACCTGAACCGAGTGCTCACCGAGTCCCTCGACGCCCACGTCGACCGGGGCGCCTGGGAGCCGCCGAAGGTCTTCACCGAGATCCAGCGCCTCGGCCAGGTCAGCGACGACGAGATGGCCAAGGTGTTCAACATGGGCATCGGCATGATCGCCGTCGTTCCCGCTGACGAGGTCTACGCCGCCCTCGACGTGCTGCGCACCGCCGGCCACCGTGCCGTGCAGATCGGCACCGTCGAACCCGGCAGCGGCCTCGTCCGGTACGCGTAGAACGCGCGCTGTCCCTGTACGGTCGCCGGCCGTGCGCACGGTGGTCCGGACGGTGTCGTGGGTGCTGCTCTTCGCGGCGCTCGGAGCGGCCGGCGCGTCGTGGTTCACCCCCACCCCCCGGCTCGACGCCGACGATGCCTCCGACCTCGCGCTCGACGCGCTGAGCGGCGCCGAGGTGGACGTGGAGCGGGTGGAGCCGCCGGTGCGGATGGTGCACGAGACCGGCGAGGGCGACCTCGTCGACGCCTGGCGCGTCCTGGTCGACGTGCGCGCCCGGGGTGCGGACGAGCAGGTCGAGCTCCGGGTCCAGGAGTCCGCCGGCCAGCTCGTCTACGTGGACGACCTCATCGGCGACGCAGGCACCGAGCGGCTGCTCTCCGACGAGCAGTTCGAGGTCCTGCGCCAGCACCGCGACGACACCCTCGCCGACCGCTGGGTGCTGCGGAACGCCCTGGCCGCGATCGCTGCCATCGGCATCGCCGCCACCTGCTACCTCCTCGCCACCCGATCCGATCCCATCTGGAGCGCCCGTTGACCGATCACCGCACCGTCCCTGCCGACGCCCACGCCGCGCTGGTGGCCCACCTCAAGGCCCACGCCATCCGCGAGGGCGACTTCGTGCTGAAGTCCGGCAAGCCGACGAGCTGGTTCTGCGACGCCAAGCAGACGACCTGCCGGCCCGACGGGATGCTGCTCGTCGCCGACGCCGCGCTGGCCGTCCTGCCCGACGATGTGACCGCCATCGGCGGGCTCACGATGGGCGCCGATGCGGTGGCGTTCGGAGTGGCCGCCATCGCCGCGACCCGTGGCCGCGAGCTGCGGGCGTTCAGCGTCCGCAAGGAGGTCAAGGAGCACGGCGGCGGGGGGCGCGTCGCCGGTGCGCTCGAGCCGGGGGACCGGGTCGTCATCGTCGAAGATGCCGTGACCCGGGGCGTCTCGATGCTTGAGGCCGCTGACGTCATCGCCGACGAGGTCGGCGCCGAGGCGGTGCTGCTGATGCCCGTGGTGGATCGGGGCGGGACCGTGGCGGCGATGGCCGCGGAGCGGGGGTTGCCCCTGCTGGCGCTGGTGACGGCGCCGGATCTGGGCTTCGACTACGAGGGGCCGCTGTAGAGGCTGGCGGCAGGGACCCCGGCCGGCTCGAGCCGGTCGGCGAGGTGCCAGTGCAGCTCGACCAGGCCGTGCAGGGCGAGGATCGCCGCGCCGACGATGCCGGTGGTGGCGTCGGCGCCCATCGCGAGGCCGACGACGACGGTGGGGTGGGACAGCGCGAACCCGATCCGGGCCCGGCGTCGGGCGTCGGCTTCGTCGGGGTGTGCACTGCTCGGTCGGTGGCTGGCGGTCGCGAACATCGAAGCGTGCGTACCCGACCGTCGTGACCGCCAGAACAGTGATCTGTGACGAGGTCGCTGCCAGTTCCCGGAGACGGTCCCGTCAGGGACGCCCGGTGCGCAGGCGAGCGACCCGGGCGACGGACTCGATGCGGTCCTCGGCGTGGCGGTCGGCGGCTTCGCCGGGCGGCATGCCCTGGGTCCGGGCCCGCTCGAGCACGGCCAGCACCGTGTCGTGGATGCCGGCGATGCGGGCCCACGCCCGGGCCTGGTCGTAGCCGGCGGGCTCCTCGGCGATGTTGATCACGCCGCCGGCGTTGGCGACGTAGTCCGGGACGTAGAGCACGTCGCGGTCCACGAGGCGCTGGTCGTCCTCGGGGGTGGCGAGCTGGTTGTTGGCCGAGCCGACGACGACCTCGCAGCGCAGCTCGGGGATGGTGCGCTCGTCCAGGACCGCGCCGAGGGCGCACGGTGCGAACACGTCGCAGTCGACGGCGTGGGCCGCTTCGGGCTCGACGGTGCGGAGCCGCGTTGCTGCCTCGGGGTGGTCGTCGTGGACGGCGCGGACGGCGTCGTCGCGGATGTCGGCGACGGTGACGGTGGCGCCCTCGTCCACGAGGTGGTCCACCAGCGCTCGCCCGACCTTGCCGACGCCGGAGACGGTGATGTGCCGGTCGGCCAGGTCCGGCGACCCCCAGCGGACCTCGGCGGCGGCGCGCAGCGCCCACAGCACCCCCCAGGCGGTGGCGGGGGACGGATCGCCCGAGCCGCCGAGCGACGGGCTGACACCCGTGACGTGGGGGGTCTCGCGTTGGATGAGGTCCATGTCGGCCTGGGTGGTGCCGACGTCCTCGGCGGTGAGGTAGCGGCCGGCGAGGCCGTGCACGAAGCGGCCGTAGGCCCGGATGAGGGCCTCGGAGCGGATCGTGCGCGGATCGCCCCAGATCACGGCCTTGCCGCCGCCCTGGTCGAGGCCGGCGGCTGCGTGCTTGTAGGTCATGCCCCGGGCGAGGCGGCAGACGTCGGTGAGCGCCTCGCCTTCGGTGTCGTAGGGCCAGAACCGCGTGCCGCCGAGGGCAGGTCCGAGCACGGTGGAGTGGATCGCCACGATCGCCCGCAGGCCCGAGGGGCGGTGGTGGCAGAAGGCGACCTGCTCGAAGTCCCCCTCGTCGGGGAGGCCGTCCACCGCGTCCATCGTCTCGAACACGGTGCTGGGTGCGGTCATGCCGGGACCGTACCGCCGGCCGCAAGCGGACAGAACGGGACTAGTCCGTCACCCCCTCAGGAAATGGCCCGGGTGGGCTATCGCCGTTCTGCGGCCCACTCCGTACCTTTGGGAAGGAACCGGACACACCAGTGGACCGGCGAACGAGGAAGTCACAGCACCATGGCAGATCAAGAAGATCTCGACACCCCCGAAGCCCTCCTCACCCCGTCCGAGGTCGCCGCGATGTTCCGGGTGAACCCCAAGACGGTCACCCGCTGGGCACGAGCCGGCAAGCTCAACGCGATCCGGACCCTCGGCGGCCACCGCCGCTTCAAGGCATCCGAGATCCGGGCCTGCCTCGAGGAGATGTCGCAGTCGGAGGTCTGACCCTCCGGATCGGCTGCGTCCGGGGCCAGCAGAGGTCGTAGTCTCGGCCGCCATGGCCACTCCAACCGCTGCCTTCTCCCTCCACCTGCGGGTCCGCCTCGAGAACACCCCCGGGTCGCTCGGGCGGTTGGCCGTGGCCATCGGCGACGCGGGCGGGAACATCACCCAGCTCGAGGGCTTCGACGTGCGCGGCGAGTACCTCGATGAAGACATCGTCGTGAACTGCATCTCCGAGGAGCACCAGGAGGAGGTCAAGGCGGCGATCAGCGGCCTCGACGGCGTCGAGATCACGACCTGCAAGGACCGCACCTTCGAGATGCACGAGGGCGGCAAGATCGAGGTCCTCGCCCGGATGCCCATCCGGGACGCCGATGACCTCTCGATGGCGTACACCCCCGGCGTCGCCCGGGTCTGCATGGCCATCCACGAGAACCGCGAGCGCAGCCGCGACCTCACCATCCGCAAGAACACCGTCGCCATCGTCTCCGACGGCACCGCCGTGCTCGGCCTCGGCGACATCGGCCCCCACGCCGCCATGCCGGTCATGGAGGGCAAGGCGCTGCTGTTCAAGAACTTCGCCGGCGTCGACGCCTTCCCGGTGTGCATCGACACCACCGACACCGAGGAGATCATCGCCACCGTCGAGCGCCTGGCGCCGACCTTCGGCGGCATCAACCTCGAGGACATCGCGGCCCCGAAGTGCTTCGAGATCGAGGAGCGCCTCAAGGCCAGCCTCGACATCCCCGTGTTCCACGACGACCAGCACGGCACCGCCGTCGTGGTGCTCGCCGCCCTGCAGAACGCCCTCAAGCTCACCGACAAGAAGATGAGCGACCTGCGCGTCGTCATCGCCGGCGTCGGTGCGGCGGGCGTGGCCTGCGGCAAGATCCTCCTCGAGGCCGGTGTCGCCGAGATCGTCGGCGCCGACCGCAAGGGCGCCATCTGGGAGGGTCGCGACGACCTCAACCCGGCCAAGCAGTGGTTCGCCGAGCACACCAACCGCGATCGCCGCAAGGGCGCGGTCGGCGAGCTGCTCGCCGGCGGCGACGTCTTCATCGGCGTGGCCGGCCCCGGCATCATCGAGCCCACCGACCTGGACCGGATGAACACCGATCCGTTCGTGTTCGCCCTCGCCAACCCCGACCCCGAGATCCGTCCCGAGCAGGCCAAGGGCCGGGCCAAGATCATCGCCACCGGGCGCAGCGACTTCCCGAACCAGATCAACAACGTGCTCGCCTTCCCGGGCATCTTCCGGGGGGCGCTCGACGCCAAGGCCACCGACATCACCGAGGGCATGAAGCTGGCGGCGGCCGAGGCCATCGCGGATGCGATCCCGATGTCGGAGCTGCGGCCCGACTTCATCATCCCGTCGGTGTTCGACTCGACGGTGGCGCCCCGCGTGGCGGCCGCCGTCGCCGAGGCCGCCGTGGCCGAGGGCGTCTGCCGGGACTGACCCGCCGGGTGGCCGGCGAGCCGCTCAGCCCCAGAAGTTCACGGTGACCCAGAGCTCGCCGGCGTCGTCGCGCACGCAACCGACGGCGGTGTGGGTGAGGGCGCCGGACAGGATCTTGTCGGCGTGCGACGGGGAGCGCAGGAACTCGTCGTAGACGGCGCGGGCGTCGCCGGTGCTCCAGCCCACGTTCTCCGCCGCGGTCATGGCCTCGGCCCGGGCGGCGAAGACCCGGTCGCCGTAGCCGGGGTTGTGGGCCAGCTGGCTGCGGGCGGCCATCTCGTGGGTCCAGTCGACCGCGACGTGGAGGATGGCATCGTCCCAAGCCAGGAGGTGCCGGCCGGCGCCGGCGCGGGTCTCGTTCATCCAGCGCAGCATCGAGGACTCGCACCCGGCGTCCCGGGTACCCGTCCGGGTCGCCGGCGCCGGCGCGGGCGGGGGCGCCGGGGCGGTGGTCGCCTGGGGAGGAGGCTGGGTCGCTGGCGGTGTGGCAGCTGCCGGTTCCGGTGAGGGTTCGGGGGCCGTCGGCGTCGGCTGCGGTGGCGGCGCGGGCGTCGGCTCCGGTGCAGGCGCCGGAGGTGGAGGCACCAACGGCACCGCACCCTCCGCGGCTGCGGAGGAGATCACCCGCGTCGCGTCGGGGGAGGCCACGACCGCGGCCCGCTCGAGGGCGGCGTCGGCCCACACCGGGTTGCCCACCACGCCGGCGGACACGATGCCGGTCGTCGAGACGACGGCGATGGCCACTGCGAGCGCTCGGCGCAGCATCGGCTCCCTCGGCATCGGTGACCCCCGGCGTCGGACCGGCACGGCTGCCGGTTCCGCGGGTTCTTCGCCGATCCGCAGCCGATCCCCTGCCCGGCGCGATCAGCCCACGGAGAGGGCCGGCTCCTTCGCCGCCGGTTGCTCCGTCGATGCCTCCGTCGCGGTGAGGTCGATGAAGGAGCTGCTGGCGAGGGGCACGCCGCGGCACGGGACGGGTGGGATCGCCCAGCGGGGGACGTCGAAGAGGTGGACGCGACGTCCCAGCAGCATCTTCTGCGCGGTTCGCCACAGGATCCACCCGTCGAGCAGCGGGTTGTGGTGCTGGACGTAGAGGCGGTCGTACTCGATGCGGTCGCAGATGAGGCCGTCGCAGTGGACGCTGACCTGCCAGAGGCCCGTGACCCCGGGACGCACGCTGGTGCGCTCGGCCGCAGCGATCGGCGCGAGCCGGCGGTGGAGCACCGCCATCTCCGGTCGGGGGCCGACCAGCGCCATCCGTCCGGAGACGACCAGCCACAGCTGGAGGAGCTCGTCCAGGTGGATCCGGCGTATGGCGCGCATCACCGCGGGGATCTGCTCGCCGCCGATGGCGTGCTTGTCGGCGTAGGCCGACGTCGCCGGCGGCAGGGTGCGGACCTTCGGGAAGGGGAACAGCACCCCGTCGCGGCCGACGCGCTGGTGCACGAAGATCGGCCAGGCCCGGTACACGGCCGCCGAGATCAGCAGGGTGGCCGCCAGGATCGGCAGCGTGACCACGGCCATCGCCAGGGCAACCAGGATCTCGAGCGCGCGGTGGGCTCGTCGAAGGTCTCTCATCTGCTCGCTCCTCCGACCCCACGTCTTCGGATGGTGCAGCGGGATCGCCCTCCCGTGCCCATCAGTTCGCCGCACGGGGCTGGCCTTCCTGCCTGCCGCCGGGGGAATCTGCCCTGCCGCTCGTGCTCGACGCGTGCAGCCACGCCACGACCTCGGCCTCGAGGCGCTCGGCCACCAGCTCGTGGCCGGCGGCGTTGAGGTGGATGCCGTCGGGGAGGACGGCGTCGAGCCCGTCGGCGTCCACGATGGCTCGCACGTCGATGAGGCGCACGTCCGGGGAACCCGTGGCGGTCACCAGGTCGTCGATGGCCCTGCTGTACCGGGCAGCACGCTCCTGGATGCCGGGGAGCACCTCGTCGAGGTGCGGCGCGGTCGGCGGGACGTTCAGGAGGAGGACGAGCGCACGCTGACGTTCGGCCACCAGGTCGATGAGCCGCTCCAGCTCGGCGCGGAACCGCGGCAGCGGCAGCCGGTCGGGGACCGGTCCGCCTCGGCGGATCCAGGCCGGCCCCCAGCGGAGGTGGGCGCGCTTCAGGACCGGGCGCACCGCGCGGCGCAACAGCAGGGACCGCGGGGAAAGGTTCGCTCGCCAGCTGAACGTCCAGCGCAGCAGCGGGAGCGGCAGCACGAGGGGCTGGCACTCGACCCAGCCCACGTCGATGATGACGACCTGGGGTGAGTGCCCGAGGATCCGTCGCTCCGCGTCGGCGACGATCTCGTCCACCCGCATGAGCCAACCGGCCTCGTTGCGCACGAGGGCGGGCACGCCACGCGCGTAGAGGCGCGCCTCCAGCCGCTCGCCGTAGTTGCCGCCGTCCGGATCGACGCGGGGCGTCACGAAGTAGGCCACCGAGCTCCCGACGACCGAGATGCGGAGCGGACGGGCCGGGTGCGTGGTCACGTCGTCTCCACGGACGAGGCCCGGGCCGCCGGGGTCGCGGGCAGGGTGGCATCGAGGACGCTTCGGTCGATCTGGGCGACCTTCGACGCCATGGCGAGGGTCACCCAGGCGTGGTGCTCGTCGACGTCGATGCCCATGGGGGCGCTGGCGGGGGGCATGGGGAAGCCGTTGCACCGACCTTCCACGTCGACCACGGCGAGCATGTCGGCGTCCTTCACGGCGACGACGACCCGGCGCTCGTCGAGGCCGGCGACGTCGAAGGGTGCGCCCGGCAGCTCGACCTGCGCGACCACGGCGCCGGTGAGGTCGCAGCGCGTGAGCAGCGGTCGACCCGATGCGCCGAGCCACATGCCCGCCGGGTCCGGTCGCACCCACCGGGTGGGGTGGGGCAGCTCGATGACCTCGATGTCGGTGCCGACGACCACGCCCAGCACGGCGGCCGACGTGTCGGCGACGAGGATCGCACCGTCATCGCGGCCGACGACGATGTCGGGTCGGCGGAAGGGCTCGGGCAGCGGCACCTGCTCGGGAGGTCGCCCGTCCACGGTGTGCCAGAGGCAGCGGTGCTCGGCATCGACGGCCCACAGGTCCTCGCCCACCAGCGCCGTGGCGAGCAGCTCGCGCGTCCTGGGCAGCGACGTGGTGCGGACGGCGCCGTCGGCGTCCACGTGGACGAGACCGGACGCACGGGTGAGCGCGCTGTGGCAGCCGCCGCTGCCGTCGGGGGTCGGCAGGTGGGGGTACGGGGGCAGCTCCGTCCAACGCCACTCGCCATCCGCTCGTGCGTAGCGGCCGAGCGCCGGCCAGTCGCGGGCCGTGACCCACACGTCGCCCCGGGCATCGATGCGGACGCCGAGGGGGAACGCCTGCGCTCGCGGGAGCTCGTGCAGGCGCCACGGGGGAGGCGGGGCGGTCGACGGCGCCGCCGGCGCGGTCGCCTTCCGGGCGAGCGCGGCGCGCAGCTCACCGATGGGACCCCACGTCGTGAGGACCCCGGCGATCGTCGCCAGTGCGAGGAAGCCGGCGGCATGGGCGGCCAGCTCGGGGAGCTCGTCGACCGGCCACCGCTGCTGGGCCGTCGCCGCCACCCCCGCCACGGCGCCGATCCCCGCCAGCTGGCGCCACACCATCCCGACGAAGGACACGTCGCCGAGGAGCGAGCGGATGTAGTGCTGGCGGACCACGTTCGAGAGGAGGGCGGCGATCACGATCGCCACGGCGCCCCCGTCGATGCCGAACCAGGCCAGCAGGGGGAGGGCGACGACGACCACCCACAGGCTGCCGACCACGCTCACGACGAGCTGCGGTCGGGTCCGGCCGGCGGCCAGCAGGAAGCTGTCCCAGTTGAAGCCGATGGAGCCCACCACCACGGCCACGCCCTGGGCCTGCACGAGCACGACCGCGGGCGACCACGACGGGCCGAGCAGCAGCTCCACGACGGGGTGGGCGAAGACCACCATGCCGAAGCCCGCCGTGGCGGAGAACAGCATGGCGAGCTGGTTGCTCACGACGAACGCGCGCCGCAGGCGGTCGACCGAGGAGCGGATGCTGACCAGCGCCGGGAACAGGGTGTCGGCCAGCAGGACGTGCACCACGAGCGCCCGGTGCCCCCAGCCGTGGGCCAGCTGGAAGAAGCCCAGGCCCACGACGCCGATGGTGCCCGACACGACGAAGACGGCCCCCCAGCCGGCCGCCGTGGTGACCAGCATCCCGACCCACAGGGGCCACCCGAACCGGAGGTAGGACCGGACGAGCGCCCGGTCCCACGTCAGCCTCGGTCGCTGCGGGCTGGCGAGCAGCATGGTGGCGCACGCGGCGACGAAGCCGGCGAGGGCTCCGGCGGCCAGGGACCAGATGCCGATCCCCGCGAGGGCGAGGGGCACCGTCACCGCGAAGGTGGTGATCGGTCCGATGGCCTGGAGCACGTTGCGCCGCACGAAGCGCATCTCGCGGTACGGCAGTGCGGCGGGCAGCTCGAGGAAGGCGGTGGTGAACAGCTGGAGGCCGAGCAGCGAGGTGAGGACCCAGAGCTCGGGCCGGTCGTAGATCCAGGCGAGGAGCGGCGCGACGGCGAGGACGACCACGAAGAACGCGCTGGCGAGCAGGACCTCCAGGGTGAACGCGACGTTGTACGAGGTGTGCAGATCGACGTCGCGCTCCTGCACGAGCTTCTTCGGGATGCCGAACTCCTTCAGCGCCCGGCCCACGGCGACGCCTCCCATGGCCAGGGCGAACAGGCCGATGGCGCTCGGTCCGAGCAGCCGGGGCACGAGGATGCCCTGGACCAGGGCGAGGCCCTGGACGACGACGGCGAAGCCGAGGTTGACCAGCGCCCCCCGTCCGGTGGCGCGGCTGAGCGTGCCGGCGCTCACAGGAGCACCGTCCCGGCGCGGATGCTCGCACCGGCGAGCACGGCGGTCTCGACGGCGTCACCGAGGCGGGTGGCGAGCGCCGCCCGGGCGGCGACCGGTGATCCGGCTGCCACGATGTCGCCGGCGAGGACCGCGGCGAGCGTCGCGGCGACGGCGCGCCGGCCGCGGCGCGAGGCCAGCAGGGGCGTGGCTGCCACCACCGCGAGGGGCAGTGCGTGGCTCCGCCGGTAGACGGGACCCCACCAGGTGCGGTCGCCGAGGCCCGGGTGGCGACCGAGCAGCGCCGGCATGTCGGACCAGCGCCGGCGAGCGCGCAGGTCCTGGCGCCAGCTGAGCTCGACCACCGCGTGCTCGACGACGGCGTCGGCGCGGAAGGCGGTGCGTGCGCCGGCGGCCCGAGCGCGCCAGGCCAGGTCGGTGTCCTCCCCGCTGCGGGCGAACGTCACGTCGAACCCGTCGAGCTGCTCGAGGACGGCGCGCCGGTAGGCGATGTTGCACGTCTGGAAGAACCCGTCGGGAGCGGGCACGTCGAGGGTGCGGACGAGCGGCCGGCCGACGAGGTGCTGACCGGCCGGGTCCGGCACGGTGCACCCCTGGATGATGTCGACGTCGTCCACCGATGCCAGCAGCCGGCGCAGCCAGTCCGGCCGGGGCCGGCAGTCGTCGTCGGTGAAGGCGATCCACTCCCCGCTCGCGAGCCGCCAGGCGGTGTTCCGGGCGGCCGCGGCCCCCCGGTTCGTCGCGAGGCGCTCGTACCGGACGGGCAGCGCCGCCCCGCCGGCCGCGGCGGCGACGACCTCGGCGACGCCGTCGGACGCCGGCGAGCCGTCGTCGACGACCACGACCTCGATCTCGTGCCTGCCCGGCTCCTGCGCGAGGACGGCGTCGAGGCACCGGGCGAGCAGCGCCGGACGCCGGTGGGTCGGGATGCAGACGGAGACCTTCACGCCGGCCCCTTCCAGGCGGTCGGCCGGTCGTCGGGGTAGTCGATCCGGCGGACCGGTCGGGCCGGGACGCCGGCCACGAGCGTGTCCGGGGGGACGTCGCGCGTGACCACGGACCCGGCGGCCACGACCGCTCGAGGACCGATGGAGACCCCGGCGAGGATGATGGCCCGCGTCGCCACCCACGCCCCTCGCCCGATGCGCACCGGCCCCTGTCGCAGCGGGCGATCAGCGAGCGCGTGGAAGTCGGCGTCGGCGACGTAGACGTCGGAGGCGAGGCCGACGTCGTCCTCGATCACCACGCGCTCCTCCGCCAGCACCACGGCGCCGGAGTTCAGGAAGACCCGGTCGCCGATGTCGATGCGGCCCGAGCCGCCGAGGTGGGTGGTGCGATGCGCGGACCAGCAGAGGAAGTCGTCCCCGATGCGCACGTCGGCGTGGTGGAGCAGCGGCCGGCCGTGCACGCGGGGGCGCGCGCCGACGCTGGTCGCGCCCTGCAGGCGCCGCCGGGCCCGCGCATCCAGCACGCGGGGGTGCGACGTCGCGGTGCTGGCGAGCCGCCGGCCGCGCTCGAGGGTCCGGCGCATCACGCGACGCTCCGGTAGAGATCGATCCACCGGGGCCCGATCGTGCCCCAGTCGAAGTGCATGGACCGGGCGACGCACGCCCCGGCGGTGGCCCGGTCCTCGGCCAGCTCGAGCGAGCGCAGCAGCGCCGTCGCGCAGGCCTCAACGTCGTCGGGCGGGAAGGTGCCGCCCACGCTGTCGTCGACGATCTCGGGGATCGCTCCGTCGTGCGCGCCGACGGCGGGGGTGCCGGCGGCCAGCGACTCGACGAGCACGAGGCCGAAGGCCTCGCGGAGCGACGGGAGGCAGGTCGTGGCGGCGCGCGCGTACTCGTGCGCGAGCGCGTCCTGGTCGATGTCGCCGAGGAACTCGATGCGCTCGGCGGTGCGGGGATCCACGAGCGTCCGGAGCTCCCGACGGGTGGCGTCGCCGGCCGCGCCGGCGAGCACCAGACGGGCGTCCGGGTGGCACCGGGCGACGGTGCCGAACGCGGCGACGAGGACCGGGACCCGCTTGCGGGCATCGTCGGGCGTCGCGGCGCACAGGATGCGGCCGGGTTCGGTCGGCGTCGACGCGCTGAACCGGGCGCAGTCGATGGCGTTGGGGATGACGACGGCGTCGACCCCGAACTCGGCACGGAGGTGGTCGGCGGCCGCCTGGCTCGGCGAGATCACCGCGGCCGCGCCCCGCGTGCCGGCCGCGAAGGCGCGCCAGCGGATCCGGTGGTCGTCGAACCCGCGCCGCACCGCGATGCCCCCGTAGTGCACCACGTAGGGGCGGCGGGCGAGGCGGGCCGCGAGCGCGTCGCCGTAGAGCAGCGCATGGACCACGTCGTCGCGGCGGCGAGCCAGCTCGGCGGCCATCGCCGGGACGTGGGTGAGCAGCCCGTCGAGGTCGTGGTGGATCCGGCGGAGATCGGGGGCCGGCACGAGGTGCACGGGGACGCCGTCCACGTCGTACCGGCGAGGTGGCGGGCCACCGGCGACCAGTCGGGCGTCGATGCCCTGGCCGCGCAACCAGCCGGCGAGGCCGAGCGCGAGGGTCTCCGAGCCGCGCTTCACGTGCGGCCACGCGTACGGGTTCGTGATGGCGATCGACGTCACAGCAGCAACCTCCGGTGACGGGCGGAGCCCACCAGCAGGGCGACGGAACCCACCGCGTCGAGGGCGACCTGGCGCGCGAGCGCGCCAGGGCGACGGTGACGGGCCAGGGCCCATCGCAGGTAGGGCGCCGCGGCGAGCGCCGGCCAGGGGGAGCGGCGCAGGGCGGCGAGCGCGGTGCCGGCCAGCGCCGCCTGCGCCTCCAACGAGTGCGGCCGGAGGCGGTGGGGTGCCGGCGTCCGCTCGGCCAGCTCGGGGATCGCTCGGATGAGGGCCGGGAACAGCGAACGCCGCCACTCCTCCCTGATCGACGACCGCAGCGTGCCTGGGAACACGTGGTGGCGGACCCGCGCGTCCGTCCGGAACGTGGTGGCCCAGCCCGTCCGCCTCACGCGCCAGGCGAGGTCCGTGTCCTCGGCGAACCAGCGCCCGTCCCTCGACAGGCGCTCGGCGAAGTGCTCGTCGAAGCCGCCCACGACCACCAGCGCTTCCCGGCGGTAGGCGATGTTGCAGGTCTCGTAGAGGCCGGTCTCTCCGGTGACGTGGATCGTGCGGTCGTCGGGATCGGCCGGTGAGGCCGGCACGGTGGTGCCCTGCACGATGCCGATGCTGTCGTCGCCCAGGCCGGCGACGAGGCCGCCGAGCCAGCCGGGGTCGGGGACGCAGTCGTCGTCGAGGAAGGCGACGACCGGGGCCGTGGTGGCGCGCCAGCCGGCGTTCCGGGCGCCTGCCGGGCCGATGCCGGGGGTGCGGAGGACGGTGACGTCCCGGCCACGCAGGACGGCCTCGGTGCGCGGGCAGGGTCCGTCGACCACGACCACGACCTCGGACGGCCCCGGCCGGAGGGCGTCGATGCCGTCGAGCGCCTCGGCGAGGAGCTCGGGCCTGCGGTGCGTCGGCACCACGACGGCGGCGTCGGCGATCATGCCGCCCCTGCCCGCCGGATCCTGGTTCGCTCGGCCACCGCGCCCGCTCGGTAGGCGGCGTGGCAGGCCGCCGCGAGGGGCCCGTGCGGCCAGCCCAGCCGCCGGCCGGCGGACAGGCCCTCCCGGACGACGTGGGGGACGGTGCCCGCCAGCGTCCGGGTCCATCCCTTGTCGAGGAAGTCGGCACCGGGCAGCTCGGGGTGCAGCGAGCGGGTCCGGGCGAAGCCGCGGCCGTACGCCCGTTGCTTGCGGAGGAGGCCCCGCACGGACGTCGGGTAGTGGTGGCCGACCGGGATGTCGGGCGCGTACCAGACGTCCCAGCCGGCATCGATGATGCGGGCGCAGTGGTCGACGTCCTCGCCGGCTGCCTCCGTGAGGGAGGTGTCGAACAGGCCGACCTCGTCGAGGCAGCGCTGCTTGTAGGAGATGTTGACGCTCGGGACGAACCGCACCGGACCCTCGTCCGTGCGCAGCGGGGCGAACGAGGTGCGGTGCAGGTGCTCGGAGGCGAGCGACCCCGCGGTGAGGTTCACGATGCTGCCGCCGATGGCGCCGGCCTCCGGCAGCGCCGCGTGCCGGTCGACGTGGGCGGCCACCCACCCGGTGGGAGCGACGGCGTCGTCGTCGAGGAAGCACACGACGTCGGCCGGTCGGGGCGCGAGGGCCCGGTGTGCGGTGTTGCGGGCGTGCGCCGGCCCGCGGTTGGGCTCGGGCACGACCCGCACCCACGAGGGCAGCGGCACGGGGATGTCGAGGGGCTCGGGGTTGCCGTCGACGACGACCACCTCGCGGGGTCGGGGATCGAGGGCGACGACGGACTCGAGGCACCGCCACAGCAGCTCGGTGCGTCCGAAGGTGGGGATGGCCACGACGACGCTCAGCATGCGAACACCTCCCGGTGCAGTCGCTCGGCCTGGCGGGCCAGGTCGAAGCGCTCCTCCACGATCTGGCGGCCGCGGGCCCCCATGGACGCGCGCAGGCAGCGGTCGGCGAGCAGCCGCTCCAGGGCCTCCGCCATCGCTGCCGGTTCGTCGGGAGGGACGAGCACGCCGCTGGCGCCGTCGTCGACCATCTCGCCGACGGCGACGACGTCGGTCGCCACCACGGGCCGCCCGGCCGCCATCGCCTCCTTCACGACGACGGGCATCGAGTCGCGGTCACCGTCACGTGCCACCCGGTACGCCCCGCAGAACACGTCTGCCTCGGCGATGGCCCTGATGGTCTCCTCGTGGTCACGGGCACCCGCGAAGCGCACCCGGTCGGCGATCCCGAGCGCCTCGGCCTGGCGGCGCAAGGTGGCCTCCTCGGGACCGTCGCCCACGACGACGAGCCTCCAGCGCCCCGTGAGCCGAGCGCACGCGGCGAGGACCACGTCCATGCCCTTCTTCTCCACCAACCGGCCGACGGTGATGATGGTCGGGGCGGCACGTGGGACCGGGGGCGGCGGTGGTCGCCCCAGATCGGTGCTGGCGGGGATGACGACGACGGGGCCTGCATCGCCGTGGTGCTGCTCGATCCAGCGGCGGTTGTACTCGCAGACGGTGACCACGCAGGCGGCGGCACGGAGCCGGTGCGAGACGTCGCCCTCGGGCACGAAGAGGTCCCGGGCGTGCGCCGTGAGGGAGTGGCCGGTCCCGAGCGAGCGCCCGATGACCTCGGCGGCGTCGGCGGAGCGGTAGGCGAAGTGGGCGTGCACGGCGCGCACGCCGCGCCGGCGAGCCACCTCGGCGGCGGCGAGCAGGCGGAGCCGGAACCCGAACGTGAGGGGTCCGCGCGCGAGTGCCCCGATCGCCTGGGGCCGGCGGGCGAGCAGGCGAGCGACGTGCGCCAGGGTCCACCAGCTGCGGGCGCGGTGGGCGCGCAGGGGCAGGTCACCGCCTGCGCCCTCGAGGTTCACGACGTGCACGTCGACCCCACGATCCCGCAGGGCCCGGATCTCGTCGTGCACGAAGGTCTGGGAGAGCACGGGGTAGTCGAGCAGCACGTAGCAGACGGCGCTCATGCCGGGACCCCCTCCAGGTGGAGCGCCTCGCGGTAGCGGGTCGCCAGCTCCGGCCAGGCGAGCGCAGCCGCCTGCGTCCGAGCTCGCTCGCCCAGCTCCCGGCGATGGACCCCGTCGCGCAGCAGCTCGGTCACCGCGTCGACGAGCGCATCGTGGTCGGCGACCACGATCCCGCCTGCCCCGACGGCGTCGCCGACGCCGCCGACGTCGGTCGCCACGGTCGGGGTGCCGCACGCCGCGGCCTCGACGGCGACCAGACCGAAGCCTTCGACGTGGCCGTCGACGGCGATCCCGGGCATGACGTGGACATCGGCCAGGCGCAGGAGCGCGCCGACGGTCGGGTCGTCGACCGCGCCGAGCACGCGCACCGACGGCGGGGCGAGCGCCTCGAGGGCGGCCCGCTCGGGCCCGTCGCCGGCGACGACCCAGATCGCGTCGGGCACCGCGTCGAGGACCCGTCGCCAGCGATCGAGCAGCTCACGGTGGCCCTTGCGGGGGACGAGGCGGGAGATGGAGGCGACCACGGGTCGTCCGTCCAGGTCGAGGCGTGCAGCCAGCTCGACCGGATCTCCGTGGGGACGGTCGAGGTCGATGCCGGGCGGCAGGACGACGGCCTCCACGTCGAGGCGCGCGCACAGGTCGGCGGTGTAGGTGCTGTTCGCGACGACGACGTCCATGCCTCCCAGGGCCCGCACCAGCGATCGCTGGGCCCGTGGGTGGTGGAGGCTGCGCAGGACCTCGGTTCCGTGGACGAGCACGGCCCGGACGCCCGGGCGCTCCGCGCCGGCCAGGGCCCGGGCGTGCGGCCACCACTCGGCGCACAGCGTGACGGCGGACGCAGGCGCGTCGAGCAGGGCGCGGCGTGCAGGGCGCCACCGCGGCGGGCACGTACCCACGAGGGGTGCGGTGAGGACGTGGTAGGCGCCATCCGCCGGGGAGTCGTGGTCGGCGGTCGGCGGGCGCAGCAGCGCAGCGCGGCCCGGCGCGAGGTGACGGCAGAGGTCGTCGACCCAGCGCTCGATGCCGCCGGTGGCGGGCGGCGCGTTGTGGGCGGCGACGAGGAGGTCGAGGCCGGTCATCGTGCCGCCGCCCGCTCCCGCGCGAACGCGAGCAGCACCTGGGGGTCCTCGACCAGGTACCGCCGCCACAGGCGTCCGGGTTCCTGCGCGAGGCGCCAGGCCCACTCGAGACCGGCCTGCTGCATCCACCGTGGCGCCCGAGGGCGCGTGCCGGCCACGAAGTCGAGCGCCGATCCGACGCCGATGACCACGCCGTCGCCGAGGGCATCCCGGTGCTGGTGCACCCAGCGCTCCTGGCGGCCACCGCCGATGGCGAGCAGCACGAGGTCGGCGCCCGTGGACCGGACCCACTCGGCGACCTCCCGTCCGGCGACCGGGTCGTCCATCTCCTCGGGCGAGGGGCAGCGGATGCCCGCGGTGCGGGTGCCCCAGCGACCGGCGGCCGCCTCGGCCGCGGCGGCGGCGACGCCGGGCTCGCCGCCGACGTAGCAGACCGTCCAGCCGGTGGCGCCGGCCCGCTCGAGCAGGCGGACCGTGAGGTCGGTGCCGTTGACGCGCCCGCGCAGCGGCGTGCGCTGCCAACGAGCCATCCAGAGCAGCGGCACCCCGTCGGGCACGACCAGGTCGGCCGCACGCAGGGCCGCTCGGGTCGGGCTCGACTCGTCCGCCTGGCGGAGGAAGTCGACGTTGGCGGTCACGACGTGACGGAACGAGCCCTCCGCCGCCATCGCCGCGATCCGCTCGACGGCCCCGTCGAGGTCGACGACGTCGATGGCCGTGCCGAGCAGCGCGATGCGGTCCGCTCGACCGGTGCCCCGTGGCTCGGTCGTCGGGGTCGTCGCCATGGCCCGGCTGGCCCGGGCCCAGGTCTCGGCCCGGTCCCGTCGCCCGAGGGCGGTCCAGACGACGGCCCGCCCGACGAGCCCGACCTGGGTCGCACGGCGAGCAGCCGAGGGGTGGCGATGGTGGTCGTCCAGCACGCGCCGCCACCCCTGGGCCCACAGCTCCTTGGCCGACGGGCCGAGCCCGGCGGTCGACGTCCCGGACCGGTGCGAGGTGGGGCACCCGGGGACCCACTCCGTGGTCCAGCCGGCCGCCTGCATCCGCAGGCACAGGTCGGCGTCCTCTCCGTAGAGGAAGTAGCGCTCGTCGAACCCGTGCACCTCGTCGAAGGCCGTCCGGCGAGCGAGCAGCGCTGCGCCGGAGAGCCACTGCACGGGACCGCCATCGGGCAGCCGCCGCTGGTACCAGGCGGCGTCCAGGCGGGCAGCCAGACCGGGCTCCAGCGGGCAGCGGAGCACCGACGGGCGCCGACGGGCGACCGGCTCCCGACGGCCGTCGGGGTGCTCGAGGTCGGACGACACGAGGCCGCACCCCGGCGTGCGGTCGAGGTGGTCCACCAGGGCGGCGAGGGTCCCCGGGCGCAGCTCGGCGTCGGGGTTGAGGAGCAGGACGTGGTCGGCGGTCGTGGCGCCCACGCCCAGGTTGCAGCCGGCGCCGAAGCCCCGGTTCGGCGCGCGGAGGACGCGTGCACCCGCACGGCGCGCGATGGCGCTGCTGTCGTCCGGCGATCCGCTGTCGACGACGAAGACCGAGCCCACCATCGGCTCGCGCACCGCCGACCGGACGCAGGCGTCGATGGTGGCCGCGGACCGGTGCGCCACGACCACGACGTCGACCGGCGCGCTCACGCTGCAGCCTCCAGCGCTCGCCGGAGGCGGCGTCCGAGCGCGGCGCCCGAGAAGCACGCCGCCCGCCTCCGGCCCGCACCGGTCAGGCGTCGCCGCCGGCGCTCGTCGCCGAGCAGGCCGAGGAGGTGCTCGGCGAGCTCGGCCGGGTCGCCGGGCGAGAAGCTGTCGATGCCGCCCTGGCCCACCTCGAGGTGCGGCGGGATGGCGGACGCGACGACGGGTGCACCGAAGGCCATGGCCTCGAGGACGGGCAGCCCGAACCCCTCCTCGAGCGACGGTGAGACGAACGCCTCGGCGTGCGCGTACAGGCCGGGGAGGTCGGCCTCATCGACCCACCCGCACAGCTCGACGCCGGCGGTGCGCCGCGCCCGGTCGACGACGGCGTCCACCTTCCAGCCCACCTTCCCGACCAGCAGCAGGCGGGTGGCGCCGCGGGCGGACCCGAGCAGCTCCCACGCATCGAGGAGCGTGCCGAGGTCCTTGCGGGGCTCGATCCGGCAGATGCTCAGGACGTACGGGCCGTCGCCGGCGACCGCCGGTCGCTCGTGGTGGCCGGCCCGAGCGGCGGCCTCGAGCCAGGGGGGCATCGCCCCGCCGACCACGTGGACCCGATCGGAGACCGGCAGGACGGTGCCGAGCTCCTCGGCCACCGCGCGCGTCCCGGTCGAGATGTGGGCCCCCCGTTGCACGGCGACCCGGTCGAACGTGCGGTACCAGGCCCCGGCGCCACGACCCATGGTCTCGGGCCGGCTCCACGGGACGATGTCGTGGATGGCGTCCAGGACGGGGACGCCGGGTCGGGCGGGTGGTGGCTTCGCCGGGCAGTACAGCACGTCCACCCCCACCTGGCGGATCGCCCGGGGCAGGTGCAGCTGGGTGGCAGCCGCCTGGCTGTCGGTGGACAGGCAGACGGTGCGCAGGCGGTCGGGGCCGTGGCGCCAGCGTGTCGGCACCTGCCGGCGGACGAAGGCCACGACCTCGTCGTCGGGCGCCTGGGCCAGGGCCTCCACGGCGGCGAACACGTGCCCCTCGACGCCGCTGCGCTCGTCGAGGACGGAGGTGGCGTCGACGCCGATCCTCATCGGGTCACCTGCAGTCCGTCGGGGCGCGACGCGGCCGTCACCTCTCCGCCGCGTGGGAGCCGGTCCTCGTGCGCCCAGCGGCCGACCATGCCGACGAGGAGCCAGAACCAGCCCGACACCGTGATCGACGACATGGCGTCGACGGTGAAGGAGTCGACCACGACGATCACCAGGTACCCGCACGCGGCGAGCGCCACCGCCGCCTTGGTCCGGTCGGGGTGGCGGAGCGCGATCCCCGCGGCGGACGCGATCCCGAACCAGGAGATGGCCAACCAGCCCGCCAACCCCGGGAGGCCGGTCTCCGATGCGAGCGTGTAGTAGTACGACTCGCCGGGCAGCGGATCGAGGGGCAGTCGGTAGGTCTCGTCACCGAAGCCCGCCTGGCCGAGGAAGGTGCTGCGCGCCGACCGCTCCGGGTCGACCAGGAGGTTGAGGCCGGTGCCCGCGCCGAAGGGCCGCTCGAGCAGCGCGTCGACGGTCTGGCCGAGGCGCTCGGTGCGCAGCCGTGCCGAGCTCTCGTCGGCACCGTCACGGAGCAGCGCGAGCTTGATCCGGGCGCTGTCGAACGCGGACCGATCCGGCTCGGACGCGGCGCGGCGGTCCTGGACCGGTGTCAGCAGCACCAGGGCGATGACCGCCGTGGCGAGCACGGTGACGACCTGGCCGGCGCGTGCACCCTCTCGGCGGAAGGCGGGTCGGCACAGCGCGACGGCGACGACCGCGAGGCCGGCGGCGAACACCGACAGCTGCACGCCGCGCTGCCCGGTCAGCAGCACCCCGAGCAGCGAGGTGGCGAGCAGCGCGCTCGGCACCACCCAGCGCCTCGGACGCACCAGGAGCGCGGCGCCCGACATCAGGGCGACGAGCCCGAGGTGGTGCCCGAGGGCGCTGGCGCCGGGCAGAGTCGAGAAGATGCGCCGCTCCCGGATGGCGATGGGGAACGTGCGCCGGTAGTGGGCGATCTCCGCGGCGTCGAAGCCGGCGAGCCACTGCTTGATCGCGTACGCGCCGACGAGGGCACCACCGGCCAGGACCACCTGCACCAGCCGGCGCACCAGCACGGGCCGACGCGCCACCTCCGCGCCGATGAAGTAGAGGGCCAGCGCCTCGACGACCAACCGCGCCCCTCGCAGACCGGTGAGCACGGAGGGCAGGTCGGTGCTGAACGCCTGGGCCGCGACCACGGCGCCGTAGCCGAGGACGAGCGCGGTGAGCCCGTGGGCGCCCCGGCCGGTGGAGGCGGGCCGCTCCCGGACCGCGTGGAGGAGGAGCAGCGCGATGAGCCCCGTCACGGCCAGGGACCAGGGGACCCCGGCGGCGTGCGCCTGCAGCCAGCCGAGGAAGGGCAGGACGGCGACGAGCACCAGCACCTTCGTGTCGAAGGACCGGGTGACGTACCACCCCGTGGCCAGCGCCAGCACGGCGAGGACGGTCACGACCCCACCGGTGCCGCGACGACGTCGATCAACCCGAGCAGCTCGTCGACGCGCGCGGACCAGGACTGCTCGGCCGCGACGGCTCGTCGCTCCTCGTCCTCGGCGAGGGTGCGTCCCCGTGCGGCCTCGAGCGCGGCCTGCGGCAGGTCGGAGGGTGACGGCACGACGTGGAGCGCGTCCAGCACCGGGCTGGCATCCAGCCACGGCCCGGCCACGACGACGGTGGGCAGGCCGGCCGCGAGGTACTCGTAGACCTTGAGCGGGTCGCCCTCGAACCCGGCGTAGGGCACGAGCGCCACGTCGGCGCCGGCGAGGATCGACGGGATCGCGTCGGGCGCGACCGGCCCGAGGCCGTGGGCCCGATCCGGGATGCGATGTCCCGGGGCCACCGGGCCGGCGACCACCAGGGTCATGGCGTCGGCGATCCGGTTCAGCACGCCGGGCTCGGTGCGGTGGTCGACGCGGCCGACGAGGACGGCGACCGGGCCGGGCATCCGGGCGACGCGGGGGTCGGGGGTGGCGTCCGCGAAGCGGCCGACGTCGACGCCGTTGCGGACCACGGCGGCGTCGGCTCGGACGTGGCGCACGGCCGCCGCCAGCGTCGGTGAGGAGCAGGCGACGGCATCCGCCTCTCGCAGCACCCGGTGCTCGTAGCGCTCGTGGAGCGGCTGGTGGGAGGGGAACGACCGGAGCTCGTCGGTGCGGTGGTAGAGGTGGGCCGCGTCGGGGAGGCGCGCCGCGACCGTGTGGCCGAGCACCGGCATGAACGAGTTGAGGACCAGGGTCCGTCCGGCTCCCGGCGCGTGGCCGCCGGCGGCGCGTGCGACGTGGTCCGCGTAGCGACGGGCGTTCAGGGCGATGGCCGTCGCCGCGGCCCGGGGCGTCCGCCCGAGGATTCCGTAGGGGAGGTACGCCGGTGGCGTGGTGCGGGCGATGCCGGCCGGCTCGGGTCGGTCCGCCGCCGGGCGCGGGGGTCGCCGGAGGACGTTGCGAGGCGGTTCGACGAAGAGCACCGGCCGGCCGCGCCGGGCCAGCTCGGTGGCGATCTCGTGCCGGCTGGTCCACTGGCCCGACCACGGGATCGGGGACAGGCACACGACCGGGGGACCGGTCGGGGCGGAGGCGGTCATGGCGCCCCGACGGTGGTCCGCTCGCGTCGGCCGTTCATCGCCGGGGCGTCGGGAGCGGTGTGCCGCGAATCGGCGCGGTGCGGCTCGGCCGCCACCGCGAACGCGGCCGCGACCAGGAGCGCGAAGACGACGACGAGGGTGACCTTGCGTGCCGTGTCGTCGGGGTCTGCAGCCGGTCGTTCGGCCGACACGAGGACCTCGCCCTCGATGTGCTCGCGGGCGGGGACGCCGTCGCCTGCGTAGCGGGTGCTGATCTCCTCGGCGAGGTAGGACGCGGCGGCAGCCGCGACGGCCTGGGACTCCTCAGCAGCCCCCGAGGTGGCGGCGACCCGGAGGGCGGTGGTGCCCTCCAAGGGGGTGCACGACGCGATGGCAGACACCTGCGCGGCATCCACGCCGGCCTCGTCGGCGATGGCCCGCTGCGCCTCGTCTCCGTCGAGGAAGAGGCAGAACGTGGGCGCGAGGGAGGCCAGCTTGGCCGGGACGGACGCGCCACCCGTGTTGCCGACGATGGCGGGCTGGTCGACGAGCACCCGGCTCTCCGCGGTGTAGGTCGTGCTGCGCCCGATGACGACCGACGCGACGCCCAGGACGATGAGCCCGCAGGCGACGGTGATGACGATGTACCGCCGGCGCCAGAGCAGGGCGGTGATCTCGAACATGGACACGGTGGTGTCGCTCCTCAGGTGGTGGCTGGTGTGCGCGGCGGACCTGCCGCGGGCATGGGGTCGAGCGGCGGCTGTCGGCGACCTCGCCGGCGGCCGACCTCGTGGGTGGTCCGCACGAGCGCATCGAGGACGGCGATGGCGGGGTCCCGGCGGCGGACGGCGCGCCACGGGACCCGGGCGGGCAGCAGCCACACGGCGCGCAGCCGAGCAGCCGCGGTCCCCGCCGCCGAGACGTACGCCGGGTCGCTCGACCAGCGACCGTCGAGGCGGCCGTGTCCGAGGGCGTAGCGGTGCTGCTGGGCGAGCAGGTCGCCCACGCGCGCCCGGTGGGCGTGGATGACGACGGCGTCCGGTGCGAACGCGAGGTGCCCACCGACCCGCTGCAGACGCCAGCAGGCGTCGACGTCCCCGCCCGAGGCGAGGGCGGCGTCGAACCCGCCGATGCGCTCGAGCGCCGCACGGCGCCAGGCCGCGTTCGCGGTGGCGAAGAAGGGCAGGAAGCTGGGCGCCTCCCACGACCGCTGCTGGTCGAGGACGTGTCGGGCCTCCGCCCAGCGCTCGCTGGCCGTCCGCACGATCGGCGCCACGACCGGACCGCCGACGACGTCGATCGCGACGTCGCGCGCGAAGGCCCGCTCGATCGCTGCGACCCACCCCGGGTCGGGGACGCAGTCGGCGTCGGTGAACGCGATCGTGTCGGACGTGGTGGCGGCGACGCCTGCGTTGCGGGCGGCGTAGGACCCGCGGCGGCCTTCGTGGACGACCCGCGCGCCGGCGCGCCGTGCGACCTCGGCGGTCGCATCCGTGGATCCGTTGTCGACGACGACCACCTCGGCCGGCGGGGTCGACTGGCCCAGCACGGCGTCGATGGTGCGAGTGATCTGTCCGGCACCGTCGTGCACCGGGATGACCACGGCGGTGCTCATCGGGCCACCACCTCGGATGCCGCATCCCGGGCGGCGGCCCGGACGCGCCGGGCCGGTGTGCCCACGAGGAGGCTGTCGTCCGGTGCGCTGCCCTGGAACACCGAGTGGGCCCCGAGCACGGAGCAGTCACCGATGTCGGAGCCCATCAGGACCGTGGACTTGCTGGCGAGCCACGTGTTGCGGCCGACGCGGACAGGATCCGACTCGGTGTGGTGGTAGAAGAACGCGTCCGGCGCGGTGTGGAAGTGCCGGCTGTCGGTGACCGTCACGTACTCCGAGGCCGAGGCCATGGCCTCCAGCACCACCCGCTCGGCGCAGTGCACGGTCGTGCCCCAGCTGAGGATGTTGCGGTGGTGCAGCTCGAGCCGTCCCGCGACGTTCAGCACCACGCCCCGACGCAGGTGGGCCTCCGGCCCGATCTCGACGGTGCCGCCATCGAGCTGGAGGAGCACGTCGTCGTCCACGCGGGCCCCCTCGCCGATCGTGACCCGGTTGCTCGTGCCGGGCCGGCACCGGACCTGCACGTGGGGTCCCACGACGGCGGTGTCGGCGACGCCGATGTCCAGGTCGGCTCCGGACGCGCGGGCCTGGAGGCGGACGCGTGCCACCCACACCCGCTGGCGCAGCCAGCGCCGCCAGGCGAGCCCGCCGGCCAGCTGCCTGCGGACGCGCGCGCGGGCCCACCTGCGCACGTGGCGGGTGGTCATGGCTGGCCTGTCGGGACGCACGGGGAGGGGAACGGCCCCGACGGCAGAACCTTGTGCTCGCACTCCGAGCTCCGCATCGCTGCCCACCGCATGTCTGATGGTTCGCCACATCGCGCACGTCGCCCTGCTACAGAAGTGGACAAAAGGACTAGTGCGAACTGAACGCGCAAACCGTCCGAACACCCCATGTTGCACGCCCTCGGCGACGAGGGACACTGTCTGCACCCCCCGGAACCACCCCTGACTGGAGGTGCCATGCGCACCCGCCTCGCCGCCGCCGTGGTGGCGATCTGCCTCCTCACCGGCCTCCTCGCTGCCGCCCCCGCCTGGAGCGAGACCGCGTCGAGCCCGCTCGCGCCGGCGGCCGGATCCGAACCCATCGCCCTCGGCTTCAACCAGGACTGGGGCACCCAGGCGCCGCTCGACCTCCTGCTCGACGACGTGGCGCTGCGTCAGCTGGCGGAGCTCGGTGCCGGCACGATCCGTCTCCCGGTGGGCTGCTGGCACGTCGGCGCCTGCGCGTACGGCGACCGCTACGACGACGACCGCGACTTCGGCGCCGTCGGGTCGTGGGACTTCACCGCCCTCGATGCCGCCATCGACCACCTGCACGACAACGGCTTCGAGGTCATCGTGGCACCGCACCCCGGGGACCGGATGTTTCGACCGGGATGGATCGTGGTCGATCGCCACTACCGGTCCACCGCGGCGTACCTGGAGGCCATCGTCTCCCACCTGGACGTCCGGTACGGCCCGATGGCGTACTCCTTCTTCGAGACCGAGCTCGACACCAGCGAGCGCACCGAGGCGGACGGCACCGTGTCGTACCGGTACGCCGCGGACGGTGACGAGATCCGGAGCCGCTGGCAGGGGTGGCTCCGGGACCGGTACGCCACGCTGCCGGCGCTGCGGGCCGCCCACGCCGCGAAGTACCGAGGCTGGGCTGACGTCCCGCTCCCGGTGCTCGGCTCCTCGGCCGGCGTGCCGCAGGGCATCTACGGCACCGCCGCAGCTGCGGACCTCCGGGCCTTCCTCGGCGACGACGCCGCCGCCCGCTACAACGCGCTCGGTGCCCTGGTCCACGAGCGGTCCCCGGGGTCCGAGTGGTGGGGTCCGACGGTGAACCTGCAGTCGCTGCACACCGAGCGGGGGACCCACCTCGCCTCGGACCTCACGGCCGTCGGACCGACGCTGTCGGACCTCGCGTCGCAGCCCGAGATCGACGTGCTGTCCGTCGACGGGTACCGCAGCTGGAGCATCAGCGAGGCGTGGCGTGCTGCCGCCGACTGGAAGGTCGCGGCGAAGGTCGCTGCCGAGCACGGCAAGCAGGTGGCCATCGTCGAGCTCGGTGCCCCGACCAGCGCCCGGCTGGTCAACGCCTTCCTGGGGGCCGACGCGGGTGCCGAGAACCTCCGTGCGGTGCTCCTCTGGCAGGCCCGCGACCGCCCGAACGCCGCCGAGGCCGGCTTCGGCTACTTCGACGTGCACGGGATCGCCCGAGCCGAGCGGGCGGGCTTCGTCCGGTGGGTCTTCGACCGCCTCGGTGCGCCGGGACGAGCGGTCTACACGCCCGGCACCACGCCCATGGCGTACCGCGAGCACCTGCTCCAGCCCGTGCTGGCCCAGGACCTGCGCATCGTCCAGGACATCGAGGCGATCGCGACCGCCATGGCGAGCGGGATGGACGTCGAGCCGATCGTGGGTCCCGACCGCTGACGGAGCGGGCCGGCGCGTCCTGCACGCGGGACCTTCGGCTCTGGTCCCCGCTCGGCGAAGGGCAGATCCTCGGCCCGTGGGTCTCGCGCCGTCGCGGCGTCCCCGGCGCTGACCAGATCGGAGCCCCGATGCCTCCAGCCGACACGGACCGCACCTACGAGGCGCACGCCGAGACGAACGGGTCGGGCGTGGGGGAGATCCACACGAGGCAGTCGGTCGTCCGCTTCGACTCGTCGCCGACGCAGGGAGATGAGCTGCCCGGACCGGCAGATCTGCTCACCTCGGCGTTCGCGGCCTGCATCATCAAGAACGTGGAGCGCATGGGGGAGCTGCTCCCGTTCGCCTTCGACCTCGCATCGGTCGAGGTGACGGCCGAGCGCCAGGATCGGCCGCCGAAGGTGGTGCGCCTCGGTTACGTCGTCACCGTCGTGACCGACGAGCCCCCGCACCGCGTCGACCTCCTGCACCGCAACATCCAGCGGCACGGAACCATCTTCAACACCCTCGCCGAGGTGTGCGAGGTCTCCGGCACGATCAAGGCCCTGCCGAGCCGGTAGCGGCCCGGTCGCGGAGATCAGCTCGGTTTGCGTGCGAGCACTGCCAAGTTCTCGGCAGGGAGGTGGTAATCGCCTGGCGAAACTCATCCGAGTCCATCAGAGCCGACCATACGTGCCGCAGACTCCGGCACGTGTTGGCACGCCGGACCTCATGGTTCGCCGACTCGGGCCGTCGGCCGCTGGGCCGCGACCGGATCGGCTCATCGCTCGGGTGGTTCGAGAGTCTCGGGGATGTCGCGGCTCGTGTGGAGGATGCGCCAGACGTCGACGACGTCGTCGGTCTCGACGTAGAAGACCGCGTGGTCGAAGCGCTTGATCGGGAACGCGCGCAGGCCGGGGATGTCGAGGTCGTAGCTGTAGCGCAGGCTCCCGATTCCGGGGCCGGACGAGATCAATCCGAACGCGTCCTGCACCTCGTCGATGAATCCGAGCGCGGTCTCTTCGCCAGCGTGGTGCCGGTGGTAGCTGGCGGCGTCCTCGAGGTCGGCTGCAGCGAGCGCACGGAGCCGAATCGGCTTGTCGGCCACGACCTCAGCCAGCTGAGCGGACGCGGTCGCGCAGTGCAGTGAAGTACGCGTCGTCGGCGACCGGGCCGGGCTCGGAGGCGAGGCCGTCGAGGAGCAGCTGACGCAGTCGGAGGCGGTCCTGGTCCCGGCGGATCAGCTCGCGCACGTACTCGCTGTTCGACCCGTAGCCGTCTCGCTCGACGCGCTCGTCGACGAAGGTCTTGAGCTCGTCGGGCAGGGAGACGTTCATCGTGGACACGGGCCCAGACTATGCCGGGCTTGCCAATCTTTGCCATCAGAGTCGCCCGTGGGATCTCGCGGGATCGAGCGGAATCGAGGCCGAGAACGAGACCAGGCCAGCGACCCGAAGAGGGCCGCTGACCTGGACTTTCGGATGGTGGTCGGGACCGGCGTCGATCCGGTGACCTACCGCTTTTCAGCTGGCTCGAGCCGTATCCGCTGGTGTCCGCCAGTGTTCCCTGGTGCGCGTACGTCCAGTTCAGAGGGGGCAGCCTCGGTGTCGCAGGCGTACCGGACGCTCAACCGGCTACTCGAGGCTGCGGTCACCGATGAGCTCCTCGGCCGGAACCCGCTCAAGGGCGTCAAGGGGCCGAAGGTGGAGGCCGACGAGATGCGCTTCCTGACCCACGAGGAGGCCGGGCTGCTGGCGGACACGATCGACGAGCGCTACCGGGCGCTCGTCCTCGTCGCTGCGTACACCGGGCTCCGAGCGAGCGAGCTGGTCGGGTTGCGCCGCCGCCACGTCGATCTCCTGCGCCGGTCTCTGACCGTCGTGGAGCAGGTGCAGTACCTCGACGGCGAGTTCCTCGTCGCCGCACCCAAGTCAGCCGCCGGACGGCGCTCGGTCGCCCTGCCCCGCCTCGTCGCAGCACAGCTCGACTGCCACCTGCGGACCTACGCCAAGCCGGCCACCGACGCCATCGTGTTCGAGTCGCCCGAGGGTGGCTACCTCCGGTTCGACAACTTCCGGAACCGCTTCTGGTCGCCGGCGGTCAAGGACGCCGGCCTGGCCCCACTACGTCCTCACGATCTCCGACACACCTGCGCCTCGCTGGCCATCGCCGCCGGCGCCGACATCAAGGTGTGCAACGGATGCTCGGCCACTCCTCAGCGGTCCTGACCCTCGACCGCTACGGCCACCTGTTCCCCGGCCAAGCGGAGTCGGTCGCCGACCGCCTCGACGAGATGGCACAAGCGGCCGGCATCGTCCACCGAGCCGAGGTCGTTGCGATCGATCGCGGGCGCTCCTGACCGGTCGGGCCTTGGCCGGTACGCTCAGGACATGGAGAAGCAGTCGCCCGTGCAGCTTGCGGAGGATCTCGAAAAGCTGCCGCTCGAGGAGCGGCAACGCATCGCTGCGGAGTCGATCGTGAGCGATCTCGCTGATGTGGATCCGGAGTTCGTCGCACGAGCGCGCCGGCGCGGGCGTGAGCTCCTGGCGGAGCGCGGGATCGATCTCCCGCCTGCGTGACCCGCCGGCGCACAGTCCGGACGAGTCCGGCCTTCTTCGAGCAGCTCGACCTCCAGCTAGGCGACACCCGAGGCCCGAACGGCGAGCCGTCAGCGACGGACTTCCTCGTCTTCGAGCTGCCAGCGATCGTGGAGGCGTTCGCGACCCGTTTCGACGAGCTCCCCGAGGCGGTCGAAGGTGTACCGGACGCCCGTATGGCAATCGGCACGGGCAAGCTCGTGCGAGCGTTCGCCGTCTACGGCCTGCTCATGGCCGATGACTCCGTCGAGCTGATCGGGGTCGAGATCGACCTCGATCGCTGATCCCCGGTTAACCACGCAGCGTGGGATACGGGCCGTGCCAGGGAGCCCTGTGGATATCTCGCGCGGGATTTTCGCGGGACGCGGGGGTTCTCGGCCGAAAACGACACCAGGTCAGCAGCCCCGAAAAGGGCCGCTGACCTGGTGTTTCGTATGGTGGTCGGGACCGGCGTCGATCCGGTGACCTACCGCTTTTCAGGCGGTCGCTCTGCCAACTGAGCTACCCGACCAGGGCATGCCCGAACCCGAGGGCTCGAGGGCGTTTGTGGCGGTCCCGACGGGATTTGAACCCGCGACCTCCGGCTTGACAGGCCGGCGTGCACTCCAAACTGCACCACGGGACCAGACTTTGACTTGCACCCCCAACGGGATTCGAACCCGTGTTACCTGCGTGAAAGGCAGGCGTCCTAGGCCGCTGGACGATGGGGGCTCGCTCCCCGTTGAGGCTGCGTGACCCTAACAGCACCTCCGGGGTGGGGAGCAATCCGAGCTCGGGTGTGACACCAGCACTGCCAGAACGGGGGATCAGTCGTCGGGGGCGAGGGCCCACTCGGTGCCCTCAGGGGTGTCGCGGACCTCGACACGGGCGTCGACCAGGGCGTCGCGGAGGCGGTCGGCCAGCTCGTACTGCTTGGCCTCCCGGGCACCGACCCGGGCGGCGAGCACCGCCTCCACGTAGGGCGCCACGACGTCCCGGGGGTCCTGGGCGCCGACGGCGGCCAGCTCGCCGAGGCGCACGACCATCCGGCGCAGGGCGGTGCGGGCCTGGTCGGTCTCGTCGCTCTGGAGGGTGTCGGCCGACCACTGCACGATCGCCTGCTCGAGCTCGAGCACGGCGGCCACGGCCCCATCGGGGTCGCGGGCGTCGAGGGCGGCATCGAAGTCGGCGGTGAGGCGGTCGGTGGTGGCGGCCAGGCCGATGCCGGCGTTGGTGACCGGGGCCTCGGCGGCGACGGGAGCCGTGTCCCGAGCGGGAGCCGGCGATGCTGCGCTCGTGCCCGGTCGCAGCTCGTCCAGGCTGATCTCGGTGCCGGCCGTCAGCACGGCGGACTCGCCCTCCCGACGCACGGTCACGGTGCCGTTGCCCTCCACCACGGCGGTGCCCGCGTCGAGGTCGAGGACCAGGGCGGTGTGCTCGTCGACCCCGAGGACCCAGGCGCCCTCGGGCAGGTCGGGCTCCAGCATCGACAGGCGCCGCTCGCCCAGGTAGCAGAAGCGGGTGTCGTGGTGGCCGCCTTCGGCGTTGTCGTAGTGGGGGATGAGCGCGACCCGCAGGCCGACCTCGGCCAGCAGGTCGAGCCCCTCGGCCCACGCCGGGGTGGCGCCGGCCTTGTACACCTCGTACACCGGGACGGTGGCCACGCCCAGGGTGAGGGCGGCGGCGGACGCGAACGTCACGGCCCCGCCCCGCCGGAGCTTGTCGGCGAGCAGCTGGGGCAGCGGGGTGCCGACCCACTGGGCCAGGGCGTAGGTCGGGCTGCCCGGTCCGGCGAAGACGTAGCTGGCATCGGCGATGGCGGCCAGGGCCCGCTCCCGGGTCACCGTGTCGTCGTCGGCGCCCCGCCAGGTCGCCACCGAGATGGGGCGACCCACCGAGGCCCGGAAGTACTCCTGGGCCTTGGTCGAGATGTCGCCGGCGTTCTCCTGGAAGCCGTAGGGGGTGTCGAGGAGCACGGCGTCGGCCGGGTCGTCGGCACCGACGGCCTCCATGACGCGGCGGTGGACCTTGATCATGGTCGGGGCGGTCTCGCCCGACCCCATGACGGTGAGGATGCGGGGCACGGTCAGCTCTCGATCTCGTCGGCGAAGCGGGTCAGCAGCTCGGCCACCCGCTCCGGGTGCTGGGCGTGGAGGTCGTGGTCGCCGCGCAGCCACTCGACCCGGGCGTCGCCCAGGGCGGCCGCAGCCGCCTCGTGGGCGCGGACCTTGTCCCGGTGCCAGTCGCTCTCGGCGGGTCCGGGGTCGGCGCCGAGCAGCAGCACCGGGTCGGCGATCCGGTCGAACCGCTGCGAGGGCCGGTGCTCCCACAGGCCGCGCAGGACCAGCAGGTGGCGGTCGAGGGTGAGCCACGGGGCGATGGTGCCGTCGTCGCGGACCTCGAAGCAGGCGAGCGTGCCCTGGATGCCGGATTCAGGCCAGTCCGGGTGGGACGAGCGCAGCATGCGCTCGAGGTCGGCCAGGGGCGTGCCGGCCATCGGGGGCGGCCGCAGCGCGGCGGCGCAGGCCTCCCAGGACTCGAAGCGCTCGGCCAGCTCGATGGTGCCGCCGTCGACGCCGACCACGCCGGCCGCCAGGCCGGGGTGCGTGGCGGCCAGCTCGACCACGACGTTGCCGCCCCAGCTCTGCCCGGCGACCAGCGGCCGGTGCCATCCGAACTGGTCGGCGAGGTGCCCGACGAGCCGGCGGAGGTCCTCGACGACGCCGGCCATGTCGTAGCCGCCGTCGGGCTTGGACGACCGCCCGTGCCCCCGCTGGTCCACGGCGGCGACGGGGTGGCCCGAGGCGTGCAGGTTGGCGGCGACACCGTCCCAGAGGCGGGCGTTGGATGCGAGGCCGTGCACGAGCAGCACCGGCCGGCGGTCGCCGCCGTCCCAGCGGCGGACGTGCAGCGTCACGTCCTCGGCGACGGGGACGTGCTCGATCACGTGCGGATCGGTCATGGCTGGCCCTGCGACGATCGCAGCCGGTCGCACAGCTCGGCGAAGGCCACCGACACCTCGGGTGGGCGCTTCGCGTCGGCGAGGCCGCGGACGACGGCGCAGAAGTGGTCGACCATGCCCCGGTAGCAGTCGCCGCCGAGTCCGGGGACCACGTCGGTGGTCCCGTCCCGGCGCTGCAGCACGAGCTCGTCGTCGCCCTGGTCGGGCGTGAAGGCGTGCTCGAGCCGGATCCGGCCCTCGGTGCCCGTGACCTCGAGGACCTGGGCCTCCGGGGCGTCGAAGGAGCACTCGAAGGTGGTGACCAGCCCGCCGGGGAAGCGCACCTCGCCAGCCGTGGTGACGTCGACGCAGCGGCGGTCCTCGTCGGGTTCGGTGACGACGGCGTGGCTGGTGACCGAGGTGGGCACGTCCTGGCCGACGGCCGCGGCGAGGTCGAACAGCGGGCTGAGGACGTACACGCCGAGGTCGGCGAGGGCCCCGCCGCCGAGCAGCGGGTGCCACCGGTGGTCGGCCGGCTCCTCGTGGGGGAACGTGAACACCGAGCGGACCGACAGCAGCCGGCCGAGCCGGCCGGCCGCCACGAGGTCGCGCAGCGCCACCGAGCGGGGGTGGTAGGGCGTCATGTAGGCCTCGAGCAGCACCACGTCGTTGGCGGCGCAGGCGTCGGCGATCGCCCGGGCGTCGGCGCCCGTGAGCGCCAGCGGCTTCTCGCACAGCACGTGCTTGCCGGCCTCGGCGCAGCGCTCGACCCACTCGCGGTGCATCCCGTTGGGCAGCGGCACGTAGACGGCCTCGACGGCGGGGTCGGCCAGCACCGCGGCGTAGTCGTCGCCCGCGGCGAGCGACGCCGACGCGACCAGCTCGGCCTTCGGCGTCGCCTCGATCGCCGGCACGACCGCGGCTCGGGCGACCATCGAGGATGCCCCGATGACGCCGAAGCGCACCGGCTCCCAGCTCGACGCCGCCACGTCGGCGGCGGTGGCGGGCCGGAAGGTGCGCTCGTCGTGGCCGGCCGTCACCGGCTCACCCGACTCACCCGGCGGGCTCGAGGTCGATCGTGCGCCCGCCCTCGTCGCCGGACCGCTGGGCGGCCTCGAGCACGCCGATGACCTGACGGACGTCGGCCGGGTCGACCTCGAGGGCCTCGCCGAGGTGGAGGTGGTCGGCCAGGTTTCGGTGGAACGGCCACGGTTCGGCCGGCAGCGGCGGCAGCGTCGTCTGGGTGAGCCCGTAGCCCTGCTCGTAGCGGGCCAACGTCAGCTCGACGGGTGCCTCGGCGTGGTGGGACTCGTGGCGCCGGTAGCCGTGGACGTGCTCGACGGTCTCGGTGACCACGGGCCGGTAGTGGCCGGCGATCGTGCCCTCGGTGCCCTGCACGTACAGCTTCGGGCGCCGGACGCCGGCGATGTCGGACTGGAGGAACTCGGCCTCGCGGCCGTCGGCCCAGGCCAGCCGGACCCGTACCTGGTCGTCGTTTGTGATGTCGTGCCACACCCGCTTGTGGCGGGTCGTGGTGACGGTGGCCGGCTCGCCACCGAGCAGCAGCAGGATCCAGTCGAGGTGGTGGCTGCCCCAGTCGTAGATGGCACCGCCGGAGACGCTGAGCTCGGAGTGCCAGGCCCGGCACGGGTGCTCGAAGCCGCCGACGAAGGTCTCCACGTTGAAGACCTCGCCGAGCAACCCGGTGTCGACGGCGCGGCGCAGGGCGCGGAAGTCGGCGTCCCAGCGCCGGTTCTGGTGCACCGTGAGCATGCGGTCGCCCTCGGCCGCCGTCCGCAGCAGCAGGTCGGCCTCGTCGGTCGTGATGCACAGCGGCTTCTCCACCGCCACGTGCTTGCCGGCGCGCAGGCAGGCGAGGGCGAGGTCGGCGTGGCTGTTCGGCGGGGTGGCGATCACGACGATGTCCACCGCGTCGTCGGCGAGCATCGAGTCGAGGGCCTCGTGGGTGGTGACCCCGGGGAACTCGTCCTCGGCGGCCTTGCGGCGCTCGTCGGCGGGGTCCACGACGGAGACCAGGGCGAGCCCGTCGGTGTCCGCGGCGGCGGTGCCGTGCAGCGAGCCCATGCCGCCGTAGGGGCCGTAGCCGACCACGCCGACGCCGAGGTCGGTCCGGTCGGCTGCCCCGGCCCCGTCGACGAGGCGGCGCAGCACGCGGACGAGCTCGTCGTTGCCGGACGATCCGTGCACCACGGCGTCGGCGCCGAAGCCGCAGGTGACGACCCGACCGGCACCGAGGCGGCGCTGGACCAGCGCCGGCCGGTGCGCGAAGCGGATGCTCGAGGTGAGCAGCGTGGCGACGTCGGTCGCCGGCTCCAGCCAGCGGAACGTGCCGGCCACGGGGAACTCCCCGGTGATGCGAGCGGTCGCCGGCGTGCGGGCGGCGACGGTGGCGAAGACCTCCCCGCCGGGGACGAACTCGCCGGGGTGGACGCCGGTGATCGCCGCCCAGCCCTCGCCCTCCGGCACCCCGAGGCAGACCAGCACGGCGCCGCGCTCGACGGCGGCGGTGACGTCGGCCAGCACCTCCACCGGGGCGGCGGCGGGGTCACCCGCCACGAGCACGACATCGGGGCTGTCGTCGACGGCGACCGGGGCCGCGCCGGGCACCAGGACGTCGAACGCCGGGTGGGGCGGGGTGAGCAGGCAGGCGCGCATGGGCGTCGGAGCGTAGGGCGACATCGATCCGGCGTGCCGTCGGGCTGGTCGACTCCCGAGGCGGCGGGTCAGAGCTCCTGGCTGAGGGCGTCGATGATCATGCTCTGGAGGGCAGCCAGGTAGTGGTAGATCGACCAGGCCGGGGCGAGCGGATCGTCGGGGTCGATGTCCATCGGGTCGTCGTCCTCGGAGACGTCGAGGCGGGTGCCGAGCACCAGGCGCAGGTCGTTGAGCGCCCGCATCCACGAGGCCAGCGTCTCCTCGTCGACCTCGCCGCCCTCGACGGTGCGCTCGAGCACGTCGAGGGAGTGGAACCGCTTCTCGAGCAGCTCGTCGCGCACCATGGCGTGGTAGCCGGCGTCGCGCTCGGGGTCGTCGGCGTAGGCGGTGGGGAAGAGGCGGTTCAGCGACGGGTCGTCGGTGGTGAGCAGCTCGCGCAGCTGGGGCACGAGGGTCGTGAGCAGCTCCCGCTCGGGCTCGGGCAGGGCGATGCGGTAGCGACCGGGCGCGATGCGCTTGACCCGTCGGGCGGAGAACAGCCCCACCGCTACTGCTGCTCCATGGTCGCCCACAGGCCGTGCTCGTGGAGCCGGAACACGTCGAGCTCCACCTTCTCCCGGGGGCCGTTGGTGACGACGGCCCGTCCCTTCTCGTGGACGTCGAGCATGAGCTCGTCCGCCTTGGCCTGGGAGTAGCCGAACAGCTTGCGGAACACGTAGGACACGTAGGACATCAGGTTGATCGGATCGTTCCAGACGATGGCGACCCAGGGCGTGTCGGTGTCGACCTCGCTGCTCTCGTCGACGTCGGGCTGGATCTCGGCCGGTGCCGTGCCGCCGGCGCAGGGGGAGCCGACCATGCTCAGACCCCTGTCACGACGGGGTCGGGGGCGCGAGCGGTCGGCGTGGAGCTCGGCTCGACCACGCTCGTCCGCAGCAGGACGACGATGGTGGCGCCGAGCACGAGCATGGAGCCGAAGATGTGGACGGCGACGAGGCCGACCGGCACGCCGAGCTCGTACTGGAGGTAGCCGACGGCGCCCTGTGCGACCTCGAGCACGACCAGCGCCTTCAGCGCCCGCTCCACCGACGGGGACGCCCCGCCCCGGTGCACGAGGCGCAGCGTCCACAGGGTGGCGGCGAGCAGGATCCAGACCGCCACGGCGTGGACGCGCGCGACGTCGGGCAGGAAGAAGGGGAGGCGCTCGACGTCCGGGTCGCCGCCGTGGGGTCCCGAGCCGGTGACCACCGTGCCGGTGACCAGGACGAGGGACGCCGCGACCAGCAGCACCTTGGCCAGGAGCCGGACCTCGGGGGTGGCGACGGGACGGCGCTCGCCCGAGTCGGGCTCGCCGGCTCGGTGGTGCAGCACGACGGCGCAGCCGACCAGCACGGCCGAGAGCAGGAAGTGGCCCATCACGAACGGCGGGGACAGGTGGAACAGCACGGTGAGCCCGCCGAGCACGATCTGGCCGAGGACGCCGGCGACCAGCGTCCAGGACCACAGCGTGAGGTCTCGCCGGCGGGGCACCCGGAAGAACGAGCCGGCCACGGCGAGGATCACGCCGACGGAGACGAACCCGGTGAAGTAGCGGTTCGTGGACTCGATGACGCCGTGGACGCCGGACTCGTCGTGGGGGACGAGGGTGCCGGGTTCGCAGCTCGGCCAGGTGGAGCAGCCCAGGCCCGACCCGGTGAGGCGCACACCGGCGCCGGTGACCACGATGATGCCCAGCAGCGCCAGCGCGAGCAGGGTGATCCGGCGGTACGCCGTGGGGGAGATCGTCGGGCGACGCACCCCTCCAGCGTGGCCGCTCCGGTGCCGCCGGTGCCAGGCGCCGCGTGCCAGGGGCGCCTTGGTCCCCCCCGTCCCGCCGGACGTAGGCTCACGTGGTCATGCTCGTGGCCGCCACCCCCTCGCTCCGGTCCAAGGTCGGCGCCTACGTCTCGCTGACGAAGCCGCAGATCATCGAGCTGCTGCTGGTGACCACGGTGCCCGTCCAGATCGTGGCCGCCCGGGGCATCCCGTCGCTGTGGCTCATCGTCACCACCGTGGTCGGCGGCACCCTCGCCGCCGGCGGTGCCCACGCCATCAACATGTACGTCGACCGCGACATCGACGCCCTGATGGCCCGCACCCGCAACCGCCCGCTGGTCACCGGCGTCATCGAACCTCGCAACGCCCTGGTCTTCGCCATCGTCCTCGAGGTCGCCGCGTTCGCCCTCCTGTGGTCCACGGTCAACCTGCTGTCGGCCGTGCTGGCCGTCGCCGCCTGCCTCTTCTACGTGTTCGTCTACACGCTCTGGTTGAAGCGGACCTCCACGCAGAACATCGTCATCGGCGGTGCCGCCGGGGCCGTGCCGGTGCTCATCGGCTGGTCCAGCGTCACCAACTCCCTCGACTGGGCGCCGGTGATCCTGTTCGGGGTCATCTTCTTCTGGACCCCGCCCCACTTCTGGGCGCTGGCCATCAAGTACAAGGACGACTACGCGGCGGCCGACGTGCCGATGATGCCGGTGGTCGCCGACATCCGCTCCACGGTGCGCCAGATGATCGCCTACACGGTGGTCACCTGGGCCCTGACGTTGCTGTTCGCCCCGGTTGCCGGCATGGGCGCCCTGTACGTCGTCGCCGCCACCGTGCTCGGCGCCATCTTCACCTACCAGGCGTACCGGCTGCTCCGGGACGCCTCCTACGCCCGGGCCATGCGCCTCTTCGGGTGGTCGATCACGTACGTGAGCCTCCTGTTCGGTGCCATGGCGCTGGACCAGCTGGTGCGCAGCGGATTCTGACCGTGCCCGTCCGCACGTCGAGGGTCCGTGATCATCGTGAAACCCGCCCGGAGACCTGGTTCGTGCCGCCAAGTGGACGTTGGGTACTGTCCGCTCGGATTCGGCAGCCGACCCGGACCGTTCCCGGTTGCGACGCCGCGACGTCGCCCGGCCGGAGGAGAAACCCGCAGCGATGACCGTGACTGAAACCCAAGCGCCGCCTGCGGCCACCACCCCCGCTCCGGCCCTGGAGCCGCCTCGCCCCGCCACCGGCCTCGCCGCGGTGCTGGGCACGGGCGAGCACCGCACCATCGGGCGGCTGTGGATCTTCACCTCCTTCGCCTACCTGCTCGTCGCCGGCGTGGCCGGCGCCCTGGTGGGCGTCGAGAAGGTCGACACCGACGGCCTGGGCGACGTGCTCGGCGCCGACGTCTTCGGTGAGACCCTCAGCCTCCACGGCATCGCCGGCACCTTCCTGTTCCTGCTGCCGCTCTTCATCGGCCTCGGCATCCACGTGGTGCCGGCCCAGGTCGGAGCGGCCACGGTCGCCTTCCCCCGAGCCGCCGCCGCGGCCTTCTGGACCTACCTCCTCGGCGGGGCGGTGCTCATCGCCTCCTTCGTGGCCGACGGCGGCCCCTTCGGCGCCGACAGCCGCTTCGTGGAGCTGTTCGTCGCCTCCTTCATCGCCGTGCTGCTCGCCCTGGTCCTCGGCACCATCTGCGTCGCCACCACGGCGGTCGCCCTGCGCACCACCGGCATGGGCCTCCACCGCACGCCGCTGTTCGCCTGGTCGAGCCTCGTCACCGCCGTCCTGGTCGTCCTCCAGCTCCCGGTCCTCGCCGGCCTGATGCTGCTGGTCTACGTCGACCACCGCTACGGCCCGACCTTCCTCGGCGGCAGCGACGGCGTCCTCGACCGCATCGCCTGGGCCTGGTCCCAGCCCAGCGCCTACCTGTTCGCCATCCCGGTCCTCGGCATCATCGGCGACATCGTCCCCGTGTCGGCCCGCACCCGCCTCTCCAAGCACCGCATCGCCCAGGGCGCCATCGGTGCCTTCGGCGCCCTCGCCTTCGGCGCCTGGGCCATGCCGGGCTTCGGCGCCGACGGTGCGGCACCGCTGCTCCACGTCGGCGACGTGCCCTTCTACGCCTTCTCGATCCTGATCCTGTTCCCCGCCCTCGCCTTCGCCGGCCTGCTCGGCGACACGGTGCGCCGGGGCTCGCTCCGGGTCACCAGCCCGCTGCTCTGGGGCATCGCCTCCCTGCTGATGCTCCTCACCGGCATCCTCAACGGGATCCTGGTGGCGATCGAGCCGCTCGACCTGATCCAGACCACGGCCCAGACGGCACAGATCCACTACGTGCTCGTCGCCTCGCTGCTCGGGCTCTTCGCCGGCCTCGCCCACTGGGCGCCCCGCCTGTTCGGCACCCCGGTGCAGGAGGTCGCGTCGAAGGGGCTGGCCGCCCTCGGCCTGCTCGGCACGATCCTGCTCTGCCTGCCCGACGTCATCACCGGCTTCCTCGAGCAGGCCTGGCGCCTGCAGGGCGTGAGCGGCGACGACGTCGACGCGGTGGAGGCGCTCAACATCGTCAGCATCGCCGGCGGCCTGCTCCTGGCGCTCGTCGCCGTCGCCTTCGTCGGCCTGGTCCTCAAGGCCGCGGCCGGGCGGGACCTCGACGGAGACGATCCGTGGGAGGGCAACACCCTCGAGTGGGCGCCCGCTGGCGCGACGCCCGCGATCACCTCGGAGGCCCCGGTGTACGACGCCCGCCACGGCGCCGGCCCCTCGACCACGGAGGCGAAGTGATGGCCACGGCCACCGCGACCACCCCCACCCCCGAACGGCTCCCGCTCCGCCTGGAGGACGTGCCGCCGGCACCGCCTCGCCGGCCCCGGGTGCTCCTCATCGGCACCGCCCTGGCCTCGGCGGCCTCGATCGCCCTGTTCGGCGGTCTGCTCTCGGCCTACTTCGCCCTCCGGGCCGACGTGGTCGGCCAGGGCGAGCAGTGGCTGCCCGACGGCTCCACCATCCCGCTGTCCCCGGGCAACATGACGATGGTGACGCTGGTGATGTCGCTGATCACGGCGCAGTGGGCCGTGCACGCCGGCAAGCAGCAGGATCGTGGCCACGCGTACTTCGCCCTCGGCCTCACCGTGCTGCTCGGCATCGCCCACGTCGTGCAGCTCGGCTTCCTGTTCACGCAGTGGGAGCTCCCGCTCAACGGCGAGCCGACGACGCAGGCCGTGCTGCTCTTCACGATCCTGGGTCTCCACGTCGCCATGGTCGCCGCCGCCCTGATCTTCTTCACCCTCATGCTGCTCCGCAGCCTCGGCGGCCAGTTCACCGGCCGCGACGTCGAGGGCCTGTCCGCTGCCGCTCTGTACTGGTACGTGACCGTCGGGATCTTCGTGGTCCTCTGGTACGGCATCTTGATCGTGAAGTAGGCGAGCACCGATGATCACCACCGGTTCCAAGTTCTTCTACGGCGTCGCCGCCCTCCTGGCCCTGGCCGCCGTCGTGTACGGCTACGCCAGCGGCGGCGGGGGCGTCGGCCCGATCAGCGTCGGCTACAAGGGCGGCGTCGGCGAGCACCTCGGCTACGGCATCCTGCTCGCCGGAGCGGTGTCCGCCCTGTTCGCCGGGTTCTGCGCCACCGCCTTCCGCGACGCCGACCCCGAGCCCACCGCCGCCCTCCTCGGCACCGAGACCGTCCCGGACGCCACCCCCACGGGCTCGTCCTTCTGGCCGGTCGTCGCCGCCTTCGGCGTGGTGCTCACGGTCGTGGGCGTCGTGCTCAACAACGTCTTCTTCGTCGCCGGGCTCATCGCCCTGGGTGCGGTCGCCATCGAGTGGACCATGCAGGCCTGGGCCGAGCGGGCCACCGGCGACCCCGCCGTGAACCGCGAGATCCGCAACCGGATCATGTTCCCCATCGAGGTCCCGCTGGCCGGCGCGCTGGCCATCGCGATCGTCGTGATCGGCTACTCACGGGTGTTCCTGGCCGTCAGCAAGCTGGGGGCTGTCTGGATCGCGCTGGCGATCGCGGCCACCATCTTCATCATCGGCACGATCCTCTCGCTCCGGCCCCGCATCCGCACCGACCTCGTCGCCGGCGTGCTCGCCGCCGCCGCGGTGGTCACCATCGGCCTCGGCATCTTCGGCGCCGTCGCCGGCGAGCGCGACTTCGAGCACCACGGTGAGGACCACGCCGAGAGCACCGTCGAGGGCGCCAGCTCCGAGGAGAGCAACTGATGCACCGCTTCCGTTCCGTCGTCGGCAGCGCTCGGGTCCGGAGCTTCGGGCTCCTCGCCCTCGCCGGTCTCGTCCTCTCCGGCTGCGCCATGAGCCTCGACGGCGACACGCCCCAGACCACCCTCGAGCCCGAGGGCCCGGCCGCCTCCAAGATCGACGGTCTCTCCGACCTCACCTTCATCATCGCCGCGGTGGTCTTCGTCCTCGTCGAGGTCGGCGTGCTCTTCGTCGCCTGGAAGTTCCGCAAGCGCAAGGACGACACCGGCGACGAGCTGCCCGAGCAGCTCCACGGCAACACCAAGCTCGAGATCGGCTGGACCGCCCTGCCGGCCGTCATCCTCGCCTTCCTCGCCGTGTTCACGGTGAGCACGATCCTCGACCTCGCCGAGGACCCCGGCGAGGAGGCCACCCGCATCCGCGTGGTCGGCCAGCAGTGGTGGTGGTCCTACGACTACGACCTCGACGGCGACGGCGTGTACGCCGACGGCGACGTCGTCGCCCCGGGCATCGAGAACCCCGAGGAGTACGAGACCGACATCGAGGTCGCCAACGAGATGGTGATCCCCGCCGGCAAGCCGGTGTACCTCGAGATCGAATCCCGCGACGTGATCCACAGCTTCTGGATCCCGGCACTCAACGGCAAGAAGGACGCCGTCCCCGGCCGCACCCACTACCTGTCGCTCGAAGCCGACGAGCCCGGCACCTACGTCGGTCAGTGCACCGAGTACTGCGGCCTGTCGCACGCCTACATGCGCATGGTCGTCCACGCCCTGCCCGAGGACGAGTACGAGGCCTGGGTCGAGGAGCAGCTCGCCCCCGCCAACGAGCCCGAGACCGCCGAGGAGCAGGCCGGCCTCGAGGTGTTCGAGGGCCGCTGCGCCAGCTGCCACCTGGTCGAGGGCGTCAACGACGACACCTACGACGGCGCCACCGTCGTGCCCGGAGCCGCACCGAACCTGACCCACTTCGCCAGCCGTGGCACGTACGCCGGGTCGATCTTCAACCTGTGGCAGGACACGAACGGCAACGACGTGATCGAGTGGGCCGAGATCGGCGGCGAGCTGAACCGCAACCAGCTCGAAGCGTGGCTGCGCAACCCGCCCGCAGAGAAGCCCATGGCCGCAGACGAAAACCGCGGCATGCCGAACCTCGGCCTCAGCGAGGCCGACATCGACTCCCTGGTCGCCTACCTGACCAGTCTCGACTGAGGAACCACACCATGGCCATCGTCGAACGACCGTCCACGTCCGAGACCCTCGAGCTCGAGGCCGGGCCCAGGCACGCCACGCCCGAGGACGCCCTCGGCGTCTTCAAGCGCCCCCAGGGCGACACCGGGTGGCGCTCCTGGCTCTTCACCGTCGACCACAAGCGCATCGGCATCATGTACGGCGCCGCCGCGCTGTTCTTCTTCCTGGTGGGCGGCATCGAGGCGCTGATCATCCGGACCCAGCTGGCGGCACCGGACCAGGCCCTGATCTCGGCCGACCTCTACAACCAGCTGTTCACGATGCACGGCGTGACGATGATCTTCCTCGTCGTCATGCCCATCGGTGCGGCCTTCGCCAACTTCCTCATCCCGCTGCAGATCGGGGCCCGCGACGTCGCGTTCCCCCGCCTGAACGCCTTCTCGTTCTGGTGCTTCCTCTTCGGCGGCGTGTTCTTCAACAGCTCGTGGTTCATCGGCGGCGGCGCCGCCGATGGTGGCTGGTTCGCCTACGCCCCGAACACCTCGGTCATCTTCAGCCCGAGCCACGGCATGGACTTCTACGCCATCGGCCTGCAGATCACCGGCATCGCCTCACTGGTCGGTGCGATCAACCTGATCGCCACCGTGCTCAACATGCGAGCGCCCGGCATGACCCTCATGAAGATGCCGGTGTTCACCTGGATGTCGCTGGTGACGCAGTTCCTGCTGCTGTTCGCCATGCCGGTCATCTCGGTGGCGCTGTTCCTGCTCACCTTCGACCGGCTCTTCGACGCCAACTTCTTCGACGTGAGCGCCGGTGCCGACCCGCTGCTGTGGGAGCACCTGTTCTGGATCTTCGGGCATCCGGAGGTCTACATCATGATCCTGCCGGCCTTCGGCATCGTGTCCGAGACCATCCCGGTGTTCTCCCGCAAGCCGATCTTCGGCTACGAGTTCATCGTCTTCTCCGGCGCTGCCATCGGCTTCATGGGCTGGGGCGTGTGGGCCCACCACATGTTCGCCTCCGGCATCGGGCCGATCTCGGTGGCCGCCTTCGCCGTCTCGACGATGTTCATCGCGGTCCCGACGGGCGTGAAGATCCTCAACTGGATGGCCACGATGTGGGGCGGCAAGCTCAGCTTCACCACACCGATGCTGTTCTCGATCGGCCTGGTCACGATGTTCACCATCGGCGGCCTGTCCGGCGTGTCCCACGCCGTCGCCCCGGCCGACACCCAGCAGACCGACACGTACTACATCGTCGCCCACTTCCACTACGTGCTCTTCGGCGGAGCGCTGTTCGGCTTCGTCGGCGGCTTCTACTACTGGTGGCCCAAGGCCTTCGGCCACATGCTGCGGGAGGGCCTGGGCAAGGCCCACTTCTGGGTGATGCTGCTCGGCTTCAACCTCACGTTCGGCCCCATGCACGTGCTCGGCCTGCAGGGCATGCCCCGGCGCACGCACAGCTACTTCGACGGCTACGGCTTCAACGTCTGGAACCTGGTGTCCACCATCGGCGCCTTCCTGATCGCCCTGTCGTTCCTGATCTTCTTCTGGAACATCTGGGTGTCCAAGCGGGACGCCAAGAAGCCCGAGTGGGTCTCCCCGGGCCCGGATCCGTGGGATGCGCGCTCGATCGAGTGGATGACCGCGTCGCCGGCGCCCAGCCACAACTTCGACCACGTCCCCGTCGTCACCCACCGCGACGAGTTCTGGTACCGCAAGTACGGCGAGACCGACGACCACCGCATCGTGCGCATCGCCGCCGCGGAGGACGTCGCCCAGACCGGCGACCGCACCGACGTGCACCTGCCGGCCCCGTCGTACTGGCCGATCCTGCTGTGCGCCTCGTTCCCGCTCATCGGTTGGGGCCTGATCTTCAACCTCGGCATCGCCTTCGCCGGCGGCGCCCTGGCCCTGCTCGCCCTGTACGGGCTGGCGATGGAGCCGGCCGACGACCCCGACGGCGGCCACGGCCACCACGACGACCACGTCGACCACAGCCCGACCGACGGCTCCGATGCCGCCGCGTCCCCCACCGACGGGGATGCCGACAAGGAGGCGACCCTCGTTGACTGACACCGCCCCCGCCCAGGCGGCCGACACGCCCACCGAGGCGACCGGCCCGGCCCCCGACCACCTCGACGGCGTCGACCTCGAGAGCTGGGGCCTCGGCACCAACAACGCCACCGGGCTGAGCAACAACAAGCTCGGCATGTGGCTGTTCCTCGGCTCCGACTGCCTGCTGTTCGGCGCGCTGATCTCCACCTACCTGCTGATGCGCCACCGCGGCACCGGCATCGGCCCCGAGGACGTGTTCGACATCCCGTTCACGTCGGTGTCGAGCTTCGTGCTGCTGATGTCGTCGATGTCGATGGTGTTCGCCGTCTCCTCGATCGCCCGAGGCGACGACCAGAAGCTGCGCCTGTGGCTCCTGGTCACCTCGCTGCTCGGCGGCACCTTCATCGCCGGCCAGGTCTACGAGTTCACGTCCTTCTACCGGGAGGGCATGGGCTACACGACGAACCTGTTCTCGTCGGCGTTCTACAGCCTCACCGGCTTCCACGGCGTCCACGTCAGCGTCGGCATCATCATGCTGATGTCGCTGTTCGTGCTCTCGCTCACCGGCCGGCTCAAGCAGGACCGGGCCGAGACCGTCGAGATCGTCGGCCTGTACTGGCACTTCGTCGACATCGTGTGGGTCCTGATCTTCACGATCGTCTACCTCATCCCGTGAAGCCACGGAGGAGCACGCACCGATGACCGTCACCCACGAGGGCACGGCCGACGCCGGCTACGAGGCCGCCACGGACGAGGCGCGCCACGAGCACCACCCGAGCGACGCCCAGTACTGGAAGGTCGGGCTCGCCCTCGGCCTCATCACCCTGCTCGAGGTCGGCACGTACTTCATCGCCGACCCGCCCTACGACCACGAGCTGGCGCCGCTGCTCATCGGCAGCCTGATCTTCATGATGGTGCTGAAGTTCATCGTCATCGGCGCGTACTTCATGCACCTGAAGTTCGACAACCGGCTGTTCCGCAACGTCTTCGTCGCCGGTCTGGTCCTGGCGGTGGGCGTGTACCTGGCGGTCCTCACCTCCTTCGAGTACTGGAGCGACCGCTACGAGGCCGACACCGGCTCCGAGGATGCCGTCCTCGTCGAGGACGGTTCCTAGGCCGATCCGACCGCCGGGCGGCCACGGCCCCCGAGCTCAGACCAGCGTGACCTCGTCGCCCGCCCGCACCACGCCGGGGCGGGCGACGGTCGCGTAGGCGCCGAGGCAGGCGAAGGAGCCGAGCTCGTCGGTGCGCCGGTTGATGCGGGCGATGGCCTGGAGCACGGCGGGCTGGCGGGGCAGGTCCTCCTGCTGGGCCACCGTCGTCATGATGCAGCGTGGCGTGGGGATGCCGATGGCCACCTCGACGGCATCGTCGCCACCCCCGATCCGCAGCGTGCGGTCGGCCCAGTCGTCGTTCTCCGGGAACCCGGTGAAGCCGGGCGTGTCGAGCACGATGCTCGGCCGGAACCGGCGGACGTCGACGACGAGGTCGTCCCCCGCCGCGGCCAACGTGGCCATCGACGACGTGGTCAGCAGGTGCAGCACGCCGAGGTCGACGAAGCCCCGCCCCTCGTCGGAGAGGTTCGTGGGCAGCTCGATCTCCCCCGAGAGCGTGATGCCGTCGAGCTCGGGCCACTCGGAGTCGTAGGTCCCCTGCTGGCGCCGCTCGGACCGCTCGAGGGCCACGCTGCGCCCGAACAGCGCCTCGAGTGCGAACGGCAGGCCCCCGTCGTGGACGTGGAAGACGTCGCCAGAGGGCGTGGTGATCTCGACGTCGTCGTCGAGACCGGTGGCGGTGCAGTCCAGGGCCGCCCGCCAGGGGCGAGGGCGCTTGGCGCTGACCAGCTTGCCGGTCTCGATGTCGCGCAGGGCCCACTCCCGGTCACCGACCATGCCATCCGGGCCGATCTCGACCTCGGCCAGCTGCTCGCCCTGCATGGACTTCATCGGGAAGCGGTGGATGGAGGCGACGGTGCCGACGACGGTCATGGCCGGCGAGTCTGGCCGACCGGCGTGCCCCCTGCCACCGCTGGCCGACTGTCGCCGATCGGGGGGTGCGCCGTAGGCTCCAGCCGTGCTCTTCGCCGCCGAGGACTTCTTCCGCTGGCAGCCGCACCCCGAGATCTGGGTGCTGGTCCTCGGGCTCGTCGGGCTCTACACCTACGCCGTCCGCAGCCTCGGCCCCCGTGCCGTGCGGGCCGGCGAACCGGTGGCCACGGCCGCCCAGAAGCGCTGGTTCGCCCTCGGCATCGCCCTGCTCTGGATCGCCGCCGACTACCCCATGCACGACGTCGGCGAGCAGTACCTGTACTCGGTGCACATGTTCCAGCACATGATGCTGGCCTTCTTCATCCCACCGGTGATGCTGCTCGCCACCCCCGAGTGGCTGGCTCGCCTGGTCATCGGCAACGGCAACCTGGGCCGCTGGTTCCTCAAGCTGGCCCGCCCCGTGCCGGCCGCCATCGTGTTCAACGCCGTCCAGCTGCTCACCCACTGGAGCGTCGTCGTCAACGCCAGCGTCGAGAACGGCCTGCTCCACTACGCCCTGCACACCGTCGTGGTGATCACCGCCTTCGCCGTGTGGATGCCGGTGGTGTCCCCCCTGCCCGAGCTGCGCACCACCGTCCCGGCCCAGTGCGTGCACCTCTTCCTGATCTCGATCGTGCCGACGGTCCCGGCCGCGTGGCTCGCCCTCGCCGACGGCGTGCTCTACGACGTCTACGACCAGCCGGCCCGCCTCTGGGGCATCTCGGCCACCCACGACCAGCAGCTCGCCGGACTCATCATGAAGCTCGGCGGCGGCATGTTCCTGTGGCTCATCATCATCGTGCTGTTCTTCCGCTGGAGCGGGAAGCAGGACCACGGCACCACGGCGCGCCGCGCCGTCGTCGCCGAGGACGGCAGCGTCTCCGTCGAAGGTCCCCCCGCCCTCACCTACGAAGAGGTCACCGAGGCCTTCGAGCGGGCCGCGCCGGCGCCCCGAGAACCCGCTCCGTAGTGGCGTCCCGGCTCAGCCGGCCGTGACGTAGCGCGATCCGGCTCGGTCCCGTCCGACCTCGATCGCCAGCCCGTTCGCCTTGAGCACGTAGGCCATCTGCTGGGCCGTGCGGCGGGGGATGCCGGCGCCCTCGGCCACGTCCTTGGTGGTCCACTCCGCGGGCAGGCCGTCGGGCAGGAGCGCGACCAGATCGGCGGGGGTGCGCAGGCCGTGCCGGCCGACGACGGCGCGCAGGCGGCGGTCCACCGTGCGCCAGCCGCCCCGCCGGCGCCGCAGGGTCGGGTCCTCGACCTTGAGGACGTCGACCTGGACGAGCAGGACCTCGATGGTGAGGTTGGGGTGGTCCAGCATGGTCGGCACCGACACGAGCTCGCCGAACACGTCGTGCAGGCAGCCGCGCTTGGGGGACTTGCGGGTCGGCTTGTCCCGGCGCTCGAGCCAGGACTCCACCGCGATCGGGTGCACGACGTGCACGTGGAAGTCCCCGAGCAACCGGTCGAGCTTGTTGCCCATGGCCGCGAACCCGCCGGTCTGCACCTCGATGCAGGTGTCACCGCGGACCACGTCGACGACGAAGCCGTCGACGGGCACCTCGAAGCGATCGCCTGGCTCGCTCACCAGGAGCTTCACCGCCGCGTGCAGGGAGCTCTCGCCCCGGGTGCCGATGCCGCCGCCGTCGGTGTCGACGGGATGCGGCTCGGAGCGGGCAGGCACGGACCAAGTGTGCCGGAACGTAGCCTGCACCCGTGCTCCTGCGACTCGCCTCCGAACCGCTGCCCTCGCTGTCGAGAGCCCGCATCTACGTCTGCGGCATCACGCCCTACGACACGACCCACATCGGCCACGCCGCCACCTTCGTCTGGGTCGACGCCCTGACGCGGGTGCTGGCCCACGTCGGCATCGAGCCCGAGGTCGTGCGCAACATCACCGACGTCGACGACGAGCTGATCCGGGAGGCCAACGAGCGGGGCACGACGTGGTCGGCCCTGGCCACCCAGCAGACCTTCCAGTTCGAGGACGACATGCGCAAGCTGCGGGTGCAGCGGCCGGCGTTCGAGCCGGCGTCACGGGACTACGTGACCGACGTCGTGTTCCTGGCCCGGGTGCTGCTCGACCGGGAGGTGGCCTACGAGCGCGACGGCTCGGTGTACTTCCGGGCCGGCGACCTGTGGAAGCGGTCGGGTCTCGACCAGGCCGAGGCCGTCGAACTGTATGGCCGGCGGGGCGGTCGCACCGACGACCCGGCCAAGGACGATCCCGCCGACGCCGCGATCTGGCAGCGCTCGGCCGAGGGGGAGCCGTCGTGGGACTCGCCGTGGGGCCGGGGTCGCCCGGGCTGGCACGCCGAGTGCGCGGCCATGGCCACCTCCATCCTCGGGCTGTCGATCGACGTCCACGCCGGGGGCGCCGACCTGGCCTACCCGCACCACGTCTACGAGCAGGCCATCGTCGAGGCGGCCACGGGCGTCACGCCCTTCGCCCGGCGCTGGATGCACGTCGGCACGGTGCGACGCAACGGCGAGAAGGTGGCCAAGTCCACCGGGAACCTCGTCTTCGTGATGGATCTGCTGCAGCGTTGGGCGCCCCAGGTGCTGCGCCTCCACCTGCTGGACCGGCCCTGGGCCGAGGCGTGGGACTTCGACGAGGCCGACCTCGCCGCCACCGCCACCCGCCTCGAGGCCCTGTGGACCGCCGGCAGCACGGCCGGTGGCGACGACGCCGCCGTCCACGCCGCGCTCGAGGCCCTCATGGACGACCTCGACGTGCCTCGGGCCGTCGACATCGCGATCGACTCCGGTGGCGAGGCCGCCCGCACCGTCGCCAAGGTCCTGGCGCTCGTCTGATCTGAAAACTGGCAGTCGAGGTGTAGCGCGCTACAGCAGTGCTGCCAGTTTCGGGCTCAGCGGGCCGGGGACCAGCGGAACGTCCTGGCCGCGACCAGCGGCAGGGCGACGGCCCACACGGCGAGCACGACCCACGCCCGGCCGGGCCCCGTGGCACCGTCGAATCCCGCTCGCACCAGGTCGACCAGGGCGGACGACGGCAGGGCTTCGGCGAACCGGCGCAGCGGATCGGGCAGCTCGGCGAGCGGGATCACGAACCCGCCGAGCAGCAGCAGGACGATGTAGAGGCCGTTGGCCAGGGCGAGGGTGATCTCGGCGCGCAGCGTGCCGGCCATCCACAGGCCGAGTCCGGCGAACGCGGCGGTGCCCAGCACGACTGCGCCGAGCAGGGGCACGAGGTCGAGCGACGGGTCCCATCCGAGCACCAGGGCGACCGGCACGAGCACGGCGGCTTGGATCACCTCGACCACGACGACGGCGCCGATCTTGGCGGCGAGCAGGCGGGGCCGGCCGAGGGGCGTGGTGCCGAGGCGCTTGAGCACGCCGTAGGACCGCTCGAAGCCGGTGGCGATGGCGAGGCCGGTCATGGCCATCGACATGATGGCCAGGGCGAGGACGCCCGGGGCCAGCACGTCGACCGGTTGGTCGCCGGGTCCGAGCAGGGCGTCGAGGGGCAGGACGTCGACGAGGGAGAAGAAGACCAGCAGCCCGATCGGGATGCCGAGCGTGAGCAGCAGGGACTCCTTGTTGCGCAGCGTGAGGGTCAGCTCGGTGCGCAGCTGGGCCCGGAGCGCCCTCACGATCGCCGCCCGCGGCGTCCGCGCCGCTTCGGCTCCATCGCCCGCCGCACGTCGGGCTCGGCCTCGTCGGCGGTGAGCAGGAGGAACACGTCCTCGAGCCGCTGTCGCCCGGCCCGGAGGTCGCCGAGGGCGACGTCGTGGTTGGCCAGCCAGCCGGTGAGCTTGGCGGCCAGGTGGGAGTCGTGGCCCCCGTCGGCGACGACGTACTCCCCGGGTGCGACCTCGGTGACGTCGGCCCCGAGGTGCTGGCCGAGGGCGTCGACGTCGAGCTCGGGGACGGCGGAGAACCGCACCTCGCCGCTGGTGCCGGACCGCAGCTCGTCGAGCGTGCCGGTGGCCACGACCTTCCCGCGGTCGACGATGACGACCCGATCGGCCACCTTCTCGGCCTCGTCCAGCTCGTGGGTGCAGAGCACGACGGCGCACCCCCCGTCGGCCAGCTCCCGGACGATCTGGCGGATGACCTGGCGGCCCCGCACGTCGACCCCCGCGGTCGGCTCGTCGAGGAACGCGACCTGGGGGCGCCCGACGAGGGCCATCGCCAGGCTCAGCCGCTGCTGCTCGCCGCCGGACAGCTGGCGCCAGGTGGCGCCGGCCCGGTCGGCGAGGCCGACCCGCTCGAGCAGGGCGTCGGGGTCGGCCGGGTCGTCGTACATGGCGGCGAGCAGGTGCAGCATCTCGGGCGGGCGGATGCCGGGGTAGACGCCACCGTCCTGGAGCATCACGCCGATGCGCCCGACGATCCGGTCGCGCTCGGTGCCGGGGTCGTGGCCGAGCACCCGCACCCGTCCGGCGTGGGGGCGCCCGTACCCCTCGAGCACCTCGACCGTGCTGGTCTTGCCCGCGCCGTTCGGGCCGAGCAGGGCCAGGACCTCGCCCGCGTCGGCGGTGAAGCTCACGTCGTCCACGGCCACCAGGTCCCCGTGGCGGACGACGAGGTGCTCGACGCTGACGGCGGACATCTCGGACACGCTAGGGAGTCGAGCCGCCAGGCGAGGCGACCCGTGTCACGGGCCCTGTGGCGGCGGAGCCGTCACGTCGAACTGCAGCTGGACGTGACGTGTCGAGCAGTCCAAAGGATGTCAGGTCTGCAGACGATCCAGCGACCGGGCCGTCTCGACCATCAGGCGGTAGATGCCGAGCACCTTGCGGTCGTAGTTCGGGTCGGTGGCCCACACGCCGGTGAGGCCGGTCCAGCGCGAGCAGCACCCGCGCACGCCCACCCGCTCCGGCGCCACGAGCGGGTTCGGCGGTGCGGCCAGCTGGGCCGACGTGAGGGCCGGGTCGGCGTAAGCCCGGAGCAGGTGGAGGTGGGCGCGCACGCCGGCGTCGAGGTCGGGGAACCGGAAGCCGCAGGCGGGCGCGCAGTGGTCGTACGCGCCGATGCCGGCGAAGTTGAACCCCCGGGCGTGCCCGGAGGTGAACCCGCCGGTCTCGAGGATGGCCTGGGCGAAGGCGATGTCGGCGGTGACGCCTTCCTCGGCACCGATGGCGAGGTAGGCGTCGACGATGGCGGTGATCGGCGCGAAGGGCGGGTCGGCGGCGTAGTAGGTGCGGTACCAGGCGACCAGGTCGCCGGCGTCGAGCACGGGGAGCCCGAGGATGGCCGGCCCGACCTGCCGCCTCGCCTCCTCGGCCTGGGCGATCGCCCGCGCCAGATCGGCGCGCGCGAGGAGGTGGCCCCGCTCGGCCTCGTGTCGCTCGCGCTCGGCTACCAGGTGCACAGCGGTCGCCTCCTCCTCGACGTGGATGGCATCGCGCAGGGCGTCGACGGCCTGGTCGAAGGTGCGATCGACGTGGTCGGTGACCACGTCCCGCAGCTCCCGGTCGCGGAGGTCGTCGAGCGTCTCGGGGCCCTCGATGGGCTCCAGGCCGGCCGGGTCGCCGTACATGAGGGCGTTGACGGCGAGGACGTCGAGGCGGGACCGGGCGGCGACGGCCTGGTCGACCGCCGCCCGTCGAGCGTCGATGGCGCCGCGCATCGCGTCGCGGGTGGCCGCGGCGCGCTCCTGCGCGGCGATGGCCGGCAGGGCGGCGGCGACCAGACGCCGGCGGGCGGAGGTGACGTCGATGTCGGCGAGGGCGGCGTTCAGCCCCGGCGTCGGGTCGGGGAGGATGACCACGGGGAGCTCCTCGGGCACGGGAAGCTCGCCGCCGTCGGGCGGGAACCCCTCGGGTGGGAGCCCGTCCGGCGGGAGGGCCTCCTCCGGCGGTGGGGCGCCGGGTCCGGTGGCCCCGGGCGGGATGACGCCGAAGTCGCCGTCGGGGAGCACGATCGTGGTCGGCGGGGGCGGTTGCGTGGTCGAGGTCGCGGCCGGGTCCTCGGTGGGCTCGCCCGCCGGCGAGGGCTCGGCCTCCTGGGCGCCGGCGAGGCCCGCGCCGAGGGCGAGCGCGACGAGGACCGAGCCGGCGAGCACCAGGGCGCGCCGGGCCGTGCGGGCGCGCGCCAGCGCATGGTCCTCGTTCACGCGCGAAGGCTACGCCGGGGGGTGACGAGGGCTGGGGGAGCGTGGCAACGTGGCGCCGTGGGAGCACAGGACCTGGTGGCGGCCGCGGCGGACTACGCGCGGGAGGTCCACGCCGCCGACACCCGCAAGGGCAGCGGCGAGCCGTACTTCGAGGGTCACCTCGCGCCGGTCGCCGACACCGTCGCCGCCCACGGCGGGACGCCGGAGCAGGTCGCGGCGGCCTACCTGCACGACGCCGCCGAGGACCACGGCGGCCAGGCCCGCCTCGACGACATCCGCGCCCGGTTCGGCGACGCCGTGGCCGACATCGTCGCCGACCTGTCCGACTCGCTGGTCGACACCGACGCCGGCGAGCAGAAGGCCGACTGGCACGTGCGCAAGCGGGCGTACCTGGCCGCCATGCGCGCCAAGCCGGACGCGTCGCTCGCCGTGGCCGCGGCCGACAAGCTGCACAACGCCACCGCCATCGTCGAGGACCACGAGCGCGTCGGCGAGGAGCTGTGGTCGCGCTTCACCACCGGCAGCGGCGAGGACCAGCGCTGGTACTACGAGTCCCTGGTGTCGGTGCTCACGGAGCGCCTGCCCGACCACCCGACGGTCGTGCGCCTGGTCGACGTCGTCCGCCGCCTCGGCGAGCGCCTCGACGCCCGCTGAGGTCCGTCCCGCCAGGACCGTTCCGGGCCGCGGTGCACGCACCGGCGGCGTGTGGAGCGTCCCCGAACGGACGGTGCTCGTCGTTCAGGGCTCGGGCAGCTCGTGGGGCGGGGGCCGGCCCGATGAGGCGCCCTGGCCGTAGTCGTCGGGGATGCCGCCGGGTCGCCACGACCGGGCCTGGCAGGTGAACACGTCGATGGCGGCGTAGTCGGCGGCCGGCGTGTCGAGGTCCGGCCAGCCGCCGTCGCCGTAGGGCGGGTCGATGCGGCAGTCGACGTCGTTCACGACCACGCCCCACGCCACGCCGAGGTGGAGCCGGCCGGTGGTGGCGGCGTTGGTGATGTCCGGCTCGGCCACGGTGACGGACACGAGGGCGAGCAGCACCTGGGAGCCGAGCAGGGCCCCGACGTGCCAGGTCAGGGTGCGGGGGCTGGCGGCGAGCAGGACCGCGACGCAGAGCAGCACCGGCAGCAGGTGCACCGGCTTCCAGGGGAAGCGGAGGAACAGCAGCTCGGCCACGACGGCCACCAGGACGGTGAACCGCACGAGCACGCTGGTGCGGGCCAGGCGCAGGCCGGCGAGCAGGACCGGGACCAGCGCGACGAGGACGACGAGGGAGAACACGCCGAAGAAGGCGATGTTCTTGACGCCCCAGCGCCCGACCATGGCGGCGAAGCCGGTGGTCTCGAACTCGTTGACCAGGAAGCGGCCGGTGCGCCCCACCGACAGCCAGGACGGGACGAACCAGAGGAGGCCGACGGCGGCGGTCACCCCACCGGTGACGAGCCCGTCGCGCCAGCGGGTGCGGGGCGCCGGTCGCACCGCACGAACCCCGTCGAGCCCGCCCCGCTCGCCGACCAGCTCGGCGAGCAGGTACGCCCAGACCAGGAACGCCGTGGTGGACCGGAACGCGATGGCGGTGGCGAAGGCGAGGCCGGCGAGCACGCGGCGGTCGTGGCGGGCGGCGAGCACGCCGGCCAGGAGCAGGCCGAGGGCGAACACGTAGTCCCCGAGCGAGGTGGCGGCGAGCCAGAACCAGGGCTGGGTGGCCACGACGACCACGGCGATGCGTGCCCGGCGCTCGCCGAGCTCGTCGGCGACCAGGCGGCCGAGCAGCACCAGCAGGATCACGGCCATGACGGCCGAGGCGAGGCTCACCGCGGTCGGCCCGCCGATGCGGTCGAGCACGCCGACCAGTCCCTCGTAGGGCAGCGCACCCGGTGGTCGTGAGTACCGGTATCGGCCCTCGAGCAGGGACTCGCCGCTGCGCAGCACGTTCGTGATGTCGACGTCGGTGCCGTAGCCCAGGACCGTGAACGGCAGGTAGAGCAGCCCGCTCAGCAGGGCGAGCCGGGTCGACGTGAGGTCCGGCCAGCGACGGTCGGGTTCGTCCTCGAGGACCGGCAGCGGCCTGTGGTCCAGCCCGTGGGGCCGTGCCTCCGCCTCGGTCATCGCCCGGCACGGTACCGGGCCGGTACCCTTGACCGCCCGGTCAAGTCCGTCCCTCGGGGCGGCCGCACGACGTCCGTAGGGGGACACCATGGAGCGCTTCACCGATCGCATCGCCGTCGTCACCGGTGGTGGCACCGGCATGGGCCGGGAGCTGGTCCGCCAGCTGTCGGCCGAGGGGTGCCACGTCGCGCTGTGCGACGTGAACGAGGACGCGATGGCCGAGACGGTCTCGCTCGCCGAGAAGGAGGCGCCCGCCGGCACCCGGTTGACCACCTTCGTCGCCGACGTCGCCGACGAGTCCCAGGTGCAGGCCTTCCGCGACCACGTCGTGGCCGAGCTTGGCACCGACTGCGTCCACCTGGTGTTCAACAACGCCGGCGTGGGCGGCGGCGGCTCCTTCGTGCTGGACGACCGAGCCGCGTGGGAGCGCACCTTCGGCATCTGCTGGGGCGGCGTGTACAACGGCTCCCGGGCCTTCCTGCCCCTGCTCGTGGCCTCCGACGGCGGGCACCTGGTCAACGTCTCGAGCGTGAACGGGCTGTGGGCGTCCATCGGCCCCTTCACCCCCCACACCGCCTACAGCGCGGCCAAGTTCGCGGTGCGCGGCTTCACCGAGGCGCTGCTCACGGACCTGCGGATCAACGCGCCGCACGTGCAGGCCCACGTCGTGATGCCCGGCCACATCGGCACCTCGATCGTGCTCAACTCCGCCGCCATCCTCGGGCACCGGCCCGAGGACATGACGGCGGAGGACCTCGATCGGATGCGCCAGGCCGCCGCCCGCATGGGCCTGGACGTGAGCGGCGTCACCGACGACGAGCTGCGCGGCTTCATGCAGGTGCGGGGCGAGGCGTTCCGCGACGGTGCGCCGACCACCGCCGAGGAGGCAGCCACGATCATCCTCGACGGCGTGCGGCAGGGACGCTGGCGCATCCTCGTCGGCGACGACGCAGCGGTGCTCGACGATCGCGTGCGGGCCGATCCCGAGCGGGCCTACGACGCCGACTTCTTCGACGAGATGGTCGGCGCCGGAGGGATGAACCTGGGTCTCTGACCCGCCGACGGCGGGCTCAGGCGGCCCGGCGGCCCGGGAGCTCCGGCACGACCGCGAGGGTCCCGAGGCGGGAGCGGAACTCGGGCGGGATGCCCTGGGAGCGCCACGAGTCGACGGCGGGCACGTCGACGCCCAGGCGGCGCGCCACCGGGACCACACCGCCGCGGTTGACGCAGGCGGCGTCGATCAGGGTGCGGTCGACCACCACACGGATGGGGCGGGGCAGGAGCGCGTCGGAGGCCGACGCGGCGGCGCCGGACACGCGGTGGACGAGATCGAACGGGGACCAGGGGTGCACAGCGGCTCCTCCTCAGGGTGCCGTCACGCGACGGCAACATCCAGGGTACCGAGGGCCTGGGGGACGAAGGCGCGACGGAGACAGATGTCGCCCACCGTTCACGGAGCGTTCGGAGGCGCTTCCACGTGCTGGATGAGGGCTCGCTCGTCCGGGTCGACGTCGGTGGCGAGGAACGCGTCGAGCATCTCCTCGGCCACCGCCTCGGTGGTGAGGCGCAGCCCGAAGGCGAGCACGTTGGCGTCGTTCCACCGGCGCGCGCCCTCGGCGGTGCCCCGGTCCGTGCACAGCGCAGCCCGCACGCCGGGCACCTTGTTGGCGGCGATGCTCACACCGGTGCCGGTCCAGCAGCACACGACCCCGCGGTCGGCCTCGCCCGATGCGACGGCGTTCCCGACGGCGGCCCCGACGTCCGGCCAGGGTCCACCGCGAGGCGCCACGACCACGACGTCGTGGCCGTGCTCGGCCAACCAGTCCTCCACGGCGTCGGTGACGGCGGTCTGCTCGTCGGTGCCGAAGGCGATGCGCACGCCGCGACCCTAGGGCGAGGGTCCACCTACGCTCCGGCGATGGCCGTCGCCGTCCACGCCACCGCCGCCGACCTCCCGGCGCTCACCGACGTGCTCACGGCCGCCTTCGCCGACGATCCGATCCAGCGGTGGCTCTTCGCGCCGGCGGACGACCCCGACGCCGGCCGGCGGGCCCTGTTCGAGATCTTCGTCGAGGACTACTTCTGGCTGGGCCACGCCTACGTCGTCGCCGACGCCGGCGGTGTGGCCGGCGGTGCGCTCTGGTCGCCGCCCGACCGCGACGTGCTCCGCGGCGAACGGGTGCAGGACCTGTTCGCCGCGCTGTCCCCCCACCTCGGCGACGAGCTGGTGCCCCGCCTCGGCGAGCTGGCCCGGGCTCACGAGCACCGTCCGCATGAACCGCACCTCTACCTCGGTGTCCTCGGCGTCGACCCCGCACGCCAGTCCCACGGCCACGGCACGACCCTGCTGAGCCCGACCCTGGCCGACTGCGACCGCACCGGCCTGCTCGCCCACCTGGAGTCCTCCAACGAGCGGAACATCCCGTTCTACGAGCGCCACGGGTTCGTCGTGACCGGCGCGTACCGGTGCGGGGGCGATGGGCCGACGATGACGATCATGTCCCGCCGTCCCCGCTGACGGCCGCCGAGCGCACGCACCCGGGCGGGGCTACGGTCCGCGCATGGCGCACTTCGACCACGACGGGGCCCGCATCCACTACGAGGACTCCGGCGGCGACGGCCCACCGATCCTGTGGAGCCACGGGTTCCTGATGGACCACACGATGTTCGACCCGCAGGTCGCCGGCCTCGACGGCTACCGCCACATCCGCTGGGACGAGCGTGGGTTCGGCGACACCGAGTCCAGCGGCGAGTTCACCTACTGGGACTCGGCCGAGGACGCCATCGCCCTGCTCGACCACCTCGGCATCGAGTCCGCCGTGCTGGCCGGCATGTCCCAGGGCGGGTTCCTGTCGCTGCGCGCCGCCATCGCCCACCCCGACCGGGTGCGGGCCCTCATCCTCATCGACACCCAGTCGGGCACCGAGGACCCGGAGAACGTCGAGTCGTACCGGGGCATGATCGAGGCGGTCTCCACCGGCGACGACGAGACCCGCAACGCGGTCTTCGACATCGTCGGCGGCCTCATCATCGGCGACCCCGACCTCCAGCCCGAGTGGAAGGCCAAGTGGATGGCCGAGGACCCGGCGCGGATCGTCGAGCCAGGCGGCGCCCTGCTCGACCGCGACGACATCACCGATCGGCTCGGCGAGATCAGCTGCCCCGCCCTCATCGTGCACGGCACGGCGGACACGGCGATCCCGATCGAGAAGGCGGAGCTGCTGCGGGCCGAGCTGCCCGACTGCCGCGACCTCGTGCCGATCGAGGGTGCGGCCCACGCCCCGAACCTGACGCACCCCGCCGAGGTCAACCGCAACATCGAACGGTTCCTCGAGGCGCTGTAGGCGACGTCGGTCACGTCGGCAGGGATCGCCCGTCGCCACGCCGAAGCAGGGCCGGACCGGAGACGCAGCACGTGGGGGGCACCAGGTGACGGAGACGACGACGAGCACCTCGCCGGAGGTGCCCGACCCGACGCCGGGCATGCCCGAGGATGCCGGGACGCTCGCCTCCCCCACGGCCTGGGGGCGGATGAAGGCCCTGCTCTCGCCCGGTGACGGCCCGCCGCTGCGCCAGATCGCGGCCGCCGGGGGCTGGTACCCCCTCGTCATCATCACGTCGCTCAACGTCGTGGACGAGCTCGACCGGGCGGTGCTCGGCGTGTTCGGGCCCAACGTCCAGCGCTACTTCGGCATGAGCGACACCACGTTCGGGCTGCTGGTCGGGGTGCAGGTCACGGCGCTGGTGCTGCTGGCCGTGCCCATCGGCTACTTGGGCACCAAGGTCGACCGCGGCCGGATCCTGCGCTGGTCGGCACTGGCCTGGTCGGTCATGAGCTTCGCCACCACGTTCGCGCTGAAGCTGCCGCTGTTCTTCCTGGCCCGCTTCGGGGTGGGCATCGGCAAGTCCGGCGTGGAGCCGGTGGGCAAGTCGCTGCTCACCGACTACTACCCGCCGATGGCGTGGAACCGGGTGCTGGCGGTGCACGGCGCGGCGAACCCCCTCGGGGCCCTGATCGGCCCGGCCCTCGCGTTCGCCATCGCCTTCTTCGCCGGCGACGGTGACGACATCTGGCGCTGGGCCTTCCCCGTGCTCACCGTGCCCTCGGTGATCGCGCTGGTCGCCAGCCGCCGGCTGAAGGAGCCGGAGAACCAGATGGTCCGCGGCCTGGCCGGGGCAACGCTGTCGGTCACCGGTGCGCCATCTGGCATGAACTTCCGCGAGGCGGTCACCCGGCTGCTCACCATCCCGACGTTCAAGCGACAGATCCTCGGCATCGGCGTGCTCGGGTTCGGCCTCGTCGGCGTCCTCGCGTTCGTGAACATCTTCCTCGAGCGCCAGTACGGCATCGGTGCCGACGGCCGCGCCGTCATCGGCATGATCACCGCGACGGCGTCGCTGCTGGGCACGCTCGTCGGCGGCAACGTGGGCGAGCGCATCTTCGCCCGGTCGCCCTCGCGCGCGGTGCGCATCGTCGGGGGAGCCATCGCCGGCTTCTCCATGCTGCTGGCCTTCGCCGTCTTCCTCCCGAGCGTGTGGCTGTTCGTCCCGGCCGCGTGGGTCGGCTTGTTCGCCCTGCAGGTCGGCATCGCCCCGCTGTACACCGCGCTGTCGGCCATCAGCCCGCCCCGCCTGCGCCCCCTCATGTTCTCGCTGCTCGGGCTCATGGTGGCGGTCATGGGCGGCATCGCCGGCGGCGTGCTGGTCGGGGCCATCGCCGAGGCCACCGACATCCGCTGGGGCCTGGCTGCCCTCGCCCCGACCGGGCTGGTGGGTGGGTTGCTCATGGCCCGCGGCGCCACCACGATCGAGGCTGACATCGCCCGGGTCGCCGAGGAGTCCGCCGGCGACCCGCTGGCCGCGTTCCTGTAGGTCGCCGTTCAGCGCTGCGCTGCGGGTGGCGAACGGAGCGCGCCCGTCCGCAGCAGCGCCATCGTCCCCGCCTTGACCTCGTCGGCGGTGTGGCGACCGCGCGGTGAGAACCACCGGACGGGCGCGTTGACGATCGACAGCACGACCAGTGCCAGGAGCGACGCATCGACGTCCTCGCACACCACGCCTGCATCCTGGCCCTGGCGGATCAGCTCTTCCATGTGCTGCACGTAGCGGTCGCGCTCGGCCCGGACCTGCCGTCGTGCGGCCGGTTCGAGCTGGTCGATGGCATCCCGGTAGATCGTGCCCGCCTCGATGTTGCTGAAGACGATGTCGAGGTGACGATCGAGGAAGAGGTCCAAGCGCTCCTGCACCGGCACGTCCTCGATGGCCAGATCCTCGTCGATGCTCGCCATGTACTGGCTGTGCAGCTGCTCGATCACCAGGAAGAGCAGGTCTGCCTTGGACCGGAAGTGGTGGTAGAGGCTGCCCTTGAGCATGCCGACCTTGTCGGCGATCTGCTGGGTAGTGGTGTTGCCGTAGCCCTGCTTGTGGAACAGCAGCGTGGCGGCACGCACGATCTCGTCCCGCCGGCTCACTTCTCTCGATCTCACGTCTCGCGCCCCTGGATCCGCCGACTTGCTGTCGTGGTCGGCGCCGCAAGCGTAGCGCCGGCGCTGCGGCCCGGAGCACTCGCTCATCAACCAACCGGCCGTTTGGGAACCAACCAAACGGTGGTTTGGTAGAGCGTTGCGGCCGTGGCTACCGTCCGTGCCGTCCGTCACGGCGTTCCGGCCGTGCAACCCAAGGGGGAATCGAATGCACACGCCTTCTCGTTGGCGACCGCTCCTGGCACTCGTGCTCATCGCGTCACTGGTGCTGGCTGCCTGTGGTGGCGAGAACTCCGGTGAGGCCGCCGAGGACACCGGCTCGTCGGGCGATGGCACCGCAGAGGCCGCCGTTCCCGGTGAGATCGACCGGGAAGGGACGCTGCGGCTGATCTACACCGTGGCCCCGACGAGCTACGACCCGCATCGGGGCAGCTCGAGCACGGACAACACGTCGCTGAACCTCGTGTTCGACCGCCTGGTGCACACCACGCCAGACGGTGACCCGATCCCCGGCCTGGCGACGGAGTGGACGCTGGAGGCCGAGCCGCCCAGCATGTCGCTAACGCTGCGGGAAGACGTCACGTTCCACGACGGCACGCCGTTCGACGCCGAGGCTGCAAAGGTCAACCTGGACCGTGCTCGGGCCGAGGACAGCAACGTCGCCTCCGACCTCGTCACCATCGAGTCCGTCGAGGTCGTCGACACTCACGACATCAAGCTGAACCTGACCGAGCCGGGCGGTGCGCTGCCGCTGATCCTGTCCGACCGGGGTGGGATGATGATGAGTCCTGCCTCCTTCGACGACCCGAACGCGGACCGCCAGCCGGTCGGGGCCGGCATGTACCGCGTCACCGACTACGAGGTCGGCGTCCAGACGAGCTTCGAGCGGTACGAGGACTACTGGGATCCGGAAGCTGCGGCCGCGGCGAAGGTCGAGCTGACCTACCAGGCCGACGACTCCACCCGTCTCAACGCCCTGCTCGGCGGCCAGGCCGACTGGGTGAACGTCGCCGCCGGCGACATCTCGACCGTCGAGGACGAGGGCATGGTCGTCACGAGCGAGCCCGATCTCGCCCTGTACCACATGCAGCTGAACCTGGCCCGCAGCGAGTTCGACGATCCGTTGGTCCGCGAGGCGCTGAACTTCGCCGTCGATCGCGAGGGCCTGGCCGAGGCGATCTTCGACGGCCGCGCCACCCCGTCGGTCCAGCCCTTCCCCGAGGGGTACTTCGCCAACGAGCCCGACGTTGCGGACACCTACACCTACGATCCGGAGCGCGCCCGTGAGCTCCTCGCCGAGGCGGGCCTCGAAGACGGGTTCTCCTTCGAGCTGCTCACCGCGCAGCTCGACGGCTTCGTGCGAGTGTCAGAGGCGCTGCAGGCCCAGCTGGCCGAGGTGGGCATCGACGTGACGCTCAACGTCGTTCCGGTGAACGAGGTGGTCCAGACCGCCTACCTCGACAAGGTCGGCGACGCGGTGATGATCACCTTCCAGGGCCGGCCCGACCCGTCGCAGACGCTCGGCCGGCTGTACTCGGAGGGCGGACCGTCGAACCCCAGCGGCGAGAGCTCCCCGGCATTCATGGAGGCCTACGACCTCATTCTGAGTGCCACCGACGAGGATGCTCGCGTCGAGGCGATCCGGGAGGCGTCCGTGGCCGTGGTCGACGACGCGCTCGACGTCGTGCTCCTCCACGCGAACGCCAACTACGCGATGCGATCCGAGGTCGTGGGCTTCGCTCCCTACATCACAGCGAAGCCGGAGTTCCGCGGCGTCGGCGTGGCCGGCTGACCGACCGTCCTGGGCAGCCCGCCCGGCGCGTGATCCCCCTGGTCGCGCGCCGGCGGGTCTGCCCCGCCATCCGTATCGCCGGCGGCCACCGGTCGCAGGCGACGAGGAGGAGATGACTCTTGAGCCGAGTGCTGGTCCGTCGCCTGCTGACGATGATCCCGCTGCTGTTCTTCGTGACGCTCGGGACCTTCATGCTGACCCACCTGATCCCGGGCGATCCTGCCATCACCGTGCTCGGTGACAACTCCACGCCGGAGCGGGTCGAAGCCGTCCGGGAGCGCCTCGGCCTGAACGAGCCGCTTCTGTCGCAGTACGCGGACTGGATCTCCGGAGTGCCGTCGCTCGATCTCGGGACCTCGTTGTTCAGCAGCGAACCGGTCCGAGACACGTTGGCGAACCGGATCCCGGTCACCCTCTCGCTGACGGCGGCGGCGCTCTTCGTGGCCGTGCTGATCGGCGTGCCGGCTGGGATCCTGGCCGCAACCAACCCCGGGCGGTGGATCGACCGCGTCGCGACGATCGGCGCCACGCTCGGTGTCGCGGCGCCCAGCTATCTCATCGGCTCGCTGCTCATCGCATGGCTCGCGCTGAAGAGCAGCATCTTCCCCGCCACCGGGTACGTCCCCATGGAGGAGAGCGTGGTCGACTGGGCACGGAGCATCACCCTCCCGGCAGTCGCGCTCGGCTCGGCGGCCGCCGCCGAGATCGCCCGCCAGCTGCGCGGTGCGCTGCGCAGCGTCCTGCAGGAGGACTACGTGCGCACGGCCCGGGCGATGGGTCTTCGGGGGCGGATCGTGGTGGGGAAGTACGCGCTCAAGAACGCGATGATCCCTCTGGTCACCGTCATCGGGTTCCAGGTCACGTCCCTGCTCGGAGGCACCGTCATCATCGAGCAGATCTTCGGCATCCAGGGCCTCGGTTCGCTCGCCGTGCGGAAGGTGCTGGAGCAGGACATCCCGGTGGTGCAGGGCATCGTTCTCGTGTCCGTGTTCGTGGTGATCGCTGTCAACCTCGTGGTGGACCTGATGTACTCCTACCTCGACCCAAAGGTGAGGGTCCGATGACCGCGAGCACACCCGACAGCGCGGTAACCGTCGCCCGGGTCCGGGGTCGAGGCCTGCGCCGCTTCGCCCGACGCTTCCTGCGGCAGCGGACCGCCTTGGTCGCCGCGGGCTTCCTGCTGCTCATGGTGCTCGTGGCGCTCTTCGCCGACGTGCTGGCTCCCCACGACCCGGACGCCCAGACGTTGCGGGACACCCTCCTCTCACCGTTGACCGACGGCCACGTTCTCGGCACCGACGAGCTCGGGCGTGACGTCCTCAGTCGGCTCATCCACGCCGCCCGGGTGTCGCTGCTCGCCGCGGTGATCGCAGTGTCCGTGGGGTTCGTGCTCGGCGTGCCGTTGGGGTTGATCTCGGGCTACGTGGGCGGCTGGGTGGACACGGTGTTGCAGCGCATCACCGACGCGGTGATGTCGTTCCCGCCCCTGATCCTTGCCATCGCCGTGATCGCAGTCCTCGGGCCCAGCCTCACGAACGCGATGCTCGCGGTGGGGTTGGTCTTCGCCCCGCGGTTCTTGCGCCTGGTCCGTGCCAGCGTGCTCAGCGTCCGGGAGCAGACCTACATCGAGGCGGCCAAGACGATCGGCACACCGATGCCGGTGATCGTGCTCCGGCACGTGCTGCCGAACGTGCTCTCTCCCATGATCGTCCAGATGTCGCTGGCGGCGGGTTTCTCGCTCCTCGCCGAGGCCGGTCTGAGCTTCCTCGGCCTCGGTGTGCAGCCGCCGGATTCCTCCTGGGGTTCGATGATGGGACGGGCGTTCCGGGAGCTCAACCAGCAGACCTGGCTCATCGTCTGGCCCGGGTTGATGATCGTCTTCACGGTGTTGGCGTTCAACGTGCTGGGCGACGCCCTGAGCGATGCGCTGGGGCGCGAGATCCGGGAGGGCAACGACGATGAGTGATTCGACGGCACGTCAGCTCGACGAGGCGAGCCCGGTGCTCGCCATCGACGGCCTCGGGGTCGAGTTCGCCTCCGAGCACGGCTGGTTGCGGGTCCTCGATGAGGTGTCCTTCGCCGTGGGGCCACGGGAGACGGTGGGCCTGGTGGGCGAGTCGGGCTCCGGCAAGAGCGTGACCAGCCTGTCGGTGCTCGGTCTCCTCCCGCGCCGGTCGAGCCGGGTGGTGGGAGACATCCGGCTCCGGGGACGGGAGCTCGGTGGACTGTCCACGGCAGAGCTCGAGGACGTCCGGGGCCGGGAGATCGCGATGATCTTCCAGGAGCCGATGACGAGCCTGAACCCCGCGTTCACGATCGGCGACCAGATCGTCGCCGTGGTCCGCCGTCATCTCGGGTGGACGAAGAAGCAGGCCAGGGCGCATGCGATCGAGATGCTCGGCCACGTGGGGATCCCGAACCCCCGCCAGCGCGTGTCTGAGTACCCCCACCAGTTCTCCGGTGGCATGCGACAGCGGGCGATGATCGCCCTCGCGCTGTCGTGCCGACCACGCCTGCTGATCGCGGACGAGCCGACGACCGCCCTCGACGTCACCATCCAGGCGCAGATCCTCGACCTGATCCGGGAGATGGCCGAGGAGAACGACATGTCGGTCCTGTTCGTCACCCACGACCTCGGTGTGGTTGCCGACATCTGCGATCGCGTCGTGGTGATGTACGCCGGGCAGGTCGTCGAGGAGGGAACGGCGGAGGAGGTGTTCTGTACCCCTCGCCACCCCTATACCGAGGGTCTGCTGCGAGCCATGCCAGACGTCGAGGACCACGTCCGCGAGCTCGTGCCGATCCCGGGCACCGTGCCGCCACCCTGGGAGTTTCCCGCCGGCTGCCGGTTCGCGGATCGCTGCTCCTATGCGCAGGACCGCTGTCGGCAACCGGTTGCGCTGACGGAGCTGGGGCCGCGACGCGCCGTCCGCTGTCATCGGTTCGACGAGCTCGACCTCGAGGGGGCGTCGTGAACGACCAGGCTGCCGTCCCGGCAGGCACGTCCGGGAAGACCCCGCTCCTCGAGGTCGATGACCTCGAGGTCGCCTACCGCATCGGACGCGGCCGGCGAGCGCAGGACCTCATCGCCGTGTCCGGCGTGAGCTTCCACATCGACCACGGTGAGACCTTCGCCGTGGTCGGGGAGTCCGGTTCGGGCAAGTCCACCACGGCACGGGCCATCACCCGCACGCTGCCGGTCCGTGCCGGCAACATCCGTCTCGGTGGGCGGGAGCTGACCGAGCTATCCGGCCGCGAGCTCCGTCGTATCCGCTCGGATGTCCAGATGGTCTTCCAGGACCCGTACTCGTCGCTGAACCCGTCCATGCTCATCCGGGATTCCATCGCCGAGCCGCTGCGGGTCCACACCGACCTCGATTCGCACGCCAGGGATGCCGCGGCCCACGACCTGATCCAGGCGGTCGGCCTCCTCCCCGAGCACCTCAACCGATACCCCTACGAGTTCTCCGGCGGTCAGCGCCAGCGGATCGCCATCGCCCGTGCCATCGCCACGAGCCCGTCGCTGGTCATCTGCGACGAGGCGCTCAGCGCGCTCGACGTCTCGACGCAGAACCAGATCATCCGGTTGCTGGAGGAGATTCGCCAGACGAAGTCGGTGGCCTATCTGTTCATCGCCCACGACCTGGCGGTGGTGCGACACATCGCCGACCGGGTCGGCGTGATGTACCTCGGGCGGATGATGGAGAGCGGTCCGACCGAACGGGTGTACAACGCACCCGCGCACCCGTACACCGAGGCGCTCCTGTCCGCCGTCCCCGTCCCGCACCCCCGCCGTCAGCGGGCGCGGCGCCGAATGCTGCTCCCGGGCGACGTCCCGAACCCGCTCGAGCCGCCGTCCGGCTGCGTGTTCCGCACGCGGTGTCCGCGGGCGATGGACATCTGCGCGGAGGAGGTGCCGATGCCCTTCCCCGCGGTGGGCGGCGGCGAGGTGGCCTGCCACCTCCACACCAGCGGGCCCGAGCTCGGTGGTGAGAGCGTCCGCGTCCTCTCCACCGCCTGACCGTCAAGACGCCTACAGGAGGCCTCATGTTCCCCGGCAACCACGTCGACGCCCGCGGTGATCGGCCAGCGATCATCATGGGCGGCTCCGAAGCCGTCGTCACGTACGCAGCGCTCGACGCTGGTGCGAACCGGTTCTCCCGCGTGCTGCGCGACCTCGGTGTGCGCCCCGGAGATCACGTGGCGTTCATGATCGAGAACCACCCTCGCTTCTACGAGGTGGTGTGGGGTGCCCACTACGCAGGGGCGATCTACACGGCGATCAGCACCAGGCTCGTGGCGGAGGAGGTCCGCTACATCATCGAGGACTGCGGTGCGCAGGTCGTGGTGACCACCAAGGCGCTGGCCGACGTGGTCGATCAGGCGCTGGACGGTGTCAGCGCTGTCGACGCCCGGCTGGTCATCGGTGGTCGTGTCGACGGTTTCGACGAGTACGAGACTCTCGTGGAGAGCGCTGATCCGTCGCCGCTCCCGAACCGGATCGCCGGCGTCGATATGCTCTACTCGTCCGGGACCACCGGACGGCCCAAGGGTGTGCTGCCGGAGTTCGAGGAACGTCCGCTCGACGAGCTGGCGACACTGGGGAACGCCACCGCTGGCCTCTTCGGCGTCGGTGCAGACACCGTGTACCTGTCGCCCGCACCGCTCTACCACGCCGCGCCGCTGCGGATGAACATGTCCATTCATCGGGCCGGGGGCACCTCGGTGATCATGGAGCGGTTCGACGCGGAGGAGTTCCTCCGACAGGTGGAGGCGCATCAGGTCACCCACACGCAGGTCGTTCCGACGATGTTCATCCGCATGTTGAAGCTCCCTGCGGAGGTCCGCGAGCGCTACGACGTCTCCTCGCTCCGGACGGCCATCCACGCCGCCGCACCCTGCCCGGTGGAGGTCAAGCGCCAGATGATCGAGTGGTGGGGCCCCATCATCCACGAGTACTACGCCGGAACCGAGGGCAACGGGTTCGTCCACTGCGACAGCGAGCAGTGGCTGGCGCACCCTGGCACCGTGGGACGAGCCATCCTCGGTGAGATCCACATCGTGGACGAGGCCGGCAACGATCTCCCCCCGGGCGAGATCGGCACCGTGTACTTCGCAGGTGGGGCCCCCTTCGAGTACCACAACGATCCGGACAAGACGTCGGCCAGCCGGAACGACCGCGGGTGGACGACGCTGGGTGACGTCGGTCGCCTCGACGAGGACGGCTACCTCTACCTCTCCGACCGCAAGTCGTTCATGATCATCACCGGCGGGGTGAACGTCTATCCCCAGGAGGTCGAGAATCTTCTGGTGCTCCATGACGAGGTCGTGGACGCCGCGGTCTTCGGGATCCCCGACCCCGACTTCGGTGAGCAGGTGAAGGCGGTCGTGCAGCCCGCTCCGGACGGCGAAGACCGGGACGGTCTGCCCGCCCGCCTTCTGGCGTACTGCCGCGAGCACCTGTCATCGATCAAGTGCCCGCGAAGCATCGACCTGATGGACGAGCTCCCACGTCATCCCACCGGGAAGCTCTACAAGCGGCTGCTGCGAGACCCGTACTGGACCGAGGCGAGCTGAGGCTGGGCAGGCCTCCGCGGGTGCAGCTCAGCTCCGGCTCGCTCAGAGGGCGGCGACGACGTCCAGCAGGCGGTCGAGGTCGTCCTCGACGTTGTAGTAGTGCACCGACGCCCGGACCGTCGCCGGCAGATCCCGGCCGTCCTGGCGCGAGTGGGACGGGGTCGTGGTCGAGGTGTTCACGCCGGCCCGGGACAGGGCTGCGCCGACGTCGGCGGCCGGCACCCCGTCGACGGTGAAGGTGACGATGCCGCCGCGCACCAGGCCCTTGTCGTGCACCGTGACGCGATCGAGCGCGCCGAGCCGGCGTCGGAGCTCCTCGCCGAGGTCCCGCAGCCGCGCCCAGCCATCGGCCACGCCGACCTCGAGGGCGTGGTCGACGGCGGCGCCCAGGCCGAGCCGGGCAGCGTGGCTGCACTCCCAGGTCTCGAAGCGGCGGGCGTCGCCGCGCACCTCGTAGGTGTCGGGGCCGGTCCACTCGGCGGAGTGCAGGTCGAGCATCGGGGGTTCGATCCGCCCGATCCACGCGTCGCGCACGTACAGCAGGCCGGTGCCCCGCGGCCCCCGGAGGTACTTGCGACCGGTGGCCGACAGGGCGTCGCAGCCGAGCTCAGCGACGTCGAGGGGGAGCTGCCCGGCGGCCTGGCAGGCGTCGAGCATGAAGAACGCGCCGTGGGCGCGGCAGCGCGCGCCCACCTCGGCGGCCGGGTTCACCAGCCCGCCGTTGGTCGGCACGTGGGTGAGCGAAACGAGGGCGGCGCCGCGCTCGAGCTCGGCCTCGAGGTGGTCGAGGTCGATCTGGCCGTGCTCGTCGTCGTCGATCAGGACGATCTCGATCTCGTGGCGCCGGGCCAGCTGCAGCAGCGCGATGGCGTTGCTGGCGTACTCGGCCCGGGCGGTGAGCACCCGGTCGCCGGGTTGGAACGGGAAGCCGTACACGACCATGTCCCACGCTCGGGTGGCGTTGTCCACCACCGCGATCTCGTGGACGGAGGCGCCGAGCAGGCGGGCGATGGACGCGTAGACCGCCTCGGTCCGCTCGGCCGCTTCGGCCGCCGCCTCGTAGCCCCCGATGCTCGACTCGCGGTGGAGGTGCTCGACCACGGTCTCGGTCACGACCCGGGGCGGCAGGGAGGCGCCCGCGTTGTTCAGGTGCGCGACGTGCTCGACGCCCGGGGTGTCGGCGCGGACGCGCGGGAGATCGATGGGCACCGGTGCAGTCTGGCCCGGTCAGCTCCCGCAGAGCAGGCAGATCCGGTTGCCGTGATCCTCCTCGGTCGGCTCTGCCCGGCGAGGCTGGGGGTCCGGGGCCGCCGCCGGCTCGGGCTCGGACGCCGGCTCTGCCGCGCGACGGCGTTCGCCGTCGGGGCGGGGCGGGGGTGGGGTGCCGGGAACGACGAGGTCGAGCTCCCCGTCGACGAGGTCCACGATGACGCCCTCCTGGGCGCCGTAGCGCTGCCGGCGGGTGGTCTCCGCGGCGCGCGGGCGGGCCCAGGCGAAGGCCTCCTCGACCGTGACCCGGCCGTCGCGGTCGAGGTCGCCGAGGCCGCGGCCGAGCGCCTGGTCGATCACCAGCCACCCCCACACGGAGTTCCCCCAGGACGGGTGCTCGTAGGACTTCTGCGGCTCCCCCGAGGAGAACGTGAGGATGCGGCCGGGCCGGGCCATCCCCGGGTCGGCGAGCCCGGCGGCGTTGCACGTCGCGAAGCTCAGCCACAGGGCGTGGGGTCGCACCGGGTCGAGCAGCCGGACCAGCTCGGAGTCGACGATGAAGCGGTTGTCGCTCGGCCACAGCCCCTCGTCGGTGACCTCGCCGCCGCCGTCGACGTCGCGGCCGTACCACTTCTTGGAGTGACCGGAGTAGTGGAAGACCGCCACTGACCGCTCGTCGGTCCTGTCGGCCAGCCAGGCGATGCCGGCCACGATGCCGTCCCGCGTGGCCTGCCGGTCGGTGAGCACCAGGATGTGGTCGTCCCGCCAGCCTCTGGCCAGGAGCTGGACGCGCAGGTCCTCGGCGTCCTGGCGAGACCCGACGTTGTCGGCGACGCCGCGGTGCTCGTTGATGCCGATGAGCAGCGCCCACCGGGTGGTGGCCGGGTCGGCGGGGTCCTGGGTGGCGGCGTGCTGGGCCGGGAACCGCTCGGCGAACGTCGCGGTCCGGGCCGGCGCCGGCTCCGGGGCGGGATCGGGCCCGGACGGGATCGGTTCGGGCTCGGTGACCAGCCGTGCGGCCGTCGGTGCTGCGATCGGCGCGGCAGCCGTCATCCACCCCGGTCCGGCGGCGGGGACCAGCGGCGCCCCGCCCGCCGACGCCACCTCGGCCGAGACCGGCGCGGCGCGGGGCGGGGCGGTGGCCGGCTCACCGTCGCTCGCCGTGAGGGCCAGGACCTGCAGCGGCGCGAGCAGCGCCAGGGCGGCGAGGCAGCGCTGCGCCGAGCGGATGCGTGTCATGACCAAGCGTTGACCCCCGGCGCTCGTCTGGTGCCGGGCGACTGGCGCCGGCTGGTTCCCGGTCGAGGGATTCGACCAGCGGGGGCCGGCCTCCTCCCTGGGCTCAGGACGTCAGGTCGTGGTCGAGCAGGTCGTCGACGTCGTCCTCGGGCGGGGCGGCCATCGCCCACCGTCCCGTCGCCTTCGTGAACAGGTACCAGCGGCCGTCCCGGCTGCGTCGCAGCTGCAGGCGCCCCTCGCCCGTGACCCGGTTGCCGGACACGTGGACCCGGCGGGCCGGCATGCCGGCCTCGATCAGCAGGTCGCGGGCGCGTGCCATGTCGAGCGGCGGGGGGTTCCAGCGGGGCTCGTCGTGCGCCCGAACGCCTGCGGCGCCGCCGAACTGCCAGGCCGCGCCGAGGACGTCGAGGTCGACGGGCGCGACGCCGCTGTGCTCGGCCAACCGCTGCTTCAGCGCGGGCGGCGCGCCGATGACGCGGCGGGCGAGGTCGGCGCGCTCGTCCAGCTCCAGGCCGGTGTCGACGGTGCCGGCGCACAGCTCCCAGGCCCGACGGGCGGCGTCGGCCACCAGGGCCCGCAGGCCGCTCCCGTCGAAGGGCGCGTGGGCGGGCGGGTCGCTGGGCCACGCCGCGGGGCGGCTGGGGGCGTGGGCGACCAGGGGCACGAGCGGGAGCGGGAGCAGGTCCCGGCTCCAGGCCTCGGCGGCGTCGATGCCCTCCGGGGCGGGCGGCGGCGCCGCTTCCTCGGCCTCGTCGATCGCCGGCAGCCCGCCCCGGCGCCGGCGGACCTGGTCCAGCACCTCGTCCCGCCGCCGGCCCCGCAGCAGCAGCAGCACGAACGGGTCGGCGTCGAGGGCGTCGGCGAGCAGGTAGCAGGCCGCAGCGGCGTGCTCGCACGGCTCGACGTCGTCGGCGCACGTGCAGACCGTGTGCAGGTCCCGCGGTCGGGGCAGCAGGTCGACCTCGACGGCCTCGGCGTCGCGCACCACCGCAGGGTCGAGCTCGCCGTCGAGCAGGGCGGCGGCGTGGGCGGCCTTGGACGCGATGGCGTCGAGCACCGTGTCCCACTCGTCGTCGCGGAACGCCCGGATGCCGACGTGGACCTCGTGGGGCTCGTCGCGGTCGGCCTGGACCCAGGCGTTCACCCCGCCGGGCTCGATGTGGAGGTCGGCGCCCCGGTTGGCCTTGGCCCAGCGGCGACCGCGCGCCAGCCGACCGCCGCTGCCCCCGGCGATGCCCTCGAGCGCGTCGAGCCAGGCCTGCCCCCACCACGTCGTGCCGAAGTCCCGTGCCATCAGCGATCGAACCGCCCCAGGTCGACGCCGCCGCCGAGCTCGACGAGGTCGGCCAGCTCGTCGTCGGACAGCTCCGAGACCCAGGACTCGCCGCCGCCGACCACGGACTCGGCCAGGCCGCGCTTGGCCTCGAGCAGGGTGGCGATGCGCTCCTCGAGCGTGCCCTCGCAGATCATGCGGTGGACCTGCACGGGGCGGTCCTGGCCGATGCGCCAGGCCCGGTCGCTGGCCTGGTCCTCCACCGCCGGGTTCCACCAGCGGTCGTAGTGGACGACGTGGGTGGCCCGGGTCAGGTTGAGCCCGGTGCCACCGGCCTGCAGGGAGATGACGAACACCATCGGCCCGCCGGCCTGGAACCTGTCGACCATGGCCTCCCGGCCGTTCACGGGTGTGCCGCCGTGGAGGAACTGCACCTCGAGGTCGAGGGCGGTGAGGTGCCGGGTGAGCAGGTGGCCCATCCGGACGTACTGGGTGAACACCAGCACGGAGTCGCCCTCGGACGCAATGGTCTCGACAAGGTCGGTGACCGCCTCGAGCTTGCCGGACCGCCCGCTGATGGGGGCGTCCTGGCCGAGGTACTGGGCCGGGTGGTTGCAGATCTGCTTGAGCGCGGTGAGCAGCTTGAGGACCAGGCCCCGCCGGTTGATGCCCTCGGCCTCGGCCACGTCGTCGAGCAGCTCGGTGACCACGGCCTTGTAGAGCGTGGCCTGCTCGGTGGTGAGCCCGACGAAGCGGTCGGTCTCGGTCTTGGGCGGCAGGTCGGGGGCGATCTCGGGATCGGTCTTGCGCCGTCGCAGCAGGAACGGCCGGACGAGGGAGGCCAGGCGGGCGGTGGCCTCCGCGTCGCGCTCGCGCTCGATGGGGGTGGCGACGTGCTGCTGGAAGGCATCGAGCTTGCCCAGCAGCCCCGGGGTGGTGAAGTCCAGCAGCGCCCACAGGTCGGACAGGCGGTTCTCGACCGGGGTGCCGGTGAGGGCGAACCGGGCCGCGGCCGGGATGGTGCGGATCTGGCGGGCCGTGCGGGACATGGGGTTCTTCACCGCCTGGGCCTCGTCCGCGACCAGCAGGTCCCACGGCTGCTCGGCGAGCACCTCGGCGTCGCGCCGCACGATGCCGTAGGTGGCGACCACGAGCTCGTCGTCGGCGAGGCCCTCGAGGCTGCGGTCGGCGCCGTGGTAGCGGCGCACGGGCACGTCGGGGCAGAAGCGGGCGGCCTCCCGCTGCCAGTTGCCGAGCAGGGACGCCGGGCAGACGATGAGCGTGGGGCCCGAACCGCGCCGCAGCAGGTGGAGGGCGAGGACCTGGATGGTCTTGCCCAGGCCCATGTCGTCGGCGAGCACGCCGCCGAGACCCAGCGATGCCATCTCCTGCAGCCAGGCCAGGCCGCGCTCCTGGTAGGGCCGCAGGGTGGCCACGAGGTCGGGCGGCGCCGGGTGCGCCCGGATGGTGTCGATGCTGCGCAGCCGGTCGGCGAGGTTCCGCAGCGGGGCATCGACCTCGGCCTCGACGGTCTCCCCGCCCACGGTGACCGTGCCCGACAGCGCGGCGGACAGCACGTCGCCGGTGCTGATGGGGGTCCGCTCGGCCAGCCGGCGGAGCCGCTCGGGGTCGGCGCGCACCCACTGCCCCCGCAGGCGGACCACGGGTCGCTTGGCCTCGGCCAGCTGGAGCAGCTCGGCCTCGGTGAGGTCGCCGCCGTCGACCGTGGCGTGCCAGCGCATCTCGCCGAGCGCCGACAGGTCGAGCCCGGCGCCTCCGCCGCCCCCCTCCGGGGCCGGCGTGCCGATGATGGGTCGCAGCTCCACGGGGCGCAGCACCTCGGCCGGCCACAGCACGGGCAGACCGGCCGCCGCCAGGTCGTCGGCGACGGGGCCGAACAGCTCCTCGGCCTCGGCATCCTCGAGCACCAGCACCTCGGGCGCGGCCTCCTGCAGGAGCCGCTCGACCGGTGGCCACACCCGCGCCGCAGCGCGCAGGGCGAGCAGCAGGTCGGTCTCCACGTCGGTGCCGAAGCGGGCGACGACCGCGGCGGGTGCCTGCCAGAGCTCGGCGGCGTCGAGCACCAGGCTCGGGTCCAGCCGGCTCTGCACCTGGAGCACGCAGCGGACCGGCTCGTCGGGCCCGTCGGGGAGGGCGATGCGCAGGCCGGGGGCGGTGTCGCTGGCGGTGCCGGCCACCGTGGACTGCAGCCAGGACTCCGCTCCGGTGACGTCGGTGGCATGGGGGGCGGCGAAGGCATCGAACCCCACCGTGGCGGCCGCCGCAGCGGTGCGCACGAAGGAGTCCGCCACCGCATCCAGGAAGCCGGCGGTGGCCACGTTGGGCGACGTCAGGCGCGGCGGTGCGCCGTCGACCTCGACCGGTGTGGCGTGCGCCGCCGGGGGGAGGGCGTCGGCCAGCTGGTCCACCCGCGTCCGGTCGGCGACGTCGAGGGGGCCGAGGCGCCACATGTCCGCCCCGTCGCCGGCGACGGCGGGGAGGAGCCGGCCCCGGCTCACGGCGTCGAGGGCGAGGCGGGTGGCAACCGACCACGCCCGCACGGAGGGGCGCACCTCGGCTGCGGCCGGCAGGGCGGCAAGCGTGGCGACGGCGTCGCCGACGGCCACCAGGTCGGCCGGGACGGTGCGGGGCCCGTCGGCGAGCACCACCGTGACCTCGCCCTTCCGCTCGATCGCGTCGTCGGTGTCGGCCGGGTCGAGGTCCCACAGGGCGAGCGCGCCGTCACGGCCGTGGAGGCCGGCCACGAAGGTGGCTTCGGTCGTCGGCGCGAGACGCATCCGGTCGACGGTACTGAGGGACAGAGACAACGCGGCCACACTCGTGGTCGTGGATCACATATTGACGGTGCCCCAGGGCACGTTCACCCTCGAGCGAGCCCACCACGACCCGGGCGAGCCGCTCCGGGCGTGGGATGCCGCCGACGAGCTCGCGCTCGCCCACCTCGCCGAGGTCGGGGCCGCCGGCGACCGGTGGCTCGTGGTCGACGACGCGCACGGGGCGCTGGCCACGGCGCTGGCCGCGCACCACCCGACGTCCTGGACGGACTCGGTCGTCACCATGGCCGCGACCCGGGCCAACCTCGAGCGCAACGGCATCGACCCGTCGACCGTCACCTTCGTGCCGAGCACCTCGGACCCCGTCGGACCGGTCGACGTCGTCGTGGTGAAGGTGCCGCGCACGCTCGCGGTGCTCGAGGACGAGCTCCACCGCCTCCGCCCGCTCCTGCACGCAGGGTCCGTCGTCGTCGGCGCCGGCATGACCAAGGCGGTGCACCGGTCCACCATCGCCGCCTTCGAGGGGGCGATCGGCCCCACGCCCACCTCACGGGCGCGCAAGAAGGCCCGCCTCCTGCTCGCCTCGGTGGATCCGGCGCTCGAGCCCGGCCCCGGTCCGGCCCCGCTGCGGTGGGCGACGCCGGAGGGCCTCGAGGTCACCGGCCTGCCCGGCGTGTTCTCCGCCAGTGGCATGGACCCCGGTACCCGGCTGCTCCTGGCCCACCTCCCCGATCAGGAGCCGGGCGCGGTCGTCGTGGACCTCGGGTGCGGCACCGGCGTCGTCGCCGCCACCGTCGCCCACCGCCACCCCGACGTGGCGCTGGTGTGCTGCGACGACTCGTTCCGCGCCGTGGCCGCCGCTCGCCAGACGGTGGGTGCCGTGGCCTCGGACGCGACCTTCCACGTCACCGACGTGCTCGACGGTGTGGCGGACGCGTCGGCCGACGTCGTGCTGTGCAACCCGCCGTTCCACGCCGGCGGCGCCCGCACGACGTCCGTGGCCTACCGGATGTTCGCCGGGGCCCAGCGGGTGCTCCGCCCCGGGGGCACCCTCACCGTGGTGGCCAACCGCCACCTCGGCCACCACGTCGCGCTGCGTCGCTGGTTCGACGACGTCGCCGTCGTCGGCTCCGATCCCCGCTTCGTGGTGCTGCGAGGCCGCCGGCGCTGATCGTCAGGCGTCGGGGGTCGCGTGGTCGGCGAGCCCGCTGAGCGCGTCCTGGACCCAGCGCTCCTGCTCGAGGCGCCGACGGCGTCCGCGCAGGCGCTGCCGCCAGGGCGCGGCCCCGACTGGCTCGAGCACGATGTCGACCTTGGTGCCCGTCGAGCTGGGACGGGTGCGGAACCAGACGCGGTCGATGGCGTCGATCTGCACGCCGAAGGTGTGGGTCGGCCCGCGGACGATCACCAGGCCCTCGTTGTGGTCGGTGCGACCGTTGTGCTCGCGGCGGAAGAGGTAGCGGTCGTCGCCCTTGGCGATGACGGGCTCGAGCACGTCGGGCATCCACGACGGCCAGCTGGTCACGTCGGTCACGACGGCGTAGACGTCGGCCACCGGCGCGGCGACCACCGCGGTGGCACGGGGCAGGTCGGTCCGCTCGAAGGGAGGGTGCTGGCTCACCGGGCGCCGGCCCGGGGCTCGGTCGCCGCCTGCCTGGCGTGCGGGGCGATCGACTGCTCGGCGACGAGGTCGGTGAGGTCGGCGAAGCGGGCGAGGACCACGCCCTCGAGGTCGGCCGTGCCATCGCGCCGGAAGGTCTCGTGGACTGCGCCCATCACGGTGAGGCCGATGCCGGCGAGCAGGAGCGGGCGCACGTCGGTGGCGGGGTCGACGCCGAGCCGCTCGGCAACCGCTCGGGTGAGGGCGTCCTCCCAGCGGGGCGCCAGGGCGGTGCGCTGGTACTCGCCGAGGCTGGAGGTCGACCCGGTGATCCGGGCCCGCCGCAGGCTGAGCTCGGCGGTCGCCGCCGCCTGGCGGGCCAGCACGAGCACGCCGGCCCGGATGGCGGCCAGCGGGGGCTCCTCCGGGGGCTGGGAGGTGATGACGTCGTGCAGCAGCGCCAGCTGGTCGTCCTGGCCGTCGTAGAGGACGGCCTCCTTGGTGCCGAAGTACCGGTAGAAGGTGCGGGGCGACACCATGGCCGCGTCGGCGATCTCCTCGACCGTGACCTCGTCGAAGCCCCGCTCCTCGAACAGCGACAGCGCGATCTTCACGAGGCGCTCGCGCGTGCGCGCCTTCTTCTGCTCCCGGAGCCCGCCGTCCATGCAGCGACGCTAGGAGGTCAACTGGCACGCCTGCCAGTTGGCAGACGTGCCAGGTTCAGTCGAGCAGGCGTGGTGGGAAGCCGCCCCGGCTGACCGGACCCCAGTCCTCGATGGTGATGCGCAGCAGGACCTTGCCCTGGCGCTGCATGGCCGTGCGGTACTCGTCCCAGTCCGGGTGCTCGCCGCTGATGCTGCGGTAGTAGTCGCACAGCGGCTCGAGCGCGTCGGGCAGGTCGAGGACCTCGCCGGTGCCGTGGACCTGCACCCACTCGTCATCGAAGTCGTCGGACAGGAACAGCACGGTGGCTCGGGGATCGCGCCGGAGGTTGGCGGTCTTGGCCCGGTCCGGGTAGCTGGACACGACGACGCGGCCCTGGGCGTCGACGCCCCCGGTGACCGGGCTGAGCTGGACCCGCCCGTCCTGGCGGGTGGTGCCCAGGACCAGGTGGTGCCGGGGCCGGACGAAGTCGAGCAGCTCGTCCCGGCCGACGGGGGTGTCGCGGGCGGCGGTGGGCACGGCTCAGCGCACCCCGAGGAGGTCGACCACGAAGACGAGCGTCTCGTTGGGGCCGATGACCCCGCCGGCGCCCTGCTTGCCGTAGGCCTTGTCCGGCGGCAGCACGAGGCGGCGGCGGCCGCCGACCTTCATGCCCTGCACGCCCTCGTCCCAGCCGCTGATGACCATGCCGGCACCGAGTCGGAACGAGAACGGCTCGCCCCGATCCCACGACGCATCGAACTGCTGGCGGGTCTTCCAGGACACCCCGACGTAGTGGACGTCGACCGTGTCGCCGCTGGCGGCGGTGGGTCCGTCGCCCTCCTCGAGGTCCTCCACGATCAGCTTGATGGGTGGGATCTCGCCCGGAGGCACGTAGACATGGGGCTTCTCGGAGTCGGCCATCCCCCGAGGCTAGGACCTCGGACCGGCCCGGCGATCCCATACTTCTGTCACTGGCCCGGCCACTATCCAGCAGGGATCCGCGCTTTTCCGCTGATCACCGCCGAGACTGGACACCGGGCCCAACCCTTGGAGGACAACACCCATGAACAAGTCAGAGCTCATCGAGAAGCTGGCCGCCGACACGGAGCTGCCGAAGTCGCAGGTCTCCGCCGTCGTCTCGGCCTTCGAGGACACCATCGTCGCCGAGGTGAAGTCGGGGAACAAGGTCTCCCTGCCCGGCTTCCTCACCTTCGAAAAGGGGCACCGCGCCGCGCGCACGGGCAAGAACCCCCAGACCGGCGAGCCGCTGCAGATCGCCGCGGCCGACGTGCCCAAGGTGAAGGTCGGCAAGAGCTTCAAGGACGCCGTCAACTCCTGACGCCACCTGCGAAGCGAACGCACGATCGCTCCGGCGCCGGCTCCTGCCGGCGCCGGTGGCGCGTCCGGGGACGTGAGCGGACGGCTCAGACGCGGCGGGCGTCCTCGACCAGGTTGATCTCGTACAGGACCTGGTCGAGCAGGTCGGCGGCCTCGATGCCGGCGAAGCGGGCGGGCGTGTCCGGCGTGACCGTGGAGGGCAGCGGGGCCAGGATCGTCCAGGGCGTCGGGTGGCAGAACTGCACCACCGAGTAGCGCTCGCCGTCCCAGTTCCCGGCGACAGGGTCGGCGTCGGCCACGACCCGGTGCCAGCCCGACGGGATGATCCCGTTCGACATCCGCTCGAGCATGATCCCGGTGTTGAGGATCACGTGGCCCTCCGGGGGCGCGGCGTCGACCCAGACGGCGGCGGTGTCCTCGGTGGCCGCCTTGGTCCGGACCTGCAGGCCCTTCTCGGTGGCCCGGGGCAGGACCGTGGTGAGGTTGATGTCGGCGTGGGCGCCGGCCCACTCGTGCGGGGCCTCGGGCGCCGACGACATCGGTGGGTAGCGGATGGCCCGGTTGAGGACGGGGCCGTCCTTCAGCAGGTCCTCGAACAGCGCCTCGTGGGCCCCGAGGCCGAGGGCGATGATGCGCAGGAACCGGCGCTGGGTGTCGAAGACGCGCTCGTGGAACTCGGTGAGCACCGCCGTGATGCCCGGGACGTCGGCCTCGGGCAGCACCGGGTCGTGGAACCGGTGCGGGTACTTGCGCCGCATCGGGTGCCCCTCGGGGACGGTGGGTCCCCAGTTGAGCATCTCCTTCCAGTCCGGCACCTCGGAGGTGGCGGCGGTCTCGACCAGCAGACCGGTGTAGCCGGCCTGGCCGTGGGTGCCGGGCGCGATCCAGGCGTCCTTGCGCGCCTGGTCGAGCTCGAAGAACTGCCGCAGCATCCCGTAGGCGTCGTCGAGCATGGTCTCGGACAGGTCGGTGGCGGTGTAGACGAAGCCGGTCGCCAAGCTGCGCATCACCCCGTCGACCACCGCCCGGCGCTGGGTGGCGTCGCCCCGCTCGAAGGCCAGCAGGTCCACGTCGAGGATCTCGTCGGTCACCGGCCCGACCGTACTTCTGTTACCGGCAGGAACACCTGGACGTGGTGGCGAACACCGCAACATGGAGCTGTCGCCCCCCGCCGGACCCGTCGCGTCCGCGCATGCCCGGCGCTGGCTCCTGCGTGCCGCGGTCGTGATCGGCATCGTCGGCCTGGTGGCTGCGGTCATGACCTCCGGCGTCCTCGACCGCTTCACCGACCAGGACGAGCTGCAGGCGACCATCGACCGTGCCGGCGTGTGGGGCCCGCTGCTGTTCCTCGGGCTGATGGTGGGGCTCGTCCCGCTGAACGTGCCCGGCCTGCTGTTCGTCGTGCCGGCCACCACCCTGTTCGGCACCGCGGGCGGCGTCGTGCTGTCCCTGATCGGCGGCTTCCTGGCCAGCACCATCGGCATCGTGGGGGCCCGGCGGCTGGGTCGGGACGCCTTCCTCGCCCGCCTCCCGCCCCGGCTCCGGCGCCTCGAGGCCCGCCTGTGCGAGCGGGGGTTCTGGGCCGTGGTCGCCCTGCGCAGCGTCACGTTCCTGCTCCAGCCCGTCGACTGGCTGTGCGGGCTCACCCGCATGCCGATGCGAACCGTGCTCGGCGCCACCTTCGTCGGCCTCGTGCCGCCGACGCTCGTCATCGCCCTCACCGGTGGTGGCCTGCTCGACCTCGTCCTCTGACCCGCTCCCCTCGAACTGGCAGTCGTGGTGTCGCGGCTGCGGCGGTAGACCGGGAGTCGTGCGCTCCCAGGACCTCCACGTCGAGACCTACGGCACCCCGTCCGGTCGGCCGCTGCTGGCCATCCACGGCATCACCGGGTTCGGTGCCCGCTTCGAGCGGCTGGCCGGCCTGGTCGACCGTCCCCGGTGGGTCTGCCCGGACCTGCGGGGGCACGGACGCTCACCGACGGTGCCGCCGTGGCGCACCGAGGACCACGTCGCCGACCTGCTGACGACCCTCGACGCCTTCGACGTCGACGAGGTCGACGTGGTCGGCCACTCCTTCGGCGGCCACCTCGCCCTCCACCTCCTCGCCCTCGCGCCCGAGCGGGTCGGGCGGCTGGTGCTGCTGGACCCGGCGACGCTGCTCGACCCGGCCGACGCCGAGGCCGGCGCCCTCGGCTACGCCCGTGACCCGGGCTGGGCCACCGAGGACGAGGCCCGGGCCGAGATCGCCACCTGGTTCCCGAACGAGGGCGCCCAGCCCGACCTCGCGCCCGAGATCGACCGCAACCTCGTGCAGGCCGACGACGGCCGATGGCGCATGGGCTTCTCGCCGGTGGTGGTCGTCGCGGCCTACAGCGAGATGTGCCGCCCGCTGCCGGCGCTGCCGAAGCGCGACGTGCTGCTCGTCGAGGCCGACCCGGCGGAGACGACCGTGAACCCGGCGCTGCGGAGCGCCCTCGAGCAGGCCTTCGGCTCCCGGCTGCGGCGCGAGGTCGTCGCCGGCGCCACCCACGTGCTGTTCCGCACCGAGCTCGAGGGCACGGCTCGCGCCATGCGCCCGTTCCTCACGGTCTGACCGCCACGGAGCCCCGCCCCTCCGGTTCTGGCAGTGCGGGTGTCGCGCCTCAGCGCCCGAACATGCGCAGGAACGTGTCCTTGTCGGCGGGCTGGAACACCATGTTGAACCGGCGGACCTCCTCCATCGGGGCCGACGGCTCCGGGGAGTACAGGTGGCCGGGGAAGAGGGTGGCGTCGTCGGGCACCTTCGCCAGCTTCTGGGTGAGCGACTCGTAGAGCTGGCCGGCGTCGCCGCCGGGCAGGTCGGTGCGCCCGCAGCCCTCGAGGAACAGGGTGTCGCCGGCGACCAGGCGGTTGTCGACGAGGAAGCACTGGCTGCCCGGGGTGTGGCCGGGCGTGTGGATGAGCTCGATGGGGATCTCGCCGACCATCACGGTGTCGCCCGAGACGTGGGTGACCAGGTCGGTGTCGCTGGCGCCGGTGACCCGCTGCACCCAGGGCTTCTCCTCCTCCTGGATGTGGATCGGCACCGGGGCGATGGCGAGCAGGTCGGCGACGCCCTGGATGGAGTGGCCCATCATGTCCCCGCCCACGTGGTCAGGGTGGTAGTGGGTGGCGAGGGCACCCGTGAGGCGCATGCCGTCCTCGGCGAGCACGTCGACCAGGCCCTGCACGTCGTAGGCCGGGTCGATGGCGACGGCCTCGCCGGTCTCCCGGTCGCCGACCAGGTAGACGAAGTTCACCATCTGGCGGGCGATCATGTCCCCCTGGGCGAAGTCGCGCCCGGCGAGCAGCTGGCGGAAGTACAGGCGATCCGTCATGTCCGGAGCCTACGGGCGCCGACGCCCCGTCCTGGCCCGGCGATCTGGGTGCCGGCCGGCGTCGGGAGCGCCAGCGAGCAGCCGGCACGCGGCGCTGCGGAGCAGACCGCCATCAGCACGGTTCAGGAGCCCCAGAAGTTCTGGGTCACCCAGAGCTGGCCGCCGGCGTCGGTGAGGCAGCCGACGGTGACGTGGCTGTAGGCGGTGGACTCGATGTTGGCCCGGTGGCCGGGGGAGTTCATGAACGCCTGGAACAGCGAGCCCTGCTCGTAGCCCCGGCCCACGTTCTCGCCGGCGGTGCGGTAGTCGCGGTGCCGCACGATCTGGTCCCCGTAGTTGGGGTTGTGGCGCAGGGTCTGGCTGCCGGACATCTCGTCGGACCAACCCACGGCGATGTACTGGATGCCGGTGTCGAAGGTCAGCCCGCCCCGGCCGGCGTTGGCCCGCGCCGCGTTGATCTGGTTGTACATGTACTGCTCGCAGCCCGTGTTCCTGGTGCCGTTCCGGGGCCCCGACGGCGGTGGCGGTGGCGCGGTCGTGGGTGGCGGCGGGGGAGGTGGCGCCGTCGTCGGGGGAGGGGGCGGCTGCGTGGTGGGTGCGGCGGTGGTCGGCGGCACCGTCGTCGTGGTGGTGGTCGTCGTCGTCGTGGTGGACGTCGTGGAGCTGGTGGTGGCGGCGGCGACCTCGTCGTCTGAGTCCTCGTCGTCGGGATCCCCGTCGCGGTCGCGCTCCCGCTCCCGGTCCCGCTGCTCGGTGGGGCGGTCGCCGTCGGACGCGACGTCGGCGTCGGAGCCACCGCACGCCCCGAGGAGGAGGGCGAGCGCGATGCCGAGCGCGACGAGGCGTCGGGTCGACCTCCCTCCGATGTGCATGTCTGCGTTGTCGGCACGAACCGGCTCGGACCTGAGGGTCCGCATCAGCCCGGCTCGAAGGTGCGGTACCAGGCCCGCCACGTGGCCTTGAACCCCTCGTCGAAGCGGGCGAAGGCGTCTCGCAGCGACCGGGCCGGCCAGTCGGGCGGCTCGAGCTCGACGGGCAGGGCGGGGTCGGCGAGGAGGTGCCGCACCACCGCAGCGTCGATGTGGAAGGTGGTGGCCAGCACCTCGGCGTCCCGGTCGTCGAGCGCCGGCTGGGCCCGGGCCATCGCGTCGAGCAGCACGCGGGCGGTCGCGGCCCAGCCCTCGGGGTCGAAGGCGGCGACGAGGGCATCGGCGTCGCCGGGCCGGGCCCCCCGCAGGATCAGGCACTGCGCGTCGACGACGGCGCGCTCGGTCGGGGACCGGGCGGGGTCGAGGTTGTCGGGACGGGCCCAGCACCCCTCGCGGACCTCGGCCAGGCGCAGCCGGCGCGCGGCGTCGCGCAGGCGGGCCCGTTCGACGGCGGTCCGGCGACCGTCGGGGACCACGGCCAGCTCCCAGGTGCCGTCCCAGGGCCGGGGTGCGGCGTCGCGAGCGGTCTGCTGGCGGGCGTGGCGGTCGAGCAGGGGGCCGGCCAGGCGGTAGCCGGTGCCATCGGCCTCGAGGTCCCCGGCGGCGGCCATGCGGGACAGCGCGGTGCGGGTGGCGCCCTCGGAGAGCCCGAAGAGCTCGCCGGAGCGGACCAGGGCGAGCGTCGGCAGCCGCGGCGGGTCCACGCCGAGGAGCGTGGACGCGATCACCGAGCGAGCGGTGAGCGGCCGGGTCTCGATGTCACGCTTGTTCGACACGCGCAGAGGAACTGTAAGATAGGGCAATGGCCGTGACCGATCGCGATGCAGGCATCCGGACCAGCATGGTCCCCCCGCCCGAGGTGCTGCCGGACGTCCTGCCCACGGACCGCCTGGGGCCGACCGGGAAGCCGATCCGGGAGATCCGCGACGGCCTCCGCCAGATCGACGACGTGCGCAACGTCGGCTCGGTGCTGCTCACCTGGGGCCACGCCGCCGTCACGATCGCGGTGGCCCTGCACCTCGACCACCCAGTGGCCTGGGTCGCGTCCTTCGTGCTCATGGGCGCGGTGCACGCCCGCATGGCGATCCTCATGCACGAGGCCGCCCACAAGCTGCTCTTCACGAACAAGCGGATGAACGACGCGGTCGGCCGCTGGCTCGCCGCCTACCCCGCCTTCGTGCCGATGGAGCTGTACCGCCGCAGCCACTTCGCCCACCACCGGGAGGAGTTCGGCCCCGAGGAGCCCGACCTCAACCTGTACCAGGGCTACCCGATCACCCGGGCGTCGCTGAAGCGCAAGCTGTGGCGGGACCTGCGGGGCACGTCGGGCTGGAAGAGCCTGAAGGTCCTCCTCCAGGCGGTGCGCAAGGAGCAGGGCTTCGGCATCGCCCGCAAGATCGTGGTCGCCCAGGTCGTGCTCGCCGCCGTGCTCACCACGTGGGGCGTGCTGGCCGTCGGCGCCGTCGGCGCGCTCACCTACCCGGTGCTGTGGCTCGGGTCGTGGCTCACCATCTGGCGGGTCGTCAACCGCCTGCGCTCCATCGCCGAGCACGGCGGGTTGCAGGCATCGCCCGACCGTCGCCAGACCACGCACCACGTGCGCCAGAACCTGCTGGCTCGCTTCTGGATCGCCCCGTTCAACACCGGCTGGCACCTGGCCCACCACGTCGACATGGGCGTCCCGTTCCGCAACCTGCCGAAGCTGCACGAGGAGCTGGTCGCCGCCGGCTGGGTCACCGACGGCTACGTGTACCCCACCTACCGCGCCCTCTGGCGGGACCTGTCCAGCCGCCCCGACCAGTAGCGAGGCCATAGGGTCCGACCCATGCCTGCCGCATCCGATCGAGACACCCTCGTCGCCGCCCTCGTCGAGCAGTTCGACGCCCTGATCGAGCTCGGCCGACAGCTCGGCGACGACCAGTGGGACACCGCCAGCGAGTGCCCCGGCTGGACGGTGAAGGACCTCTACAGCCACGTGATCGGCACCGAGCTGATGCTGCTCGGCCGTCCCGACGAAGCCATCGACGTCGGCGACGCGCCGCACCTGCACAACGAGATCGGCGAGTTCAACGAGGTCGCCATCGCCCACCGGCGGGACCGCTCCGGCGCCGAGGTGCTGGCCGAGCTGGAGGCCGTGGTCGCCGAGCGCGTTGCGGCGCTCGAGGCCATGACCCAGGCCGACTTCGACGCCGAGTCGTTCACGCCCGCCGGCCAGGACACCTACGGACGCTTCATGCAGATCCGGGTGTTCGACTGCTGGATCCACGAGCAGGACGCGCGCGAGGCGCTCGACCTGCCCGGCCACGCCAGCGGGCACGCCGTCGACGTCAGCCTCGACGAGCACACCGGCGCGGTCGGGTTCGTCATCGGCAAGAAGGCGGGCGCCGCCGAGGGTCAGTCGGTGCGGCTCCGGCTCACCGGTGACACCGAGCGGACCATCGACGTCCGGGTGGACGGGCGGGCCACCGTCGTCGACGACCTGGAGGACCCGACCACCACCATCACGATCCCGACCCTGCTGTGGTTCCGCTACGCCGCCGGCCGCCGCCCGGGCGATGCGTCCCACCCCGACGTCACCATCGAGGGCGACCAGGACCTCGGCACGCGGGTCCTGGCCAACGCCGCCTACACCATCTGAGCCGGACCGCACCCCGGATGCGTTCTGGCAGCGACCACGGAACGCGTTCCGCAGTCGCTGCCAGAACTCGCTGCGCTGGCAGACTCCCGCCGTGACGCTGGAGACCCCCGACGAGCGATGGGACGCCGCCCTCGACGCCGTCGGCGCCGTGGCCGGCGACCGGGTCGCGGCCTACGCCGACCTGGTCGAGCGCCACCGTGCCCCGGGCCGCCACCACCACGTCCTGGCCCACACCTCCGGGGTCGTCGACGCCGTGCTCGCCATCCACGGCAACGGTGACGACTGGGCCACCACCGTGCTCGCCGCCTGGTACCACGACGCCGTCTACGACCCGACCGCGCCGGCCGGCGCCAACGAGGGCTCGTCCGCGGTGCTGGCCCGCCGGACGCTCGAATCGATGGGAGCGTCCCTCACCGCCGTCGGCGAGGTCTGCCGGCTGGTCTGCCTCACCGCCGACCACGATCCCCTGCCGGGCGACCGCAACGGGGCCCTGCTCTGCGACGCCGACCTCGCCGTGCTGGCCAGCGACGAGGACGGCTACGTGGCCTACGCGACGGCGGTGCGCCAGGAGTACGCGCACGTCGACGACGACGCCTGGCGCGCCGGACGACGAGCCGTGCTGCGCTCCTTCCTCGACCGGCCCCGCATCTTCCGCACCATCGTCGGTCGGGAGCGCTGGGAGGCCCGGGCCCGCATCAACATCTCCTCCGAGCTCGCGTCCCTCGGCTGATCCCGCCGCGACACCACAACTGCCAGTTCCACGAAGGCGTTCTGGCAGTTGTGGTGTCGTGCGCGGCGGTCAGCGCTTGCGGAGTCCGGCAGCCCGCAGTCGACGGACCAGGACCCGGGCGTCGACCGCCTCGGCCCCGAGCGCGATCGCCTCGTCGCGGATGTGGGCGGGCACGTCGTAGTGGTCGCCCTGGAACGCCCGGCGGGGGATGCCGAGGCGGTCGGCGAACTCGTGCAGCTCGTCGTAGGACTCGTCCGACACCAGGTGGGCCCAGCGCATGCCCCGCCACGGCCAGATCGCCTGGTCGACCAGGATCACGGGAGGAGGAGCACTCAGGCGGGCTCGTCGGGGGAGAAGTCCGGGTCGGCCGGGTGCGGCACGCGCTGGCGCCGGCGGGCGGCCTCCTCGGCCAGCGACACGACCTCCCGCAGCGGCCGGCCGGTGCGCTTGGCGACCTCGGCGGCGTCGTCGTGCTCCACCTTGGTGCGAGCTGGCGTGACCTTGATGCGGACCGGGTGGCCGTCGACGTCGACGGAGTCGAAGTGGCGGGCGGTGGGCCAGCGGTCGACCGGGCGGGACCGGACGCCGAGCGAGCCGGTCTCGGTGGTGAGCACCGCGCTGAGCGCCGGCGCCAGGGCCTGGTCTGCGAGCACGTTGACCACGTGGCCGGGGCGGCCCTTCTTCATGATGATCGGCGTGAGCCAGGCGTCGGCCGCGCCGGCCTCCATGAGCTGGGCGATGGCGTGGGCGAGCTGCTCGCCGGTGGCGTCGTCGACGTTGACGGCGAGCTCGACCATGGGCTGGCCGTCGCCGGTGCCGGTCGGGTCGGCCACGGTGGCGTCACCGAGCACCAGCTGCACGGCGTTGACCCGCTCCGCCAGCTCTCGCGTCCCGGCCCCGTAGCCCGAACCGACGATGGTCATCGCCGGCATCGGGCCCCAACCACCGACCAGGGCCCGCAGCAGCGCCGCACCCGTCGGGGTGGTCAGCTCCACCCCCACGTCGACGTGGGTGACCGGGGCGCCGGCGAGCAGGGCCACGACGGCCGGCGCGGGCACCGGGATCGTGCCGTGGGCCGACCGGGTCGTGCCGACCCCGGTGGCGACGGGGCCTGCCAGCACGAGGTCGACGCCGAGCAGCTCGAGGGCGGCGCAGGTGCCGACGACGTCGACGATGGCGTCGTGACCGCCGACCTCGTGGAGGTGGACGTGGTCGGGGTGCTCGCCGTGGAGGCCGGCCTCGGCCTCGGCCAGCGCCCGGAAGGTGGCCACGGCCCGGGACCGCACGCGCTCGGGCAGCCGGGAGCGCTCGACCAGGGCGATGATGTCGCCGGCGGACCGGGCGTGGGCGTCGTCGGACACCTCGACGACGGCGTGGGTGGCCTGCAGCCCGCCCCGCAGGACCCGCTCGGTGCGCAGGGTCCACCCCGGGACGTCGAGGCCGGCGAGCATCGAGCGGACCTCGCCGAGGTCGGCGCCGGCGTCGATGCAGGCCCCGAGCGCCATGTCGCCGGCGATGCCGGAGAACGCGTGGAACCAGGCGATGCGCTCGCTCATGCCGGACCCTTCACGCCTTGACCGACCGGCGGTCCATGGTGCCGAGGAGCCGAAGCGCGGCGCACGCTGCGCCGTAGCCGTTGTCGATGCCGACCACGGTGACGCCGGCGGCGCAGGAGGACAGCATGGCGAGCAGCGCGGTGACGCCCTCGAACGACGATCCGTAGCCGACCGAGGTGGGCACGGCGACGACCGGTGCGCCGGTGATGCCGCCGACCAAGGAGGCCAGCGCGCCCTCCATGCCGGCGACCACGACCACGACGTCGGCCTCGGCCACGTCGTCGACCGAGCCCAGCAGGCGGTGCACGCCGGCCACCCCCACGTCGTTGAGGCGCTGGGCGGCCACGCCGTGGGCGGCGAGCACGGCCGCGCACTCGTCGGCGACGGACAGGTCGGCGGTGCCGGCGGCGGCGACGACGACCCGGAAGCGGGCGTCGGGTTCGGCGGCCCGCCAGATGACGGTGTCGCCGACCCGATCGCCGTCGGGGTTGGCGGCCAGGGCCGCGCTCGCCTGGGCCTCGTCGACCCGGGTGAGCAGGACGGGACGGGCGGCGCCGGTGGAGTCCGCACCCACGGACAGCAGCTCGGTCACGATCGCGGCGCACTGCTCGGGTGTCTTGCCCGGCCCGTAGACGGCCTCGGCCAGGCCCTGGCGCAGCGCCCGGTGGTGGTCGACCCGGGCGTGCCCGAGGTCGGCGAAGGGGAGGCGGCGCAGGCGGGTGACCGCGGCATCCGGATCGACGCGACCGGCAGCGACGTCGTCGAGAAGCTCCCGCAGGGTGTGGGCGTCCACCGCCCTATCCTGGCCCGTCGTGACCGGATCCGACACGTCTGCGACCCGTCCCGCCGCCGATGGCCGGGGTCGCATCGCGTTCCTCGGACCCGAGGGCACCTTCAGCGAGCAGGCGATGCTCACCCAGCCCGACTACGCCGCGATGGAGCTGGTGCCCTGCGGGACCATCACCGACGTCCTCCACGCGGTGACGTCCGGCGACGTCGAGATCGGGTTCGTCCCGATCGAGAACGCCATCGAGGGTTCGGTCAACATCACCCTCGACGCCCTCATCTTCGACCACGAGCTGCGGATGCAGCGCGAGGTGGTCATCCCCATCGTCATGTGCCTGCTCGCCCCGGCCGGCGTGGGTCTCGGCGACATCGAGCGCATCGTGTCGATCCCCGTGGCCACGGCCCAGTGCCGCGGCTTCCTGCGCGAGCAGCTCCCCCGCGTCGAGCACGTGCCGACCAACTCCACGGCGCTGGCCGCGCAGATCGTGGCCGGGGAGGCCGACGGGCGCTCGGCGGCCATCGGCACGTCGCTCGCCGGCAAGGTCAACGGGCTCGAGGTGCTGGCCGAGGACATCGAGGACCACCGGGGCAACGAGACGCGCTTCGTCGCGGTCACCCGGGGCGGCGTCCCCGCCCCCACCGGCCACGACAAGACCACGATCGTGGTGTTCCAGCGCGCCGACCGTCCCGGCTCGCTCCTGTCGATCCTCCAGGAGTTCGCGGCCCGGGCCATCAACCTGACCCGCCTCGAGAGCCGCCCGACCAAGCGGGGCCTCGGCGACTACTGCTTCATCATCGACCTCGAGGGCCACGTCGGCGACGAGCTGGTGGCCGACGCGCTCCGCGACCTCAAGTCCAAGAACGAAGACGTGCTCTTCCTGGGCAGCTACACCGCCGCCGGCGAGACGGCACCCCGCGTGCGCCGCGAGGCCGAGGTCGCCTGGCGGGAGGCCAACGACTGGGTCCAGGCCCTGCGCGCCGAGATCCCACCCTCCACCTGACGTCGCCACTGGTGCTCGTGCACCACCGGGGTGGCGCACGGGACACGGGCTACGGGTGACCCGAGGCTCTGTCGCCGGGTTCTCGGATCTGGGCACGATCCTTCTTCGAGGCGCCGCAGGGCGCCAGCCGCTGGGAGGGCATGGCGATGGAGCGGGACGCGCTCGCAGATGTGTGGCTCGACGACGACTGGTGGGACGCGCCTGCGGGCGGCGCCGCAGACGCAGCGATGGTCGACGCCCGTCGCGCCATCCGGTCGCTGGAGGCATCCGCGGGCGCGCTGGCCCAGGACCGCACGCAGCAGATCCACCTCGGCAAGGCGGTCGGCGTCGTGCTGGTCCTGGTGACCGTCGTCACGCTGAGCCAGCTCGTGCAGGCCGCGTTCCAGGATCTCGGCCAGGTCCTCTGACGGGGAGCCGAGAAACCGACCCGGATCGGAATGGCGACCGGGCCGGGGATGTTCTTCTTCGTGAGGTGAAGGACATGAAGGATTCCGTAGGTCAGTACTTGCACGAGATCGGCCAGGTGCCGCTCCTCGATGCCGCCCGGGAGCGGGAGCTCGCGCAGCGGATCGAGGCCGGTCGGGCCGCCCGGGAGCGGCTCGACGCCGGCGAGGTGGACGTCGAGCTGAAGCGCGCCGCCCGGCTGGGCGCTCGCGCCAAGGACGAGTTCATCCGGGCCAACCTGCGCCTGGTCGTGAGCCTGGCCAAGCGATACCCCCTGCCGACCGGCATGGAGCTGCTCGACCTGATCCAGGAGGGCAACCTGGGCCTCGAGCACGCCGTCGACAAGTTCGACTGGCGCAAGGGCTTCAAGTTCTCGACCTACGCCACGTTCTGGATCCGCCAGTCCATCGGTCGGGCCCTGGACCAGAAGTCCAGCCTGATCCGCCTGCCCGGCGACCGGTCAGCGCAGCTGCGAGCCGCGGTGCGCGCGGCCGACGCCAACGACGTCGAGCTCGACGCCGACCTGGCCGAGCTGCAGCGGCTCACGTCGCCGACCAGCCTCGACAAGCCCCTCGGCGACGCCGGCGACGGTGACTTCGGCGACCTCATCGCCGGCGACGAGCAGGGTCCGGAGGCTGCAGCCGTGCAGCAGCTCCACCAGCAGCTGGTGCTCACCCTCCTCGACGAGCTCAGCCCGCGCTCCCGGACGGCGGTGCGCCTGCGCCTCGGCCTGGCCGACGGCCGCGAGCGCAGCTTCCGCGAGGTCGGCGAGGAGCTCGGCGTCACGGCCGAGGCCGCTCGCCGGTTGGTGAAGCGGGCCCTGGACGAGCTGCGCGACGCAGCGCGGGAGCTCGAGCTGGCCGCCTGAGCAGGCGTCGGTCAGGGAGAGAGGAGCGGAGGGGGCGGGATTCGAACCCGCGGAACCCGAAGGCTCGACGGTTTTCAAGACCGTTCCATTCGTCCGCTCTGGCACCCCTCCTGGGATCCGGCAGGCTACCGCGACGCCGCCCGCCCGTCGTTCTGGCCTACATCGGTGACCACCAGGTGGCACGGATGTAGGCCAGAACCGAGCTCGTTGGCGGAGTGGGAGGGATTCGAACCCTCGGAGAGCGTGAACCCTCACTTCCTTAGCAGGGAAGCACCTTCGGCCTGACTCGGTCACCACTCCAGACGAACGACGGAGGATAGTCCCCTCGGACGGGGACGGCCGAAGGGGGCGGCCGGGTGTGCCGTTCGCTCCTTGTGACCAGGTTCACGAACGCCGAATGTTGCATTTCCGTTGCAAACGGCAGAGACTTTGCAACATCGAACCAGCTGCTGGTCGCTGAGCGCGCCGCTGCGCACCCGTCCCGGGTCGCCAGCGCGATCGAGCACCGGGGAACCCTCCCCGGACACCGGACCTGCCGCCTTCCCCCCGATGCCCCTCGCCGGCGTCCAGGCGCGCGCCTGCACCGGCGGAAAGGACCCCCATGTCCAAGACCACCATCCGTGCCGCCGCCGGCCTCGCCATCGCGCTGAGCCTCGCCGCCTTCACCTGGCCCGCCGCCGGCGCCGACGACGCCGGCCGGTCCGGCCAGGTCGTGCAGACGGCAGCCGCAGACGCCCCGACCGACGTCGACGGGGTCGCCGTCCGCGACGCCCTCACCGACGTGGGCGATCGGATCGCCGCCGAGGCGGTCGCGGCCCAGGAGGCCCGTGACCTCGAGGTCCTCGCCGCCGCCATCGAGGCCGAGAACCTGCAGCGCCTCGCCGCCGCGATCGAGGCCGAGAACCTGGCCCGGCTGGCCGCTGCGATCGAGGCGAACGAGGCCCGGGAGGCCGAGCAGCGCCGTGCCGCAGCCGCCGCCACCGCCCCGGCCGGCTCCCTGGAGGGCATCATCCACCGCCACTTCGGCTCGGCGGCGCCCGCGGCCATCCGCATCGCGAAGTGCGAGTCCGGCATGAACCCCGGCGCCGTGAGCCCCACCAACGACCACGGCCTGTTCCAGATCAACATCGTGCACCGCGGCCAGTTCGAGGCCGTCACCGGAGCCCCGTGGTCCTCGGTGTACGACCCCGAGCTGAACACGATCTACGCCCGGCACCTCTACGCCCAGCAGGGCTGGGGCCCCTGGACCTGCGCTCGGTGAGCCCGCGGGCTCAGGCCCGGTTCCGCAGCCGGCGCAGCTGGCTGTCCAGGTAGCGACGGGCCCGTCGCTGGCCACCCCGCTCCTCGATGGCGGACTCGAGCCGCTCGAGGCTGGCGAGGATGGTGGCCGGTGACGGGTCCCAGCCGCGCGCGGCGCACTCGTCGAGCCACTCCGCCGGCGTCCGGTTGCCCCGCTGGCGGTTGCAGCGGGCGCACGCCGCCACCTCGTTCTCCAACCACGACGGCCCGCCCTTCACCCGGGGCACGACGTGCTCGGTCGTGGCCCGCACCAGGTCGGTGCCGACGTCGCGCCCGCACCAGACGCAGCAGGCCCCGTCGCGCTCGAGGATCTCGGCGAGGCGGTCGCGACGGTTCAGCGGCGGCGGGGGCACGGCAGGGCGATCGTAGGCTCGGCCGCCATGGCCGACGGTCGCTTCGCCCCCAGCCCCACCGGGTCGTTGCACGTGGGGAACCTGCGCACGGCCCTGCTGTCCTGGCTGTACGCGCGGGTCGACGGCGGGCGCTTCCTGGTGCGGGTCGAGGACCTGGACCCGGTCGCCAGCCGCGAGGAGCTGGTCGGGGAGCACCTCGGCGACATCGCCGCCCTCGGGCTGCACCACGACGGCCCGGTGCTGCGCCAGTCCGACCCGGACACCCGCGCCCGCCACGAGGCCGCCATCGCCCAGCTCGAGGCCGACGGCGCGCTCTACCCCTGCTTCTGCTCCCGCCGGGAGATCCGGGAGGCGTCCCAGGCCGCGCACGGCCCGCTCCCCGAGGGCGCCTACCCGGGCACGTGCCGCCACCTCACCGACGCAGAGCGGGCCGACCGCGCCGCGACCCGGCCCGAGCGCCCCCCGTCGCTGCGGGTCCGGGCCGACGACGCCGTGGTCACCGTCCGCGACCGGCTGCACGGCGAGCACACCGGCGTCGTGGACGACTTCGTCGTCCGCCGCGGCGATGGCGTCCCGGCGTACAACCTGGCCGTGGTGGTCGACGACGCCCACCAGGGCATCGCCGAGGTCGTCCGCGGCGACGACCTGCTCGAGGGCACGCCCCGCCAGGCCTGGCTGTGCGACCGGCTCGGCCTGCCCCGCCCGCGGTGGGTGCACGTCCCGCTGGTGGTCGGCCCCGACGGCGAGCGCCTGGCCAAGCGGCACGGGTCGGTCACCCGCAGCGAGCTGGCGGTGCACGGCATCGAAGCGACCGACCTGCTCGGTCGCATGGGCGCATCGCTCGGCCTGGCGTCGAGGGGCGAGCGCGTCGACGCCGCCACCCTCCTGGCCCGGTTCGATCCCGACGAGGTCCCCCGCGAACCGTGGGTGTTCGACGCGCCGATGTGAACCGGCGAGCTAGAGGGTGCGGACGCCGTCCACGGCGATGATGACGCCGAGCACCGTCGCCGCCGCGCCGAGCATGCGCACGAGCCCGGCCATGAACAGGTGGGGCATCGAGCGGCGCAGGTAGAGGCCGAGGCCGCCGAGGATGACGGCGACGACGATGCCGACGGCGGCCTCGATCCAGCCGTGCTCGGCCCCGACCGAGACGGCGAGCACCACGGCGCCCGGGGTGAGCAGCACCGGGAACGCCACGAAGCCGGCGAGGCGGCGGTCTTCGTCGGGCTCCTCGCACGCCGGCGCCGGGCCGGCGACCAGCCACCGGAGCCCGGCCACGGCGATGACGACGCCGGCGCCCAACCGGTAGGTGCCGAGGTTGATGTCGAGCAGGTCGAGGATCGGATCCGCCGCGGCCGCCAGCGCCACCAGCACGGTCGCGGCGACGACGACGCCGGCGGTCACCGATCGGGGCCGGTCCGTGCGTCGGTCCCGGACGAGGGCGAGCGCGGCGGCGGCCGGGTTCACGGTGGCGACGAAGCCGAGGAGTGCGATGATCACGGTGGGGCGTCCTTGGAGATCGAGGTCAGGGGAGGACGGGCAGCGAGAGCAGCAGGCCGGACGCGGCGTGCTGCTGGTCGTCCATGCGGGTGAGGTCGTCGTAGAACCAGGCGCCGGCCTCTCGTGCGGAGACGTCCTCGCCGGGTTCGACCTGGCGCTCGGCGAGCACGCCGGCGGCGCAGGCCAAGGTCTCCTCGAGCGGGTCCTCGAGGTCGGCGAGGCGCTCGTCGGTGACGGTGAGCGTCCGGAGCGCGCCCAGCCCCTCCAGCCAGGTGCCGACCCCACCGCCCCGGGGCGCGGGGCCGTGGGTGATCGATCCGTAGGTCGACCCGCGCTGGGCGTCGAAGCGGATGATCATGGCGAAGCGCTCGATGAGGCGCCGGGCGTAGTCGATGTGGGCATCGGCCAGGCCCCAGTCGCCCATCTCGCCGAGCGAGTACGCCGCCCACTGGTCCGGCCACGGCTGGGGGAAGATGTCCTCGTCCAGGTCCCGGCTGGTGGCCATGTAGTCGAGGGTCCGCCAGGCCGGCTCGTCGAAGCCGAGCTGGGGGAACGCCTCGTGCAGCAGGGCGAGCGCCCACAGCGCCTCGCCGGTGGCGAACACCGAGGTCTGGTCGGGCACGGGCTCGCCGGTCTCGATGTCGTGGAAGTTGAGCATCGACCCGTCGGCGCGCTGCTGCTCGACGAGGAACGTGCCCAGGTCGCGCATCAGCTGGTCGTGCTGGGTGTCTGATGTGGCCAGCCGGCGCTGGGCGAGCGAGACGACGAGCAGGGAGGACGCGCCGAGCTTGGCCCGGCGCACATCGGTGAAGGCGCGCCCGCCACCGCCGGTGGGCTGCAGGCGCTCGGTCATCCACTGGACGCCCCGGTCCGCGGCGTCCAGGTACTGGACCTCACCGCCCCGGACCAGCTGGTAGAGGCTCATGGTCACGCCGGCGTGGCGGACCAGGTTGTAGTCGTCGCTGGACTCGTCCCGGCCGCGGTGGAAGTCGTAGAGGAACTCGCCGTCGTCGGTCTGGTTGCGGACGATCCAGTCCGCCGCCTGGGTCGCGGCCAACCGCGCCTCGGAGCGGGCGATCGGCGGGCAGACCTCGGGCGCCCACAGCGTCAGCCGCATGATCGCGGCGCCCACGGCCCAGGCCACGAGGGCCCGCGTGGTGCGGCGACGGACGTTCACGGGCGCACCCGGCGCAGGGCGTGGGCGACGGCGACGAACGGGAACACGAGGGGAAGCCTGCTCCACAGGACCCAGCGAGCGGTGCCGCCGGTGTGCACGGTGCCGTCCCGATCGATGACGCGGAGCTCGGCGCCGGGCTCCTCGCGGACGTCGAACCGGGCCAACCAGTCGAGCCGGCGGACCCACGTCGCGTCCGGGACGACGGCGACGCGGTCCCGGGTCGACGGCGTCGCCCAGATCACGAGGGCGACGATGGCGGCGAGGCTGAACACCTCCACCGACGCCGACAGCTCGATGGAGAGGTGGAAGAAGATGGCGACCCAGATCGCGGCCAGGCGGGTGCGCCCGAACCAGATGGCGATCCCGATGAACAGCTCCATGGCGACGGCGATGGGCGACGTGATCGTGTGCACCCAGCGGGCCGTCACCAGGTCCACGACGGCATCGGCGATGGGTTCGGGCACCCGCTCGCGCACCAGGTGCTGGTGGCGCACGGCGCGATCCCAGAGCACGAGCCCGCCCGACCAGTCCGGGTCGATGAGCTTGGAGAACCCCGACGCGAGGTAGACGCTGGCGGCCAGGATCCGCAGCAGCCAAAGCGGCCAGACCGTGCCGAGGTCGTCGCCCGGGTCGCCCGGGGATGTGCCGGTGCGGGCCCGCCGCCGGCGGGCGTCCAGCGACAGCACCCGCCCGCTGTCGGCCAGCGCGACGGCGGCCAGCAGGAACAGCAGGAACGCCCGGTTGTGCCGGAAGTGGTGCTGGGAGAGGAAGAGGTTTCCGGCCACGCAGACGAAGGTGATCGGCGCGACCAGCCGGGTGCGCCAGCCGAGCGACAGCCCCACGGCGGCGACCGCACCCGTCCACACCAGCGCGACCTGCACCGCGCCGGGCACCTCGGGGACGAAGCCCCACCAGCGGACCCAGAAGTGGTCCTCGTAGGTGGTGCCGGCGAGGGTGTCGGCGAGGAACGGCCAGAGGTGGACCACCACGACGGGCCCGAGCGCCAGGCGCAGCACGGCGAGCGAGCGGACCGAGGCCGGGCGGTCGAACACGTCGTCGATCCGGTCCGACAGCGTCGGCTCGTCCCGGACCGGTTCCGTCGTGGTGGCGCTCACCGGGCTTCCTCCCGCAGCTCGCTGCGGTACACGCGGACCTCCGGGCCCCGGGTGTTCCGGTAGGCCTCGGTCGTCGCCTCCAGGTAGAGCGTCTCGTCGTCCTCCGGGGTGTGGTCGGCCACCCAGTCGAGGGCGTCGTCGAGGAAGTCCAGCGAGGTGCCGAGGCCGGAGTAGGCGTGGCGCATGGTGCCGGGCCGCTCGAGGACGCCCCACCGGACCAGCTCGTCCCAGTCGTAGCCGCCGGGCCACGGCTCCTCGATCGGCACCCGGCGACCGTCGGCGGTCACCCGCACGATGTCAGCACGCCACGTCGAGGACTCGTTGAAGGGCTGGAACGCGAAGAACTTGTGCGGGTCGGCGTAGCCCCGGACCAGGAGCACGGCGTGGCCGACGAGCACCACGGCGACGAAGCCCCGCACCAGCCTCGCCCGCCAGCGGGGGCGCACGATCCGCTCGGACCCGGCGGCGCCTGCCCCGGGCGCGTGCTGCTCCACGCCGGACGAGTGTGGCGCGTCGGCGGCGGCCCTCGCGGGCATCGGTAGGGTCCGCCCGTGGCGCCGACCCAGCCGACCGAGACCACCCACGACCTGCCCTGGTGGAAGACCGCCGTGGTGTACCAGGTGTACCCGCGCTCCTTCGCCGATGCGGACGGCGACGGCGTGGGTGACCTGCCCGGCATCCTCTCGAAGGTCGACCACATCGCCGACCTCGGCGTCGACTGCGTCTGGATGTCGCCGTTCTACGAGTCCCCCATGCGTGACAACGGCTACGACGTCAGCGACCACTGCGCCATCGACCCGGTGTTCGGCACGCTCGAGGACTTCGACGCCCTCGTCGAGGCGCTGCACGAGCGCGGCATCCGCCTCATCGTCGACTTCGTCCCGAACCACGTCTCCAGCGACCACCCGTGGTTCGTCGAGGCCGTCTCCGACCCGGACTCCGAGCGGCGCGACTGGTTCATCTGGGCCGATCCCGCGCCCGGCGGTGGCCCCCCGTTCAACTGGACCGCGTCGTTCACCGAGGAGTCCGCCTGGGAGCTCGACGAGGCCTCCGGGCAGTACTACCTGCACCTGTTCCTGCCGGAGCAGCCCGACCTGAACTGGTCCAACCCGGCGGTCGAGGCGGCCCAGCACGACGTGCTGCGCTTCTGGCTCGACCGGGGCGTGGACGGGTTCCGCATCGACGTCATCAACGCCATCGGCAAGGACCCCGAGCCCCGGGACGTCCCCGAGCGCATGGAGGGCATCGCCCACGTCGTGCTCACCCACCACGAGACGGCGATGCCGCTCATCCGCCGGATCCGTGCGCTCGTCGATCCGCCCGAGGTCGAGCGCCTGGTCGTGGGCGAGGTCGTCACCGGCGACCTCGAGCAGCAGGCGTCCTACTGCGGGGACGGCGACGGCGTGAGCTGCACGGTGAACTTCGTGTCCATCGGCACGAAGTGGGACCGCGACCAGTGGCACCTCCTCATCGCCGGCATGGAGGACGCCTACGCCGACCACGACGCCACGTGGCCGTCGTACGTGCTCTCCAACCACGACAACCCACGGCAGCGCACCCGCTACGGCGGCAGCGAGGCCCGGGCTCGCTCGGCTGCGGTGCTGCTCCTCACCGTGCGGGGCACGCCGTCGCTGTACCAGGGGGAGGAGCTCGGACTCGAGGATGCGGTCATCCCCGCCGGCACCGAGGTCGACCCGGGCGGTCGCGACGGCTGCCGCGCCCCGATCCCGTGGACCATCGAGGCGCCGCACGGCTGGGGTGAGGACACGTGGCTGCCCTTCCCACCCGATGCGGGAGCGCGGTCCGTCGAGGCCCAGCGGGCGGACTCGACGTCGGTGCTCGCCCTCTACAAGCAGCTGCTGGCGGCCCGGAAGGCCTCACCGGCGCTGCAGCAGGGCAGCCTCGAGCTGCTCGCCCGCACCGACGACGTGCTCGCCTACCGACGGATCCACGGCGACGACGAGCGCATCGTGGCGGTGAACTTCGGGGACGCCCCGGCCGACGTCACCGACCTCGCCGGCACCGTGGTGGTCGCTTCGAACGGCCTCGGTGCCGGGCGCCCCTTCAGCGGTCGGCTCGGTCCGGACGAGGCCGTGGTGCTGCAGCCGTGACCTGACCAGCGGGTTCGCGCCAGCGCGCGAACTCGTTGCGGTTGGATTGCGAACAGGTGACGGTCGATGGGCTACCGTCGTCGTCGAGGGACGCGGGCAGCGGTGCAACCCCACGTGCACACCCGAGGAGTCCGTTTCCCCATGTCGATCAGCACGCGCGCGCCCCGGCTCGCCCCGCCCGCCCCCACCGACGATTCCCGTCGGCGTCGACGTCCGAAGCGCCTGGCGCTCGCCCTGGCCGCCCCGCTCCTGGTCCTCGGCCTCGCGGCGTGCGACCCGACCCCACCCCAGGAGTCGGTGCGCGCCCACGTCAACGAGAGTCGCCGAGCCGCCGGCGTGCACGCGGTGGGCGACGACCTCGTCGTCCGCCTCAAGGCCCAGGCCTGGGCCGACCGGCTCGCGGCCAACGGTTCGCTCTCCCACTCGACGCTCAGCTCCGGGCTGGACGGCGTGCCCTGGGTGGCCGTCGCCGAGAACGTCGGCCGGGGGTCGAGCATCCGCAGCGTCCACGACGGCTACATGGGCTCGTCCCGCCACCGGGCCAACATCCTCGACCGCCGGTGGGACCGGATGGGCGCCGGCCACGCCGTCGCCGCTGACGGGACCGTCTACACGGTGCAGGTGTTCGTCGACCTCGGCTGAGGCCGCTCCGCTCCCCGGTCTCAGGGCGGCGTCGGTGCTCAGTCGCCGGCCGTGACCGAGATCGGGGCGGCGGGCGGGGTCGCGCCGGCGGCGGTCTCGGCCGAGACGTCGTCCACGTCGGAGCCGGACTCCCGCGGCGTCGAGCGGATGAACCAGGAGAACACGATGGCGGCGATGCCGAGCAGCGCGCCGACGGCGTAGCCGTTGAAGAAGTCCGACGCCTGCCCGGTGCCGCCGTACACCGAGATCATGACGGTGATGCCGAGGGCGGCGCCGACCTGGAACATCATGCGCTGCGCCGCTGCGGCCACGCCGAGGTCGTGCTCCTCGACCGAGTTGGACAGGGTGGCGGTGAGCGTCGGCTGGGCGGTGCCGTTGCCGATGCCCTGCAGCACGAGCGCACCCATGACCAGCACGACCAGCTCCTCGCTGGCGCCGAAGGCGAGGGCGAGCAGGGCACAGGCGATGGCGGTGGCACCGAACACGGCGACGGGACGCTCGCCGATGCGGGTGGCCAGCCAACCCCCCACGGGCGACGTCGCCGAGAACGACGCCGGCCGCAGCAGCATGATGAACGAGCTGGCTGCGACGGAGTAGCCGAACACCGACTGCAGCAGCAGCGGCGCCAGCACGAAGCCGCCCATGTACGCGGCGCCGGAGAACAGCGACCCGAGCATGGAGGCGGTGAAGTTGCGCCGCCGGAACAGCTCGAGCGGCAGCAGCGGGTAGGCCACCCGGCGCTCGACGGCGACGAAGGCCACCAGACCGGCCAGACCGACGGCGGCCGCAGCGGCGACCAGCGGGTCTGCACCGCGGTCCGGCAGCTGGTTGAGGGCGAGCATGATGCCGCCCGCGCCGAGCGCCAGGACCGCGGCTCCGGGCACGTCGAAGCCCACGTCGCGACGTGGCGTGGTCTCGCGCAGCACCAGCCACGCGACCACGACCGGGATGACGGAGAGGACGGCCTGGACCCCGAACAGGGGCCGCCAGCCGATGGCATCGATGAGCGGTCCGCCGATGATGAGCCCGATCGCAGGCGAGCCGGCGGCGACGAGGGACCACCACCCCATGGCCTTGGCTCGCTGCGCCGGCGCGTGCACCGAGTTGATCAGCGCCATCGAGGACGGGATGGTGGCGGCGCCGACCACGACCGCGAGGCCACGCAGGACGATGAGCGAGTACGGGTCCCACGCCAGGGTGGTGAGCGCGGTGACGATCGTGGAGACGACGAAGCCGACGAGGAAGACGCGCCGCTGGCCGTAGAGGTCGCCGAGCTTGCCGAGGATGGGCAGCGCCACCGCCGAGGCCAGCAGCGGCCCGGAGATCACCCAGGCCACGAGCGTCTGGGGGGCCCCGAAGTCCTCGGCGATGGTCGGGATGCTCACGGCGAGCAGGGTCACCGGGAAGGTGGTGGCGAACATGCCGGCCAGCGCGGTGAGCAGCACCCACCGGGGGTACCGGTCGGAGTCGGTCAGCCGCGCCTGGACGCGCTCCCGGTGCTGGGCGGGCGGGGTCACCGGTCCCACCGTAACGACTGTTATCGAGCGATCCGCAGCCCGCAGGCGAGGAGGGACGGGGCCTGCGATCCGATAGAACGGCCGCCATGGCAGAGATCACCCTTGGCGGAAACGCCGTCCACACCAACGGCGAGCTCCCGGAGCAGGGCGCCAAGGCCCCCGCGTTCGAGCTGATCAAGAGCGACCTCATGCCGGTCAGCTCCGACGACCTCGCCGGTCAGCGCGTCGTCCTCAACATCTTCCCGAGCGTCGACACCGCCGTGTGCGCCACGTCGGTGCGCGCCTTCAACGAGCGGGCCGCCGACCTCGACGACACCACCGTCGTGTGCGTCTCCGCCGACCTGCCCTTCGCCGCCGCCCGCTTCTGCGGGGCCGAGGGCATCGAGAACGTGGTCACCGGTTCCACGTTCCGCTCGAGCTTCCTCGACGACTACGGCGTGCGGATGACCGACGGCAAGCTCGCCGGCGTCGCCGCCCGGGCCGTGGTGGTCCTCGACGGCGACGGCACCGTGCTCCATCGCGAGCTCGTGCCCGAGATCGCGCAGGAGCCCGATTACGACGCAGCCATCAAGGTCCTGCAGTAGCTCACGTCTGCGGGGGCTCGTCCTCCGCGATCTCGGCGTCGACGATGCCGGGGTGCGCGTCGCCGACGATCTCGGGGTCCTCGACGCCGGCGCCGGAGCCGCGCAGCCGGTCGATCACGGACTCGTCCTCGTCCTCGTCCGTGGTGGGGTCCTCGAGCTCGTCGTCCTCGACGCGCTCGGGGATGGTGTCGTCGGAGTCTGCGGTCATGGGGGATCGTTTCCCGTTCGCCGCGGTGCCCAGTCCGGGCGCCGCTGCTCGCGCCGCGCTGCCTAGGGTCGCGCCGTGACCGCCGCCCCGACCTCCGACCTGCTCGATGCCGCCCGGGCCGTGCAGCCCGACACCGTCGCGCTGCGCCGCGACCTGCACCGGCACCCCGAGATCGGCAACGACCTTCCCCGCACCCAGGGCGCCGTGCTCGACGCCATCGGGGACCTCGGCTTCGACGTGCGCACCGGCACCTCGGTGACGTCGGTGACCGCCACCCTCGACACCGGCCGGCCCGGGGGCACGATGCTGCTGCGCGGCGACATGGACGCCCTCCCGATGCCGGAGGACACGGGCCTGGACTACGCGTCGGAGGTCGACGGGGCCATGCACGCCTGCGGCCACGATGCTCACACGGCGATGCTCGCCTCGGCTGCCCGCCTGCTCGCCGACCGGTCCGACGACCTCACCGGCAAGGTCGTCTTCATGTTCCAGCCCGGCGAGGAGGGCCACCACGGGGCCCGGCACATGCTGGAGGAGGGCCTGCTCGACGGCATCAACGTCACCCGGGCCTTCGCCATCCACCAGTCGCCCAGCTTCCCGTCGGGGATGGTCGCCACCAAGGCCGGCCCGCTGCTGGCGTCGGCCGACGAGTTCGTGGTCGAGGTGGTCGGTCGCGGCGGCCACGCGGCCATGCCCCACCACGCCAACGACCCGGTGCCGGTGGCCTGCGCCATGGTCGGCGCGTTCCAGACCCTGGTGACCCGCCGGGTCGACGTGTTCGACCCCGCCGTGGTCACGGTCGGCAGCATCCGGGCCGGCTCCACCAACAACGTCATCCCCGAGACGGCCCGCCTCGTCGGCACCATCCGCGCTGTGTCCGAGCGGACGCGCTCCCTGGTGCACGCCGAGCTGGAGCGGATCGCCACCAACATCGCCGCCGCCCACGACATGGAGGTCCGCTTCCGCATCGACGCCGGCTTCCCCGTCACGGTGAACGACGCCGACGCCGCAGCCTGGGTGGGCGACGTCGCCCGGCGCATCGTGGACCCCGACCTCGTCGTGGAGATGCCGAACCCGGTGATGGGCGCCGAGGACTGGAGCTACGTGCTGCAGCAGGTGCCCGGCGCCATGGCGTTCCTCGGCACGTGCCCGCCCGGCCAGAGCTGGCACACCGTGGCCCCGAACCACTCGAACCGCATGGTGATCGATGAGGACGCCATGGCCGTCGGGGTCGCCCTGTACGCCGCCACCGCCCTCGACGAACTGGCCCCCCGCTGAGCGCAGCGCCGCCGACGACCCATCCCGGGCGTTCTGGCAGCGGCCACGGAACACGCGCCGAGGTCTGGTTCCTCCGGCGTCGCGGGTATCGGAAGGCAGATGCTCCCCGTTGCCACGACGACGATCCCACGGACCCTCGTCGACAAGCTGCAGCACGCGCTGCGCACCGGTGCCGCCGCCCTCGACGAGCTTGCTGGTGCCGACCCCCGTGACGAGCGCGACCGGCTCCTGACCCTGCAGGTCGTCCACGATCTCCACGTCGGCGACATCGACCGGGTCGGCGACGCGGTCCGCTGGCAGCACCACCCCGCCGTGGCCGCGCTGAAGACCCGCCTCGAGCACGACGTGCTGGCCGAGCTCGACGCGATGATCGAGGGTGACGCCAGCGACGGCGACGACGATGCGGTCGCCACCATGCGCGCCATCGCCCGTGAAGACCTCGTCCCCCGGGTCTACGAGTGGGTGGCCGACGATGCGACCTGGGACGGGCTCGTCGACTTCCTGGCCCTGGAGGGCGGGCCCGACGCCGGCTTCGACGACCTCGTGGCCGCCTGCCAGATCGGTCTGCGAGGTGAGCCGAAGCTCGAGCTGGCCCGCAACTACTGGGACGAGATGGGCCGGGGCGAGCTGGACGAGATCCACACCGAGCTCCACCACGACCTCTGCGAAGCCATCGACATGCCGCGGGTGCCGCGGGCGGCACTGCCCACCAGCGCACTGCTGCGGTCCTCGCTCGGCGGCATCCTCGCCACCAACCGGGTGCTCCAGCCGGAGATGGTCGGCGCCCTCGGCCTGCTCGAGCTGCAGGCCGGACCGCGCTGCCGCCAGGTCGTGAAGGCCTTCGATCGCCTCGATGCCCCCGCTGGCGCGTACCCGTTCTACGTCGAGCACCGCGACGTCGACCCGCACCACGGCAAGGCCTGGCTCGACAACGCCATCGCCCCGCTCGCCGACGACCCGCGCTGGGCCGCCGGCATCGTGCGCGGCGCTCGGTGGCGATCCGCCGCCAACGCGGTGTTCTTCGCCGACATGGCGCAGCGGTTCGCCGATGCGGCCAGCGCCGAGCCGCTCGTGGCGGCCGTCGCCGGTTAGGCCCGGCGCAGCACGCTCCACAGCCCGGTCCCGGCCCGCGCCCATGTGCCCGTCCACGACCCCGGGAGTGCCTCGACGACCTCGTCGGGCATGAGGTGGATCGGCGTGGACTCGCCGCTCGAGTTCACCCAGACCACGCAGCCCTCCGGGCGAAGGACGCGATCCACCTCGTCTGGGAACAGCAGCATGTTCACCAGCACCACGGCGTCGACGCTGGCGTCGGTGAGCGGAAGGCGGTGCGCGTCGGCCAGCACCCGGTGCCCCGGTCCGTCCGCCGCCAGGCGGAGCATCTCCAGGGAGAGGTCCATCGCGACGACTTCGCCGAAGCGCGCGCCCAGCGTCGCGGTGTAGGCGCCGATCCCGCTCCCGAGCTCCAGCGCGGTGGCGCCGGTGCCGACCTGGCCGCGGTCGAGGGCGTCGGTGACGACCCGGGCCCGCTCCGGCGATGTGCGGGTGTGCCACTCCGGGGCCAGGCCGTCGAACAGCGCTGCCACCTCGTGCCGGGCGCGGGCGTCCCACGGCGGTGGCTGCAGCCCGGCGGCACGGCGGGTCATCACCCGCATCGGGTGGTCGGCGCCGTCGGGCCGTGACGGTCGGTGACCGGGGATCTCGAGGTCGGGGAGGCGGTCGATCGTGCCGGGCACGTCGTGAGGTTATGGCGCTCCGCGAATTCGCTGGCCGAGCCGCCCGGGAGCGGCCCTAGCGTCTGCCCGATGATCACGTCACCGGCCGCCGACGAGCTCGCGGAGGTCGCCGCCTTCATCGTCGCCCAGCAGCGCCGGCCCGACCGCAACGTCGCCTACCTCGGCACGGAGCCGGAGGGCGTGGCCGCCGAGCTGGAGGGCCTCGAGCCGGCGTGGACCACCACCGCGCGGATCGCTTGGGAGGGCGATCGGCTGGTGGGTGCGGTCGCTGTGGAGTGGGACGATGAGGTCGGCCGCTCGTGGATCATGGGCCCGTGGGTGATCCACGACGGCGACCGCTGGCTCGCCGTCGCCGGGGAGCTCCTCGACGCTGCGCTCGCGCAGGTGCCGCCGGCGATCACCCGCCACGAGCTGTCGGGCGACGTCGCCAACCAGCACCTCGCCGAGCTGGCGGCCGCGCGGGGTTGGTCGACGACCGAGGTCAACCACGCCCTGTCCGTCGACGAGGCGATCGTGGCCGGGTGGGACGACATCGACGTCACCGCCCTGCGCCCCGCCACGCCTGACGACCTCGAGGGCATCCGGGGGCTGCACGACACCGAGTTCCCGGGGACCTACGCCACCGCCGACCAGCTCGTCGCCGGCCAACACGACGGCACCCGGACGACCCTGGTCGTGCCGGACGGCACGGGCGGGGTGGCGGCCTACGCATCCGGTCACCTGCAGGACGACGGCGAGGCGTGCCTCGACTTCGTCGTCGTCCACCCCGACCACCACGGGCGCGGCCTCGGCCGGCAGGCGATCGCTGCCGTCGCCCGCGACCTGCTGCCCCGCTCGCCGCTCCGGCGGATGTCCCTCACCGTCCAGGACCACCGAGCTCCGGCCCGTGGCCTCTACGAGCGCCTCGGGTTCCGCCCCGAGGTGTCCTTCGTCGGCTACCGATCCTGGGAGCAGTGACCGATCGCCGTCCCCGGCCCGCCGAGCCCTTCGTTACGCTCGCTCGTCGGAGGACGGGCGAGCACGATGAACGGGATCGCAGTCGAGGTGCTCGGACCGCTGCGGGTCCGGGACGCTGCCGGGGGTGACGTCACGCCCCGCGGGCGGCTGCAGCGTCGCCTGCTGGCCTTCCTCACCCTGCGGGGCGGTGCGGTGGTCTCGGTCGACCAGCTCACCGAGGTGCTCTGGCCCGACCGGTTGCCGACCGGCGCCGCCTCGCTCGTCCACTCCCACATCTTCCGGCTCCGCCAGCACATCCCGGACATCGAGCTCGACGCCACGCCGCCCGGCTACGTGCTGCGCCTGCCCGAGGGGGCGGTCGACGCGGCCCGGTTCGAGCGCGCCGTCGCGCGAGCGGCTGCCGAACGCGCCGGCGACCCGGAAGGCGCGCTCGGAGCCCTCGACGGGGCTCTCGGGTCGTGGCGCGGTGAGGCCTTCGAGGACCTGGTGGATCTGGATGCCGGCCGCATCGAGGCGGAGCGGCTCGAGGAGCTGCGCCTCCGGGCGCTGGAGGAGCGCTTCGCCGCCCTCCTCGACCTCGGGCGCGGCGCGGCCGCCGTCGCCGACCTCGAGGCGCTCGTGGCCCGTGAGCCGCTGCGGGAGCGACCTCGCGAGCTGCTGATGGACGCGCTCGTCGCCTCGGGCCGGCGGGCCGACGCCCTGCGCGTGTACGACGCCTACCGTCGCCAGCTCGCCGAGGAGCTGGGCGTGGAGCCGTCCGCGCACCTCCGCTCGGCCCACGAGCGCCTCCTCCACGGCGACCCCGTCCCGCAGCAGCAGCCCGCGACGGGCGCGCCGGTGATGGCGCGACCGCTTCCCCGTCCCGTCTCGTCCTTCGTCGGCCGGGAGCAGCTGCTCGGCGTGCTCGCCGAGCACGTCCAGCACGAGCGTCTGATCACGCTCGTCGGACCCGGTGGGATCGGCAAGACGCGCCTGGTCACCGAGCTGTGCCACCTCGTCGTCGATTCGTTCCCCGACGGGGCGCGCTTCTGCGACCTCACCGCCGTCGTCGACGACGACGGCGTCCCGGCCGCGGTTGCGGCTGCGGTCGGGGTCGAGGACCGCCCCGGCGTGAGCACCATCGAGCGGGTCGCCGAGGTGGTCCGCCACGAGCGGAGCCTCCTCGTCCTCGACAACTGCGAGCACGTGCTGGACGGCGTCGCGTGCGTCGCCGACGTGCTGCTCCGCTCGACCGAGCGGCTCGTGCTGCTCGCGACCAGCCGGGAGCGGATCGCCGTGGACGGCGAGCGGCTGTTCCCCGTCGACCCCCTCGGCGCGAGCGGGGAGGAGAGCCCGGCGGTCCTGCTGTTCGCCGACCGGGCCACAGCGGCCTCGCCGTCGTTCGCCCTCGACGACCGCACCCGGCCCCTCGTCGTCGACCTGTGCCAGCGGCTCGACGGGTTGCCCCTGGCGATCGAGCTCGCGGCATCCCGACTCGCATCGCTCTCGCTCGAGGAGGTGATCGCCGGCCTGGCGCACAGCACCGCGGTGCTGCGTGGCGGGCCCCGCGCCGTGCCCCGCCACCGCTCCCTCGACGCCGCCCTCACGTGGTCGCACCGGATGCTCGACGCCGACGACCAGCTGGTCCTGGCTGCGGCGGCCACGTTCGCCGGGCCCTTCGATGGCGAGGACGTGGCCGCGGTGGCCGATCGCGATGCGTCCGACGTGCGAGATCGCCTCGCTGATCTCGTCGAGCGATCGCTGGTGCACCGCGACGACGGCCGGTTCCGGCTGCTGCAGGTGGTGCGGAGCTTCCTGGCCGAACGGTCGGACGACAGGCAGCGAGGCGATCTCGCCCGTCGCCACGCCGATCGCATCGCCGCCCGGGTCTCGGCCGCGAGCGCGGCGCTCCGCACCGCCCACGACGATGCGCCGATGCAGGCGGTCCGCGCCCTCGTGCCCGACCTGCGCCAGGCGATGGCCACGGCATCGGCTCGCCGCGATCCGGACCTGGCGGTGCGCATCGTCGTGGCCATCCGCGACCCGGCCATGCACGGGATGCTCCCGGAGCTGATGGCCTGGGGCGAGGCGGCCGGGGACCTGGGTGCCGCTGCCGGCCACCCGCTCGCCGTCGACGCCTACGCGGTCGCCGCGCTCGGGGCGTGGAAGGCGGGTGACCTCGAGCGCATGGGACACCTCCTGGATCGAGCCGAGGAGGCGGCGGCGGACCTCGGGTTGGCCCCCACCTACGAGCTCATCGGCGCCCGCGCCACCGAGTCGCTGGCCCACGGCGCGCTCGCCGATGCGGTGGAGGGGTTCCGCGCCGGGCTGCGGCTCGATGACGCCGTCGGTGACCCGCTGCGCCAGGGCGAGGACGGGGCGACGTTGGCCATCGCCGAGTCCTACGCCCACGCACCGGGCGCCGTCGCGGATGCCGAGCGGCTGCTCGACGACGTCGCTCCCGGAGCCGGCGCGATCGCTGCGGCCTGGTGCTGGTACGGCGCCGGAGAGGTGCTCCTGGACGACGATCCGCCCGAAGCGCGGCGCCGGCTGCGACGCGCCGTCGAGCTGGCGAGGGCCGGTGGCGGCCAGCTGGTCGAGGGCGTGGCCGGTGCGTCGCTGGCCTCCCTCGATGCTCGGGCCGGCGACGTCCCGGCCGCCGTCGGGCACTACCGCTGGCTGCTGCCGCTGTGGCTGCGGGCGGGGGTGCGGTCGCCGTTCCGCACGATGCTGCGGACCGTCACGGAGCTGCTGTGCGGGCAGGGCCTGGACGACCAGGCGGCCCTCCTGCTCGGTGCGGTCACGGCCCCGGGGGCCGGCCACGAGGTGGTGGGCGACGACGTCGACCGGTTGGCCGCGGTGCGCGCCGAGCTCGAGCAGCGGCTCGGCCCCGGGCGCCTGGCCGAGCTGCTCGCGGAAGGCGCGGCGCTCGACGACGCAGCCGCCGCCGGGGTGGCGACGGCTGCGTTCGACCGCATCGAGGGCTGATCACCAGCGGGGACCCGAGGGGTCGATGCCCAGCACCGTCTTGCCGGCGGTCTCGAAGGTGAGCGCCGCGTTGGTGGGGTGGAAGCCGCCGCAGCGGACGTCGCGGTAGAGCCGCTCGAGCTCGTTGCCGCGCACCATCCCGCCTCCGCCGGCCACGTCGAGGGCGCGGTCCACGACGCGCTTGGCGGCCTCCACCGCCCGCCACTTCGCCGACACGATCTTGGCGCCCCAGAGGTCGCCGTGGTCGACGCCGTCGACGACGTCGTCCAGGAACCCCCGCACCGTGGCATCTGCGGCGTCGAGCTCCAGGTACATCTCGGCGACCTGCTGCTGGACCATGGGGTTGTGGGCGTAGGTGCCACGGGGGATGGCGACGGAGGTCTTGGTGGTCGCCGATCGGACGGCCAGCTCCAGGGCGCGGTCCGCGATGCCGAGGTAGACGCTCCCGCACTGCCCCACGAACCAGAGGTTCATGGCGAAGAGGAACAGGTTCGACTCGTCGCCGGCCGGGGTGATGGCCCCGATCCGATCGCTGGGCACGAAGACGTCGTCGAGGATGGTGTCGTAGCTCTGGGACGGGCGCATCCCCAGCGTGTCCCAGTTCGGCACGACCGTGACCCCGTCGGCATCACGGGGCACGAACCCGTGGACGATCACCGGGTGCTCGGGGTCGCTGGCATCGAGCGCGTGGACGCCGAGCCATGACCACACCGGACCGTTCGAGCCGAACATCTTGTGGCCGTTGAACCGGTAGCCGCCGTCCACGCGCTCAGCGGTGGCGGTGGACATCACGACGGGTGCGTCGTTGCCGACCTCGGCGTGCCCGGCTGCGAACACCTCGCCGGCGGCTGCCCGCTCGAGGATCCAGCGCAGCGAGGTGTCGCCGACCCGCTCGTGCTCCACGGCGATGCCGACCCAGTAGTGGTGCATGGTCATGGCGAGCGCCGTGGCCGGGGCGAAGCTCGCCAACCGGCGCTGCGACCGGGCGAGCTGGCGCAGGTCGTGGCCCCAACCGCCCAGCTCGGTCGGGACGGCGGCCCCGAGGTAGCCGATCTCGCGGAGGACGGCGAGGTCCTCGTAGAAGTACTCGTTGCGATCGTCGGCCGTGCGGGCTCGCGCCCGGAACCCGGCGAGGACGTCGTCGTCCGGCAGCTGGTGGTCGGTGGTCGTGGGGTGCTCGGTGATGGTCATGTGGTGCTCCTGTCGGTGTGGGTGGTGGTTGCGGCGGATGGTCCCGGTGGATGGATCTGGCAGTCGGCTCGTCACAGCAGGTCGACGAGCAGCGACGCGGCACGGCGGGCGCCGTCGGGTCGGACCGGCTGGTAGCGGGGCGGCCCCTGGCGGAGCTGCTCGGTCATCGCCTCGGCGATCACCTCCGGCGTCGCGGTCGCGTAGTCGAGCGCCCGGCCGGCCCCGTGGCGATCGAGGCGGTGGCGCACGTGCACCTGCTGCTCGAAGTGGTTCTGGAGCGGCACGTACAGGAACGGTCGCTGCGCGGCGGTCAGCTCCATCGTGGTGGTGAGCCCGCCCTGCACGATGCCGAGGTCGCACGCCGCGAGGTGGCGGTGGAGGTCGGGGACGAAGGCCCGCTTCTCCACGCCCGCCACGTCCGGCAGGGCGTCGGGGTCGAGTCGGGGTCCGGTCACCACGACGGTGCGCAGCCCGGGGATCTCCTGCGCCGCGAGCGGGTGGGCGGCGACGATGCGGCGCAGCAGCGGGAGCCCGACGCCCGATCCACCGACGGCGGCGATGACGACGACCTCGTCGTCCCGGTACCCGAGCTCGGCGCGCAGCACGCCGTGATCGAGCTCGGCGGGGTCGAACCCGGTGATGTAGCCGCTGAAGTCGTAGTGGGCCGCAGTCCAGTCGGCGATCGAGGGCAGCCCGGGGCCGAAGCCGAGGGGCACGACGTCCTCGGGGTCACCCACGAAGATCGACCGGTCGCGGACGCCCGGCTGCCGCTCGACGTGGCCGATCATCTCCCGGTTCCAGTCGGCGGCGACGAAGGCCTCGCGCTCGCCGCCCGACGGCATCGGGACGATGCCGACGAAGTCCGACAGCCACGCGAACCTCGCCCGCTTGGTCGCCGGGTGCTCGTGGAGGAAGTGGTCGACCTCCCAGGACTCGTCGCCGACCACCAGGTCGTACTCCTCGGATGCCGTGACGTCGGCGAACACGCTGAAGTTGGTCACGAGGATCTCGTCCATCCGGCGCAGGGCCTCGAAGACGTGGAGGTCGTGCTCGTCGGTCTCCGCCTCGAGGTGGGCGGACTCGCTGGCCAACCGGTGGCTCGCCGGGTGCACGCGCTCGCCGGCGGCGTCCAGGAAGCGGGTCACCGGATCCTGGGCCAGCCAGTCGATCTCGGCCTCGGGCACGAGCGTCCGCAGCTCCGACGCGATGGCGAGGTCCCGCCGGGCGTGACCGAGCCCGATGGGCGAGGAGAGGTACAGCACGCGAGGCGGGCGGGTGCGGCGCGGTGCCGGCACGTGGCCCGGATCGCACACGATGCCAACCGGGCCGGTCGCTGCGTCGGTGCCGACCCGGCGAGCGACGAAGGACCGGATCAGCTCGTTCACCTGGATCGGGAACCGGACCTGGGGGCAGTGGGCGGCGTCGGGCATCTCGACCAGCTCGGAGCCGAGCGCCGCCGCGAGGTCACGGCCGAAGGTCGGGGGGCAGATCTCGTCGAGCAGGCCCTGGATGACGAGCGTGGGGCACGTCACGGCCGGGATCAGCGCACGGAGGCTCGCCGCGGACTTCTCCGGTGGGACACCGGCACGGGCCGCCACCGTCGCGGTCAGGACCTCGGCGGTGGTGTCGAGCCCCCACTCCAGCGCGTCCTCCCGGGGCTTGGTCGTGTGCGGCTCGGCGAGCGCCGTCTCGGTGAACCAGCGGACGAAGCCCGGGAAGTCGCGGGCCCATGAGTGGCGGTTGTAGCGACCCCAGCCCTCCTCGACGTCCGGCTCGTCGTGGAACCGGAGCAGGGCGCGGGTGAGGGGAGCGTCAGCGGTGCCCGAGAGATCGGTGGACGGCCCGATGAACACGGCGCCGGCCACCCGCTCCGGGGCGAAGGCGCCGAGCACCAGCGCGAGGAGGCCCCCGTAGGAGTTCCCGACCAGCACGGCCCGGTCGGTGCCCGTCGCGTCGAGCACGGCGAGGGCGTCGGCCGTGTGCGCCTCGGGCCCGTACGCCACCGGGTCCGTCGGACGGTCGGAGCGCCCGCAGCCGCGGGCGTCGTAGGTGACGATGCGGAAGTGGTCGGCGAGGCCGGCGATCTGGGCCTTCCAGATGCGGCTGTGGACGATCATCCACGGTGGCAGCAGGACGAGGGTCTGCTCGCCGCTGCCGTAGGTCTCCCAGTGGATGCCGACGCCGTCTCGGTCGACGACTCCGGACTCGGTCGGTTGGCGTGGTCGCATGGGTGCTCCTGCGGTGGTCGGTGTGCGCTCGGGGACCACCGTGCGGAAGCCGCCTCGCGGGGGGCTTGCACGGGCCTGGCGCGCGCGTGCAAGGACGATGCGAGCGGGGTGCGAGGGGTGTTCGTCACGGTGCGGGTCCGGCGTCGATCGGCGACGCCCCGACCGAGGAGCACCTCGTGACCACCACCGATCCCCGTCCCGCACCCGCCCAGACGGAGCAGGGCACCTTCCACCACGGCGCCCGCAGCGAGTTCAACGCCTGGTTCTTCCGGACCTTCGACCGCTACCTCAACCACATCACCCGGCAGCACAAGCGCTCGGCCTTCGCGGACATCGCCGCGGGCGCGGTCGTCGAGCTCGGTGCCGGTGTGGGCGCGAACTTCGCCCACCTGCCTCCGGGCAGCAGCGTCCTCGCCGTGGAGCCGAGCGAGGCGATGCACGCGCAGCTCGAGGCGCGCGCCGCGGCGCGGGGCCTCGACCTGACCGTGATCGGCGCCTACGGGGAGGACCTGCCGATCCCGGACGCGTCCGTCGACGAGGTGCTCTGCTCGCTCGTGCTGTGCACGGTCGACGACCCGGAGGCCGTGCTCGCCGAGATCCGGCGTATCCTGCGGCCCGGCGGCCGGTTCCGCTTCGTCGAGCACGTCGCCGCGCCGTCCTGGAGCCCGCGCCGGTGGCTGCAGCACGCCATCCGCCGACCGTGGAGCTGGGTCTTCGAGGGCTGCGACCTGTGCCGGGACACGGCCCGCACGATCGAGGGTGCCGGCTTCCGGGAGGTCGCCATCCGCCGGGCCCGCCTGAAGCGGTCCGCCTTCGTGCCCGTCAACACGGCCATCTCCGGCTGCGCCGTCCGATGAACGACCTCGACGACGTCGCAGCGCTCGGGACGGTCCTCGGCATCTGGGCCCACCCCGACGACGAGACCTATCTGTCCGCCGGGGTGATGGCCATCGCCGCAGGCAACGCGCAGCGCGTCGTCGTCGTGTCGGCGACGGCGGGGGAGCGCGGCACCGACGACCCGGTCGCCTGGCCGCCGGACCGGTTGGCGCCGGTCCGGCGCTGGGAGGCGTCGGCGGCCCTCGCCGCACTCGGCGTGCACGACCACCGCTGGCTCGGGCTCCCCGACGGCGAGCTCGCCCGCTGCTCGACCGCCGAGCAGGCCCGACGCTTGGCGGCGATCATGGACGAGGTCGCTCCCGACACGATCCTGACGTTCGGACCCGACGGGGTCACCGGCCACCCGGACCACCGGGCCGTCTCGAGATGGGTCGACGCGGCCTGTCTGCGCAGCAGCCGGCGGGTCCGCGTCCTGCACGCGGCGCTCGAGGAGGGCTACTGCGAGCGGTTCCGAGGGCTGCACGAGCGCTTCGACGTGTTCATGGACCCGTCGCTGCCTGCGCCGAGACCGGCAGCTGAGCTGGCGCTCCGCCTGTCGCTCACCGGCGCGTCCCTCGACCGCAAGCTCGTGGCGCTCCGGGCGCAGGCCACCCAGACCCAGCCGGTGGTCGAGGCGTTCGGATCGGGCCCCTATGCCGAATGGGTGGCCGAGGAGGTCTTCGTCGACGCGACGGCTCAGACGTACGGGCAGTGGCGGCACCCGCGCTCGCAGCACGAGCCCGCCGCAGCCAGCTCCACGGCGGTCAGCACGAACAGCCCGGTGGCCGGGTCGAGGTAGCCGGGCTCGCCGGCGTCCACGGCGGCGCGGTGGGCGGCGAGGATCAGGTCCCGCTGCGGGTGGTCGGGAGCGAGCCGGCTCGAGTGCGGCTCGTCGATGCCGCGCGGGGACGTCACCCGTCCAGGGTCCCACGCTGCAGTGGCGGGGCTACGTTCGGGCCATGTCCACGCTCGGTACCGGACCCACCATCTTCCACAACCCGCGCTGCTCGAAGTCCCGTGCGGCGGTGTCCACCGCCGGCGAGCTCGGCGTCGACGTCGACGAGGTGCGCTACCTCGACAGCCCGCCCGATCGGGCCACGCTCGACGCCATCGTCGCCGGCCTCGAGGACCCGCCGACGGACCTCATCCGCCACGGCGACGCGAAGAAGGCCGGCGTCGACACGTCGCAGGCCACGACCCCGACCGCCGTCGTCGACCTGCTGGTCGAGCACCCCGAGCTCATGGAGCGCCCGGTCGTGTGGCTCCACGGCCGGGCCATCATCGGACGGCCCCCGGAGCGCGTCGCGCCGTTCCTGCAGGAGAACGCCTGATCGATCCGGTCAGCGCGTGAAGGGCAGGGCGTCGGCGAAGCGGGTGTTGATGCGGTAGCCCTGCGCCTCGATCCAGTCGGCCATGACCCACAGGTCGCTCACCGAGCTCTCCGGGACGGGCAGGCCGGTGGTGCGCGCCTCCGGCGGGGCGACGTAGTCGTAGGCGTCGACGTCGACCTCGGGGTCGCCGGGGTGGTCGGGGTCGGCGATGGTCGGATCGAACGCATCGCGCATCGTGCTGATGGCGTGACGGCTGCGTCCCGGGTCCCACTGACCGGTCTGGGGCAGGCCCCAGTTCTCGCAGATGAAGGACAGGATCGACACGTGGTCCAGCGTGGCGCTGAGGGTGCGGTCCACGGTGGGCTCGCTGTCGGAACGCCGCCCCCGGGCCTTGCCCTTGGACCGCGGCGGCATCGACCCGGCCGGCGCCCGGAGGTTGGCGCCGGTGTTGCGGGCGTAGGGGCTGAGCAGGAACGCCGGCGTGCGGAACCCGAACAGCCCGAAGTCGTCCGGGCCGGTGGTGTGCGGCCCCTCGACCGTGTAGTCCGGCACCTCGCCGGGGCCGTAGGCGCCGTAGGGGTCGACGGTGTCGTCCACGGCGGGCGGCACCACGTGGTCGAAGAAGCCGCCCCACTCGTCGTAGTTGATGAACATGGCGCCCTTGGCCCAGTTGGGGGAGCGCATGAACGCGGTGGTGACGTCGCTGAAGAACTCCTGGCCGAGCCGGATGTCGGCGTGGGGGTGGTCGTCGTTGGCCAGGCCCTCGGGAGCGACGAAGAACGGGTCGACGAACGCGACCTGCGGCAGGGTGCCGGCGGCGCAGTCGGCGTAGTACTCGGTGATGGGACGGGTGTTGGCGAGGTACCGCGGCCCCCACAGGGCGATCACGGGCAGGTTCGAGAAGTAGTACTTCCACGTCACGCCCTTGGCGTCCAGCTGGTCCCACAGCGTCGGCCAGTCCCACCCGGCCGCCCAGGCCGGGTTCTCGCCGATCCGCTGGGGTGGGAAGTCGTTGTTGTTCAGGCCGTGGGCCTGGGCCGAGTGCATGTAGTAGCGGTTGGGGTACGTGTTGCCCATCCACGAGGTGAAGTACCGGTCGAAGGACGTGAAGTCCCGGAGGATCCGGTCGATGACGGGGAGGTCGGCGGCGGTGTAGTAGCTCGAGGCGTACCGGTCGGTGCCCGTGCCGGGCCGGTCGCCGCCGTCCTCGGTGGTGCTCCAGCCATCGGGGCTGCCATCGCCGTCGTGGTCGATGACCTGGCGCCGCCCGGTGGTGTGGCTGTGGCCGGGATCGACGTAGGGGTGGCCGGCCCAGTTCTGCTCGCCGCCGATGCCGAAGTCGAACGTCTCCCGACCGGGCAGGCGGGTGCTGGCATCGAAGCGGACCTCCTCCCGGTCGCCCCACCACCCCAGGTAGTGGTCGGCGGACCGGTTCTCCATCATCACCACCACCGCGTGCTGGATGTTGGGGAACTTCGGTGCCGGGGCGTCGAGCAGGAGCGACGTCGGACGGGCGAGGTTCACCAGGTCGGCGTGCGCGGTGCCGCCGACGGCAGCGCCGGCGCCGGCCACGGCAGCGGTCTTGATGAAGGTGCGACGAGAGAGGCCCACGGCGGAACTGTTCGTCCCGACCGGTCTCCGCTCCTCCCCGCCGGCGGGTGAACACTCGGCGAACCCCCTCGGGACCCGGTCAGGGCATGGGGGAGGCGCCGCCGGAGGCGCGCTCGGCGGCCTCGAGGAGGTCGTCGCGGAAGTCGGGGTGGGCGATGGCGGCGAGCGCCTCGCCGCGCTGGTGGACGGTCTTGCCCTGGAGCTCGGCGACGCCGTGCTCGGTCACGATGACGTCCACCTGGTGCCGTGGGGTGGTGATGACGGTGCCGGCGGCGAACCACGGGACGATGCGGGAGCGGACCTCCTCGCCGGCCCGGTAGGTGGAGGGCAGGCACAGGATGGAGCGGTCGGACAGGGCGAGTCCGGTGCCGGCGACGAAGTCCTCGTGGCCGCCGATGCCGGAGAACTGCTCGCCGCTGCGGGTGTCGGCCACGACCTGGCCGTGGATGTCGACCGAGAGGGCCGCGTTGATCGTGATCATCGACCGGTTGGCGCCGATGAGCTCGGGCGAGTTCACGACCTCGACGGGGAGGAAGGCCACCTCGCGGTTCTGGTGGAGCCAGTCGTAGAGCTCGCGGGTGCCGCCGGCGAAGGTGCAGACCGACACCCCCTCGTACTGGCCCTTGCGCATGTTGGAGACCTTGCCGGCCTGGTGCAGCTTCATCAGGCCGGTGGTGAACATCTCCGAGTGGATGCCGTAGTCACCGCCGTCACCCTCGGCGAGGAGCGCCGCGACCACGGACGGGACGGCGCCGATGCCGGTCTGCAGCGTGGCCCCGTCGGGGATCAGGCCCTGGATGTGGCGGGCGATCGAGCGCTCGACATCGGTGGGCTCGGGGTCGGCGATCTCGTAGGGGGTGGAGTCGGACTCGATGAGCACGTCGATCTCGTCGACGTGGAGGCGGTGCCCGTGCTCGCCCCACCCGTAGGTGACCGGGTAGCTGTCGCTCACCTCCACGACGAGCAGCCGGTCGGGGTCGGCGCCGGCGGCGTGCAGCGATCCGGTGTTGGCGCCGGCGTGGAGCGACAGGCTGCACCACCCGTCGCGGTCGGGGGGCGAGGCCGCAGTGGCCATCACCCGGGGGGAGATGTCCTCGAGCAGGGCGACGAAGCGGCGGAAGTCGGCGGGCGCGAAGCCGATGTTGGCGCCGCTGTCGCGCAGCAGCCGCTCGAGGGGGCCGAAGAAGCCGCTCAGGTAGTGGACGTGGGGATGGGTGAACAGGTCGGTGAGGACGGTGACGAGCGCCCCGAAGACCTTGAGGTCCTCCCAGTCCTTGCGGCTGCCCATCGCTTCGAGCAGCGCGGCCGGCTGGGATGGTCCGAGCGGGAGGCCGAGGGTGTCGGTGGCCTGGAACAGGTCCACGGCGTCGTGGGCGGAGAGGCGTCGCATGAGAGGTGTCTACCGAGACCGACGCGGCATCGACAGGGTCTGGGGTCCTCGGCTCGTGCGTCCTCGGACGTGACTGTCGGAGGGTGCCGACATGATGGGGCGATGGCTCACCTCGATCCCGACGGCGCCGGCGGCGGCGCCCCCGACCCCGGCGTGCTGCACAAGGTGCGGTCGCTGCTCGCCAAGGCCGAATCCACCACCTACCCCGACGAGGCCGAGGCCCTCTCGGCCAAGGCCCAGCAGCTCATGGACCGCCACGCCATCGATCGGGCCATGCTGGGCGAGGGCAGCCGCGCCGGGCCCGAGGGCCGCACGCTGCTGGTGGAGTCGCCCTACGCCCGGCCCAAGTTCCAGCTGCTCACCGAGCTGGCCCGCGCCAACCGGTGCCGCGCCGTGCTCGACACCGACCGGAACGTCGCCACCGTCATCGGCTTCCCCGACGACCAGGCCACGGTCGAGCTCCTCTACACGTCGCTGCTGGTGCAGGGCACCCGGGCGATGCTCCAGGCCGGCACCAGCCCGCGCACGCGGTCGCGCGCGTTCCGCCAGGCCTTCCTGGTGGCCTACGCGTCCCGCATCGGGCAACGGCTTCGCCAGGCCGCGGCGGCCACCGTGTCCGAGGCCGTGCGCGACCACGGCGAGGGGCTCCTGCCCGTGCTGCGCAGCCGCGAGGTCGCGGTCGAGGACGAGCTCGCCTCGGCCTTCCCGCACCTGCGCCGCATGCGGGTCACCGCCAGCGACCCGGCCGGGTACGCGGCCGGGCACGCCGCCGCCGACCGCGCCCGACTCGGCGGTCAGGAGGTCCGCGGACGGGTGCGCCGTCTGCGCAGGTGATGGCTCGTCTGCTGCGCGATCTGCTCAGTCGGGTCACGGCCCGCACGCGCATCGGCACGCGAGGTCCGGTGGAGGTGGCACACTCGGAACCGGTGAGCGACATCAGGGGGTTCGCGGTCGAGGAGGTCATCGAGGACTTCCGTCTGGCGTGCGTGTCGCGCGCCATCGACGACCGCGAGATCAGCCTGCAGAAGCAGAGCAAGGTGTTCTTCCAGATCTCCGGCGCCGGCCACGAGGCGCTGCTGCTCGGGCTGGCCCGCTCGCTGCGCCCCGGGCACGACTGGTTCTTCCCCTACTACCGCGATCTGGCCCTGATGCTCGGCCTCGGCATCAGCCCCTACGAGCTCCTGCTCCAGGCCGTCGGCTCGGCCGAGTGCCGGGCGTCGGGCGGCCGCCAGATGCCGTCGCACTGGGGCTACGCCGCCGAGCACGTCGTGTCCCAGTCCAGCCCCACGGGCAGCCAGTGCATCCCCGCCGTGGGCTGCGCCGAGGCCGGCCGGTACATCGGCCGCACGCCCGAGCTGGCGCACCTGCCCGCCGCCGGCGACGAGGTCACCTACGTGAGCCTGGGCGAGGGCGCCACCTCCGAGGGCGAGTTCTGGGAGTCCCTCAACACGGCGTGCACGCTGCACCTGCCGGTCGTCTTCGTCGTGGCCGACAACGGCTACGCCATCTCGGTGCCCGTCTCCGACCAGTCACCCGCCCCGGTCTCCGAGCTGGTGCGGGGGTTCCGCGGCCTCGAGGTGCTGCGCCTCGACGGCACCGACTACCTCGAGGTCCGGGGGTGGAGCGAGGCCGCCATCGCCCGGGTCCGGGCCGGCGTCGGGCCGCTGCTCATCCACGCCGACGTCACCCGCCCCTACTCCCACTCCGGAGCCGACACCCAGTCCAAGTACCGCTCCGAGCGCGAGCTGGCCGACGAGTCCGAGCGCGACCCCATCGGCCGCCTCGAGCAGGTGCTGGTCGAGCACGGCGCCCTCAGCCCCGCCGAGGCCAGCGCCGTCCGCGAGGAGGCCCGCCAGACCGTCGCCGACGCGGCCAAGCAGGCCGTCGGGGCGGCGCGTCCGGACCCCGCCACCATCTGGGACCACGTCGTGGCCCTGCCCGACCGGCCCGAGCCGCCCGATGCCTACGACGGGGGCGACGAGGTCGCCCTCGGCGGCGCGATCAGCGCCGTGCTCCACGAGCGGATGGCCGCCGACGTGCGCATCCGCGTCTTCGGCGAGGACGTCGCCGATGCCCGCGAGCAGGTGCTGGCCAACGTGGAGGGCAAGGGCGGGGTCTTCGGCACCACCCACGGCCTGCAGCGCGAGTTCGGCATGGCCCGCTGCTTCAACACGCCGCTGGCCGAGGCCAACATCATCGGCCGGGCGGTCGGACACGGTGTGCGGGGCCTGCGCCCGGCGCCGGAGATCCAGTTCTTCGACTACGTGTGGCCCGCCATGCAGCAGATCAAGAGCGAGGCCGCCACCATGCGGTGGCGCTCCAACGGCGCCTTCACCGCCCCGATGGTCGTGCGCATCCCCATCGGCGGCTACCTGCACGGCGGCGCCATCTGGCACAGCCAGTCGGGCGAGTCGATCTTCGCCCACGTGCCCGGGCTGCTCATCGCCTTCCCGTCCCGCGCCCGCGACGCCGCCGGCCTGCTGCGGTACGCGTTCGAGTGCGAGGACCCGGTCCTGTTCCTCGAGCACAAGCACCTGCTGCGCCAGCCCTACACCAAGGACCTCCTCCCCCCGGCCGACTGGGTGCTGCCCTTCGGCGTCGCCGACGTGCGCCGCCCCGGCGATGCCGTCACCGTCGTCACCTGGGGGGCCATGGTCCAGAAGTCGCTGGTCGCGGCCGAGGCCATCGCCGAGGAGACCGGACGCCAGGTCGAGGTGATCGACCTGCGCACCATCGCCCCGTGGGACTCCGAGCGCGTCGGCGAGTCCGTCCAGCGCACCGGCCGCGCCCTGGTCGTGCACGAGGACGTGCTCACGGCCGGCTTCGGTGGCGAGATCGCGGCGTGGATCGCGGACGAGTGCTTCTGGTCCCTCGACGCCCCGGTCCGCCGGGTCGGTGCGCCCGACGTCCACGTCGCCTACGAGCCCACCCTCGAGGACGCCATCCTCCCGCAGGCCGCCGACGTCACCGAGGCCCTGCGCCGCATCCTCGCCGAGTAGCGCTCCTCGCCACCGCTACAGGGGAACTGCCAGTTCCGATCCTGGAAACTGGCAGTGGTGGTGTAGCGGTGGCTCAGGCGGGCCAGGCGGTGACGGCCCGCAGGCCGCCGTCGGGCGCGTCCTCCAGCCATGCCTCCCCGCCGTGGCGGGCCAGCACCGCCCGAACCGTGGTGAGCCCGAGGCCGAGCCCGCCCCCGGAGCGCTCCAGGCGCTCGCCCTCGACGAAGGCAGCGTCGTGGCGGTCGGTCGGGATGCCGGTGCCGTCGTCGGTCACCGACACCAGCCAGCGGTCCCCGGCCCGCCGGCCGTCGACGGTGACGGTGACCGCCCCGTCGCCACCGGCGTGGTGCCGGGCGTTGTCGAGCAGCTCGTGGAACACCCACTCGACCATGTCCCGGTCGGCGGCCACCGTCGGGAGCCCGTCCGCCACCTGCACGACGACCTCGTCGGGGTCCAGCTGCTCCGCGACCCACGTCGCCACCTCGCCCAGGTCGACCGGTCCGGTCTGCAGCGGGCGGTGCTGGGCCCCGATGTAGCGCTGGACGCTCAGCACCATGTCCGCGGTCCGGTGGACCGCGGCGGACGACCGGGTCAGCAGCTCGCGGGACTCCTCGTCGAGCTCCGGGCCGGCGAGCTGCGCCAGCAGGTCGAGCATCCCGGTGGCGATGGCGAGCGGGTTGCGGAGGCCGTGGGAGACCATGCGCACGAAGCGGACCAGGTCCTCGGCCTCGGGCGTCTGCGGGTCGTGGGCGGCCACGGCCCCCATGGGAGCACACCGTCGCCGTGGGACGACCGTCGGAGCGCCCGTAGGGTCACCTCGTGCCCGATGCGCCGTCCCGCCCACCCGCCGCCTGGGTCTTCGAGGTCGACCCCACCGACATCGACCTCGGCACGGCCTTCGCCGACGGCGAGGCGATGATCCAGTTCGAGGTCGCCGACGACCGGGCCGCCCTGCTCGGGCCCGGCCAGCTCGCCCACCTGTGGGTCCAGGACCGCCTCGGCGACGTCGTCCCCGCCGGCATCTACGCCACCGGGAGCGTCGTCGGCCCGGTGGAGCTGGAGGACGACGAGGACGGCGAGCGCGTCGCCGTCGTCTCCGTGGGCTTCGACAGCCTGCGCTCGCCGATCGACGGCACGTCCCTGCTGGCGGGCGACGAGTTCGTCGGATCGCCCCTCCAGGACGGCGCCCCGGAGCAGAACCCGGTCCCGCTCGATGCCGCACAGGCCGCGGCGATCGCCGCCAACGACCTCGATCCCGGTCCGGTGGCCACCGTGCTGCTCGGCGTCGACGACGGCGAGGGGATCACGCTGCCGGCGCTCGAGGTGCGCCTGCCGAGCGACACGCTGCTCGTCGTCGAAGGGGTCGACCACGACGGCTGGACGGTGGTCCGCGGCACGCCCGGCATGGACGAGGTCGTGGAGCTCCCCGAGCAGCACGCCACCTTCATCGACGCCGTCGAGTACGTGGCCGCCGCCGTCGGCAAGGCCGGCGGCTCGCTGCCGGTGGTCGACACCGACGACGGCATCGAGGCCGTGGCCATCTTCGACGCCGACGGTGGCGTCTACGCCGTGCTCAAGGAGGCCGAGGACGCCTACACCTTCGCCTGGATCGACGACGACGGGGACATCGAGCGCCTCGACACCTATGCCACGCTCAAGGAGGCGATCCTGCTGCCCGTCCTGGACGAGGAGCTCTTCGGCGGGATGTGAGGCGCGCGCTACAGGAGAACTGCTGCCAGTTTCGATAGATCGGAACTGGCAGTGGTGGTGTAGCGGTCAGCCGGCCTTGGTGAGCGCCGGCTTGGGTCGCAGGTGGTACTCGTCGAGGTCGGCGTGGTTGGTGCGCCGGCGGTACTCGGTGGTGCGGCCCACCCAGTTGTTGGTGACCTTGCCGCCCTGCAGGTACCAGCTGTCCTCGATGAGCACCCAGGCGCTGTCGGCCAGGCGGCGGGACAGCTCGTCGTTGTAGGCCTGCTGCACCTCGGCCTTCACCTCGATCGCCTGGATCGACCGGGCCGCCATCTGGCGCAGGGCCGACAGGATGTAGCGGCACTGCGACTCGATCATCAACACGATGGAGTTGTGGCCCAGGTTCGTGTTGGGGCCGTACATGAAGAACAGGTTCGGGAAGCCGGACACGGTGAGGCCGAGGTGGGCCTGGGGGCCCTCCTGCCACTGCTCGTTCAGGTTCCGGCCCTCGGGTCCGGTCACCGTCATCGGCGTGAGGAAGTCCTGGGTGTGGAACCCGGTGCCCACGACGATGACGTCGACCTGGTGCTCGACGTGGTCCTGGTCCATCCCCGACACCGTGACGATGGCGTCGCCGGTGACCTTGTCGATCCGGTCGGTGACGATGTCGACGTCGTGCTCCTCGATCGCCTCGTAGAAGTCGTCGGAGAACAGGACCCGCTTGGCGCCCATCGGGTAGTCGGGCGTCAGCTTGGCCACCTTGTCGGGGTCGCTGATCTTCTCCTGCAGGTTCTTCACCGCGAACTTCTGCATGAAGTCGCGCACGAAGGACTTCTGGTGCATGAGGTCGTACCCGAGCAGCTCGGCCCGGGCGAAGATCATGAACCGGCGCAGGTTGCGCGCCACCCGGCTGCGGCGGATGAGGGACTTCTCGATCTCGGTGTAGTCCCGGTCGTTCTTCGGGATGATCCAGTTCGGCGTGCGCTGGAAGACGGTGACCTTCGCTGCATCCTTGGCGATCTGGGGCACGTACTGCACCGCGCTCGCGCCGGCGCCGATGGACGCGACCCGCTTGCCCTTCAGGTCGACCGAGTGATCCCACTCGGCGGAGTGGAAGACCGGTCCGGCGAAGGAGTCGAGCCCGTCGATGTCGGGCCAGCGGGGCCGGCTCAGCTGGCCGGTGGCCGAGACCACCACGTCGTAGCGCTCGGTCGTGGTCTCCCCACCCTCCGGGGTGGCGTCGACGTCCCAGGCGCCGACCTCCTCCACCCAGCGCAGCTCGGTCACCGGCGTCTCGAGGCGGATGTGGGCCCAGAGCCCGTAGGTCTCGGCGCAGTGCTCGAGGTAGTCCTTGATCACCGGCTGGTGGGACCACTTGTTGGGCCAGTCGAAGTTCTCGAACGAGTACGAGTACAGCGCGGAGGGGATGTCGCACTCGGCGCCGGGGTAGGTGTTCGCCCGCCACGTGCCACCGATGGCATCGGCCTTCTCGAAGATCGTGAACGTGTCGATGCCCTGCTGCTTGAGCTGGATGCCCAGGCCCATGCCGGCGAAGCCGGAGCCGATGATGGCGATGCGTGGCACGAAGGGACCCCCTGGAGCATGACGACGAGTTCTGGCAACGACCGTATCCTGCGGCGGGCACCCCGGCCACGTCCCGGAAGCGGCTCGGACGCAGTAGGAGGTGCATCGGCCGGCGGCGAACCATCCGATGTGACCGAGATGTCCGATCCGGGTGGTGCGCTCACCAGCGCGCCGGCGTCGCGCGTCGTCGTCGAAGCCCTCGGGTCGGTCCTGGACGGCGACGCAGCCGCCGCCCGCGACCTGCTCGTCGCCGGTGCCGAGGCCACCAGCTGGGCCGCCGTGCTGCGCCGCCTCGACGTCGCCGGCCGCGCCCTCACGCTCGACGCCGCCATCGCCCCCTCCGGCGCGCGGGCCTGGACGGCCCACGTGGCCGCCCTCGCCGCTGCGGCCGGGGTCGATCCGTTGCCTCCCGGGATCTCCGACGTGCTCGTGGCCTGGAGCCGGGGGGACGGCATCCCCGTGCAGGTCGACCTCACCACCGACCAGGTCGGGATCGTGCCGGAGGCCGAGCGCGCCTGGGCCGCGGTGCTCGTGCTGGCCTGCTTGGTGGACCGCTCGGGCTTCCCGCCCCAGGTGGTCGCGTAGGTCTGCCGCCCGGCTGCGGTTGCCGTCGGCTCCGACACCGCTGCGGGCTCGGGGCCGGGAGTAGCGTCGGTCACACGTGGCCCGGACCGAGCCCGCGTGCACCACATGGCAGACGACCAAGACCTCGACCTCGATCTCGACCTCGACGTGCCCTCCCGGGGCACCGCGCCACGCGTCGCCGTGGTCGCCGAGGACGAGCCCGGCATCCGCTCGCTCATCGTGTCGCTGCTGACCCTGGACGGGTGGGAGGTGCACGTCACCGACACCGGGGAGAACGTGGCCGACCTCATCGACCAGCACCACCCGGTCCTGTGCCTGCTCGACGTGATGATGCCGGGCATGGACGGCGTCGAGGCCATGGAGGAGGGTCGCTCGCGCGGCCACGGCGCCCCCGACGGCACCGTCTACGTGATCCTCACCGCGCTCGCCGGCCAGGAGGACGTGATCCGCGGGGTCGTGTCCGGCGCCGACGACTACATCACCAAGCCCTTCGACGTCGACGACCTGTCCGACCGGGTGGCGCGCTGGTGCGAGGCGACGGGCTGGGAGCTCGTCGACGCCGAGCACCCCGGTGCCGTGCACGAGCACCTGAGGTACTGATCCGTCGTGGGGGACGACGCGCCGGAGCTCATCGGGTCGAAGCGGCGGGGGCGCGCCGCGGTGCGCGAGCTCGACGACGGGCACCTCGTCGCCTCGTTCCAGCAGTCCCGTGACAAGGAGGCGGTCAACGAGCTGCTCCGTCGCCACGAGGGCCTCATCATGTCCGTGGCCCGGCGGTACTTCGTGCCCGGCGGCGACCACGACGACGTGCGCCAGCAGGCGATGATCGGCTTCTGGAAGGCGGTCCGCGACTTCACGCCCGACGCCGGCGCCTCGTTCCCGAGCTTCTCGCGCACCTGCATGCAGCGCCAGGTGATCACGGCGGTGAAGGCGGCGAACCGCATGAAGCACTCGCCGCTGAACGAGTCCGACCGCATCGCCCACCATGACGCCGAGCACGACGAGGACCACGGGTCCTCCGCGGTGCAGCTCCCGTCGGTGAGCCACGAGCGCTCGGCCGTGGAGCGCATGGACATGGACGGCAGCGGCGGCATGCCGTTCGGCCTCTCCGAGATCGAGACGCTCCTCGAGGCCCACGGGCACGAGCGGGTGCACGAGATCCTGCGGCTCCACTTCGAGGGCAAGAGCACCCGGCGACGCAAGGACGAGCCCGACCGCCTGTCGGAGAACGAGGCCCACGTGCTCGTCGGCCTGCTCAGCGGCAAGAAGTACCGCGAGATCGCCGACCAGATGGGCAAGACCGACAAGTTCGTGGACAACACCGTCCAGCGGCTGCGGGCCAAGCTCCGCCACCTCCTCGAGGACGGTCAGTAGCCCCCTCCGGCCCCGGAGCGGTTGCGCTGCCACGACCACCCCAGGGTGGCGATGGTGCCGAGGATGCCCAGCCCCCACACGGCGAGCACGCCGCCGAGGTCGGGCGTGTCCTGGGTGATGCGGGCCCGACCCTCGACCGGCAGCGTCGTCGTGGGGATCGACGAGGGGGCGCTCGGCGGCGCCGTCGTGGTGGTCGCCGGCGGCTCCGTGGTGGGCGCAGCTGTCGTCGGTGACTGCGTGGCCGGTGGCGCGGTCGTGGGCGGCACCGTCGTCGTCGGGGCCTCGGTGGTCGTCGGCGCCGTGGTCTCGGGCGGCGTCGTGGTCTCCGGCACCGGCTCGGTGGTGGCCGGCTCCGTGGTGGTGGGCAGCAGCTGCGCGCCCGCCCACCCGGGGGTGGCGAGCACGGACGCCAGCGCGACGACGCCCGACGCGACGGCGGCGCGGACCGGGCTGATCACCGAGCGGTCAGGCGCAGTCGCGGCAGACGTCACCGTCGAAGAGGTCCTCGGACTTGGTCACCAGGCACACGGTGCAGCGGCGCTCGGCGCGGGTGACCTGCGACGGTCGCTTCGGCGCCGGGGTGCGCGAGGCGCGGGGCCGTCCGCTCCCACCCGAGCTCGTGGTCCGGCGCCGCGGCGGTGTGGCGGCCGGCCGGTCGAAGGGGTCCTCGCCCAGCTCGCCCCGGCAGCACTGCAGGGCCAGGTCTCGCAGACGGCCGTCGGGGACGTCCTCGAGCATCGAGCGCTGGTCGGGCAGGTGATCGAGCCGGGCGGGCAGGGCGGTGAAGGGGAGGCGGCGGCGCCAGTCGACCGGCCGCCGGTGCTGCGCCCGGTCGCCGTCCAGGTCGCCCCGGTAGCGGTAGTCGCCCGTGACCACGCCGCAGGCGAAGCCGCCGGCCACCGGGTCCAGCAGCAGGGCGACGTCGGCCACCCGGATGCGCCGCACGAAGCTCAGGAACAGGGCGGCGTCGGCCTCCTGGTGCTTGGTCGGCTCGTCGTCGAGCCCGACGCCGAGGATCTTGAGGGCCTTGGCCCGGTCGACGGCGTGCCCGTCGGGGAACTGGGGGAAGGCCACGCCGATCTCCCCGTCGTCCAGGAACGAGCGCACGAGGCGGTCCTTGGGACCGGCCCGCAACACCCAGATCGTGGCCATCTCGTCGGCGTGCAACATCAGGATCCGACCCTACGCTGGCCGGGTGCACGTGTGGATCGACCAGGACCTCTGTACCGGCGACGGCCTGTGCACCGACCACTGCCCGGAGATCTTCGTGATCCTCGAGGACGGCATCGCCTACGTGCGCGACGGCATGGACATCGGCAACGACCCCGGCGGCGCCGGCTCGATGGTGCCCGTGGCGCCGGACTTCCAGCAGCGGGTGGTCGACTCGGCCGAGCTGTGCCCGGGCGAGTGCATCTTCATCGAGATCGACGAGTCGGACCTCGGCGAGCTCGCCAACCCTCGGTCGCAGGGCGACCTCCGGGTTGGTTGACGGATGCTTCGCATCCGTCTCCGGATTCAGCCCTCGACCTCGATGGCGAACTCGGGGCAGTTGTCGGCGCAGAGCTTGGCCTTCTCCTCCAGCTCGGCGGGGACCTCGCCGGTGACGAGCAGCACGGCGTAGCCCTCCTCGTCGACGTCGAAGAGCTCGGGGGCGAGCTGGTAGCAGCGGTTGTGGCCCTGGCAGGCGTCGCGGTCGTAGATGATCTTCACGCCGAGACCTCCTGGCCGAGCACGCGGACCGGCAGGCAGCGGGGCCCACGGACCTGGCCGGTGGACCACCGCACGGTGCCGGGGTCGGCCAGCTCGAAGTCGGGGAAGCGCTCCATCCACTCCTCGATGGCCACGGTCAGCTCGAGGCGGGCCAGGTTGGAGCCGAGGCAGCGGTGGATGCCGAGGCCGAAGGCCGAGTGGCGGTTGCGGGCCCGGTCGATGACGAACTCGTCGGCCTGCTCGAAGGCCTCCGGATCGCGGTTGTAGGACGGGAAGGACAGCAGGAGCCAGTCCTCCTTCTTGACCGGGCACCCGCCGACCTCGGTGTCCTCGGCGGCCAGGCGGGCCATGGTGACCGGGGCGTAGAAGCGGAGGAACTCCTCGATGGCGAACAGGCGCACGTCGGGGTCCTCGACCCAGCGGCGACGGTCCTCGGGGTGCTGGGCCAGGTGCCAGAGGCTGGCACCGATGGCCGACCAGGTGGTGTCGATGCCGGCGATGAGCAGCAGGGCGATGGTGCCGAACACGTGCTCGTCGCTCAGGTGGTTGCCGTCGGGGTCCTCGACCGTGAGCAGGTACGAGATGAGGTCGTCGCCGTCGGCGCCGGTCTCGCGGCGCTCCCGGATCTTCTCGCTCAGGTAGGCGACGAGGGTCTCGCCCGGATCGATGTCCTCGTGCTGGCCGGGGGTCTCGAGGATCCGGTGGATGAACATGCGGAACTTGTCGCCGTCCTCCGCGGGCAGGCCGAGCATGGCGGCGATGACCCGCACCGGGATGTCCTGCGCGTAGGCGGTCGCGGCGTCGACCACGTCGCCGCCGGCGGTGAGCTCGGCCTCGACCTCGTCGAGGAGCTCCTGGCAGCAGGCCCGGGCCATGGGCTCCCACTCCGCGATCTTCTTGGGGGAGAAGGGGGGCAGCAGGAGGCGGCGGGCCTCCTGGTGGAAGGGCGGATCCGACGTGATCGGCGGGGCGTACCCCCGCGGCGCGATGTCGAGCTCGGGTCGGAAGTCGTTGATGATGATGCCGCGGCTCGAGAACCGGTCGGTGTCCTCGGCGATGGCGCGCACGTCGGCGGCCTTCGTCGGCAGCCAGGCGCCCCCGAAGCGCTCGGTGTGGGCCACCGGGCAGCGCTCGCGCAGGTCGTCCCAGATCTCCGGGGCGTTCGCCGCGTAGTCCGGGTGGGTGTGGTCGAAGTCCGTGGCCCAGTCCTCGACGGGCTGGCGCTTGGTCTCCGGCACGGTGTCGGTCATCTCGTCGTATTCCCCCGGTGATAACGGTTGTTATCGAGCATCGTAGCGTCCGACGTGTCGCGGGCCACACCGGCCGACGGAGAGCCGTCAGGTGCGCGGCTGGGGGCCTCGCTGGAGCGATCCCGGGCGTTCGCCGGTGAGCTCGCCGTGCTCGACGGTCGGCACGCCGCGCTTGAGGGTGGCCACGTAGCCGATCGCCTCCTGCAGGAGCCGGGTGCCGCCGGCGGGCAGGTCGGCGGCGAGGTGCGGCGGACGCAGGGCGAGCCGGTCGAGGTCGATGACGTTGAGGTCGGCCAGGTAACCGGGTGCGACCACGCCGCGGTCGTGCCAGCCGACGTGGGCGGCGGTGCGCTGGGTCTGGTGGTGGACCATGTGCTCGAGGCTCAGCTTCGGGCCGCGGGTGCGGTCGCGGGTCCAGTGCGTGATGGCCGTGGTCGGCATGGTGCCGTCGGAGATGGCGTTGCAGTGGGCGCCTGCGTCGGACAGGCCGACCATGGCGTGCGGCGACGACAGCATCTCGTGGACGTCATCGAGGCTGCCGTTGGCGTAGTTCATGAGCGGCACGTACAGCAGCGTGGAGCCGTCGCCCGTGGCGGCCGGACCGGTGAGCAGGTCGTAGAGCACGTCGAAGGGCTCGCGGCCCTGGGCGGCGGCGAGGCCGGCGACGCTGTGCTCGGGGGTCGGCTCGTAGTCCGGCGGATCGGCCAGCGGGTACATGCGATCCCAGCCCGAGTGGATGATCAGCGGGAAGCCACGGAGGTGCCCGGCGGCGGCCGCGTGCTCCTCCCGCAGGCGCTCGCGCACCTCAGGGGTGCGCAGCTCGGCGAGGCGGGCGGCGCGGTCGGTCGGCAGCCGGGACCAGGTGGGGGCGAAGAGGAGGGGGTTCGCCGACGCGTCGAGGCCGAGGAGCACCCCGATGGGTCGCACGGCCACCTGCGCCTTGGCGTCGGCTCCGGCCTCGACCCAGCTCCCGATGGCGGTGAGCAGCTCCCGGAAGCGGTCCGGGGTGTCGTCGTTCTGCTGGACGGTGAACGACAGCGGTCGGCCCACCTTCAGCGCCAGCTCGCCGAGCAGCTCGAGCTCCCGCGCGACGAGCTCGTCGTCGTCGGACTGGTAGGCGTCGGAGATGAGCTGGATGACGCCGGTGCCGGCCCGGGTGAGGGCATCCGCGATGCCGAGGACCTCGTCGGTGGCGGCGGTGAGCGTGCCGATGGACTCGCCCGTGCTGGTGCGGTGCACCCACGTGCGGCTGGTCGTGAACCCGAGCGCGCCGGCGCGGATGCCGGCCTCGCACAGCCGGCTCATGGCATCGATGTCGTCGGCCGTCGCCCGCTCGGTGTGGTCGGCGCCGCGTGCGCCCATCACGTAGGTGCGGAGCGCGGCGTGGGGGACCTGGGTGCCGACGTCGACGGTCCAGCGGTGGCGGTCGAGCACGTCGAGGTACTCGGGGAAGGTCTCCCACCCCCACGAGAGGCCCTCGGCCAGCGCGGTGCCGGGGATGTCCTCCACGCCCTCGAGCAGCGAGATGAGCCAGTCGTGGCGGTCGGGTCGGGCGGGGGCGAAGCCGACCCCGCAGTTCCCGGTGACGATCGACGTCACGCCGTTCACCGATGACGGTGCCAGGTCCGAATCCCAGGTGACCTGGCCGTCGTAGTGGGTGTGGATGTCGACCCAGCCGGGCGTCACGACCATGCCGTCGGCGTCGATGGTGCGCCGGCCCTCGCCGACGTCGTCGCCCACCGCCACGATGCGCTCGCCGTCGATGGCGACGTCGGCGCGCCGTCGCGGCGCACCCGTCCCGTCCACGATCGTGCCGTTGCGGATCACCAGGTCGTGCATGTCGTCCCCCGAAGGTCGTTCCTGGCAACGACCGTAGCCTCGGCCGGCGGCCCCGGGCCTACGGCGGGGTGGAGCCCTCGCTGTCCTGGAGGCGGAACCAGTGGTGGGCGTAGCCGGCCAGGGTGAGCTCGATGGTCGAGCCGTCGACCTCGTGGACCGGCTGGGCGGCATCGAGCAGATCGACGACCTGGTCGCAGCCCTCCATCGGGCCCAGGTCGATGCGCAGCAGGCGCGGGGTCGGGCTCAGGTTGTGGATCGCGACGACGGCCGAGCGCTCCCAGTCGCAGCGGTGGGCGAGCACGGCGTCGTCGCCGGTGTCGAGCAGCATCGTCGTGCCCCAGCCCAGCTCGGGCGTCTCGCGCCGGCGGCGGATCATCCGCTCCATCCAGGTGAGCAGGGAGTCGGCCCGCCGGCGCTGGTCTGCGACGTTGACCGCCAGCGGACCGAACTGGCCGTCGGGGACGGGACGGGCCAGGCGGGACGGCCTTGCCGGGGAGAACCCGGCGTTCTTGCCGTCGGTCCACTGCATCGGCGTGCGCACGCTCAGGCGGCCATCGATGTCGAGGTTCTCGCCCATGCCGATCTCCTCGCCGTAGAACAGCACCGGCGTGCCGGGGAGGCTGAACAGCAGGCTGTACACCATCCGGATGCGGTCCTGGTCGCCGTCGAGCATCGGCGGGAGCCGCCGGCGCAGGCCGCGACCGAACAGCTGCATGTGCTCCTCGGGGCCGAAGGCGTCGAACACCTCCTGGCGCTCGTCCTCGCTCAGCTGGTCGAGGGTGAGCTCGTCGTGGTTGCGCACGAAGATCGCCCACTGGGCGTCCTCGGGGATCTCCGGCCGGGCGTCGAGCGCGCCCCGGATCGGACCGGCGTCGCAGCGGGCCAGGGCCAGGTACATGGCCTGCATGAGCGGGAAGTCGAAGAGCAGCTCGAGCTCGTCGTCGTCGCCGAAGAACTCGACCAGCTGGTCCGGGGGCAGGTTGACCTCGCCGAGCAGCACCGAGTCGCCTCGTCGCCGGGCCATGAAGGCGCGCAGATCGCGGATCAGCTCGTGGGGATCGAGGGACAGCTCGCCGTCGGCATCGGTGGCCTCGGTCTCGATGAGGAACGGCACCGCGTCGACGCGGAAGCCGTCGACCCCGACCTGGAGCCAGAATCCGGCGATCTTGGCGATCTCCTCGCGCACGGCGGGGTTGCCGATGTTGAGGTCGGGCTGGTGGGAGTAGAAGTGGTGCAGGTACCACTCCCCGGTCTTGTCGTCCTCGGTCCAGATGCTGTCCTCGGCGTCGGGGAAGACGTTCTCGGCGTGGGGCTGCTCCGGCTCCTCCTCGGCCCACACGTACCAGTCCCGGTAGGGGCTGGCCTTGGAGCGGCGGGCGCTGCGGAACCACGGGTGCTGGTCGGAGGTGTGGTTCACGACCAGGTCGACGATGACGCGCATGCCGCGGTCCTTGGCCGTGCGGATGAACGCGACGAGGTCCCCGAGGGATCCGAGGCTCGCGTCGACCGAGTAGTAGTCCGTGATGTCGTAGCCGTCGTCCCGGTTCGGGGAGGGGTAGAAGGGCATCAGCCAGATGCAGGTGACCCCGATGCCGGCGAGGTAGTCGACCCGGTCGGTGAGGCCGGGGAGGTCGCCGGTGCCGTCGCCGTCGGTGTCGAGGAACGTCTCGACGTCCAGGCAGTAGATGACCCCGTTCTTCCACCACAGGTCGCTGGTGCGCGGGGCGCTCATCGGTCGCTCCCTCCGTCGTCGGCCTGCAGGGAGGGCAGGACGTGCTCGGCGAACGCGTCGATGAACGCGTCCTGGGTCTGGCCGACGTGGTGGAGCCAGAGCGAGTCGACGCCGAGCTCCACGTACTCCTGCAGCCAGGTGAGGTGCTGGCCGACGTCGGACGACACGAGCACCTTCTCCCGCACGTCGGCGGCGGTGACGTGGACGGCGGCGGCGTCGAACTGCGCCGGCATCTCGAGGTTCCAGGCCAGGGTGGAGTCGAACACGTTGGTGCGCCACTGCTCGTGGGCCACGGCCTCGGCGGTGGCCTCGTCGGGGTCGTAGGCCAGGTGCACCTGGAGGAAGATCGGCTTGCCGTCGCCACCGCCCTCGCGGAACGCATCGAAGACCTTCCGGAGCACGTCGTGGGGTTGGTTGGTCGTGATGAGGGCGTCCGCCCAGCCGCCGACCGTCCGAGCGGTCGCCTCGCTGATCGCAGCGCCGACGAGCATCGGCGGCTCCGACGGCAGGTCCCACAGGCGGGCCCGGTCGACCGTGACGAGGCCGTCGTGGGTGACCTCCTCCCCGGCCAGCAGGGCCTTGATGATGTCGACGCACTCGAGCAGGCGACGGTCCCGCGTCGGCTTGTCCGGCCATCGCTCGCCGGTGATGTGCTCGTTCAGCGCCTCACCCGACCCGAGGGCGGTCCAGAACCGACCCGGGTACATCTCGGCCAGGGTGGCGATGGCGTGGGCGATGATCGCCGGGTGGTAGCGCTGCACCGGGGCGTTCACCACGCCGCAGCGCCCCGAGGTGGCCTCGAGGGCGGCGCCGAGCCAGGACCAGGCGAAGCCCGAGTGGCCCTGGCGCTCGCCCCACGGGGCGATGTGGTCCGAGCAGCTCACGTCGTCGAAGCCGGCCCGATCGGCCCGCTTGGCGGCGTCGAGGAGGGCGCTGGGGGCCAGCTGCTCGTGGGACGCGTGGAACCCGACTCGTGTCATGGCTGGCGTCCGTACCCCGCCCCGTTTGGTTTCGCACCTCCGTTCGTGACCGGATCCGGTCATCGACGGGGGTGCGAACGCCTCAGAGGGCGAGGGTGGTCCGGAAGAACTCGAGGATGCGGTGCTCCATCGACTCGCGGTCGGCCTCCTGGCGGGGCATGTGCCGCTCGTCGGGGTACAGGAGCAGGCGGTGGTCGATGTCGGTGTGGACGAGCGCGTTGACGAGGCGAGCGGTGTGGCGGAAGTGCACGTTCTCGTCGATGAGGCCGTGCACGAGCAGCAGGTGGCGATCCCGCATGCCCTCGACGTGGGTCATCACCGACGCGCCGCGGTAGCCGTCGGGGTTCCCGGCCGGCGTGCCCATGTATCGCTCGGTGTAGTGCGTGTCGTAGCCGTCCCAGGACGTCACGGGTGCGCCGGCGCACGCGCTGCGGAACACATCGGGTCGCCGGGCGAGGCACATCGCGCTCAGGTAGCCGCCGTAGCTCCAGCCGTAGATGCCGACGCGGTCGGGGTCCGTCGTGCCCTCGGCGACCAGCGCCTCGACGAGGCGGACCTGGTCGTCGACCTCCACCGTGCCCATGCGGTGGTGCAGCGCGCCCTCGAAGGCCAGGCCCCGGTCGGTGGACCCCCGCCCGTCGATCACCGCGACGCAGAAGCCCTCCTGGCGCAGGAGCTGGGCCCGCAGCGCGACGGTGGGGGCCCAGGACCGGGTGACGAGCTGAGCGTGCGGGCCGCCGTACACCCACACCACCGTCGGGAACGGCCCCTCCCCGTCGGGGCGGTACACCGCGGCGTGCAGCTCGGTCGGCGGGCCCCCGGCATCGAGCGGCTCGGTGTCGACGGTGCGCAGCGCCGGCGGTCGGAGCGCGAGCTCGTCGACCCGGGGGTCGTCGGCGGAGTCGTGAAGGGCGTGGGTCCGGTCGCCGGCGTGGAGCACCGTCCGGGGCGGCGCGCCGGAAATCGAGGTGGTGTGCACCCAGGCGCCGGCCTCCGGATGGGCGACCGCGCCGTGGACCCCGGCCTCGGTGGTGAGCCGCTCGACCGGCCCGGCGTCGAGGCCGACGCGGTGGACGTGGCGCTCGAGCGGCGACGCTCCGGTGGCGCGGAACCACACCGTCCCGGCGCCGACCCCGACGACGTCGGTGACCACCCAGTGGCCCTCGGTCAGGACGTGGCGGAGTCCGCCGTCGGGCTCCCGCACCTCGAGGTGGCGGAACCCGGTCCGCTCGCTGGCCCACAGCAGCGACCCGTCGGGCAGCGGTCGGAGGACGTCGTGGAGGTTGATCCAGGTGTTCGACGCCTCGGTCCAGAGCAGCGTGCCGGGCACGGTGCCGTCCCGGGCTGCCGACACGTCGTACCGGACGACGTCGAGGCGGCGCTGGTCGCGCGACTGGAGCTGCACCACGACGGCCTCGTCGTCGACCCAGTCGACCCGAGCCACGTAGCGGTCGCCGCCGATGTCGCTGGCATCGAGGTCGAGCCAGGCCGGCGACGCCGCCCCGCTGCCGTCGGTGGGCACGACGCCCACCCGCACGAGCGCGTTCGCCGCTCCGGCGAAGGGGTACCGGTGGTCCTCCTGCGCGCCGGCGCCGACCTCGTCGCTGCCCTGGTGGACGATGCGGTACACGGGGATGTGGGTCTCGTCGACCTCGCAGAACGCGACGTGGGCGCCGTCCGGGGAGAACCAGAAGCCCCCGGGCCGGCCCATCTCCTCCTGGGCCACGTACTCGGCCAACCCGTTGGTGCGCCCGGTACCCGCCGCCCCGGCGGTGACCGCCAGCGGCGAGGCGGCCTCGACGTCGGCGACGTGGACCTCGTCGCCGGCGACGAAACCGACGAGGGTGCCGTCGGCGGAGAGCCGGGCGTCCAGGATGGCGCCGTCGACGGCGTCCGCCGGGACCACGAGGCGGGGCGGGTGGTCCTCGCCCCCGGCGAGGCCGTCGAGCAGCCACAGCCCGTCGGCCATCGGCACCAGCACCCGGTCGGCTCGGTCGGCCCACTGGTACCGGGTCACCCCGACGGCCAGCTCACGGGCCCGCTCCCGGCGCAGGCGCTCCTCGAGCCCGACGGTCGCCTCGTCGACCGCGGCGCCGGGCGTCGGGAGGCGGCGCGTCGTGCCGCGATCGACGTCGACGACGTGCAGCGACTGGTGGAGGCTGCCGGGCTCGGCGAGCAGGTAGGTCACGGCGCGACCGTCGGGCGAGAAGCGGACGGACGTCGGCGCGGTGGTGCCCGGCGCGGGCCGCCGGGCCACGTCGGTGGTGGTCAGCGCACGCATCGGCGCGACCCTACGGGGCGTCTTCCCCGGCGGGTGGTGGGGTACGGACCCCGACATGGCAGACCCCGAGCCAGGAGACGCACCGATGGATCCCCGCCATCCGAGCAAGCACGGCAACGAGGTCGTGGAACCCGCGACGCAGGCCGAGGTGAGCCGTCGACGCGACGCCCAGGCCGGGCAGACCGACGAGCTCCTCGGCACGCCCACCACCCCGGCGCTCCCGTCGTCCATGGGCAAGGGCATGTTCGCCGGCGCGGCCATCGGCGCGGTGGTCGGTGCACTGCTGCTGACGCCCCTGGCCTTCGCCAACATCCTCGATCTCGACTTCTTCGTCCGCCTGGTCATCGTCTGGGTCGCCGGCGCCGCGGCCGGCGCCACGATCGGCGCGGTGTTCTTCGCCGGCGCCAAGGCCGAGATGGACAACCCGGAGAACGACGAGTACCTCTACGCGGATGGCCCTTCGGACGACCGCCGCCAGGGACCTGGCCTCGACTGAACCCCGACGCCTCCGGGGGCTGCTCGCGCTGGTGCTCGGCCTCACCCTCGCCGCCTGCGGCGGCGACGACATCGCGGTCGAGCGCTCCGGCGGTGCAGCACCGCTGACCGCCGAACGCGCCGTCGAGGCGACGACCACGGCGGTGCCGACGACCCTCGCGCCGGCCACCACCGCCGCGCCGCCGACCACGGCGGCCCCACCCACCACGGCGGCGGTCCCGCGAGTCCTGGTCGACACGGGGTTCGCGCCCTTCGCCACCGTCGACCAGGTGGTGCTCGTCCACCCCGCGGCGCAGGTGGAGACGGTCGGGTTCCACGAGTCCAACCACGACGGCGCCCGCCAGCTGGCGCCCACGGAGTCCGCGGCCCGACCGATCGAGCTCGAGACGCGGGACCGAGGCACGGGTTCGCGGAGCGCGGCGGACGTCGTGGTCGCCCCCGACGCCGAGATCCGCTCGCCGGTCACGGGCACCGTGAAGCGGGCCGGCGGCTACATCCTCTACTGCGAGCACGACGACGACTTCGCCGTCATCGAGCCCGACGCCCGCCCCGGCTGGGAGGTCAAGGTCCTCCACATCGACGGCGTGCAGGTCCAGGCCGGTCAGCGGGTCGAGGCCGGTGCCACGGTGCTCGCCCCCCGGCCCACGCCGCTGCCGTTCGCGTCCCAGGTCGACGACCACACGGCGTCGCCGGCCTGGCCTCACGTGCACATCGAGGTCGTGGACACCAGCATCCCCGATCGTCCGTCCCCGGGCGGGAGCGGCTGCTGAAGCCACCGGTCGTCCACCTCGTGGCCATCGTCGATCCACCGCATGGCTGGTAGAAGGAGGCGGTGCGCATCCTCGTGACAAACGACGACGGGATCGACTCGCTCGGCCTGCACGTCCTCGCCCGCCGGCTCACCGAGGTCGGCGACGTCGTGGTCGTCGCCCCCGACCGGGAGTACTCGGGCTTCGGCGCCGCGCTCGGCACCCTCCACCTCATGCAGCCCGAGGTGCAGCGGGAGCACATCGACGGCGTCCCGGAGGCGTGGTCGGTCAGCGGCCCGCCGGCCCTGTGCGTGTACTTCGCGCGGTTCGGGTGCTTCGGGGACATCGACCTGGTCGTCTCGGGCATCAACCCGGGCGCCAACACCGGCCGGGCGATCTACCACTCGGGCACGGTCGGCGCCGCCATCACGGCCCGCAACGGTGGGCTCAACGGGGTCGCCGTGAGCCAGTCCGTGGTCGGGTTCGGCGTCGAGGGCCAGGGCTGGGACGAGATGATCCAGGACCAGCGATGGGACACGGCAGCCGAGGTCGCCGCCCGGGTCACCGAGGCGCTGATCGACGACCTGCCCGAGCCGCCCCTCGTGGTCAACATCAACGTCCCCAACGTCGGGCTGGAGGAGATCACCGCCTGGCGCCACGCCGAGGTGGGCGCGATCCCGCCGCGGTCGATGTCGTCGGCCACCCTCGTGCCCCGCGAGGGCTACGAGGAGACCTTCACGGTGGCGATGGAGTGGGGCGACCCGGTCGAGCTGCCGATCGAGACCGATGGCGGCTCGGTGGAGGCCGGTGAGGTGTCGATCAGCTACCTGAGTCGCATCGTCCACGAGCCCGGCTCGACGATCCCCGCCATCGACGGGGTGCTGGACGGGCTGACCGGCGGCTGACGTCGCCGACCGGGCGTCACCGCAGCGACGGGTGGGCCCGGGCCAGCACCGGCACCAGGACCTGGCGGGGCACCACGTTGGCGATCGCCGCACCGAGCCGGTTGAGCGGGCCCGGGATGCTGACCATGCGACCGTCCTCGAGGGCGTCCACCGCGATCCGGCCCACCTCCTCGACCGGGACCCACATGGCCTCGGGCAGGGGGTTGCCGTCGGCGAGGTCGTCCATGCCGGACGCGTGGCCGAACTCGGTGCGCACCGGGCCCGGGCACAGCGCGGTGACGGTGACCCCGTGGGGGCCGAGCTCGCCGGCGAGGGAGGTGGTGTAGGAGCGGACGAAGGCCTTGCTGGCGGCGTACCCGGCCTGGCCGGGCAGCGGCTGGTAGGAGGCGGTCGATGCCACGTTGAGGATCGCGCCTCGGCCCCGCTCGACCATGCCGGGCGCCACGAGCGCGCAGAGGTGGTCGACCGCCTCGACGTTGGTGCGCAGCATCTGGATCTCGCGGCCGGGGTCGACGTCGACGACGGGTCCGACGGTGGAGAAGCCGGCGTTGTTGACGAGGACCTCGGGCGTCAGCCCCCGCTCGGCAACGGCCTCCACGACGGCGCGGCGCTGCGCCGGCTCGGTCAGATCGGCCACCACGACCTCGGCCCGGATGTCGTGGCGCTCGGCCAGCTGGCCGGCCAGGGTCTCCAGGCGGTCGAGGCGGCGTGCGACGAGGGTGACACCGTGGCCCCGGGAGGCCAGGACGCGTGCGATCTCGGTGCCGATGCCCGAGGAGGCGCCCGTGACGATGCAGGTGCGATCCGGTGCGGGGGACGGGATGGGCATGGCCCGAGGCTACGGGTGCTCCGCGGGGATCGGCTCCTCGCCGCGCACGGTGATCCGCCACATCTCCCGGCGCTGGCCGGCGTAGTCGGCGATCGGGTTGTGCAGGGTGCACCGGTTGTCCCAGACGGCGATCGAGCCCGGTCGCCAGCGGAACCGGCACGTGTACGCCGGGTGCTGGGAGACGTCGAAGAGGTGGTCGAGCAGCGCCCGGCTCTCGTCCGGCCACCAGCCCTCGATGGACTCCGTGTAGCCCCAGTTGACGAAGAGCGCCGTGCGCCCGGAGTCCGGGTGCCGCCGCAGGATCGGCTGGGCCCGCCGCAGGTGGGCGTCCTCGCCGTAGCGGATGGCCATGTTCTCCACGAGCTCGTTGTGCGTGGCCTGGGCGCCGTAGGCCTTCTGCGGCGAGTGCACGGCCCGCAGGCCGGCGAGGGTGGATCGCAGCCCGGGGGACAGGTGCTGGGCGGCGAGGTAGAGGTTGGCCCAGAGGGTGTCGCCGCCGTGGTCGGGCACGTCGTGGCCGTAGAGGATCGTGAACGCCGGCGGCTCCGCCTGGAAGGACCAGTCCGAGTGCCACGCGCCGCCGAAGACGAGCGGCACCTTCTCGTCGGCCTCCTTCACCACCTTCACCACGTGGGGGTGGGACTCGAGCCCGTCCACGAAGGGGTCGTCGCCGTAGGGGCCCCATCCGGACGCGAACGAGGAGAACGAGTCCAGGTCCAGTGACTGGTCCCGGAAGAAAACGACGAGGTGGTCGACCGAGGCTTGGCGCACCTCGGCCAGGGCGTCGTCGCCGAGCCGGGTCACGTCGAGGTGCGCGCCGCCGGGACCGAAGACCTCGGCACCGAGGGCGCCGGCGAGGGGGCGCACCTCGATGTGGTCGTAGCTGCGGGCCTCGTTGTTGGCGGCATCGGTGGCGAAGATCATCGGGTGCTCCTGGCTGGGACGGCTGGACCCATTGGAGCGCACCTGCTCACAGGCGGACCAGCAGCTGGGCCAGGACGATCTTGGCCACCATGGCTGCGGGGTACAGGGCGGTGTACCCGAGGGGCACCTGCGGGCTGTGGTCGCTGGAGGTGTCGGCGAAGGCCAGCACGGCCGGCTGGGTCTGCAGGCCGGCGACCGCGCCGGACGCGGCGGGACCCTCCAGGTGGGCGACGCGACCGACCGTCCATCGCAGCACCAGCATCGCGGTGGCCACGACGGCGATCGACGCAGCGACGACCTTCGCGCCCTCGACGGTGAAGGCCGAGGCGGCGAAGGCCTCGCCCGAGCGCGTGCCGACGGCCGCGAGGAACACGACCGTGCCGAGGTGCCGCAGGCCGGTGGAGACCTGGTGGCCGATGCTGAAGCTCACGGGTCCGAGCCGTCCGGCGGCACCCAGCGCCAGGCCGGCCAGCAGCGCCCCGCCGCCGGCACCGAGGCGCAGGCCGCCCGGGAACGTGATCAGCCCGAACAGCACGCCGGCGACCAGACCGGCGGACAGGGCGACGAAGTCGATGTCGGTCAGCTGGGTCTCGGAGTCACCGAACAGGGCGCTCACGGCGTGCAGCTCGGCGACGGGTGCGACGACGCGGACGCGGTCTCCGGCCTCGAGGACCATGTCCGGGCGGGCGACCATGTCCACGTCGCTGCGCCGCACCCGCGTCGCCGTCGCGCCGAAGCGCCCGGCCAGGTCCAGCTCGCTCAACCGGCGCCCGACCACGTCGGGGTCCGAGACGGTGATGCGCCGGAAGTCCACGGTCGAGCGGTCGAGCGCCACCGCACCCTTCTGGACGTGCTCGCCGAGCGCTTCGACCACGGCGGCGACCCGGTTCGCAGGGCCCACGACGGTGACCACGTCCCCCTGGAGCACCACGGTGTCGGGCGTGGCGACCTCGCTGGTGCCGGATCTGATGCACCGGCCGAAGGAGACGTCGGACGGGAGCAGGCCGAGCGGCATGCGCTCCCGCGTCACGAGCACGGCCCACGCCACGATGTCGTCGTCGGGCTCGGGGCCGGGGCCGGTGCGCAGCGCGGCCGACGCGGCCAGCAGCGCGACGAGCACGCCGGCCGGGTAGGCGATGGCGTAGGTGATCGCCGCGCCGGAGCCGTCGGGTCCCGTCGCATCCAGCACCGCGCCGAGGGCCGGCGTGTTCGTGGTGGACCCGGCGAACAGCCCGGCGACCTCGACGGATCCGAGGTCGAGGACCGCCCCCGCGCCGGCCGCCACGATCGCGGCGGCGCCGGTGGCGATGGCGACGACGGCCAGGGACCGCAGGCCGTTCCCCCGCAGACCGGCGACGAACGCGGGGCCGGTGGCCAGCCCGACCGTGTAGGTGAACAGGACGAGCCCGAGCTCCATGACGTCCTCGGAGAGCACGAGCTCGGGCTCGAGGCCGGAGGCGGCGAGCCCGGCGAAGAGCACCGCGGCGGGGCCGAGCCCGACGCCGCGGATGCGAAGACGGCCGACGGCCGAGCCGATCCCGATCACCAGGAAGAGCAGCAGGACGGGGTGATCGGAGATCAGGTCCACCGACGCCATCCTGTCTGCCCTGGGCAGACTGCGCGTGTGGTCTCGGTGGCGCTCGTGCTCGGTGGTGGCGGCTTCGCCGGCGCGGCCTGGCACGGGGCGGTCCTGGCCGCGCTCGACGAGGCCGGATGGGACGCCCGGCGCGCCGATCTCGTGATCGGCACCTCGGCCGGCTCCAACGTCGCTGCGGTGCTGCGCCTCGGGGTGCCGCCCGCCGACCTGTTGGCCGGTGCGCTGGGTCGTCCGCTGAGCCCGGAGGGCGCGTCGCACGCAGCCCGCGCTGGCGGACCGATGGACCTGCCGGCGCCGAAGCTGGGCCTGGCCCGGCCGGTCGCACCCCGCCTCGCGCTCCGGGCCGTCGCCCGGCCGTGGCGGTTCAACCCGCTGCTGGCCTTGGCCGGGCTGCTGCCCACAGGCCGGGTGCCGACCGCCGTCATCGGCGACCGGATCCGAGCCACCCACGACGATCCCTGGCCCGAGGATCCCACCTGGATCTGCGCGGTCCGCATGCCCGAGGGGCGCCGCACGGTGTTCGGGCGCGACGTGGACGCCGACCTCGCCACCGCGGTCGAGGCCTCGTCCGCGATCCCCGGCTACTTCGCTCCGGTCGAGCACGCAGGCGCCACCTACGTCGACGGCGGGGTGCACTCGCCGACCAACGCGGACCTGGCCGCCGGGCTCGGCTTCGACATCGTCGTCGTCTCCTCACCCATGTCGGGCACCCGTGCCGCGCTGCGGGCCGGCTGGACCGGTGCCCGACCGCTCCACCGGGCGACCCTCGCCCGCGAGGTGCGGGCCCTGCGCCGCCACGGCACCCGCGTGCTGGTGCTGCAGCCCGGGCCGGAGGTGGTGGCCGCGGTCGGTCCGAGCTCGATGGATCCCGCCCGGCGCCGTCGGGTCGCCGAGGTCGCCCACGCCGACGTGCAGGCCCACCTGGCGAGCCCGCTCGTCGCCGACCGCCTCGACCTGCTGCGGTCCTGAGCGCCCGGGCTCGCGGGTAGCGAGCGGGGACGACCGCCACGACGAGGAGGCACAGGATGACGACGTACGGCTACTTCCTGTCCAGCGAGGAGCACACCCCCGCCCAGCTGGTCCGCCAGGCCGTCCTGGCCGAGGAGGCCGGGTTCGAGGCCCTCTGGATCTCGGATCACTTCCACCCGTGGAACGACGCGCAGGGCGAGAGCCCGTTCGTGTGGGGCGTCATCGGTGCCATCGCCAACGCGACCTCGCTCCCGATCACCACCGCCGTGACGTGTCCGACGATCCGGATCCACCCGGCGATCATCGCCCAGGCCGCCGCGACCAGCGCGCTGCTCACGGAGGGGCGCTTCAACCTCGGGGTCGGCACCGGGGAGAACCTCAACGAGCACGTCCTCGGCGACCGCTGGCCGCCCGCCGACGTGCGCCTCGAGATGCTGGAGGAGGCCATCGAGGTCATGCGAGCGCTGTGGACCGGGGATCAGGTGACCCACCGCGGCCGGCACTACACGGTGGAGAACGCTCGGCTCTACACGCTGCCCGAGTCGCCTCCGCCCGTCTACGTCTCCGGCTTCGGTCCCAAGGCGGTGTCCCTCGCCGCTCGCATCGCCGACGGCTACTGCGGCACAAGCCCCGACGCCGAGCTCGTCGGCCAGTACCGCAGCGAGGGCGGGTCCGGTCCGGCCCAGGCCGGTGTGAAGGTGTGCTGGGGCCCCGACCGCGACCGGTGCGTGCAGACCGCGCACCGGCTGTGGGGGCCCAACGGCGTCCCCGGGGAGGCGTCCCAGGAGCTGCCGATGCCGGCGCACTTCGAGCAGGCCGGCGCCCTCGTCACCGAGGAGATGGTGTCGGAGAAGTTCGCGTGCGGCCCCGACCTCGACGAGCACCTCGGCTCGATCGGCGAGTTCCGCGAGGCCGGCTACGACGAGATCTTCGTGTCCCAGATCGGCGAGACGTCCGAGGAGTTCTTCCGCTTCGCCCGCGAGGACCTGCTCCCGGGGCTGCGCGACGCCGGCTGAGCACGGTCCCCGTCCGGTCGGAACGTCCCACGAGGCGGGCGTGAATGGCCCGGGGCCTTGTGACCTTCGGCCCCGGTGGCCTCCTGCGGCCGTCCGTATGGTTCTCCACATGCCCGATCGGGCGACGGAACACCAAGAGGCAAAGGACGCAACCATGACCTTGACCGAGGATCGCTCCTCCACCACCCCGCAGACTCCGGTCGACAAGCCGATCCCGGTGACCCGGCGTCGGATCGACCACCTCCTCATCGGCGCCGGCGTCCTCGCCGCCGTCGTGCTGGCCATCGCCGGCGGCCTGCTCACCTGGGGCAGCAACTTCGCCGAGGACTACGTGAGCGACGAGCTCACCGCCCAGAACATCACCTTCCCGCCCTCCGAGGCCCTCGTCGAAGATGGTCGCGAGGACCTGGCGGAGTACGGCGGCGAGCAGGTCACCACCGGCGAGCAGGCCGAGGCCTACGCCAGCTACATCCAGGGCCACGTCGAGGCCACCGCCGGCGGCCTCACCTACGCCGAGATCCCGGACCGTGCGGCACGGACCGCCCTGCAGGAGGCCATCGACAGCGGCGCTCCCGAGGCCGAGATCGCCGAGCTGGAGCAGGAGGCGACCACCCTCAGCCAGCAGCGTGACACGGTCTTCAAGGGCGAGATGCTGCGAGGCACGCTCCTGAACGCCTACGCCTGGTCCACCATGGGCCAGATCGCCGGCATCGCCGCAACCGCCGCCTTCGCCGCAGCAGCGGTCATGGTGGTCCTGTCGGCCGCCGGTGCGATGCACCTCCGCAAGGTCGGCAAGACGGCCTGACGGAACCGGACCCGCTGAGCGGGTCTGCTCCGAGAGCGAAGAGCCCGGTGGCACCGCCACCGGGCTCTTCCGCGTCCGGGCCGCCGACGCACGCGGCGTGCGGGTTGCCATGATCGTCCGGTGCGCCTGCTGCCGACGTCCCGCCCGATCCGCATCGGCCTGCTCGTGGCGCTCGTCGTCCTGGTGGGCCTCGGCGTCGCGTTCCGCCAGCAGGTCGGCGACGTCTACGGCTACGTCTTCCCCGACGGCATCGTCGACGACGCCGAAGACCGCACGAGCGCGCCGGCCCCGACGACGCCGGACGAGCCGACCACCTCCACGACGGCACCCTCCACCACGACGTCGCCGACGCCGCCCGAGACGGGAGAGGATCCGGCAGTGGTGCTGGAGCCGGTCGTCGAGCTGCCCGGTCCGTCGGCCGCGGTCGACCTGGCGGGACCGGGGCCGATCCTGGTGTCGACCCTGGACGGGCGCGTCCACGCCGTGGACCTCGACGCCGGGACGAGCGAGGTGGTCCTCGATCTGTCCGACCGGGTGTCGACGGGCGGCGAGCGGGGGTTGCTCGGGCTGGCGCTCGACCCGACCGGCGACCGCCTCTACCTGAACTACACCAACACCGCAGGCGACACCGAGGTGCGGTCGGTCGCCATGGACGGCGACCGGCCGGCCGAGTCGCCGGACTCGTCCGTGCTGCACCTCGAGATCGGCCAGCCCTACCGCAACCACAACGGCGGCAACCTGGTCTTCGGGCCCGACGGTGCCCTCTGGATCGGGGTGGGCGACGGGGGCAGCGCCAACGACCCGGCCGGCGTGGCCCAGGACCCCGACGTCCTGCTCGGCAAGATGCTCCGCGTCCTGCCCGACCCGGCGGGAGGCGTGGTGGCCCCGGCCTCCAACCCGGACTGGGGCGAGCGCCCGGAGATCTGGGCCATCGGGCTGCGCAACCCGTGGCGGTACTCCTTCGACCGCGCCACCGGGCAGCTGTGGATCGCCGACGTCGGCCAGAACGCCCGGGAGGAGGTCACCGTCGTGGACCCGACCGCCGATCGGGTGAACCTCGGCTGGAACCGGCTCGAAGGCACCCGTCCCCTGGCCGGGGAGCCCGGTCCGGACCTCACCGACCCGCAGCTCGAGTACACCCACGACGAGGGGTGCTCGATCACCGGTGGTCACGTGTACCGGGGCGAGGACAACCCCTCGCTGCAGGGGTGGTACCTCTTCGGCGACTTCTGCGGTGGGTGGATCCGAGCGGTCCCGGCCGATGCCCCGGGGTCGCCGCCGGTGGAGCTGGTCTCGGGCTTCGGGCCGGTGCTGTCCTTCGCCGAGCTGGAGGACGGTGAGCTGCTCGTGCTGGGGCAGACGGGCGTCCACGCCGTCAGTGCGCCAGGCTGAGGCATCGCACCATCGACCCAGGGGTAAGGGAGCGCGCATGAAGGTCCTCATCGCTGTCGACGACGAGCCGGAGTCGGAGGACGCGATGTCCTTCGCCCAGGAGCTCGTCCCCGACGACGCCGCCGTCATCGTCGTGAACGTGGCCCGCAGCACCATCACGCCCTACGGCACGATCGGAGGTCTCGGGGCGGCCTACGCCGGCAGCCCCACCCTCAGCGCCGAGGCCGACCTGCGGGCCCAGGAGCTGGCCGACCAGGAGGCGGCCCAGGTCGTCGAACGGGCCGGCGAGGCCCTGCACGCCGACGAGCGGCGGGTCGAGCACGGCGACGTCGGGCCGACCATCTGCAAGGTCGCCGAGGACGAAGGCGTCGACCTCGTGGTCCTCGGCACCCACGATCGCAGCCGCTGGTCGCGCCTGTGGTTCGGCTCGGTGTCCGAGCACGTGGTGCGCCACGCGCCGTGCCCGGTGCTGGTGGTGCGGCGATGAGCACGCCGAACCCGACCCAGCCCGAGCCGATGCCCGGCCCCGACCCCGACCGCCCGCCGGTGCCGGACCCGACGCCGAACCCCGGTCCCGGTCCGCAGCCGCCCGATCCTGCCCCGCCGGTCCCGGATCCGGGGCCGGACCCCGATCCGCAGCCGTCGCCGGACCCGCTGCCGGGCCGGCCTCGCCCGCCGGTCCCGAACCCGCAGGCATCGCCGGCCGATCGAGCCGGCTGACGCGCTAGCTGCGCAGCTTCTTGCGCTTCTTGCGCACGGTCTTGGTCACGTCGTCCACCTGGTGGCGGGCGTCGTCCGCGAAGTGCTCGGCCTTCTTGCGAGCGCGATCCGCGGCCTTGCGAGCCGACTTCGAGGTCTTCTGCAGCCGGGCGCGGGCCTCCTCGGCGCGGGCCTCGGCCTGCTTGCGGGCACGCGCCGCCTGTGCTTCGGCCTTCTCCCGTCGGACGCGGCGGCGCTCGTCCTTGCGCGCGTCCTTCGCGCTCTGCAGCGCGTCGAGCTCGCTGCCCTTCAGGTCGTGCTCCACGGTCTCGAGGCGCTCCGCCAGCGCAGCACGGAGCGCGGACGTCTGCTCCAGGTCGGCGCGGGTGGCGGCCAGGTCGGCCTCGGCCTCGGTCAGCAGCTCCTTCTTGGACTTCCAGCCCACGAGGCCGAGCGTCGTGACCGACAGCGTCTTGCGGATGATTCCCACTGGGTCGCCTCCAGGGTTCAGGGGTGGGGACAGCGGTGGCCTTCCTACCCGATCCGCCGGCCGCCCATGTGGGCGACCCCCCTGATCCCTGTCGTCGGCATGAGGCGTGCCGCCACCGGCAAGGAAGCCCAGGGCCACCCACGAGCGACGTATCGTGGCCGGAGAACACCCTCGAGGGAGCCCGACATGGAGCACGACCAGACCCCGCCCGACCAGACCACGCCCGACACGGAGGCTGCCGGTCAGGCCGACTTCGTGGTCGTGGCCAACCGCCTCCCGGTCCGGCTCGAGGACGACGGGTCGTGGGCGCTGAGCCCCGGCGGCCTGGTGTCGGCGATGCTCCCGGTGATGCGCGAGCGGTCCGGCTCCTGGGTCGGCTGGGACGGCAGCGACGACGGCGAGGCGCAGCGCTTCGAGTTCGAGGGCATCACGCTGTCCGCCCTGGCCCTGTCTCACCAGGAGCGCGAGGAGTACTACGGCGGCGCCTGCAACGAGACGATCTGGCCGCTGTTCCACGACGCGATCGAGACCACGCAGTTCCACCGCGAGACATGGGCTGCGTACCGCACGGTCAACCAGCGCTTCGCCGACGCGGCCTGCGCCGAGCTCGCCGAGGGCGGCACGGTGTGGGTGCACGACTACCAGCTGCAGCTGGTGCCCCGGATGATCCGCGCGCAGCGACCCGACGTGCGGATCGGCTTCTACCTGCACATCCCGTTCCCTCCGCTGGAGCTGTTCTCCCGCCTGCCGTGGCGGGCCGAGCTCCTCGCCGGCCTGCTCGGTGCCGACGTGATCGGCGTGCAGACCCAGGCCGACGCCCGCAACGTCCTCTACGGCGTGCGTCGGTTCTGCGAGGTCGACGACCTCACCTTCGCCGGCGACGGTGGCGTCGTGCGCACCGGCCGGGAGACCTCGGTCGTCAAGGCCTTCCCCATCTCCGTCGACTACGAGGCGATCGCCGAGCAGGCCGCCACCGACGAGGTCGAGCTGGCCGTGAAGGAGCTGCGCAAGGAGCTCGGCGACCCGAAGCACGTGCTGCTCGGCGTCGACCGGCTCGACTACACCAAGGGCATCGACCTGCGGCTCAAGGCGATCCACGAGCTGCTGATGGAGCACCGCCTCGATCCCCGGTCCACGGCCGTGATCCAGGTCGCCGTGCCCAGCCGGGAGGACGTGCAGGGCTACGACTCGGTGCGCAACCGGGTCGAGCAGCTCGTCGGCACCATCAACGGCGACTACGGCAAGCTGGGCCGGCCGGTGGTGCAGTACATCCACAAGAGCCTCCCGTTCTCCGAGCTGCTCGTGCTGTACCGGGCCGCCGACGTGCTGCTGGTGACCCCGTTCCAGGACGGCATGAACCTGGTCGCGAAGGAGTACGTGGCGGCCCGCGTCGACGACACCGGGGCGCTGGTGCTCTCCGAGTTCGCCGGCGCCGCCGAGGAGCTCAGCGAGGCCTTCCTGGTGAACCCCTACGACACCGAGCACCTCAAGGAGCAGATCGCGGCCGCGGTCTCGATGGACGACGAGGAGCAGCGCTCGCACATGCACGCGATGCGAGACACCGTGCAGCGCAACGACCTCGCTGCGTGGGCCACGGCGTTCCTCGCCCTGCTGTCCATCAGCTGACCGAAACCTACGATTCCTCCATGCCGTCCCTCTTCGACCGCGTCTGCATCAACCTCCAAGCCGTGGACACCGTCCGCCGGATGGGGCTGCTGCACCCGAAGATGGCGACGACCGCCCTGCAGTCGGCGAAGCGGTGGGGGCCGACCCTCGCCGCCGGCTTCGCCGCGGGCGTCGCCCGCCGCGGCGACCAGGCCGCCATCGTCGACGACGACGGGACGCTCACGTTCCGCCAGGTGCACCAGCAGTCGAGCGCGCTGGCCAACGCGCTGGCCGACCGCGGCGTGGGGCCCGAGACGCCGGTGGCGCTGCTCGCGCGCAACAGCCGGTGGTTCGTCCTGGCCGTGGCCGCGCTGGACAAGCTCGGCGCCACCGTCCTGTACATGAACACCGGCTTCGCCGGTCCGCAGCTCGCCGAGGTGCTCGAGCGGGAGGGCTGCGACCTGCTGCTGCACGACGACGAGTTCAGCGTGGCCGTCGCCGGCTACGCCCCTGACGTCCAGCGGCTCGTCTGCGACCGGGCTCCGGCCGACGGCACCGAGGACCTCCCCGCGCTGGTCGCCGCCGCGTCGACGAGCGACCCGGCCAAGCCCGAGCGCCAGGGCCGCCAGGTCATCCTCACGTCCGGCACCACCGGCACGCCGAAGGGGGCGTCGCGCAGCAAGGAGAGCCTCGGCGCCGGCCTCGCCGCCGCCACCGCCATCTTCCAGCGCGTGCCGTTCCGCACCGAGGACGTCCACGCCGTCCCCGCGCCGATGTTCCACTCGCTCGGCAACGCCTCGCTCCTGGCCGCAGCCACCATGTCGCACACGCTGGTGCTGGCCCGGCGGTTCGAGCCCGAGCACCTGCTCGCCCAGATCGAAGCGCACCGCGTCCGCGTCGTCACCGTCGTGCCGGTGATGCTGCAGCGCATCCTCGCGCTGCCGACCGAGGTCACCGAGCGCTACGACACCTCCAGCCTCGAGGTCGTGTTCTGCTCGGGCTCCGCGCTGCCCGGGTCGCTCGCCACCCAGTGGATGGATCGCTTCGGCGACAACCTCTACAACATGTTCGGCTCCACCGAGGTGGCCGTCGCCACCATCGCCACACCGGAGGACCTGCGTGCTGCGCCGGGGACGGCCGGCAAGCCGCTGTCCGGCGTCGACGTCCGGCTCTACGACGACGACGACCGCGAGATCACCGAGCCCGACACGGTCGGGCGCATCTTCGTGGGCAGCGCGCTGCGCTTCGAGGGCTACACGGGCGGCCAGACCAAGCCGTCCATCGACGGCCTGCTCTCCTCCGGCGACCTCGGCCGCTTCGACGCCGACGGCCGCCTGTTCGTCGGTGGTCGCGACGACGACATGATCGTGTCGGGCGGCGAGAACCTGTTCCCGAGCGAGGTCGAGGACCTGCTGTCCGACATGGCGGGCGTGCGCGAGGTCGCGGTGTTCGGCGTCGAGGACGACCAGTTCGGCCAGCGCCTCGCCGCCTTCGTGGTGCCCGAGGACGGCGTCACCCTCGACGACCGGGCCATCAAGGACCACGTCAGGGCGAACCTCGCCAACTACAAGGTGCCCCGCTCGGTGTGGTTCCTGGACGAGCTGCCCCGGAACCCGACGGGCAAGGTGCTCAAGCGCGAGCTGCGTCAGCGGTTCCCGGACGCGTAGTCGCGACGCCGCACCGGCGGATCGGGGTCGCTCTCCTGGGGTCGGGGGGCGCCGCCGAGGGGCCAGACGAAGGTGAGCATGCCGGTCCACAGCACGTGGGCGACGACGGGGGCGACGACCCCGCCCCGCCAGGCGAAGAGCGCGCCCCAGATGATCCCGCCGAGGAGCGCGGCGAGGGCCAGTGCCCACTTCCGCTCGAAGACCTGGACCCCCGTGTAGACGGCCAGGGCCAGCACCATGCCGCCGACGCCCTGGAGGACGCTGCGGAACAGCAGCTCCTCGGCGATGCCCATGGCCACGATCGGCCCCACCATCCGGCGCGAGGTGTCCTCGTCGCCGAGCAGGTAGAGGTCCCGGACCTGGTCCCCGAACGCGGGGAAGAGCCAGGCGATGACGGCGTAGCCGAGGTGGGTGAGCACCAGCCATCCGGCGCCGACGAGCAAGCCGATGGCCAGCTCGGTCCATGTGAACGGGCCGACGAGCCCGGGGAAGCGGCCGAGGACGACCAGCCCGCCCAGGGCGGTGGCGGCCACGAGACCGGCGGCGACCCACGTCCGCGGCCAGATGCCCGGGCGCGGGAGGGCGAACATGTAGGCGAACGCGCCGAAGGCGACCGCGGTCGACACCACGAGGACGGCGAGCTCGGTGCTCATGGGGTGCGGTCGACGTCGGTCGTGCGGGCGGAGAAGCCGTCCCACGAGGTGACGCGCGCCGCGCGGATCGCCACCGTGGCGCGGGACCCGTCGACCTCGACCACGTCGAGCCGGCCCCGCAGCATCACGCCGCGCTTGCGGTCGGGCCGCCGGCTGGCGCTGTCGTCGAAGGTGGCGCACCCCGCGCCCGGCAGGTGGGCGCGCACCTGGGCGAGGGCGGCGGCGGACACGTCGAAGCGGTCGCCGCCCTGCCAGCGGGCGGGGAGCACGATCGGGCCGTGGGGCGTGGCGATGCCGAGCCGAGCGGGCGCGGCGACGTCGACGAGGTGGCGGACGTCCTCGGGCAGCTCGGGCAGCGAGCCATCGGCTCGGTCGCTCGTGCAGCGCAGCTCCGATGGAGCGGGCAGCTCGGGCGTCCAGTCCCCGGACCCGTCCAGCAGGTCGAAGCCCTCGACGCGCAGCGAGCGGTCGATGCGGGTCACCAGCAGCACCCGGTTGTGCGGCAGCCAACCGCTCGGCACCCTGCCGGCCGCCTCCACGTAGCCGAGCAGCTGCTCCAGCTGGTCGCCCGCCAACCGCAGCGTGGCGGGGCCGGCGATGAGCGCGCCTGCGGGGTCGGACAGCATGTCCTCGGGGTGGCGCAGGTCGACGGCGACCGTCGGTCCGGCGACGACCTCGGTCGATCCGTCGCCCTGCTCGACCGTGGCGGCCGCGACCCGGTGGGCGCGCACGCTCCTCGCCTTGAGGGAGTCGCGCGATGTCGTCGTGATGAAGCGGCCGCTCTGGACGACGCCGGCCTGCATCGTCACGTGCGGGCCCGAGCGCGTCGTCACGGCGTAGGCAGCGAAGCCGTCCTGGGCCTGCACGGGTGCGGGGTCGGCCGGCTCGACCGCGGTCACGCGTCGACCCGGACCCGTTCTGACTGGCTCTGCATGCCGTCGCCGATCGCAGCGGGGTCGACCCCGAGGTGGCGGTAGAGGCGCTCGGCGAACACGTCGCCGGTGCGGGCCATGCTCGACGCCATCACCCGCTCGACGGCGCGGCGGGACAGCGACGGCAGCGGCAGATCGACGTGCAGCGTGATGTCGATCGACAGGTGGGTGCGGTCCGGGCCCACCTCGGTCAGCTGGTAGATGCCGTCGGCGCCGGCCCGCTCGGTCTGGCCGGCGGACGGAGCGTGGCTGAAGGAGATCCGGGACGGTTCGTCGAAGGCCATGTGCTCGGTGAACGACGGGGCGATCTCGACGCCGAGAGCTCGGATGCCGCTCAGCTGCCAGCACCACCGGTCGCCGTCGACGGTGATGCCGTCGAGCAGCGGGGTCATCTCGGTGAGGCACTGCGGATCGGTCAGCACCTCCCAGACGGCGCTGCGGGGCACGGGGACGTCGCCGTCGGACACGTTGCGGGTCGAGAAGCAGGTCACGGAGGAGGCTGTACCCGCCCCCGCGGGGCGCTCATGCGCCCTGTGACGTCAGACCAGGTGCCGCCGGAGGAACACGTAGAGCAGCGCCTGCATGGTCGCCTGCTGGGCGGCGTCGGCCGCACCGCCGTGCCCACCCTCGGTGTTCTCCCAGTAGGTGACGTCCTTGCCGAGCTCGCCGAGCAGGGCCGCCATCTTGCGGGCGTGTCCGGGGTGGACCCGGTCGTCCCGGGTGGAGGTCGTCAGCAGGATCGGCGGGTGGGCCCGGTCGGGGTCCACCTGGTGGTAGGGCGAGTACCCCTCCAGGTGGGCCCAGTCGTCGGGATCGTCGGGGTCGCCGTACTCCGCCATCCACGACGCGCCGGCGAGGAGCAGGTGGTAGCGGGCCATGTCGAGCAGCGGGACCTGGCAGACGATGGCCCCCCACAGCTCCGGGGAGCGCACGTACATGTTGCCGACGAGCAGGCCGCCGTTGCTGCCGCCCGTGCACCCGAGCCGGTCCGCGCTGGTGACGCCCCGGTCGATGAGGTCGCGCGCGACGGCCTCGAAGTCCTCGTAGACGCGCGGGCGCTGCTCCCGCAGGCCGGCCTGGTGCCAGCGCGGGCCGTACTCGCCACCGCCTCGGATGTTGGCCAGCACGTAGGTGCCGCCGGCCTCGAGCCAGGCCCGCCCGAGCGCCGGTGCGTAGGCGGGGAGCCGGGGCACCTCGAAGCCGCCGTACCCGCCGAGCAGCGTCGGTCGGGGGCCGTCGGCCCCGCCCTCGGGACCGACCTCGAAGTAGGGGATGCGGGTGCCGTCCGCGCTGGTGGCGAAGTGCTGGGTGATGGCCAGCCCGGCGCCGTCGAAGCGCGCCGGCGCCCGCCGCAGCAGCTCCGGCGGGTCGTCCCGGTCGCCGACGTGGACGCGGTAGAGCGACTCGGGCGTGAGGAAGTCGTTGGCGACGAGCCAGACGTCGTCGCAGGTGTCGGCGTCGACCGCCGCGACCTCCAGGGACCACACGTCCGGGAGGGCGGTGATCGGCCGCGCCGCCCAGGTGCCATCGGCGTCGGGGTGCACGACCTCGAGACGGTTGCGCACGTCGTCCAGCACGTTCAGGACCAGGCGCGACCGGGTCCAGGTGTGGCCGGCGAGCGCCCGCTGCGCGGTCGGGGTGAACACGGCCATCGGGGTCGAGGTGCCGGCGAGGTAGCCGTCGACGTCGACGAGGAGGAGCGAGCCGCCGGGGTGGGTGGTGCCGTCGAGCGTCCAGTCCTTGCGCAACGACAAGGTCAGCCACGGGCCGTGGACCGAGACCTCGATGTCGATGGGCACGTCGATCCGGACCGGCTCGGCCCCGGGCCCGGCGCCGTCAGGGATGATCCACGTCTCCGAGGTGTAGAAGTCGAGCATCCGCTGGAACAGGTGGTGCCGGCCGCCGGGGATGGTGCCGACCGCGGCGCCGACGACGATGTCGGCCTCGTCGCCCTCGAAGACGATCTCGGCCTCGGTCAGCGGGGTCCCCCGGCGCCAGCGACGGACGGTGCGGGGGTACCCGGACCGGGTCAGGCTGCCCGGGCCGTGGTCGGTGGTGGCGTAGACGGTGTCGTCATCGACCCAGGTCAGCCCGCCCTTGGCCAGCGGGCGCACGAACCCACCGTCGGCCTCGGGGACGAACGCCTTGTCGACCAGGTCCAGCTCCCGGGTGACCGATGCGTCCGACCCGCCGGGGGAGAGGTCCACGAGCGTGCGCCGGCGGTCGGAGCGCCGCGTGTCGGCCCCGTGGAAGACCCAGGACTCGCCCTCCTCGGCGCCGAGGGCGTCGACGTCGAGGACGGTCTCCCAGGTCGGGTCGCCGCCCCGGTAGTCCGCCCACGTGGTCCGCCGCAGGATCCCGCGGCGGTGGGAGGCATCGGTCCAGAAGTTGTGGACGGTCGGATCGTCGGCCGGGTCGCCGTGCAGGGAGGGGTAGGCGATGCGGTCGTCGGCCTCGAGCACCTCGAGGATCCGCTCCCGCAGCGGCGCGAAGGCCGGGTCGGCGAACAGGTCGGCCTCGGCCTCGGCGTTCCGCTCTTCGACCCACGCCATCGCGTCGGTCCCCTCGATGTCCTCCAGCCAGATGCGCTCGTCGGTCACGGATCGACCCTACGGCCGGACCGGCACGACGACGGCCCGCCCCGCAGTGCGGGACGGGCCGGAGCCGGTTGGTGAGCTCGGAGCGGCAGCGCCGCTCAGGGTGCCGTCAGGAGGTGGCGGCGACGATGGCAGCCGACAGGGCGGCGGCGGCCATGGGCATGTGCTGTCCCGCGGCGCGGAGGTCGTCGAAGACCGACGTCTCGCCGGCGATCAGCGAGTCGATCGCCGTCGTGAGGGTGGCGACGTGCTCGTCGAGGCTGGCGACGAGGGCGTCGGCGGGGAGCTCGCCGCCCGTGATGCGCTCGAAGAAGTCGCCGGCGGCCTGCTGGTAGCCGTCGAGGTCGGTCAGGGCCTGCTCGGCGGCGGCGTCGTCGCCGGTGGCCTTGCCGAGCGTGTAGTCGACGAAGAAGCCGATGTGCTCGCGCCACAGGCCGAGGAACGCCTCCTGGTCCTCAGGGGTGGAGACAGACCCGACGACCTCGGCGAGCTCGACCGAGTTGGCGTCGAGCGTGGCGACCGCGGCCTGCACGGCCGGGGCCTCCATGTCGCCGCCGGCCTCGACGGCCTGCTCGATGGCGATGCCGGCCAGGTAGACGTGCTCCTGGAGCAGGTCGGTCAGCACGGCGCGGGTCTCGGCGGGGGCGCTGTCGACCTCGCCGTCGAACATGTCCGGGACTGCGGCGACGACCGCGCCGGCGATCGCCGTGGCGGCCATCGGCATGTGGTCGGCCGCGGCCTGCAGCAGGTCGAAGGCCTCAGCGTCGCCGGCGACGAGGGCGTCGATGGCGGCGGTCAGGGTCTCGATGTGGACGTCGAGGCTCTCGACGAGGGCGTCGGCGGGGAGCTCGCCGGCGGTGATCTCCTCGAAGAAGTCACCGGCGGCCTGCTGGTAGCCCTGCAGGTCGGTCAGGGCCTGATCGGCGGCGGCTTGGTCGCCGGTGGCCTTGCCGAGCGTGTAGTCGACGAAGAAGCCGATGTGCTCACGCCAGAGGCCGAGGAAGGCCTCGGCGTTCTCGTCGCCGGCGACGGAGCCGATGGCTTCGCTGAGGGCGACCGAGTTGGCGTCGAGGGTGGCGACGGCGGCCTGCACGGGGGCGGCCTCCATGTCGCCGCCGGCGTCGAGGGCGGTCTCGATGGCGATGCCGGCGAGGTACACGTGCTCCTGGAGCAGCGACGTCATGTTGGCGCGCAGGGTGGCGGCGCCGGTCTCGGTGCCGGCGGTCTCGCCCTCCTCCATGTCCATCTCGTCGGAGGACTCGGTGGTCGTCGTGGTCTCCTCGACCGGGGCGGGATCGCCCGACTGGGCGACGTCGGTGTCGTCGTCGCCGCCGCAGGCGGCGAGCGCCATGGAGGCGGCGAGGCTGATGGCGAGGAGCTTCTTGCTCGTGGGACGCATGGTTCGGTTCTCCGGGGGTTGCGATCGGGGGGAGCGAGGCCGGGGCGGCGACGTGGGGGCGTCGCCGGCGTCCCGGGTCTCGTGTCTTCTACGGCGCCGTCGGCGAACTGGATGACGATCCGTGCTCGGCCGTGGTCTCGTAGAACCACCATGACCCTCTCTCGCCCCATCCTGCTCCTGGTGCTCGCACCCGTCCTGCTCGCCGCCTGCGGCGACGACGACACCGAGGTCGCCGATGCCGAGCCGGGTCCGACGATCACGATGGAGCAGTCCCGCTACGCCCCCGACTCCGTGGAGGTGGCACCGGGCTCGGAGGTCACCTTCGAGAACCTGGATCCCTTCGCCCACACGGTGACATCGGCCGAGGGGAGCCCGCTCGCGTTCGACTCCGGCGAGCTGGGCCAGGACGAGACCTACGTGCAGACCTTCGACGAGGCCGGCACGTACGAGTACTTCTGCGAGATCCACCCGACGATGCGGGCCGAGGTCGCGGTCGGCTGACGCCTTACGGCGCGCCGGTCGCGAGGGCGATGACCGCGTCCGCGACCTCCTCGGGCGTGCGGCCGTCGGTCGACACCTGGGGGAACCGGGCGTAGCCGGCCTCCCGCTCGGCGAGGAGCGCGGCGATCCGCCCGGCGGGGTCGTCGCCCTGGAGCAGCGGCCGCTGCCCGGCCTCGTCGCGCAGGCGGGTGATGAGCGCCTCCGGCGATGCGGCCAGGCACACGACGATCCCGGTGGCCCCGAGGGTTGCCTGGTTGGCCGGGTCGAGCATGGTGCGCCCACCGGTCGCGACGACCGCTCCCGACGTCGCGGCGAGCTCGTCCGCCACCTCGCGCTCGAGCTGGCGGAAGTGGGCCTCGCCGTGGTCGGCGAAGAGGCGGGGGATGGACCCGTGGCGGGATTCGATCAGGGCGTCGGTGTCGACGAATCGACGGCCGAGGCGCTCGGCGACCAGGCGCCCGACGGTGGACTTGCCGGTGCCCATGAACCCGGTGAGGACGATGTTGGCCTCGTCGGAGGGAGCTGGCGGTTCGACGGGCACAGGGCGTGGGATGGTACCGGCCCTCCGGAGGCCGCCCTCGTAGGCTCGCCGGCATGACCCGCCGCGTCCTCGTGCTGAACGGGCCGAACCTGAACCTGCTCGGCACCAGGGAGCCCGAGGTCTACGGCGCCGACACCCTGGACGACGTGCTCGCGAACCTGCGCCGGCACGTCGAGGGTCGGGACGTGGAGCTGCGGGCGGTGCAGTCCAACATCGAGGGCGAGCTCGTCGATGCGCTGCACGAGGCCCGCACGTGGGCCGACGGGGTGGTGTTCAACCCCGGTGCGTTCACCCACTACAGCATCGCCTTGCGCGACGCCATCAGCGGCACGGGTCTGGCCGTCGTGGAGACCCACCTGTCGAACGTGCACGCCCGGGAGGAGTTCCGCCACCGCTCCGTGCTCGCGGCGGTGTGCCTCGGAGTCGTCGCCGGCTTCGGCGCCGACAGCTACCTGGTCGCGCTCGACGGCCTCCTCCGGCACCTCGAGCAGCAGGAGCCAGCCTCCTAGGCGATCGCCTGGAGGTGGCGGCGGGATCCGGGGTCGAGGTCGCCCAGGGCGGCGGCGGCCATCTCGAGCTCACCGGCCCGGATGTGCAGGGCGGCCTGCAGCGGGGCGAGGGCGTCGCTCGTGATCGAGGCGGCGTGGTCGCGCAGGGCCTGGGCGCGGGCGGCGGCGATGCGTGCGATGGTGGTGCGGTCGGCTTCCGAGGTGGTCGACATGGGGTGGCCTCCGGGGTGTGGGGACGCTGGGGTGCGGCGATCGGTACCCCTGCACGACCCGCGGCAGAACCCCGGTCAGGACCGACCGCGGGCCGGTGGGCGCCCGCCGGTCTCCCGGGGCACGCCCAGCGCGGCGAGGCGGCTGAACGCCGCCGCGGCGCGCTCGTCGACGACGTCGACCGGTGGTGGTCCGTCGTGCACGCGCGCCCAGGCGACCAGCTCGTCCGCGACGGCGTCGAGCTCGAGGGCCACGACCAGGAGCGGGACGGCGTCGAACGTCGGGTCCTCGCCGGCTGTGTCGGCGTAGGCGGCCACCACCGAGTCGCCGTCGGGCAGCCGGAGGACGGCCCGTGCCAGGTCGGCCGCCGGCGCGTCGAGGACGCGCTCGGCGTCGTCGCGGACGGCCAGCTGCCCACCGTCGTCCTCGAACAGGTCGGGCGCGAGGCCCGGGTGGGTCGGCGCGGCTGCGGCCTCCAACCGGCGGCGGTGGGGCTTGAGGGCGCCGTCGGTGCGCCGGATCAGCTCCAGCACCGCGCCGGCGCGGGTGGGCTCGGGCTGGGCGAAGCGCACCAGCGCGCTGCGCAGGCTCCAGTCACCGGTCCGGCTCGACTCGGCGTAGTCGACCAGGCGGTGCCCGTCGGGCAGGCCGGTGGCGGGCTCGGCGTGGGCTCGGGCCAGTGCGGCGGCGACGGCCTCGGGAGAGGGCACGGGGCCATTCAACCCCGGACGCGCCGGAGGCGCAGGCCCCCTTCGGTGCCTGCGCCTCCGCGCCCCCACAGGAGCGGGACGATCAGTTCACGACCATCGCCGTGACCATGCCGAACATGCCCTCTTCCCGCTCGACGTGGGTGAGGATGTGGCAGTGCCAGACCCAGGTGCCGGGGTCGTCGGGGTTGATGAGCACCGAGTACCGCTCGCCCGGTGCGACGTTGACCGTGTCGGCGAAGTACGGGTTGTCCAGCGGGATGCCGTCCTTGGCCACCACGAGCTGCGGGAACTGGTGCTGGTGCATGGGGTGCACCTGCAGGCCCTCGTTGGCGTAGTGCACGAGGATCCACTCGCCCTGCTCGGCGACGATCGGGGCGGTGGCCGGGAAGCTCTTGCCGTTGAGCGAGAGGCCGATGGTGCCGGCGTCGTTCAGGACCATCGGGATCTCCTGGCTGATCTCGAGGTCGGCCGGGATCTCCACGCCGCTGATGGTGCGGCCCCGGGGCAGGTCCACGTCGCCGATCTGGATGATGCCGAGCATGCCGTTCGGCACCGCCATTTGCCCGTGGACGTGGGCGTGGTAGATGCCGACGGCCTTCTTCACGGCCTCGAACTCGTAGGTGAAGGTCTCACCGCGCTTGATGAGGTCCTGGGTGTAGGGGGCCACACCGTCCATCGAGTTGGGCGTCCGGATGCCGTGCCAGTGCACGTCGGTGCCCATCGGCAGGTCGTTGGTGACGTCGAACCGGAGCTTGTCGCCGAGATCCACCTTGATGTAGGGGCCAGGGACCATGCCGTTGTAGGTCCAGGCCTCGACCATCTTGCCGGGCTCGACCTCCCACTCGACGATCTCGGCCGTCAGCTCGAAGCGCTTCGTGCCGTCGGCCATGATCTCGACCGGCTCCAGGGGCTCGTTGCCCACGCCCTCGGTCTCGGCCGGGAACGCGTTCATCGTGTCCATCATCGCCTGGTCGAGGGCGTCGGCTTCCTCCTCGGTCATCTCCGTGTGGTCGCCGCCGTGGCCGCCACCGGCGGCCTCCCCGGCGGCCGGGGTGTCACCCACGACGAGCGTCCCGCGCATGCCGGCGTCGGCGTGGCCGGCGATGTCGCAGATGAGCTCGTACTCGCCCTCGGCCAGCGAGGAGACGTCGAGGGACTCGGACTCGCCGTTGTTCAGGTCGGCGGTCCGCACGTCGTGGTCGACCACGACCAGGTTGTGGACCTGGGAGCCGTCGTTGCGCACGTCGAGCACGCCGGAGCCGCTCACCACGAGCGACTCGGGGTTGATCGCGAACTCGGTGAGGGTGGCGAGGGCCGAGGTGGGGGCCCCGCCTGCGTCGCCACCGCCGGCAGCGGTCTCGGCGTCGTCGTCACCGGAGGCGAAGGCGACGAAGCTGAAGACGAGGGCGGTGAAGGCGAGGATCACGACCAGGAGGAGGCCGATGTCGGTGCCGCGGCCGCGGTCCGGGGTGGCCTCGGGGGCGGTCGCGTCGGGTGGGGTGGTCACCGTCATTGGTGGGGAGCTGCTCCTTGTGGGGGGGGCCGCGCGTGTTGAGCGGGATGCGGGTCGTCGCATGATGGCCGGGATCCCAGGGTGCCACCGGGGTCACCGGTCATGCAGCGAGATGACATTGGTCCCGAGATCCGCTGTTCGGACCTCCACCGCGGCCGCTGGGTAGGTTTCCCGGGCGTGGAGAGCACCGTCACGCTCGAGGAGATGCGCCGCCTGCTCGACGCGGTGGTGGACGTGGGTGCCGGTCTGGATCTCCCGGACATCCTGAGCCGGGTCGTGGAGGCCGCCACCGAGCTGGCCGATGCCGAGTTCGGGGCCCTGGGTGTGCTCGATGCCACGGGCACCGAGCTCGAGGACTTCATCACGATCGGCATCGGCGAGGAGCGTCGAGCCCAGATCGGCCCGCTCCCCAAGGGCCACGGCATCCTCGGCCTGATCATCGACGGGGACGAGCCGGTCCGCCTCGACGAGCTCAGTGATCACCCGGCGGCCTACGGCTTTCCGCCCAACCACCCGCCGATGGGCTCGTTCCTCGGCGTGCCGATCCGCATCCGGGACCGCACCTTCGGCGACCTCTACCTCACCGAGAAGCGCGGGGGCGGCTCCTTCACCGAGGCCGACGAGGAGCTGGTGGTGGGCCTCGCCGCCGCCGCCGGGGTCGCCATCGACAACGCCCGCCTGCACGATCGGGTCGGGCGGCTCGCGCTCGCGGACGACCGGGCCCGGATCGGCCGCGACCTCCACGACACGGTGATCCAGCGGCTCTTCGCCACCGGCCTGGCCCTGCAGGGCGCCCAGGTCTTGTGCACCGCCGACCCGGCCGAGGCGGCCCGTCGCATCGAGGCCGCCGTCGACGACCTCGACCTCACGGTGAAGCACATCCGCTCGGTGATCTTCGGCCTCGATGCGTCCCGGCGCGGCGAGTCGGGCATGCGCGACCGGATCCTCTCGCTCACCCAGGAGGCGGCCGGGCCGCTCGGCTTCGGGCCTCGGGTGGCCTTCGACGGACCGGTCGACACGCTCGTGCCCGAGCACGCCCAGACCGACCTGCTCGCCACCCTCCGCGAGGCCCTCGCCAACGCAGCACGGCACGCGAAGGCCGGCACGGTCGACGTGCGGGTGCTGGCCACCACCGAGCAGGTCGAGCTCACGGTCCGCGACGACGGCATCGGCGGCGCCGCGACGCGCTCGGGCGGACGGGGGCTGCGCAACATGCAGACCCGCGCCGAGCGCCTGGGCGGCACCTGCACCATCGAGGACGGGCCCGAGGGGGGCACCGTGCTCACCTGGTGCGCGCCCGTGGAACCACCCGTCTAGCCGCGCTCAAACGGCGACGCGGTGACCGACGATGACGTCGGTGGAGAGCGCGAGCAGGACCCCGTCGGAGAACCAGCGGTGCACGGGCTCGACTGCCACTGCGTCGGCCACGACGCGGACGGTCCCGGTCACCGACACGCACCAGCCGACGCCGTGGTCGAGGTCGATGGTGTCGGCCTCGAAGCCGACCACCTGCCCGTCGATGCCGTCGCCGACCTCGTGGTGACCGGGCGTGCGGAGCAGCAGGTGGTCGTCTTGCAGCGTGTACTGCACGGGGAGCACGTAGGGCAGCGCGCCCGCGCTGATGGCGACCCGGCCGATGTCGGCCGCGGTGAGGAGACGGCGGCACTCGTCCGCCGTCATCGTCTGGAACCCGGTCCACACCTCTGTCACGGCGACGATCGTGGCGAGCGGCGCGTGCCGTGCCCAGGGTCATAGGTCCCGAGGGTGCGGCGCAAGCCCCGGGCACCAGCGGGACAGCCAGAAGTGCGAGGATGGTCGCCATGAGCACCACCCCGATCCGGGTCTTCGTCGTCGACGACCACGAGGTCGTCCGGCGCGGCCTGATGGACCTGCTCGACGCGGTCGACGACATCGAGATCGCCGGTGAGGCCGGCACCGTCGAGGACGCCATCGGCCGCATCCCGGGCAGCAACGTGGACGTCGCCGTCCTCGACGTGCGCCTGCCCGACGGCACCGGCATCGACATCGCCCGAGCGGTGCGCGAGCGCGACAGCTCGATCCAGTGCCTGATGCTCACCTCCTTCGACGACGAGGACGCGCTGCTCAACGCCATCCTCGCCGGTGCCTCCGGGTACCTGCTCAAGCAGGTGAAGGGCCTCGATCTCCTCGACGCCGTGCGGCGGGTGGCCGCAGGGCAGTCGCTGCTCGATCCGGCCGTCACCGAACGGGTGCTGCGCGCCGTGCGCAACCGGGAGCAGCGCGACGAGCGCCTCGAGCGGCTCACGCCCCAGGAGCACCGCATCGTGGAGCTGCTCGCCGAGGGGCGCACCAACCGCGAGATCGGGGCCGACATGTTCCTGGCCGAGAAGACCGTGAAGAACTACGTCTCCAACGTGCTGGCCAAGCTCGGCATGAGCCAGCGCACGGAGGCCGCCGTGTGGGCGGCCCGCCTCGACGAGCGCGGCGAGCTCCACCGGGACTGATCCCGTCAGGCGGAGCGCACGGCGACGTCGCGTCGCCGCCCGTGGCGGCCCGAGGCCGTGGCGGCGTCGAGGAGGCGCACGGCGATGCGGGAGCGGGTCGGGTCGTCGAGCGGACCCCGCACCGTCGCCACGATCTGCTCGCACACGGCGTCGCGGTGCAGGACGACGTCGCCGTCGTCGATGCCCATCTCGGCGAGCACCTGCTGCAGGGCGACCTGGACCGTGGCGGTGACGTGGTCGTCGCCCAGCTCGGCGACGCGGGCCAGGGCCGAACCGAGATCGGGGTGGGTGACGTCGTGGCGGCCGAGGGACACCACCGGCACGCCGGCCCGTCGGGCGCAGACCGTGCCGGCCGAGGGGGCGTCCTGGGGGTGCTGGAGCGCGGTGATGGCGAGATCGGCGCCCTCGTCGAGCGGGCACCGGTGCTCGACCAGGCCACGGCAGGTCAGGGGCGACGCCGGGTCGGGGAGGCACAGGTCCACGATCTCGTGGCCGTCCGTGCGGAGGCCCTCGGCCACCGTGGTGCTGGTGTCGGAGCGGTCGGTCAGCATGATCCGCATCGGAGGTCCCCCCTGGTCGCGTCGGTGCGTCTGTTCGCCGACATCGTCGGCGGCGCCGCGGGCCGGGCAACAGGGTCCAAGGTCCCTGGTCACCCGGGCAGCGGGAATGTTGTACATGCAACTACTGTTGGAGCGAGGTGAACACCGACCGACCGAGAGGTGCGCCATGAACGCCCCGACCACCGACCTGCGCCGAGCCGACGAGCGGTTCCACACCCGGATCTCCTGGCTCGACTCCCGCCACAGCTTCAGCTTCGGCGGGCACTACGACCCCGCCGAGGTCGGCCACGGCCTGCTCATCGTGTCCAACGACGACCGGGTCGCGGCCGGCAGCGGGTTCTCCACCCACCCCCACCGCGACATGGAGATCGTGACCTGGGTGCTCGACGGGGAGCTGGAGCACCGCGACTCCGAGGGCAACGAGGGTGTGATCTACCCGGGCCTCGCCCAGCGCATGAGCGCCGGGAGCGGCATCATGCACTCCGAGATGAACCACTCCTCCACGGCCGACGTGCACTTCGTGCAGATGTGGGTGCCGCCGCACGAGCGCGGGATCACGCCGGGCTACGAGCAGCTGGACCTCAACGCCGAGCTCGACGCCGGCGGCCTGGTGCCGGTCGCCTCCGGACGGGGCCACGAGAGCGCCATCTCGATCCACCAGCAGCACGCCGCCATGTGGGTCGCCCGCCTGGAGGCGGGGCGCTCGGTGGACCTGCCCGCCTCACCGTTCGTGCACCTGTTCGTGGCGCGCGGGGCAGTGGAGCTGAGCCAGACCGACGGCGCCCCCGGCGAGCCGCTGGCCCTCGCAGCGGGTGATGCCGCTCGCTTGCGCGACGCCGGGCACCCGGTGGTCACCGCGACCGAGCGGTCCGAGGTCATCGTGTGGGAGTCCGACCTGGAGGTCCGGCGATGACCGACGTGCCCGAAGCCGGCAGCGCCGGCACCGCCTCCCCGGACGCCATGCGCGCCGCCGAGACCGACCACGGCGACGCCGTCGACCGGACGGCCGAGTGGCAGCGGCTGCGCGAGCGGCACCTGGAGGCAGGCCCGGGCCGGCGCATGTCCTCCGCCCGGGGCGTGCACCACGTCGCGCTGATCTCCGGCGACCTCGAGCGGACCATCGAGTTCTACTCGGGCCTGCTCGAGTTCCCGCTCGTCGAGCTGTTCGAGAACCGCGACTACCGCGGTTCCACCCACTTCTTCTTCGACATCGGCTCCGGCAACACCCTCGCCTTCTTCGACTTCCCCGGGCTCGACCTCGGGCCGTACGCCGAGGTGCTCGGCGGCCTCCACCACCTCGCCATCTCCGTCGACCCCCTCCGGTGGGAGCGCCTCAAGGGCAAGCTCGACGATGCCGGCATCGAGTACCAGCACGAGAGCGGCTCCTCGTTGTACTTCCGCGGTCCCGATGGCGAGCGCCTCGAGCTCATCTCGGACCCGCTCGGCGAGATGTACGGCGAGGTCATCGGCTGAGCCTCCGCCCGACGTCGAGTCGGGGTGCGTGCCCGCCTCGTTAGCGTGCCCGCCATGTCCGACGAGAAGCCGACCGACGACGACGCCACCACGCCGAAGCTGCCGAAGGGCGCCACCACCGCTGCGGCGTGGACGACCCCCGACGGGGGCAGCCTGCCCTACACGGCCGAGGCCACGTGGATGGCCCTCCGCGATGACGACGACGAGCCGATCGCCGACATCTTCTCGGTCTCCTACCTCGTCGACGACGCCGGGCCAGCCCGCCCGGTCACCTTCGTGTTCAACGGCGGTCCCGGCGCGTCGTCGGCCTACCTGCACGTCGGTGCCCTCGGCCCGCGACGCGTCGGCTTCGACGAGCGCGGCATGCCGCTCGCGCCGCCGACCGCGCTCGTCGACAACGACGAGTCGTGGCTGGCCTTCACCGACCTCGTCTTCGTCGACCCCGTCGGCACCGGCTGGAGCCGCATCGTCAAGGACGACGCGGCGAAGGGCGGCGGGAAGGACGTCGACGGCGGCAAGGGCAAGGGCAAGGACGCCGAGGACGGCCGCGACCCGAAGGCGTTCTTCGGCGTGAACAAGGACCTGGACTCCCTCACCGAGCTGATGGCCCGATGGCTGTCGGGCCACGACCGGTGGGCGTCGCCGGTGTTCGTGGCCGGCGAGTCCTACGGCGGGTTCCGGGCCGCCAAGCTCGCCCGCCTCGCCAACGAGCGGGGCATCGGGTTGAACGGGACGATCCTCATCTCCCCGGCCCTGGAGTTCGCGCTGCTCGACCCCTCCGACTACGACGTCCTCCCGTGGGTCGACCTGGTGCCCACCATGGCGCTGGCCGCCCACCACCACGGCCGCAGCCGGGCCTTCCCGTCCGACGCCACGCCGGGTGCGGTCCGCCAGGCCGCGGAGGACTTCGCCACCGGCCCCTACGCCACCGCCCTCATCCGGGGTGCCTCGATGCCCCCGGCCGAGCGGGCCGAGGTCGTGACCCGGATGGCCGACCTGCTCGGCCTGCCCGAGGAGGTCGTCGACCAGCACGAGTGCCGGATCTCGATCACCCGGTTCGCGCGGGAGCTGCTGCGCGACGAGGGCACGGTCATCGGCCTCTACGACGCCACCGCCACCGGGCGGGACCCCTTCCCCGACCGGGACGGCATGGCCTGGCCCGACCCGACGCTGAGCGGCATCGAGCGGGTGTTCAACGCCGGCATCAACGCCCGGCTCCGCACCGAGCTCGGCGTGCGCACCGACCGCGAGTACCACCTGCTCTCGATGGCGGTGAACAAGGACTGGAAGATCGACTTCGACCAGCACGCCCTCGAGAGCCAGGTCGGTGCCACCGACGACCTGCGCTACGGCATGGCGCTCAACCCGCACATGAAGGTGTTCCTCACCCACGGCCTCTACGACATGGTCACGCCGTACTTCGCGTCCGAGCGCATCCGGAACCTGCTGCGGCTCGACGAGGCGACGGCCGCATCGCTCACCGTGGCGCACTTCGCCGGCGGGCACATGTTCTACGCCTGGGAGGACAGCCGCACCGCGTTCCGCGACGCCATCGCCGAGTTCTACGCCGGCGCCCTCGGCTGACCGGTCAGGGCAGCGGCTTCTCGAAGAACCGCTGCGCGTACGGGTTGTCGTTGTAGCGCTCGACCTCGGCGTACCCGGACCCCTCGTACAGGGCGATCGCCTCGGTGAGCTCCCCGTTGGTGTCGAGGCGCACGAGCCGGTGCCCGAGGGCGGCGCTGCGGGCCTCGAGCTCGGTCAGCAGCCGTCGTCCCAGGCCCTGGCCGCGCACGTCGCCGGCCACCCACATGCGCTTGATCTCGCCGACGCCGTCGCCGATCGTCTGGACGCCGCCGCAGGCCACGACCCGGTCGTCCTGGCGGGCGATCAGGAAGGCGCCGGCCGGAGCAGCGAGGGCGTCGGCGTCGCCGGTTCGGGCGTCGCCGGCATCGAACCCGGTGGGGAAGCGCCGGTCGAGCTCGTCGACATATGCCGCCATCGCCGCCTGGGCATCGGGCGCGTGCGGATGGACCTCCTCGAAGCGCACCGGGGACCGATTCGTCGGCGATTCGTCGCGACGAATCGCCGACGAATCGTCGCCCAGGGACGCCAGCCGCTCCGTGGCCAGCTTCACCATCGGCACCAGGCGGTAGGGGTCGGGCCAGACGGCAGTGCGGATCCCGGCGGCGGCGATCGGCTCGGCGCACACGGGCCCGACGCACACCGGGAGCACGATGCCGTCGTTGCAGGCGGCGACGAGCTCGTCGAGGACGCCCTCCTCAGCGGCGACCTCGAGCAGGAACCGCACGGCGGGCTGGCTGGTGAAGGTGACGGCATCCACGCCGCGGCGGGCGATGCGGTGGGCCAGGTCGCGGACGGGGGCCTCGTCGTCAGGCCGGCGCCAGCGGTACACGGGCACCTCGGTGACCTGGTCGGCCATGGCCACCAGCTCGGCGGTGGAGGGGTGGTCCTCCGGGTCGAAGAGCTGGACGACGACGGACGCGCCGGCGATGCCGTCCTGCGCTTCCAGCCACGCCACGACCTCTGGCATGGACTCGCCCGGCGCCCGCCACCGGACCTCGAGGCCCCGCTGGCGGCAGGCGGACTGCGCCTTCGGACCCCGGGCCACGACCAGGCTGGTGCCGAGGGCGCGGATCAGCGCGTCACCGAGATCCCAGGCGTCGGCCGCCTCGAACCAGAGGCGCATGCCGAACCCGGTGGTGGCCACCACCCAGTCGGGCGGGTCGGCGATGACGGCCTCGGTGGTGGCCCGAAGCGCGGCGTCGCCGGTGAGATCGACGGTGTGGACCGTGGTGGCCACGACCACCTCGGCGCCGCGCTTGCGGAACAGGTCCGCCTGCTCCTCGGCGCGGCGCTCCGCGGTCACGGCCACGGTGCGGCCGGTGAGGTCGACCGCCACGGTCGGGTCTCAGCCCACCTGGGCGACGAAGTCCCGCAGCCCGTCGAGGCCGAGGCCACCCGCGTTGCGGTCGACGATGTTGCCGTCCCCGTCGACCAGCACCAGGTACGGGTAGGAGGTCAGGCCGAACGCGCTGGCTGCCGTGCCGTTCTCGTCGTCGAGCAGGACGCGACCGGTCCAGCCCTCGCTGTCGATCCACGGGCCGGGCGGGTAGTTGGGGGCGGACTCGTCGGTGCCGGTGAGGACCACGACGGCGTCGAGCTCGTCGAGGTCGCCCGACTCGGCCAGCTCCACCAGCTCGGGCAGCTCGGCCTGGCAGTGCGGGCACCAGTGGGCCATGAAGGCGATCAGGGTCGGCTGGTCGAACCCGACGGCGGTGCCCTGGCCGGCCGGCGAGACCCCTTCGAGGGTGGGTGCCGCCGTGCCGACGGCCGGGTCGTCGCCGCCCTCGGGCAGCGGCGGCAGCTGGGCGCCGGTGGCGGAGATGCCGGCGGTGGCCAGCAGCTGGCCCCCGTCGACGCCGCCCTCCGCGCCGTCGTCCCCGCCGCTCGAGGCGAGCAGGGCGATGCCGACCGCGACGACGAGGATCACGCCGAGGACGATGAAGGGCGTGTAGGACCGGCGACTGGCGACCGGTCCGCCCGGGCGCGGACGCTGCTTGGTGGTGCTCATGGGGTGGGTCCTCCGACGGGGGTGCTCGACTGGAGATCGTAGGGGTGCGGCTCGTCGTCCCGGCCGCGGCGGTCCGTGCGGTCGACCAGCAGCGCCAGTCCGACGAGGACGAGCGTCACCGTGGCCAGGCGCGGGATCGTGAAGAAGCCGATGCCCTCCACCCAGCGCACGGTGCACGGGACGGCGGCGTCGCACGCGCCGGTGTCGAGGTCCGGGAACGTCTCGATGGCCACGTGCCAAAGGTTGACGACCAGGCCGAGGCCGACGAGGACCAGCCCGGCGAGGCGGAGGTCGGGGCTGCCGTGGCGGCGCAGGGCCCGGATCCCCAGGACGACCACCAGCGGGTAGATGGCGATGCGCTGGTACCAGCACAGCTCGCACGGGGGGAAGCCGGCCGACTCGGAGAACCACAGGCTCCCACCGGTGGCGATGGCGGCGACGAGCCAGGCGCTGATCCGGCCGTGCTGGTCGACGAGCTCGCGCACCAGCTCACGGGTCGGTCGGTGGACGGCCGCGGCGATGCCGGCGAGCGCCACCCCGACCACGGCCATGGCGGCCATCGCACCGAACACGTCGGCCACCTGGGTTGCGTCCATTCCGTGCTCCGGTCGGGGGGAAGCGGGCACGATGACGATTGCACCGGTGCGACACGGTCGACAACCGACCAAAGTCACGAATGATCGGTCAGACTCGGGGTCACACGACCGAACGGGGGAACCGGTGGACCTGTACCAGGCGATGAGCACGCAGCGGACGGTCCGACGTCTGCGACCGGACCCGATCCCCGACGACGTGCTCGAGCGGGTGCTGCAAGCGGCGTGCTGGGCGCCGACCGGCGGGAACCAGCAGCCGTGGCGGGTCGTCGTCGTCACCGATGACGAGGGCAAGTCCGGTCTCCAGGCGATCTACCAGCCGGAGTGGGACCGCTACGTCGCCGGCTTCATGGCGCGCCTCGAGGGCCTCCCGGACGAGCAGCTCGAACCGTGGCGCAAGATCGCCGCCGCCGGCGACCACCTCGCGCAGCACCTGGCCGAGGCGCCCGCGATCCTGGTCTTCTGCGCCGATCCGTCGCAGATGGCGATCACCGACGCCCGGCTCGACCGGATCAGCATCGTCGGCGGCGGCTCGGTCTACCCGGCGGTGCAGAACCTGCTGCTGGCGTGCGTGGCCGAGGGCCTCGGCTGCGCGATCACCACGTTGCACTGCCGCCGCGAGGACGACGTGCGAGCCCTCCTCGACATCCCCGACGGGTGGGCCACGGCCGCGATGGTGCCCATCGGCTACCCGGTCCTCGGAGGGCACGGGCCCATCACCCGGCAGCCGCCGTCCCGCCTCGCCCACCGGGACCGCTTCGGCGCCCCGTGGCCCGGCGTCAGCTGACGACGATGATGAAGGTGCGCGAGAAGCTGTTGGTGTAGGGGCTCTCGCACCCGTCGGCGAGGTGGGTGGCGATGTTGCCGCCGATGGTCACCTCGTGCTCGCCGGGCGTCTCGAACACGATGGTCCGCTGGAGCGAGATGCGCTCCCGGCTCGGTGCCGGCGGGTCGTGGGGGCCCGTGCGGTCGCAGGCGGTCGCCAGGACCTCGCAGCTCGAGGTGTTGACGACGGCCGGGTCGGTGACGAACCAGTTGAGGCACGCCCCCTCGGCATCGGGTCCGGCCGGGTCGATGTAGTCCACCGCGAAGGTCACCGGTTCGCCGGCGGTGGCGGTGACGGGCGTGGACACGGCGTAGACCTCGACGTCGTAGTCGCCGGGTTGCGGGTCCCAGGAGAAGTCGCCGCAGGACGGGTCGGTGCTGTTGCGGCACACCGTGGTGGGCGGTGCCGTCGGGGCCGGCGCGCTCGTCGTCGGCGGGGCCGTCGGCGCCGGCGTGGGTGTGGGCGTGGCCGGTGCCGGGGCGGCCGGTGCCGGCGCGGCGGTGGTGACCGGCGTGTCGGCATCGGGATCGGCGTCGGCGTCGGCGTCGACGTCGGGGTCGCGCTCGGTCGTCTCGCCGAGCACCTCGGGGGCCTCGCTGGTGGTGGTGGTCGTGGGGCGCGGCGGGACGCGCCGGGTGGCCTCCGTGGTGCTGGTCGACCCGTCGACGTCGACGAAGGATCGCTCGTCGTCGCCGCCGATGTTGCTCATCACGGTGACGGTCAGCAGCGACAGCGCGGCGACCACCGCGACCGCGGCCACCACGGGGACAGAGGCGCGCCAGCGTTGGGAGAGCACGCAGGAAGTGTACGCGGCCGTGTCAGGTCTTCAGGCCAGGGGGCGCCGATCCGGTGGCCGCCTCCCAGCCCGCCGCGGCGGCGCGCTGGCTGATCACCCGGGCGAGGCCGGCGCCCACGCCCGCTGCGATGCCCCACTGCACGGCGGTCGACCAGGCGACGCGCCGGTCGGCCGGGTTGAACGGTGGCCCGGTGGCGTCGTCGCCGGCGGGCCACAGGGCCTGGAGCAGCTTGCGGGTGGCGATGGCGCCGACCACGGCGCTCACCTTGGACAGGGCGGCCCAGCGGACGCGTTCAGAGCGGGTGTCAGCCATGGCAGGGCCCTACCCAGCTCCCGCCCCGGCCGCCACGAATGCCGACTCGTCACTCTATGACGGTATTGCCCCACATTGCGTAGTGAGTTACGCTTCTGGCGGGCGGCGGTTCGGGTATCAGGGATGGATGGACGTGCCAGCACGACGCGACGAGGGGCGAACGCTCAGCGCTTCGACCCCGGTCGAGGGCGCGGCACCGATCGCGATCATCGACTTCCTCGCGAACGCCGAGTCCGTCGTCGCCCGCCTCGGCACGAACACCTGCGTGTCGGACTGGGTGCTGGCCCGCTACCTCGGCGACGAGTGGATCGTGCTGGCCGGGCACGGGGGCCACGGGTTCCGGCCCGGCGACGTGTTGGACCACCCGGTCGGAGCCGGTGCGCACCTGGCCACGCTCGCGTCGCTGTGGGCCGACGAGGTGGTGGTCGATCTCACCGAGGGCAACGTCGAACCGCTCCGAGGTCAGCGGCCGGCCGAGGTGCCCGACTTCCCCGGACTCGTCGCGTTCCCGCTCTGGGGTGGCGACGGCCTGTTCGGGGCGATCTGCGCGCTGCCCGCCGACGCCCGGGAGGAGGCCGCGCTGCGCGACGACGAGTCCATGGTCCGCCTCACGGTGGAGCTGCTCACGTCCGTGCTCGGCCTCGACCTCGACCGCAGCCGCCTGCAGCGGCGCCTCGATGCGGCGGAGAGCGCAGCGCTCAGCGATCCCATGACCGGTCTCGGCAACCGCCGCGCCTTCGAGCGCGCCGTGGACCGCGAGGAGGCCCGCTGCGCCCGGTTCGGGCACCGGGCGGGGATCGTCGTCCTCGACCTCGACGGCTTGAAGGCCATGAACGACACCTGGGGCCACGGTGCGGGCGACGACCTGATCCGCCGGGCCGGTGAGACGATCCGCGAGACCCTCCGCTCCGCGGATCAGGCGTTCCGCATCGGTGGCGACGAGTTCGCCCTGCTGCTGCCCGAGGTCACCGCCGACGGCCTCGCCGGCCTGCAACAGCGCCTGACAGAGGCGCTGGCCGCCGCCGGCGTCGCCGCCTCCGTCGGCTGCGCAGTCCGCCAGCCGGCCGGCAGCCTCCACGCCAGCGTGCGGGCCGCCGACGGCCAGATGTACGAGCGCAAGCGAGCCCGGGCCGCCGCATCCGGGCGCAGCGCCCGTCGCCTCCCGAGCTGATCGCGCCGCGCCGCTGGCCCTCGCGCCGGTTGTAACCCTCGGTAATTGACCGGCGGGTCAGGCAGGATTCTCCCGCCGGCACGACGAACGAGGCACCAGTGAATCGGTGCACCGGGGGATGGTGCGCCGACGTGTGCTTGGGGGAAGGCATGTCGAGCGAAGGGCGACCACTGGTCACGAAGATCGGTCCGTTGGGGGTGGTCGCGGCCACGTGGGTGGTGATCGCCGTGCTCTTCCCCACCACGGAGCCGGAGGCCGTCGTGGCGGGCGGGCCCGGTGGCACCGGCACGCTGGAGCTGGCCGACGGTGCGGCCGGGCCCTCGACCGGCGGGCGGACGGCGACGTCGGCCGCATCCGGCGGCGGGGCGACCGCCACGACCGGCGACGTCGGGGTGGAGGGCGCCGGCGCTGGGGCCGTCGACGCCGGCGGGGCGCCGGAGGGAGCGCCGGCGCCGGCAGCAGCCGGGGCGCCCGCAGCCGGGGCCTCGGGAACCACGGTCGGTGGGCTGCCGTGCGAGCCGGGGGTGCGCCAGATCCCTGTCTCCACCTACGCCGTGCCCTGCGTGCCGGCCTGGTCCGGCGACAACGGCGGTGCCACGGCCCGGGGCGTGACCGCCGAGGAGATCGTGATCGTCGAGCGGGTCTTCCCCGAGACGGCGAACAGCCAGGCGGTGGGTGCGGTCACCGAGCAGGCCGGCGCAGCGTCCGACGAGGAGCAGGACGCCGTCTTCGAGGTGTTCAAGCAGTACCTGAACGACCACTACGAGCTGTACGGCCGCACGGTCCGCTGGATCCGCTACGAGAGCCGCTTCGGCAGCTCCACCGACGAGGCCCAGAGCAAGGGGCGGGAGGCCGCCTGCCTCGACGCCGGCGTGGTGGCCGACGAGCTCGGCGCCTTCGCGGTCGTGGGGACGCGGGCCGCGCCGGTCAGCGGACCGTTCGCCGAGTGCGCGGCGCAGCGGGGGGTGGCGGTGCTCAACGGCGCCGCCTACTTCCCGGAGCGCTTCTACGCCGCCCTCCACCCCTACGTCTGGGCCTTCACGATGGAGTGCGAGCGCATCTCGTACCAGGTGGCCGAGTACATCGGGAAGCGCCTGGTGGGCAAGCCGGCGAAGTGGGCGGGGGACCCGCTGCTCGCCGCCAAGGACCGCACGTTCGCCACCTACGTGCCGAACAACGACGAGTACCAGCACTGCGTCGACATCACCGAGCGGGTCGGCCAGGAGCAGTACGGCATCCCGCCGAGCTCCCGGTACAACTACACCCTCGACGTCAGCCGGTTCCCGGACGAGGCCGCCCGGGGCGTGGTGCAGTTCAAGGCCGACGGCGCCACCACGGTGGTGATGGCCTGCGACCCGATCTCGGCCATCTTCCTCACCCAGAGCGCCAGCTCCCAGGCGTACCACCCCGAGTGGTTCCTGATCGGCACTGCGCTGCAGGACACCGACCTGTTCGGCCAGCTCTACGACCAGGACCAGGCCGACGGCCACATGTTCGGCATGAGCCAGCTCGGCGCCACCTCCAAGATCGTCGGGCCCGACAGCGAGCCGGGCCGGCTCTACGAGCTGATCACTGGTCAGCGCATGGTCGAGGGCGCCTCCGGTGGCTACAGCGGGCTCATCCTCACCTACAACTTCCTCCAGGCCGCGGGCCCGGCGCTCAGCGCCGAGGCCATCGCCGCCGGGGCGCGGACCATCCCGCCGGGGGGCGCACCCGACTTCTCGCTCGGGTACTGGTCCTTCGCCGACGGCCCGGACGGCACGCCCGGCGCCGGTGACCACACCGCGGTGGACGACTCCCGGGAGATCTACTGGACCCGGTCGAAGGTGTCACCCGAGAACGGGACGCCTGGCACGTTCGTGGAGACCTACGGCGGCCAGCGGTTCCGCAACGGCGAGTGGCCCGCCGAAGACCCGCCGATCTACCCGGGGGCCTGACGTGGGTTCCTTCCTCGACCTCCCCGTCCCGGAACGGCTGCGCCCGCTGGTGGGCGTCGGCGCCGTCCTCGTCCTGTGGGGCGTGCTGGCCCGCCTCATGGATCGGGGTCTGCCCATCGGCATCGTCATCCGGGGCGCGGTGTTCGGCTCGCTCGTCGCCCTCCTCGCCATCGGGGTGGTGCTCGTCTACCGGGCCAACCGCATCGTCAACTTCGCCCAGGCCGAGCTGGGGTCGGTGGCGGCGGTGCTGGCCATCCAGTTCAAGCTGGTCTGGGGCTGGAACTACTTCGTCGCCGTGGCCGTGGCCCTCGTGCTCGCCGGGGCGATGGGCGGGCTCATCGACCGGCTCGTGATCCGCCGGTTCCACCGGGCCCCGCGCCTGATCCTCACCGTGGCCACCATCGGCCTGGCCCAGATCCTCAACGCCCTGTCGATCATCATCCCGCTGATGATCGGCGGGCTCGCCGCCGGCACCTTCGCCACGCCGTTCGCGTTCCGCTTCGACGTGCACCCCCAGGTGTTCGGCGGCGATCACGTCATGGTGATGGCGGTCGTGCCGCTGGTGATGCTGGGCCTGGTCTGGTTCCTGCGCTTCACCGACTACGGCGTCGCCATCCGGGCCGCGGCCGAGAACGGCGACCGGGCCAACCTCGTCGGCATCCCGGTCAAGCGTCTGTCCACGCTGGTGTGGACCCTGGCCGGGTTCCTGTCGGCGACGGCGGTGATCCTGCGGGTGCCGCTCGTCGGCTTCGCCTCGTTCCAGTCCGTGTCCGGCGCGGGGAACGCGCTGCTGCTGCGCACGCTGGCCGCCGCCGTGCTCGGGCGGATGGAGAGCCTGCCCCGCACGGTCGTGGCCGCCATCGGCATCGGGATCTTCCAGGAGGCCGCCGCCTGGCAGTACTCCGACACCGACTTCGTCGACGCCCTGCTCGTCGGCGTCATCCTCATCGGGCTGCTGCTCCAGAAGGACTTCTTCTCCCGGGCGGCCGAGACCGGCATCTCGACCTGGAAGGCGGTCCGGGAGATCCGGCCCGTCCCCGCCGAGCTGCGTGACCTGCCCGAGGTCCGCTGGGCCGGCTTCGGCCTCACCACCCTGCTCACCGTCGGGGTCATCACCCTGCCCCTGTGGGCGAGCCCGAGCCAGGAGCAGGCCGCTGCGCTGGTGGCGATCTACGCCATCGTGGCCCTCTCGCTGTTCGTGCTCACCGGGTGGGCCGGCCACATCAGCCTCGGGCAGTTCGCGTTCGTCGGCTTCGGTGGCGCGGCCTGCGGCGTCCTCTACGGGCGTCACGGCTGGGACCTGATGCTCGCCGTCCCGGCCGGGGTGGTGTTCGCCGCCGGCGCCGCGGTGCTGGTCGGCCTGCCCGCCCTGCGCATCCGCGGGCTGTTCCTCGCCGTCACCACCTTGGCGTTCGCGGTCACGGCCGAGACGTTCCTCCTCGAGGACCGCTACGTGCCCTGGCTGATCGAGACCCGCCTCGACCAGCCGGTCCTGTGGGGCCGCTTCCCGCTGTCGGAGGGCTGGCAGCAGTACTTCCTGTGCCTGATCGGCCTGCTCGCCGCCGTCGTCGCCGTCCGCAACCTGCGCGCCGGTCGGATGGGACGGGCGATCATCGCGGTGCGCGACAACGAGGCCAACGCCGAGGCCGCGGGCATCGACACCACCCGGGTGAAGCTCGCCGCGTTCGCCATCTCCGGTGGGTTGGCTGGCTTCGCCGGCGGCCTCTACGTCATCAACCAGCAGGGGCTGTTCAGCGACGCGTTCGGTGCTGCGGTGTCGATCCGCATGTTCTCCATGGTCGTCATCGGCGGCCTCGGGTCGCTGCCGGGCGCGATCCTCGGCGCCGTCTACGTCCGCGGTGCCGAGTTCTTCCTGCCCCCGGAGTACGAGCTGCTCGCCAGCGGCTTCGGCATCCTGCTGCTGCTCATGTTCCTGCCCGAGGGCCTCGGCGGCCTCGTCTACCGCGGGCGCGACGCCTACCTGCGCCGGGTCGCCCGCAAGCACGGGCTGGTCGTGCCGAGCCTGCTGGCCGACGAGCGGGTCGAGGACCCCCGGGACCAGCCCACCGTGGACGTGATGATCGCCGAGGGCGACGTCGTGCTCGTCGAACCGGGCCCCACGGAACCGCAGCGCCGACCCGAGGAGGTCCGGACGTGACCACGGCCGACCCGGCCACCACCCGCACCCGGTCCCGCCGGCGCGAGCCCCTCCGTGCCGCCGGTCGGGAGGACCAGCCCCGGGACCCGGTGCTGGTGGAGGAGCCAGCCGTCGCCGCACCGGTGGATCCGCCCGTCGAGGTGCCGCCACCCGTCCCGCCCGACCCCGACGCCGTCTTCGACCTGGTGCCGCCTCCCGCACCCGTCGAGGCCGGCCGCAGCCGGTGGGACATCCGCCGGGTCACCGGCACGGCGCCGGCGCTGCCGCTGCTCGTGCTCTTCGGGCTCAACGCCGTCGACGAGCTGGACCGCACCGCGTTCGGCGTGCTGGCCCCCGACATCCGCGACCACTTCGGCATGTCCAACCAGGGCATCCTCTCGCTGATCACCGCGTTCTCGCTCGTGGTGCTGGTGCTGGGCCTGCCCATCGCCCACCAGGCTGACCGCCGCAACCGCCTCGGCATGGCCCGGGGCGGGGCCGTCGCCTGGGCCGGGTTCTCCGTGCTCACCGGCGTGGCGCCCGCCATCGGCGTGCTGCTGCTCGCCCGCATCGGCTCCGGGGTGGGCAAGGCGGTGAACGACCCGACGCACAACAGCCTGTTGGCCGACTACTACCCGCCGGACACCCGCGCACGCGTGTACTACCTGCACAAGATGGCCAACACGGTCGGCCAGATCGCCGGGCCGGTCACCGCCGGCGTGCTCGCCACCCTGTTCACCTGGCGCACGCCGTTCCTGGTGTTCGCCGTGCCCACCGTCGTCCTGGTCGTGATCTCGCTGCGGCTGGTGGAGCCCTCCCGCGGGGTGTGGGACCGGCGTGCCGCCGGTGCCGACGACGCCACGGTCGAGATCGAGGAGGAGCCGCTCCCCTTCAAGGAGGCGTGGCGGACCCTCTGGGCGATCCGCAGCCTGCGGCGCGTCTTCTACGCGCTGCCCTTCCTCTCGGCCAGCCTCATCGGCCTCGCCGCGCTGCTCTCGCTGTTCTGGGAGGAGGTCTACGGGCTCTCCCCGGCCGAGCGCGGCGTGCTCGAGTCCGCCTCCGAGGCCTTCCAGCTCGTCGGCATCGCGGTCGGGGCGGTCGTGGTGCAGCGCGCGCTCACCAAGGACCCGTCCCACGTGGTGAAGCTGCTCGCCGGTGCCGGCTTCATCGCCGGCGGCGCCATCGCCGCGATGGCGCTGTCGCCGGTGTTCCTCGGTTCGGTGGTGGCCCGGGTGGTGTTCGCCATCCTCGCCGTCGCCCTCATCCCCGGGATCTACGCCGTCGGGTCGCTGGTGCTGCCAGCCCGCTGCCGCGCCCTCGGGTTCTCGGCGGCCGGCATCTTCGCCCTCCCCGGCATCCTGTTCCTCCCCGTCGCCGGGGCCATCGGCGACGCCCACGGCCTGCGCGCCGGGATGCTCGTGCTCATCCCCGTGTACCTCCTCGGCTCGGTGGTCCTGGCCTCGTCCGGGCTGTTCGTCAACGCCGACATCGAGACCAACCGGCGGTCGGCGAAGGCGGCGGCGAACCGGCCACAGGCGCGGTCGCTCGGGGCGGCCGTCATGGACCGGTCCCTCGACGACCCGACCACGGTCGAGCGCCCCGTGCCGCTGCTGCGAGTCGAGGGCGTCGATGCCTCCTACGGCCAGACCCAGGTGCTCTTCGGCGTCGACCTCGAGGTGGCCGAGGGCGAGATCGTCGCCCTCCTCGGTACCAACGGCGCCGGCAAGTCCACCGTCCTGAAGGCGGTGTCGGGCCTGCTGGCCAAGGACGAGGGCCGGGTGGTGTTCGACGGCGAGGACATCAGCGGCCTCGACGCCAACGCCACCGCAGCCATGGGCATCGCCCAGGTGCCGGGCGGGCGCGGCGTGTTCCCCGGCCTGACCGTGGCCGAGAACCTGCGGGCCTCGGCGTGGATGTTCCGCAGCGACAAGGCCCACGTGGCGTGGGCCACCGAGCGATCCCTCGAGCTGTTCCCCCGCCTGCGCGAGCGCCTGCACACGCCGGCAGGGGCGCTGTCCGGCGGCGAGCAGCAGATGCTGTCGCTGTCGCAGGCCTTCGTCGCCAAGCCCAAGCTGCTCATGATCGACGAGCTGTCCCTCGGGCTCGCCCCGACCATCGTCGAGCGCCTGCTCGAGATCGTCCGGGAGATCCACCGGGAGGGGACCACGATCATCCTGGTGGAGCAGTCGGTGCACACCGCCCTCCGCCTGGCCGACCGGGCCGTGTTCATGGAGAAGGGCGAGGTCCGCTTCGAGGGCTCCACCGCCGAGCTGCTCGAGCGCACCGACATCCTCCGGGCCGTCTACCTGAAGGGCTCGGGCGCCAAGGAGACCTCGGACCCCGTGCCCGCCACCCCCCGGCGCCCCTCGGCCGAGGTCCTCGAGGCACCGCCCGTGCTCGAGGTCCACGGCCTCACCAAGCGCTACGGCGGCGTGGCCGCGGTGAGCGATGTGTCCTTCACGCTCCACCAGGGCCAGGTGCTCGGCCTCATCGGACCCAACGGTGCCGGCAAGACCACCATCTTCGACCTCGTGTCCGGGTTCCAGGCCCTCGACGGTGGCCGGGTTCGCCTGTTCGACCGCGACATCACGGCCTGGCCGGCGCATGCCCGCGCCCGTGCCGGCCTGGGCCGCATGTTCCAGGACGCTCGGCTGTTCGGTTCGCTCACCGTCCGCGAGGCGATCGCCGTGTCCCTCGAGCGCCAGGTCGAGGTCGGTGATCCGCTGTCGTCGATGCTCGGCATGCCCGGCGCCCGGGCGAGCGAAGCGCGGCTGGGCCTGCGGGTGGAGGAGCTCATCGAGCTGGTCGGCCTGGGGTCGTTCCGCGACAAGTTCGTCGACGAGCTGTCCACCGGCTCGCGGCGGATGGTGGAGATCGCCGCCCTGCTCGGCATCGGCCCCAGGGTGCTGCTGCTCGACGAGCCGTCGTCGGGCATCGCCCAGAAGGAGGCCGAGGCGCTCGGCCCGATCCTGCTCGACGTCCAGCGCGAGCTCGACGCCTCCATCCTCATCATCGAGCACTCCATGCCGCTGCTCACCTCGATCGCCGACCACCTCGTGGCCCTCGACAGCGGCACCTACCTCACCGAGGGCGAGCCGGACGCGGTGCTCACCCACCCGGCCGTTGCCGAGTCCTACCTCGGCGGCGCCGAGGTCGACGCCGACGGCTGGGCCAACACGGACGGGAGCGGCGCCGGGTGACCGCCCTCGCGCTCCGCAGCGCCGTTCCGGGCCACCGCACGAGGTCCCGCTGGGCCGTGGGCGGGGCCCTGGCCGCGACGGTGGCTGGTGGGGCGCTGCTGCTCGTGCCCACGGCCGACGATGGGGACCCCCCTCGAACTGGCAGTGCGGGTGTTGCGCTCGACCACGAGATCACCTACCGGACGACCTTCGCCGACGGCACCGTCGTGGAGGAGGAGGTGGCGATCAGCCGCCCGTTCCGCTCTGCCGTCCGCTCGGGGGGGACGGGACGGGTGAGCGACGCCGGCGTCCTCGCCACCGCCGGTGGGGACGGGCGGTGGCTCGCCATCGAGGTGCCGATCGCCCCGGCCAGCGGTGATGTCCGCATCGACGCCGTGCTCGACGACGCCGTGGCCGCGGGTCACGTCGAACCCGGCGCCACTCGACGGGTCGCCGGCATGGCGTGCCGCGACCACCGCTTCGGTGGACCGGTCTCGGCCGGCGTGCTGACGCCCGTCGGCGCCGTGCCCGGTGAGCACGCCGATGTGTGCATCGCGGACGGCGCGCTGGTCCTGCGGGAGCGCTGGGTCGTCGACGGCGAGGTGCGCCGCACCCGCGAGGCCACCTCGGTCGCGGTCCGGACGATCGACGACGACCGGTTCGCGGTCCCGTCCGACGCCCGCCCGCTGCCGTTCGAGCAGGGCGGCGGCTCGACGAGAGCGGTCGCCGGCGACCACGATGCCGGCTTCGCCGAGCACTGGGCCCTGGTCGCGCCGGCCGGCTTCGACCACGTCGGCCGCTGGGTGGTCGCGCCGCCCTCGCCCCAGGGTCTTGAGGCCGGCGAGGTGCGCGGTCCCGAGGTCGCCCTCGTCTCCGACGCCTGGGTGCGGGGCGTCGATCTGCTGGTGCTCGACCAGGGGGCGACCATGCCCGGCGTGGCCCCGCCGTGGGACGAACGGCCCGTCACGTCCCGACAGGACCTCGGGCGCATCGGCACGGCCGAGGTGGCGTGGGACCTCCGGGCCAGCGAGGTCCGCGTGCTGCGACCGGACGGCGGCTTCGTCCGCGTCGCCGGCACGCTCCCGCCCGACGAGCTCATCGCCATCGCCAGGACGCTCACCCGAACGCCGCCAGGAGGCGCACCGTGAACGACGACGAGATGTACGTCCACCGGCCCGGGATCGTGGTCGCCCGCGAGCACGTCTGGCGCTACCCGCGGCACTACGCCGCGCTCGGCCTCTTCCTCGTGGCCATGCTCCTCGTGCCGACCGTCGGGCCCCGGGACCTCGCCGACCTGGCATCGAGCTCCTCGCCCGCCGGTGCGACCGCGCCCGAGGACGTGCTGCCGCTGACGCCGCCGTCGACGGCATCGGCTGCCCCCGCCGCGCCCCCGTCGACCGCGGCCCGTGCCGTCGCCGACGCCTTCGGCATCGACACCGACACCGCGGCTGCGGTCATCGACGGCGCCGGGGGTTCGACGCCACCCCCGCCCCCCTCCTCCGGGGGCGAGGAGCCCGCCCCCGCTCCGGCCCCGGACGACGCCGAGGACGCCGGTCCTGCCGGCGTCCCGCTGCCCTCGCCTCCGGCCGTGCCCGTGCCCCCCGTGCCCGACGAGGTGCAGCCGCTGCTGGCTGCGGTCGGCCCGCTCACGGACCAGGGGTGCTCGGGCCTCGGGCTCGCCGCCGTCGTGGTGGCCGTGGTCGGCACCGCCGCCCAGGACGTGCCCGTCGGGCAGGTCCTCCCGTACCTGGCGCCGGTGTACTCGGCCTGCGCCACGTTCCCGCCGCCCGCCGGCGAAGCGACGGTCTGCGAGCTCGATCGGGCCGCCCACGATGCCGGATACCCCACCGACGTCAGCGGGCTGATGAAGACCCCGAACGCCATCGGCACGGGCGTGGACGTCCTGTACGGCATCGAGGCGGCGATCGAGGCCTACACCGGGCAGTCTCCCGAGCTCGTTGCCGGCATCGCCGACCAGCTCGGCTGCTCCGCCTGACGCTGCGGCTCAGCGGCCGCCACGTCGGTGGCCGCCACCGAAGGCAGGTCGGTCGCCCTCGAGGTGGTCCGAGGCACGCTCGGTGGCCTCGGCGAGCACCTCGTCGGCCCGCTCCCGGGTCATCTCGCCAGCCTCGACCCGCTCCTCCAGCCGGATCCCGAGGTCGGCGACCACGGCGTCGACCACGGTCTGGATGTCGATGCCCCGGGCCTCGGCGATCTCCGTGACGGTCTGCCCGTCGGCGAGGGCCGCGTGCAGCTCGTCCTGGGTCAGGCCGAGCGCCTCGGCGACGACACCTCGGCCGAGGTGCCGGAGCCCGCGCGGCCCCCGATCGGGCCGAGCATCGCGGAGGGCGGCCTCGACCGCGTCGGCTTGCTCCTGGGTGATGGTCTCCTCGCCCACCAGGTCGGCGAGCGCGTCCTGGACCCAGCCGGCGCCGCGCACGGCACCGTCGAACGCGGGGGTGGTGGGGTCGGTGGCACCGGCGACGCCCGGTGCCCCGATGGCGACTCCCGCGAGCCCGCCGGCGGCGAGCGATGCGGCCATGGCCGCTGCTGCGAAGGTCTTGTGCATGATCGGTCTCCTTGTCGGACGACCCCGGCGCTCGGGGCCTGATCGAAGCATCCGCCCCCGGGCTGTGAACCACCCGTGAACCGGGGACGAAGAGGCACAGAGTCCGCCGTGGGGTTCCCAGCGCGTTCACAGCCGGCTCCCAGGTCCATGGGGGATGCTTGGTGGCATGGCCGGAGAGAAGCTGCTGCTCGTGGACGACGAGGAGAACCTGCGCTCGATGCTGACCGCGGCGCTCCGCCACCACGGCTTCGAGGTCGTCGCCGTCGCCGACGGGCGGGAGGCCCTCGCCGCCGTGCCCACAGCGCGGCCGGATCTGGTCGTGCTCGACGTGATGCTGCCCGACGTCGACGGCTTCGAGGTCTGCCGGCGGCTGCGCGCCGACGGGGACCACACCCCGGTGCTCTTCCTCACCGCCCGGGACGGGACCGAGGACAAGGTGCGGGGGCTGACGCTCGGCGGTGACGACTACCTGGTGAAGCCGTTCAGCCTGGAGGAGCTCGTCGCCCGGACCCAGGCCCTGCTGCGCCGGGCCGGCCTCGCCAAGCCCGACGACTCGGTGCTGCGCTGCGCCGACCTGCGCATGGACGACGACGCGCATCGCGTGCAGCGGGCCGGCCTCGAGGTCGCCCTCTCGCCCACGGAGTACAACCTGCTGCGCTACCTGCTGATCAACCAGGGCCGGGTGGTGTCCAAGGCCCAGATCCTGGACCACGTGTGGCACTACGACTTCGACGGCGAGGGCGGCGTGGTCGAGACCTACATCGGCTACCTCCGCCGCAAGGTCGACGACGTCGAACCGAAGCTGATCCACACCATCCGCGGCGTGGGCTACACGCTCCGGGAGTCGTGACCCGATGACGCTGCGCGCCCGGGTCCTCACGGCGCTGGCGCTCGTCGCGCTCGCCCTCGTGGCCGTGCTGGCCTTCGTCACCCGCACGACGGAGGCCAAGCTGCTCGACCAGGTCGACGAGCAGCTGGACGACGCGGTGCAGCCGGTGCGCGAGGGCGGGTTCGGCGACGGCCGCATCGGCCCGCCCCGTCGCGGTGACCTGTCGTCGCTGTTCGTGGCGCTCGTGCGCGACGACGCGGTCGTCACGGTGCTCACGCCGGGGCTGCGGGGCGCCGACCTCGCGCTGCCCGAGGTGTCCGCCGGGGAGGTCCAGGCCGCGGTCGAGTCCGGGACGAACCTCACGGTGGGCAGCGGCGGCGACGACCTCCGCTGGCGGCTGCGACCGGTGGCGGTCCGGGCCGGTGGGGCGATCACGGTCATCGGCCTCCCGCTCGACGCGGTCGACGACGCCGTCCGCAACCTGGTGGTGGTGAGCGGCCTCGGGGCGCTGGTCATCCTCGCCGCTCTCGCCCTCGTGGCCGTGTGGGTGATCCGACTCGGGGTCCGGCCGGTGCAGCAGATGACCGAGGTGGCCGCGGCGATCGCCGGCGGCGACCTCACCCGGCGGGTGCCCGAGGCCGCGCCCGGCACCGAGGTCGGCGAGCTCGGCGTGGCCCTCAACGCGATGCTCGGGAGCATCGAGACCAGCTTCGCCGAGCGGCAGCGGGCCGAGGACCGGCTCCGGCAGTTCGTGGCCGACGCCTCCCACGAGCTGCGCACGCCGGTCGCCACGATCCGCGGCTACGCCGAGCTGCACCGCGCCGGCGCGCTGCGGGAGCCTGCCGCCCTCGACGACGCCATGCGCCGCACCGAGCAGGAGGCCATCCGCATGGGCGGGCTGGTCGACGACCTGCTCGCGCTGGCTCGCCTCGACCAGGGTCGGCCGCTGGAGCTCGTCGACGTGGACCTGGCCGCCATCGCCCGGGATGCCGTGGTCGATGCTCGCGCCGTCGACCCGGACCGCACGATCACGGCCCGGGCCGAGGGGCCAGTCGTGGTGCGCGCCGAGGAGGCCAAGGTCCGCCAGGTGGTCGCCAACCTGGTCGGCAACGCCCTCGCGCACACCCCGTCGAGCGCGGCCGTGACGGTCACGGTCGACGCCGGCGCCGGGCAGGGGCGGTTGTCCGTCGCCGACACCGGCCCCGGCATGGCACCGGAGGTCGCTGACCGCGCCTTCGAGCGCTTCTACCGGGCGGACCGGTCCCGGTCCCGGCACCGGGGTGGCAGCGGGCTCGGCCTCGCGATCGTCGACGCCACCGTCCGCGCCCACGGGGGCGAGGTCCACCTCGAGAGCGCACCGGGGTCGGGCACGAACGTCACGTTCACGCTGCCCTCAGCGGAGGGCTGACGTCAGCGGGTGGGGTCCACGAGGTACTTCTCCCCGGTGGCCTGGCGCCCGTAGACGGACACGGCCTCGGCGCTCAGAGCCTCCTCGAGCGACACCGTCGCCGTGTAGCTGCTGGCGAAGGTGGTCGTGATCTCGGCGGCGACCCGCTCGCGCAGCTGCTGGGCGCGCTCGGGTCCGACCCGATCGAGGAAGTACGGCAGCAGCCAGCCACCCACGGCCCATGCCATCCCGTAGGAGCGGTCGAGCTCGGTCTTGGACCGGTCGAGGCCGCCGTAGATGTACACCTGCTTGTGGCGGGTCGAGCCGTAGCGGCCACCGCCGCCCTCCTTGCGGTTCTGGACGACCTCCATGGCCGAGAGGATGTCGCTGGCGAGGGTGCCGCCGCCGGTGGCGTCGAAGCCGATGGTGGCGTCGGTCTCGGCGACCGCCTCGGTGAGGCGCTCCCGGAAGTCGTCGTCGCTGGAGTTGCACACGTGCGTGGCGCCGAGGGAGCGCAGCAGGTCCACGTGCTCCTGGCGGCGCACGATGTTCACCAGCGGCACGCCGTCGGACAGGCACAGCTTCACCAGCATCTGGCCCAGGTTCGACGCGGCGGCGGTGTGCACCAGGGCGGTGTGGCCCTCGAGGCGCATCGTCTCGACCATGCCGAGCGTGGTGAGCGGGTTCACGAAGCAGGACGCCCCCTCCGCGGCGGACACGCCGTCGGGCAGGACGAGGCACTGGTCGGCCGGGGCCAGTCGCATCTCGGCGTACATCGCGCCGCCCAAGGTGGCGACGGTCTTGCCGAGCAGCGCCTGCGCGGCGTCGGAGGAGCCGGCGGCGACGACGGTGCCGGCGCCCTCGTTGCCGATCGGGACGGGCACGCCGACGCGCGCCTGCACCATCGAGCGGAAGCGCTCCGGGATCTCGGCGGTGATCGTGCGGTCGGTGCCGTCTCCGGACTGCTGGACGGTGCGCAGGTCGGCCGGGCCGAACATCGGTCCGAGGTCCGACGGGTTGATCGGCGCGGCCTCGACGCGGATGACGACCTGGTCCTCGCGCGGCTCGGGGATGTCGACCTCCTCGATCGACAGCACGATCGTGCCGTCGTCGGTGACCGTCGAGTGGAGCTGGCGTGGCATGTGTGGTGTGGCCTTCCGTGGGAGGAGCGGGAGGCCACTGTGTCACCCGCCGGAGCGCGCCTGCATGAGGCCGTGGATCGGCGGTCCGAGCTCCTCGGCCGCGAGCCACGCCTCGGGCGGCTGCTGCCGCGGCCCAGATCAGCCCAGGGTCACGACCATCGTGGTGGCAGCCGCCAGGACGACGAGGTTCACGATGCCGCCGACCCGGACGAAGTCGCCGAAGCGGTAGTTGCCTGGGCCGTAGACCATGGCGTTGGTCTGGTAGCCGATCGGGGTCAGGAACGACGACGAGGCCACCACCGCCACGCCCACCGCCATGACGCGCAGGTCGAGGTCGACCGCCTCCGCGGCCCGGATCGCGATGGGGACGACGACCGCTGCAGCTGCGTTGTTGGTGACGATCTCGGTGAGCAGGCTCGTCGTCACGAGGATCCCGAGCACGACGCCGACGACGCCGAGGAAGCCGAGCCCGTCGGTGGCGACGTCGGCGAGGTCCTGGGCCAGGCCGCTGGACTCGACCGCGGACCCGATGCCGAGGGCGGCGGCGATCATGACGATGACGTCGAGGTCGATCGAGCGCTTGGCTTCGGCGAAGCTGACGACCCTTGCGCCCACGACGACGCCGGCGGCGACCAGGGCGGCTTCGAAGACCGTGGTGAGCTCGAAGCCGGCGCACACGACGAAGACGGCGAGGGCCAGCGCCACCCAGCGGGCCTTGCGGCCGATCACGGGCACGGCGTGCTGCAGCGGGGCGATGACGAGGAAGTCCTCCATCGCTCGCCGGGCGGTGCGCAGGTCGCTGCTCGCCAGCAGCACGAGCGTGTCGCCGGCGTGGAGCTCGACGTCGCCGAGCTTGCCCTCGACCCGCGTCCCCGAGCGGTGGATGGCGACGACGGCGGCCCGGTAGCCCGTGCGCCCGCCGACCTCCTTGAGCGTGCGACCGACCAGGTCGGATTCCCGGCCGATGACGGCCTCGAAGTACAGCGGCTCGCGAGCGCCATCGAGCACGTCGGCCTGCTCGGGCGGCGGTCGGAGGCCGGCTCGGGCCCGGAGGTCGAGCACGTCGGTGACGTCCCCCACGAAGATCAGCAGGTCGTCGGCCTCGAGCAGCTCGTCCGGGCTCACGGGGCCGAGGTGGCGGTCGTTGCGGACGATGTCGGCGAGGTAGACGCCGGAGAGGCTGCGGAGCCCGGCATCGGTGATCGACGTGCCGACGAGCGCACCGCCGGGTTCGACCTCGAGGTGCAGGGCGTACTCGCGGAGCGCGGAGACGGCTTCGAGGGCGGGGTCGGACCGATCCGGCAGCAGGCGGGTCGCCGCGCCGATCAGCACCGCCAGGCCGACGACGGCCACCGGGAGTCCGACCGGGGTGAGCTCGAACAGGCTGAACGGCTCGTAGCCCTGCTGCTCGAGCACGCCCGACACCACGAGGTTCGTCGACGTGCCGATGAGGGTGACCGTGCCGCCGAGGATGGCGGCGAAGGAGAGCGGCATCAAGAAGCGCGACACCGGCAGCCGCTTGCTGCGGGCCCAGCTGGCCACCTCCGGCAGGAGCATGGCGACCATCGGCGTGTTGTTGAAGACCGACGAGAGGCCGGCGACGGGGAGGCAGAGCCGGGCCATGGACGAGCGGCCGCCGTCACCGCCGAGCACCCGTCCGGTGATGCCGGCGAGCAGGCCCGTCCGCCGAGCGCCGGCCGCGACCACGTACAGGGCGGCCACGGTCAGCGGGGCCTGGTTGGCGAACCCGGCGAAGCCGGCCTCCGGCTCGATGACGTCACCGAGGACGAGGACGGCGAGGCCGCCGAGCAGCACGCCGGACGGCGGGAACCGGTCCGATGCCAGCAGGCCGAACATGCCCACCAGGACGGCCAACGTCGCCAGCGCGTCTCCGGACATCGGCGGCACCGTAGTGGTCGGGGATCGGGGCGCCGGCAGACCGTGCCGGCCTCAGCGGGTCAGGGACGGACCTCGGTGAGCCACCCGCCCGGATCGGCGCGGACCCCGGTCTGCACCTCGCGCAGGGCGTCCCGCAGCCGGACGGCGTGGGGACCCACCTGCCCGGTCCCGACGTCGATCCGCTCCCCGTCGAGGACCAGCTGGCCGACGGGCGACAGCGCCGCCGCCGTGCCCGACAGGGCCGCCTCGGCATCGGGTCGAGCCGCCCACGCCACCAGGTCCTCGACGGTGACCGGGCGCTCCTCGACCTCGTAGCCGAGGTCGGCGCCGATGTGCAGGAGCGAGTCCCGGGTCACCCCGTGGAGGAACGCATCGGTGAGCTCGGGCGTCACGATCCGCTCGCCGTCGATCAGGAGGAAGTTCGATGCGCCCGTCTCCTCGACGCGGCCGCCGGGCGCGAACAGCACCTGGTCGGCGCCGAGCTCGGCGTTGGCTCGCCTGGTCGTCCCGAGCGCCATCGCGTAGTTCGCACCGGTCTTGACCACTCCGAACTGGGGTGTCGTGCGGGGCTGGCCGGAGACGGCGACCACGAGCGCCCGGAGCCCGCCGGCGAAGTAGTCGCCGACCGGGCTGGCCAGCACGTAGAGGAGGGCGTCGTCGCTCGGTCGGGCGGCGGAGCCGATGTTGGCGTCGACGCCGATGAGGATCGGCCGGAGGTAGAGCGAGCCCGGTGGCTCGGGCACCTGGTCGAGCCCGGCGCGGACGGCATCGACGATCATCCCCGTGAGCAGGTCCGCCGGCGGGACCGGGAGCACGAGCACCTCGGCGGATCGCTGCATGCGGGCCACGTGCCGGTCGAGGCGGAACACCCGCACCGTCCCGTCGGCGCCGCGGTGCGCCTTCAGCCCCTCGAAGCAGGCGCTGCCGTAGTGCAGGACGTGGGCGGCGGGGTGGAGCGCCAGCGGCTGCAGCGGGTCGAGGCGCGCCTCGCCCCAGCGGCCGCCGACGAAGTCCGCCACCGGCATCTGATCCACGAAGCTGGCCCCGAACGCGGCGGCGGTCGTCGGTCCGGCGGTGTCGGTGGTGGGGGAGGGGTTCGTGGCCATGGCAGCAGTGTCGCGGAGCGGGCCCGGTCGGTCGTGACCACTTCCGCTCGGCCCGACCCGGGAGACGTCAGACGTCGCCCCGAGCGACCTTCTCCGCGTACTCGTCGGCGCCGATGGTGCCGGCTTCGGCTTCGGCCCGGCCCCGGTCGCGCCCGGGCAGGACGTCCTGCAGGAGGTCGATGCGCTTCCACGTCGCGAGCGGCACGTTGCCCTCCTCGTCGGGCAGGTGGTGGGTGGCGTCCGGGACGGCCCGCTTCGGGATGTACCGGCCGCAGTTCACGAACGACTGCGTGACCGTCGCCCGGACCACGAGGTCGGCCCCCGGGTGGCTGTCGAGCAGTGCGCCCTCGGTGACCAGCTCGGCCTCGGCGTGGATCCGGACCCGGTGCGGGGTCTCGAAGTCGATGAACAGCAGACCGATGCGCCCCTGACCGGCGATGTTGCCCATCGAGAGGTACATGCCGTTGCCGTCGTAGCTCGGGAACACGAGGGTCGTGTCGTCGACGACCCGGACGAACCCCGGGGCTCCGCCCTTGTAGGACACCGTCGGCTGGCCCTCGCCGTCCACGGTGCTGAGGAAGAAGAAGGCGCGGGACTCGATGAACGCCTTCGCGGCTTCGTCGATCACGGGCATGACCGTGACCGCCTCCAGCGTGTCGGCCAGGGCCCGGCTGTCGAAGCGGTCCTGGAGCTCCCGGTGCTCGTCTCCGTACATGCTGGACATGGGTTCTCCCCGCTCGTGGTCTGCCGCCAGTCTGGCCCCGCTCGCCTCGACGGACGGCACGGCTGCTCGTTCTGGGCCGCGGGACACGCCCCCGAGGCGTGCTCGGCAACCCGGTTCGCCATCGGAACGACCCGGTTCCACGGTCGATAAGGTCGCCCGCCATGGCCGACCAGCGTGTGGACGTCGTCGTCGTGGGGGCCGGCTTCGCCGGTCTGACGGCCGCCCGGGAGCTCACCGGCGCGGGCCGGTCGGTGGTGGTGCTCGAGGCGCGGGACCGCGTCGGAGGCCGCACGTGCACCGAGGAGCACCTGGGCACCTGGATCGACCTGGGCGGGCAGTGGATCGGCCCCGGGCAAGACCGCATCGTGGCCCTGGTGGACCAGCTCGGCTTGCGGACCTACCCGCAGACCGAGGCGGGTGACGACGTCATCCTCGACGGCGACGGTGCCCGCCGGGTGGCCAACGTGGCCTTCGGGTTCGACGACGACGAGCTCACCTCGTACCTGGAGCTGGTCGGCGCCCTCGAGGCGATCGCCGAGCAGGTGCCGCTCGAGGCCCCGTGGTCCGCGCCGCGGGCGCAGGAGTGGGACGCCATGAGCCTCGCCGAGTGGGTGCGGACCCGTGGGGTGGTCGAGCGCGTGGCCGGCCTGTTCGAGGTCGGCGTGCAGGCGGTGTTCGCCGCCTCCAGCGCGCAGCTGTCCCTGCTCCACGCCGCCCACTACCTCCACTCCGCCGGGGGCTGGTCGAAGCTCACCGACAGCGAGGGCGGCGCCCAGCAGGACCGGGTCGAGGGTGGGATGCAGCCGGTGGCCGAGCAGCTGGCGTCACGCCTGCCCGAGGGCACGATGCGCCTCTTCCACGCCGTCACCTCGATCGCCCAGCACGACGACGGCGTCCGCATCGGGGTCAGCGCCCCGGCGGGACCGACCGAGCTCGACGCCGACCGCGTCGTCGTCGCCGTGCCCCCGACCCTGGCCGGCCGCATCGCCTACGACCCGCCGCTCGGAGCCCAGCGGGACCAGCTGGTCCAGCACATGCCCCAGGGCTCGGTCGTGAAGTTCCACGTCCTCTACGAGGAGCCGTGGTGGCGCGACGAGGGCCTCTCCGGCATGGTCCTGGCCCCGGGTGAACCGATCGGCGTCACCTTCGACTGCACCCCGCCGGCGGGCCGCCCCGGCCTGATCAGCGGCTTCTTCGAGGGGCCCGCCGCGGTGGCGGCCGGCGAGCAGACGATGGAGGAGCGCCGCGACGTCGTGGTCGACGTGCTGGCCCGGGCGATGGGCGAGCGCGCCCGAGACGTCGCCGGCTACGTCGACCGCGACTGGTCGGCCGAGCCCTTCACCCGCGGGTGCTACGGCGCCCACCTCCCACCCGGCGCCTGGACCGTCTACGGCCCGGCGCTGCGCCGACCGATCGGGCGCATCCACTGGGCCGGCACCGAGACCGCCGAGCACTGGACCGGCTACATCGACGGGGCCATCGACAGCGGCCAGCGCGTCGCCGCCGAGGTCCTGGCCGCGCTCGGGGGCTGACCCCGCCGTGTGCGACACCTTCTGCGTGCGCCGCCCCGGCGGGATGCTGTTCGCCAAGTCCAGCGACCGGCCCGTCGACGAGGCCCAGGTCCTCGAGTGGCTCCCCGGCCGCGACCCGGGCGGGTCGGTCTCCGCCACGTACCTGACGATCCCCGATGCCGGCGCGGCCGCGCTCCTCGGCTCCCGGCCCACGTGGATGTGGGGGCTGGAGCACGGCGTCAACGAGCACCGGGTGGCCATCGGCAACGAGAAGGTGTGGACGGTGGACGACCCCCACGCCGCACCCGAGGCGCTGGTCGGCATGGACCTCGTCCGGCTCGGTCTCGAGCGGGCGACGACGGCCGACCGGGCGGTGGACGTGATCGCCGACCTGCTCGACGCCCACGGTCAGGGTGGCAGCGGGGAGGCAGGTGCGGACGAGCCCTACTGGTCGTCGTTCCTGATCGTCGATCCCGACGGCGGCTGGGTGCTCGAGACCTCCGGGCGGTCCTGGGTGGCCGCCCCCGTCGGCGGGGGTGCCGCCATCTCCAACCGGCTCACGCTCTCGACCGAGTGGACGCGATCCTCCGACGACGTCGAGCGCGGCACGGACTGGGACGGGCGACGGGCGCCGGCAGCACCGACCGGCATCGCCGACCACCGACTGGCCGCCACCCGCCGCTGCGTCTCCACCGGCAGCTCGGTGACCCCGCACCACGCCGTGGCCGCCCTGCGCGACCACGGCGGCGGCCCCTGGGGCCAGCCCGGTTCGACGGGTGATCCGACCCCGGTGCCCGACGGCGTGCACGACGACTGGTCCGGGGTGACCGTGTGCATGCACGTGCGCGACTACCAGTGCACCACGGCGTCGATGGTCGCCGACCTGCCGTCCGATCCGGGTGAGCCGTTGCGGGTCTGGGCGGCGCTGGGGACGCCGTGCAGCAGCGTCTACCTGCCGGTCGCCGTGCTCGGGGACGAGGCCGTCGTCGCGTCCGTCCTCGGCGACGTCGGCGCGTGGCGGTCCTTCAGCGCGCTCAGCCGGGCCGTCGAGCGGCCCGGTGCCGAGGGCGGCGACGCGCTCCTCGCCATCCGCACGTCGCTCGCCACCGTCGAAGCAGCCGCGTGGGCCGACGCGGAGGAGCTGTGGGCGGCGCGAGCCGGCGCGGAACGCTGGCGAGGCGCGGCCGCCGGCTGGGACCAGCTGGTCCGGAGCGCCGTGGCGGACGTGCTGTCCGCCACCTCGGCGCCCCGGCCGGCCGGCTGATCAGCGGGGCGCCAGCTCCAGCAGCTGCTGGTACGTCGGCCGGTTGGTGGCCCGGAAGTCGTCGGGGATGAGCCCGGGGGTGAAGGTGGCGCGCCGCGCCTCGCCCAGCCACGTCGTCGGGTCCGGCCCCCGCTCGCCGGCCAGCTCGTCCACTCGCGCATCGATGGCGGCCCACAGGTCGGTCCGGCAGGCGTCGAGGTCGCCCTCGCCGCAGTAGGCGAGCTGGAACGGGCCCTCGACGTCCTGGCCGAGCAGCGTGCGCAGGTCCTTGTCGACGACGCTCTCGCCGTCGATGCCGCGGAGCGCGATGCCGGCGTCGAGGATGTCGCCGAACACCGGGTCCAGCGCGGCGCGTTCGATGGCCGGCCAGAGCTCGTCGAGCAGGAGCGCGCCGGCCTCGTCGTAGGAGCCGTCCTCGTCGGCATCGAGCAGCGGTGCATCGTCGGAGACCCAGCCGTCGAGGATGTCCACCGCCTGACCCGCCAGGTCCGATGGCGCGTCGCCGCCCTGCAGGACCTCGCTGACGACCGGCCACAGGCTGGCGCGGACGTCCTCGGTCGCGGCCCGGTTCATCACCGACACGACGTCGGCGAGGGTGACCGGGTCCGGCCACTGGTCGAAGTTCTCCACCCGGTGGACCGAGCCGTAGAGCTCGGTGTCGCTGTGCATGAAGCCTGGCGCGGACTGGTTGTTCCAGTTCACGAGGCGGTCGTCGGGGTGGCCGGCGGCGTGGGGGTGCTGGTCGGGCTCGAGGAAGCCCTGCCACTCGTACTCCCCCGTGCCCCAGGTCGGCAGTCGCCGGTCGAGCCCCTCGGCCCGCACGGGCAGCCGGCCGGAGGCGAAGTAGCCGATCTCCTCGCGGTTCACGTAGCCCCAGTTGAAGGTGAAGCCGAAACGGCTGGCCGAGTCCCAGAACTCCTCGGCGGTGCCGGCGTCGCCCTCGGTCATCGACTTCAGGGCGGCCAGGTTCAGTCCGTCCCGGCCGAAGGTCGACCGCTGGCGGGTGAGCGCCACCGGCTGGCCGTCGACGGTGGCCGTGCCGATCACCGGCCCGTGCACCGACACCGGGTAGCGGATCGGCGTGCCGCCGAGGGTGCCGGCCTCGAACTGCTCGAACGGGGTGCACTCGCCCTCGAACAGGTAGGACCCGGACTCGCGGGTGGGCTCGGAGCCGTCGGGCTCGCACAGCTGCTCGGCGAACACGTCGCGCACGTCGAGGCCAGCGGAGGTGAGGCTCCATGCGTAGTCCTGGGTGCGGCCGATGAGCAGGTACATGGCCAGCCCGGGGACGGCGGCGCCCTGGGCCTCGATGCCCGGCCCGCTCAGGTGCACCTGCATGACGATCTCGGGGTAGAAGTAGCCGAGCTGGGGGCCCATGACGCCCAGCGTCGTGCCCTCGGCCGAGGCCTCCGGGGCCACGGTGAGCCAGTTCGACGCCTGGCGGTCGGGCGGATCGCCGGCGGCGTCGACCCGATACGCGGCCTGCTCACCCTCCACGAGCGGCGCTGCCCCCGGGGCCGGCTCGCGGGGATCGAGGGAGATGATCGAGCCCTCGTCGATCGCCACCGACCCGACGACGTCGCCGCCGGTGAAGGTGCCGTAGTCGAAGCGCTCCTCGAGCGTGGTCGGTGCCTCGGGGTCGTCGGTCTGGAGGAGGTCCTCCCAGGCCTGGCGGCCGCGGTCGGGTCCGAGGCGGTTCTCCAGCGTGGAGAGGAACTCGGCGTTCGCGGCCTCGCCGCCGCCACCGGCGCCGAAGATCGAGCCGATGAACGCCGTGGTGGCCACGACGTCCTCGACCGTGAACGGCGCCCGCTCGGTGCCGTCGGGGTTCGCCTCGTAGTACGCGTTGGCGCCGTCGGCGTAGGCCTGCATCTCGGCGACGATCTCCTCGCCCTCCTCGCCGTAGGTCTCGACCAGGAGGTCGACCTGGTCGCGCACGAGCTGCTCGGCTGCCTCGCTCGGGATGAACTCCTGGGCGCTGGTCACCAGCGAGAAGGCGTCGATGCCGGGCACGTCGGCCACCGCGGCGCGCGCCGGGCCCCGCCCGAAGTCGAGCAGGAGGCCGCGGTCGCGGACGCTCACGTACCCGGCGCCGAAGGCCAGGTCCTCACGGGTCTCGCCCTCGATGTGGGCGACGCCGTACTCGTCGTAGACGACCGTGGCGCCGTCACGGCCGACGTCGAGCGGGGTGGTCTCGCCGATGGGCTCGAAGTCCATCGGGAGGAAGAGCTCGTCGATGTCGGCATCGGTGACGTCGCCCCGGAGCGGCGTCAGCCCGTCGTAGAGCGGGAGCTGGTCGAGCGAGTCATCGGTGGTCGGGAGGCCGCCGTAGTTGCCGGGCGGGAGGATGTAGTAGGCGCGGTCCTCGGCGTCGGACGCGGTGACCGTCTCGGTCTCGGTCGCGTCGTCCCCGGCCTGCTCGTCGCCGGAGCCGTCCGACGAGCAGGCAGCGGTGAGGGCGAGGACGAGGGCGACGGCGACGGAGCGTCGCAGCCAGCGGAGGCGATCGGCGGGGGGCACCCGGGCGACGATAGGCGTCGGGACCTTCGACCCTACGACGGGCGACGTCGCGCTCCTACTATTGTTCTGTCAGTCACTAGAAGAACGGCCTGCCGTTCGGAAGGAGCGCCATGACCACCCTCGACGCCTCACGCGGTCAGCTCGATCGGACGTTGGGCGATCTGGTCGCCGAGCGCCCCGCCCGGGCCCGGGTCTTCGAGCGGTTCGGCATCGACTACTGCTGCCACGGGCAGCGCTCCCTGGTCGACGCGGCCGGTGCGGCCGGACTCGACCCCGTCGTGGTGGCCGACGAGCTCGACGCCGTCGTCGACGACGCCGGTGCCGACGTGGACCAGCTCGAGCCGGTGGCCCTCGTCGCCCACATCGTGGGCACGCACCACGCCTACCTGCACGAGGAGCTGCCGCTCCTCGTGGCGCTGGCCGAGAAGGTGCGCGACGTCCACGGCTCCCGCCACCCGGAGCTGGCTCGCGTCGCCGAGCTCGTCACCGAGATCCACGACGACCTCGTCCCCCACCTGGCCAAGGAGGAGCAGATCCTCTTCCCGGCGATCGAGGCATGGTCCGACGGGCAGCGGTCGTTCCCGTTCGGGACGCTGTCCAACCCGGTCCGGATGCTCATGACCGAGCACGATCGGGCCGGGGAGCTGCTGGAGGACCTGCGAGCCGTGACGGACGGCTACCAGCCACCCGCCGACGGCTGCGCCAGCTACGCCTCGCTGTACGACCGGCTGGAGCACCTGGAGCTGGACACCCACCGGCACGTCCACCTCGAGAACAACGTGCTGTTCCCCGCGGTCACGCCCGACGGGTCGTGATCCGCGTCGGATGATGACCGATCCGCCCCGCCAGCTGGACCTGCTCGACGCCGCGCGCGCCGTGCAGCGCGCTGCGACCGACGGCGACGTGGACACCCTCCACGGCGAGGTGTGCCGCCTGCGGAACGCGCTCGTCGAGCACGTGGCCGACCGCGAGCTGGGTGACGGCGAGGGAGTCCAGCGTCGGCTGGCGCGCCACGGCCAGCAGCGGCTCCTGCACTTCATCGACGAGCTGCTGTCGACCACCCACGAGAGCGCCGAGAGCTGCACGTGCCTCGTCCGCGGCGCCGAGCTGCGGTCGCTGCTGATCCGCCAGCTCCGACTCGAGGCCGTCTCCTCCGCTGGCGAACCGCGCCGCTAGCCAGCGTGCCGGGCCGGCACCGAAGGCCGGTCGTCCAGCGTCACGGCCTCCCCGACCAGCTGCTCGCTGTGCACCCTCGCGACGGCGTCGGCCAGGTCACGGGCCCGGTCGGCACGGGGTCCGACCCACCCGAGCTCGATGGTCTCGTGGAACAGCGTGAGCCACCGCCGGAAGTGGGCGGGGGTGAAGGGCGAGCGGGCGTGGATCTCGGCGTGGGAACGGAACGGGTTGCCCGCGTACCCGGGCTCACCGAGCAGGGCCCGAGACCAGAACGCGGTCAGCTTCGGCAGGTGCTCGGACCAGTCGACCTGGGCGACGTCTTCGAAGACGGGGCCGAGCAGGTCGTCCATGGCGACGTCGGCGTAGAAGCGTCGGACCATCTCGGCGATCTCCTCCACGGAGTCGAGGTCCTGGGTGGGGCTGGGTCGGGGGGTGTCTCGCACAGGTGCTCCTGGAGAAGTTCGATCGCGGTGAGATATAGTTCTAGCATCTACTAGAGAAATTGAGGAGCGTCATGACCGAGATCGTGGAGACCATCGAGCGCATCACCTCCGAGAGCGCCGCCTTGCGGGGCGCGCTGATCGGGACGGTGATCGGCTTCTTCGTCGTCGGCGGGTTCACGGTGGCGATCGCCCTCAACGCCGGCACCTCCCTCATCGCGGCCGCAGGGCTCGGTGCCTTCGCCGGGTTCTGGGGCGGACCAGGGTTCGGCGGGATGCTCGGTGCGACCCTGGCCGCGACCCGCAACGAGGAGCGCGAGCGCGCCCACGAAGCCGCCGCAGCATGACCGACATCGTCCAGGAGCTCGTCGAGCGCACGTACGAGTTCGGCTTCCACTCCGACATCGACACCGAGCTGGCCCCCCGTGGTCTGAACGAGGACGTGGTCCGGCTCATCTCGGCCAAGAAGGACGAACCGGAGTGGCTGCTCGAGTGGCGCCTCGCGGCGTACCGGCACTGGACGACGTTGGAGCCGCCGGCGTGGCAGAACGTGCACCACCCGCCCATCGACTTCCAGGACATGCACTACTGGGCGGCGCCGAAGCCGAAGGGGCCGGCACCGGCGAGCCTGGACGAGGTCGACCCGGAGATCCGGGCGACGTTCGACAAGCTGGGCATCTCCCTGGCCGAGCAGGAGCGGCTGTCCGGCGTCGCCGTCGATGCGATCATCGACTCGGTCTCGGTCGCCACCACGTTCAAGGCGACCCTCGCCGAGGCGGGCGTCATCTTCTGCTCCTTCTCCGAGGCGGTTCGGGAGCACCCCGAGCTGGTGCGCCGGTACCTCGGGTCGGTCGTGCCCCCGCGCGACAACTTCTACGCCGCGCTCAACTCGGCGGTGTTCTCCGACGGCTCGTTCTGCTTCGTCCCGGCCGGCGTGCGGTGCCCGATGGAGCTGTCGACCTACTTCCGCATGAACGCGGCCGAGACCGGCCAGTTCGAGCGCACCCTGATCGTGGCCGAGGAGGGTGCGACGGTGAGCTACCTGGAGGGCTGCACCGCCCCCATGCGCGACGAGAACCAGCTCCACGCCGCCGTGGTCGAGATCGTGGCGCTCGACGACTCCGACGTGAAGTACTCGACCGTGCAGAACTGGTACCCGGGCGACGAGAACGGCGTGGGCGGCATCTTCAACTTCGTCACCAAGCGGGGGCGCTGCGGGCACCGGGCCAAGATCTCCTGGACCCAGGTCGAGACCGGCTCCGCCATCACCTGGAAGTACCCCAGCGTGATCCTCCAGGGCGACGACTCGGTCGGCGAGTTCTACTCGGTGGCGGTCACGACCGGCCGCCAGCAGGCGGACACCGGCACGAAGATGATCCACATCGGCAAGAACAGCCGCAGCACCATCGTGTCCAAGGGCATCTCGGCCGGTCGGGCGCAGCAGACCTACCGGGGCCTGGTGAAGGTGCTGCGCTCCGCCACCGGGGCGCGCAACCACACGCAGTGCGACTCGCTGCTCATCGGGTCCGAGTGCGGCGCCCACACGTTCCCCTACATCGAGGTCAAGAACGACTCGGCCCAGGTCGAGCACGAAGCCTCGACCTCGAAGATCAGCGACGACCAGCTCTTCTACTGCCGCCAGCGAGGCCTCGGCGAGGAGGACGCCACGTCCATGATCGTCAACGGCTTCTGCCGGGAGGTCTTCGACGAGCTGCCCATGGAGTACGCGGTCGAGGCCCACGCCTTGATGCGCCTGAGCCTGGAAGGAGCGGTGGGCTGATGCTGCGCATCCGCGACCTGCACGCATCGATCGACGGCAAGGAGATCCTCACCGGCCTCGACCTCGACCTCCCCGCCGGCGAGGTCCACGCCGTCATGGGACCGAACGGAGCGGGCAAGAGCACGTTGTCGAACGTGCTCGCCGGCCGCGACGGCTACGAGGTCCGGGGGACGGCCACCCTCGACGGCACCGATCTCCTGGCCCTCGAAGCCGAGGACCGCGCCACCGCCGGCCTCTTCCTGGCCTTCCAGTACCCGATGGAGCTGCCCGGCGTCGGCAACGCGTACTTCCTGCGCACGTCGCTCAACGCCATCCGCCGGGCCCACGGGCTGGACGAGGTCTCCGCGACCGACTTCCTCTCGGTCGCACGCGAGCACCTCACGGCACTCGACATGGACCCGGCGTTCCTCAGCCGGTCGGTGAACGAGGGCTTCTCCGGCGGGGAGAAGAAGCGCAACGAGATCCTGCAGATGTCGATGCTCCAGCCCCGCCTCGCCATCCTCGACGAGACCGACTCGGGCCTCGACATCGACGCGCTGCGCATCGTCGCCCGGGGCATCGAACGGTTGCGAGGACCGGACCGCTCGATGCTGGTCATCACCCACTACCCGCGCCTGCTCGAGCTGGTCCGGCCCGATCGCATCCACGTCCTCGACGGCGGTCGCATCGTCCGCTCCGGTGGCCCCGAGCTGGCCAACGAGCTCGAGGCGGATGGGTACGTCGGGGTCACCGATCGGATCCCGGCATGACGGTCGCAGCGGACGACGTCATGACCGAGGAGGCCGTCCACGCCCGCACGTGGCTGTGCGAGCACGGGCTCCCCACCGGACGGGAGGAGGACTGGCGCTACACGCCGGTCACCGAGGTCCGCCGTCACCTCGATGCGCTGCCCGAGGCCCCGCCGCGGCAGCGGGAGGTCACCCGGGACGACATCGACCGCCTCGCCGGCCAGCACGGTCCCGTGCGCATCGTGCACGTGGACGGCGTCCACGTCCCGGCGCTCTCGACCGATGCCCTCCCGACCGGCCTGTGGTTCGGGACCACGCACAACCTGTCCGCCCGGGTCCGCCTCCAGCTGACGACCCCGGCCGGGGACCCGCCCGACGGCTTCGAGGCGCTGAACCGCTCGGCATCGCAGGACGTGCTCTACCTGCTCGTGGCGGACGACGCCGACCTGCGGGAGCCGGTGCACGTCGTGCACGTCAGCACGGGCGCCAGCGTGTCCCACCCCCGGCTCGTCGTCGACGTCGGCGTCGGCGGTCGCATCCACCTCGTCGAGAGCCATGTGAGCCTCGACGGAGGTGGCTTCACGAACGCCTCCACCACCGTCCGTCTGTCGGCCCGGTCGCACGCGGACGTGCACCGGGTCCAGGAGCAGGCCACCGATGCGGTGCACGTCGGGCGCCTCGAGCTCCACCACGACGCAGGTGCGCACGCATCGGTCACCGCCCTGTCGCGCGGTGGCGCCATCTCGCGCCTGACGACGGTGGCGCTGCTCCGGGAGCCGGAGGCGTCGTGCACGGTCACCGCCCTGCTCGCTCCCGGGATCGGGGCGCGGCACGACGACGCCGTCACCGTCGACCACCTCGCGTCCCGCTGCACGAGCGACCTCACCGTGCGCAGCGTCGTCCCCGAGCGCGCCCGGGTGACCTCGAGCGGGCACGCCATCGTGCGGCCCGACACGGTCGCCACCGTCGCCCACCAGCGCACCGACAGCCTGGTGCTGCACCCCACGGGTCAGGCGGACAGCCGGCCGTGGTTGGAGATCTTCGCCGACGACGTCCGGGCGAACCACGGCTCGGCCACCGGGCGCCTCGACGACGATGCGCTCTTCTACCTGCGCAGCCGGGGGATCCCCCGTGCCGAGGCACGGGACGTGCTGGTGGGTGCCTTCGCCCGCACCCTCGTCGAACGCATCGATCCACCGTCGCTCCGCGACCAGATCGCGGGCTGGTTCGGCCCGGAGGGCACCGCATGACCCAGACCTGGCACCCCACGATCCTCCAGCGCGACTGCGAGGCGCTCACCGTGCCCCACGGCGAGCGCGTCGCGCTCACGGCCGGCGGCGAGGTCGAGATCACCCAACGGCTCGGGTCGAGCGTCACCGTCCGGACCCAGATGGGCACCCTGCTGCGCATCGACGGCGCCGACGCGGATGCGCTCGGCCTCGATCCCGCACCCGAGACCGCGGTGCGCGTCACGCGCCAGACCGGCACGTTCGACTTCGCCGACGTCACCGCCGCCCTGCGAGGCGTCTACGACCCGGAGATCCCGATCAACATCGTCGACCTCGGCCTGGTGTACCGCTGCGACGAGGTCGCCCTCGATGACGGTCGGCGTTGCATCGAGATCGACATGACGATGACGGCGCCCGGCTGCGGCATGGGCGACGTCATCGCACGCGACGCCGAAGCCGCCGTGCAGCGGGTCGCCGGCGTCGACGAGGTCGACGTGACGATCGTGTGGGACCCGCCTTGGAACCGAGCCCGGATCTCCGAGGCGGCCCGACTGGAGCTCGGCCTCTTCTGAGGTCGGCGCCGGCCCGGAGCGGGGCGACGTCCGCCGCCGGCCCGGTGCGAGCACCATGACCGAGACGACCATGACGACAACGACAAGAGAGGTTCGATGATGCAGGTCCGACGAACGATGGCCCTGGCCGGCGTGCTGGCCCTGGCGTTGACCGCCTGTGGTGGCGATGACGACGATGCCGCGACACCGGCGAGCGACGGCGGCTCCGGTGGCAGCGAGCTCACCGTGATCGCCGAGGACATCGCCTTCCCCGAGGACACCTACCAGGCCGACGCCGGGACCATCGATGTCGTGTACGAGAACGAGGGCGTCATCGAGCACACCCTCCTCGTCGAGGGCGTGGACGACTTCGAGCTGACGGTGGACGCCAACGGTGACGTCGACGAGGGCAGCGTCGATCTCGACGCCGGCACCTACACCCTCTACTGCGACGTGCCCGGCCACCAGGAGGGCGGCATGGTCGCGACCCTCGAGGTGGGCTAGGCCCGAGGCCCCGCTCATCCCCGCCCCATCCGTCTCCGACCTGGAGGTCGACACATGCCACTCATCCCCGACAACACCCTGATCACCGCGACGCCCGAGGAGGGTCGGGAGCTGGCGATCATGATGGCTCGCAAGACCATCGGCGCGATCCAACCTGACGCCGACGCTCGTCAGGGCGTGCGTGCGCTGTACGCCAACGACCCGAGCGCCCTCACCGCGGCGGGGCACGTCGTGGCGATCGAGTTCGCCACCGTCGCGGCGGCGAACGACTACTGGCGGGGCTGAGCGCCTACTCAGCTGGCGAGGTCGCGCAGCACGTACTGCAGGATGCCGCCGTGGCGGTAGTAGGCGGCCTCCATCGGGGTGTCGATGCGGGTGCGCACCTCGAACGTCGTGCCGTCGGCCTCGACGGAAAGCGTCGCCCCGATCAGGTCCTCCTCCGACCGTCCGTCGAGCCCGCGGATGTCGATGACCTCGCGGCCGGTCAGGCCGAGCGAGGAGGCGTCCTGGCCGCCCACGAGCTCGAGGGGTAGCACCCCCATGCCGATCAGGTTCGACCGGTGGATCCGCTCGAAGGACGTGGCGATGACCGCACGGACACCGAGCAGCAGGGTGCCCTTGGCCGCCCAGTCGCGCGACGAGCCGGACCCGTACTCGGCACCGGCCAGCACCACGAGCGGCACGCCGTCGCGGCGGTAGCGCTCGGCCGCTTCGTAGATGGTCATCTGCTCGCCGCTCGGCTGGTGGGTCGTGACACCGCCCTCCGTGCCCGGCGCCAGCTGGTTGCGGAGCCGGATGTTGGCGAACGTGCCCCGCACCATCACCTCGTGGTTGCCGCGCCGGGAGCCGTAGGAGTTGAACTCCTCGACCGGCACGCCCTGGTCCTGCAGCCAGCTCCCCGCTGGGCCGTCGGCCTCGATCGCGCCGGCGGGGGAGATGTGGTCGGTGGTCACGCTGTCGCTGAGCAGCGCGAGCACCCGTGCGCCTTCCACGTCGGTGATCGGCGCCGGCTTCGGCCCCATCCCGTCGAAGAAGGTGGGCTGGCGGATGTAGGTGGAGTCCTCGCTCCACTCGTAGCGGTCGCCGCTCGACAGCGGGAGGGAGCGCCACTGCTCGTCGCCCTCGTAGACCTCGGCGTAGCGCCGGGTGAACATCTCGGTCTCGAGCGCGGCGTCGATGACCTCCTGGACCTCCGCCGGCGTCGGCCAGATGTCGCGGAGATGGACAGGCTCGCCGTCGTCGCCGGTGCCGAGGGGCTCGCTGAACAGGTCGACGTCCATCCGGCCGGCGAGGCCGTAGGCCACCACCAGCGGCGGTGAGGCCAGGTAGTTCATCCGCACCTCGGGGTGGATGCGGCCTTCGAAGTTGCGGTTGCCGGACAGCACCGACACCACCGCCAGGTCACCTTCCCCGATGGCAGCGGAGATGTCCGGGGCCAGCGGCCCCGAGTTGCCGATGCAGGTGGTGCAGCCGTAGCCGACGAGCTGGTAGCCGAGCTCGTCGAGGTAGGGCGTGAGCCCGGCCCGCTCGAAGTAGTCGGTGACCACCTGGGACCCGGGCGCCAGCGTGGTCTTCACCCACGGCTTCGTCCGCAGGCCGCGCTCCACGGCCTTCTTCGCCAGCAGGCCGGCGGCGACCATGACCGACGGGTTCGACGTGTTGGTGCAGCTGGTGATGGCGGCGATGACCACCGAGCCGTCGCTGAGCTCGAAGGTCTCCTCTCCTCGCTCGACCGTGACGCGCGGCGACGCCACGTGCTGGTGGCCGTCGTGGTCCCTCGGCGCCCGCTCGGGCTCCGGAGCGGGCTCGTCACCGTCCAGCGCCGGGGGGTCGCTGGCCGGGAAGGACTCGGCCGAGGCCTCGTCCACGCCGGTGCGCACCTCGACCGGCTGCTGCTGGGCCGGCACGCCGGGCTTCGGGCCACCGCCGGTGCCGCGCCGGTCGGCGATGTCGGCGAGCGCATCGGCGAACATCGCCTTCGAGCGGTCGAGGGGCACGCGGTCCTGCGGTCGCGCAGGGCCGGCGAGGCTCGGCACCACGGTGGACAGGTCGAGGGACAGGTGCTCGGAGTACCGGGCGGTGGTGCTCGGGTCGTGCCACAGGCCCTGCTCCTTCGCGTAGGCCTCCACGAGCGCGACCTGCTCGTCAGCTCGGCCGGTGAAGCGGAGGTAGCGCAGCGTCTCGGCGTCGATCGGGAAGATCGCGCACGTGGCGCCGTACTCGGGCGTCATGTTGCCGATCGTCGCCCGGTTCTCCAGGCTCACCGCGGAGACGCCGGGCCCGTGGAACTCGACGAACTTGCCCACCACGCCGTGCCCTCGCAGCAGCTCGGTGACGGTCAGCACGAGGTCGGTGGCGGTCGACCCTTCGGGCAGCTCGCCGGTGAGCTCGAAGCCGACCACCCGTGGGGTGAGCATCGAGATCGGCTGACCGAGCATCGCCGCCTCGGCTTCGATGCCGCCGACGCCCCAGCCGAGCACGCCGAGGCCGTTCACCATCGGTGTGTGCGAGTCCGTGCCGACGAGGGTGTCGGGGTAGGCCATGCCGTCGTCGTCGACGAACACGACGCGGGCCAGGTGCTCGAGGTTCACCTGGTGGCAGATGCCGGTGCCGGGCGGGACGACGGTGAGGCCGTCGAAGGCCTGCTGGCCCCATCGGAGGAACTGGTACCGCTCACGGTTGCGCTCGTATTCGATCTCCACGTTGCGGGCGAAGGCATCATCGCTCGCCCACACGTCGGCGACCACGGAGTGGTCGATGACCAGCTCGACCGGCACCAGCGGGTTCACCGAGGAGGCGTCGCCTCCGAGGGCTTCGATGGCGTCGCGCATCGCGGCCAGATCGACCACGGCCGGGACGCCGGTGAAGTCCTGCAGGAGGATGCGGGCGGGGGTGAACGCCAGCTCCCGTGGCTGCGCGGCCTGTGGGTCCCACGCGGCGAGCGCCGCGACGTCGTCATCGGAGACCGTCGCCGCGCCGGCGTGGCGCGCCAGGTTCTCGAGCAGCACCTTGAGCGAGTACGGCAGACCGGCCACATCGCCGTGGTCGATGTCTGCGATCGGGTGGTACCGGTACGAGCGATCGCCGACCGAGAGCGCCTGGATCTGCGTGAGGGTCATGCCTGGTGCACTACCACGCCTGCCGTCGGTCTGCACCCGTTCCCTGGTCGACGGGTGGCCGTACCCGCTCAGCCGGCTCCGGGCCGCCAGGCGCCCTTGCCCAGCAATCGCTGCGCCATGGCCCATGCCACACCGGTGCCGCGCTTCTTGGCCCGCTCGGCGTTCGGTCCCGTCCAACCGGCGTCGACGGTCTCGTGGAAGATCTCGAGCCAGCGGTCGAGCGCCTCCGGCGTCAACGCCCGGCGCTCGTGGACCTCGCGGTGCCGTTCGATCGGGTCGACGGGGTAGTCGGGGGCGTACAGCAGGGCGTGGTTCCAGAAGTCGGCGACGCTGCCGATGAGCGCCTGCCAGTCGATGAAGTCGCCACCGGTGGCGAAGTACGGCTCGAGGACGTCGTCCTGGACCACCACGGCGTACTGGCGGGTGACCATCTCGAAGATCTCGTCGGGGTCGTCGAGGTCCCGGCCCCGGTGCTCCCACGGCCCGGCGGCACGGGGCGAAGGGGGTGGCTCGGGGTGCAGGTCGGGGACCATCCCGGCGTCGGGCTCCCGGTGGAACTGCAGGTGGAACCGTGCATCGGTCGAGGGGTCCACGCGGTGGAGCACGTCGGGCGGGATGACGATGCTGTCGCCGGCCTCGAGGCGCTCGTGACGGGGCTCGTCACCCTCCAGGTCCGAGTAGTCGACGTCTCCCTCCTGCACGTGCAGGGTGGCCCACACCGTGGTGCGGTGGGAGGTCGCGAGCGGTGCCGGGAGGGACTCGAAGTCGAACACGGGAGTGCGACGGGCTTCGACCAGTCCGACCGGGAGCGTCACGTCAGCCATGCCGGAGGCCTATCACCATTGACGTCCGCCCTGGCCGGCCTCGATGACGTGCTCGCGGGTCGGCACGTGCCAGGCGACGACGGCGATGCCGATGGCAGCGAGCACGCCGATCCCGATGCTGACAGCAGGGCGGGAGGCGACGGCGATCGCCAGCGCGCTGAACCCGGTGATCGACGCGATGGCGGCGAACTTGGCCCGGCGGGGCATGCCCAGCCCGGCGCGGTGGTCGCGCACCATCTGGCCGACGCCGGGAAGCCCCAGCACCCACTGCTCGAGCCGGGGACTGGACCGGGTGAAGCAGGCGGCCGCGCCGATGAAGAAGATCGTCGACGGCAGGCCCGGGACGACGACGCCGAGACCGCCGAGCCCCACGCAGCCGAGGCCGGCGAGCAGCCACAGGAACCGGGCCACCGGGCCGGCCCTCGGGCTCGGCTCGCATCTCCGGTCGCCGTCAGGTGCGGACATCGTGAGCATCGGGGACGTGGTCAGATCCGTTGTTCTAGCGCGTGATGCAAATACTACGCTAGGAGGATGCCGGCAGAGACCCACAGCCACAGCGACCCGGTGACCGTCGAGGACGTGCTGGAGCTGCTCGCCACGGTGGTCCACGACGGCGACGGGCTGGACCCGGCGACGCCGGTCGAGGTCCTCGGCCTCGACGACGACCTCGCCCTGCTGTCGTTCTGGGATGTGGTGGCAGAGGAGTTCGGCGAGCGGACGCTCGGCGAGCCCGACATCGAGGAGCTGGCCGGCTGCCGGACGGCGATCGAGCTCGCGGAGGCGGTCGCCCGGTCCTTCGCTGCCGAGCTGACGGCGTAGCCCGTGCCCGATCTGGACGACCGCGCCGCGATCCACGACCTGGTCGTCCACTTCTACCGGGAGGTCGCCTTCGACGACCTGCTCGGGCCCGTCTTCGGTGAGGTCGCCGAGGTCGATTGGGCCGAGCACATCCCGCGGCTCATCGGCTACTGGTGCCGCGTGCTGCTGGATCACCCGAGCTACGACGGGCGCATCCTGGCCGCGCACCAGCGAGTGCACGCCGAGCAGCCCTTCGAGCCCGAGCTGTTCGACCGGTGGTACCGGCTCTTCGTCGAGTCGGTCGACCGCGGCTGGTCCGGGTCGCAGGCCGAGCGGGCCAAGCGCCACGCGGCCCACATGGCCGGCGTGATCGCCCGTCGCCTCGCCGGCTAGATCTTGCTGTCCGGGGGTTGAGGTTGCAGGTCCCTCTACAGAGGGGCCTGGTGATGGACCCTGTGGTTCCTTCCACAGATCCAAAGGAACCCATCACCATG
>JAMYFF010000020.1 GCA_024128875.1 Salinilacustrithrix flava
TGAAGAGGGTGTGAGCCGGTCACCCGGGATGGGTTGAACCCGTAGGTGTGGTCCCTTCCTTGTCCTCCCCGGGCCCGCCTTTAGGTGATGGCCCAGCCGGTGGGTGCGTGGTGGAGGCCGAGGTTGAGCAGGCGTCGCAGGTTGAGCGCGGCGGCCCGGTGACTGAGACCGAGCCGGTTGCGTTGGACACCACGGAAGCGGACACGGCGATGGCCGTTGGCGACAAGCCAAGCGATGGTGCGCTCGACCATGGGACGGTGCTGGCGGTAGTCGGCCAGGTGGGTGCCGGCTCGCCAGTTCGCCCGGGCGGTGACGAGCCATTCGTCGTGGTCGGTGAGCTTGACCGTCTTGCCCTTGGCAGCGCTGGTGCAGCGGTGCCGTGATGGACAACCACGGCAGCGGGCGCCGAAGGTTGCGTTGCCGCTCGCGTGGATCGAGATCGTGATGCCGGCGGGGCAGGTGACGGTGCGGGCGGCGTGGTCGACAAGGAAGTCGTCTCGGTGGAACTGGTCGTCACCGAGGTTCGGGTTCCTCCCGAGCGGCCAGGGCTTGATGACCGCCGTGTGGTCGTTCGCGGCGAGCGCTGCTCGGACCGGGCCGGAGCCGTAGGCGGAGTCGGCCAGCACGTCCAGGCCAGGGTCTTCGCCCTCGAGGAGTCGGGCGCCGACGGGACCATCGCCTTCGTTGGCCGGGGTGAGGTCACAGTTGGTGATGATCCCGGTGTCGGGCTCGACCACGACGTGGGCCTTGTAGCCGTCTCGGTAGCTGGACCGGGACTTGTGCATGTGCCGCGACTCCGGGTCGACCGTGGAGATCACCCGCTCCGAGGCGACACCACGAACGATCCGCCAGGTGCCCTCACCCCGTTCCGGGTCGGGTTCGACGTCCTGTCCGGCCACGAGTGCCAACAGCGCCACGAGTTGGCGTTGGTCGTCGTCGAGGTCGATCCCGTCGAGCGCGTTGAGGATGGCGAGGGCGTCGTTGACGAGCCCGGTGATCAGCTCGTCACGGGCAGCCGGGTCGTCCCACGCACATGCGGGTTTGCCGGGCGAGTCGTAGTCATGGCCGGACACCTCGACCGTCGCCGCGGCGGGGACAGCCTTGCGGACCCGGCGGATCATCGACACGAGCTGGGTGACCGTGTCCTGGGTTGCGACCGCATCATCCAGCAGCGTCGAGTCCAGCGCCCGGCGAGTCTTGCCGGCCAACACCCCGGTCTCGGCCACGACCGCTCGGACGGCGTCGAAGATCCGCTCCGGGGACTCGCTCGCTCGCAGCTTGTTGCGCCACAACGTCAGCACCGTCGGATGGAAGCCCTCATGATCCAACGCCAATCCGGCGGCAACCTTCCAGCGCAGATCGGTCCGCAAGGCGTCGATCGCTTCGCGGTCCGAGCGGCCCTCCAACGCTTGGAGCACCATCACCGTGGCGATCACATCGGCTGGCACCGACGGCCGCCCACGCTTGGAGGGGAACAGGTCCTCGAACATCGCATCAGGGAACAGCCGGTGTCGGTGATCGGCCAAGAACCGATGCACCGACCCCTCCGCCACCAGATGCCCGACCAGAGCACCCGCGTCGAGCAGTTCTCGGTCCTGATCGCTGCTGCCCTGCATACCCGCGGTCTACCGAAACCGCCGCGAGATCGCGAGCACCCCGATCACACCGGTTTGCTCAGCAGTCTCCTAG
>JAMYFF010000021.1 GCA_024128875.1 Salinilacustrithrix flava
ACTAATGGGTTCGGGAGAGCACGGTTCCTCGGTGTGGGGCAGGCTCTTCGCTGAGCCCTCGGCAGGTCAGCACTGTGTCTGACCGGACTGGTTCAAGGAGGAGTTCTAGGCCTAGATCGTGCGCCTGCCGAGCGGCGAGGACGACCTCCAATGGCTGGTGGGATGACGTGCCGACTCGAGCACTGATCCATTAGTTCGCCGCTGGTCTCCTCCGGCTCGACTCGATCAACTGCCAGCGAGGAGGAAGCGGATGGAAGTGTTCGTCGGCCACGACTGGGCCGAGATCCACCACGACGTCTACATCGAAGCCGCCGATGGCCAGCGGCTCGGCCGGGCACGGCTCAGCGACGGGGTCGATGGCATCGCCCGGTTGCATGAGCTGTTGGCCGACACCGGCGTCGAGCCTGATGAGGTGGTCGTGGCCACCGAGACCGACCGTGGCTTGTTCGTCGGGGCCATGGTCGCCGCCGGCTATCAGGTGTACGCGGTCAACCCGCTATCGGTGTCGCGCTATCGGGAGCGGCACTCGACATCGGGCGCCAAGTCCGACCCTGGCGACGCCTATCTGCTGGCCGAGATCGCCCGGCTCGACCGGCACAACCACCGCCAGATCGCGGGTGACACCGAACTGGCCGACGCGATCAAGGTTCTCGCCCGGGCACATCAGTCCTTGATCTGGAACCGGCAACGCCAGGTCAACCAGCTCCGCTCGACGCTGCGCGAGTTCTACCCGGCTGCCCTGGACGCGTTCGACAAGCTCCACCATCCCGACGCCCTCGCCGTGCTCACCATTGCACCGACACCAACATTGGGACGGAGCCTGTCCCGATCGAAGATCGCTGCTGCGCTGCGACGAGCAGGCCGCCAGAAACGAGCCGACGATCGCGCCGTCGAGATCCAGACGGCGCTGCGCAGTGAACACCTCGAGGCCCCCGAGCTCGTCGCCGACGCCATGGGAGCCAGCGTTGCCGCGCACGTCGCAGTGATCGGCGAGCTCGTCGCCCAGATCGCCCGGCTCGAGGAACAGCTGGCCGACCGTTTTGACCAGCACCCGGACGCCAAGCTCATCCGCTCCCTGCCAGGACTGGGGATGGTGCTCGGAGCCCGGGTGCTCGCCGAGTTCGGGGATGACCCGAACCGCTACGTGGATGCCAAGTCTCGCAAGAACTACGCCGGCACGTCACCCATCACCCGTGCCTCGGGACGCCACCGCGTCGTGCTCGCCCGCTACGCCCGCAACAAGCACCTCGCCGATGCCTGCTACCAGTGGGCCTTCGCCAGCATGCTCGCCAGCCCAGGCGCCCGCGCCTTCTACGACGCCCGACGAGCACGAGGCGACACCCACAACCGCGCCATCCGTGCACTCGCCAACCGCTGGGTCGGCATCCTGCACGGCTGCCTCCGCCACGACACCCTCTACGACGAACACCAAGCATGGAGCCACCGCCACGACCTCGCCGCTTGACACACCCGAACGTGGGATATCTAGGCCTTTTC
>JAMYFF010000022.1 GCA_024128875.1 Salinilacustrithrix flava
CTTCCAGGCCGGGGTTCGAGGTGACAGATGGGCCCTGTGGTTGATGGTCATGCTGCTTGGCGGCGGCGGTGGGTGTCGAGGATCTCGGAGGGCTTGCGGCCGGCCATGTAGTCGCCGTGGTTGCGTCGCCGCGTGTTGTAGCGGATCAGCCAGGCGTTGGCTTCGGCCTGGAGCTGGCGGACCGAGTTGAAGTGGCGTCGGTGGAACGCTGGCCGCCAGCACTCCTGGAGCATCGTGCCCTGGAACCGTTCGCACACGGCGTTGTGGTTCGGTGAGCGGGGCGGGATCCGGACGTGGTCGATGCCGATCTCGGCGAGGTGGTGCCGGAACGCGAGTCCCTTGTACTCGGGTCCGTTGTCGGACAGCACCCGCCGGAGCGGGATCCCAAGGCGGCGCATCGTGGTGCGGACGTGGTCGATGAAGCGGATCGTGTCGGCGGTGGTGACCGGCCCGATGATGAGCTTCACGATCGCCCATCGGGTGCAGGTGTCCACGGCGGTGAGTTGGTACACCTTGCCCACGCCTTTGAGGTTGCCGATGTAGAAGCTGTCCACGGCCACGAGATCGCCAGGGTGGCCGGCCCAGTGGCAGAACCCGAACGGCTCGCCCAGCGCTTCGGTGACCGGTTCGGTAATGATCCCGGCCAGCGCAGCGATTGCCGCAGCCCGGGCGATGCGTTGGCGGCGCCGACCCAGGCCGTGGTCGACCAGAATCCGCTGCACGGTCGTCTTGCCGATCTCATAGCCCAGCTCCTGGAGCCGGTCGGCGAGCTGGCGGCAGCCGAGCGTCGGCTCGACTACGGCAACGGCGAGCAGGTCGGCGACCACGTGGGTCGGGGTCTCGCTGGGCTGGGCCGGGCGGCGCCGGTCTCTGGGCCACAGCGCCTCGAGCCCGTAGAGCTCGGAGGTGTTCTTCCATTCGTAGTAGCGGGTGCGGGACACGCCGATCTGGCGGCAGGCGGCGGAGATGTTGCCGAGTTCTTCAGCGAGATCAAGCAACCGGACGCGCCGGTGGTAGATGATCTCTGCAGAGGTGGTCATGGTGATGGGTTCCTTTGGATCTGTGGAAGGAACCACAGGGTCCATCACCAGGCCCCTCTGTAGAGGGACCTGCAACCTCAACCCCCGGACAGCAAG
>JAMYFF010000023.1 GCA_024128875.1 Salinilacustrithrix flava
ACTTAAGACCATGTTAGAAAAGCCATTCATAGAACAAACATCTCGAGCCTTATTAAACCAACCAAACTGGTTCATAGCTTCTAACTTTTCAGGTGAAATCATGCCAATGAGTCTTTCGCAATTTTTTATACACTTTTCCATTTCAAAAAAAACATTTGATCTGGCTTGACCAATAGTCCTAGCAGTTTTAAGTCGTTGATATCTCCAAGGTGTTTCATTATGAGCTATTCTATTTCTAACTAAACGAATAGATTCAATAGTTTGCTTTGCTAAATTTAGCTGTTTTTTCTTTTGAACCTCAGAGGAATCAACTCCGCGGAACAAATCTCCTAACTTGTAAGGCCATAAGAAATTATTATCTGTAGCATTATAAAAATCTTCATCAAAAATAAGCTCCCATGTATAAAAATCAGCACTAGAAATAATTTCATTGGGATCAGGATCGCTTCTGTTTTTAAAGTTTGCAGAACTTATCTTGTCTTTAAAGTCAATCACCGACTTCGAACATTCAGAATGGCTGAAAGAATTATACCTAGGACAATTGAACCATTTATCTCCAAAACAATCTTTAACTGCAACATGAATAGCATTACGTAATACAACTTCGGATGTTTGAATTAAAGGGAGTAAAGCAGAATTACAAGATTTAACCC
>JAMYFF010000024.1 GCA_024128875.1 Salinilacustrithrix flava
AGAGTATATAATCTATCAATCAAGAATCAAGCATAAAATCAAGATTGACAATTTTGAATCAAGCGAAATTTTAACTTGACATTTGATTGACAATTATTGACTTCAAAATTGACAGTTAAAATATTGAATATCAAACACTTAGGCGAATTGTCAAGCAAGTCAAGCATGTTTTTCAAGTTCTTAGAATTTTTATTATATGCCTGTTTTCTTTTTAAAGTACAAAACCTAAAAAACAAAAATGAACCCCGAAATAACCGCCGCCAGAGCCTACCCGATAACGGACTATTTAGCCGCTAAGGGCATACAGCCGGAAAGAACAACGGCAGGAAAAGCGTTTTTCTATTCGCCATTCCGTGCCGAGCGTACCCCCTCATTTTGCGTTTACCTCAATTCCAACCGATACCAAGACTTTGGAACAACCGAAAAGAGCAGCGACATTATCAGCCTTGTAATGAAGTTAGAGGGTTGCAGCTTCAAAGAAGCCGTCAGCAGATTATTAGCCGCACAAGGACAGTTTACACCCATACGGGAACAGTTTACACCCGCAGACCCGACGCAAAGCATCAGCCTTAAAAAAGTAAAAGCCCTTGAAAACCGCGCCCTATTGCAATACATGGAAAGCAGAGGCATTAACCCGCAGTTGGTACGGC
>JAMYFF010000025.1 GCA_024128875.1 Salinilacustrithrix flava
AAATGATTGTTACATCACTTCGGCTCTGCTAATCTAAATCGGTGCATTAGTTGCTAACGATTCGACCTCAACAATCCAATCTTAGCAATGGGAAGCTAGCTTGTCACTACTTCCTTAAAACCATCCAAAGACACTAACTCAAATGCACCACTTGATTGACTCGGACTTAGCCCGGTCTCCGAAAGGATAAACAGGCAAATTGTGGTAGTAAAACGTACCGGAACACGAAATTCCGGCTCTGCCTCCGAATCACGCTGCGGTATCGAAAGATTACAGTGCGTACCTGATAAGAGCACCAATCAACGGACTAGGGATTTCTTGGATTGCACCGTTCGAAAGAAGCCCAACCTAACCAGACTTAGCTAGATTAAAGAGCTAAGAAGCCATGACCCAATAACCGATCATGGAGAAAAGCAAAGACAGGAAGATGCTGTCGCTTCGCTCCGTTTTGATTAGTACCACATTGGGGCATTAGGTTTTTTTTGCTAAAAAATTATAATACATAGACAACAATCTGGTAATTACAGGAAAAAAAATGGCAGATAGAAAACTTGCAGAGCGTTATGTAAAAAAATTCAGGCAGGAATTAGAAAAATATTTAGTTACTGATGCCTCTGTCCGCATAGATGTTTTATATGCGAAAGA
>JAMYFF010000026.1 GCA_024128875.1 Salinilacustrithrix flava
TGTTACTATTTTCTCTATTAAAGGCCAGGTATTTGAAGCCGTTTCACTAACAGAGTCAGCTACCTTTTTTATAAAACCAAACATCACCCCACCTTATTAGTTAGAATTAATAAGACAAATTATTCATTAATCCTTTAATAAATCCACACCAACATATTTAATTCAAGAAATCCCTTTTATGTTAAACGGGCGAGTTAGTTAGCGAAAACCGCCCATTCATCCCTACCAGCACCCTTCAAAACGATTTTAAGACACGATCACCCTATCAAACACCCAAATCCATGCTGAAAGTTTAGAACGGTTTTAATGCCTTTCTGATTCGTTTTTAACATCATCAAAATAGACCTCAGGATCGATCTGAAATTGGCGAAAGGCACAAACTTGTTTTGTGGCGTTCGGCGATTTGACCAACCGAGTAAAGCGAGGGCGGTAGTATTTTTATAACTCGTAGAGTTGAGGTTATTAAGGAGAATCCTTAAGCACCGCGTGAATATACAAGGCAATGCCGAAGTGTATACAACGCCAACGTGCCTGTATTATTTGAAGTTGGATTTATGAAATCAGATAGGAAGCACTTGG
>JAMYFF010000027.1 GCA_024128875.1 Salinilacustrithrix flava
TTTTGATGATGTTAAAAACGAATAAGAGAGGCATTAAAACCGTTTTAAACTTTCAGCATGGATTTGGGTGCTTGATAGGGTGATCGAGGCTTAAAATCGTTTTGATGGGCTTTGATGGGGGTGAATGGGCGGTTTTCGCTAACTAACTCGCCCGTTTAATATAAAAAGGATTGTATAAAATAATATTCTTATGTGAATTATTTTTTTTGAATATAGATAATAAACTATATCTAATCATTAATAAGTAAGGATGTCATTTATGTCTGATGTGAAATATTTGAAGTTAAAAGGGGAAAAACAAGGTCTTATATCTGCAAATTGTTCAAGTGTCGAATCAATTGGAAATAGATATCAAGATAGTCATAAAAATCAAATTCAGGTTTTAAGTGTAAATTATTCTATAAGTAGAATGCAAAATTCATCACATCATCCTATTTTATTTATAAAACCCATTGATAAATCTTCTCCATTGTTAGGTGTTGCCGTTTCTAACAATGAAACACTAAGTGCTGAATTTGATTTTTATCGAATTAATCAGTTTGGAATTTTAGAAAAATATTTTGAAA
>JAMYFF010000028.1 GCA_024128875.1 Salinilacustrithrix flava
TTTGAATGATTCTTTGCTGTCCGTTGCCTCTTCTCATTACATGAAATAGCGTGCTATGCGCTATACCTGCCTTCTTTCCAAGCTCTGTAAGGCTTATTCCTTGAGCGTTACAAAGCGTCCTGATGTTGTTCTCTAATGTATTCATGATTCATTTATAAAATTTTCAGTACAAAAACAGTTTCATTTATTGGATAATTGAAACTGTTTAGTTTCCTTTGCAGTACAAAGTTATCCAAAACTATCCAAAGTTATCCAAAAAAAGTATGAAAGTAGCATTCAAAACATTATCCACCCAAGATGCGCTTGAGACCCCTTACTCAAAAGATTTAGGCATCCGAAATATTCATCAACTGATTTTTATCGGACTCGACCAAATCCGCCGCGAGAGAAAATTTAATACCGTTAGCCACACAGTACGAATTGTTCTGGAAGAGGCGCTACAAGAGTTTTGGAAGGCCAATCCTCACCTGGAAGAGGAAGCCCTCCAAGAGTTCAATTCAATTATTAA
>JAMYFF010000002.1 GCA_024128875.1 Salinilacustrithrix flava
CCTGATCGCTGCTGCCCTGCATACCCGCGGTCTACCGAAACCGCCGCGAGATCGCGAGCACCCCGATCACACCGGTTTGCTCAGCAGTCTCCTAGAGCGAGTCGGACCCCACCGTCGCCACGATCCGGGCCCGGCCGAGCGGGACGGACAGGGCATCGGCGTCCACCGGTTCGAACGTGGCCTCCGTGAGGCCGAGCTCGAACGCGGCCCGCTCCGCCTCGGCGCAGTACCCGGGGACGTAGGCGAACGAGGAGACCCTGAGCCGGCCGGCGTTGCCCGGCACCGTCGTGGCGTAGCCCAGCTCCTCGAGGCGCTCCACGATGTCGGCCGCGTGCCCGGTCCGGCTCGTGGCGTTGAGCACCAGCACCGCCGTCGAACCCCGGTCGCGCAGCTCGGCCCCGCCGCGGTCGTCGCCCACGCAGTGGATCGACGCCGGCTCCCCGCCCACCGATGACGGATCCGGCGGGAGCGTGGTGGTCGTGGTGAGCACCGGCTCCTCGGTGGTGGTGGTCGTGTCGTCAGCGGAGGCGAGGTCCTGGTCCCGGTCGTCGTCACCGACGGAGAACACGAGCGCGAGCATGGCGAGCAGCCCGAGGAAGATCCCGAGGATGACCCCCGCCCGCACCCGTTCGCCGGCGGACGGGCGCCACTTCCCGTCGCGACCCACGTCGACCCACGTGCCGTCGTCGAGCGCGATGCCCTCGCGCTGGGGTCCCTGCTGGCGTGCCACCGGTCCCGACACTGCCACTCCGGGGGCCGCTCGTGGTGGCATCGTCCCTGGAGGGGGTGGGTAGCCTCCTCACACGTTGCGGCCGCTCGGCTGCACCCAGACGTCCACCGACGGAAGAGCCCATGAGCAACGCCACCCCGAAGATCATCTACACCTACACCGACGAGGCACCGGCGCTGGCCACGCACTCGCTGCTGCCGATCATCGAGACCTTCGCCAGCGCTGCCGGGGTCGAGGTCGAGACCCGCGACATCTCCCTCGCGGCCCGCATCCTCGCCGTGTTCCCCGATGCCCTCACCGACAGCCAGCGCGTCCCCGACGCCCTCGGCGAGCTGGGGCAGCTGGCCAAGACGCCCGAGGCCAACATCATCAAGCTGCCGAACATCTCGGCGTCGATCCCCCAGATGAAGGCGGCGATCAAGGAGCTGCAGGACAAGGGCTACGCGCTCCCCGACTACCCCGAGGACCCCCAGACCGACGAGGAGCGCGCCACCCGCGACCGCTACGACTCCGTCAAGGGCAGCGCGGTGAACCCGGTGCTGCGCGAGGGCAACTCCGACCGCCGCGCCCCCAAGGCCGTGAAGGAGTTCGCCCGCAAGTACCCGCACCGCATGGGCGAGTGGTCATCGGACTCCAAGACCCACGTGGCCACCATGAGCGCCGGCGACTTCCGCAGCAACGAGCAGTCGGTGACCATCGACGCCGACACCACGCTGCGCATCGTGCACGTCTCGAGCTCCGGTGAGGAGACGGTCCTCAAGGACGGCATCTCGGTGCTGGCCGGCGAGGTCGTCGACGGCACCTTCATGAGCGCCGCCCGGCTGCGGTCCTTCCTGGCCGACCAGATCGCCGACGCCGACGCGAACGACGTCCTGTTCTCGCTGCACCTCAAGGCCACGATGATGAAGGTCTCCGACCCGATCATCTTCGGCCACGCCGTCGAGGTGTACTTCGCCGACGTGTTCGCCGAGCACGGCGACGCGCTGCGCGCCGCCGGCGCGAACCCCCGCGACGGCCTCGGCGACGTGCTCGCCGCCGTCGAGCAGCTCGACACCGACACCAAGCTCGCCGTGCAGACCGGCATCGCCGCCGCGCTCGAGGCCGGCCCCGACCTCGCCATGGTCGACTCCGACCGCGGCATCACCAACCTGCACGTGCCCTCCGACGTCATCATCGACGCCTCCATGCCGCCGATGATCCGTGACTCCGGGAAGATGTGGAACCCGGCCGGGGAGCTGCAGGACACCAAGGCCACGATCCCGGACTCGTCCTACGCCGGCGTGTACCAAGCCGTCATCGACGACCACAAGGCCCACGGCGCGCTCGACCCGCGCACGATGGGCACCGTGCCCAACGTCGGGCTCATGGCCCAGAAGGCCGAGGAGTACGGCAGCCACGACAAGACCTTCGAGGTCCCCGCCGACGGCGTGGTGCGGGTGCTCGACGCCTCCGGTACCCAGCTGATGGAGCACCAGGTCGAGGCCGGCGACATCTGGCGCATGTGCACGGTGAAGGACGCCGCCATCCGGGACTGGGTGAAGCTGGCCGTCAACCGGGCCCGCGCCACCGGCTCCCCCGCCGTGTTCTGGCTCGACAACCACCGGGCCCACGACGAGCAGCTCATCCGCAAGGTCCACCGCTACCTCGAGGACCTCGACACCCACGGCCTCGACATCGAGATCATGGACCCGGCCTCGGCCACCACGTACTCGCTCGAGCGGATCCGACGGGGCGAGGAGACCATCTCGGTCACCGGCAACGTCCTGCGCGACTACCTCACCGACCTGTTCCCCATCCTCGAGGTCGGCACCAGCGCCAAGATGCTCTCCATCGTGCCGCTGATGAACGGCGGTGGGCTGTTCGAGACCGGCGCCGGCGGTTCGGCCCCCAAGCACGTGCAGCAGTTCGTGAAGGAGAACCACCTCCGGTGGGACTCCCTCGGCGAGTTCCTGGCCCTCGCCGTGTCCTTCGAGCACCTCGCCGAGCGCTTCGACAAGCCCCGTGCCCAGGTGCTGGCCGACACCCTCGACGCCGCCACCGGCGCGCTGCTCCAGAACGGCAAGGGCCCGTCCCGCAAGGTCGGCGAGCTCGACAACCGCGGCAGCCACTACTACCTGGCCCGCTACTGGGCCGAGGCGCTCGCCGAGCAGACGGCAGACGCCGACCTGGCCGAGCGATTCGCCCCGCTCGCCCAGGCGCTGGCCGAGCACGAGCAGACCATCCTCGACGAGCTCAACGGCGCCCAGGGCAGCCCCGTCGACACCGGCGGGTACTACTTCGCCGACCGTTCCGTCCTCGACGAGGCCATGCGGCCGAGCCCGACGCTCAACCGGATCATCGACGAAGCCCGCTGAGGGCGGGCCGCCTCCGGGCGGGCATGCTGCCCCGGCCCCGCGGGAAGGGACCGGGGCAGCACGCCCCACCACCCCAGGAGGCACCCATGGCCACCGACCACAACGACGCCGAGCTCGACGAGATCCAGGACCGGGTCGACCGGATCCGCGATCGGCTCCCCGACAACCCGGGCCTGGACGTGGTCGACAAGGACGACGTCCCCGCCTACTTCGACGACGACGACATCCCCGCCGATGGCATCAGCAAGGACGAGGCCGTCCGCCGGGACGACCCCGACGACCACCAGGCCCACGCTCCGGGCTGACCCGCACGATCAAGCTGGTGCTGTCGACCGGCTACTGGTCGGTCGACAGCATCGCGATCTCCAGCAGGTCCACCCCCGGGGGCTGGGACAGTGCGTGGACGACCTGGTCGGCGACCGCTGCCGGGTCGAGCCCCACGGCGGCCAGCCGCCGCTGGTACTCCGAGCGAAGCTCGTCGTCGGCGACGGCGTCGAAGATGGCCGTCCGCACGTAGCCCGGCGACACGATGGTGACCCGGACCCCCTCCGGCGAGAGCTCCTCGCGGAGGCTGTCGCACAGCACGTGGACGGCGAACTTGGAGGCGCTGTAGATCCCCATCGCCACCGATGCCCGCCGGCGACCGGACATCGAGGAGATGGCGACGACGTCGGCCGGCGCGGCCTCACGGAGGTGCGACAGCGCGGCACCGACGGTGTGGAGCACGCCGAGCACGTTGACGTCGAACGTCGCCTTCCAGTCCTCGGGCCCCGTGTCGAGGATGCCGCCGGGCCGGACCGCGCCCGCCGAGCAGACCACGGCGTCGATGCCGCCCATCGACTCCGCCGCCAGCGCCACCGATGCGCCCACGCTGTCGGGATCGGTCACGTCGCCGGGCGCGGCGTGCGCCGCCGGCCCGAGCTCTGCCGCCAGCGCGGCGACCTCGTCAGCCGAGCGGGACACCAGCGCGACCTCGGCGCCGGCGGCCACGGCGGCCACGGCCGTCGCCCGGCCGATGCCGGACGTCGCACCCGTCACGAGCACCTTGCGATCGATGAGCGGTCCCTGCGTCGTCTCCTGCGGCATGGGCCCATCCTGCCGGGACCCGGACGACCTCACGCCCTGGCCCCCTGACTCCCCGAACTGGCAGTGCTGGTGTAGCGCTCAGCCGAGGCGCGCCGCGAACCCGTCGACGCCGGTCACCACGTCCAAGCCGTCGCGCTGGGCCAACCAGTCGCGGTTGCGGCGGTGCAGGTCGTCCGCCTCGTCGAAGCGGTTCAGCAGGACCACGACCGGCAGCGGGGCGAGCGCGTCGACGCCCGACCGCACCGCGTCGATCGTTCCGAGGCCGGCATCGGCGACCAGGACCACGAGATCGACGCCGAGGGCACGGACCAGGTCCCGGCTGTCACCGTCTTCCGCCAGCGGTGAGCGGACGCCACCCACCGTCTCGACCAGCCCGACGTCCACCCCGTCCGCAGGCCACGTGATGCCGGCCACCACCTCGGCCAGCGTCGGGCACGGCCGTCCCAGCGCGGCCGCGGCCATCGGCGGCGCCATCGGCACGGGGTACCAGCCCGGCTCCGGGCACACGTGGTCCGGGTCCTCCCCCGTGGCCGCCGCCAGCACCTCGGCGTCGGTCGCTGCGTCGTCGGCGGGGTCGAAGGACTGCAGCGGCTTCCGTGCCGCCACCGTGCGCCGGCCGCCGACCAGGTGCTCGGCGAGGCGAGCGCTCGCCCAGGTCTTCCCGACCTCCGTGGCCGTCCCGCACACCCCGACGAGCAGCTCGGGCCGGGTCATCGCGCGCCCGCCCGAGCACTGCCAGTTCGGAGAGGGTGGAGTGCGGCGACCAACGTGCTGATCTGGTCGTCGGTGTGGGCCGCGGACAGGGCGACGCGCAGGCGGGAGGTGCCGGGGGCGACCGTCGGCGGCCGGATGGCCGGGACGAGCAGGCCTTGGTCGAGCAGCGCCCCGGCGGCATCGAGGGCGGCCTGCTCCTCGCCGAGGACGACCGGGATGATCGGCGACGGGTGGCCCGGGCGGAGCCGGTCGACGTGGCCGCGCAGGCGGCCCACCAGGGCGTCGCCCTCGGGGCTGCGTACCACGTGCACGGCGGCGAGGGCGGCGGCGGCGTCCGCCGGCGACAGGGCGGTCGTGAAGATGAAGGGACGAGCCCGGTTCACGACCAGGTCCACGGCGTCCCGCGAGCCGGCGATCGCCCCACCGAGGGAGCCGAGCGCCTTCGACAGGGTGAGCACGTGGACCACGTCGAGGCCGTCGACGGCGGCGAGGTCGACGTCGGGTCCGAGGACGGCGTGGGCGTCGTCGAGCACGAGCAGGGCACCGTGGCGGGCGCAGCACTCGGCGAGCGCCTGCACCGGCGCCTCGTCGCCGTCCATGGAGAACACCGAGTCGGTGACCACCATCGCCCGGCGGGAGCCGGCGTTGCGCAGCAGCTCGTCCACGTGGTCGACCTCGCCGTGGCGGGACACGGCCACCTCGGAGCGGCTCAGCCGGCAGCCGTCGATGATCGAGGCGTGGTTCAGCTCGTCGCTCACCACGAGGCAGTCGGGTCCGCCGAAGGTGGTGAGCACGGCCAGGTTGGCGGCGTATCCGCTCGGCATGGCGACGGCGGCTTCGGTCCCCTTCCACCCGGCGAGGGCGGCCTCGAGATCGTGGTGCACGGGGCGGGAGCCGACCACCAGCCGGCTCGCCGTCGAACCCGTCCCCCAGCGATCGAGGGCCTCGTGCCCAGCCGCCACCACGGTCGGGTGGGCCGACAGCCCGAGGTAGTCGTTCGACGCGAACGACACCACCGGCCGCCCCTCCAGCGAGCCGGCGGGACCGAGCGCGTCGAAGGGACGGCTGTGGCGCCAGCGGTCCGCGCCCCGGATGGCATCGAGCTCACCTCGCACCCAGGCCCCGTGCGACGAGCTCATCCCACGACCGCCCGCATCGCCGCGGTGATGGCGGCGACGTCGTCCTCGCTGCTGATGAAGGGCGGCATCGTGTAGAGCAGCCGGCCGAAGGGACGGAGCCAGACGCCGTGGTCGAGCAGCGTCTGCTGGGACGCCGCCATGTCGACCGGCTCGTGCAGCTCCACGACGCCGATGGCGCCGAGCACCCGCACGTCGGCGACGGCATCGTGGCCGCGCAGGTCGTCCAGGCCGGCGCGGAGCCCGGTCTCGATGCCGGCCACCTCGGCCTCCCAGTCCCGCGACAGCAGAAGCTGCACCGAGGCGAGGGAGACGGCGGCGGCGAGCGGGTTGCCCATGAACGTGGGCCCGTGCATCAGCGCACCGGATTCGGCCGCGCTGACGCCGGCGGCCACGGCCGGCGTGCACAGCACCGCCGCCATGGTGAGGTACCCGCCGGTGAGCGCCTTGCCCAGGCACATGATGTCGGGGGTGATCCCGGCGTGATCGCAGCCGAACAGGCGGCCCGACCGCCCGAACCCGGTGGCGATCTCGTCTGCGATCAGCAGCACGCCGTGCTCGTCGCAGAGCCGTCGCACCGCGGCCAGGTACTCGGGTGCGTAGAAGCGCATGCCGCCCGCCCCCTGGACGATCGGCTCGAGGATGACGGCGGCCACCTCGTCGCGGTGGTGCGACAGGAGCACTGCCAGTTCGGAGATGTCGTCCTCGGAGAAGGGCTGCCCGTACGCCGGCGACGGGGCCGGCGCGAACAGCTGGCTGGGCAGCACGTCGGTGAACATCGAGTGCATCCCGTTCACCGGGTCGCACACCGACATGGCCCCGAGCGTGTCGCCGTGGTAGCCGCCCCGCACGGTGAGCAGCCGGGTGGCACCGGTTCGCCCCGTGCCCCGGGCGTGCTGCAGGGCCATCTTGATGGCGACCTCCACCGACACCGAGCCCGAGTCGGCGAGGAACACGTGCTCCAGCCCCTCGGGAGCGATGTCGACGAGCAGCTCGGCCAGCGCCACAGCCGGGGCGTGGGTCAGGCCGCCGAACATGACGTGGGCGGTGGCATCGAGCTGGGCGCGCACGGCCTCGTCGAGCACGGGGTGGCGGTAGCCGTGGATGGACGCCCACCACGAGGACATCCCGTCCACGACCTCCCGTCCGTCGGCCAGCGCCAGGCGGGTGCCGCTCGCGCCCACGACGGGCACCGGCGCCAGCGACGCGGGCATCGGGGCGTACGGGTGCCACACCCGGGCCTGATCCCGGTCGGCGAGGTCCTGGGCCGAGGCGTCCAGCGGGGGCATCCGGGCGAACGTACCGGCGGTGGCGTCGATCCCCGAAGCGCCGCCGGCTCCCGTGACAAACGCCACTCAGCGCGGGTGGTTGACGCCGTCGGACCTGCCGCCTACCTTCTCTGGCAACGTGCGTTGCCAGGGGGCGACGACGGGTGCGGGGGTGCACGTGGCGATCGAGCGGATCATCATCGTCGGAGGCGGGGTCGGCGGGCTGTTGGCTGCGCTCGGCTTCGCCCGCGACGGCCACCGCGTCGAGCTCCTCGAGCGCGACCCGCTCCCCGATGTCGCCGACGTGGAGGCCGCCTTCGACGCCGACCGGCGGGGTGCATCCCAGGTGCACCAGACGCACGGCTTCCTCGCCCGCATCGTCGTCGAGCTGCGCGAGCGGTTCCCCGACGTGCTCGACCAGCTCCTCGTCGCCGGCTGCGTCACGATGCCCACCACCGCCCAGCTCGGCGATCCCCGACCGGGCGACGAGGACGACGCCCACCCGCTGCCCCAGGTCGAGGGGCCCACCCGCGCCGAGCTGCTCGATGCCCTCGGCCTCACCACGGAGGATCCCGTGCCCACCACCGCCACCACCGAGATCGCGTCATGAGCGCCCCGCTGCCCCCCGGCGTCACCGAGCGCACCGTGCGCGTCGGCGACATCGACATGCACCTGCTGGAGGCCGGCACCGAGGGTCCCCTCATCGTGCTCGCCCACGGCTTCCCCGAGCTGGCCTGGTCCTGGCGCCACCAGCTGCCCGCCCTCGCCGACGCGGGGTACCGCGTCGTCGCCCCCGACCAGCGCGGCTACGGCGGCACCACCCGCCCCGAGGCGGTCGAGGACTACGACATCCACCACCTCACCGGTGACCTGGTCGGCCTGCTCGACGAGCTCGGGGAGGAGCGGGCGATCTTCATCGGCCACGACTGGGGCTCCATGGTCGTGTGGCAGCTGTCGCTCCTGCACCCGGACCGCGTCATGGGGGTCTGCGGGATGAGCGTGCCGTTCGTGCCGCGGGCCTCCGCACCACCCATCCAGATCTTCCGGGCGATCTTCGCCGACCAGTTCTTCTACATCGTGTACTTCCAGGAGCCGGGCGTGGCCGACGCCGAGCTGGGCGGCGACCCCGCCCGCACGATGCGGCGCCTGCTCGCCGGGCTGTCGACGCCGGGTGACCTCACCACCGACGAGGCCGCGTCCATGTCGGCAGACGACGGCCGTGGCTTCGTCGACCGCATGCCCGAGCCCGACGGCCTGCCCGACTGGCTCACCCAGGAGGAGCTCGACCACTACATCGAGGTCTTCTCCGAGACCGGCTTCACCGGCGGCATCAACTGGTACCGGAACTTCGACCGCAACTGGGAGCTCACGCCCCAGCTGGCCGGGGCCAAGGTCGAGGTGCCCTCGTTCTTCGTCGGCGGCGCCGACGACCCCGTCCTCACCATGTCCCCGCCCGACGGCCAGGAGGTCTGGCTGACGGACCACCGGGGCAGCGTGATCATCGACGGCGCTGGCCACTGGGTCCAGCAGGAAGCACCCGAGCAGGTGAACGCAGCGCTGCTCGACTTCTGTGACCAGCTGCGTGGAGGGACCAACCCGTGAGCACCGCCCCATCCCGACTCAAGTTCGGCGCCTTCTACGCCCCGTTCCACCCACCGGGGCAGAACCCCACGCTCGCCCTCGAGTACGACCTGGAGCGGGCCGAGGCCCTGGATCGCTTCGGCTTCGACGAGGTGTGGTTCGGCGAGCACCACTCGGGGGGCTACGAGATCATCCCCTCCCCCGAGGTGTTCATCGCCGCAGCGGCCCAGCGCACGAAGCACATCAAGCTCGGCACCGGCGTGGTCTCGCTCCCCTACCACCACCCGCTGATGGTGGCGGACCGGATGGTGCTGCTCGACCACCTCACCCGTGGCCGGGTGATCTTCGGCACCGGGCCGGGCGCGCTGCCCACCGACGCCTACATGATGGGCATCGACCCGGTGGACCAGCGCCGCATGATGGAGGAGTCCCTCGAGGCCATCCTCGCCCTGCTGCGCACCGACGAGCCCGTCACCCGGGAGACCGACTGGTTCACGCTGAGGGACGCCAAGCTGCAGTACCGGCCCTACAGCGACCCGCACTTCGAGGTGTCCGTCGCCGCCATGGTGTCCCCGTCGGGTCCCCGCCTCGCCGGCACCCACGACGTGTCGCTGCTGTCGCTGTCCATGTCCGTCGCCGACGGGTTCGCCGCGATCGGCCAGGCCTGGAACGTGGTCGAGGACATGGCGGCCAAGGCCGGCCACAAGGAGCCCGACCGGGCCAACTGGCGCGTGCTCGGCACGATGCACATCGCCGAGACCCGCGACCAGGCCATCGAGGACTGCACCTACGGCCTCCGGGACTTCGCCAACTACTTCGGCGGTGGCGCCGGCTTCGTGCCCCTCTCCAACGAGGTCACCGAGGGCGCCACGTCCGAGCGCGACTTCGTCGAGGCCTACATCGAGGGGGGCAAGGGCAACGTCGTCATCGGCACGCCCGACGACGCCATCGAGTACATCGAGGGCCTGCTCGAGCAGTCGGGGGGCTTCGGCACCTTCCTCATGCTCGGCCACGACTGGGCTCGCCCCGCGGCCACCATCGAGTCGTACCGGCTCATCGCCGAGCGGGTCATGCCCCACTTCCAGGGCCAGCTCCAGGCCCAGCGGGACTCCCACGAGTGGGCCACGGGCAAGCGCAACGAGCTGTTCGGCCGGGCCGGCCAGGCGATCATGAACGCCGTGCAGCAGCACGTCCAGGAGCAGGACGCGGAGCAGGCCTGATGCGCGCCGCCGTGCTGCACCGGGGCCAGATCCTCGTCCGCGACGACGTCGAGGACCCCACGCCCGGCCTCGGGCAGGTGCTGGTCGAGGTCAAGGCGTGCGGCATCTGCGGCTCCGACCTGCACTTCGCGGAGCACGGCGGCGACATGCTCGCCCTCGGCAAGCAGATCGAGGGGATGCCCAGCCTCGGTGGCGGTGGCGACGAGGTCGACCTCGACCGCGACGTCTACATGGGACACGAGTTCGCCGCCGAGGTGCTCGACGTGGGCCCCGACACCGAGGCCGCCGCGCCGGTCGGCTCGCTCGTCACGTCCATGCCGGTGCTCCTCGGGATGGACGGCATCCACCCGATCGTCTACAGCAACACCGTGAAGGGCGGCTACGGCGAGCGGATGCTCCTGTCCGCACCGATGCTGCTCGAGGTGCCCAACGGGCTCCCCGCGCAGCACGCCGCCCTCACCGAGCCCATGGCCGTCGGGCTGCACGCCGTGAACAAGGCGCGCCTCGAGCAGGGCGAGGGCGCGATCGTCCTCGGCTGCGGCCCGGTCGGCCTCGCGGTCATCGCCGCCCTCGCGGTCCGGGGTGTCGGCCCCATCGTGGCCGCCGACTTCTCCCCCGCCCGCCGGCGGCTGGCCGAGCACATGGGGGCGACCGACATCGTCGACCCCCGAGAGGAGACCGGCTGGCAGGCCTGGTCCCGGGCCGGCAACGGCCGAGCGCCGGTGGTGTTCGAGGCCATCGGCGTGCCGGGCATCCTCGACGACATCCTGCGCTGCGCACCGGCCCAGTCCCGCGTGGTGGTCGTGGGCGTCTGCATGGAGCACGACACCATCAACCCGTTCTTCGGGATCAGCAAGGAGCTGAACATCCAGTTCTGCCTCGGCTACGACCCGATGGAGTTCGCCGGCAGCCTGCGCAGCATCGCCGAGGGCGAGATCGACGTGGCCCCGATGATCACCGCGGAGATCGACCTCGACGGCGTGCCCCAGGCCTTCGCCGACCTGGGTGACCCCGACGAGCACTGCAAGATCCTGGTGATCCCGTAGGAACTGGCAGCGGCCACGGAACGCGTTCCGCAGTCGCTGCCAGAACGGTGGGTACGGTGCCCGGCCATGGCCGGAGCAGACGGGGCGCCCAAGCGGGTGCGCATGGACCACGAGGCGCGGCGCGGCCAGATCCTCGACGCGGCCACGGGCCTGTTCCTGCGCCGCCCCTACAGCCAGGTCGCGGTGTCCGACATCGCCGAGGCCGCCGGCGTGGCCAAGGGCCTGCTGCACCACTACTTCGACTCCAAGCGCGACCTCTACCTCGAGGTCGTCCGGGACGTGTCCCGCATCCCGCTGCCGGTCGGTACGCCGGCGGCGCCGGGCGAGGATCCGACGTGGGCGGCGGCCATCGATGCGCTGCTCGCCTTCGCCTCGGAGAACCAGGAGCTGTGGCTGCGGGCCACGACCGTGGGCGACGACGAGGTCGCCTCGATCGTCGACGACAGCCGGGAGGTGCTGGCTGAGCAGACGATCGAGGCCCTCGGCCTCGACGACACGCCCGTCGTGCGGGCCGTGGTGCGGGGCTACGGCGGGCTGGTGCAGGAGGTGGTGCGCGAGTGGCTGGACCGCGGTCGGCTGACCGAGGCCCAGGCTCGCGAGGTGCTGGTGCGGGCGCTCCCGCTCCTGCTCGAGCGGGTGCTGCCCGAGCTCAGGCCGTGAGGGCCTTGATCTTCTCCTGGAAGGCCACCTGCTCCGGCGACGGCGCGCCGGCCGACTGCATGGCCATCAGCTTGGTCATGTCGCCGTCGATCTTGATCTGACCCGACATGAACGCCTGCATGGCGGCAGCCTGGTCGCCGGAGATGAAGACGCTCTTGGCCACCTCGTAGGGCACGGTCAGCTTCGTCGGGGCCGAGTCGTGCAGCCCCCGCTCGAACTGCCCGCCGGCCATGTGGGCCTCCCGCTCGCCGAAGGGGGTGTCGGGCACGACGAGGTTGATCACGAGGTCCTTCGTGGCCGCCGGCGGCTCCGGGGCCTCCGGGCGCAGCGCCTCGATCGCGTCCATCCACTCGTCCGACAAGAAGTCGTGTGCCATCGCTGTTGCTCCTCTTGCTCATGTCCAGGGCCCTTGTTGGCCGCTGTCCAACAGTTCGACGGAGCGGCGCTGAAGTCCTTCGCCGCCCCTGGGCCGATCGGAGAGGTCGGGTGGGCCTCGGTACGATGCCGACCGTGACCGCTTCCGGTGCGACGGGCCGGCCCGGCCACAGCGACACCTACGTCGAGCACTTCCTCTCCGACCTGCCCGACGCAGCGCTGGCCGTGGACTCGTCCGGCAGGATCGTCGCAGCCAACGAGCTGGTCCACCAGCTGCTCGGCTTCGCCGACGGCGCGCTCGAGGGCGCCTCGATCGAGGAGCTCGTCCCCGATGACGCCCGTGCCCAGCACGCCGGCCGGCGCAGGGCGTTCCAGGCACAGCCGTCCGCCCGACACATGGGCGGTGGGCTCATCCTCCGGGCACGGCGCGCCGACGGCATCGAGCTCCCCGTGTCGATCAGCCTGGCACCGCTCGACGACGCCATCACGGTGGCGATCGTGCACGACCGCACGATGGCGGTCCACGCCCTGCAGGAGGTGCAGGACCGGCTCGAGGTCGAGATGTTGGCAGCGTCCATCGCCAGCAGCCTCGCCGGCGCGACGGGAGGCGAGCTCGACCTGGCGATCGACGCGGGGCTGCACGAGATCTGCGAGAGGCTCCTCGCCGACCAGGCACTGCTCTACGTCACGAGCGACGACGGGGAGCGGCTCGAGCTCACCAACGAGTGGTGCGCGCCCGATCTCGATCCCACCACCGGTCGCATCGTCTCGCTGCCTCGAGCGCCGTTCGGGTGGGCTGCGCCCAAGCTCCAGCGCGGCGAAGCGGTCTACGTCCCGAGGCCCGACGACCTCCCGGCCACCGCCGGAGCAGAGGCTGCGTTCATGGTCGAGCACGGGATCCGGTCGGCGCTCACGATCCCGCTCGGCGCACGCGAGGACTACGAGGGGACGTTCTCCCTCCGCTGGCGCCGAGAGCCCGCGCCCTGGGACGAGTCCCGGACCGACATGGTGCGCCTGCTCGGCAACGTCTTCCTGGCGGCGCACCGGCGCCGGCAGGCCGAATCCATCCGAGACGCGTCGGAGGCGCGGCACAAGTCACTGGTCGACACCCTCGCTGCAGGCGTCGTGCTGGTACGTCGTGGCGACGGCTGCGTGGTGTCGGCGAACCCCTCCGCCGCTCGCATCCTGGGCTTCGCTGACGGTGACCTCGTCGGAACCGATCTGCTGTCGAACGATGTGGGCTTGGTCAGCCGAGACGGTTCGCCGGTCTCCGCCGAGCAGCGCCGGCGGCTGCTCGCCACGGAGCCCGACGACACGACCCTCGACCTGGGCTACCGGCGCGCCGACGGCACGATGGTGTGGATCGAGGTCCGCTCGGTTCGCCTGGTACTCGGAGGCGAGGAGCACCTGGCGGTGTCGTTCATCGACGTCACCGACCGCCGTGACGCCGAAGCGCTCTTGGTGGCCCGGGCGATGCACGACCCGCTCACCGGCCTGCCCAACCGCCTGCTGCTCGGGGAGCACACGCGCGCGACCCTGGCTCGCGCCGGCCGCAACGGCTCGACCACTGCGCTCCTGTTCTTCGACCTCGACCGGTTCAAGCGCATCAACGACCGGTACGGCCATGCGACCGGCGATGCCCTGCTCACGGGTGTTGCGCACCGGGTGCAGGCCGAGCTGCGCGCCGGCGATCTGTTCGCTCGCATCGGCGGCGACGAGTTCGTCGCCGTCCTCTCGGAGCTCGGTGACGAGGCCGAAGCCGGCGTCCTCGCCGAACGTCTCCAGGCAGCGCTGACCCGTCCCGTCCAGGTCGATGGCGTCGAACACCAGGTGTCCGCCAGCATCGGACTGGCGACGGCGAGCGCTGACGAGGCCGGGGCGCTCACGGTGGACGACCTGCTGCGCCGGGCCGACCGCGCGATGTACGCCGCGAAGCGGTCCGGCCGAGCTCGTTGGGTGACCTGGACCGACGCCCTCGTGTCCGCTGCGCAGCATCGCGAGGAGCTCGAGGTCGAGCTCCACCAATCGCTGCTCGCGGGGGACTTCACCTTGCGCTACCAGCCGGTGCTCGACCTCTCATCGGGCGGGTTGGTCGGAGCCGAGGCACTGGTCCGCTGGAACCACCCGCGCCGCGGGATGCTCGAGCCCGCCGAGTTCCTCGACGTCGCAGAGGACACCGGGCTCATCGTGCCCCTCGGGCAGTGGGTCCTCGAAGAGGCGTGCGCGACCGCCATGTCCTGGCCCGAGCACCTGTGGATCGCGGTGAACCTGTCCGCCCGGCAGATCGGGTCGAACGACGCGGCATCACGCGTCCGACGTGTGCTCGAGGACACCGGTCTCGACCCGGGGCGGCTCCACCTCGAGCTCACCGAGACGGCGCTGATCGAGGGCAGCCACTCCGCCATCGGCGACATCACCGCGCTGCGCGAACTCGGTGCAGCGATCGGCCTCGACGACTTCGGGACCGGGTACTCGTCGATGACCTACCTGCACACGTTGCCGCTGACCTTCCTCAAGATCGATCGGAGCTTCGTGAGCGAGCTCGACGACCCTGCGGCGCACCGGGCGACGACGATCGTCGACATGGTGCTCCGCCTGGCCGAGCGCTTCGAGCTCGAGGTCATCGCAGAGGGGGTGGAGACCGACGTGCAGGCGTCGCGCCTGCGCGGGCTCGGGTGCCGCTTCGTGCAGGGCTTCCTCTATGCCCCACCGCTCTCCGCCGACGAGCTGGCTCGGCGCATCGCCGCCGATCAGCCCGCCTGAGCAGAGAGCCACCGGAGCAGGGCGTCATCGATCGCGGCCCCCTTGTAGGCCCGCTGCTCGGGGCTCCAGCCCCGGATCGCGGCGGCCAGACCGCGGGCCACGTCCGGGCGCGACCCGAGCACGGCCATCGGCACCTGCTGGGTGCGGATCGTGAACACCACCGCCTCCACCGTCGGCAGCCGCACCAGCGTCTGGCGCTCGCTGCGCAGCCACCGGCCCTCGGGCACCGGCGTCGGACGATCGACGTCGTCGACCCAGGTGGGCAGGTGGAGGTCGGCGACGTCGTGCACCAGCCAGTTCCGCCGCCACACGCCCTGCCCCGGACGCAGCCGACCGAGGAAGCCGTCGACCCGGCCGGCCAGCGCGCCGGGGTAGCCCGGCACCACCGCGTGCACGCCGTCGAGCGGACCGCCGATGCGGTCGCGGGGGCGCCAGTACGAGGGGAAGCACACGCACCCCGCCGCCAGTCGCCAACCGCCCTCGCCGGGCAGCAGCAGGCAGAGGTCGTCGGCCACCAGGAGCCGGGTGTCGGCCAACCCCCTCGGAGGATCTCGTTGGTCCGTCACCACGGGTGGGACGGATCCACGGGATCTTCCCAACCAGGTGCGGACGACGTCGTCGAGCTCGGCCACCACGGCGCCCACGGCGGGGTCGTCCGCGCTGACGAGAACCTCGTCGCGCTCGGACGCGAGCAGTCGGGCGGCCTCGGCCCGCTGGGCATCCCACTGGTCGTCGACCAGGAACCAGCGGTCCGGGTCGAGCGCTCGGGTGCCCATCGACGCATCGGGCGGGCCGACGTGCAGGTCGAGCTCGTCCAGCCAGCCGGGCGCGAGCGGGCTGCTCATCGGGCTAGGTGAAGTCGTCGCGGCGGATCCGCACCGAGTCGCCCGACACGACGTCGACGACCCCGTCGGCGGTGAGCACGGGCACGGCCTCGCCGGACTCGATCAGCACGGTGCAGCCGTCGTGGTCCAGCGTCACCAGGAGCTGGCAGCCGTGGCGTTGCAGCCGGTACGACATCGACGACCACTCCCTCGGCAGCCGGGGGGCGAAGCGCAGGTGCTCGCCGTTGTCGGACATGCCGCTGAACCCGTGGACGAGGGCGGCCCAGACCCCGCCGGCGTTGGCGATGTGCACCCCGTCGGCGGTGTTGCCGTGGGTGTCGGCCAGGTCGAGGTAGAGCGACTGCTTGAAGTAGTCGAAGGCCAGGCCCTCGTGGCCCACCTCGGCCCCGACGATCGACTGCACGCAGGCCGACAGGGAGGAGTCGCCGGTGGTGATCGGGTCGTAGTACTCGAAGTTGCGGCGCTTCTGCTCCCGCGAGAACTGCTGACCGCGCAGGTGCATGGCCAGCACGACGTCGGCCTGCTTGAGGATCTGGAACCGGTAGATCACGAGCGGGTGGTAGTGGAGCAGCAGCGGGTACTTGTCGGGCGGCGTGCCGTCGAAGTCCCACGGCTCCCGGTCGAGGAAGCTCTCGTCCTGGGGGTGGATGCCCAGCTCCTCGTCGTAGGGCAGGTACATGGCCTCGGCGGCCCGGTGCCAGCTCTCGACCTCCTCGTCGGTGACGCCGGTGCGCCGCTGCAGCGCCTCGAGGTCCTCCCGGCTCCACTCGGCCAGGAAGTCGTAGGTCCACGCCGCGTACCGGAGGTTGAAGCGGGCCATGACGTTCGTGTACAGGTTGTCGTTCACGACGGTCGTGTACTCGTCCGGGCCGGTGACGCCGTGGATCCGGAACCGCCCGTCGACCGCACCAGAGCGACCGTTGCCGTTGTGCTCGTAGAAGCCCAGGTCGGCCCACAGCCGGGCCGTCTCGACCAGGATCTCGGCCCCCTCGTGGACGAGGAAGTCCACGTCGGCGGTGGCGTTGAGGTAGCGCTCCAGGGCGTAGGCCACCGCCGCGTTGATGTGGTACTGGGCGGTGCCGGCGGCGTAGTAGGCGGAGGCCTCCTCGCCGTTGATCGTGCGCCACGGGTAGAGCGCCCCGACCTGGCTCAGCTCCGCAGCCCGCTCCCTCGCCGCGTCGAGCATCTTCCAGCGGAAGCGGAGCAGCTTCCGGGCGACCTCGGGGTTGGTGTACGCGAGGCAGGGCAGGACGTAGACCTCGGTGTCCCAGAAGTAGTGCCCGTCGTAGCCGCCGCCGGTGACGCCCTTGGCGGCCACGCCCTGCTCGTGGGCCCGGGCCGAGGCCTGGGCCAGCTGGAACAGGTTCCAGCGCACGGCCTGCTGCACGGCGTCGTCGCCTTCGATGCAGACGTCGGTCCGCTGCCAGAAGTCGTCGAGCCACACCCGCTGCTGCTCGCGGAGACCCGCGACGCCCGTGCGGCGCGCCCGCTTGATGGTCCGGTGGCAGCGGTCGGCCAGCTCCTGGGACGGGATCCCACGCGACGAGTGGTAGGAGACGTACTTCGTCAGCCGGAACCTCTCCCCGGCTTCCGCGTGCACGGTGAACACCGTCTTGGCCAGGTCCTCGCCGACGACGGTGTCGGTCTCGTAGCCGCACGTCGTCTCGACCTCGTGGTGGTAGGCGCAGGCCAGGGTCATGCCGCTCTGCGCGCACCGGTAGCCCAGCACGACCTCGCCGCCGTCGTTCGGGTCCGCCTCGTGCCGCTGCAGCTGGGGCAGCAGGACCCGGTCCCGGAACGTCCGGCGCTGGCGCGGGTCGAAGCCCTCCCCCAGGGCCGCCGAGGTCACGTGGTACTCGTCCTCGCCGTCCTGGCGGTTGAGGAGCTGGGAGGAGATGACGACGGGCGCCGAGCCCTCCAGCATCTCGACCTCGAAGCTCAGCACCGCCAGGTGCCGGTGCTCGAGGCTGACCATGCGCTCGGAGCGGACCCGCAGCCGCTTGCCGGCCGGCGTGGTCCACACCACCTCCCGGTGGGAGATGCCGGTGCGGAAGTCGACCACTCGTTCGTAGTGCTCGAGGTCGGCCTCGCGCAGAAGCAGCGGCTCGTCGTCGACGTAGAGCTTCATCAGCTTGGCGTCGGGGACGTTCACGATGGTCTGTCCGGTGGTGGCGAACGCGACGGCGGCCTCGGCGTGGTGGATCGGCCAGGTCTCGTGGAACCCGTTCAGGAACGTGCCGTGGGAGTGGGCCTCACGGCCCTCGCTCGGGTTGGCCCGCATCCCGATGTAGCCGTTGCCGATGGCGAACAGGGACTCGGTGTGACCGAGGTCGGCGTGGTCCAGCTCGGTCTCCACCAGACGCCACGGCTCCACCGGGTAGCGGTGCCGGGGGATGGCGCTGGCGGTGGCCCGGATCTTCACCGCGCCGTCTCCGGCTCGAGCGTCTCGGCCAGGTCGTCGACGACCAGGTGGGCGCCGGCGGCCAGCAGCGCGTCGCGGTTGCCGCCCCGGTCCACGCCGAGCACGAGGCCGAAGCCACCGGCGGCCCCGGCCGCCACGCCGGACGTGGCGTCCTCGACCACCACCGCGTCGGGTGGCGCGACGCCGACCAGCTCGGCGGCGCGCAGGAACATGTCGGGCGCCGGCTTGCCGGTGATGCCCTCCTCGACGATGGTGACGCCGTCGACGACGTGCTCGAAGCGGTCGCCGAGCCCGGCGGCCTCCAGCACGGGGCGGGCGTTGCGGGACGAGGACACCACGGCTTGGGCGATCCCGTGCCGATCCAGCTCGTCCAGCACCGCCATCGTGCCCGGGTACGGGGCCACCCCGTCGCGCTCGAGCAGCTCGCGGAACAGCTCGTCCTTGCGGTTCCCCATCGCGGCCACGGTGCCGTCGCCGGGTGGGTCATCCGCCGTGCCGGCCGGCAGCTCCACGCCCCGCGACGTCAGGAACGACCGCACCCCGTCGTAGCGGGGCTTGCCGTCGACGTAGGTGAGGTAGTCCTCGCTGGTGAAGCCCCAGGGGGCGAACAGCTCGGCCCAGGCGACCTCGTGCACCGATGCCGTGGGCGTGATGACCCCGTCCAGGTCGAGCAGGACGGCGCGGTACGCCTGCCACTCGACCGTCGTCCCGCGTGCGACCATGGCGGCCGAGTGTAGGGGCGGACCCCGAGCGGATCGCTCAGCCCACGGGCACGAGGAGCTGCTCCCGTTCGTCGCCGCTCAGGGGACGTCGCGCTCGTGGACCGCGGCCTCTTCGGCGCTGACGTCCTGGCCGAGCTCGGGCGCCACGTCGTAGGTGGTGGTGTCGCTGGTGCCGACGTCGCCCACCGGCCGATCGTGGTCGGCGACACGGTCGACCTCGCGGGCCACCTCGGTGCCCTCGTCGTCGGGGCCGACGCCCTCGTCGGGGGCGACCAGGCGACCGACCCGGCCCTCCTCACCGACGAAGGACTGCTCGGGCTTCTCCCGCTGGACGCGCTCGGCGATCGGCTCGGGCACCCGTTGCCCCTGGGGAGTGACGCCGTAGTCGAAGGATGCCGCCGGCTGGTCCGGCGGGTAGCTCCCGCCGCCTGCCAGCTTGTCCTCGTCGAGCGCCTCGCTGAGTTCCTCCTCGGAGGTGGTGCCGCTGGCCCCGTTGCGAACCTCGGCCTCGGCGGCCAGCTCGTCACGATCGGCCATCAGCTCGTCTCCGGCTTGCCCTGACGCTCGCGTGCCGGGGAGCCGTGGCTCTCGTCCTCGAAGCGCTCCTCGGCGGCCTTCTCGTCGCCGCCGGTCTCCTCCAGCAGCTCGTCGGCGAGCTCGCTGTCCTGGTCGACGGCCTGGCCGAGGGACTTGTCCTCGTAGCCGGGCTCGCTCCACTTGGCGTCGGGGTCGGTGCCCGTCGGGGTGTCGGTGCCGTGGTTGCGGTCTTCGCTCATGGTGCGGTCCTTCCGTCGTGGGGGATGGACCGCGTCGCTACCCGAGTCGGCGCACGAACATGCGGTGCCGTCGGGGACCGCCGCTGCTCAGGCGGTGCCGGGCCGGCGGACGGTGCCGGAGTCGCTCACACCGACCGCGTCCAGCGCACGCCGCACGACGCCGGCGGCGCCGTCCAGGCGGACGTCGCCGCCGTGGGGCAGGAGGCGGGTGGCGAGGTCGACCCAGAGGTCGATGCCCGCCGAGGTGCACAGGCGCAGCTCGGCCAGGTCGAAGCGCACGTCGCTGATCCCGAGCGGGAGCAGCCCCTCGATGGCGCAGGAGACGGCCGGGGTGGTGCCAGCGCACAGCTCGCCGCGCAGGGCGACGTCGATGTGGGCCGGTACGGAGCCGAAGCCCGTCACGGTGATGCGGGCGACCAGGCGCGATGCGGAATCCGCGTCGGCGACGACCACCGGAGCGAGCTCCTCGGTCCAGATTCCTTGCATCACAGCTCCAACAGTCAGGCCCACGGACACTCCGGCCGGGGTTCACGGGCCTCGCCCCAGCGTAACGGTGCCCGGCGCGACCGCCAACGGGGCGGCCGGCCAGGTCGTGCCATTGGTCCACAGCACTGGCGACGTTGTCCCTTGCCCGATCGTGCCGTTCGGCGGCACGCTGCGAGAGATGGCTGACACACGCAGCGAGTGCATGGACGGCAACGAAGCCGCGGCCCGGGTCGCCTATGCGCTCAGCGAGGTGATCGCCATCTACCCGATCACCCCGGCCTCGCCGATGGCCGAGCACTGCGACGACTGGTCGGCCGCGACGCGACCCAACCGCTGGGGCACGGTCCCCGACGTGGTCGAGATGCAGTCGGAGGCCGGCGCGGCCGGCGCGCTCCACGGGGCGCTGCAGAAGGGCGCGCTCGCCACCACGTTCACCGCCTCGCAGGGCCTGCTGCTCATGGTCCCGAACATGTTCAAGATCGCCGGCGAGCTGACCCCGGCGGTCATCCACGTGGCTGCCCGCTCCATCGCCACCCACGCCCTGTCGATCTTCGGGGACCACAGCGACGTCATGTCGGTGCGCAGCACCGGCTGGGCGATGCTCGCCGCCGGCTCCGTACAGGAGGCCCACGACTTCGCGCTGGTCTCCCACGCCGCCACCCTCCGGGCCCGGGTGCCGTTCCTGCACTTCTTCGACGGGTTCCGCACCAGCCACGAGATCGACAGGATCGACGTGCTCGACGACGACGCCATCGCGTCGCTGGTCCGCGACGACGACGTGATCGCCCACCGGCTCCGGGGCATGACCCCCGAGGCCCCGTCCCTGCGGGGCACGGCCCAGAACCCCGACACGTTCTTCCAGGCCCGCGAGGCGAGCAACCCGTTCCACGACGCCGTGCCCGGGATCGTCCAGGAGGTGATGGACGAGCTCGGCGAGCAGACGGGCCGCCGCTACCGGCTCGTCGACTACCACGGCGCGCCCGACGCCGAGCGGGTCATCGTGGTGATGGGCTCCGCCTCCGGCGCCATCGAGGAGGCGGTGGACACCCTGGTGGCCCAGGGCGAGTCCGTCGGCATGCTCCGCATCCGGCTCTTCAACCCGTTCCCGGTGGAGCAGCTGGTCGCTGCGCTCCCCCCGACCGTGCGCTCCATCGCCGTGCTGGACCGCACCAAGGAGCCGGGCGCGGTGGGCGAGCCCATGTACCTCGAGGTGCTGGCCGCCCTGAGCGAGGCCATGGACGTCGACGACCCGCCGTTCGCCTCGATGCCCCGCGTCGTCGGTGGTCGCTACGGGCTGTCCTCCAAGGAGTTCACGCCGTCGATGGTCGGCACGGTCTTCGACGAGCTGGCCGCGCCTCGGCCCCGGCGCCACTTCACCGTCGGCATCTACGACGACGTGTCGCACCTGAGCCTGCCCATGGACGGCACGCTGCGCTACGACCGGCCCGAGCGCGAGGTGCAGGCGGTGTTCGTCGGCCTCGGCTCCGACGGCACGGTGGGCGCCAACAAGTCCTCGGTGAAGATCATCGGCGAGGGCACCGACCTCTACGCCCAGGGCTACTTCGTCTATGACTCCAAGAAGTCCGGCTCGGTCACCGTCTCCCACCTGCGCTTCGGACCCGAGCCGATCCGGTCCACCTACCTGGTCGACGACGCCGACTTCGTGGCCTGCCACCAGTTCGGTCTGCTCGAGAAGGTCAAGGTCCTCGACTACGCCCGCCCCGGCGCCACGCTGCTGCTCAACAGCCCGTTCGGTCCCGACGACGTGTGGGACGACCTGCCCCGCGAGGTGCAGACCCAGATCGTCGACAAGGGCATCGAGCTGTGGGTGATCGACGCCGACTCGGTCGCCCGCGACACCGGCATGGGCAACCGCATCAACACGATCATGCAGCCGTGCTTCTTCCAGCTGTCCGGCGTGCTGCCGCCGGAGGAAGCCATCGCCCGCATCAAGGGCACGGTCGAGAAGGCCTACGGCAAGCGGGGGCGCTCCGTCGTCGACCGCAACTTCGCCGCCATCGACGCCGCGCTGGACCACCTGTGCCAGGTGACCGTGCCCGACTCGGTGACCAGCACCCGCACGATGGAGCACGCCGTCCCCGACGACGCCCCCGAGTTCGTCCAGCGGGTCACGTCGCTGCTGATGCAGGGCGAGGGTGACCTGCTCCCGGTGAGCGCGATGCCCGTCGACGGCGTCTTCCCGACCGCCACCGCGCAGTACGAGAAGCGCTCGATCGCCAAGCAGATCCCGATCTGGGACCCCGACGTCTGCATCGACTGCGGCAAGTGCGCCATCGTCTGCCCGCACGCCACCATCCGCATGAAGGTGTTCGACACCGAGGCCGTGGCCGACGCCCCGGAGGACTTCATCCACAAGGCGTTCCGCTCCAAGGACCTCGCCGACCACCGCCTCACCATCCAGGTGGCCCCCGACGACTGCACCGGCTGCGGCGTGTGCGTCGACGTCTGCCCGGCCAAGTCCAAGACCGACGTGTCGCACAAGGCCATCAACATGGAGCCGGCGATGGCCCACCGCGACCTCGAGCGGGAGCGCTGGGACTTCTTCCAGACGATCCCCCACCTCGACCGCTCCCTCCTTCCCCACGACACGGTCAAGGGCTCCCAGGTGCTCGAGCCGCTGTTCGAGTTCTCCGGGGCCTGCGCCGGCTGCGGCGAGACGCCCTACATCAAGCTCGTCTCCCAGCTGTTCGGCGACCGGATGATCGTGGCCAACGCCACCGGCTGCTCGTCGATCTACGGCGGGAACCTGCCCACCACGCCGTGGACGGTGAACGGCGACGGCAGAGGCCCGGCCTGGAACAACTCCCTGTTCGAGGACAACGCCGAGTTCGGGCTCGGCATGCGCCTCGCCCTCGACGTCCAGCGGGACCAGGCGCAGACCTCGCTGCGGCGCCTCGCCCCCCAGCTCGGCGCCGACCTGGTGGCCCGCCTCCTCGACAACCCCCAGGAGACCGAGACCGACATCGCCGCGGCCCGCACGGCCGTCGACGAGCTGCGCCAGCGGCTGGCGACCCTCGTCGAGCAGCCCGACACGGCGGTGGACGCCTCGCACCTGGCTTCCCTCGTCGGCAACCTCGTCCGCCAGGGCGTGTGGCTGATGGGCGGCGACGGGTGGGCCTACGACATCGGCTTCGGTGGCCTCGACCACGTGCTCTCGACCGGGCGCAACGTCAACATCCTCGTCCTCGACACCGAGGTGTACTCCAACACCGGTGGCCAGGCGTCCAAGGCCACGCCCCGGGCCGCGGTCGCCAAGTTCGCCGCCGCCGGCAAGGGCATCGGCAAGAAGGACCTCGGCGCCATCGCCCGGGCCTACGGCAACGTCTACGTGGCCCAGATCTCGATGGGGGCCAACGAGCTGCAGACCACCAAGGCCCTGCTCGAGGCCGACGCCTGGCCCGGCCCGTCCCTGGTGATCGCCTACAGCACCTGCATCGCCCACGGCATCGACATGTCGAAGTCGATGAGCCACCAGAAGGACGCGGTGAAGAGCGGCTACTGGCCCCTCTACCGGTTCCGGCCGAGCGAGACCGAGGACGGCCAGCCGTTCGCGCTCGACTCCAAGAAGCCGACCATCCCGATCAAGGAGTTCGTCTCCTCCGAGACCCGCTTCGCCATCCTCCAGCGCACCGACCCCGAGCGGGCCGAGATGCTGGCCGAGCTGGCCCAGGCCGACGCCGACGAGCGCTGGCGCTACTACGAGCAGCTGGCCGGCATGCACCGGACGATCCCGACGCTGCACGAGCCCGAGCCCGAGCCCGGCGGCGACGTGCCGGTCGAGATCCGCAACGACGAGACGGAGCGCTGAGATGGTCGACCTCACCACCACCTACCTGGGCCTGACCCTGCGCTCGCCCATCGTGGCTTCGGCGTCGCCGATCACCGACGACCCCGACGTCGTGCGTCGGCTGGAGGCCGCCGGCGCCGGCGCGGTCGTGCTGCCCTCGCTGTTCGAGGAGGAGATCCTCCACGAGGAGTCCGAGCTCAACCGGGCCCTCGAAGCAGGCTCTGAGCACTTCGCCGAGGCGCTCGACTACTTCCCCTCCATCGACGAGCTGCCCCACGCCGGCGACCGCTACGTGGAGCGCCTGGCCCGGATCAAGGCCGTCACGTCGCTGCCGGTGATCGCCAGCCTCAACGCCACCTCCCCCGGCGGGTGGACCGACCACGCCCGCCGGCTCCAGGACGCGGGCGCCGACGCGCTCGAGCTGAACCTGTACCACCTCGCCGCCGACCCGCGGCTCGCCGCCGACGATGTCGAGGACCGAGACCTGGAGATCATCACCGCCGTGCGCGAGGAGATCGACATCCCGCTCGCGGTGAAGCTCAGCCCCTACTACTCGGCGATGGCCGGCTTCGCCCAGGACGTCGTGCGGGCGGGGGCGGACGGCCTGGTGCTGTTCAACCGCTTCTACCAGCCGGACCTGGATCTGGAGAGCCTCACGGTCGTGCCCCGCGTCGAGCTGAGCAGCCCGTCCGAGCTGCGGCTGCCACTGCGCTGGATCGCCATCTTGTCCCCGCACCTCCGGGGCCGGGCGTCGCTGGCGGCCACCTCCGGCGTGGCCGGCGGCACCGACGTGGTGAAGGCCCTGCTGGTCGGGGCCGATGTGGCCATGACCACCTCGGCGCTGCTGCGCCACGGCCCCGAGCACGTCGCGGTGCTCGAGTCCGAGCTGCTGGCCTGGCTGACCGAGCGGGAGTACGAGTCGGTCACCCAGCTCCGGGGCAGCGCCAACCACTCCACCTCGGGCGACCCGGCCGCCTTCGAGCGCGCCGGCTACGTGCGGACCCTGCACTCGTGGGCCGCGCCGCACGACCTCACGCCGTCGTCGCCGTCGAGCTGAGGGAACAGGCGGGTCGGCGGAAGCGTTGCCTTGGGAGCACCCAGGTCGTAGACCTGGGCCGACGAAGACGACCCCTGCGAAAGGACCACTTCGATGAGCATCCACCTGGGTGACGAGGCCCCGAACTTCACCGCCGACACGACCGAGGGTGAGATCGACTTCCACGAGTGGAAGAAGGACAGCTGGGCGATGCTGTTCAGCCACCCGGCCGACTTCACGCCCGTGTGCACCACCGAGCTCGGCCGCACCGCGCAGATGAAGGACGACTTCGCCAAGCGCAACACCAAGGTCCTGGCCCTCTCGGTCGACGACGTCGCCTCCCACAACGGCTGGGCGCCCGACATCGGCGAGGTGGGCGGCACCGACCTCAACTTCCCGATCATCGCCGATCCGGACAAGAAGGTCGCCGAGCTCTACGACATGATCCACCCCGGCGAGGGCGACACGTCCACGGTGCGCTCGGTCTTCATCATCGACCCGGCGAACAAGGTGCGCCTCACGCTGACGTACCCCAAGTCCGTCGGCCGCAACTTCGACGAGCTGCTCCGCGTCGTCGGCGCCCTCCAGCTCACCGACTCCGCACCGGTGGCCACCCCGGCCGACTGGACCCAGGGCGAGAAGGTCATCGTGTCGCCCGGGATGTCCACCGAGGACGCCAAGGAGCGCTTCGGTGCCGACAAGGTCGAAGAGGTCAAGCCCTACCTCCGCTGGACCGACGACCCCAGCTGAGCCGTGGATGGTGAGGGGCATGCCCGGGTAGGTCCCGGAGCATGCCCCTCCTCCAGGTCATCGTCGCCAGCACCCGACCCGGCCGGGTCGGCCGGACCGTCGCCGAGTGGTTCGCCGCCGAGGCCGAGGGCCACGCCGGCTTCGACGTCGAGCTCGTGGACCTCGCCGAGGTCGACCTCCCGCTGTTCGACGAGCCCAAGCACCCCCGGCTGCAGCAGTACGAGCACGACCACACCCGCCGCTGGTCCGACACCATCAGCCGCGGTGACGCGTTCGCCTTCGTCATGCCGGAGTACAACTTCGACGGTGCCGATCCCCTTCATCCACGACCGGGTGCAGGACGGGAGCCTCGAGGCCAACGACCCGATGCGCAGCGGCGCAGCCGGCGCCCTGAACGCGCTGGCCGGGGCCATCTGAGGCGACGTCCCCGGAACTTGGTGACATAGGACCCCGGTAACCGCCGGATTCCGGAGCGAGAGTGTCCCCATGGATCGCCTCGTCGCTGGGGGGCCGTGGTTCCGACGCCACCCGCACTACGCCGCAATGGTCACGGCCGCCCTGTTCGCGGTCGTGACCGCGCTGCGCCTGGTGGGTTCGAGCGAGGCCGACGCCACCGGCCTGCTCTACGCCCTCCCCATCGCCCTCGCCGCGATGGCCTTCGGTCTGGTCGTGGGCACCACCGCCGCCCTGTCCGCCGCCGGGCTGCTCGTCGCCTGGTCCGCCTCGCACCCCGAGGTCTCGGTGAGCGCCCTCGGCTGGGCATCCCGGATCGTGCCGCTCGTGCTGCTCGGCGTGCTCGTCGGTGCTGCCGCGGACGCGGTGGAGGACGCGAGCGCCGCTCGGCTCGCGCTCGCGGTCGCCGCCACCCGCCGCCGCGACGCTGCGGAGGTCAACGACGAGATCCTGCAGCGCCTCACGGTCGCCAAGTGGCGCCTGGAGGCCGGCTCGGGTGACGACGCCGCGGCCCTGCTGGACGAGGCGATGACCCAGGCCCAGCACCTCGTCTCCTCCCTGCTCGAGGACGTGGAGCTCGAGGAGCGGCTCCGAGTGCGAACGCCCACCGGTGAGGCGGTCGTCTAGGTCCGAGGGCGTCAGCCCGGTTCGCGCAGCGCCCGGAACAGCCCGTCGCCGAGCACCTCGAAGGCCTCCCCGATCAGCGCCTGCAGGTCCCGGCTGCCGTCCTCGGCCAGCCACTCGTCGATGGCGACCCGGATGGCGGCCATGACGGCCCCGGCCACCACCCGCGAGTGCAGACCGGGGCCGGTGGTGTCCTGGAGCCGGTCGGCGAGCAGCTCGGCGAAGGTCTCCTCCCACACCGCTTGGTGCTCCAGGCCGCGGGCCAGGATCGAGGGGTGGTCCTGGGCGATGCGGCGCATGGCCACGAAGTCGGACCGCTCGGCCTCGTAGCTGGCGGCGAGCGCCTCCAGGGAGTGGCGCAGCGAGCGCAGCACCGGCTCGTCCGGGGCGCGGGCCACGAACGCATCCCGCAGCTCCTCGAGGTGCTCGTCCGCCCGCCCGATGAGCACGTCCTCCTTGGTCGGGAAGTAGCGGAAGAACGTGCTTCGGGAGATCTCGGCCCGCTCGGCGATGTCGTCGACGGTGACGTGCTCGAAGCCCCGCTCGTCGAACAGCTCGAGCGCGATCCGCTGGAACCGCCGACGGACCTGCTGCTTCTTGCGCTCCCGCAGCGACACCTTCCCCGGCTCGGACACGTCCCCATCCTCGCACCACCCCGCGACCCCCGGATGTGACACATGTGACACTCGGTGACGATTGATACGCAGTTTCACTTTCCTAGGCTCGTCCTGACCGTTCCGGACCGGAGGCGAAGACATGCGTTGGTGGCTGCAGACGATGGCACGGGCAGTCGAGCGCCGTCCGGGGATCACCCTCGCGTTCCTCGCCGTCATGACCGTGGTGCTCGGCGGCTTCGCCGCCGGCCAGACCACCGACACCGAGCTGACCTCGTTCGCCCCCGACAGCGAGCTGGCCGACGCCTTCGACCGGATCCAGGAGGACTTCGCCACCGGCGGCGCCCGCGTCCAGGTCGTCGTGGACGCCGGGCCCAGCGGCAACGTGCTCGACCCCGCCGGGATCGAGGCCGCCGAGCAGGTCGAGGCCGTGGCCCGCGCCAGCGACATCCCCCTCGCCGACGGGCGACGCGGCGTCGCCTCCTTCGCCGCGGCCGTGCAGGCCGACGGGGTCTCCCCCGCCGCGGCCAGCCTCCTCTCGCGCGACCTCGATCCGGCCACCGCCTCGGCCCGGGCCGGGCTCGTCGTCGTCGAGCTCGACCCCGCCCTGCCCGACGCCGACGCCCAGGAGGCGACCCTCGACCTCGCCGAGCAGCTCGAGGTCGTCGACGTCGCCGGCATCGACGTGGACCCCTTCGGCGCCGCCATCCTCAGCGACGCCCTGCAGGCCGAGTCCGAGGACGAGATGCCGCGGCTGCTCAGCCTCTCCCTGTTCCTCATCGTCGCCATCCTCTTCCTGCAGTTCCGCACCGTCAGCGACGTCGTCCTCGGCTTCGTCGGCCTCATCGTCACGATCACCTGGATGTTCGGCTTCGCCGTCGTCCTCGGCCCCGACCACCTCGGCCTCGTCGGCAACTTCACCCAGATCTCCACGATCGTCCCGGTGCTCCTGATCGGTCTCGGCATCGACTACGCCATCCACCTCACGTCCCGCTACCGGGAGGAGCAGCGCCACGGGCTCGCCCCGCCCGACGCCGCCGCGATGGCCGTGCGCACCGTCGGCGGCGCCCTGGTGCTCGCCACGCTGACCACGGTGGTCGGGTTCCTCACCAACCTGGTGTCCCCGCTGCCCCCGATCGCCGACTTCGGCGTGTTCACCGCCGTCGGCGTGACCTCAGCACTCGTGGTCATGACCCTGCTCGTCCCCAGCGCCCGGCGCCTCCTCGACGATCGCCCCCGGGCGCTGGCCCGGGCCACCCGTCGCCGCCGGCGCGAGCGCTCCGGGACGAACGGGCTGGCCGCCTTCATGGGCCGCACGGCCGCCGTGGCCGAGCGGGCACCCCGGCTCACGCTCGCCATCGCCCTCGTGGTCACCGTCGTCGCCGGTGGCGCCGGCAGCCAGATCGAGACCTCGTTCAGCCAGGACGACTTCGTGCCGGCCGACTCCGAGCCCGGCATGCTCATCGACAAGCTCGACACCCTCTTCGGCGGCGACCTGTCCGAGTCCACCTTCGTGCTGATCGACGGCGACGTCACCGACGCCGAGCTGGCCGCCGCCATCGCCGAGGCGCCTGAGCTGCTCGCCGGCGTCGAGGACGTGCGGTCCCAGGCCGGCGCCGCCCAGGTCAGCCGGCTGCCGGACACCGGACCGGACGTGGCCGCCCTGATGATCGCGACGACCGCCGGCCAGGACCGGGCCGAGGCCCTCGCCAGCGACCTCGACGCCGCCCTCGTACCGATCCGCGACGCCGGGGGCACGACCACCGTCGTGTCCGAGTCCCTGGTGCTGGACGAGACCCTCGATGCCCTCACCGCCAGCCAGACCCAGGGCATCGCCATCACGCTGCTCGGCGCCCTGACGCTGCTCATCGCCTACTTCGGCGTGGTGGAGCGCAAGCCGCTGCTCGGGGCCATCACGATGGTCCCCTCCATCGCCGTCGTCGGCTGGGTGCTCGGCACCATGGTGCTGCTCGACATCAGCTTCAACGTGCTGACCGCCATGGTGGCGTCGCTCGCCATCGGCATCGGCGTGCCCTTCGGCATCCACGTGACCCACCGGTTCATGGAGGACCGCCGCCGCTACGAGACGATCGACGAGGCCATCCGCCAGACCGTCACCCACACCGGCGGCGCCATGGCCGGGTCGGCGGCCACCACCGCGGCCGGCTTCGGCGTCCTGGCCTTCGCCTCGCTGCTCCCGATGCAGCAGTTCGGCATCATCGTGGCGGTCACGATCGTGTACTCGCTGCTCGCGTCGGTGCTGATCCAGCCGTCGTGCCTCAAGCTGTGGGGCGAGTGGCGGGTCCGCCGGGGCGAGCAGGCCGAGCTGCACGAGCACGAGGAGCGCCGCGTGCTCGAGCCCGTCGGGTAGCCCCCGGGCGTCTGGCAGCGGCTGCGGAACAGCTGGCTCAGAGGTGCTCGGCCACGACCTCGGCGATGAGCCGGGCGGTGCGGTCCGCCTCGGCCTTCCACGACCGGGCTGCGTCCTCCGATGCGGTGTCGGAGACGACCTTGACCATGCGGCACTCGACCTCGGCGGCGGCGCAGGCCCGGGCGACGGCGAAGCCCTCCATGTCGACGAGGTGGGCCCGCTCGGCCAGGGCGAGGCGCACGGTCGGGTCGGACACGAAGGCGTCGCCGGTGGCGAGGGTGGTCGGCTCCCCCGGGTCGAGCACGATCTCGCCGATGCTGTCCTCCCCGGTGAGGGTGCGCAGGAAGGCGTGGTCGACGTCGTGCTCGAGCACCCGGCCGATCCGGTGGGCGCCCTCGAACCCGTCCCGCAGGGCGCCGGCGGTGCCGACGTTGAGCACGAACGACGGGCGGTGCTCGGCGATCGCCCGGGTCACCGCGACGGCGGCCGACACCTTGCCGATGCCGGTGAGCACCACGTCGAGGCCCCGCAGGTGGGCGGCCTCGGTGCCGATGGCGACCACGACGAGCGGCGAGCCGGTCATCGGTAGGTGAGCAGCGACACGTGCTCGTGCCCGGCCAGCTTGTCGGCGCCGCCGAGGAACGCCAGCTCGATGACGAAGCCGAGGCCGACCACCGTCGCGCCCGAGCGCTCGACCAGCGCCACCGTGGCCGCTGCCGTCCCGCCGGTTGCGATCACGTCGTCGATGACGAGGACCAGGTCACCGGCGCCGACGGCGTCGGCGTGGATCTCCAGCCGGTCGGTGCCGTACTCGAGCGCGTACTCCTCGGAGTCCGTGGCCCGGGGCAGCTTGCCCGGCTTGCGCACGGGCACGAACCCGGCGCCGAGGTGCAGGGCGACCGGTGCGCCGATGAGGAACCCGCGGGCCTCCATGCCGACCACCTTCGTGATCCCCCGCCCGGCGAAGGGCTCGGCCAGGGACCGCACCGCGTAGGCGAAGCCGGCCGGATCGGCGAGCAGGGGCGTGATGTCCTTGAAGACCACGCCGGGCTCGGGCCAGTCGGGGACGTCGCGGATGTGGGGTTCGAGGTGCACCGATGCCGACACCGGAGGCAATGTACGGGACCCGCCCGACCCCGAACGATGGAGCCCGTCGATGCCCAAGGCCGCCGACCTGTGACGCTCACCGGCCTCGAGCCCGAGCTGGAGCGGGCCCTGGACCTGGCCGGCGTGCTGGTGTTCGCCCTGTCGGGCGCCTCCCTCGCGGTACGCCGGCACTTCGACCTGGTCGGCATCCTGGTCCTCGCCACCGTCACCGGCCTCGGCGGGGGCATCCTGCGCGACACCATGCTCGGCCAGTTGCCGCCCGTCGCCCTGCGCGACCAGCTCTACCTGGCCGTGCCCCTGGTGGCGACCGCCTTCGTGCTCGTCGCGCACCACCTGGTGGAGCGGATGCACCGCCCCGTGCTGGCCTTCGACGCCGCCGGGCTCGGCCTGTTCTGCGTGGTCGGTTCGGCCAAGGCGCTCGACGCCGGCCTCGGCGTGCTGCCGTCGGTCCTGCTCGGCACCATGACCGCGGTGGGCGGCGGGGTCATCCGCGACGTCCTGGCCCGGGAGGTCCCCACCGTCTTCAAGGCCGACAGCGCCCTCTACGCGATCCCGGCGACCCTCGGGGCCGCGGCAACCGCGGCGGTGTGGTCCCAGGACGCCCTCGACGCCCCACAGGCCGGGGCCATCGCCGCGGCGGTGCTGGTCGTGCGCCTCCTCGCCATCCGCCGTGGCTGGCGAGCACCGACCGCCAAGCTGCGCGCCTGACCGTCCTCAGAGGTTTTTCGAAGGTGGCTGATCCACGCTCGGTCGAGGCCGAGCCCAGGCCAGCCGCCGGTCGTACGGAGGACGAGGACCATGCCGACCCAGATGAGCCGCCGCGCAGCGCTCAAGCTCACCGCCGCCGGACTGGCCGGCATCGCCGTCGGGCCGCGGGTCGGCGTGTTCGATGCCTTCGGGATCACGGCCTCCTACGCCACCCAGACCTCGCTCTCGCTCACGATGCGCGAGTGCCTCGTCGAGATGGTCGATCGCACCCGCGTCTACATGTGGTCCTTCGACAGTCCCCAGGCCGGGCTGCGGGTCCCCGGGCCGGTCATCTACGCACGAGATGGGGATCCCGTCGTCATCGACGTGACGAACGAGCTCCCGGGCGTCCACGCCTTCGCCGTGCAGGGCGTCGTCGACAGCGGCCCCATCGAGCCCGGGCAGACGGTGCGGGTGTCGTTCCCTGCGCCGGCCGCCGGCACCTACCTCTACCTCGATCCCCTCCGGGCGCCGATGCACCGGGCCATGGGCCTCGCCGGGGTGCTCGTCGTCCTGCCGGAAGATGCATCCACGCCCTACACCGACCCCACGACCGCGGTGCGGAACCTCTTCGAGGACCTCGGGACGAGCTACCAGTTCCCCGGCCACCCCTGGGTCCCGGAGCGGACCTGGATCTGGGCGTTCTCCACCGCCGATCCGGTCGCCCACGATCGGATCCGCCAGGATCCCGGCCTCTCGCCGGAGGCGTTCCTCGACGACTACGTCCCGACGTACTTCATGATCAACGGCAAGAGCGGGTTCTTCTCGGCCCACGATCGAGCGATCGCGCCGCACGGCCGCGTCGGCCAGCCCGCGCTGCTGCGCACCGCCAACGTCGGCCTCGCGACCCACTCGCCCCACATCCACGGGAACCACGTCTACGTCCTCGCCGAGGGCGGCCGGACCCACGACAACGTGTTCGCACTCGACACCTGGCGGGTCCCCCCGCTGCACACCGCCGACGTGGTGCTGCCGTTCGTGCGTCCGCCTGACGCCTGGCCGTGGCCGCCGAGCGACCCCACGGTGTGGACCTCGGACCTGGCCGGAGACGGCATGGTCGGGATGGTCTACCCGATGCACTGCCACATGGAGCTCTCGCAGCTGGCGAACGGCGGCAACTACCCCCAGGGGTTGATCACCCACTGGGTCCTGGAGGGTGACCTCGTGGAGGGGCCGCCGCCGACGACGAGCACCACCACGACCACGACGTCCACCTCGACGAGCACCACCACCAGCACGAGCACCACCGCGCCCACCACCACGACGACCACCACCACGACGCCACCGGGGAAGCCCGGGAAGCCTCCCGACAAGCCCGACAAGCCCGGGAAGCCCCGGGACCGGTAGTCCAGACTGAAGGAAGCGACGATGACCGACACCGCCACCACCGAGGTGTCCGCAGATCCGGTCACCACCGAGCCGTTCATCTGCACCATCCCGACCGACGGCGCCAACCAGCTCCGGACGCTCTCGGACGAGGCCGGGCTCCCCGTCGTCCTGCGCGACGACATCGCCGATGAGCGCCACTTCGAGGCCTTCGGCTGCAAGGTGCGCGACGCCAACCCCGAGACGCCCGACCGGGTGGTGCCCGACATCACCTTCGTCCGCGATGTGCACACCGGGGCCGACGTCACCATGCCAGACGGACGCAGCATCAGGTTCTGGGGGTTCGAGGACCCGAGGAGCCGGGTTCGGCGACCATTCCCCTCACCGATGATGCGGGTGCGCGAGGGACAGGTCGTGCACACCACCCTCAACGCCTCGAAGAACACCCACACGATCCACCACCACGGGATCGAGCCGACGCCCCACAACGACGGCGTCGGCCACACGTCGTTCGAGGTGGACGACGTGTACACCTACCAGTGGCGGCCCACCTCCGCCGGCAGCTACTTCTACCACTGCCACAAGAACACGGTCCTGCACTTCGAGCTCGGCATGTACGGGTCCCTCATCGTCGACCCGCCGGAGGGTGAGGGCTTCGTGCGGCGCGGCAACGACATCGTCCCCTACGACCGGGAGGCGATCTGGATCCCCGACGACGTGGACCCCCTCTGGCACGACCCCGAGATCGACCACTCCTTGGGCATGAACGCGTGCCCCTTCGACCAGGGCCAGCACCTCCTCCACTTCCGGCCCACCTACTTCCTCATCTCCGGCGTCCCCCACCCGTGGACCCGCACCGACCCCCGGGTCGCGCTGCAGTGCCAGCTCGGGGAGCGGGTCCTGCTCCGGATCCTCAACGGCGCGTACGGGACCGTCGAGGTGCGACTGCCCTTCGACGCGGACGTGATCAGCCTGGACGGCCAGGTGCTCGGGGGCCCCAAGACCGGCCGCTACTCACGCCCGTTCACCATCCCGGCGGGCGAACCGTTCTGGCTCTCCAACGCCCAGCGTCGTGACGTGCTGATCGCGCCGGACCGCACGGGCACGTTCTCCGTCCCGATGGACATCCGGCACTGGGTCCGGGGCGACACCCACGGCCACGTCGAGACCACGATCACCGTATCCTGAACCCGGACCGCAACCGAACGGTTCTGGGCCGCGGAGCACGCTTCACGGGCGTGCACAGCCACCCGGTTGGTTGGACCGAGCTGGCGCACCTGCCCGAGTCAGGGGCCTCTGCCGGTCCACCGGTCGAGTACGGCCGCGAACCTGTCCTGCTCTTTCGTCGGGATCTCGCGCGTGGATGCCACCGCTCGCCAGTTCGCCACGACCCCCACGATCTGGTGCCAGCGATCCTTCGCTTCGGCCTCGCTCAAGCCGAACCGGTCAGCAGTGGCGAGCAGCGCCCTGCGCCTGGCTGCGGGGGAGGTCTCTCCCGCGATGCTCGAGGCGCTCGGGGCGGTCGTCGGGTCGGGGTTCACGTCGAACACAGGAGACAGCGTCCAACCGCCGGGGCCTCGGAGCGTGGCGTGGTTGCGCATGTGGTCGTCGACGTTGTTCAACACGATGGAGAACGCGATCCGTCGCCACAGCTCGTCCAGGTCCGCTCGGACGTTGCTGCCGTGCTCGGTGAGTGCATCGACCAGCTCCAGGTAGTCGCGAGCTGCTTCGTCGTGCGCACCGATGAGGGATCTGGCACTCAGGAACGGGATCCGGTGATCGCCCTCTCGGTCGAAGCGCTCGACGAGGAGCACGGGAACGCCGCCGACGTCGAGGAGGTCGTGCGGCGGAGTGCGCAGACCGCAGCGGTCGGCGAGGTCGAGGGCGACCGCCTCCCAGCGCATCACGTCCCACCGGTCGTCACCTCTCGGGAACTTGGCGACGTAGAGGCTTCCCCCGTCGGTCACCGAGGCCTTCGGGCGCGCGCCACCGAGCGACCCCGACCCGGCATCGAGGAGTGCGGAGACGGCGGCGTCGGCGTCGGCACCGTCCGCGACGTCGACGGCTCGGGTCGCCTCGTAGAGCTCGCTGAGCTGCACCAGGCGCGGGACCGCGTTGGAGGCAGCGAGGAACGGTCCGTCGTCGTCACGGCGGTAGCGAAGCGCCCCTTGGCGGGTCAGGTCGTTGACGCCGAGGAGGTGGTCCACCTCGGTGGGTGTCGGGGCGACGTGGCCGGCGTCGCGTGCCTGGGCGGCGAGGCGACGGGCGATCAGGTTCCGCCCCCAGGTGTCGGGCGCGCTGTCGTCGAGGGCACCCGGCAGGCCCTCGATCACGGATGATCCGGCGCGAACCGGGAGGTCAGGACTCACCTCCCAGCCCGGTCCGGCAAGGAACGCGGAGTCGTAGACGAACTCGGTCGTGTCGATCCCGCGGGAACGGGTGATGCGTGCCGTGCCGACACGGACGGTGCCGTCGCGAGCCTCGACGTGGACCTGGACCGTCGTCACTGGCGCACCCGCTTCGGCAGAGCCTGATCTGCACGAGCGCGTCCGAACGACGTTTCGTACGGGTCTGTTGCCTTGACGAGCTCCGCGAGGACGCCCACGGCCCGGGCGACGCTCAGGACGATGTCGAGGCCCACCGACAGGTCGCCGCGTTCGAGTCGACCGACGGTCTGGCGCGTCGTTCCGGCGCGTTCCGCGACCTGCTGGGCGGTGAGGTTGCGCAGCTTGCGCCACGCAGCGAGGTTCTCACCGATGTCGACGCCGGCTTGCTGCACCTGGAAGGGCACGGGTCTGGACATGAAGGGCCTCCTCCCCTCACCATACCTCACATGTCATCCACACATACCGTTATCACCGTTTATGTTCGCCACACGCACCATTGACGGTGACTACGCTGCCGGTGAGGGCCAGGACTGGTGTCAACGGTTGGCGAACGCGAAACGAGCGGCCCCCCGGAGGCGGCCGCTCGGCGTGTTTGCCCTGTTCAGGGCTGGTGTCGGAGGGGGGACTTGAACCCCCACGCCCTTGCGGGCACTAGCCCCTCAAGCTAGCGCGTCTGCCAATTCCGCCACTCCGACGTGTCCGCCCGGGAAGCACCCGGGCGGAGGCGACACAATACCAACGGCTGCTCCCGGGACCACATCCGCCGCCGGCTCAGGAGCCCGAGAAGGTCACGCCGGCGACGTCGATGCTCCCGTCGGCCCGCACCTGCAGCCCTCGGACCCGTTCGCGCACGACCGCGACCGTGCGCAGCTGGGCCAGGGGCACGACCGGCACGTCGGCGAGCACGGCCCCCTCGATCTCCCGCCAGCGGGCCACCCGGACGGCCGGGTCGGGCTCGGCCCGGGCGGTGGCGAGGGCGACGTCGACCAGGCCCTGGCCGTAGGCGGCCAGGTTGTCGGGCGACGAGGACTGCCAGGCCAGCAGGTGCGACGCCGGGGTCAGGCCGACGCCGAGGGTGCTGTACAGGAACAGCTGGTGCTGGCGGGTCGCCAGGGTGGCCTCGTAGGTGGTCGGATCCAGCGACGACGGCGCCAGCTCCACGCCGACGGCGCCGAGCTGCTCGCTCAGAACGCCGGCCACGGCTTGGTGGGTGGCCGAGTCGTCGGTCAGCAGCCGCACCGGCGGAGGTGCGCCCTCCGGGAAGGCCTGGGCGACGATCTGGCGGGCACGCTCCACGTCCGGGCCGCAGAAGCCGACGCACTCCCCCGCCGCGCCGGCGACCCCGGCGGGCAGCAGCCCTCGCAGCGGCTGCGCGGTGGGGCCGAAGACCGCCTCGGTGAGGGTGGTCCGATCGATCGCCAGCGAGATGGCCTGGCGCAGCGGCGCTCGGGCCAGCGGTTCGACGTTGGGGTTGACGCCGAGCAGCAGGGTCGCGTGGAACGGGACCAGCCCGCCGAGGCCGAACGCGGTGCCGGCATCGCCGAGCCGGTCGACGGGCACGGGCGACCAGTCGAGCTCGCCGGCCGACATGGCGTCGTAGGCGGCGGCGTCGTCGGGGAAGAGCCGCAGCTCGATCGTGGCCGGGCCCTCGCCCCGCCGGCGCTCCAGCACGAGCCGATCGGGCGCGGCGGCCTCGACGTCGTGGGCACCCGACGGGTTGAGCGGCGAACCGACAGCGGTCGGCAACAGGTCCCGGTCCACGATCCCGTACAGGGGCGAGGCCAGCACCTCGGGGAGCACGGCAGAGGGGGCGACCAGGCCGATGTCGATCGTGCGGGGATCGACGGCGGTGATGGCGGCGACGTCCTCGAGCGCGATGGCGGCGAGGGAGGCGCCGCCCTGGGACCGGACCCGGTCGAGCGATGCGACCACGTCGTCGGCCGTGACGGGTGCGCCGTCGCCGAAGGTGGCCTCCTCGCCGAGGGTGAACCGCCACAGGGTGCGGTCCTCGTTGGCGTCGAAGGTGGCTAGGCCGGGCTGGGGACGGCCCTCGCCGTCGACCTCGGTCAGGGTGTCGTGGACCAGGTCGACCAGGATCATCGACGAGACGCTGGCCGGCGAGATGGCGGCGGGGTCGAGCGACATGGGCCCGGCCAGGCCGAGCCGCAGCACGTCGCTGCCCTCGGTGGGCTCCTCGCCATCGGCCGGAGGGTCATCGCCTTCGGTGGTGGACGGCGGAGCTGTCGAGCTCGGCGCTTCCGCCCGCTCGAGATCGCCGCCGTCGGACGAGCACGCGCCGGCGAGCAACAGCAGCGCTGTCAGGATCTGGAGGGGGCGCGGCAGCGAACGCACCGGCGCGACCCGAGCCTCAGTCGAGGATCAGGGCCAGCCCGATGGTGGTGAACACGAACCCGACGGCGACCACGATCGTGATGCGGTCGAGGTTCTTCTCCATCACCGTCGAACCGCCGGCTGCGGCACCGACGCCGCCACCGAACATGTCCGAGAGGCCACCGCCCTTGCCGGAGTGCAACAGGACGAGCCCGATGAGGGCCAGCGCCTGGCTCACGTGGATGGTGGTGACGATGATCTTCAGCATCGGTCCGAGGAGTGTCGGGGACAGGAACGGACGAGCGTACCGCTCAGCGGTCGGCCCGGTCGAAGTCGTGGAGGGCGCCGAGCGGACCGGCGCCGAGGGGGGCCTGGTCCGGGGTGATGATCCGGTCGGGGTCGACCAGCCAGCGGACCGTGCGCTGGTGCAGGGGCAGCCAGGACAGCGACGTGGCCGCCAGCTCCCCCAGCTCCTCGGCGATCTCCAGCCGCTCGTCCTCGCTGGCGGCATCGACCAGCTCCCGGGAGAGCACCTGGGAGTCCTGCTCGCACCAGGCCATCGGGTTCAGCGAGCCCTCGTCGCAGCGGTAGAGCGCCGAGGCCCGCTGGGCGGTGCCGAGCCGCACGGCGAACACGCCGATGCCGGTGCCGCTCTCCCGGTCCCGCCGCATCCAGGTCTCGGCCGTCAGCGGCTCGGCGCTCGCCGTGAAGCCCCGCACGACCAGGGCTTCGACGACAGCCTCGGCGATGGCCTCGGCGCCCTCCAGGCGGGGGTCGTAGGACACCGGGGTGGCGAGCGGCAGGTCGGGACGCCCCCGGGTGCCGTCGAGCAGCACCGGCCAGCCGTCGCCCTCCAGCAGGGCATCGGTCTCCTCCGCCGAGGCACCCTCCTCCTCCAGGTCCTCCCCGCAGGCCTCCTCGCCGGGCAGCCACCCCAGGCAGGTGACCAGCTCGTCGGGGTCGACGCCGGCGAGCTCGACCAGGTCGCGGCGGTCCAGGGCGGCGTCGACGGCGGCTCGCACGCCGGCCGACCCCAGCGGTGCGGTGCGGCGGTCGAAGAACAGGCCCACCACCGACGGCACTGGCGTGCGGCGCAGGTCGAAGCGGGCGGCGACCTCGGGGACGGCGCCGGTCGGGATGAGCAGGTCGATGCTGCCGGGGACGCTCACCCGGCCCGTCGCCTCGCCATCGCCGAGGTCGGCGAAGCGGTCGATGCGCACCTGGTCGATGTCCGCCTGCCGGTCGGGGTCCCAGTGCTCCTCGCGGGCGACGAGCACGAGGGACTGCTCGTCGAAGGACGCCAGCTCGTAGGGACCGGCGCCGAAGGGCACGAAGTCGCTGAACTGACCGCTCAGGTCGGTGCCGGCGCCGAAGGCGTCGGCCTGGAGCAGCCAGCCGGTGTAGCCGCCGAACAGCTCGGGCCAGTCCGGCCACGGCTGGGCCAGCGTGACCCGGGCGACCAGCGGGTCGGTGTCGTCCACCGCGGTGATCCGCTCGTAGCCCGACGCCACCGCGCCGGGCGTCTCCAGGTGCGCCAGCCAGGTCCCGAGGACGTCGCTGCTCGTGATCGGCCGCCCGTCGTGCCAGCGGGCCTCCTCGGCGAGCACGAACGTGATCGTCTGCTCCCCCGTCTCGTCGTCCACGCGGACCTCGGGCCCGCCGGCCAGCACCGGCGACGGCACGTAGCGGCCGTCGGCGTCGACCTCCATGAGCTTGGGCAGCACGTGCTGCAGCACCAGCGTCCGGGCGGTGGGGTCGGTGCAGGTGATCGGGTTCAGGCAGGTGGGCCAGTCACCGGAGGCCACCCGAAGCAGCGTCGCGGCCCGAGGCAGCGTGGTCTCCGGCGAGCCGACGACGGATTCATCGTCTCCGTCGTCGGTGAACACCGAGCAGCCGGACGCGACCACGGCGAGGACGGCGAGCAGGGCGACCCACCACGGGGCGGGGCGGGTGGAGCGAGCCATCGGGCTAGATGACGACCTGGACCTCGGCGTAGTGGCACGCCACGGGATGGCCCTGGCCCCGGTCGATCAGCGCCGGCACCTCCTCGGCGCACTTGTCCGTGGCCTTCCAGCAGCGGGTGCGGAACCGGCAGCCTGAGGGCGGGTTCACCGGGCTGGGCACGTCGCCCTCGAGCACGATGCGGGTGCGGGCCCGCTCGCGGCGGGGGTCGGGCACCGGCACGGCCGACAGCAGCGCCTGGGTGTAGGGGTGCGCCGGCGACCCGTAGAGGTCGGCGGCATCGGCGATCTCCATCACCTGGCCGAGGTACATGACCGCGACCCGGTCGGAGATGTGGCGCACGACGGACAGGTCGTGGGCGATGAAGATGTAGGCGAGGCCGAGGCGGTTCTGGAGGTCCTCGAGCAGGTTGATGACGCCGGCCTGGACCGACACGTCGAGGGCCGAGACCGGTTCGTCGAGCACGAGCACCTTGGGCTCGAGGGCCAGGGCCCGGGCGATGCCGATGCGCTGGCGCTGCCCGCCGGAGAACTCGTGTGGGAACCGGTTGGCGTGCTCGGGCTTGAGGCCGACGAGGGTGAGCAGGTCGGCGACCTTCTGCTTGCCGCCGTCCTTCCAGAGCCCGTGGATGCGCAGCGGCTCCCCGATGATCTCGCTGACCGGCATGCGGGGGTCGAGCGAGGCGTAGGGGTCCTGGAACACGATCTGCAGGTCGCGGCGGGCGTCGCGCAGCTCCCGGCGGCCCATCTCGGTGAGCGCCTTGCCCTGGAACAGCACCCGGCCGTCGGTGGCCGGCAGCAGCTGCAGGATCGTGCGCCCGAGGGTGGACTTGCCGCAGCCGGACTCGCCCACCACGCCCAGGGTCTCCCCCGGGTGCAGGTCGAAGCTGACGCCGGACACGGCCTTGACCTCGCCGACGGTGCGGCGGAGCAGGCCCTTGCCCTTGACGACGAAGTTCTTGTGCAGGTCCTCGACCTGCAGGATCGGCTCGGTCATGCCGAGACCCCCTCGTCGTCGGCGTCGGAGCGCAGCTTCGGGTCGGGTGCGGACACGACCTCGTCCTCGCCACCGCCGTCGATCTCCACCGGGGTGAACACCTGGGACGGGTCGGTGACGTCGCGCAGCTTCTCCCAGTGGTGGCAGGCGCTGACGTGGCCCTCGGTGTCGGTGGGGAACAGCGGCGGCTCCTGCTGCCAGCAGATCTCCGTGGCCAGCGGGCAGCGGGGCGCGAACTGGCACCGGTCCCCGATGCCGATCATCGACGGGGGCGAGCCCTTGATCGGGGTCAGCCGCCGCGACTGCTGGTCCATGCGGGGCAGCGAGCCGAGCAGGCCGAGGGTGTAGGGGTGGCGGGGCTCGTAGTAGATGTCGTCGACGGTGCCGATCTCCACGCCGGTGCCGGCGTACATCACGACCACGTCGTCGGCGGAGCCGGCCACGACGCCGAGGTCGTGGGTGATGAGGATCATGGCCGCGCCGGTGGACTCGCGGGCTGCCTTCAGGGCGTCGAGCACCTGGGCCTGGACGGTGACGTCGAGGGCGGTGGTGGGCTCGTCCGCGATGATCACGTCGGGGTTGTTCGCCATGCCGATGGCGATGACGACCCGCTGGCGCATGCCGCCGGAGAACTCGTGCGGGTAGTTGTCGACCCGCTCCTCCGCGTTGGGGATGCCGACCGTGCGCAGCAGCTCGATGGCCTGGTTGCGCGCCTCGTCCTTGGTGACGTCGTTGTGCAGCCGGATGGCCTCGACGATCTGCCAGCCGATCCGGTACACCGGGTTCAGCGACGTCATCGGGTCCTGGAAGATCATCGCCAGGCGCGAGCCGCGCAGCGTGGAGAGCTCCTTGTCGCTCATCTCGAGCAGCTCGTCGCCCTGGAAGCGGGCCTGGCCCGAGATGCGGGCGTTCTTGGGGAGCAGGCCCATGAGGGCGTTGGCCGACACCGACTTGCCGGAGCCGGACTCGCCCACGATGCCGAGCACGCGGCCGGGCTGCAGGGACCAGGTGACGCCGCGGACGGCTTCGACGAGGCCGTCGTCGGTGGGGAACGAGACGGTGAGGTCCTCGACCTCGAGGACGGGGCCGGTGTGCTCGTGGTTCCCGGTGCGGATGCGGCGGCTCACTGGCGCACCCGCTTCTGACGGGGATCGAAGGCGTCGCGCAATCCGTCACCGACGAAGTTCACGCTGAGGGCGATGATGATGATCAAGAAGCCGGGCCAGTAGAAGAGGTGCGGACGGGTCTTGAACGCGGCCTGGCCCTCGGAGACGAGCAGGCCGAGGGACGTGTCCGGGGCGGCGATGCCGAGGCCGAGGTAGCTGAGGCTGGTCTCGGCCAGGATCGCCACGGCCACGACGATGGTGGCGTTCACGATGATCGAGCCGATCGCGTTGGGCAGCAGGTGGCGCACGATGATGCGGGCGTCGCTGGCCCCGAGGGCCCGGGCCGCCTCGACGTACTCCTTCTCCCGCAGGGAGAGCACCTCGGCCCGCACGATGCGGGCCAGCGGCATCCAGAAGAAGGCGGCGATGATCAGGGCGAGCTGGAACCAGCCGCCGCCGACGATGCGGGCGAGCAGCAGGAACACGGCCAGGCTCGGGATGACGAGGAACAGGTCGGTGATCCGCATGAGGATCGAGTCCACGATGCCGCGGTAGAAGCCGGCGATGGCGCCGATGATGGTGCCGACCGTGGTGGACAGGAACGCGACGAGGAGCGCGACCTGCACGGAGCGCTGGGCGCCGCGGAGGACCTTGGCCATGAGGTCGCGGCCGATGTCGTCGATGCCCATGGGGTGCTGCCACGTGGGCGGCTCGTTGAAGGTCGGGAGCTGCTCGGCGTAGTCGTAGGTCCACAGGCTGCCCCCCACGAGGGAGCCGACGATGAGCAGGACGAGCACGAACAGGCTGACCATGGCCAGGCGGTGCTGCAGGAAGCGTCGCACGATGAGCTGGCGCTGCGAGCGGGTCTGCACCGACAGCTCGTGGTCGGCGTGGTCGGCCGTGAGCGCGGCGGGCTGGCCGCTCGGCTGCACGCCGGTGTCGACGGGGCGGCGGTCCTCGAGGGTCTCGTCCTCGGTCTCGGGCGTGTCCGGGCGATCGGTGTCGGTCACTGTCGGATCCTCGGGTCGAGCACGCCGTAGAGCAGGTCGGCGATGAGGTTGAAGATGATGACGATCACGCCGGTGACCATCATCCAGGCGAGCACGACGTTCACGTCGTAGTCGCGCAGGCCCTCGATCAGCAGGTTGCCCATGGCCGACCAGCCGAAGACCTGCTCGGTGATGATCGCGCCGCCGAACACGGCGCCGAAGTCGATGGCCACGATCGTGGTCAGCGGGATGAGGGCGTTGCGCAGGCCGTGTCGGAACACGACCCGCGGTCTTCCCGCGCCCTTGGCCCGGGCGAGCTTGACGTAGTCGGACTCCATCACGTCGAGCATCGAGTTGCGTTGGTACCGGCTCCACGCCGCGTAGGAGATCAGCGCGAGGGCGATGGTGGGCAGGATCAGGTGGCCGGCGTAGTTGGCCATGCGCCCCCAGAAGTCCGCATCGAGGCGCGGCGATTCCGAACCGGTCGTGTAGATGACGGTCCTGCCCACCAGCTCGTTGAACCGGATGGCGGCGAACTCCTTGAGGAGCGCCGCGAGCCAGAACACCGGCATCGACAGGAACAGGAAGCCGGAGAAGGTGAAGAAGTAGTCGGTCTTGGAGTACTGGCGGGTCGCGGAGAGCACGCCGACCCCGACGGCGAGCACGAGGGAGAGCACCACCGAGGCCACGACCATGCGCAGCGTGCGCCCGAGCCGACGCCACAGCACCTCGTTCACCGGGTTGCCCTGCAGGTCGTCGCCGAAGTCGAGGGTGACGACGTCGCCGGCCCAGGCCAGGTACCGCTCGACCGGCGGCTTGTCGAGGCCGATCTCCTGGCGGCGCTGCTCGATCACGGCTTCGGGCACCGGCGGGTTGCGCGAGCGCAGCTCCGCCAGGGGATCACCGAAGCTGGTGACCGTGAAGTAGATGAGCACCGATGCCACGAACAGCACGATGATCGACACGATGAACCGTCGGATGACGAATCCGAGCACGACCTGATCCTCTCAGCGGTGGCAGGAAGCGACAGGGTGGGGCCCGCAGCTCGGACCCCACCCTGTCATGTCACTTCAGATGTCGCGGGCGATCAGCCTTCGACAGACCACTCGGTAGCGTTCCACAGCGGACCAGCGGTGGAGGCGTTGTCCTCCACGTTCTGGATCGTGGTGCGGTACGCCAGGAAGGTCGGCTTCTGGTACAGCGGCACCGTCGGCATGTCCTGCCAGAGGATCTCGTCGGCCTGGTTGTACAGGTCGGCGGCCGCGTCCTGGTCGGTCTCGACCAGGGCCTGGTCGAACACGTCGACGATCTCGGCGTTCTGGTAGCCGGTGTTGTTCGAACCGACGAGCGTCGGATCGTCGTTGGTGTACAGCGCCTTGTTCGACGACGGGAAGGGCGTGCCGACCCAGGCGAACAGTGCGATGTCGTAGTCCTGATCGGCGATCAGGTTGCTCTCCGGGAAGAAGCGCTCGAACACCGCGCCACCCTCGACGTTGTCGATGGTGAGGTTGATGCCGGCTGCGGACAGCTGGTTCTGCAGCACGAGCTGGGTGTTCTCACGGAGCTGGTTGCCACCGGTGGTGGAGATGCGCAGCGTGAGCTCGCCGTCCTCGGGGTGCGTGCACGGGCTGGAGGAGCAGTCGTAGCCGGCCTCCTCGAGCAGGCTCTGGGCCTCCTCGACGTTGGCGCCGAGGTACTCGTCGCCGTGGGCCTCGTACTGGGGCTGGTTGCTCAGCCAGATGCGGTTCTGCAGGACGGAGGCCTCGTCGGAGAACTGACCGACGGTGCGGGCCACGACGTCTTCCTCGTCGAGGGCATGGGCGATGGCCATGCGGACCTCGGGCTTGGCGAGGTGGCTGTTCTGCAGGTTGAAGTCGATGTGCTCGAAGGACAGGCCGAAGCTGACCTGGCTGTCGACGTCGGAGATGCCGTCGATCTGGTCGACGAGGTCGAGCTGGGGCTGCGGGTAGGCCATGTCGATCTCGCCGTTCTCGAGGGCAGCCGGGATGCCGGCGTTGTCCACGTCGAAGCGGATGACGATCTCGTCGAGGTTCGGAGCCGGGCCCCACCACTCGGGGTTGGCCACGAGGGTCACGGACTGCTCGGGGCGGTAGTCCTCGAACATGAACGGGCCACCGGAGAACTCCGGGGCGTTCTCGCCGTCGAGGCCGTCGTTCCAGCCGACGACCGGGTCGCCGTCACCGAGCTCGGTGATGACGTGGGCGGGGAGGATGTTCGTGAACATCGACTGCCACTCGGAGTACGGCTCGGAGAAGGTCACCGTGACGGTCTTGCCGTCCTCGGAGCCCTCGACCGACTCGACGCGGTCGTAGCCGGCGGTGGTGGCAGTGTCGACGTCGGCGTTGGAGCCGTTCATCATCATCCACTGCAGCTCGAAGTCGTCAGCGGTGATGGGCGTGCCGTCGGACCAGACGGCATCTTCCTGGATGACGTACTCGATGGTCTGGGGATCCTCGGAGGTCAGCTCGGCCGAGACCAGCAGGTTCTCGTCCATGACCACCTCGAAGTCCGGGGTGGTGCGGAACGCAGCCGGGAACACGATCTCGGTCAGCTGGCCCAGGGCCAGGAGGTTCGAGGAGGCGGTGTTGATGTTCCAGCCGTCCGGCTCCTGCTCGTTCGCGAACACGACGGTGCCGCCGGCAGCGGCTTCACCCTCGCCCTCACCCTCGGTGCCCTCGGTCGTCTCTTCGGTGTCTTCACCTTCGCTGGCCGTGTCGTCGTCATCGCCGCACGCGGCGGCGATCATCGACAGGCCGAGGAGCAGCGCGAGCACGCGCAGCCATCGGGACTTCATCACAGGGGGTTCCTCCTGGTTGGTTTGCAGGGAGCTGCGATCGGTCCCAGTGACCGACACGTAGCGTGGCGCGCACCGTACGACACATTTGTCGGACGATCCACGACCGGCGGGCGACCGTAGCAAGCGTGGCCGGGGTCACCAAGCGATCCTTGCGCACTTCGTCGTACTGCAACACGCACGAAACAGCCGCTCGGATGCCAGAACGCCGGCCGGCTGGCAGATCTGCCAGCCGATCTCGCTTCAGCTGCCGGATTCGACCAGTCGGTACTGCACGATCCGCCCGAAGTCGTCGGCATCGAGGCTGGCGCCGCCGACGAGCGCGCCGTCGATGTCGGGCTGCGTCATGAGCTCGGGGGCGTTGTTGGGCTTCACCGAGCCGCCGTACTGGATGCGGATCGAGTCGGCGGCCTCGCGCCCGGCGACCTCGGAGACGGTGGCCCGGACCAGCGCGCACATGGCCTGAGCATCCTCGGCGGTGGCGGTCTTGCCGGTGCCGATGGCCCAGATGGGCTCGTACGCGATGACCATGCCGGCGACCTGGTCGGGCTTGACCTTGGCCAGCCCGGCGCGGACCTGGCCGGACACCTTCTCCTCGGCCTGGTCGGCCTCGCGCTCGGCGTCGGTCTCGCCGCAGCACATGATCGGCGTCATGCCCGCCTTGAGGATGGCGTGCACCTTCTTGTTCACGTCGTCGTCGGTCTCGCCGAACAGCTCGCGCCGCTCGCTGTGGCCGCAGATCACGTACTCCACGTCGAGCTTGGCCAGCATCAGGGGCGACACCTCGCCGGTGAACGCCCCCTTCTCCTCCCAGTGGCAGTGCTGGGCGCCGAGGGAGACCGGGATGCGGTCGGCCTCGAGCACGGTCTGCACCGAGCGGATGTCGGTGAAGGGCGGGTGCACCGACACGTCGACTGCGTCGACGTCTTCGTTCGTCAGCACGTAGCTGAGCTTCTGGACGAGCTGGATCGCCTCGAAGTGGTTCTGGTGCATCTTCCAGTTGCCGCTGATCAGCGGCTTGCGGTCACTCATGCTTGTCCTCGCAGTGCTTGGAGGCCCGGCAGGTCGCCCTGCTCGAGCAGCTCGAGCGACGCGCCGCCGCCGGTGGAGATGTGATCGATGTCGCGGGCCAGGCCGAACTGCTCGACCGCCGCCGCGCTGTCGCCGCCGCCGACCACGGTGAAGGCCCGGGCCTCGGCCACGGCGTGGGCCACGGTCTTGGTGCCGGCTTCGAAGCGGGGATCCTCGAACACGCCCATGGGGCCGTTCCAGAAGATGGTGTGGGCCTCGGCGATGAGGTCGCCGAACTCGGCCGCGGTGCCGGGGCCGATGTCGAGGCCCATCCAGCCGTCGGGGATGGAGGTGTGCAGCTGGCGCACCTCTCCCCCGGCCTCGGGCTTGCCGATCTCGCCACCAGGGCCGAGGGCGGTGACGTCGCTCGGCAGGTGGATCTTGCCTTCGGCCTGCTCGAGCAGCGCCCGGCACGTGTCGACCATGTCGGGCTCGAACAGCGAGGCGCCGATGGGGTTGCCCTGGGCGGCGAGGAACGTGAAGCACATGCCCCCGCCGATGATGAGGCCGTCGACCTGGGGCAGCAGGGCTTCGATGACGCCGAGCTTGTCGGACACCTTGGCCCCGCCGAGGATGGCGATGAAGGGGCGGCGGGCGTCGTCGCGGATGCCGCCGAGGATCTCGACCTCCTTGGCCAGCAGCCGGCCGGCCGCCGAGGGGAGGTGCTTCGGCGGGCCGACGATGGAGGCATGCGCCCGGTGCGACGCGCCGAACGCGTCGTTGACGTAGGCGTCCTGGCCGGCGATCAGCTTCTGGACGAACGCTTCGTCGTTGGCGGTCTCGCCCGGGTCGAAGCGCAGGTTCTCCAGCAGCTCGACGCCCGGGGCCAGCTCGGCGAGGCGCTGGCGGACCGGCTCCATCGAGTACTTCGGGTCCGGCGCGCCCTTGGGGCGTCCGAGGTGGCTGCACGCCGTCACCGTGGCGCCCTGCTGCTGCAGCCACTGGATGGTGGGCAGCGCGGCGCGGATGCGCAGGTCGTCGACGATCTCGCGCGTGCCGTCGGGCTCGTCGCGCAGCGGCACGTTGAAGTCGGCACGGACGAGGACCCGCTTGCCGTCGAGCGGCAGCAGGTCCTCCAGCTGGGGAACCGGTTCGGTCATGCCTTCTAGCCGCAGGCGATGACGGTGAGGTCCACCAGGCGGTTCGAGTAGCCCCACTCGTTGTCGTACCAGCCGCTGATCTTGGCCAGCGACCCGTTGGCCATGGTGAGGCCGGAGTCGAAGGTGCAGGAGGCGGCGGAGCCGACGATGTCGGAGGACACGATCGGGGCGTCGCTGTAGTCGAGCACGCCGGACAGGCGGCCCTCGGTGGCGGCGGCCTGGAAGGCCTCGTTGATCGCCTCGGCGGTGGCGTCCTTCTTCAGCATGGCGGTGAAGTCGGTGATCGAGCCGGTGGGCACGGGCACCCGGAGGGCGGTGCCGTCGAGGCGGCCCTCCATCGACTGCATGACCAGGCTGGTGGCCCGGGCGGCGCCGGTGCTGGTGGGGATGATGTTGATGGCCGCGGCGCGGGCCCGGCGCAGGTCGCCGTGGGGGCCGTCCACGAGCGACTGGTCGCCGGTGTAGGCGTGGATCGTGGTCATGAAGCCCTTCTCGACGCCGAAGGTGTCGTCGAGGACCTTGACCATGGGCACGAAGCAGTTGGTGGTGCAGGAGGCGTTGGAGACGACCTTGTGCTTGGCCTTGTCGAAGGTGTCGTCGTTGACGCCGACCACGAAGGTCTCGTCCGCACCGCTGGCCGGGGCCGAGACGATGACCAGCGGGGCGCCGGCCTCGAGGTGGGCGCCGGCCTTCTCCTTGGAGTTGAAGAAGCCGGTGGACTCGATGACCACGTCGACGCCGAGGTCGCCCCAGGGCAGGTCGCCCGGGTTGCGCTCGGAGAGCACCTTGAGCTTGTCGTCGCCGATGGTGATGCCGCCGTCGCCGACGCTCACCTTCTCGGGGAAGCGGCCCATGACCGAGTCGTACTGCAGCAGGTGGGCCATGGTGTCGAGCGAGCCGAGGTCGTTCACCGCCACGAAGTCGATGTCGGCGCCCTGCGCCTTCGCCGCCCGGAAGAAGTTGCGGCCGATGCGGCCGAAGCCATTGATGCCCACACGAACGGTCATTGCGGTCCCACCTCGGGAGTCGTCGGTCTGATCGGTTCGGATCTGACCACGCGCGCCGGTGGTCCCACAAACGTCGCGCCTGATCCAGATGGTCTGGGCGTCCTGCCCGTTGCGTCCCGTTTGATGCGGCCCCACGGAGAGTGGTGGGCCACACTCGGTTCCATGTCGTTCGGTTGCCAGATCCAGCGCGCCAGCGTCGGATGGTTCTGATGGACGTACTCATCTGCGAGGACGACCCCGTCGCCCGCTCGGTCATCAGCGACCTGGTGGAGGACCGCGGCGGCCGGGTGCTGGCCGCGGTCGACTCGAGCCTCGACGCCATCCACTTCCTGCGCCAGTTCCGTCCCGACGTCGTCGTCGTCGACCTGATGCTCCACCTCGGTAGCGGCGCCGAGCTCGTGGAGTACGTGCGCCGATCGCTCCCCACGACCAAGGTGATCATCTTCACCGCCTACGACTCGATCGCGTCCCGGGACGACCCCGGGGTCGAGGTGGTGGTCAAGCCGGACTTCGATCGGCTGGGTCGGATCATCTCGAGCGTGGGCGAGCGGTCCGAAGCGAGGGACGGCGAGCGACGGCGACCGGTCCGGGCCGTGTCGGCCCAACCCACCACCGTCGACGCGGCCGGCTTCTACCGCGTGGTCGCCGAGGCCCACCCCGACGACGTGCTGCTCCGGGTCGGGTTCGACGACCCGAGCTCGGGCGACCAGGTCGCGGACGAGCTGCGGGGCTTCCTCCGGGGACACGACTTCGTGCTTCAGCGATCGGACTCGATCGTCGCGCTGCTCCTGGGCGGCGGCGAGGACACCGTGCACGCCGTCGAGAAGCGGTTCTGCAACCAGCTCCCCCACCTCGCCGACCGCGCCACCAGCGCCGTGGCCGGCGGCGATCCGATCGACGCGTTCACCCGCCTGACCAGCGGTTGAGCCGCCCGGCTCAGATGAGCCCGGCCAGCACCGCCCCGAGCAGGTCGCTGTCGTGGGCGAGGCCGTGGGGGCGGTCGATGTCGGCCTCGACCACCTCGACCTCGGGCGACGCGGCGGTGACGTCGCCGAGGGGCAGCCCTCCCCGCTGGGTCACGACGACGTCGGGCGTGAGGTCGTGGAGCCCGAGCACCCGCAGGTGGCCGGCCAGGTCGACGTTCTTCACGCCGGTCTCGTCCGCCTGGAGGTTGGCGACGAACACGAACCGGCCGCGCCGCCCGGCGATGGTCCGCTGGATGCCGGGCACGACGGCGGCGGCCAGGACGCTCGTGTAGAAGGAGCCGGGCCCGAGAACGATCTGGTCGGCCTGCTGCAGCGCCTCCGTCGCGGCGGGCGGGACGGGCGGATCGGCCGGGTCGACGGCGATGTGCACCAGGCGGCCGGCGGCCTCGATCTCGACCTGGCCCCGCACGGTGCCCTCGGGTGTCTCGGCCACGAGGTCGATGGGCGAGTCGGTGGCCGGGAGCACCTGCACCACCTCGGGGTCGACGCCGAGCCAGCGCGACAGGGACGCGGCCGCGGCGACGAGGTCGTGGCCGGCGTCGACGAGGCCGGCGAGCACGAGGTTGCCGACGGCGTGGCCGGCGAGGTCGCCGTCGGTGAAGCGGTGCTCCATGGCTTCGGCCAGCTCCCGGTTGGGGCTGACGGCGGCGATGCACCGGCGCAGGTCGCCCGGTGCCGGCATGGGGATGCACTCGCGCAGGCGGCCGCTGGAGCCGCCGTCGTCGCCGGTGGCCACGATCGCGGTCGTGTGCCCGGCGTAGGTGCCGACCGCCTTGAGCAGCATGGCCAGCCCGTGCCCGCCGCCGATGGCGACGACGCGAGGACCGGGCTTCATCGTTCGACGTCCCGGTGGGTGACGGTCGCGTCGGTGTCGTGCTCGGCCAGGCGGGCGCGGATCTCCTCGGCGATGGCGACGGAGCGGTGGCGGCCGCCGGTGCAGCCGATGGCGATGCTCAGGTACGCCTTGCCCTCGTTGCGGTAGGCGGGCAGGAGCAGCTCGAGCAGGTCGACGATGCGGTCGATGAACTCCCTGGCCGCCTCCTGGCCGAGCACGTAGTCCCGCACCGGTTCGTCGAGCCCGGTGAGGGGACGCAGCTCGTCCACCCAGTGCGGGTTGGGCAGGAAGCGCACGTCGAGGACCATGTCGGCGTCGATCGGCAGGCCGTGCTTGAACCCGAACGAGCGGATCGTCGTGCGCATGCCGACATCGGCGTCCTCCTGGCCGAACGCGGCCCGGATGCGGTCACGCAGCTGGTGGACGTTGAGGTTGGTGGTGTCGATGACCACGTCGGCCTCGGCCCGCACCGGTTCGAGCACGGCCCGTTCCTGCTCGATGGCCTGCTCGATCGTGTCGGCCTGGCTCATCGGGTGGCGGCGGCGGGTCTGCTCGTAGCGGCGGACCAGCTCGGGCGTGGCGCAGTCGAGGAACAGGATCCGCACCCGGGGCACGCTGCGGCGCAGCTCGGCGAGGGCGTCGACCAGCTCCCGGTCGTAGTGCCCGGTGCCGGCGACCAGCACGACCCGGTCGATCGAGGAGCCCTTGGCATCCGCCAGCTCGGTCACCTTCGGCATGAGCTCGGGCGGCAGGTTGTCGATGACGAACCAGCCCAGGTCCTCGAAGTCGTTGGCGGCCTGCGAGCGGCCGGCGCCGGACAGGCCGGCGATCACCACGTAGTCGCCCATGCGGGGCAGGCTACTTCTGGCTACCGGAGCTTCTCGGTCCGCAGGAACAGCAGGCGGGGGATCTCGGCGGCGTCGGTGTACTCCGGTGCCCGGGCCAGGAACCCGGGCGGCGGCGCCGGCTCCTCGATGCGGGTGAGCAGGAGCCCGTTGGCGATGAGCGCGTTCAGGTACCGGCTGAGCGGGCGGTGGATGAAGGGGATGTGGACGTCCTTCTGCACCTCCTCGATCGACTTGTCCTCCCGGAGGTAGGCGCCGATGCGCCAGTACTGCTCTGGGGGGTCGAGGATCTGGTCGTCGATCCAGCCGCTGTTCGGGGTCTGCAGCAGCGGGTGGTTGAGGAAGAACAGGAACCGCCCGCCCGGCTGCAGCACCCGGGCGACCTCGGCGATGGCGTCGTCGACGTCGTCGATGTGCTCGAAGACGAGGCACGCCACGGCGACGTCGAAGCTGGCGGCCGGGAACGGCAGCCCGGCCGCGCCGGAGCGCAGGTACACCGGCCCCCCGCCCCGCTCCTTGGCCACCTCCACCTGGTTCCAGGTGGGGTCGAGGCCGACGACCTCGGCGCCGAGGCGAGCGGCCAGCCGGGCGACCTGGCCCTCCCCGGTGCCGATGTCCAGCACCCGGCGGGCGCCACGCAGGTGCTCCTCGGCCAGCGGGAGGATCTGCTCCTCGTACTCCGGGTCGACGCCGTCGGTGAAGCCCTCCTGCCACCAGTCGGCGTGGGTCTCCCAGAGATCATCGTCGCTCACCGGTCGCATGCAACACCCAGCGCCACTGGTGACGCCAATACCCTGGCGGCGTGGCGGCGGGAAGGGATGGGACGTCGCGCCGTGACCGGGCCCTGGCGTGGGTGGCGCCGCTCCTGCTCCTGGCCATCGCCGCCATCGCCGTCGTCCGGCACCACACGGTCGACCAGTCGCCGTGGCAAGGCGTCGGCTTCGGCATGTTCTCGAGCTACGACTACCTGCCGAGCCGGACCGCTCGCCTCACGGCCACGGTCGACGGCGAGACGACCGCCATCGCCCTGCCCAACGACCTCCGCGACGAACTGGAGCGGGTGCTGGTCGCGCCTGGCGACGACGATGCCGTGGCGCTGGCCGAGGAGATCATGGACCGCTCCGGCGCCGACGCCGTCCGGCTCCAGGTCCTCGGCCACGACGTCGACGACACGCCTGACGGGCTGCGAATCACGCTCGTGCCGATCCGGACGGTGGACGTCCCGTGAGAGCCGTTGCGGACCGCTTCCGGGCCTGGTTCGACGATCTCGACCCGTTCCTGGTGGTTGCCCGCCTGAGCCTGTTCGTAGCCATCGTGAACAACCACAGCGACCCGGCGATGGCCGTGTTCCTCGGCGTCGCCACCGCGGTCCTGTACTTCCAGGAGCGGTTGCTCCGGTCGCCCTGGCCCTGGCTGCTCCTGGCGGGCGTGCTCGGCGGGAACCAGCTCCAGGAGTGGTGGTTGATCGACGACCACCCCGTGGCCACGACGTACTGGCTCCTCGCCATCGGCGTCTCCCGATTCGGCCGACGTCCCGACGACGTCCTCGCCCTGAGCGCACGCCTGCTGCTGGGCTTCCTCTTCGCCCTCGCGTTCGGGTGGAAGCTCCTGTCCGGGCCGTTCGTGAGCGGCGACTTCTTCGAGTACACGCTCGTGCGGGACGATCGCTTCGAGCCCGTCGCCGTCCTTTTTGGAGACGCCGACGAGGACCAGCTCGCCCACGAACGCATCGCCATCGCGCAGCTCACGTCAACCGGCGCCGCCGGAGACGCCATCGAGATCGAGACCGGCCCTCGCATCCGGACCTTGGCACTCACGTTCACCTGGGTCGGGCTGATCATGGAGGGCGCGGTGGCTGCCGCCTTCCTGGCGCCGCTGCGAGGCCGCTGGCAGCTGCTGCGTGCCGTCGCGCTCATCGGCTTCTGCGTGACGACGTACGCGGTCCTGCCCATCGCCGGGTTCGCCGTCCTGCTGCTGACCATCGGGCTCGCTCATGCGCACCGCCCTGCGGTGCGTCGAGCGCACGCCGTCGCCGCTGCGGCGATCCTCGCCTGGAACGCGGTCCTCGCCGGCCTCATCCTGTAGTCAGCGACTCGGCTGGTGCAGCTGCTTCCAGACGTTCTCGGCCACGTTGTTCGGCAGCCAGGAGAACGACTGCAGCTCCTCGAGCGTCGCCGCCTTGACCTTGCGCAGAGAGCCCATCTCCTTCAGCAGGCGCTTCCGGCGGGTCGGGCCGAGGCCGGGCACGTCGTCCAGCACCGACTGCTTCATGCGCTTGTCCCGCAGCGTGCGGTGGTAGGTGATGGCGAAGCGATGGGACTCGTCCCGCAGGCGCTGCAGCAGGTAGAGCGCCTCCGACTGGCGCGGGATCTGGATCGGATCTGACTTGCCCGGGACGTAGACCTCCTCGAACTGCTTGGCCAGCGAGGCCACGGGGATCTCGTCGAAGAGATCGAGCTCCTTCAGCACGTTGATCGCCGAGGTCAGCTGGCCCTTGCCACCGTCGACCAGCAGCAGCTGCGGCGGGTAGGCGAACTTGCCCGGACGTTCGCTGGCCGGCTTCTCCCGCTCGATCAGGTAGGCGGTGAGCCGGCGGCGGAGCACCTCCTCCATCGCGGCGAAGTCGTTGTTGCCGTCCACCTCCTTGATCTTGAAGCGGCGGTACTCCGACTTCTTGGGTAGGCCGTCCTCGGTCACGACCATTGAGCCGACGTAGTCGCTGCCCTGGAAGTGGCTCATGTCGTAGCACTCGATGCGCAAGGGGGCCTCGGGCAGGCCGAGGTGCTCCTGCAGCTCGTTCAGCGCCCGTGCCCGGCTGTTGTGGTCACTCGCCCGCTTGAGGCGATGGCGGGTGAATGCCTCCTTGGCGTTGTGCGTCACCGTCTCCTGGAGGCGCACCTTCTCCCCCCGCTGGGGCACCTTGATCTCGACCCGACTCCCCCGCAGCTCGCAGAGGTACTCCTCGTAGAGCTCGGGATCGTCGGGCATCGCCGGGACGAGCACCTGCTTGGGGATGCCGAGCAGCGGGTCGTCGTAGAGACCCTCGAGCACGTGCTCGATGAGGGCGCCCGGGCTGAGATCCTCGACCTTGTCCACGACGAAGCCCTTACGACCCACGACTCTGCCCTTGCGGACGAAGAAGACCTGCACGGCCGCCTCGAGGTCGTCCTCGGCGAGACCGATGACGTCGAGGTCCTCGCTGCGGTCCCCCACCATCTGCTGCTTGGCGATCGCCTTGTTGACACTCTCGAGCTGATCGCGGATGCGGGCCGCTCGCTCGTACTCGAGCTCTCTGGCCGCCAGGGACATGTCGGTCTCGAGCCGCTCGACCAGCGCGTCGGTCTCGCCGTCGAGGAAGTCGAGCAGCTCCTTGGTCATCTGCTGGTACGTCTCGTGATCCACCTCGCCGACGCAGGGGCCGGAGCACTTCTCGATGTGGAACAGCAGGCAGGGGCGACCCATGCGCTCGTGCCGACCGAACTTGTTGTCCGAGCACGTCCGGAGCGGGAAGGTACGCAGGAGCAGGTCGAGGGTCTCGCGGATGGCGTAGGCGTTGGCGTAGGGCCCGAAGTACTGGGTGCCCTTGCGCTTCCGGCCACGCATGACCATCGGGCGAGGCCAATCGTCGGAGACGGTCACTGCCAGGAACGGATAGCTCTTGTCGTCCCGGAGGCGGACGTTGAAGCGTGGCCGGTGCTCCTTGATGAGGTTGTACTCGAGCATCAGCGCTTCGACGTCGTTGCGGACCTGGATCCACTCGACGCTCTCGGCCGTGGCCACCATCTGCGCCGTGCGCGGGTGCATGTTGCGTGGGTTCTGGAAGTAGTTCGACAGCCGCTGGCGCAGGTTCCGCGCCTTGCCGACGTAGATCACCCGGCCGTGCGCGTCCTTGAACTGGTACGAGCCGGGTGTCTCCGGGATCGTGCCGGCGGGGGGACGTTGGACCACGCCGCAAGGCTACGGGCGATGGCCGCGCCCTCCCACGACGTTCAGGCGCCCTCGACCAGCTCCTTCTCCTGCTCACAGCGAGTCCGTAGTGCATCTCGTGAGAGCACCTCGATGCTCTCGTCGCGCCAGTTGAACACCTGCACCGGAGCCGAGGTGTCGAGTGAGCCGCAGTCGAGCCGCTCGATGAGCAGGACGCGGCTCCAGTCACCGCCGTGCCGGTACCGCATCGCTGCGACCAAGTCGCCGTGGTACACGAAGTCGGCCATGCCGGTGCCGTTCGAGACCTGCTCTGGGACGACGATGATGGGCGATGCGTCATCCACACCGGGAGCTGCGGCGAGGGCTCCGATCACGGCATCCCCTCTCGAGACGGCCTGACGGAAGTTGTCCACGTCCACCGCCTGCATGGCAGCGAACCACGAGATGCCGCCGATCGCGACGACAGCTGCAATGTTCGGCCTCCATGATCGCAACCACGCCCAGCCTGACCCGAGCACCAGCGCGGTACCCACGCTCGGCACCAGGTTGTTCCGATCGAACAAGCCCGTGGTGGCGAACACAGCTCCCGCGTACATGAACGGGGCGGCTCCGGCCAGCATCACGACCACGCCGATGAGGAGCCACCTCGGCTCGATCGACGACGACCGCCACGATGGCAGCTGAGCTGCTACCGCCACGACCACGGCCAGCAGCAGGACCGCTCCCACCACCTGTGCGAGCAGCGGGTACTCCCACATGCCCGTCCCGAAGTGCGCCGACACCAGGCTGGAGGCGTTGTCGAATGGGTCGGGCCCGTCACCGTCCCGCTTCGGCGACAGCAGGAAGAGTCCGGCGGCGACGACGACCGCCGGAGTCACAGCCACGAATGCGGCGCGCAGACGCTCCCTCCACGCTGGAGCGGCCCACATGACCACGAGGGTGACGGCGAGGACGACCACGCCCTCGTAGACGAGGGTTCCGGCGGCGAGCAGGCCGGCTGCCGCCAGGTTGCGGCGGCGCAGGAGCTGCCACAACCCGAGGAACATCATGGCCAGCGCCAACGGATACGTCCCGACGACGAACCACAAGCGGGTCATCGCGTGGTTTGGCGCCAGCGCGAACACCACCAGGGTTGGCCACAGCACCTTGGCTGGAAGGACATGTCGGCCGAAGAGCCAGGCCGTCACGAGCAAGGACGCGTTCACGGCGGCGATGATGAGCCCTTGGAGGACCGGCCGATCGCCGATCACCTCGTACAGGACCGCGTAGTACGGCGCGGCGAAAGGCCTGGCCGGTTGTTCGAAGGCGAGCTGCCACAGGCCATCCACCAAACCGTTCTGGTCGAAGACCAGCCAGACCCCCCAGTCATCGGTGAGGAACCCGCCACCGAGCAGCCCACTGGCGAGGCTCGGGAGCGATGCAGCGAGCGCGAGGAGCCCGACGCGGATCCGCTCCGCACCCGCCACCAAACCGAACCTTGCCGGCTCGCCTGCTGCCTCCTGGGCCAGGGTCGTCCCCGGCACCGACTCGCTCACCGCCGCACGGCCACGGCGATCAGGGATACGCCGAGTGGCATCGACCAGCGCGCCACCACGTGCCGCTCGGCTGCGAACACCGCTTCCAGGAGGCGATCGGCTGGGCCCAAGGTCCTGTCGAAGTCAGTTGCCTGCTGACCTCGGAGGCCTTCGAGGCGCCGAGCGACCCACACGACCGGCAGCAGAACGCTGTTGAAGTACGAGAGGTGGCCGACGTCGAAGCCGGCGTCGGTCAGCGCCGCCCGCAGCGTCCGGGCGGTGTACCGGCGCTTGTGCCCGTTGACCTCATCGTGGTGGCTCCACAGCGACGGGAGCGCAGGCACCGTCACGCAGAGCGTCCCTCCGATGGCGAGTGCGTCGTGCATCGCCCGGAGCAGACCGACATCGTCGTCGACGTGTTCGATCACATCGAAGGCGGTCACGAGCCGGCATTCGTCGACCTCCGCCAGCGCATCGGGCAGGACGCCGACGCGCACGTCCGCGGCGGGATGTCGCTCGTGCGCGACCGCGGCCGTTGTCGCCTCACCCTCGATGGCGATGACCTCGCCGTGCTCCTCGAGGACACCCAGCAGCCCCCCGGCGCCACAGCCCACATCGAGGATGCTCCCGCTTCCCAGGGGAAGGTGGCGAGCGAGCACTGCTCTGATGATGCGGCGGCGTCCACGGAACCACCAGTGGGTCTCGTCGAGGTCGGCGTGCGCCTGGTGCAGCTCAGGATCCACTTCGGACTCCGATCTGGTCGCGCACCACGGCGTGGGGCCGGCGCTTGACCTCGTCGTAGATCCGGGCGACGTACTCGCCGAGGACCCCGATCACCGTCAGCTGGGCCCCACCCAGCACGAGGATGATCGCGATCAACGACGTCCAACCCTCTGGGACATCCTGTAGGAGGAGCCGGGCTCCCACGGCCACGCCGATGTAGATGACGCCGGCGATGGCGGTCAGCATCCCGAGGATCGAAGCCGCGCGGAGCGGAAGACTCGACAGCGACACGAGCCCGTCGATAGCGAGGCGGACGAGCTTGCGGAGCGTGTACTTCGGCTGCCCGACAGCCCGGTCCGGCCGGTCGTACTCGAAGGGCTCCTGGCGGAACCCGACCCAGCTACGCAATCCGCGAAGGAACCGGGTTCGCTCAGGCATGGCGATGAGCTGGTCCACCACCTGACGGTCCAGCACGGCGAAGTCGCCGCTGTCGAGCGGGACGTCGATCTCGGCCAGGGCCCGGTACAGGCGGTAGAAGGCCCGATACGCCAGCCGTTTCGCCGGCCCGGCGTCCCGCGTGCGCCGCACGGCGTAGACGACCTCCGCCCCGGCTCGCAGCCGCTCGACCATCTCCGGCAACAGCTCCGGAGGATCTTGGAGGTCGGCGTCGATACAAGCGACCACGGCCCCAGAGGCAACCTCGAGGCCCGTCGTCAGCGCTGCCTGCTGACCGAAGTTCCGCGATAGGCGGATTCCTCGGACTCGCGGATCATGGCCGGCCAGCTCGCAGATGACCGACCACGTGGCGTCCTTGCTGCCGTCGTCGACGACGACGAGCTCCGAGCTCTCGAACCCGTCGAGGACCGGCGCAAGGCGCTGCCAGAGCTTCGGAAGTGTGTCCGCCTCTTCGAAGGCTGCGACCACCACGGACAGCTCGACCGCAGTGTCCTGTGCCGCCTGCACCTGCAACTTGGGAGCCTCTCCTCTGCCTGGGTCCGCCGACGGACATCGAGAGTGTGCCACTGCCTCGGCACGGCATCTGGGACCTCCACTCCCCGTGGGTGTGCATCTGACGAAGCCCAACCTTTCCGAGTGGAGTTCCAGTGGCCGCCAAGGAGGTATCGTGCTCCTGCCGGCCCGGAATCACCGGCACCCATTCCGAACCGAGGACGACATCCCCGCAGGAGAGGCGACCGGGCTGTCCCTGCCGTCCGCCAATCGGTTCTCCACCCTTGCGAAATCGGGGGAACCAGACCACATGCTCCGCCTCCAGCTACCGCTCCCCGAGCGGTACACCGATGCCTCCGACGAGGAGCTCGAGTCACGCATCGCCGCCGCCAAGGAGACCCTCGGCGAGCGGCTGTTCATCCTCGGGCACCACTACCAGCGCGACGAGATCATCCAGTTCGCCGACGCCCGTGGCGACAGCTACCGGCTCTCAGTACTCGCCCAGGAGCGACCGCAGGCCGAGTACATCGTGTTCTGCGGCGTCCACTTCATGGCCGAGTCCGCCGACATCCTCACCGGCGAGCACCAGCAGGTGATCCTGCCCGACCTCAACGCAGGCTGCTCGATGGCCGACATGGCCGACATCGACCAGGTCGAGGAGGCGTGGGAGCAGCTCGAACAGGTCATCGACATCGAGCGACTCGTACCGATCACCTACATGAACTCCTCGGCGGCGCTGAAGGCGTTCGTCGGTCGCCACGGCGGCGCCGTGTGCACGTCGACCAACGCCCGGGCCGTGCTCGAGTGGGCGTTCACGCAGGGCGACAAGGTGCTGTTCTTCCCCGATCAGCACCTCGGCCGGAACACCGGCGTGGCGATGGGCTTCGGCCTCGACGAGATGCAGCTCTGGAACCCTCGCCTGGACTTGGGCGGTCTCACCGAGGCGGAGGCCAAGGAAGCAAAGTTCCTCCTCTGGAAGGGTCACTGCAGCATCCACCAGCGGTTCTCGGCTGAACAGGTGGCTGAGTTCCGCGCCGAGCATCCCGACGGCCTCGTCGTGATCCACCCGGAAGCCCCGCACGACGCGATCCGCGCCGCTGACGAGGTCGGCTCCACGGACTTCATCATCAAGACCGTGGAAGCCGCTGCGCCCGGCACCGTGATCGCCATCGGCACCGAGATCCACCTCGTCAACCGTCTGGCAGCCGAGTACCCAGACAAGACGGTCGTGTCGCTCGACCCGCTGATCTGTCCGTGCTCCACGATGAACCGCATCGATCTGCCACACCTCACGTGGATCCTGGAGGAGTTGGTCGCCGCACGCGTGCCGAACCGGATCAGCGTGGATCACGGGACTGCGGCGTGGGCCCGGGTGGCGCTGCAGAGGATGCTCGACATCACGTAGGTCAGCCCTCCGATACGAGGTGCGCAGTCATGATTCGCGCGAGGACGATATGGGGCAACGAACTCCGGCAGGGGGCCGTACGGCTGGACACGTCGATGATCGGCCATCGATATGCGAGCACCAAACCCCGCGTTACGAAATGTCTGGACGATCTTGGCGTTCGATCGATACCGCGTTGAGTTCGCCAGATAGTCCTCGATCTTGTTCGCCACATCTGCCCGTCCCGCTACCGTTCAATCTCTAGCCGGAGCGTCAGTCCATCCGGAGCGAACGGCCGCCCGGATCAGCAACTTGCGTGCACGACCCTCCGTCCTGAACCAAAGGCGCACCTACGTGAGGCTCGACCGGTCGTACCCGACCAGGGAACAAGTGAAGCGCGCTCCCGCCGCGCACCAACGCCGTGCGCATGTCTCGGGCCGCTGCGCTCAGATCGGAAACCTGCTCAGGCACCATGTACGAGACAGCTACGTCGTATTGATGCGAACCAACGTCTAGTTCAGACATGTGCAGAAGGGCACCTGGATCGACACCCAGACGACCAAAGCTGCGCCGGCCATTGTCGATGCAGGAATCCGCGATGTCGACCCCGAGAGCGTCCCCAGCCCATGCGACGCAATCACAGCACCAAGTCTCCTCGCCCCACAACCCCGTCAAGGACCCGCGCTCCGGGATGCTTCTCCAAGAAGTCTACGAGAGGTTGGGGCGGCTGAAAGTGGCTTGCGGTTAGAACTTCGATCGGGTCGTCTTCGTTCCCAACTTGACTTCCTCCTGAACGGTTGCGTGCCCAATCTTCCTACTCATCAGTCGCCGTCCTGCCCGGCTCGATAACGCACAGCCCACCCGTGCGGAGGTTCGACTCACTTGCGTGGAAGGCAGAATGATGCTCTCGATCCTTGCGACTCAGGCAGTATGCAGCATGACCCACGCCCACAATCCGCCCCACGTCAGATCAGAACACCTGGGCGCGTTCGGCTCCCTCAGATCGGTGACGCAGAGATGAGACCCCAGTCGCGTCACGACGATCCGCCCTGGGCAACGCCGCACGACGTGGACCGACCTCGGCTTCGTCCAAGCCGTTCACACCACGGCTACCGGCATCTTGCGCTCCTCGCCCGTCAGTTGAGGGCGGAGGTTTCCATCGCATCGCCGTCACTCACAATCGACCTGGGTTGCGGCTCCGCGCCATACCGGGAACTGTTCGATGGGGGGTACGTTGGACTTGACCTCACCAGCTCACACGGCCGTCCGCATGCGATCGCCTGGGCGGAGGCAACCCCACTCGTCCAGTCGTGTGCAGACCTAGTGTTATCGACTCAGCAGCTGGAACACGTGAGGGATCCTGTTGGGGTATTGAGAGAGGCAGCTCGCATTCTCCAACCCGGCGGGACCCTGCTGCTGTCGACACATGGAGTTTGGCCACACCATCCAGATCCTCACGACTACTGGCGTTGGACCGAGGAAGGGCTCGTACAGACCGTGGAAGACGCCGGACTGACGGTCCAGCGCGTGCACCGGCAAGGTGAGCTCTTCACCACCGCAATCTCACTTGCCACGTATCCAATCGGTGGACTCCGGCGACGAGGCGGGTCACTCACTCGAACCGTTGCTGCCCTCATCCTCGCCCTTCTTAATTCGATCTGCGCGCCACTGGACTGGCTTCTAACTCGCCGGGGCTCACGACATTACGCATCTCCCAGCTACTTGGTGGTCGCGATCCGACCCGAGTTTTGAAATTGTTGGCTAGGGCTCCTGATGCGTGAGAGATGCTTGTTTACCTCCAGGGCGCCGATGCTCAGCAACCAGCATCATTTAGTTGGATCTATTGCCTCGATGCAGAGCTGGTTGAACAACTCAAGATAGCGATGAGCCAATTGATCGAAATCAAGTACTCGATCGCCCGCTGCTCGCGCCACACGCTCAGCCGCCGGAAGGTCTGCAGCCACTTTGAGGAGAGCGTCCGCCAACGCTCTCGGATCACCCCTCGACACTACAATCCCACCATCGTCCAGCGCCTCTACGGATCCGGGGGCATCGCAAACAATCGCCGGGATACCTGCCGCGAGCGCCTCAAGCACGGCGTTGGGGCGGCCCTCCTGATGACTCGCTAACACGAATATGTCCAGGCTTGAGAGGAATCCTGCCACCTGCCGCCCTGGTTCTAGAGCACCGAGAAGCGTCACCGGCAACCCCGACGCGAGTCCTTCGAGTTCCTCCCGCCGGGGACCCTCCCCAGCAATGCAGAACTCAAATGAGTGGCCGCGGTCAACCAGAATTCGTGCAGCCTCGATCAGGACCTCGTGCCCCTTCTCCCAAGTCAAACGTCCGACGGTTCCCACTCGTAGTGGGCCCGACGAAGCTCGCTCAGTGCTCGAACTACGAAAAATCTCTCGGTCAATCGCATTCGGGATGAGGGCAACTTGACCATGCGAAAGCGTGTGGGCATGCTCAATGAACTCAACGACAGTGACGGAATTTCCGACCCAAGCATCCGTCAGCGACCGAAGTCGTCGGTCCACGAACCGGTAGAGACCGCTTCGCTCGTAGTCCACACCACGCTCGGAGATGACGATCTTCGGCTTCTGCCGGACTCCGAGAACTGCCAGTCGCGTATAGAGATTGCTCTGCCATAAGTTCGAATGCACCACATCAAAACTGCCCTTCGCGACTACTCGTCGCAGACGGGCCATTCGAATGAGACCGGGGCTACCCCAGCGACGAAGCTCCGACACCGGTATTCCCGCAGCCTCGAATTCGGACGTCATCGATCCGGGTGAGGTTCCACACACCGTTGCGTCCCAGAACTTTCCGTGCGCCGCACGCACCAAACCGAGAAGCTGTGTCTGTGCTCCGCCCGTCCGCATGGGGCCGATGACGTGGAGAACCCTCAGCATGACGCAGTCTGAGCACTTCGAAGAGCGCACAACTTTGATGGACCTCCGGCCCGCCGGCCTGGTGCACCCGACGAGGCTTGGCTCACGTGTTCGCGACTTAAGGCTATAGCGCCGCTCCAGACAGTGCCGGCGAGCCTCGTCGAATTGGCACGGCTGGAGCGTCCTTCCTGCGTCATACCGGAGAACCGCCGGGCCGCTTGTTATTCCGGGTCACGCGTGGCAGCACATCCTTGACGGACACCTCGCGGCGACGAACCGATTGAGCGAGCAGCATTGCAAGCGCCACGAGCGGATGCCTATAGAGCCCCCTATAGGAACGGAGATAGCCGAACCGCACGAGAAGACGCTCGGCTAGGTGTTGTTGGATGTCCTCTTGCGAGAGGTACTCGACAGCCTCCCGAAAGGCGTCGCCACCGTGATCGAGGTGATCGGGAGACACGCCGACGCCCTCGCTCGACAGCACGAGGGCAATCGCAGCAAGGCACGCCGAGCGCTCGACGGCAGGGTCGTGCCGGGCTGCCCTCACAAGGCGATATACGGTCAACCAGTGCGGAGATCGAGGACCTTCAGTGCGCAATTTGAGACCGCGTTGGAGTCCGTACCGCACCGCTTGCTCCAAGTCAGGGTTCGGAGCATGCAGGATGACAGGGTTCGGCAGTCGTCGGACCGTCACGCCGCCCACCTCCCGCAACCACCGGTCAGTGTGGAGCGGTTCGACATGGTCCGCAGTCACAGCAGACGGTCGGAAGAAATGCGCACCATGGAGGTCATGCCGAGTGAACCAGTCGAATACTGGCACTGACAGCCTGTCAGGAGATCCGTTGACATCTGCCAATTGAAACAATCTGAGCATGGAATCAGGGGCTGCAAGGACCATATCACCGTCGAGTTTCAGGACGCGATCAGCACAAGCGCTGTGGGCTTTCTCCAGCATGACCTGGTGGGCCTCGGCCTTACCAAGGCTTCGGATCACGAAGCTTTCGACGTCAACGCCCGCCTGCAGGCGCAGGGACTCTTGACCAGCCTCGAACTGCGGTTCACCCACAGTGGCCGTCAAGACAAGCACAGTCTTGATTTCATTCGTCACTTCAGACCTGTCCTTATCGGAGTTGAGGGACACTGACACCGCCACACCCTCACAGGGACTTAAGGCGCCTATTGGTCGAAATGCAAAGCATCTAGGAAACGCTCCGTTGAATGATGTCAGAATAGAGTCTCACCAAGTCATCGGCTAGGATGTCGGCATCGAATTGCTCTCGCACGACTCTCCGCGCCGCTGATCCCAACTCCACGATTTGCGATCGATCATAGAACAGTGCTGTGAGATGCTCGACGAGATGTTCAACATTGCGTTCTTCCGCCAGCAGGCCGCTCACGCCCGACGTGACAAGTTCAGGAATACCACTATGGACGGTGGAGACTGCGCACCGCCCGGCAGCCATAGCTTCCATCAGCACGACCGGTATGCCCTCCATGTTGCCGTCAACGGCGGTCACGCTCGGAGCAAGCAATACATCCGACCAGGCGAGTTGCTGACGAAAGGCGTCCCGGTCCAGCATCCCCAGGAAGCGAACTGTCTCCGCGAGCCCGAGACGACGAGAAAGCGACTCTAGGTCCTTCCGCAGCGGCCCATCCCCAACGATGACATACGTGACCTCGACACCCTCAGCGAGACAGCGCGCGACGGCGCGCAGTGCAAACTCAAGCCCCTTCTTCTCAACGAGGCGCGCGGCCGAGAGAACCTTCAGTGGTTTCCCAGATCGGGACGGAGGAGCGGGAATTCCCGCCCACTGCGCCGTATCAACTCCCATGTGATGAACGATCGTTCGTTCAGGCGGCGCACCTAGGCCGAGCAGACGCTGTCGGAAGTATTCGCTCACGGTGAGGAAGACATTGCCGCGCTCGAACAGCGAGTCGTACAGGCGCGGCCCCTCCTCTTCGAGCATCCTCGATACATCCGAGCCGTGAAAGGTGGTGACGAGAGGGACCCTCCCCCCTACCACCTCCAGTGCGTCCGCCATGCGACGACCGTTCCAGCCGTAGTGGCAATGGACGAGATCGTGACCTGCGATTGCCCGGGCCGGTGGAAGCTCCCGCAAGAGAGCGGCGGCGCGTGCGGGCGACGAGCGGTACCGATCAACTAGCCGACCAACCGACTCGCGTCGCGCTACGACTTTCGCGCTCTCGACGGCGCAACGTACGAACGCGCCGGCTCGGCTCCGTGGCTCCCGCCGGACGATGACTTCATTCTCGAGCCCGTATCGGAAGTACGACTCATGGACCACCGTCCCCGTCGCTGGCGGCGAGCCCACGACGCTGACGTCGCATCCTCGATCGATCAGTGATGTGACGTGGTCAAGTATGAACGTCTCAGAAGGCTGAGGGAAGGAATCGGTGACGACGGCGATCTTTGGATGACCACGCCGTCGCAACTGATCCGTCACGACCCCCACAGTACGCACGGAGGTCGCCCCCGACACTTAGTCTCGGGCACGTGCCAGCCCCCACTCCTCGGACGTCGCCGGACGATTGGAAGCATTCCTCCCCTCAGGGCACACTCCGCAGCACAGTCGCAGAACTTCGCTCTGTCGTCCCCCGACGAGGCAAGGTCGGAGCCGCGATCGTCGCAGTGCAGTCCGTCCTCGCTGGCGGGCTCGAGGCAGTTCTGCTCGTCCTGGTACTAAACACAGCCCTCACGATCGTGGACGACGACCGTACGGTCGAGATCAACCTTCCGATCGTCGGCTCGTTGCATCCAAGCGCCGGCGTATCGCTGCTTGTCGCAACCGGGGCAGGCGTAGTCGTTCTGTTGATCCACCTGCATTCCGCCTGGCTGACGGCCGACGTCGCCGCGGTGAGTCTGCGAGGCGCTCGCGATCGTGCGATCAAGACGTATTCAGCCTCCGCATGGGCACAACAGTCAGCGGACCGCGAGGGCGCCTTGCAAGAGACGGTAACGACGATCTCCTACCAGATCGGCCAGCTCGTGGTGTCGTTGAGCACCCTCGTTTCGTCGCTCATACCGTTGGCGATGCTGCTCGGTGTCGCCGCAATCCTGCAGCCACTCGTTACATCGATCGTGCTCCTCTTCGGAGGGATGCTCTTTCTTGCGCTCCATCCCATCGCGTCAGCAACACGGCGCCGAGCGAATGACTACGTGCAAGTCAACAGCAGGTTCGCAGAAGCGATCACAGAGTGGACGGGACTCGCGCTCGAACTACGCGTGTTCGGGGTGGCGAGGAAGCGTATGGAGACGCTGTCCACTCACAATCGGGCCGCAACGGATGCGCTACGGCGGAGCAGGTTCCTCGCTCGAGCCGGGTCGTGGTTACTGCGAGATCTTGCGGTGCTGTTCTTGGTAGTCGCCGCCGGCGTCCTGTACTTGTCTGACGGAACCGAGCTCGCCGCTGCAGGAACTGTTGTCCTGCTCATCGTTCGGTCACTCGCGTACGCTCAGAATGCGAACACCGCGCTGCAAGGAATGAACGAACAAGCGCCGGGACTCGAAGAGTTCTGCCGGCGGATGCGTTCCCTGGAGGCCGCGACCCCTGAAGCGGGTCTGGCAGCGGTCGGGCACCTGGGCGACCTGGACCTGCGAGGAGTCAGTTACGAGTACAGCCCCGGCGTGCCAACCCTGCGCGGCGTTACGATGCACATTGAGCAAGGGGAATGCATCGGCCTTGTTGGGCCATCGGGCGGCGGCAAGTCGACTCTCGCCCAGGTGTTGCTCCGACTGCGGACACCTTCATCCGGCGACGTCACCGCTGGAGGTCTCAGGTACGAAGAGATCGACGATCCGAGTTGGAGCAAGCTCGTGTCCTTTGTTCCCCAGGAGCCGCGGCTTTTCGAAGGCACAGTCGCCGAAAACATTGCGTTCTTTCGAGACGCAACGATCGGCCAAATCGAAGAAGTGGCGCACGAGGCAGGACTGCTGGACGAAATCAGGAGTCTCCCGCAGGCCATGCAGACCGTTCTCGGCCCGCGAGGCTCGGGCCTATCTGGTGGTCAGCGGCAACGCCTCGCATTTGCTCGAGCGCTCCTCGGACGGCCGGAACTGCTGATACTCGACGAGCCCACCAGCGCCCTCGATCTTCGATCAGAGGCGCTTCTCCAAGAGACGATAGTCCGTCTGAAGGGGCATGTGACTTGCTTCATCGTGGCGCACAGGCTGACCACGCTTGGGTGTTGTGATCGAGTCTTCGCGATGGAAGGCGGCACAACGAGGCTGTTAGAGTCGTTGGACGAGGCACAAGTGCTCCTGAGCCAAGCGCATGAGGCCACCACAGTCGGTGAGGCCGACCAGCACTCGCCGGCAGCGCGTCCACTCTGAAGCGTAGAGCCATTGCGACTCGATATCCCTGTCGGGGTCATCTGCGGCAGATCGCCCTAGGCTGGCTGGCTTCGCGGGTGGACGGATATCCTCATTGGACCGAGCACCCGCCGATGACCGCATTGTCGGGCCCAGGATCCCGACTTGGTCGTGATTGTTGTCTGCGCAACACTCTCACGCCGCCGGCTGTTGACTTCCTGGGGTCACCATTTTGCGATCGGGCAATCCGAAGGCTCTCGCCGGTATCGCTCTGCAAGCAGGCATGGGGGTCGGCGGCGCGTAGCCTGCGGGTCATGGCCTCGACCCACTCGCTCGGTCGGCTCACATTCGCCATCGACGGCGACCACCCGGGAGCGGGCCAACTGCGCGCTGAGTTCCCCCGCCAAGCGACGACGACGCCCGACATCGGCTTTCGTTTCGTCGACAGGCTGCCGGGTCTGGACAACCCTCGAACGACTGACTTCGGCGAGGCGTCGCAGGTCGCCTACCGGGTCGGGGCCGGGCGCATCACATATCAGGTCACTCGCCGAACGAACCGATGGGATGTGGCCATCGTCGCGACCCCTGGCCGATCGATCCCTCCGCTTGTGCAACGCCTACGGAACTTCAACTACCTATCCCGTGACGAACTCATCGCAAAGAGCGTCATCTACGGTCCAATGGATCATCTCGCCCACATCGCGGGACTCGATCGAGGTCAATCCCTCGCCCACGCCAGTTCCGTCGCTCGAGACGGCAGGGGCGTGGCACTGTTCGCTGAGGGCGGCGTAGGCAAGACCAGCACGGCACTCAAGCTTGTCCTCGAACACGGATGGTCACTGTTAGGTGATGACCTCGCAGTGCTTGCGGACGATGGAACGATTCATGCCCACCCGAAGCGCATGCAGATCTACGCCTATAACCTCGCTGGCGACCCTGTCCTCCGTCACCGCCTGCTCAGCAGTCGATCTCCTATTGACCGCCTGCACTTCGAGTATCACGCGCGTCGGTACGGTCCGAAGAGCAGCCGTCGACGGGTCTCCGCCGAGCAACTCCTCGGGCCAGGACGCACGGCGAACCAAGCCACGCTCGCCCTAGCAGTCCTTCTTCGTCGGATCGACAGCGGCGACTTGCGAGCACACGAGTTGGACCGTGAGCATGTGGTCGAAGAGATCACCAGGGTGATCCTCCACGAGATCGACCCTTACCGCCCTGTCCTCGCCGGCTTGGAAGCCTTGGGGATCACCACCATACTTCCGTCGGAGAGTGCTTTGGCGACACGGACCTCAGCTGTCATCCGGTCGGCGCTGGCTCAAGCAAGAGTGCTTGAGGTGTCCGTGCCACCAAGCACTGTGCCCGCCCAAGTCGTCGGCATCCTTCAATCGCACCTCGACAGCGCCCTCTCCTGAACCACGTCATGCGCCTTTCGTGCCCATCCCAAAGATTCGTGGTGGCAGCATGATGCGCCAGATGCGCACGTCCTCTAAGCCGGACATAATCACCTCGCGGTAGGCATCCTCCGAGAACCGATAGAAGTCATGGGTGTCGTGCACGCGCATGGTCACGGTGCCGCGAACCGCTACGTCGGGAAGTCCGAGACGTCTTGCCAGCCTGTGCATGCGTGACTCCCCGCGTAACTCAGCGAACCCGGGCGTGGAGATCAGTGCTGTCCCCCTGGCCGCCAGGACACGCTTCATCTCGGCGCACGCCCGCCAGAAATCCGGGATGTGCTCAAGGGTCGAGGCACAGACCACAAGGTCGAAGTAGCCGTCAGGCCACGGCAACTCCCGCGCATCGCCGCGCACGACCTCCAACCCATCGCAGGAGCCTTCCAAACCCAGGTTGATCCCCAGCCGCTCCGGAATGTCCGGTAGGTTCGCCAACACCCCATAGCGATCAGGGAGGGCTCCGACTTCCAAGGCTGTCCGCGGTCTCTCAGGCAGGTTTGCAATTGCTCTGACGTTCTCGTTCAATGTGCGGTCGATCACCGTTTGGACAGTACCCGCCACTCCCTGCGTCAACGGGGAGGCATCCGAGCAACGTGACAAGTGCGCCCTTCGACGGGCTGGCGCCGTGTGGCCCTCCCCAACCCATCACCAATCGGCACCGAGCGTCTCGTGGTCCCAGAGCCAACAACAGCGCACCAGCTGGGCTTCCGAAATACCTCGGAGGATGGACAGTCTTCGCTCTGGTCTGAGTCCGACTTACCGGGGCTAATGATCCGGCGCCGGTCCCCGATGTGACGGGACGCACAGTCCGCGGCAGACGGACGTTCTAGACGCGTCACAGGAGGGTTCGGCGTTGAGCCTTCGGGCCCGTGTCGGAAGACTCAGCTTCGAATGCATCGGCATTGGTGCGTGCTGGCTGCGGTCCATCGATCCTTGAGCCGCAAGAACGCATCTCAACGACACTCATAGACGCCGAAGCAACGAACCGACGATCCGTCCGCCCACTCCTTGCGCAGAACCTCCAGGATGCCCACGAGCAGCCATCAGCCGATTCTGTCGCGGAGGACCGACGCCATGCGGACCCAGTTGGACGTCGTTGTGTAGTTCTCCCTCACGTGTTCAAGCGCTGACTGCGCCCGTTCTCGGGCGTCAGATGGATCCGCCAACGCCTCAGCTATCGCATTCCTCAAGCCTGGGACATCACCCTCAGCCACGACCGACCCTCGTCCATCCGCCAAGAGATCGGGGATCCCGGACACCTTCGTGGCAATGACGGGCACGCCGCGGGCCATGGCCTCGATGAGAACATTCGGGACGCCGTCCCGGTCGCCAGATTCGGTTACGCGACTCGCCAAACAAAACACTGCTGCGTGATCGAGCAGTTCAGTAATCGTCCATTGATCGACGTGACCTCTGAACCGCACGCGGTCCGTCGCACCGAGCTGGAGCACGAGCCTTTCTAGCTTCTGCCGTTCCGCACCCTCTCCGACGATATCAAGCGAAACCTGATCAAGTTCTGCCACCGCCCGAATCAAGAGGTCATGCCCCTTCTTGGGCCGAAGAGCCCCGACGGAGACCACCTTCGTAGGGTCGGGCGAAAGATCGTCCGTAATGCGCACACAGTACTCGTCTGGGACTCCCATTCGCATCACCGTCGGGTCTACTCCGAAGCTAGAACGCACGTCCTCAGCGATTGTCTCTGACTCCACGAATACTGCCGAAGCGCGGCGGAGACGGTCCCCCAAGTATCTGTCACGGCACCTCCGTTCATAGATGTCGTGCGCATGCGGAAACACCGCGTATGGCAGACCGTTCTGCTGAGCGATGTTATCGGCGGCGGTGGCGGATAGCCACGCGAAGTGAGCGAGGACGATATGCGCGGGTTCGATACTTCCTCGCACTGCAATCGCAGCACCCCATGCGCGTAGGTGCGGCAACCACGTACCGGGCCGGCCAAGCCGGAGGATCCGCCAGAGGCCGCCTAGGACGGCGGAGGGCCGACTGACCACCGCCGGGGCGATTCGCCGTGCGAACGCACCCAACGTCGGCACGAGGACCGAAATCGATGATTCGTCGACGATCCCGTCTGGCCGGCCGGGCGACCGAAGACTGACGACTTGAACATCACAACCAGAGTCGAGTGCTGCTGCGACTTCTCTACGTATGAAGGTCTCTGTCTCTTGATTCCACTTGGAGACAACGTAAACAAGTCGCAGGCTACTGATCATGCTTGCCCCGCGATCTGCTGGCAAAGGTTTCGGCACCGACCCCGGCTAGCCACCCGCCGACAACCAGTACAAGCGTCACGCTACTCACAAGGCGCACTCTTCGGTTAGCTGAAGATGTTGAACCGAGAGCGTCCACTATCCATACGGGGCCAATTGTGCCTGCAGCAACTGCGAGACAACGCCGATAGCGAGGCTTTGACCTAGCTGCCGAGACACCCACGAACCCCAGCGCCATAGGAACCGCCAAGAGTGCGAGCAGTTGTCGCGACTGAGGGCGGTCGCCAGTGCGCCGCCAATAGCGCACCTTCCAACGCCCAAAGCGGAAGTACTGCGCCCAGAGCGCTCGAAGGGTTTGACGAGGGATATACCCCACAGCTAAGCGGTCGTCGAACCACACAACTCCGTGAGAACCCAAGCGTCGGTTGAGTTCGTAGTCCTGATTGGTGAGCATGGCTTCGTCCCAGCCGTTTGCTTCACGGAGGTCGGCGGTTCGGAACGCTCCGAGGTAGACGGTATCGGTTGGTCCTGAACGCCTTCCTGACCGATACCGCGAGCCGCCCATGGCGTACCTGTTGTTGAGCGCCCTTGCGATGCCGGCGGAGCGATCCGACTCATCGAGCGGGAGTGCGATCTGTGCGCCGCCGGTCACAATGATGTCCTCTCGCTCCCTGAGTAGTTCGGCGCAGAGACGCACATAGTTGGGAGGCACAATGCTGCGAGCATCAACGCGACATACCAGTCCACCGGACGCAACCGCGAGACCGGCGTTAAGGTTGCTGGGGGTGGTACCGAGGGGATTCGCAAGCACTTGCGAACGGATGTCTCCGGCGGAGAGCGTCTCCTTTGCGAGCACAGCGGTCCGATCCGTCGAATGGCCGTCGACAAGCACGATCTCCATACGGTCGTGCGGGTAGTCCTGAGCAAGCACAGCCTGCAGACAGCGCGAAATGCTGCGTTCCTCGTTTCGCGCCGGAACCAGCACCGTCACGAGTGGCACCTCGTTCATCGTCCCCGTCCCTCGATGCCGAGGATCGATCTAGTCGTTCGGCCAACGATCTTCAGATCGAAGCCGAGGCTCTGGCGCCGGAGGTAGTGGAAGTCGTACTGCAGCTTCTCGAGCGCATCCCGCTCGTCGCCGGCGTAGCCGTACTTCACCTGCGCCCAGCCGGTCAGGCCGGGCCGCACCATGTGGCGCATGTCGTAGAAGGGCAGCTTCTCCACGAGCTCGGCAACGTAGCGGGGCTGCTCCGGCCGGGGGCCGACCAGGCTGAGATCGCCGCGGAGGATGTTCCAGACCTGGGGGAGCTCGTCCAGGTGGCTCTGTCGGAGCACCCGGCCGAACGAGGTGACCCGCGGGTCGTCCTCGGAGGTCCAGTCGGTCGGCGCCGACGCGTCGTCCCGCATCGAGCGGAACTTCAGGATGCGGAACACCGCTCCCCCGCGCCCGACGCGCTCCTGCGCGTAGAACAGCGGACCGCGGTTGGCGACGAGGTTGCCGATCGCCACGACCGGGATGGCGACGAGCAGCACGACGACACCCACCACCCCGGCGGCCACGTCGACGATGCGCTTGGCCCGGCCGAACTGGATTCGGTGCACCTCACCGATGTCGAAGAACAGCGACATGCGGCCGAGATCGGCCACCGGGATCTTGCCCAGCCACTCCTCGTAGAACAGCGACTGCGTCCGCACCCGCACCCCGGTCTCGTGAAGCACCGCCGCCTGGTCCACGATGCGCTCGTCGGCCTGGGCCGGCCCGCTCAGGACCAGCACGGTCGCCGCGTGCGCGTCCGCCGCAACCACGAGTGGACGTCGGTCGTCTCCAGTGTCGGCCGCATCCTCCTCGCACAGCTGCGCAACCACGGATGCCGGCTTCTCCGGGTTGCCGGCCAGCTCAGCCGTCAGCTCGGCGGCGAGCTCGGGCGGTCCGACGACGATGACGCGATCGCGACGTTCGAGGGACGTCCGGCCCGCGCCGGCGAGGGTCGACATGGCGTAGTACCAGGGCACCAGCAGCGCTGCGGCGCCGAAGACCACGAAGCGGGGCAGGAGGGCGTCGCCGACGAACAGCTGGACGACCGACATGGCCACGGCCCCGGAGAAGGACGCCATGAGCGAGGTCGGCAGCCGGCTCCGGAGCGTGCGGGGCACCTCTGGCAGGCCGAGGCCGTAGGCGGCCAGGCAGAGGAGGGCGATGTACGCGAAGGCCCAGGTAAACCGGGTCGACGTGGTGAAGTCGTAGTCACCTGCCGTGCTGGCGTGGTACTTGCCGAGCCCGAGGACGACGGCGACGACGCCGGCGTACATCACGGGTCGAGCCAGGCGCCTCACACCTGGAGGTTACGGCAGAACCGGCACGCCCCTTGAGGACCGTCAGCCGCGCTCGACGCCGAGGATGGGCGCGAGGAACTGGCCCGTGTGGCTGCCCGTGACCGCAGCGACGTGCTCCGGTGGTCCCTCGGCCACGATCTGGCCGCCGCCGGAGCCGCCCTCGGGGCCGAGGTCGATGATCCAGTCGGCCGTCTTGACCACGTCGAGGTTGTGCTCGATGACGAGCACGGTGTTGCCCTGGTCGACCAGACGAGACAGCACCGTGAGCAGCTTGCGGATGTCCTCGAAGTGCAGGCCAGTGGTCGGCTCGTCCAGCACGTAGATGGTGTGGCCGGTGGAGCGCTTCGCCAGCTCGGAGGCCAGCTTCACGCGCTGGGCCTCGCCGCCCGAGAGGGTCGGGGCCGGCTGGCCGAGGCGGACGTAGCCGAGGCCGACGTCGACGAGGGTCTGCATGTGACGTGCGATGGACGGCTGGTTCGAGAAGAACTCGAGCGCCTCCTCGCACGGCATGTCGAGCACCTCGGCCACGTTCTTGCCCTTGAAGGTGATGTCGAGGGTGTCCCGGTTGTAGCGCTGGCCCTTGCAGATCTCGCACGGCACGTACACGTCGGGCAGGAAGTGCATCTCGATCTTGATCGTGCCGTCGCCGGCGCAGGCCTCGCAGCGGCCGCCCTTGACGTTGAACGAGAACCGGCCGGGCAGGTAGCCGCGGACCTTCGACTCGTTCGTCGCCGCGAACAGCTTGCGAACGTGGTCCCACACGCCGGTGTAGGTGGCGGGGTTGGACCGGGGCGTGCGGCCGATGGGCGACTGGTCGATGGCGATGACCTTGTCGAGGCTCTCCATCCCCTCGACCCGCTTGTGCAGGCCGGGCGGCTGCTTCGACTTGTACACGTGCTGCATCAGCGACTTCAGCAGAATCTCGTTGACCAGCGTCGACTTGCCCGACCCCGACACACCCGTGACGGCGGTGAAGACGCCGAGGGGGAACTCGACGGTGACGTCGCGCAGGTTGTTCTCCCGTGCGCCGACCACCTTGACGCGGTCCAGCGAGGGCGAGCGGCGCTGCTCGGGGATGGGGATGGACCGCTTGCCGGCCAGGTACTGGCCGGTGATCGAGTCCTTGTTCTTCAGCAGCTGCTTGTACGTGCCCGAGTGGACGACCTCTCCGCCGTGCTCGCCCGCGCCGGGGCCGATGTCGACGACGTAATCGGCCTCGGCGATGGTCTCCTCGTCGTGCTCGACGACGATGACGGTGTTGCCGAGGTCGCGCATGCGGACGAGCGTGGTGATAAGCCGGCGGTTGTCCCGCTGGTGCAGGCCGATGGAGGGCTCGTCCAGCACGTAGAGCACGCCGACCAGCCCGGAGCCGATCTGGGAGGCGAGGCGGATCCGCTGGGCCTCTCCCCCGGCCAGCGTCCCGGCGTTCCGTGAGAGCGTCAGGTAGTCGAGACCGACGTCGAGCAGGAAGCCCATCCGGGCGTTGATCTCCTTGACCACCTGCTCGGCGATCATCTTGTCCCGCTCGGACAGCTCGAGGCCGGCCAGCACCTTGGACGCCTCCCCGATGGAGAGGTCGCACACGTCGGAGATGTTGTGCCCGTCGACGAGCACGGCCAGCGAGATCGGGTTGAGGCGCTTGCCCTCGCACGTGGGGCACGGCACCTCCCGCATGTATCCCTCGATCTGTTCCCGCTGGGAGTCGGAGTCGACCTCGGTGTGCCGCCGCGACAGGTACGGGATGGCGCCCTCGTAGTTGGCGTTGTAGGTGCGGGTGCGCCCGTAGCGGTTCTTGTAGGTGACCGTGACCTTGGAGACGCCCTTGCCGTAGAGCAGCGTCTGGGTCTGCTTCTTGGTCAGGTCCTTCCACGGCGTGCCGGGGTCGATGCCGACCTCGGACATGACGGCCTCGACGAGGCGGTGGAAGTAGGTGGAGTGCCCGCCGGCCCACGGAGCGATGGCGCCCTCGTCGACCGGCAGGTCGGGGTCGGGGACGACGAGCTGGGGATCGACCTCGTAGCGGGTGCCGAGACCGTCGCAGGCCTGGCAGGCGCCGTAGGGCGAGTTGAACGAGAAGTTGCGGGGCGCCAGGTCCTGGAACGACATGCCGCACGTCGGGCAGGCGAAGTGCTGGCTGAAGGTGAGGGTGTCCTCGGGCTCCGGCTCCCGGTCGCGAGGCACGATCTGGATCTCGGCCACGCCGTCGGCCAGGGCGAGCGCGGTCTCGAGGCTGTCGGTCAGGCGCCGCGCCATGTCCGGCTTGGCCACCAGCCGGTCGACCACGACCTGGATGGTGTGCATCTCGTAGCGCTCGAGCTCGAGCTCGCTCGTGGCGGTCAGCTCGACGAGCTCGCCGTCGACGATGGCCCGGGCGAACCCCTGCTTGGCCAGGTCCTCCAGCAGCGTGTCGTAGGTGCCCTTGCGGCCGTGGACCACGGGGGCGAGCACCTGGAAGCGGGTGCCCTCCTCCATCTCCATGATGCGGTCGACGATCTGCTGAGGCGTCTGGCGGGACACCGGCGTGCCGTCGTTCGGGCAGTGGGGAACGCCGATGCGGGCGAACAGCAGGCGGAGGTAGTCGTAGACCTCGGTGATGGTGCCGACGGTGGACCGCGGGTTGCGGCTGGCCGACTTCTGGTCGATCGAGATGGCCGGGGAGAGGCCCTCGATGAAGTCGACGTCGGGCTTGTCCATCTGCCCCAGGAACTGGCGGGCGTAGGCCGAGAGGCTCTCGACGTAGCGGCGCTGACCCTCGGCGTAGATGGTGTCGAACGCGAGCGAGGACTTGCCCGAACCGGACAGGCCGGTGAAGACGATGAGCTTGTCTCGGGGGAGCTCGAGGTCGATGCCCTTGAGGTTGTGCTCCCGCGCTCCCTGTACCACCAGCTTGTCGGCCACGAGGGACGAGGCTAGCGCCGGGTGCTGGCCACGGGTGGGAACATACGTTCGTCTGGGGTGTCGGATCAGTCCAGCTGATACCGGTGGTACACGAGGGGCACGCCGAGGAACTCGAGGACATCCGAGCTCAACGGCGTCGCCTCGAGAACCGGTGGGTCGGTGGCTCGCGTCAAGACCGCGAAGGTCTCGAAGCCCGCCTCACGCACCACCTCGACGGCCCCCTCGACGTCAGCGCCCCGACCGATGGACAGGTACAACCGGTCGTCGTACGCCGGCCCTGCTTCGCGCACGAAGAAGCCGTTGGTGGAGATCACCACGTCCTCCGGGCGCTCGGCGAGGTCCTCGAAGAAGTCGTCGACATCGTGCGAACGCTGCTGCAGCCACGCTGCGCCGAACACCGTGACGGCCACGGCGAATCCGACCAGGGCCAGGCGCGGGATGCGCGCTCCGTCCCGCTCGACCACCGCCACCACGCCGCACGTCGTGAGCAGCAGGGTCGGGACGAGGAGGTAGCGGCCACCCCACTGCGGCACTGCCCCGCCGGTGAGCTGGAAGGTCCAGATCAGCACGGTCATCACCACGGCCATCGTCAGGACGGTTGCCCGGTCCCGTTTGCGCCGGAGGAGCCCGGCGGCGGCAGCGAAGGGTGACGCAACCAGAGCGCCCGAAACGAACCCGAGCCCTGAGACGAAGGCGAGCAGGTAGACCCCGCCGGCCGCCACCAACGCGACGAGCGCTGCGCGCGGCTCACCACGCCGTCCCAGCGTGACCCCGAGCACGATGGCTCCCACGACCGCAGCGCCGAGCACGACGTTTCCCGGGTACTCGAAGCCGGGCAGCCCGAACCAGGTGATCAGGGCCTCCTCACCTCGCTCACCGAACTCGGTCCACCAGCGTCGCTGCGCCTGACCGGACACGCGGCTCGTCCGCCTGTTGCCGCCCAGGTCGACCTCGAGTGCAGCGTTGACGAGCCATGGCCCGGCGAAGCCGACGACGGCGAGCGCACCGGCGGCGAAGGCTGCACCCACCCGCCGACGGAGCAGCAACGCGAGACCGGTGACTCCGACCGAGACGAACGCGACCACGAAGGTCTCTGCCCGCATCGACGCCGACACGCCGAACGCGACGCCGGCCAGCACCGGCAACCACCACGCAGTCGAACCCTGGATGACCCGGAGCAGCAGCGCGATGGCGCCGAGCATCAGCCCGGCCCCGACCGAGTGCTCCCAGAGGTCGAGCGAGTACACCAGGATCGGGCTGGCGAGCGCCGTGACCCAGAACGCCCACCAGCCCTCTCGTTCGCCGGCGAGGCGCCGGGCGATGTCCCGGCACGCGAGCGCGGCCAGGACGCCACCGAGCATGGGCAGCAGCAATGCCAGCCGGTAGCCGCCCAGCTCGTAGAGGGGTCGTGCGGCGATCAGCATCGGCAGCGTGGTGACGTTCACCCACTCGCCGTCTTCGTTCTGGCTGGTGTCGAAGAGCGGGTGGTAGTCGCCGTCGGGGTCCCACTCCTCGGCCCAGTAGCCGATGGCTGGACTGAACGTGTCCTCCTCGGCCATGCGGTCGAGGGTGATGACCTTGGCGCCGGTGTCGGTGCCGAGGTAGCCGCCCGTGCTGTTGAGCAGCGCGAGCGCGCCGTACACGGCGAGCACGACGAGAACCGCCACCCACGGTCGGCGCAGCATCGCGGTTGCGCGCGTGGAGCCCGCCGCCTCGGTCGTCACGTCGCCGAAGGTACTGGCGCCTGGGAGCGATCCCGGGGACCGGCCGCAGGATCAGCTTGCCGCCACCGACCCCCGCTTCAGATCCTTGATCTCGTCGCGCAGGCGGGCGGCGTACTCGAAGCGCAGCTCTTCGGCGGCCTCGTGCATCTCCTCCTCGAGGGCGGCGATGAGGCGCTCGACGTCGTCCTGCGGCAGCTCGGTGAGCTCCTTGATGCGGTTGCGCTCGGCGGCGCTGCGCTTGCGCTTGTCCTTGTCAGGCAGCGCCGAGCCGGACGAGCCGCGCAGGAACTGCAGGATGTCGGTGACGGCCTTGCGGATCGTCTGCGGGTCGATCCCGTGCTCCTCGTTGTAGGCGATCTGGAGCTGGCGGCGGCGCTGGGTCTCACCGATGGCCCGGGTCATCGAGTCGGTGACCTGGTCGGCGTACATGATCACCTGGCCGTTCACGTTTCGAGCGGCGCGACCCATCGTCTGGATCAGCGAGCTCTCGGAACGGAGGAAGCCCTCCTTGTCGGCGTCCAGGATGGCGACGAGCGACACCTCGGGCAGGTCGAGGCCCTCGCGGAGCAGGTTGATGCCGACGAGCACGTCGAACTCGCCGAGGCGCAGCGAGCGGAGGATCTCGATGCGCTCGACCGTGTCGATGTTGGAGTGCAGGTAGCGGCAGCGCACGCCCTGCTCGAGCAGGTACTCGGAGAGATCCTCGGACATCTTCTTGGTGAGCGTGGTGATCAGCACCCGCTCGTCGGCCTCGATCCGGGCCTCGATCTGCTCCATGATGTCGTCGATCTGGCCCTTGGTGGGCTTGACGATGACCTCGGGGTCGACCAGTCCGGTCGGACGCACGATCTGCTCCACCACGCGAGAGCTCTGCTGCAGCTCGTACGGCGAGGGCGTCGCTGAGACGAAGACCATCTGGTTGACGCGTTCCATGACCTCGTCGAAGCGCAGCGGACGGTTGTCGGCCGCCGAGGGCAGGCGGAACCCGTGGTCGATGAGGATCTGCTTGCGGCTGCGGTCGCCTTCGTACTGGCCGTGCAGCTGGGGCACGGCGACGTGGGACTCGTCGATCACGACCAGGTAGTCGTCGGGGAAGAAGTCGAGCAGCGTGTACGGCGGCTCACCGGCGCTTCGGCCGTCGATCGGCGCCGAGTAGTTCTCGATGCCGTTGCAGTAGCCGACCTCCTGCATCATCTCGAGGTCGTACTGGGTTCGCATGCGGAGGCGCTGGGCCTCGAGCAGCTTGCCCTCCTTCTCGAACTTGGCCAGCTGCTGCTGCAGCTCGGCCTCGATGCGGATGGTGGCCTCGGCCAGGCGGTCCTCGCCGGCGACGTAGTGGGTGGCCGGGTAGATGGCCAGGTCCTGGTGCTCGGCCACCTTCTCGCCGGTGAGCGAGTCGACCACGGTGATGGACTCGACCTCGTCGCCGAAGAACGTGATCCGCACGGATGACTCGTCGTAGGCGGGGTGCACCTCGAGCGTGTCGCCTCTGACCCGGAACTTCCCGCGGACGAGGTTCTGGTCGTTGCGGTCGTACTGCATGTCGACCAGCTTCCGGAGCATCTCGCGCTGGTCGTACTCCTCGCCCACCTGCACGTGGAGCAGGTTCTTGCGGTACTCGACCGGCGAACCGAGACCGTAGATGCACGAGACCGAGGCGACGACGATCACGTCTCGCCGGGTCAGGAGCGCAGAGGTGGCGGCGTGGCGGAGGCGGTCGATCTCGTCGTTGATGGACGAGTCCTTCTCGATGTAGGTGTCGCTCGAGGGCACGTAGGCCTCGGGCTGGTAGTAGTCGTAGTAGCTGACGAAGTACTCGACCTTGTTGTCCGGGAAGAACTCCCGGAACTCGCTGGCCAGCTGGGCGGCCAGGCTCTTGTTCGGGGCGATCACCAGGGTGGGACGCTGGGTCTGCTCGATGGTCCAGCCGATGGTGGCGCTCTTGCCCGAGCCGGTGATGCCGAGCAGCGTCTGGTACCGCTCCCCCGCCCGGATGCCCTCGGTGAGCGAGTCGATCGCGGCGGGCTGGTCGCCGGCCGGCTTGTAGTCGGCCACCATGCGGAACTCGGGCATGGAGCGACGATATCGACGTGGTGTGACCGGCCGGTCAGGCCGCGGCGAAGTCCCCCGCCTGGATCCGAGCCCACAGCTCGTCGACCTGGGGGCCGAGGTCGGCGACCGCCCCGGAGTTGTCGATCACCACATCCGCCATGGCGAGGCGGTCCTCCCTGCTGGACTGGCGGGCCATGCGGGCGCGTGCGTCGGCCTCGCTGAAGCCCCGGTGCTCGACGAGGCGCTCCACGGCCAGGTCGGGGTCCACGTCGACCACGATCGTCCCGGCCGTGTCGTACCTGCCCTTGCCCTCGACGAGGAGCGGCACGTCGAGGATGACGACGGCTTCGGTGTCGGCCAACCCGGCCAGCTGCTCGGCCATGCGGACGCCGACGGCCGGGTGGACGATGCCGTTGAGCTCGGCCAGCTTCTCCTCGTCGCCGAAGACGAGGTCGGCCACCGCCTGGCGGTCGAGCGTGCCGTCCGCCGCGACGATCCCGTCGCCGAACGCTTCGACCATGGCCTCGAACACGGGCTCGCCCGGCTGCTGCAGCTCGCGCACGATGCGATCGGCGTCGATGATCACCGCACCCTTCGCTTCGAGGAGGGCGGAGACGGTGGATTTCCCGGAGCCGATGCCGCCGGTGAGGCCGAGGACGAGCACGGCCGGCACCGTACCCCGGCGGCCGCAGACGGCCAGTTCCGTACGGAACGGAGGGAACTAGTCACGTCAGGTGCACAGCAAATGACTCGGACGGGCCATGTTCTCCAAACCGGACAGTGCCGACAATCGGTCCAACCCCGCCAGCCGAGAGGACCCCCGTGCGCCAGCGTTCGAATCTGATCATCCTGTTCGGCATCGCCTTCTTCCTGATCGGCGGTGCCATCGTGTTCCTGGTCCTCAACGACGACGAGGACGAGCGCGCGACGGTCGCACCCGGCCAGGCCGAGGTCACCGTCTTCGTGGCCGCCCAGGACATCCCGGCCAACACCCTCGGCTCCGAGGTGATCGAGCAGGGCCTGCTCACCACCGACACCGTCGCCGGTGGCAGCCAGCCGGTGGGCGCGATCACGTCGGCGGCCGGCCTCGACAACCAGATCTTCGCCGTCGGCGTCTCCGAGGGCGACGTCATCACGACCTCCCAGCTCGCGGTCCGCTCGCTCTCCAACGTGTCCGTGCCCGAGGGCTACGACGGCGTGGCCGTCAGCCTGCCGTTCCTGAACGGCGGCGCCGGATACGTGGCGCCCGGCGACATGGTGAACGTCTACGGCGTGTACGGCTCGGGCGACAGCGCCGCCGGCCTCGCCACACCGGACGGCGGCGCCGAGGTGCGCCTGCCCCGCACCGAGATGATCCTCACCAACGTGCTCGTGCTCGACGTGAGCGCCCAGGAGGGCCGCTCCATCGACAACGCCGCCCAGACCCCCGAGGGCGAGACCACGGTCGGCCGCGCCGCCCAGGGCGCTCCCCTCACCTACCTGCTGGCGCTGCGTCCCACCGATGCCGAGCGCCTGATCCAGGTCACCAGCTTCGCCGGCGCCTACGTCAGCCTCGCCGCCGACGGTGCGGCACCGGTGCCCGACACCCCGGGCAGTGACGGCGGCTCGGTCCTCGGACCGGTCTCCTCCGACAGCGCCGCCCCGCAGGGTTGAGGCATACGTTCTGACATGTGGTTGACGAACGGATGAGCAAGATCCTGGTGCTCGATCGGGGCGACACGCTCGCGGAGCAGATCCGCGGGCTGTCGGACCAGTTCGACGAGGCGCCGAAGATCACGAGCTGCACGCGCATCGGCGCCGTGGGCGAGGTCCTCGAGGAGGACGGGCCCTTCGACGTGCTCGTCGCCGGTCCCAGCCTCGGGACGCGGTCGGGTCTGGCCCGGCTGCGAATCATCTCCGAGGAGCTCCCGGAGATGCGCATGGTGCTGGCCTTCTCCCGACGCCCCGACGCGTCGCTGCGCGACATCGTGCGCACCGGGGCCATCGACCTGCTGCAGCTGCCGGTCGAGGACGCCGACATCGTCGAGTCCCTCCAGCGGGCCGCATCGCTCGCCCGCCGGGCACCGGAGCCCTCGGTCATCGAGACGGTGGCGACGCCCGAGCCCGAGTCACTGGAGCCCAGGCCCAACCGACCCGGCATCGTCTACACGATCAGCTCCGCCACGGGCGGCTGCGGCAAGACCTTCTACGCCACCAACCTCGCCTGGTTCCTCCACAAGTGGACCGGCAAGTCGGTGTGCATCGTGGACCTCGACCTGCAGTTCGGCGAGGTGTCCACCGCGCTGCGCCTGCGCCCGAAGTACACGATCTTCGACGCCCTCCAGCGCGAGGACGCGGACGAGTCGGACCTGCAGGCGCACATCGAGGAGTACATGGTCGTCCACGACACGGGCGTCCACGTGCTGGCCGCGCCGCGCGACCCGAGCGAGGCCGACCGCATCACCCCACCGGACGTCACCCGCATCCTCGAGGCCGTCCGCAACCGATTCGACTACGTGCTGGTCGACACCCCGCCGGCGCTGGCCGAGACGGTGCTCGCCGCGTTCGACCTGTCGGACCTGCTGTACGTGATGGCCACGCTCGACCTGCCGTCGGTGCGGAACATGAGCGTGTTCCTCTCGACGCTGGACCGGCTCCGCATCGACACCGACAACCTGCGCCTGGTGCTCAACAAGGCCGAGACCGACGTCGGAATCGACATCGACCAGGTCACCAAGCTGTTCCCGCAGGGCTTCGAGTCGATCCTCCCCTACGCCAAGGAGGTGAGCCGGTCCATCAACCTCGGCATGCCGGTGATGGCCGCCTCCCCCGACGCCGAGATCAGCCGGCTCATGGCCGGCGGCATGAAGCTCGTCCTCCCTGCGGACCTGCAGGCGCAGGTCACCCAGGAGACCGCCCCGAAGAAGGCCGGCCTGCGCCGCCTCTTCGGCAAGTGACCACCAGGAGGTCACCCGCATGAAGCTGTCCGAGAAGCTCGCCGCCCTCGAGGAGGCCGAAGGCGGCGACGACGCCGTCGACGCCGCCACCCCGGCGAAGAAGCCCGCGAAGCCGGTGACCAAGCAGGCCGCCAAGAAGGCGGAGCGAGCGGCTCGGGACGGTGCGACGTCCACCTGGGACGACATGAAGCGCAAGGTCCGGACCCTCGTCCTCGAGGAGATGGCCGACCGGATCAAGATGCTCGATGCCGAGGAGCGCGAGACCGAGCTGCGCGAGGCCCTCGACCGGATCCTGCAGCGCGAGGACATCTCGGTCACGCCGATCGAGCGGCGCCGCTTCGTCGCCGAGATGGTGTCCGACACGCTCGGCTACGGCCCGCTCGACCCGCTGCTGGCCGAGGAGTCCATCACCGAGGTGATGTGCAACGCCTACGACGACATCTGGGTGGAGCGCGACGGTCGCATCGAGCGCACCGACACCAAGTTCATCGACGACGCCCAGTACCGCCAGGTCATCGACAAGATCGTGTCCTCGGTGGGCCGGCGGGTGGACGAGTCCTCCCCCATGGTCGACGCCCGCCTGCCCGACGGCTCTCGCGTGAACGCCATCATCCCGCCGCTGGCGATCAACGGCTCGGTGCTCACCATCCGGAAGTTCGCCAAGGACCCCTTCACCGCCAAGGACCTCATCAACTTCGGGACCTGGACGATGGATCTGGTCACGGTGATGGAGGCCGCGGTCCGGGGCAAGCTCAACGTGCTCGTCAGCGGTGGCACCGGCACCGGCAAGACGACGAACCTCAACGTGCTGTCCAGCTTCATCCCTGACGGCGAGCGCATCATCACCATCGAGGACTCCGCCGAGCTCCAGCTGCAGCAGCCCCACGTGATCACCCTCGAGACCCGTCCGGCCAACGCCGAGGGCTCGGGCCAGGTCACGATCCGCGAGCTGGTCAAGAACAGCCTGCGCATGCGACCCGACCGCATCATCGTCGGCGAGTGCCGTGCCGCCGAGGCCCTCGACATGCTCCAGGCCATGAACACGGGCCACGAGGGCTCCATGACCACGGTTCACGCCAACACCGCCCGCGATGCCATCTCCCGGTTGGAGACGATGGTGCTGATGGCCGGCTTCGACCTGCCGGTCCGGGCGATCCGCGAGCAGATCGCCTCCGCGCTGCACCTGATCCTGCAGGTGACCCGCCTGCCCGACGGACGACGCGTCATCACCTCGCTCACCGAGGTGCAGGGCATGGAGGGCGACATCATCCTCCTACAGGACGTCTTCAAGTACGAGTCGATCCCAAACGCGGAAAAGAAGCACGCCGGCGAGCTGGTCGCCACCGGGCTCCGGCCGAAGTTCGTGGACAAGCTGATCGAGCAGGGGGTCGAGGTCCCGGCCGCCGCGTTCCGTGCACCCCGCCGGCCCCAGGCACCGGCGCCGAGCCGCCGCTCGGCGGGCAAGGCACCCAAGGCCCGGGACATCGCCGACAAGGAGCGGCTGCGATGACCACTGCAGCGTGGCTCGCCGTGCTGCTCGTCGGCGCAGGCCTGTCGATGATGGCCACGGGCGTGCTCGGTCGGGTCTACCGGCGCGAGGAGCAGCTGGCCCAGATCCTCGACCTCCCCTGGGGAGAGCAGGACGTGGAGCTCCAGGCGGTCACCCAGCGACGCAGCCCCATCGTGGAGAACACCGTCGGCGCGGCTTCCGCGCTGGTCGACTCCTTCGACGCCAAGGGCGCGCTGCTGGCCAAGCTCGAGCGCTCCCGGGTGCCAATGCGGCCCGGCGAGTTCGTGGTCGTCACCGTCGCCGGCGGGATCGTCGCCGGAGCGATCATCGCTGCCGCCACGTCGACCGTGCTGCTCGGCGTCCTCGGCGTGCTCGCCTCCCCGTTCGCCGCCAAGGCCTACCTGGACCGCCGGATCCGGAAGCGGCACCAGCGGTTCGAGGAGCAGTTCCCCGAGGCCCTGACCCTCATCGCCTCCTCCCTGTCCGCCGGCCACACGTTCCTGCGGTCGATCCAGATGATGACGCAGGAGGCGGGCGGCCCCCTGGCCGAGGAGTTCGGTCGGGTCGTGTCCGAGACCGAGCTGGGCGACCCCCTGCTCGATTCGCTGCAGCGCATGGCCGACCGCCTCGACATCCGCGACGTCGACTGGGTGGTGCAGGCCATCCGCATCCAGCAGACCGTGGGCGGCAAGCTCGCCGACCTGCTCCACACGCTGGCCGACTTCATCCGGGCCCGCGAGGAGATCCGCCGGGAGATCGACGTCCTCACCGCCGAGGGCCGGGTGTCGGCCTTCGTGCTCGGCGGCATGCCCGTCGGCCTGCTCGGCTTCATCTCCGTCGTGAACCCGGGCTACATGGAGCCGATGTACCAGGGCTGGGGCTGGGTGTGGCTCGGCGTCGCCGGCCTCATCACCGTCGTGTCGATCGGGATCATCCTCCGGATGGTCAACTCGGTGGAGGTCTGACCATGGCCGTCTTCGGCATCCTCTTCTTCCTGGTCGGCGCCGCGTTCGTCTACCTGGGCGTGCGCACCCCCGCCGAGGTCGACGAATCCGACCCCGAGCACTACCTGCGCAGCCTCGACGAGCCCGAGCCCGAGGGCGACGAGTTCGACCTGCTGCTCCAGGAGCCCTTCATGGCCCGGGTGCTGCGCCCGATGGCGGCCCGCATGCAGGGCCTCGTGTCCGGCGCCCTCCCCGGCAACTACCGCGACAACGTCCACGAGCAGCTCGTCTACGCCGGCCTCACCAACAAGTACCGGGCCGAGGAGGCCATCACCGGACAGATCCTCCTCGCCGGCGTCGGCTTCGTCCTCGCCCTCCTGCTCGTGCTCACCGGGTCGGTCACCGGCGGCGTCGCCATCCTCGCCCTGCTCCTGCTGCCGGTGCTCGGCGCCCAGCTCCCCCGCACTGCGCTCCGGCGCGCCGTGGAGGAGCGCCAGAACGCCATCCGCCGCGACCTGCCCGACACGCTCGACCTGCTGGCCATCTCGGTCGAGGCGGGTGTCGGCTTCGAGGGCGCCCTCGGCGTCGTCACCGACAACTTCGACTCCCCGCTCTCCGAGGAGTTCTCCCGTACCCTTCGGGAGATGGAGCTCGGCCTGCCGCGTCGGCAGGCGCTCGAGAACCTGAAGCGGCGAACCGAGGTGCCGGAGCTATCGAACTTCATCCTGACCCTGACGCAGGCGGACGCACTCGGCATGCCGATCGGTCGGGTGCTGAAGACGCAGGCCGGCGAGATGCGCCTCAAGCGTCGCGCCTGGGCGCGCGAGCGCGCCGCCAAGCTGCCGGTCAAGATCCTGTTCCCCCTGATGCCGATCCTGCTCGCGACCTTCATCGTGATCCTCGGTCCGGCCGGAGCGTCGATCGGCAGCGCCTTCAACTGATCCGGGAGCGGGCCAACCCGGAGGGCGGGGGCGGCAGCCACGACGCGTTCCGGCAGCCGATCCTCATCATCCGGTGGGGCACGACCACGGTTGGCTGCATCCTGGCAGCGCCGGACCTCGTCCTGGGGTTCGACCGCACGGTCGTCGCCGTCTCGTTCCTCTTCGCCTACACCCTGTTCCGCACCGTGCGGCGGATCGACCCGACACCCGGTCTGCGGCGGATGGTCGAGCTGACCAGCGAGGCCGCCGTCATCGGGATCGCCGTCGCCGCGACCGGGTACTTCGAGTCGCCGATCGCCTTCTCCCTGCTGACGGCGGTGTCCGTCGCCGGGTTCATCTCCGGGTTCGGCACGGGTCTGCGGCTCGCCGCCGCGACCACCCTCGCCATCGGCATCCCGAGCATCACCGAGGGCGTCTCGTTCCAGGACGACATCCGCCTGGTGGCCCAGTGGGCGGTGGAGCTGTTCCTCGTGGCCATCGTCGCCGCCTACGCGCGACGCATCTCCGGGGAGGCCGACGAGCGCCAGGCCGTCGCCCTCGACCGCATGGGGCGGCTGGCCGACGCCAACGAGCTGCTGTTCAGCCTCCACCAGGTGGCCCAGGAGCTGCCGGCCTCCCTCGACTTCGACGAGGCGCTCGACAGCACCATCGAGCGCCTGCGGGACCTTCTGGTCTTCGACACCGCGGCGATCCTGGTCTTCGAGGAGAGCGACGGCTCGTGGTCCGTGGCCAGGCGCTACGGCGCGCGGCTGCCCAGCGCCCTGCTCGCATCGGATCTCCCGCCACCGGTCCAGCGGGCCGCACGGGGGCTCCTGCCGGTCGTGGAGGTGCCGAACGCGCTCGTCGCCAACGGCCCCGGCCTCTCGCACCAAGCGGTGTCCGGTCTGTACGCGCCGCTCCAGGCGCGCGGGTTCCTGGTCGGGGTCATGGCGGTCGAGCGACACCAGCTCGACCCCTTCACCGATCGGGACGCCGAGCTGCTGGCCGGCTTCGCCGAGCCGGCTGCGCTCGCCATCGACAACGCCCGGTGGTTCGCCCGCCTCCGCACGGTCGGCGCCGACGAGGAGCGAACGCGCATCGCCCGCGACCTCCACGACCGCATCGGTCAGAGCCTGGCCTACCTCGCCTTCGAGCTCGACCGCATCGTGCGCAAGGACGAGCGCGGCGATCAGGTGACGCCCGACCTCGTCGGCATCCGGGAGGACGTCCGCGGCGTCGTGCGCGAGGTGCGCGACACGCTCTACGACCTGCGGACCGACGTGTCCGACGAGCGCACGGTGCCCTCGGTGCTGGAGGAGTTCGCCCAGCGGGTGAGCGACCGCTCGGGCATCGAGGTGCGGGTGAAGACCGACGAGACCGCCCGGATGCCCCGCCTCCAGGAGCGGGAGCTGTGGCGCATCGCCCAGGAGGCCATCGTGAACGCCGAGCGGCACAGCCACGGCCGGCGCATCGACGTCTTCTGGCTCTCCGACGGGCGAGAGGCCGTGATGGAGGTGCGGGACAACGGCAGCGGCATGCCGGTCGGTTCGGTCGGGCGCCTCGACAGCTACGGCATCCTCGGCATGCGGGAGCGGGCCGCCTCGATCGGCGCAACCCTCGCCATCGACTCCGTGCCCCGCGAGGGCGTCACCGTGCGCGTCTCCCTGCGAGCGGCATCGGCGTGACCGCCCGTCGCTGTAGCCTCCGGCCGTCCCAGCCGACGTGGAGACCGACGTGACCGACCCCATCCGACTGCTGCTCGCCGACGACCACCGGATGCTCCGGGAGACCCTCAAGCGCTCGATGCTCGACGAGGGCTTCGACGTGGTCGGCGAGGCATCGGACGGGCAGGAGGCGGTGGACCTGGCCGAGGAGCTCCAGCCGGACGTCATCCTCATGGACGTGACGATGCCGGAGATCGACGGCGTCGAGGCCACCCGGCGCATCGTCGAGCAGCGCCCCGATGCGCGCATCGTCATGCTCACCATGCACGCCGACCAGGACGTGATCGCCGCCGCCATCCGGGCGGGCGCGTCCGGCTACCTGGTCAAGGACTGCTCCTTCGACGAGGTGGCCGCCACGGTGCGCGAGGCGATCTCGGGCGAGGTCTCCCAGCAGGTCGCGGCGTCGATGCTGCGGGAGGCCAAGGGCCTCGCCGACGACGCCGAGTCGGTCATCACCAAGCGCGAGATCGAGGTGCTCCAGCTCATCGCCGACGGCTGCGCCACACCCGAGGTGGCCGAGCAGCTGTTCATCTCGCAGAAGACGGTGAAGAACCACCTGGCATCGATCTACGCCAAGCTCGACGCTCGCGATCGCACGCAGGCCGTCCTGCAGGCCGTGCGCATGGGGATCGTCCGCCTGTACTGAGCCCCCCGTACCGCGACCTGACACGCAGGGTGGCGGCACCCGTACGAATTGGGCCGCACGACCTATGTAGCCCTGGCAGCAACGTGGCGATACTTGTTCCTGACAGGAACCCCGCTCCCGGACACCGGGTGCGACCTCAACCCAGGGAGCAACCCCAATCATGCTGCACTTCGACGTCCTCAAGGCTTGGATCCAGGCTCACGTGGCCAAGACCGACCGTGGCGCCTCACTCGTCGAGTACGCCCTCCTCGTGGCCCTCATCGCGGTGGTCTGCATCGTGGCCATCACCTTCCTCGGCTCCGCTGCCGATCAGAAGTTCTCCGAGGTCGGCTCCGAGCTCGGCGGTTGATCGACGGCCTTCGGCCTTCGGCAATCTGAGATGTGATCGGGGCGAGCCGGCGACGGCTCGCCCCTTTCATGTTCGAGCAGTCAGCGAACCACTCCGGGAGGGGACCCATGGAAACGCAGGCATTGACAGACATCGACCCCCGCCGGGCGCACGTCCGACGTACCGGCGACCGGGGTGCCAGCCTCGTCGAGTACGCACTGCTGGTGGCGCTGATCGCCGTGGTGTGCATCGCTGCCGTGACCTACTTCGGCACCCAGACCGATGACACGTTCTCCCGGGTGAGCAGCTCCGTCGAATCGACCTGAGCGACCCCCTCAGCGCCGTTCGGCGACGACCCAACGGGCATCGCTGAACGTCACCCGCCAGGCGTCGCTCTCTCGCAGGAGCGATGCCAGCGGGGTCGAGCGCCCCCAGAGCACGGTCTCGACGTCGCGGCGCTCGAGCGCCTCCTGCCAGCCGGGTCCCCCCCGCAGGAGCCGCAGGTAGTCCTCGAAGACGTCGTCGGGCAGGACGTCGAATCGGTCGTCGATGAACACGGCCTGCTCCGGGCCGTCGAGCACCTCGAGCAGGTTGCCGTTGAGCACGTCGTTGGCGAGGTGCCCGTCGACGCCGGTCGAGTCGAGCCATGCGATGGGGGCGGCGGCGTAGTCATCCACCGCTGACGGCGGTGTGAGCAGGGTGCTGGCCGCGATCAACGCCAGGAGCACGGCCACGATCACGGCAGCTGGCCGGCCCAGGCGCGGACGCTCGCCCGCCTGCAGCGAACCCACCGTCGGCGCGCTGCGGGCGCAGACCGCGACGAGGATCACGGTGGCGATGACGATGTTCCGCTGGGCGTAGAGCGAGGCGCCCACGAACGCCGCCGCCGGGAGGATGAGGCGCCAGCTCCTCCCCCACCGGGCCAGCACCACGAACGCCAGGACGACGAAGACCAGGTAGGCCAGCTCCGACGGCGAGCGGAACTGCGGCGCCTGCCACTCCGTGACCTCTCCGAAGACGTCGCTGCGCTGCGCGGCGACCAGCGGGAAGGTGAGCGCACGCAGCCCGAGCGGGCCAGCCGCGACCAGGACGGTCCCGGCGAGCACGGCCAGCGTCACCCGCCGCTCGTGATCGGTGACATCGGCCCACCGTCGACTCCGACGATCGAGCGCGGCACCGAGGAGGACGAGGACCACGAGCACGGGCGCGAGCACGAAGGACCCGTGGGCGTTGCCCCAGATCCACAGGAGCGGCAGCATCGCCCACCACGGGACCCGCCCCTCGAGGGCGAGCCAGACCAGGGCGATGCCGATCACCCCGACCATGTAGGGACGCTCGCTCCACAGCCCCGTCGCCACGAGCAGCGCCGCGGTGACCAGGCCGAAGCGCACCAGCAGAGACGTCGCCGGCTCGGTCAGCCGCCACAGCAGCCAGGCGGCCAGCCCGAACACGACCAGGAGCAGCAGCCGGAGCCCGAGCGGGCCGGCCAGTCGCTCGACGCTCGCGTAGGCCACCGACGCCAACCACGACTGCACCGTCCACGGCTCACCCGCGGCGGTGTAGGTGTACGGGTCGTTCGACGGCACCCGTCCCTCGTCCAGGATCAGCCGTCCCGTCGCGAGGTGGGTGAAGAAGCTGTTGTCGTTGAGCGGCGCAGCAGCCAGGCCGGCCGCCCACGTCAGCGCCAGCAGCCCGATGATCGACCCCAGCGACCCGAAGCCTCCCTTCGGGGCGTCATCGAGCTCAGCAGCGTCGGTCGTGTCCGCCTGTGCCATCACGCAAGCATGCAGCAGCGCCGGACCCCTCGAAGGGGATCCGACGCATGCAGTCCGCCGTGCCTGTCGGTCAGCGCCGGAGCGCCTGCGCCTGCAGTGCTTCCTTCGCCGTGCCCTCGGGCATGAACACGTCGGCGCCGAGGCGGATGCCGTGGTCCTGGAGCTTCTCGGCGAACTTGGGTCGCACGCCGGTGGCCTTGAGGTGGCCGCGGAACTTGCCGGCCTCGTCGACGCCCATCGAGTAGTCGAACAGGAAGATGTCCTGGAGGGTGATGATGTCGCCCTCCATGCCCTGCACCTCGGTGATGTGGGTGATGCGGCGGGTGCCGTCCTTGAGGCGGGTCAGGTGCACGATGACGTCGATGGCCGAGGCCATCTGCTCGCGGATGGCCCGCACCGGCAGGTCGAAGCCGGCCATGAGGGTCAGCGTCTCGAGGCGGGCGAGCGTGTCACGGGGACCGTTGGAGTGCACCGTGGTGATCGAGCCGTCGTGGCCGGTGTTCATGGCCTGGAGCATGTCCAGAGCCTCGCCGCCACGACACTCACCGACGACCAGGCGATCGGGTCGCATGCGCAGGCTGTTCTTGACCAGGTCGCGGATGGTGACCGCACCGTTGCCCTGGATGTCGGCCGGGCGGGTCTCCATGCAGAGCACGTGCTCCTGGTGGAGCTGGAGCTCCTTGGCATCCTCGATGGTGCAGATGCGCTCGTCCCCGGGGATGAAGCTGGAAAGCACGTTCAACGTCGTCGTCTTACCGGTGCCGGTACCGCCGGAGACGATCACGTTCAGGCGGCCGACGATGCAGGCCTGGAGGAACTTGGCCGACTCGGCGTTCAGCGTCCCGAAGCGGATGAGGTCGTCGACCTGGAACGGGTCCTTGGAGAACTTGCGGATGGTGAGGAACGGGCCGTCGATCGCCAGAGGCGGGATGATGGCGTTCACACGGGAGCCGTCGGGGAGGCGGGCGTCCACCATCGGCGACTGCTCGTCGACGCGGCGGCCGATCTCGGCGGCGATCTTCTCGATGATGCGCTGCAGGTGGTTGCCGTCGATGAACTTCACATCGGTCTTGGTGAGCTTGCCGTTCTGCTCCACGAACACCTGGTCCGGGCCGTTGCACATGACCTCCGAGACCGTGTCGTCCTGGAGGATCTGGTCGATCGGGCCGTAGCCGAGCACGTCGTCGACGATGGCCTGGATCAGGTCGGCCTTCTCGGTGGCCGACAGCGGCGTGCGCTCGTTGGCCAGCGTGGCCTGCAGCTGCTCCATCACCCGGGCGCGCAGGTCGTCGTCGGACAGGCGCTTGTCGAACAGCACCGGTCCGAGCTGCTCCATGAGGTGGTGGTGCAACCGCTGGCGGAGCTCGTCGAGGGCCGGGTTCCGCCCCGAAGGCGCCTCGGCGACAGCGACCGGACCGCCCTCCTCGTGGATCTGCTTGTACAGGCTCATGCCACACCCTCTCCGGGGACCGACGTCTACGGGGGGTTCATCGGCACATCCACGCAGGAACCGAAGCGATTTCGCACCGGCGGTTCCGGAAGGGGCGGAAAACGGCGAGATGCCCGCCCCGGAGGGCGGGCATCTCTCATCCGATGTCGAACGCTCCCGCCGGGAGCCGCCGACTCAGGCTTCGTCGGTCTCCGTGGCGTCGTCAGCCTCGGCGTCGGGCTCGGAGGCCTCGGGCGCTGCTGCTTCGGCCTCGGGCGCCTCGGCGACGTCGGCCTCCGGAGCCTCGGACGTGTGCGCGATGGCGTCACCCGAATCGCCGACCTCGGGGGTCGCGGCCTCGGCGGTCTCGCCGTCGGCACCCTCAGCGCCTTCGGCCTCGTCCTCGGGGACCTCGCCGATGAAGTTGCCCTCGTCGTCGTACTGGTGCTCGCCGAAGGCGTCCTGGTACTCGGCGGCCACGACGCCACCCTCGGCGGCCTGCTTGATCGACAGGCTGATGCGGCGGCGCTGGAGATCGAGGTCGATGATCTTGACCCACAGCTCCTCGCCCGGGGTGACGACCTGCTCGGGGAGGTCGACGTGGTGGGCCGACATCTCCGAGATGTGGACCAGACCCTCGATGCCCTCGCCCACCTGGACGAACGCACCGAATGGCACGAGCTTGGTGACCCGGCCGTAGACCAGCTCGCCCACGCGGTGGGCGCCGGCGAACTCCTGCCACGGATCCTGCTGGGTGGCCTTGAGGGAGAGGGAGATGCGCTCGCGGTCGTTGTCGACCTCGAGGACCTGGACCTCGATCTCGTCGCCGACGGCCACGACGGAGCCGGGGTGGTCGACGTGCTTCCAGGACAGCTCGGACACGTGCACGAGGCCGTCCATGCCGCCGAGGTCGACGAAGGCGCCGAAGTTCACGACGCTGGAGACCACGCCACGGCGGACCTCGCCGGGCTTGAGGTTCTGGAGGAAGTCCTCGCGCTGCTCGCGCTGGGTCTCCTCGAGCCAGGCCCGGCGGGACAGGACCACGTTGTTGCGGTTCTTGTCCAGCTCGATGATCTTGGCCTCGAGGCTGCGACCGACGTAGGGCGCCAGGTCGCGGACCCGGCGCAGCTCGACGAGGCTGGCGGGCAGGAAGCCACGCAGGCCGATGTCGATGATGAGACCGCCCTTGACGACCTCGATGACCGGGCCGGTGACGACGCCCTCGGCCTCCTTGATCTCCTCGATCTTGCCCCAGGCACGCTCGTACTGCGCCCGCTTCTTGGACAGGATCAGGCGGCCTTCCTTGTCCTCCTTGGTGAGGACGAGGGCCTCGACGATGTCGCCGAGGGAGACGACCTCGGACGGGTCGACGTCGTTGCGGATGCTCAGCTCACGGGAGGGCACGACGCCCTCGCTCTTGAAGCCGATGTCCAGCAGGACCTCGTCCTTGTCGATGCGGACGACCTTGCCCTCGACGAGCTGGCCGTCCTCGACGGTGACCATCGTGTCGTCGATGAGGTCGGCGAAGGAGCCGACGTCGTTGGAGGTGATCTGGCGGGGCGTGTACTCGCCCTCGTCGTTGAAGGTGCCCATCTCGCTGGGGCTCTCGGTGAGGCCCGCAGGGACGAGGGTGGCGCTGGACGTGGTGTCGGTCAAAGGGATCTTCTAACTCGGTCGCTTGGGTTTTCCGGACAAGGCCTGCTCGCAGGGCGCGAGAGACCAATCAGCAAAGGTAGCAGCGAATCGGGGCCGTCGCCCAGTGCCGGGCCTGGAGCGTTCTGGGCCGCGGAGCACGCGTGGGGGGCGTGTGGGGCACCCCGGAACCACCCTGGATCGTTCTGGGCCGCGGTGCGCGCCTCGGATGCGTGCGTCGCACCCCAGAACGGCCCTCGGGGTTCCTGTCACCAGGTACCTGGATGATCATGAGATGCACTGGGAAGCACGCTTGCGCCGGCTCGCCGCCCTCCAGTCCGGCGTGATCGGCATCCACCAGATGGGCAACGTCGGCGGTGACCACCGATGGTGGAACAACGCCCGGCGCAACGGACGGTGGGAGCCGTTGAGCGACCACGTCCTCCGCGCCGACGGCACCCCCGCCACGGTCGAGCAGCGAGCGTTCGCCGGGGTGATCGACGCCGGCCCGACCGCCTTCCTCGCCGATGAGTCCGCGTTGGCGTGGTTCGGCACCCGCAACGCCTCGCTCGAGCCGGTGCAGGTCGCCCGGCGGCGGGGGACGACGAACCGCTCCGGCGCACTCGCCCGGGCGCACCGGCTCCGTGATCTCCGGGCATGCGACGTGGTGGTGGTACGGGGGCTGCCGGTGCTCTCCCCCGTCCGGGCCGCGTGGTGCGAGGCCGCCCGGCTCTCCAAGCTCCCCGAGGAGTGGGCCGTGCCACGCCTCGAGCGGGTGGTCGACGACCTCCACCGTTCGCACCTCCTCACCTGGGAGCAGCTGCACGAATCGATCCGGCGCCTCGGTCGACGTGGCCGCTCCGGAACCTCGCTCATGCGCACCATCGCCGAGGAGCGCACGCCCGGCACCAGCGCCACCGAGAGCCGATTGGAGGACCGCTTCGTCGAGGTCCTCCAGGAAGCCGGCGCCGATCCGATGGAGCCCCAGGTGGTGGTCGGCGGCGACCGCCCCATCGGCCGCACCGACTTCCGTGATCCGGACCTTCCGATGGTCGCCGAGATCAACAGCCTCACGTTCCACTCCACGCCGTCGGATCGGGACGCCGACCGTCGCCGCTACGCCCAGCTCGTCGCCGCCGGCTTCGCCGTGGCGGTCGTGTGGGAGGACGACCTCTGGTCCAACCGCTCCGACGTCCTCCGGGTGGTCGCCGACGCCCGGACCGCTGCCCGCGCCGGCCGCCCGGCCGTCTTCCACACCGCCTCCTGCCCCTGGCCGCTCGACTGCCGGGACCCGCTGTGGTGACCCCGGAACCGTTCTGGGCCGCGGAGCGCGCCTCTCATCCCGACGCACAGCGGCCCGATTCACTCCGGCGACGGCTTGCCACGAACCGGATGAATCGATCGGTACGGGTGGGTACCCTGATGACCGTCCGAACACTCGGCGCACGGACCGCCCGCCACCTCGAACCGAGGAGACGAGCATGTCCATGACCGAGCCCGAACGGCACGAGCTCTACGAGCTGGCCAAACGAGACGTCAGCGAACGGTTCGCCCAGTTGATGATCAAGGCACTCCCTCCCGATCCGCAGCGGCTCGCCACGAAGGACGACCTCGCGGTCCTGGGCAGTGAGCTGCGGGCAGAGATGGCAGATCTGCGGACGGAGCTGAGAACAGGAATCGCCGAGCTCCGCACGGAGATGCGAGACATGACGTCCGGTCAAACTCGCACGATGATGTTCGGGTTGGTCGGGTCGGTCACTGCCCTCGCCGTCACCCAACTGATCGTCGCCGCCCTCTGAGCAAGCGGATCAGCCGCCATCCCGGCGGCGGATCATGCCCTCGCGGCGGATGCTCGTCAGGTAGCGGGGAGTGCCGAGGTGCGGCTCGTAGGTGTCGAACAGCTCGCCCGCTCCGACCGCATCCAACAGCGGCTTTGCTCGGCCGCTGACCGAGCCCTTGATCCCGAGAAGGGAGAGCATCTGGCCGGTGTCGCCGTGCTGGAGGCGCCCGTTGGCGTTGGCGACCACCCAACACACGGCGCCAGCCAGCGGTTCGTCCTTGCTGCGCCGCCGGAAGACCGTGGGATCGCCCGCCGCTGAATCGGTGAGGAAGCGACGGCAGGCCGTGCGCACCTCGATGTCGCCGAAGAACTCGTCGCAGACCCGGTCGACGAGGGCTGCGACCCGCAAGACCCGTTCCCGGATGTCGTCAGGAACTGCGTCGAGGTCGAGCGGCTCATCCGGCAGGGGCTCGGCGTCGAGGGCCCGGTACGCATCCTCGCCACCGACAGCTCGCACGTGCGATGACCGCATTCGCTCCGCCCAACGGGCCTCCCACTCGATCTCGAACTGATCGTCATCGTCGGGGTACCCGAACACCTCGAGGAGTGCATCCACCCCCTGAGCCCGACCATCGTCAGCGATCACCGCGAGGTAATCGTCCTCGTACTCGTCGATCACGGCCAGGGATTCCGCGCCCAGCTCGGCCGGGATCCCCGCCTCACCGTGCGCCCACCGGATGAAGGCTCGAAGCACGATCGGAAGGCGAGCGAGCTCCTCGAACGGGGCGATGATCTTGCGCGGCACCCAGTCGAGGAGGAGGATCTCGACCCGGGGCGGCCCCCACCGATACGGGTCGCCACTGCCGTAGCTGGTCCCGTACCAGAGGATGTGGTCGACGAGGTCGGCGTCCGCACCACCGAGCCCGGCCGCCTCTGGTGAGGCGAGGAAGCGCCCGACGATGGTGTCGAGCTCCTCCAGCTCCCACTCCCTCGGCTCGGGCGCCTCTCCGCCGGCTGGCAGCAAGCGCAGCGCCCAGCGCAGCAACGGCTGGATCACCGGCCAGGTGTCCGTCTCCAAAGGAGGCACGGTGCGGTTCGACCAATCGATCGCCTGCTCCAAGCGGGCCCGGGCCGCAGCCGGATCGACCTCGACGAAGGTGATCCCCCGGTCGTCCACGTGGGTCCGAGTCACGTCGATCATCTCCTCGACCTCCATCGGGACGGCGAACGCGTCCTTCACGACGGAGCCGAGGTTGTGGTCGACGTAGGCGACGATCGTCAGCACCTGACCGGTCGGCCAGTGGAGCTGCAGGTAGAGGTTGTCGCCGTCACCGAGCGGGTCGACCGACTCGACGACGCGCTCCACCACCGCATCCCCCAGTGCCCGGAACCACGGAGGCGTCGACCACCGACGGCCGGCGAGCTCGGTCATGCAACGACGTCGCGCCAGCTCGTCGTCGAGCACCAGGGCGAACACCCCGAGGAGCGCGGTGGTTGCCGGGTCGTCATGGGCCAGGAGCGATTCGAGGAGCGCGGTCCGATCGGTGCGCTCCGGTTCCGGACCGAGCTCGACCTGCTTGGGGTCCATCACCCACGCCATCGACGATCCGACAGCCAAGAGGTCGAGCGGGTGGTCGAGGCGCAGCATGTCCCCGATGTACGCCAGCGGGTGCTCGTCGACCGGAGGTGCCCCTTGCTCGTCGAAGTGCCGAGGCCGTGCGGCCCCCGTTCGCTTCGGCGTCACCCGGCCTCCGCCTCGGTGGTGCTTGCCTCCTCGTCGCTTCTTGCTCATCGATCGCTCCCCGTGTGGCTCTCGAGTCGAGTGTCGCGCACGCTGCGAGCGGCCAACCGGGTGGCTCTGCACTCTCCAGAGGCGCGCACCGCGGCCCAGAACCGGGAGGTGGCCGACCTGGGGTGCTCAGCACGCCCTGGAGGCGTGCACCGCGGCCCAGAACGGGTCAGGTGGGCTTGCGGGCGAGGAGGAGGAACTCGGCGTGGTCGATGTCGGGGGCGCGGCGGGCGTAGTCACCGGGCTCGACCGACCAGACCGCCTCGACCTCCAGCCCGGCCGCGGCCGCCAACAGACGCAGCTCACGGGGGGTGAAGCCGGTGGTCCACAGGTCGGCCTCGAGGTCGGTGCCGGCGGCATCCTTCACGGCCGTTCGCTCGTGCATGACGCCGGCGTCGGCGTCGAAGTCGCCGCCCTCCCCTGCCTGGAACCGGACCTGGAAGTAGGCCGAGAACGCCGAGACGGCCAACCGCCCGCCGGGGCGAAGGACCGAGGCCAGCTCGCGGAGCGCCTGGAGGTCGGCGTCGATCGGGGCGCCGGGGCCACCCAGCAGGCCGAAGCCGCCCTGGCACAGTGAGATGACGGCGTCGAAGCCGTCGGTGAACGGGATCTGGCGGATGTCGGCGACCACCGCTGGCGCCGGGGTGTCGCCGGCGGCGACGATGCGGCAGAACGACTCGGCGAGGTCGAGGCCGACGGTGTCGATCCCCCGCCGGGTTGTCGCAGCTATGTGGCGCCCCGGCCCACAGCCGGCGTCGAGCAGGCGCATCCCCGGCTCGAGCCCGAGGGCGTCGACGAGGAAGTCGACCTCCTGCTCGGTGCCCTTGGTGAACGAGTAGCGCAGGTAGGTGTCCTGCATGTGGTCGGCCAGCGGGCGGAACCAGCGGCCCGAATCCTGTTCCGTGGCCGCTGCCAGTTTCCTCGGGGGTTCCACCGGCGACGACCGTGCTACTTGGCGGCAGCCCAGGAGTCGCCGAAGGCGATGTTGACCTCGAGGGGCACCCGCAGGTCGGCGGCGCCTCGCATGGTCTCCTCCACCAAGCCAGGGGCGACGTCGCACTCGTCCTCGGGCACCTCGCAGATGATCTCGTCGTGGACCTGGAGGATGACCTGGGTGTCGAGGCCCTGGGCGTCGAGGGCCTGATCGAGGCGGACCAGGGCGACCTTGAACACGTCCGCGGCCAGGCCCTGGATGCCGGCGTTCATGGCCTGGCGCTCCCCGGCCTGGCGGATGCGCACGTTCGACGACGACAGCTCGGGGATCTGGCGACGACGGCCGAACAGCGTCTCCGTGTAGCCCCGCTCCCGAGCCTCCTCGACGACGCGGTCCATGTAGGCGTGCACGTTGGGGAAGGCGGCGAAGTAGGCGTCGAGGATCACCGACGCCTCCTTGGTCGGGATGTTGAGGCGCTGGCCGAGGCCGTAGGCCTCCATGCCGTAGGCGAGGCCGTAGGAGACCATCTTGGCCTTGGCCCGCTGGTCGGGCTGGACCTCGTCGAGCTCGACGCCGAACACGCGCGCCGCTGTCTCGGTGTGGATGTCGGTGCCCGACTCGAACGCCTCGATCAGGCCGGGATCCTCGGCGAGGTGGGCGATGCAGCGCAGCTCGATCTGGTTGTAGTCGGCCACCAGGAGCTTGCATCCCTCCGCAGGGATGAACGCCTCACGGAACTCCTTGCCCATCTCCGAGCGCACGGGGATGTTGTGCAGGTTCGGGTTGTCGGAGCTGAGGCGACCCGTGCGAGCCACGGTCTGGTTGAACGTGGCGTGGATGCGACCGTCCTCGCGGACGTCGGCCAGCAGCGAGACGCCGTAGGTGGAGCGCAGCTTCTCGACCTCGCGGTAGGCGAGGATGTGATCGATGATCGGGTGCTCGCCCTTCATCTTCTCGAGCGTCTGCGCGTCGGTGGAGTAACCCGTCTTCGTCTTCTTCTGCGGCGTGAGGCCCAGCTCGTCGAAGAGCACCTCGCGCATCTGCTTGGTCGAGTTGACGTTGAACGGGTGGCCGGCGTCAGCGGTGATGGCCTCGCGCAGCTCCTCGGCCTCGGTGGTCAGCCGGTCCTTCAACCGGGTGAGCACCTCGGTGTCGACCCGCACGCCGACGTCCTCCATCTTGGCCAGCACCCGCACGAGCGGCGTCTCGAGCTCGTCGTTGAGCCAGCGCAGGCCCTGGGCATCGATGGCCTCGAGCAGGGGCACGGCCAGCTTGCGGGTCCCGAGCGCGACCCGGGCGGTCAGCAGGGACAGCGGCGTGGACTCGTCCGCTCCGAGGTCGAGCTGGCCCTCGGGGGCGGTGCCGTCCTCGGGCAGCTCGAGCAGGGCGTAGCGCTGGAGCAGGTCGCCGAGGCGGTAGGACGACTCGGCCGGGTCGAGCAGGTAGGCGGCGAGGGTGGTGTCGATGCGCAGGCCGGCGATGTCGAGGTCGAGCGCCCACAGCGCCTTCAGCAGCGGCTTGGCGTGGTGGACGGCCAGGCCCCGACCGTCGAGCACGGGGCGCAGCGCGACCTTGACGGCTTCGTCGGCGAGCACGTCGGCCGGCAGCCACAGGACGTCGCCGGTGGTCTCGTCGATCTCGATGGCCAGGCCCTCGAGCCCGCCGTGGGGGCCGTAGGCACCGGCGACGCCGAGGGTGTGGTCGGGGTCGACGCCATCGGCGCCCGGGGTGACCCGGGCCAGGGCTGCGACCGCATCGGCCGGGTCGGTGCCGTCGACGACCTCGGCTTCGAGCACCTCGGTCTGGCGCATCGCCCCGAGGTCCCGACCGAGCGCCTCGGTCAGCCGGTCGAACAGGGTGTGGAACTCGAGGAAGTCGAACAGCCGCTTGAGCTCGTCGCTGTCGATCTCGCCCATCTCGAGCTGGTCGAGGCCGCCGGGAAGCTCCTCGGAGAGGTCGACGTCGCGCAGCAGCTCCATGACGATGGCGTTCTCGCGCACGATCTCCTCGTGCGCCGCCAGGTTCTCCTTGAGCTTCGGGGTCTGCTCGTCGAGGTGGGCGAAGATGCCATCGAGGTCGCCGTACTTGTCGAGCAGCTTGGCTGCCGTCTTCTCCCCCACCCCCGGGACGCCGGGCAGGTTGTCGCTGGCGTCGCCCCGCATGGCGGCGTACATGACGTACTTGTCGGGGGTGACGCCGGTGCGCTCGAGGATGCCGGCCTCGTCGTAGAGCGCGTAGTCCGACACGCCGCGCTTGTTGTAGAGGACCTTGACGTGGGGGTCGCAGACCAGCTGGTACACGTCGCGGTCGCCGGTGACGATGATGACGTCGTGGCCGGCCTCGCGGCCCTGCTCGGCGAGCGTGGCGATGATGTCATCGGCCTCGATGCCGGCCTTGTCCACGATCGGGAAGCCGAGGGTGCTGATGACCTCGCGGACGAGGCCCATCTGCTGGCGGAGGATGTCGGGGGCCTCGGCCCGGCCCGCCTTGTAGTCGGCGACCCGCTCGTGGCGGAACGTCTTCTCCGGGCGGTCGAAGGCAACGACGACGCCGTCGCTCGGGTGGTCCCGGAGCATGTTGATCAGCATCGACGTGAACCCGTAGACGGCGTTGGTCACCTGCCCGGAGGCGGTGGCCAGGTCGGTGGGCAGGGCGAAGAACGCCCGGTACGTCAGCGAGTTCCCGTCGATGAGCAGGAAGCGGCGGCCGCTCCCCGTCGGACCGGACGCGGCCACGGCCAGATCAGGCTCCGGCGTCGGAGTCGGGGCTGATGGAGCCGGCGATGACCTGCTCGGCGACGTCCTTGGCCTTGCCCCGGGTGTTCATGGCCGTCTTCTGGATCCAGTCGAAGGCCTCGTTCTCCGACATGGCGTGGTTGTCCATGAGGATGCCCTTGGCCCGGTCGACCAGCTTGCGGGTCTCGAGCTGGTCCTCGAGGGACTGGGTCTGGTCGTGCAGCGCGCGCATCTCGCGGTGACGGCCGAGGGCGATCTCCACAGCGGGGATCAGCTCGGAGCGCTGGAACGGCTTGACCAGGTAGGCGAGGGCACCGGCGTCGCGGGCCTGCTCGATGAGGTCGCGCTGGCTGAAGGCGGTGAGGATCAGCACGGCCGACTTCTTCTCGGTCGAGATCTCCCGGGCCGCGGCCAGGCCGTCGAGGCCGGGCATCTTCACGTCGAGGATGGCGAGGTCGGGCTCGAGCTGGCGCACCAGCTCCACCGCCTCGTCGCCACGACCGGTCTCCCCGACCACGTCGTAGCCCTCTTCCTGCAGGGTCTCCTTGAGGTCCAGCCTGATGATGGCCTCGTCCTCGGCGATCACCACGCGAGTGGCCACAGGAGGTCTCCTTCCCCGCTTCGCAGCGGCTGCACGGACAGGACCGACGATGCTGCCACGTCGCCGGAGCCCTGGTCGAACGAAACGGTCAGGATGTCTCGGCCACCAGGCGATCGAGCAGCTCGTCCTGGCTGGCTTCGAGCCGGGCGATCTCGGCAGCGACGCCCGCCCGGTGGGATCGCATCGACTCGGCGTGGCGGGCCGCCTCGCGATGCTCCCGCTCGGCGACCGGCGTCTCCGACACCAGGGCGCGCAGGCGGGCATCGTCCGCAGCTTCGGAGAGGTGCAGGAGCTGCTCGTCGACGATCTGGAGCTCCTCCCGGAGCTTCTGCAACCGCTGCCCGACCTCTCGGAGCCGCCGTTCGACCTGGCGTCTCGACACGACCCCGATCCTACGCCGGAACCCCCTCCTCGAACTGGCAGTGCTGGTGTCGCACCACGGCCGCCGGGACGGGGCTGAGCGGGAGCGACGGTGGGCATGGCTACCGTGGCACCGGCCCCGACCGAGGAGAGGACGCAGTGCAGGACGGTCGAGGAGGCATGGACGGCTGGGGCATCGACCACGGCTACCACGCCACCAACGGCGAGTGGCACGAGACGCCGGCCGCCACACGGGACGCCATCCGGGCAGCCATGGGCGGCGCTGTCGACGAGCCGAGCGCGCCGGAGGGCCCGCCGGTGTGGACGGTGCCGGTCGGCTGGGGTGGCGAGACGCTGCGCAGCCCGTGCCGCCTGCGGCTGGAGGACGGCACCGACGTCGGCGTCGTCGAGGCCCTCCCGCCGGACCTGCCGATCGGGCGTCACCGCCTCATCCCCGTCGACCGTGGCCCCGCCACACTGCTCCTCGTCCGTCCCCGCTCCTGCCACCGACCGGAGGACATGCGCCGGTCGGCGCTCGCCGTGCAGGCCTATGCATCCCGCAGCCGGCAGAGCTGGGGCATCGGCGACCTGCGCGACCTGCGCCTCCTCGGACACTGGGCTCGTGAGCACGGCATCGACCACCTCGCCCTCAGCCCGCTCCACGCCCCCTCCCCCGGCGACCACCCCCAGCCGAGCCCGTACTACCCGAGCAGCCGGCGCAACCTGAACCCGCTGCACATCACCATCGACGAGGCCCCCGGCGCGGCGAACGACGATCGGATCCGCTCGCTGGGCGACGAGGCCCGGGCCCTGCTCGCGGACCGCCGCATCGACCGCACCGCCGTGTGGGCCGCGAAGCGCCAGGCCCTGCAGCTGCTGTTCGAGGGGCTCGGCACGACCGGCCATCGGGAGCTGGACGCGTTCCGGGCCGAGCGAGGCGACGACCTCGAGCGCTGGGCTGCCTTCTGCACGATCAGTGAGGACCACCCCGGCACGTGGCGGGACTGGCTGACCGAGCTCCAGCACCCCGACAGCCCCGCCGTGGCCCGCTACGTCGCCGAGCGCGCCGACCGGGCGCGCTTCCACTGCTGGCTGCAGCTGCTCGCCGACCGCCAGCTCGCCGGTCTCGCCGACGTCGCCCCACTGGTCACCGACCTGGCCGTCGGCGTGGACCCGGGCGGCGCCGATGCCTGGATCGACCAGGACCAGCTCGCCCTCGACGCCCGCGTCGGCGCCCCGCCGGACGACTTCGCCGCCGACGGCCAGGACTGGGGCCTGCCCCCGTCGATCCCCCACCGGATGCGGGAGGACGGCTACGAGACCTTCGCCCGGACCATCCGGGCGTCGCTGCGCCACGGAGCCGGCATCCGCATCGACCACGTCCTCGGCCTGTTCCGCCTGTTCTGGATCCCGCCGGGCGGCTCGGCCAGCGATGGCGCGTACGTGCGCTACCCGGCCGACGACCTGCTGACCGTGCTGGCCATCGAGTCCGAGCGGGCCGGCGCGTTCGTGATCGGCGAGGACCTCGGCACGGTCGAGGAGGGCGTCCGAGACGACCTCGCCACCATCGGCGTGCTCAGCACCCGACTCGTCTACTTCGAGGACACCCCACCGTCGCAGTGGCCCTCCAACGTCGGCGGCGCCGTGACCACCCACGACCTGCCGACCATCGCCGGCACCTGGACCGGCGCCGACGGGCGGCTGCGGTCCGAGGCCGGCCTGTCGAACGACGGCGCCGGGTCGCTGCGAGCGAGCCTCGAGCGGCTCGTCGGGGACGGCGACGCCTCGGTCGAGGATGCCGTCGTGGCCAACCACCGGGCGCTGGCCACCTCCCCGGTGGACCTGGCCATCGCCAACCTCGACGACGTCCTGTGCCTGGAGGAGCGACCCAACATGCCCGGCACCGTCGACGAGTGGCCGAACTGGTCGATCGCCCACCCGGACCCGGTCGACGACCTCATCGCCGGCCCTCCTCCCGCCACGCTCGAGTCGATCCGCCGCACGTCCCCCTGAAACTGGCAGCGGCCACGGAACACCAGCGCCGTCGGGCCGCTCGGGCGGACTAGTCCTCCCGGGTGGGAAGGAAATGGGCACATCGGGGCATCGTCCAATCCGACAGGGGTGCCGATACTGGACACATCGCCCCGATCCGCTCGGGGCGGCGAACACGGTCCGGGTCCACGTGACCACCGCCTGCCACCGAGGACGAGATGCCAGCCCGACTCCGCCCGCAGACGAGACGCGACGACGGGGCGGCGATGGTCGAGTTCGCGTTCGTGGCGGTGCTGCTGGTGATGGTGGTCTTCGGCATCATCACGTTCGGTCTGCTGCTCTCGTTCAAGCAGGACGTCACCCGGGCCGCCGCCGAGGGAGCCCGGGCAGGCGCAGTGGCGATCAGCGCGACGACGCCGACCCTCCCCACGGATGACGAGCGATACGACGCCGCCCTCGTCGCCACCGAAGAGGCCGTCGCCGGCTTCGACCAGGAATGCGGCGTCGACGGCATGTCCTGCACCATCACCGTGCACGATTGCGACAACATCGCTGCCAGCGACCCGAGCACCTATTGGGGCAATCCCACACCGGACTGCGTCACCGTCGAGCTCAACTACGACTACGCCGCCTTCCCGTTGATCCTGGATCCACCCCTGGTCTCGCGACTGCTTCCCGACACCATCTCGTCCCGATCGGTCGCGAGGTTGAACCAGTGATCCACCGCTACCTGCACACCCGCGACCGGGGTGCGGTCCTGCCGATCGTCGCCCTCCTCCTCCCGGTGCTGATGCTCATGACCGCCTTCGCCGTCGACTTGGGTCGCCAGCGAGCCTTGCGCCGGGACCTGCAAGCGGATGCCGACGTGATCGCCCTCGACCTCGTCCGCTTGGCCGATGGCCGGACGATGGACCAGATCGTCAACCTCGACCCGACGTTCCTGTCCGTCGCCAACGAGTCGTTCACCCGGAATGGGCTCACGCCGATGGCATCGGTGCCCGAGGTCGCCAGCGTCGTCACCTACGGACGCTGGGATGCAGCGGCCACGCCCCAGTTCGACCCCGTCACCCCTTCCGGCATCCCGAACTCGGTGAGGGTCTCCCTCGAGGACGACGTCGACTACTTCTTCCAGCCGGGCACCGGAGGGGCGAAGCGAGAGGCCTACGCCGTCCGGGACGGTGAAGCCGTGTTCTCCATCGGGTCGCGCCTCGCCAGCGTCGACACGGCGAACTCGCCGCTGATCGATCCCGTGCTCGACGCGCTGTTCCAAGGGCTCGACCCGATCAACCCGGTCGCCACGAGCGGGCCTGTGCTGTTCGATCAACCCGCCTCCATGGCCATGCCTGCGCAGGCCGAAGACGATGGCGTCTCGCTCAGTGCGCTGAGCTACGAGGGCCTGGCCGGCAACGACATCACGATCCGTCAGCTGATCGGCTTCATCCCCGCAGACGTCGACTCCGAGACCGGCGCCGCAAGTCCGGAGCAGGTCCTGGCGTCCGAGGTGAAGCTGATCGACCTCGTCCAGGCCACCGCCAGTGCGCTCGACGAGAACGGCGACGGCGAGCAGATCGACGCCGCGGTGGCCTACCTCGGCGGCCTGTCCCTGGTGATGGACCAGGACGCCACCGTTCAGCTCGACGACCTGCTCAGCGCTGATGTGTCGAGCCCAGGCGCGGTGCTCGACAGCCACATCAACGCCTGGGACCTCCTCCTCGCCTCGGTCCAGGCGGTCAACGGCAACAACCTCGTCGGTACGCAGGTTGCACTACCACCAGGCCCATTCCAGTCGCTTCCACTGGTCTCCAACGTGGTCGACCCTCGGGCGATCGTGACGGTGGCAGTGATCGAGGGACCGCAGTTCGGTCGAGGGCGACCGGGCGGCGCACAGGCGTTCGCCGAGACGTCCCAGATCCGGCTCGGCGTGGACGTGGGTGTCACCCTCGACGTCAACATCGCCAGCCTCTTGCCGCTCGGATCGCTGCTGCCCTCGGTGGCCACGGTGAACGTCGACATCCCGGTGAACGTGACCGTGGGCGATGCCGCGGCGGCCCTGACCGGCCTGGACTGCAACGTCACCGATCCGACCCAGAGTCTCCTCGACCTCGATGTGACCACCGACGCGGCGAAGGTCCGGGTCGGAGCGATGACGCCAGGTCAGCAGCTCGTCGAGATCGGTGACGAGGGCAACGCAACGAACGCGCCCCTGGCGACCGTGAGCATCCTCGGCATCGACGCCGCGCGGGTGAACGGAAGCCTCACCGCTCCGGTCGGCGCGTCGACGGCCCAGACGGTCTCGGACCTGCAGGTCGGGCAGACCGACAACGTGGCCGCACCCTCCTTGGGCCTCCGCAGTCTTCTCGCCAGCCGGCTCTCGACCGAGGTGCTCGGTTACCCCCTCGTGCCCGACAGCCTCATCAACTCGATCACCGGGTCGATCACCAGCACCGTGCTCTTGCCGATGCTCGACTCGATCGACCAGAGCGTCGTGGCGCCGCTCCTCGATCTGCTCGGCGCCGACATCGCCGGTGCGGACGTCACGGCGGTGGATGCCATCTGCGACAGCCCGAAGCTCATCGGCTGACACCCTCGCCGCTACGCTCGTCGCTCTCGCCCGGATGGCGAAATTGGCAAACGCTGCGGTCTCAAACACCGTTGATCTCACGATCTTGCGGGTTCGATCCCCGCTCCGGGCACGTCCAAGGCACACGGATTGCTCTTCGAAGCTCCGATGCCGTCGAGCACCGCGACGTCCTCGCGCCGGGCAACGCTCTGGTTCCACCCCGACCTGGTCGACGTGATCGAGAGTCGGTCCAGTGCTTCGGCGAACATGGCATGGATGTCCTCGGAGCGGTTCGAGAAGAAGTAGCGGGGATACGCATACCTCTTCCCTCTGACGGTGACCTTGTTCATCGAGCGACAGCCATCGCTGTGCAACAGGCCGCACACGAATAGCTCGGGATGGCGGTCGAGTGCGATCGTCTCCTGCCAGCTCGCGAGCGCGAGCGGGCGGAGGTGCTTCTTGCCCCCAGCGTGCTGGGGGAAGAGCGCCGGCCACCGCTTGCTCGACATGCCGACCTCGATGCAACCCTCGCGAGTGAGGTGCCCGACGGCGTTCGTCGGGAGCAGGATCTGCATCGACGCCTCGACGAGGTCGATGATCAGGGGCCACGCCATGGCGCACGTGACCCGCATCCGGAACACCTGTCGACGCTGTTCGGAGATGCAGCCGTCGCCCAGGTACTGACCCAACAGGTACGCGTACGCCCGACGCCGACCATCGTCAGCGACCTCCGGAGGGTGGCCCGCGACCATGACGTCAACCGTACGGACGGTGTACGACAGCATCCGCTGCCGCCCCGGGCACCGCTTCGTTGGTCCCGGACCGACCACCTGTGGTCGATCCGGGACCAGTGAACGTCGGGTGGGCGTACGCTCGGAGACATGAAGCTGCTCCTGACCTTCTGCGCGTTCTGCGCCTTCATGAAGTGGCGCCACGACCGCCTCGACGCCGACGACGAGCGCTACGGGTACGGCGCCCACGCGCCGGTGAAGCCGGTGGCGTGAGAAACCCTGCACCCGCGTGAAACCTGGCGCGGGTGGTGGCGGTCGGACCGACCCATGCTCACCTTCCTCTTCCCCGGCCAGGGCAGCCAGCAGCCCGGCATGGGCGCGGCGTTCGCCGACGACCCCGCCTGGTCGGTGGTGGAGCAGGCCTCCGACGCCACCGGGCGCGACGTCGCCCACCTGCTGCTCGACGCCGACGCCGACGAGCTGGTCGAGACCCGCAACGCCCAGCTCGGCACCTTCGTCCACTCGATGGTCGTGCTCGAGGCACTGCGCAGCCGCGACCTCCGACCGGCGGCGGTCGCCGGGCACAGCCTGGGCGAGCTGTCGGCCCTCTGCGCCGCCGGGGTGCTCGGCTTCGACGACGCCGTCCGTCTGGTGGCCGAGCGGGGCGAGGCCATGCAGGTCTGCTGCACCCAGCGGAAGGGCACGATGGCTGCGGTGCTCGGGCTCGACGAGCCGCAGGTGACCGAGGTGTGCGCCGCGGTCGACGGCGACGTCTGGGTGGCCAACAGCAACGCTCCGGGCCAGGTCGTCATCGCCGGCGACCCTGCGGCCATCGACGCCGCGACCGCGGTCGCCAAGGAGGCCGGCGCCAAGCGCGTCATGCCCCTCGATGTCTCCGGCGCGTTCCACACGCCGTTCATGGCCCCGGCCGGCGAGCGCCTCGGCGCCGCGATCGCGGATGCCACCTTCCACGACGCCGGCGTGCCCGTGGCGGCCAACGTCGACGGCGCCATCCACACCGACGCCGGCGAATGGCCGGTGCTGCTGGAGCGACAGCTCACCAGCCCGGTCCGCTGGACCGGCTGCGTCGAGGCCCTCCTCGCCGCCGGCGCGACCACGTTCGTCGAGGTCGGCCCCGGCGCCGTCCTCACCGGCACCATCAAGCGAATCGACAAGGGCACGGCCCGTCACTCGGTGATGACGCCCGACCAGCTCGATGCCGTCGTGGCCGCGATCGGAGCGGACGCATGAGCGGGCGCACGGACGCCGGCAACACCACGACCGGTGGGCTGCGCGGCGGGCGCATCGTCGGCTGGGGCACGGCCCTGCCCGACCAGGTGCTGTCCAACGCCGACCTCGAGGCCAACCTCGACACCACCGATGCCTGGATCACGGAGCGCACCGGCATCAAGGAGCGCCGATACGGCGGCACCACCGCCGGCCTCGCCGCCGAAGCGGGTCGGAAGGCCATCGAGTCCGCCGGCGTCGACCCCGCCTCCATCGACCTGCTGATCCTGTGCACCACCAGCCCGGACCGGAACCTGCCGGCGTCGGCCAGCACGGTCCAGGCCGCGCTCGGCCTCGACTGCGGCGCGTTCGACCTCAACGCCGCCTGCTCCGGCTTCGTCTACGGCCTCGCCGCCGCCAACGGCTACATCGCCATGGGGTCCAAGCGCATCCTGCTCATCGGCGCCGAGACGCTCGACAAGATGACCGACCCCGAGGACCGGGGCACGGCGATCCTGTTCGGCAACGGCGGCGGTGCGGTCGTGATCGACGCCGTCCCCGAGGGCGATCCCGTCCAGCTGCTCGGCTGGGACGTCGGCTCCGACGGCGACGCCGAGCACATCCTCTACGCCGAGCTCGGCGGCTACATGCAGATGGACGGCCGTGAGGTGTTCCGCAAGGCGGTCCGCGTCATGGTCCAGTCGGCCAACACCGCCATGGAGCGGGCCGGCGTGACGGCGAAGGACATCGCCCTCGTCGTCCCCCACCAGGCCAACATCCGCATCATCGACTCGGCCTGCGACAAGCTCGGCTTCGACCGCGAGCAGACCGCCCTCGTGTTGCAGTCCACCGGCAACACCTCGGCGGCCTCCATCCCGCTGGCCCTGTCCGAAGCGCTCGACCAGGGGCGGGTCCGCGACGGCGACCTCGTCCTCCTCGTCGGCTTCGGCGCCGGCATGACCTGGGCCTCGGCGGTGCTGCGCTGGTCCGAGGCCGGCCCGGTCGAGATCGGCGCCGCACCATGAGCACCCCCCGCACCGTCCTCGTCACGGGCGGCAACCGCGGCATCGGACTGGCCTGCACGCAGGCGTTCGTCGCCGACGGCCACCGCGTCGCCACCGTGTCCAGATCGGGTGGGGCGGTCGATGGCGCGCTCGCCGTCGCCTGCGACATCGCCGACCCCGCCGCGGTGGACGCCGCCATCGCCACGGTCGAAGAGCAGCTCGGCCCGATCGAGGTCCTGGTCGCCAACGCCGGCATGACCAAGGACGGCCTGCTGGTGCGGATGTCCGACGAGGACTTCACCAGCGTCATCGAGACCAACCTCACGGGCAGCTTCCGCTTCGCCCGGGCGGTCACCAAGAACATGATGCGGGCCCGGTTCGGTCGCGTCGTCTTCATGTCCTCGGTCGGCGCCTACATGGGTGCCGCCGGACAGGCGAACTACGCCGCCTCCAAGGCCGGTGTCATCGGCCTCGCCCGCTCCATGGCCCGGGAGCTGGCCAGCCGCAGCGTCACCGTCAACGTCGTCACCCCCGGCCCCATCGACACCGACATGTTCGCCGCCGTCACCGACAAGCGGCGCGACGAGCTGGCCGCCACCGTGCCCATGAACCGGTTGGGTTCGCCCGACGAGGTCGCCGCCGTCGTACGGTTCCTGGCGTCCGACGAGGCCAGCTTCGTCACCGGCGCCGTGGTGCCGGTGGACGGCGGCCTCGGCATGGGCTTCTGACCCACCCCTTTCGACAATCCCCCTTCAACACAGGAGACAAGTGCAGTGAGCGACGACTTCGAGCGGTTCCAGAAGTGCGCGGTGGAGGTCCTCTCCGTCGAGGCCACCCAGGTCACCAAGGAGGCGAGCTTCGCCGACGACCTCGACGCCGACAGCCTCGACCTGGTCGAGCTGGTCATGGCCCTCGAGGAGGAGTTCGACGTGACCGTCGAGGAGGAGGAGCTGGAGGGCATCGAGACCGTCGGTGCCGCCTTCGACCTCATCAAGGGCAAGCTCTAGCAAGGGCAGGACGGCACCGATGACCGACGATCGCACCCATCGCACCCGCCGCCGGGTCGCCATCACGGCGGTCAGCGCGGTGGCCAAGGCCGGCATCGGTGCCGAGCAGTTCTGGGACGGGCTCTGCACCGCCCCCGAGGACGGCATGCGCCGGATCGACGACTTCGATCCGGCGCCCTACTTCGCCAACCCGAAGGAGGCCCGCCGCTCAGACCGCTTCGCCCAGCTCGCCCTCGCGGCCGCCCAGGACCTGCTCGAGCAGGCCGGTCACGTCGACGGCGACATCGGCCACGACCCGAGCCGCATGGGCGTCTCCATCGCCACCGGCATCGGCGGCATCGAGACGCTCGAGGAGCAGATCATCGTCAACGCCGAGAAGGGCTCCCGCCGGGTGTCGCCCTTCCTCGTGCCGATGATGATGCCCAACTCGGCCGGCGCGTCGGTGTCGATGAAGTACGGCTGGCAGGGGCCCTGCGAGTCCATCGTCACCGCCTGCGCCGCCGGCACCCACGGCATCACCCGGGCCGCAGACCTCATCGCCTGGGACCGCTGCGACGCGGTCATCGCCGGCGGGTCGGAGTCCGCGCTCACCCCCACCGGGCTGGCCGGGTTCCAGAACATGACGGCGCTGTCCAACGACGGAGTGTCCCGCCCCTTCAGCGCCGACCGCAATGGCTTCGTGATCGCCGAGGGCGCCGGCCTCGTCCTGCTCGAGGAGTGGGACGCCGCGGTCGCCCGGGGCGCCACGATCCTCGGCGAGTTCCTCGGCGGCGCCTCCACCGCGGATGCGCACCACATCACCGCGCCCGCACCGGGCGGGGTCGGCGCCGTCACCTGCATGGAGCTGGCGCTGGCCGACGCCGGCCTGCGGCCCGAGGACATCGGCCACATCAACGCCCACGGCACCTCCACCCCGCTGAACGACGCGGCTGAGGCCCACGCCATCGCCAAGGTCTTCGGCGACGATGGCCCGCCGGTCACCTCGACCAAGGGCGTCACCGGTCACGCGCTCGGCGCCGCCGGTGCGCTCGAGGCCGTGGCGGCGGTCATGGCGATCCAGAAGCGGCTGATCCCGCCGACGTTCGGGACCACCGCGGTGGATCCGGAGCTGCCCCAGATCGACCTGGTGCTGGGCGAACCGCGCGAGTGGGAGCCCGGCCCGGTGCTGTCGAACAGCTTCGGCTTCGGCGGCCACAACGGCTGCCTCATCGTCGCGCCGCCGAGCTGACCTTCGCGTTCCGCTGTCGCTGCCAGCTTCGGGGGGGGGGGCTCTGGCAGCGACAGCGGAACAGCTTGGGGGATCTAGTCGCCTTCGGCGTCGTCGCCGACCTCGACGTCGAGGTTCTCGTCGATGGTGTCCTCGGCGTCGTCGAGGCCCTCGCTGATGTCCTCGCCGGTCTCGTCGAGGTTCTCCTCGACCTGCTCCTCGTCGATGTCGACGTCGACGCCGGTGTCGTCGTCACCGCAGGCGCCGGCACCGAACAGGAGCGCGCCGGCGCAGACGGTGGTGGCCAGGGTCCGTCGGGTGAGGTGGTGCATGGCGCCCTCCCTCCCCTGACGGGAGGCCGGACAGAACCGGGGCTACTGGGCGTCGGCGACCACGAAGAGGAGGTCGGCCTGGCAGGCCACCTCACCACCCACGCTGGCCGTGCCCGAACCCTTGCCGGCCCGGGCCGACATGCGGCCCATGGTCATCTCGAGGGTGAGGGTGTCGCCGGGCAGGACCTGGCGGCGGAACCGGGCCTTGTCGACGCCGCCGAACAGCAGGAGCTTGCCGGCGAAGCGCTCGTCCTGGAGGGCGGCGATGGCGCCGGTCTGGGCGAGGGCTTCGAGCATGAGCACGCCCGGCAGGGTGGGCCGACCTGGGAAGTGGCCGGCGAAGAACGCCTCCTCGCCGGTGAGCACCCACGAGCAGCGAGCCGACTCGCCCGGCACGACCTCGTCGATGGTGGTGATGAACGCGAACGGGTCCCTGTGCGGGAGGACCTGGCGGGGGTCGAGGTCGGTCACCCGCTCAGACCCGACGGATCTCGAGGGCCTTGAGCAGCTTCTTCGGCGTGTCCTTGGGCGTGATCTTCGGCCACGCTTCGAGGACCTTGCCCTTCTCGTCGATGAGGAACGCTGAGCGGATGATGCCCATGTACTTGCGGCCGTACATGGACTTCTCGCCCCACGACCCGTACTTCTCGGCCACCTTGTGGTCGGGGTCCGACAGCAGCGGGAAGCCGAGCGAGTGCTTCTCGTCGAACTTCTTCTGCTTCTCCGGTTCGTCGGGGCTGATGCCGATGATCTGGACGTCGATGTCGTCCTTGATGGCCGAGAGCTCGCAGGACTGCGTGGTGCACCCGGGCGTGTCGGCCTTCGGGTAGAAGTACACGAGCACCTTGCGGCCCTTGAGGTCGGTGAGCTTCACCTTCTCGCCGTCCTGGTCGAGGAGGGTGAACGCGGGGGCCTTGTCGCCAGCTTGAGGTGCCATGCGGCGATCCTGCCATGGCGGAGCCAGGGACGTTGTGAGCGCCAGCGAGCAACTCCAGGTCGCCGAAGGCGACACCTACTCGGCGTTGCGCATCGCCTCGGCCGACATCGAGAAGTAGTCCCGCATGGCCTTCTCGGCCTCGGGGAGGATGTCGCGCTCCTCGACCAGGCTGTTGAGCGCCCGCACCATGTTCCGGTACCACGCGTCGCGCTCGGCCGGGCCGATCGAGAACGGGACGTGGCGCATGCGCAGCCGGGGATGGCCCCGCTCCTGCGAGTACGCCTGGGAGCCGCCCCAGAACTGGATGAGGAACCCGGCCAGGTGGCGCTTGGGCTCGGTGAGGTCCTCGGGGTACATCGGGCGCAGCAGCGGCTCCTCGGCCACGCCGGCGTAGAACCGCTCGACCAGCTCGACGAAGAACTCGTCGCCGCCGACGGCCTGGTGGACGGTGACCTGGAACGTCTCGTCGTCCTGCTCAGCCATCGACGATCGCCTCCGATGCCTGCGCCGCCGTGCCGAAGATGCCCTTGGACATCAGCGACGACTCGGCCTGGCGCCGGCGGCGGTAGACCTCGGCGCGACGCTCGTGGACCTCGGCGTCGTCGGGGGCGGCGGCACCGGCCCACTCGGCCAGCTGGCAGGCGAGGCGCAGGTCGCCGGCGTCGGCGACCTCGACGGCGCGCACCGACAGCGCGGCCGCTCCCCCGGCCAGGCCGGCGACCTCGGCGGCCACGTCGGCGTCTCGGGGCGGCTTGAGGCGAGCGGGGTTGCCGTCGTACCAGCCCCCGTACAGCCGCCAGATGTTGCGCACCACGAACTCGGGCTCGTCGTAGGTGGCCCGCAGGTAGGGCAGCTCGGCGAAGCGCTCGGGCACGCGGACCGTGTGGACGATCTCGTCGAGGGTGGCGCCCTCGTTCATCATCGCCACCGTGTCGCGGAGCAGCCCCTCCAGCGCCGTGGCGGTGTTGTCGAGCACGCCGGCGATGCGCTCCTTGCCCGCGATCGGCAGGCCGTGGGCCGGCAGCAGGAGCTCGGGCTCGAGGGCGATCATCTTGCGCAGCGCCACCGCCCAGTCCGCCGCGTAGCGCTGGACCTTCTGGGGGTTGCCGGCGTTCGGGAACACCCAGATGAACAGGTCGCCGCAGAAGATGGCCTCGTGCTCGGGGACCCAGGACCAGGCGTGGTCGTCGGTCTCGCCCCGGTCGTGGTGGATCTCGACGGCGGTGTCGCCGACCGACAGCGACAGGTCGTCCTCGAAGGTGACGTCAGGCGCCACGAACTGGTCCGGGAACTGCAGGCCGCCGGGGCCGAACTGCCGGGCGTTGATCACCGCGTTGTAGCCGTGCGTGTCCCGGTAGCGGGCGAAGCGCTCCGGTGCGTTCTCGTGCGAGGTGATGCGGGGGCGGGCGTGGCCCCGAGCCTCGGCGTCGGCGAGGAACGCCGGCGCGCCGCCGACGTGGTCGACGTGGCCGTGGGTGTAGACGATGTGGGTCAGCGGGTCCTCGGTCCACCGACGCAGCGCCTCGACGGCCAGCGCGCCGAACGGTGCCAGCGAGGTGTCGAACACGGCCAGCTCACCGCCCGACCGCAGCCCCCACACGTGGGAGAACGCCGCCACCATCCCGATGCCGTCGGCGACCTCGTGGAACGAGGCGTCGGTCGGGTTGTTGGCAGCCGGGCCCTCGTAGGTGCCCTCGTCGATGTAGCGGGCGGAGCGCTCCAGCAGCTCGGTCATCGCCCGATTCTGGCAGCGACCACGGAACGAGCTCAGGTCCAGCCGTTGAACCGGCCCTGGGGGCGGGCGTGCACGTGCCAGTGGCCGGGGATGGAGCGGCGGTCCGGGTCCAGCCAGTGTTCCCCGAGCTGGGCGTCGGCGACGGCGTGGAGCTGCTCGACCATCCTCGCCTGATCGGCTTCGGACGGGTCGATGCCGTGCGGGCGCCACACGACCATCGGCACCGCGCACGCCTCGCACTCGGCGACCCAGCACAGCTCGTCCTCGTGGAACCACGGGGTCAGCCGGGCCGCCTCGCACAGCTCGCAGTCGGGATCGTGATCGGGTGTGCCCATGCGCCATCGAGCCTGCCCGCGCGACGTGGGAACTGCCAGTTTCTGAGGGGGGTGCCGGTAGCGTCGGACCTGTGGCGACCCCCCACTCCACCTCCGCCTACGCCGACGCGCCCAAGTCCGGGAGCGGGCCCGGCGTGCTCGTCCTGCACTCGTGGTGGGGCCTGAACGACGCCATCAAGGACCGGTGCAACCAGCTGGCCGATGCCGGCTTCACCGTGGTCGCCCCCGACCTGTTCGACGGCGAGGTCGTCCGCGACGACGCCCACGGCGAGCAGCTCCTGGCCGAGGCCGACGCCAACCGGCTCGTGCTCGGCGTCCAGTCCTCCGCCGACGCCCTCCACCGCATGCCGGCCACCCAGGGAAGCCGCATCATGGTCGTCGGCTTCTCCATGGGCGCGTCGCTCGGGTTGTGGTTCTCCGAGCGCTTCCCCGACCAGGTCTCCGCCGTCGTGGGCTACTACGGCACCCAGAGCATCGACTTCACGGCGACCATGTCCGCCTACCAGCTGCACCTGGCCGAGGACGACGCCATGGTCGACCCCGACGAGCTGGCCCTCATGGAGGCCAGCTTCGGCCTCGCCGGCCGGCCGGTGGAGGTCCACACCTACGAGGGCGTCGCCCACCACTTCGCCGAGGCCGGCACCCCGAACTACGACGCCGACGCGGCCGACCTCGCCTGGCAGCGGACCATCGAGTTCCTCCGCCAGCACGCATGAGCCCGGGCGGCGCCCGGACCGACTCCTCGCTCCGGGCGCGGGCGACCCGGGTGGCTCGGGCCATGGTCGCCGAGTGGACCCACGACCGCGTCCCCGACGCTGCCGCGGCCGTGGCCTTCTACGCCGTGCTCAGCCTCCTGCCGGCGTTCCTGGCCCTGGCCGCGATGCTCGGCCCGCTCGACTCCCTCATCGGCGGGGAGGTCGCCGAGCGCGTGCAGGAGCGGGTGCTCGACTTCCTCGGCACGGTGCTCACGTCCGAGGCGGACGGCACCCTCGAGGTGGCTCGCGACCTGTTCGAGAACGAACGCCCGGGCCTGCTGACCTTCTCGCTCGTGATCGCGATCTGGACCGTGTCGCGCAGCTTCGCCGCCCTCGTGCGCGCGCTCGACGTGGTCTACGACCTGGACGAGCACCGCAGCTGGTTGCGGGTCCGCGGCACCGCCCTGCTCGTCGCCGTGGGCTCGGTCGTGGCCGCGTCGCTCATGCTCGTGGCCATCGTCGTCGGCCCGCTGTTCGGCACCGGCGAGCAGATCGCCGACCAGGTCGGCCTCGGCGACCAGTTCGTGTTCCTCTGGGACGTCTTCCGGCTGCCGTTCGCGTTCGTCGTGCTCGTGCTGTGGGCGGCGACGATCTTCCACATCGCCCCCAACCACCACACGCCGTGGCGCTGGGACGTGCCGGGCGCGCTGCTCACTGCGGTGCTGTGGCTGCTGTTCTCCGGCGCGCTGCGCCTGTACCTGGAGCTCGCCCAGGCCGGGAACGCGGTGTTCGGCGCCCTCGGCGGTGCGCTCATCGTGCTGCTGTGGTTCTGGCTGCTGTCGCTCGCCGTGCTCATCGGTGGCGAGCTCAACCAGGTGCTGGCCGACGAGGCCGGCGTGGACCTGGGCTCAGACGCCGTCGATCGCGCGACGGAGATCGGCGACGAACGCACCGGCCTCCAGCGCGGACCCGCCGTCGAGGAGCAGGCGCATGATCGCCGAGGCGACGATCACCCCGTCTGACGGGGCGGCGGCCGCAGCAGCGGTCTCCGGGGAGGAGATGCCGAAGCCCATCACCACCGGGAGATCGGTGATCTGCTTGACCCGACCGGCCAGGTCCGCGGTCCACGTCCCGACCTCGGAGCGCTCGCCGGTCACGCCGAGCACGTTCACGCCGTAGACGAAGCCCCGGCTGCGAGCGGTCAGCTTGGCGAGGCGCTCGTCGCTGCTGATCGGGCTGGCCAGCATGACGGTGTCGAGGTCGGCGTCGCCCACCGCCTCCTCCCAGGCGTCCATCTCCTCGTAGGGGACGTCGGGGATGATCGCGCCGTGCACCCCGGACTGGATGCACTCCTCGACGAAGCGCCGGTACCCCATGCGGAACGGGATGTTGGCGTAGGTCATCACGATGAGCGGGATGGAGACGTCGAGGCCGCGCAGCTCGGACAGGACCGTGCGGGGCGTGGTGCCCCGGCGCAGCGCCTGGTCGGATGCGGCCTGGATCGTGGGCCCGTCCATGACCGGGTCGGAGAACGGGATGTTGACCTCGACACCGTCGGCGCCGGCGTCCTCGTAGGCGCGGATGACGTCGAGCCAGTCGTCGGTGATGCCGCCGGTGACGTAGGGCATCAGCAGCTTGCGGCCGCTGTCGCGCCGCTCGCGCAGGTGCTTCTCGAGCGTGCCCATCACAGCTCCCCGAGGATCTCGGCGACCTGGGCCACGTCCTTGTCGCCCCGGCCCGACAGGTTGAGCAGCACGGTCTTGCCGGCGAGCTCCTCACGGGCCCGGCTGACCCAGGCGAGGGCGTGGGCCGGCTCGAGCGCCGGGATGATGCCCTCGGTGCGGGACAGCAGCTGGAAGGCGTCGAGCACCTCGGCGTCGGTGACCGACTCGTAGCGGGCCCGACCCAGCTCGGCGAGGTGGGCGTGCTCGGGGCCGACGCCGGGGTAGTCGAGGCCGGCGGAGATCGACTGGGCCTCCTGGACCTGGCCGTGGTCGTCCTGGAGCAGGAACGATGTGGAGCCGTGGACGATGCCGGCCACGCCGCGCCCGACGGCTGCGCCGCCGGCGGGCTCGACGCCCACCAGGTCGGCGTCGGAGTCGACGAAGCCGGAGAAGATGCCGATGGCGTTGGAGCCGCCACCCACGCAGGCGGTGACGACGTCCGGGTCCCGTCCGTCGAGGGCGAGGCACTGCTCGCGGGCCTCGGTGCCGATCACCCGGTGCAGCTCGCGGACCATGAACGGGTACGGGTGCGGGCCCATCGCCGAGCCGAGGCAGTAGTGGGTGGACTCCACGGTGGCGACCCAGTCCCGCATGGCCTCGTTCACCGCGTCCTTGAGGGTGCGGGAGCCGGTCTCGGCCGAGCGGACCTCGGCGCCGAGGAGGCGCATCCGGAACACGTTGAGCTTCTGGCGCTCCATGTCGACGGCGCCCATGTAGACGACGCAGTCGAGGCCGAGCAGGGCGGCGGCGGTCGCGGTGGCCACGCCGTGCTGGCCGGCGCCGGTCTCGGCCACCAGGCGCTTCTTGCCCATCCGCTGGGCGAGCAGGGCCTGGCCGAGGACGTTGTTGATCTTGTGGCTGCCGGTGTGGTTCAGGTCCTCGCGCTTGAGCAGCAGGCGCAGGCCGAGCTCGTCGGAGAGGCGGTCGCACAGGGTCAGGGGGCTGGGGCGGCCGGCGTAGTCGCGCAGGAGGCCGTCGAGCCGACCCCGGAAGGCCTCGTCGGCCCAGGCGGCGCGGAACTCGTGCTCGACCTCCTGGCAGGCACCGACCAGGGTCTCGGGGACGAACTGGCCGCCGAAGCGGCCGAAGCGGCCGTCGGGCACGTCGCCCATGATCGAGTCGGCGGCGGTGGGCGTGGTGGTCATGGTGCGGTCCAGAGGTCGGCGAGGGGGGTGTGGGGGTCGGTGCCGGGGTCGGCAGCCTTGGCGGCGGCGACGAACGCCCGCACGGCGTCGGGGTCCTTCTTCCCGAAGGACGCCTCGACACCGGAGGCGACGTCGACGCCCCAGGGCCGGACCGTGCGGATGGCGTCGGCCACGGTGTCGGGCCGGAGGCCGCCGGCGAGGAGCACTCGGTGGCGACGGGTGAGGTCGCCGACCAGGCTCCAGTCGAAGGGCTCGCCGCCGCCGGGCGTGGGTGCGTCGAGCAGGAGGATGTCGGCGCCGTGGCGGTCGATCTCGTCGAGCTGAGGGTCGCCGGCCGCCATGCCGCGGATCAGCACCGGGACCCGCTCGTGCACCTGGGCGCTGGTGGCGGGCGTCTCGGCGCCGTGGAGCTGGGCCGCCCGCAGGCCGACCTCGTCGACGATGTCGAGGACCTCCCGGGCCAGGTGGTCGCGGAAGACGCCGACGGTGAGCACGTGGTCGGGGACGGCGGCCACGATCTCCTTGGCCTCCTCGACGGTGACCTGGCGGCGGGAGGGGGCGAAGATCACGCCGATCGCGTCGGCACCAGCGTCGACGGCCAGCTCGGCGTCAGCGGCGCTGGTGGTGGCGCAGATCTTCACGAACACGGCCGCGACCGTAACTGAGGCACAACCCGATTCCCCCGGCAGATCCGAAGAGAAAATCCCGTGGATCCTGACCACGGGTGGTCAGGATCCACGGGATTCTCATCTACGGAGGGCGGCGACCGCGGCGGTGGGGTCGCCGGACGTGACGAGGGACTCCCCCACCAGGACGGCGTCGTAGCCGGCATCGGCGAGGGCCTTGGCGTCGTCGGCGTCGCGCACGCCGGATTCGGCGACCGACACGACGTGATCGGGGAACGCCGCGGCCATGCGCACGGCCCGCTCGTGGTCGACCTCGAAGGTGACGAGATCCCGCTGGTTGACGCCGACGAGGGTGGCGCCGACGGCGAGGGCCCGTTCGAGCTCGGCTTCGTCGTGGACCTCGACCAGCGCGTCGAGGCCGATCTCGGTGGCGGTGCGGTGGAACTCGCCCAGCTCCTCGTCGTCGAGGGCGGCGGCGATCAGCAGCACGCAGTCGGCGCCCATCAGCCGGGCGTCGAGCACGTCCTTGACCGACACCGTGAAGTCCTTGCGCAGCACGGGGAGGCGTGTGCCGGCCCGGGCTGCGGCGAGGTCCTCGGGCGAGCCGCCGAAGTGCACCTCGTCGGTGAGCACCGACAGGCACGTGGCCCCGCCCTGCTCGTACTGGCCGGCGAGGCGGGCGGGGTCGAGGTCGGCGAACAGGTCGCCCTTGGAGGGCGAGCGGCGCTTCACCTCGGCGATGACCGCGAGGCCGTCCGCGGCGCGCAGGGCGTCGGCGAAGCCGCGGGTCGGCTTGGCGCCCTCGAGGGCGCGACGGAGCTCGACCTCCGACCGCTCGTCGCCGGCGGCGGTCAGCCGGTGGGCGAGCAGGATGCCGTCGAGGTAGGTGGCCATGACCCGTCGCTTGTGCCGGTGGTCAGCCGGGGAGGCCCTTGGCCTGCACCGGGGTGCAGATGTGCAGCTCGGGGGCGCCGGCGAGCAGGCCGCCGATCTTGCCGCCGAAGGCCTTGAAGGCGTCGCTGGCGCCGTGGGCCTTGAGGGCATCGTTGTCGGTGTACATCTCGTAGACCCACACAGAGGTCTCGTCCCCGGTGTCGGTGCTGATGGCGTACACGCGGGTGCCGTCCTCGGACTCGACCTGCGGGAAGTAGTCCTGGAAGGCGGCGACGATCTCGTCGCGCTTGCCTTCCTGGGCCTGGATGCGGGCGATGACGGTGAGCTGCGACATGGGCGGCGACGCTACCGGACAGCCTCGCCGCGAGCGGTCACTCCCGGTCGTTCCGGCTGGCGTTGATGAGCGCGACGAAGGGCAGGGCCAGGAAGCTCAGCCCGGCGAGGGCGAGCACGAAGAACCCGGCGATGAGCATCCCGCCGTAGCCGAGGAACGCGCCACCGAGGATCATCGTGACCCCGACCGCGGCCAGCGTCGCGGGGGCGAGGGCGAAGGCCCGGGGGATGCTGGGCGCTCCGGTGGGCGTGTCGTCGAAGAGCCGGGGATCGATGTCGTCGGAGGTGTCGAAGGGCTGGAAGGAGCTGTCGGGGTCCCGCACGTGGGCGCCGCCCGCCGTGGTCGACGGACCGGCGAGGCGGGCGTCGTAGGCAGCCCGCCTGGCCGGGTCGGACAGCACCGTCCACGCCGCGTTGACGCGGGCCATCCGGACGGCAGCGTCGGCTCGGGCCTGCTCGCTGGAGGCGCCCATGCGGTCGGGGTGGTGCCGGCGGGCCAGGGCCACGTAGGCGGCGCGGATGTCCGCCGGGGACGCGGAGGGGGCGACGCCGAGCTCGTCGTAGTGGCGCGGCTCCCTCCCGTCCTGCTGGTGACCCATGGGGGCCACCCTACGAGGGCCTCAGTCGTCCTCCGTCGTGGTCGGACCCGGCGTCGGGGTCGCCTCGTCGGGCTCCGTCGTCGTCGTGGACGTCGTGGTCGTCGGGCGCGGCGCGCAGGACGGGACCTCGAGCGGGAAGGTGCGCTCGTCGGCACCGTCGGCCACCACCGCCGTCGCGGTCACCGTGGCGGTCTGCTCGCAGCGGTAGGTGAACACGGCCACGCCGTCGCTGTCCGTGGCGCTCGGGGCATCGACCAGCTCCCACCCCGCCGAGCGCACCTGCACCGGCTGGCCCGGGAGCGGCCGCGTGCGGCCGACGCCGTCATCGCCGACCACCTTCTCCACGACCCGGACCGCGAGGCTCACCGTGTCGCCCACGGTCGGCGCCGCCGGCGTCACGTCGGACAGCACGAGGATCCCCTGGTGCTCCCGGACCACGAGCCGCAGCTCCCGGGGCTGGGACTCGGTGAGGAAGAAGACCTCGGGCTCGAGCATCGTCAGCGTGGGCGGGGCGAACGCCCGGACCCGCATGCGCCCGCCCGGCAGCCCCTCCAGCACCCAGGTCCCGTCGTCGCGGGTGCGCACCTCGCGGACCTGGACCGCGTCGCCGACCAGCCGCTCGATGCGCACGATCGCGCCCGGGACCGGCCCGGACGGACCGGTGACGTCGCCGCTGAGGATGGCGTCACCGAACTCGGCCAGGGTCGTGGTCGTCTGGCCGGCCACGGCCTGCAGGACGGTGCGGGAGTGGTCGACCGAGGTCGTGGTCTCCGCCGGCCGGGTGGTGGCGGTGGGATCGGGCGGGGGCAGCGTGGCCCGCTCGGGGGCGCTGCACGTGCTGCCGAACACGGCGATCACGAGGGCCACGCCCGCCACCACGGCGACGAGGCGGGCGGGGTGGCGGACCTGCGGGAACCGGGCCATCGGCCTCAGCTGATGGGCAGCACGTGCACGACCCCGGGCACGCCGCCGACGGTGACCTCTGCACCCTCCAGGACGGCCCGGCCGAGGAACGCGAGGGCGATGGGCCCGTGCCGGTCCGACACCGCCGCGGTCGTGACGGTGGCGGCCGGTCCCTCGCACTCGACGGGGGCGCCCTCCTCGACCGGGGCCTCGAGCACGATGGCTCGCAGGCGGCGGGGCACGTTGCCGCCGCGGCTGTCGATGCGGGCGGTCAGCTCCTGGCCGACGAAGCACCCCTTCGTGAACGAGACGGACTCGTCCACGATCCAGTCGCCGATCTCGGCGGGGATCGTGGACTCGGTGAGCTCGCGGCCCATGGCGGGCACGCCGTGCTCGACGTCGTGGGCCCGGAGCTGCGCGGGGGTCATCGGCTCGACATCTTCGGGGAGCTCGGCACCGGGGCCGAGCAGGTCGTAGCCCGTGACCGTGCCCCCGGGCGGGGCGAGGCGCAGGACGCCGTCGGGGACGTCGCCGCGGGGGGCGCCGGTGCCGCGCACGGCGACGGCAGGCCAGTCGAGCACCTCGATCTCGGCCTTGGTGCGGATGAGGAACCGCTTCAGGCGGTCGTGCAGGGCCTGGCCCCACCCGTCGTCGATGTCGAGGAGGACCTCGTCGGCGGCGGTGCGGGTGATGCGGGCCCACGCGTCGACCTTGCCCTGGGGCTGGAGCACGAAGGTCCACGACGAGGTGTGGACGCCGAGGGCGTCGACGTCCTGGCTCAGCTGGCCCTGGAGGAACGTGAGCGCGTCGGGGCCCCAGACCCGGACCACGTCTCGTTGGATGGGGGTGCCCCTCGGGGTGTCGGCCTCGGTCATCGCTGTGCTGCCTTCCGTTGGGCTTCCCGTCGTTGGGCGGTCATGCGTCTCGCAGCCGGGACGGCCACGAGCAGCGCCCGGGCCTTGTTCTGGCACTCGAGGTGCTCGTCGTCCGGGATGCTGTCGGCCACGATGCCCGCCCCGGCCTGGACCGAGGCGATGCCGTCGTCGCCGATGACCATCGTACGGATGGCGATGGCGGTGTCGATGTTGCCCGAGAAGTCCAGGTAGCCGACGACGCCGGCGTAGGGGCCACGCTTGACCGGCTCGAGCTCGTCGATGATCTCCATGGCCCGCACCTTGGGGGCGCCCGACACCGTGCCAGCCGGCAGCGTGGCCCGCAGCACGTCGACGGGGGTGCGACCCTCGGCGAGGTCGCCGGCGACCTGGGACGTGAGGTGCATGACGTGGCTGTAGCGCTCCAGCGTCATGAGCTCCTCGACCTCGCAGGTGCCGAAGGTGACGACCCGGCCCACGTCGTTGCGGGCGAGGTCGACGAGCATGATGTGCTCGGCCACCTCCTTGGGGTGCTCGACCAGCTCGGCGGCGAGGCGGCGGTCGTGGGCCTCCGAGCTGCCGCGCTTGCGGGTGCCGGCGATCGGGCGGGAGATGACCCGCCCGCCGAGCAGCTGCACCATGGGCTCGGGGCTGGCACCGACCAGGGTCACGCCCGGCACCCGCAGGAAGTACATGTACGGGCTGGGGTTCACCTGGCGCAGCGCCCGGTAGAGGTCGAAGGGCTCGGCCTCGAGCGGGAAGTCGAAGCGCTGGGACAGCACGACCTGGAAGACGTCGCCGGCGAACACGTGCTCCCGGGCCACCTCGACGGCCTGCTGGTACTGGCCCTCGGCCATCGACGACGTGACCTCGGGCGGCTCGTCGTCGGGCTGGGGCGGGCTGAGCATGGGCTCGTCCAGCGGCCGGGCGCCGTCGGCGGCCAGCTGGTCGAGGCGCTCGATCGCCGCGTCGTAGGCCGCGTCGAGGGTGGCCTCGTCGGCGCCGGCGTCGACCAACACGTTGTCGATGAGGGTGACCCGCTGGCGCCAGTGGTCGAACGCAGCGAGCTGGCCGATGATCGACAGCACCGCGTCCGGGTGCCCCCGGTCGTCGTTCGGCACGTCGGGCAGGCGCTCGACCTCCCGCACGACGTCGTAGCCGAGGTAGCCGACCAGGCCGCCGTGCAGCGGCGGCAGGTCCTCGAGCTGCGGGGAGCGGTGGTGGGCCAGCAGCGCCTCGACCGCGGCGAGGATGCCCTGGTCGGTGGGGATGTCCGGGTGGAGCTCGCCCTCGACGGTGAGCTCGCCGTCCTTGCTGGTGAGGGTGGCGAGGGGGTTGCGGCCGACGAAGGACCAGCGGCTCCAGCGCTCGCCGTGCTCGACGGACTCGAGCAGGAAGCCGGGCTCGTCACCGACGACGCGGGCGAAGGCGGCGACCGGGGTCACCAGGTCGGCGAGCAGCTCCCGCCAGACCGGGACGACGGTGTGGTCGGCGGCGAGGCGGTGGAACTCCTCCCGGGACGGGCGGACCGTGGGGCTCGCGCTCACCCGTTGGGCGCGACGTCGGGGTCGGTGAACGACCGGTAGAAGCAGGAGTACTCGCCGGTGTGGCAGGCCCCGCTGCCCTCCTGCTCCACGACCAGCAGGATCGTGTCGCCGTCGCAGTCGTAGTGGGCCTCGCGGATGTACTGGCGGTCGCCGGAGGTCTCGCCCTTGCACCAGTACTCCTGGCGGGAGCGGCTCCAGAACCACGTGCGGCCGGTCTCGAGGCTCTTGCGCAGGGACTCATCGTTCATCCAGGCCAGCATCAGGATCTTCCCGGTGCCCTCCTCCTGGACGATGGCGGGGACGAGGCCGTCGTCGTTGTACTTGACGTTGTCCAGGTGGCCCTCGACGAAGGCGAGCGGGGTGGCGGTCGGGCCGGTCATGGCCCGCATCGTAGGTCCGGCCCCGCCGGCCCCCGAAGTGCGATCGGCCCGGCTCAGGCTGCCGACACGCTCCAGTGCCAAGGCTCGCTGGCCAGGTTGAAGAAGCCGTAGCCGGCGGCGTTGGCGGCCAGCCACCGGTAGGCGGGCGAGCGGCGAGACGTGATGCTCTCCTCGCCGTGGCGGAAGTCGACGGCGAGGCCGCTCTCGTGGAGCGACCGGTTGGGCTTGGCCGTCGGCGGCGAGCAGGCGCTGCTGGACTTCTCGTAGATGTCGAACTCGGTCGGCCCGCAGTTCTGCTCGCGCAGCTCGAGCTGGCGCCGGGTGGAGCGGTAGGCCTTGCCGCGCAGGTCGATGCCGTCGGCCCGGGCGGCCACGACCATGTCCCGCAGGGCGCCGGCGATGGAGGCGTGGACCCGGAAGCCCTCGACGCGGACGAGCGGGAGGTCTTGGCGGCCGCGCTCCTCCTCGGCCACCCACCGCCCGGCGGCCAGCATCCCCGAGCGGGCATGTCGCAGCTCGTTGTGGAGGTACTCGATGTGGGCGTCCATCCGGTTGGCCGATCGGTGGGCGAGGTCGAGGGCAGCACGGTGGTGCTGGCGCCGTGCCTCCCGATCGAGGAGCCCCAGCTCGGCCTCCTCGGCAGTCCGGCGCGCGGCCAGCGCGTCGAGCTCGGCGGCATTGAACGTCACGTCGGTCGCGCCGGTGCCGGTGCCGGCGTCGAGCGCGGGCTGCGCGGCCTTCAGCGCGCGTCGGTGCGCCACCTCGGCGCGGATCTCGTCCCGCCGCTTCGTCGCCTCGGCGTCGGCCTTCGCAGCCCGCTCCAGCTCGGCGCCGGCGGCCCGGACGTCGACGCGCATCGACCGGGCGGTCTCGTAGAGCACGTACTCGGCGGCGCGCAGGCCCTCCACGTGGGCGGTGGCGACGACGATGCGGGCCCGCAGCTCGGAGGCCCGCTCGGTCGGCAGCTCGGGCAGCGGCAGATCGAGGTCGGCCACGGTCACCGCGTCGAGGTCCACGCCCTGGTAGCCCAGCGACAGCAGGTCGACGCCGTCGATCCCGGGGAACGCCATGGACGGGCCGGCCGCCGGGAGCGAGTCGGGCACGGTCGGGGCCGCGGCCGGAGCGGCGGTCGCAGCCGCCTCGGCCCGGCCGAGTGGGCTGGACGCGTTGGCGCTCAGGGGCGGGCCGAAGAACGCGCCCAGACCGACGGTGAGGGCGAGGCCGCCGGCGAGCACGGAGACCTTGAGGCGAGGACGGAGAGGTTGCATCGGACCCGTGGGGTTTCGGGAGGCGCGCGACGGGCCGGAGCCCCGCTCCCCGCGTCCGTGCGCCCGCGCGCGCCAGCGCCCGTCCGCACGTCCACGGTGAGCATGTCCGACCTCGTTGCCGGTCGGTGCCGCCCACCTCGAGAGGTGTGTTGCAGTGGTCGCGATCGTACGGTCACGCGACCGCCACACAGCGTCACCTGGGCCCGAGTTGGCCGGCTGTTGACCTTCTGTCCCGGGTCGTGGCGCGAACTGCCTGCGAGGCCTGGTCCAGGTGGCCCAGACCAGGCCGATCCGGGTGGCCCAGCGCCCTACAGGTAGAGCCCGGTGCTGCCCTCTTCGAGGCGCTCCGAGGCCACGGCGTGGATGTCGCGCTCGCGCAGGATGATGTACTCGTCGCCCCGGACCTCGACCTCGTAGCGGTCCTCGGGGTTGAACAGCACCCGGTCGCCGATCTCCATGTTGCGGACGTTGGCGCCGGTGGCCACGACCCGGGCCCAGGCCAGGCGCTTGCCCATCTGGGCGGTGGCGGGGATGAGGATGCCGCCGGTGGACTTGCGCTCGCCGTCACCCCGGTCGATCTCCACCAGGATGCGGTCGTTCAGCATCTTGATCGGGAGCTTGTCGCCGTCGGTGCCGGGCTCGGTCATGGAGGGGCGACGCTACCGTGCGCCCGGATGGCAGACCGAAGCGCCCCGCCCGGCCAGGCGACCACCGCCGACGGCGTCACGATCGAGCTCGCCTGGTCCCTCGCCGAGCATCCCCGGGCCGCCGCGGTGGTGACCCACCCCCACCCGCTGATGGGCGGCGACATGCACAACCCCGTGCCCGCCGGCGTCGCCCGGGCACTCGCTGCCGCCGGCGTGACGGCGGTGCGGCTGAGCTTCCGAGGTGCGGGCGGCAGCGGTGGCGAGCACGGGGGCGGCGACCCGGAGCGGGGCGACGTCGTGGCCGCGCTCGATGCGCTGGCCGACGTCGTCCAGGGTGTGCCGCTGGTCGGCGTGGGCTACTCCTTCGGCGCCGACGTGCTCCTGGCCGTCGAGGACCCCCGCCTGGTCGGGGTGGTCGCCGTCGCACCGCCGCTGCGGGTGCTGCCGATCGATGCCCTTCGCGCCCCGCGGGACGAGCGTCCGACCCTGGTCCTGTCCCCCGCCCACGACCAGTTCTGCGACCCCGACCAGGCCGCCTCGGCGGTCGAGGGGTGGCCGTCCACCACGGTCGAGCCGATCGTGGGCTGCGACCACTTCCTCGCCGGCGGCGTCCAGCGGGTGGTCGACCGGGTGCTGACCTTCGTCGACGACCTCTGACCGGGGTGTTCCGCCACCGCTGCCAGTTTCCCGGGGGTTCTGGCAGCGACCACGGAACGCCAGCTCAGGGTGCGGTGACCTCGACCTGGTGCTGCAGCGGCGGCGGCGGATCCTGGACGGTGAGGGACAGCTCGAGGGTGTAGGCGCCCGGGGCCACGTCGCCGAGGTCGGCGTCGAGGACGACGGTGAGCGCCTCCCCCGGCTCGAGCGAACGCTCCTGCAGGGACTGGATGAAGGAGCGCGCCGCGCTCCACGTGTAGGCGGTCTCGCCGTCGGCATCGATGAGCTGGGCGTCGCCCTCCTGGCCGCTCGGGAAGACCAGCGTCACCGGCTCGTCGCTGACGTTGACCGCCTCGAAGCGCAGCTCCACCTCGCCGGCCGGGAGCTCGTCGTCGAGGTCGGTGACCAGGTCGATCGGCATGGTGATCTCCGTCGTCGGCGGGGCGGTGGTGGTCTCGGCGTCCTGGCCGACGTCGGTGGCGACGTCCTCGTCGTCGTCGCCGCAGGCGACCACGAGCAGGGAGCAGGCGGCCAGCGCAGCGAGCAGGCGCCTCATCGGGCCACCTCCTCGACGGGGCGGACGGCGATGCCGGCTGCGGCCATGTGCGCCTTGGCCTCGGCGACGGTGTGCTCGCCGAAGTGGAAGATGGAGGCGGCGAGCACGGCATCGGCCCGGGCCTCGGTGACGCCCTCCACCAGGTGGTCGAGGGTGCCGACGCCACCGGACGCGATCACGGGCACGTCGACGGCGTCGGTGATGGCCCGGGTGAGGGGGATGTCGAAGCCGATCTTGGTGCCGTCGCGGTCCATGGAGGTGAGCAGGATCTCGCCGGCGCCCAGCGCCACGACCTGCTGGGCCCACTCGACGGCGTCGATGCCGGTGGGGGTGCGCCCGCCGGCGACGAAGACCTCGAAGTGCGTCCGGCCGTCGGCGTCGGTGACGGCCTTGGCGTCGATGGCCACGACCGCGCACTGGGAGCCGAACTCGGTGGCGATCTCGGAGACCAGCTCGGGGCGGGCGACCGCGGCGGAGTTCACCGACACCTTGTCGGCCCCGGCCCGCAGCAGGCGCCGCGCGTCGTCGACGGAGCGGATGCCGCCACCGACGGTGAAGGGGATGAAGACCTCCTCCGCGGTGCGGCGGGCGACGTCGAGGATGGTGTCGCGCTGGTCCGAGGAGGCGGTGATGTCGAGGAACACGACCTCGTCGGCGCCCTCCCGGTCGTAGCGGGCGGCGAGCTCGACGGGGTCGCCGGCGTCGACGAGGTCGACGAAGTTCACGCCCTTGACGACGCGGCCGCCCTCGACGTCGAGGCACGGGATGACGCGAGCGGTCTGCACGTCTCGAAGGCTACGGGCGGGAGAGCGCCCTGACGGCCTCGGCCACGTCGACCCGGCCCTCGTAGATGGCGGTGCCGACGATGACGCCCGACAGGGTCCGGCCGTCTCGATCCAGGCAGTCCAGCAGACGGAGGTGCTCCAGCTCCCCGACGCCGCCCGACGCGATCACGTCGAGCGCCGTCAGCCCGAGCAGCTCGGAGAGGCCGTCGAGGTCGGGACCGCCGAGCAGGCCCTCGCCTTGGATCTGGGTGACGACCACGGCGCTGGCACCGGAGTCCTCGAGGCGGGCGAGCGCGTCGGCGATGTCGAGCCCCGCTCCCTCGGTCCACCCCTTGATCGAGACCTCGCGGCCGCGCACGTCGAGGCCGAGCGCCACCGCCTGCGATGCCGCCACCTGCTCGACGAGCTCGGGCTGCTCGACCGCGGCGGTGCCCATCACGACCCGGGCGACGCCGGCGTCGGCGAGGGCACGGGCGGCATCGACGGAGCGGACGCCGCCGCCCGCCTGGACCGGGACGGACACGGCGTCGCACACCCGGGCGATCAGCTCGCGGTTGTGGGCCTCGCCGGTGCGGGCGGCGTCGAGGTCGACCATGTGGATCCACGGCACGCCGGCCGCCTCGAACCCGAGAGCGACCTCGACGGGGTCGTCGGCATGGACGGCCTCGCGGTCGAAGTCGCCCTGGACGAGCTGCACGACCTTGCCACCGCGCAGGTCGATGGCGGGATAGAGGTCCATCAGGCGACGCCCCTCATGCCCGGCCCTGCTGGACGAGGTCGACGAAGTTCTGCATGAACGCGAGCCCGGGGGTGGAGGACTTCTCCGGGTGGAACTGGGCCGCGTGCACGTGGCCGTGCTCGACCGCGGCCACGACGGGGCCGCCGTAGTCGCAGGTGGCCACGACGTGGTCGGACATCGGGGCGGCGTAGCTGTGCACGAAGTACATCCAGATCGGGTCGTCGAGGGCCTCGAACAGCGCCGTGGGCCGGATGACGTCGACCACGTTCCACTGCATCTGCGGGCGCTTCACGCCCTCGGGCAGCAGCTGGACGGTGCCGGGCAGGATGCCGAGCCCCTTGCGTCCCGGGGTCTCCTCGGAGGCCTCGTAGAGCAGCTGCATGCCGACGCAGATGCCGAGGAAGGGCTTCTCGGCCTCGACGGCCTCGTGGGCCAGGTCGGCGACGCCGGTGCGCTCGACCGCGTCCATGCACGCGCCGAACGCGCCGACGCCGGGGAGGATGACGCCGGCAGCGTCGCGGACGACGGCCGGGTCGGCGGTGAGGCGGGCGTCGGCCCCGTGGCGCTCGAGCGACTTCTGGGCCGAGCGGAGGTTGCCGATGCCGTAGTCGAGGACGGCGATGAGCGGCTTCTCGGTCACCGGCACCCCCGCAGATCACCGTTCTGGGCCGCGGTCCATGCCTCGGGGGCGCATCCCGCGTCCCAGAACGAGGAAGTGGGGGTCACAGGGCGCCCTTGGTGGAGGGGACGCCGCCGCCCTCGACGCGCACGGCGTCGCGCAGGCAGCGGGCCAGGCCCTTGAAGCTGGCCTCGAGCACATGGTGGGTGTTCACGCCCGCCTTCTTGGTGACGTGGAGCGTGATCAGCGCCTGCTGGGCGAAGGACTCGAGGAAGTGCACGCCCATCTCGGGGTTGAACGGCGGGTCGCCGAGGGGCAGGACCTCGCCGAAGGGCAGGTCGATGGCGGCGTGCGCCCGCCCCGACAGGTCGAGGGCGACCTCGATCAGGGCCTCGTCCAGCGGGTACAGGCCGCTGGCGAAGCGCCGGACGCCGGCCTTGTCGCCGAGGGCCTCCTTGAACGCCTGACCGACCACGATGCCGACGTCCTCCACCGTGTGGTGCCCGTCGACGTGGAGGTCGCCGGTGGCCTGCACGGTGAGATCGAAGCCCCCGTGGCGACCGAGCTGGTCGAGCATGTGGTCGAAGAACGGCAGCCCGGTGCTGATGTCGGTGGTGCCGGTGCCGTCGAGGTCGATCGTGACCGAGACCGTGGTCTCCTTGGTCTCCCGGTTGATGGTCGCGGTGCGGCTCATGAGGTCTCCAGGATGTCGGTGAGGGCGTCGAGGAAGCGGTCGTCCTCGCCGGGGGTGCCGAGCGTGATGCGCAGGCAGCCGTCGAGCCGGGGCCAGGACGCGCAGTTGCGCACCAGGACCGATCGCTCGACGAGGCGCTGCCAGACGGTGTCGCCGTCGACGGCGTCGGGGCGGAACAGGATGAAGTTGGCGCCGGACGGCCACACGGTGACGGGCAGCTGGGACAGCGCAGCGGTGACCCTGCCGCGCTCCTCCACCAGGTCCGACACCCGGCGGCGCATCTGGGGCTCGAAGTCGAGCGCGACCCGGCCGGCGATCTGCTTCACCGCGTCGAGGTGGTAGGGCAGGACGACCTCGGAGAGCTCCTCGACCAGCCAGGTCGGGCCGATCAGGTAGCCGAGGCGGGCGGCCGCCATGGACCAGGTCTTGGAGTAGGTGCGTGTGACCACGATCGGCGAGGTCTCGTCGACGAGCTCCAGCGCGGACCACGGGGCGAACTGCCCGTAGGCCTCGTCGACCACGACCAGCCCGGGGGCGAGGTCGGCGACGGCGCGAACGGTCTCCTCGGTCTCGACCATGCCCGTCGGGTTGTTCGGCGAGCAGAGGAACGTGATGGTCGGGTCGTGCTCGGTGAGGACCCGGCGCACCTCGTCCATGTCGAGTGCGAAGTCCTCGGTGCGCTCCCCCGACACCACCGCGGTGTTGGTGATCTTGGGGATGTGGGAGTGCAGGGCGTAGGTCGGCTCGAAGGTGGCCACGCTGCGACCCGGACCGCCGTAGGTGAGGCACAGGGTCTGCAGCACCTCGTTGGAGCCGTTGGCCACGAACACCTGGGAGGCCTGCACGCCGTGGTGCGCGGCGATGGCCTCGCGCAGCTCGGTGGCGGCGCGGTCGGGGTAGCGGTGCCACTCGACGCCGGCCAGCTCGGCGGCCAGCGCCTCCCGGAACCCCTCGGGCGGCGGTTCCGGGGCCTCGTTGGTGTTGAGGCGGACGTCGACCTCGACCTGCGGGGAGTGGTAGCCGGGGTGGAGGGCGAGGTCGTCTCGGACGCGGGGCCGCTTCACCGCTCGACCCGCTGGCGGACGGAGTCGGCGTGGGCGGCGAGGCCCTCGGCAGCGGCCATGGCCTGCACGTGCGGGGCGAGGCCGCGCAGCGCGGCCTCGTCGAGGCTGACCACGTGGATGTGCTTGCAGAAGTCGTCGACGCGCAGGGCGCCGGCGAAGCGGGCCGAGCCGTAGGTGGGCAGCACGTGGTTGGGGCCGGCGACGTAGTCACCGACGCTGGCCGGCGCCCACGGGCCGCAGAACACCGCGCCGGCGTGCTTCACGCGCACGAGCAGGTCCTCGGAGTCGGCGGTCTGCAGCTCGAGGTGCTCGGGGGCGATGACGTTGGCGACGTCGATGGCGGCGGCGGGACCGTCGACGACCACGGCGTAGCCGGCGTCGGCGAGGGTGGCCTCGATGTGCTCGCGCCGGGGGCTGGTGGCGACGATCCGGCCGACCGCCTCGTCCACGGCGGCGCGGACGTCCTCGTCCCAGCAGATCAGCCAGGCCAGCCCGTCGGGGCCGTGCTCGGCCTGAAGCACGATGTCGATGGCGACGTCCTCGACCACGGCGTCGCGGTCGGCGACGACGACGACCTCGGAGGGGCCGGCGAAGCTGGACGGCACCCCGACGAGGCCGCTGGACGCGACCTCCCGCTTGGCCTGGGCGACGCGGGCGCTGCCCGGACCGACGATGACGTCCACCGCGAGGATGGACTCGGTGCCGTAGGCGAGCGCGGCGATGGCAGCGGGCCCGGCGACGCGGTGCACCTCGTCGACGCCGGCGATGGCGGCCGCGGCGAGGATGCCGTCGTCGACCTTGCCGTCGGGACCCGGGGCGGTGCACAGCACGGTCTCGTGCACGCCGGCGACCTTGGCCGGGACGGCGGTCATGAGCGCGGTGGAGAGCAGGGGGGCGAGCGCGGAGGGCACGTACAGGCCGGCCCGATCGACGGGACGGCGCAGCTCGCGCACGACCAGGCCGTCGCGCTCGTAGCGGGCGGGGTCGTGCAGCTGGGCCCGGTGGTAGGCGGCGATGTTGCGGTGCGCGGTCTCGAGCGCGGTCCGCAGCGCCGGATCGATGCGCTCCACGGCGCCGGCGACGTCGTCGGGGTCGACACGGATGGCGTCGATGTCGACGCCGTCGAACTCCTTGGTCATGGCGCGCAGGGCCTCGTCGCCGCCCACCCGGACCCGCTCGATGACGGCACGGACCTGCTCGATCGGCGGTTCCTCGGCCGCCTTCGGGCGGGGCAGCACCGACCGCAGCGCATGGGGATCCGACGTGTCGGTGCCGCGCAGGTCGAGCGTGGTGAGGAGGCCGGTCACCCGGCGCAGGCTACCGGCGGCCGGAACCGGGTCCGAAGTGGGTAGAACTGTGGCCGTGAGCACCGACGCGGCAGAGCTGTCCTCCATCCAGGGCACCCTCGAGGAGCTCAGCCAGCGCGTCGCCGCCATCGCCGACCGGCGCGACAGCGACCCGGACGACCCGATCTCCCCCGGCCTGTTCGAGGTCGAGCGGTCGCTGCGCAACGCCGTGCGCCGCCTCGACCGCCTCCGCGGCAGCCTCTAACGCCCAAGACCGAGTCTCGGGCGCGGGTCAGGGGCCGAACACCGTGGTGTCCGGCCCCGTGACGCGGCGACGGCGCCCGGGTGGGAGTGGGCGCCGTCGCTGGCGTTGCCGGGCGGCGGATCCCGTGCAACGCGTCAGTTCCAGGTGGCGGGAACCTGGACTGAGGGAAACGCTACATGATCCACACGGCCTACGCGACACCACCGCGGGATTTTTTCGGCTTGTGCGGTGACGTGGGCAGATCAGCCATCCCGAAGGACGGGCAGAACCACGCGAGCGGGCATTCCGGGCACGCAGGGCGGCGGGCGAAGCAGGTCCGGCGGCCGTGGAGGATGAGCCGCAGGCTGAACAGCCCGCGCTCGGCGGCGGGCACCATGGCGCCGAGCTCGTGCTCGACCTTGACCGGATCGGTCTCCTCGGTGAGGCCGAGGCGGATGGCCACCCGTCCGACGTGGGTGTCCACCGGCAGGCCGGGCTCGTCGAGGGCCACCGAGCGGATCACGTTGGCCGTCTTGCGCCCGACGCCGGGGAGCGCCACGAGGTCGCTGATGCGGTGGGGCACCTCACCCCCGTGGTGCTCGAGGAGCCGGGCCGACATGCCGAGCAGCGACTTGGCCTTCTGGCGGAAGAACCCGGTTGGGTGGATGACCTGCTCCAGCTCCTCGGGGTCGGCGCCGGCGAGGGACTCGGGATCGGGCCAGCGGGCGAAGACCTCCGGGGTGGTCATGTTCACGCGCTCGTCGGTGCACTGGGCCGACAGGATCGTGGCCACGAGCAGCTCGAAGGGGTCGCGGTGGTCGAGCTCGCACAGCTCGACCGCGGTGCCCGGGTAGGCCTCGGCCAGGGCCTCGTGGGCGGCCCGACCACGTCCCGCCGGCGTGCGGGGTCGCCGGCGGCCCGGCGGTGGTGGGGGGTTCTGCACGCGGGCGGCCATGGTCGGAGGCTACCGACGGCCCTCGGTAGCCTCGGCCGCCCATGGCCGAGCTCCAGATCAAGCACCACCTCGACGACGTCGACGTCCGCGAGGTGGAGCACCTGATCGAGCGGGTCTACCTCGCCGACGGCCACCGTCCCATCGACGAGCACCGCTGGGTCGACGCCGCGCACGGTGGCCGCTCCGAGTTCGCCGGCCTGGTGCTCACCGAGGAGGGCCACGACCACCTGGTCGCCTACTCCCAGGTCACCCGCGGCGAGCAGTCCTGGGCCATCGACCTGGTCATCGACCCCCACCACCGCTACGACGCCCTCATCATCGCCCCCCGCCTGCTGGGCGCCGCGGTCGACCTGATCGCCGAGGAGGGCGGCGGCCACGTCCACTACTGGGTGTACGAGCCCAACGAGGCCCACAACCGAATCGCCAACCTGGTCGGCCTGGCGCCGGGTCGGGACCTGTGGCAGATGCGGGTGCCCCTCCCCCTCGACGAGACGACGGACCTGGTGACCCGCCCGTTCGTGCCCGGGCGGGACGAGGAGGCGTGGCTGGCGGTGAACAACGCCGCGTTCGCGTGGCACCCGGAGCAGGGGGGCTGGACCCTCGACGACGTGCGCCAGCGCGAGGCCGAGCCGTGGTTCGACCCCGAGGGCTTCCTGCTCCACGAGCGCGACGGCCGACTGGCCGGGTTCTGCTGGACCAAGGTCCACGAGGAGCCGCCGGTCGGGGAGATCTACGTGATCGCCGTCCACCCCGACTTCGCCGGGCAGGGGCTCGGGCGGGCCCTCACCGTCGCCGGCCTCGCCCACCTCGCCGGCTCGACCGACACCGGCATGCTCTACGTCGACGCCGACAACGCCCCGGCGGTGAAGCTCTACGAGGACCTCGGCTTCACCGTGCACTCCACCAACCGAGCCTTCGTCGGAGATGTGAAGCCGGCCTGAGTTCGGTCCATCCGCTGGAAACTGGCAGCGGCCACGGAACACGAAGCCCGTGCGTTCCGTGGCCGCGTCCAGTTTCGTCGTGGGTTGCGTCCCCCGACGTCAGACGTTGACGCCGACGAGGCTGCCGATCGTGTAGGTGAGGGCGGCGGGCACCGCCGTGAAGGCGAGCTGGCGGCCGGCGACGCGCCAGGCCGGGCGCTCGGTGAAGCGGGCGATGACCACGCCGATGACGACGGCCGCGATGAGGGCGGCGACCAGGGACGCGACGGTGGCGGCGACGCCCGAGGTGATGAACCAGGGGACGAGCGGGATGACCGCGCCGGCGCAGAACGCGGCGAAGGACGAGACGGCGGCGCCCGTGGGTGAGCCGAGCTCGTCGGGGTCGATGCCGAGCTCCTCCCGGGCGTGGGTGCGCACGGCCAGCTCCTCGTCGGCCATGACCGACTCGGCCAGGGCGCGGGCGGCGGCCGGGGCCACGCCACGGGACTGGTACAGCTGGTCCAGCTCGGCGGTCTCGACGTGGGGGTTGCGGCGGATCTCGATGCGCTCGAGGGTGACCTCGCGCTCGAACAGCTCGGCCTGGACCCGCATCGAGTTGTACTCCCCGGCCGCCATGGAGATGGCGCCGGCGACGAGGCCGGCCAGGCCGGCGACCCGAACGACGGCGGGAGCCGGGTCGGCGCCGGCCACGCCGAGGATCAGGCCGACGTTGGAGACGAGGCCGTCGCTCACCCCGAACACCGCGGCCCGGGCGGCCCCGCCCCGCACATCGCGGTGGTGGTGCTCCTCGACCGGGGGTTCGGGACGGACCCCGTCGGGATCGCTGGTGAGAGGGTCGACCACGGGACCAGGCTACGGCGTCGTCCCCCCGGGTGGCCGCCCATGCCACGCGCCGTACGCTGGTCGACCGTGCCCACCCGCTACGACCTCGATCGCGAGGCCTTCGCCGACCTCCTCTCGGGTGAGCCGCGCTACCGCGTCGACCAGGTGTGGCAGGGCCTCTACGAGCACCACACCGACCCGGCCGACATCACGAACCTGCCCAAGGCGCTGCGTGCCCGCCTCGCCGACGAGCTGCCGCTCGCGCTCGAACCGGCGGCCGAGTCCGTCAGCGACGACGGTGACACGGTCAAGTGGCTGTGGCGCCTCGCCGACGGTGCCGCTGTCGAGACCGTGCTCATGCACTACCCCGACCGCTCCACGGTGTGCGTGTCGAGCCAGGCGGGCTGCGCCATGGCCTGCAGCTTCTGCGCCACCGGCCAGGCCGGCTTCGAACGCCACATGACCGTCGGCGAGATCGTCGAGCAGGTCGTCATCGCCGCCCGCGTCGCCAAGCCCCGCCGCCTGTCCAACGTCGTGTTCATGGGCATGGGCGAACCGCTCGCCAACTACGACGCGACCTGGGGGGCGGTGGAGCGCATCCACGGGGCGCTCGGCCTGTCCGCCCGCCACATCACGGTGTCCACCGTGGGCGTGGTGCCGGGCATCGAGCGGATCACCCAGGAGTCGCTGCCCGTGAACCTGGCCGTGTCCCTGCACGCCGCCAACGACGAGCTGCGCGACGAGCTGGTGCCGATCAACCGCCGGTACCCCATCGCCCGGCTCCTCGAGGCCTGCCGCCGCTACGTCGACACGACCCACCGTCGCCTCTCGTTCGAGTGGGCGCTCATCGACGGCGTGAACGACCGGGAGCAGGACGCCCAGGAGCTGGCGGTCGCGGCCCGGGCCGTGCGCGCCCACGTCAACCTCATCCCCCTGAACCCGACGCCCGGCTACGCCGTGCGGGGCACGCCGCCGGCGCGGGTGCGCGAGTTCCGGGACCGCCTCGAGGAGCTCGGTGTGAACGCCACCGTCCGGCGCAACCGCGGCACCGAGATCGACGCGGCGTGCGGCCAGCTCCGGGCCAACCACGAGGCCACCCCCGTCCGGGCCCCCCGCCGCCGCACCCGCACCTCCACCTCCACCTCCACCTCCTGAGCGTTCTGGCCTACGCATTCCCGCGCATGCGGGGGAATCGGTAGGCCAGAACGAGTCAGTGGCGGTGGTCGTGGTCGAGGCGCATGGAGACGTCGCGGCGGACGAGCACGGTGGTGCCGGCGTCGGTGCGGATCGCCCGGACGAGGTGCTCCCGCTCCCGCACCCGCGCTCCCGGCCACACCACCGACTCCTCGATGGCGCCCTCCACCACCGCGCCCTTGCCCACCACGCTGCCGCCCGCCGATGCCAGGTTGGCGCGCAGGTAGTCGACGGCGTCGGCGCAGTCGACGAAGGGGCCGTGGTGGTGCACCGTCTCGATCCGGCCCTCCTCGAGCGCCTGGCGCCAGCACACCTCCCACAGCCCCGACGGGGTGACGGGCAGGCGCTCCACGACGTCCCACGGCATCAGCGACGCCGCCACCGCGGCGCGGGGACCGAAGGGCTCGTCGCCGGCGACGAGGATGCGGATGGTCGAGCCGTCCCACCCGTCGACGAGGTGCTCCAGCCCACCCGGGCACCAGGTGTCGCCGTTGACGACCGCGACGGCGCGCCCGTCGAGCCAGCCCCGCAGGTTGGCCACCCCTCCTGCCGTGCCGAGGGCCTCGCCCTGCTCGAGCGACAGGTGCACCCGGTGGTCGAGGTGGCGGATGAGGGCCGGCTGGCTCTCGTGCACGTTGACGGCCACGTCGTCGACGACGGAGGAGAGGCGGCCGATGGCGTGGTCGATCAGGGGGTCGTCGCCGACCGGGCACAGCACCTTGGGGCGCAGCAGCGACAGCGGTCGCAGGCGCTCGCCCGATCCTGCCCCGAGCGCGACACCTGCGAGACTGTCACCCATGGAGACCCGCCGGTGGATCAATCACTCGCTGCCCCAGACGCTCGGTAATGCGGTGCTCCTGTTGTACATCAGCGCCGCCTTCGACGCGGTGCTCGGCGGCTACCTGTTCTCCCCCATCGGCATCGCCATCGTCGCCGGCAAGGCCGCGGCGGGCTTCGGCATCGCCAACGAGAAGAAGTGGGGCTACAACCTCGGCCTGGCCATGGCGTTCCTGCCGTTCGTGCTGCGCTTCCTCGTCGGCGGGTTCAGCCTCGACGCGGTCCTCGGCACCGGCATCATCAGCCTGATGTTCGAGATCCTCCTCATCGCCCTGCTGCTCCACAAGGACTCCAAGGAGCACCAGCGCATCTGGTTCAGCTGACCCCGGTCGGTCCGCCCCACCCCGATTGGGAAGTTGACTGATCGGTCAATAGCGTCCCTGCGACCGATTCCGAGGTGTGCTGCAGGGGGTAGCTGGCAGATGGACTTCAACCTGGCCGATGTCTACGAGGCGGTCGCCGATGCGATCCCCGACAACGACGCCATCATCTGGGGCGATCGCCGCTGGACCTACCGGCAGCTGGACGAGCGTGCCAACGCACTCGCCAACGTCCTGCACGGTGCCGGCCACGGCGCCCGCAGCTCCCGCGAGGGCCTCGGCGGCCACGAGACCCACCAGGACCACCTCGCCATCTACCTGTACAACGGGAACGAGTACCTCGAGTCCATGCTCGGGGCGTTCAAGGCCCGGGTGGCGCCCTTCAACGTGAACTACCGCTACGTCGAGGAGGAGCTGCTCTACCTGCTCGACAACTGCCAGGCGAACGCCATCGTGTTCGACAGCCGCTTCTCGGACACCCTCGCCGCCGTCCTCCCGGAGCTGCCCCAGCTCCGCACGCTGATCCAGGTCGGCGACGGTCCGCTGCTGGACGGCGCCGTCGCCTACGAGGACGTGCTGTCCACCGCGTCGACGCTGGCCCCGTCCGTCGAGCGCTCGCCCGACGACCTCTACATCCTCTGCACCGGCGGCACGACCGGCATGCCCAAGGGCGTCCTGTGGCGCCAGGCCGACATCTTCATGGGCTCGATGGGCGGCCGTGACCTGTCCACCGGCACCGAGAAGGCCTCCCTCGAGGAGATCGTCGACGCGGCCAAGAACAGCGGCGGCGCGAAGGTCCTCCCCGCCCCGCCCTTCATGCACGGCGCCGCCCAGTGGGTCGCGTTCTCCGGCTTCAACGGCGGGTCGAGCATCGTCATCCAGGACGACGTCGTCCGCCTCGACCCGGCCGACGTGTGGCGTGCGGTCGACCGCGAGGGCGTCAACGTGATGCTCATCGTCGGCGACGCCTTCGGTCGTCCCCTGGTCGAGGAGCTGGAGCGGGGCGACCACGACGGTTCGTCCCTGCTCGCCATCGTGTCCGGCGGCGCGCCGCTGAACTCGACCCTGAAGGACCGCTTCCTCGCCGCGCTGCCGTCGGTGATGATCCTCGACGCCGTGGGCGCGTCGGAGACCGGCTCGCAGATGAGCCACGTGTCGGCCGCCGGCGCCAAGTCCTCCACCGGCCGCTTCACCCCCGGCCCGAGCGCGACCGTCGTGTCCGCCGACCTGTCCACCGTGCTCGAGCCGGGGCACGAGGGCGACGGCTGGCTGGCCCAGAAGGGTCGCGTTCCCCTCGGCTACCTGGGCGACGCCGACAAGACCGAGCGCACCTTCCCGGTGATCGACGGCACCCGCTACGCCGTCCCGGGCGACCGGGCCCGCCTCACCGCCGAGGGCGAGATCGAGCTGTTCGGTCGCGACTCGGTCACGATCAACTCGGGCGGCGAGAAGATCTTCGCCGAGGAGGTCGAGCAGGCCCTCGCCCACCACCCCGACGTGTTCGACGTCGTCGTCGCCGGCCGACCCAGCGAGAAGTGGGGCAACGAGGTCATCGCCATCGTCCAGCTTCGCGACGGGGCGACCCCGGACGAGCAGGCCCTGCGGGACGAAGCCGCCACCCACGTCGCTCGCTACAAGCTGCCCAAGGCCTTCGTGTTCGTGGACTCCGTCATGCGCTCGCCCGCCGGCAAGGCCGACTACCGCTGGGCCAAGGAGCAGGCGCTCAACGTCTGAGGCCGATCACCACGACGGTGCCGTCCGCCTCCCGGCGGAACGCGACCTCGTCGGCGAGCGTGCAGATGAGCTCCACGCCGAGCCCGTGCTCGTAGCGGAGCCGCTCCGGGTCCTCCGGGTCGGGCAGCGGGGTCAGCTCGGAGGGATCGAACCCGGGTCCCCGGTCGCGCACCTCGACGCGCACCGACGAGTCGTCGATGTGGCACGAGACCACCACCGGGTCGGCGAGGGCTTCGGGCCGGTGGACCTTCACCGCGTTGCTGCACGCCTCGGTCACGGCGAGGCGCAGGTCGTGGAGCCGGGCCGGCGACAGCGGCGGGTCGAGCACCTCGGCGGCGGCGAGCACCAGATCAACGACGGGCCGGTAGTCGTCACCCGGCGTGAACGACGCCTCGGCGTTGACGCTGCGCTCGCAGCCGGCGAGGTCGTCGATGCGCTGCCGGCAGCTCTCGAGGTCCTGGGTCACCGGCACCGTCACCCCCCTCATCGTCCGGTCAGCGGCTCACCTCGCTCCGTACCCCCACGGTCGGCGGCTAGGCCGGGACGAATGACGCATTCCGGGCCACTTCGGTGGCGATTCCGGACGAAGGGGACAGCGCCGCCGACGCCGGTCCGACCGAGGCCCGAAATTCGCTTGCCCCGACGATCGATGCGCGCTCGGATGACGTCGTCCTGCCCCGCCGAGTGAGAGGAGCGCCCATGCTGCAGCACACGATCCAGCTCGACGCTCCCACCGACGTGGGCAGCACCGGGGGCGCAGACCCCCGCACCGGCGCCGACGCCAGCTGACCGCCGCCCGTCGACCCGACGGTCACCGGAGCGCCGCGCCCACCACCGGTCCGCCTGCCTCGTCGGGCGGATCCTGACCAGACCAGGCGCGCCCGGCGCGCCGACCCCGCACCCCACCCAGAAGGAGGTGAGGACGGTGCGATTCCCCCGACGCTTCCGCGAGGAACGGGCCCACGCCCACCACGCGGACGATGCCAGGAAGCTGCGTGAGCTGCAGCGGGCCTACAGCTACGAGCTGTACCGCAACCCCTCGCTGCCGCTGCGATGAGCAGCCACGACACGGGCCCGGCACCGAGGTGCCGGGCCCGTCCGCGTCCAGTGCCCGACCCGGGCCGCCCGGCACGCCACCTGTGCGTGTGCCGCGGCCCAGAACGGATCGGGGTCACCGGAACGGATCGGGGTCAGCCGAGCCGAGCTCGCACGGCGGCCCAGCCCGGTCGGGCTCGCACGGGTTCGAGGTCGGGCTCGCCTTCGAGCAGGCCGGGTGCGTGGAACCCCTCGTCCAGCGCGGTCGACACCCAGTCCAGGCCACGGTCGGCATCGCCGGCGCGGGCCCACGCACAGGCCGTGTCGAACGCGACCTGGGCGCGCGACGCGCCAGCTGCCCCGTGCACCAGCTCACCGACCGCGGCGGCGTCGCGGTAGCGCTCGGCGTAGTGCAGGTGCGTCTGCAATCCAGCGGCGGCCTCCACGCCGTCGGCGCCGGCGTCGAGGAGCCGCCGGGCGAGCTCCGGGGCGGCGCCGGCATCGGCGACCGTCGACGCCGGGACCAGGTTGGCCGGCCCGGACGGCCGGGCGAGGTAGGCGTCCACCAGGGCGTCGACCCCCTCACCGGCGGCGACCGCCACGGTCGCGGGCACGAAGGGCGAGACCGCCCCGTTCACGCGGGTCAGGACCCGCCGCGCCCCGGGCACGTCGCCCCGGCGCAGGAGGTTCCACGCCATCGACTCCCCCGAGGAGGCGTCGATGCCGCCGGGGATCTCCGGCCCTGGCGCGACCGCCGGACGGGCCGCGGGCGGTCCGGTGGGACGGCCTCCCCGACGCGGCGCCGGACGCTCGCCGCGGGGCCGGGACGGGCCGCCGTCCTGCCCGGGCCGGGCGCCACCGCCGCCGGGGACGGACGGGCCCTCGACGTCGAAGGCCGACGGGGCCCGGACGCCCTGGCGCGCCTTGCGGTACTCGCTGAGGTTGATCAGGACGAGGAAGCCGGCGAAGAACGCGGCGTAGCGGAAGGCATCGGTGTGGGTGTAGGCCCACACGGCCGCCGCGGTGCCGACGACGATGGACACGAGCCGGGCGGGCTGGATGCCGATGAGCTCGGTGAGCACGTTGCCGCCGTCGAGCGGGCGGATCGGCAGCAGGTTGGCGATCGACCACCAGATGTTCACGTAGGCGACGAAGACGATGACGGGCCACAGCCCGAAGACCTGGTCCGACAGGCGGTAGTCGAGCGCCAGGTCCAGTCCGTACGCGCTGTCGCGCAGCAGCAGGGCGGGGATGCCGAGCAGGGCCAGCGCGGCGAACGGTCCGGCCAGGGTGACCACGATGCTGCGGACGCGGTCGAGCTTGCGCTGCGAGAGCGTGAGGCCGCCGAAGCCGTGGAGCACGATGGCCGACGACTGCCCGAACACCTTGAGCGCCACCGCGTGGCCGAGCTCGTGGACGAGCACCGACACGAGGACGACGGCCACCCACATGAGGATCAGCCGGGCGTCACCGAGGTTGTAGGCGAGCAGCACGGCGGCGATCCAGAAGAACGGTTCGACCCGCACCGGGATGCCGAGCACGTGGAAGTGCGCCTTGGCGTTCACCACGCGATGCTACGCAGCACCGGGCCTCACCCCGAGCGCGCTGCGTCCCCGCCCACGTGCGCCCGTATCGTTGCCGTGTGACCACGGACGCTGTCGGAACCGACCCCCTGCCCGACGCCGACCACCTCCCCCAGGGCGAGGAGAAGGCGCGCGCCGTGCGGGCGATGTTCGACACCATCGCCCCCCGCTACGACCTGGTGAACCGGATCATGACGTTCCGGATGGACGTGGGTTGGCGCCGGCGGGCGATCAAGGCGCTGGACCTCGGCGCCCGCTCGGTCGTGCTGGACCTCGCCTGCGGCACCGGCGACATGTGCGTGGACCTGGAGGATGCCGGGCACCGTCCGATCGGCGCCGACCTCTCCTTCGGGATGCTCGCCGCGGCCCGCACCGACGCTCCGCTCGTGCACGGCGACGGCCTCCAGCTCCCGTTCGCCGACGGCTCCATCGACGGCGTCACCTGCGGCTTCGCGCTGCGCAACTTCGTCTCCCTGCCTCCGATGCTCGAGGAGCTGGCCCGCATCCTGCGGCCGGGCGGGCGCATCGCCCTGCTCGACGTGGCCGAGCCGCCGAACCCGGTGATGCGCTGGGGCCACTCGATCTACTTCGGCAAGGTCGTGCCGCTCATCGGTGGGCTGCTCTCGGACAAGTCGGCCTACCGCTACCTGCCGAAGTCCGTCGCCTACCTGCCCGAGGCGCCCGAGCTGCAGCGCATGATCGCCGATTCCGGCTTCGGGGACGTCGAGCGCACGCTGCTGACCGGCGGCATCAGCCAGCTCTACACGGCGACCCGGTCCTGACCGTGGCCCTCGTCGCCCGCACCCGGCGCATCGACGCCGACGTCGACCTGCTCGACGTCGCCGGGGCGAGCGGCGTGGTGTTCGAGAAGGGTGTCGACGGGCTCGCCGGCCGGGGCGAGGCCCTGCGCATCGAGATCCCCCGCCTCGACCTCGAGCAGCTGACGAAGGTGCAGGACGCGCTGGCCGCCATCGAGTCCGACGACGACGTTCGCCGCCCGGGCTCGGGAGCCGTCGCCTTCGCCACGCTGCCCTTCGATCCCGACGCGGCCGCCGCCTTCGTCGTACCCGAGATCATCGTGGGCCGCGCCGCGGACGGCACCCGATGGGTCACCACGGTGGGCGCGACAGGGGAGCTGCCAGAACCGGAGATCGTGGCCGACGTGGTGGCGGAGCCGCGGCCGTCGCGCTACGAGGTCGCCGGCGTCCAGGACGTCGAGGCCTGGATGCAGACCGTCGCCGACGCGACGAAGCGCATCGCTGCCGGCGAGTTCGACAAGGTCGTGCTGGCCCGCGAGGTCCGCGTCACCGCCGATGTCGCCCTGCCCCGGCTCGCACTGCTGCACCGGCTGCGGCGGGCGTTCCCCGGCTGCTTCACCTTCGCCGTGGGCCAGCTGGTCGGTGCATCGCCCGAGCTCCTGGTCTCCCGGGCCGGCGAGACCGTGCGCGCCCACCCGATGGCCGGCACGGCGCCCCGCGGCGGCGACCCCACCACCGACGCCCGCCTCGCCGCCACCCTGCTCGCCTCGAGCAAGGACCGGGCCGAGCACCAGATCACCATCGACATGGTCTGGGAGACGCTGCTCCCGTTCTCGTCCTACGTGGATTCCGAGCCCGAGCCGTCGATCGTGGCCGTGGCCAACGTGCAGCACCTCGCGACCATGGTCGAGGGCCGGCTGTCGCACCCGCCTGCGTCGGTGCTGGAGCTGGTGGCGGTGCTGCACCCGACCCCGGCGGTGGCGGGCTGGCCGGTCGACCCCGCGCTCGCCTACATCGCCGCCGAGGAGGGCATCGACCGGGACCGCTACGCCGGCCCGGTCGGTTGGGTCGACGCCGACGGCAACGGCACGTGGGCGGTCGGCATCCGCTCCGCCATCGTCGAGGGCCCCGTGGCCCGGCTCTACGCCGGCGTGGGCGTGGTCGCCGACTCCGACCCGCAGGCCGAGCTGGCCGAGACGGAGGCCAAGCTGCAGGCCGTGCTGTCCGCCATCGTCCGTCCCTAGCCGTGGCTCGCTTCCGGCGGTGGCTGGGCGCGATCGTCGCGACCTCGGTGGTCCTCGGCGTCGCGCTGACGCTCTGGACCAAGGGCGACGACGCCGTGCTCATCGACGAAGGCGACTCCTTCTGGTACAGCACCGTCGCCGCCAGCACCTCCGATGGGAACTGGTTCGTCGACTCCTTCGGAGGCGGGCCCACCGCCGCGCACCCACCCCTCACCGTCCTCGCGCTCCAGGTGACGTCGCCGATCTCCACCTCGGTCCTCACCCAGCGCCTGACCATGGCGGTGATCGGGGCGCTCGGCGTCGGCGCGGTCGGGCTCCTCGGCCGTGAGGTGGCCGGCGAGCGCGTCGGGCTGATCGCGGCCGGGCTGGCGGTCGTCGTCCCCAGCTTCTGGATCAACCAGTCGCTGGTCATGAGCGAGGCCCTGGCCCTGCCCCTCTACGCCCTGGCGCTGCTCGGCGGCGTCCGGTTGGCACGCACGCCATCCGTCGGTGCGGCGGCGGCGACCGGCGCGGTCATCGGCCTCGCTGCGCTCACCCGTGCCGAGGCTGCCCTCCTGCTGCCGCTGCTGGTCGCACCCGTCGTCCTGCTGCGCCGCTCGAGCGGCTTCGCCGACCGGCTGCGGATCCTGGCTGCCGCCGGGTTGGTCGCTGCGCTCGTCGTCGCACCGTGGTCGCTGTGGAACTCGAGCCGGTTCGAGGACCCGGTGCTCATCTCCACCAACGACGGCGTGACGATCGCGGGAGCCAACTGCCCAACCACCTACTACACCGACCTGATCGGGTCCTGGAGCTTCGACTGCGTCGAGGACCAGCCGGACAGCGGCGTGGACGAGTCGGTCACCTCGAGCCAGCTCCGGGAGACCGGCCTGCGGTACGCGTCGCAGAACCTCGATCGGGTCCCGCTCGTGGTCGTGGCGCGCGTGGCCCGTCCGTTCGGGCTGTGGGCGCCGGGCCAGATGGTGGAGGAGGCCGTCGGCGAGGGCCGGCCGCCACCGGCATCGTGGGCCGCGCTCGTGGCGTTCTGGCTCTCGATCCCCGCGGCCGCCTGGGGAGTCGTGCAGCTGCGCCGCCGTGGGGCGACGTTGTGGCCCTACGCCGCCGCGCTCACCACCGTGGTCATCAGCGCCGGCTTGTTCAACGGCTACCACCGACACCGCCTGCCGGTGGACATCGTCGTCACGGTCCTGGTCGCCGTCGCCGCCGTCGCTGCGCTCGACCGACGGCGCGGGACGACGGATGGGAGCGGCTAGGAGGGCACGACGGGGACGGGCTTGGTGTGACCGTTGCTTGCGGCCCGAGCGCTGCCGAGCACCTGCTCGCGGAAGTCCTGGACGCTGTAGGCCATGAGCTGCAGATCCGAGACGGCCCGAGCCGTGGCCGACCGGGGGAAGCCGAGCAGCGGGCCGAGCTCGCCGAAGTAGTCGTCCGGGCCGAGCGTCGCCAGCTGCTCGACGCCGCCGTCGGCCAGCTGGCGGATGATCTCCACCGTGCCCGACCGGATGACGTAGACGAGCTCGCCGCGTGCGCCCTGCTCGAACACGACCGACCCGGCCGCGAACTCCTCGAGGTGGGGCGGTTGCTCGTCCTCGCGGAACTCCGGCACCAGGTGCACGACCCGGTCGGCGATGGGCACCAGCCGGTCGTCGTGGCTGGACACGACGATGGACCGGCCGTCGGCGCGCAGGTCTCGGAGCAGCGAGATGATGCCCTCGGCCTGGATGTAGTCGAGGTTGGCGGTGGGCTCGTCCGCGAGGAGGACGGCCGGGTCGGCGGCCAAACCCCGAGCGACGGCCACCCGCTGCTGCTGGCCGCCCGAGAGCTTGGACGGCTTGTGCCGGGCGCGATCGGCGAGCCCGACCCGGTCGAGGAGCCGGTCGGCGCGCTCGAGGGCGCGGGACCGCTTCACGCCGGCCATGAGCAGCGGCATCGCCACGTTCTCGCGGGCGTTGAGCGACGGGATCAGATTGAAGGCCTGGAAGACGAAGCCGACGGTCTGCTTGCGGTACTCCGCGAGCGCGGCGCCGCGCAGCGACTCGACGGCCACGCCGCCGACCCGCACCGACCCGGACGTGGGTCGGAGGATGCCGCCCAGCACCGACAGCAGCGACGTCTTGCCGCAACCGGACGGGCCGAGCAGCACGACCAGCTCGCCGGGGGCGGCGTCGAGGTCGAGCCCGTCGATGGGGCGGACGGCGTAGCCGCCGCTGGCGTACTCGATGACGAGGTCCCGGACCTCGACGCTGGAGGCGCTCATGAGCCCGGCCCGGCGAACGCGAGGGCGGGATCGGTGCTGACGGCCTTGCGCAGGCCGACCGCCCCGGCGAGGAGCGACACCAGGACGGCGATGACCGGTATCTGCCAGAAGGCTCGGACAGGCACAGTGACCTCCAAGGGGAAGACGGGGACGAGGGCGATCTGCAGGACGGCGGCGATGAGCGCCGAGGCCAGGGCGGTGAGCGCCCCCTGCAGGGCGATGGACGTGGCCATCTGGCTGGTCGAGCTGCCGACCGCCTTGAGCACCGCCACGTCGCGGCGGCGCTCCAGCGCGGACAGGTACACCATCGTCCCGATGATCATGGCGGCCACGAACCACAGCAGGACGCGGATGATGTTGATCGAGGAGATGGCACCGTCGAGGGGGCGGAGGCCGTCGGTGGCGATGTCGTCGGGTGCGACGAGCGCGAATCCCTCGGGCGCCTGGTCGGGGATGTCGGGGAGCAGCACGGCGGTGGCCAGCGGCTGACCCCGGTACACGAGGTCCTGGGCCGTGCCGATGTCCATGAACACCAGCGGCATGCCGGCGAACATCGTCGTCCGGTCCGTGGTGCCCGACACCAGGTACTGCTCGCCGCCGAGCGCGATCTCCTCGCCCGGTACGACGCCGGCCGAGTCGTCGACCAGGACCTCCCGGTCGTTGGCGGGCAGGGCACCCTCGTCGAGCGGCGGCTCCCCCAGCTCCCCCTGCTGGTAACCGATGATCACGACGTCGGTCTGCTCGCTCGCTCCGGCGATGCTGTGGCGGGCGACCACGACCGGGGCGGCGCCGTCGCCGAGGGCGTCGGCGGTGTCGGCCGGCATGGTCGAGGCGGCGGTGAAGGCGCCGGACACGCCGTCGCGGAGCAGCCACGACTCGGCGCCGAGCGCGTCGACGGTGTCCTCGGGCTCGAGGTGGAACTGCTCGATCAGCCCGGTCATGAGGAACAGCAGGGCGAGCACCACGGCGGTGCCGGCGATGACGGCGGCGAACCGGACGGCGCGGTGCTGGAGGTCGCGGAGGGTGAGCAGGATCACGCCGGCCCACCTCGACCGTGGGGACACGTCCGACAGGACGGCCCCCGCCGATGCGGTGGTCTGGACATAGCTGAGCTCCTTCGGGTCGGTGCTGCGCACCCAGCGGCGGATGATCGGACGGGTCGTTGACTCCGCGCTCGCCGCGATGTGCTCGGCCGCCGAGAAGTCGAGGAGGCCACCGCCGTCCACGGTGACGTCGAGGTAGAGGTCTGCGACGCGGTCGCGCACGACCCGATCGCGGTCGCGGACGGAGGCGATGAGGCTCGAGCGGACGAGCGTGGCGAGCATCGCGGGGGCGGCGTTGCCCCGCCGGCGGTCGAGCAGCGCCCGGAACCCGGAGATCGAGAGCCCGTAGTCCTGGTCCACCGTCGGACCGTCGGCGGGTGCGACGTCGATGGCGAGGACCCGCCCCGTCGCGTTCCGCCGGCGCATCTCGTCGACCGGCACGTTGTCGAGGATCCCGCCGTCGACCAGCAGCTCGCCGTTGCATGGCACCGGCGGGAGCACGCCGGGGATGGCGATGCTCGCTCGGATCGCGTCCACGAGCGGACCGCGGTCGTGGTAGTGGGCACCCGCCGTCGTGAGGTTGGTCGACACGCAGAAGTACGGGATCCACAGGTCGGAGATGTCGGCGTCGCCGAACGTCTTGCGCAGCTTGGCCGTGATGCGCTCGCCCTTCAGCACCGCCACCGAGGGCAGCGTGTAGTCGAAGATCTTGCGGAACTGCTCCACCGCCAGCAGTCGGAGCTCCTCCGCGCTCCAGCCCATGGCCGGACCGGCCGCCATGATCGCCCCGATGCTGGTGCCACCGATCATGTCGATGGGCACCCCCGTGCCCTCGAGGACCACGAGCACGCCGAGGTGCGCGAAGCCCCGAGCGCCGCCGCCGCCGAGCACGATGGAGGTGCCCCGGCCGGCGAGCAGTCGCCCGAGCCGGTCGAAGGTGACGTCGTCGTCGATGCGCAGGTGGTGGTGCGACGACAGCCGCCGGGGTTCGAGCCACCGCGGCGTGCCCGACGGGAGCTCGGTGTCGGCGGGGTGGAGCAGTGCGAGGCTCACCTTCGGGTGCTTCTGCTGCTCGACGAGGCGCCACATCTCCGACTCGAACGCGGTGGGGCGAGGGTCAGCGTCGGCATCGGCCACGACCAGGACGTGGTCGGACCAGCGCAGCGCACGGCGGCTCCACGCGGACCACGAATCGTCGACGCCGTAGACGATGAAGCGGTGGCGCTCCTGCAGCTCCTCCAACCAGTAGGCCAGCCGGACGCTGCCGATCTCGTCGTCGCCGACCTGTGACAACCCTGGGACACCGAGCTGTCGATCCACGTCGGCGCTGGTCACGTAGCAGGCATCGGGCCCGAGCGACGTGGCCAGCCTGCGGGCGAAGTCGTCGACCTCGACGTCCTCGCCACCGGCCACGACGGCCACGGACAGGCGCTGGACGCGCTCGTCCCGCCGGGATGCACGGCGCAGCACGGTCTGCGCGACGACGAGGCCCGCAGCCGGGTAGCGCGTGACGAGGGCGTCGAAGGCCGCGCGGGAGAAGCGCACGAGGTTGCTGTCCCGCACGGCGTAGACGGTGGCGCCGCGCGGCAGCTCCTCGAGCAGAGCCATCTCGCCGGCCATCTCGGCCCGGCCGACCTCGCCGACCTCGACCTCGACCCCATCGGGACCGCGCCGGAACGCGCGCAGCCGGCCGGTGACCACGAGGTAGGCGGCATCGCCATGGTCGCCCTCCTCGAACAGCCGGGTGCCGGCCCGCACGGGCACCCACTCCATGAGGTCCTTGATGGTGGCGAGCACCTCGGCCTCGAGGTGCCCGAAGAGCTGGTTGAGCTGGCCGATGAGCTGGGTCTCGCGCAGGCGCTCGGATGCCCGCCGGGCCAGCGACTCGGCCTCGGCCGGATGCTCGGCGAGCAGGCGTCGGAACCCGGCGTTGCTGATCGCGGCCACCTGGCAGGTCTCCACGGCGCGCACGGTCGCCGAGCGACGGTCGCCGGCGAGCAGCGCGATCTCACCGACGGTCGCGCCGGCTTCGAGGCGGCTCAGGGTCTGCTCGGCCCCACCGGCTCGGATGCAGACCTCGAGCCGACCGGCGAGCAGGAGGTAGAGCTCGTCGGCGACATCTCCCTCGGCCATGAGCACGTCGCCGGCGTCCAGATCGACGTACCGGACGTCGTGCTCGACCGTGGCGAAGGCATCGGCACCGAGGATCCGCGAGAGGTGGCGCTGCGCGAGCAGCGCTGCGCCACTGAGCACGCCATCAGGCGTGACCCTCCCCCCGTTCACATCCGCATCATGACATGGCGCGCGCAGACGGTGACGCCCGATGTGCCACTTTCCTGTCGCGGCGAACTGTGTCATCGTCGCATCGCGGTCCGTCCGGACCGCACGCGGATCGGGCAGGCAACGTGGTCATCGCCGAGGACATCCTCCGCATCGCTCAGGCGATGCCGGACTACGACATCGAGCGAGAGCTCGGTCGTGGCGGGATGGGCGTGGTGTTCCTCGGACGCCACCGGCGGCTGCGTCGCGGCGCCGCCATCAAGGAGCTGCCCCCGTCCATCGCCGTGGAGGACGAGGTGCGCGAGCGCTTCGTGACGGAGGCGCAGACGCTCGCCGGCCTCGCCCACCCCCACATCGTGCCGATCTTCGACTACGTCGAGCGCGACGGCGAGTGCCTCATCGTCATGCAGGAGCTGCCCGGCGGCTCCGTGTGGGACCGCTTCACCAGCGAGGGGTTGACGCCGCCGACCGCGTGCGCCGTGGTCATGGCCTGCTGCGCCGCGCTCCAGCACGCCCACGACAACGGCGTCCTCCACCTGGACGTGAAGCCGGACAACCTGATGTTCGACGCGGAGTCGGCCGTGAAGGTCACCGACTTCGGCATCTCGCGCATGATCACGGGCGGTCGGACGCTCGGCACCGTCGACGGTCAGGTGCTCGGCACGCCGGCCTACATGTCCCCCGAACAGGCTCGGGGCGAGGACCTCACCGCTGCGTCCGACGTGTACGCCGCCGGCGTGATGCTCTACGAGCTGCTGTCGGGCCACCTCCCCTGGCAGGGCGCGCAGACGGCGGCCGAGCTGCTGCAGCAGCGCCTGGACGAGGACCCGATCCCACTGCGCGACGTCGTCCCGTCCGTCCCGCAACCGCTCCACGCTGTGGTGATGAAGGCGCTGTCGCGCGACCTGCCGTCGCGCTTCGACCGCGCCGAGGACTTCGGTGTCGCCATCGGGGAGGCGTGCGCGGAGGCGTGGGGCCCGGGCTGGATCGACCACGCAGGTGTGCGCATCGTCGGGTCCGAGCGCATGTCGATGGCTGCTCGCACCACCGGGCACATCGCCGGAGCGGTCCGCCCGTCGGCCGACGCCGTCGAGCCCGTGGCCGTGCTCGACCTCACCGATGCCCGCGCGACCGGTGCACCCGGCGCGGTGGCTGCGCCCTCGGGTGCGCACGAGACCGGGACCGGTGCCGCGGTTCGCCCCGCCGCCTCGGCCGCACCTGCGACCGGAGCCGCCGGCCCCGCAGCTGCCCCGGCCACCGGAGCCGTCCCGCCGGCCTCGGCGCTGGAGACCGGCGCCTTCCGCCCATCGGCCCCGCCCACGGAAGGTCAGCCGCCGGTGGCACCGTCGGCCCCCGCCGTCGACGACGACCCCCCGGCGGACCCGCCGCCCGCGGCCGACGAGGCGCCGCCCGCTCCACCGCCCGAGCTCGAGTTCACAGCCATCCGAGCATCATCGAGCGACCCGCGCATCAGCGGCGCCGACCTCTACGGCCTCGAGCTCGCCGACCTCATCAACGTCCGTGACGTGCTCAACCCGCCGCGCACGCCGTGGCGCCCCGTGCTGGTCACAGCGCTGCTGTTCGCACTGGCCCTCCTCGTCGCGCTCATCGGGCTCGGGAACAGCGATCGCGAGGGCACGCTCGAAGCCGGCCAGGTGATCATCGACGGCGTGGACGTGCGCAGCGGCGAGCGCATCGACCTCGACCTGTCCGAGGACGTGATCGTCGAGGTGCTCGACCGGTCGCTCGCCGACGCCGCCGACGAGATCGAGATCACCTTCTCGTACCTGGGCATCGGGGCACCCGGTGCGTCCGGCGCCCTGCGTGACGGCCGGGCGGTCATCGAGCCGGGACTGCCGCAGCGCGCGGTCGGCGGTGCGGTCGAGGCGGATGTGCGGGTCCTGTCCCGTGACGACGTCGTCGCCCACCAGGAGGTCGGCGCCCGGGCCACGCAGGCGCCGTACCTGACCGGTCCCTTCGCCGTCGGCCTGCTCCTCATCCTGCTCGCCTACGCCGAGCTCGAATCGAGCCTGAAGCCGTTGCGGTCGGGCCACACTCGGATCCGGTCCTACATCGGTGCCGCCATCTGGACGCCGGTCGCCCTGGTCGGGCTCCTGCTCGTCATGGCCGCCCTCGGCCGCAACGAGCTGACCGAGGTCGACGTCGTGGCCGTCGTGGCACTCGGCGTGGTCGGTGGAGCGACCCTGGTGAGGTCACGCATCGGCGTCGCCCGACGCCGCCGGGTGCGCACCGCGGTCAAACGGGCCGAGAAGCGGGTCACCGCAGGGGTCGGGATCTGACCCTCTAGCCCAATTGGGTCATGTTGTGTCGCCTGGCGCGTCAGTACCTTCACCGTGTGGCGATGAGACAGTTGCCACAGAGCGGGCAAGGGAGCCTTGATCCCCGGACGTGACTGGTCGCGTTGTCCGGGTGGAGCCAGAGCGAAACCTCCCCTTGTCTCCAGCGGGTCACGTCCTCCACGGACGTGGTCCAAGAGATCTCGTCGAGATTCGGCGGCATCAGGACAAGGGAGACAGGAAATGCGCAAAGCAATCATCGCCGCCATCGTCGCAACGGCGCTCTTCGCCGTCGGGGCGTTCGCCGCATCGTTCGCCGTCGACTCAGAGGACGTTGCCTCTGGAGCGGACCCGGTCGGGAGCTGTGCCACTGACGTAGTCGTGACCTTCGACGATGACCCAGTGGAGAACATCGGTGGAACGTTCACGGTGGAGACCGCTCGGGTCACCTTCCTGAATGAAGGTGCCCCTGCTGCGACGTGCGAACCCTTCGCTGCGACGCTCTCCCTCGATCTCGACACCGACGTTCCGCGAGACAACACGGCAAACGATGTCGTCGCCTTCGAGGACGTGGACATTGTCATCGACACCGACGACTCCGTCATCGCCGACTTCACACTGACCGGAGGCATCACGGCGGATCAGATCGTCGGTGCCGGCGTGCTGGTGGACGGCAACTTCCTCAGTGCCACCCCCACCTGAGCCTCACGCAGGTCAGTCCTAGGGTGATCTGAGTCCCGTCGTGTTCGGTCGCGGACTACGCCTGCTACTCGTTGGCTTCTCCGTTGGTGCGCTCGCTTTCGCTTGGCTCACCACATTGCGGCCAGCAGTGTTCGGCGGTGACGCGGCGTACGTGATCGTCGACGGGCGGAGCATGGAGCCGATGTACGAGGACGGGGATCTCGTCCTCGTACGTCGGTCCTCCAGCTACGAACCCGGTGACGTGATCGCCTTCCGGGCCGGGGGTCAGTTCGACGACCCGACCCGGATCATCCACCGCATCGTCGGCGCCACCTCGGACGGCTTCCAGACCCAGGGCGACAACCGCGACCGCCTCGACCCCTGGACGCCGACCAACGACGACATCATCGGCAAGGCCCAGCTCCACATCCCGATGGCCGGCGACATCGCCTCCGCCATCGCCCAACCCGAGTTCTTCGCCGCCATGGGCGGGGCGGCGGTCGTCCTCGGCGGAACCCGGCGGCGACGACGTCGCCGCCCCCAGCACCTCAGCCCCGACCCGGCGGACCCGGAGGCACCAATGCCCGACATCGTGACCCCCTCCCCCCAGCGTCCGGGTCCACCCGCGCCCCGGTGGGCTCGCCTCACCCACCCTCGGTGGGCCTTCGTCGGCCTGGTCGCCGCCGTGCTGCTCACCGTCCCGACTCTGGCGATGACCTGGTCCGCCATGCGAGCGCCGGACACCACCTCACGCATCGAATCCTTCGGCGCCGTCGACTACGCCATCGGCCTCGACTACCGCTTCACCGGTGAGCCGTCGGCCGTGTACCCCGACGGCACCGTCGATGCCGAGCGCAGCGTCGCCGGCGCGCTCACGCCCAGCGATCCGCTCTACAGCCGCCTCCTCGACCAGCTGCGCATCACCGTCGACTTCCGCGCCGACCACGAAGGTGCTGACCGGCTGCGCTCCAGCGCAGGCTTCGACGTCCGGCTCGAGACGCCAGGGGGCTGGAGCACGGAGCTCCGCTCCGTCGAGCCCGCGCCGTTCTCGGGCACCACCAGCGAGACCGTCGACCTCGATCTGGTCGAGATCGCTGCCCAGGTGGCGTCGGTGGCTGACCTCACCGGTGTCGGTGGCGGTTCGTACACGATCACGGTCGTCCCGACGCTCGACATCAGCGCCACCGCCGAGAGCGCCGTGGTCGAGGACCAGCTGTCGGCGCCGATGACGTTCGCCGTCGACGGCAACCTCATCACCGCCGACGCCGTGGAGGCCACCACGACCGAAGAGCTGACTCGCACCGTGGATGAGCGGGCGAGCTACGCCATCGGCCCGTGGGACGTCTCCACCCAGGCGGCCCGCGCCGTGCTCAGCGGTCTGGCACTGGTCCTGGTCGCCGGCATCGCCTGGTTCGCCTCCGTCCTGTTCGGTGGTGTCGGCCTCGGTGAGCCGGCTCGCATCGCCGCGCGCTACCGCTCGCAGATGATCGACGTCGCCGCCGCGACCGCTCCGCCGGGCCCGGTCGTGATGGTCGGGGGCATCGACGAGCTGGCTCGAATCGCCAAGGTCGAGCAGTCGGTGATCCTCCACGAGGACCTCGGCGACGGCGCCCACCGGTACCGCGTCTTCCTCGGTTCCGTGACGTACGAGTACGAGACCGCACCCGAGCATGCCGGCGCCGCGGCCGACGAGCTCACCCCCGACGCCGACGACGCCGGAGGCTGATCGCCGGTGCGGCGCGTCCTCCTGTTCGCCGCCTTCCTGCTACTGCTGGGCCTCACCACGGCCACGGCCGCCAGCTTCGACGTGCAGGCCGAGGACATCACCTCGTTCTCGACGGACGTCTCGATCAGCGTGCCGTCGCCACCGCCGCCGAAGCCGGCGTACTACCTCAGCGGCAGCCCGCCCCGGGGAGCGCTCGAACACCCGGAGCCTGGAAACTCCAGCCCGGTCATTTCCGGCAAGTTCCAACCAGTCGACAGCCTCATCCTGGAGGACACGGCGCCAGGAAGCGGTCAGGTCGTCTACTTCATGCGATGGGCGAGCACGCCGCAGACCCAGGGCATCCTGTTCGAGGACAAGCAGGTCATCCTCGATCTGTACAGCCCAGGGCAGTTCTCGGGGACCATCACGGCCGGTCTCTTCGACTGTCCGCTGCCGACGACCCCCTCCACGGTCCCCGTGTCGGAGGCGGCCTGCGAACTCATGGTTGCGTGGACCAACGAGGACGACTCCTTGCTACTCACCTCGCCGGCCTTCGACGGCCAGGTCGAACCCGGCAATGAGCTCCGATTGAAGGTCGTCAACCTCGGAACGGCCGAATGGACGATCCAATGGGGATACAAGAGCAACCGGTCGGCGAACCTGGCAGTCGTCAACGCCGCGTCGCCATGAAGGTCCTGCTCCTCCTCGCCCTCTCAGCTGTTGGCGCCTGCCTGCTGGCTCAACCCGCCGTCGCGCAAGCGCCCCGCGACGTCCGGATCGAGTTCGAGGTGGGCGACTTCGATCCTGCCCGGAGCGACTGGCCCATCACGGAGGTCCTGGTGAGCGGTGATCTCGACGTCGGCGAGACGTTCGTGGTCGAGCTTCGCGACGGAGCCGGCGCTGTGATCTGGGCGGGCGAGGACGAGTACTCGCCGCCGCAGACGATCGTCACGGTCGACTCCTTCGTCGCCGTGGGCGATGTCGACGAGGCGGCGATCGGGCAGCGGCTCCCTGAGGAGACGGCGACACTGCCGCCGGAGCCGGTGGTCGAAGGGAACGTCGTCACGAACCCGACGACGCCGCCGCCATCGATCACGCCGACGACCCCTCCCCCACCTGCCGAAGTGAGCGACCCGCCAGCACCGCCACCGACGGTGGAGGGCGATGTCATCGCCACGCCCGAGCCCGAGCTCCCGCAGCAGGGCAGCGGCCTGGTCGGTGCCGGTCAGCTCGCCCTCTCCATGGTGATCGCCGTGGTGTTCGTCGCCATCCTCTTCCGGGCGCCGCTCCCCGCGGCCACGACCCAGCGGTGGCGACGATGAAGCGCTTCCTGGCCAGCCTGCTCCTCTTCGGCCTCGTGCTCCTGGCGGCGGCTGGCCCGGCCGCAGCGGCCGAGACCCTCGACGTCCGGGCGGAGATCAACGGGCGCGACATCGCCGGTGCCGACAGCGACTCCCCCATCGAGCTCGACCCGACCGAGGCGGTGCCGATCACCATCACGTTGCGCAACGCCGGCAACCGCACCGAGGACATCCGCTTCGTCCGCCTCGAGGGCCAGGCGCTCGGGCTCACCTTCCTCACCTACGACCTCGGCATGCGCACCTCGCTGGCCCCCGGTGAAGAGACGACCTTCGACGCCGAGCTGGACTTCTTCGACCTCGACGAGCAGGCGACGGGGTACCTGGGCACGTCGCTGCGGGTCTACGACGCCGAGCGCCTCTTGCTCGGCCAGGAGGACTTCGTCCTCGACGTGAAGGGACGCACCACATCGACACTGGGGCTCTTTGCCTTCGCGGTGCTCGGCATCGCCGGCTTCAGCATCACCGTGCTGGTCCTCAACACGCTGCGCCGGCGGCTGGCGTCCAACCGCTTCGTGCGCGGGCTGCAGTTCGCCGTGGCCGGCGCCGCGGTGGGCGTGACCCTGGCGCTCGGCCTCGCCATCCTGCGCATCGACTACGCGAACGCCGAGGAGTGGCTTCCCCTCATGTTCCTGCCGACGGTCATCGCCTTCGGCATCGGCTACGTCGCCCCCGGGCCGCTGTCGCTCAGCATCCGGGACGTGCGCGAGGAGGAGGCCCTGCAGGCCCTCGCCGAGGAAGCGCTCATCCGTCGCTCCGGCGAGCAGGCGCGTGCGACGAGCACGAGCGTGTTCATCGACGTGCACCCCACGTCGGAGCCGCCGGTCGACTCGCGCGCCGAGGAACCCGCCCGGCACTGAGCGGCCGAGTAACTGTCAGACCCCCTGAGTTGAATGGTGGATAGGCGCTCCGGCTGGGGCCGGATGCGCCACTCGTCGGCTCCGCGCCGACCATCGACACCTCCAGGGAAGGAGCCGCGCCGTGCGCGACCACCGACCATGTCCTGGTGCTGCCTCAGGGAGGGCGGCGCCATGATCGACACGTTCGAGCCCAACGAGCTCGATGCCGCGCTGACCGCACTGGAGCACGCCGTCTGCTCGGTGCAGTCCGCATCGCTGGACGGCGTCTCCCCGAAAGAGGAGCTGGCCTTGGTCCGCCGCCTCGAGGTGCTGCGCCGGCGGCTGGACCACGGAACCGATCAAGCCGTGGGGCACCTTGATGCAGGTGCGGCGTTCAGCGTCGATGGCCACAAGACGGCCAAGGGTGCGCTGAAGGCGATCGGACGCCTGTCGGGTCCCGAGGCGCACGGCCGGGTGCAGACCAGCCGGGCCCTGCGCCGCCTGCCCCTCGTCGAGGCGGCGTACGCACGAGGCGAGATCCCCACCGAGCACGTGCGTGCCATGGCCCGCACCGTCTCGAACCCCCGAGTGGCCGAGTGGGTGCCGGACGCCGATCCGATCTTCGCCCACCACGCCACCAAGCTCGGCTACGACGACTTCGTGGCGGCTCTGCGTCAGTGGGAGGCGCTCGCCGACGCCGACGGCGCCGACCAGGCATCCGACCAGTCCCACCAGCGACGGAACGCCGCGCTGCACGAGTCAGCGATCGACGGGACCTTCCGCCTCGAGGGCGGCTTCGGCGCCTTCCAGGGTGCGGTCATGGCTGAGATCTTCGAGCGGTACGAGACCGCCGAGCTCCACGCCGACTGGGCCGCGGCCCGGGAGGTCCACGGCGACGACGCCCGCGTCGAGCACCTGGCCCGCACCCCGGCGCAGCGCCGCGCCGACGCCATCGTCGAGATCTTCCGCCGAGCCGACGCAGCCGACGGGCCGTCGCGAGAGCCGCTGGTCAACATCGTCGTCGACCAGGACACCTTCGAAGACGAGGTCCGTCGAGCCGCCGGTGAGGACGTGCCCGTGGATCCCAACGAGGACCTCACCACCCGACGGTGCCACGCCTTCGACGGCACCCCGCTCCGGCCCTCTGAGGTGCTCGCCGCCGCCGTGCTGGGTCACGTCCGGCGGGTCGTGCTCGACTCGGCCGGAAACGTCATCGACCTGGGTCGCCGGCAGCGCCTCTTCACCGGGTCCGCTCGGGACGCAGCGTTCCTCCAAGCCCTGCTGCGGAGCCCGGGTGGCCTGGGTTGCCTCTGGCCCGGCTGCGACGGATCAGGGCGTTGCCTCCAGGTGGACCACCGGGATCCCGCCCGGCACCGAGGACCCACCGACGTGGCCAACTCCGACGCGTACTGCGGGTTCCACAACCGCATCAAGGAGCGCGGCTTCCGGCCGGTGCGCGACCCCGACGGCACCTGGACCATCCATCGACCCGACGGTCAGGGGCCCCCCACGCCGCCGGTGTGAGTCAGCTGTCGTCGAAGCTCTGCCAGAGGAACGGGTACACGACGTGCTCGCCGTCGATCCCCTTCAGCGCGACCACCTGCGGTGGACCGAACTCGAGGTCCCCGCGCGCCGACGCGATCTCCTTCACGATCGACGACACCACGATCTCGCCGCCGTCGGCCAGGCCGCCGACGCGCGCGGCCAGCATCACGTGCTTGCCGAAGATGTCGCCCTCCTCGGCGATGACCTCGCCGGTGTGCACGCCGACGCGGACGCGCACGCCCCGCTCGGGGTTGCTCTGCTCGAGCTCGGTCAGCTCCCGCTGGACGTCGATCATCGCCCGGAGCGCCTGGCGAGCCCCGTTGAACGTGAGCATGAAGCCGTCGCCCTGGTTCTTGACCACCGTGCCGTTCCACTTCTCCACGTGGCGGCTGATGATCCGGTTGTGCTCGCCGAGCACCTTCATCCAGGCGGCATCGCCCATCGACGTGGCGCGAGACGTGGAGTTCTCGATGTCGCTGAAGACGATGGTGATCGTGCCGTGGTCCTTCTCGACCGAGGGGATGGCCTCGGGTGGCGCCTGCTCGACCGCGCGAGCAACGGCGTCCATGGAGGTCTCGCGTGCGTTCTTCGGTCCCGAGGCGCCGGCCTTGACGGCGCCACCGAACGTGCCCCCACCCGACACCGAGGTCTCGCGGGCACCGAATGGTGCGGCGGGTGCCGGCTGCACCACCTCCGGTGCGGTGCGGACGAGCTGCACCGTGGTGTCCCCCACCTGGAGGACCGCGCCGGGCATGAGCACGACCGCGGAGGAGATCCGGTTCCCGTCGAGGTGCGTCCCGTTGGTGCTGCCCAGGTCCTCCGCCACGACGGTCTCACCCCGCGGCGCGAGGTTGGCGTGCCGGCGGGATGCCTGGCCGTCGGCGATGAGCACGCCGTCGCACTCCCGGCCGATCTCGAGGGGTTCGCGCAGCTCGACGAACAACGGGCGCCGACCCGGCTGCTTGATCTCGAGGACGGGGTGGCTCACGCCGAGGTGCCGATCAGCCGTAGCTCTTGGTGTCGAGCTCGCGCACGGTGGCGGCCAGGTGCTGCAGCAGCTTCTTCGACAGCGAGGGCACGTCGCTGAGCAGCGCGGAGAACTCGCGCGGTCCCACGACCAGGATCTCGGCCGGGCCGTCGGTGACGACCGTGGCGGTGCGCACCCCATGGTCGAGCAGACCGAGCTCGCCGACCGAGTCACCCGGGCCGAGCTCGGCGACCTTGCGGCCGTTGCGCTTCACGATCGCCTTGCCCGTCAGCAAGACGAAAGCCTCGCGCGAGGACTCGTCCTGCGTGGTCAGCGTGTAGCCGTCGCCGACGCTGAGCTGATCGGAGGACCTGGCGATGGCCGCCAGCTCCTTCTTCGAACAGCTGGAGAACAGGGGAACCTTGGAGAGGAGATCAGCCGCCGTCTGCTTGGACACAGCGGCATCCTATGACCGTCGTCACGAGCTGTGCCGGAACTTCGCCGTCCGACGCGGCGCAGGTTCTCAGGCCCGCAAGGCTTCGGTGGCCGCATCAGCCAGTCGACCGTGCAGCGTGACGTTGTCGTCCCGATCCGTGGGCACCACGAGGACGCGGGTGCCAGGACGCCACGCGAGCTGCTCGACGGCGTCGACCCGCTCGGCCTCGACGCCGTGGGCCCGCGCGAGCGCCACGAGGTCGAGCCCGTGCGGTGTGCCGAACAGGCGCTCGAAGCGGTCGGGGGCGAGCTCGGTGCGCTGCGGCAGGAACGAGAAGATGCCGCCGCCGTCGTTGTCGAGCACCACGATCGTCAGGTCCACGTCGCGGTCGGCCAGGCCGAGCAGGCCGTTGGAGTCGTGCAGGAACGCGACGTCGCCGATCAGCAGGGCGGTCGGCGCGCCGACCAGGGCGGCACCGACTGCGGTGGAGACGACGCCGTCGATGCCGTTGGCCCCGCGGTTGGCGACGACGCGCAGGTCCCGTCGGGTGACGCCGAACCACTCGACGTCGCGGACCGGCATCGACGACGACGTGACGAGGACGGCACCGGCTGGAAGCGTCCGGGTGAGGTACCGGGCGACGGCGGGCTCGGACAGGGGGACGCCGGCGAGCTCCTCGTCGATCGCCGCACCCACCGCCTGGGCGGCGACCTTCCACGCCTCGACCCACTCCTCGACCGGCTCGTGGTCGTCGGGGACCGTGGGCACCGCATCCAGGAGCACCGCAGCCGTGTGCGACGGATCGGGCCACCACCCCGCGGCGGCGATCACCAGGTCCTGGTGCTCGCAGCCGTCGAGCCACTGGGCCAGCACCTTCGATGCCGGCATGCCCCCGGCGCGGATGACGACGTCGGGCCGGGCTCGCTCGGCGAACCCGGTGCGCAGCAGCGGGTCGAAGCCGGCGATGCTCGTGTCGCCGCTGCACCCCGACGACGGGTCGGCCAGCAGGGGCCAGCCGAGGTCCTCGGCCAGGGCCGCGACTGCCGCCGGGTCGTCAGTGCCGCGACCGGCGATCACGACGCCACGGGACGCGCACAGGGCGGGGTCGAGCACGGGCGCGAGCCGGCCGGCGGCGAGGCGCTGGTGCCACGGCCCGTCGCCCCGGCCGGGCGGCAGCTCGCCGGCCCGGCCCACGAGCGGCTCCCGGAAGGGCAGGTTCAGCTGCACGGGTCCGGGCCACTCCGCCGTCGCCTCCGCCCACGTGCGGGCGGCGAGCGAGCGCCAGGTCGATGACTGCGTGGGGTCGGCCACGCCCGGGTCGGTGAAGAAGCGGACGGCCCGGCCGAAGAGGTGGGTCTGGTCGACGGTCTGCGGTGCCGCCACGTCGCGCAGCTCGGGGGGACGGTCGGCGGTGCACAGGATGAGCGGCACGCCGGCGAGATCGGCCTCCACCGCGGCGGCGTGCAGCTGGACCACTGCCGTCCCGCTCGTGGTGACCACGACCACCGGTCGGCCCGAGGTCGCCGCCAGCCCGAGGGCCAGGAACGACCCGGACCGCTCATCGTGGTGGACGTGGGTCCGCACCCGGTCGTCGGATGCGAGGGCCAGGGTGAGGGGCGTCGACCGCGACCCGGGGCAGACCACGGCGTCGGTGAGCCCGCACCGCACCCACTCGTCGACCAGCGTGGCGCAGAAGGTGGCTTGGACGTCAGGGCTCCAGCCGGCGGTGTCGTTCACCGCGGGTATGTCACCATGCCCGGCCATGTGGTTGCACGCCGAGCGTGAGGGATCGGGCCCGCCGTTGGTGCTGGTGCACGGCTTCACCCAGACCCGTCGGTGCTGGGGACCGGTGGCCGAGGACCTGGCCACGGACCACGCGGTGGTCCGGGTCGACGCCCCAGGGCACGGCATGTCCACCGACGTCCTGGCCGGGCTGCGGGGCGGCGGACGCCTCATCGCGGACCAGGGCGGCGAGGCCACCTACCTCGGCTACTCCATGGGCGGCCGCTACCTCATCCACCTCGCGCTGGCGAACCCCGAGCTCGTCCGGGGCCTGGTGCTCCTCGGAGCCACCGCTGGCATCGACGACCCCGAGGAGCGAGCGGCGCGGGTGCGCGCCGACGAGGCCACGGCCGCTCGGATCCGGGAGCTGGGCCTGCTCGAGTTCCTCCAGACCTGGATCGCCCAGCCGCTGTTCGCCGGCATCCCGCCCGAGCGCCAGTACCTGCTGGAGCGGATGGAGAACACCGTCGACGGGCTCGAGAGCTCGCTGCTGCAGTCGGGCACCGGCGCCCAGGACCCCTCGTGGGACAAGCTGCACCGCCTCGACATGCCCGTGCTCGTGGTGGCCGGCGAGCGGGACGAGAAGTTCACTGCCCTCGGTCGGCGGCTGCAGGAGGCCATCGGCGCCAACGCGACCTTCGCCACCGTGCCCGGTGCGGGCCACGCCGCCCACCTCGAGCAGCCGGAGGCGTTCCTCGACGTGCTGCGGCCCTGGCTCGCGGCCCACGACCTGTAGCGCGCCGCGGGGCACGCCTCAGCGGCGTGCCCCGCGGCCCGGAACGCTGATGGAGCGGACCTACAGGCCGGCGGCGACGGCGGCGTCGATGACGTCCTGGGGGACGGTGCAGGTCGCGGCCGCCTCGGCCACGAGCCCGAACAGGGTGTCCTGGTCGGAGCCGGCCATGGCGAGCAGCTCGGACTCCGGCGTGCCGGCCAGCAGCTGCTCGTGCGTGCAGTTGGCGGCCCGGGGGTCAGCGCCCTGCGCGGTCAGCAGGTTGAACACCGTCGACTGGACCAGGCCCTCGGGGGCCTCCTCCGGGAAGTCGTCCAGGGACAGCTCCCCGGTCGCCTCCGGCGCGGTCGTCGTGGTGGTGGTCGTGGCCGGGAGCTCGACCGGGGTGTAGGAGATCTCCACCGAGTCCCCGGTGCCGCGTTCGGCCGACGCCCACAGGCCCACGGCGATGGCGGCGACGACGAGGACGCCTCCCACCCAGGCGAGGAGTCGGGCGCCCTGGGGCTGGGCGGCGAGGCGGACGGCCCCACCCGGGGCGTGCCCCTCGATGGGGAAGATCCCGCGCTGGTCGGCCCACATCAGCAGCGGCGGCATCACGACCAGGGCGGCGAGGAGCGCCACCGTGACGTTCATCGTGACGATGATGCCGAAGTCACGCAGCAGCGGCAGCGCCGATCCGATCAGCACCGCGAACCCGCCGACGGTGGTGGCGGCCGAGGTGAAGAACGCTCGTCCGGTGCGTCGAGCAGCGTGGTCGGACGCGTCCTTCGGCGACTTGCCGCCCTGTCGCTCTTCCAGGTACCGGGAGGTGATCAGCACGGAGAACTCCGTGCAGGAGGCGATCACGAGGGGTCCGGACACGGTGGTGAGCGGGCTGAGCGTGAGCCCGAAGGCGCCGATGACCACCGACGACGTCCCGATGGCGAGCCCGACGGGCACGAGCGTGAGCGCGGCCCGGCCGAGCGACTGCAGCCGGATCAGGAGGAACAGCGCGGCGAGGGCGAGCCCGAGGTACGTGAGGACGGCCCGGTTCGCCGACAGGTTCTCGAGGAGACCGACACCCACCACGGCGAGGCCGGCCGGCGTGGCCCGCACGGGGGGCTCGTCGGGGCCGAGGTTCTCGAGCAGGATGGAGTCCTCGGGCAGGTCGAGGGCGTCGAGCCGCTCGGCCAGGTCGGCCTCGAGCACCTCGACGAGATCGGCCCGGTCCTCCAGGCTGCCGGGCGCGAGGCGCAGGTTGACCTGCGTGGCGGTGCCGTCCTCGGCGAGCAGGACCTTGCGGATGTCGTCGGGCATGACGGCGGCTGCCGCCGCCGCGTCGGCCGAGGTCGGCGCCAGCTCGGTCGCACCGGGCACGGCGATGATCTTGGCCATGGTGCCGGTGAGCGACGAGGACGTGGCCACCTCGTCGAGGCCCTCGGCGTAGGTGGTGAAGTCGTGGAGCACCTGGGTCAGGTCCTCGTCGAGGACGTTGTTGGCGCTGACCAGGACGCTGAGCGTGGAGGAGAACCCGGTGGCCTCCTCGAGGGTGTCGAGGTCGCGCACGGTCTGGGTGTCCTGGTTGATCCAGCGGACCGGGTCGGACTCGATCTCGAAGCGACCCTCCATGGCGACGCCGCCGACGAAGAGCAGCGCCGACAGGACGACCAGGGGCACCGCCGCCTTGGGCGGGAGGCCGCCGAGCCACACGACGAAGCGCTCGACGCGGGACTCCTTCACCGATGGCGTGCGGGACCGGTACTCGCGGACGCCCAGGATGGTGGTGGGCAGGACGATGCCGCAGAAGACGAGGGCCACGATGCCGACAGCCAGCATCACGCCGAAGTCCCGGATCATGGGGACTTGGCTGAGCTGCAGGGCCATGAAGGCCACGACCGCGGCCAGCGTCGCAGCGATGAGCGCCGGGCCGACGTTGGCGAGCGTCTCGCTGATCGGGTGCTCGTCCTTGTCGAGCGCGGCCTCCTCCTCGATGCGGTTGTGCACCTGGATGGCGAAGTCGATGCCGAGCCCGATGAGGATCGGCAGGCCGCTGATCGTCACGAGCGACAGGTCGATGCCGATGTAGCCGAGGAGGGCGAACCCCCACATGACGCCCACGACGGTGGAGAGCAGCGGCAGGAAGCGCCAGCGGACCCGGAACATCAGGAGCAGGATCACGGCCATGATCGCCAGGGCGATGGCGCCGAGGGTGAGCATGCCGCCCTGCAGGTAGTCGTTGATGTCCTTCAGGAACACCGGGGAGCCGGTGACCACGACCTCGAAGCCGTCGAGCTGGGTGCCCTCGACGACGTCGAGCACGGCCTGGGTGCCCGACGACAGCGTGTCGAGGTCGGCGTTGCCCTGCAGGAGGACGCCGCCGACGGCCGTCTGGAGGTTGGGGAACGTGCTCTGCAGCGAGAGGCGCACCACCCGGTCGTCGCCGGTGGGCATCTCCGGGACACCGTCGACGACCTCGACGTTCTGGTTGCCGAACAGGAGGAACTCGATCCAGCCGGGGTTCGACAGGTCGCGGTCCTCCACCGCGCCGAGGCGGGCGAGGGTCGTGGTGACGTCGGCCTGGCGGAGGGCCTGGGACTCCTCGTCCGGCTCGCGCTCGAGGGCGCTCAGCAGGGCGCCGGTGCCCGGCGACGGCTCGATGGTCGCGCCGGACGGAGCGACGCCGGTGGTGATGGACTCGCTGAACTCCACGGTCGTGAGCGGCGCGACCACCGAGTACACCTCGTCGATGGCCCGCAGCTCGGCCTCGAGGCGCTCGAGCTCTTCGAGGTTCCCCCCGGCGTACAGGTCGGAGATGTCGGCGTCACCGGTCGCCTGGAACAGCAGGATGATCGTCTCGCCACCGAACTGGCTCTGGAGCGCCTCGTTGTCGATCGCGATCTGGTCGTCGTCGTCGAGGTAGCTGTCCTGGCCGGTGGCGAACTCGAGGTTCGTCGCCCCGAGGGCGAGGATCGCCGTGATCACCACGAACGAGGTGATCACGATCACCCATCGTCGTCCGAGCTCGAACCCCAGTCTGCGCCAGTGACGTTCCACGGCGGCGCATGCTACGGCGTCCCCCGCTGCAGCACAGCAGAGGACAAGGTCCCGTTCTCGCTGCTCAGGCGGAGATGGCCAGGCCCAGCGCGAGCAGGACGCCGAAGACCAGCTGCACCTGCCCGGTCGCGCCGAGCACGGCGATGAGGTCGCGCCCCGCTGCGCCGGACCGCACGAGCCGGATCGGGCGCAGGGCCGGGACCGCTGCGAGCAGCGCGATCAGCGCTGCAGGTCGGGCGATCGAGACCGGCACGACCAGCAGGAGGGCCACGACGAGCATGGCCACGAACAGGGTGCGGGTGCGCTCGTCGCCCAGCCGCACCGCCAGGGTCTGCTTGCCGGCGACCGTGTCACCCGGGATGTCCCGGAGGTTGTTGGTGACGAGCAGCGCGGTGGCCAGCAGGCCGACCGGCACCGACGCCAGCAGGCTGAGCCCGGTGATCTCCTCGACCTGCACGTAGGTGGACCCGACGGTGGCGACCACGCCGAAGAAGACGAAGACGAAGACCTCGCCGAGGCCGAGGTAGCCGTAGGGCCTCGGTCCGCCGGTGTAGAACCACCCGGCCAGCATGCTGGCCGCACCGACGACGAGCAGCTCCCAGCCGACCGCCAGCGTGAGGGCCAGCCCCGCGGCGCCGGCAACGGCGAAGGACGCCATCGCCGCCCGCTTCACCGATGACGGCTCCTTGAGGCCCCAGCCCACCAGGCGGACGGGACCGACCCGGCCACCCGGGTCGTCCGTGCCTCGGATCCCGTCGCTGTAGTCGTTGGCGTAGTTGGTGGCGACCTGCAGCGCGAGGGCGACGACGGCGGCAGCGACCGCACGCCAGGCGATGAGCGGTCCGTCGACCCCGCGGGCCGCGGCGGTGCCGACCAGCACCGGGACGACGGCGGCGGGCAGCGTCCGGACCCGCGCGCCGGCGATCCAGGCCTGCAGTCCGGTGGGCATCGGTGCCGTCATCCGGAGCAGGTTCGCGCACCGAGCCACCTACCCTGCACCCGGTGCAGAGGCTGGTGGCCATCGAGGCGCGCGGGACGCGGTTCACCGAGGCCCTGCGCGCCGCCTGGGATGCGGGCGACGCCGTGCTCCCCGTCGACCCGAGGCTCCCGGGAGCTGCGGCGGCTGCGCTCGTCGAGTCGCTGCACGTCGGGGACCCGATCGACCGCGGGGTGGCGCTCGTGGTGCCGACGAGCGGCACCACCGGCGACCCCAAGGGCGTGCAGCTGACGCACGAGCAGGTCGGGGCATCCGCGGAGGCCACGTCGTCGTTCCTCGGCGTCGATCCCGCCCGTCACCGGTGGCTGGCGTGCCTGCCGCTCGCCCACGTCGGCGGCCTGTCCGTGGTGACCCGGGCCTGGCACACCGGCACCCCGCTCGAGGTCCACGACGGCTTCGACGCCGCCGCCGTGGACGCGGCGGCCCGATCCGGGTGCACGCACGTCTCCCTCGTGGGGACCGCGCTGGCCCGCATCGACGCATCGGCTTGGATCCGCATCGTGCTGGGTGGCGCCGCGCCGCCCCCGGACCGGCCGTCCAACACCGTGGCCACGTACGGCATGACCGAGACGGGCAGCGGCGTGGTCTACGACGGCGTGGCCCTCCCCGGCGTGGAGCTGCGCATCGACGACGGCGAGATCCTGGTGCGGGGACCGATGGTGGCCACCAGCTACCGGGACGGCACCCCGGTCGTCGACGACGCCGGGTGGCTGCACACCGGCGACCTCGGCCGCCTCGACGACGGCATCCTCACCGTGCACGGTCGGCGGGGCGACATGATCATCACCGGCGGCGAGAACGTGCACCCCGACCCGGTGGAGCGGCGCCTCCGCCAGCACCCCGCCGTCGCGGACGCCGCAGTCGTCGGGCGTCCCGACCCGGAGTGGGGTCAGCGGGTGGTGGCGGTGCTGGAGCTCGCGCCCGGCGCCGACGCCCCCGACCTGGACGAGGTGCGCGGGTGGGTGCGCGAGACGCTCCCACCGTGGTCGGCGCCGAAGCAGCTGGAGGTCGTCGACGCCCTGCCGCGGACCTCGCTCGGCAAGGTGCGCCGCTCCGCCGTCCGCTGAGCGCCATGGGGGATCGCCCCCATTCCCGACGCGGGATGCACCCGATGGGCCGGGTCCGGGGTGCTCCGTACGGTCGTCGAAGTGGCCGACCGGGCCATGCAACGACCAGGAGGTACACCCCATGAGCACCTACGAGCCCCAGCCCAGCCAGCTCCACTCCCCGGCCTGGGTCGCCGTCACCAAGATCCAGTTCGTCGTCTCCGTCCTCGCCCTCCTCGTCGGGCTCTGGTACCTGCCGGTGGAGCCGTGGATCGTCGCCTACCTCGTGATGGGCACCCTGCTGCTCACCTCCTCGACGGTGGCGCTGACCAAGACGATGCGAGACCTCCACGAGGGGGGCCGCATGATCTCCCGGGTCGAGGAGGCCAAGCTCGAGCGCATCCTGTCCCAGCACGATCCCCTGGTGCCGTGAGGCCCGTCGGGCAAGATCTGTCCCGTGGCCCCAGCGCCGAGGACCGAGATCGGCGAGGCCGGTGCGCTCGACAGCGGCCTCGACGCCGCGGTGCGGGCCTTCCGCACCGCGGCGTGGGCCTGGCTCACGGTCGTCACCCTGCTGTCCTACGCCTCGATCGAGCAGCCGGTGGCGGCGGCGCTGGGCGTCCTCGCCGCCGGGGCCGTCACCGCCGTGTGGTGGCTGCCCTCGTCCCCGGCTCGCTCGGACGAGGTCCGGCGGCGCCTGGTCGCCGCCGAGCTGCTCGTCGGTGCCGCGCTCGTGGCGGCTGACGGCTGGGTCTACGACGACGGCCGGGCCCAGAGCTTCGGCGGGGTCTGGCCGCTGGCCGGCGTGCTCGCCGTCGCGGTCCGGTCCGGTCGTCGGGCGGGCGTGTCCGCCGGGCTGGTGCTCGGGGCGGCCCGTGCGGTTGGCGAGGTCGTCGTCGTGCGGGGCGGGTGGTCGGCCACCCGGGTGCTCGCCGTGGCCTCCACCGGCGTCCTGTTCGGCCTCGCCGGGTGGGCCGCCGGCTGGGCGGCGGGGCGCATCCGCATCGCCGAGCGGCTGGCCGCCCGCAGCGCGGCACGGGCCGAGGTCGCGGCCGAGCTGCACGACGGCGTCCTGCAGACCCTGGCCGTCGTCCAGCGTCGCAGCGACGACCCTGACCTCGTCCGGCTGGCCCGCTCCCAGGAGGCCGAGCTGCGCCGGTACCTGGCCGGGCCGGACGAGACCGCGGCCGGCGACGTGCCGGTCGAGGTCCTGCTCCGCGCCGCCGCGGCCGACGCCATCTCCCGGTTCGGGCTGCGGGTCGAGGTGGCGGCGGTCCCACCGCTGCCCGCCATGCCCGCGGCCCGGGGCGCGGCGCTGCGGGGCGTCGTGGGCGAGTGCCTCGCCAACGTGGCCAAGCACGCCGGCACCGACCGGGCCGTCGTGTTCGCCGAAGCCGACGACCGCTGCCTGCACGTGTCCGTCACCGACGAGGGCATCGGGTTCGACCCGGGTGCCGTCCACGAGCGCGGCATCGAGGAGAGCATCCGGCGCCGGGTCGAGGGGTTGGGCGGCACGACCACCATCCACGCACGGCCGAGCGCGGGCACCACGGTGGTCGTGGAGATCCCCCTGGAGGCGAGATGAGCTCGAAGATCAAGGTCCTGGTCGCCGACGACCATGCCGTGTGGCGCTCGGGGATGCGGGCCGAGCTCGGCGAGGCCTTCTGGGTCGTGGGCGAGGCCGAGGACGCGCCGACCGCGATCGAGATGGCCGACCGGCTGCAGCCCGACGTGGTCGCCGCCGACCTGCGCATGCCCGACGGGGGTGGCCTCCGGGTGGCCGCCGAGCTGTCCGACCGGTTCCCGGTCGTGATCCTCACCGTGTCCGAGGCCCACGACGACCTGCTCGCCGCCATCGGCGCCGGTGCCGTGGGCTACCTGGTCAAGTCCTCGACGGTGGCCGAGATCGGGGCCGGCCTCGCGGCTGCCTCCCGCGGCGAACCCGTCTTCTCCGCCAGCCTCGCCGCCCTCGTCCTCGGCGACTTCGCCCGTCCCGCCACGACGCCGGACGGACGACCGGTGAAGGCGCTGTCGCCGCGCGAGCGGGAGGTGCTGCGCCTGGTCGCCCGCGGCAGCACCTACCGCGCCGTGGGCGAGGAGCTCTTCATCGCCGAGCGGACGGTGGAGAACCACGTCCGCAACATCCTGGAGAAGCTGCGGCTCAACCGGCGCGACGAGCTGATCCGCTGGGCCGCCAAGCGCGGCCTCGACGAATAGCCGCTATCCGGTCGGGCGGATGAGGGCGCCGCCGTCGACGACCAGCGTGTGACCGGTCATCCACGACGACAGCTCCGAGGCCAGGAACAGCGCGGCGTTGGCGATGTCCTCGGGCTCGCCGAGGCGGTGCAGCGGGGTGCGCTTCGCGATCTGCTCCTCGCCGGTCTCCCACAGGGCCTTGGCCATGTCGGTCTTCACCAGGCCGGGCGCGATGGCGTTGACCCGCACGCCCGGTGAGAGGTCGGCGGCCAGCACCTTGGTGAGGTGGATCAGCGCCGCCTTCGTCGTGTTGTAGATGCCGATGCCCGGCTCGACCGACATGCCGCCGATGGACGCGATGTTGATGACGGCGCCGCCGTTGTCCTGCATCGATGCCTTCCAGCACTCCTGGGCCCACACGAGCGGGCCGCGCAGGTTGACCTCCCAGGTCTTGTCGTAGCGCGGCAGGTCGATCTCGATGGGACGGCCCATGTAGGGGTTGGTGGCGGCGTTGTTCACGAGGATGTCGACCCGGCCGAAGGTGTCCACGGTGTGGGCCACGCACGCAGCGGCCGCATCCGGATCGCCGGCGTTGGCGGCGAAGACCGACGTCTCCCCGTCGATGTCCGCGGCCGCTGCCTCGAGGGCGTCCTGCTTGCGGGAGCTGAGCACCACCTGGGCGCCGGCCTCCGCCAGCGTCTTCGCGATCGCCTTGCCGATGCCCTTGGACGCCCCCGTCACGAGCGCGACCTGTCCGTCGAGTCTGATCTCCATGGCGGCGCACCGTAGCCCTGCGCGAGCCGGCTTGGATCGACATCTGACCCCGACCACTACGGTCGCCGACCGTGCTGCGCGTACGCGGACTGACCAAGCGCTACGGCCCGCTGCTGGCCCTCGACGATGTCGGCTTCGACGTCCCCCGGGGCGAGATCGTGGGGTTCCTGGGTCCGAACGGCTCCGGCAAGACCACCACCATGCGGGCGATCATGCGCCTCGTCTCCCTCGACGCCGGCGACGTCAGCTGGGACGGCGTCCCCGTCGACGCCGGCACGCGGCAGCACTTCGGGTACATGCCGGCCGAGCGAGGGATGTACCCGCGCATGAAGCTGCGCAACCACCTCGCCTACTACGGGGAGCTGTCCGGGCTCAGCCCCGAGTCGGCGGGCGCGGCGGCCGACCGCTGGCTCGAGCGCCTCGGCCTCGCCGATCGGGCCGAGGACACCATCCAGAGCCTCTCGAGCGGCAACCAGCAACGGGTGCAGCTGGCGCTGGCGCTGCTCAACGAACCCGACCTGCTCGTCCTGGACGAGCCCTTCTCCGGGCTCGACCCGGTGGCGGTCGAGATGCTCAGCGACATCCTGCGCGAGCAGGTCGACCGGGGCGCCGCCCTCCTGCTGAGCAGCCACCAGCTCGACCTCGTGGCCGATGTCTGCAGCGCCGTCGTGATCGTCGACCGGGGCCGCATCGTCCTGCGCGGCGACGTCGCCGCCCTCAGGGCCGCCAGCCCGACCCGCTACGTGGAGGTCGAGTTCGCCGACGCGGTGGCGTGGAACCCCGGGCGCCCCAGCGACGTCAGCGCCGGCGGGCGGCGCCACCGGATCGCGGTGGAGGCCGGCAGCGACGCCGACCGGCTGATCGAGGAAGCCCGCTCGCTCGGTCCCGTCGTCGGCTACTCGTTCCTGCCTCCCGACCTGTCGGAGGTGTTCCTCGGCGTCGTCGGCCGCGCCACGTTGGACGATCCCGAGCACGAGCGGGCGGAGGTGGCTCGGTGAACGACGGCCGGCCGAGCGACGCCACCAGCGTCGTGCGCCTCGTCGCCCGGCGCGAGGTGATCGAACGCCTGCGGGCGAGGTCCTTCGCGGTCGCCACCGGCCTCCTCGTCGTGGTGATCATCGCCATCGGCGTCATCAGCCGCCTCGGTGGCGACGGCGGCGACGACGCCATCGAGGTCGCCACCGCCGGCGAGCTCCCCATCGGGTTCGAGGACATGTCCGGGCAGACGGCCGGGCTGTTCGAGCGGACCGTGGAGATCACCGGTCGCGACGACGCGGCCGCAGCGCGGGCAGCCGTCGAGGACGGGGACGCCGACGTCGCCGTCATCGGCGATCGCGGCGAGGTCGTGTTCGACGACGGCATCGACGAGGAGGTCCTCGCCATCCTCCAGCAGGCCTGGGCCAACGCCCAGGTGCAGCAGGCGCTCGGCGACGCCGGGCTCGACGAGCAGCAGGTGCGCGCCGCCCTCACGACCACACCCCTCGAACCGGTGACGATCGATGGCGAGGAGGACAGCGACGAGGGCCTCGCCATCCTCACCGGGACGCTCGCCGGGATCCTCCTGTTCATCTCGCTGCAGACCTTCGGCACCTACGTGCTCACGGGCGTCGTCGAGGAGAAGGCCACCGCCGTCGTCGAACTGCTGCTCGTGCGGGCCCGGGGAAGCCAGATGCTGGCGGGCAAGGTCATCGGCATCGGCATCGCCGCGCTGCTCCAGTTCGCGCTCGCCATCGTCGCCGCCCTCGTGTCCCTCGCCATCTCCGACGTCGAGGTGCCCGGCGAGATCTGGGCCGCGCTGCCGATCACGCTCGTGTGGTTCATCGGGGGCTACGCGCTCTACTCCACGCTGTTCGCGCTCGCCGGGTCGCTGGTGAGCCGCCAGGAGGACGCCCAGGCGGCGGCGATGCCGATCATGAGCGTCCTGCTCCTGGCCTACGTCATGGTGTTCACCTTCGGCTCCGACCCGGAGTCCACCGCCAGCACGGTGATGTCGATCCTCCCGCCGATCGCGCCGCTGCTGATGCCCCTGCGCATGGCGGCCGGGGCGGCATCGGTGATCGAGGTCCTGGTCGCCCTCGTGCTGCTCGCTGCGGCGATCCTGGCCGCCTGGGCGGCGACGGGGAGGATCTACGAGCAGGTGCTGCTCCGGCGGGGGACGCGGATCTCCTGGCGGGACGCCGCCTCGCTGATCCGCAGGACCTGACCCACGACGGCCTGCGAGGATGGTGCCGACGGCGGACCGATCGGAGGACCCACCGTGCAGACCGCCACCACCTCCCCCCGCCCGCTGCCGCACCCGCCCTGGCGCGCCCAGCCCGCGTACCTGCGTCGGATCTTCCGGGAGCCCCAACCGGTCCTCGACGAGCTCTCGGAGCGCTACGGGCCGGTCGTCGGCCTCGGCGCCGGCCCGGTGCGCATGGCCATCGTCGGCGATCCCGCTGCGCTCAAGGAGCTGTTCGCCACCTCCACCGACTCGTTCCGCTGGAACCACGCCTTCAACGTGCTCGAGTTCGTGGTCGGGCCGGGTTCGATGATCGTGTCGGACGGGACCGAGCACAAGCGGCGGCGGGGCTCGGTCCAGGCGGCCTTCAGCCGCCGCCGGCTCGACGGCTGGATCCCGTTGATCCTCGACCGCACCGACGCCGCCATCGATCGGGTCGCGGCCGACGGCGACCACGTCCGCGACCTCTACGTGGTCGGGCGCGAGCTGGTGCTGGACCTCGTCGTGCGCGTCCTGTTCGGCGAGCGCATGGCCCACCGCACGGCCGAGATCGGTGCCCTGTTCCAGGGCCCCCAGGACTACCTCGAGGCCCCCGCCATCCGGCAGATCCCGCACCCGATCCCCGGGACGACCCGCGCCCGGGTGCGGGCCGACCGCAAGGCCCTCGATCGCATCATCGACGCCGAGATCGCCGAGCGACGGGCCCGACCGAGCGGGGACCGGCTGGACGTGCTCGAGGCCCTCGTCGCCGACGGCACGCTCGACGACTCCGAGATACGCGACCAGGTGGTGACGCTGATCGGCGCCGGCTTCGACACGACCTCGGCCTCGTTGGCCTGGCTCCTGTGGTGCGCGACCCTCGCCGACGGGGTGTGGGATCGACTGCGAGCCGAGGCCGACGCGGTCCTCGGACCGATCGGATCCGGAGCGATCCCCGATGCATCCACGCTCCGGGCGCTCGACCTGGCCTCCCGGGTGGTGCGGGAGACCACGCGCCTGCACCCCGCCGGGGTGGTCTCGCCGCGCCAGGCCGTCGTGGACCTCGAGATCGGAGGGCACCGGATCCCGGCCGGGACGCTCGTGCTCTGGTCCGCCCACCTCGCCGGGCGTGATCCCTCGGCGTGGGACGACCCGCTCCGGTTCGACCCGGAGCGGTTCGTCGACCTGCCCCCCGAGCGCCGGGCGCTCGCCGACGCCGCCTGGGTTCCCTTCGGCCGGGGCGCCCGGAACTGCATCGGCTTCGCGCTGGCCCAGATGGAGCTGACGCTGATCGCCTCGCGCCTGGCGCAGCGGCTCGACGTCGAGCCGACCGCGGAGGTCGAGCCCCGGCCGGTGGGCATGGTGGTCAACCGCCCCGCCGGCGGCGCCCCGATGCGGGTGCGACCCAGAGCCTGACGTCGGCCGCGGCGATCAGTCCTCGGCGTCGAGGATGGGGCCCTCCGTGAACAGGTAGGTGCGGAGCTGCTCGTCCCAGCCCGGATCGTTGCGCCGGAGCCACTCGAGCACCATCGCCGCGTGCTCCTTCTCCTCGTCGCGGTTGTGGGCGAGGATCTCCTTGAGCTCGGGGTCGTCGGTGGCGTCGATCCGCTGGTCGTACCAATCCACCGCTTCGCACTCCTCCTGCAGCGAGATGATGGCCCGGTGGCGGTCCATCGTCTCGGGTCGGAGCAGCTCGGGATCTTCGTGGTAGCTGTCGCTCGCGCTGGCCATGGCCCCTGCCTAGCGCCTCGGCGCACGGATCCGCGTCGTTCGACGCCGCCTCACCCGGCGACCTGCACCTGGGGCAGCAGCGCGTCGACGTCGGGGCGGTGGCAGAGGTCCGTCCCCGGCGTCATCGCCGCTGCGGAGCCGGCGGCCACGCCTCGACGGATTGCCTCGACGAGGGGCTCACCGGCGATCAGGCCGGCGACGATCCCGGCGACCATGGAGTCGCCGGCGCCGACGGTGCTGGCCACCGTCACCTCCGGCGCGGCGTAGCGGGTGGTGGGGCCGTCGCGAGGGACGAGCAGCGCGCCGTCACCGCCGAGGGAGACGGCCAGCGCTCCCACCCGGCCCCGCTCCAGGACCTGCCGGGCTGCGAGCTCCACCTCGTCCAGATCCGCGGGGATCCAGCTGACCAGCGAGGCCAGCTCGCGGCGGCTGGGCTTCACCACGTCCGCGCTGCTCTCGAGCGTCCGAGCCAGTGCCGCACCCTTGGCGTCGACGACGGTGGTGGCGTGCTCGAGGGTGTCGCAGAGCGTGCGGTAGAAGTCCTCCGGGACACCGGGCGGCAGCCCGCCCGAGAGCACGACGACGTCGACCTCGGCGGCGAGCGACTCGATGTCGGCCAGCATCGACCCGTGGTCGGTGATCGACGGCCCGGGGAGGACGATGCGGTACTGGTGGCCGGTCTTGCGGTCGCTGACCGCGATGGACTCCCGCGTCACGCCGTCGATCCGGTGGGCGACCGCGTCGATGCCCTCGTCGGCGGCCAGGGAGAGGAGCTCGTCACCGACCGCGCCGCCGACCGCCATCCACGCCCGGCTCCCCACCCCGAGGCGGTCCAGGACGCGAGCGACGTTCACGCCGCCGCCACCGAGCTCCCGACGGTGGTCGAGCGCCTCGAGCTTGTGGTCGGGGACGAGGTACTCCACGGACACCGCCACGTCGAGCGCCGGGTTGACGGTCACGGTCAGCACGCGGGGCGATGCCACGTCACTCCTCTCACCGAAGGGCCTGCGAGGGGCACCCTACGGCGACGCCGCAGTGCGCCTGTCGCGCCGATCGTCGACGGGACGTTGCGAGGACCGTCCCCGGTGGGAAGGGTGGGGGCATGAACCGCCTCGCCCAGGAGTCCAGCCCCTACCTGCGCCAGCACGCAGAGAACCCGGTGCACTGGCAGCCGTGGGGACCCGAGGCGATGGCCGAGGCGGTCGAGCGCGACGTGCCCATCCTGCTGTCGGTCGGGTACTCCGCCTGCCACTGGTGCCACGTGATGGCGCACGAGTCCTTCGAGGACGAGGCCACCGCGACGGTGATGAACGAGCACTTCGTGAACGTCAAGGTCGACCGGGAGGAGCGCCCCGACGTCGACGCCGTCTACATGGAGGCGGTCCAGGCCATGACCGGGCGCGGCGGCTGGCCGATGACGGTCTTCCTCACGCCGGACGGGCGTCCCTTCTACGGCGGCACGTACTTCCCGCCGACCCGCCACGGGCAGACCCCCTCGTTCGTGGAGCTGCTGGAGGCGGTGCACGACACGTGGGCGACCAAGCGGGACCAGCTCTTCGAGCAGGCCGACCGGCTCACCGAGGTGCTCGGGCAGGGCGGGCGGATGCAGGCCGGCGCGGCCGTGCCCGGGCCGGAGGTCCTCGAGCACGCCATCAACCAGCTGCACCAGGCCTTCGACGAGGACTGGGGCGGGTTCGGCGGCGCACCGAAGTTCCCGACACCGCAGAACCTCGACTTCGTGCTTCGGGGCCTGGCCCGGACAGGGGTCGAGGAGCTGGCCACCATCGCCGAGACCACGCTCGACGCCATGGCCTCGGGCGGGATGTACGACCACCTCGGCGGCGGCTTCGCCCGCTACTCAGTCGACCCCCACTGGGTGGTCCCGCACTTCGAGAAGATGCTCTACGACCAGTCCGGCCTGGTCCGGCTCTACCTGCACGGGCACCTGGTCACCGGCCACGACCGGTACGCGCAGGTCGTCGAGGAGACGGTCGACTACGTCCTTCGGGACCTGCGACAGCCCGGTGGCGGCATCGCCTCGGCCGAGGACGCCGACTCCCTCGACGCCTCCGGCCACAGCGAGGAGGGCGCGTTCTACACCTTCACCCCCGACGAGGTCCGGTCCGCGCTCGTCGATGCCGGGCTCGGCGACGGCGTCGAGGACGCGCTCGCCTGGTGGGAGCTGGACCGACCGGCCAACTTCGAGGGTCGGTGGATCCCGGTGCGCACCCACCGCCGCGGCGACTGGCACCGGCCGCCGGCGATCGAGGCGGCGCGACAGGCGCTGTTCGAGGCCCGGGCCACCCGCCCCCGGCCGGGACTGGACGACAAGGTGCTCACCGAGTGGAACGCCCACTGGGTGTCCGCCCTCGCCGAAGCCGGGTTCACCCTCGGCCGCCAGGACTGGATCGACGCGGCCCGGGAGACCGCGTCGTTCCTGCTGTCGTCGCTGCGGCGCGAGGACGGTCGCTGGCTGCGGTCGTGGCAGGCCGAGACCGGCGCCAAGCACCTGGCCTTCGCGGGCGACCACGCCGCCCTCGTCGACGCCTTCACCCGGCTGGCCGAGGCGACGGGCGAGGCCCGCTGGATCGCCGAGGCCCGCTCGGTGGCCGACGTCATGCTCGAGCTGTTCTGGGACACCGACCAGGGCGGCCTGTTCACGACCGGGAGCGACGGCGAGCAGCTGGTCGCCCGGGACAAGGACCTCCAGGACCAGGCGCTGCCGTCGGCGAACTCCACCGCTGCGGTCGCGCTGCTGCGCCTCACGGCCCTGACCGGCGAGACCCGCTACGCCGGGCCGGCCGCCGGCATCCTGCGCCTGTCCGGCGAGCTGGCCGGGCGGGTGCCGTCCGCCTTCGGCGTGCTGCTCGGCGCCATCGACCTCCACACCACCGGCACGACCGAGATCGTCGTCGCCGGGGATCGTCCCGACCTCCTCGACGCGGTCCGGCACCGCTGGTTGCCCAACGCCGTGCTGGCGTGGGGCGAGCGCTACGACTCCCCCCTGTGGGCCGACCGCGACGACGGTCGGGCCTACGTCTGTCGCGACCACACCTGCCAGCTGCCGGCGTCGTCCCCGGAGGAGCTCACCGCCCAGCTCCCGTGATGGAGGACGTCGTCGAGGGCGGGGCGGGGGCGGCCGGCGCTGCGGCCCGGCTCGTCGGGCGCGGGCCAGCCGAGCGCGATGGTGCCGACGGCGCGCTGGTCCTCGGGCACACCGAACGCGGCGCGCACGGCGTCCTCGTGATCGAACTGGCCGAAGAGGCAGGCTCCCAGGCCGGCGGCCGTGGCCAGGAGCAGCAGGTTCTGCACCACGGCTCCCCCGTCCACCCACCAGTACGGCACGGGCCACGCGTCGGTGCCGGCGCCGAGGCCGGTGCCGGCCTTGTCCGCCTCGCCGTAGCGATCGGCGTAGGCGTCCGGGCACACGTAGGGCACGACGAGCACCGGCGCCGCCAGCAGCCCCTGCCAGCGGAAGCGGGACCGGGCTTCGGGGGCAGGCATGGTCGTGGCCCAGTAGCGGTCGACGTCGTCGTCCCGGAGCACGAGGAACGACCAGGGCTGGGTGTTGCCGGCCGACGGTGCGCGGCGGGCCAGGTCCAGCAGCCGCTGCAGCAGGTCCTCGGCGACCGGCTCGTCGGTGTAGCGCCTGACCATGTGGCGGGCCGAGAGCAGCCGGGCCAGCTCGTCCACGGGCGTCAACTCGAGACGGCGTCCTGCACGCGGTCGAGGACGCTGCGGGCGTAGGGGGTGGCCAGCTGGCGCGACGCCGACTCGTAGGCGACCCGGGCGACTCGCTCGTTTCCGTGCCGGCGCATCATGTTCAACCCGCCGAAGGCGTTCAGATCCTCCTCGGTGGGTCGCAGCAGCAGCACGGCGGCACCGGTGCCGCGGACCTCGGCCAGCTCCCGCTCGAGCTGCCGGTGGGCGTGGAGCCGTCCGACCTGGTGGACGAGCGCGGGTCGGGGGGCGGTGTCGAAGGCCATCGGGACGACGCCGATCACGACGTCGGCGGCGATGCCGGTGGCGAGGTCGAGGTTGCTGGTGGAGTGCACGCCGCCGTCGACGAGGGTGCGCCCCCGCACCCGCTGGGGCTGGAAGAAGGCCGGGATGGCACACGATGCCTTCACCGCGGTGGGCAGATCGGCGCGCACGGGGTCACGGCTGCCGAGCACGACGCGCCGGCCGGTCCGCACGTCGACGGTGACCAGCCACAGAGGACGCTCGGGCCACTCCGTCGCCAGCACCTCGGCCATGGTGTCCTCGGCGTCGTCGATGGTGAAGAAGCCACCCGGGAAGGCCCGACGGAGGAACGCGGGCAGCGGCGGCACCGGCATCCGCAGTGCGGAGCGCTGGAGCACGTACATCGACCCGAGGAGGCGCCGCATGGCATCGACGGGACCGTCCCAGGCCGCGGCCCACGGGCTGCGCTGGTCGTGGTGGCCGATGACCGGGTGCTCGCCGAGCGAGGCCTGGTAGAGGTCCTCGGTGGTGAGGCCGCTGCGGAGCATGGCGCCGACCATCGAGCCCGCCGAGGTGCCGATGACGAGATCGGCGGCGTCGGGGCGGATGCCACCGACCTCCTCGAGGGCCCGCAGGACGCCGGCGTGGTAGGCCATGCCCACCGTGCCGCCGGCCCCGAGGACGAGGGCGGTGCTCAGGTTGAGACCTCCGCGACGCGCCCACGTCCTGTGGCCGTTGGGATGGCGGCTTCGCCGCCGTAGATCGCCGTGCTCATGGTCGCCTCGCCTGGCGGCTCGGCTCCTACGCCAGCTTCTCGAGGTCCTCGGCCATGGCCCAGCCGAAGGCGATGACGCACTCGCCGGACTCGGGGTCGAGATCGGCGAAGAACTCCTCGTACTCGGCGACCCGCTCGCGCTTGACGCACTCGTGGTCGAACACGACGGGCAGCGAGCCGTCGCCCTTCACCCGGAACTGGCGATCGGCGTAGCGGGACGGGACGATGCCGTAGCGCTTGGCCAGGCGACGGCCCCAGGCCCGCTCCTCGCCCGAGGCCTTGTGCTCACGGCGCGGGATGAGGTCGGAGAGGGCCTTGAAGGCCTCGTAGCCGGAGGGGTCGGTGAGCCGGGCGGCGACCAGGACGTCCTCGTCCGGGAAGGCCAGCACGGCCCGGCGGAGCTCCTCTTGCATGATCGCCCGCAGCACGGTGTCCCGCTTGGACGAGCGCTTGATGGAGCCCATGCCGATGAGCACGCAGGGGGTGCCACCGATGCGCTCGAGCGTCGAGAAGGTGAAGCCCTTGAGCTTGCCGTCCTCCCGGGCCTGGGAGACGAGCACCCAGGACTCCGCTTCCTTGGTGATGGCCCCGATCTCGTGCGGGAACGGGCTCTCGGCGCACAGATCGGCCAGTTCGGCCAGCTCGACGTCGCTGAGCCCCGTGCAGTCCTTCGTTTCGACCTCGATCGACATGCGTGTGGAAGCCCCCGTGTTGCCGGCCTTGTGGTCGCTCCAGTCCACTCGCTTCGAGGGGCACCGCGCAAATCACGCCGAACAGCTGTGCGCCCTACTCCACCAGAGCGGCGGGCCCGAGCAGGACCCGGATCTCCGACACCAGCCCGGTCTCCGCGTCCACGCCGTAGGCGGGTGGGAGGCGCAGGACCTTCTCGTCGCCGAGGTGCAGCAGCACCGGGTGATCGCCCGGGTGCTCGAGGAGGATCTCCTTGAGCTGGGCGATGAGCTCGGCGGTGAGGCGGTTGGGCATGACCCGCAGGCGGAAGGGCGTCGCCGAGTCCGACACGCCCTCGACGACCTCGATCTCCATGGCGATGAGCTTCGGCGTGTCGTCGCGCTTGTCGATGCGGGCCTTGACCAGGACGATGGCGTCGTCCTCCAGCTTGTGGCCGTGCTCGGTCATCGTGCGGGGGAAGACCATGGTCTCGATGTTGGACTTGAGGTCCTCGAGCACGAAGACGCCCATCAGGTCGCCCTTTTTCGTCCACTTGCGCTGCAGGTTGGTGATGACGCCGCCGACGGTCTTGATGGCCCCGTCCTCGCACTCGGCCAGGGCGTCGAGGCCGATCTCGGTGCGTCGGGCCAGGAAGTCCTCGGCGCCGAAGAGGGGGTGGTCGGACACGTAGAGCCCGAGCATCTCCTTCTCGAACGCGAGCTTCTGGGCCTTGGGGAACTCGACGTCGGGGATCTCCTCGCGCTCGTCGAACCCGAAGCCCCCTCCCCCGCTGGTGCTGGTGTCGTCGCCGCCGCCCATGGCGTCGAACAGGCTCATGACCCCGGCCTCGGCCTCCTTGCGGCGGGCGATGGTGCGGTCGATGATCGACTCGAACACCATCAGCAGGCCCTGGCGGGGGTGCCCCACCGAGTCGAAGGCGCCCGCCTTGATCAGGGCCTCCACGGTCTTCTTGTTGAGCACGCCGAGGTCGACGCGCTCGCAGAAGTCGTAGAAGTCGGCGTACGGGCCGTTCTCGTCGCGCTCGGCGATGATCAGCTCGCAGTGGCCGGTGCCGACGCCGCGCACTGCGGACATGCCGAACACGATCTCCCCGCCGACGATGGCGCCGGCGTCGTCCCGCTTCAGCTCGGGGGCGAAGTCGACCAGCGACCGGTTGACGTCGGCGACGGTGACCGGGATCTCCATGGCCCGGCACTCGGCCAGGTACACGGCCGCCTTGTCGAGGTTGCTCTTGACGCTGGTGAGCAGCGCCGACATGTACTCGGCCGGGTAGTTCGCCTTGAGGTAGGCGATCTGGTAGGCGATGAAGCCGTAGCCGTAGGAGTGGGACTTGTTGAAGGCGTAGTCGGCGAAGGGCTCGATCATGTCGAACCAGGCCTGGCCGGTCTCGGTGCCGTAGCCAATCCGCTCGGAGCCGGCAACGAACTTCTCCCGCTCCTTGGCCATGATGTCTCTGGACTTCTTGCCCGCAGCCTTACGGAGCGAATCGGCGTCGGCGAGGGAGTAGCCGGCGAACTTCTGGGCCAGGCGCATCATCTGCTCCTGGTAGATGCAGAGGCCCCAGGTGGTGCCGAGGATCTCGTCGGCGTCGGGATGGATGTAGGAGATCTCCTGCCGACCGTTCTTGCGATCGGCGTAGTCGTTGTGCATGTTGGCCGCCATCGGGCCCGGCCGGTACAGGGCGACGAGGGCGGCGACGTCCTCGAACGTGTCCGGGGAGAGCGAGCGCATGAGGGCGCGCATCGGCGGTGACTCGAGCTGGAACACGCCGATCGTCTGGCCGGCGCGGAGCAGGTCGTAGGTCTTTTCGTCCTCCAGGTCGACGTGGTCGATGTCGGGCATGTCGCCCCGGGTCATCTGGATGAGGTCGAGGGTGTCGGAGATGATGTCGAGGTTCCGCAGCCCGAGGAAGTCCATCTTCAGCAGGCCGAGGTCCTCGACCCCGTGCATCTCGTACTGCGTGACGACCGGGGCTTCCTCGATGGGCTTGCCCGGCTCCGGCTTGCGCTGGATGGGCAGGTAGGTGGTGAGGGGCTCCTTGGTGATCACCACCGCGGCGGCGTGGATGCCGTCGGAGCGGCGCAGGCCCTCGAGGCCCTTGGCGACGTCGATGACCTCCTTGGAGATCGGGTCGCTCGAGTACATCTCCCGGATCTCGGTGGCCATCTTGTAGCCGTCGATGTACTTGGGGACCTCCTCCAGGCAGGCGTAGAGCGGGGTGTCGCGGCCCATGATCAGCGGCGGCATCGCCTTGGCGATGCGGTCGCCGGTGCCGTAGTCGTGGCCGAGCACCCGGGCGGCGTCGCGCACGGCCTGGCGGGCCTTGATGGTGCCGAAGGTGATGATCTGGGCAACGTTCTCGCGGCCGTAGCGCTCGGCCGCGTAGCGGATCATCTCGTCCCGGTAGCGGGTGTCGAAGTCCATGTCGATGTCGGGCATGGAGATGCGGCTCGGGTTGAGGAACCGCTCGAACAGCAGGTCGTACTTGATGGGATCGAGGTCGGTGATCCAGAGCGTGTAGGCCACCGCGCACCCGGCCGCCGAGCCACGACCCGGGCCGACCCGGATCTCGTTGTCCCGGGCGTGCTTGATGAGGTCCCAGGTGATGAGGAAGTAGCTGGAGAACCCCATGTCGCCGATGACCTTGAGCTCGAACAGGAGCCGGTCGGTGACCTTGTCGTCGAGGGTGCCGCCCCAGCGCTTCTTCGCGCCCTCGAACACGAGGTGGCGGAGGTAGTCGTCATCGCTGTCGAAGCCGGGCGGCAGCGGGAAGTTGGGCAGCTGGGGCTTGCCGAACTCGATCTCGACCTCGCAGCGCTCGGCCACCCAGAGCGTGTTGTCGCACGCCGTGGGCAGCTCGCGGAAGAGGTACCGCATCTCCTCGGCGGACTTCAGGTAGTGGTCGTCGCCGTGGAACTTGAAGCGGTTCTTGTCGCTGACGAGGGAGTTCGTCTGGACGCAGAGCAAAGCATCATGCGAAAGAGCATCTTCGCGGTGGACGTAGTGGCTGTCGTTGGTGGCCAGCAGCGGCGCCCGGATGGCCTTGGCCAGCTGGGCCAGGCGGGGGTTGGACCACTGCTGGGCGGGGATGCCGTGGTCCTGGAGCTCGACGAAGAGGTTGTCCCGACCGAAGATGTCCTGCAGGCGCCCGGCCAGCTTGACGGCGTTGTCGAAGCGCTCGTCCTCGGAGAGCGGATCGGCCTGCTGCTTGTCCGGGTCCATGATCGCCTTGGGGACCATGGCCTGCAGCACGTGGCCGCCGAGGCACCCGGTGGTGGCGATGAGGCCCTCGCTGTGCTCCTCGAGCAGCTCCCAGTCGATCTTGGGCTTGCGGTAGTAGCCCTCCATGAAGGACCGGGACGCCAGCTGGATCAGGTTCTTGTAGCCGACCTCGCTCTCGGCCAGGAGGGTGAGGTGGTACCAGGGCTTCTTGCCGCCCTCGCCCTCGCCGCCCGAGTCGTCCATCTTCCCGCGGGCAGCGATGCGCTCGGTGCGGTGGTCGTGGGCCATGTAGGCCTCGGTGCCGAGGATGGGCTTGACGCCCTGGTCCTTGCACGCCCGGTAGAAGTCCAGGATCCCGTACATGTTGCCGTGGTCGGTGATCCCGAGGGCGGGCTGTCCGTCGGCCGCGGCCGCCGCCACCAGCTCGTCGAGGCGCGCCGCGCCGTCGAGCATGGAGTACTCGGTGTGGACGTGGAGGTGGGTGAACGAATCCGCCACCAGGGCCCCTTCGCGACGACGGCTTCCACAGGGACATCCACAGCCGCTGTCCACAGCTGTGGACGAATCACATCGGTGTGATTCGTGGGAGCGAACCGTAGCAGGGGCCCGCCGACAGCTGGCGGGCCGGGGTCAGGTCCGAGGCGTGGTCAGCTCCGCGGCGTGGCGTGCTCGGCCTGGTCGATGGCCTTCCACTCGGCCAGGTGGCGGTCCAGCGCGTCCTCGTCGCCGGGCACCGTGACGATGTCGCCGTCGACCGTGGCTCCGCCGGCGCCGTGCTCGGCGAGGAAGGCACGGATCTGCTCCTCCAGGCGGACCTGGAAGACCTGGGCGCCCTCCCCCGCGGTCTCGGGGAGGATGGTGGCGATGCGGTGGCAGGACCCATCGAAGCCGTGGGCGACGCGATCGATGGTTCGGATGCCGTCGTCGAGCTTGGCGCCGAGCTGGCGCAGCAGCGACTTGCGCCTGCGGGCCGGGAGCGCGCTGACCGCCGCGGCGTCGATGGCGAGGAACGACACCGAGAACACCGTCTGGTACCGCTGGGACCGGGCCTTCTCGAGGTCGACGTCGGTGAGCAGGAACCGGGCGTTGTTGACGCCGGTGAGGTCGTCGACCTGGTCGTAGAGGTCGAGCTTGTCCAGCGACATGGACAGCGTGCCCGAGGCCCAGCCGCCCACGGCGCCGAAGAGGAAGTAGGCGATGGCCCGGGTGACGATGAGGGCGGAGAACTCGCCCCATCCCACGGCATCGATGGCATCGGCGCGCAGGACGACGTAGACGCCGGTGGCGGCTGCGGCGCCGATGAGGCCGCCGGGCAGGCGGAACCACAGCAGGAGGAGGAAGATCGGTGCGAACAGCAGGGTCGCGACCACCTCGGTGGTGTCGACGCTGCGGACCAGCAGCACGGCGACGAGGACGGCCAGGATGGCCAGACCCACGAGGCTGAGCATGAGGCGGGCGCGGCCGTAGCCCATGCGGGCCAGCCGCGCCGACATGTCCTGGGTCGCCATGGCCGGACAGTACCCGCACCCCGTCCGCTGCTGGATGACCCTGAGGAGGCGAGCCGCCAGGCGAGCCGACCCATGTTGCGGTGGTTCGTGGCGGCGGAGCCGTCACGATCTCGAGCCCACGACGACGTAACGCGTACGCGACAGACGTTCTGTGGTTCCATGAGCGCTGATGTGGCTGCTCCCGATGTCGCTCCGGGCGAAGATGGCGACGGTGATCCTGCTCGGGATCTTCTTCATCCCCTTCGCCACGTCGGACCTGCGCGGGCTCACCCACGTCCTCACCTGCACCGACGCGGTGTCGGCCTCGCTGCTGGTCGACGACACCGCGGACGACGACACGTCACCCGTGCTCGGCTCGGCCGACACCGTCACCCGCGACGAGGTCGGCCTCGGCCTGTGCGGCGGCCTCGAGGTCGACCTGCAGCTCACCTCGGCGCGCGACGGGCGGGCCGAGGTCCTCGTCGCCATCACCAACACGACCGAGCACGACTGGAAGGGCAGCGTCGAGCTGCGCTTCGACAGCACCCCCGTGCCGGTGGCCATCGGCAGCATCGCCCAGGGCGCCACCGAGCGGGACACGGTGGAGCTGCGGGTGAAGCGGGGCGAGGCCTACGAGATCACGGGCACCCTGCTGATCGGGCCCTGACGGCCCCCTACAGGTAGGTGCCCGGCGGGTGGCCGGGACCGCGCTCGCCGTCGGGACGTTGGCCCGACTCGAGCTGGTGGCGCATCTGCTCGAGCTGCTGGCGGGCCGCCGCCTGCTGCGCGAAGAGGGTGGCCTGGATGCCGTGGAACAGGCCCTCGAGCCAGCCGACCAGCTGGGCCTGGGCGACCCGCAGCTCGCCCGCGGACGCCGGGGTGTCGCCGAAGGGTGAGGCGAGCCGGCGCAGCTCATCGGCGAGGTCGTCGGACAGCGCACCGGAGAGCTCCTGCACCGACTGGTCGTAGATCTCCCGGAGGCGGTCGCGGCCGGCCTCGTCGAGATCGGCCGAGCGCACCTCCTCGAGCAGCTGGCGGATCATGGCGCCGATGCGCATCACGCGACCGGGCTCCTGCACGGCCTCCTGCTGCTGCTCGCCGTCGTCGGCGGCCTCGGCGGCAGCGGCGATCAGCTCGCCGTGCTCCACCGCCTCGTCGCTCTCGGCAGCGGTTGCGCTCTCGGAGTCAGGCACGTGGTCCTCCTGTGGTCGTCGGCGGGGCGGCCGGAGCCGCTCAGACGGTGGCGGCGAGGAACGGGACGAGCATCTCGTCCGCGGTCAGCGAGCCGTGGCGCCCGATGAGCTGGTACGGGCCGGTGTCGGCCGGATCCACGTAGGCCACGGGCTCGCGGGCGACCAGGGCGACGTCGCCCAGGCGGGCCCGCACGTGGTCGAGGACGCGTGGGCCGAACCAGCCCTCGTCGACCATCTGGTCGCGGCTCAGCACCCAGCCGGTGTCGGTGTGGGCCTCGGCGGCCTCGAGCAGCTGGCGGGCGCGGCCCGGGCGGGCGTGGAGCCAGCGGAAGCGGCCCTCACCGCTCTGCATCGACAGGTGGGGGCGCACGCCGGGATCCAGCTCGACGAGCCGGTCGCCGACCTCGACCTGGCCGTGGTCGGCGGTGATGGCGAGCACGGTGCCGGCGGGCAGCACCTCGAGCAGGTCGGCCACGAGGTGGTCGACCCAGCGCAGCTCGTTGTCGTAGTGGTCGGCGAGGCCGTACTCGTGGGCGACCTTGTCGATGCCCTCGTAGTAGGCGTAGACGAAGGGCTCGCCGCTGCGCACGAGGCGGTTGACCTCGGTGACGAGCGTGCCCATCGTGCGGTAGCCCACGAAGCGGGTGCCGCCGAGGTGGGCGTCGGTGAAGCCGGTCTCGGAGAACTCGGCCTTGGTGACCACCGGTGGGCGCTGGCCGCCGAAGGGTTCGTGGAGCTGGAACTCGCCGGGCGGCATGGACCGGCGGGCGTCGCCGTCGGCCGTGGCCCAGCGCAGCACGTTGAGGACCTGGCCCTCGATCGACATGCGGTAGCCGATGACCCCGTGCTCGCCGGGCGGCATGCCGCTGACGATGGAGGTCAGGGCGGTGGACGTGGTCGACGGGGCGACCGTGGACACCGGGCCGCCCTGCAGGACAGAGGTGATGGTGGGGGCGATCGCACGGCGGTCCTGGAGCTGGTTCCAGCCCAGGCCGTCGAGGGTGAGCAGCACGGTGGACTGCTCGGCACCCGCGAGGGCACGGGGCACCCAGTCCGCGAGCTCGTCGGGGGGGTCCTGGACCACGGCGGCCACGTTGCACACGCAGGCACCGGCGTAGTCAGGGATGAGCGGTTCATCAGCCACTGCCCGCCACGCTAGCGACCGCCACCGCGGACACCGCCACCAGGGGTGCCTACGATGCCAGCCATGCGCGTGTCGACCAGAGGGGACTACGCCAGCAGGGCTCTGCTGTCGCTCGCCCTCGACGGCGTCGACACCCCCGTCTCGGTCCGGGACATCGCCGCCCGCACCGGGCTGCCCCAGCCCTACCTCGAGCAGATCCTGCTCGCGCTGAAGGGCGCCGGGCTCGTGCGCTCCAAGCGCGGCGTCGGCGGCGGCTACGTCCTGGCCCGGTCCCCCGAGGACATCACCCTCGGCGACATCGTGTCCGCCGTCGACGGCCCCATCACCCTCGGCGACTTCGGCGAGCCCCACACCGACGGCGCCTGCGACCACCAGGGGCAGTGCGTGCTGCTGGCGGTCTGGGCCGACGTGGGCGAGCACATGCGCCGCCACCTCGACGGCCTCCACCTGGCCGACCTGGCCCGCATGGCCAACGGCGAGCAGCCCTGGCCGGCGCCGCCCCACGACGACGGCCTCGACGCAGCGATCAGCTGAGGCGGGCGAGGACCTCGCGGAGGTCGGCGGGGAGGGGGCTGTCGGCCTCGACCGGCTGGCCGGTGACCGGGTGGCGGAAGGCGAGGTGCTCGGCGTGGAGGAACTGGCGGGGCGCGGGCAGCGTCTGGCGCACCCCGCCGTAGCGGGGATCGCCCACCACCGGGTGGCCGATGCCGCGCAGGTGGACGCGGATCTGGTGGGTGCGTCCGGTCTCGAGGTGGCAGACCAGCTCGGTGACCGGCACGGGCTCGTCGTAGCGGCGCACGACCTCGTAGCCGGTGCGGGCTTCCCGACCCCCGACGACGATCCCCATCTTGGTCGGGTCCTTCGTCGACCGGCCGATGGGGGCGTCGACCTGGCCCCGGGGCTCGGTGACGTGGTCCCAGACCAGGGTGCGGTAGCGGCGGACGATGTCGTGCACCCGGAGCAGCTCGGTGAGCCCGGCGTGGGCCTCGGCCGTGCGGGCCACCGCGAGCAGCCCGGAGGTCTCGCGGTCGAGGCGGTGCACGATGCCGGGCCGGAACGGCTCGCCGACGTCGGCGATCTCCGGGTACCGGGCGAGGAGCCCGTGGACCAGCGTGCCGGTGGGGTTGCCGGCACCGGGGTGGACCACGAGGCCGGCCGGCTTGTCGATGACCAGCAGGTGCTCGTCCTCGTGGACCACGTCGACGGGGACGTCGGGATCGGCCTCGACCGTGAGCTCCTCCGGCCCGGCGGGCACGTCGAGGGTGAGTCTCTGGCCCTCGTCCAACCGATCGGCTCGGCGGGTGCGGACCTCGCCGTCGATGCGGACCTCGCCGGCGTCGATCAGCTCGCCGGCGACGCTGCGGGGCACGTCGCAGAGCATGGCCACGATCCGGTCCAGCCGCTCGCCGGCCAGGGCTTCGGGCAGCTCGGCGTCGAAGGCGGTCATGCCCCAGTCTCCTCTTCAGCCGGCTCGTCCAGCGCATCGGTGAAGAAGCCCACCACGAGCAGCAGGCCGATCCCGACGGTGAGCGCGGCGTCGGCGAGGTTGAAGACCGGGAACCACTGGAGGTCGACGAAGTCGATCACCGCGCCGCCGAGGACGCCGTCGTTGCCGTCCCGGAAGACCCGGTCGACCATGTTGCCGAACGTGCCGCCGACGACGAGTCCGTAGGACGCCAGCACCCACGGCGAGCGCTGGTTGCGACCCGACCACAGCAGGAACGCGACCACGACCAGGGCGATCACCGACACGATCGGGCCGCTGTCGGAGGTGAGCGAGAACGCGGTGCCGGTGTTGTAGATCACCCGCAGGCGCAGGGTCCACACCAGGTCGATGATCCGGGTGGGCTCGGTGAGGGCCTCGAGCGCCCACCACTTGGTCAGCTGGTCGAGGACGACCACCAGCGCCGTGACGGCACCGATGACCAGGAGCGGACGCCGGGGCCGCGGGGCGGGGTCGCCGGGCGTCGTGGGGGCCGTCGTCTCAGCGCCGACCGAACCCACCGACCTTGTACTCCACCTTCTCCCGGGCCCACGGGATCGCCTCGAGGCGCTCCTGCGGGATCGGCTCGCCGGACACCTCGCAGATGCCGTAGGTGCCCTCGTCGAACTTGGTCAGGGCGTGGTCGATCTCCTCGATCATGTCCATCGCCTGGGCCGCGAGCGCGAGGTCGCGACCTCGCTCGACGGCGATGGTGTCGCCCTCGCCCGACTCCTCGTCGAACTGGACGTCGCCGGGATCCATGTCCATGACGAGGCTGTCGGCCTCGGCGCGGAGCTGCTTGGCCTGGCGCTCGTAGGTGTCGCGCTCGGCGTGGAGGAGCTTGCGCATCTTCTCGAGGAACTTCGAGTCGAAGTGGGAGGACTTCTTGGCGCGGCCGGACTTGGCCGGCGCCTTCTTCGCGGTCGACTTGGTCGATGCCGCCTTCGTTGTCGACTTCGACGAGGCCTTGGTCGTGGCCTTGGTCGTGGCCTTGGCCGACTTCTTGGCTGCGGCCTTCGTGGCCGCCTTCTTCGTCGTCTTGGACGTGGCCTTGGCCGCCCCGCCGGAGCGGGCCTTGTTGGCCGCCGCCTTCTTCGTCGTCGCCTTCTTCTTGCTGGCCGCAGAGGCCTTGCTGGCACGTGCCACGTGGTGCTCCTCCGCACAGGGGAGCCGAGAGCGTACGCCGCGCCGCGAGCACCGGCAAGGACCCCCGGCCCCGCCCAACCCTTGGGGCGCCACGACCGGGCGCCCCTACCATGGCGGGATGCCTGCGAACGACGGACGCCCAGGGTCGGGTCGCTACCCCGACGTCGACGCCCACCCCTCGTTCCCGGAGCTCGAGAAGTCGATCATCGGTCGCTGGGAGGCGGAGAAGACCTTCGAGCGCAGCATCGACCAGCGCGAGGGCGGCGACGAGTTCGTCTTCTACGACGGTCCGCCGTTCGCCAACGGGCTCCCCCACTACGGGCACCTGCTCACCGGCTTCGTGAAGGACGCGGTCCCCCGCTACCAGACGATGCGGGGCAAGCTGGTCGAACGCCGCTTCGGCTGGGACTGCCACGGCCTCCCGGCCGAGATGGAGGCCGAGAAGCGCCTCGGCGTGTCGGGCCGCCTCGCCATCGAGGAGCTCGGCGTGGACACCTTCAACGAGGAGTGCCGCATCCTCGTGTCGGGCACCGCGGACTCGTGGAACTCCTACGTCCGCCGCCAGGCCCGCTGGGTCGACATGGCCAACGACTACAAGACCATGGACCTGTCCTTCATGGAGTCGGTCATGTGGGCGTTCAAGACGCTCCACGACAAGGGCCTCGCCTACGAGGGCCAGCGCGTCCTGCCCTACTGCTGGGAGTGCGAGACGCCGCTGTCCAACTTCGAGACCCGCATGGACGACGCCTACCGGGAGCGCCAGGACCCCGCCGTCACGGTCTGGTTCGAGCTGACCTCGGGCGACCACGCCGGCAAGCGCCTGCTGGTCTGGACGACCACGCCGTGGACGCTGCCCTCGAACCTGGCCATCGCGGTCGGACCCGGCATCACCTACGCCGTGTTCCGCGAGGCCGACGGCACCGAGTACGTGCTGGGCGCCGACACGGTCGAGAAGTACGCCGGCCAGCTCGAGGACATGGAGCAGGTCGCCACGGTGACGGGCGACGAGCTCGTCGGCGCCAACTACACCCCGATCTTCGACTTCTTCGCCGGCACCGAGAACGCCCACCGGATCCTCGGCGCCGACTGGATCGACACCGGCGAGGGCACCGGGTCGGTCCACATCGCCCCCGGCTTCGGCGAGGACGACAAGGCGCTGTCCGACGAGCACGGCATCCCCACCATCGCCCCGGTGGACGAGAAGGGCGCGTTCACCGCCGACGTGCCGCCGTACGCCGGCATGCAGGTGTTCGACGCCAACAAGGACATCGTCCGCGACCTCAAGGCGCGCGGCGTCATCGTCCGCCACGACTCCTACCTGCACAGCTACCCGCACTGCTGGCGCACCGACACGCCCCTCATCTACAAGGCCGTGTCGTCCTGGTTCGTCGACGTCACCGCCGTCAAGGAGCGGATGCTGGAGCTCAACCAGCAGATCAACTGGGTGCCCGACCACGTCCGCGACGGCTCCTTCGGCCGCTGGCTGGAGGGGGCGCGCGACTGGTCGATCTCCCGGAACCGGTTCTGGGGCTCCCCCATCCCGGTGTGGAAGTCCGACGACCCCGCCCACCCGCGCCTCGACGTCTACGGCTCGATCGAGGACCTCGAGCGCGACTTCGGCGTGGCCGTCACCGACCTGCACCGTCCGATGATCGACGAGCTGACGCGGCCCAACCCCGACGACCCCACGGGGAAGTCCACGATGCGGCGCATCCCCGACGTGCTCGACTGCTGGTTCGAGTCGGGTTCGATGCCCTTCGCCCAGGTGCACTACCCGTTCGAGAACCAGGAGTGGTTCGACGGGCACTTCCCGGGCGACTTCATCTGCGAGTACATCGGCCAGACGCGCGGCTGGTTCTACACGCTGCACGTGCTGTCGACGGCGCTGTTCGACCGCCCCGCGTTCTCCAACTGCGTCGTCCACGGCGTGCTGCTCGGCGACGACGGCCAGAAGCTGTCCAAGCGCCTGCAGAACTACCCCGACCCGGTCGAGGTGTTCGACACGATCGGCTCCGACGCCATGCGCTGGTCGCTGCTCAGCTCGGCGGCCGTGCGCGGCGGCGACATGGTCGCGGCCAAGGGCCCGATGCAGGACGCCGTGCGCCAGGTGCTGCTGCCCATCTGGAACGCCTGGTACTTCCTGGCGCTCTACGCCAACGCGGGCGAGTCGCTGCGCGCCGGGCGCACGCTCACCGCCGACGACGTCACCGCCGGCTCGGTCACCCACGTGCTCGACCGCTACGTGCTGGCCAAGACCCGCCAGCTCGTCGAGTCCGTCACGGCCCGGATGGATGCCTTCGACCTGTCCGGCGCGTGCGCCGACGTGTCGTCGTTCCTGGACTCGCTGAACAACTGGTACATCCGCCGCTCGCGCGAGCGGTTCTGGGGTGAGGACCAGGTCGCCGTCGACGTGCTCCACACCGTGCTCGACCACCTGTGCCGCGTCTCGGCTCCGCTGCTGCCCCTGCTCACCGAGCAGGTCTGGGGCGACCTCACCGGCGAGGGCTCGGTGCACCTCACCGACTGGCCCGACGCCGACTCCTTGCCCCACGACCCCGAGCTGGTCGTCCAGATGGACCTCGTGCGCGACATCGCCTCGGCCGCCAAGTCGGTCCGCGAGGCGCGGGGCCTGCGGCGCCGGCTGCCCCTGCAGACCCTCACCGTCTCCCTGGCCGACGCCGCCGGCACCGACAACGCGCACCTCGAGGCCTTCCGCGGGCTGCTGGCCGACGAGGTCAACGTCAAAGACGTCGTGCTCGCCGAGGCCGGCTTGCTCGGCGCCGAGCGCTTCGAGGTCGACCTCAAGGTCGTGGGTCGCCGCCTCGGCAAGGACACCCCGACCGTGGTCAAGGCCATGCAGTCAGGTGACTACACCTACGACGCCGACGCCGACGAGCTCATCGTCGGCTCGCACCGCTTCGGCCCCGACGACTACGTGCGCAAGCTCGACGCCGACCAGCCCGAGGCGACCGCGGCCCTCGCCGGCGGGGCCGGCCTGGTCCGGCTCGACCTCACCGTCACCCCCGAGCTCGAGGCCGAGGGCCTGGTGCGCGACCTCGCCCGCGAGGTCAACGAGGTCCGCCGCAAGGAGGGCCTCGACGTGTCCGACCGCATCCGCCTCGTCGTCGACCCCGGTCACCACGACGAGCTGCGCGCCGCGATCGAGGCCCACGAGGGCCTCCTCACCGACTCCTGCCTCGTCACCGACCTGGAGCAGGCGCCGCACGACCGGCCCCTGGCCGACGGGCACCGCGTCGAGGTCGGTGCCGGGCTCGCCGCCCACGTCGCCGTCCACCGCACCGGCGCCTGACGCCGGCGGTCAGCCCAAGCGGCTGGCGATCTCGTTCAGGATCGTCTTGCGGCCGGCACCGTCCGCTTCCCGAGCCTGGACCTGACGGAGCTGGGCCTCGCTCAGGCCGGCGAGCTTCGGGCGGATCTGGGCCACGGTGAGGGTGTCGTAGTCGGCGATCGGGAACTTCGGTGCCGCCGCCTGCTTCGTGGCCCGAGCGGACTTCTTGGCCGACCGCTTGGTGGTGGCCTTCTTGGCGGTGGCCTTCTTCGCAGTGGCCTTCTTGGTCGCCTTGCGGGCCGGCGCCTTCGTGGCCCGAGCGGCGGCCGTCGGGGCCGGCCCGCCGGCGCCGAGGCGGCGCTCGATGTCGGCGACGATGGTGCGGCGGTTGTCGCGCGCGACCTCGTGGTCCAGCACCGCCCGCAGCTCGTCGTGGGAGAGCCCGGCCAGCAGCGGCCGGATCTGGGCGACGGTGAGGCCGTCGTAGCCGGCGATGGCGAGCATGCTCGACCCGGCCGGCTCGGGCGCCGGTGCGGGACGGGGTTCGGGAGCCGGGGCGGGCTCGGGAGCCGGCTCGGCCCAGGTGCCGTCGCGATCGGCCCTGGCGCCGACGGCGTCGACGAGGCCGAGCTGGCGGTCGATCTCGGCGATGACGCTCCGGCGGCCCTGCCCGGCGACCTCGCGGGCCTTGACGTCCTCGAGCTCGTCGTCCTCGAGCTGGGCGAGCAGCGGCACGATCTGGTCCACGCCCAGCTCGTCGTAGGCGGCGATCGGGAAGACGAAGCCGTCGTCGTCCTCGTCGTCGGACAGGGACGGCACCTGGGGTGGGGCCGGGGCGGGCCGGGGCGTTGCAGGGGGCGTCGACAGCGCATCGTTGCGGGGCGACTCGGCCACGGCGGCGGCCGGCGCGGCCGCCGGGGCGAAGGCGTCGTCGGCGTCGATGCTGGCCGCTTCGAGGGCGTCGGCGTCGGTGCCGGTGGCAGCCAGCTCGTCGAGGCGGTCGAGGATGGCCGCCCGGTTCTTGCCGGTGCGCTCCCGCTCGGCGACCACACCGAGCTCGTCGGTGTACAGCTGGGGCAGCAGCGGCATGATCTCGGCGACGGTGAGGTCGTCGTAGTCGGCGATCGGGAACTCGACGTCGAACTCGCCGTCGTCGGCCCAGTCCGCATCGGTGGTCCAGTCGTCGCCGGCTGCGCTGGTGGCGGGGTCGTCGACCAGGGCGGGGGCGTCCTCGGCGTCGATGACCTCGGGCTCCTCGGCGGCGACCACGGTCTCGGGCGTGGTGGCCCCGGGCGTGATGGTGGTGGGATCCACCTCGGTCGACTCGTCCTCGGCGCCCTCGGGCGGGATCGGGGTGGGCGCCACGAGGTCGGTGTCGGCCTTGGGCCGGGCCCGCCGGAAGGCCAGGTAGAGCACGACGGCGGCGGTGAAGCTGGCGGCGATCGAGAGGTAGATCAGCGTCAGGGTGTCTGCGAGCAACCCCACCACCAGCAGGATCGTCGCCAACAAGACGAGGCCGAAGCTCACGAGGACCAGCACGTTTACGTCACCTTCCGAGAACCCGCACGGCGGCGGGGATCATAGACAGCGGCCCGCGCGACGGAGCGAAGTGGGCACAAGGGAACTCTTTCGACGCCGGGCGCCGAACCCCTGCCCAGGCGGGCCAGACGAGCGGGCAGCTACCGGATGGCGTCGGTACCGAAGAACGCGCCGTTCGTCGGTGCCCGATCGTCGTCGAACACCGCGTGCTGACGGCTGATCTCGGGGGCCTGGGCGACCGGGACGGCCTGGGTCGGCTCGTCGTCGTCGAAGAGCGCACCGGTCGGTCGACCATGCACGTCCTCGGCGGATCGGGCATCGACGACGTCGTCGGTGTCGGCGGCCTCAGCCTGCTGCGGGGCGGGCTCGTCCTCGGCCACGACCTCGTCGCCGGTGTCCGTGCCGGTGCCGGTGCCGGTGGTGCCGATGTCGCCGCCGTGGATCTCGGGGGCGGGCAGCTCGCGCAGGGCGTCGGGATCGTCGACGAGGCGCTGGAGGTCCTGGGCCGCGGTGCGGAGACGGCTCCGCTGGCCCTCGAGCCAGCCACGCAGCGAGTCGACGTCGGCGGAGAGCACGTCGCGGTCCTGGCGCAGAGCGAGGACCTCCGCCTCGATCGAGCGGCGGGCCTCGTCGCCGGCCTGGCGGGCCTCGGCCTCGGCCTCGGCCCGGGAGCGGGCCAACATGTTCTCGGCCTCGCTGCGCGTGGTGCTGGCCACGGACTCGGCCTCGGCCCGGATGCGCTCGGCCTCGGCCCGGGCGTCGGCGATGGCGGCCTCGGCGGTGCGTTCGGCGGCGATGAGGATCCGCATCGGCTCCTTGGCGAGCTCGGGGTCGGGCTCGGCGGCCGGGGACGTCGCCACCGGCTCGGGCATGACCTCGGCATCGGGCTCGGAGCGCGGGACCTCGGCGGCGGCCGGCGCGGCGCCGGTGGCGCGCAGCTCGACCAGGGCGGCTTCGGCGCGCTCGGCCCGATCGAACTCGGCCCGGAGCCGGGCGAGCAGGACGTCGAGGCCCTCGGCGCAGCGCTCGAGGAAGTCGTCGACCTCGTTCATGTCGTAGCCCCGGCGAGCGGGAGCGAACTTGGCCTCGAGGAGCAGATCAGGCGTCAGATCCATGGCCACGATGCTAGGCGTCCCCGCCGTCAGGACTGGGTGATGGTGGCGCTAGCAGATGATGCCGGCGAGCAGCTGCAGGCCGATGATCACGATGAGCGGCGAGAAGTCGATGCCGCCGAAGCTCGTGCCGATGGCCCGGCGCACCGGGAGCATCACCGGGTCGGTGACCCGGGCGATGCCCATGCGGACCTGGTGCAGGCCGCCGCCGGGCTCGGTCGGGAACCACGACAGCAGCGCCCCGGCGATGATGACGATGACGTACAGCTGCAGCAGCGAGCAGATCAGGCCCACGGTCGGATCCTCGTCAGCGGCCGCCGGCGAGGCGTCGCCGCTCTTCGGCGGACACCTCGACCCCGGACGGCGTGATGAGGTAGACGCCGGGCGTCACCCGCTCCATGTTGCCGCCGAGGGCGTAGCACATGCCCGAGGAGAAGTCGATGAGCCGACGGGCGAGGTCGCGGTCGGCGTCGGACAGGTCCATCACGACGGGCTGGTTGGCCTTGAACCGGTCGGCGACGTCCTTGGCTGCGTCGAACGACGTCGGCGTGACGACGGTGGGCTTGGCCGAGGTGGGGCGCATGGGGCGCACCGTAGGCGTCTCCTCCCGCTGGGGCGCGCGTGCGGGTGCTTCGGCCTGTCCACGCGGGGGCAGCGGGCGGACCGCACCGGTGGGCCGGCCGCCCTGGCCGCGGCCGTAGGAGCCGACGGGCTCCTCGGGCTCGGGCGGGGGCTGGTGGACGCGCGGTCCGCCGGGGCCCTGCTGGCCGCCCCAGCCGCCGCCCTGGCGGGTGGGACCGCCGGGCGCGGGGCGCGCCGCGTCGTCGTAGCGGTAGTCGTCGTACTCCTCGTCGGGCGCCAAGCCCAACCAGACCATGGCCTTCTGGAACACGCCAGCCATCGGTGCCTCCTCGTCTCGTCGGTCAGTCTCGCACGGTCGGTCGCGTGGGCCGCGAACCGTCTCGGGTGGGTCGGGGTCCGAACAGAGCCGTACCCACGCGGATCATCGTCGTGCCCGACCGGACCGCCTCGGCCAGGTCGCCGCTCATGCCCATGGACCGCTCGGGCAGCCCGAGGTCGTCGGCGAGCGAGGCGGTGGCGGCGAATGCCGATTCGGTGGCGGCGGCGTCGCCTGCCACGCCGACGGCCATCAGCCCGACGACGTCGAGGCCACCGTCGCGGGCGCGTGCGACCAGGTCGGGGGCCTCGGCGAGCGAGGCTCCTCCCTTGCCGTCCTCGGCGGCCGCGTTGACCTGGATCAGCGCCCGAGCCCCCGGGGCGCGCTTCGCGACCTCGTCGACGACGGAGGCCCGGTCGAGGCTCTGCCAGCAGGCGACCCGGTCGGCGACGAGGCGCACCTTGTTCGACTGCAGCCGTCCGATGAAGTGCCACGAAGGCGCGGGCAGGTCGGCGGTGGCGGCCACCGACTCGGCCTTGTCCTGCAGCTCCTGGGCGTAGTTCTCCCCCAGCTCGACCAGCCCGGCGCGCAGGGCGGCGATGGGTGCCTCCGGGCCGAAGCCCTTGGTCACGGCGACCACGGTGATCCGGTCGGGATCGCCACCGGCGTCGCTGACCTGGCCCAGCACCCGCTCGAGCGCGGCGGTGACGTCGGCGGCGTCGATGGTCATGCCACGTCCTCCCACCCGAGGGACGTGCCGAGCTCGGCCGCTGCCGCGTGGCGCCCGGCATCGCCCCGGGCCCGGTGCGAGAAGTAGCGCCCCGGCTCGCAGGCGGTGCAGCCGCCGAAGTCGTCGACCGCCCGTGCGCCGAGGGCGGCGCGGATGCCGGCCAGCAGGTCGAGGGCCGGGGTGCCCCAGGCCGTCTCGGCGCGGACATCGTCGCCGCAGCGCGCCGCGACCTCGTCCAGCTCCGTCGCGCCGAACTCGTAGCAGCGGGCCCGGATGTGGGGGCCGGCGGTGGCGCGGATGTCGGTGGCGCCGAGGCGCTCCATCGATTCGACCGTGGCCTCCAGGACCCCGCCGAGCAGGCCGCGCCACCCGACGTGGGCCGCTCCCAGCACCTCGGCCCGGCGGTCGTGGAGCAGGACGGGGACGCAGTCGGCGGTGTGGATGGCCAGCACCGCGCCCGGGACGGCCGTGACCGCGGCGTCGGCCTCCTCGCCGGCGTGCTCGCCCGGTTCCGTCACCGTCACGACCCGGGCGCCGTGCACCTGGCGCAGCCACGTCCACGGCGCGTCGAAGACGCCACGGCGCCGGTGCTCGAGGTCGACAGGGTCCCCGCCGACGTGGAAGTCGCCGATCTCGCGGGTGGTGAAGGCGAACCGGGCCACCCCGGCGGGGGCTACTTCAGGAACGACGGGACGTCGAAGTCGTCGTCGCCGTCGTCGCCGAAGAGGTCGTCGTCGTCACCGCCGAGGACGTCGCCCAGGTCGCCGCCCGAGGACGGCCGCAGCGGGTCGCGCTGGCCCGAGCTGCGGGGCGCCGGCGCCTCGCCGTCGAAGCGGTCGAAGCCGGCGGCGATGACGGTGACGCGCACCTCGTCGCCCATGTCGTCGTCGACGACGGTGCCGAAGATGATGTTGGCCTCGGGGTGGGCGACGCCGTGGATGACCTCGGCGGCCTCGTTGACCTCGAACAGGCCCAGGTCGCTGCCACCGGAGATGGTGAGCAGGATGCCCCGGGCACCTTCGATCGAGGCCTCCAGCAGCGGGGAGGAGATGGCGTTGCGAGCGGCCTGCAGCGCCCGGCCCTCGCCGGAGGCGTAGCCGATGCCCATGAGCGCCGAACCGGCGTTGGACATGATCATCTTCACGTCGGCGAAGTCGGTGTTGATCAGGCCCGGCGTGGTGATGAGGTCGGTGATGCCCTGGACGCCCTGGAGCAGGACCTCGTCGGCCATCTTGAAGGCGTTCAGCATCGAGGTCTTCTCGTTCGACACGGTGATGAGCCGGTCGTTCGGGATGACGATGAGCGTGTCGACCTTCTCCTTCAGGCGCTGGATGCCCTGCTCGGCCTGGACCGAGCGGCGACGGCCCTCGAAGGCGAAGGGGCGGGTGACCACGCCGATGGTGAGGCTGCCGAGGCTCTTGGCGACCTCGGCGATGACCGCGGCGCCGCCGGTGCCGGTGCCGCCGCCCTCGCCCGCGGTGATGAAGACCATGTCGGCGCCCTTGAGCACCTCCTCGATCTCCTCGCGGTGCTCCTCGGCGGCCTGCTTGCCGACCTCGGGGTCCGACCCGGCGCCGAGGCCACGGGTGAGCTCACGACCGATGTCGAGCTTCACGTCGGCGTCGGACATCAGCAGGGCCTGGGCGTCGGTGTTCACCGCGATGAACTCCACGCCCTTCAGGCCGGCGTCGATCATGCGGTTGACCGCGTTCACGCCACCGCCGCCGATGCCGACCACCTTGATGACGGCCAGGTAGTTCTGCGGGTTCGCAGCCATGAGTCGTGTTTCCTCCAGGGTCAGCCGCTCGGTCTCGGTTGGGACGACCGCTCGGTTCAGGGTACGCGAGGTCGCGGTCCCGGTCGGGTGATGGTGCCGCAGCCGACAGGCGCGGCGGACCGGGCGGCACGGACCGCCCGGGGTGAAGTTCGAGTCGAGGTCGAGGTCGGCTCACCCTCGATGTCAGGTGTGGGTCGAGAGCGTACGAGGGTGGCCGGGGAGCGGTCAACCGTCACCGAGGCACCCCGCGTCCCGGGTCAGCACCGGATGGGACGGCACCGAGAGGTCGATCGTGGCCAGGCAGGCCCGGTCGACCCGGGCGTGCACGGTGCGGAACGCCTCCACCTTGGCGTCGAGGTCGGAGGTGTCGCCGAGCTCGACGACCCCGCCCTCCACCAGCTGCAGCCGCAGGTCGGGCTCGAGGTGGACGGCGGCCACGGCGCCGGCGGGGTTGACCCGCAGCCGGCCGGCGAGCCCGACGGCAGCGAGGAGGTCGGCGTCGATGGTGGCGCCGGGCGCCGGCGGCTGCTCGGCGGCCACGACCTGCACGAAGCCACCCGGGGCGGACGGCGCCAGCTCCAGGACCCGGCCGTCCACGTCGACGAGCACGGCTGCGCCGCCACCCGACACGACCGCCACGGGCTCGCGCTCGCGGACGGTGATGTCGACGCGTCCGGGCAGGTCACGGGTGACCTCGGCCGCCGCGACCCAGGGCAGGGCCTCGATCCGCTCGGTGGCCGCGCCGAGGTCGGCCAGCAGCAGCGGGGCGCCCTGGTCGATGCCGGCCTCGGATCGGATCGTGGCCGGGTCGAGCCGCGTCGCGCCGGCCACGACGACCTCGTCGACGTCGAGCACCGGGCTGCGCAGGACGATGACCGCGGCCAGGGCGAGGGCGGCGACGGCGACGAGCAGGAGCAGCCGCTTGAGGCGCTTGCGCCCGGCGTCCTTGCGGACCGCGATGCGCCGGGCCCGGAAGCGCGGGTCCACGCCGGCGGCGAGGGGCGGCGCGACCGGTCCGGCCTCGCGGTCGAGCACCCGCGGGCCGCTCACCAGGTGACCTCGGCCTCGTCGAACCCGACGAGGCGGGTCTCGGGGTGCAACCGGACGCCGGTGGCGGCCTCGACGGCGTCGCGCACCGCCACCATCACGGCGAAGACGTCGTCGGCGCGCCCGCCGGCGTCGGCCTGGATGAAGTTGGCGTGCTTGGGCGAGACCTCGGCGGTGCCACGTCGCAGCCCCTTGCCACCGGCCGCGTCGATGAGGCGCCCGGCGCTGTCCCCGTCGGGGTTGGTGAACACCGAGCCGGCGTTCTGGCCGCCGGGCTGGTTGGCCCGCCGCCAGCGGACGATCTCGGAGATCGTGTCCGAGCCGGTGCCGGCCTCGTCCACGGCGAGGCCGAGCGTGGCGCGCAGGACCACCTGGTCCGGGGTGATCGCGGAGCGCCGGTAGCCGAGCTCGAGGGCGGACGCGGGCACGGTCGCATCCTCCCCCGTGCGGCAGTCGAAGACGCGGACCCCCAGCAGGCTGGCCGCCATGTCCGACCCGTGGCCGCCGGCGTTCATCCGGACCGCCCCACCGATGGATCCGGGCACGCCGACGGCCCACTCGAAGCCGGTGAGCCCGGCCTTCACGCTCTGGCGGGCGACGACGGGCAGCAGGGCGGCGCCGCCGGCGCTGACCTCGGTGCCGTCCACCTCGACCGTGGCGTAGGCATCGCCGAGGCGGATGGCCAGGCCGGGGAACCCGGCGTCGGACACGAGCATGTTCGAGCCGTTGCCCACGACCAGGACCTCGACGCCGCTGGCCGCCACGGCGGCACCCACGGCCGCGAGCACGTCGTCGTCGGTGACCTCCACGAACAGGGCCGCGGGCCCGCCGACCTTGTAGGTGGTGAAGGGCCCGAGCGGCACCATCGGCTGGGCCAGGTCGCCCAGCACCTCGCGGGCGGTGGTGAGCGGATCCGGGCTCACGAGGCGCTCCCCTGCAGCGCGGCCAGCACGCGATCGGGGACGTCGGTGAGGTCGCCGGCGTTGAGGGTGAGGCACAGGTCGCCGGGGCGCAGCACGTCGAGGAGCCACGCCTCGGTCGCGCCGAGGTCGGGCAGGAAGGCGACGTCCGCGTCGGGGTGGGCGGCCACGACGGCATCGCGCACGAGGGCACCGCTGACCCCCTCGATCGGCGCCTCGCCGGCGGAGTACAGCTCGGTGACGCCGAGGACGTCTGCGTCAGCGAACGCGTCGGCGAAGGTGTGGGCCAGGTCCCGGGTGCGGGTGTAGCGGTGGGGCTGGAAGACGCAGACGACCCGGTCGAAGGGGCCGGTGCGGGCGGCGGCCAGGGCGGCGGCGACCTCGGTGGGCAGGTGGTCGTAGGAGTCCACGAAGGTGACGCCGCCGGCGACCCCCCGCTGCTCGAACCGGCGAGCGACCCCGGCGAAGGCGCGCAGGGCCCGGGCGCCGTCGGCGAGCGGCACGCCCCGGACGAGGCAGGCCCCGAGCGCGCCCGCCGCGTTGCGGGCGTTGTGCGACCCCGGTGCCGTCGGGACCTCGACCTCGACCGCCTCGTCGCCGTGGTGCAGCGTGAAGCGCACGCCGATCCCGGCGGGACCGATGTCGGTGATCCGCAGGTCGGCCGCCGGGTCGGTGCCGTAGGTGAGCGAGCGCCCCGCCACCGGGGCGAGCGCGGCGGCGCCGGGGTCGTCGAGGCAGAGCACGGCCGTGCCGTCGAGCCCACCGACGAGGGAGCGGAAGCCCTCGACCAGCGCGTCCTCGGTCCCCCAGTACGAGAGGTGGTCGGCCTCGACGTTGGTGACGAGCGCGTCGGTCGCCCCGACCCGCAGGAAGGTGCCGTCGGACTCGTCGGCCTCGACCACGAAGCCGGGCCCGGTGCGCCAGTCGGCGTTGCGGCCCAGGCCCGTGATGCGGGTGCCCGCGAGGTAGCCCGCACCGTCTCCCACGCCGTCGAGGATGGTCGCGACCATGCCGGTCGTCGTGGACTTGCCGTGGGTGCCGGCCACGGCGAGCACGTCGCGCTCGGCGCAGATGGACGCGAGCGCGTCGCTGCGGTGGAGCACCGGCACCGACGCCTCCCCCGCCGCCACCACGTCGGGGTGGTCCTGCGGCGTGGCCGTGGACGTGACGACCGCATCGACCGCTGCGTCGGCGGCGAGGCCGCTGGGCCCGACGGTGACGTCCACGCCGAGGTCCCGCAGGGGGGCCAGGAACGGCGTGTCCTTGTCGTCCACGCCCGAGATGGCGTGACCCATCTGGGCCAGGACGGTGGCGATGGCGCTCATGCCGGCCCCGCCCACGTTGACCACGTGGATCCGGCGGGGGGTGCTGAGGTCGATCGCCTGGTGGGGGCGGTCAGCGGGCACGGGCGTGCTCCTCGACCAGGGCAGCGACGCGGTCCGCAGCGTCGGGCGTGGCCAGCGACGACACCTGGTCCGACATGGCGCTCAGGCGGTCGGGGTCGGCGAGGAGCGCGTCGACCTCGGCGACCAGCCGGTCGCCGTCGAGCTCGTCGTCGCGCACGACCACGGCGCCGCCGGTGGCCGCGACGCGCTCGGCGTTGGCGACCTGCTGGCCGCCGGTGGTGACGAGCGAGGGGACGATGACGGCGGGGCGCCCGGTGGCGGCCAGCTCGAACAGCGTGCCCGATCCGCCCCGACAGACGACGAGGTCGGCGCGTGCCAGCTGGGCGGGCATGTCGTCCTCGTACTCCACGGCCTCGTACACGAGCGCACCGGTGTCGGCGGGCCGGTCGAGCGTGGGCCAGTCCCGCCGTCCGATCACGTGGTGCACGGCGAGGTCGCTGCGGTCGTGCCAGCGCTCGACGGCGGCGAGGGTGGCGCGGTTGATCGAGAGCGCCCCGAGGGACCCACCGAACACGAGCAGCTGAGCCCGACCGTCGGGGCGGTCCCGGTGCTCGGCGTCGAACAGCTCGGCCCGCACCGGGTTGCCGACGACCTCGGCCCGGGGCAGGTCCGTGTCGGGGAAGGAGGTCGCGCTGCGGGCCGCGAAGCGGGCGAGCAGGCGGTTGGCGGCGCCCGGCACCGCGTTCTGCTCGTGCACGATGATCGGCACCCGCCAGAGCACGGCGGCCACCCCGGCCGCGACGCTGGCGTAGCCGCCGACGGCGACGACGGCCGCAGGACGGTGGCGCCGGACGAGGCTGATGGCCGCCAGCACGGCCCGGATCAGGCCGACCACGGCGCCGGCGTTGGCCCGCAGGGCCGCGGGAGACACGCTGCGGGCGATGCCGCGACCGGGCAGCAGGGTCTGCTCGAAGCCGGCTTCGGGCACCAGGCGCGCCTCGATGCCGCGCTCGGAGCCGACGAGGTGCACGTCGTGGCCGCGCTGGCGCAGAGCGGTGGCGATGGCGAGGGCGGGCAGGACGTGGCCGGCGGTTCCGCCGCCGGTGACGAAGATCTTCACCGGCGCTCCCTACCCGCGGGCGGCGGCGTTGCGCGCCCGGCGGGCGGCGATGCGGGCCCGCACGGGGTTGTCCGGCTCCTCGCCCTGGAACGCCACGTTCACGAGCACGCCGGCCGCGAGCATGGTGGCCACCAGCGACGAGCCGCCGAAGGAGACGAAGGGCAGGGGCACGCCCGTGATGGGCAGGAGGCTGAGCACGGCGGCCACGTTGACGAAGCCCTGGACCGCGAACCAGGTGGTGACGCCGACGGCCAGCATGGCCCCGAAGGGGTCCGACGCCCGGTGGGCGATGCGCAGGCCGAGGGCGATGAGGCTGGCGAAGAGGGCGACGACGAACAGGCAGCCGATGAGGCCGAGCTCCTCGCCGATGATGGCGAACACGAAGTCGGTGTGGGCCTCGGGGAGGAACCCCCACTTCGCCCGGCTGGCCCCGAGGCCGGTGCCCGAGACGCCGCCCGAGGCGACGCCGATGAGGGACTGGATCGTCTGGTAGCCGGAGTCCCCGGCGTTCTCCCACGGATCGAGGAAGCCGGTGACCCGGGCCCGCCGGTAGTCCGCCGACAGCGCGAACGTGGTGCCGAGCACCACCGCGGTGGCGCCGAGCACGCCGAGGATCCGCATGGGCACGCCGGCCCAGAGCAGCATCCCGCCGACGATCGCGCACAGGATCATCGTGGTGCCGAGGTTGGGCTGCTTCATGAGCAGCACCGCGAACATGCCGAGCACCACGAGGGCGGGCCGCAGGACCACGCCGAGCTGGTGGACCCGGTGGGCGTTGCGGGCGACGAGGGCGGCGCAGAAGACGATGAGGGCGAACTTCGCCGGCTCGGCCGGCTGGAGCTGCAGGAAGCCGAGCCCGATCCAGCGCTGGGCGCCGTTCACGCTCATGCCGATGCCGGGGACGAGCACGGCGATCAGCAGGCCGAGGGAGCCGAACACGAGCAGCGGCACCATCCGGGCCCAGCGGTGGTAGTCGATCCGGGCGCCGACGAAGAGGGCGACCGAGGCGATGACGAGCCACATGCACTGACGGATGAACACGGCGAAGGGAGAGCCGATCTCCTCCACGGCCCACACGGAGGACGCGGACAGGATCATCACCGACCCGAGCAGGCTCAGCAGCGCGACCACCACGACGAGCGACAGCCCGAGGCGGTGCGACGGCGTGGCACCGGAGGACGGCACCTCGGTGGCGCCCACCTCGGTGCTCCGCGACGGAGGCACGAGTCGCAGGCGCGGGTGGCGGGCGCGGCGCAGGCCGATCGCGGTCATGGGGTCTCCTCGAGGGCGTGGACGGCAGCGGCGAAGTCGTCGCCGCGAGCGGCGTAGCTGGAGTACCAGTCGAACGACGCGCAGGCCGGTGAGAGCAGGACGGCGTCGCCGGGCTGGGCCAGGCGGGCCGCGGTGGCGACCGCCTCGGGCATCGAGCCGGCCACCTCGACCGGGCGGAGCCCGTCGAACGCAGCGGTGACCTCGGGGGCGGCTTCGCCGATGGCCACGACGGCGCGGACGTGGTCGACGCCCTCGGCGAGGGTGCCGAGGTCGAGGCCCTTGTTGCGCCCGCCGGCGATGAGGACGACGGAGTCGAAGCCCCGGACCGCGGCGAGGGTGGCGTGGGGCACGGTGGCCTTGGAGTCGTCGTAGTAGGTGGTGCCGTCGATGGTGGCGACCGGCGCAACCCGGTGCGGCAGCGGACCGAAGCCGACCAGCACCTGGCGGATGGCATCCGTCGGGCAGCCGGCCGCCTCGGCGGTGGCGGCGGCGGCGAGGGCGTTGGAGATGTCGTGGTCCAGGGCGCGGGGCAGCTCGGAGGTCGCGACGATGGCCCCACCCGGCCCCACCAGCTGGCCGTCCGCCAGGTGGTAGTCGGCGGCGGGGTCCGAGATGGACCAGGACACGTGGCGGGCCGGCGCGGCGGCGAGGTGGCGGGCCACGACGGGGTCGTCGAGGTTGCCCACGGCGACGTCGGTGCTCGCCTGCGAGGCCCAGATGCGGGCCTTGGCCGCCTCGTAGTCGGCGTGGGTGGCGTGCACGTCGAGGTGGTCGGGGGCCAGGTTGAGCCAGGTCGCGACCCGGGGGGCCCAGCCGTGCGTGCGCCCGAGGCGGAAGGAGGAGGCCTCGACCACGAACCACGCCGGGTCCGGGTCGTCGATGGCGGCGACGAGGGGCAGGTCGTTGTTGCCTGCGTCGACGCACGCGATGCCGGCGGCGTCGAGCATCGCCGTGACCATCGTGGTGACCGTCGTCTTGCCGTTGGTGCCGGTGATGGCCACGATCGGGCGCTCGTCCCACACCGCGGCGAGGTCGAGCTCGGTGACCGACGTGGTGCCGTGCGCGGCGGCGCTGGCGAACACCGCGTGCTCGTCGGGTAGCCCGGGCGAGGGGACGACCAGCTCGGCATCGGCGACCATGGCATCGAGCGCGGTGCGGTCGGGGGCGACCAGCAGGGAGACGCCGATGCGGTCGGCGGCGGCCTTCGTCGCGTCGGACGGCGCGTCGTCGGTGACCGTGACGTGGTGACCACGGGCGAGCAGCGCCGCGGCCACGGCCTGGTTGGTCAGGCCGAAGCCCACCAGCAGCACGCGGTCGGGCACGCCGTCGAGGCGTCGGGGCGGTGCCATCAGTCGAGGCCGCCGGTGCCGATGTAGTCGGCGTAGAACATGCCGAGCGCGAGCGCGGTGGCGAGGCCGGCCATGATCCAGAAGCGGATGATGACCGTGGTCTCCGGCCAGCCACCCAGCTCGAAGTGGTGGTGGATCGGAGCCATCCGGAAGAACCGCTTGCCGGTGAGGCGGAAGCGGGTGACCTGCAGCATCACCGACACGGTCTCGAGCACGAACAGGAACCCGATGACCGGGAGCAGCAGCTGGGTGTTGGTCGTCAGCGCCAGGCACGCGAGCGCGGCGCCGATGGCGAGGGCGCCGGTGTCGCCCATGAAGATGCGGGCCGGGTTGGCGTTCCACCAGAGGAACCCGGTGACGCCTCCGAGCATGGCGGCCGCCACGACGGCGAGGTCGAGGGCGTGCTCCACCTGGTACACGTCCGGGTGCCGGAACGCCCAGAAGCCGACGACGATGAAGGTGATGAACGCGAAGATCGACGACCCGGCTGCGAGGCCGTCGAGGCCGTCGGTGAGGTTGACGGCGTTGGTCGTGCCGGCGAGCAGGAGCATCGCCCAGATGGCCCAGGTCCAGTCGGGGATGTCGAAGCCCGGCGAGTCGAAGCGGGTGAAGGAGATCGTGGTGTGCACGTCGGTGAGCATCAGCATCGCGACGACGAAGCCGATGGCGACCACGAGCAGGCCGAGCATCTTGGCCCGGCTCGACAGCCCCAGGTTCCGCTCCCGCGACACCTTGATCCAGTCGTCGAGGGCACCGACGATGCCGGCCCCGAGGATGGTGGCCATCACGATCAGGCCGGTGCGGGTGAAGACCAGCCCGGAGCGCACGTGGGCGGCGAGGTAGCCGGCGAGGGCGGCGATGACGAAGGCGACGCCGCCCATCGTCGGCGTGCCCGCCTTGGTGACGTGGCCCTCGACGTCTTCGTGGATGGGCTGACCGATCTGGTGGGCCGTCAGCCAGTCGATGAGGTAGCGGGTGCCGACGAGGGACACCATCAGCGACACGCCTGCTGCGATGAGGAGGGGGATCACCGGCCCAGCACCTCGCGCAGCGCCGCGGCCGCCACGACCCGGTCGTCGAACTCCACGACCCGGTCGGCGAAGGTCTGGGTCGTCTCGTGGCCCTTGCCGGCGATCACCACCACGTCATGCTCGCCCGCCTCGCGCGCTGCGTGGTGGATGGCCTCCGCACGGTCCAGGATGGTGCGGACCTCGGCCCGCGCCGGGCCGTCGGGGATGCCGGCGACGATCTCGTCGGCGATGGCCGCGGGGTCCTCGGAGCGGGGGTTGTCGTTGGTCACGACCACCACGTCAGCAGATGCCGCGGCGATGCGGCCCATCTCCGGTCGCTTGGCCCGGTCCTTGTCGCCGCCGCAGCCGAAGACCACCAGCACCCGGCCCCCGCTCGCCTCGGCTCGCTCCCGGGCCGCGTCGAGCACGGTCTGGAGGGCGTCGGGCGTGTGGGCGTAGTCCACGGCCAGGGTGAAGGACTGCCCCTCGTCGACGCGCTCGAACCGGCCGGCGACGGTGGGGACGGCGGCCAGGCCCCGCGCGACCGTGTCCGGGTCGATGTCGAGCCAGTCGGCGATGGCCGCGGCGCACAGGGCGTTGGCCACGTTGTGGCGGCCGGCCAGAGGCAGCTCCACCGGGACGCCGCGCAGCGTGAAGCGGGAGCCGGTGCCGGCCGGGGCGAGGCCCTCGGCGTCGGCCAGGCGGTAGGGATGGACGACCACGTCGGTGCCCTCGACCCGTTCGATCAGCCGGGCACCCCACTCGTCGTCGGCCCGGATCGCCGCCCGGCTCGTGCGATCGGGGCGGAACAGCGACGCCTTGGCCTCGAAGTAGGACTCGATGTCGCCGTGGAGGTCGAGGTGGTCGTGGCCGAGGGTCGTGAACCCGGTGGCGCGGAACCAGGTCCCGTCGACGCGGCCCATGACCAGCGCGTGGGAGGAGACCTCCATCGCCACCGCCTCGACCCCTTCGTCGCGCCAGGTGGCCAGCTGGGCCTGGAGCTCGGGGGCGTCGGGGGTGGTCGGCGGCCAGCCGGGCCGGGACGTGAGCGTGCCCACGACCTCGCACCGGCGGCCGGCGGCTTCGAGCACGGCGCGCAGGATGGCCACCGTCGTGGTCTTGCCGTTCGTGCCGGTGATGCCGATGACGTCGAGGTCCTGGCTCGGGTCGCCCCAGTAGCGGGCGGCGACCGGCCCCATCGCGGCGCGCACCGACGGCACGACCACCTGGGGGACGTCGACGGCGAGGGGGCGCTCGACGAGGAGGGCGGACGCGCCGGCGTCGACCACGTCGGCGGCCAGGTCGTGGCCGTCGACGCGGCTGCCCGGCACGCAGCAGAACAGGACGCCGGCGAGGACCGTGTCGGTGCGGTGGACGACACCGGAGATCTCGACGTCGCCGCGCACCTCGTGGTCGATGCCGGCGTCGGCGAGGCCTGCGGCCGCGCGCGACAGCAGCATCACGAACCTGCCGGGGGGATCCGGAAGCGGTTCAGCGCGAACTTCGCCAGGTCGGCGAAGACGGGGGCGGCGGCGGAGCCGCCGTAGATGGTGGCAGTGGGCTCGTCGATGGCCACGATGATGGACAACGCGGGGTCCTCGGCGGGAACCATGCCGGTGAAGGCGGCGACGTAGTGGTAGTTCCCGGCCGCGTCCCGGTAGGTCCCGGTGTCCTGGGGCTTGCGGGCGGTACCGGTCTTGCCCCCCACCGAGTAGCCGGTCACCTGGGCGTTCTCGCCGGTGCCGACGTCGACCACCTGGACGAGCATGTCCCGCACCTGCTGCGCGGTCTCGGCCGACACGACCCGTCGGGGCTCGCCGACGTCGACGGGCTTGCGCCGCCCGTCGGCGTCGACCGTGGCCGCCACGAGGCGGGCGGGGACGTGGAGGCCGTCGTTGGCGATGATGTTGTAGGCGTCCAGCATCTGCATGGCGGTCACGGCGATGCCCTGGCCGATCGGGATGGAGCCGATCGAGGTGCCCGACCAGTTCTCGGTCGGCAGGAGGATGCCGGGTGATTCGTTCGGGAAGCCGAGCGCGGACTTCGAGCCGAAGCCGAAGGACCGCAGGTACTGGTCGATGCGCTCCTTGCCGAGGTCCTGGGCGAGCATGATCGTGCCGATGTTGGAGGACTGGGCCAGGATCTCGGTCACCGTCATCGGCACCGTCGGGTGCTCGTGGTCGTCGGAGAAGCGGTGGTCGGACACCTGGAGGCTGTCGGGCACGACCAGCTCGGTGTCCGGCGTGACCAGACCCTCCTCCAGGGCGGCGGCGATGGTGATGACCTTGTTCACCGACCCGGGCTCGAACACGTCGATCACGGCCCGGTTGGCGCCGGCGGTGATGATCTCGTCGTCGGTGTTGCGCGTGATGTTGGCCAGCGCCAGGATCTCGCCGCTCTCGGGCTGGCTGATGATCACGGTGCCGCCCTTGGCGCCGAGGGCGTCCACCTGCTCGGCCAGGACGCGCTCGGTCTCGTACTGCAGGCTGCGGTCCAGGGTGAGGACGACGTCGCTGCCGGCGCGCGGGGCGATGCGGGACTGGCCGGCCGCGGCGATGGTGCCGCCGTCGCGCGCCCGCTCGTAGGTCAGCTCGCCCGGCGTGCCGGTGAGGACCTCGTCGTAGAGCAGCTCCATCCCGGTCGCCCCGGTCTGGTCGGGCGCCACCCGGCCGATGATCGACCGGGCCAGCTCCTCCGACGGCGTGAACCGGGCCGGTTCCTCCAGCAGGTGGATGCCGGCGAGGTCGAGCTCGACCACCCGGGCGGCCACGTCGTCGTCGATGCGGCGGGAGAGGTAGGCGAAGCGGCCGTCTGCGTCGAGGATGTCGGCGAGCTCGGATCGCTCCATCCCGAGGACGGGGGCGAGCTGGCGGGCGGTGGTGAGGGGGTCCTCGATCTGGCTCGGATCGGCGAAGACGGTGGGCCGCAGCACCGAGAGGGCGAGGTCGTGGCCTTCGCGGTCGAGGATGCGGCCGCGGTCCGCGTCGAGCTGCACCGTGCGCAGCCGCTGGGACTGGCCGACCTCGACGAAGCGGTCCGGCTCGAGCACCTGCACGTGCACCAGCTTGCCGACCACGGCCAGCAGCAGCACGGCGAGGAGGGCCTTGAGGGCCATGCTCCGACGCTCGGGACGGGCCGCGGGGCGCGAGGCCGGCCGACGGGGCGGCCGACCGCCACCGCCGCTGCCGCCACGTGCGGCCCGGGCATGGCTCGTGTCGATCTCGTGCACCGTGTGCACCGCGGTCGGGGCCGGCCAGGCCGGGTCCGGGAGGTGGTGCGCAGGCGCGGGGCTCCGACGGGCCATCGGGCGGCTCGGCGGCGGTGCGCTCGGGCGCGGGGCGGTGAGCGAGCGGTCGAGCGGGACGCCGCGGCGGCCCGGTCGAGGGCGCGGCAGCCGGTGGACGGTGGCGGTGCGCGGCGCTCGCGCCCCACCCCGGCCGGGGTGCCGAGGCTCCTCAGCGAAGGGATCGGTGTCGAAGTCCTCCCAACCCTCGCCCCAGTCGGGGTCGATCGGACCCCAGCTCACTCCTCCCGTCCCCCCTCGGACAGCTGGTCGGCGGCGAGCTCGGTCGGGTCGTCGGTGCCATCGGCGTCGGCGGCACCTTCGCCATCGGCGGCGTCCGCGGCGTCGGTCTCGGCCCCAGCCTCGGCCTCAGCGTCGGCGTCGACCTCGGGCGCGGTGGCGGTGGCGGGCTCGACCCGGACGGCCTCGGCGGGGACGCCGTCGAGGCCCACGGGGAGGAGGTAGCCGACCTCGGTCGGCAGGACCATCCCGAGGCGGTCGCGGGCGACGTCGAGGACGCGGTCGGGGGACTCGAGCTCGGCCACCCGCAGCTCGAGGCGGCGGATGGCCTCGTTCTCGGCTGCGACGTCGCTGCGCATGGCGTCGAGGCGGACCTGTCCACCGATGAGCAGGGCGTGCATGCCGGCGAGGCCGAGCAGGGCGGCGATGACCATGCCGACGCCGACGAGGGCCGGGATCGCCGGCGAGCGCTTCGGGCGCGGGCGCTCCACCGGGCGCAGGTGCTGGCCGCGGCGGTGCTCCGGGCGGCGGGCCGGTGCGGCCGCGCCGTCGTGGGTGGGGCCGTCGTGGGTGGGGCGGTCGTGGGTGGGGCGCGCCGGGCGCGCCGGGGCGATCGCCGTCACGAGGCCTCACCGAGCTGCTCGGCCACCCGCAGGCGGGCGCTGCGGGCGCGGGGGTTGGCGGCGATCTCGTCCTCGCTGGCGGTGATGGCCTTCCGGGGCACCAGCTTCACGCTCGGGGCACCGCCGCAGCGGCAGGAACCGCTGCCCGGGGGGCACACGCAGTCGTCGGCGGCGGCGTCGCGGAAGCGACGGGCCACGATGCGGTCCTCGCCGGAGTGGTACGTGATGACCGCCATGCGGCCGCCGGGGACGAGCAGGTCCAGGGCGTCGCCGAGCACGGCCTCGAGCTGGGCCAGCTCGTCGTTGACCTCGATGCGCAGGGCCTGGAAGGTGCGGGTCGCCGGGTGCCCGCCGGTGCGGCGGGCGGCGGCGGGGATGGCGTCGCGCACGACATCGGCGAGCTGCGCCGTGGTCGTGATCGGGCGGGCCTCGATGATGGCGCGGGCCACGCGGTCGGCGTGGCGCTCGTCGCCGAAGCGGCGCAGGATGCGGACGAGCTCGCCGTGGTCGGCTTCGTTCACCACGTCGGAGGCGGAGCGGCCGGTGGTGGGGTCCATGCGCATGTCCAGCGGGCCGCTGTTGCGGTAGCTGAAGCCGCGATCGCCGCGGTCGAGCTGGGGCGAGGAGACGCCGAGGTCGAGGAGGATGCCGGAGAGCCCGGTGGGGATCTCGGCCTCCGGGGTGTCGGCGGTGGTTCGGGTGCGGCGCAGCAGGCTCATGGCATCGGCGATCCGGTCGAAGCGGGTGTGCACCACGTGGGCCCGGTCCCCGAAGCGGGCGAGCCGCTCGGTGGCCACCTGCACGGCGAGTGGATCCCGGTCCAGTCCCAGCACCGAGAGGTGGGGGTGGGCGTCGAGGATCGCCGTGGCGTGGCCGGCTCCGCCGAGCGTGCCGTCGACCACCCAGCCCGGCGGGACCGGGGCGAAGGCGGCGACGACCTCGTCCCGCAGGACGGGGACGTGGCGGAAGTTCCGGGTGGAGTCGTCTGCGTCGCTCACCGGCAGCCCCTCGGTCGCCGAAGGCCCGCCGGGATGTATGCCCCGGTCGGGCACGATGAAAGAGCGGGCGGAGAGTAGGGGCCTTCCATCTCGACGCCCGAGAGGCTGCGAGTGAGCGGCGCGTGGACTCCTGTTGTGGTGGTGCTCGTCTGCTCGGTGGACGCGCTCCCTTCGTTCACGGTCGGTGGTCTGTGGTGGGTGGGATGTCAGAAGCGGGCATGGTCGAGGACCTCGACGACCGCGTCGTCGACGGTGAGGCCGGCGTCGAGCGCAGCGTCGCCGACGGGGACGATCTCGATGCGGGGGCCGGCGCCGAGGACGAGCACGTCCCGCTCGAGGCCGGCCTCGATGCGCACGGCGTGCGGGATGACGATGCGGCCCTGGGAGTCCGGCGAGACGAGGTGGGTGCTCGACAGGAAGCCGCGGACCTGGGTGCTGGTGAGGTCGCCGGCCGTGACCCGCTCGTTCAGCTGGTCGACGGCGGCGCAGTAGGTGGGCTCGTCCCAGATGACGGCGCGCCCGTCGAGGACGACCAGGGAGCCACCGCCGAGCAGGGCCTTGCGCATCTGGACCGGCAGCGTCAGCCGGCCCTTGTCGTCGATGGCGTACTCGCCCCGACCCCGGAACTGGGAGGCGGCGTGGACCGGAGCAGCGGACGTGGACGCATCAGGGCTCATCAGGGCTGTCGCCCCACTGCGCTCCGTTGTCGTCGCTCCGGTCTCCGCCATGCAGGGCACAGTACGTCCAGATAGGGAAGAACGTCAACGCCTCAGGCCATATTCCCCACCCAATGTCGCGATCGTTGTCACGACCTGGGCGTACCAGGGCGGCACAGGGCGACTGCCCCACCCTCAGTGGAGGGCGGTGACGAGGGCCTCGACGAGGGCGTCGGTGCTGATCGACTCGCCGATGCCGGTGCCGACCCCGGCGAGGGCCTGCGGGTCCGGGCGGTGCCGGAGCAGGGCGGCCAGGGGGACCGGGTCCCAGTGCACGGGCACGGCGCACTGGAAGCGGGCGCCGGCGCGGGTGCGGCGCTGGCTGATGCCCACGACCTTGGCCTCTCCGAGCAGCACCTCCCCCGGGCCCCGACCGGCGAAGCAGACCGTGCCGCCGAGCGGGCCGCACGCGAGGCGGTCCTCGTGGAGGTGGGTGCCCGTCACGCCGAGGGACGCGAGCGCCTCCTGCCACGCCCGCCCGACGGGGAGGAAGGCCCGGCCGACATCGTCGGTCCACAGCTCGTGCCCGCGCGGGACGATCACGTCCACCCAGTGGGGCTCTCCCGGCTCGACCCACACCGCTCCCCCGCCGCTGCGCCGGCGGGCCACGGCGATGCCGGCGGCGCGGGCCGCCTCGGCGTCGACCACGTCGTCTCGCTGGGTGGAGCCCAGGACCACGGCCGGCCCGGTGGCCTCCAGGACCCACACGCGGGGCGTGGCGTCGGCCGGCACCTCGAGGGCGTGCAGCTCGGCGGCGGACCCTCGGTGGTGCTCGACGACCCAGCCGCTCACGCGGACAGCGCCGGCTCGAGCACGAGGTACGGGTGCCAGTCGTCGGGCACCGCACCGACCGACACCAGGATCCACGAGTGGCCGGCAGGGGCACGGGGCGTCGACCGCAGCGCCATCGAGGTGTCCTGCAGGAGGCGGTCCCGCTTGCGCACGTTGCAGGGCCGGCAGGCGGCCACGACGTTCTCCCACGTGTGGGGCCCGCCCTTGGCGCGGGGCACGACGTGGTCGATGGAGTCGGCGGAGTCGCCGCAGTACTGGCAGCGACCACCGTCGCGGGCGAACACGGCCCGTCGGTTGAGCGCGGCCCGCCGGGCGAAGGGCACCTTGACGAAGTGGCGCAGGCGCACGACGGACGGCACGTCGACGGCGAGGTGCTCGGAGCGGAGCTGGAGACCGGAGGGGGACACGAGGTCGGCCTTCTCGGCGAGCATGAGCACGGTGGCCCGCCGGGACGAGACCACCGACAGCGGCTCGTAGGAAGCGTTCAGCACCAGTGCCCGGCCGCTCATCGCAGCTCGGCCCCTCCGGTCCCGATGGGTGGCGCCGGACGGGTGGTTTGAGTCCAGGCCAGCCAGGTGAGCAGGTCCTCGACGTCGATGGTGGCGCCGGCGTCGCCGTAGGCGGTGGTCATCCGGAACCGGAGCCAGGCCCGGTCCGGGACGGGCAGGAACGGGCGGCGGCGCCACCACCCCGGCGGCACGAGCACCCTCGCCTGGCGGGCGGCGGCCGGCCACAGGCGCGGCCGGCGGGCGATGGCGACCGCGGCGGCGCCCGCGCCGGTCCGGCGGCGGCCCGGCCGGGTCAGCTCCGCTGCTGCTGGGCCTTCCACGAGGCTCCTGCCCCCTCGGGTCGGGGCTCCTTGGGGAGGCCGAGGACCATCTCGCCGACGATGTTGCGCTGGATCTCGCTGGACCCGGCGTAGATGGTGCCGGCCCGCGCGGTGAGGAACGTGCCGACCCAGGACGCCGAGTCGTTGGGGGCGCCGGGGTCGTCGGTCTGGAAGCTCGAGGCCGGGGCGCGCCCGGACGGCACCAGGGCGTCGGCGCCGAGGATGTCGACGGCGAGCTCGGTGACCCGGCGGTGGTACTCGGACCACTGCAGCTTGAACAGGCCCGCCTCCGGGCCGGGGTGCGCGCCGGAGAGGTACGCGGTGAGCGTGCGCCACCCGGACCACTTCATGATCTCGACGGTGCTGTGGGCCCGGGCCAGCCGCTGGCGGATGATCGGGTCGCGGTCCAGACCCCGGTCGCGGGCCAGGGCGGTGAGGCGGTCCAGCTCGATGCGGAACGACACCGGGAACGTGGCAGCCGCGTCGCCGCGCTCGTAGCCGAGCAGGGTCATGGCCACCGCCCAGCCGTTGTTCACGCCGCCGATCACGTTCTCCTTGGCGCAGCGGGCGTCGGAGAAGAAGACCTCGTTGAACTCGGAGTCGCCGTTGATCATCTCGATCGGACGGACCTCGACGCCGGGCTGGTCCATCGGCACGAGCAGGAACGAGATGCCCCGGTGCTTCGGCGCGTCGACGTCGGTGCGGGCCAGGACGAAGATCCAGTCGGCGAGGTGGCCGGCCGAGGTCCAGATCTTCTGGCCGTTGATCACCCACTCCTCGCCGTCGAGCACGGCCCGGCAGCCCAGGTTGCCCAGGTCGGAGCCGGCGTTGGGCTCGGAGTACCCCTGGCACCAGGTGTGCTCGCCGCTGAGGATCTTCGGGATGAACTCCCGCTTCTGCTCCTCGGTGCCCCACTGCAGGATGGTGTTGCCCACCATCTGGATGCTGAACGCGTCGTTCGGGCCGCCGGTGGGCACGCCGGCCTTGGCGAACTCCTCGGCCAGCACGACGGTCTCGGTCTCGGTGAGCCCGGGCCCGCCGTACTCGGTGGGCCAGCGCGGGGCGAGCAGGTTGTTGTCGGCCAGGGTCTGGCGCCACCGCATCGTCCACTCGTGGACCTCGTCCGGGGGCAGGGCTCCGATGCCCTTCCAGTCGGCCGGGAGGTGCTCGGCCAGGAACGCCTGGACCTTCTCCCGGTACTGCTCGGCCTCGGTCCCCCACGTGGGCTGCATGGCCGAGAGTCTGCCACGACCGACCCGGCGCGGACCGGCGGTCAGACGATGCCGATGTCGGCCCCGCGAGCCCGCAGCGAGACCGCCGCCGCTCCCACGAGGGGGCCGGCGTCGCCGAGGCCGGCCGGGACGATGCGGGTGCCGGCGGAGTAGTCGAGGTGGCAGAGCCGGTCGACCTCGGCCTGCGCGGCGACGAAGAACGGTTCGCCGTAGCCGAGGGCGACCGAGCCGGCGACGACGGCGAGGCGCAGGTCGAGCAGGTTCGCCACCGAGGCGACCGCCCGCCCGACGAGCGTGCCCGCCCGCCCCCGGACCTCGAGGTCGGCGTCGGCCGCCGGCGCGCCCGTGCGCCGGGCGATGGCCGTGCCGCTGGCCTCCGACTCGAGCAACCCGGCCGGGTGCCGATCCCACGGGTCGGTGCCGTCGAGGACGAACACGTGGCCGATGTGGCCGGCGTTGCCCGACGCTCCCTCGAGCAACCGGCCCCGGCTCACGATGCCGCCGCCGACACCGGTCGACACCACCATGGCGAGGAAGTCGCGCTCCCCCGCCGCCGCGCCGCGCCAACCCTCGCCCAGGGCGAGGGCCTTGGCGTCGTTGTCCACGGCGACTGCGAGGCCCAGGTGCGAGGCGAGGCGGTCCCGCAGGGGGAACGCCTGCCAGGCCGGGATGTTCAGGGGCGAGACGGTCGCACCGCCCGCGGTCATCGGCCCGCCGCAGCCCACGCCGCACGCCTCGATCTCGACGCCGGCGGCGCGAGCGCCGTCCCGGACGCCGGCGACCAGGTCCACGAGGTCGGCGAACAGCGCCTCGCCGTCGCCCCCGGCGGCCGTGGCCCGCTGGGCCCGGTGGGTCAGGGCGCCGGTGGCGTCGACCACGCCCGCCGCCAGCTTCGTTCCGCCGATGTCGATCGCGAGGGTCGCCACGCGGGCGATGGTAGGGACGGCCGCGAGCATCCGGTCGGCACCCGGGCGCCGTAGTCTGCGCAGGCGGCGGGGTGCACCGGCGTCGGCCGTGCCACGACGACCCAGACGACCAGGAGGACGGGTGGCGAGCAGCCAGACAGAGGCGTTGCGAGGGAGCTCGGTGGCCGAGGCGTGCGAGCGCGTCGCCGACCAGGTCGAGTCGGTGATCATGGGCAAGCGGCCGGTGATCGATCTCATCCTCGCCGCGCTCCTCGCCGACGGGCACATCCTCCTCGAGGACGTGCCCGGGGTCGGCAAGACCAGCCTGGCCAAGGCCCTGGCCGCCTCGATCGAGGGCACCTTCGGCCGGGTGCAGTTCACCCCGGACCTGCTCCCCACCGATGTCTCCGGCGTCACCATCTACCGGCGTGGCCGCGACGAGTTCGAGTTCCGTCCCGGGCCGATCTTCGCCAACATCGTCCTGGCCGACGAGATCAACCGCGCCTCGCCCAAGACCCAGTCCGCCCTGCTCGAGGCCATGGCCGAGCGCCAGGTCACCGTCGACGGCTCGACCTACCCGCTCGCCGCCCCGTTCCTCGTGATCGCCACCCAGAACCCGATCGAGCACGAGGGCACCTTCCCGCTCCCGGACTCCCAGCTCGACCGCTTCCTCGTGCGCATCGAGGTCGGCTACCCCGACGTCGCCGCCGAGCTCACCATGCTCGACAGCCACGGCTCGGTCGATCCGCTGCTGTCGGTCCGGCCGGTGCTGCACACCGACGACGTCCTCACGATGCGCCGGGCGGCTGCTGCGGTGCACGTGGCACCGGCGCTCAAGCAGTACCTGGTGCAGCTGGCCGACCGCACGCGCGCCCACCCCCAGCTCGAGCTGGGGATGTCGCCCCGGGCGACGTTGAGCTTCCTGCGCATCGCCCGCGTCTGGGCCGCCATGCGCGACCGCGACTACGCCACGCCCGACGACATCAAGGCCCTGGCCGTACCGGTGCTCGCCCACCGCCTGCTCGTGACGCCCGAGGCCGACCTGCAGGGCGTCACCGCCGCCGACGTGGTGGCCGACGTGCTCGACAGCGTCCCGGTGCCCCGGCCCCGATCGGACTGAGCGCCGTGCGCCCCACCCGCACCGGGCTGCTCATCGGCATCACCAGCGCGGTGCTGGTGGTCACCGGTCGCCTGCTCGGCCTCGCCGAGCTGTACGCCATCGGTGCGGCGATCGGGCTCCTCGCCCTCGTCTGCGCCCTCTGGGTCGGGCTGCGGCGCCTCGACATCGTGGTGACCCGCAGCGTGCGCCCGTCCCGGGTCCACGTGGGCAACCCGTGCACGGTCTCGATCCAGGTGCGCAACCGGGCCGGCCGGGCCACCCCGGTGCTGCGGCTGCTCGACCCGGTGACGGGCACGGCCGGCGCCGACCTCCTGCTCGCGCCCATCGGGCTGCGGCGCACGACCGACGTCGCCTACCGGCTGCCGACGACCACGCGCGGCATCGTCACGGTGGGGCCGATGCAGGTGGCCATGTCCGACCCCTTCGGCCTCGCCACCGCCCGCAACCCGGCGGCACCTTCGGTGGAGGTCACCGTCCTGCCCCGGGTGGACGACATCCCGCCGCTGCCCCGCAGCGTTGGCCCCGATCCCGACGGCACCGCCGAGACCGGATCCCTCGGCCGCTCGGGCGAGGACTTCGCGGCCCTGCGCCCCTACATCGTCGGCGACGACCTGCGCCGGGTGCACTGGCCGTCCTCGGCCCGCACCGGTGACCTGCTCGTGCGCCAGCACGACATCCCCTGGCAGGGACGGGTGTGCGTGGTGCTCGACCTGCGCCGGCAGGCCAGCGACGGGGTGACGCTCGAGCGGGCGATCTCCGCGGCCGCGTCGGTGCTGCGCACCCACCTGCGCCGCGGCGACCACGTCCGCCTCCTCACCACCACCGGCGTCGACAGCGGCTACGGCGTGGGCGCATCGCACCTCGACGGCCTGCTGGAGTACCTGGCCGTCGCAGCGCGCAGCAGCTCGGGTTCGCTGCGCATGGCGATGGAGCTGGTCGAGCGGGGCGCCAGCGGCGCCGTCGTGCTGGTCAGCGGGACGCTCTCCGGTGCCGACATGGAGCTGTTCGAGCGCAGCGGCAGCGCCGTGTCGCTGCGCCGGATCGTCCGCTTCGACGGCGCCCAGCGGGTCACGACCCCGCGGCGCACCGAGGTCCTCGGCATCGGGCCCGGCGAGGAGTTCGCCGCCGCCTGGACCGAGTCCACCGGCGCCACCGCCGGCCGCCGGCGTCGTCGCCGACAGGTGGTGTCGTGACCGCCGCCACCACCCAGCCCCGAGCCGGGTCCCGCACGTTCCCCGTGCTGGCCGTCGCGGAGGTCGCGTTCGCCCTCGTCAGCCTGGCCACGGTGGTGAGCCTGCGACGGGTCTTCGCCGGCAGCGAGTGGTTCGCGCCGCTCGTCGTGCACGTCGTGGCCGCCCACGCCACCGTCACCGTGCTGCGTCGCCGGCGGGTCCCCGCACCGGTCGCGGCGCTGCTCGCCGCGGTGGCGGCCGTGGTCGTGATCGCCTGGGTTCACGCCGGCCAGGCGACGACCTTCGGCCTCCCCACGCTGTCCACCATCGACGTCCTGCTGTCCTCGGTGAACGACGCCTTCGCCCAGTTCGGCGACATCAAGGCACCGGCCGAACCCCTCGAGGGCTTCCTCGTGGCATCGGCCGTCGCGGTGTGGGCCAGCGCCGTGGTGGGCGACTGGGCCGCCTTCCGCGCCGATGCGACCGTCGAGGCGGTGCTGCCCGCGGCGGCGCTGTTCGGCGTCGCCTCCGTGCTCGGCGCCGACGTCGGGCGCGTCCTGCTCGCCGGCATCTGGATCGCCACGGTGCTCTCCTTCGTGCTCGTCCGTCGGGCCGACCGCTTGGGGCGCACGTCGACCTGGGTCGGCGACCACCGCTCGCGCGGGCCCCAGGCCCTGGTGGTGCTCGGCGTCAGCCTCGCCGTCGTGGCCACCCTCGTCGCCGGCCTCGTCGGACCGCGGCTGCCCGGCGCCGAGGCCGACGCGGTCGTCTCCCTCACCGAGCTGGGCGACGACGCGCCCGGCACCCGGGTCACGGTGAGCCCGCTGGTCGACATCCGCTCCCGGCTCGTGCAGCAGGCCAACGTCGAGGTGTTCACGGTCCGCAGCGAGCAGCGGGCCTACTGGCGCCTGACCTCCCTCGACCGCTTCGACGGCAGCATCTGGTCATCCAACGGCTCCTACGGGAAGAGCTCGGGTGACCTCGACGACGGCGTGCCGGTCGCGTCGGAGCGCATCGTGTTCGACCAGCAGTTCACGATCTCGGCGCTGTCCCAGATCTGGCTGCCGGCCGCCTACGAGCCCCAGCAGGTCCAGGTCGACGAGCCGGTCCGCTACGACGAGGTCTCCGGCACCCTCATCGTCGACACCGAGGTCCCGACGTCGGACGGCACGGCCTACGCCGTGCGCTCCGCGCTGCCTCAGCACCAGCCCGACGCCCTCGCCGCGGCCTCCGCCGAGATCCCCACCGGCATCGCCGAGCGCTACCTCGAGCTGCCGGGCGACTTCTCCCCCGACATCCGCGCCCTCGCCGCCGAGGTCACCGCGGGGAGCGCCAACGGCTACGAGCAGGCCATGCGGCTCCAGGACTTCTTCCGGACGCAGTTCACCTACGACCTGGACGTCGACCTCCAGCACGGCATCGGCGACATGCAGGACTTCCTCTTCGCCGTCCGGGCCGGGTACTGCGAGCAGTTCGCCGGGTCCTTCGCGGCCATGGCCCGCAGCCTCGGGCTGCCCGCCCGCGTCGCGGTCGGGTTCACCCAGGGCGCGGCCGACCCCGCCGACCCCACCCTCTACCGGGTGCGCGGCGAGCACGCCCACGCCTGGCCCGAGGTGTACCTGGGCGAGTACGGCTGGGTCGCCTTCGAGCCCACCCCGGGCCGCGGCGCCCCCCTCGCCGAGCAGTACACGGGCGTCCCCGAGCAGCAGACCCAGAGCGGCGGCGACGGCGGCACGGCCACCACGCTGCCCGCGACCCCGTCGACCCAGGTGCCGTCCCCGGACACGTCGCTGCCCGGCCAGACGCCGCCGGTGTTCCCCGACGACCCCGGCGTGGACCTCGGCACCGGCGGGGCCACCGAGCCGGAACCGAACCCGTGGCCCCTGCGCATCGCGATCGCGGTCGCCATCTCGGTCGGGGCCCTCGTCCTCTACCTGCTCGCCGTGCTGGTCGTCACCGCCGCGAGCCGCCTGCTCCGGCGACGGCGGGCGGACTCGGCCGTGGCCCGCATCGCCCTCGCCTGGGACGAGTCCCTCGCCGCCGCGCGCCGCGCCGGCGTCGGCGTCCGCCCGTCGGCCACCCAGCGCCAGGCCGCGGCCGAGATCGCCCGGCGCATCCCCACCGTCGACGAGCCGATCCGCACCCTGGCGTCCGCGGTCGAAGCCACCGCCTACTCGCCCGCCGAGCCCGATGACGACGCCGGCGACGCCGCGCTGGCCCTGGCCGATCGGGTCGGCGACGGCGCCCGAGCGGCCATGTCGCCGCGCGACCGCTTCCGCACCCGCTTCGACCCCCGCCTGATGCGTCGGCGGTGAAGCCGACGGCCGGTGGGCTGCTACTGCTCCTCGTCGCGGCGGAAGCGCTCGCGCATCTTCTCCGACGACGAGCCGAGGTAGTCCTTCAAGCCGTTGCTGGACTTGAGGTTCTTGGTCATCGTCTCGAGGCCGGCCCGACCCATCTTGCGGGCGTTGCGCTCGATCACGAGGGCGCAGCCCAGCATGACCAGGAAGCCGCCGAAGGCCAGCAGGTAGGAGCTGGAGAGCGCGGCCACCAGGAGCACGAGGCCGGCGACGAAGCCCACGAGGGAGAGCTTGATGTTGCGCCAGGCGTGCTTGTAGAGGGTGGTCTCGCGGACCTCGCGGGCGAACGCAGGGTCGTTCTCGTAGAACTCCCGCTCGATGTCCTTGAGGATGCGCTCCTCGTCCTCGGAAAGGGGCACCTGCTCACCTCTTCTGGTCCTCGTCGGGACGCCTGCTCCGGGCGCCATCATCGCACACGGGTCGGCGGTCAACAACGCGCGGAGCGGCGCGTCGGCCACCCTCATACCCGATCCTCGCCCGGGGATGACCCGCGGTCGTTCGGGCCCCACTGCTGCTCACCCGCCCGCTTCGCCCGCAGCGATCCGCCCTCGGCCAGCGCCGCCGGCAGCAGGGCGTCGTCGCCGAACCGGGCGCGGACAGCGTCGACCGCCTCGGTGACCGCCGACCACGCGGCGCCATCGGCGGCCGGTGCCTCGGCGGCCCCGGTCAGGTCGTCGAGGCTGAGCTGGTGCGGCGCGTCGTCGACCAGGTTCGCCAGGCCCACCCCGAAGAGCCGGACACCCGGCGCGATGTCGATCTGGTCGAGCAGCTGGGTGGCCGCCCGGACGATGGCCGGGCCGGTGTCGACCGCTTGGGGCAGGGTGACCGACCGGGAGGTGGTGGTGAAGTCGCCGAACCGGACCTTGATGGCCACGGTGCGCCCCGCCACCTCCTGGTGTCGGGCCCGGCGGGCGACCGCGTCGGCCATCCGGACCAGCTCGGTGTGGAGCGCCCGGGCGTCGTCGATGTCCTCGGCGAAGGTCTCCTCGTGGCTGATCGACTTCGGGCGCTGATCGGGCACCACCGGGCGGGGGTCCACGGCGTGGGCGAGGTCGTGCAGGTGGCGCCCGTGGGCCTCGCCGAGCGTCCGCACCAGCTGTTCCAGCGGCAGGCGCTCCAGCTGGCCGACCGTGCGGACGCCGAGCCCGTGCAGCTTCTCCAGCGTGCGGGGCCCGACCCCCCAGAGGGCGCCCACCGGCAGCGGGCGCAGGAAGACCCGCTCGTCGCCCGGCCGGACCACGGCGACGCCCGTCCCGGGGATCGGGCCGCGCACCGAGGCGGAGGGCTTGGCCTGCTCGGTGGCGAGCTTGGCGATGAACTTGGAGGTCGCGACGCCGACCGAGCAGGTGAGCCCCTCCTCGGCCAGCACCCGGCGGCGGACCTCGGCGGCGATCGCCGGGCCGTCGCCGTGGAGCCGCTGGGCGCCGGTGACGTCGAGGAAGGCCTCGTCCAGGCTGAGCGGCTCCACGAGCGGCGTCATCGACCGGAAGATGGCCATGACCCGCGCCGACACCTCGGCGTAGTGGGCGTGGTCGCCGGCGACGAACACGGCATGGGGGCACAGGGTCCGCGCCCGCATCGACGGCATCGCCGAGCGGACGCCGAAGGCCCGCGCCTCGTAGGACGCGGCCGCCACCACGCCCCGCCGACCGGAGCCGCCGACCACCACCGGCTTGCCCCGCAGCTCGGGGCGCCGGAGCTGCTCCACCGACGCGTAGAACGCGTCCATGTCGACGTGGAGGATCGTGCGCCCGGCTCCCCCGCTCGTCGCCACGCCGGTCAGTCCAACCGGATCACGTTGGCATCGGCCCGGTCGATGCCCTCGAGCCGGTACCGGTAGGTGCGGGGCTCGAGCCACTTCTCCCCCAGCCACGCCAGCATCGGCTCGCGGGCCGGCAGCCAGGACGTGGACAGGCAGTCGTGGCAGCCGGCGAGGTCGAGCCACGCGGCGTCGATCACGATGCCGTCGGGGTCGTCGAGCAGGATCCGCCCCTCGAACCCGGTGGCCCGGTGCACCTCGACCCGCAGGGTCCAGCCCATGTCGGGCGCCTCGGCCTCGACCTGCCACAGCGGGCCCTCCCAGCCCGTGACGGCCAGTCCGGTCTCCTCCAGCACCTCGCGCGACAGCGCCTCGAGGATCTCCTCGCCGGGGTCGACCACGCCGCCGGGGGTGGTCCAGTCCGTGCTGCCGTCCCGGCGCTGGTTCTGCACGAGCAGCAACCGACCCTCGTGCTCGATCAGTCCTCCGGCCACCGTCCACGCACGCACCCCGCCAGTCTGCCAGCGGGGTGTGGGCCTCCGGGGGCGTCGTCGGGCAGGATGCCGGTCGTGCACGCCAACGCCGCCCGAGTCGTCGCCGCCGCCCGCGCCGAGGGCCTCGAGATCGAGGTCGTCGAATACCCGGACGGCACCCGCACCGCAGCCGAGGCGGCTGCCGCCGTGGGCTGCGAGGTCGCCCGCATCGTGAAGTCGCTCGTGTTCACCGTCGAGGGCGAGCCGGTGGTGGCCCTGGTCGCCGGCGACGCCCGCCTCGACGAGCGCCTGCTGGGCGAGGCCGCCGGCGGAGCGGTCGGGCGCGCCGATGCCGACGTCGTCCGCGGCGCCACCGGGTACCCCATCGGCGGCGTGCCGCCGTTCGCCCATGCCTCCTCGCTGCCGACGTTCGTGGACGAGTCCCTGCTCGCCCACGACACGGTCTGGGCGGCCGCGGGCACGCCGCGTCACGTCTTCGAGGTGGCTCCGGCCGAGCTGCTCCGCCTCTCGGGCGGCCGCGCGGTCCCGCTGGCCGCCAGCTGAGCCGGGTCAGGTGGTGGGCCGGCCGGTCTGGCTGGCTCGGTAGGCGAGGCGCCGGACGGTCTGGACCACGCCGACGGGCTCGATGCCGCCGCCGGTGTGGGCGGGGTCGAAGCGCAGCGCGTCGCCATCTGCGTCGGTGAGCGGCGAGGCGACATCGACGACCCCGACGGGCTCCCACTCGCCCGATGCCTCGGCCAGCTCGAGCGCGAAGCGCAGCCCCGTGGTCGCGGCCCGGTCGCGCAGGTCCGCGAGCTGGAGCGGCACGGGGCCGCCCTCGCCGAGCACGCGGGCGCCGAAGACGACCCGGCGGTCCCCGACCTCGTAGGGCAGCAGCGAGGAGAAGCGGCGGTGCTCGAACCCGCGCACCGGCACGAGCGCGTGGCGCAGCACGGGTCGGTCGCCGGCGCTCACCAGCAGGAGGTCCTGGTGCCGGCCCGGGCCGTGGGCGTCGGTGATGCGCAGCGCGAGCCCGAGGAAGTCGGGGAAGGCTTGGGGCAGCCCCACGCCTCGGGAGAGCCGCACGACGGCGTCGTGCTTGCCCGCCTCGTCGAGCAGCGGTGCGCCGTGGTGGGCGCCGGTGACCTGGACGCTGCTCGCGAACGCGACTCCGTCGGGGTGGAACACCCGCCTGCGGCGCAGCGCGGAGGCGGCACCCATGACCACTGCGGCTGCGGCACCGGCAGTGGCCTCGACGACCGGCGTCGCAGCACCGAGGGGACGGAAGGCGTGGTCGGACATGGTCCCGTCCCTACCCAGCCACCCCGGGCTCGGGTCCCCTCAGCGGAGTCGCAGCACGACCCGGTGGACCTCGTGGTCGGCGCCCTTGTGCAGCACGAGGTCGGCCCGGTCCCGGGTGGGCAGCACGTTGGCGTGCAGGTTCGGCAGGTTGACGGAGCGCCAGATGCTGCGGCCCAGGGACTCGGCGGACTCGTCGTCGAGCCCGGCGAAGCGGTGGAAGAAGGCCGCGTCGTCGTGCCGGGAGCCCTCGACCAGCGTCATGAACCGCTGCAGGTACCACTCCTCGATGTGGTCGGCGTCGGCGTCGACGTAGACGGAGAAGTCGAAGAAGTCCGAGACGAAGACCGACGGATGGTGCTCCTCGGTCGTGGGGGGCACCTGCAGCACGTTCAGCCCCTCCACGATCACGATGTCGGGCTGGTCGACCACCTGGACCTCGTCGACGATGTCGTAGACGACGTGGCTGTACACCGGGATCTCGAGGGCGGGTCGGCCGGCCTTGAGGTCGGCGAGGAAGCGGACGAGCCGGGGCGTGTCGTAGCTCTCCGGGAAGCCCTTGCGCTGCATGAGGCCCCGCTCCTCCAGCTCGGCGTTGGGCAGCAGGAAGCCGTCGGTGGTGACCAGCTCGACCCGGCGGCGCTCCGGGGCCCGGGCGAGCAGCGTCTGGAGCACGCGCGACGTGGTCGACTTGCCCACCGCGACCGAGCCGGCGACGCCGATCACGAAGGGGACGTGGGGCCGGAACCGCCCGAGGAAGGCGCCGGTGGCGTCGTGCAGCGACCGGGTGACGCCGGCGCGCAGGTGCACGAGGCGGGCGAGGGGCACGTAGATGTCCTCGACCTCGCGCATCGACAGGTGCTCGTTGATGCCCTCGAGCTCCTCGAGGTCCTCCTCGTGGATGGGGACCGACTCGTGCGCCCGCAGCGCGGCCCACTCGGACCGCTCGAAGCGGCGCTCGCCCCAGCGCTCCGCCCCGGCGGGTCCCGCCTGCTCCTCGGTCACGACCGGCCAACCTAGGCACGACCCCCACCCGCCGGAAATCCCGTGGATCGGCGCCGCGCGTGGTGGCGAATCCACGAGATGTCGGGATCGGCTCTAGCCTCGCGACGTGGCCGAGGTCCCCGAATCCGAGTACGCCCCCTCCGCCCTGCCCTCGACCGGCGCCCGGATCCTGGCCTTCGTGGCGATCCTGGTCGCAGGCCTGTGCGGCGGGTTGATCGGCTACGCCTTCGTCGACATGCAGACCGACGGGGACAGCACGGTGTGGGCCGGCATCGGTGGCCTGGTCGGCGCCGTGATCTTCGCCGTCGGCGTGGGCATCGTCGCGGTGCTGGCCATGCGGGCCATGGGCGAGTGGCGGGTGATCGAGCACACCCGGGAGCAGACCGAGCGCCGCGGGCCGATCAGCTGAGCGTGCCCGCCCCGGACCTGGCCGAGCTGCGCGACGTCGCCGAGCGCGTCGCCGCCGACGCCGCCGCGCTGCTGCGGGCGAGCGTCGACGACCGCCGGGAGGTGGTCGACACCAAGTCCACGTCCACCGACATGGTCACCGAGATGGACCGGGCCAGCGAGGCGCTGCTGGTGCGGCGACTCCGCGAGCTGCGACCCGACGACGGGATCGTGGGCGAGGAGGGGGCGGCCCACCCGGGCACGAGCGGGGTGGTCTGGGTCGTGGACCCCCTCGACGGCACCACGAACTACCTGTACCGCCATCCGGGCTGGAACGTCTCGGTCGGCGCCACCGTCGACGGCGTCCCCGCCGTCGGTGCGGTGGTCGTGCCCTCCCAGGGCGACACCTTCGCCGCCGCCACCGGCCACGGCGCCACCCGGAACGGCCGCCCGCTCCGGATCGGGCCGCCGGCGCCGCTGCGCACCAGCCTGGTCGGCACCGGGTTCGGCTACGACCCGGCCACCCGCGAGGCCCAGGCCCGGGCGCTCACCGCGCTGATCGCCCGGATCCGCGACATCCGTCGGATGGGGGCGGCCGCCGCCGACCTGTGCTCGGTCGCGTGCGGGCGCCTCGACGCCTACTACGAGACCGGCCTGGCCGAGTGGGACCGGGTCGCCGCCACCGTGGTGGCTCGGGAGGCCGGCGCCCGCGTCGAGGTGCACCCGGACACCGACCTCGGCCCCGACTGCACGATCGCGGCGCACCCCGACTGCTTCGACGAGCTCGTCGAGCTGCTCACCGAGGCCGGCGTCCTGCGTCGCTCCGCACTGGGCTGAACGAACCTTTTCCGGCGGGTTCGGGTACATGCGCGCGCCACCGGGCCCCGATGAGGCACGATGGGGCGATATGGCGACGAGGATCCTCACCGTCGAGGACGACGAACGGATCCGCACGGCGGTCAAGCTCGCCCTCGAGGACGAAGGCTGGACCGTGGCGGAGGCCGACACGGGCGAGGCCGCGCTCGAGGTGTTCCAGCGCGCCCCCACCGACGTCGTGCTCATCGACATCATGCTCCCGGGCATCGACGGCTTCGAGGTGTGCCGCTCGGTGCGTCGCATCAGCGACGTGCCCATCGTGATGGTCACCGCACGGGCAGACACCCACGACGTCGTGGCCGGCCTCGAGGCCGGGGCCGACGACTACCTCACCAAGCCCTTCGCCCCCAAGGAGCTGTCGGCCCGCATCCGGGCGCTGCTGCGCCGAACCCGGGCGGCCGACCACGGCCACACCCATCTGCGCTTCGGGGACCTCGAGATCATCCCCGACGAGGGTGTCGTGAAGCGGGACGAGGAAGAGGTCCACCTCACCAAGACCGAGTTCCGCCTGCTCAACGAGCTGGCCTCGTCCCCCGGTCGGGTGTTCTCCCGCGAGGTCCTGCTCGAGCGGGTCTGGGGCTACGGGTACTTCGGCGACGGCCGGTTGGTCGACGTCCACATCCGCCGACTGCGCACCAAGATCGAGGCCGACCCGGCCAACCCGCGCCACGTCGTCACCGTCCGGGGACTCGGCTACAAGCTCCAGGCCTGAGCGAGGACCTCGTGTCGTCCGACGGCACCTCCCCGTCCACCATCGGCCCGGTCTCCGTCCCCGGCCCGCTGCCGTCGCAGCGCCCGGCGCCCCGGGCCGCGATCGAAGTCGAGGAGCCCGCCGAGGAGACCTCGGGCCTGCGCATGCCGCGCCTCGGCCTCCGTGCCCGCGTCACGCTGGCGTTCGCGATCGGGGCCCTGCTGCTCTCCTCCGGCATGTCGCTGCTGGTGCTCGGCGTGGCGCGGTCCAACCTGGTGAGCAACCGCGAGTCCAGCGCCACCCAGCAGATCTCGGTCAACGCCCGCATCGTCCGCTCGGGCGTGAACCCCGACGCCGACATCCCGGTGCTGCTCGGCTCGCTCCAGACCCCGGACGGCTCCCGCCCGGTGCTGTTCCAGCGGTCCCAGCAGGTCAAGGGCCAGGAGGGCACCGGCTGGAGCCAGCGAGATCCCGAGTACGGCCGCAGCGCCCTCCCCGAGGCCCTGCGGGAGACCGTGCTGTCGGGCACGCCGGCCAAGATGCGCTTCCCGCACCCGACCACCGGCGACAAGAGCCTCGCCATCGGCATCCCCATCCGCGACTTCGACGGCGCCTACTTCGAGATCGTCAACCTCCAGTCGCTGGACGACACCCTCAGCTCCATCTCCTTCACGCTGTTCGGGGCGTCGATCGCCACCGTCCTCGCCGGCGCCGCCCTCGGCTGGTACTCGAGCCGCCGCATCCTGCGCCCGCTCGGCGAGGTGGGCGACGCCGCCCGCAAGCTCGCCGGCGGGGAGCTGGACACCCGCATCCGCGCCCTCGTCGACCCCGACCTCGAGCCGATCATCACCTCGTTCAACGGCATGGCCGGCACCCTCGAGGACCGCATCGAGAAGGACGCCCAGTTCGCCTCCGACGTCAGCCACGAGCTGCGGTCGCCCCTGATGACCCTGCAGGCCTCGCTCGAGGTGCTGGAGAACAACCGGGACGACCTGAGCGAGCGCGCCCGCTCGGCACTGGACCTGCTCACCGCCGACCTCGACCGGTTTCGGGAGCTGGTGGAGGACCTGCTCGAGATCTCCCGCTTCGATGCCGGCGTCATGCTGCTCGAGCTCGAGGAGGTCCTGCTCTCCGAGTTCGTCCGCCAGGTCGTGCGGGCCAACGGCTCCCACGTCCCGGTGGAGCGGTCGCCGGACATGGTCCTCGACGAGGACTTCGACGACGTCGTCACCGCGCTCGACAAGCGCCGCATCGCCCGGGTGCTCACCAACCTGCTCACCAACGCCGACAAGTACGGGGACGGCGCCGTCGCCGTCCGGATCGACGCGGACCCGGACTGGGTCTGGATCTACGTCGACGATCGTGGCGAGGGCGTGCCGGAGGAGGACCGCGACCGGATCTTCGAGCGGTTCAACCGGGCCGGTGCGGCGCACCGGCGCGGGGCCAGCACCGGCGTCGGCCTCGGCCTCGCCCTCGTCGCCGAGCACGTGGCCCTCCACGGTGGACGGGTCTGGGTCGAGGACGCGCCGGAGGCCGGCGCCCGCTTCGCCGTCGAGCTCCCCCGCGTGGAGATCGACCACGACATCCTCGAGGGGGACCTGGCATGACCCGTTGGTGCATCCTCCTCGCCCTGGCCGGCCTCGTCCTGGCCGGTGCCTGCACGGTGCCGACCAACGACGAACCCGTCGAGCTCAGCGCATCGATCGTGCCCGAGACCACGACCACCACGACGACGGCCCCCGACGTCAGCGCCCGGCCGGTGGTCGTGTGGTTCCTGGAGGTCCAGGACGGGACCACGAGGCTGCAGGACGTCCCGCGCACCATCGAGGTGGGCACCGGGGTCCAGGGGGTGCTCTCGAACCTGTTCAACCAGCGGCCGAGCGACGAGCGACCCGCGGAGGTCGGCAAGACGACGGACATCCCCGACAGCGCCGAGCTGCTCTCGGCCACGCCGTCGGACGAGGATCCGACCCGGCTCGTCGTCGACGTGCGCGGCCTGTTCGGGGAGGGCGGCATCCAGGGCGTGCAGCTCCGCAACGCCCTGGCCCAGATCGTGTGGACGGCCACGAACCCCCAGACCGGCTTCCAGAGCGTCATCTTCCGCCAGGACGGCGAGCCCCGCGAGGCCCTGGTGGACGACCTCGAGAGCACGGCGGACCCGGTGCAGCGGGGCGACTACAGCCGGGTGAGCTGAGGCGTTCGTCCGGGGACCGGTCCGAGCGTCGATAGGTTGCGGCGCATGCGCGTCGGAATCCTCACCGGTGGTGGCGACTGCCCCGGCCTCAACGCCGTCATCCGCGCCGCGGTCCGCAAGGGCACACGCGTCCACGGCGACGAGATCGTCGGCTTCCTCGACGGCTACCAGGGCGTGGTCGACCAGCGCCTGATGCGCCTCGACATCGAGGCGCTCCGCGGCAAGCTGCCCATCGGCGGCACGATCCTCGGCACCAGCCGGTACCAGCCGTTCATGGACGAAGACGGCGTCGACCGCTTCCGCCAGGGCCTGGCCGACCAGGGCGTCGACGCCCTCATCGTCATCGGCGGCGAGGGCACGCTCGGTGCCGCACGGGACCTGGCCGAGCTCGGCTTCCCGGTCGTCGGGGTCCCCAAGACCATCGACAACGACATGGGTGGCACGGAGATGACCTTCGGCTTCCAGACCGCCGTCCAGATCTGCACCGATGCCATCGACCGCCTCCACACCACGGCCGAGTCCCACGACCGGGTGATGGTGGTGGAGGTCATGGGCCGCCACGCCGGGCACATCGCGGTGTGGTCGGGCATCGCCGGCGGCGCCACGGTCACCCTCATCCCCGAGGAGCCCTTCGACATCGACTCGGTGTGCGAGGCGATCCTGCGCCGGCACGAATCCGGCCGGTTCGCCTCCATCGTGGTCGTGGCCGAGGGGGCCGTGCCCGCACCCGGCACGCTCGAGCTGGCGGCACCCGAGGTGGACATGTACGGCCACCAGCGCCTCGGCGGCATCGGCACGACCATCGGCGGCGAGATCGAGCGTCGCACCGGCTACGAGACCCGCGTGACCATCCTCGGCCACATCCAGCGGGGCGGCACGCCCAACGCCTTCGACCGGGTCCTGGCCACCCGCTACGGGGTGGCGGCCATCGACCTCGTCCACGAGGGCCGCTACGGCGAGATGGTCGCGCTGCAGTCCGACCGGATCACCAGCATCCCCCTGGTCGAGGCCAAGCGGCTCGGCCTGAAGACGGTCGACCCCCAGCTCTACGACGTCGCCCAGGTGTTCTTCGCGCACTGACGTGTCGCCTCCGGCGACGTGGCCCGACCTGGCAGGCTGCCGCCATGGCTGACGAGCGACACGTGCTGGTGACGGGGGCGAACTCGGGGATCGGGCTGGCCACCGTGCTGCACCTGGCCGAGAAGGGCTTCCGGGTCACGGGGTCGGTGCGGTCGAAGGTCAAGGCCGACGTGGTCCGGACCGCGGCCGACGCGGCCGGGGTCGAGGTCGAGACGGTCCTGCTCGACGTCACCGACGCGGCAGCCTGCGAGCGGGTGGTGGCCGGGCTCGGCACCCTGCACGGGCTGGTCAACAACGCCGGCTACGGCCTCACCGGCGCCATCGAGGACGTCCCCGACGACGAGGCCCGGGCCGTGCTCGAGACGATGGTCCTGGCCCCCATGCGCCTCGCCCGCCTCGCCCTGCCCGCCATGCGGGAGGCCGGCGGCGGTCGCATCGTGAACATCTCCTCCATCTACGGTCGCACCGCCACCCCGCTCACCGGTTGGTACCAGGGCTCCAAGCACGCCCTCGAAGGCCTGTCCGACGCGCTGCGCATGGAGGTGGCCAAGGACGGCATCCACGTGATCCTCGTGGAGCCGGGCGGGTTCAAGACCAACATCTGGGCCGATCTCGAGCGCGACCTCGCCAACCGGGAGGGCAGCCGCTACGAGTCCGCCTACCAGCGCATCGGCGGCCTGACGTCGATGTGGGAGCCGCTGATGGGCCAGCCGGCATCCTGCGCCAAGGTGATCGCCAAGGCGCTGCAGACCCCCCTGCCCCGCGCCCGCTACCTGGTCGGCACCGACGCCAAGGTCATGGCGGCGGCGAGCCAGCTGACACCGACGATGGTGAAGGACCGGATCCTGCGCCTGGCCCAAGGGCTCTGAGATGGCGGTCGTCGTCGCGATCGATGCCGGCACCACCGGCGTGCGCTCCATGGCGCTGTCGGAGTCGGGTCTGCCGGTCGGCATGGCCTACCGCGAGTTCACCCAGCACTTCCCCCGGCCCGGCTGGGTCGAGCACGACGCCACCGAGATCTGGGAGGCGGTCCGCGCCACCCTCACCGAGCTGCTCCACGAGCTCGACGAGCCCATCGCCGCCATCGGCATCACGGACCAGCGCGAGACCGTCGTGGCATGGGACCGTCGCACGGGCGAGCCCCGCCACCGCGCCATCGTGTGGCAGGACCGGCGCACCGCCGCCCGCTGCGACGAGCTCGCCGAGGCGGGGCACCTCCCGCTCGTGCGCGAGACCACCGGGCTGGTGCTCGACCCCTACTTCTCCGGCACCAAGCTGGAGTGGCTGCTGCGCCCGAGCGACCGGGGCGGAGGCGGCGTGGAGGCCGACGAGCACCTGGCCGTCGGCACCATCGACACCTGGCTGCTCTGGCAGCTCACCGGCGGCCAGGTGCACGCCACGGAGCCGTCCAACGCCTCGCGCACGATGCTGTTCGACATCGGCGCCCTGACCTGGTCCGAGGAGCTGTGCGACCTCCTCGGCGTGCCGCAGTCGTGCCTGCCCGAGGTCCGACCCTCGTCGGGACGCTTCGGCACCACAGCGGTCGGGGTCGGCGTGCCCGCCGGCATCCCCATCTCCGGTGTCGCCGGCGACCAGCAGGCCGCCCTGTTCGGCCAGGCCTGCTTCGAGCCGGGGATGACCAAGAACACCTACGGCACCGGCTCCTTCGTGCTCATGAACGTCGGGCAGGAGTGCCCCGAGCCGGTGGAGGGCCTGCTCACGACGGTGGCGTGGAGCCTGGGCTCGGTCGATGCCGCCTCGACGTCCTACGCGCTCGAAGGCGCGATCTTCGTCACCGGCGCTGCGGTGCAGTGGCTGCGCGACGGGCTCGAGATCATCGAGGAGGCCGCCGAGACCGGCCCGCTGGCCGAGTCGGTGCCCGACACCGGCGGGGTCGTGCTCGTCCCCGCGTTCACCGGGCTGGGGTCGCCGTGGTGGGATCCCTACGCGCGCGGCGCCATCGTCGGCATCACGCGGGGGACGACGCGGGCCCACCTGGCCCGGGCGACGGTGGAGTCGATGGTGTTCCAGACCCGCGATGTGGTCGATGCGATGTCCGCCGCCAGCGGGCGGGAGGTCCTCGCCATGCGGGTGGACGGCGGTGCGTCGGTGATGCCGCTGCTGCTGCAGCTGCAGGCCGACCAGCTGCAGGTGCCGGTGTCGCGACCGACGGTGCAGGACACCACGGCGCTGGGGGCCGCCTACCTGGCCGGCTTGGCCGAGGGCGTCTGGTCGTCGCCGGACGAGGTCCGTGAGAACTGGGTCCTCGACGTCGAGGTGGAACCCGCGGCGAGCCGGGACGAGGTCGATGCCGCCCACACCACGTGGCTGCGGGCGGTGGAGCGCGCTCGGGGCTGGGCCACCGAGTAGCGCTCGACGTGGTTCCTAGGCGAAGTGGCCGAGGACGGCGACCAGGAGCTGCGTACCGCCGACGAGGGCGAACAGGCACGCCACGAGGATGACCGCGGCGTTGGCTTCGGCGGCGCGCTGGGCGGCCTCGGGGTCGGCGGCGACCGCCACGGCACGGGAGTCCTCGGTCGTGGTGGTCGGGTGGGTCAGGGCCATGGCGCACTCCGTCCCCGCCACGGAGGGTGCTCAGACCACCGGGACCGGGGGAATCGGTCACGTGTGACCGATGGCTACTCCTGGTTGCTCGGGTGGAGACGTCGGGAGAGGTCGATCAAGCGGGTGTCCACGATGCGGGCGAGGGCCGACACCTGGCGCCGCTCGCGGGCTCGGAACGGCGCGCCGGTCCGCCCGACGACCAACGCCGTGCCCGTGCCCGGAAGCGGGGCCCACACCACGTCGTCGGGTCCGGTCTCCCCGCGCGAGACCCGGGCCGAGGTCCGGGAGCCCTCGACGAAGGCGACCAGCCAGCGCGGCAGCGGGAGGTCGCCGTCGCCGGCCAGGAGCTCCCCGTCGTCGAGGCGCAGGACAGCGGCCCACTCGCCGCCGAGCACCCTCCGCCCGTGGGTGACCACGCTCTCGAGCAGCGCAGCCCGGTCCCGGGCCCCGACGATGACGGCGGCGGTCTCGAGCACGTCGGCCCGGGGATCGTGGGTGCGGCCGTCGAGCACCCGGAGGTCCTCGATGTCGACGCCGGGGACCGACCGGATCCGCCCGACCAGCGCCGGGATGGCCAGCACGTCGGCGATCTGCACGGCCAGCTCGTCGATGGCCCGACCGGCGCTGCGCTCCAGGATGTCGATGCCGACGATCTCGCCGCCGGCGTCCCCGATGCTCGTCGCCACCTCCCCCAGCGCGCCGGGACGGTCGGGCAGCCACACGCGCACGATGCAGGTCTCCATCGATCGAACGGTACGGATGGGCGGTGAACGCCCGGTTACGGGCCGAGGGCGTCTCCGTGAGCGGGGCCCGTCGGCGCGATGTCGGGATCCGGCGGGCAGTCGGTGAACTTGACCGTCTGGTCAAGTACCGTGCGGTCCATGGGCCGTCGACTCACACCCCGAGGCGAGCAGCGACGTGGCGAGCTCCTGGCCTACGCCACGGAGCGCTTCGCCACGAACGGCTACCACCCGACCTCGGTGGCCGAGCTGGTCGACGGCCTCGGCGTGGGCAAGGGCGTCTTCTACTGGTACTTCGAGTCCAAGGAGGACCTCTTCCTCGAGATCCTCCGCGCCGGCGAGCGGGAGCTGCGCCGGGTGCAGCTCGACGCCATGGGCGACGAGACCGACCCGGTGGCGCGCATGGAGCTCGCCATCCGGGCCTCCATGGAGTGGTGGGCCACCCACCGCGAGCTCTACGTGCTCATCGAGTTCGCCCGCACCGAGGCCAGCTTCGCCTCCGGCGTCCGCAAGGGCGAACGGGTCGCGCTCGAGGACACCCGGCGCCTCGTGCAGGAGGCCATGGACTCCGGCGCCATCGCCGACGGCAACGCCACCGTCGTCGCCCAGGCCGTGCTCGGGGTCAGCTCGGTGCTCGCCCGCACGCAGGTGCTGGGCCGGGGCCGCCCGCCGAGCGAGGTCGCCGACGAGGTCATCGACTTCTGCTGGCACGGCCTGCTCGGCCGGGACGCCGGTCAGACCCGCCGCACCGCGTAACCGCTACCCGAGCTCGGGCAGGGCCTTCTTCATCCCGCGGATCGCCTGCTGGATGCGCTGGTCGTTCTCGATGAGGGCGAAGCGGATGTTGCCCTCCCCGCCGGGACCGAACCCGACGCCCGGCGAGGTGGCCACGTTGGCCTCGGTGACCAGCTTCTTGGCGAACTCCACCGAGCCCATGTGGCGGTAGGGCTCCGGGATCGGCGCCCACGCGAACATCGTCCCGCCGGGGCGGGGCATCTCCCAGCCGATGCGGTCGAGGCCGTCGCAGAGCGCATCGCGGCGGCTCTGGTAGACCGCGTTGATCTCCTTGGGGTACTCGGTGGCCTCGTTCAGGGTCACGGTCGCGGCGATCTGGATCGGCTGGAACGTGCCGTAGTCGAGGTAGCTCTTCAGCTTGGAGAGCGCGCCGACGACCTCGGGGTTGCCGGCCATGAACGCCACCCGCCAGCCGGCCATCGAGAAGGACTTCGTCATGGAGTACAGCTCGACCGCGCACTCCTTGGCCCCCTCGGCCTGCAGGATGGAGGGCGGCTGCCAGCCGTCGAAGCCGAGGTCCGCATAGGCGTTGTCGTGGACGACGATGACCTCCTGCTCCCGGGCGAAGTCGACGAGGCCCTGGAAGAACGGCAGGTCCACGCACTTGGTCGTGGGGTTGTGGGGGAACGACACGACGATGACGCGCGGGCGGGGCCACGAGTAGAGGAACTGGTGCCGGATGCGATCGAGCAGCTCCTCCCCGTGGTCGACGGCGCCGCCCATGGGGATCTCGCGGATGCTGGCACCGGCGAAGAGCGGGCCCCACAGGTGGATCGGGTAGCTGGGCGAGGGCACGAGCGCGGAGTCGCCGGGGCCGAGCAGCACCCAGCACAGGTGGGAGTAGCCCTCCTTGGCCCCGATGGTGGCCACGACCTCGGTCTCGGGATCCAGGGCCACGCCGAAGCGCCGCAGGTACAGGTCGGCGGCGGCCTGGCGCAGCTTGGGGATGCCCTTGGACTGGGAGTAGCGGTGGTTCCGCGGGTTCATCGCGGCCTCGGCCAGCTTCTCCACCGCGATCTGCGGGGACGGGAGGTCCGGGTTGCCGAAGCCCAGGTCGATGACGTCGTTGCCTGCCCGCCGTGCTTCCTGCTTCAGCCCGTCGATGATCGTGAAGACGTAGGGCGGCAGCCCGGTGATGCGGCGGAACTCCATGAGCCGAGGCTAGCCACGGCATGATGGCCACCATGCAGACGATCGACGTCGTGGTGGAGATCCCCCGGGGGAGCCGCAACAAGTACGAGTACGACCACGAGCGCCACGTGTTCCGACTCGACCGGCGGCTGTTCTCGGCCACGGTGTACCCGGCCGACTACGGGTTCATCCCCGACACCCTCGGCGAGGACGGCGACCCCCTCGACGCGCTGGTGATCATGGAGGAGCCGACCTTCCCCGGCTGCTGGATCCAGGCCCGCCCGGTCGGCGTCTTCTGGATGACCGACGACGCCGGCCCCGACGCCAAGATCGTCTGCGTCCCGGCCCACGACCCACGTTGGGAGCAGGTGCCCGAGATCGAGGACCTCCCCGACTACCTCCTCTCGGAGATCGAGCACTTCTTCACCGTCTACAAGGACCTCGAGCCCCACAAGTTCTCCTCGACCCGTGGCTACGAGGGATCCGAGGCGGCGTGGACCGAGATCCGCGCCGCCCACGAGCGCTACGTCCCCTGAGTCGGGGGGCGCCGGGCGGACTCCAGCGCGAGCACGGCGGCCCCGATGGCGCCGGCCCGCTCGCCGAAGTGCGCGGCGACGATGGGCACCACCGGCCGGTGGCCCCGCGCCAGCACCTGGTCGGGCACCGCACCCTCGATGCGGGGCAGCAGGACGTCCTCGGCCTCGATGACGCCACCGCCGAGCACCACCACGCCGGGGTCGAGCAGGTCGACCAGGTTGGCGATGCCGGCGGCCACCCACCACACGAACTCGTCCAGCACGAGGGAGGCATCGTGGTCACCGGCGCGCACGGCCGCGATCACGTGCTCGCCCCGGACGCCCTCGGGCTCCCCGCCGGCGAGATCGACCACTGCGTCGAGCCGACCGGCGAGGGCGGCGTCACGGCCCAGCCGGCCGAGGCCGGAGCCCGACGCGTAGCGCTCCCAGCAGCCCCGCCGGCCGCACGGGCACGGCGGCCCGCTCGGGTCGATCAGCATGTGGCCCGGCTCCCCGGCGAAGCCGTTGGCGCCGTGGCGCACGAGCCCACCCACGACGATGCCGCCGCCGATGCCGGTGCCGAGGGTGAGCAGGATGCCGTCGGACCACCCGGCGCCGGCGCCGCCCCGGAACTCGGCATAGGTCGCGCAGGTGGCGTCGTTGTCGGCGGCGACCGGGCGCCCGAGTCGGGTGCCCACGACCTCGCCCACGGCCAGGTCGATGACGCCGGGGAGGTTGGCCCCGAAGCGGAAGACGTCGCCGTCGTCGATGAGCCCCGGGATGCCGAGGCCGACCGGGCCGGAGCCGCCGGGGTCCAGAGCCTCCACGAGCTCGGCGATGCCGTCGACGAGGGCGGCGGCGCCGACCGGGGTCGCCAGGCGCGTCTCGGCGATCACCACGGTCGGGGACGTGGCGTCGACGACCACGCCGAGCATCTTGGTGCCGCCGATGTCGATGCCGACGGCTCGCTCCTGGTCCGCGGGGGCGGCCACGGGGTTCAGTAGCGGAGCAGGGCGCCGACGCGGCCGAGCACGTCGAGGTCGGCGTTGCCGTCGCACACCACCACGCGGCAGGACTGGCCGAGCGCGGCCTCGACCGCCTCCTCGACCAGGTCGGGGACCGCCACCATCTCCGCGCCGCACGTGCAGGTCCGGCCGACGGTGGCCAGCCGGTCGCAGGTGTCGCAGCGCCAGCCCTCGACCTCGTACCCGTCGGAGACGAGCAGCCGGTCGACCCGCCGCTCGGCGAGGGCGTCGACCACGGGCCCGATGCCGGCGACGCCACGCCCGTCGCCGTTCACCGCGGCGCGCAGCTCCTCCACCAGTGCCGCCTCTCGGGCGGCCTCGATGGCGCGCTCGGCCTCCAGCGCGGCGCGGCGCAGGTCGGCCTCGGGTGCGCTCGGTGCCACGTCGAGCCGGGCGCGGAGCCGCTCGCCGAGGTACGGGTGCAGGTCGGCCTCGAGCTCGGAGGCCACGCCCTCGGCGGCGGCGAGCACCAGGTGGTCGAAGCCGGTCGACTGGTAGACGGACCAGGCCAGCTCCGCGGCGTGGCGCAGGTGCTGGTGGGTCATCTCCTCGCGGTGCTGCTCCACGCCGCCCCGGTCGTGCTCGCCGACGGTGTCGTAGTCGCGCCCGATGTCGTCGGTGCGCTCGACCTTCTCGACCAGCTCGCCGAGGCGGTACACGAGCACGCGGGCGTGCTGCTTGTCGGCGGCGAGCACCGCGACCTTCTCGCTCTGCTGCAGGACGAGCTCGAGCTGGCCCACCGCCGGGGTCGGGTTCACCACCAGCTCGTTGCGGACCGGCACCGGGAGCTCGTGGACCACGAACAGGTCGTGGGCGTCGCAGGAGAAGAGCGCGACGCCGCGGGTCGAGGTCCGATCGAAGCCGGCACCGACGCGGTCCACGATCCGCGCGATGTCGGCGTCGACGGCCTCGTCGACCTCCGGGCGGCGACGCATCCGACGGACCATCTCGTCGAGGGCCCGCTCGTAGTCGGCAGGGCGCACGTAACGGCCGCCGTCGACGTCGAGGTAGCAGGACGTGACGAGCGCGCCGTTGCTGCGGATGGCGGCCAGGGCACGGATGTCGTCTTCGGTGATGACGGGCACGTGGTGTCCCTCCTGGGGGTCGTGGTTCGGGCGCATGGTAGGACCTCGCCCGGCAGCCCGGGCCGGGCGGGGGTGGTCATGTCGGGGCCGCCGCGGATCGCCGGGGCACCGGTTCGATGTGGGCAGCTCGACGGGGGCCGACGGACCGGGCCCAGGCCACGGCCGCGGGATGCTCGTCGACCACGACGACCTGCACGGCGCCGGCCGCGGCAGCGAGTCGGTCGAGCAGCGACGTCACGTCCGCGTCGTCGAGGTGGCCGAGGGCGCCGTCCAGCAGGAGCGGGACGGCACCAGCGAGCCGGGTCGGCCGGTGGTCAGCGAGCCGGGCGCTGAGGCGCGCGCCCAGATCCTGCACCGACGGGCGCTCGCCGCCCCGCGGCGTGAGCTCGGCGCGGACCGCATCGAGGCGCACGATGGCTTCGGCATGGGCGGCCGTGGCGCGCGACGCCCGGGCCCGCGGGGCATCGAGGTCGTGCTCGGCGCCGCCGGACGGCGGCTCGGGGAAGGCCAGGGCGGCTTCGATGGCCGCCAGCTCCACACCCGCTCCGACTGCCCAGCCGACGTCGATCCGCCGCTCCTCGAGCCAGTCCTCCGCGATGCGGACCAGCTCCCCCACGGGCAGGCCGAGGTCGTCCACGTCGATGCCGACGCCGGCCAGGGCCTCGACGAGGTCGCCCGCCCACGTCGGTGCGCCGGCGCGTCGCCGGTCTCGGACCTCGTCGAGGGCGGCCCGCACCGGCTCGGCGACGACCGCCTCGTGCCGGGCGATGCCGGCCCGGAGCGCGGCGGCGCGGGCGCGCAGCCCGCCGTGCGAGGGCCGCGCCGCCGCGATCTCGCTGCGGGCGAGCTCGTCGCAGGCCTCCCAGCGGTCCGACGACAGGAGCACCACGTCGCGCTCGGCCGTGCGCAACCGGGTCGCAGCGTCGCCGGGCAGGTCCCCGTCGACGTTGGCGCCGGTGACGACGGCCCCGACCGGGTTGCCCTGCACCTCGAGCAGGTCCAGATCCGCCTGGGTGGCGTCGAGCAGGAGCCCGTGGGCCTCGATCAGCGCGGGGAGCGCCGGTTCGAGGCCGGAGGCGATTGCGTCGAAGGCCTGGCGCAGCGTCGCGCGCTGCGGCTCCGACAGGCCCGACACGACGGACACGGCCGGGTGCAGGTCCACGAGGTGACCGTCGTCGAGCTGGACCCGCAGCACCCGCATCAGCTGACGGAGATCCGCTCGAACCCGTCGGGCGGGTCTTCGTCGGTGCCGTCGTCCGCCTCGGCGCCCTCATCGGCAGCGGGGACCGGCCACCGGCCGGAAGCGAAGCCGGCGACGGCCTCGGTGGCGTTGCGGGCGACGGCGCCGACCGTGCGGACGACGGTCTCGGCAGCGGCGGGATCCTGCAGGATCGACTCGGCGGCGTCGAGCATGGCCCGTCCGGCTCGGATCGCCTCGAGCGCAGCCCGCTGGAACTGGTCGATGCCGGTCTGCACCGGGTCGGCCGCGCCCTCGGGTCCCGGGGCGTCGGTGGGGTCGGCGGGGTCTTGATCCATGCTCGCCGCCATGTTGCCAGACGGCGTCGCTAGCGGGTCGGGGCGAAGGTGACGGCCAGCGCACCGTCCCGCAGGGCCGCGTCCACCACCTGGCGGCGCTTGAGCGAGTCGGGCAGCAGGATCGAGCGGCGGTACGGGCCGACCCGGACGAGCAGCTCGTCGTCGCGGCGACCGAGCACCAGCTCGTCACGGTCCGCGAACGGCAGGTCGACCGAGAGGACGTCCCCCGCATCGGTGCGCTCCAGGCGCATCGGCGCCACGTCGGCCCGGTGCCGGGCCGGGTCGTCGTCGCCGTACAGGGCCGTGCCGAACGCACGGAGGCGGTCGACCCCCACCAGCTCGTGGGGCGCCAGCTCCGCTCGCAGCACCGGCACGGGGGCGAAGCCCTCCTCGATGGTGGCCAGGTGGTCCAGGTCGCGCTGCTTCCAGTCCTCGAACCACGGATCCGACACCGCGTCGGGCAGCAGCCGGTTGGCGATGACCGCATCGACGCTGTAGCCGAACAGCGACAGGTAGGTGAAGGTCCGTCGGGCCTCGGCCACCACGATGCGCTCCGGGTTCACCACCAGGCGGGCGCTGGTGACCGACCGGTCGGTGAGCAGCTCCTTCACGCCGTCCAGCCGCTCGTAGAAGCGCTCCACCGCCCCGAAGACGTCGTCGCCGGGCACCGGCAGGTCGGTGACCGAGCCGAGCAGGGGGCTGACGACCTTGTTGACCCGACGTCCCATCGGGAACAGGCGCTCCATCCACCAGGCCAGGACCCCGGGCAGCGACAGGAGCCGGATCGTCTCCGCGGTGGGCGCGCAGTCGACCACGATCGTGTCCCACTCCCCGGACGCGGCGTAGCGCTTGATGTCGGTGAGGGCGAAGATCTCGTCGAGGCCGGGCACGACGGAGAGCTCCTCGGCCTCGATCTCGTCCACACCGCCCCACCGGAACACCGCCTGGAGGTAGGACTGGATGTCCTCCCAGGCGTCCTCCATGCGGTCCTGGGCGTCGAGCTGCTGACCCCAGAGCCCGTCAGTGATCTCCACGGTCAGGTCGCCCAGCTCGATGTCGAACGCGTCGCCGAGCGAGTGGGCCGGATCCGTGGACAGCACGATGGTGCGCTGGCCCGCATCGGCGCAGCGGACCGCGGTGGCGGCCGCCGTGGTGGTCTTGCCGACGCCGCCCTTGCCGGTGAACAGCAGGATCCTCACGACAGGCCGATCACACCGTCCCGGTCACGTGCTCGCGCAGCTCCCGCAGCGCGGTGGAGATGATCCGGGCCTCGGCGCGGCGCTTGACGAAGCCGGGCAGCGGGATCGCCAGGTCGACGCGCAGGTGGTAGGTGACGTCGGTGCCGCCATCGCGCTCGGCGAACTCGTAGGCCCCGTCGAGCACCTTCTGGATGTCGCCGTTGACCAGCTTCCAGGGCAGCCGGCGCGGTGCGTCGTCCCAGTCGTAGGCCAGGGTGTAGGTGGTGGAGCGACCCATGGCGGCGGCGCGGAACCGCACGAGCAGCGCCCGCCCCTGGTCGTCGTGCTGGACGACGGTGGCCTCCTTCAGGTCGCGGGCCCACGTCGGGTACGCCTCGAAGTCGGTGAGCACCGACCAGATCCGCTCGAGCGGCGCCTCGATGTGCATCTGCTGGGTGGCCTGATCGGGCATGTGGGCGATTCTGCCTCACGACCGGCGCCGGCACCCGGCTGGCCGGCTCAGCGCGGGCTGCCGGGCGCGTTCCGGCGGATCACCACGTAGTAGTAGCCGAGCAGGATGCCGTAGCCGATCAGCACGGGGACGAGCAGGATCGCCACGACCAGCCAGCGGATCCAGGCGGTTCGGTCCGCGGCGCCACCCTCGAAGTGGTCGGCCGGGCGCTGGAGGCAATCGAGCATGGCGATCATCGCCGGGAACTCGAGCCCGATGATCACGAGCCAGAGCGGCGGCGTCATCGACCGCGCCCGGCGTCGTCCTTCGGGTGGAAGGTGCCGTGCCGGGCGCCCCACATGGCCATGGCCCCCAGACCCAGCATCGGAGCCAGGACGGCGAAGGCGACCGCCGTGTACGGGCGCACGCTGGCGGCGACGACCGCAGCCACGACCTGGACAGCGAACGCGACCCGGAGGCGGAACCGGACCACCTTGGGCGCCGTGCCGCTGAGGAAGAAGAGCCCGCCGAGGGTGATCTGCTCCTCCCGCGAGCGCACCACGCCGACGGCGTAGCCCCACAGGAACAGCACCACGCCGATGGCGAACAGCACGCCCGAGACCCAGGCGGTGAGCACGCCGGCCCCGTCGGGACTGGCCACGCCCACCACCGCGGCGACGACCAGCGCGCCCGTGCCGACGAAGGAGAGCTGCACCAGGCCAGCACCCTCGTGGACGCCGTCGGGATCGGTGGCGTCGGCCGCCGGTGGGGATGGTGGGGAGTCGCTCACGTGTCCTCGATCGCTGCCGCCAGCTGCGGCGCGAGCCGGTCGTAGTCGAAGTGCTCGACGGCCCGGATCCGGGCTGCTTCCCCCATCCTCGCCCGCAGACCGGGGTCGGACAGCAACCGCTCGAGCGCCGTCGTGACCGCCTCCACGTCGTTCGGATCCACCACGAAGCCGGTCTCGCCGTCGACGACCGCCTCGGAGGCGCCGCCGCTGTCGCCGGCGACCTGGGGCACCCCGGCCGCAGCTGCCTCGAGGAACACGATGCCGAAGCCCTCCTGCTCGAGCCCGCCCCACCGGCTCCGGCACAGCATGGCGTAGACGTCGGCGGCGCCGTGGACGAGGGCGAGCTCCTCCTCCGGCACGCGGCCGAGGAACGTCACCGGCGCGCCCGTGACGTTCACCCGCTTCTCCAACCGCTCCCGGTCGCGACCGGATCCGGCGATGGCCACCTGCAGATCGGGGATGCGGGCCGCCAGGTGGGCCGAGGCGTCGATGAGCACGTCCATGCCCTTGCGGGGCACGAGCCGGCTGAGGCTGAGCACCAGCGGCCCGTCGTGGAGCCCGTGACGAGCGCGGACCTCGGTCTTCTCGGTCGCGCCGAGCGGTCGGAAGCGGCTGCTGTCGATGCCGCACGGCACCACCGTCAGCGGGAGCGGCCGCCCGGCGGCGTGCTCGGCCTCGGCGGCCGGGTACCCGCCGAAGGCCACGACCCGGCGGGCGCCGACCAGGACCCGGCGCAGGGCGAGCCGGCTGCCCGGGAGCCGGCCCGGCACCGTGACCTCGGCCCCGTGGAGCAGGACGTCGTAGGGCCGCTGCAGGTGCGGTCCGAGCAGCCCGAGGGGCAGCGCGGGATCGAGCACGACCGTGTCGGCGCCGATCTCCTCCGCGAGGGCGTCGATGCGCCGGACCAGGCCCGGGTGGGGCAGCAGCACCGGGTCGGTGGTCCGCTCGACCCGGAACTGCTGGGCGGCGTCCCACGCCTCGGCCTCTGGGTGCGGCGTGGTGAGCACGGCGAAGGAGTCGGGGTCGAGCCGACGCCAGAGCTCCCACAGGAGGGTCTGGATGCCGCCGATCTTGGGCGGGAAGTCGTTGGTGACGAGCAGGTGGGTCATGCCGCTCCGGGCGCACGGGGGACGGACGGGGCCATCGCGACCTCGGCCCGCACGAGCGGGCTCGGGTCATCGGCGCGCTCGTCGACGAGCGCGTCCAGGCCGAGGCGGGCCGCGGCCCAGACGGCGTGGGCCCGCAGGAGCTCGTCGCCGTCCCGGCACCAACGGGCCAGCGCCGCCCGCTGCGCCGGGTCGACGGCGTCGCCGACGTTGCCCAGGACCACGAGGGCGTTGCGGCGCAGGTGACGGGGATCCCGGCGGGGGATGTACCAACGACCGAACCGCTCGAGCAGCTCGTCGTCGCTGACGGCGGGGTCGAGCAGCTCGAGCACCGAGACCCACGCGTCGGGTGGCGTGGTCGGACCCACGTCGACCGGGGTCTGATCGGTGGCTGCGACGTCCCGACGCCCGGGCGGGCAGACCTCCTGGCAGTCGTCGCACCCGTAGATCCGGTCGCCGAGGGCGACGCGGTGCTCGCGCGGGAACACGCCGACGTCCTGCACGAGCCACGCCAGGCACCGGCGGGCGTCGATCACGCCGTCGGCGGTGATCGCTGCGGTGGGGCAGGCATCGACGCAGCGGGTGCAGGACCGGCACCCGTCCTCGACGGGCTCCGAGGCCACGGGCAGCGTCGCATCGGTGACGACGGAGCCGAGGACGAACCAGCTCCCGGCGCCGGGCACGAGCAGGTTGCTGTTGCGACCCCACCAGCCGATGCCCGCTCGGTGGGCGGCGGCGCGATCGACCAGCGCGTTGTCGTCGGCGAACACCGCGGCCCGGTGGCCGTGGTCGCGCAGCACCGCGGCCATGGCGTCGAGGCCGGCGCGCAGCTCGGCGTAGTGGTCGCGCCAGGCGTAGCGGGCGACGGACGCGACCGGGCCGACGGGGCGCTCCGGCCGGGCCTCGAGGTAGGACTTCGCCCCGACCACCAGCGTCCGGGCGTTGCGGAGCAGCCGCTCCGGCTCGGTGGAGCGCCGCGGGTTCCGGAACGTGAACGACATGCCGCCGTGCTGGCCAGCGGTCCTGCGCTGCTCCAGCGAGCGGCGGACCTCCGGGAAGGAGGCGACGTCGGTGCAGCCGACCTCGTCCAGGCCGTGCTCACGGCCGGCAGCGGCGACGCGGTCACGCAGCTCGGTGGCGCCGAGGGTGGGCGCTGCGGACCGGCTCACCGGGCGCGGAGCTGGCGTCGCCGACGCGTGGCGGGCCGGGCCGCGCCGTTGGGCTCGCCCTGCTCGGTCGCGTCGCGCCGCTCCGGTCGGGGCCGGTCGTCCCCTGCGGCGGGGCGGCCCTCGACGGGGCGGGGCGGTTCGGGATCGGCCGCCCGCCGGACCGGTGCCGCCGAGCCGCTGCGGAAGTGCACCGTCGGCGCGTTGCGCTGGGCGGCGCGGGCCCGACGAGCCGACGTCGGGTCCACCTCGTCCGGGCCGGGATCCGAGCCGCTGGGTTCGGCGGGTCGCGGGGCGTCCGGGCGGGGACGTCCGTTCGTGCCGGGGACGTGGGGGCGATCGGAGACCGGTGCCGTGCCGTTCGGGACCGGCGCGGGCCAGGGTGGCTCGACATGCGCGGCCTCGGCCGGCGGGGACGTCGGGGGCGCCGCCTCCGTGGGGGTGCGGCGCGTCGCGGCATCCGTCCTCTTCGCGGCGGACCGCTGCTCGCCCCCCGCCTTCGTGCTCCCGGGCTTCTCGGCAGACGTGCGCTTCGTGGTGGCGACCTTCTTCGTCGCCGCGTTCTTCTTCGCCACCTTCTCCTTCGTCGGCGGCTTCTTCTTCGTCCCCGCCTTCTTCGTCGGCGCCTTCTTCTTCGTCGCCGCCTTCTTCGTCGTCGCGGCCCTCTTGGTCGCGGTCCTCTTGGTCGCGGTCTGCTTGGCCGCGGTCTGCTTCGTCGTGGCCTTCTCGGCCGCGGCCGGCGCCTCCGGCGTCGTCGAGCGCGCCGCGGTGGCGGCCGGGTCGCCCACGATGCCCTCGACGACGTCCCCCTCGTCGTCCGCCGCGGCTCGCTCCGGCGCCACGTAGCCGAGCTGGGACGCCGCACGGTCGGTGGTGGTGAGGGCATCCTCGCTGGCGTCGTAGGCCCAGGTGGCGCGCCGCTCCCGGCCCCGGTGGTGGTACGTGAAGGTCACCGCCCAGCGGTCGTGGCCGAGCAGCCGCGCCGACCACCCCGCCTCGTAGGCGGCCACGGTGTAGGCGATGCCCTTGTCGGCCAGGGCCATGCCGACGGCCCGGCGCAGCGGCACCGCGGAGGGAGCGGAACGGGGGCGGCGCAGTCGGCAGTCGAGGGCACGCTCGACGATGCGCTGCTGCTCGGCTCGCACCGGTGGCGCGAACCGCTCGATCCAGTCCTCCTCGACGCCCGCCTCGGTGGCGATGCGCGAGACCGACTCACCAGCGCGGAGGCGGGCCTGGATGTCCCGCACGGACAGCTGGGATCGGGGTCGAGGCGAGGGCTCCTCGGACGGTCGAGCCATCGCCGGGGCGGCCGCATCCGACCCGTCGGTCACGTCGTCGGCGTCGCTGCTGGCGGCCTGCTCGCCCGCGAGCTGGGTGACGAGCTCGACGAGCTCGTCGGTGACCGGGACGACGAAGCTGGCCTCGGACCGCGCCCCCTCCCTCGTGCGGAAGATGAGGCCACGGCGATCCGTGGTGAAGCCGACGAGCTGGAGATCGTGCATCCGGAGGCGCGGCAATCGGACAAGTGCCGCGGTGGGGCACGGTACCACCGCATTCCGTACAGAACCCGACCCAACGGTCAGGCCCCACGCTCGATGGAGCGGTGCCGGAGACGGGGTGCGAGGTCGGCGTCGGCGAGCAGGCGCAGGGCGCGGGCCTCCCCCACGTCGATCACCACCGCATCGTCGGGATCGCGCTCGCACAGGAACGTGACGACGCAGTCGTCGCACGCGCCGATGGTCGGGCCGATGCAGTCGGCGCAGTCGATCACCAACGGCTCCGAGGGGGTCATCGGTGCAGGCATGGATCCTCCAGTGCGATCGCGTCCCCGGCCGATCCGGGGTTGCGTCGCACGGTACGGAGGGGGGTCTGACAGGAACCCTCGGCGGACCCTCAGCCGTCGGCCGGCAGCTCCTCGACGCCCTCGCCGTTGCCGCACCAGCGGCACTCCACCGACTCGATGACCTCGTCGAGCAGCTCGACGTCTTCGACCTCGAGCTCGCCGCCCACCGAGTAGTGGTGGAACGCGCGGGTGCGTCGGGTGCTGGTGACGTCGAAGCGGGTCAGGTTGCCGCACCGCGTGCAGCGGTAGCGGGGCGTGGGGGCATCGCCGGCGTCGGTCACGGGGCGAGCGTACCGATCGGCATCCACCGGACCGAGCCCGGCGCACGGCACGATCCCGGCGCCCGGATCGGCGCTTGACAGACGAACACACGTTCGGTTCACTCCGGACCCATGGTCGCCCCCACCACCCCGCAGGCCCGTCGAGCACGCCGCCGGGCGCCGGGGCAGGCCAGCTTCGACGACCTCGGCACCCCGCTCTTCGACGTCACCTTCTGCGTGCTCGACCTGGAGACCACCGGGGGCTCCCCCACCGACGACGCCATCTGCGAGATCGGCGCGATCAAGGTGCGCGGCGGCGAGTGCCTCGGCACGTTCCACACCTTCGTGGACCCCGGGCGCGACATCCCGGCCCAGATCACGGTGCTCACCGGCCTCACCTCGGCCATGGTGCGGCCGGCGCCCGCGATCGAGCACGTCCTGCCGAGCCTGCTCGAGTTCATCGGCGATGCTGCGTTCGTCGGCCACAACGTGCGCTTCGACAAGGGCTTCCTGGACGCTGCCCTGGTCCGCACCGACCGGCCCCGGCTCGCCAACCCGACCGTCGACACGTGCGCCCTCGCCCGCCGCCTCGTGCGCGACGAGGTGCCGAACTGCAAGCTCGGCACCCTGGCCGAGCGGCTCCGCCTCGACCACCGCCCCAACCACCGGGCACTCGACGACGCCCTGGCCACCGCCGACCTGCTCCACGTCCTGCTCGAACGGGCCGCCGGCTTCGGCGTGGCCACGCTCGACGACCTGCTCGAGCTGCCGAGCGCAGCCGCCCACCCCCAGGCCAGGAAGCTCGCGCTCACCGATCGGCTCCCCCGCTCGCCGGGGGTGTACCTGTTCAAGGACGCCACCGGCCGGGTGCTGTACGTGGGGAAGGCCTCGGACCTGCGGGCCAGGGTCCGCAGCTACTTCAGCTCCGACACCCGCCGCAAGGTCGGCGGCCTGCTGCGGGAGGCGGCCGCCATCGACCACATCGCGACGTCCTCCGCGCTCGAGGCCGCGGTCACCGAGATCCGGCTCATCCACGAGCTGCTCCCCCGCTACAACCGCCAGGGCACCACCTGGGCCAAGGCCGCCTACCTCAAGCTCACCGACGAGGCCTTCCCCCGCCTGTCCGTCGTGAAGCGGGTGCGCGCCGACGACGCCACCTACCTGGGTCCCCTGTCGTCGGCGCGCCTGGCCCGGCGGGTCGCGGACGCGGTCGAGACCGCCCTGCCGGTGCGGCGTTGCACGGCCGACCCCGCCCGCCAACCCCGGCAGGCGCCGTGCGCGCCGGCGCAGCTGGGCGTCAGCGCGTGCCCGTGCGCCGGCGACATCGACCAGGGCGGCTACGAGCCCATCGCCGCGTCGGTCCGGGCGGCGCTCACGACCAACCCGGAGCTGGTGCTGGACCGGCTGCTGGAGCGCATGGATGCGCTGGCGGGCGACGAGCGCTACGAGGAGGCCGCCGACATGCGCGATCGGGCCATCGCCTTCGCCGACGCGCACCGCCGGGTCCGCCGCCTGGACCTGGTCCACCGTGCCGGTCGCCTCGTCGTGCAGCTCGGCGACCAGCGCACCGTCATCGAGGACGGCCGCCTGCGCCACACCGAGCCGGCCGATGCGCCGTCGCTGCTGAGCTCGATCGACGGGGATCGCCCGCCGTCGGCGCGCACGCCCCGCCCGTGGGTGGAGCCCGCCGACGCGGACGAGCTCACGGTGCTGGCGACCTGGATCGACCGCAACGCCGAGCGCATCCGCATCGAGCACTGCGACGGCACGCTCTGCTCGCCCCTCCCCCGCCTGCCCGACCTCCCCGATCGGTGAGGGCTACTGGCCCGATCGGTGAGGGCTACTGGTCGGTGACCGGATCGCCGAGCGCCCCGACGAGCCGAGCGATCAGGATCTCCCACGCATCGGCTCGGGGTGGCTGCAGGTCGATGGCCCCGAACAGGAGGAACCCGAAGCCCACGGCGTGGCAGAAGCGCACGATGGCGTCGGTGTCGAGGCCCTCGTCGACGAGGCCGCTGGCCTTGGCGTCCTCGACCAGGGCGGCGAAGGTGGTCGCCCGCTGGCGGAGCAGCTCCCGCATGAGCTCGGCCACCTCGGCGTCGCGCCGGGCCGCGACGAAGGCCTCGAGCAGCAGGGCCTGGCCCTCGTCGAAGGGATCGGTGAGCAGGTGCGAGCCGACCGTGGTGATGACGTCCGTGACGCGGCCTTCGAAGCGGTGGTCGGCGAAGAGCTGCTCGAGCTCGTTGGTGGTGTGGGCCTCGATGGCCGCCAGCAGCAGCTCGGCCTTGCCCCGGAAGCGCCCGTAGATGGCGCCGGTGGTGAAGCCGGCCCGCCGGGCGATCTCCTGCACGCCGGCGCCGTCGTAGCCCTTCTCGGCGAACACCGCCGCCGCAGCCTCGATGAGACGATCTCGGGTCGGATCGTCGCTCACGGGCGCAGCATCGGTCATGGACCGAGGATAACGATGGTTATCGCCGGGGGCCACGATCGCGCCTCTAGGTTCTGCGCCTGCATCGGTGACGAGAGGACGTGAGATGGCTGGCGGTCTGGTCGGGCTGTTCGATGATGTCGCCGCGCTGGCCAAGCTGGCTGCCGCCTCCATCGACGACGTCGGTGCTGCGGCCGGGCGGGCGAGCATGAAGGCCGCCGGGGTCGTGGTGGACGACACCGCGGTGACCCCGGCCTACGTCCAGGGCCTGGCCGCCGAGCGCGAGCTGCCGATCATCAAGCGCATCGCCACCGGATCCCTGCGCAACAAGCTGCTGTTCATCCTGCCGGTGGCGATCCTGCTGAGCGAGCTCGCGCCGACGCTGGTCGAGGTCATCTTGATGTTCGGCGGCGCGTTCCTCTGCTACGAGGGCGCCCACAAGATCCTCGGGGCGGTCAAGGGCGACGACCACGACCACGACGTCCCCGCCGCGGTGCAGGGCGGCGACGCCGAGCAGACCACGGTCTCCGGGGCGATTCGGACCGACTTCATCCTGTCGGCCGAGATCATGGTGATCTCCCTGAAGGAGGTCATCGACGAGCCCTTCGTGTCGCGCATCGTGATCCTGGTCGTGGTCGCCCTCCTCATCACGATCGTGGTGTACGGCCTCGTCGCCGCCATCGTGAAGATGGACGACGTCGGCCTCCGGCTCGCCCAGCGCGACTCGGCTCGCTCCCAGCAGGTCGGCCGTGCCCTGGTGAAGGGGATGCCGATCGTGCTGCGCTGGCTGTCCATCGTCGGCACGGCGGCGATGCTCTGGGTGGGTGGCCACATCCTGCTCGTGGGCGCCCACGAGCTCGGGTGGCACGCGCCCTACGACCTGGTCCACGACCTCGAGGAGCTGGTCCACGAAACCGGATCGCTCAGCGGCGTGCTGACGTGGCTCGTGAACACCGCGGCGTCCGCGGTCCTCGGGCTCGCCGTCGGGCTGGTGATCGCGACCGTGGTCGACAAGCTGCCGACCCGGGATCGCACGCCGGAGCACCACCCGGCCTGAGCCGCTGTCAGCCGCCGGCGGGGGCCGTGCGCTCGACGACGCGGGCGAGCAGGTCCTGGGCGGCGCCGGCGTCGATCGCCGCCTCGGCCCGGCGCGCACCCTCGGCGATGCTCTCGACCAGGCCGGCGACGTAGAGCCCGGCACCGGCGTTGAGCACGACGATGTCGCGTGCCGGACCGGGTTCGCCGGCCAGCACCGCACGGGCGATGCCGGCGTTGGCGGCGGCGTCGCCACCCGGCAGCGCGTCGACGGCGACGGCGGCCAGATCGGCGTCGGCCGGCGAGTAGGTCGACGGATCCAGCACCTGGCCGTCGCGCACCTCCCGCACCTGGGTCGGCCCGGTGAGGGCCAGCTCGTCGATCGCGCCGTCGCCGTGGACGACGAGCGCGTGCTCGCTCCCCCGCAGCGCCAGGGCGCCGGCCACCAGGTCGAGGGAGCGGGGGTCGCCGACGCCGATCACCTGCCGAGCGACCCGGCCGGGGTGGGACAGGGGGCCGAGCAGGTTGAAGACGGTGGGCACGCCGAGCTCGGCCCGCACCGGCCCGGCGTGGCGCATCGCAGGGTGGAAGGCGCGGGCGAAGCAGAAGCCGACGCCGACGTCGCGGACGACCGCGGCGAGGGCGGGACCATCGAGGTCGTAGCCGATGCCGAGGGCGCCGAGCAGGTCGAAGGAGCCCGAGGTCGAGGAGGCCTTGAGGTTCCCGTGCTTGCACACGGTGGCCCCGGCCGCGGCGGCGACGAGGCACGCCATCGTGGACACGTTCAGCGCCTTGACCCGGCGGCGAGGGGACCCGCCGGTGCCCACGATGTCGATCGTGCCCGGCGGCAGCTCGAGAGGCGCGGCGGCGTCGAGCATGGCGCCGACCATGCCGGCGACCTCCTCGGCGGTCTCCCCCTTGAGGCGCAGGGCCACGATGAACGCGGCGAGCTGGGCCGCGGTGGCCTCGCCCGCGAGGATCGACGCGAGCGCCGCGGCCGCGTCGTCGCCCCGCAGGTCCTCGCCCTCGACCAGGCGGCCGAGGATGCGCGGCCAGCCACCCACGTCGTCGATGGTGGGCCCGCTCACGGCCGAACCGTCTCGGCGGCCACTAGGACGCCGCCCGGCGACGCCGGCGCACGATGCGTCGCCGCTCCCCCTCGGTGCACCCGCCCCAGACGCCTTCCCGCTCGCGCTCGCCGAGGGCGTACTCGAGGCAGGGCTCCCGGACGGGGCAGGAATCGCAGACCGCCTTGGCCAGGCTCGCTTCGTCGTCGTCCGCGGGGAAGAAGATCCTCGGGTCGAGGCCGTGGCAGGCAGCCCGTGCGCTCCAGCTGTTGTCCATGCTCGCTCCGCCGGGATGGTGGTCCGAGCCGGCGGGCCCGCCGGCGGCGCCGAGGTTGGCACCCGCCACGCCGGCGGCACAAGGACCGGACGGCGCGGGCGGAGCAAGTCGTCGCTAGGCGGTGCGGCCCTCGTCGGCGAGCAGCCCGGCGACCGCGTCGGCGGGGTAGCGACGGTGGCCGCCTGGGGTGCGGATGCTGGGGATGCGGCCCTTGGTGGCCCAGTCGGTCACGGCGCGCTCGGAGACCTCGAAGAGCAGTGCCACCTCGCGCGTGCGCAGCAGGCGACCGCCGAGGGTGTCCCGATCGCGGCCGTCGACCAGCTCGTGCACCAGCCGCTGCCGCTCCGTGTCACTCTTCGTCGCCACCATGCTCCGGATGGTAGAGAAAAACCGGAACCACTGCAAGTGGTTTGTTCCTCACGGAACGTAGTTTCACGTACCTCGAAACCGGACCCGGGGGCCGGAAACCGGCGAGCCGGCGGGGTTCAGGGCCGGAGGTCGGCCAGCAGCTCGGCGACCGTCTCCTCACCCAGCGTGGTGGCGTGCTCGTAGTTGTCGTGGGTCAGGGCCAGCTCGACCGGTCCTGCCGCGAAGGCCTCGATCTGGCCCGCGTCGAGCTCGAAGTGGATGTAGTGCACCGACGCCGTGATCTCCTCGCGGGTGAGCTGCTCCTGGTGCTCCTCGTCGGGGATGCACCGGACGACGATGCGGCCGTCGCCCTCGCCGATGCGCAGCTCGAGCGTCTTCTCGATCCCGACGAGGCGGGGCAGCCAGTCGCGCAGCGCCAGCTCCGACGTCAGCTCGATGAACAGGGTCAGCGCGAGCTCGCCCGGCTCGGGGACCAGCGGGTTGTAGACCCGCAGCTCGCCCTCGATCGCTTCATCGGTGAGCAGCTTCTCGACCCGTGCCATCTCCTGGATCTGGAACCGGATCGTGTCGCGGTTCTCGAACAGGACGGTGACGAAGGGACCGAGGCCGACGCGTCGGCGCCGCTTCAGGTCGATGACGTGGGCCCGGAAGTCGGCACGCTCGCGCTCGTACTCCCGCAGGTCGGCGATGTCGGAGAGGGTCAGCTTGCGGCTCATCGGTGGTCCTCGGATCGGCGTTGGGGTTCGTTCGGGAGGTGGTGACGTGGAAGGGGCCGGGTCACGACCCGGCCCCCTCCTCAGTCATTCGGTGCCGGACCGGTGGGGTCCGACGGCGGCGGACCGCTCAGGCGTCGAGCGACTCGAGGCCCTGCTGGAAGCGGCCGGCGTGGCTCTTCTCGGCGCGTGCGAGCGTCTCGAGCCACTCGGCGACCTCTTCGAAGCCCTCCTCGCGGGCGGTCTTGGAGAAGCCGGGGTACATCTCGGTGTACTCGTAGGTCTCGCCAGCGATCGAGGACTTGAGGTTGTCGGCGGTGGTGCCGACGGCCTCGCCGGTGACCGGGTCGCCGACCTCGGCGAGGAAGTCGAAGTGACCGAACGCGTGGCCGGTCTCGCCCTCGGCGACGGAGCGGAACAGCGCCGCCACGTCGGGGTAGCCCTCGACGTCCGCCTTCTGGGCGAAGTACAGGTAGCGGCGGTTCGCCTGGCTCTCGCCGGCGAAGGCCTCCTTCAGGTTCTCTTCGGTCTTGGAGCCCTTGAGCTCAGCCATGGGTGTTGCTCCTCGGTTGCTTGCTTGTGGTTACTGGGGGATGTCGTCAGGCCACCGGCTCGCTGCACGTGATGCAGCGACCGCGCAGGACGATCTGGGTGGCGTCGACGTGGAAGCCGCGAGCGGCGTCGACGTCGAGCTCGAAGGCGGGGACGGCGAGGTCGACGTCCTGGACGCGCCCGCAGCCGTCGCACACCAGGTGGTGGTGCTCGGAGACGTTGGGGTCGAAGCGCGACGAGCCGGTGCCGAGGTCGAGCTGCACCAGCTCGCCCATCTCGGCCAGGTCGTGGAGCGTCGAGTACACGGTGCGCAGGCTCACCGACGGCATGTCGGCCACGACCTCAGCGTGTACGGCCTCGGCGGTGGGGTGCGTCGGGTTGTCGTGCAGGACCCGGAAGATGCGCTCGCGCTGGGGCGTCAGCTTGCGGCCGGAGGACCGGAAGGCGTCGGCGAGGTCGGACGGGGAGCGCATCGGCCTCCCACCATAGGCCAAGGATTGCTGATCGACAATCGTTGTCGACCATCAATCGGTGCAGGCGGGCAGATCGGACGTCCCGGCGGGCCCGGACCCGCCGATGTCTGCCCGGTCGGGGGCCGGGGTAGGACCCCAGGCGAACGCCAGCCAGCGGAAGAAGCGACATGTCACTGCTCCACGACTCCAGGAACACCAGAACCCCCGACGACGAGGTGCTCGACGACGCGGTCGCGGATCGCGCCGAGCGACCGCTGCACGCCGACGACGACGGCGACACCGTCGACCTCACCGACGAACGCCGCACCGACGAGGCCGCGCCGCTCGCCGAGACCGACGATGACGACCACGACGGTGCCGACCTGGAGCCCGTCGACCACGATCAGCGTCCCGTGCACGGCCCCGTGCAGATCGACCCCAGCGGCCGGATCCCGTGGCGGGGCATGCGCATCCGGCGGGTGAAGCTGCTGTCGGTCGCGAAGCTCTCGTTCATCTTCTGGCTGCTGGCCTTCGGCGTGCTGCTCGGCACGACCGTCGCCGTCTGGAACGTGGCGCGGGCCTTCGGGTTCATCGGCGAGATCGAGACGACGGTGGTCACCTCCCTCGGGATCGACGCCTTCGAGATCGACGGCGGGGCCCTGTTCGGCATCGCCGCCGCCACGGTCGCGTTCCTCACCGTGCTCGGGTGGGTGATGACGATCCTGCTCGCCGCCGTCTACAACGCCTCCTGCGCCGTCTTCGGCGGCCTCGCCGTGGAGACCGGCCCGCTGAAGCGCCGCAAGCGGGTGTTCTCGCTGCGCCACCGCGGCTTCGTCACGATCCGCTCCTGAGGACGGCGTGACAACCCTCCGCCACTTCCTCGGCCGCCTCGGCCAGGTCGCCACCCTGTTCACCACGGTCGGGGTCGTGGGCATCCTGGCCGTCGTCGTCTTGTCCGCCTCGGCGCTCGGCGTCGCCCACGTCGCCCGCGAATCCGTTCCCGAGCTGCCCGACCCCGGGGTCGACGTCTCGGCCATCGACGACCTCCAGGCCGCCGTCGACATCGAGCTGTCCCAGCCTTCCGTCGTCGTGGACTCCCAGGGCGACATCATCGGCCGCTTCGCCGACGACGAGCGCTACGAGCCCCTCGAGGTCGGCCAGGTGCCCGAGATGGTCGAGCGGGTCCTGACCGCGGCCGAGGACGAGGACTTCCGCGAGCACAACGGGTTCGACCCGACCGGAATCGCCCGAGCGATGGTGCGCAACGCCTCCAGCGGCGGGATCGAGGAGGGCGGCTCGACGCTGACCCAGCAGCTGGCCAAGAACCTCTTCACCGGTGACGAGGACGACCTCGAGCGCAAGCTGCAGGAGCTGCAGGTCGCCATCGACGTCGAGGAGCGGTTCAGCAAGGACGAGATCCTCACGGCCTACGTCAACACCGTGTTCCTCGGCAACGGCGCCCACGGCTTCGAGGCGGCGGCCAAGGAGTACTTCGACAAGCCGGCGGCCGAGCTCACGATGAGCGAGACGGCCCTGCTCGTCGGCATCCTGCCGGCGCCCACGACCCGCAACCCCCGCACGAACTTCGAGGCGGCGGACGAAGCCCGCCGCACGGTGCTGGAGCGCGTCCGCTCCACCGGCAAGGGAACCTTCGCCGAGGTCGACGCCGCCCTCGCCGAGATCCCCGAGGTGCTGCCGCCCCGGCCCCGCTTCGAGAAGTTCCCCTACTACATGGACTACGTGCGCCGGTTCCTGCTCGACACCGTCGGCATGAGCGCCGAGCAGCTGTACCAGGGCGGCCTGCGCATCGAGACCGCGCTCGACTCCGAGCTGCAGTTCGTCGCTCGCCTGGCCGTCAACGACCACATCCCCGCCGGCGCCGGCCCGGAGGCCGCGCTCGCCGTGGTGGACCACCGCAGCGGGCTCGTGCGGGCGATCGTGGGCGGACGTTCCTTCGAGGAGGCCCAGGTCAACCTCGCCCTCGGCAGCGGTGGCGCCGGCGCCGGGCGCCAACCGGGCTCGTCGTTCAAGCCGTTCGTGCTGGCGGCCGCGCTCGAGCAGGGCTTCGTGCCCCAGCAGCGCATCGGCGCACCGCAGACGTACCTGCCGACGACGGTCCTCGACCCGAAGCCGGTGCACAACTTCACGCAGCGGGGCTACGGCCAGATCAGCCTGATCGAGGCGACCGTGCGCTCGATCAACACCGCCTACGTGGCGCTCACCGAGGCCATCGGCGCCCGCGCCGTCCGCGACGTCGCCTCGTCGCTCGGTGTCGGGGGCCTGCCCGGCTACGTCGGCCCCAGCATCGGCATCGGCGCCTACGAGGTGTCACCGCTCGACATGGCGATCGCCTACGGCGGGTTCGCCGCCGACGGCCGGCGCATCCAGGCCGGGCCCGTGACCCGCATCCTCGACTCGTCGGGCGAGCTCCTGACCGACCTGACTCCGGATCCGGCCGATCGTCCCCGTGTGGTGTCGGCGTACACGGCCCGGTGGGTCACCGACATCCTGCGCCAGAACGTCGAGCGGGGCACCGCCACCCGGGCGGCGTTCGGTCGACCGGCCGCAGCGAAGACCGGCACGTCGAACGACTACGGCAACGCGTGGCTCGTGGGCTACACGCCGGAGCTGTCGGCGGCCGTGTGGGTCGGTCACCCGACCGGCAACGTCTCCATGGTCAACACCGCCGGCTACGCCCGGGTCACGGGCGGCAGCATCCCGGCGCTGATCTGGCACGACGTCATGGCCTACGCCCACCGGGACATCCCGGTGAGCGGCTTCGAAGGCCCCCTCCCCGCCCCGGCGCCGACCCGGTCGCTCCCGGGCGGCCCGCAGCTCGGCGCCGACCCGCTGGAGCAGGCCGAGCAGCAGCCGTGATCTCCGCCCGTCCGCTCACCGGAGCGGGCGGGCGAAGCTGACCTCGTGACCATCGGGGTCGTCGATGTGGAAGTACCGCTCCCCCCACGGGGCATCCGACGGCGGCATCGACGGGGTGAGGCCGGCGGCGAGCGCACGCTCGTGCATGGCGTCGACGTCGTCGACGTGGACGATGAAGCGGCCCCAGTGCACCTCGGTCCGCTCGACCAGCTGCAGGTTGAGGAACCCGGAACCGACGCCGTAGCTGGTGAAGGGGGCGTCCGGGCCGCCGTGGACGACCTCGAAGCCGAGCGCGCCGTAGAACGCGCAGGACGCACCCATGTCGGTGACGCCGATGGTGACGGCGCTGAGGGACTCGGGACGGCCGGTGCTCATGCTCGCACCTCCCCCAGCAGCTGGCGCCGGACACCGCCCACGGCATCGGCGAGGTCGGCGATCGGCGCGTCCACCGCCTCGGTGCCTCGGAGGAAGAGGAAGTGGACCTCGGTCACCGGCCGGCCGGTGGCTGCCTCCAGCAGGAGGGCGTACGCCGCACCCTGGGGGGCGTAGCGCTCCAGGGCGTCGGCCACCGCCGCGTCGGAGGGCACGTCGTCGGTCTTGTAGTCGACGACCACGAGCCCGTGTCCGTCGTCGAAGCACAGGTCGACGAAGCCCTCGACGAGGTCGACGCCGTCGAGCCCGACCGCAGCGCCTTCGCCGACGATCGCTGTCGTCGGTGCGGCCACGTGCAGCTCGCGGTGGAGGTGCCCGGAGGCGACGGCGCGACGCACGAGCGGGCTGGCGACAGCGGCGCGGGCCTTGGCCTCCACCAGCTCCGCCGCGTCCGCCGGCAGGCCCTCCACCGCGGCCTGCCATCGGGCCAGGCCGCCCAGCTCGCTGCCGGCCGCGTCGGTGAGGTCGGCGTGCTGGAGCACGGCGTGGACCGCGCTGCCGATGCTGGTACCCGCCCGTCCCCGACGCCACGGCTCACGTTCGGGCGTGATCGGCTCGGCCAGGCCGCCGTCGTCCTCCGGGACGGCCGCCTGGTCCCGGGCGATGGCCGTGGCGGACAGCACGCCTCCCCCGCCCCGGGCCAGGGTCGCGGCGCGTCGTTCGGTGAACTCCTCGACCTGGGCCTGCCAGGTCGCGGTGCCGGGGGTCGCCTTCGGCGCCGTCGGCTCGTCCTCTGCGACGACCAGCTCGACGTCCTCGTCGGAGGCGGTCCAGCGCACCGCCAGGCCGTCCATGTCGCCGGCGAGCGCACCGAGACGGGACGAGATGCGGCCGCCGTGGCTGCGAGCGATGGCCGACCTGGTGTGGTGGGTGCTGACGATGAGGTGGTCTCGTGCCCGGGTGAGGGCGACGTAGAGGAGCCGGATCCGCTCGTGCTCGTCCATGGTCTCGTCCACGGTGCGCACGGCCTGGTAGCGGGTGGTCTCCATGCCCGTGCGCATCTTGAACTCGAAGCCCCCCTCGGCGGCGAACCGGACCGTGGCCCCGGTGCGACCGGTGGGGTCCTGGGCGGAGAGCCCGGAGACGGCGGTGATGCCGAACTCGAGGCCCTTGGCCCCGTGGATCGTGAGGATCCGCACCGCGTCGACGTCGGCCTCGGGCAGGACGGGGCTGGTGGCCCGGAGCTTGTCGTCGCGCTGCAGGTCGGCCCAGTGGAGGAACGCGCGCAGGCCGCCGTCCTCGGTGTCGGCGAACTGGCGGGCGTGCTCGACCACGATCCGGTAGAGGCGCCACAGGTCACGGTGGCGGCGGCCGGCGAGGCACAGCTCGAGGAGCCGACGGTCGCGCAGGACGGACTCGACGATCTCGGGCACCGCCTGGAACGGCGCAGCCCGGTTCCGGGCGCGGAGGTCGGCGAGGCCACGCTCGACCGGGTCGACCTCGTCGGGCGGCAGCGCGGCGAGGACGTCGGGCGGGCGCACGCTGGAGCCCAGGTAGGTGATGCGACCGTGCTGGCGGGTCCAGCGCAGCAGGTCGTCGTCGCCGCAGCCGTAGGCCGGCGAGCGCAGCGCGCCGACGGCGGCGATCGCGTCGCCCGGATCGTCGATGGCCCGCAGGATCGCCAGGAGGTCGGCGACCTCGGTGGTGCCGTACACGAGCGTGCCGCTCTCGAGCCGGTACGGGATCCCTGCATCGTCGAGGCACGTGCGCAGGTGGGACAGCGTCGTGCGGCTGGGCAGCAGGATGGCCATGTCCGACCACCGGCACGGCCTCGGGGCGCCGCCGGACTCCACGTACCAGCCCTCGCGGTGGGCGCGGCCGAGCACGGCGGCCACGTCGGATGCTTCGGCGCTGCGAGCGGCTTCGGCCCGGGGGTGGGGTTCGCCGTCGCCGAGCACCACCACGGCAGGGCCGGGGTCGCCGGGGATGGGCGGCCGGTGGGGTTCGAGGGCCACGTAGTGGGGTTGCGCGGTCGCCTGCGTGTCGGGCTCGATGGCGTGGCGGATGAGGCCGTCGTCGTCGCCGCCGAAGACGGCATTGCAGAACGCGAGCACCGGCCCGACGGTGCGGAAGTTGACCCGCAGGCTCGTGGCTCCGCCCGTGTAGCGCGCCGCGGTCTGGCTGAACAGGCCGATGTCGGCCCGCCGGAACCGGTAGATCGACTGCTTGGGATCGCCGACGAAGAACAGGCGACCCTCCTCGACGTCGACGTCGTGCCACGGGGTGGAGGTGTCGTGGGCGGGGTCGGCGGCGATGCGCACGGCCAGCTCGATCTGGATCGGGTCGGTGTCCTGGAACTCGTCGATGAGCAGGTGCCGGTACCGCTGGTGGAACCGCTGGCGCACGCTGCGCTCGGTGCGCAGCACCTGGCGGGCGAGCACCAGCAGGTCGTGGAACTCGAGGCGCCCCTCGCGCCGGCGGGCGTCGGCGTCGTCCAGCGTGTACAGGGCGATCTCCGCGCCGAGGCGGGTGAGCACCTGGTCGGTGAGGGCGGCCACGTCGGCGGCGATGGCGTCGATGACGGCGTGCCCGGCCTCGATGACGGCGGGCTTGGATCCGTCGGGCCAGCAGCCCTTGGTGCCGGCGTTCCTGTTCGGGCCCTTCAGCCCGGACGTGGCGAGCAGGACGAGCTCGTAGGGGTCGGACGCCGCGGCCCGCAGCGCCTCGCGGAGCGGGAGCGCGTACTCGGTGACCCATCGGGCGAGCCGGTCGCCCTCCGGGTCGGTGCACGCGGCGAGCATCCCCTCGATCTCGTCGATCCCCTCGATCCATCGGTCCACCCGCAGCACCGAACGGTCGACGTCGACGGCACGGTCTTCCTCGATGAGGCCGGCGTCGCGCGCCTCTTCGACCAGGTCCCAGTTCTGCCCCAGGGTGTCGGCGACGGCCTGCAGGTCCTGGGAGGAGATCCCCAGGGTGAGCGACATGCGCATCGTGTCGGCGAGGGCGTCGTCGTCGAGCAGCTGGTGCTCGAAGCGGCGCCAGCGCTCCTCGGCGCGCAGCGAGGAGCTGATGTCGTCGTGGACCTCGACCGCCGGGGGGAGCCGCGCCTCGATGGGTGCGGCCAGCAGGAGCCGCTGGGCGAAGGCGTGGAGGGTGCAGATGGTGGCCCGGTCGAGCCGGTCCAGGGCGGCGGCCGCCGACGCCCGCGCCTCGGGCGAATCGGTGACCCAGTCCACCTTCTCGCCGGCCTCGACCTCCTCGAGGGTGCGGCGGACGCGGGCGCGGAGCTCGGCGGCGGCCGCCTCGGTGAAGGTGATCGCGGCGATGGAGGTGACGTCGGCTCCGGCCAGCACGAGGGACACGACCCGGCTGACGAGCGACGAGGTCTTGCCGGACCCAGCTCCGGCCTCGACGAAGAGGGTGCTGCCGTGATCCCGTGCGATGCGACGCCGGGCGTCCTGGTCGACGATGTCGGTCATCGGGCATCCTCCGGGGTCGGGTCGAGCACCGAGGCGGAGCCGTCCTCGGCGAGCCGGCGCAGCGGTGCGAGCGACGGCTCGTGGCGGACCCGCTCCCACTCCTCGTCGCGGTCGCGCGGGCAGATCGAGTCGAACTCGCACCAGGCGCAGTGCTCGAAGTTCCCCCAGTGCCAGGCGTGGTCGCCGGGCCTCGCCGGGAAGCGCCCCGCAGCGATGCCGTCGGCCAGCACCCCGAGGACCCGGGTGAAGCGCTCCCGGAGCTCGGCGTCGACGGGGTAGCCCCGGTGCTCGTTGGTGTGCGGGGGTCGGAGGAACCAGTACCTGGCGTGCACCTCGGCGTCGCCCGGGACGTCGAGGTCGCGGTCGGCACCGGCCGCCATCGCATAGGCGACGAGCTGGATCTTGGTGCCGCCGGCCAGGGGGTCGCCCCCCTTGGCCTCGTCCTTCACGATGCCGTCGAAGGCGGCGGGCTTGCTGTACTTGTAGTCCCAGACCACCACCCGGGCGCGACCGTCGCCGTCGGTCCCCCGGTCGACCCGGTCGGCCTGCCCGGCCAGCTGGAGCACGCGACCGTCGCCGAGGTCGACGACCAGGGGCGGGGCGCCGTGGCGCCCGAAGGTGAGCTCGACCGCGACGGGCGCCGTGCCGAAGTCTCGACGCTGCTCCTCGTCGCCGGTGAGGGTGCGCTGGAGCACCCGGTGGATCTCGTCGCGGTCGTGGGCCCACCAGCGGGGGTGGCCGGTGATGCCGCGCGCTTCTGCGGCATCGCACTCCTCGTCGCAGATCTCTCTGAGCCGCTCGCGCGCGGCGTCCGACCACCGCTCGCCTGGTGCGGGCGCTGCGTCCGCGTCGATGACCTCGGCGAAGAACCGCTCGAGCACGCGGTGGGCCAGGGTGCCGCGCTCGCGGCCGTCGATGCGCTCGATCTCCTCGGGCCGGTCGCGCGAGCGGAGCCGGAGCGCGTGGGAGAAGAACCACCGGCGCGGGCAGGTGGCGTAGGTCTCGAGCGACGTGGGCGACAGGACCCCGAGCGCGGTCACGTCGACGCCGTCGCCGTCGAGGTTGCCGTCGAAGCGGGTGAAGGAACCGGAGCGGCGAGCCCGGAGCAGCTCGGTGCCGGCGACCAGCACGGGATCGGCGGCGGCCGGGTGCTCCTCGAACGCGCCCGTGCGCAGGAGCGAGGCGAGGGCGTGCTCCTCGAGGTGCAGCGCCGACGCCTCACCCTCGGCCACGGCGTGGAGCCCGGCTCCGTGGCTGGCCACGAGGGTGACCCCGGGGACGTGGTGGCCGGCCATGAGGGCTTCGGTGTCAGGACGGAGTCCAGCGTGGCGGTCGACCACCTCGACCAGCCACCGGCTGGGGACGAGGGCCCGCCCGGAGCGCTGGTCGTTGCGGGCGTAGGTGACCAGCCGGTGCGCGCCGGCCGAGGCCAGCGACGCGAGGAACGCCCGGCGCTGCCGGCGCTGCTGGTCGTCCACCGCGGCGAGCCCGACCGTGCGGCGCAGCTCGTCACCCAGCAGGGCGTCGTCGCCGGCGAGGCGGGGCAGGTGCCCCTCGGCGAGGCCGACGACAGCCACGGCGTCGAGTGGGATGAGGGGTGGCGCGTCGACCGTGGTGACGAGCAGGCCGGTGCCCGTGCGGCCCTGGCGGGGTGCGGGTGCGTCGAGCACTGTCCGGATGGTGTCGCGCACGACCTCCGGGGTCGGCGCCGGCTCGAGCTCCTCGAGGGCCGCGAGCCGGGCCAGGGCGAGCCGGATCGTGGTGTCCGCGTCGAGCTCGACCGCGGACCAGCTGACCCGGCTGCGCGCCGGACCGCAGAGGCGGTCCAGCGCGCCGCCCGCCCAGGCCGCGACGTCGGGCCACCTCGTCGGCAGGTTGGCGCACAGCGCGTCGAGGGCGTCGACCGCCTGCCGGAGCTGCGCATCGAGGTCGAGGCGGTGCTCGATCCACCCGGTGTCCTCGTCCCCGTCGGCGGCGGCGAGGCGGGCCTGCAGCCGGGCCTGCTCGGCGTCGAGCGTGGCCCGCCAGCGAGCAGGGTCGCGGATGACCCCGAGCCAGCGCGTCCGCTCGTCGAACGACGCCGCGGGCAGCGGCCGGGCGTCGGCGTCGACCACCACCCCGCTGGCCCAGAGGTCGACGACCTCCTGCCGGCCGAAGCGGGAGCGATCGACCTCGAGCACGCCGAGCAGCACCCGGCCGGCGACCGTCTGGGCGAGCCGACGGGTGCTGGGACCGGAGAACGGGACCCGGGCCGCCTGCAGGACGTCGGCCACCACGCGCGCGTAGGGCGACCCCGACGGGTGCACGAGCGCCATCCGGTGCAGCGGCGTGCCCTCGTCGGCGAGGGCGAGCAGGTGGCGCACGGCGACCCGCACCTCGTCGTCGATGTCGTTGGCCGAGACCGCCTCGGTGATCTCGGGCAGCTCCGCCGCAGGTGGGGACGTCTGGACGAGCCGGGCGAGGTGGGTGGCGAGCGCGTCGTCCAGCGGCCGATCGCCGGTGGCGCCCAGGAGGAGCCGGACGGGGCGGTGGCGGGCGATGGCCTGCAGGAGGTCGAGCTCGGCCTCGGTGAAGCGGTCCGGCAGGTGGACGAGCACCGTGCCGAGCGCGTCGACCCGGGGCCCGCCCTCGCACGCGACCTCCGTCGCCAGCCCGATGACCGCGTCGGGACCGAGGGGACCGAGCCGGGCCCGGACCGCGTCGCGCAGGCGCACGACATCGGCGGGAACGGGCCCGGCGGCCCGGATCTGGTCCAGGGCGCCCTCGCCGAGGGCATCGACCTCGACCACGGCGGCCGCGATCCGCTCCCACGTGACCCGGTGCTCGGCGATGGGCCCGAACCGGCCGGGCTGCTCGTCCAGGGCGACGCGCACCGCGGTGACCACGAGCTCGCGGTCGACGCCGGCACCGAGGCCGGCGTCGGCCAGGCGCGGGGCCGCGAGCTGCTCGGCCACCGCCCCGAGGGCGTGGAACCCCACGCCGACCGAACCGCCGGCCCGGCGGGCGAGGGCCCGCCGCGTGGCGACCGCAACCGACGGCGACGGCGTGACGACCGTGACCGGCGCCAGCGGACCAGCGGCGCGTGCCGCCTCCACCGCATCGTGCAGCGCGCCGAGGGCGGCGTCGCCATGTGCGGTCCACTGCACGTCGAAGGTCATGGGGCGAACGTACCCGGGGGGTGTGACGGGAACGGGAGCCCGCAGCCGGCGTCCGGGGGCACGCACCGCCGCGGGGGCGTGATCAAGCACACTCGTGGCATGCAGGACGCATCCCAGGTCGTCGGAACGATCGTCGTCGGTCTCGACGGGTCGTCGAACAGCCACGAAGCGGTGGTGTGGGCTGCCCGCCTCGCCCGCTCGCTCGATGCCGAGGTCGTCGCCGTGCACGCCCTCGGCCTGCTCGACCAGCTCGAGCCCGGGGGGCCGATGGTGCCCACCCAGCCCCACCGCGACGAGATCGCCGAGCGCGCCAACGGGCTGTGGTCCCGCCCACTGGAGGAAGCCGGCGTCCGCCACCGCGTCCTGCTTCACGATGGCAACCCCGTCGACGTGGTCCTCAACGTCCTCGACGAGGTCGGCGCCGACCTCGCCGTGCTCGGCAGCCGAGGCATCGGCGGGACGCCGGCGCTGCTGCTCGGCAGCACCAGCAGCCAGGTCGCCCAGCGTGCGCTGTGCCCGGTCACCATCGTCCCGCCCTCGGACCGGCCGACCCAGGGTCGGAGCAGGTAGCCGTGGACGCCGCGCTGCGCGACCTCGCCCAGGAGTGGTGGGACGGGATGATGGCCAGGAACCCCACCGTCGCCACCCGCCTCGGCGACCACCGCTTCGACGACGCCATCGAGGACCCCAGCCCGGCCGGGTTGGCCGATGAGCGGGCCTTCGCCGTCGACGTCGCCGAACGGGCTCGGGCCATCCCCGTCGCGGACCTCGACGAGGCCGAACGGGTCACCCACGCGCTGCTCCTGGACAGCTGCCAGCAGCAGATCGAGTCGGTCGACAGCGCCGAGATCCAGCTGGCGAGCGACGGGTTCACCGGGTACCCGGTCTCGCTCCTGCGCTCGGCGGCGCAGCTGCGCGCTCCGGACGAGGCCAGCGCCGAAGCGCAGCTCGAGCGCCTGGGGAAGCTGCCGGGCGCGCTCGACGCCGTCGTCGCGCAGTGGCAGGTGGGTGCGGATCGGGGCTGGACGCCGGCGGTCGCCGCGGTCCGACGATCGCAGGCGATGGTCGATGGCTACCTGGCCGGCGCGCTCGCCGACGACCCCTTCGTCGGCCTGGCGCTCCCCGACGGCTGGGACGGCGCCGAGGGGTGGCGCGCCCGTGCGGCCACGGTGGTCGCCGAGCAGGTCCGACCGGCCTACGAGCGGGTGGCGGCGGCGCTCGCCGAGCTCGCCGAGCGGGGCCGGGGCGACGACCAACCCGGGCTGGTCCACGTCCCCGGCGGCGACGAGCTGTACCGGTCCAAGGCACGCCGGGCGACCACCACCGACCTGACGCCGCAGGAGATCCACGACATCGGCATGGTCGAGCTGACCGAGGTCCTGCCCCCGCCGTGGGCCGAGATCGGCGGGCGGGCCCTGGGCATCAGCGACCGGGACGAGCTGTTCGCCGCGCTGCGCTCCGATCCGGCCATGCGCTACGAGTCGGCCGAGGAGATCCTGGAGGTGGCGGCGTCCGCCATCGAACGGGCCCTCGCCGCTGCCCCCGACTGGTTCGAGCGCATGCCGAGCGCCGGTTGCGTGGTCGAAGCTGTGCCCGCCTCGCTCGCGCCCGGGCTCCCGGCCGCCTACTACAGCCCGCCCCCCGGCGACGGCTCCCGGCCGGGCACGTACTTCGCCAACACCTACGAGGCGACGCGCCGCAACCGCTTCGAGGCCGAGGTCATCGCGTTCCACGAAGCGGTCCCCGGACACCACCTCGAGCGGGCCAGCGCCGCCGAGCTCGAGGACGTCCCGACCTTCCAGCAGCGGGGCGGGTACATGGCCTACAGCGAGGGCTGGGGCCTCTACTCCGAACGGCTCGCCGACGAGATGGGCCTCTACTCCTCGGACACGATGCGCCTCGGCATGCTCGCCGCCGATGCCTGGCGGTCCACCCGGCTGGTGGTGGACACCGGCATCCACGCGCTGGGCTGGAGCCGCGCCGAGGCGATCGAGTTCTTCGTCACCCACGTCCCCCTCGACCCCGAGGAGGCCGCGGTCGAGGTGGACCGCTACATCGGGATGCCGGGCCAGGCCCTGTCGTACAAGGTCGGGCAGCGGGAGATCCTGCGCCTGCGCGACGACGCCCGGGCCCGCCTCGGTGCGCGCTTCCGCATCGAGCGGTTCCACACGACCGTGCTGCGCCACGGCGGCGTGCCCCTCGCCCTCCTCGCCGACCTGGTCGACGACTGGGTCGAGCGGGAGACCGCCTGACCGCCTCGTACGCTGGCGCCGTGATCCCCTCCCCCGCCCTGCCCGGTGCCTTCGAGCGCGGCCGGAACCTGCGCCGCCTGGCGGACGAGCACTTCGACGTCCTCGTCGTCGGCGGCGGCATCACCGGCGTGGGCGTCGCCCTCGATGCGGCCAGCCGTGGCCTGCGCACGGCGCTCGTGGAGCGGGGCGACTTCGCATCGGGCACGTCGTCGAAGAGCTCCAAGCTCGTGCACGGCGGGCTGCGGTACCTGCAGAACGGCGACGTCCGCCTGGTCTACGAGGCCCTGCGCGAGCGCCAGCGCCTGCTGCGCAACGCACCGCACCTCGTGCGGGTCATGCCCTTCCTCATCCCCATGTTCGGCAAGGGCGGGGTCATCCACCCGAAGCTCGAGAAGGCCCTCGGCTCGGCCATGTGGATGTACGACCTCACCGGCGGCGCCCGCATCGGCAAGCTCCACCAGCGCATCTCCAAGGAGCAGACGCTGGCCCACATGCCGACGCTGCCGGCCGATCGCGTCGGTGCCAGCTACCTCTACTACGACGCCCAGGCCGACGACGCCCGCCTGACCCTCACGGTGGCTCGCACGGCGGCCGAGCTGCACGGCGCGGTGTGCGTCAACCACGCCCCCGTCGTCGAGCTGACCCACGAGGGTGCTCGGACGACCGGCGCCGTCGTGGAGGACGCCGAGTCAGGCGACCGCATCGAGGTCCGGGCCCGAGCCGTGGTCAACGCGGCCGGGGTCTGGGCCGACGACATCCGCGCCCTCGACGAGGGGATGCACCCCCACGCCATCCGCCCGGCCAAGGGCATCCACCTGACGGTGCCGTGGTCGCTGGTGCGCAACGACATCGCCGTCATCGCACCGGTGCCCAAGGACAAGCGGTCGATCTTCGTGGTGCCGTGGCCGGCACCCGCCGGCGAGGAGCCGGCCTTCACCTACATCGGCACGACCGACACCGACTACGACGGCCCCACCGAGGATCCGCAGTGCACCCGCGAGGACGTGGCGTACCTGCTGGATGCCATCAACCACTCGACCACGACCGATATCACCGAGCGCCACGTGGTGGGCACGTGGGCGGGGCTGCGGCCGCTGGTGAAGGCCACCACGTCGGGGCGCACCGCCGACCTGTCCCGCAACCACGCCGTGGTCACCAGCGCCAGCGGGGTGGTCAGCGTCACCGGCGGCAAGCTCACCACCTACCGCGAGATGGCGGCCGACACGATGGGCGCCGTCGCGAAGGTGCTGGACCTGCCCCGGTCCCAACGCCGATCCCGCACCGCCCGGCTGCGCCTGCTCGGCGCCGACGGCTACGACCCGGGTGCCACCGGGCCCGACCAGCACCTGCACCAGCGCTACGGCGGTGAGGCGCGCGTCGTGCAGGCGATGGCGGAGCGGGATCCGTCGCTGGGGGTGCCCCTCGTCAACGGGCTGCCGCACCTGCGGGCCGAGGCGCTGTACGCAGTTCGCTACGAGATGGCCACGACCCTCGCTGACGTGCTCGAACGCCGGGTGCGAGGGCTCATGCTCTCCCGGGACGCCACCGCCGATGCCGCCGCCGCGGTCGCCGAGCTGATCGGGCCAGAGCTGGGTTGGTCCGACCGGCGCCGGGCCGACGAGGTCGCCGAGCTGCGGGCTCGAGCCGCCCAGCAGCGGGACGCCCCCGGCCTGCCCGACTCGGTGCTGCCCGGCGTCGGCAGCTGAGGTGGTGTGGGGCCGGCGCCGGCGCACCCGGCGCTGGCTGGACGGCTGGGAAGAGGTCGCCGCCACGGGACTCCCCCAGTGGGACCTCCTCGATGACGACGAGCGCGCCCGCCTGGCGTCGCGGGTGGAGCACCTCGTACGCCGCAAGCACTGGGAGGCCGCGAGGGGCTTCGAGCTGACCCAGGAGGTGGTGATCACCATCGCCGCCAGCGCCGGACTGCTCGCGCTCGGCCTCGACCGCGACTGCTACCGCCACGTGAGGGCCGTCGTCGTCCACCCGAAGACGTTCACCAGCCACGGGGTCCGGGCGACCCACGTCGGCGGCGTCGTGACACGAGGACCCCAGCGGCTGCTCGGCCACGCCCGCGACGGCCGGGGCCCGGTGATGCTGTCGTGGCGGGCGGTCCGCCGGGACGTCCGACACCCCGAGCGTCGCCAGAACGTCGTCGTGCACGAGTTCGCCCACAAGCTCGACTCGGCCGACGGGCTGTTCGACGGCACCCCGGAGATCTCCGACCGCGCCGATCGGGCCGACTGGGTCCAGGTGTGCAACCGGGAGTACCGCCGGCTCCGCCGCCGGGACGAGCCGGACCCGGTGTTGCGCCGCTACGCCACCAAGAGCCCCGCCGAGTTCTTCGCCGTCGCCAGCGAGGTCTTCCTCATGCAGCCGCTGGCGCTCGAGGAGCACCACCCCGAGCTCTACCGGGTGCTCTGCGGCTACTACGACCAGGACCCGGCGGGCCGGGTGCGCCGTTCCTGAAAACTGGCAGTCGTGGTGTCGCGCGCTACTGGACGAGCTTGATCACGGCGAAGCCGTGTCGGTCCGGAGCCTCGGCGACGCCCTGCCCACCTGCTGCGGTCGCGGCGCCGACGAACCGTCCGCAGACGATGTTGTTGTTCTCGACACCACAAGGAGTCTCCTCGGGCGGATCCGTCTCGTCGAGGGTCACACTCCCCACGTGGGTGATCTGGAAGACGCCCATCATCACGCAGTAGAGGCGGAAGTTGGTCCCCGTTTCATCGTTTCCACGGGGGCACAGCGGCACCGCGATCTCACACCCGAGCTCGATGTCGTCCACGTCGTCGCCGGCCTCGAAGGAACAGGCGTTGCCGCCCGCCATCCGCTGGGAGAGCTGGCCGGTCTTGTTGCCGGTGTCGGCCTCCCACCAGTCCGAGTCGTCGCCGGGAGTCGCCTCGGAGGACGGCAGCGCGTACCCGTCGGCAGGCAGCTGCACCAGGCCGCGCCAGCTGCTCGAACCGTTGCCGCAATCGCGCCCGAGGTTCTTCATCTGGTTGCCCCAGAGCACGTAGTGCTTCCCGATCGCAGCGGAGTTGATGGAGTAGCCGTTCGGGGCGTCGTCGTCTTCGAGCATCGCCTGCGCAGGGTGGCCGACGGCCGTCGGGGAGGTGCACACCATGAAGGGAGCCCAGCCCCGCGACACCGGCTGGATCGTGGCTGCAGCGGTGGCGCTGCTGGTGATCTCATCCTGTTCCACGAAGGCGGCGAAGGCGACGTCGCGCGTGTCGGTGACCGACACGCGCACGCCCGCGACCCGCTGGAAGTCGCTGTCGGCGAGGAACCCGAGCTGGTCGCACGTCGAGATCACGTCACTGTCAGACCCGCTGAGCGCGTACTGGGCGTCGACCAGCTCGCAGGACTGGAGGACGGCGTCGTTGTCGGCAACGACCGACTCGATCTCGGCCACCACGTCATCGACCGGCGTGATGATCCAGTCCTGCTTGTGGTTCTGGATCGCGGACGCGCCGGCCAGTGCGGCCGCATCGGCCGCCGTCTGGGCGTTGCGCGCCGCCTCGTAGCCCACACTCCCGCCGAGGACCAGCGCAGCGACACCGAGCATGGCCGTCAGCGCGATCGCGAAGAAGATGACCGTGATGCCGCGCTCGTCGCCTGCACTGCGGGACCGGTCTCGAGCGGTTCGTCGTGGGGACATGTTCGTTCCTAGTAGACGGTGAAGTTCTTGGAGGACAGCACGGTCTCGCCGTTGAGGATCTCGGCTCGAGCGGTTCCGGGACGCCAGATGTTGTCGCTGCCGTCGTAGGACCACTCGTGGTTGGGTGGGTCCGGGGGCTCGAGATCGCAGCCGCAGCCGATCTCCACGCTCTCTCCGCTGGCGCTGACGAGGCGCACGCGCAGGTCGGCACAGGCTGCGGAGCCGTTCGTCGTGAACTCCACGAGCACGGCGCTCGCGAGTTGCTGCGAGCTGTTGCCGGACATCTTCTTGCGGTTCACCGAGGTCGGTACGTCCGGGACGCCTGCTGCGCAGTTCGGTGGGGTCGTCGTGGTCGTGGTCGACGTCGACGACGTGGAGGTGTCCGGTGTCGTCGTGGTCGTGGTCGACGTGGTCGTGGTCGAGGTGCTGGTGGTCGATGACGGTGTCGACCCGCCTGGGAGCGGGCGTCCGACGAGCTTCATGGTCGCCGAACCGGTGGCCTCGCCGCGGTCGTAGCCCAGGATCGCAGCGACGGGGGTCACGAGGTCCCACGCCCACTCGACCTCGACGCGCACGCTGTCGATGTCGACCTCGGCGGTGCTGCACGAGATCGGTGCGCCGCCGTCGTCGATGCAGGAGACCGAGACCGCTTCCACCTTCTCCGACTCGAGCCGGGACTGGACTGCGTCCACGATGTCGGCGTGCATCGCGCTGGTCTGGTCGTCGGCCGTCGCGAAGTCGAGGATCGCAAGGCGGGCGCCATCGCGCGCCGCATTGGTCGCCTGGTTGGCGTTGAGGGTCCACATCCCGAGGTCGACGAGACCGAAGATGAACGTCAACATGATCGGCAGGGCGAATGCCGCCTCGACGATCGTCACGCCCTCCGAACCGCGCCGCGAGCGTCTGGCCATCACGATCGCACCTGACCCTGCACGCGCACCTCAGCATCGCCCTCGAGCGTGATCGAGTTCCCGACCACGTTGGCCACGATCGGGGTCACGATGTCGTAGCGGGTGCGCACGCGGACGCGAACCCGCTCGCCGGCGGCACCGTCGGTGCCGGTGCAACCGGTGAGCTCCACCCAGTCGCCGTCGTCGTCCTGACCGAGGATCTCCACGTCGAAGTCCGGGGATGCGCTCAGACCCGGCTCCTCCGCCTCGACCTGGCCGAGGATGCTCCCACTCGGCCCGCAGGTCGCATCGTTCGGGTACACCTGCGCGAACGCAGCACCCTCTCGGGCAGCGTTCTCCAGCCGGATGTTCATCTGGTACGCCCGGCCCAGGTCGAGGACGCCGAGCACCAGCAGGACCATCACCGGCGCGATGAAGGCGAGCTCCACGATGGAAGCACCTCGCTCCTTGCGGGCTGGTCGTTCTGGTCGCATGCGTTCGCGTCATCGGCACGTCGGAGACGGGACTTGAGGTCCGGTGCTGCGCTCCGTGCGCGTTCCGCTGTCGCTGCCAGAACATCCCGGACCGGAGCCAGATCGGGGCGGCCGGCCCTCGTACAGTGGCCCGCCGTGGCCGACCCGATCGCCCTGCCCCCCACCGGACCCGGCGCGCCGACGCCGCCCATCGAGATCCGCGGCGGCGCAGCCGGCGCCAGCGCCCACCTCGGCGAGATGGTGCCGGTGCCGGACCCGGTGATCGACCGGCTCCGCAAGACCGGCGCCGGCGTGTCCACCGACCATGCCGTGCGGGCCGAGGCCAGCCGTGACTGGTGGCCGGGGGCGATGATCTGGGCGACCGAGGGCGAGGTACCCGGCCTGGCCGGCGTCGTCGTCTCCCCCACCGATGCCGAGCAGGTCGCCGCCGTGCTGCGCCTGTGCAACGCCGCTCGCGTTCCCGTGACGGCGGCCGGTGGGCGCTCCGGGGTGTGCGGGGCGTCGGTTCCGGCCTTCGGCGGCGTCGTGCTCGACACCACGGCGCTCGCAGGCGTCGTCTCCATCGACGAGGAGTCGATGATCCTCGACGTCGCCCCCGGGACGTTCGGCGACCACCTCGAAGCCGAGCTGCGGGCGAAGGGCCTCACCGTCGGGCACTGGCCCCAGTCGGTCGCCCTGTCCACCGTCGGCGGCTGGGTCGCCTGCCGGGGCGCCGGCCAGCTGTCGAACAAGTACGGGAAGATCGAGGACATGGTGGTCGGCCTCGATGTCGTGCTCGCCGACGGCAGCGCGATCACCACCGGCGGCGGCCCCCGCTCCGCGGTCGGGCCGGACCTGACCCAGGTCTTCGTGGGGTCCGAGGGCACGCTCGGCATCATCACCGGCGTCCGTCTGCGGCTTCACCCGGCGCCGCAGGCGCAGCGCCACGCCGCCTACGGCTTCGACTCCTTCGCCGCCGCCAACGAGGCCTGCCGGCGCATCGTCCAGCGGGGCCTGCCTCCGGCCGTGCTCCGGGTGTACGACGCCATCGAGGCCGACCGCAGCTACCAGACCGGCGACCGGGCCGTCCTGCTGGTCATGGACGAGGGCGATCCGATCGTGGTGGACGCGGCGATGGCGATCACCGAGGAGGTGTGCGCCGGCGCCGAAGCGCTCGACGTCGACCTGGTCGATCGCTGGCTGGCGCACCGCAACGAGGTCTCGGCCCTCGAGGCCCTGATCGCGAAGGGCTACGTCGTCGACACCATGGAGATCTCGGCCCCGTGGTCGCGCCTGGAGGACATCTACACCGCGACCACCGGAGCGCTTCGCGCGGTGCCGGGCACGCTGGCAGCCAGCGCCCACCAGTCCCACGCCTACTCCGACGGTGCCTGCCTCTACTTCACCTTCGCCGCCAAGGTCGACGAGGACGGCGAGGGCACGGCGGCGCGGGATCGCACCTACGCCCAGCTCTGGGACGTCGGGCAGCGGGCGGTACTGGCGGCGGGCGGCACCCTCAGCCACCACCACGGCGTCGGCCTCAACCGCAGCCGCTTCACCGCCGAAGCGCTCGGCGCGAGCCACGCGGTGCTCCAGTCGGTGAAGGACGCGCTGGACCCCAACGGCATCCTCAACCCGGGCAAGCTGGGCCTGCGCAGCCCGTTCGGCGAGGTCGCCTACCCGTGATGGGCGGGTTGCTCCACCCCCGCGCCGTGGCCGTCGGCGCCGGCGTGGCGCTGGCGATCTGCGTCCCGGCCGCGCTGCTCGCCCAGGTGCTCGACGAGTCCGACACCGTGGACGACAACTCCTCGTGGCTCATCGTCCTGTTCGGCGTGATCCTGGTCGGCATGGGCATCGGTGGCTACGTCGCCGCCACCCTGCGCCTGGACGCGCCCCTCACGAACAGCGCGGTGGCCGCCCTCGCCGCGTACCTGCTGGTCCAGACGATCGGCGCCGTCCGCCTGCTCGCAAACGGGGACGACGTGACGTGGGCAGCGATCCCGTTCTTCGCCCTGCTGTCGGCGTCAGCGGGCATGGCCGGGGGGCTGCTCGCCGACCGCCGCGCCCGGAGGCCGCGGTGACGATCCTCGTCGTCGACGCCGGCACGTCCGGGGTCCGCTCGGTCGCCCTCGAGGCGGACGGGACGGTCGCGGCGGAGGTGCTCGTCGAGGTCCTGCCCGGCTCTCCGGCGGCCGGCCTGGTCGAGATCGACGCGACGGCCACGGCCCGGGCGGCCCTCGCCACCGCGACCTCGGTGCTGGACCGGGTCGGGTCGGTCGATGCCGTGGGCATCACCAACCAGCGGGCGTCGACCATCGCCTGGGACGCCCGGTCCGGCGATCCCGTGGGCCCGGGGATCGGCTGGCAGGACCTGCGCACCGTGGGCCGCTGCCTCGCCCTGCAGCCCGAGGGCATCCGCATCGCCCCGAACGCGTCGGCCACCAAGGCGGAGTGGCTGGTGCAGCACAGCGACATCCCCGCCGAGCACCTCCGCATCGGCACCGTCGACACCTGGCTGGCGTGGGTGCTCTCGGGCGGCTCCGCCCACATCACCGACGCGTCCAACGCCCTGGTGACCGGCCTCTACGACGCAGCGACCGGGGACTGGTCGGAGGAGCTCCTCGACCTGCTCGGCATCCCCCGTTCGGCCCTCGCCACCGTCACCGACTCGAGCGGTGCGCTCGCCGAGGCGACGGCGCTGCCGGGGGCGCCCCCGATCACCGCCCTCGTCGGCGATCAGCAGGCGTCGCTGCTCGGGCAGGGCTGCATCCACCCGGGGGACACCAAGCTCACCCTCGGCACCGGCGGCATGCTCGACATCTGCCTCGGGCCTGAAGCCGGCCCGACCCCCCGTCACGGGACGTTTCCCATGATCGGTTGGCGGCTCGACGGCGTCGACACGTGGGCTCGGGAGGCGGTGATGCTCTCAGCCGGCACCTGCGTGGAGTGGCTGCGCGACGGCCTCGGCATCATCGACGAAGTCGCCGAGAGCGAAGTCCTCGCATCGTCCGTCCCGGACGCCGGTGACGTGGTGTTCGTCCCGGCCCTGTCCGGCCTCGGCACACCAATCTGGGACCACGGCGCTCGCGGCCTGCTGGTGGGCATCACCCGCGGGACCACGCGAGCCCACCTCGCCCGCGCCGTCCTGGAGGGCGTCGCCCTACGAGCTGCCGATCTCGTGGACGCAGCCGAGGCCGACACCGGCCTCCGGGCGGACGTCCTCCGCGTCGACGGCGGCATGAGCGCCAACCACGTCGTGCTGCAGGCGTTGGCCGATGCCACCCGACAGCCGGTCGAGCGCTCCGGTCATCGGGAGGCCACGGCGATCGGGGCCGGCTTCCTCGCCGGCATCGCCGCCGGCACCTGGTCGGACCTGGCCGCAGCCACCGAGACCCGTGCACCGGCCGCCCGGATCGAGCCGGATGGCGAGCTCGACCGGGAGCGGTTCGCCGATGCCTGCCGTCGTGGCGCAGGCTGGATCCCCGAGCTCACAAGCCTCGAGCTCTGAGCCGACTTCCTCACCCCAGGAGCTCGTCCACGTGCCATCCCCCCGGGTCGATCGACCCGACCGCCGGTCCTTCCTCCGCCACGCCGCCGTCGGCGGCGCGGTCACGGTCGGCACCGCGCTCGTCCCCGTCGCTCGGTTCCTGCCGGCCGCCGCCGCCCAGGGCGGCACCGAAGAGGACCTGGCCGCGTTCGGTGAGTCGATGGAGCTCGTCGCGGTCGCCGCGTACGAGCGCGGGATCGAGCTGCTCTCCGAGGACCTCGCGCCGGTGCTGCAGACGTTCCGGGGCCACCACCAGGAGCACGCCGAGGCCTTCGCCGCGCTGGCGGGGTCAGCCGCCACCGGCGAGGCGAACCCTGCGCTGCTCGAGGCCCTGACCCCGGCGATCGACGCGCTCTCCACCCAGAACGAGGTGCTCCGCTTCGCCCGGGACCTCGAGAACCAGCTCGCCGCCACCTGCGGGCACCTGCTCACCCTCGCGGACGGCAGCGACCACGTGTCGACGATCGGGACGATCCTGCCGACCGAGGCGTCCCACGCTGCGGAGCTCAGCTACGAGCTCCAGGAGGGGCCCGATGGCTGGTTCCCGGCCGGACCGATCGAGTCAGCCGACATCACCTTCGGCTTCGACCCGAGCGTCTTCCCGGTGAGCGGACCGTGACGGCTGACGACGCCCCCCGCTCTCGTCGGGACCTCCTGCGCCTCGGCGGGATGACGGTGGTCGTGGGTGCCCTGCTGGCCAGCTGCAGCTCCGACGACGACCCCCCGGCACCGGCCCCGGAGGACGAGACGGAGGAGACGCGGTCGGACGTCGCCCCGACTGGCGGGGCAGATCTCGACGTGCGCCTGCTCAACACCGCCCTCTCGTTGGAGGTCCTCGTCGTCGCCACGTACCAGGCTTCCTTCGACCTCGGCTTCATCCAGAGCGGGCCGGCCACCGACGCTGTCACGCTCTTCCAGCAGCACCACGGGGAGCACCAGAGCACGCTGGTCGCGGCCGTCGAGGCCGCGGGTGCCGAGCCCTTCCTCACGCCCAACCCGGTGGTGAAGGCCGGGCTCGTCGACCCGACCATGCTGTCGGTCACCGCCGAGCGGGACTTCCTCAGGCTCGCCAGGGATCTGGAGCAGGCGTCGACCCAGCTGTACGTGCACGCCACCACGCGTCTGAGCACCCAGGCGCTGCGCTCGACGGCGATGTCCGTCAGCGGGGTGGCCGCCCGGCGGGCCAGCATCCTCGGCCTGCTGGGTGACCTCAGCTCCGAGCGCCTAGCCTTCGTCCCCACCGACAACCCGCTGCCCACGGACGCCGTCGTCACGGACTGACCGGGTCAGCCGATGGCGTCGGCCGCGTCGCGGAAGGCAGGCGTGAGCACCTGACCGATGGTCGGGAACGGCAGGACCAGCTCGGCCGCGTCCTGGACGGTGCAGCCGCAGTGCAGCAGCGCAGCGACGATGCCGATGACATCGTCGAAGCGTGCGCCCGTGCCGGAGCAACCGAGCATCGCTCCGGTGGTGCGGTCGGCCACCACGACGACGACGCCGTCGCCGAGGTCATCAGTCGCGTAGCGGGCGACATCGGAGTAGCGAGCGGTCCCGACGACCACGTCGTGCCCCTCGTCGGCGGCAGCCTCGGCCGTGAGGCCGATGGCGGCCACCGGCGGATCGGTGAACACGCAGTGCGCCATCTGCTCGGTGAGCGAACCAGGGGGCGTGTCGGTGAGGAGCCGGGCGAGCCGACGGGCCTCGTGGTTCGCCCCGTGCGTCCACGGCGATCGTCCGTTGACGTCGCCGATCGCCCGGAGCCAGTCGCGGCCCTCGACCCGGTACTCGTCGTCCACGGCAGGGTCGTCGTCGAGCCCGACGTGGTCCAGCCCGAGCCCGGACCAGCGGGGTGCCTGACCCGTGGCCACGAGCATCGCCGCGGCCTCGATCGCCGCGCCGGTGGAGAGCGTCGCCCGGATGCCCCCCGACGTCTCGGACACGGTCGCCATCTCGGCATCGGTGCAGACCTCGATCCCGGAATCGCGGAGCTGGACGGCGAGTCGGTCGGCGACAGCGACGTCGACGCCGCCGGCCAGCAGCGCACCGGCCTCCACGACGGTCACCGGGCGGTCGAAGCCGGCCATGATCGTGGCCGCCTCGCAGCCGATGGCGCCGCCGCCGAGCACCAGGAGCGACTCGGGCAGGTCGTCGGCCACCATCAGCTCGTCGCTCGTCAGCCAAGTGACGTCGTCGAGGCCGTCCACGGGCGGCACCACCGGTGCGGACCCGGTGGCGAGCACCACGTGGCGAGCACGCCAGCGTCGTCCGTCGGCCTCGACGATGCCTTCGTCGACGAGGCCGGCCCGGCTCCGGATGAGCGTGACGCCGGCAGCCTGCAGAGCTTCGGCGTGGGAGCCGTCGTCGAGGTGCTCGATGACCTCGTCACGGTGCCGGCGGGCGTCGTCCCAGGAAGAACCGGACGTGGCGTCGTGAAGCAGGCTCTTGCTCGGCATGCACGCCGTGAACGGGCATTCGCCGCCGACCCGGTCAGGTTCGAAGCCGACCACGTGGAGGCCCTGCTCGGCCAGCGCCGTGGCCAGGGCCTCTCCGGCCGACCCGAGGCCGATGATGGCAACGTCGATGATCTGGGAGGTCACCGGCTCACGGCCGGATGCGTGCGGCGAGCGCGAGGCTCACACCGACGAGGGTGGCGGTGGCGTGCACGAGGTGACGTGCAGGCCGTCGGATGGCACCGGGGGGTGGGGGCAGCGCGAGCACTTGGGACTTCCTGTGACGGATGGTGCAGACGGGAACTCGACATCCCTACCCCCCGTCGACCGGTCCATGACCGACGTGGCCGACGGCACAGTTGCTGGGATGGGTGCAGTCGCAGCGGTCGGGTGCCACACTGGCGCCAAGCGATGGTGAGTCGGACCGGTGACCGCGGCCGCCCCCGGGTGGTCGAGGAAGGTCGGGGCTCCACAGAGCAGAGCGCTGGCGAGAGCCAGGACGGGGCGACCTGTCGGTTCAGGGCAACAGAGAGAAGACCGCCGATGGCCGGGTCCGCCCGGCACAGGTGAGGGTGAAACGGTGCGGTAAGAGCGCACCAGCGTCGGGGGCGACCCCGGCGGCTCGGCAACCCCCGCTCGGAGCAAGGCCAAGCGTGCCGCGGGTTGCTCGCCCGATCGGCCAGGTGGGCCGCACAGATGGATGGTCACCCACGGGGCGTCAGCCCCGGGACAGAACCCCGCCTACAAGCCGGCTCACCATCGCACATCGAGGAGACCCGACCGGAGTTCAGCCACGCAACCGCGAGGTCAGCCGACGCACGCGGTCGTGGGCGACCGCGGCCGAAGCGGCGTTGGCGCCGCAAGCACCGTGCACGCCACCGCCCGGGTGGGCGGAAGCCGAGGCCAGGTAGAGCCCCGGCACAGCCGTCTCGGGCCGACCCATCCCCACGCGGGGACGGAACACGAGCTGCTGGTGGAGCTGGGCGGTGCCCAGGCTCTTGTCCCCGAGGAGCAGGTTGGCGTCGTCGGCCTGCAGGGACCGGGGGGACTGGATCTCCCGAGCACGGATGAGGCCTCGGAACCCCGGGGCGTCCCGCTCGATCCGCGCCTCGATGCGGTCGGCGAAGCGACGGTTCTGGTCGTGGTCCCAGGACCCGTCGAGCCGGTCGTCACCCTCGTCGGACCGGACGCCCTGAGGCACGCTCGTGTAGGCCCAGAGCGACTCGGTCCCCGCGGGCGAGCGACTCGGGTCGGCCGTCGTCATCTGACCGATGAGCAGGAACGGATCGGCCGGGATCCGACCGCACGCCAGCATCGCAGAGGAGTAGGTCAGCTCGTCCAAGGAGCCGGCCAGGTGCACCGTCCCCGCTCCTCTGACGGCCGGATCGCGCCACGGAACAGCACCGTCGAGGGTCCAGTTCACCTTGAACGTCGCCGCACCTCGTTGGTACCGAGCCATGTCATCGTGGACCTGGGGCGGCACGGCGCGCTCGGGGAGGAGGCTCTCGTACAGCGTCGGGGCGACCACATCGGCCAGCACCCCCCGTCGGGCGCGGAGCACCGTGCCGTCCACGACGACGCCGGCCGCCCGGTCATCGTCGACCACGATCCGTTCCACCGGGGCATCGCAGCGCAGCTCGCCACCGGCTGCGGTCAAGCGGCGGACGAGTGCCTCGGTGAGCGCACCGGACCCACCACGCGGCACCGGCCAGCCCCGCGATTGGCCGATGCCGGCGAGCATCCACCCGAAGAACCCGCTGGCGGCGCTCTCCGGTGTCATGTCGGCGTGCAGGCCGCATCCCCCGATGAGCAGCGCCCCGCCATCGCCGTCGAAGTGCTCCTGGGCGAAGCGACGCACGGGCAGCAGACCGGTGCGGACGAGCTCGCCCGCACCGCGGACCCCCAGCCTCGCCAGGAGGCGGAGGCCGTGGCGAACGGGGGGAAACGGCCGCATGAAGGCATCCATCAAGGCGTCCTCCACGTGCTCCCAGCGGTCCTGCAGCTCCCGCCACCGATCGCCATCGCCGGCGGCGAACGCATCGAGGGAGCGAGCGGTGACCGCCCGATCCCGCGAGAGCACCAATGCCGGTCCGTCGGGCGTCGGGTTGGCCAGTACGGCCGGCGCGTGCCCCCACTCCAGGCCATGGTGCTCGAGACCCAGGTCGGCCAGGACGGGGGACACGGCACCGAGCGGGTAGAACGCGCTGAACCGGTCGGTGATGAAGCCGTCCTCCATGGTTGCCGCGCTGCGCACCGCGCCACCGGGCTCGGGCTGGGCCTCGAGCACCAGCACGCGCCACCCCCGATCAGCCAGCAGGTTCGCGGCGGTCAGCCCGTTGGGGCCCGCTCCGACGATGATGGCGTCGCGCTGCTCGTCCACCGGGCTCCACTACCCCGCTGGGGCGCTGCCGTGAACCGCGCGAGCTCAGCCGTCGGCGCAGGACCGCTCTCGGCCCCTCCAGAGCGCCTGCCAGCCGCCGCCGTAGTCGCCGCTGGGGTCTCCGCCGACGAAGGCCAGGGCGATGATGGCCAGACCGCTGAGAACGCTGCTCACGGCCGCCTCCAGCGGGTAGCCGAGCACCGGCGCCAGCACGAGCAGGGCGCCGGCCGGGACGGTCGCCCACCGGATCGGGTGGGCCACGGCCCAGATGGCGACGAAGGCGATGCCACCGGCGACCGGCCCGAGCACCCGGTCGACGTTGGCAGCCGGGGTCCCGTAGCCGAGCACGGCCGAGGCCGCCTCGAGCCAGATGCCGATCAGCACGGCTGCGCTCCGGGCGAGGATGCGGGTGCTCATGCCACCACCGCCTCGCCGGCGAAGGTGTGCTCGTTGCCCCAGAACGCTGACCAGACCGAGCCCCCGTCGTCGCGCACGTCGCGCAGGTACTGCATGCTGGCCAGGACCTCGTCGACGGCCGGGCCGATCATGGCGAGCGAGATCACGGCAGAGGCCAGGCACAAGGTGCAGAAGGCGCTGTAGAGCACCGGCTGCATCACGACGAGCATGATGCTCAGCACGCCGAACGGACCCACGAAGACGCCAAAGATCACCACGATCCACGGCATCGTGCGCCAGCGCTTCGTGCCGCCGATGACGCCCGTGACCGCATCGGCCAGGTAGCCGAAGGCCCCCAGCGCGGCATCACCCACCGGGAACCGCTCGAAGAACTTCGAAAAGCCCGACTCCCGCACGATCGTCTCGGTGCCCCCCGGGAAGAAGGGCTCCCAGACGGTGTGGACGATCTCTTGCTGGTAGAGCGCCAGCCAGCCGGCGACGAACACGCCGATGAGGGCCAGGACCACGATGGGCAGTCGCTGCGACCATGCGCTGGGGTTGCCGTCCCAGCCCGGCGGGCGGTCATCGCCCGGTGGGTGGACGTCGACGGTGATCGGCTGCGCTCGCTGCTCGGTGCTCATGCCCTCGGCAATCCGCTCGTGTGCCCTTGGAGTGGTCGGTCGGTCTGGAGCCACAGGTAGCCGTACCTCGGGAGCACGACGCGCAGACGCTCGTCGTCGTGGTCGACGTGTGCATCGGGAGCGGCCAGCACCTCGAACAGCGAGGCGGCCGCGGCGTGCTCGACCTCGACCGAGCGCTGCTCGCCCCGGAGGTTGTGCAGGGCCACGAAGCAGGACTCGTCCATCTGGCAGCAGTGCGCCAGCACGGCCTCGTCGCCTGTGTCCAGCACGCTCCACGAGCCGGCTCCAAGCTCGGGGATCTGTCGGCGGGTCCGGACCGCACCCGCCACCCAGTTGAGCAGCGACGACGGATCGGCACGCTGGCTGGCGACGTTGACCTCGACCGGCCCGTACGGGCCGTCCGGAGGGCGACGTCGGGACGGCTGGCCATCGGCCGGACCGAACCCCCCGTCGGGTTCGTCGTTCCACTGCATGGTGGACCGGGTGGCGAGCCGTCCCTCCAGGTCGAGGTTCTCCCCCATGCCGATCTCCTCCCCGTAGTAGAGCACCGGTGTCCCCGGGAGCGACAGGACCAAGCTGTGCACCAGGCGGATGCGATCGGTGTCGCCGTCGAGCATCGGTGCCAGGCGACGACGCAGACCCCGGTCGAAGATCTGCATGCGCTCGTCGGGCCCGAAGGCCGCGAAGACCTCGGCCCGCTCGGCCCGCTCGAGCCGACCCACGTTCGCCTCGTCGTGGAGCCGGGCGAAGTTCGCCCAGTGGACCTCCTCGGCGACCTCGGGCAGCCGCCCGAGTGCAGCGGCGATGGGGCGAGCGTCCTCCCGTGCCAACGAGAGCCACATCGCCTGGTTCACGTCGAAGGCGAAGATGAGGTTGAGCTCGTCGCCGTCGCTGCCGTAGTAGTCGACGGCCTCCTCCACCGGCAGGTTCACCTCACCGAGCAGGGCGGCGCTCCCGGTCCGGCGCATGACGAAGCGACGCAGGTCGTGGAGCACCTCGTGCCAGGGATCCGTCCCGACGTCGGGATGATCAGCGATGCCGGAGGTCTCGATGAGGTACGGGACGGCATCGATCCGGAACCCGTCGACGCCGAGCTGCAGCCAGAACCCGATGATCTCGGCGAAGGTGTCGCGGACCTCGGGGTTGGCCACGTTCAGGTCGGGTTGGTGAGCGTAGAAGCGGTGCAGGTAGTACTGGCCGGTCGGCTCGTGGTACTCCCAGTTGCTGTCCTCCTCGTCGGGGAAGATGACCATGTCGAACAGGTCGTCCCGCGGTTCGTCGCTCCAGACGTAGAAGTCGCGGTACTTGCTCGACGGATCCTCCAACGCCGCCTGGAACCAGGGGTGCTGGTCCGAGGTGTGGTTGAGCACGAGGTCGACGATGACCCGCATCCCCCGGTCCTTGGCCGTGCGGACGACCTCGACGAACTGCCCCAGCGTGCCGAGGCGCCGATCGACGGCGTCGTAGTCGGAGATGTCGTAGCCGTCGTCCCGGTTCGGCGTCGGGAAGAAGGGCAAGAGCCACAGGCAGGAGACACCCAGGCTGCTGAGGTAGTCGATGCGGCTCAGCAGGCCGTCCATGTCGCCGTACCCGTCCCCGTCGCTGTCCACGAACGTCTCGACGTCGAGGCAGTAGATGACCGCGTGCTTCCACCACAGGTCGGCTGTCCGCTCCGCCCCCATGACTCAGCGCCGCCGGCTGCGCACCTGCTCGATGCGGGCCCGGACCGATCGGACGAGGTCGCCGAGCATGGTCGGCACCGTCTTCAAGAACGCCGGCTGGAGGACGCCGCCGACCCGCTCGTCGAAGATGCCGTGGGACCCGAAGTCCTCGTCGGCATCGAGCGGGTGGAAGAGGTCGTCGGGTCGGTCGTCGGCGATCTCGATGTCGGTCTTCTGGCTGTCGACACCGGTGCTGGCCAGGTAGTGGTCGCCCACGCCGGGCATCCACTGCGAGAGCTTCACCAGCATCCAGTTCCAGGTGCCGAGGAGGCGCTGACGAGGTGCGTCGTCGATCGCGTCGGCGATGGCCGCCGCCGCGATCTCGGGCTGGTAGATCGGCGGCACCGGCTGCGGGTGGAACGCCAGCTTGGAGCGGCACCACCCGAACTGCGTGGTGTTCACGGCTGGGAGGTGGATCTCCGAGATCCGGATCTCACTTCCCTCGTCGATGAGCTCGGTGCGCAGCGAGTCGTGGAACCCCCGCACGCCGAACTTCGCACCGCAGTACGCGCTCTGCAGCGGGATGCCTCGGTACGCCAGTGCAGACCCGACGCTGATGATGGCTCCCCGGTTGCGAGGACGCATCCGGCGCAGCGCCACCATCGTCCCCCAGACCTGGCCCAGGTACGTCACCCTCGTGGCCCGCTCGTACTCCTCGGGTGACACGTCCGACACCCGGCCGAACACGGTCGTCATCGCGTTGTTGATCCACACGTCGATGGGCCCGAGCTCCTCCTCCACCCGGGCGGCGGCGGCCTCGACCGCGTCGTGGTCCGCCACGTCGGCGAGCAGGGCGAGCCCCCGTCGACCGGCGGACTCCACCTCCGCCACGGCCGCGTCCACGCCGGCTCGACCTCGCGCCAGCACACCGACGTCGTAGCCGCGGCCGGCCAACTCGCGAACGGTGGCCCGTCCGACGCCGGCAGAGCCGCCGGTGACGACGGCGACCGGGCTCATCGCGCACCTCCCGCGTGCAGGCGGCGGCGTGCAGGGTGGTGCTCGGTCATGGGGTCCGTCCGTGTCGCGGGCTGCGTCACCACTTGCTACCCGGCCACCGACGGCCTCATGCCTGGGGAGGGTGCCCGCGGGAGGACCCGGCGTGGCGTCAGGAACCCAACGGCGCGCAGTCGTGTCCACAACCGCCGGCGTCCTCCGGCCCGGCGGCCGGGCGGTGCAGCACGGCCTTGACCGGGGTCAGGCGCACGGTGCGCTCCTCCCCCTCCACCACCTCGCCGGTGGCATCGAAGATCAGCGAGTAGCCGTCGGGTTCGTTCGGGGGCACGACGACGCTGACCTCGGTCCGCTCGGCCAGGTTGGCAGCCGTGTGCCGGCCGCACCCGGCGACGAAGGCACCGTCGGCCCAGGTGAGGTAGACGGCCACGAGGTGAGGCCCGCCGGTGTCACCGGCCGTGATCACGTAGGCGGGACGCTCGTGGGCGGCGAGCTCGTCACGCAGGGCTTCGAGGTCCACGGGGATCGACATGCCGCGAGGGTACGGCGGCAGGTGGGGCGTACCGTCGCGACATGAGCCAGCTGGGATCGCGCCGCCGGTGGAAGGAGGCGCGGGCCACGTTCCGGGCCCGGTGGCGGGCCTGGCGCGTCGCCTCCCGCAACCGGGCGATGGCCCGGGAGTGCTTCTACTGCGGCGTCGCGTTCGCGCCGGAGGGTCCGGACCACCGCACCGTCGACCACCGCGTCCCGAAGAGCCAGGGGGGCACCGATTCGCTCCGCAACCTGGTGTTCGCCTGCTACGCGTGCAACCAGCGCAAGCGGGACCAGGACGAGGAGGCCTTCCTCACCTCGGAGTGGCTCCAGCGACGACGGGACGACGTCGAGACCCGGGCGGTGCCGGCAGCGCGCCGGCGGCGGCTGAACGGCGGTCGCAGCGGGTAGGGCGCGTCCATGTCCGACCATCGCTCCGTCTGGTTGGCCACGGCCACCCACCCCGCCTTCGACTCCCTCAGCGCAGACCTCGACGTCGATGTCGCCGTCGTCGGTGCCGGCATCACCGGGCTCACCACCGCGCTGCTCCTGCAACGCAACGGCGCCCGGGTCGCGGTGATCGAAGCCGGGCGGGTCGGCGCCGGGACCACCGGGCACACCACCGGCAAGGTCAGCTCCCAGCACGGCCTCAAGTACCACCAGCTCATCCAGGACGTGGGTGAGGACAAGGCCCGCATCTACGCCGACGCGAACCAGCAGGCCATCGGGAAGATCCGCGAGCTCGCCGACGAGGTCGGCGCCGACTGCGACTTCGAGACCGCCCCGTCCTTCCTGTACACCACTGCGCCCGACGAGGTCGAGGACCTCCAGGCCGAGCACGACGCCGCGGCGCGCCTCGGCCTGCCCGCGACGCTGACCACCGAGACCGACCTGCCCTTCCGCGTGCAGCAGGCGCTGCGGTTCGACGATCAGGCCCACTTCCACGCCGCTCGCTACACCGCCGCCTTGGCCCGCACCCTCGACGAGCGCGGCGTCCAGATCGTGGAGCAGACGCGGGCGATGGGCATCGAGGAGGGCAAGGAGCGGGTGACGGTCAAGACCGAGCACGGCGACGTGCGCGCCGACCACGTCGTGATCGCCACCCTGCTCCCGTTCCTCGATCGCGGCGGCTTCTTCGCCAAGGCTCGTCCCAAGCGCGCCTACGGCGTCGCGGCCGTCCTGCGCAGCGGGTTCCTCACCGGCATGCACATGACGGCCGGATCCCCGACTCGCTCCACGCGCCCGTGGACCGACGGCGACCGCCGCGGCATCATCGTCGTCGGCGAGGACCACGAGACCGGCAGCGAGGAGGCGACGCCCGCCCGCTACGGCGCCCTCGAGGAGTGGGCCCGCTCGCACTTCGACGTCGAGTCCTTCGAGTACCGCTGGTCCGCCCAGGACTTCATCCCAGCCGACGGCATGCCCTACATCGGACGATCGCCCCGCAGCACGCGCACCTTCGTGGCCACGGGCTTCCAGAAGTGGGGGCTCACCAACGGCACCGTCGCCGCCCAGATCCTCGCCGAGCTCCTCGACGGCCGGGACCACCCGTGGCTCGAGGCCTTCGACGCCACCCGCATCGGCGACCCGTCGACGCTGACCAACCTGGCGAAGGACAACCTCAAGGTCGGGGCGCACTTCGTCGGCGACCGCCTCGCCCGACTCCGTTCCCGCTCCATCGACCACCTCGCCCCCGGCGAGGGCGGCATCGTGAAGGCCGACGGCCACACGGTGGGGGCCTACCGATCGGCCGACGGCACCGTCCACGCCGTGTCGGTCGACTGCACGCACCTGGGCTGCACCGTCAAGTGGAACAGCGCGGAGAGGAGCTGGGACTGCCCGTGCCACGGCTCGCGCTTCGACTGCGACGGCGCGGTGCTCGACGGCCCGGCCGTGCGCCCGCTCAGCCAGGTCGAGGTCGAGATCGACCAGGGGTAGCGACCCTCAGGCGTGGATGGCGTCGTCGTCGGGCGAGCGCCCCACGACCAGCCCGTGGCGCATGACCGTGACGGGCCCGTCGTCACTCACCGCGATGACCACGGCGTCGGGGTCGTCGTAGCTGTAGCGCAGCGCCGAGGTGTGCTTCGTCCCGCCGAGCGGGCGGACGTGCTCCTCCGCGTCGCGGCTCGGCACGAGGTGGATGCCCATGCGGCGCAGCACACCGTCGGCATCGAACACGGTGGCGCCATCGGACTGGGCCAGGCCGTGGCGGAGCGGGGCCAGGTCGTAGGGCCGCTGGATCCGCAGCTCCGGTGGCACCTGCAGCCGCTGCTGGTGGTTGGCGGACAGGTCCCCGGTGGGGTGCATGATGAGCAGCGCACCGATGTGGCGTGCGCCGAGGTCGTGGACGGCGAAGTCCAGCAGGTGGCCCAGCACCGTGCGCTGGCCCGCCGCCAGGCACCCGGGGATCTCCTCGATCCAGGACTCGAGCGGCGGCTCGTGGTGCCAGCCACCCATGTCCGAGCGCACGACGCCGAACGGTCCGACGACGCGGACGATGCCCGCCTCGTCGCGCTGGACCAGGCGGGCCCCGGAGGCCTCGGCCAGCACGACGAGGTCCCGCTCGGACCCGGCCGAGCGGTCGAAGACGACGAACTCGTCCAGGCCCTGGGGCACCCGCACGGCCCACGCCGAGAACCCATCGGCGAAGCGGCGGATCTGGGCGTCCCGGTAGCCGGTGGTCTGACGCCTCGACACCTGCAGCTGGGTCGAGATGTGCCACTCGTCGGCATCCACGCTCGGGCCCACGATGGCGCCGTAGGTGGGCACCCGTTGCTCGTGGACGGGCGGCCGCAGTGCGTAGTCGAGCTCCTCGAGCAGCGGGTCGCCGACGCCTCCCGGTGCGAGGAAGCCGACCCCCTCGTCGGCCAGCTCCTCGGCGAGCCGGCGCATGCGGGAGGTGGTGGTGACGGCTCGCTGGGCTTCCACGTCGCCACGCTACGGGGGGTCGAGCGCGATCGGGCAGGTACCGTCGACCGACCACCGACCCGGGAGCGGACATGGAGCAAGCCGGCACGCACGCAGCACCCCTCGCCGCCGTCCCCGACCCCGAGGGCAAGCGGGTGGCGGTGCGCGTCACCCCTGACGCCCTCCGCCACATCCGCGGCGGGCACCCGTGGGTGTTCGACCGCTCCATCACCTCCGCCGGCCACGACGCGCCGCCCGGCGCGCTCGCCGTTGTCTTCGACGACCGCCGTCGCTTCGCGGCCATCGGCCTGTGGGACCCGACGTCGCCCCTCCGCATCCGGATCCTCCATGCCGGCGATCCCGAGACCGTCGACGAGGGGTTCTGGGGATCCCGCCTCGCGCAGGCCGAGGAGCGTCGGCGCCCGCTGGTCGAGGACGGCTCCACCACCGGCTACCGCTGGGTGAACGGGGAGAGCGACGGGCTGCCCGGCCTCATCGTGGATCGCTACGGGACGACCGCAGTGGTGAAGGTGTACAGCGCGGCCTGGCTCCCCCACCTTCCCACCCTGGTGCCCTTGGTGGCCGACGGGCTCGAGCGCGTGGTGCTTCGCCTCTCCCGCGCCGTCGCCGACGGTCCCACCCACGGCCTCGTCGACGGCCAGGTCCTCGTCGGCACCGCGCCGGACGGTCCGGTCGAGTTCCTCGAGCACGGCCTGGCCTTCGGAGCCGACGTCGTCCACGGCCAGAAGACCGGCCACTTCCTCGACCAGCGGGACAACCGCGCCCTCGTCGGCTCGCTCGCCGCGGGCATGGACGTGCTCGACGTCTTCGCCTGCACGGGCGGCTTCAGCGTGCACGCCGCGGCGGGTGGCGCCCGCTCGGTGCACACGGTTGACCTGAGCGAGCCGGCCATCGACACCTCGGTGGCCAACATGGCCCGCAACCACCACCTGGCGAACGTGGCCGCGTGCGACCACACCACCGAGGTCGGCGACGCCTTCCGGGTCCTCGAGCGCCACGCCGCCGCCGACCGGCGCTGGGACGTCGTCGTGATCGACCCGCCGTCGTTCGCCCCACGCCAGGATGCGGTGGGTCGGGCGCTGAAGGCCTACGCCCGCCTGACCACCCTCGGCCTGGCGGTCACCCGCCGGGGCGGCCTGCTCGTGCAGTCGTCGTGCTCGAGCCGCATCGACGCCGACACGTTCCATCGCCAGCTGCGCGACGTCGCCCGCCGCCAGGGCCACGGCCTGGAGGAGGTGGCCCGCACGACGCATCCGATCGACCACCCCGTCACGTTCCCCGAGGCCTGGTACCTGAAGACCGCGTTCGTGCGGGTCGACCCCCGGCCCTGATCGAGCGCGACACCCGCACTGCCAGAACTCAGCGGTCGGTGGCCGAGACGTGCATGTGGTCCTTCAGGGAGCGCCAGTGGCCGCCCCAACCCCAGCCAGCGCCGGTGAAGCCGGCGACGTCGTCGACGGTGAGCATGCCGGGCCGCGCCTCGGTGCGATCGACGTAGGCGGTGGCCAGCTCGGGGAGCACCAGGTCGCCCTTGACGTAGGGGTTGTGGAACGGGTTGATGTCCACGGCCCGGCCCTGGGCGTGCTCGGACCAGCTGCTGGAGCCCCGGGTGGGGCGGCAGACGAACGCAGTGGTGTTGTTGCCGTCGCCGGTGGGCGGGGTGTCGAGCTCCCACGGCTCGACGATGCGCATCTCCTCGATCGGGAACCGCCGCTCGTGCAGGTGGGCGAACCCGGCCACGACGGCCTCGACCGCGTCGGCGCGCAGCAGCAGCTCGCCCGTGTGGATCTCGCCGTCGAAGCCCCAGAACGTCACGAGCACCCAGCGCAGCTCCTCGCGCGGCACCGGGCACTCGGGCCGCCACGTCGACCGGGCCAGCACGTCGTCGGGGACCTCGGACACCTCGGCCTGGAACGCCTGCGTGGGCGGCGGCGGGAGGTGGTCGGGCGTCTCGAGCCGGCGGTCGACCAGCTCGGGTGGGGTCGGCTGGGCCGGCACCAGGCCGTCGGGTCCGGGCTGCAGCACGCGGGTGCCGAGCCAGTCGGGCCGGGGCGCGGCGGCGGGGACCGGCTCGGTGGTGGTCGTCAGCGGCGTGGTCGTCACCGTGGTGGGTGCGAGCTCGTCATCGACGATCGTGGTGTCCGGGGCGGTGCGCTCGACCGCGACGTCGTCGTCACCGCCGCACGCCACGGCCACGACGAGCAGCGCCGCCGCCGTCGCTGCCCAGATCGGTCGTCGCACCCGTTCGACCGTACCGACGCCTCAGGCGGGTGCCACGTCGGTGAGGTGCGCCACGTCGTTGAACCCGTGCAGCGACGGGCCCCGATCGCCCACCGCGATGCGGGTCACCGACGCCGGAGCCACGAACATCCGCCAGGAGACCTCGTCGCCGACGCCCATGGCCCACGCGGCGGCCGCCTTGATCGGCGAGACGTGGGTGACGACCACCACGTGGCCGTCCCGGGCCGCCGGGGCCAGGTCCTCGCAGGCGGCGCGGACCCGCTCGCCGAGGGACCGCAGGCTCTCACCGCCGGGCGGGGCGAACGCCACGTCGCTCCGCCACCGTCGCCACAGGTCGGCGTCGACGTCGCGCATCGGCGTGCCGTCGAGGTCGCCGTAGTCGAGCTCGATCCACCGATCGTCGACCTCCACGGACCCACCCCACGCCTCGGCGGTCGCCCGGGTCCGCGCCAGCGGGCTGCACACGACGCGGTCGACCGGGCCGATGCTGCGGGCGACCGCGGCCGCCTGCGCCCGGCCGAGCGGGTCGAGCTCGGCGTCGATGCGGCCGAGCAGGAGGCCGGACCGGTTCGCCTCGGTGCGCCCGTGGCGGACGAGCGTCAGCACGTGCCCTGCACCGGGGAGGTGCCGGCCCGGGGCAGGCGGCCGGTGCGGCGGAACTCGTCCCGTGCCGCCCGGTCGTCGAGGCCGACCCGTCGGACCCACCACAGGCCGAGCCCGATGCCGGCCAGCTCGAGCAGCACCGACAGGGCGCCGCGGGCCAGCTCGGGCGGCTGGGCATCGGAGAGGCCGATGCCGGTCAGCGGCCACCAGAAGGCGTCGGTGTCGGCCCAGCTTCCGCTGAAGACGAGGTGGGCGAGGAGGCCGATGGGGATCCCGAGGAGGCGACGGCGCAGCAGGCGCCGACCCTGGGTGGCCGCCATCACCAGCGCGAGCACCGCCACCGCGGTCACGAGGGAGTGCAGCGGGCCGGGTCGCCCGAGGACGACCTCGCCCACGGGGAGGACGGCCCCGACCATCACGAAGCGGTAGTCGAGGGCCGGGCTGTCGAACACCGCCCACACGCCGGCGAGCGCGGTGGCCACGTACCAGATGAGCACCGGGTGGTCCGGCTCAGTCGCGGACGAGGAAGCGTCCGCAGTCCTCGCAGCGGACCGGTTCCTCGGGGCTCAGGTGCAGGATGCGGTCGTGCTCCACGGCGGACAGCTTCATGTGGCAGGCGCCGCATGATCCGTGCTCCAGCCGGGCCACGGCGACGCCGCCGAGCCGGCCCCGCACGGTCTCGTACTCCTGCAGCGCGCCCGGATCGATGTCGCCGACCACCTCGGCGCGCCGGTCCCGGACCTCGTTGCGCTCCCGGTCGATGTCGGCCTCGGCCTCGGCGATGCCGGCGGTGAGGGCGACGGCTCGCTGGTCGAGCTCGGCCTGGCGCTCGGCGAGCCCGGCCAGGCGGGCGTCGATGGGTTCCACCTGCTCCATCAGCTCCAGCTCCTGGTCCTCCAACCCGGAGATGCGGCGCTTGAGGGCGGCGATCTCGTCCTGGAGCGCCTGGAGCTCCTTGACGTCGGAGCTCCCGCTGTACAGCTGCCGATCGGCGCTGGCGATCTTGTCCTCGATCGAGGCGATCTCGTCCTCGATGCGCTTCTGCTCCTTGTCGAGGACGTGCTTGTCGCCCTCGACGGCGGCGACCTCGGCGCGGAGCGCGGCGAGCTGGTCCTCGACCTCGACCAGCTCGGCCCGGGCCGGCAGCTGGCGCTCCCGGTGGTCGAGCTGGGTCAGGCTGGTGTCGAGGGCCTGCACGTCGAGGAGCTGCTTCCAGGGGTTCATGGTTCGACGAAGTCTTCCGTGCTCGGTGGCGGGGTGGGAGGGCCGCCGCCGTCGTCGCTCCCGCCACCGGTGTCCGCGGTGGTCGTCGGCGCGGGCGCGGCCGTGGTCGTCGGTGCCGGCGTACGTGACGGGGGCCGGGTGGGTGTGCGGCGTCGGCGCGTGGGCGGCGTCGTGGTGTAGCCGTCGAGGTCGATGTTGCGGTCCAGGCGCAGGGTGCCGGTGCCCCGCCGGGCGGGCGGGTCGGCGAAGGGCTCGGGCTCCATGTTGGCGAGCACGGCGTTGTAGAGCCGTCCGAAGATCTGGGCCGGGTAGGACCCGCCGGTGACGCTGCGGCCGCCGACCCGGTTCATGGGGACGTTGCCCTCCATCGCACCCATCCACACGGCGGTGGAGAGCTGGCGGCTGAAGCCCACGAACCAGCCGTTGGAGGAGTCCTGGGCCGTGCCGGTCTTGCCGGCGACGTCGTGGCCGCGGACCCGGGCCGCAGTACCGGTGCCGCTCTCGACGTTCTCCCGGAGGATGTCGGCGGCGATCTGCGCGGTCTCGATCGAGACCACCCGCTTGCCCGGGTCGCTGTGCTGGAAGATGACGTCGCCGTCCCGGTCGAGCACCCGCTCCACGAAGTACGGGGTGTGGTAGTGGCCATCGTTGGCGATCGCGGCGTAGGCGGCGGCCATGCCGAGGGGCGTGACCTCCTGGGTGCCGAGGGGGGTCGAGAAGAAGGAGGGGTCCAGGGGCACGATCTCGTTGGCGGCGTTGCGGGTGACGATGCCCATCTCGCCGGCGAGCTCGGTGACGTTGTCGATGCCGGCGATCTGCCCGAGCCGCACGTAGCCGCAGTTGGACGAGGCCGTGGTCATGGCCCGGATGGAGCCGACGAAGCCGCGGGAGTTGTTGAAGTTCTCGACCTCGTAGGGCTCGTCCTCGGTCGGCAGGTTGAACCGGCACGGCCCTCGCCCCGAGATCGTGTCCTGGGGGGCGTAGCCCTGCTCGAGCAGCTCGAGGAGCACGAAGGTCTTGAAGGACGACCCGGGCTGCCGGTAGCCCTGCGTGGCCAGGTTGAACTTGTACTGGTCGCCGAAGCCGGGCCCGCCGACGAGCGCCCGCACCGCACCGGTGCCGGGGTCCACCGTCGCCGAGGCCACCGTGCCGACGGCGTCGAAGCCGGCCAGGTTCCGGCCGGCGATGAACAGGGCGGGTTCGCCCTCGAGCGCGAACGGGGCGAGCGTGTCGTTGCGGGCGACCTCGGACAGGTACTGCAGGCCGATGTCGAGGGTGGTGTGGATCTGCAGGCCGCCACGGAACACGGCGTCGAAGCGCTCGGTGGCCGTCTCGCCCAGGCGGGGGTCGGCGAGGAGCGCCTGCTTGACCTCCTCCACGAAGTAGTCGTCGGGCGGAGGCGTGTACTGGCTGGGCTCGGTCGGCAGCGGCACGGCGTTGTACCAGGCTGCGTCGTCCTCGGTGATGTGGCCCTCGTCGACCATCCGGCTGAGCGCGATCCGGCGGCGCTCGACGGCGACCTCGGGGTAGCGGAACGGGTTGTAGTCGATCGGGTCACGGATCATCCCCGCCAGCAGGGCGGCCTGGCCCGGGTCGAGCTCGGAGGCGGACACGTTGAAGTAGGTCTCCGCCGCGGTCTGGATGCCGTAGCTGTGGTTCCCGAGGTAGATCGTGTTCAGGTAGCGCTCGAGGATCTCCTCCTTGGACATCTGCTCCTCGAGCCGGACCGCCAGGAAGACCTCCCGGGTCTTGCGGTCGAAGGTCTGCTCCGAGGTCAGCACGCTCTGCTTGATGAGCTGCTGGGTGATGGTGGAGCCGCCCTGGGTGGTGCCGCCGGCATCGACGTTGGACAGCAGCGCACGCACGGTGGCCCGGACGTTCACACCCTTGTGGTCCCAGAAGCCGGAGTCCTCGACAGCGAGCACCGCGTCGATCACGTGGTCCGGGATCTCGTCGAGGGTGATCGGCGCCCGGTTCTCCTCCTCCTGGAAGGTGGCGATGAGGGTGCCGTCGACGGCGTAGACGTAGGAGCGCTGCGACAGGCCACGCAGCTCCACGTCGCTGGCCTCGCCGTGGGCTGCCTCGGTGAGCCCGGTGAGCTGGGGGGCGACCGCCATCCCGACCGCCGTGACCACCACGGAGGCGAGCGCGAGCAGCAGGGCGATGCGCACGAGGGAGTTCAGGGCGCGGGTCACGACCGCTCGATCGTACCGGCGCACCTGTGGGACCGGCGATCACCGGCCGCGCCGGCTCCTCGGTAGGTTCGGTCCCGATGACCGGGACCGTGCGATGACCGACTGGGCCCTCGCCGGCGCCGGGTGGATCAGCGCGATCCACGGCCTCGCGATCCGTTCCCTGCCCGGGTCCAGGGTCGTCGCGGTCGCCTCGCGCACCGACGCGTCGGCCGCACGGCGGATCGCCGAGACCGGCGGCCGCGCCGTGCCCTACGAGGAGCTGCCCGCCGGCGCCGACATCGTGGTCGTCGCCACACCTCCGTCCCGGCACGCGACGGATGCGCTGCGGGCCATGGCGGGGGGTGCCGCGGTGCTCGTCGAGAAGCCGCTGTGCACCACGCTCGCCGACGCCGACCGGCTGGTCCGGGTCGTGGAGGCCGGCGGGCTGCTCACCTACGCCGAGAACCTCCTGTTCGCCGACGCCACCGCCGCCGCGCTCACCGAGGTCGCGGGTCTCGGCCCCCTCCGGCACCTGTCCGCCCGCGCGCTGCAGCCCCGACCGACCTGGGGGGACTTCACCCGCCGCCACTGGGGCGGCGGCGCGCTGTTCGACCTCGGGGTCCACCCGCTCGCCCTGGTCGTCCGGGCTGCGCGGGCGACACCGATCGCCGTGTCGGCCCGGTTCGACGCCAGCCCGGACGTCGAGGTCGAGGACCACGCCCACGTTTCCCTGCGCTTCGACTCCGGCCTCGTCGCCGAGGTCGAGGTGTCCTGGCGGAGCCCGACGGGCGTCTGGGACCTGCAGGCCGCCTCCGACGCCGGCGCCGTCCGCTTCGAGCTCCTCCCCGACGTTGCGCTCGAGCGCAACGGGGAACCGGTCGCACTGCCACCGCTCCCCCAGCGCGAGCCCGACGACCCGGCCCCACCGCAGCTGGATCGCTACGGCTACGTCGAGCAGCTTCGGGACACCGAGGCATCGGTCCGGGCGGGCCGGGCATCGTCGGTGAGCGACGTGCACCTCGGCCGCGACCTGCTGGAGATCGTGTGCGCCGCCTCCGAGTCAGCCCGGACCGGCGAGGAGGTCGAGCTTCCGTGGACCGGCCCCCGGGATCGCACGCCGATCGACCTGTGGCGCCCGATGCCGGAGGGATGACACCGCCCCCCGATCTGACCATCTGGGGAACGGACCCGTTCAGCTCGTGCTCCGCGGTCGGTGCGTCACTTAGCGTGGCAACGTGGACGAGGCGGACGGCACCGAGGACCACCTGCGCTGGCGGGTCACGCACGCGGCGCGGGCTGCCGTCGTCGCGCTCGGGGGCACCACCGCGGTGCTGCTCGACGAGGCGGGCGACGCCGTCGGCCTCTGGCTGCCGCTGGCGGCGTTCGTGGCGGTCACGGCCGCGATCGACCGGCGCCGCCCCGTGCTCGCGCTGTGGGCGCTGGACCTCGTCGTCGTGCTCGGCCTCCGGGCCATGGACGACCACCCCTACGGTACGGAACCGCTCCTCGCGCTGATCGCCGTGACCGTCGCCGCCGGCGCGCTCGGGCGGGCCCGCGGCGTGGTCGCCACGGTGGTCGCCGGCGCGCTGTCCTTCCTGCTGGGGATGCCCGAGCGATGGGACCGGCCGTGGACGGAGTTCCCGGCGTCGCTCGCCGTGCTCACGTCGTTGGCCGTCGCCGGCCACGTCGTCGGCGCCATCGAGCACCGCTCCCGCCAGGCCGGCCGGCAGGCCGAGGAGCGGAGCAACCAGCTCCAGGCCGTGCTGTCGGCGGTGCTCCACAGCGACCACCGCGGCATCGTCGTGGGTGACGGCGAGGGCCGGGTGGTCGAAGCCAACGCCGCCGCCCACCGGCTGCTCCAGCCGGCTTCGGGCGAGGTCGTCGACGACGGGAGCCGTGAGCTGCTGCCCGAACGGATGCTGGACGACGACGGCCACCGGGTCGACCCGGACGATCTGCCCGCGCAGGTCGCGCGCCGCACCGGAGCGGTCGTGCCCGAGCGGGTCCTCGGGCTCGACGGTGGAGACGAGCGCTGGCTCGCCGTGAGCGCCTTCCCCGTCGACACGCCCGACGGTCGCTGGGTGGTGACCCAGCTCCGCGACGTCACCGCCGAGACGCGCACCGTCGTCGGCCTCCGGCGCCAGGCCGCCGTCGACCCCCTCACCGGCGTCGGCAACCGGCGCCTGCTCGAGTGGACCGTGGAGGACCTCGTCGATCCCGAGGAGCAGGTCGGTGTGGTCCTGCTCGACATCGACCGGTTCAAGGCGGTGAACGACGTCCACGGACACGCCGTGGGCGATCAGGTCCTGCGCCAGATCGCCGAGCGCATCCACGCGGTGTGCCGCCCCGACGACGTGGCCATCCGCCTGGGCGGTGACGAGTTCGTGCTCGTGCTGCGCCGCCTCGAAGCGCTCGCCGACGCCGACGTCATCGTCGACCGGATCGCCGGCGCGCTGCGGGCCCCCTTCACCACCGACGCTGGTCTGCTCGACGTCGGTTGCAGCCTCGGTTCCACCGCGGGATCGGCGCTCGAGGCCAAGCGGCTGGTGCGCGAAGCGGATCGGCTGATGTACGTCACGAAGTCCGCCGGACAGCAGGATCCAGGCCTCGCGGAAGTCCTCCCAGCAGGGATGGATCGGGTGCGGGATCGGGCGTGAGCACGCCGTAGCGTGCTCTCGTGCCCACGGTGGAGGACGAGGCGGAGACCACCGCCATGCAACACGGAGCCACGCCGGGCGTCATGCGGCGCGGCGTCTCGCTGCTCGCGGAGATCCTGCGCACCAACCCCTGGCCGGCCGCGGGCGCCATCGCCGGCGCCGTCGTGTTCGCCGCCGCGTCGGTCGCCGGCGCGGTCATCCTCGGTCGGGTCACCGACGACCTGATCCTGCCGGCCGTCGAGGGTCGACCCGAGGTCGGGGCGGCGCTCGTCGGGGGCGGCGTGATCGTCGGCATGGCCGTGATCCGCTCCGCCGGCGTCGTCGCCCGCCGGTACTTCGGCATCATGACCGCCCGGCGGATGCAGATGCAGTGGTTCAACCGCCTCGGCGACCACTACGTCGAGCAGCCCCTCCCCTTCTTCTTCGGCCAGCCCACGGGCAAGCTGCTGGCGCACGCCGACAACGACGCCGAACGCTCCGCGTTCGCCATGCAGCCCCTGCCGATGTCGATCGGCGCCGTCGTGATGCTCGTGTTCGGCACGATCAACCTCGCCCTGCTCGACCCGTTGCTGCTCGCGATCGGGCTCGGCCTGTTCCCGTCGCTGATCGTGATGAACCGCCTCTACACGACGCGGGTCGTGGGCCCGTCGGCGCGCGCCCAGGCCCACGTCGGCGACGTGTCCTCGGTGGCCCACGAGAGCTTCGAGGGCGCGCTCGTGGTGAAGCTCCTCGGGCTCGAGGCCCGGGAGTCGACCCGGATGCGGGCGGCCGCCGGGGACCTCCGGCGCGAACGCCTCGTCATCGGCCGCCTGCGGGCGGCCTTCGAACCGGCCATCGAGGCGCTCCCCAACCTCGGCACGGTCGCCCTCCTCGCCGTGGGCGCCTGGCGGGTCTCCGAGGACGTCATCACCACCGGTGACCTGGTCCAGGCGATGGTGCTGTTCGCCATCCTCGCCTTCCCGATGCGGGTCATCGGGTTCCTGCTCGAGGAGCTCCCGCGCTCGGTCGTGAGCCGCGAGCGCATCGTCGACGTCCTCGACATCGACCACCGGGTCACCGGCGCCCCGCTGGTGCCGGGACCCGACGGACGCCGCCACCTCCCCGAGGGGCCGCTGCCGCTGTCCGTGCGGGACCTGTCGTTCGGCTACGGCGACGAGCAGGTCCTCGACGCCATCAGCTTCGACATCGAGCCGAGCGGCGTCGTCGCCATCGTCGGGGCCACCGGCAGCGGCAAGTCCACCCTGTGCAACCTCCTCGCCGGCCTCGCCCGGCCGAGCACGGGGGAGATCGCCCTCGGCGACGTCCCGCTCCGCCTGGCCGACCCGATGGACCTGCGCAGCGCGGTCGCGCTCGTGTTCCAGGAGACGTTCCTGTTCGCCGACACGATCCTCGAGAACCTCACCCTGGGCGAGGCCGTCGACGAGGATCGGCTGCAGTGGGCCATCGACATCGCCCAGGCCGGCTACGTGGACGACCTCGCCCACGGGCGCGACACGATCGTGGGCGAGCGGGGCGTCACGCTCTCGGGCGGGCAGCGCCAGCGGCTCGCCCTCGCACGCGCCCTGCTGCGGCACCCACGGCTGCTGCTCCTCGACGACGCCACGTCGGCCATCGACCCGGTCATCGAGCAGCGCATCCTCGACGGGCTGCGCGAGGACCTCGACACCACGACGTTGGTCGTGGCCCACCGGGTGGCCACCATCCGCCTCGCCGACCGCGTGCTGTTCCTCGACGGTGGGCGCCTCGTCGGTGACGGCACCCACGACGAGCTGCTCGCCCGCGATCCGCAGTACGCCGCCCTCGTGCGCGCGTACGAGCAGGCCGGCGACGCCGTGGTCGACGACCTCCCGGGAGCCCAACCGTGAGCGAGACCGACACCGACGGCGCCATCGCGGTCCTGCGCCGCGGCATCGCTGCCACCCCGGAGCTCAAGGTCGGCATCGCGTTCACCGTCGGCATGGCCATCTCGAGCGGCGCCGGTCGCCTCGCCGTGCCCGTCCTCATCCAGCAGATCCTCGACCGGGGCGTGCTGGGCGACGACGGGTTCCAGCCCGGCTTCGTCTACCCGGCCTGCATCGTGGCCCTGGTCGCCATCCTCGGCCTGTTCGCCCTCGCCCGGGCCACCTACCTCCGGCTCATCCGCACCGCCGAGGACGCGCTCTACGCACTGCGCGTGCGCACCTTCGACCACATCCACCGCCTCGCCATCGCCGACCACACCGAGTCCCGCCGCGGCGAGCTCGTGGCCCGGGTCACCTCCGACGTGGAGACGCTGGCCCAGTTCACCCAGTGGGGCGCGATCGCCTGGATCGTCAACAGCTCGGTGATCTTCGGGACCCTGCTGGTCATGCTCGTGTACTCGTGGCAGCTGACCGTGCTCGTGCTGATCGCCTTCCTCCCGCTGCTGCCGCTGATGCGTGCGCTCCAGCGCCGCCAGCTGGCGGCCTACGACGAGGTCCGCGACACCGTGGGCTCGACGATGTCCGAGGTGTCCGAGGCCGTCACCGGGTCGGCGGTGGTCCGGGCCTACGGGCTCGAGGACCGCACCCGCCGCCGGCTGCGCACCGCCATGGCCGGCCAGTACCGCGCCCACCTGCGAGCCGGCCTGTTCTTCGCCCTCCTCTTCCCGCTGGCCGACGTCTTCGGCTCGGTCGCCATGGCCGGCGTCGCCGTCGCCGGCTCCCTCGAGGGCGACGCGCTCGGCATCACCTCCGGCGAGCTGGTCGCGTTCCTCTTCCTCGTCAACCTCCTGCTCATGCCCGTGTCGGAGCTGTCCGAGGTGTTCGACCAGACCCAGACCGCCATCGCCGGCTGGCGCAAGATCCTCGGCGTGCTGGACATGCCGGTCGACGTCGACGACCCCGAGCCCGGCGCCGAGCTGCCCGACGGCCCCCTGGGCATCGAGATCCGCGGCGTCTCGTTCGCCTACCGGGAGGGCCCCCGGGTGCTCCACCACGTCGACGTCCAGATCCCGGCGGGCACCAACGTCGCCGTCGTCGGGGAGACGGGGTCCGGCAAGTCGACCCTCGCCAAGCTCCTGTGCCGCCTCGCCGACCCCGACGAGGGCGTGATCCGGATCGGCGGCGTGGACCTGACCACCGTCGGCGGTGCCGCCCGCCGGCGCCACATCCGGATGGTTCCCCAGGACGGCTTCCTCTTCGACGACACCCTGGCCGCCAACGTGCGAATGGGCGGCGACGGGCAGGTCCAGGCCGCCACCGACGACGACGTGATCGACGCCTTCGACTCGCTCGGCCTCGGGGCGTGGGTGCGGAGCCTGCCCGACGGCATCCACACCGAGGTCGGTGAGCGCGGCGGCAACCTCTCCGTCGGCGAGCGCCAGCTCGTCGCGCTGGCGCGAGCCCAGCTGGCCGAGCCGGGCCTGCTCGTCCTCGACGAGGCCACCAGCGCGATCGACCCCGAGACCGAGCAGGCCCTCGCCGGCGCGCTCGCCCGCCTGGCGGACGGTCGCACGGTGGTCAGCATCGCCCACCGCCTCTCCACCGCCGAGCTCGCCGACCTCGTGCTGGTGTTCGACCAGGGCCGCCTCGTCGAACGGGGGCACCATCACGAGCTCCTGGCGCTCGGCGGCACCTACGCCGCCATGCACCGGTCCTGGATGGGTGCCACCCGGGACAGCTCCCATGCTGCGGACGGGGCCGGCCTGCCCCAGCCGTAGGCTCCGGGCCATGGCCGACACCCCGACGCGCAGCCCGCTCACCAGCACCTCGGCCTGGCAGGCGCTCGCCTCCCACCAGCCCCGGATGGCCGAGCTGCACCTGCGGGAGATCTTCGCCGACGACCCCGACCGCGGGGAGCGCATGGTGGTCCAGGCCGGCGACCTCCACGTCGACTTCGCCAAGCACCGGGCCACCACCGAGACCCTCGAGCTGCTCGTCCGCCTCGCCGAGGAGCGCGACGTCGCCGGCCGCCTCCACGCGCTCTTCACCGGCGAGCACGTCAACACCACCGAGGACCGCCCGGCGCTGCACACCGCCCTGCGCCGGCGTCGCGACGACCGCCTCGAGGTCGACGGCGTCGACGTGGTGACCCAGGTGCACGAGGTGCTCGACCGCCTCTCCGCCTTCGCCTCCCGCGTCCGCTCCGGCGAGTGGACCGGTTCCACCGGCCGGCCGATCCGCCACGTCGTGAACATCGGGATCGGCGGCTCCGACCTCGGGCCGGCCATGGCTGCCACGGCCCTGCGCAACTGGGTGCGCGACGACCTCGACCTCCGCTTCGTCTCCAACGTCGACGGCGACGACCTGGTCTGGGCGCTGCGCCACGTCGACCCGGAGACGACGCTGTTCATCGTCGCCTCGAAGTCGTTCACGACCCTGGAGACCCTCACCAACGCCCGCCACGCCAAGGCCTGGCTCCACGAGCGCCTCGGGTCAGAGACGCAGGTGGAGCGCCACTTCGTCGCGCTGTCCACCAACGCCGAGGCGGTCTCGGCGTTCGGCATCGACACCGAGAACATGTTCGGGTTCTGGGACTGGGTCGGGGGCCGCTACTCGCTCGACTCGGCCATCGGGCTGTCGCTGATGATCGGCATCGGCCCGACCGCCTTCGGCGAGCTGCTCGAGGGCTTCCGCCGCATCGACGACCACGTCCGTGAAGCACCGCTCGCCGAGAACGCCTCGGTGCTCATGGCGCTGCTCAACCTCTGGTACCGCAACTTCCTCGGTGCCTCCACCCAGGCGGTGCTGCCGTACAGCGACGTGCTCGCCCGCTTCCCCGCCTACCTGCAGCAGCTGGAGATGGAGTCCAACGGCAAGCGCGTCACCGTCGACGGCCAGCCGGTCGACCACCACACCGGCTCCATCGTCTGGGGCGAGCCCGGCACCAACGGCCAGCACGCCTTCTACCAGCTGCTCCACCAGGGCACGTCGATGGTGCCCTGCGACCTCATCGGCTTCGCGGAGCCGACCGACCAGTCGCTGGTGTCGGAGCACCACGACCTGCTCACGGCGAACATGCTCGCCCAGGCCGAGGCCCTCGCCTTCGGCCGCACCGCCGAGGAGGTGGAAGCCAGCGGCGTGGCCCCGTCGCTCGTGCCCCACCGCACGTTCCCCGGCAACGTGCCCTCGACCACGATCCTCGCGCCTCGGCTGACGCCGTCGGTGCTCGGCCAGCTGGTCGCGCTCTACGAGCACAAGGTCGCGGCGCAGGGCTTCCTGTGGGGCATCAACAGCTTCGACCAGTGGGGCGTGGAGCTCGGCAAGCAGCTGGCCACCACGATCGCGTCGGAGATCGCCGACGGGACCGACGGCGACCACGACTCCAGCACCACCGCCCTGCTCCGCCGCTACCGGGCGATGCGGGGCGAGCTGTAGCTACTCGGCTTCGGTCGCCTCGGTGGGCTCGGCCTCGCCGGCATCCGAGTCGCCCTCAGCCTCGGGCTCGCCGGCGGCGAGGGAGTCGAGGAAGCGCTTCAGCACCTCGTTGAACTCCACCGGGTTCTCGAGGTTCGGCAGGTGCGAGCTGTCCTTGATGACGGTCAGCTCGCCGTCGGCGACGAGGCGGGTGATGAGGGTGGACTCGGCCAGCGGGGTGATGCGGTCGAGCTCACCGGCGATCACCAGGGTCTTGCGGGGCATGCCGCGCAGCGCACCCATCGCGTCGGGGCGGTTCTTCATCGCCTCGAGCGCGGCGATCCAGCCCTCGGGCAGGTTGTGCTGCATCAGCGCCAGCACGTACTCGACCAGCTCGGACCGCTCGAGGGAGCCCTGCGACAGGAGGTTGTCCACCATGCCCTTGGCCAGGGTGGCGAGGTCCTCGCCGCCCTCGAGGGCCTGCTGCTGGGCCGTGCGCTTCTCCCAGGTGTCGACGTCGTCGGACTTGGGACGGGTCGCCACGAGCACCAGCGGGCCGAGCTTGTCGAGGTGGCGCCGGACGAGGGCGAACACGAGGTAGCCGCCCATCGATGCCGCGACGATCGGTGGCTGCTCCAGGCCGAGCTCGTCGAGCACGCCGGCAACCAGATCGGCCCACCGGTCCATGGTGGTGGCCTTGGGGTCGGTCGGTGCCGGGCTGCTGCCGAAGCCGGGCAGGTCGATGCCGATGACTCGGTGGTCGGCCTCGAGCGCCGCGTACTGGTACTCCCACATCGCCGCGTTGAACGGGAAGGCGTGGAGGAACACGACCGGGTCACCGTTGCCACGGTCGACCACGTGCAGCTCTTGGCCGGCGATGGTCACGGTGGTCATGAGGTCCTCCGAGGGGGAATCGCGGGCGATCCCGAGTTTCTCCCGCGACCCCGGTGGTCCGCAAACCGGCCTCGCAGCGTGTCCGGATCACCACGTCTCCTGTGGGAAGATCATCCGAGAATGGGAGCCCACCTGCGGATCGATCCGAAGCTCCCCGCGCCCTTCCAGCGGTTGCGGGCAGCGGCGTGGGCGTCGAACTTCGGCGACGGCGTGCGCAACGCCGCCCTGCCCCTGATCGCCGCCGGGCTCGACGGCTCGGCCACGACCGTCGCGGTGGTCGCCGCCGCCGGCACGCTGCCCTTCGCCGTGCTCGGCCTGCCCGCGGGCACGATGGCGGACCGCCGGCGACGGGTGCCGCTCATCGTCTCCGCGCACCTCTTCCGCTTCGTGGTCATGGCCGGGCTCGCAGCGGTGATCCTGCTGGACGCCACGACGGTCGGCGTGCTCGTCGGTGCCGCCTTCCTGCTCGGGTGCGGTGAAGCCGTCGCCGACTCCGCCAGCCCGGCCCTGCTCCCCGACCTGGTCGACGACGACCGCCTCGAGGAGGCCAACGGCGAGCTCGAGACCGCCGAGCTGGTGGCCAACGACCTCGTCGGCCCGTCGATCGGCGGCACGCTCACCGCGCTGTCGAGCTCGTTGCCCTTCGTCGTCGACGCCGCGTCGTTCCTCGCCGCCGGCGCGCTCGTGCGCACCGTCGACGTGGACGAGTCCCACACCCACGACCCGCCGGCGAGCACCTGGTGGGCCGACCTGCGGGAGGGGGCGAGGACGTCCTGGACCAACCCGGTGCTGCGGAGCACCGGCGCCCTCATCGTGCTGCTGCAGCTCGGGAGCATCGCGGCGATCGCCCCGATCGTCATCTACCTGACCGAGCGCCTCGACCTGAGCCCCACCGGCTACGGCATCTTCCTCAGCATCGGCTCCCTCGGCGGCCTGGCCGGCGCCCGCAGCGTCAAGCGCCTGGTCAAGCGCCGACAGCCCTTCCACGTCCTGCTCGCCTCGCTCGCCCTCACCGTCGTGGCCTTCCTGCTGATGGCCGTGCCCTCCCTGCCCGTGGTCACGGTGGGCTTCGCCCTGTCCTTCGCCGCCGTGGTCACCGGCCGCATCATCGTGATCGCCGCCCGCCAGCGCAGCGTCCCCGGCCGGCTCCTCGGCCGGGCCCAGGGCACCATCCGCTCGCTGCTGTGGACCGCGGCCACGGTCGGGGCGCTCCTCGGCGGCGCGATCAGCGACGGCATCGGCGTGCAGGCGCCGTTCCTGTTCGCCGCCGCCGTCACCGCGCTGGCGACCGTCCTGATCGGACCGTCCCTCCGGCGAGTGCTCTAGGAACTGGCAGCGGACACGGAACACACGGGCTTCGTGTTCCGTGGCTGCTGCCAGTTTCCTCCGGACGGCCCGCACTGGAGCGGGTCCCGTCCCCAGTCTCAGGCGAGGTGGGTGGGGATCCAGTCGGTGAGCCTGGCGCGGAGCTCGTCGCCGGCTTCGGCCAGGAGGTGGCCGGCGCCGGGGAGGATCACCAGCTCGCCGTGGCCGCCGGCGAGCGCGTGCACGACCTCGCTGGCGAAGGCCGGCAGGATCTCGTCCCGGTCGCCGTGCACCAGCAGCATCGGGGTGTCGGCGAGCCCCTCGGCGTCCTCGCACCCGGCGGACTGCGTCGCCAGGGTGACGACCCCGCCGGCGTGGTCGCCGAGGGCCATGCCGAGCTGCACGGCGACGGCCCCGCCGAAGGAGTGGCCCACCGTGACGAAGCGGCGGGCACCCTGGCGGGCGGCGACGTCGGCGACGGCGAGGGCGTCGTGCACGCAGCGACCGAAGTCGTTGGGCGTGCGGTAGGAGACGCGGAAGGTGGCGATCCCCTGCTCGGCGAGGGCGACGCCGACGTCGTGGTAGAGGCCGTCGGCGGGGCCGAGCAGGCCGCCCATGGCGCCGCCGAGCATGATCACGGCCCGGTCGGCCTCGACCGGGCCGTGCCAGAGCACGGTGAGCAGGCCCTGCATGGTGAACAGCTCTACGTGGCGGAACCCGTCGGCGACCTCGACCTGCTGGCGGGCCAGCACGCCGAGGCGATCGTAGGGACCGGCCGGCGCGCCGGTCGGCCCCGTTGGGCTGCTCGTACCTTCGTCCACTGCCGTCCCCTCCCGTCCGGGCGGAATCGACCGTAGCCGGGAGGTCCGAGCAGGCGTCACCCTGGGTAGAGCACCGGCCACACACCGACCATTGGCCTCCCTGCCCAACGCACCCTTTGCCCACACCACCACCGGACGCCGTCGAGCTCGACCTGCACCTGGCGACGCGCGTCCTGGAGCTCGTGCGGCGGATGCCGCACCTGGTCGGCCTGACCGACGGGACGGGCGAGGTGCTGTGGCTGAACGCGGCCGGAAGGCGCTTCGTCGGTGCGCAGCCCGGCCAGCACCTGACCACCGCGGACCTCTTCACCGAGGCCGTGTTCGACCGCTACTACGCCAGCATCCGACCTGCGCTGGTGCGTGACGGGGTCTGGACCGGCGAGCTCCCGGTGCGGCGCGCCGACGGGTCCGAGGGCGTCGTCGACGTGGTGCTCACCGGTGATGTCGGGGCCGACGGCGAGGTCCGCTGGATCGGCGCCCTGGCCGTGGACGTCACCTCCCAGCACGAGCGGGAGGCAGAGCTGTCGCACCAGGCATCGCACGATCCGCTCACCGGTCTCGCCAACCGGATGCTCCTCCTCGACCGCCTCGACGTCGCCGTGTCCATCGCCACCCGGCTCGGCTCACCGGTGGCCGTCCTGACCCTCGACCTCGACGGGTTCAAGGCGGTCAACGACGAGTACGGCCACGCGGTGGGCGACCGCCTCCTCCAGCAGGTGACGGCCCGGATCCAGTCCGCGGTGCGGCCCGCCGACACCGTGGCCCGGCTGGGCGGGGACGAGTTCGTCGTGATCGTGCACCCGCCCGAGGAGCGGTCGGCGGCCATGGCCGTCGCCGAGCGCATCCGGGACCAGATCGGGATGCTCGACTACATGGTCGGCGACCACCGGATCCGCGTCACCGCCAGCATCGGGCTGACCCTGTCCCAGCCGGGCGCGACCGTCGAACCCGACGCGCTGCTCGCCGCCGCCGACCGGGGCATGTACCGGGCCAAGCGCAGCGGCGGGAACTGCGTCCGGGTCGCGGGCGGCGACCGACCCGGCATCCTCGGTCACGCCGAGGACATGGGCGACCAGCTCGCCCGCGCCCTCGCCGAGGGCCAGGTCGTCGCCGCGTTCGAGCCGGTGGTCGACATCAGCACGCAGGAGCTGTGCGCCCTCCAGGTGCTGGCCCGCTGGGAGCACCCGGAGCTCGGCCGCCTGCCGGCCCGGAGCTTCGCCGAGGAGGCTCTCGTCACCGGCTACGCCGACCTCATCTGGTGGGCAGCGACCCGGCACGCCCTCCGGGCGGCGGCTGGCGCGCACCCCGATGTCCCGATCCACATCACCCTGGCCACGTCCCAGCTCCGCGACGAAGACGTCGTCGGCCGCCTCCGCGCCCTGCGGGACCTCGCCCCTGACGCCGAGATCCTCCTACGGGTCGACGCGCACAGCGTCCTGGACATCACGACCATGGGCCAGGAGGTCATCGACGTGCTCGGCCGGGACGGGCTCCGGCTCGTGCTCAGCGGGCACGGGCGCCGGGGACTCCCCCTCGGCCTGCTCGCCTCACTGCCCCTCGCCGCCGTCGAGCTCGACCCGTCGCTGGTGCAGGACGTGGCGGACAACCCGAAGGCGATCACCCTGGCCACCCGCCTGGCCACCACCCTCGGCGTGCCCTGCATCGCGCAGGTGGACGACGCCGCCGAGCTCCCGCGCCTGGCGGTGCTCGGCGTGACATCGGTGTCGGGGTGGGTGGCCGGCAGCGAGTGGGATGCCGACGAGCTGGCCGCCGAGATGGCAGCCCGGCGGGCTACTCGGCCCAGGCCTTCACCTTCTCGATGATCTCCAGGGGCTTGTCCCCGACCGGGGTGATCTGCAGGTGGGTGACGCCGGCGGCCTTGTAGGCCTGGATGCGCTCCTTGACCCAGCCCTCGTCGCCGACCATGGCGGTGGCGTCGAGGAAGTCGTCGGGCACCAGCGCGGCGGCCTCGTCCTTCTTGCCGTCGAGGTAGAGGTCCTGGATCTTCTCCGCCTCCTCCTCGTAGCCGTAGCGCTTGAAGATGTTGTTGTAGAAGTTCTTGCCCTTGGCGCCCATGCCGCCGACGTAGAGCGCGGTCATCGGGCGGGCGAAGTCGCGGATGCCGTCGGCCACGGACTTGTCATCGGTGATGGCCACGGTGCCCCCGGCGGCGATCTGGAGCGGGCCGAGGTCGCTGCTGCGCTTGGCGAACCCGTCGTCGAGGTCGTCGCCCCACACGTCGCGGGCCTTGTCGGGGTGGAAGAACACCGGCAGCCAGCCGTCGGCGAGCTCGGCGGTCATCGACACGTTCTTGTGCCCGAGGCTGGCCACCCAGATCGGGATGTTCTCGCGCACGGGGCGGTTGATCAGCTTGAGCGGCTTGCCGAGGCCGGAGCCCTGGTCGGCCGGGAGCGGCAGCGTGTAGGCCTCGCCCTGGTACTCGAGGCGCTCGCGCCGCCAGACGATGCGGCAGATGTCGATGAGCTCGCGGGTGCGGGTGAGGGGCTTGTCGTACTTGACCCCGTGCCAGCCCTCGATGACCTGGGGGCCGGAGGCGCCGAGGCCGAGCACGAAGCGGCCCTGGGACACGGCGTCGAGGCCGGCGGCAGTGGAGGCGGTGAGCGCCGGGGTGCGGGAGTAGATCGGGAAGATTCCCGACGCCAGCTCCATGGTCTCGGTCTTGGCGGCGAGGTAGCCCAGGATGCTGACGGCGTCGAAGCTGTACAGCTCGGCCACCCAGATCATGTCGACGCCGGCCTTCTCGTAGTCGGCGGCGGTGGCGGCGGCCTGCACCGGGTCACCCGAGTAGTTGAGGGTCATGGAGAGCTTCATAGGTGGTTCTTCCTACCATCACCGGCGGTCCTGGTAACACGCGTTGCCCGCTGCCGGGCTACGGGGACCAACCGAGCAGCCCCTCCAGGCCGGGCAGCACCAGGGCGGTGTACAGGTCGGCGAGCTCGGCAGCGGGGCGATCGGGGTGCCGGCTCCACCACCGACCGAGGGCCTCGAACGCACCGTTCATCGCGGTGGCCACGGCCTCGACCAGCTCGGGCTCCACCGTCGCACCGCCGGCCTGCGCGGTGGCCGCGAGCTGGGCGGCGACGAAGCCGTCCTGGCGGGCACGGATCGCCTCGATGGCCGCCGAGGCGGGGGCATCGTCGGATGCCAGCAGCGCGTCCCACAGCGCACGCCGCTCGCCGATGAACTCGAACCAGGCGAGCGCGCCGGCCCGAAGCCGGGTGGCGTCGCCGTCGCCGGCATCGAGCACGGCCTGCGCGACCCGGGCGGCGAGGGCATCGGCGGCCCGGGCCATGCACGCCTCGAAGACCTCGTGCTTGGAGCCGACCAGCTCGTAGACGATCGGCTTGGTCACGCCGGCGCCGGCGGCGACGTCGTCCATCGAGGTGGCGGCGTAGCCCTGCGCCACGAAGAGCTCCTCCGCCACGGCCAGGAGCTGGCGCCGGCGCAGCTCGCGGGGCACGCGCCCGTGCGGGTGGGACCGCACCTCGGCCTCGATGGCGCGCAGCTCGCCGGTGCCCGGACTCGACTCCACCGGGCGAGGGTAGGACCGGCGCCGACACGACCCCAACCGGCCCCGATCGGGAAGACTCGGGCGATGCCCGGCATCCCCGTCATCGACTGCGGCGGCGCCCTCGCCGGCGGCGACGCCACGGAGGCCGCTGCCGCCATCGATGCCGCCTGCCGCGAGCACGGGTTCTTCGTCGTCACCGGCCACGGCATCGACCCCGGGCTGCTGACGGCCCTCGACCGGGCCGCCCGCGACTTCTTCGCCCGCCCCGCCGCCGAGAAGGCCGCCATCGCCATGGCGCGCGCCGGCGCGGCGTGGCGGGGCTGGTTCCCGCCCGGCGGCGAGCTCACCGGAGGCGTGCCCGACGGCAAGGAGGGCATCTACTTCGGCAGGGAGGACGGCCCCGACCACCCCCGCGCCCGCGCCGGCACGCCGCTGCACGGCCCCAACCTGTTCCCCGACGAACCCGACGAGCTGGCCCCGCTCGTGCTCGAGCTGCTCGACCGCCTCACCGAGCTCGGCCAGGAGGTGCTCGAGCTCGTCGCCCTCGGCCTCGGGCTGGAGCGGGACTGGTTCCGCCGCCACCTCACGGCCGATCCCACGATCCTGTTCCGCATCTTCCACTACCCCCCGGCCGGAGCGGTGCCGGAGGCGACCTGGGGGGTCCAGGAGCACACCGACTACGGGCTGCTCACCCTCCTCGCCCAGGACGACGTCGGCGGCCTCGAGGTGCGCACGCCGAGCGGCTGGATCGAGGCGCCACCCGTCCCGGACTCCTTCGTCTGCAACCTCGGCGACATGCTCGAGCGGGTGACGGGCGGGGTCTACCGCTCGACCCCGCACCGGGTGCGCCGACCGCCACGAGGACGCCTGTCGTTCCCCTTCTTCCTCGATCCGTCGTGGGACGCGCGCATCGTGCCCGTCCCCGGGTTCGGCGACACCGGCGCAGCACCGCCGCCGCGCTGGGACGGTCGGTCCGTGTTCGACTGGGACGGCACCTACGGCGAGTACCTCAGCGACAAGGTGGCCCGGGTCTTCCCCGACCAGGCGGCGTCTCTTCAGGAACCGAAGGGCTCGTAGTACGTCTCGGGGCCGAGGCGGCGCACCTCGTCCAGCCAGGACGTGCCGTACACGTCGTTGTCGGCCTGGATCAGGTCGCTCGGCTGACCCTCGGGCGTGGTCACGAAGGTCCACGCCTGGCGCTTGTAGGTCCAGTTCTCCGGGTGCAGCTCGTGGGCCCGCTTGAACCAGGCCACCGCGTCGTCGGGGTGCCCGGCCCGATGCAGGTGCTGGCCGAGCTCGAACGCGGCGGCCGCCTCGGCGTGCTCCCGGGGGCGGGGGCGGGATGCCTCCACCACCTGGTCGGGCGACAGGGCCCACCGGCTGTCGGCACCGTGCTCGACCCAGTCGCGCATCGCCTCCAGGTAGGTGGCGGCGTCGACGTTGAACTTCTGCAGCTCGGTGAGCATCTCGCCGAGGTAGCCCATGTCAGGCGTGACCTCGATCTGGCGGAGGTTGGACACCTTCACGTGCGCGGGGTGCGACGGGCGCACGACCATGCCGGCCTCGTCGATCCACACGGCGTTGGGCACGTTGACGAAGCCGAAGCGCTCGGCCGAGACGTGGGCCTCGTCGATCAGCGACGGGTGCTCGGGTGAGGCCGCGGCGATGAAGGGACCGGCGGCGTCTATCCCGCCGGTGTCCAGCGCCACGGTGACGACCTCGACGCCCGGGGGCGCCAGCTCGGTGCGCAGTGCCTGCCACACGGGCAGGTCATCGCGGCAGCCTCACCACGACGCCCAGGCGACCAGCAGCACCTTCTTGCCGTGCAGCGAGGACAGGCGGAACGGGTTGCCGTCGGCGTCAGGCAGCTCGAGCTCGGGCGCCTCGGCGGTCTCGAGGGCCCGTCCGACGACGGTGGCGGGTCCGAGCGCCACCAGGCCGTGGTCGTCGTCGCGCAGCACCGGCATGCCCAGGCGGTCGGCCAGCACGGTGACGTCGAGGCCGCCGTCGACGTGGACGTCGTCGGGCAGGGGCACGCACATGTCCGCTCGGCACGCCCCCTCGGGCTTCACGGCCCAGCCGGTGGCGGCGGCGAAGGCCGCCGGGTCCGTCGTCGTCGAGGTCAGGAGCACGGCGGCATCGTAGGTCCCCTGCGCCGCTGCCGGACGGGCGGATCGCCGACACGGATTCGCGATGGATTCGCAACGCGTTCGTCATGATGTGTCACACTCCCCGGAGCAGCCGCACCCATGCGCCCGGCACCGCCGGCGCCCGCACCCTGCCCGGGAGACGCTCGTGTCCACCGCTTTCCGTCGCGCCGCCGTCGCGATCCTCGCCCTCCTCGCCGTCACCGGCCTGGCCTCGACCCCGGCCTCCGCCTCGTCAGCGCCCGATGCCGAGACCGCGGTCCGGGACATCGTGTTCCCCGTCGACGGCGACTACCGCTACACCGACACCTACGGCGCGTGCCGCTCGGGCTGCTCCCGCGCCCACGCCGGCACCGACATCATGACCCCGAAGCTGACGCCGCTGGTCGCGGCCACCGACGCCACCGTCACCTGGCTGAAGGACACCGCCACGCCCGACGGCTCCCAGGGCAACTACCTGATGCTGGTGGACGCCGAGGGCTGGGAGTACTGGTACATCCACATCAACAACGACTCCCCCGGCACCGACGACGGCGCCAACCCCGAAGAGTGGATCTTCGCCCCCGGCATCGAGCGCGGCGCCACCGTGGAGGCCGGCGAGCTCGTCGCCTACGCCGGCGACTCCGGCAACGCCGAGCACAGCGGCTCGCACCTGCACTTCGAGATCCACAAGCCCGACGGGTCGACGATCAACCCCTACCGCTCCCTGCAGGCGGCCGAGCAGGGCGAGGCCTCCCCGCAGTACGTCACCTCCCCCGAGCACGAGCGCTTCGTCCGCGCCCTCTCGGTGGACTTCCTCGACCGGCCGGCCACCGACGACGAGGTCGCCCGCCACGCCGGCGCCATGGCCCGCGGCGAGTCCCGCGCCTCGGTCGTCGACGCCTACGCCAGCTCCGACGAGTGGGTCTCCGCGCTGGTGACGGGCTTCTACGAGTCCACCCTCGAGCGCCAGCCCGACGCCGATGGCCTGCGCCACTGGATCGACGCCATCGCCGACGGCATGACGCCCGCCGAGGTCGCCTCACACTTCTACGGCAGCGCCGAGTACTTCGCCGCCTCCGGCGACAGCGAGGCCTGGGTCCGCGACCTCTACCTGGAGATCGTGCAGCGCGAGCCCGATGCCGATGGCCTCGCCCACTGGGCCGGCAAGGCTGACGACGGGGTGGACCTGTCCACGATCGCGTCGACGTTCTACGCGTCGGCCGAGTCCCGCCAGACCCGCGTCGTCGGGCTCTACGACGCCCTCCTCGACCGGACGCCGGACCCCGGTGGACTCGCCCACTGGGCCGAGCGGCTCCTCGACGGTCGCGACATCGAGCTGGCCGTCGTGCTCGCCGTGAGCCCCGAGTACCACCAGCTCGCCCAGCAGCGCGCCGACCTCGGCTGAACGGAACCCGTCCGAACCGGACAGAAGGTCACGAACCGGTAGGACCATCGGCCCGACATCCTCAACCCGGCCCCTCGGGCGACCGATGGGACCAGGTCATGCACCAGCTGGGATCGAGGACGTCCATGTCACCCCTCCGAAGGGCCATCGCCGCCGCGGTGGTCACCCTCACCGCGCTGACCGGGCTGGTCGCGCTGGGCGCCACGCCGGCGGGCGCCGGCACCGTTGCCGTCGACGCTGAGACCGCGGTCCGAGACATCGTGTTCCCCGTCGCCGGCACGCACTCCTACAGCGACACCTTCGGCGCGTGCCGCTCGGGGTGCTCCCGCGGGCACGAGGGCACCGACATCATGACGCCCAAGCTCACCCCGCTCGTGGCCGCCCGCGACGCCACCGTCACCTGGCTGAAGGACACGGCGACCCCCGACGGCTCCCAGGGCAACTACCTGATGCTCCGGGACTCCGACGGCTGGGAGTACTGGTACATCCACATCAACAACGACTCCCCCGGCACCGACGACGGCGCCAACCCCAAGGAGTGGATCTTCGCCCCCGGCATCGAGCGCGGGGCCACGGTGAAGGCCGGCGAGCTCGTCGCCTACGCCGGCGACTCCGGCAACGCCGAGTGGACCGATTCTCACCTCCACTTCGAGATCCACAACCCCGCCGGCGAGGTCATCAACCCGTACCGCTCCCTGCAGGTGGCGCCCCACGTGCCGGCGCCGCTGGTGATCGGCACCTCACCGGTCACGGTCGCCCGCCAGGCCTTCGTCGAGGCGCTGTCCCGGGACTTCCTCGGACGTGGGGCCACCGACATCGAGCTGGCGACCATGGTCGCCGACCTCGCCGCCGGCACGAACCCGGCCACCATCGTGCGCCGGTTCGCCGGCTCCGAGGAGTGGGTGCGCACCCTGGTCGAGGGCTACTACCGCTCGACGCTCGGCCGAGCCGGTGACGCCCAGGGCACGGCCCACTGGATCTCGGTCATCCGGGCCGGGCGCACCCCGGCCAGCGTCGCCGCCGACTTCTACGGCAGCGCCGAGTACCACCAGCTCGCCGGTGGGACCGACGCCGCCTGGATCACCGACCTGTACGACGAGCTGCTCCTGCGCAGCCCGGAACCCGGTGGGGTGCAGTACTGGGTGGACCAGCTGGCCGCCGGGAAGTCGCGCCACGACGTGTCGCTGGCCTTCTACCAGTCGCTGGAATCTCGCCTGACCCGGGTCGACGGGCTCTACGACGCCCTCCTCGGCCGGCCCGCCGACACCCGGGGACGTGCCCACTGGGCCGACGTGCTGCTCGACGGCCAGGACCTGCGCCTGGCGGAGTTCCTGGCCAGCAGCGGCGAGTACTTCGGCCGGGCCGGCACCCGCTTCGGCTGACCGCGAACGCTTCGCGTTCGTCGACGGATGCTCCGCATCCGTCCGCACGGTGATCGGCCGACGGCGGTGCGGCGCGGCCAAGATGGCCGGATGGGTCGCCGCCTCGCCATCGCCGTCGTCTTCGCCACGTCGGCCGCGATCCTCATCGTCGAGATCACCGCCGGGCGGCTGCTGGCCCCCTACGTCGGCGTGTCGCTCGAGACCTTCACCGCGATCATCGGCGTGATCCTCGCCGGCATCGCGACCGGCGCCGGCGTCGGTGGCTGGCTCGCTGACCGCCACGACCCTCGCCGGCTCCTCGGACCGTCCCTGTTCGTGGGCGGTGCGCTGGTCTGGGTGGCGGTGCCGATCGTGCGGGCGATCGGCCCCGAGGTCGACGGGAACCCCCTCGACATCGTCGTGCTCGCCACGATGGCCTTCTTCCTGCCGGCCGCCGTGCTCAGCGCGAGCACGCCGATCGTGGCCAAGCTCCGGCTCTCGACCCTGGAGGAGACCGGGTCGGTGTTCGGCGGGCTCTCGGCGGCGGGCACCTTCGGCGGCCTCGCCGGCACGTTCCTGACCGGGTTCGTGCTGGTCGCCCTGCTCGGCACCCGGACGATCATGTTCGTCGTCGGCCTGCTGCTGGTGGTCGGCGGCCTGCTCCTCGAGTGGACGCTGCGACGCGGCCTGCCCGCGGCGTCCACCGCGGTGGTGTTCGTCATCAGCGGGCTCGCCGTGTACGGGTTCCCGCCCGAGTGCGACGTCGAGACCCGCTACGCGTGCGCCTCCGTCGTCGTCGACGAGGACGACCCGTCCATCCGCAGCTTGTACCTCGACACCCTCCACCACGCCCGGGTCGACCTCGACGACCCCACCAACCTCGAGCTGCGCTACATCCGCCTCTTCGCCGACGTCGCTGCCGCCCTCCCGCCCGGTCCGGTCGACGCCCTCCACATCGGCGGAGGCGGCTTCACGATCCCGACCCACCTCGCAGCGGTGCGGCCCGGGACGAGCTCCCACGTCATCGAGATCGACCCCGGCGTCGTGGACATCGCCGAGGAGCACCTCGGCCTCGAGACCGGACCGGACCTCACCGTCGAGGTGCGCGATGCGCGCATGGCCGTCCCCGAGCTCGGCGACGACGTCTACGACCTCGTCGTCGGGGACGCGTTCAGCGGCCTGTCCGTGCCCTGGCACCTCACGACCGTGGAGCTCGCCGAGGAGGTGGACCGGGTCCTGCGCGACGGCGGCATCTACGTGCTCAACGTCATCGACGGCGGCGACAGCGCGTTCGCCCGGGCCGAGCTCGCGACGCTCCGCCAGGTCTTCGACCACGTCCAGGTGATCCTCCCCGGCGGTGAGCCGCCGGACGCGTCCCGCAACCAGGTGATCGTCGCATCGGATCGGCCGATCCCGGACCTCGACATCGACCCCGACGACGGCGTGCTGCGCGACGAGGCGTTCGTGGCCGACTACGTCGACGGCGCCGAGGTCCTCACCGACGACCACGCCCCCGTCGACCAGCTCCTGTCGGGCTGACAGGATCGGTCGATGCCGCAGCGCCCGGAGCACCGCCCGTTGTGAAGTCCATCGGGTTCATCCTCAGCTACCTGGCCACCAGCCAGGCCCGCCGCAGCGCAAAGATCCTCGGCTGGATGCTGGCGCTCCTCGCCGTGATCGTGGCGGTGTACAGCGCGCTGTTCCACGAGATCATGGAGCACGAGGGTCAGCGCTACAGCTGGATCACCGCCATCTACTGGACCCTGGTCACGATGTCGACGCTCGGCTTCGGCGACATCACCTTCGAGTCGGACCTGGGCCGCACGTTCTCGGTCGTGGTGCTGCTGTCCGGGTCGGTGTTCATCCTGGTGCTGCTGCCGTTCACCTTCATCCAGTTCGTGTTCCTGCCGTGGATGGAGTCGACCCAGCGGGCCCGAGCGCCGCGGCGGGTGGACGACGACGTGCGCGACCACGTCATCCTCACCAGCACCGGGCCGATCGAAGCCGCGCTGCGGACCAGGCTCGACCGAGCCGGGATCCCGCACGTCACCCTCGTCGCCGACCTGGACGAGGCGCTGAAGCACCACGACGAGGGGCTGACCGTGATGGTCGGCGAGCTCGACGACCCCGCGACGTACGAGGCCGCCGGCGTCGACCGCGCGTCGCTGGTGGCGACGACCCAGGCCGACACGACGAACACCAACGTGGCCTTCACGGTGCGGGAGAGGTCAGAGTCGATCCGCATCGTGGCGACGGCCAACGCCGAGGCGTCGGTCGACATCCTGGAGCTGGCCGGGTGCGACGAGGTCCTGCGCCTCGGTGAGATGCTCGGGACCGCGCTCGCCCGGCGCGTGCTGGCCCCCGACGGTCGCAGCCAGGTGGTCGGGCGCTTCGACGAGCTGCTGATCGCCGAGGCAGCCGCCCCGGCCGCGCTCGTGGGCAAGCCGCTGCTCGGCTCGGGCATCCGGGACGAGACGGGGATCACGGTCGGCGGCGTGTGGGACCGCGGCGAGCTGCTGATCGCACGACCCTCGACCGTGCTCACCGAGACGAGCATCCTCGTGCTGGCCGGGTCCGCGGAGCAGCTCGCGCGCTACGACGACCGCTTCACCAGCGACGACCAGGCCGACCGGTCCCAGGACCCGCCGGTCGTCATCATCGGCGGCGGCCGGGTCGGGCGAGCCGTCGCCCAACACCTCCGGAACCTGGGCATCCCGAACCGCATCGTGGAGAAGCAGCCCGATCGGATCCGGGACGGCGCCGACTACGTGGAGGGCGACGCCGCCGACATCGCCGTGCTCAAGCGGGCTGGCATCGACGATGCGCCGTCGGTCGTGGTCACCACCCACGACGACGACGTCAACGTGTACCTCACCAACTACTGCCGGCGCCTGCGGGCCGACGCGCAGATCATCGCCAGGGCCCGACTCGACCGCAACGTCTCGACGCTGCACCGGGCCGGCGCCGACTTCGTGCTCTCCTACGCCTCCACCGGCGCCAACGCCATCTGGAACATGCTCAGCGCCGACAACACCCTCCAGCTGGCCGAGGGCCTCGACGTGTTCCGGGTCCCCGTCCCCCGGAAGCTGGCCGGCAAGCCGCTCACCCAGGCCCACATCCGGGAGGAGACCGGCTGCACCGTCGTCGCCCGCGTCTCGGACGGCCAGTTCGAGCCGAACCCCGATCCCACCGTGCCCCTGCCGGCCGAGGGCGAGCTCGTGCTCGTCGGCGACAGCGAGTCCGAGCACCGCTTCCTCAGCCGGTACCGGACCTCCCCGCTCTGACGACGGGCTACCGGGGAAGGACGGCCGGAGCCGAGCCGTCAGGCGAGGCGACCCAGGATCACGGGCCCCGTGGCGGCGGAGCCGCCACGTCCGGCAGCACGGGGATGAACTACCGCGGAAGGACGTACGGAGCCGAGCCGTCAGGCGAGGCGACCCAGGATCACGGGCCCTGTGGCGGCGGAGCCGCCACGTCCGTCAGCACGGGGATGAACTACCGCGGAAGGACGTACGTCCCCTGTGCGACGGAGCTGGGCTTGTCCTCCCGGTCGTCGCACCAGACCTTCACGCTGCCCACGATGCTGCGGCTGCCTGCCGACTCGAGGGTGGCGCGGGCCCACAGCACCGAGCCCTGCGCCGGGCGCAGGAACCGGATCGACAGCTCGGAGGTGAGGGCCATCGGCTCGATGCGCCCGATCGCACCGAAGGTCAGGTACCAGAGGGCGGCGTCGGCGAGGCCGAACTGCGTGGGCCCGGACACGAACCCGCCCGGGCGGATCGCGCCGGCGTCCACCTGCCGGTGGGCCACGGCGTGCGTGGGGCCGAGCTCGGTGCAGGAGTTCCCGGTGCCGGGGAACTCGGCCTCCAGCATCGCGTCGAGGCCCGCGAGGCTCAGCTCGTAGCGGGGTGGTTCTTCGGCCATCCGGCGAACCTACGTGGCAGACGCCGGCGGCGAACCCACCTTCCGCTAGCGTCTTCCAAGGAACTTTGGAGGATGCCATGGACGACGCCCAGCAACGCAGCGAGCTGTTCGACCGCCTGGCGGTGGTCGGCAAGGCCTTCGCCAGCGCGAACCGGCTCAAGATCATCGACCTGCTCGGGCAGGGCGAGCGGTCGGTCGATTCGATCGCCCGCGAGGTCGGCCTCGGCGTCACCACCGCCTCGGCGCACCTGCAGATCCTGAAGCTGGCCAACGTCGTGGCCACCCGCACCGAGGGGACCCGGGTCTTCTACCGCCTGGCCGGCGACGACGTCGCCACCCTCTACGCATCGCTCGGCGCCGTCGCCCGGACCCACTCGGCCGACGTCGAGCGAGCGCTCGCCACCTACTTCGGCACCGGCGCGCTGGACGACGTCGAGCTCATCACCCGCAAGGAGCTCCGTCGCCGCATGAAGGCAGGCGACGTGGTGGTGGTCGACGTCCGCCCGCCCGAGGAGTTCGAAGCCGGGCACATCCCCGGCGCCCGGTCCGTCCCCTTCGGCGACCTGCTCGAGCACCTCGCCGAGGTCGATGACGACGTCGAGATCGTCGCCTACTGCCGGGGAGCCCACTGCGTGCTCGCCCACGACGCCGTCCGCCTGCTCGCCGCCGAGGGGCGCAGCGCCGTCCGCCTCGAGGACGGCATGCTCGAGTGGCGGGCCGCCGGGCTCCCCGTGGCCGCTGGAGCGGGGCGATGAGCGCCGCCGACCGCTGGCGCAGCATGCGGTCCTGGCCCGCCCGGCGCTGGTCGGTCGCTGCCGTCGCGACCACTGCCTACGTCCTCGCCGTGGGCATCCCCACCGATCTGGTGCCGAACCCCGTCTTCGGTCGGGAGATCCCGCCCACGTGGTGGTCCTGGCCCTCGCTGGCGGTCAGCGCCGTGCTGGCGGGCCTGCTCGCCGCCACCTACGTCGACACCGGCACAGCCGCGGCGGAGACCGTCGACCCCGATGCCCGGCGCGGCATGGTCGGCGGGGTGCTCACCTTCTTCGCGGTCGGCTGCCCGGTCTGCAACAAGCTCGTGCTCATCGCCCTGGGAAGCGCCGGCGCCATCACCTGGTTCGAACCCGTGCAACCCCTGCTGCAGCTGGCGGCGATGGGCCTGCTGCTGTGGGCGCTGGACACCCGTCTGGGCAACCAGCTGGCCTGCCCGGTCCCCGCCATCGCCGGCGTCGGCCGGTCCGACACCTGACCCCCCTGGAGCCGTCATGACGACACCCACCGAGACCGACCCCACCTCCGACGCGGAGCGCCGCGAGGGCGTGGAGGGCACGACCGACGAGCCGAGCGTGGTCGAGACGATCGCGACGACGGCCACCGGCGTGGCCCTCGGCGGCGCCGTCCTCTGGTTCCTCGCCCCGATCTGCTTCGTCTGCTGAGCGGGCCGGCCCTCAGCGATCGACGTGCTCGGGCGCGCCGTCACGCGCCCGACGCCAGGCCACGCCCACGGCGACCACGGCGATCACCGCCGGCACCGACCAGTCCGGGACGACCGCCAGCCGATCGCTGATCCAGGCCTGGGCATCGAACTCGAGGTCGGTGGTGTCGCCGAGCACCCCCGTCAGCCCGACCATGCCCTCGGAGCTGAGGAACAGCGCTCCGATGGCGACGAAGAGCGCCCCGGACAGCAGCGACGTGGTGTGGGTGCGCACCGGACCGAGGCGCAGCGGCCGCCCTCGGAGCCACTGGCGACGCCCGAGGTCGAAGCGGTCCCACAGGGCCGCCAGCACGAACAGCGGAGCGGCCATGCCGAGGGCGTAGACGGCGAGCAGCATGCCGCCGCGGACCGGAGCCTCCTCGGTGGCGGCCACGGTCAGGATCGCACCGAGGACCGGACCGGAGCAGAAGCCGGCCAGTCCGTAGACGGCGCCGAGCGCGATCGTGGGCAGCGCGCCGGCGCGCGCGTCGATGCCGGCGGTCCGCGCCTGGAGGCGGCCGGCGAAGGGCAGGGTGAAGCCCTTGCCGAGCGCCTGGAAGACCCCGAGGGCGATGATCGCCCAGCCGGCCACGGCGATCATGGTCTGCCGGTTCCCGTAGACGAGGGACGAGGCCGCGCTCGACCCCATGCCGAGGGGCACGAGCACGGCGGCCAGGCCGAGCGCGAACAGGGCGGTCCGAGCGAGCAGCGCCGTGCGCGTGCCGAACGCGTAGGCGAAGAACGACGGGACGAGCAGCGCGCTGCACGGCGAGAGCAGGGCGAGCGTGCCCGCGGCGAAGGCCGCGAGGAGCGTGACCTCCGACATCGGCGGCTCAGCGGGCCGCGTTCGCGGCCTGCTCGATGGCCTCCACGAACACCTCGACCGGCTGGGCGCCCATGATCACCTGGCCGTTCACGAAGAACGCCGGGGTCCCCGTGACCCCGAAGCCGACGGCCTCGTCCACGTCGGCGCGGACCGCCTCGACCAGGTCGGCGTCCGCCAGGTCGGCACGGAACCGCTCGGCATCCAGACCCAGCCCGCTCGCCACGTCGACCAGGTGCTCCGCCGTCAGGCGGCCGCTGTTGGGCGGTGCTTGATCGGCGAACAGCGCATCGGCCAGCTCCCAGAACCCACCCTGCTCGGCCGCGGCGCGCCCGGCGACCGCAGCCTGCAGCGACTCCGGCCCGAGGTAGGGCAGGTCGCGCCACTCGATCCGCAAGGTGCCGTCGTCGACGAAGCGCTCCACCAGCTCGGGTTCGGTGTCCCGCGCGAACTTGCCGCAGAACGGGCACTGGAACTCCGAGTACATGACCATCACGACCGGGGCGTCGTCGTCCCCCTTCGCCATCGGCCCCGTCCCACGGTGCTCCGGTCCGGCGGCGGGTTCGTCGCCGGCCCGGGGCGCGTCAGCGGCAGCACCGTCGGCCGCCTCGTCGGGTGCCCCACCGGCACCCACCGCCATCACGATGGCCACGATCGCGGCGGCGACAGCCACCACGATGGGGAGCGCGACGCGGGTCCGGTCCCGGCGCGTGCGAGCGGTTCGAGCAGCCATCACCAATCCTCCAACGATCTTTGGAAGATGCTAGCGGGCGAGGCAGTCTCGGCCGAACCACGTGCCGGACGTGGACCAGCCGGTTCAGGCGCCGAGCGGCCGACCGGTCCGAGCGGCTCGGCGGACGGCGGCCAGCTCCGCCATCGCCTCGCGCTGCGCCCGACGGTGCGCGTCGAGGTCGTGGCGCACGGCCTCGATGCGGTCCTCGAGGGCCTGTCGGCGCTCGGCGAGGGCGTCGCCGGCCTGGTCGCCCATGGCCGCCAGCCGGGCTGCGGCCTGCTGCCAGCCGGTCCGGAACATGCCGACGTCGAAGTGCCCGGCCTCGATCAGGTTCGACTGCACGATCCGCTCGGAGGGGCGCTTCAGGTCCCGGACGATGCCGACCCGTTCGAGCAGCCACAGCGCGTAGAAGCTCGGATCCCACTCCCACCAGCGGAAGCCCTGGCGGGCGCTCGCCTGGTAGTGGTGGTGGTTGTTGTGCCACCCCTCGCCGAGGGTCAGCACGGCGATGACGGCGGAGTTCCGGCTGGTGTCCGACGTGACGTAGCGACGCCGTCCGACGACGTGGGCCATGGAGTTCACGAGGAACGTGCCGTGCCAGACGGCGATCGTGGAGGCACCGAAGCCGATCACGAGCCCGGCCCAGCCGGCGATCAGGAAGCTGGCGACGGCCAGCGAGACCGGGCCGACCCAGTCGTTGCGGTTCAGCCACCGCAGCTCGGGGTACTTGGCGAAGTCCCGGATGCGCGCCTCGTCGGTGTCGGAGTACTTGTCGCACAGGATCCAGCCCACGTGGCTCCACCAGAAGCCGCGGGTCGGCGAGTGCACGTCTCGCTCGGTGTCGGACCACCGGTGGTGGTCCCGGTGGTGGGCGGCCCACCACAACGGGCCCTTCTGCAGGGCGGTCGTGCCGCCGAAGGCCATCACCGCTTGCGCCCACCGGGGGAGCCGGTAGGCCCGGTGGGCGAAGTAGCGGTGGTAGCCGGCGGTGATGAAGAACATCCGCACGACGTAGGAGACGACCGCGAGCACCACCGCTCCGGCCGGCACGCCGGTCCAGATCGCGGCGAGCGGGATGAGGTGGAAGGCGAGGAACGGCAGCGACGTGCGCACGTTCAACCGCTCGTCCGGGGGGAGAGCTCGGTTCACCGGGTAAAGCCTACCGACCGGTCGGTAGGCCCACCCACCCGACGGCTCAGCCCTCGTCCTCCATCTCCCCCTCCATCATCTCGTCGTCCTCGGACATGTCGTCCTCGGACATGTCGTCCTCCGACATCTCGTCCTCCGACATCTCGTCCTCGGTCATGTCCTCGGTCATGTCGTCGACCTCCTGGGTCGGGTCGGTGTCGACGGTGTCGTCGTCGTCGCCGCAGGCCCCGGCGGTGAGGCCGATGCCCACGGCCAGGCCGAGGAGCAGGCGCGTCGAACGGGAGAGGCGGTGCATGGCTGGTTCCTTCCGGTTGGGGTGGGTGTCCGCGCCCGTCAGCCCCGCACCGTCACCTGGACGGTGTGGAGCCCGGTCGCGCCGTCCGGCGCAGGGTCGCTGCGCTCGGCGGTCTGGGTGCTGCCCGTGGCGTCGGTGGCCCGGCAGCGGATGGTGTGCGCACCCGGGGTCGCGTCCCACTGGTGGACCCACTGGGCCCAGGTGCTGTCGTTGGCGGTGCCGCGGAGCTCGGCGGGCTGCCACGGACCGTCATCGATGCTGACCTCGACGGCCGCGATGCCGATGTGCGGCGCCCACGCCACCCCGGCGACCGGCACCACGCCGGCGTCCACGGTGCGGCGAGGGACATCGATGCGGGACTGGGTCTTGACCGGACCGAGCTTCGACCATCCACGGGGGATCCAGTAGGCGTCGAAGTCCTCGAAGCGGGTGAGCTCGATCTCGGTCAGCCACTTGGTCGCCGACACGTAGCCGTAGAGGCCGGCGACGATCAGGCGCGCGGGGTAGCCGTGGTCGGCGGGCAGCGGCTCGCCGTTCATGCCCACCGCGACCATGGCCACGCGACCATCGGTGGCCACGTCCGTCGGGAACCCGACCGTGAAGCCGTCGGTGGACCGGCCGACGACCTGGGTGCCCTCTGCCCGCACGCCGGCCCGATCGAGCAGGTCGGCGAGCGGTACGCCGAGCCAGACGGCGTTGCCGACCAGCCCCCCACCGACCTCGTTCGAGACGCACGCGATCGTGACTGGCTCCTCGACCACGTCCATCTCCAAGAGCTCGTCGAAGGTGAGCTCGAAGGGTTCCTCGACCAGTCCCCCGACACGAAGTCGCCACGACTCGGCGTCCACCCTCGGCGTCACGAGCGCGGTGTCGATCCGGTAGAAGTCCTCCGTCGGCGTGACGTAGGGGCTGACACCGGGGATCTCGAGCACCTCCGCCTGCAGCGGCGTGCTCCGGACCGGTTGCGGCAGCACGAGCGCGTCCCGCTGGGCATCGACGATGGACCGACCCCGCAGTGACCGCGCGCCCACGGCCGTGAGGGCGGCCGCTGCGCCCGCGGCGGCGCTCACCCCGAGGAACGTCCGGCGATCGGGCGTGCGAACGCGCGGATCCTCCACGTCGCCGGCCCGGTGCAACGTCGTCGCGAGGTCGGGTCCCCGACCGATCTGGTGCATGAGCAGCCCCAGGACGCCGATGCCCGCGACCCCGCCCGTGAGGGCAGATGCCACAGCCACACCGCCGCCCGCGCTGGAGTCGGTCACCACGGCGATCAGGCCGACGACGGCGAAGGCCCCGAGCCCGACGGCAGCCAGCGCGAACGAGCGCAAGGCCAGCACGCCGAGGGCCGCACCGAGCAGGAGGCTGATGACGACGATGCCGACGACCAGGGCGACCTTGTCGTTCTGACCGAAGAGCTGGATCGCGATGTCCTTGAGCGACGCTGCGAACCGGTCGACGAAGACGTTGCCGACCGCGGTGACCGGCCCCTCGGCCTCACCGGCGATCGCGCTCGGCAGCTGACCCGCGGCGAGCGCGGCACCCGCCGCGACGATGCCCGCGACGGCCCCGCGCCAGCGACGCTCCCGTCTGCTGCGGCTCGGGTCGCTGGGGGGCAGGGTCATTGCGGGGCCTCGGCAGGCAGGCGGACGGTGAACTCGCAGCCGGGGGCCCGGTTGCGCACGGAGATGCCGCCGGCGCGGGCTTCGACCAGCCCGCGGGCGATGGCCAGGCCGAGGCCCCCACCGCCGGTGTCCCGAGACCGCGAGTCGTCCCCGCGGAAGGCCACGTCGAAGACGCGATCCAGCTCCGATGCCGGGATCCCGCCGCACTCGTCCCAGACCACGACCTCGAGGCCGGCGCCGTCGGCCCGGGCGGTCGCCCGCACGGATCCACCCATGGGCGTGTGCCGGATGGCGTTGTCGACGACGTTGTCGATGGCCCGCCGCACATCGGCGGCCACGACCAGCTCGGGGCCGAGATCGTCGACGTCGGCGTGGAGCGTGACGCCGTGCGCATCGGCTCGGACGGCCGCCGCCTCGATGACATCAGCGACGAGCTCGTGCAGGGGCACGAAGGGGACGTCGGCAGCCGGGGCACCGGCCTCGATGCGGGAAAGCTCGAACAGGTCGTCGACCAGCCGGGCGAGGCGCTGGACCTCCTGAACGATGGCCCGGTGGTACGACGCCACGTCCTCGGGTCCGGTCACCACCCCGTCCTCGAGCGCCTCGGCCATGGCCCGCACCGCGCCGATGGGGCTGCGCAGGTCGTGGGACACCCACGCGACCAGCTCGCGCCGCGACGACTCCAGCCGACTGGCTCGCTGGCGTGCGTCCACGAGCTGGTGGTGCGTCGCCGCCAGCACCTCGGACAACCGTTGCAGCTCCGACGTGGCCAGTCCGGTCGGCGGTGCGGGGACCTCGTCCCCGGCCAGTGCGTCGATGCGATCCCCGACCGCCTCGACGCTGTCGCCGATGCGCCGCCCGAGGACCCAGGCCGCGCTCACCCCCACGGACCCCGAAAGCACCAGCACCACGCTCAGGACGCCGAGATCGTGTGCAGACAGGAACATCGCCTGCGCCGCAACCCCGACGCCGGCAGCGGTGGCGACGACACCGACCAGCGCGACGACCACGAGCTGCACGCGCAGATCCCGACGCCGCACACGGGCGAGCAGCACGGCGGTGCCGCCCGCCGCGGCGGTCGCCGCACCGCCGGCGAGGAGGACGAGCGTGGCCGTGTCGCGCGCGCTGACGCCGGCGAGCACTGCGGCCAGGAGGGCGGCGGCGACCCCGGCGACCACGATGGCCAGCCAGACGCGGTTGCCCCCGTTCGTGCTGGTGGCGCTCATGGTTCGAACCGATAGCCGACGCCGCGGACGGTGACCAGGTGCTGGGGCGCGCGCGGATCCGCCTCGACCTTGTCGCGGAGGCGCTGGACGTGCACGGTGACCGTGGCGGTGTCACCGATGTCGTGGCCCCAGACGTCGCGGAGGAGCTCGCGCCTCGTGAAGGCCTGTCGAGGATGGGCCATGAGATAGCCGAGGAGGTCGAGCTCGCGGGCCGTGAGCGGCAGCGGCGCCCCGGCTCGGCGCGCCTCGTGGGCGACCATGTCCAGCTCGACGTCTCCGGCCCGCAGGACCGAATCACCCTGGACCTCGATCGCCGCGGTCGCTCGCCGCAGGACGGCTCGCACCCGGGCCGTGAGCTCCCGCGGGGAGAACGGCTTGGCGACGTAGTCGTCAGCACCCAGCTCGAGCCCGGTCACCCGGTCCTCCTCCGAGCCTCGGGCTGTCAGCATGACCACTGGGATCGGGGCGACCTGGCGCATCCGGCGGAACAGCTCGATGCCGTGCAAGCGGGGCAGCATCAGGTCGAGCACGACCAGATCCGGCAGCGACTCGAGGGCACGGCGCAGCCCCGTCTCGCCGTCGTGGACGACCTCCACGGCGAAGCCTTCGCGCTCCAGGTACCGGGCGACCACGTCAGCGAGGTTCCGATCGTCCTCGACGACCAGCACGCGAGCGGAGGCCGAACCGGAGCCCGGAGCGACGTCGATGGCGTGCGGATCCATGGGTGGAACGTACGCTCGGCGAGCCTCCACGTCCCGGGCACCCTCGGGTTGTTTCGCCGATCGTTATCTCCGAGCCGTGGACCCGCGACGGGAGACGAACCGGCGACGGGGCACTGGCAACCTGCGTTGCCTAGTCTCCTGCCATGTCGATCGCGATCACTGATGACCACCGCGCCCTGTCCGACACGGCGTCCGACCTCCTGACCAAGCGAGACGCCCGCGGCGCCGCCCGAGCCCTGCTCGAGTCCGACGACGAAGCCCTCCCCGATCTGTGGAAGGACCTGGTCAGCCTCGGCTGGCTGGGCCTCCACGTGCCCGAGGCCCACGGCGGCTCCGGCTACACCCTCGAAGAGCTCGTCATCGTGGTCGAGCAGCTCGGCCGGGTCGTCGCCCCGGGCCCCTTCGTCCCCACGGTCATCGCCAGCGCGCTCGTCGCCGCCGCCGGCGACGACGAGCTGCAGGCGGCCCGGCTCCCCGGGCTCGCCGACGGCTCCGCCATCGGCGCGATCGGCCTCACCGGCTCGGTCACCGTGTCGGGCGGCACCGCGTCGGGCCAGGCCAGCCCCGTGCTGGGCGGCGGCCTCGCCGCCGTGTTCGTGGTGCGGGCCGGCGACGACGTCGCCATCATCGACGCCGGCGAGGGCGTCACGGTCGACACCCCCGCCAACCTCGACCCCACCCGGCGCTCGTCGCGCGTCACCTTCGACGGCGCCGCCGCCACCGTGATCCCCGGCGCGGCCCGCCTGTTCGTGGACCTGGCCCGCGTGATCCTGTCGGCCGAGGCCGCCGGCGTGGCCCAGGAGACCACCGACATGGCGGCCGCCTACGCCAAGGAGCGCGAGCAGTTCGGCCGCCCGATCGCCATGTACCAGGCGGTCAAGCACCACTGCGCCAACATGGCCGTGGCCCGCGAGCTCACCACCAGCGCCGTCTGGGACGCCGCCCGCGCCGCCGCCACCGGCGGCGATCAGCTCAGCTACGCCGCGGCCGTGGCCGCCACGCTGGCCGGGCCCGCCGCCGACCTGTGCGCCAACCTCAACACCCAGGTGCACGGCGGCATCGCCATCACCTGGGAGCACGACGCGCACCTGTACATGCGTCGGGCCACCACCCTGCTGACGCTGCTCGAGCCCAAGCAGGCCGCCGCCGACCTGGTCGACCTCACCCGCTCGGGCGTCACCCGGGCCAAGGCCGTCGAGCTGCCGCCCGAGGCCGAGGCCATCCGCGACGAGGTGCGGACCTTCGCCGAGTCCATCAAGGACCTGTCGAAGGAGGAGCAGCGGGCGAAGCTGATCGAGACCGGCTACGTCATGCCCCAGTGGCCCAAGCCCTACGGCCGCGCCGCCGGCGCCATCGAGCAGCTCGTCATCGAGGAGGAGTTCGCCAAGGCCGGCATCCAGCGCCCCGCCTACGGCATCACCGCCTGGAACATCCTCACCATCATCCAGCACGGCAACCAGGACCAGCTCGACCGCTGGGTCCTCCCTGCGCTGAACCAGGACGTCGTCTGGTGCCAGCTGTTCTCCGAGCCCGACGCCGGCTCCGACGCCGCGGGCGTCAAGACCAAGGCCACCCGGGTCGACGGCGGCTGGCTGGTCAACGGCCAGAAGGTCTGGACCTCCGGCGCCCACTACTCCGGCATGGGCTTCGCCACCGTGCGCACCAACCCCGACGTGCCCAAGCACGACGGCATCACGATGATGGCCATCGACATGCACGCCGAGGGCGTCGAGGTCCGACCGCTGAAGATGACCAACGGCGGCTCGGAGTTCAACGAGGTGTTCTTCAACGACGTCTTCGTCCCCGACGACGACGTGGTCGGCCCCGTCGACGGCGGCTGGACCGTCGCCCGCTCCACCCTCGGCAACGAGAGCGTGAGCATCGGCGGCGGTGGCGGCGGCATGTCGATGCCGGGCGCTGCGCTCGTCCCGCCCTACGACGCCAACCCGGACCGCCTCACCGGCGGCGCCGCTCGCGTCGGGCGCTACATCGCCCAGCACCAGGCCATGGGCCTGCTGAACCTGCGGGCCGCCAACCGTGCCGTCGCCGGCAGCGAGCCCGGCCCCGAGGGGGCCATGACCAAGCTGGTGCTCTCCGAGGTCGGCCACGAGGCCGCCGCCATCCTCACCGAGCTCAACGGCCCCGACGCCGCCTTCATGGACGGTGCCGGCGGCATGAGCAACCAGCTCGTGCTGATGCACCGCGGCATGTCGATCGCCGGCGGCACGTCCGAGATCAAGCGCAACCAGATCGGCGAGCGCATCCTCGGCCTGCCCCGCGACCCGCTGTTGAAGTAGCAGCACCCCCGACGAGCGACGAGGGCCTCCCCATCGGGAGGCCCTCGTTCGCGTTCGGGGGTCAGGTCAGCGAGCCGACTTGCGTGCTGACTTGACGACCTCGGCCGCCTTCTTGGTGGTGGCTGCGGCCTTGGTGGCCTGGAGCGCCTCGCGCTGCTCGGCGAGCGCCTCCTTCTCGGCCTCGAGCTCGCGCTGCTTGGCCTCGCGGGCCTCGGCGTCGATGCGCTCCTGCTCGCGCGTCGCGGCGTCGGCGGCGGCCTTCTCCTTGGCGGCCGCCTGCTTCTTCACGCGCTGCTTGGCCTGCTGCTCCTCGGTGCGAGCCTGCGCCTTGCGCTTCTCGGCTCGCTTGGCGGCCGCCCGCTCCTTGCGCTGGGCCTCGGAGCGCTTGTCGGCCAGCTCCTCCTCGGCCTCGGCCCGCTTGGCCTCCGCAGCGGCCTCCGCCTCCGCGGCCGCTTCGAGCTGGCTCACCTTGGCCTTCTTCACCGTGGCCGTGTGCAGCAGGATCTCGTCGTTGAAGACGACGCCGGCGACATGGGCGACCGAGGAGGCGATCCGGTCGTAGGCGACGGCGGGTGGCCAGGTCGAGACGGCCTGGCCGGCCGACTCCTTGGCGAACACGGACTCGGCGAGCCCGACCGGCGTGCGCCACAGCCGCAACGTGGTGAGCACGGCCCCTCGGGGCAGGGCCTTGAGCTGGGAGATCATGTTCTGGTCCTCGTCTCGGGTGGTGGTGCGGGTCACGACTGCTCCTCGGCGTCGAGGGCGCTCAGGCGGGCGGCGTTGGCCTTGGCCGCGTCGGCCTCCGCCTCGAGGCGGGCGACGTCCTCCTCGGCCTCGGCGCGCTCGCCGAGTGCCTCGACCTGCTCACGCGAGGCCTGGCTGCGCTCGGCGGCCTCCTGCCGGGTGATCGCCTGCTCGCGCTGGTCGGCCTGGGCCTCGACCTGGGCTTCGGCGCGGGCTTCGGCCCGCTCGGCCTCGTCCCGGCGGCGCTGCTCCTCGACCTCGGCTTCGACGCGCTCGGCCTCGATCTCGTTCTCGGCGAGGCGGGCCTCGAGCTCGGCCTCGGTCTCGGCGCGCTCGGCCTCGGCGATCTGCTCGCGGGCGTCGTCTGCGCGGTCGATGCTGGCTTCTTCGAGGGCGCCCTCGGCGGCGAGGTCACCGCGGTCGAACAGGTCGCCGGCCACCTGCTTGGCCTTGGCCTTCAGTCGATCGAAGGTGCTGCCTTCGGGGAGATCGCTCGTGGTGTCGGACATGGGTTGCCTGCTCCTGGGTGGTCGGGGGTGCGGTGACCCGCAGGAACTGTCGTTACCCGTTCGCAACATTCCCCGTCACCCAGCCGCCGGGACATGCGTCACAGCCGGTGACCCATCCGAGCCCGGACGCGCCACGGCCCCAGGGCGAGCCCGGGGCCGTGTTGTGCGCAGATGTCGGTCGAGGCCGTCGTCAGTCCTTGCGGAACACGTCCTTGACCTTGTCTGCGGCCTTGTCCGCAGCGTCCTTGACGCCGCCGACGGCTTTGTCGATCTTGCCTTCGTTCTCGAGGTCTTCGTCGCCGGTGAGGTTGCCGGCCGCTTCCTTGAAGCGGCCCTTGGCCTCGTCGGGGTTGCGGGGTGCGTCAGCCATGGTGGGGGTCCTTTGCATCGGGGAGATGACGGTGCGATCCCTTCCCGATGTCGGTGCCGACGAGACATCGGCGTGCGTGCTTGCTTCGACGCCACATGGCCGTCTGCTGGTTCCCCGGATCGCGGACGACGCGGAGCCCCTCCAGGATTGCACGCCCCACCCACCGGACAGGCGGATGGTCAGCGATCCGGCGCCGGGTCGGCGAGGTAGGGCCCGAGGTCATCGAAGCCGACCGTGGCCAGGGCCACGGGGCGGTCGGTCTCGATGCGGTGCTGCTGGGCGACCGGGCTGTAGACCAACCGCCAGCGGCCGTCGCGGTCGAGGAACAAGGACCCCTCCCCCGGCCCCTCGCCCTGGGCGTTGGACGACAGCCACGGCCCGTCGAAGGGCTTCGTGCACGGTCCCGCCGGCGTGTCGCAGGCCGCCACCCCGATGCCGTACGCCGGCTGGTTGAACCAGTTGCCCGAGTAGAAGAGCCACAGGCGACCGTCCGCCTCGATCAGGTGGGGCGCTTCGACGATGCGACCCTCCCACGGCTGGGTCACCTCGAGGATGGCGGCTGGCTCCCCGACCAGGGCCGTGCCCGTGACGTCGAGGCGCTGGGCGTGGATGGTGGAGGTCGAGGTGCCCTCGACGTCGCGGTTGTCGTCGGACTTCCAGTGCAGCCACCACGTGCCTTCCCGGTCTCGGAACGTGCGCGGGTCGATGCTGCCGCCGCGGTCCAGCTGGCACACGATCGGCTCGGGCTGTGGGTGGTACGGACCCTCCGGCGAGGTGCCCACGGCCGCCCCGATGCACTGCGTCGGGGGATCCAGGTCCGCGACCCGTGCCGTGTAGAAGAGGACCCACCCGTCGTCGATCCTGGCCACGTCCGGGGCCCACGTCGCCTCCGGCACCGCCCAGGCGCCGACGGTCGGCAGCGCATCACGCACGAAGTGCCAGGTCTGCAGGTCGGCGGATTCGAGCACGGGCACGTTCTGCTTGGCCCCGACCGCGTCCCGGGCCTCGGTGGTGAACATCAGGTACCGATCCCCCTCCACCAGGACGAAGGGGTTGGGCAGCGACGGCGACGGCTCGGTCAGCGCCAGCAGCGTCGCCGGTCGATCCGGGTCCGGTGCCGGCGGCAGGTCGAGGCGCACGAGCGGTGCCGCGTCGGGTGCGTTGGCGACCGGGACGGAGCCGGGTGGGCCCGTGCTGTCCGGCGCGGCCGGCGCAGGGCCGACGTCTGTCGGACAGCGCACCCCCGCGGCGGTCGTGCCACCCCGGCACGGCTCAGGCGCTGCGTCGCTCGCCCGCACCGCCCCGATGGCCAGGACGGAGAGCACCGCGACCCCCACGACGACGGCAGCGGCTCCGATGAGTGCTCGGGTGGACATCGGTGTGCGTGGCCTCGAGGACGTCACCCCCGACGGGTCGCCGGGCGGGTGCCGTGAGGCTACCGACGCGGCACGATGCTCCCGCTCAGGCCGTGACGTACTCCTCGTCCCGCTCGGCCGTGCGGTCGGCGTGGCGACCACCGCGCCGCGCCGCGACGACCCGCTCCAGGTCGTTCGGCAGCGGATCGGCCCGACGGCACTGCTCCACGATCAGGTCGGCCTGGTCGTCGAGCACGTCGACCAGCTCGTCACGCCCGGCACGGCAGGCGGCCCGCCGCACATCCACCAGCACGCGGACCAGCTCCAACGCCATGGCCGGCTCGGCCGCGGTGACCTGGCGGATGCGATCGGTCGCCACGTTGGCGAGCGTCGCGGCGTCGGGGTCCGGCGACCACTCGAGCACGCGCCCGTCGTCGGTGCGGCGCGCCGTCCGGCCCAGCCGGTGCTGCACGAGCTCGTGCAGGATCGCGCCCAGGTACCAGATCGTCTCGTAGACGACCGACGGTGCCCCCGAGCTCCCCGAGCCGGCGTGCACCGCGATGTCGGTGAACTGCGTGAGCTGACCGACGAGCGCCTGGTCCGCCGACCGTTCGATGTCCACGACGAAGTGCGGCTCGAGCCTTCCCCCGACCTCCTCGCCGATGTCCGGGCCGCGCACGGTCGCCACCGTCGTCCAGCCCTCGACGAGGAAGGCACCCAGCCCGACCTGGAGCGACACGGTCGTTCCCTCGGGCACCGCTCCCAGCAGCGCGTCCTCGTCGACCGCGTGCAGCCACCCGGTCGCCGGCGCCACGACCGACGCGGTGGACGACCCGGAGGCCGGCGACGCATCGACGTCCTGTTCGGCCGCGCTGCGGCCGGCTGCCCGGATGCTGTCGATCACGCCGTGGGCCACCTCGGAGACGAGCACGCTCGGCCGGGTCGAGCGCACGGCGTGCTCGATCGCCACGAGCAGCGCGGCGATGGCTGCGACCCCGAGCGTTGCCCCGAGCGCAGTCGTGATCGTCGGCGCCGACCCGTCCTCCGATGACGGAACGGCAGCCGCGGCCACCGCGGTGTAGGCGAGCGCCCCGAGCGTCACCGTGATGACCCGGCGCTGGAAGCGCCCGTGGAGCCGGCCGGCGACGATGGTGGGCGGGACCGCCGATGCGGCCAGCTGAGCGGCCAGCGGCAGCATCCAGAAGGCGAAGGCCCCGGCGGTGACCAGCGCGGAGAACGTGGCGGCGAGCAGCGACAGGGCGTTGGTCGTCGGGATCTGCATGGGCAGCTCGACGGCGCTGTCGGCGACGAGCGCCACCGCGGCGACGGCGACGCCGAGCGCGACGCCGGCCAGCACCTGGAGGCGGTCACGGTGCCGTCGCACGAAGTGGTCCATGTTCCGCCAGTACCCGATCCGCCGGCGGTTCACCATGGGCGAGCGGGGCGCCGGCGGCCCGGTGCCTCAGCCCAGGCGCCGCCTTCGGCGGTGGAGCCACGATGTGGCGCCACCAGCCACGATCGCGCTGGCGAGGAACGCGGCGTAGGCGATCGTCGACGGGTCTCCCCAGTCCACCGTGTCGGGGTATCGGAGGAGCGCGATGGTCTGGAGCACCCCGAACGTGAGGTAGGCGACCGCGGCCGGCTGCAGACGTGCGACGTCGCGCTCCACGACGGCGTGTGCCGCCGCCACGCCGAGGCTCAGCACCCAGGCGCCCGTCGCCCGCCCGGTGAGCGCACTCAGCTCCCAGGGCCACAGCGAGGCCGCGTCCTCCGGCGCGAGCAGCAGGTACAGGCCCAGCGGGAACAGGATGAGCGCCTGCCCGGCGACCAGGGCGCGCAGCGACCCCGGCAACGGGAGCCCCCGGGGGGGATCCGGCCCCGGCATCCGCTCCTGCGCGATCCACAGCACCGCCATGACGACCGGCACGACGACGTAGATCGCGATCCACGCCCAGGTGACGGCTCGCGTGCCCAGCTCGTTGGTCGCCTCGAGGTGGAAGGCATCGAGGTGGACGAGGGTGACGACGAGGGTGAGCGTCGTGAAGACGAACACGGTCGGCACCGCGATCCGGGCGTCCACCCAGCGCCTCGCCATCGCGGCGCGTGCCTCGAAGGCCACGCTCGACCAGTACGCGGCACCGAGGAACGCGGCCGTGAGCGGTGGGTTGATCGTCCAGGCGAAGAAGCGCTCCGTCCGCTCGGGGAACAGGAACAGCTGGACGCCGGCGAGGAACACCAGCGCGGTCGCCACCCACAGCAGCGCCCGCATCCCACCGCTGAGCCTCCGCTGTTCGGCAGCGCCTCCCTGCGGGGCCACGTCAGCTCGAACCGACGGCAACGCGCCGCATCTCCTCCAGGTAGCGGTGCAGGTACTGCACGGCGATCGCGCCCTCTCCGACCGCCGACGCCACACGTTTGACCGATCCGCGCCGCACGTCACCGACGGCGAACACGCCGGGCATGCTGGTCTCCAGCGGCAGCGGCGGCCGGTCGGACCGCTCCTCCGACAGGTCCTGCCCGGTGCAGACGAAGCCCCACTCGTCGCGAGCGACAGACCCTTCCAGCCATCCCGTGTGCGGCCGTGATCCGATCAGCAGGAACAGCGCGTCGGCCGCCACCGCTTCGTCGTCGCCGGTGGTCCGGTCGCGGACGACGAGGCGGTCGAGGCCGTCGGGTCCGCCGCCACCGACGACCTCCACGTCGAAGCGGATGCTGATGTTCGGCGAGGCATCCAGCTCCCTGATGAGGTACTCCGACATGCTCGCCGCGAGATCGCCGCCGCGCACCAGCAACGTGACGCGGTCGGCGTACTTGGCCAGGTGCACCGCCGCCTGGCCTGCCGAGTTGCCTCCGCCGACCACGAAGACGGCCTTGCCGACCATCGCCGGGGCCTCGGACACGGCTGCGCCGTAGAACACGCCGTTGCCGATGAGCGCCTCCAGCTCCGGCACGTCGAGGCGCCGGTAGCTCGATCCCGTGGCGATCACGACCGCAGCGGCCCGCACCGACGAGCCGTCCGACATCTCGATGACCCGGTCGGCGCCATCGCCACGGAGTCCGGTGACCTTCCGCATGAACTGGAAGGTGGCCCCGAAGGACCACGCCTGTTGGAAGGCGCTGTAGGTCAGTCGGTGTCCGCTGACGCCACGGGGGAAGCCCGGGTAGTTGCGGATGAGGGAGCTGGTGCCGGCTTGGCCACCCACCGCCTCCGCCTCGATGACGAGGGTGTCGAGCCCCTCCGAGGCGGCATACACGGCAGCGGCGAGACCGGCCGGGCCAGCCCCGATGATGGCCACGTCGAAGTGCGCGTCCGCCGGCAGCGGCTCCATGAGCCCGAACGCGTCGGCGATCTCGAGGTCGGTCGGGTTGGCGAGCACCGTGGGCTCGGCGGTGAAGCGGACGACCACCACCGGCAGCTCGGGATCATCGAGCCCGAGGGAGTCGAGCATCCGTCGACCGGTGTCGGAGCGGACGTCGTGGAAGCCGATCGGGATGTGGTTCCGGGCGAAGCTGTCCCGCAGCTCGTGGCTCCTGGACGTCTTCGGGTCACCGATCACCCGGACCGCCTCGAACCCGGTCTCGCTGCCGAGCGTCCAGTCCTCGAGGAGCTCGGTCACCGAGCGGTGGAACTCCTCGTCCGGGCGGTGCTCCGGGCGGACCAGGTACTGGTGGATCTCCCCGGTGGCCAGCGCATCGAACACCTCCCGGGCTCGCCCGAAGTCTCCCCACCCGACGGCCACCGCTCGCATCGCTGCCGGGTGCAGGCGCCGTGCCCGTGCCAGGACCTCGAGGCCGTCGCGGTCGTGCTCGCCGTACCCGGAGACGACCAGGGCGACCTCCGCGCCGCCATCGCGGTAGGCCACCAACGTCGACACCGCCTCATCGGCCCCGTGGCGGGTCGTCACCTCGTAGTCGGCCCCGTAGCGACGCCGGATCTCCTCGCTGAGCACCGCGCACGTCTCGGCATGCTCGCTCGCCACGACGATGGCTGGTACGACAGCGCGTTGAGTGGACACGTCCCCTCCCCGGTCATGGACTCCTTGCAGGGTCCGGGACCTCGTCCACGGATGTCAAGGGGCCAACCGCCGCACGATGGACGGCAGGTCACGCTCGCCGTCGGGGGTCTGGCCGCCGAGGTCGAGGAACCGCTCCATTCGCCGATGCGACTCCGGATCAGCGAGCGTGCGATCGAAGCGGCGCGCCTCCTCCAGCAGACCGGCGGTCGGGTCCGCCGTCGCGGCGAGGACGGACGCCTTCGCCTCGCGCACGGCCACCCTCGGCGACGCGGCGATGCGGTCGGCCAGGTCGTCCACGAAGGCGTCGAGGGCGTCGGCGTCCAGGGCGCGGTTCACGAGACCCCACGCCTCCGCGGTGCGGGCGTCGATGTCGCCGGACCCGAGGACCATCTCGAGCGCCCGGCCCCGACCGACGAGGTGGGGCAGGCGCTGGGTGCCGCTCCCGCCGGGCAGGATGCCCAGCGCCACCTCCGGCTGACCGAACACCGCCCGGTCCAGGGCGGCGTAGCGCATGTCGAACGACGACACCACCTCGCACCCGCCACCGCGGACGGCGCCTGCGATCGACGCGATGGTCGCGCACGGCATGGTGCGCCACCGCTCGACCATCACGTGGAACGGCCCGAGCTCGCTTCGCTCCTCCGCACCCCCGTCGCGGGGCAGCTCGAGGATGGCGGCCACGTCGAAGTGGGCGATGAAGAAGTCCGGGTTCGCCGAGCCGACGACCACCACCGTGACGTCGTCCGCGGCCTCGAGCGCCTCGGTCAGCCGGAGGAGCGAGACGAGGAGCGTGACGTCGAGCAGGTTGATGTCGCCGTGGTCGATGGTGACGTCGACCCGCGGACCTCGCTGCGACACCCGCAGACCGGTGAGCTCGGGCAGGTCATCGGCGAAGGACATGGCCGGAGGGTACGCCCGGATGCGGAGGCGCCCGGCGGGTGGCGAACTGCGGCTGGGGGCGGAGATCCGCAGGAGTTCCTGTCAGCACCCCTTCGTACCATTTGTCCCATGGAGTCGTCCGAGATCGAGGTGATCGTTGGCTCCCTCGCCGAGGGGATCACCGACCTCCGCGCGGTCGACCTCAGCCGGCTCACCGCCCGCGAGCTGCTCCAGCTCGCCGGAGCGCTCGAGGTCGTGAGCCGCCGGCTCGACCACGCCAGGGACACCCTCGCCGGGCACATCGATGCCACCGGCGCCCACGGCGTCGATGGCCACAAGACCGCCAAGGCCGCCCTCGTCCACATCAACCGGGTGCCCAGGGCCGAGGCGCACGGCAGCATCCAGACCGCCCGTGCCCTGCGCCGGCTGCCCGAGGTCGACGCCGCCTACGCCGCCGGCAGGATCCCCACCGCATCCGTGCGGGCCATCGCACGCGTGGCGTCCAACCCCCGGGTCGAGTGCTTCCTCGACGACCTCGTCGACCGCATCTTCGCCGAGCAGGCCTGCGAGGCCAGCCACGACGACCTCGTCTCCTTCGTCCGCGACTGGGAGCGCTTCGCCGATGCCGACGGCGCCGACCAGGCCCGGGAGCACGCCCATCGCCGGCGCAACGGCTCACTGGTCCGCAACGACCTCGCAGGCAGCTGGCACCTGCGGGGCGAGTTCGGGGACCTCCACGGCGCGTCGATGGCCGAGGTCCTCGCTGCGTACGAGCACGCCGAGTGGCTCGCCGATCGGGACGCCGCCATCGCCGAGCACGGTCCCGGCGCGACGCCCGACCAGTTCCCCCGCACACCCGCGCAGCGCCGGGCCGATGCGATGCTCGCCATCTTCCGGCGGGCGGCGGCCGCGCCCGCCGATGCCCAGTCACCCGAGCCCCTCGTCAACATCGTCATCGACCAGGAGACGCTCGAGACCGAGCTCGCACGGGCCGCCGGAGCGCCCGCCGACCACGACGCATCCCGTAACTCCGGCCGGATCTGCCGCTCCACCAGCGGCCACCCCATCCACCCCGCCGATGCGGTCGCCGCGATCCTGGTCGGCCACGTCCGCCGCGTCGTGGTCGATGCCGCATCCAACGTCATCGACCTCGGCCGCCGCCGGCGCTGCTTCACCGGCAGCAGCCGGGACGCCGCCCTCCTCCAGTCCGCAATCCGCGATCGGGGCGGCACCACCTGCTTCTGGGCCGACTGCAACAGCCCACCGCAGTGGATGCAGGTCGATCACGACCAGACCTGGCGCGCCCTCGGCCCGTCGGACATCGCCAACAGCCAGACGGCGTGCGGCTACCACAACCGCTTGAAGGAGACGGGTTACCGGCCCGTCCGCGGACCCGACGGGACGTACACGTACCGGCGCCCGGACGGTACCGAGATCACGCCGCCGGTCTGACTGCGCTCCCTGCCGAATCGGGACCGATGACCCTACGACCGGCCGCGCTGCGCATCGATGCTCGTCGGAGACGTGGGGGTGAACCATGGCGAACGACGAACAGGAGCGTGGACCAGCGAGGGAGCAGGCCAGCCCGTCCAAGCGGTACCAGACCTGGAACGGGGAGCCCTGCCCTCGCCACGTGCGCGTCGACGGCACCGTCGAAGGCTCCGGCGACTGCCTCGGGTGCGGGACCTGCCTGCTGGGATCCGGCCTGCTCTGACCGGCGACGGGCTGCGCAGTGCACGACCGGAGACGCGAGGTGGGGGCGGGGCCGACTCCGACAGCTGATCGCCGCGGGCGATTGACAGACAGCGCCCGCCATGGGGTGATGGACCCGTGGCCATCGATCCCGGACACCAGCGAGCAAAGCGGCCGCGCACCGTCGCCGCCGGCCCACACGGCCACCCGTTCCATCCGGTGCTGGTCACCATCCCCATCGGCGCTTGGATGGCCAGCCTCGTCTTCGACGTCGTGTCGAATACCTCCGACGACCCCGAGATCTTCGCCACCGGCGCGCAGTGGCTCATCGGGATCGGCCTCGTCGGGGCGGTCCTGGCAGCGGCCTTCGGCATGCTCGACCTCCTCTCCGTCCCTGCGGGCACCACGGCGCGGCGGACCGGACAGCTGCACATGGTCCTCAACCTGGCCGTCACCGCCGCCTTCGCCGTGTCCTTCGTGCTCCGGTACGGAGACACCGACGAGGAGGTGTCGGCCGGGCTCATCGTGCTCTCGGCCGTCGCGCTCGCCGTGCTCGGACTGTCGGGATGGCTTGGGGGCAAGCTCACGTACCGCTACGGCGTGCGCGTCGTCGAGGAAGACCTCCAGGCCGACGGCTTCGTCGACGGCCACTGAGCCTGGGAGACGACGACACGAGGTCCGACCAATGGTGCCTGCGCAGGACTCGATGACGACGGGACGGCGCCGCATCGCCGGGGCCGCGGTCGCTGCGGTGCTGCTGCTGGCCGGCTGCAGCTCCAACGACGACGCGCCGAGCGACGACAGCCCCACCACGCAGGGGAGCGAACAGGCGCCGGGCACCGAGGCCGGCGACCTCGACCGGAACCAGGGCCAGGAGAAGGACCAGACGCGGCCGGACCAGCCCTAGCGCGACGCGGAGCGGGGGCCGACCTCTCGGTCGGCCCCCGCTGGGCGCTTCGGGGAGCTACCCCCGTCGCCGGTGGTTCACTCGGTCGATCCCGAGCCCTGGCCGAAGTCCCAGCCGTAGGTGCTGGAGACCCAGCCGTCGATCCACCAGACCCGGCGGGCCTGGGCATCGGATGCGATCACCTCATCGTCCTCGTGCTCGAGCTCGGCCCAGGCTGCGTAGAGGAACTCACCGCCCGGGTTGGCAGCGAGGCTGGCCTCGCTGGCCTCCAGGCCCGGCGTGCCCCGGTCCAGCTGGTCGAACTCGTTGCAGAAGCCCGACCCGATCAGCTCCTCCGGGATGTCTTGGTCCTTCGGGTCGTTCGGGTAGCAGAGGCTGACGTCGCCGTCCTCCGTCTCCGCCCAGACCTCGTAGTCGTCACCGAAGCTCTCACCTCGGCTGTAGAAGAGGTCCAACGGATCGGGCTCGCCGTACTGGGCCGTCGTGTTGTCGCCGGTCTCGTAGACGATGAAGAACCTCGACGGGTCACGGAGGTCCTCGCTGTCTCCGTCACCCGAGGTGTAGTTCGGGATGCCGAAGCCGAGGGTGTCCGCGGTGATGCTGACGCCGTAGGGGCCGCCGGTCATCGAGTACCTCGGGTCGAGGGTGGTGATCCGCATCGACTTGTGCTGGGTGACGTTCCGTGCCTGCTCGGGTGCGCCGGCGGCGTACTCGTTGCAGGCCCGGGGCTCCACGACCTCTCCCGACCCGGTCTCGGAGCTGCGGAACGTCTCGCAGGTGACCGTCCCGTCGCCGGCGTACTTGTCGCCGGTCGTGTCGGTGAACTTGCTGGGCAGGGTCGTCCAGTCGGCACCGCCGGTGAACGATTGCCGGATGTACAGCTCGTAGCGGTCGTGCCCGACCGTGTTGAGCCGCCAGTTCGGCGACCACGCGTAGAGCATCCTCACGAAGTCGCCGTCGAGGAACCCGCGGTGGCCCTTCGCCACCTCGTACGGGTTGTACCACGACTGGTCGGCGAGCGTGCTGTCACCTTCGGTCCGGGTGTCGTCGGCGCACGTCACCTGCTCGACACCACTGACGTTCGTGAACTCCGCCGGGCACTGGTGCCAGGTCAGCACCTTGGTGGTGTCGCCCTCGCCCTGGACCAGACCCTGCAGGATCGGGTTCGTGTCGCTGACGGCGAACGGAGTCCCGCCGAAGGTGAGCGTCGGCAGCGTGGCGGCGGTGTCCGTGGCGGAGTCGATCCCGCTGTCCGGAACCGTCGCCGACAGTTTGATCGCCGAGTCCACGCACACGCCCTCGGGGTAGTACGGGTTCGACCCGTCGGCGTACGCCTTGTTGTCGCACTCCATGTTCCGGAAGGCGTACGGGTTGCCGCCGTTGGGGCCGCCGCTCCGGACGTTCCAGCCCTTCGGGATGACGATCCGCCGCGACATGACGTCGGCCGGTCCGCCCTGGTTCATCTGCCCCTGCTTCCAGGGTGGCGAAGAGGTCGTAGCCGTACGTGGCATCGGTCCAACCGAACATGTCCGCGGTGTTCATGACCGGGAAGAAGTCACCGGTGGTCCAGTCCACCTCGGGCTGGTTCAGCAGGTTGCCGTGGAAGGCCAGGTTGGCCAGCAGACCGTCCTGCTCGTGGGCCACCATCGGATCGGTCAGCGACATGCTGAACGAGTGGTACCACTGGTTCTTCCCATCGTCGAAGGGGACACAGAGCTTCGCTTCGTCCTGCTCCGCTGTGCAGGGCTGCGTCAGATCCGGCAGCCCTGTCTCCTGGTCTGCGAGGTAGAGCGCCCGACCGAGGCCCTTGGACTCCTCGGTCTGCACCACGACGAAGGCACTGTCGATGACCGCGTCTCACGGCCCGTCACGACCAGGTTGGTCTGCCGGAGTGACTGTTCCTCCACACGCGATTGCCGGGTTCGATACGCCGCGCCAGCCCTGGCCGGGCACGCCGGCGCTGAGGGTCGTGGGCTGACCGCCGCCGGGGTCAGGCGAAGAGGTTGACGGCGGGGATCAGCACCATCAGGAACAACACGCTCATGGCTGCGCCGGCCCGCAGATAGTCGGGCACCCGGTAGCCACCGGGCCCCATCAGCAGGGCGTTCACCTGGTGGGTGGGCAGCAGGAAGGCGTTGGAGGCGGCGAGCGCGACGATGAGCCCGAACTGCGCTGGGTCTGCACCGACGCCGACGGCGACGTTGGCGGCCAGTGGGACGAGAAGCACCGTTGCGCCGACGTTGGACACGACGAGCGTGAACACCGTGGCGAGCAGGGCGATGGTGAGCTGCACGCCCCACGCCGGCAGGTCGCCGGCTGCGCCGATCACCTTGTCGGCGATCCAGGCCGCGGTGCCGGTGGTCTCCACGGCCTGGCCGAGCGGGATGAGCGCGGCGAGCAGGAACACGGTCTTCCACGACACGGCCCGGTAGGCCTCGTCGGGGGTGAGCACGCCCGAGACGAGCACGGCGACTGCGCCGGTCATGAGGGCGAGCGACAGCTGGAGGTCGCCGACGATCACGAGCCCGAGCGCGGTGGCCAGCGCGCCCAGCGCCCACCAGCGCTTGGCGGTGCGGGGCTGCTCGAGGGGGTGCTCGGTCAGCACGACGAAGGACGTGCCCTCGTCGAGGCTGGCCAGCCGCTCCCAGGGGGCGAACACGATCATCACGTCGCCGGCGGCCAGCTGCTGGTTCCGCAGGCCCTCGGTGATCACCTCGCCCCGGTGGTGCAGCGCCAGCAGCACGACGCCGTGGTGGTGGCGCAGCCGCAGGTCCTCGACCCGCCGGCCGACGGCCTCGGAGCCGGGGCGCACGACCACCTCGGCGAGACCGGCCCACGAGTCGTCGTGCAACACGGCGAACGGGTTGTCGTCGATGGGCTGCAGCCCGTGCTCCTCGACGAAGCGCTCGACGGCCGGGTCGGGGCCGACGAGGCCGACCGTCGTGTCGGCGACGAGGCGCTCGTCGCGGGAAGGGCCCAGCGCGACCCCCTCGTGGTCGCTGACCGCCACGATGCGGACCTGGCCCGAGCCGGCCTCGATGGTTCCCACGGTGTCGTCGAGCAGCGTGCTGCCCGCGGGCACCCGGGCCGGGCGCACGTCCCGGTCGAGGCCGTAGATCGACTCGACGTCGGGCAGGGCGGCCCCCGAGCCGCGATCGGCGGGGACGGCGGGTAGCAGCCAGCGACCGGCGAGCGCGAAGAGCGCGATGCCCGAGGTGAGGATGGCCAGGCCGATGGGCGTGGGCGCGAACAGCCCGTAGGGGGTGATGTCCTCGCCGATGCTGTCGGCGGAGGAGGCGAGCAGGTCGTTGAGCAGGATCAACGGACCCGACGCGACGAGGGTGAGCGTGCCGCCCAGGATCGCCGCGAACCCCATCGGCATGAGCAGCCGGGACACCGCGATGCCCGTGCGTTCGGCGACCCGCTCGACCACCGGGAGGAACAGCGCGGCGGCCCCGATGTTCTGGAGGAACGCGCTGATCACCCCGACCGTGGCCGACACCGACACCAGCACCCGTCGCTCGGTCTCACCGCCGACCCGGAGCAGCCACGCGGCGACCGAGCGCATCACCCCCACGCGATCGAGGCCGGCGCCCAGGATCATCACCGCGATGATCGAGATGACCGCGTTCGAGGAGAACCCGGCGAAGACCTCGCCGGGTGGGACCAGATCGGTCAGGCCGATCAGCACCATCACCCCGATGGCGGCCACGTCGATGCGGACGACCTCGGTGACGAACAGGATGACGGTGCCGGCCAGGATGGCCAGCACGAGGACCATGTCGGAGGTGAGGCCGTCCACGGCCCGCACTCTACGAAGCCCGCCCTCCCGCCGGTCGTGGCGGTGTTCCGCAGTCGCTGCCAGTTCCGGTGGGGGATCGCGCAACTCGCCGGCGCCGTGAACGCCGGTCCTCGGCTGCTCGCACCGAGGACCGCCCCATCCGAGTGCCCACCCGGACGCGTCACGGCCCCGGAGAGCAAGTCCCCGGGGCCGTGTCCTGTGCGGTGGGCTCGCCCGCCCCCGCTGGTTCAGCTCATCAGGTCAGCTGCAGCCGCTGGTCGAGCCGCAGCTCGGGCAGGCATGGCAGGAGCCGGCGCGGTTCATCTGGACACCGCAGGTCATGCACATGGGCGCATCGATCCGGGCGGTGGCCGGCGGCTCGGCCGGGGCCGGCGGCTCGTCGAGCAGCGTGGACGCCGACGGGATCGACACCGGGTCGGGTGCGACGTCGTGGCCCTGCACCGTCTCGGTGACCGACTCCTCCACACCCGGCAGCGTGGGCTGGGTGCGCTCCCCCACGGTGAGGATGCCGAGCTCGGCACGCTCCTCGTAGGACAGGTAGTCCACCGCCAGGCGACGGAAGATGTAGTCGATCAGGCTCGAGGCGAACCGGATGTCGGGGTCGTCGGTCATGCCGGCCGGCTCGAAGCGCATGTTGGTGAAGGCCTCGACGAAGGACCGGACCGGGACGCCCCACTGCAGGCCGTGGCTCACCGAGATGGCGAAGGCGTCCATGATGCCGGCGAGGGTGGAGCCCTGCTTGGAGACCTTCATGAAGATCTCGCCCGGACGGCCGTCCTCGTACTCGCCGACGGTGACGAAGCCCTTGCAGTCGGCGACCCGGAAGTCGAAGGTCTTGCTGGACCGGCTCCGGGGCAGCTTCGTGCGGTGCGGCTTGGTGACGACCTTCTCGACGACCTTCTCGATCACCTCGGTGACCGTCTCGACCGCCACCTCCTTCTTCACCGTGGAGAGGGGCTGGCCGACCTTGCAGTTGTCGCGGTAGATGGCGATGGCCTTCACCCCGAGCTGCCAGGCGTCGATGTGCAGCTGCTCGACGTCTTCGATCGTGGCCTCCTCCGGCATGTTCACCGTCTTGGAGATGGCACCGGAGATGAACGGCTGGACCGCGGCCATCATCCGCACGTGACCCGTGTAGTGGATCGTGTTGTCGCCCATGGAGCAGGCGAACACCGGGAGGTGGTCGGGGTCGAGGTCGGGGCATCCGATGAGCGACTTGTTCTCGTCGATGTAGGCGACGATGGCGTCGATCTGGGGCTGGGTGTAGCCCAGCTTGGTGAGCGCCCGAGGGATCGTCTGGTTGACGATCGACATGGTGCCGCCGCCCACCAGCTTCTTCATCTTCACCAGGCCGAGGTCGGGCTCGATGCCGGTGGTGTCGCAGTCCATCATCAGCCCGATGGTGCCGGTGGGGGCCAGCACCGAGGCCTGCGAGTTGCGCACGCCGGACTGGCCGGCGAGCTCGCACGCGTTGTCCCAGGCCTGCTGGGCCGCGGACAGGAGGTGCTCGGGCACGAGGGTCTCGTCGATGTCGGCTGCCGCCGAGCGGTGCTGCTCGAGGACCCGCAGCATGTGCTCCGCGTTCTCGGCGTAGCCGGCGAAGGGACCCATCCGCGAGGCGGTGCGGGCCGAGGTCTCGTAGGCCCGGCCGGTCATCAGCGAGGTGATTGCGGCGGCCGTGGCCCGACCCTCGTCGGAGTCGTAGGGCAGGCCCTGGGCCATGAGCATGGCGCCGAGGTTGGCGTAGCCGAGGCCGAGCTGGCGGAAGCGGCGGGAGTTCTCGCCGATGGCCTCCGTCGGGTAGTCGGCCCGGCCGACCAGGATCTCCTGGGCGGTGAACACCACGTCGACGGTGTGGGCGAAGGCCTCGATGTCGAAGCGGTCGCCCGCGTCGAGGTCCAGGAACTTGAGCAGGTTGATCGACGCCAGGTTGCAGGCCGAGTTGTCGATGTGCATGTACTCCGAGCAGGGGTTCGACCCGTTGATGCGGTCGGTGTTGGCACAGGTGTGCCACCGGTTGATCGTGGTGTCGAACTGCATGCCGGGATCGGCGCACTCCCAGGCGGCCTGGGAGATCTGGCGCATCAGCTCGCGTGCCCGCACGGTGCGGACGACCTCGCCGGAGGTGACGGCGGTGAGGTTCCAGTCGGCATCGTCGACCACGGCCTGCATGAACTCGTCGGTGACCCGCACCGAGTTGTTGGCGTTCTGGTACTGGACCGAGGCCATGTCGACGCCGTCCAGGCTCATGTCGAAGCCGGCCTCCTGGAGGACGCGGATCTTGCGCTCCTCACGGGCCTTGACCCAGACGAACTCCTCCACGTCGGGATGGTGGACGTCGAGGATGACCATCTTGGCGGCGCGGCGGGTCTTGCCGCCCGACTTGATGGTGCCGGCCGAGGCATCGGCGCCCCGCATGAAGCTGACCGGGCCCGAGGCGGTGCCGCCGCCCTTCAGAAGCTCCTTGGACGAGCGGATCTTGGACAGGTTGATGCCGGCACCGGAGCCGCCCTTGAAGATCGTGCCCTCCTCGACGTACCAGTTGAGGATCGAGTCCATCTCGTCGTCGACCTTGAGGATGAAGCAGGCGCTGGCCTGCTGGGGCACCCCGGGCACGCCGATGTTGAACCAGACCGGGCTGTTGAACGCAGCCTTCTGGGTGACCATCAGGTGCTTGAGCTCGGCGCGGAACGCCTCGGCCTCGTCGTCGTCGACGAAGTAGCCACCCTCGATGCCCCAGTCGGTGATGGTGTCGCACACCCGGTCGACGACCTGCTTGAGGCTGCTCTCGCGCTCGGGGGTGCCGGGCGTGCCCCGGAAGTACTTCTGGGTGACGATGTTGGTGGCGTTGAGCGACCAGCTCTTCGGGAACTCCACGCCGAGCTGCTCGAACGCGATCGACCCGTCCTGGTAGTTGGTGAGGCGCGCATCCCGACGTTCCCACTCGAGGTCGTCGTAGGGGTGGGCACCCGGGCGGGTGAAGAACCGGCGGATGCCGATGCCGGTGCGTTCGGGAGCGATGGCCATTGGGTTGCCCTCCAAGGGGTACGAGTTCGTTCTTCAGCCTGGGTCGTGTTGCCGAGGGTCGCTACGTCCAGCGACCGCTGACAGCTCCCCCAACCACTAGGTCTTGTGGTCTCCAGCCCCCGATCCCGGCGACCACCACAAGATGTAGGAGGCATTACATCACTGGAATTACAGCGATGTCAATGAGCGCCGCAGCACGAAACAGCAGGTCAGGGGGCGTTCGCGATCGTTAGCACTCGTGATTTCGTGCACGTTCGCGTTCACCCCCAAGGTTTCGTCCAGCCCACCACAGACACGACGTGAGAACCACCGTCCGCCATCCGTGCTGCAGCGCTCAGACACTCCGGTCAACCTACGAAGACCCCGCTGTGGAACGGAAGGGGAACAACTCTGTGAATTGCGGGTGGAATCCCGGTGCTGCGTCCACAGGCGGGGCCTCGAGCCTGTGGATGTGTGGACAGGCTGTGGACGGCGGTGGACAGCCTGTGCGCTACCGGTGGGTAACCAGGTCGGCTTCCGCCGGTTCGGCTGCCACGACCTCGACCGGGATGCCGTTCAGCACCGCGGTGCCCGACACCGGGTCGAACGCCTCGGTGTCGGCGAGGACGTTGCTGTTCACCCCGGCGTGCTCGGCCGCCACCGACATGCGGGCGCCGTCGAGGTCGTGGCCCCACCCGTGCGGGAGGCTGACCACCCCGGCCATGACCGAGTCGGTGACCTCGACCGGGGCCACGACAGCACCCACGCGGGACCGGACCTCGGCCTGTCCCCCGTCGACGAGACCGCGCTCGGCGGCGTCGTCGGGGTGGACCTGGAGGGTGCAGCGGGGCTTGCCCTTCACCAGCACCTCCACGTTGTGCATCCAGGAGTTGTTCGAGCGCAGGTGGCGCCGGCCGATGAGCAGCAGCCCGTCGTCGGCCGCGTCGAGGGCGGGCACCATGCGTGCCGCGACGTCGGCGACCAGCACCTCGGGAGCGAGGTCGATCATCCCGTCGGGCTGGCGCAGCGCCTCGGGCATGCGCGGCTGCAGCGGCCCGAGGTCGACGCCGTGGGGGTGGGCGAGCAGCACGTCGAGGCTGAGGCCGTCGGGCCGGGCGCCGAAGCCGTCGCCGTAGGGGCCGGTCCGCAGCATGAGGTCGAGGGTGCGCTCGGGGCCCACCCGGGGGGCGAGCGCCTCGAGCAGCTCCTCGACGTCGCACCCGTGCACCAGGCCGTGCTCGTCGGCCACTGCGGACTCCACCATCGAACGGATGGCAGCGTCGTCGACGAGGGCTGGGGCGGCGTCGGCGGGATCCACCCCCTGCAGGATCAGCGACAGGGTGCAGAGGATCTCCCACTCGTCGGGCGCACCGTCGTCGAGGGGCAGCACCGGCGGGCTGTAGTTGGCCACGTTGCGCAGGGCGAGCTGGAGCAGGGCCACGTCGTAGTGGCTCTTCTGCAGGGCCGAGGGTGCCGGGAGGATCACGTCCGCGTGGCGGGTCGTCTCGTTCAGGTAGATGTCGATGGCGACCACGAAGTCGAGCGAGGCGAAGGCGGCGTCGAGGCGCACCGAGTCCGGCGTCGACAGGATCGGGTTGCCGGCCACGGTGATCATCGCCTTGATCTGGCCGTCACCGGGGGTCTCGATCTCCTCGGCCAGGGCCACCACCGGCAGCTCGCCGAACGTCTCGGGCAGCCCCCGGACCCGTGACGTGCGCCGCCCGAGGCGGATGCCCCGCCCGTACCGGCCCTGGCCCCGCGTGTTGGCCGCACCCGCAGCGGCCTTGGTGAACATCGCCCCGCCGGGGCGGTCGAGGTTGCCGGTGCAGGTGTTGAGGGCATCGACCAGCCAGGACGTGACCGTGCCGTACGGCGACACGGTCGTGCCGATGCGGGCGTAGACCGCCGCGCTCGGCGCGTCGGCCAGCTCGTGGGCCAGCTGGCGGATGGTGTCGGCGGCGATGCCGCAGCGGCCGGCGACAGCCTCGGGGGTGAACGGGGCCACCGCCGCCTGCAGCTCGTCGATGCGGGCCACGTGCTCGGCGACCGTGCCGAGGTCGACCCGGTCGGTGGCGAAGAGCTCCTGGAGCATGGCGGCGAGGAGGAACGGGTCGGCGCCGGGCCGGATCGGCACGTGGGCGCTGGCCTCCTCCGCGGTCTTCGTGCGCCGGGGGTCGACGACGACGACCCGGCCGCCCCGCTCGATGATCGCCCGGAGGCGACCGGGCCAGTCGGGGGCGGTGGCGAAGCTGCCGTTGGACGCGAACGGGTTGGCCCCGAGGATCAGCAGGTGGTCGGTGCGGTCGATGTCGGGCACCGGGTTGGTGAGCACGTTGCCGAAGATCAGGCCCGAGGAGATCTCCTTGGGTCGCTGGTCCACGGTGGAGGCCGAGAACACGTTGGGCGAGCCGAGGGCGCGCAGGAACGCCCGGTTGTAGAGGAGCGCACCGAGGTTGTGGGCGTTGGGGTTGCCGACGTAGGCGCCGACCGCCGCTCGACCGTGCTCGGCGATGACCGGACCCAGCCCGTCGGCCACGGCCTGCCACGCCTCGGCCCACGTCGCCGGCTCGAGCCGGTCGCCGCGCCGAACGAGGGGCTGGCGGAGCCGGTCGGGGTCGTCGTGCAGCTGCTTGAGCGTCGAGCCCTTCGGGCACAGGTAGCCGTGGCTGAACACGTCGAGGAGGTCGCCGCGGATGCGGACCGCCTGGCCGTCGCGCACCGTGATGTCGAGCCCGCAGCCGGCCTCGCACAGCGGACAGGTCCGCTGCACGGTGACGGCCCCGTCGTTCGCGTCCGCCTCGACGGCGGATGGGTTCGGTGCGGTGGTGGTCATGACGGCTCCTCGGGTCCCCCGGTGGTGCCGCCATCGTGGCATCCCCGGCCGGTGGGTACGGTTCGCGGATGCGCCAGCTGCTCCCCGTGCCCGGCGACGTCGACCCGGTCGCCGCCTACCTGGCCGCGGCGCGGCCGACCCCCTCGGCACGGCCGTGGGTGACCATGAGCATGGTCACCAGCCTCGACGGCGCCACCGCGATCGGCGGCCGGTCCGGCCCCCTCGGCGGCGAGCCGGACCGCGCGGTGTTCCGGGCGGTGCGCGCCATCGCCGACGTGGTGCTCGTCGCCGCGGGCACGATGCGCACCGAGGGCTACGGGCCCGTCCGGCTGTCGGCGGCGGCCGCGGCCGCACGGGCCGACGCCGGTCGCTCCCCCGAGCCACCTCGGCTGGTCGTGGTGTCGGGGAGCCTCGACCTCGATCTGGCGAAGGCCGCGGACGGGCCGGTGCGACCGCTGGTGCTCACCACCCAGGACGCGGACCCGACCCGGCGAGCGGCGCTGGAGGAGCTGGCCGAGGTCCGGGCCTACGGGCACGGGCAGGTCGAGATGGCCCCGGCCCTCGCCGACCTGCACCGCGACGGCGTCGGCGTCGTCGTGTGCGAGGGCGGGCCGTCGCTCAACGCCGCACTCGTCGAGGCCGACGTGGTCGACGAGTGGTGCCTGACCCTGGCCCCGACCGTGGTCGGTGGCGACAGCCGCCGGGCCGTCGACGGCGCACCGGAGGTCGGTGACGCCGGACATCCGCTCGACCTGGTGTCCCTGCTCGAGGAGGACGGCGTCCTCCTCGGCCGCTGGGTCCGCCGGCGCTGACCCCGCGCCGAGGACGTCTTGGCCTACGACGGCTCCTGCAGGAGGCGGATCTCGCGCTCGAAGTCCGAGATCGTGTCGAAGCCCTTGTACACGGAGGCGAAGCGCACGGCCGCGACCTCGTCGAGGGCCCGGAGGCGCAGCAGCACCTCGAGGCCGACCTCGTCGGAGGTCACCTCCTTGCCCATGGAGCGGAGGGCATCTTCGACGTCGGCCACGAGGACCGCGATCTGGCCGGGATCGACAGGCCGGGACTTGCAGGCTGCGCTCACCCCGGCCGCGACCTTGGACGCATCGAAGCCCTCGACCTCACCGTCGCGCTTGCGGACCTGGACGAGCGCGGTCTCGACGCGCTCGAAGGTGGTGAAGCGGCCGCCGCAGGTCTCGCACTCGCGACGACGTCGGATCGAGCGGCCGTCCTCGGTCTGGCGGGAGTCGACCACCCGGTCTCGGAGGTCGCCGCAGGAGGGGCACCGCATCGCCGGCACCCTACCGGGCATCAGCGTGACGGCAGCAGGAGCTCCTGGCCCGGGGTGACGGCGGCGCCGCCGTTGAGGTCGACCAGGCGCTCGACGTACGCGGCGGCCTCGCCGGCGGGGGCGTGAGCGACGGCGACGGACCACATCGAGTCCCCCTCGGCGACCACGTGGGTGCCGTCCAGGCCGGCGGCCGGCGACGTCGTCGGCGTGGTGGCGAGGTAGCCGACGGCGAGGACAACGGCGAGGGCGAGGAGGGCGGCACCGACCACGGAGGCGAGGGACCGGCGCGACGAGGTGGTCGCATCCGACCCGACGGGTGGCACCAGCCTGAGCGCCGGGCGGCGGTCCCCCGGGCCGGGCCGGTGCGCCGGGGCACGGTGGGCCCGGCCGGGGGTGGTGACGGTGGTGGGCAGGGAGGCGATGGCGACCATGGTGTGCAGTCTCCGCAGGGGGTCTGACAGGAACTCTCCGGGCGGCTCCGGCAGGTGCTCCCCTACCCAGAACGCCCGTTCGTGCGAACAGCTGTTCGCACGTTGCCACGAACGGTCGTTCGAGTCAACCGCAGGATCGAACAGGAGTGCGATCGGCCCCCGACCCGGGAACCGCCGAACGGGTGTTTGCCTTCCGCCGGACCCTGTCGTATGTTGCAAACACCTGTTCGACCGAAAGGGCCGCCCATGTCCGATGACATCACCGAGCGCCAACGTCAGATCCTCGTGGAGATCGAGAACCACCAGCGCGAGCGGGGCTACCCGCCGTCCGTCCGCGAGATCGGCACCGCCGTCGGGCTCACCTCCCCCTCCTCGGTCCACGCCCACCTCGCCACCCTCCAGCGCCTCGGCTACCTCCAGCGCGACCCCACCAAGCCCCGGGCCATCGAGGTCCGCTGGGACCCGACCTCCGGCGCCGCGGTCGAACGTCGCCCGGTGCGCCACGTGCCCCTCGTGGGCGACGTCGCCGCCGGCACCGACGTGCTGGCCCAGGAGAACATCACCGAGACGATGCCCCTGCCCGCCGACCTCACCGGCGACGGCGATCTGTTCATGCTCAAGGTGCGGGGCGACTCGATGATCGAGGACGGCATCCTCGACGGCGACTTCGTCGTGTGCCGGGCCCAGAACACCGCCCAGAAGAACGACGTCGTCGTGGCCGGCATCCCGGGCGACGAGGCCACGGTCAAGCGCTACGAGGTCGCCGGCGGCCAGATCGTTCTGCACCCGGCCAACGCCCGGCTCGAGCCGATGCGCTTCTCCCCCGACGAGGTCCACATCTACGGCAAGGTCGTCACGGTCCTGCGGACCCTGTAGGACCGCTGCCCCCTCCGGGGCGGCCCATCGGCGAGAATCCAGGGGTGCGCCTGTCGCCCCGCCACGCCTTGCGACGCCCCGTGCTGGTGGCGGCCTGCATCCTCGCTGGGTTGGCCGCGCCGGCGGGGGCAGCCGACTCCGGCGACGTCGCCAACGACAGCGGCCTGCAGTGGAACCTGGACCGCATCGGCGCGGAGGACGCGTGGGCGACCAGCACCGGCGCGGGCACCACCATCGCCGTCGTCGACTCCGGCGTCGCCCTCGAGCACGAGGACCTCGTCGACAAGCTCGACGCCGGCGTGGCCTGCCGCGACACCGCCGGCGACCCGGCCCGCTGCACCGGCAGCCCCCAGGACGACGATGGCCACGGCACCCACGTGGCCGGGGTCGCCGCAGCCACCACGGGGAACGGGCTGGGCATCGCCGGCACCGCCCCGGATGCCCGCATCATGCCGATCAAGGTGCTGTTCAGCGCCTGCGACACCTGCCAGTCCACGGGCGAGGCCGAGGACGTCTCCGCCGCGGTGCGCTGGGCCGCCGACCAGGGCGCGACGGTCATCAACCTGTCCCTCGGCTCCACCACCTCATCGGTGTTCGGCCCCGGCTTCGCCGATGCCGTCCGATACGCCTGGGCGAAGGGATCGATCCCGGTGGTGGCTGCCGGCAACGACTACGTCCTCACCGCCGACCTCGGCGACGCCCCCGCGGTGGTCGTGTCGGCCACCGATCACGAGGACGTCGCCCCGGGCTACTCCAACGGAGTCGGGGCAGCGCGCTGGGCGGTGGCCGCGCCCGGCGGGGACGGCAGCGACACCCCCGAGTCCTGCTCGCAACGAGGTGAGCCCCGTGGCGTGCTCTCCACCTGGTGGACCCTGGCCGATCCCGTCGGCGGCTACGCCTGCCTGTCCGGGACGTCGATGGCCGCCCCCCACGTCAGCGGCGCGCTCGCCGTGCTCCGCGGCGCCGGCCTGTCCCCCGAGGTGGCGGTCCAGCGCCTGCTCGACACGGCCGTGGACCTCGGCGATCCGGGACCCGACCCGGTCTTCGGCGCCGGGCGCATCGACCTCGCCGCCGCGCTGGCCGGCGTCGAGGCGGTCACGACCGCGGCGCCCACCTCCGAGCCGGTGGCGCCGGTCGAGCCCACCCCGACCGAGGAGGCCGTCGCGCCCCGGACGAGCGGCCGAGCGGACCTGCCGGTCGGCGTCGTGCTCCTCGCCGGGATCCTGGTCGCCGGCACCGGCGCCGCCTCGACGGTGGCCCTCACCCGAGCCCGTCGACCGCCCCGCCCGTGATCGTTCTGGCCTACCGATCTCCCTCCTGGCGGGGTTCGAGGTAGGCCAGAACGGTTCAGGGGGCGGTGAGCAGGGCGTGGAGGGCGGCGTGCACCCGCTCGACGGAGTCCCGGGTGACGTGCTCGTCGCGCATGTGGGCCACCGAGGAGTCACCCGGGCCGAGGTTGATGGCCGGGATGCCGTGCTCGGCGAAGCGGGCCACGTCGGTCCAGCCCAGCTTGGCCCGCACGGGCGTGCCGGCCTCGACGAGCGGGGCGAGCAGCGGGTGGGTGAGCGACGGCGGGGCCGGCTCGGAGCGGTCGACGACCTCGAAGCCGTCCTCGTCCTCGACCCAGGGCGCGACCATCGACCGGAACGCGTCGACGGCCTCGTCCACGGTGCGGTCCGGTGCGATCCGCAGGTTCACCGTGAGCACGACCGCGTCGGGCACGACGTTGCCGGCCACGCCGCCCTCGACGAACACCGCCTGGATGGCCTCCCGGTAGGTGCAGCCGTCGATGGTGGGCTCCCGGGCCTCGTAGCCCGCGATGGCCTCCAGGATCGGGCCGAGCCGGTGGATGGCGTTGCGGCCCTTCCACGGGCGGGCCGTGTGGGCTCGCTCCCCGGTGAGGGTGAGCCGGACCCGAGCGGTGCCCTGGCAGCCGGCCTCGATCCAGCCGTCGGTGGGCTCACCGAGGATCGCGGCGTCGGCCTCGACCAGGTCGGGCCGCTCCCGGAACAGCTGGAGCAGGCCGCTGTGCTCGGCGGCGATCTCCTCCGCGGCGTAGAAGACGTAGGTCACGTCGCACGACGGTGCGTCGACTGTGCGAGCCAGCTCGAGGAAGACGGCGAGGCCGCCCTTCATGTCGGCCGAGCCGAGTCCCCAGAGCGTGTCCCCTTCGATGCGGGCCACGTCGTTGTCGTTGGCCGGAACCGTGTCGAGGTGGCCGGCCAGCACGAGGCGCTGCTCGCGACCGAGCTCGGTGCGGGCGACGACGTTGTCGCCGTGGCGGTCGACCGTGAGCCACGGGACCTCGCGGAGCCAGCCCTCGACGAGATCGGCGAAGGGGCCCTCGGCCAGGCTCGGTGAGGCGATGTCGACCAGCTCGGCCGTGGCCTCGAGGAGGTCCGTCACCGCTAGACGGTTGCGCCGTGGTCGCGCAGGATGCTGTTGAGCTTGGACTTGTCGTGGCGCTCGCCCGGGTCGAGGCGCTTGATGACGAGCACGCACGGCAGGCCGAACTCGCCGCCGGCGAAGGCCCGGGGTCGGGTGGCCGAGACCGCCACGCTCCAGGCCGGGACCCGGCCACGGCTGATCTCGTTGCCGGTCTCGGCGTCGATGACCGGGATCGAGGCGGTGAGCACGCAGCCGGCGCCCAGGATGGTGCCGGCCCCGACCCGTGCGCCCTCGGCCACGATGCAGCGGCTGCCGATCATGCACTCGTCGCCGATGATCACCGGGGACGCGTTGGCCGGCTCGAGGACCCCACCGATGCCGACGCCGCCGGACAGGTGCACGTTGGCGCCGATCTGGGCGCAGGAGCCGACGGTGGCCCACGTGTCGACCATCGAGTTCTCGCCGACCCAGGCGCCGATGTTGACGTAGGACGGCATCATCACGACGCCGCGAGACAGGTGGCTGCCCCAGCGTGCCGAGGCGCCGGGCACGACCCGCACGCCGGCCGCCTCGTAGCCCTGCTTCAGCGGGATCTTGTCGGCGTACTCGAACGGGCCGAGCTCCATGGTCTCCATCGATGTGAGGCGGAACAGCAGCAGGATCGCGAGCTTCGCCCACTCGTTGACCGTGACCTCGTCGTCGGCCACGCCGTCGCCGGTGACATCTGCGACCCGGACCTCGCCGCGGTCGAGCTGGTCGATCGCCTGGCGGACCACCTCGAAGGCGTCGGTGTCCGCCGGCGAGAGCTCGTCCCGGCGCTCCCAGAGCTCGGTGATCTGTTCGGGCAGCGAGGTCGGCATGGGCCGGAGGCTAGCGACGGGTCCGCGACGGCCCCGAAGCGCAACCTCAGCACTGCCAGTTTCAGGAGGCGACGGCGGCGGCGAGGCGGTCGACCACGAGCGCGATGCGCTCATCGGGCTGCACGGCGGCGACCCGGACGTGGCCGGCGCCGGCCGGGCCGTAGAACTCGCCGGGGCTGACGATGGCACCGCCCTCGCGGGCGAGGCGCTCGGTGAGGCCCCACGCATCGCCGTCCGGGGCCGGCACCCACAGGTAGAAGCCGCCGCCCGGCATCGGCGCGTCGATGCCGATGTCGGCCAGGGCGGACTGCAGCGCCAGCAGGCGGCGGTGGTAGCGGTCGCGCTGGACGTCGACGTGGTCCTCGTCGCCGAGGGCGGCGACGGCTGCGGCCTGCACCGGCGAGGGGACCATGAAGCCGGCGTGCTTGCGGACCTCGCGGAGGTAGGCGACGAGGTCGGCGTCACCGGCGTAGAACCCGGCCCGACCGCCGGCCAGGTTCGACCGCTTGGACAGCGAGTGGACGGCGAGGACGCCCTCGGGGCCGTGGTGGAGGATCGTCCGGGGCGGACCGTCCCAGGTGAAGGCGACGTAGCACTCGTCGGACAGCACCGGGATCCCACGGGCCCGACCCCACTCGGCGGCGGCGCCGAGGTCGTCGAGGCCACCGGCCGGGTTGCCCGGCGTGTTCACCCACAGGCACAGCGCCCGGGCCGCGTCGTCCTCGTCGATCGCACCCAGGTCGATGGTCCAGTCCGCTCGGACGGGCACCGGGACGGCCCGGCAGCCGGCGAGGGTGGCCCCCATCTCATACGTCGGGTAGCTGATCTCGGGGTAGAGCACGGTGTCGCGCTCGGGGGTCCGCAGCCGGAGCCACTGGGGCATGCCGGCGACGAGCTCCTTGGTGCCGATGCAGGCCGCGACCTGGTCGGCGGAGATCTCGACGTCGAGGAAGCTCCGCAGCCAGCCGGCGGCGGCCTCGCGGTAGGCGGGCAGGCCGTTGGATGCCGGGTAGCCGCGGGCATCGGCGGAACCGAGCGCTTCGGTGACCGCGGCCGGGGGTGGATCGAACGGGGTGCCGATGCTGAGGTCGACGGCACCGCCGTCGTGCTCGGCTGCCACGGCCCGCAGCGGGTCGAGTCGGTCGTAGGGGTAGGGCGGGGGGACGAAGGGCGCCGGTGCGTTCACGACCCGCCCTCGTCGTCCACCTCGAACTCGCGGAACTGGGCGCGGGAGCCGTCGTCGAGGCGGGCCTGCACGACCGTGCCGGTGTCGCCGTGGGTCTCGACCAGGACCTCGCCCTCCCGGTGGACGGCGGCCAGGGCATCGGCGCGCTCGTAGGGGATGGACAGCTCCACCACCGGCTGCATCGCCCGGAGGTGCGTGCTGAGCGTGGCGAGCAGCTCGTCGACGCCCTCGCCGGTAGCGGCCGAGAAGGCCACCGAGCCCGGGTATCGCTTGACGAGCGTGGCCGCCGTCTCGGGGTCGAGGTCGGCCTTGTTGAACGCCAGCAGCTGCGGCACGCCGCCGGCCTCGATCTCGCGCAGCACCGTGTGCACGGCCTCGATGTTGCCGGCGACGTCGGGGGCGGTTGCGTCCACGACGTGGACGAGCAGGTGGGCATCGGCCGCGACCTGGAGCGTGGACTTGAACGCCTCGACCAGCTGGTGGGGCAGCTTGCGCACGAAGCCGACGGTGTCGGTGGCCAGCACGGACTCGCCGCCGGGCAGGTCGAGGCGACGGGTGGTGGCGTCGAGGGTGGCGAAGAGGCGGTCCTCGACGAGCACGCCGGCATCGGTGAGGCGGTTGAGCAGCGTGGACTTGCCGGCGTTGGTGTAGCCGACGATGGCCACGCGCTGGGTGCGGGCCTCCTTGCGACGCTTGCGCTGGGTGTCGCGGTGCTGCTGGATGTCCTTCAGCTCGGCCTCGAGCCGGTGGATGCGCCGCACGAGCCGACGGCGGTCGGTCTCGAGCTGGGTCTCACCCGGGCCGCGGGAGCCGATGCGGGCGCCGCCGGCGGCGGACATGCCACCGGCCTGCTGGGAGAACGCCTTGCCGGTCCGCCGCAGGCGGGGCAAGCGGTAGCGCAGCAGCGCCAGCTCGACCTGGGTCTTGCCCTCGAGGCTCGCCGCGTTCTGGGCGAAGATGTCGAGGATCACCGCGGTGCGGTCGATGGCCGTGCGACCGAGCAGCTTCTCGAGGTTGAACTGCTGGGCCGGGCTGAGCTCGTTGTCGAACACGACGGTGTCGCAGTCGGTGGCGAGGGCGACCTCGAGCAGCTCCTCGGCCTTGCCCTTGCCGATGAACGTGGGCGGGTCGGGGTGCTGGCGTCGCTGCACCACGCGACCGACCTCGTCGGCACCGGCGGTCTCGATGAGGGCGCTGAGCTCGTCGAGGCCCCGCTCGGTCTCGTCAGGGTGGTCGGGCGGGAGCGTCACGCCCACCAGGACGATCTTCTCCCGGATCGACCGGTCGATGAGTGTGTCGGTGAGGGCGTCGGTCAAGGCGACCATCCTCCCATCACAGCGGCCACTCCACGGCAGCGATTGCCACCACCGGGACGGTGAGGTGGGCGACGTCGTCGAGCTCCACCACGGCCGGGCCGCCCGGCTGGTGCACGGTCACGGTGGCGGGCGCCAGCTCCCAGGTGTGAGCGGCGGCCGCGGCGGCGACGGCGCCGGTGCCGCAGGCCTGGGTCGGCCCGACCCCGCGCTCGTAGACCAGCATCCGCACCTCGCCCGGATCTCCGGGCACCACGAGCTCGACGTTGGTGCCCCCGGGTGTGGCGCCGTTGATCCGCTCGCCGAGCTCGACCAGGTCGGGCATGTCGGCGGCGTCGCCGACGTGGAGCACGACGTGGGGGTTGCCCATGTCGACGTGGATGGCGCGCAGGATGCGCTCGTCCACCCACTCGGGGAGCTCGTCGCCGAGGCGCGCCTCCCCCATGGCGACCCGCATGCGGTGCCGGTGCGGGGCCTGGGTCTCCACCACGGTGACGGTGCGGGGGCCGGCATCGGTGTCGACCTCGACGACGCCGTCGGCCGCGAGCCCGGCACGGACCACCGCCTGACCCAGGCAGGAGATGCCGTTGCCGCTCATCTCGGCGCGGGAGCCGTCCTCGTTGCGCAGCTCCATGGTGAAGCGGGCGGCACCGTCCTCACCCGTGGTCGGCGTGACCCGGATGAGCCCGTCAGCGCCGACGCCCCGGTGCCGGTCGCAGACCGCCACCGCGATGTCCTCGTCGATGGGCTGGGTGCCGTCGGCATCGAGCAGGACGAGGAAGTCGTTGCCGAGGCCGTGGTGCTTGGTCAGGCGCATGTCCCGCTCAGTCTGCCGGGCCATCCGCGTTCTCCGGTCCTGAATCGACCACATCTGGTCGATTCAGGACCAGCGAAGGCTTCCGGGAGCATTCGCTGGTCACGGATCGACCACATCTGGTTCGTTCCCGACCAGCGAAGCGGGCGCGTCGAGCAGGCGTCGCACATCGTCCACGGCGTCGAGGGGGTCGCCGGTGACGTCGATCCACCGGATCCGGGGGTCGCGCCGGAACCAGCGGTCCTGGCGGCGGGCGAAGCGACGGGTGCGGCGGACGGCCAGGTCGATCGCGTCCTCCAGGCTGCACTCGCCGGCGAGGTGGGCGGCCAGCTCCTTGTACCCGAGGGCCTGGGCCGCGGAGCGCGACACGGGACGGGGGCCGTTCCCGAGCCGGCGGACCTCGTCGAGGAACCCGGCGTCGAGCTGAGCCCGGTAGCGGACCGCGATGCGCTCGTCGAGCTCGGCGCGGTCCCAGCGCAGGCCGACGATGGTGAACCGGGTCGGCGGGTGCGCGTCGAGGCCGGGACCGAACGAGGAGAACGGTCGGCCGCTCCCGAGGGTGACCTCGAGGGCCCGCACCACGCGACGGCGGTTGGAGGGCTCCATGCGGGCCGCTGCATCGGGGTCCAGGTCGGTGAGGCGAGCGTGCAGCGCCTCGACGCCGGCGTCGTCGGCCTCGGCCTCGAGCCCGGCGCGGACGTCGGGGAACTGGCCCGGCAGGGTGAGGTCGTCGACGATCGCCCGCAGGTACAGGGCGGTGCCGCCGACGAGCAGGGCTCGCTTGCCTCGGGCCTCGATGTCGGCGAGGGCGTCTCGGGCCGCGGCCTGGAAGGTGGCCAGGTCGTGGTCGTCCCAGGGATCGGCGAGGTCGAGCAGGTGGTGGGGCACCTCGGCCTGCTCAGCCCGCGTCGGCTTGGCCGTGCCGATGTCCATGCCCCGGTACACCTGCATCGAGTCGACCGTGACGAGCTCCCACGTGGGATCGTCCCGGGCGATGGCGTGGGCGATGGCGGACTTGCCCGACGCCGTGGGCCCGACGAGGGCGCCGTGAGCGCTCAGATCGCCGCCACCGGGATGCGGGTCTTGTGGGCGGCGACGTGCACCACGTCGCGCAGCTCGCCCTGGAGGTGGTGGGCGGCCGCCCCCGTGACCTCGACGGTGGCGTAGGACCCGATGCGGATCGGGGCGGGCGACGGGAAGTGGATCAGCTTGTTCTGGGCGGTGCGCCCGGTGAGCACGTTCGGGTCCTTGCGGCTCGGGCCTTCGACCAGCACCTCCTCGGTGCGGCCGATCCGGGCCTCGTGCTTGCGCAGCCCGGAGCGCTCGACGACCCGACGGAGGCGCTCGTAGCGCTCGCCCACCACGGCGGGATCGACGAAGCGATCCGTGAGCTCGGCGGCCTCGGTGCCCGGGCGGGGCGAGAAGATGAACGTGTAGGCGGAGTCGTACTCGGCCTCGGCCACGACCTCGAGCGTGGCCTCGAAGTCGGCGTCGGTCTCGCCGGGGAAGCCGACGATGATGTCGGTGGTGAGAGCCAGGTCGTCGATGGCGGCGCGGGCGGCGCGCACGCGCTCGAGGTATCGCTCGGCCGTGTAGCCCCGGTGCATGGCGGCCAGCACCGCATCGGACCCGGACTGCAGCGGCAGGTGGAGGTGGTTGCAGACCTCGTCGTGCGTGGCCATCGCCGCGATGGTCTCGGGGCGCAGGTCCTTGGGGTGGGGGCTTGTGTAGCGGACCCGTCGGATGCCCTCGACGCCGGCGGTGGCGGCGAGCAGGTCGGCGAACAGTGGCCGGATGCGCACGTCGTCGCCGGCCTTGCGAGCCGCGAGCGTGAGGTCCCGCCCGTAGGAGTTCACGTTCTGGCCGAGGAGGGTGACCTCGCTGACCCCGTCGGCGGCGAGGCGCTCGACCTCGGCGACGATGTCCTCGACGTGGCGGCTGAGCTCGGGGCCCCGAACCGACGGGACGATGCAGAACGCGCAGCTGTTGTCGCAGCCGATCTGGATCGTGACCCAGGCGGCGTAGGGCAGCTCCCGCTTGGTGGGCAGGGCGCTCGGGAACTCGGCGTGGTCGGCGTCGACCGCCTCGATGATCTCGGTGATGGGCCCCTGCTCGCGGGCGGTGCGCAGCAGCTCGACGGTGCGGCCCACGTTGTGCGTGCCGACCACGACGTCGACGTGGGGGGCTCGCTGCTGGATGGCGTCCCGGTCCTTCTGGGCCAGGCAGCCGGCGACGACGATCTCCATGCCGGGGTTGGCGTCCTTGACCGACTTGAGGTGGCCGAGGTTGCCGTAGAGCTTGTTGTCGGCGTTCTCCCGGATGCAGCAGGTGTTCAGCACCATCACATCGGGCTGCTCGTCGTCCGCGGCGGCGCGCAGGCCATCGGCCTCGAGCAGTCCGGCGATGCGCTCGGAGTCGTGCTCGTTCATCTGGCACCCGTAGGTGCGGACGCGGTAGGTGCGTGACGTCATGGCGACCGCGAGGCTACGCCTCCGCCCTGCGGGGCCTGAAGGCGACGGGCTCAGGTGTCGAGCGCGATGGCGGCCTCGGCGACCGGATCCTCGAGGGCCACCACGTGGTCCCCGTCGGGGACCGGGATGCGGTCCTCGACGCGCAGTCGGATGGCGGTGCGCTTCTCGCCGTCGATGGTGATGTCGGCGAACTCGGGGATGCAGACCAGCTCGATGCCGCTGGCGGCGACGTAGCCGCAGGCGATGGCGACCGCCTTGATCGCCTGGTTGAGGGCGCCGGCGCCGACGACCTGCACCTCGACCGCGCCCTGCGAGCGCACCACGCCCGCCATGGCACCGGCCACCGAGTTCGGGTTCGATCTCGTCGAGACCTTGAGCTGTTCCATTCCGCCGCCTTCGAGAGGCCGTGATCCCCAGTGTTCGCCTTCTTCGACGCGCACCGAGGACTCTCCTCCCGGCCGGACCCGAGCCCGGCCGGGAGCGACGGAGCCGGATCAGTCGTCGAGGGAGATGGGGGCGTCGAGGTCGATGTCGTCCTCGACCGCGGCCTCGGCCTCGTCGCTCGGGTCGATGCCGACCTGCTGGCGGATCCGCTCGGAGACCTCGACCATGATCTCGGGGTTCTCACCGAGGAAGGTCTTGGCGTTCTCCCGGCCCTGGCCGAGCTGCTCGCCCTCGTAGGTGTACCAAGCACCGGACTTCTTCACGAGGCCGAGGTCGACGCCGATGTCGAGCAGCGAGCCCTCGCGGCTGATGCCCTTGCCGTACATGATGTCGAACTCGGCCTGGCGGAACGGCGGGGAGCACTTGTTCTTGACCACCTTCACCCGGGTGCGGTTGCCCACGACCTCGGCGCCGTCCTTGAGGGACTCGATGCGGCGGATGTCGAGGCGGACCGAGCTGTAGAACTTCAGCGCCCGGCCACCGGGGGTGGTCTCGGGCGAGCCGAACATCACGCCGATCTTCTCGCGCAGCTGGTTGATGAAGATGCAGATGGTCTGGGACTTGCTCAGGTTGCCGGTGAGCTTGCGCAGCGCCTGGGACATGAGCCGGGCCTGGAGGCCGACGTGGGTGTCGCCCATCTCGCCCTCGATCTCGGCCCGGGGGGTGAGGGCGGCGACGGAGTCGACCACGATCACGTCGATGGCGGCCGAGCGCACGAGCATGTCGCAGATCTCGAGGGCCTGCTCGCCCGTGTCGGGCTGGGAGATGAGCAGCTCGTCGACGTCGACCCCGATGGCCCGGGCGTAGACCGGGTCCATCGCGTGCTCGGCGTCGATGTAGGCGCAGATGCCGCCGTTGCGCTGGGCCTCGGCCACGACGTGCATGGCGAGGGTGGACTTGCCCGAGGACTCCGGGCCGTAGATCTCGGTGACCCGGCCCCGGGGGAGGCCGCCGATGCCGAGGGCGAGGTCGAGCGCCAGGGCGCCGGTGGGGATCGACTCGATGTTCATCGAGCCCTTCTCCCCCATCTTCATGACGGCGCCCTTGCCGAACTGCTTCTCGATGTTCCCGAGAGCCATCTCGAGTGCCTTGTCTCGCTCCATTGCTGTTCGTCCTTTCGAGGGTCCGACCCGCTCGTGTGGCCGGAGGTGGGGCTGCCGGGGCAGCGAGTGCGTCTGTGGGGTGAACCTACGGACGGGGTCTGACAGGAACTCGCGGCTCCAGCCGGACCGCCCGACGGCGAACGACAGCAGCGTAACTTCGAACGGGCGTTCGGGCAAGGATCTCTCCGAAGATTCCTGTTGTCGGATCCGATAACATGGCGTCGTGGACGTCGCCACCTTCCTCCGCAGCTGCCGCGTCGAGGCGGGGCTGACCCAGCGCCAGCTCGCCGAGCGGGCCGGCACGTCGGCGGCCGCCGTGTGCCACTACGAGCGCGGCACGCGCATCCCCCGGGCCGACACGCTGGTCCGCCTCGTGGCGGCGACCGGGGCCACGTTGACCTGGACGGCGCTGCGCTTCCCCGCCGATCCGGCGACCATCGACGCCATGGAGGACAACGGCGAGGCCCTGGCCGCCGTGCTCGACCTGGCCGAGCACCTGCCCCGTCGGCCGCGCCCCGAGACGATCGAGGCACCCGTCTTCGCCGCCCTCGCCACCGCGCGGTGACGCTCACCGAGCGGATCGTGGCGCTGCACGCGGCGCTCGACGCTGCCGGGCTCCCTCACGCCTTCGGCGGCGCGCTCGCGCTCGCCTTCTGCACCGCCGAGCCGCGTGGCACCCAGGACATCGACGTCAACGTGTTCCTGTCCCCCGATGAGGTCGACCGCCTGCTCGACGCCCTCCCCGACGGCATCGCCGTGCGCGACACCGATCGGGAGCGGCTGGCCCGCGACGCCCAGGCCCGGCTGTGGTGGGACGCCACCCCCGTCGACGTGTTCCTGTCCAACCACCCGTTCCACGACCACGCCGAGGCCGACCGGCGCCACGTCGCCTTCGCCGGGATCGAGCGCTTCCCGGTGCTCGCCTGCCAGGACCTCGCCGTGTTCAAGTCGTTCTCCGCCCAACCCAAGGACGTCGTCGACGTGGCCACGATGGTCGCCCTCGGTTCGGTCGACCTCGACGCGCTCGAGCGCTCGGTCGGCGCGCTGCTCGGCGACGACGAGCACCGGGCCCGCTTCTTCGAGCAGGTCGCCGAGGCCGCCCCGCAGATCTAACGGGCGAGCAGGCGCCGGCGCAGGCCATCGAGGAGCGAGATGGTGGCGAACTGGCGCACCCGCTCCCGGTCGCCGGGCAGCTGGATGCGGCGCACCTCGACGTCGCCCTCCAGGTCGCTGGCGAGGAACACGGTGCCGACCTCGTGGCCATCCTGGGTGTCGGGTCCGGCGACGCCGGTGACGCCGAGGCCCACGTCCGCACCGAGGACCCGTCGGGCCCCCGAGGCCAGGGCGGCTGCGGCCTCCTCGGACACGACCGGGCCCTCGGGCACGCCGAGCACGTCGAACTTCACCTCGGAGGCGTAGGCCACCACCGAGCCGCGGAACCAGGTGCTCGCACCCGGCACGGACACGATGCGCGCCGCGACCAGGCCGCCGGTGACGGACTCGGCCAGGCCGAGGGTCAGGCCGCGCGCGACGAGAAGGTCGCCGACGGCGTGCTCCATCGTCTCGCCGTCGACCCCGAACACGAGGTCGCCGAGCACGGCGCGGACGGCCTCGTCCTCGGCGTCCACCAGGGCCAGCGCGCCCGCCTCGTCATCGCCACGGGCCGTGATGCGGACGCGGATCCCCTCGATGCCGGACGCGTTGAACGCGAGGGTCGGTGCCGGGGTGCCGGCGGCGTGGGCCTCGTCGATGGCCTGGATCCGCCCGTCGAGCAGCTCGGCCAGCGACGACTCGGACTCACCCCAGGTCCGCAGGGTGCGCGAGACGATGGTCGAGGTGTCACCGGAGCGGCGGCGCAGGTCGGGCACGACGGCGCGCAGCACCATCTCCTGCATCTCGTGCGGCACGCCCGGCACGGCGTAGACGACCTTGTCCTCGCCCACCGGGCAGATGAGGCCGGGCGCCGTGCCGCGGGTCTGGGGGATGACGGTGGCACCGGCGGGCACGTCGGCCTGGCGCAGGTTGTTCTCCGCCATGCGCCGACCCCGCGAGGCGAACATGCCGCGGATGACGTCCTCCACATCGGGTTCCCGGACCAGCTCGACGCCCATGACCTCGGCGATCGCCTCGCGGGTCACGTCGTCCTGGGTCGGACCGAGCCCGCCGCAGCAGATCACGGCATCGGCCCGCTCCAGGGACTCGCGCAGGCAGGCCACCATGCGGGCGTGGTTGTCACCGACCCGCACCGAGCGCAGGCAGTCGATCCCGGCCAGCGCGAGCTGGGAGCCGATCCAGGACGAGTTGGAGTCCACGACCGTGCCGAGCAGGAGCTCGGTGCCGATGGCGACGACCTCGCAGCGCACGTCAGCCGCGGTCGCCGGTGTGGCTGAACGAGCGGTGGCCGTCGGTGACGTAGGAGATGCCGGTGCCGATGGTCAGCACCACGGCGGCCCAGAGGATCGAGACGTGCACCCACTCGGCGTGCTCGGCGATCGGGGGCAGCAGCGCGAAGGCGATGGCCAGCTCCTGGACCACCGTCTTCACCTTGGCCGAGTACCGAGCCGGGACGGCGATGCCCCGGCGGGCGTACCAGGAGCGGAACACCGAGATGCCGATCTCGCGCACCGTGATGAGCAGCACCGGCACCCACCAGAACGTGCCCGACACCACGAGGGCCCACGCGGCGCCGAGCACCAGCACCTTGTCGGCGAGGGGGTCGAGGAACGCACCGGAGCGGGTCGTGCCGTGCTTGCGGGCCAGGTGGCCGTCGAGGCCGTCGCTGAAGGCCAGCACCGTCCAGGCGGCCAGCGCCCAGTACGAGGAGCCGCCGTTGGCCACGAAGGCGAGGAACGGGACGGCGAGCGCCATCCGGGCGATCGTGATGGCGTTGGCCGGCGTGGCCAGGGCGGAGGCGCCGTAGCGCATGCGGTCGGCGGCGTCGCTCACGAGGTGCGCTCCGAGCTCGCTCCGACCCTGGGCAGCTGGGCGTGGACCTCGGGCCCCTCGGCGGCGACGACCTCGACGTCGACGATGGCGCCGACCTCGAGGTGGTCGGGGACGGTGATGATGCCGTCGATCTCCGGCGCCTCCCGATGGCTCCGCCCGACCCCCGGCTCGTCGACGAGCACCGACACCGTGCGGCCCACCAGGGCGTCGCGCCGGGCGCCGGTGATGTCGTCCTGGAGGTCGCGCAGCTCGAAGAGGCGGTCGGCGACGAGGGCGTCGGGGACCTCGCCATCGAGGTCGGCGGCGTAGGTGCCGTCCTCGGGCGAGTAGCGGAAGAACCCGCACCAGTCGAGCTGGGCCTCCTCGACGAAGGCGAGGAGGGCGTCGTGGTCGGCTTCGGTCTCGCCGGGGTAGCCGACGATGAAGTTGGAGCGGAAGGCGGCGTCGGGCTCGCGCTCGCGGATGGCGTGGATGCGCTCGAGGTAGCGGGATCCCTCACCCCAGCGCCGCATGCGCCGGACGAGGGGGCGCGAGACGTGCTGGAGCGACAGGTCGAAGTACGGGACGCCGGTGCGGCAGATGGCGTCGATCAGGTCGTCGGTGAGCTCGGACGGATACAGGTACAGCAGGCGGAGCCGGTCGACCACGGCGGACAGGTCGTCGAGCAGGGGCACGAGCTCACGCGCACCCTGGCCCTGGTCCCGTCCGTAGGAGGCGAGGTCCTGGGCGACGAGCACGATCTCGCGCACGCCGGACGACGCGAGCGACTCGGCCTCGGCGACGACGTCGAGGCGCCCGCGGGACCGCTGCGGGCCGCGGAAGGAGGGGATGGCGCAGAAGCCGCACTTGCGGTCGCAGCCCTCGGCCACCTTCACGTACGCCCACGGCGCGGACGCCGCCGGGCGGGGCATGTTGAGCAGGTCGAGGGCCGGCACGGCCGGCTCGGTCGGGGTGCGCCCGATGCCGCCGATGCTCACCGGCACCCAGCCGGTCTCGGTCGCGGTCACCGGGCCACCGAAGCCGACGACGCGGTCGACCTCGGGCAGGGCGTCGGCCAGCTCGGCGCCGTAGCGCTCGGCCATGCAGCCCGTGACGACCACCTCGGCACCGTCTCGACGGGCGTCGCTCAGGGAGAGGATCGTGTCGATCGACTCCTGGCGGGCCTCCTCGATGAAGGCGCAGGTGTTCACCACGACGAGGTCGGCGTGGTCGGGCGCGTCCGCGGGGAGGTACCCGTCGGCCAGCAGCCGACCGGTGACCTTGTCGGAGTCGACCGAGTTCTTCGGGCACCCCAGCGTCTCGACCCAGAAGCGCTGCGCCATCGAGATGAGGGTACCGGGGTACCCGGCCGGCTCCCGAGTCGCCTCACCGTCAGGCGGTGTGCGCGAGGCGCAGGCCGGGCCGCGGCCACGTCGTCTTCACGAGCTGCCCGGTGCCGGAGAGCGTGATGTAGGCGGTGCGCAGGTCGTCGCCGCCGAAGCAGATGTTGGTGACCAGCGGATCCCCGAACGGCGTGTGCTCCACGGTCTCGCCATCGGGCGAGATCGACGTGACGCCGCCGTTGATGAGCGTGGCCACGCACACCCAGCCCTCGCCGTCGACGGCGAGGGAGTCGAGGAACTGCATGCCGGGCAGGCCGGCGAGCAGGTGACCCCCGCCGGGGCCCGCCGGGTTCGCCTGCGCCTGGTCGATCGTGCCGGGTTCTCCGATCGGCCAGTGGAAGACGCGGCCGGTGTGGGTCTCGGCGGCGTAGAGGGTGGCACCGTCGGGCGACAGGCCGATGCCGTTGGGCGCGTCCACCGGGAACACGACCTCACGGCATGACGAGCCGTCCGGCGACGCGTAGTGCAGGCCGGTGCGGTCGGAGGTGCGGTCGAGGCGGACGCCGTGGTCGCTGAACCAGAAGCCGCCGTGGGCGTCGAAGACGATGTCGTTCGGGGCGCGCAGCGGGATGCTGGTGCCGTCGGCGGCGGTGGAGGTCGTGTACACGGTCTCGACCGCACCGCTCTCCAGGTCGACCCGCTGGATGGATCCGCCGTTCCAGCTGGGCGGGCAGTGGCCGGGGATCGTCAGGCCCATGACGTCCTCCCAGTGGAAGCACCCGCCGTTGTTGCAGACGTAGACCTTGCCGTCGGGGCCGACCGCGGCGCCGTTGGGGCCGCCCCCGAGGTCGAAGCGCCGCCGCACCTCGCCGTCGGCCTCGAGCCAGGTGAGGGTGCCCCGCTTGATCTCGACGAGCAGGATCGACCCGTCGTCCATGGCGATGGGGCCCTCGGGGAACTGGAGGTCGGTGGCGATGGTGCTGACGTCGGCGGTCATGGCCCGGATCTTGGCACGCGACAGGCAACTCGTGTTTCCACCTAGGTTCCCGTCATGCCTCGCCTCAGCACCGACCAGATCGTGGAGTTCCTGACCGAGCCCGGGCACCTGACCCGCATCGCCACCGTCGATACGGACGGCGCGCCCTCGGTGGCCCCGATCTGGTTCCTGTTCGACGACGGCCGCATCTGGTTCACGCCGCGCGAGAAGTCGTCGTGGTGGCACCACATCCAGCGCGAGCCCCGGGTGGCCATGACCATCGACGAGGACGACGCCCCGTTCCGCAAGGTCTTCGTGAAGGGCACGGTCACCGTCGAGCACCCACCGGGCGAGGACGACGCCTGGCGGTCCCGCTACCGCGACATCGCAATCCGCTACACGCCCGACGCCTTCGCCGACGCGTACATCAACGCCACGGTGCACGAGCCCCGCGCCCTGCTGTCGCTGCCGTGCGACCCGGCCGCGGTCACGTCGTGGCGCATGCCGCTCCAGGGCGAGGACCCCGCCGAGGTGTGGGCGCCGCAGTACTACCACCGGCGCCCGGCGCCCGAGGAGTGGGTGCCGGAGCGGCGCGTCTAGCTACGCGAGGAGCGGCAGGGTGACGGCGTAGGCGCCGAGCAGCACGATCGCCTCCCAGCGCACGACACGCTTGCCCGAGAACATGAAGAACCACGCCCCGAAGGCGATGAGCAGCATCGACCCGACCCCGATGCTGGCCAGCTTGTCATCGGCCAGCAGGCCGGGGCCGGCGATGCCGGCCACCGCCCCGACCCCGAGGCTGTTGAAGAGGTTCGAGCCGAGCAGGTTGCCGATGATGAGCTCGTGCTCGTCCTTCCGGGCCGCAGCGATCGCCGTCACCAGCTCCGGGAGCGAGGTGCCGAGTGCGACCAGGGTCACCGCCACGAACCCCTCGCCCAGCCCGAGCTCGTCGGCGATGGTCGATGCACCCTCCACGGTGAGCTGGGCACCGACGACGACGCCGATGAGCCCGAGCACGGTGCGGAAGCCCTCGGCCCGAAGCGAGATCGATGAACGGTCCTCCAGGTACTCGTCGACCTCGGCGAGCATCTCGTCGTTGTCCGAACCCGAGCCTCGGAAGATCAAGAGGAGCGCACCGACCAGACCGACGGCGAGGACGATGCCCTCCCACCGTTCGAGGCCGTCCTGGGCGAGGACGGCGAAGAGGACCACCGAGGCCGTCGAGAGCGGCGCCTCGCGCTTGATGATCCCCGATGTGACCGTCATGGCGCAGAGCAGCGCCGACACGCCGAGCACCAGCGACAGGTTCGCGATGTTGGAGCCGATGACGTTGCCGACGGCGATGTCGAGCTTGTCCTGGCTGGCCGCGATGCCCGACACGACCATCTCCGGCGCGCTCGTGCCGAACCCGACGACCACGGCCCCGATGACGACCGGGGGGACCTTGAGGGCAGCCGACAGCCGGGCGGCCCCCTCCACGAACGCGTCGGCCGCCTTGGTCAGGACGACCAAGCCGACGACGACGGCGAGGAGGGCGAGCAGCACGGCGGCCATGATTGCAGCCATGGCCTTCCCCTCCCGATCCCACGCCATCCGCTTCGACCGCACCGGCGGGCCAGACGTGCTCGAGTGGACCGGGGTCGACGTCGATGAGCCCGGCCCGGGCCAGGCCCTCGTCCGCCACACCGCAGTGGGCCTCAACTTCGTCGACACCTACTTCCGATCCGGCCTCTACCCCGCCCGCCTCCCGAGCGGGCTCGGCATGGAGGCCGCCGGCGTGATCGAGGCGGTGGGCGAGGGAGTGGACCTCGCCGTCGGCGACCGGGTGGCCTACGGCACGGGTCCGCTCGGGGCCTACGCCGAGCACGTCACGGTGCCGGCCGGTGGCCTCGTGCGGGTCCCCGACGACGTCGACGACCAGACGGCGGCGGCGATCATGCTCAAGGGCCTCACCGCCCAGTACCTGCTGCGCCAGACCTACGACGTCGGTCCCGGCACGGTCATCCTCGGCCACGCCGCCGCCGGCGGGGTCGGCCTGATCCTCGGGCAGTGGGCCAAGGCGCTCGGCGCCACGGTGATCGGCACGGCCAGCACCCCGGCCAAGCGCGAGCTGGCGCTCGAGAACGGCTACGAGCACGTCATCGCCTACCGGGACGAGGGCGTGGACGTCGCGGCCGCCGTCCGGGAGCTCACCGGCGGCCGAGGGGTGGACGTGGTCTACGACGGTGTCGGCGCCGACACCTTCATGGCGTCGATGGACTCGCTGCGGCCCCGGGGGATGCTGGTCACCTACGGCAACGCCTCCGGACCGGTGCCAGCCTTCGAGCCGTCGATCCTGGCCACCAAGGGCTCGCTCTTCGTCACCCGACCGACCCTGGCCAGCTACGCCGACTCCCCCGCCGCCACCCAGGCGATGGCCGACGACCTGTTCGCCGTCGTCGCATCGGGCGAGGTGTCGATCCGGATCGGCCAGACCTTCCCGCTCGCCGACGCGGCCCGTGCCCATGTCGAGCTGGAGGCCGGACGCACCACCGGCTCCACCGTCCTGCTGCCCTGAGTACGGTGCGCCCCTGATGCGCTCCGCCTTCGCCCGCCGCTACGACCAGCTCACGGCCCGCATGGAGGACGCCTGGCTCCGGCGAGCCCGCGCCGACCTCCTGGTGGGGCTGTCGGGAACCGTCGTGGAGCTCGGCGCCGGCACCGGCCACAACCTGGAGCACTACCCGGACACCGTCGAGCGCCTCGTCCTCACCGAACCGTCCGCCGCCATGCGCGACCAGCTGCGCACCCGGGTGAACGAGGCGCCGCGCTCCTTCGACGTGGAGATCGTCGACGCCACCGCCGACCGGCTGCCGTTCAACGACGGCACCGCCGACGCCATCGTGTCCACGCTCGTGCTGTGCTCGGTTCCGGCCCTCGGACCCGTCGTCGCGGAGGCTCGCCGGGTGCTGCGCCCGGGTGGCGAGCTGCGCCTGATCGAGCACGTCGCCGCGGCACGAGGTTGGGCGCACCGCATCCAGACCCGCCTCGACCCGGTGTGGAACTGGATCGAGGGCTCGTGCCACCTCGATCACGAGACCCGCACGGCGCTGGCTGCCGGGGGCTTCGACGTCTCCGGCGTGTCCGAGGCGGTGCAGCGCGGCATGCCGCCGCTGTTCCACCGCATCGCCCGCGGCGTCGCCGTCGCCCCCTGAGCCGGGCGCTACACCACGACTGCCAGTTCGAGGGTCAGCTCTTGGAGAGCAGGTCGTCCAGCTCCGCTTCGGTCATCAGCACGTCGCGGGCCTTCGAGCCGATGGAGGGGCCGACCACGCCGCGCTGCTCGAGGATGTCCATGAGGCGACCGGCCCGGGCGAAGCCGACCTTGAGCTTGCGCTGCAGCATCGACGTGGAGCCGAGCTGGCTGCGCACGATGAGCTCCATGGCCTGGAGGGCGAGGTCGTCGTCATCGTCGTCGCCGGTGCCGCCGCCGGGCAGCATCGCCCCGGGGTCGCCGCCCTCGCCGCCCTGGACGTCCTCGACGTAGCTGACCTGGGGGGCCTGGCCCTTCCAGTGCGCTGCGATCGAGCGCACCTCCTCCTCGGTGACCCACGAGCCCTGGATGCGGGCGGGCGTGGACGAGGTGGGACCGAGGAAGAGCATGTCGCCCTTGCCGACGAGGCGCTCGGCGCCGACCTGGTCGAGGATGACCCGGCTGTCGGTGGCGCTGGAGACCGCGAAGGCGAGGCGGGCCGGCACGTTGGCCTTGATGACGCCGGTGATGACGTTCACCGACGGGCGCTGGGTGGCGATGATGAGGTGGATGCCCACGGCACGGGCCATCTGGGCGATGCGACAGATCGAGTCCTCGACGTCTCGGGCCGCCACCATCATCAGGTCGGCGAGCTCGTCGACCACGACGATGATGAACGGGAGCCGCTCGTAGCGGTCGGGACCGCTCTGCCTGGCGTGACCTCCTGCGTCGGTCTCGCCCCGTTGCACGGAGCCGCCTGCATCGGTGGAAGCTGCTCCGGCTGGCGCCTGCGCAGCGTCGCCCCAGCCGCTCGAGCGCACCTGGCGGGACTGGTAGGCGGACTCGGCCTCGGCCAGGTCGCCCCGGTCGTAGGCCTCGTTGTAGCCGGTGATGTCGCGCACCCCGACCTCGGACAGCAGGTCGTAGCGGCGCTCCATCTCCTTGACCGCCCACGACAGCGCGTTGGCCGCCTTCTTCGGGTTGGTCACGACCTGGGTGAGCAGGTGGGGCAGGCCCTCGTACTGGCCCATCTCGACCCGCTTGGGGTCGATGAGGATCATGCGCACCTGGTCCGGCGTGGATCGCATGAGGATCGAGGTGAGGATGGAGTTGAGGCAGCTCGACTTGCCCGCACCGGTCGCGCCGGCGATGAGGATGTGGGGCATCTGGGCCAGGTTCATCAGGTGCGACTTGCCGTTGATGTCGCGCCCGACGGCGACCTCGAGGGGGTGCTCGGCCTCGACGGCCTCGCGCGAGGTGAGGATGTCGCCGACGGTGACGAGCTGGCGGCGGGCGTTGGGCACCTCGATGCCGATGGCCTGCTTGCCAGGGATCGGCGCCAGGATGCGCACGTCCGGCGTGGCCATGTTGTAGGCGATGTCCTTGGCCAGGCTCGTGACCTTGTTGACCTTCACGCCGGGGCCGAGCTCGAGCTCGTAGCGGGTGACGGTGGGGCCCACGACCATGCCGATCAGGCGGGTCTCCACGCCGTGCTGCGCGAGGCTGGCCTCGAGGCGGCGCCCGTCCTCCTCGACGGCCTTGCGGTCGACCTCCTGGCTGCCGGTGCGGACGAGCACCTTGGCCGGGGGCAGCTTCCAGTCGCCGACCGGTGCGGCGGGGCGCAGGTCGAGCTCGGTGGGCGGTGCGGCGGCCGGGATCTCGACGACCGGGTCGGCTCGGGTCTCGTCCACCGGTTCGGGCGGGAGGGGCTCCGGCTCGTCCTCGAGGTCGTAGATGGTGGTCGGCTCGCCGGCGACGGTGACGTCGGGGCCGCGATCTCGGTCCCCGTCTCGGTCACGGTCACGGTCACGGTCACGGTCGGGATCGTCGCCCAGCGTGAACAGCGATCGTGCCGTGGCGCGCAGGGTCTCGCCGAGCGGCCGGAACGTGGACACGGCCCCTTCGGCGGCGACGCGGACCGGGATGCGGGTGATGACGAAGAAGGAGATGGCCAGAAACGTGAGCAGGGCCACGACCGCGCCACCCGTGGCGGCGACGGCGACCAGCGGAGCACCCGTGCCCATGCCGAGCAGACCCCCGGCTGCGCCCCACTCGTCCACGCCCGCATCGAAGGCGGGCTGGCCCCGCAGGACGTGGAGCAGGCCGGTGACGGCCAGTGCGAGGAGGACACCCCCGACGACGAGGTGGGCCCGTCCGAACAGGCCCTGCCCGGTCTGGGGGTCGTTGTCGCGCAGGCAGGCGATGCCGATGAGGACCAGCACCGGCGGGACGAGCACCCCGGCGAGGCCGGCGAAGCCCGACGAGGCGGTGGCGAGCAGCTGGCCGATCGGACCGGCCACGTCGGCGTACAGGCCGGCGCCGGCGATGATGCCGATGCCGATGAGGGCGAGGCCGGCCACGTCGGCCGAGCGACCGTCCAGGGCCGCGCCCACGGTGCCGCCGACCCGCGACGGGGCCTTCGCCGACTTCTTGGCGGTGCTGCGCCGCTTGGCCGGCGGCTTCTTCTTCTGACTCGAGCGCGTGGCAGCCACAGTGGCCACAACGGTAACAGCAGCCACATCTGCCCCGAGGGAGGGTGGACGCGCCGGGGCCCGGTCCCCCTGCTGGACCGGGCCCCGTGACCTGGCGTGGGAGCGGCTCCGCCGCTCGGCCACGCGTGTGCTGGGTCAGCTGCCGATCACGCCGCCGTCGTCCTTCGTGATGACGACGGTGGCGTCACGGGGGACCACCCCGTCGGCCGTCGAGGGAAAGTTCGACTGTGCAGACGAACCGTTGCCGGGGTGCTGGATGTTCACGAACAGCACCGTGTCCTCCATGGTCGGCGTGATGCCCGTGACCTCGCAACCGGCCGGTCCGGTGAGGAAGCGCCGAACCTCCGCGCTCTCGGGATCGGCGACGACCATCTGGTTGTTCCTGCCCTCCGGTTGGCCGCCGTCCGTGAGGATCCACAGCCGGCCGTAGGGGTCGAAGTACACCGCGTCCGGGTCGGAGAACTTGTTCATCGCGTACGTCGGATCGGTGGGCGGACCGAACCCGTTGCTGGTGTCGCTCGGGTTGTCGGGATCGCCGGCGAGCAGGAAGATCTCCCAGGTGAAGCCGGTGCCGACGAAGTCGCCGTCGTCCATCCGCACGATGTGCCCGGACGGGTTGGGCGTGCGGGGGTTCGCACCATTGGCGGTCGAGCGCCCGCTGTTGTTGGTGCAGGCCACGTAGACCAGGTCGGTGTTGGGGTCGACCGTGATCCACTCGGGGCGGTCCATGGGGGTCGCACCGACGATGTCAGCGGCGATGCGGGTGTGGACGAGCAGATCGTCCATCCCCGAGAACCGGGCGTTGAGCGCAGGCACGTCCATGCTCAGCTCGAGCCACTGACCGGTGCCGTCCTCGTCGTAGCGGGCGACGTACAGCGTGCCTTCGTCGAGGGGGCTGATGCCCCGGGCACGCATCGACTTCCAGTTGGCCGCAGACACGAACTTGTACACGTAGTCGTTGGCCTGGTCGTCACCCATGTACCCGACGATGCGCTTGCCCTTGCCCTCGACGATCTCGATCGCCTCGTGCTTGACCCGACCCAGCGCAGTGCGCTTGATCGGAGTGACGCTGGCGTCCATCGGGTCGATCTCGACGATCCAGCCGAATCGGTTCGCCTCGTTCGCGTACTCGGGCTTCGAGAGGTCGAAGCGATCGTCGTGGACGTGCCAGCCGTAGCGGCTGCCGTCTCCCGTCAGCCCGTATCGCTCGTCCGCGTCGGTCGGCGTCGCACGCCTGCGGAAGTAGCCGTTGAAGTTCTCCTCGCACGTGAGGTAGGTCCCCCACGGGGTCCTGCCGCTGCCGCAGTTGTTGAGCGTGCCGGCGAAGCCGTTGCCGGCGCTGTTCTCCAGCAGCGGGCTGTCGGCCACCGGGCCCGAGAACGCGACCTCGGTGTTCCCCGTGATGCGTCGGTTCGTGGCCGGGTCAGGAACCACGGCCCAGCCGTCCCCCGACCTGCGGACCTTGACGACCGCGACACCGTGCAGCGCCTGGGAGATCTTCACGAACTCCTCGTCGTCCTCGGCGATCTCAGAATCGATCTCGCCGAGCCCGTTGCGGAGGTGGCTGTTCGTGCCGTACTCGTGGTTCAGGCAGAGCACGCCCTCGGACCCCGAGCGGTTGGTCGGGAAGAACCACATGCCGTCGTGACCGAGGCCGATCTTGCCCTCCTGGTCAGCAGCCGACGTCGGGATGCCATCGCTGAAGCCGGGCAGGATCGCGGTGCCCCACGGGAGGATGACCTGGGCGGTGTAGCCGTCGGGCACGACGACGCCGTTCTTCGCCGCGCTCAGCGGGATCCCGTCGAAGCCGAGCAGGTCACCGCCCTTGCCCTTCTTGCCGGCGAAGGCCGGCTGGGAGGAGGCGTTGCCGGGGGCCGGCTTGCCCTTGGCCAGCGCCGGGGACGTGCCGAGGAAGGTGATGGCGGCGGTGGCGAGCGAACCGCCGAGGACGGCGCGCCGCCCGATGCGGGCCGTCAGGATGTCGTCGAAGGGGCGGTTGTCGGTGGGGTTGGACCCAAGGTCCTCGAGCTCGAGCTCCATGGCGTTTCGTGCACCTCGCTGTGTGGGGATCAGACGAGGGCGAACGTAGGAAGCCGACCTTTCTCGGATGTGTGGGCTGGGCGGCCGGGCGCTGACCGTTGCGCGAACGGTCGGTGCCGAGGCCTCAGGCCTCGAGGACGACCGGCACGATCATCGGCTTGCGCTTGGTCTCGCGGTTCACGAACCGGCCGGCGGCGCGGCGCGCGGCCCGCTGGACGGCCTCGATGTCGCTGGTGTCCTTGACCTCCGCGACGGCCTTCTCGACCTCGTTGGCGCACTCGGCGAGCAGGCCCTCGGCCTCCTTCTCGTAGATCCACCCGCGGGTGACGATCTCGGGTCGGTTGAGCACCGCTCCGGTCTCGACGTCGACCGTGACGATGACCACGACCACGCCCTCCTCGGCCAGCACCTTGCGGTCGCGCAGGACGCCCTGGCCGACGTCGCCGATCGTGCCGTCGACGTAGAGGTAGCCCGCGGGGACCTTGCCGACGGCGCGCAGGCCGTCGTCGGTCAGCTCGAGCTGGTGGCCGTCCTCGCAGACCCAGACCTTCTCCTGGGCGATGCCCATGGCCCGGGCGATCTTGGCGTGGGCGACGAGGTGGCGGTACTCGCCGTGGACCGGGATGAACCACTCCGGCCGGGCGATGGAGTGGTACGTCTTGAGCTCCTCGGACTTGGCGTGCCCGGTGGCGTGGACGTCGGCGATGCCGGAGTAGACGACGTCGACGCCCTGGCGCACGAGGCCGTCGATGACCTTCGACACGTTCATCTCGTTGCCCGGGATCGGGTGCGAGCTGAGGATCACCGTGTCCTGCGGGGTGAGGGTGAGCCAGCGGCTCTCGGTGGCGGCCATGAGCGCGAGGGCCGACATCGGCTCGCCCTGGCTGCCGGTGGAGATGATGCAGACCTTGCCCGGCTCGTGCTTGTCGATCTCCTCGATGTCGATGAGGCTGCTCTCGGGGATGTTCAGCAGCCCGAGCGAGCGGGCCAGCTTCACGTTCTTCTTCATCGACATGCCGAGGGTGGCGATCTTGCGGTCGAACGCGACGGCGGCGTCGGCGATCTGCTGCACGCGGTGCACGTGGCTGGCGAAGCAGGCGGTGATGATGCGGCGCCCCTCGTGGGCGTGGAACAGGTCGTAGAGCACCCGGCCGACGCTGGTCTCGCTGGCCGAGTGGCCGCGCTCCTCCGCGTTGGTGGAGTCGGCGAGCAGCAGGCGGATGCCGGGGTCGTGGGACATGGCGCCGATGCGGGCCAGGTCGGTGAGGCGGCCGTCGACCGGGGTCAGGTCGATCTTGAAGTCACCCGAGTGCAGGATCGTGCCCTGCGGGGTGTGGAACGCGGTGGCGAAGCCGTGGGGCACCGAGTGGGTCGCCGGGATGAACTCGAGGTCGAAGGGGCCGACCTTGCGCCGCTCCCCGTCCTTCACGATGTTGAAGCTGGTGCGGTCGAGGAGACCGGCCTCCTCGATGCGGTTCTTGGCGAAGCCGAGGGTCAGCTCGGAGCCGTACAGCGGGAAGCTGATGTCACGCAGGAGGAACGACAGGCCACCGGTGTGGTCCTCGTGGCCGTGGGTGAGCACGGCGCCCTCGACCCGGTCGGCGTTGTCGTAGAGGTAGCTGAAGTCGGGCAGCACCAGGTCGACGCCGAGCATGTCCAGGTCGGGGAACATGAGCCCGCAGTCGATGAGCATGATCCGGCCGTCGACCTCGATGCAGGCGCAGTTGCGCCCGATCTCGCCGAGACCGCCCAGGAACGTGATCTTCACGGGAGCAGGCATGGCCTGCACCGTACTGGCCGGGTTCAGGTGCCCAGCGAGTCCCAGAGCTCCTTGGCCTGGACCTCGAGGCCGTCGGGGGTGGGGCCCATGGGCGGGCGGCACTCCCCCGCTGGGAGGCCGAGGGTGCGCAGCATCGCCTTGGTCGGGACCGGGTTGGGGGCGTCGAGGGTGGACTCGAAGCCGTAGGAGGGCAGCAGGGTCTGGTTGATGCGGGTGGCCTCGGCGACGTCGCCGGCGTCGAACGCGTCGAACATCGCCCGGATCTGCTCGCCGACCCAGTGCGACGCCACGCTGATCGCCCCGCGGGCGCCGACGGACAGCAGCGGCAGCGTGAGGTTGTCGTCGCCGGAGTAGACGTCGAAGCCCTCCGGTGCGCCGGCGATCACGCCGGCCGTCTCGGCCGGGCTGCCGGCGGCGTCCTTCAGGCCGACGATCGTGGGCACCTCGCGCGCCAGGGTGAGGATCGTGGCGCTGTCGACCTTGCGGCTGGTCCGACCCGGGATGTCGTAGAGGATGATCGGCAGGTCGGTGGCCTCGGCGATCATGCGGAAGTGGCGCAGCAGGCCGGCCTGGGACGGCTTGTTGTAGTACGGCGCCACCACGAGGAGACCGTCCACGCCGATGCCGGCCGCGGCCTCGGACTGGCGGATGGCGTGCGCGGTGTCGTTGGAGCCGGTGCCGGCGATGACGGGGACGTCGACCGCCTGGCGCACGGCCCGGAAGAGGTCGACGGACTCGGTGGCCGACAGCGTCGGCGACTCGCCCGTGGTGCCGTTGACCACCAGGCCGTCGCTGCCGTGGTCGACGAGCCAGCGGGCGAGGCGCTGGGTGCCGTCGAGGTCAAGGCGGCCGTCGCCGTCGAACGGGGTGACCATGGCGGTGAGGACCCGGCCGAACCGGCTCTCGCGGAGTGCGCCCATCACGGGCTCCCTTCAGTGGTGCGTTCTCGCCCGAGCGTGGCGAGCAGGTCTTCGTGCAGCTCGAACCAGCAGGAGTGGTAGCTCGGGAACATCGGCTTCGTGAGCCAATCGTGCTCCCCGGCGAGCACGTGGTCCAACGCGTACCGCAACCGTGTCTCGTGACCGGCGAAGCGATCGAGGCCGTCGCACAGCGCGAACAGCACCGGACGGACGTGCTGGTCGAGGGAGTGGAGGGCCTCCACGACGGAGCGGTCGTGGAACTCGTCGGTGTGGTCGTTGGCCACCGTGGCGCCGTTCACGGTGCGGAGCTGCCACATCGTGCAGATGGTGAGCATCTGGCGGTTGTAGGCGAGGAACTCCTCGTAGGCCGCCTCCACGTGGCGGCGCAGGCCGTGCTCGTCGAGCTCCTCGGCGAGCAGGCGCTCCCCCTCGGTCCGGCCGTCCGGCGTGAGCCCGAAGCCGGGGAAGCGACCGGTGCGGTGGTCGACGAGGCCTTCGACCTCGAGCAGCTGGAGCTCGGTGGCGATGTCGTCCACCCAGGCGCCCATGTACTCGGCCACCTGGTCCGGCTCGGCGCGACCGTGCAGGCGCAACCCGTGCAGGGCCAGCAGCCGCGGCGACGAGGCGACCGACATCAGGCCGAGGACCGGGGTCCTCGGAGCAGCCGGCCGGGCAGCTCGCCCGTGAACTGGTCGTCGGTGACGGTGACCTCGCCGGCGCAGATCGTGTGGCGGTAGCCGTGCGCTCGCTGCAGGAGGCGGCGGGCACCCGATGGCAGGTCGTGCACGATCTCGGGGGCGTGGACGCCGAGCGTGGCGTGGTCGATGACGTTGACGTCGGCTCGCATCCCCGGCGCCAGCAGCCCGCGGTCGAGCAGCCCGTACATCTCGGCGGTCTGGCGGGTCTGGCGGTGCACGACGTGCTCGAGGGGCATCGTGCCCGAGCCCTGCGTGCGGTCCCGCGCCCAGTAGCTGAGCATGAAGGTGGGCATGCCGCCGTCGCACACCGCACCGCAGTGGGCACCGCCGTCGGACAGGCCCATGCGGGTCTGGGGGTGCAGCTGCAGCTGGCGGGTGAGCTCCAGGTCGCCGTAGGCGTAGTTGAAGAGCGGGAAGTACAGCATCCCGGTGCCGCCGTCGCGGGCGAGGTGGTCGTAGGCGACCTCCTCGGGTCGTCGACCGGTGGCCTCGGCGATGCCGGCGACGGAGTCCTCGTAGCCCGGCTCGTAGGACGAGTCACCCTGGAACGGGAACATGCGCTCCCAGGTGGTCGTGACGAAGCGGGCGAAGTCGCCGCCGAGCGCGATGGGCTCCTCGTCGAGGAACCGCTGGCGCCACGCCGGGTCCTGGAAGCGGGCCTGCTTCTCCGCCGGCTCGAGGAAGGCCATCTCCCCCCAGGCCGGCTTGAACAGGAACGGGTGCAGCGTGAGCTCGAACGCGAAGAGGATGCCGATGGCCCGTCCGGCGACCTGGGCCACGACGGGCAGCCCGTCGGACGCGGCCTCCTCGAGCAGGCGCAGCGACGTCTGCCAGTAGTCGGGGTCGGTGTCGGGCTGGTTCAGGTTGAAGCTGACCGGTTGGCCGGTGAGGGCGGCGAGGTCGCGCATCCAGCCGAACTCGTCGCCGACCTTGACGTGGTCCGGGCTGTACTCGAACACGCCGTGACCCACGCGGCGGATGGCCTCACCGATGCCGAGGATCTCGTCGGTGCCGGCGGTGGTGCCGGGCACGAGCTCGCCATCGACGGACTTGTGGATCGGGGTGCGACTGGTGGAGAACCCGAGCGCCCCGGCCCGCAGGCCGGACTCGACCATCGCGGCCATGCGGGCGATGTCGTCAGCGGTGGCCGGCTCGTTCGCCGCGCCCCGCTCCCCCATCACGTAGGTGCGGAGCGCGCCGTGGGGGATCTGGGCGCCGACGTCGCAGACGTAGCGCCGGCGGTCGAGCGCGTCGAGGTAGCCCTCGAAGTCCTCCCACTCCCATTCGATGCCGTCGGCCATGGCCGCGCCGGGGATGTCCTCGACGCCCTCCATCAAGCCGATGAGCCAGTCCCGGCGGTCGGGGGCGACCGGGGCGAACCCGACCCCGCAGTTGCCCATGACGACGGTGGTGACGCCGTGGAAGCCCGACGGGGTGAGGTACGGGTCCCACGTGGCCTGGGCGTCGTAGTGGGTGTGCACGTCGACCCAGCCGGGGGTGACCAGCAGGTCGGTGGCGTCGATCTCCCGGCGGCCGGGGCCGGCGGACCCACCGTCGTCGCGGTCGACCACCTCGGCGATGCGGTCGTCGTCGATGGCGATGTCGGCGGCGCGGGCCGGTGCGCCGGAGCCGTCGACGACCGTTCCCCTTCGGATGACCAGGTCGTGCATGGCCCGATGGTAGGGCCGGGCGATGCCTACGCGGCTTGACGGAGCGACCGGTACAGGAGGCGGGCGTCGCCGAGGCGGTGGCGCAGCTCCCGCTCGAGGCCCGCGATCGGGTACAGGTTCTGTGGTGCCCGGGCGTCCTTGTGGGCTTCGGAGGCGAACCGCGGCAGGGCGAGCGTGCACCCGTCGGCGACGGCGGCTGCCTCGGCGACGGTGCGGTCGGGGCTGATCTCGCAGCGCACGACCCCGGCCCAGCCGTGGGACCGATCGCCGGGCAGGCGCAGGTACCACGACCAGCGGCGGAAGCGATCCCCGATGAGCAGCACCGGGGTGCGCTGGCCGGGCTCCAGCATCGGGATGACGTCCTGGACGACGGCGGGCAGGTAGGCGACGTGGTGGGTCTTCACGTAGCCGACGGCGTGGTCCATGCCCCGCCGCTCGCGCAGCGGCCCGTCGACCACGAGCAGGCAGTCGTCAGGGACCGGGGCCGAGACGGCGGATTCGAGGTCGGCCATCGCTCCCTGCAGGGCGAGGGAGAGGGCATCGCCGGCGCTGTCGGTGACCGGGCAGACGCCGAAGCGGCCGTGGCGGGTCACGATCGGCACCAGGTCGGGTGCGTCGGAGAAGACGCTGCGCCGCACCTGGGCATCGACCACGGTGGCGGAGCCGTTGCAGCGGACCACGCCGGCGGCGTAGCTGGCGCAGATCCCCTGGTGGACGCTGCCCCGGTCGGATTCGATCCACACCCGGGCCTCGACCCGGCGGACCCCGTCGACGAACGCGATCTCGTCGGGGACGGTGGTGCCGGGCGCGGGTGACCGCGGGGCCCACGCGTCCACCGGCACCTCGCACTCTGCGTCGACCGCGGCCTGGGTCTCCGCCAGGGCGTCGGGGCCCATCGGGCTGCCGTAGTCCGGGGCCCACTGCTCGATCGAGATCCGCATCTAGAGGTCCACCCGCTCGACCGTGGACGACTCGATGCCGCGCCGGACCTCGAAGCGCACCGGCACCCGGTCGGCGAGCTCGCGCACGTGGGACACCACGCCGACCATCCGGCCGCTGGCGCCCAGCTCCTCGATGGCGCTGGCGACGACGTCGAGGGTGTCGGGGTCGAGCGTGCCGAAGCCCTCGTCGAGGAAGATGGCGTCGAGGCTCGCCCGCCCGGAGCCGGACAGCTCGGTGACCCGCTCGGCCAGCGCCAGGGCCAGGGCGAGGGAGGCGAGGAACGTCTCGCCGCCGGAGAGCGTGCGGGCGAGGCGCCGCTCGTCGGCGTTGGCGTGGTCGATGACCTCGAACTGCTTCTTGTCGTCGATCGCCATCGCGTAGCGACCCGACGACAGCTGCTCGAGCCGTTCGGACGCGCCGGCGACGAGCGATGCCAGTGCCTCCTCGAGCAGCCACGCCTCGAACCGGCGGGGGCCGAGCTCGGTGGCGAGCAGCTCGTGGACGGCGCGCTGGTCGGCCACCGCCTCGCGCTCGGCCCGGTGGCCGGCGGCGCGCTGCCGGTCGGCGTCGAGGCGCTCGACCGCGGTGCGGGCATCGGCGGCCGCAGCGACGCACGCGTCGCGCAGGCGGGACGGATCGGGCACGGCGATGCCAGCTGCCGTCGCCGCGCCGACGAGCCGGCCGACGAGCTCGTCGTGGGCCTGCTGCATGCGGGCGCGCTCGTCGTCGACGGCGGCCAGGCCTCGGCGGGCGTCGGCCGCCTGCTGCTCGGCCCAGCCGGCCAGCGCGTCCCAGTCGGCGGCGAGGTCGTCACCCGTGGGCGGCGGACCGTAGGCCGCGACCCGGTCCCGGGCGGCGAGGAGGTCGTTCCGGGCGGCGGCTTCGGCCCGGGCGGCCCGGTCGAGGGCCTGGCGGGCGTCGGCGGCGCGCTGTCGGGCGGCCCGGTCAGCCCGCTGGGCCTGGGCCACCGCGGTGTCGGCCTCGACGATGGCGGCGAGGGCGGTGCGCAGCTCCTCAGCCGGGGCGGCGCCCGCCGTGGCGGCTTCGGCGCGGGCCAGCTCGGCCCGGCGCTCCTCCAGCTTGGCCCGCAGCGCGGTGAGGCCGCGATCGGCGTCCTGCCAGTCCTTCTCGGCGCGCCGTGCCGCGTCGACCGCGGCACGCTGCCGGGCCTCGGCGTCGTCGAGCGCACCGGCGTGGTGCGCCGGCAGCTCGCGGACCTCACCGCCGCAGACCGGGCAGTCATCGCCGGGGTGCAGGTGGCGGGCGAGGTCGGCGGCCGCGTGCTCGACCCGGGCGCCGGCCAGCGCGCGGTCAGCAGCATCGGCCTCCGTCTGGGCGGTCCGGAGCTGGTCGGCCAGCGGGACGACCGCGGCCTCGTGCTCGGCGACCATCCGTGCACCGGTGGCGACCCGCTCGGCCAGCGACTCGAGCAAGGCCCACGCATCGAGCCGGGCCTGCAGGACCGCCGGGTCGCCCAGGGCACCGCGAGCCTCGCGTGCCTCGTCGAGGGCGCGCACGGCGACGTCTTCGGCCTCGGTCGCCTCGGTCACGGCCCGCTCGGCCTCGGCTCGCCGCGACGCGACCGAGCCCACGTCGCCCGGGACCCGGATGCCGCTGAGCAGCTCGACCTGGCGGCGCAGGTCGCCGGCCTGGTCGTCGGTGCCGCGGACCTTGTCGAGCAGGGCGGCGAGCTCCGGTGCCGCGGCATCGAGGCGGTCGACGACCGTGGCGACCTCGGCGACGCGCGCCCGGGCGGCATCGACCGCGTCGTCGGTGGCGTGGGCGAGGTCGACCAGGTGCTCGTCGATGACGGCGATGCGGTGGTCGGCGGCCTGCACGCGGCGGCGGGCGGCCTGGGCGACCTGCTCGTAGACGCCGAGGTCGAGGAGCTTGACCAGCAGGTCCTGGCGCTTGGAGGTGGTGTCGTGGAGGAGGGCGGCGAACGCCCCCTGGGGCAGGACCACGCACTTGGTGAACTGCTCCAGGTCGAGGCCGAGCAGGTCGCACACCGCGGCGGTGACCGCCGGTGCGTCCGAGGCCAGCACCTCACCGCCGCGCTCGAGCCGGGCCTCCTTGGTGGACGCGCCGGTCTTGGTGCGCCGCACGATGCGGACGGCGGTGTGGGCGACGCCGTGGACCTCGAAGTCGAGCCGGACCCGCGCCTCGGGCCGGCCCTGGCTGATGACCGGGTGGACGAGGCCCTCCCGGCCGTAGCGCGGCACGGACCCGTAGAGGGCGAAGATCATCCCGTCGATGACGCTGGACTTGCCCGCCCCGGTGGGGCCGACGAAGGCGAACAGGTCGGCGTCGGTGAAGTCGACGACGGTGGGCTCGCGGAAAGCGGAGAACCCCTCGAGCTCGACGCGGACGGGCCTCACGAGCCGACCTCCTCGAGCAGCTCGTCGAAGGCGACGAGCAGCCGGGGGTCGTCCAGGTCGGCGACGTCGAGGTAGCTGCGGAACAGCTCGCTCGGCGACCGGCCGGCGACCGGGGCGTGGGTGGGCGTCGCTGGGTCCTCCGGCGACTGCACGAGCACGTCGACGCAGTGCGGGAACAGGGCGCGGACCTCGTCGGCCATCCCGGCCCGGCGGCGGTCGGTGACGACGATGCGGAGGAAGTCGTCGCCCGTGGTGCCGGCGAGGGGCTCGAGCTCGGGCAGCGAGCCCCGGAGCGTCCGCAGCTTCCGGCCGGCCTGGAGCGGGACCTCGCGGACGGCGGCCGGGACGCCGGGCTCGAGGTCGACGACGGTGACCGAGCTGGTGTTGGCCGTCTCGCCGAAGTCCAGCTGCAGGGGCGACCCGCTGTAGCGGATGCGGGTGGCGCCGGGGACGTCCTGGGACCGGTGGAGGTGGCCGAGTGCCACGTACTGCGCGGTGACGGGGAAGGCGAGGGCGCTGAGGCTGTAGTCCTCGATGGTGTGGACGGAGCGCTCGCCGCCCCCGGTGGTGCCGCCGGCGGCGAAGGCGTGGGCGCAGACGACGTTGACCGTGTCGGCGGCGAAGCCCTCGGTGAGGGCGCGCACGAGCACGCCCAGCCGGTCGGTGTAGGCCTGGGACAGCTGGTAGGCCTCGTCGCGCATCAGGGCATCGGCCCGCACGATGCCCCGCTTGGACACGAACGGGAGCATGGCCACCTGCACCGGGACGCCGCCGGCGTCGACGCGGACCACGCCGCCCTCGTCCGGCCGGGCGACCTGGGTGCGGACATGCACCCGGCCGAGCGTGAGCAGCGGGGCGACCGCCTCCAGCCGCCGGGCGTTGTCGTGGTTGCCGGCCACGACCAGCACGGGCGCGACCTCGGCCAGGTCGAGCAGGCCGCGGTAGACGACCTGCTCGGACTCGGGGCCGGGTGCCGAGGTCTCGAACAGGTCGCCGGCGACGAGGACCAGGTCGACGGATTCGGCGGCGGCGACGGTGGCCATCTCGGCCAGGACGGCGCGGTGCTCGTCGGCTCGGCTGGCGCCGCGCATGAGCTTGCCCACGTGCCAGTCGGAGGTGTGGAGGAGGCGCACGGCTACAGCCCCTCGAACGGGTCGTCGGGGATGGCAGTGGTGCCCGGCGTCGTGGACGGGCCGGTGGTGCCGTCGGTCTCGGAGAACCGCGTGGCCCAGGCCGGGAACGGGAACTCGACGACGACGGGCACGGGCAGCTGGGGCTGGCTCACGATCATCGTGCCCGGCTTGATGATGGTGGAGCGCTGGCGCTGCACGACGGGCAGCCAGCCGTACTCACCCCGGGTGGCCTCGGCGGAGTCGAGGCGACCCACGACGCGGATGGCGGAGTTGGCCACGACCCGCCGCTCGACCTCGCTGGCGGTCTGCTGGGCACCGATGAGGATGATGCCGAGCGAGCGGCCGCGCTCGGCCACGTCGAGCAGGAGCTCCTTGATCGGCGAGGTGCCCTCCCGGGGCGCGTACTTGTTGAGCTCGTCCAGCACCACGAACTGGAGCGGCTCGGCCGTGCCGGAGGCCTCCTTGGCCTGGAACGCCTGGCGCAGCACGACGCCGACGACGAAGCGCTTGGCCCGGTCGTTGAGGTTGTGGATGTCGACCACGGTGACCTGGTTGGCGTCGAGGTCGACCGGGTGGCTGCTGCGGCGCCGGACGTCGGCCCGGATGAGGTGCTCGAGGTGGTCGACCGCGCCGAACAGGCGCCGGACGAAGGCGCCGACCGTGCCGCCGCCGATGGCCCGGCCGGCCCAGTCGGCCACGGTGGCGTCGTCGTTGAGGCGGTCGTCCACGAGCTCGACCAGCTCCCGGAAGCGGGTGATGGACTGGCCCTCGATGACCACGCCGCCGCCGTCGGTGGGGGTTGCCTCCTCCAGCCGGCGGGCCACGTTGTGCACGACCATCGTGTACTGCTGGCGGTCGTCCTCGGCGTCGGCGAACAGGAACGGCAGCAGCCGCTGCTTGCAGAACTCCGCGATGGTCCAGAAGAACGGTGCAACGCCCGTGGCCCGGGAGCCGACCTGCGGCGTGGCGTTCGCATCGCCCGGCCGGGGCGGCGCCACGATGCCGACGCTGCGGAACGGGCCGGGCTGGAGCCCGAGCAGTCCGTAGCGCTCGCGCTGGGCCTCGTCCAGGCGGGCGTTGTGGTGGTCGAGGAAGAGCAGGTCCTCGCCCTTGACGTTGAAGATGAGGGCCTTGGTGTTCGCCGTGGCTGCCCCGAGCGCGCCCGAGTGGAACAGCGAGTAGAGCAGGAAGGTGGCGTAGGTGGTCTTGGTGGCCACGCCCGAGACGCCGGAGATGTTGACGTGGGCACCCCGGCTGCCGTCGAGGAACTCCTTGTCGATGAAGAACGGCTCGCCGTCCCGCGACAACCCGGCCGGCACCTTCTGGGCCATGTCGTCGAAGTGCAGGGCCCGACCCCGCTCGTCCCCCGTCGCCTTGCGCACGGCCGTGCCCGGCAGCGGCGGCACGAACACCTCGGGCTCGACCCGGGTGGTGATGACCTTGGCGGAACGGGACACCTGCGCCGGCAGCAGGCCGCCCTCGATGAGGAACACGTCGCTGTCGTACTGGGCCCCTTCGTGGCGGGCCCGGACCTGCTCGACCATGCCGTAGAGCTCCACCCGCTGACCGTCGGGCAGGGTGCGGTCCAGCGCGACGACGTCGTCGAGCTGGAGGAACTGGTCGTCCGCGATCCCGACCCAGTACTCGAGCGGCGTGGCGTCCTCGGTGCCGATGACCCGACCGACGGTGCCGGCCGCGGCCGGGGTCGTGGGGTCGAGGTCGTCGGTGGCCATGACGAGCGACGGTACCGACGAGGGGTGACAGGATCGGGGAGCCGCCCGTCACCTCGAGGTCAGATCGGTGGCTCCCCGGCCCGCACCGGGTGGCCGGGTGCGTCCTCGTCGAGCACCAGGCCCATGACCACCGAGTCCCAGAGCGAGCCGTCCTTGCGCCGGTACTGCCGGCGCCGGTAGCCCTCCTCGACGAACCCGAAGCGCTCGTACAGCGCCCGAGCCCGGTGGTTCCACGGCCAGTGCTCGAGCTCGAGCTTGTGCACGCCGGCCCCCCGGGCCCACTCGATCGCCTCCTCGACCAGCGCAGCACCGATGCCCTGGCCCCGGTGGCCGTCGGCGACGTTCATCCCCAGGTGGGCGATCCCGATCGGCGCGTGCATCGCCAGCGACCCGACCAGCGCACCGTCGATCTCGGCCACCAGGCAGACGGCGCTGGTCCCGGCCGCCTGCCGCTCGATGGTGTCCAGGTGCTTGGCCCGGTCGCCCTCGCGGTCGAGCGGCACCTGCGCCCCGATCCACACGCCCTCGCCCGCGACCGCCTCGCGCAGGTCGAGGAGCTCGTCGAGGTCGTCGCGCGTCGCCCGACGGATGGTCACGGCCATGGCGACAGTGTGCGACGAGGGCGCGTCGACTGCCCGCGATTTCCCTGCTGGCGCTGTCACATCCGACCCGGGCTACCTCGTCAGAGGGGCATGCAGGACCACCGAGAGATCCACATCATCGGCGGAGGGCTGGCCGGGCTGACCGCCGCCGCCTTCGCGGCCCGGGCCGGCGCATCTGTCGTCGTCCACGAGAGCCGCCAGCGACTGGGCGGCCGGGCCACCACCGACGAGCGCGAGGGCTTCCGCTTCGATCAGGGCCCCCACGCCCTCTACCTGGGCGGTCCCGCCATCGGGGCGCTGCGGGACCTCGGCATCGACCCCGCCGGGGTGACACCGAGCCGGCTGGGCACCCTCGTGCGCGACGGCGTCGTCCACGACGCACCCACGACGCCCGGCACGTTCCTGTCGACCAGCGTGCTCGGCGTCCGGGACAAGCTCGAGCTCGGCCGGGTGCTGGCCGGGATCGTCCGCCAGCGGGCCGCCGACCACGCGCACCGCACGGTCGAGGAGTGGGCCGACGACATGACCCGACGACCGGCGGTGCGCCAGGTGCTCGACGCCCTCGTGCGCCTCGCCACCTACGCCAACCATCCCGAGACCATGAGCGCCGACCTCGCGGTGCGCCTGCTGCAGCAGGCAAGCGGCCCCGGCGTGCGCTACGTGGACGGCGGATGGCAGGTGCTCGTCGACCAGTTGGCATCCGTGGCCACTGCCGCCGGGGCGCGCATCGAGCACGGGGCGGTCCGCAGCGAGGTGCCTGACGCTGCCGCAGTGATCGTCGCTGCGGGTGGCCCCGCCACGGCTGCGGCGCTCCTCGACGTCGAGTGGTCGGTGGGCCCGGCGGCCGAGGCCAGCTGCCTCGACCTCGGCCTGCGCGGGCGGCCGCCGGTGCCGTTCGCGCTCGGCGTCGACGAGCCCCTCTACGCCTCCGAGCACTCGATCGCCGGCGGCCGGGCGCCCGAGGGGAGCTCGGTGCTCGCCGTGGCCGAGTACCTCGGGGCGGATGCGGAGCCCGATCGCGAGCGGCTCGAGCGCTACGTGCGGACCATCGGCGTGCCCGATGACGACATCGTCGTGGAGCGGTACCTTCACCGCATGGTGGTGAGCACGGCGATCCCCGTGGCCGCCGGAGGGGGCATGGCCGGTCGTCCCGGCACCGAGGTCCCCGGGCGGCCCGGCGCCTTCGTCGCCGGCGACTGGGTCGGCCCCGAGGGCAACCTCAGCGACGCCGCCATCGCCAGCGCCCGGGCCGCGGCCCTCGCCGCCGTCCGCCACGTCGAGCGGCTCCCGGTCGTGGGATGAGCATCGAGCCGGCGACCAGCGCAGCCGCGGTGTTCGACGCCGAGCGGCCCCGGCTCGTCGCGCTCGCCTACCGGATGCTCGGCACGCCCGACGACGCCGACGACGTCGTCCAGGACGCCTGGCTGCGCTGGGCCGCCACCGACCGGTCCGCCATCGCCGAGCCGGCTGCGTGGCTGACCACGGTCACAACCCGACTGGCCATCGACCGGCTGCGGTCGGCGCAGCGCCGCCGGGAGGTCTACGTCGGCCCGTGGCTGCCCGAGCCCGTGGCCGCCGGTGACGAGGACGAGCCCTACGTGGCGGCTGCGTCGGCGGACTCCCTGACGCTGGCGTTCCTCACCGTCCTGGAGCGACTCCAACCGGTCGAGCGCGCCGTGCTGCTGCTGCACGACGTGTTCGGCTACCCCTTCGCCGAGGTGGCAGCGAGCGTCGGGCGCAGCGAGCCGGCGACCCGCCAGATCGCCCGGCGCGCTCGCGAGCGCGTCCGCGCCGACGGGCCCGAGCGCGACCGGGCGCCGGATGCGGCGCAGGCCGAGCGGCTCTCGGGCGCCTTCCTCGGCGCGGTGATCGAAGGGGACGTGGACGGGCTGCGCCGCCTCCTCGCCGACGACGTCGTGCACCTCTCCGACGGCGGCCCGCACCGGCGCGCCGCTCGCCGGCCGGTGGTGGGCGCACCGAAGGTGGCCCGGCTGCTGGTCAACCTGGCCAAGCGGGCCCAGCCCGGCACCCGATCCGCTCCGGTGCAGGTCAACGGCGAGCCGGGTTGGTACGTCACCGTGGATGGAGCCCCGGAGATGCTCCTGGTGCCGTCGTTCCGGGACGGTCGCGTGTCGCAGGTGTTCGCCATCCTCAACCCGGACAAGCTGGCCCGCTTCCACGCCGCCTGGGTGGCGCAGCAGTAGGGCGCCCCTGGGCGACGATTCGTCGACGATTCGTCGGAAGCGCTTGATTTCGGGCACTGCAGCCGTGCCCCCGGGAGGGGTTCTGCGCCCGGAACTGGCGAGGGGCATTTCGGGCGCCACAACCCTTCGCCCAGAAGGGGTCGTGTTCCCGAAGTCACGCAGCCGGCCGCCGATCGGTCGTGACCCTCCGGCTACCGTCGGTGCCGGCTTCCCCCGAGCACTTCCGAACGGAGGAAGCCGTGCGCCTGCACGACGTGGCCGCATTCATCGCCGAGGACCAGCTGGGCCTGGTCGCCCGGCGCCAACTGATCGACTGGGGCATACCCGGCCCGACGGTCGAGTCCGCCGTCCGCCGCGGGCACCTGGTGCCGATGGCCCGGGGCGTGTACCGCCTGCCGGGCGCACCGGCCACACCCGAGGTCCGGCTCCTCGCCATGGTGCTCGCCGTCGGGGACGGCGCCGTGCTGTCGCACCGCTCGGCGGCCTGGCTGTGGGATCTCCTCCCCCTGCCGACACGCCACGAGGTGTCGGTGCCCCGTGGTCGGTGCCCCCGACCGACGGACCTCGTCGTGCACCGGTCGTCCGACCTCGACCTGGCAATCGCCGGGTCGGTCCGTGGCCTGCCGGTCACCGGCGTCGGTCGGACGATCCTCGACTGCGCCGGCGACCCGACCATCGACGTCGAGCTCCTCATCGACGCGGCCCGGCGGGTGCACAAGATCTCGCGCACCCTGCTGCCGGCCACCGTGGTCGCCCACGCCCGATCCGGCCGACGTGGCATCCACCGGCTCACCGACCTGCTCATCCTCGACGAGATGCCCCACTCCGACTTCGAGCGACTCGTCTGTCGCTGGCTCACCGACCTCGGCATCACCGAGTGGTGCCTCCACCACCGCATCGTCATCCCGGTGCGGGGATCGCTGGAGATCGACATCGCCTGGCCCGAGCTGCGGGTGGCGTTCGAGCTGGAGGGGGCCGACCACCGGGACCGGTCCATCGTCCACGACGACGACACCGAGCGGCAGAACTGGTTGAGCATCGCCAAGTGGCACGTCGTGCGCTCGACCTACCGGCGCTGGGTCCGCCACCCGTCGGCCGTCCTGAACGAGCTTGAGGCCGCGCTGGCCCTGGCCCGATCCCAAGTTCGGGGCACGTGAGCCCTGCTCCGCGAGGGGTTTCCGTGCCAGAAGACCAACCCCGCAGCTCCGGGCGCCGCACCCCTCCACGACGGAGGGTAGGAGTGCCCGAAAACGGCACTGGGCGGCGATTCGTCGACGAATCGCCGCCCAGTGCGCGGACTCCAGATGCCGGTCGGCTCAGCCCTGGTTCGAGCTGTTCACCTCGCCCTCGGCGAGGGCGAACATCTCGTATTCCTCCTCGGTGTCGGCCCAGTCCTCGAACTGGATGACGCCGAGCTCGGTGAACTTCTGGCGCAGCCAGCCGTCGTTGCGGTCGAGCAGACCGAGCTTCTTGCAGTTCGGCACGATCTTGGCGAACAGCATCGACTGGAACATCGCCCGCTCCGGCGCGGCCATGACGAGCGGGAGCACCTCCTTGACGTCGAGGCCCATGCGGGCCCAGACCTCCTGCTGGAGGAACCGGTCGCGCATGCGCACGGCGGCCTCGAAGGCGAACTCCTGGCGCTCCTTCATCTCCACGTCGGAGAGCTCGGCGTAGTACTCCTTCAGCGACAGCACGCCGAAGGCCACGTGGCGGGCCTCGTCGGACATGACGTAGCGGAGCAGCTTCTTGAGCAGCGGCTCGGTGGTCATCTGGTGGATGAAGCCGAACGCAGCCAGCGCCAGGCCCTCGACCATGATCTGCATGCCCAGGTAGGTCATGTCCCAGCGGCTGTCCTCGATGATGTCGTCGAGGAGCAGGCCGAGGTGGGCGTTGAGCGGGTAGTGGCCCGACAGCTTGGTGTCGAGGTACTTGGCGAAGACCTCGACGTGGCGGGCCTCGTCCATCACCTGGGTGGCGGCGTAGTACTTGGCGTCGATCCACGGGACGGTCTCGACGATCTTGGCCGTGCAGAGCAGGGCGCCCTGCTCGCCGTGCATGAACTGCGACAGCATCCAGTTCTGGGACTCGACGCCGAGCTGCATCCACTCCTTCTCGCCCCACGTCGCGAAGGGGGTGCCGCTGACGTCCATCTCCGGGCCGAGGCCCCCGGCGCCGGCGGCGTTGGCGACGACCACCGCCTCCTGGTCGACCTCGATCGACCAGTCGAGGTCGGTCTCGCCGTTCCACATCGAGGTCTTGGCCTTCTCGTAGAGGCGGTTCAGGGCCGGGCGCTCGCCCTTCTCGTAGTTCCAGGTGAACAGCGCATCGGCGTTGTCCTGGACGGCGCGGATCAGCTCGCCCTCGTCGGACCCGACGACGGAGAGGATGCCCTCGATGTCGTGCAGGTCCTCGCGGCCGACGATGGCGGCGTTCTCGCTGGAGGCGGTGGTGTCGGTCATTGGGGGGCTCCTCGGGTCTGGGGGGGGTTCGGTCGGGCGGATGGTCAGGCGGTGAGCGCCGGCAGGAGGTGCCGGCGCACGAGGCGGGTGAGGGAGGCGTCGTCGCTCGGGTCGACCTGGGGGCTGGGTTCGAGCGCGTACGTGAGCACGACGCGCACCAGCAGCTCGGCCACCTCGGTGGCCGCATCGTCGGGTCGGGGGTGGTCGGCGCGGACGTGGGGCCGCAGGAACGGGGCGGCGAACGCCGCGGCGGCATCGAGGATGGGGCCGAGCCGGTGGAAGGCCACCTGGGACAGCAGCAGACCCGGTTCCGTCGCCAGGACGGTGCGCAGCGCCGGGTGCTCGGTGAGGAAGCGCAGCGCCCGGCCCACCCCGGCGACCAGCAGGTCCTCGGCGGCGTCGTGGCGGACCAGGTCGCCCGAGAGCTCCCCGAAGAAGCGGTGGACCTCACGGCCGAGCACGGCTTCGATCAGCACGTCCTTGCCGCCCGGGAAGGCCCGGTACAGCGTAGCCCGGGACACGCCGGCCTCCCGGACGACGTCGTCGACGGTGGTGCGGGTGATCCCGGTGCGGGCGATGCAGGCGAGGGCGGCGGTGCGGATGCGCTCCTCGGTGGCCGGCGCCACCGGTGCGGCGAGCCCCCGTGCATCGCTCGTCGAGATCGTCCCCATCACCGTGAGACACTACGGGGCGATCTGTCTCACTGTCTACGCAAATCGGACGTGACGTGCGTCACCCAGAAGCCACGACGCCGGCGAGGATGCGGTCCCGCACCAGGCGTCGCGCCTCGTCCGGATCGTCGAGATCCCAGCTGCCGGGGCTGCCGACGTAGCTGAGCAGGAGGCGGGCGGCGTGGTCACCGGCCTGGTCGACGTCGACGTCGGGTTCGAGCTCGCCGCGACCGGCTGCGTCGCCGAGGGTGGCCACGAGGTGGTGGGTGAGCCCGCTGGCGACCAGGGGCTGGACCGTGGCCAGGGACGGGACGATGGCGTCGGCCTCCTCGACCAGCAGCCGCTGCAGCACGTCGTGCTCACCGAGCAGCCGCTGCGCGGCAACGACGATGGCGGCGACGTGGTCGACCACCCCGGCGCTCGGGAGCGGCACCGAGTCCATGACCGCTCCGAAGAACCGCTCGACCTCGCGCTCGATCGTGCGGGCGATCAGCTCCTCGCGCCCGCCCGGGACGTGCCGGTAGAGCGTGGCCCGCGAGGTCCCGGCCCGCACCGCGACCGCCTCGACGGTCAGGGCGGCCAGGCCGTGCTCGGCGACCTCGGCGAAGGTGGCGTCGAGGATCCGGGCCGCCAGGTCGCTGCGGCTGGTCACCCCGGGGCCGGCTGGTCGACGGCCTGGTCGACGGGCTGGTCGGTCGGCTCGTCGATCCGCTCGCCGATGCGGTGGGCGACCCGCCGGAGGATGAGGACGTACACGACGGCGGTGAGGGCGGCGAAGATGAACCACTGCACGGCGTAGCTGCGGTGCGGTCCGGCGTCGAGCTCGGGGAGCGGCACCGGCGCGAGGGCGCTGGCGGCCGACGGGTCCGACGTCTGGCGCTGCACGACGACGGGCAGCACCTCGCCGCCGAAGGCCTCCTCGGCGGCCGACCGGCGCAGGCACGCCATGCCCACGGGGTCGCCGGCGTCGTCGGTCCGCACGCCGCAGTCATCCCCGTCCCAGGGGGTGGCGGTGCCCTCGATCGACACCGGCCCGTCGGGCGCCGGCTCGGGCTCGACCCGGCCCCCGTCGTTGAACTGGAAGCCGCGGTTGACGACCAGCGTCGAGCCGTCGTCGAGGCGCAAGGGGGTCAGGATCCAGGCCCCGGGTAGGCCGTCCTTGGAGCGGTTGTCGACGAGCAGATCGCCCTCGCCGTAGGTGCCGGAGGCCGAGACGGTGCGGAAGCGGAGCGCGTCGTCGTCACCGTCGGCCTCGGCGAGCGCGTCGGCGACCGGCACCGCGGGCAGCTCGGCCCGGGCCTCGATCGTGGCGTTGCGCTCGGCCCGCTCGTCGTGGCGGTCGAGCTGCCAGAGCCCGAGGGCGACGAACGCGACGACGCAGGCCACCGCGAACAGGTGCGACAGGATCCACAGCGGACGGAGGGCGAACCGGTACACCGCGGCCGAGACTACGGACCGGGCTCACCGGGACGGGATTCGCCCTCAGCGGGTGCGGAAGTTCGCCTCGCAGAAGGCGTTGCGCTGGCTCGGACCCATGCCGAGCAGGGTGTGCAGCGGCGTGTAGGAGAACGCCGTGCGGATCAGGAGCGCCTCGGCGGCGGCCACCTGCTCGATCTCCTCCGCGACCCGGTCCCGGGCCTCGGGGGTCGGTGCCGCGACGAGCCGCTCGGCGTTGCGCCAGGCCTGCTCCCGCCACGCCACGAGGGCTTGCACCATGACCGAGTTGTCGATCGAGGTGCCGGGGATGTCGCCGTCGTCCAGCGTCGGGTCGAGGAACTTCGCCGCCTCGGCCAGCAGGTACTGGTTGGTGGCGGCGAGGAAGTCGTTGACCCGGTCGTGGTCGGGCTTGCGGCTGGTGCCGTCGGGCTTGACCAGGCCGATGTCGGCGAGGACGAAGGGCAGGTCGCGGTTCACGTGGGCGTTCATGCCGAGGAAGACGTTGCCCGTGCCACTGACCCGCTGGCGCTCAGCGCTGTCGAAGGCGATGCGCCACGCCGGCGACACCTCACCGATGGCGCCCCGGTCCCAGTCGTCGAGCTGCTCGAAGTAGTAGTCGGCGAACACCGCATCCTGGTGGTTGATGAACGCGTTGTCGGTGAAGAACTCGGGGTCCTCGACCGCCCGTCGGTACTCCTCGGTGGTGAGCAGGTAGGTGAAGGCGAAGGTCGAGTCGTGGTCGCAGCCGAGCGCGTTGAAGCGCTTGGTCATCTCGCGGATGACGCGGTCGACGCAGTTCAGGTGCCCCTTCTTGCACTCGTCGCTCTCGGAGGCGACGTAGGTGTCGGGGGTCGTGGCCAGCAGGTACGTCGGCCAGTTCAGGAAGAACGGGTCGTCGTAGCTGGACGTCTCTTCGCTGTCGGAGCCCGACAGCAACCCGGCGCCGGCTGGCGCCGCGGTTCCGATCAGCAACGCCGTCACCAGGACGGCCACCATGGCCTTTGTCGTGCGCACCCGCGATTCCCCCTCCGCGTCCTCTCTCCGCCACCCACCGTCACATGCCGTGACAGTTGACGACCATGGCCCGATCGGGTGGTTTCCACTCCTGCGATCGGGCCATGGCCGAGGTCGCCGGCGGCCCACCGAGGGAGCGGCCTGCAAGACTCGTCGGCCGTGACCGACCAGCCGGCCCTGGCGAGGCACCCACCGAGCCCGCACACACTGAAGCTCCTGGTCGCGCCCGTGATCTTCCTGGTGATCTGCTCGAACGTCGCCAACGTCATGTGGCCGACGCTGCAGGAGGACCACCCGCTCCTGCTCATCGCGCTGAGCAGCATCAACCGCTACCTGATCCTGGTGTCGGACCAGCTCGACGCCCTCAGCTACTACGGCGTCGGCACCCTGCGGCTGCTGGTCTCGGACCCGCTCTTCTTCCTGCTCGGATACTGGTACGGCGACCGGGCCCTGGCGTGGATGGACCAGAAGTCACCGGGCTACGGGCCGATGCTGCGCACCGCCCAGCGCTGGTTCGGCAAGGCGGCCTGGCCGCTGGTGCTGATCGCCCCGAACAACTTCATCTGCCTGTTCGCCGGCGCGGCCGGCATGCGCATCAGCTGGTTCTTCGCCCTGAACATCACCGGCACCGTCGGGCGCCTCTACCTGATCCGGGTCCTCGGCGAGGCGTTCGCCTCCCCCATCGACAGCTTCCAGGACCTGGTCGCCGAGTACCGCTGGTGGTTCATCGGCGCGTCCGCCCTGCTGGTGCTGTTCAGCCTGCGAGGCGAGGTCAAGGGTGGCGGGGAGATCGACCAGCTCGTCCACATCGACGAGGAGCTGGCCGAGCCCGCCGAAGCCACCGGCGAGACCGGCGACGAGGCCCCGGCGCCGCGGCTCGAGGAGGAGCGATGAACGGAGTAGCGGTGGACGAGGGACGGATCGCGGTCGTCACCGGGGCGAGCGCCGGCATCGGCGCGGCCACCGCCCGCCTGCTGGCCGACGACGGCTGGCACGTCGTGCTCGGGGCGCGCCGGCTGGACCGGATCGAGGCCCTCGCCACCGAGCTCGACGGCACCGCCATCACCCTCGACGTCACCGACCCCGAGTCGGTCGAGGCCTTCGTCGGGGCGGTCGACAGCTGCCACCTGCTGGTCAACAACGCCGGCGGCGCCCTCGGCGTCGAGTCCCTCGCCGAAGCCGTCGACGAGAAGTGGATCTCGATGTTCGAGACCAACGTGCTCGGGCTCATGCGCATGACCCGGGGCCTGCTCCCCCGCCTCGTCGCGTCGGGCGACGGCCACGTCGTCAACGTCACCTCCATCGCCGGGCTGCAGGGCTACCCCGGCGGGTCGGGCTACAACGCGGCCAAGTTCGGCGCCCACGGCGTCACCGAGTCCCTCCGCCACGAGCTGCTCGGCCAGCCGGTGCGGGTCACCGAGATCCTCCCCGGCCTGGTCGAGACCGAGTTCAGCGTCGTGCGCTTCGACGGCGACGCCGAGCGCGCCGCCCAGGTCTACGCCGGGTTGCAGCCGCTGACCGCCGACGACGTGGCCGAGTGCATCCGCTGGGCGGTGTCGCGTCCGAGCCACGTCAACATCGACTCCATCGTGGTCAAGCCCCGCGCCCAGGCCGACGCCTTCCGCACCCACCGAGAGAGCTGATGACCGCCACCATCCGACGCCAGTCGGCGCACCCCCCGCTGGGTGCCCGCACGCCTGCCCGCAACGAGGACTTCTTCGACGAGGCCCAGCTCACCGAGCTGCGGGCCTACAGCCGGCCCCGCAAGAGGGTCGACCTCGCGGCCAAGGTCGTGGTCGGCGCCATCGACCTGGCCCTGATCTTCGTGCTCGACCTCGGCCCCGAGGTCGCCGGCTGGGTCGACGGGGCGCCGTGGCCGCTGCAGCTGGTGGTGGTCGCCGGCCTGTTCGCCCTGATCTCCCAGGTGCTGCTGCTGCCGGTGGAGTGGTGGGCGACGATGGTGCACGACCGTCGCCACGGCCTGTCGAACCAGAGCGCCGGGCTGTGGGCGGGTGACCAGGTGAAGGGCCTGGTGCTCAACGTCGTGCTCTCGGCCCTGCTGCTCGTGCCGATCTTCTGGGCCATCCGGACCTTCGACACGTGGTGGCTGGTGGGCGGACTGCTGTTCCTGGGCATCGCCCTGTTCCTGAACTTCGTCTACCCGGTGCTGATCATGCCGAGGTTCAACAAGTTCACGCCGATGGAGCCGGGACCGCTGCGGACCCGCATCGAGGAGATCGCCGAGCTGGCCGACACCAGCATCGAGGGCGTGTACACGATGGACGGCTCGAAGCGCTCCCGCCGGGGCAACGCGTTCGTCGCCGGCTTCGGGCCGACCAAGCGGGTGGTCGTCTACGACACGATGATGGAGTTCCCGCTCGAGCAGATCGCCCAGGTGGTGGCCCACGAGATCGGCCACTACCGGCTCAACCACATCCCCAAGACGTTCCCGCTGGCCGGGCTGCAGATGCTCATCACGCTCGCCTTCGTGCAGTACGTGGTGGGCAGCGACACCGTGCTCGGCTGGGCCGGCGTCGACGATCTGGGCGACCCCGGCGCGGCGCCGCTGTTCCTGCTCGGCCTCGGGCTGCCCATGGCCGTGCTCGGCCTCGTCTCGGCCTGGGTGTCGCGGCGCAACGAGCGGGAGGCCGACCTCGAGGCGCTGGAGCTGCTCGGCGACCCGACCAGCTTCGTGGCCATGTGGCCCTCGTTCGTGGCACTCAACAAGGCCGACCTGGAACCGGGCTGGTGGGACCGCCTGAACGCCAGCCACCCGGGCGTCGCCGAGCGGATGCAGTTCGGCCTCGACTGGGCCGAGCTGAACGGCGTCCCCGCCAGCTCGCCGGAGATCGCTGCGGTGCCGGAACGCTCGTAGATCTGGCCTAGAGGCCGAGGACGTCGTCGAGGCCGACGGTGATGCCGGGGCGGTCGCCGACCGCCTTGACGGCGAGCAGCACGCCGGGCATGAACGACGAGCGGTCGTAGGAGTCGTGGCGGATCGAGAGGGTCTGGCCCTCGGTGCCGAGCAGCACCTCCTGGTGGGCGACCATGCCGCGCATGCGCACCGAGTGGACGCGGATGCCGGCGGGGCCTTCGGCGCCCCGGGCGTGGTCGATGACCTCCTTGCGGGTCGGGTCCTCGGCCCACTCCTCCGACGCGGCCGCCATCCGCTCGACCGTGAGCATGGCCGTGCCGGAGGGGGCATCGACCTTCTCGTCGTGGTGGTACTCGAGCACCTCGGCGGTCTGGAACCACGGTGCGGCCAGCTCCGCGAAGCGCATCATCAGCACGGCGCCGATGGCGAAGTTCGGCACGATCATGCAGTTGGAGTCGGTGAAGGTCGACTCGAAGCGGGCGAGGTCGTCGGCGGAGAACCCGGTGGTCCCCACGACGGCGTGGACCCCGTGCTCGGCGGCCCAGGCCAGGTTCTCCCGCGCCGCGTCCAGGTGGGTGAAGTCGACCACGACGTCGACGCCGGCACGCTCGAACGCCTCGGCGCCGCCCGCCACCGTGAGCTCGGGCAGGTCGGTGCCCCGGGCGACGAGGTGCAGGTCGATGCCCTCGTGGTGGGGGTCGACCGCCGACACCAGCTCGCACGCACTATCCGCAGCGACGGCAGCACACACCGTGCTCCCCATCCGTCCGCCGGCCCCGAAGACTCCCACCCGAATCGTCATGTCCGGAAGAGTAGGCAACCGGCGCATGTTGACGCGGCGTCAACAGGGCGACACCGGGTCAGCGGCTCGGTACCTTCCGCTCATGACCCCCCGATGTCGACCACGGCCCGCCCGCAGCGGGCGTCGACCCTCCTGCCGTCGCCACCTCGCCGTCGTCAGACGGCTCGGGCCAACCGGGTGGTGTCGACCGGGCCGACCGCAGCGACCGAGCGGGGCGCGCTGAGCACCTGCTCCAGCACGGCGTTGACGTCGTCGACGGTGACGGCGTGCAGGCGCTCGAGCTGCTCGTCGATGCTCACGACCGAGCCGGTGGACAGCAGCATGCGGCCGAGGCGGGTCATTCGCGAACCGGAGTCCTCGAGGCCGAGCTCGGTGGCGCCGGCCAGGTAGCCGGTGGCGACCCGGACCTCGTCGGCGGTGACGCCGCCGGTGAGGATGGTGTCGAGCTCGGATTCGAGGGCGTCGAGCAGCTGGGGTGAACGACCGGGTGACGTGCCGGCGTAGACGCCGAGCAGGCCGGCGTCGGAGTACGAGGACACCCAGGAGTACACCGAGTAGGCCAGGCCCCGCTCCTCGCGGATCGCCTGGAAGAGTCGGGACGACGAGCCTCCGCCCAGGACCTGGTCGGCGACGTGGAGGGCGTAGCGGTTCTCGTGGTCGAGGGGCAGGCCGCGCCAGCCGAGGATGACGTGCACCTGCTCGCCGTCGCGCACCTGGGTGCGCAGCTCGTCGACGTCGGGGGTCGGGGCGTGCCGGGCGGGCTCGACCCCGCCGTCGCCGCCGCCGAGGCGCTCGGAGACGACCTCGCACAGCTCGTCGTGGTCGACCTTGCCGGCCGCAGCCACGACCAGGTTGGCCGGCCGGTAGTGGGTCTCGAAGAAGCCGAGGATGTCGTCGCGGGTCATGGCCCGCACGGTGTCCTCGTCGCCCAGGACCTCGCGCCCGAGGGCGTGGCCGGGGAACAGCGCCTCCATGGACAGCGTGTGGACGCGGTCCTCAGGGGTGTCGAGCGCGGCCCAGAGCTCTTCGAGGATGACCTCGCGCTCGGCGTCGATCTCGTGGGGACGCAGCGCCGGCGCCGACAGGATGTCGCCGACCAGCTCCATCCCGAGGCGCCAGTGCGCGGCCGGGAGCCGGGTGACGAACGTCGTGTGCTCCCGGGCGGTGAACGCGTTCATGTCGCCGCCGACGGCGTCGACGGCTTCGGCGATGGACCGCGCCGAGCGGGCCTCGGTCCCCTTGAAGAAGAGGTGCTCGAGGAAGTGCGACGCACCGGCCAGCTCGGCCGGCTCGTCGCGGCCCCCGACGGCCACCCACACACCGGTCGTGACCGACCGGGCATGCGGCATGGCGTCGCTGACGACGCGGACGCCGTTGGGCAGAGTGGTGGTGCGGGGCTCAGGATCGAGCCCCGCACCAGCGTCACCCACGTGCGTGCTCAGCGGCGCCGACCGCCGCCACCGCTGCGGCCGCGTCCGCGACCACCGCCGCGGTTGCCACCGTCGCCACCGGAGGAACCCTCGGGACCGAGGTCACCGAACTCCTCCTTCAGCTCCTCGTCGAACGCGTCCTCGAAGGAGACGAACTCGCCGGACGAGGCGGTGCCGCCGGCAGCGGTGCCGCCGGTGTCGCCACCCTTGTCGTCCTTGCTGCCACCGCGATCGCCGCGGTCGCTGCTGCGACCCCGGCCACCGTCGCGGCCGCCACGGTCGCTGCGCTCGCGCTTGGGACCGTCGTCGTCGCTACCCTCGTCGGCCGGCTCGCTGGCCGGGGACAGGCTGATCTTGCCGTTCGGGTCGATGTCGTCGACCCGGACCTCGATCTCCTGACCCAGCTCCAGCTCGTCCTCGACCTTGTCGATGCGGCGCTTGCCGCCGATCTTGGAGATGTGGAGCAGGCCGTCGCGGCCGGGGAGGATGTTGACGAAGGCGCCGAACTTGGTGATGTTGACGACCTTGCCCATGTAGATCTCGCCCGGGTGGGCGGAGGGCGGGTTGACGATCAGCTCGATCTGGCGGCGGGCCTCGTCGACGGCGCCCTTGTCGGTGCCACCGATGGTGACCACACCGACGACGCCGTCGTCGTCGACGCCGATGTCGGCGCCGGTCTCACCCTGGATCTGGTTGATGACCTTGCCCTTGGGCCCGATGACCTCGCCGATCTTGTCGACGGGGATCTCGAAGCTGATGATCTTCGGGGCCGTGCCCTGGACGTCGTCACGAGGCTCGGCGATGCACTCGTCCATGATGTCGAGGATCTTGTAGCGGGCATCCTTGGCCTGGGCCAGCGCGTCGGCCAGGACGTCGGCGGGGAGGCCGTCGATCTTGGTGTCGAGCTGGAGGGCGGTGATGAAGTCCCGCGTGCCGGCGACCTTGAAGTCCATGTCGCCGAAGGCGTCCTCGGCACCGAGGATGTCGGTGAGGGTGGTGTACTTGCCGTCGGCGTAGACGAGGCCCATGGCGATGCCGGCGACGGCGGCCTTGATCGGCACACCGCCGTCCATCAGCGACAGGGACGACGAGCAGACCGACGCCATCGAGGTGGAGCCGTTGGAGGCGAGCACCTCGGAGACGAGGCGGAACGTGTAGGGCCACTCGTCCATCGAGGGGATCACCGGCAGCAGGGCGCGCTCGGCGAGCAGGCCGTGGCCCACCTCGCGGCGCTTCGGGCTGCCCACGCGGCCGGTCTCGCCGTTGGCGTGCGGCGGCATGTTGTAGTGGTGCATGTACCGCTTCTTCTCCTGGGGACCCAGGTTGTCGAGAAGCTGGTCCATCTTCGGCATGCCGAGGGTGAGGACGTTGAGGACCTGGGTCTCGCCACGCTGGAACAGGCCGGAGCCGTGCGCGGTGTCGAGGACGCCGACCTCGGCGGTGACCGGGCGGAGGTCCCCCGGGCCACGACCGTCGATGCGGACGCCCTCGTTCACGATGCGGGACCGGATGACGTCCTTGAGCACCGTCTTGATGGCGTTGCCGATCTCCTTGTCGCGACCGGCGAACTCCTCGGACAGCTCGTCGCGGATCTCGGCCTTGACGGCCCGCTCGGCGGCCTCGCGGTCGGCCTTGATGGCGATGGAGCCGACCTCGCGGAGGCGGTCGGTGCCGACCTCGCGGACCTTCTCGAGCACGTCGTCCTGGTAGTCGTCGGCGGCGGTCCACTCGAGGGGCGGACGGGCGCCGTACTCCTCGACCAGGCGGCGCTGGGCGTCGATGGAGTCCTTGATCGACTTCTTCGACTCCTCGAGGCCCTGGGCGATGGCCTCCTCGGTGACGAAGGGGGCGCCGGCCTGGTAGTGCTGCCAGGCCTTCTCGGTGCCGTTGGCCTCCACCATCATGATGGCGATGGAGCCGTCTTCGTTCTCGCGGCCGGCGACCACGAGGTCGAAGGTGGACTCCTCGATCTCGTCGTGCTCGGGGTGCGGGACCCACTCGCCGTCGATGTCGTAGGCCATGCGCACGGCGCCGATGGGGCCGTCGAAGGGCAGACCGCTGAGCATCAGGGCGGCGGAGGCGCCGTTGATGGTGAGCACGTCGTAGGGGTTGCGGCCGTCGGAGCCCATGATCGTGGACACGATCTGGGTCTCGTTGCGGTACCCGGCGGGGAAGCTGGGGCGCAGCGGGCGGTCGGTGAGCCGGCAGGTGAGGATGGCCAGGTCCGTGGGACGGCCCTCACGGCGGAAGAACGAGCCGGGGATGCGACCCGCGGCGTACATGCGCTCCTCGACGTCGACGGTGAGGGGGAAGAAGTCCATCCCCTCCCGGACGCTCTTGGCGGCGTTGGCGGTGACGAGGGTCTTGGTGCCCCCGATGCTGGCCAGGACTGCGCCCTGGCTCTGCTGTGCGAGCTTGCCCGTCTCGAAGACGAGCTCCTTGTCGGCGCCGGGAATGGGCGCGGACACCCGCGTGGGTTCGGTGGTCATGTTGGGTTGGTCTCCTGTGGCCCGGTGACCGCCACGCCCCCTCGGGCTCTGTGTGTGGCGGCTTGCGGGCCGGATCGTGGTGACAGGGCCAGTTCCCAGTCGGCGCACCCCCGAAGTGGTTCGGAGATCGGCGACTGGCAGCTGACCGAGGCTGCCACCGGGGTGTTCGGACCCCTCAGCGGCGCAGGCCGTGCGTGGCGATGATCGCCCGGTAGCGCTCGACGTCGTTCTTGCGGACGTAGTCGAGGAGCCGCCGGCGGCGACCGACCAGCTTGAGCAGGCCGCGTCGGGTGTGGTGGTCCTTCTTGTGGTTCGAGAGGTGGTCGTTGAGGTGGTTGATGCGCTTCGTGAGAATCGCGATCTGGACCTCGGGCGACCCCGTGTCCGTCTCGTGGAGGCGGTGCTCTGCGATGAGCTCCGGCTTGAGGCGGTCGATCTGCTCAGACATACGTGAAGGACTCCGTTGCTTGCGTGGGTATCGGACCCGGCTGCCCCAACCGGCTGTGCGAGGAGGGGAAGCGGTGGCGTCGGGCGCTGCTCCCGGGGTGGAACCCCCAGGCGCGACGGCACGAGGCCTTCAGGCACCCTACCACCGTGCGCCTGCAGACGCGGTACCCCGGCTGCTACTGGGGCAGGGCGGGCTTGATGTCGTAGGAGTAGGCCGGCCGGCGCCGGCGGGCCGTGAGCCGGGCGAACTCGAGCTTGGGCGTCATCGCCCGGATCGGGGCATCAGGGGGGTAGAAGGCGCGCTCGACCTCGTCGAGCCGGGCCAGGTCGGGCTCGAGGCCGTGGTCCCGCACGGCCTGGCGGTAGGCCTGGCCGAAGCTGCCGTGCAGCAGGTCCGACACGATGGCGGGCAGCGTCTCGGGGTCCCGGAGGGGCCAGCAGTGGTTGGCCCCGTCGATGACGACGAACTCGCCCTTGGCCTGGCGGGCGGCGTCCTTGGCCGTCTGCAGCGGCACGGCGAAGTCACGGGTGCCGTGCACCGCCACGACCGGGATCTCCTCCTGGGCGAGGCGCTGCAGCATCCAGCGGCTGCCCCGGCTGCGCAGGATCGACACGGCCGGGCCGAGCAGGCGCCAGGGCCGCACGGCGTGGCCGACCAGGGTGGGGGCCAGGAGCCGACCGAGCTTGAGCGCCTGCTCGGGGTTCTTCAGCACCGGCGGCGTGGTCATGGCATCGAGGGCGAGGAGGACGACGACCCCGGCCATGGCCGGGGGGAACAGGCGCCCGACGTTGACGAGGCGGTCCCAGGCGTCGCCGACGATGGCGTCGACGAGGATGACGCCGAGGGCGCGCTCGGGCTCGCTGGCGCACAGCTGGGTGATGACCCGGCCGCCCATGGAGTGGCCGACGAAGAAGGCCTGCTCGATGCCGAGCTCGTCCAGGGCCCGGCCGAGGAGCCGGGCGTACTCGCCGAAGTTGGCGCCGCCGGAGGGCAGGCCCTGGGTGCTGCCGTGGTTGGCGGTGTCGATCGCGACGACCTTGAAGCCCATGGAGACCAGGCGGGACAACGTCTGGGCGTAGAGGAAGCCCTCGGCGGTGAAGCCGTGCACCATCACCAGCGGCACGCCCCGACCCGAGACGGTGACGCCGACCTCGTGGCCGTCGGCCATGCGGAACACGTGGCGGGCCAGGCGGGGTGCGGCGACCAGGCCGCGCTCGGCCGCGCCGTCGGACTCGGGCCCGACCACCGGCATCTCGGCCTCGGGCAGCACGCTCGAGAGCGCTCGCCGGGCCCGCTCCCGGGGCAGCAGGTGGCTGCGGTCCTCCCGGCTCTCGTCGTCGTCGTAGACCGGCTCGAGAGGCACGACGTGACCGACGGTGACGGGGATGATCGTCACGTCGTCGGGGAAGCCGGTCTCGGTCATGGGCGCAGTATCCGCCGAGCGTCTTCGCAGTCGCGCTGCATCTGCTCGATGAGGTCGTCGACGGTGTCGAAGCGCTCCTCGCCCCGGAGCCGGGACACGAAGCGGACCGCGACGCGCTCGTCGTAGAGATCGCCGGAGAAGTCGAGCACGTGGGCCTCGAGCAGGCTGGCGTCGGCCGTCTCGTAGAAGGTGGGGCGCCGGCCGAGGGAGATCGCCGTCGGCAGCACCTCGCCGTCGGCCCGGACGAACCAGCCGGCGTAGATCCCGTCGGCCGGCAGCAGGATGGATCCGGGCACGGCCACGTTGGCGGTGGGGAAGCCGAGGTCTCGGCCCCGCTGGTCGCCCTGGTGGACCACGCCGCGCACCTCGTGGGGGCGGCCGAGCATCTCGGCGGCGGACCCGACCTCACCGGCCACCAGCGCGCGGCGGATGGCAGTGGAGGACACGCGGCCCTCGGCGGCGGTGGGCTTGCCGTCGACGTCGACGAGGGCCATGCCGTGCACGTCGAAGCCGAGGTCGGGGCCGAGCCGGTTGAGCAGCGCCACGTCTCCGCCCCGGCCCTTGCCGAAGTGGAAGTCGGCGCCGACGATCACGGTACGGGCCTTGAGGCAGTCGACCAGGACCTCCTGGACGAACTCGTCCGCGGTCTCGGCCGCGCGCTCCTCGTCGAAGCGGATGACGACGACGAGGTCGATGCCGGTGCTCTCGAGCAGCTCGAGCTTCTGGTCGAGGTCGCAGAGCAGCTTGGGCGCGGACTCGGGTCGCACGACCGAGGCGGGGTGCCGGTCGAAGGTGACGACCGCCGAGGCCAGGCCCCGGGCGTCGGCTTCGCGCTGGACCTCGGCGATGACGGCGCGGTGGCCGAGGTGGAGCCCGTCGTAGGCGCCGATCGTGACCGCCGTTCCCTGCCCGAGCTCGGGGCAGCTGGACGTGTCGCGGACGATCTGCACGAAGGCGATCGTACTTGTGCCTAGAAGCTGTCCATGATGTTGATGCCGGCCGGTCCGAGGATGATCACGAACAGCGACGGCAGGATGCAGAACACCAGCGGGAACACGATCTTCACCGGCAGCTGGGCGGCCTTCTCCTCGACCCGGGCGCGGCGCTTCTCGCGCAGCTCCTGGGACTGCACCTTCAGCACGCGGGCGATGGGCAGGCCGTGGCGGGTCGACTGGCGGATGGCGACGACGAAGGCCTTGAGGTCGGGCACGTCGGTGCGCTCGACCATGCGGTCGAGGGCGACCTGGCGGTCCACCCCGACCTGCAGGTCCTGGAGCACTCGGGCGAGCTCGTCGGCCAGGGGGCCGGTGCGGCCCTCGGCGGAGCGGGCCATGGCGGCGTCGAAGCCGAGACCGGCCTCCACCGACACGGTGAGCTGGTCGATGACGTCGGGCAGCTGCTTCTCGATGAGGCCCTGGCGCTCACCGGCCTTGCGGTCGAGCCAGGCCTCGGGGCCGAGGTAGGCCAGCGCGGCGATGAGGGCGGCCAGGCCGAGGGACTGGCGACCCGTGCCGCCCGAGAGGAGCAGCACGATGAGGACGACGCCGATGGCGAGGGACAGGAAGCGGATGACGAGGACCCGCTCGACCGTCCAGCCCTTCTCGTACAGGCCGGCCAGGTCGAGCTTGCGCTGGACGCGGTCGCCCATGCCGGCGGAGGTGAACCCCTTGGCCCGGTTGCCGATGGAGGTGAAGAACGGATCGAGGATGCGGGTCTTGGCTGAGGCGCTCAGGGCGATCTGGCGGCTGTCGGCGAGCATGCCGCCGCGGCCGAGGTTGGCCTGGGCCTGGTCGAGGTCGCGCTCGGCGGTGAGCACCCAGACGAGGACGCCGACGGCCCCGATGACGAGGGCGGCTCCGAAGATGACGACGAGCAGGTCCATCTCAGTACTCCACGTCGATCAGCTTCTTCAGCCACAGCGCGCCGGCGACGAGCAGCGCCACCGCCACGCCCAGCATGATCAGCCCGATGGTGCGGCTGAAGAGCGGGTCCATGTAGTCGGGGTTGGAGCTGTACAGGATCAGCCCCATGCCGATGGGCAGGAAGCCCAGCACCATGGCCGAGATGCGCCCCTCCGCAGTGAGGGCGGAGACCTGGCGCTTGAGCCGGTTGCGGGCCCGGATGGTCTCGCCGACCTGGTCCAGGATCTGAGCGAGGTCGCCACCGACGGTGCGGTTGATGCGCATGGCGTCCACGACCCAGGCGAAGTCCTCGTTCTGGACGCGGTTGGCCACGCCGTCGAGGGCGTCCTCCACGTCGCGGCCGAGGCGGGTCTCGAGGATGGCCCGGCGGAACTCCTGGCCGAGCGGGGCGTCCATCTCCTCGGCGACCGTGTCGATGGCCTGGCCGACGCCGAAGCCGGATCGCAGCGAGCCGGACATGATCATGAGGGCGTCGCTGAGCTGGTCCCCGAAGGCCTTGTTGCGGCGGGACGCCTTGAAGTCGAGGAACGCCTTGGCGCCGAGCAGCGGCACGAGCAGGCCGATGGCACCGATCACCACGCCGAAGAGCAGGTAGCCGAGGATACCGGCGCCGATGGCGATGGCCACGACGAGGGCGGCGTACTCCCCTGCCCGCATGACGAGGCCGGCCCGGTCGAGGGCGGCGTCGATCTTGCCGGTGGACTCGGTGCGCTCGACGGCCGCGGACGCCATCCGGGTGGCGGCGGAGCGGACGCTGTCGAAGGCGCGCTCGGCGCCGCTGTGGTCGTCGTGGCTCACCGGAGCGGCATCGGAGCGCAGGGAGCGGCGGGCCTCGCGCCGGCGCACGATCGCGGAGCCGGCGCCGCTCGGGATCGCCAGGGCGATGAGCGCGGCGAGGGAGAAGCCCACGATCAGCGCGCCGATCCAGAGCACCCAGCCCTGCTGGTAGAAGGGCGGGTCGGCTTCGGAGGTGAGCACGCCGGGCAGGGCGATCTCCTCGACGTCGTCATCGCCGGCGCCGGCGTTCGGGTCCCGGTCGGGCAGGGCGAGCTCGACCGATCCGGTCGCATCGCTGCCCTCGACGCCGATGGCCCATGTGCCTGTGGGGTCCGGGGTCGTGGAGGTGAAGGAGACGGCGTACTGGTTGACGATGCGCTGGCCGAGACCGACGTAGGTCTCGGCGAGGGCGTCGGGGTCCGTGGCGGACACGACCCGGCCGCCGGCTGCGTCGGCCAGGGCGTCGAGGGCGGCGTCGTCGGTCTCCGCGGTCTCGAGGGAGACGAGGTAGAAGTCGCCGGCGCCGCCGGCGAGGGCTTCGGTGGTCTCCTCGACCCCGGCCTGGGAGTCGGAGTCGGCCCCGTCGCTCAGCACGACGATGGCGTTGCGCTCGGCGGGCGACGCACCGGTCTGCTCGGTGGCCAGCAGGACGGCGTCGTACAGGGCGGTGCCGCCCGCGGCTTCGAGGCCGTCGATGGCGGCGGCGGTCTCGGCCCGGTCGGTGGTGAACTCCGAGGCGACCGAGGCGGCGGAGCCGAAGCCGATCACGCTGACCGGCGCGTCTTCGGGCAGGACCTCGATCAGGTCGGTGGCGGCCGCCTTGGCGGCGTCGAGGGCCTCGCGGATGGAGCCGGACGTGTCGACGGCGAGCACCACCCCGATCTGCTGGTCGTCGAGGGCGGTGAACTCGGCATCGACCGGCTCGTCGTTCTCGGTGAGCCGGAGGTCCTCGGGGCTGAGGTCGGCGCTGGCCAGCTCGGGGGACAGCGCGACGCGCAGCTGCACCGTGGGGAACGAGGTGATGTCGACGCCGACGACCTCGATGGCCGGTCCGGCGTCCTGGGCCCCGCTCGGCGGGGCGACGGTGAGCAGCGCGGCCAGCCCGGTGACCAGGGCGAGGATGAGCGCCGTCGCCCGGCGCAGGGCCGGGCGGGATGCGTGCCCGTTCACCGACGTCCCCGGTTGGCGGCGAGGGCCTCGCTCACGACGTTGGACTCGGTGAAGAGCTCCTTGGGCAGCTTGAAGCCCTGCTCCAGGAGGCGGTCGGAGAAGAAGGGACGGATGCCCGTGGGGACCGGGTGGCCGAGGAAGCGGCCGTTGTCGTCCATGCCCGCCCCGTAGTCGAAGTCGTAGAGCGTGTTCATCGTGATGGTGTCGTTCTCCATGCCCACCACCTCGGACACGCTGGTGATGCGGCGGGAGCCGTCACGGAGGCGGCTGATGTGCACGACGAGGTCGATCGCCGAGGCGATCTGCTCCCGGATGGCCCGCATCGGCAGGTCGAGGCCGGCCATGAGCACCATCGTCTCCATGCGGGACAGGGCGTCGCGGGGGGTGTTGGCGTGCAGCGTGCCGAGCGAGCCCTCGTGGCCGGTGTTCATCGCCTGGAGCATGTCGAGGGCCTCGCCGCCGCGGCACTCGCCGACGATGATGCGGTCGGGGCGCATGCGCAGGGCGTTGCGGACCAGGTCGCGGATGGTGACCTCGCCGCGACCCTCGATGTTCTGGGGCCGGGACTCGAGGCGGACCACGTGGCGGCGGGCGATCTTGAGCTCGACCGCGTCCTCGATGGTGACGATGCGCTCGCCCTGGGGGATGAAGTTGGACACCACGTTCAGCAGCGTCGTCTTGCCGGTGCCCGTACCGCCGCTGATCAGGATGTTCAGCTTGCCCTCGACGCAGGTGGAGAGGAACTCCATCAGCGAGGGGGTGGCGGCGCCGGTGCGGATGTAGTCCTCGGCACGCAGGACCATCTTGGAGAACTTGCGGATGGTGAGCGTTGGGCCGTCGACCGCGAGCGGCGGGATGACCGCGTTGACGCGGGAGCCGTCGGGCAGGCGGGCGTCCACCATCGGGGAGGACTCGTCCACGCGCCGGCCGATGGCGGACACGATGCGGTCGATCACACGCCGCAGCGCGGCCTCGTCCGCGAAGGTGACGTCGGTCTCCTCGAGCAGGCCGCGACGCTCCACCCACACCCCGGTGGTGTCGTTGCACATGATCTCGGTGACGTCGGGATCCTCGAGCAGGGGCGTGATCGGGCCGTAGCCGATGACGTCGGCGCTGATCTCGTCGACCAGTCGGGCCTTCTCGTCGGCCGTGAGCGGCACGGCCTCCTGGTTCATGATCTCGGCGAGGGTCTCCCGGGCGAGGTCGAGCAGCTCCTCGTCGGCCATGTCGCGGCTGCTCGGTCGGGCGGCGAGGCGCTCCATGAGGGCCTCGGACACCTGGTGCTTGAGGCGGGCGTAGGGGTCAGCCCGATGGGTCGGGGTGTTCTCGTCCACCTCCTCCATCGGCGTGCCGTCGGCGTTCTTCAGCCGGTCACCGAGTCGCATGGTGCTAGCGCCTTCCGAACAGGCCGCTGCTGCGGCGCTGCGCCGCGGATTCGGCCGTGGCGTTGGGGTCGGGTTCGAACCGGTCGACCAGCTCCCAGAGCGGGGCGGTGGCCGGCGACGGATCGCCGCCCTCGATGACGGGCACGCCCTGGTTCATCGACACGGGCAGGGTCACGTGGCTCGGGACGAGCACGTCGGGCTGCATGCCGATGGTGGCGGCGATGTCGGCCACGTCGAGGCCGACCTTGGCGTTGGAGCGGTTGAGCACGAAGTGCCGCTTGGCCCCGGTCATGCCGATGCGGTCGAGGGCGTCGATGGTCTTGTGCAGGCCGCGCACGCTGGCCACGTCGGTGGCAGCCACGAACACCATGTCGGTGGCGTTGTCCATCACCGTGAGGGTGCGCTCGCCGAGGCCGGGGTCGGTGTCGACCACGACGTACTTGAACTCCTGGTGGAGCAGAGAGACCGCCTTGGAGAACGCCTGCGCGGTGATCTCGTCGGCCACGCCGGGCACCTCAGGGGCGCACAGGGCGAACAGGCCCGAACGGTGCGGGGTGAGGTGGACCTTGACCTCGGTGGCGTCGTGGAGGCCGCCGGCGATGGCGTCGCGGACGGTGGTCTCGGCCAGCAGGCGCAGGGCGTTGCCGACGTCGCCGAACTGCAGGTCGCCATCGACGAGCACGACCTGCTTGGGCGCCCGCATGGCGAGGCCCACGGCGAGGTTGGAGGCGATGGTGGTCTTGCCGGCGCCGCCCTTTGGCGACAGCACCATGATCAGGCGGTGCTGGTCCTCGGGGTTCTCCGCCGAGCGGATCGTGTGCGAGCGGCGCTCTGCCAGCTCGAGGGCGCGCTTGGCGGACTCGCGGATGCGGTCGCCGTCGGCGCCCGGTGGGAGGATGTCGCGCACACCGACCTGCATGGCCCGGGAGAACGCGTCTCCGGTGGGCTCCATGTGGAGCACGACGGTGACCTCGGGGCGCTCCTCGTCGAAGCGCTGGGCGACGGTGAAGGCACGCTCGGCATCTACGGTGCCGTCGACGAGGACGACGTCGACGGAGGCGTTCGCCGCAGCGAGGCCACGATCGAGCGGCGCCGTCTGGACCGGGACGACGTCGCCGACCGCGTCACGTACGGCCTGCTCGAGGTCGTCGGAGGCGGACAGGACGAGGATCATCCGACAGGAGCTCCCGGGTTGATGATGTTCTCGACGCTGATGCCCTCGGAGGGCACCAGGGCATCGCCGCTGTGCATGGCCATGTGCAGGTTGGCGTTCAGCGACTGGGCGTTGCGAGCGTAGATCAACCGCTCGGCGTCCGGGCCCTCCATCGCCAGGGTCACGAGGAGCGACCCGGCGGCCGGCGCCACCCGCTGGGTGGGGTCGGTGGCGGCCCCTGCGGCCTGCTCCGGGAGCGGGTTGCCCTGGACGTTGGTGACCAGCGCCTGCTGGATGATGATCTTGGAGACCTTGTACTCCTCGGTCCGCGGCTGCCCGGTGGCCGGGTCGACCGGCTGCTGGGCGAGGGGATCGTTGGGCTGGAACACGAAGTCGCTGCGGTCGGCCAGGGCGATGAGCGCCACCGAGTTGCCGGGCACCGGCACACCGCCGATGAACTGCTCCTGGGACATGGCCACGGTGACCTCGAGGAGTCCCTCGGGCACCTCGACCGAGCCGCGGCGGGCCTGGACGTTGCCGGCCTCCACGAAGCGGTTGGCCAGCAGCACCTCACCGGGCACCAGCTCGACGGCGGTGACGAGCCCGCTGACGGACACCAGGTCGGAGATCACGCCTTCCGGAGCGACCTTCACCGGGATGTCTTCCTCCTCGACCAGCTCCTCGAGCTGGGCCGCGGAGGTTCCCGCAGGGATCGGTGCGGTGGCCGTGAGGACCCGCACCAGCTCTTCACCCTCGAGCGCTCGATCTTCGGCGCCCTGGACGTAGAGCACGAGCACACCTGTGCCCACGATCGCCATGACGACAGCGGCGATCACGCCCACCAGCTTCTTGTTCACGTCTGTTCTCTCCCGGTCGGGGGGTTCGTACTACGAAGTGTTCCGCAGGCTGAGCCGCGAGTGGTGTATCGGCTGTTCGCGCTCGGCGCTGTAGCCAACCGTCACGTATCCAGGAACGCCGGGGGCGAGTAGGTCAACTCATCGCCTCCACGCTCAATCACGACGTCGAAGAAGCTGTTGTTCTGGTACGTCGAAGCCCCGGACGGGATTGTGACAACAAAGCTCGTCGTTCCTGCGGGTGGCGTGTAGTTGCTCGCTACACGGTTCACCGCCCCGTTACTCTTTCGCTGAACCATGTCAACGTTCAGTCCGGTGCAGTTGGTCGGCGCACGGAGGTTCACTGTGATCTTGACGTCGCCCTCCAAGCTGTTGCCCTTCGTGCCCACTACCAACGGGTCGACAACCACTGAATTGACTTCGCACGAGGCCGGCGTTTCAACGGCTTCCGTCGTTGTAAGTGTTGCGGTGCCGTCCCAGATGAAGCCATCCCCGTCATAGACCTCAAGGGCGAGAGTCGTGTCCGGCGGAGCGATCGCGTCCGTTGTAGCGAACTCGAACTTGTACTGCGTGGCAGTCTTGTCGACCTGAGTCGCGAGAATCTCATACGTAGCGTTCTTGGCACGAAGTCGGAGGTCGCAGTCGCTCGAGTCCGCAACGTCGACGGTCACGACGACCGCTGTGGTTGGCCGATTACTGGCATCCACCTGCACGTCCCGGCTGGAGGGCGAAACCGGGGTCACCGCACAGACAAGACCAACGTCCGGCGGCTGTACGGGCGGCGGCGCGCCACAGTTCGAGACGAACTTCGGCCCGACGGAGCCCCCAATCGTGCCCACATCACAGACCTCGAGCAGGCGGTTGGTTGCAGTGATGCCGCCACAGCAGGGGCCTTCTTCGTCGAAATCAAGAAGCTTGAGTGTGATCGTATTTCCGTTCGAGCCACCGGTCGCATAGCACATCAATTGCACTCGGGCGAACCCGCTGATGGGGAACTTGGCTTGCTTGCCTCCTGGATCAACGACTGTTTGATACAGCGGAAGACTGAACTCGATGCCACCTTCAGCACAGCCACTGGGTCCCTCAAGGAAATCCAGAGCGTCCTTGATCGGGCCACCATTCCATTTCGCACCCGTGGATGCCGTGAAGCAGGACTTCGGTGTCGTATCGATGCACTGGTCGGGATCAGGGCTCAACTGAACTGACTCGCCATACCCTTCGGAATACGCTTTCGCAACCGCAGGATTGCTGCCTCCGAGGAGATCGAGCAGGCCCCAGCCGCCGCTGGAGTTGCCACACTTGTCCGGGAGAAACCTCTCCGACTGGACAACCTTTGGAGTCTGATCGTCGGCCTCAAGCCACGACTTAATCGAAGGTTCATTGGCACACAACCCGAAGGGCCGAAGGCCTCCTTGGGCTGGTCCGGTGATGCGTACGCTCGTCGTCGAGCCGGTCCCGCCGGAAGAGACGCCAACCGCCCCGCCGATGGCGTACTGCACCTCCTCGCTGGCACCCACGGTCACGACCCCGTAGGTGGTCCGGAACTCTGCGACGCACGAGACCTCGCCAATAGGGAAGGCCACACCCTCGTTGTTGGCCTGCAACGTCGCCACAGCCTTCGACGTGCAGTCGTACTTGTCGCCACCGAGCGAGGTGAACCCCGCAAGCGTGGCGTCCAGCTCGTAGTTCGCCCACTCTTGGGCAACATCAAGGGCAGAAGCGTCGGTCGCAGTCGTTAGCTGGCGACGGTTCTGGCGCTGGTTACCGATGTCGATCACGAACGCCAAGAACGCAATCGACACCAATGCGAACGCTGCGACGATGATCAGGACGGCGCCTCGTTCGTCACGCCTGTGGGCTACTCGCATCGGAACTGCGCCTCCGAATCGATGGTCACGGGCTGGACGCCCCAAAAGGGAATCGTGATGTCGTACGGCGTCGAGACGATCACGGTGGCGTAGGCGCTCGGGGCCGCGCGGCCACAGGGCATCAGATCCGCCTCCGCTTCGTTGACGGCCGCAGGACTCGCACAGGTGTCGGTCTTGGAGTACGCGCCACCAGGGCATCGCACGCCGGCGACAGCGCCGGACGAGTCGCTGACAACGACCTTGGGATCGTTACCGGTAGCCGACGCATCAGACGCCTGGACGCTACGGGTCGATATGTCTGCGAGCGTCGAAGAATCAAGCGCAGCCAGGCGTGCACCTTCGCGAGCACCGGAGTTGATCGACTGCTGCTTGTCGTAGGCGATGCCGAACTGCACGATGCCGAACAGGAACAGGCTCAAGAGCGGCACCACGAGGGCGAACTCGACCAGCGAGGCGCCCCGTTCTCGATCTCTCCCGCGTGCCCGCAACTCGCTCATCCCTCTCACATCGGCGAAACGCGCCGATCCCTGAACTGACTCGTGTCGGATATTGCTTCCGAGCCTTCTGATTCTGCCACTGTGCGCGCGCACAGATCCATGGTCTTGATGGCTCATTTCCACGGAGCGTGGGCAGACGCGCGTCAGGTTCAGGTCGCCAGGACCACTTCCGGTTTGACCGTTCCCTCCCGGTGCGGGCCGTACACGGCGAGGAGCACGCCGTCCTGGGATTCGACCGCCCACGGGCCGTCGTGGCCCTCGGGGATGCCGAGGCGGGAGCGCTCGAGCGGCTTGCCGTGGCCGACGTCCACGGCGGTGGGGACGTCGACCACCACGGTGGGTAGGTCCCGCAGCGCCTCGGCCGGGGTGAGGACGTGCTGATCGGGGTCGATCTCGTCGATGCAGTGGGCGTCAGCCACGTCGAAGGAGCCGGCGCTCGTGCGTCGCAGGTTGCGCAGGTGGGCGCCACCCCCGAGGGCGGTGCCGAGGTCGGCGGCCAGGGTGCGGATGTAGGTGCCCGAGGAGCAGGTGACCTCGATCGGGTACACGCCCTCCTCCACCGGTTCGCCGACGGTGAAGGCGTGGATGGTGATCGGACGGGCCTCGCGCTCGACCTCCTTGCCCTCCCGGGCCAGCTCGTGGAGGCGCTTGCCGTCGATCTTGATGGCCGAGACCATCGGCGGCACCTGGAGGATCTCGCCGGTGAGGTCCTCGGCAGCGGCGCGCACGTCGGCCAGGGTGACGCCGCCCATGTCGTGGGTGGCGGTGACCTGCCCCGTGTCGTCGAGCGTGTCGGTCTCGGAGCCGAGCACGACCTCGCCGACGTAGGTCTTGGGCAGGGCGGTGAGGAACCGCAGCAGGCGGGTCATGTTTCCCACGCCGAGCAGGAGCAGGCCGGTGGCGGGCGGGTCCAGCGTGCCGGCGTGGCCGACCTTGCGGGTGCCGAGCACGCCGCGGGACTTGGCCACCACGTCGTGGCTGGTCCAGCCGACCTCCTTGTCCACCAGCACCAGGCCGTTGTAGGGGCTGGGCTTCTTGCGGCTCACGCCGACACCGTCCGCTCGGGCAGCAGGGCCCGGATCGCTTCGACGACCTCCGGAATCGGGAGGTCGGACGGGAAGCCGGCCATGAACGTGTGGCCGCCACCGCCGAAGCGGGCGGCCAGCTCGGCGACATCGGTGGACCCGGTGGAGCGCAGCGAGACCCGCAACCCCTCCCCCGGCGACTCCCGCAGCACGCAGGCGACCTCGGCCTCCTGGCAGGCGCGGACGTGGTCGATGAAGCCCTCGGTCTCGTCGAAGCTGACGTCGAAGTCCTCGAGGTCCTGCTGGGTGAGCCACGCCACCACGAAGCCGTGGTCGGTGTCGAGCTCGGTGCGGGCCAGCGCCATCGACAGCAGCTGCACGTACTGGAAGCGGTGCTTCTCGAACAGCTCTCGGGTGATGCGGGCGATGGGCAGGTCGTACTCGGCCAGCTCCTCGGCCAGGTGGAAGACCTCGGGCGTGGTGTTCGGGTACCGGAACCGGCCGGTGTCGGTGACCAACCCCACGTAGAGGTTCAGAGCGACGTCACGGGTGAGCGGCCAGCCCAGCTCGTCGGCCAGCTGGCGCACGAGCACGGCGGTGGCGGCGACCGACTCGTCGACCAGGTTGTGCGTGCCGAAGCGCTGGTTGTCCGGGTGGTGGTCGAGCACGACGACCTGACCGGCGCGCTCGGCGGCCGGGGCCAGATCGCCCAGGCGCTCGACGCGTCCGAGGTCGAAGGTGATGAGCACCTCGGGATCGGTCGGGAACTCCGACGGCGGGATGCAGCGGTCGAGGCCGGGCAGGAACTCGTAGTGGGGCGCCACCACCCACGGGCTGGGCCACGACGCCACCGAGGCCTTGCCGTTGGCCTCGCAGAGCAGGTGCATGGCCAGCATCGACCCGAGGGCGTCGCCGTCGGGGTGGTGGTGGCAGGCGAGCGCCAGGCTGTCGGCGCCCCGCACCACCTCGGCCACCTCGGCGACGGTGCTCACCGGATCAGGCGTCGTCGTCCGCCGGGGCGGTGTCGGTGTCGGCGTCCGCGTCGTCGGCGTCCGCGTCGCTGGCGCCCTCGGCGGATGGCGCTTCCTCGGGAGCCTCGTCGTCGGGGATGTCGAGGTCACGGAGGATCTCCTCGATGCGGTTGGCGCCCCGGGCGACCTCGTCGGCGTGGAACGACAGGATCGGCGTGCGCCGCATGTGCGTCTGGCGGTTCACGGCCTGCTGGAGGCGGGGGCGGTGCTCCTCGAGCACCTCGAGCACGATCTCGTCGGAGGCCTCGAGGTTGGACCAGTGGATCTTGGCGTGCTCGATGCCGGGGTCGACCTCGACGGCGGTGATGGTGAGGAAGCCGAGCCGCTCGTCGTCGATGCGCTCGAGCTCCTCCGCCACGATCTCGCGCACCAGCTCGTTGAGGCGTGCCGTGCGCGGGTACCGGCGGGAGCTGGACTGACGTCGGCGGGCCATGGGGCCGAGCCTGCCACACGATCTGTCCGGTTCCACCGGGGCGAGCGCCGTCGTACAGTCGCTCGGGGGGCCACTCGAAGGGGGCACTGTGGCGAGATTGCACATCGAGCACGCCATCACCGATCTGTCGACCTGGGTCGAGGCGTTCAACCGCTTCGAGCAGGCCAGGCGCGATGCCGGCGTGACCTCACAGCAGGTGCACCAACCGGTCGATGATGAGCAGTACATCGTGGTCGACCTCGACTTCGGCGATGACGAGGCCGCGATCGGGTTCAAGGAGTTCCTCGAGCAGGTGATCTGGCAGACGCCGGACATGTCACCAGGCCTGGCGGGAAGCCCGCGAGCCCGCATCCTCCGGGAGGTTCGCACCGCTCCGTAGCCACCGCGCGTTCTTGTCAGAGGGTGTCCGTATCGTTCCTTTCATGGTGATGAGCGAGACACCGGAGGTGCGGGCGGCACTCGAGGAGATCGAGTCCGCTGCGGCCGAGCTGTGCGGGCAGCGCAACGCCATCACCGCCCAGCTGGTCGAGCTCATCGGCCGCCTCGACACCGACGCGCTGTGGGAGTCCACGGGCGCCCGCTCGCTGGAGCACTGGGTGGCGTGGAAGTGCGGCATGTCGAACCAGCACGCCAAGGACCTGGTCACCACGGCCCGGCGCGCCGCGACGCTGCCCGAGACCCTGGCCGGCATGGCCGAGGGCGTGATCTCCGAGGATCAGGTCGCCGTCATCGCCCGCAAGGCGCCCGACGGGATGGACCACCACTTCGCCGATCTCGCTCGCAATGCTTCGGTGTCGCAGCTGCACACCGCGCTTCGCATCGCCCGTCAGGCGCAGCCGCCGACGCCGGCCCCTGATCCTGAGCCGTCCGCTGAGGACGAGACGTCGACTCCCGCTCCCCCGGTGGAGCCCGAAGGCGAGCGCAAGGTGTCGGCCTGGTTCGACGAGTTCGGCACCTGGAACGCCCGGGTGCAGCTCCCGGCCGAGGAGGGCGCCTACGCCGACCAGGCCCTGCGTGCCCACAAGGACGCGCTGGTCCAGGAGTGGAAGGACGCCCGCAAGGCGGCCAAGGACGCCGGCATCGAGGAGGTCAGCCCTCCCCCGTTCCCCACGCTGGCCGACGCCTTCGTGCGGATGTGCGAGCACGGTCTCGACGTGGCCGCAGCCGAGCGCCCCCACGGCCACCGCACGACAGTGGTGCTGCACGTCGACGCCGAGTCGAGGGCGGCCGAGCTCCACCTCGGCCCGGCGCTCAGCGAGGCCGAGCGGCGCTACCTGTGCTGCGACGCCACCCTCGAGGTCTGGGTCGAGCGCAACGGGCTGCCCATCGGCGCCGGCCGCACGAGTCGGGAGATCCCCCGCCGGCTGCGCCGGATGCTCGAGCGGCGAGATCGCTGCTGCCGGGTGCCGGGGTGCGGCGCCACCGCTGGGCTCCACGCTCACCACCTCATCCACTGGGAGGACGACGGCCCGACCGAGCTGTGGAACTTGGCCCTCGTATGCCCGTTCCATCACCGCCTCCACCACCGCGACATCATCACCATCCGCGGCCCGGCTGACGAGCTCACGGTGATCGATCGGCGGGACCGGTTGCTGTCCGGCGGCAGCCTCGCCCGGCCACCGAGCGGGCCGTTCCCCGACGCACCGATCTACCAGCACGTGCCCGGCGAGCGGGCGCAGTGGAAGTGGTACGACCCGCCTGTGGTGCGGACGTGAGCAGGACAGCGGTCCAGAGCTGTATCACGCGTGATACGGTGGCACCCGTGGCCGAGGTTTCGATCCGTGACCTGCGCAACCGTGGCGGCGACATCGTCGAGCGGGCGGAGCGCGGCGAGCGTCTGACGATCACGCGCGCCGGGACGCCCGTAGCCGAGCTCTCGGGGTTGCCGACCGCTCCCGTGCCTCGAGAGGTCCTGATCGAGCGGCGCCGGAACCTTCCCGCCGTCGACCCCGAGCGCCTCCGGCGTGACCTCGACGCCCTCATCGACCCCAGCGTGTGACGTCGTGGGACGGGGGATCCTCGACACGAGCACCGTGCTGCTGCTCGGCCAGCTCGCCAGCACGGACGCTCTCCCCGAGGAGCCGCTCATCACCACCATCACGCTCGCCGAGCTGTCCGTCGGGCCGCTCGTCGCGTCCTCCGACGAGGAGCGCGCCGCCCGGCAGGCACACCTGCAACAGGCCGAGGCCGACTTCGACCCACTCCCGTTCGACGCAGCTGCAGCCCGCCGGTTCGGACAGGTCGCGGCGGCATTGCGCCGCGCCGGGCGCAAGCCGTCAGCGCGCGCCTACGACGCCATGATCGCAGCGATCGCGCTCGCCAACGCCCTGCCGGTCCACACCAGCAACCCGAAGGACTTCGACGGGATCCCTGACCTCGAGGTGGTGACGGTCCGGCATCCCTGACCGGCCCGAAGGTCGCGACGGCGCCGCCGGTAGCTCGCTCAGCGGCCGTTGCGCTCCCGGTGCCTGCAGCCGGGCCAGCAGCAGGGCCGGCGCTGACCCTCCTCCAGCTCCTCCCGGGTCCGGCGGATGCGGCGCTCTCGGGTGGGTTGCTTCTTGGCGTCCTCCACCCAGCAGATGAACTCGTTGCGGGCCAGGGGCGTGATGTCCTGCCACGCCTCCAGCGCCACCGCGCTGGCCTCGAGGCCCTCCCGAAGATCGTCGGGGAGCTCGTGCACCACACCGCCCGGCAGCTGATCGACGGCCATGTCACCCAACGCTAGCGAGCCGGCCGGGTCTGGACTGCGGAACCTACGCGGTGTCGACCCAGTAGCGGCCGGTGTCCACGACCTCGACCTCGGGGAACGACCACACGAAGCGGTCCACGGCATCGAGGACCTCGTCGACGTGGCGGGGGCTGGAGGCGACCGCGGCGAAGACCAGGACCGCCCGGTCGTGGACGTCCTGGTCTGCGACCTCGGAGGCGGCGACGCCGAAGCGTCGGTGGGCGCCGTCGAGGATCGGTCGGATCACCGACCGCTTGGCCTTCAGGGAATCGCCGAGCGGGATGCGGAGGGTCAGCTCGAGAGCTGCGCCACTCCAGATCACACCCGCTCGATCTCGCGCTCCTCGAAGGTCTCGATGATGTCGCCTTCCTTGAGGTCCTGGAAGTCCGACAGACCGACACCGCACTCGAAGCCGGCACGCACCTCGGTGGCGTCGTCCTTGAACCGCCGCAGCGACTGGATCGAGCCCTTCCAGATGATGGTGCCCTCACGCAGGAAGCGGACCTTGGAGTTGCGCGTGATGACGCCGCTCTGGACCATGCAACCGGCGATCTTGCCGATGCGGGGCACGGAGAAGATCTCGCGGACCTCGGCCTCGCCGGTGACGACCTCTTCGTACTCGGGGGCGAGCATGCCGAGCATGGCCGCCTCCATGTCCTCGAGCACCTTGTAGATGATCTCGTAGGTGCGGATCTCCACGCCCTCTTGATCGGCGAGCTCGCGGGCCTTGCGGTCCGGTCGCACGTTGAAGCCGATGATGGTGGCGTTGGAGGCCGAGGCCAACTGGATGTCGTTCTCGGTGATGCCGCCGACGGCCCGGTGCACGAAGCCGATCTTGACGTCGTCGCGCTCGAGCTTCTTCAGGGAGTCGGTGAGCGCCTCGAGGGAGCCGTTCACGTCGGCCTTGACGACGAGCGAGAGGGTGGCGACCTCGCCGGCCTGGATGGCGGCGAAGATGTCCTCGAGCTTGGCGCCGCCGCCGGTGGCGGTGGCCTCCCGGCCGAGGTTGGCCAGACGGTGGAAGTGGTCGCGCTTGGAGGCGACGTCCTTCATCGTCTTGTCGTCGGGGGCGACGACGAACTGGTCGCCGGCGTCGGCCACGTCGGACAGACCCAGGACCTGCACGGGCGTGGAGGGCCCGGCTTCCTTGATCTGCTCGCCGTGGTCGTCGATGATCGCCCGGACCCGGCCGAAGGCAGCGCCGGCGACCATGGGGTCGCCCACGCGCAGCGTGCCGCGCTGGACCAGGACGGTGGCCACGGGGCCCCGACCGATGTCCAGGTGCGACTCGAGCACGGCACCAGCGGCACGACCCTCGGGGTCGGCGCGGTAGTCCTCGAGCTCGGAGACGAGCAGGAGGCTCTCGAGGAGCTCGTCCACGCCCTCGCCGGTGAGGGCCGAGACCTTGTTGAAGATCGTCTCGCCGCCCCACTCCTCGGGGATGAGGTCGTGCTCGGACAGCTGCTGCATGACCCGGTCGGGGTTGGCCGCTTCGAGGTCCATCTTGTTGACGGCCACGATGATCGGCACCTCGGCCGCCTTGGCGTGGTTCAGCGCCTCGAGCGTCTGGGGCATGACGCCGTCGTCAGCGGCCACGACCAGCACGACGATGTCGGTGGCCTCCGCACCACGGGCGCGCATGGCGGTGAACGCCTCGTGTCCCGGGGTGTCGATGAAGGTGATCCGCTGGTCGTTCTTGACGGCCTGGTAGGCGCCGATGTGCTGGGTGATACCACCGGCCTCGCCGGCGACCACGTTGGCCTCGCGGATGTGGTCGAGGAGCTGGGTCTTGCCGTGATCGACGTGACCCATGATCGTGACGATCGGGGGTCGGGACGGGGAATCGTCGTCCTCGTCGTCGTCGCCGAGCAGCTCGTCGACGCCGAGGCGCTTCTGCAGCTCGACCTCGGCTTCCTCGCCCGGGTTGACCAGGCGGATCGTGGCGCCGAGCTCGGCGGCGAACAGCTCGATCATGTCGTCGGAGAGCGACTGCGTGGCCGTGACCATCTCGCCCTGCTCCATGAGGAAGCGCACGACGTCGGACGCGGTGCGGTTCAGCTTGGGGCCGATGTCCTGGGGCGTCGAGGCGCGCTCGATGACGACCTCGTGGTCCGGGATCGGAGCGTCATGGGGCGTGAAGCTGGGAGCCTCGATGGGCTGCAGCTCGTCGCGGTTGCGGCGACGACGACCGCCACGGCGCTTCGGTGGGCGGCGACCGCCACCGGGGCCGGGACGACCACCACCGGGACCGCCACCGGGGCGGGGGCCGCCGGTGTTGGCGGGCGGGGGCGTGTAGCGGACCTGACCGGCCGCGCCACGGCGGGCGGGGCGGTTGCCCGGACCGCTCGGGGCGGGGGCCGGACCGCGGCCACCAGCGCCGGGCGGCGGCGGGATCGGCTTGCCGCCGCGGGAGATCATGGGACCCGGGGGCGGCGGGATCGGCTTGCCGGACGCCGACTTGGGCGGCGTCTTCGAGCCCGGCTTGGCACCGGGGTCGTTGACTGCCGTCGGCGGACGGGGCGCGTCGGATGCGGCCGGGGCCTCGGGGGCCTCGGGCGGCGCCGGAGGTGCGGCCGGGGGCGGCGTGGGCGCAGCCGACGGGGGCTTGGGGGCCTCGCTCGGCGGCTTCGGTGCCGACGCGGCGGGCGCTTCGGCCGGGGGCTCGGGCGCGGCCGCGGGCGGCTTGGGAGCCTCGCTCGGCGGCTTGGGCGCAGCAGGTGGGGCGGGCGGCGCCGCAGCCGGGGGCTGGGGCGGGGCGGGCGCGGCCGGCTCGTCCTCCTTGGGGCGGGCCGGGGGGTGCTCGCTGCCGCTGGACTTCACGACGCCCTTCGTGGGGCGCACGGCGGGCGGGCGCGGCATGGGCGCATCGGCCCGACCGGCCTGCGTCGCCGCAGGCGCGGAGGCCGGCGGCGGCGTGGGGGCGGCGGGCGCGGACGTCTCGTCGGACGCCGCGGGCTGCTCGTCGGCCGGCTCGGGCTGGGGCTTCGGCTTGGGGGCCACGGCCTTCTTGGCCACGACCTTCTTGGCCGGCGCAGCCTTCTTGGTCGCGGGGGCCTCGGCCTCCGCGGCTGCCTTGCCGTCGCCATCGCCGGTGTCGGGCTTGGGCTCGCGCACCAACCCCTCACGCTCCGCCTTGCGGCGGACGCGATCAGCCTGCGGCTCCACGATGCTCGAGGAGTGGCTCTTGACGCCGATCCCGAGCGAGTTGCACAGGTCGACGGTCTCTTTGTTCTCGAGTCCGAGCTCACGTGCGAGCTCGTACACCCTGATCTTGCCTGCCAAAAGTCTTCGTTTCGCCTTGCGTTACGTCAGTAGGGATCTGCTGCGCGACCAGTCATCCTCGCGCGTTCTGCTCTGGGTCACGAACCGAGTCAGCGGCGTTGTGCACCGCGGACTCGACCGAAGCGTGATCGACCGGGCCTCGGAAGGCTCGTTCGAACGCCCGGCGGCGCAGCGCCAGCGCCGCGCACTCGGAGAGCGTCGCGATGCACAGCCATGCGCCCCGACCAGGGAGTGTACGACCGAACTCGACCGTTCCCTCCTGGCTTCGGACCATGCGGACCAGTTCGTCGGTTCCAGCAGACCGCTGGCAACCGATGCAGGTCCGCGTCGGCGAGCTCAGGTCGGCTCGGATGCCGGGTCTTCGACAGCCCCTCCGAGCTCGGATCCCTCGACCGCGGGTTCCGCGGTGAGGGCCTGCTCCTCGGCGGCCTCGGACGGCACATCGCCGGACGGGACGTCGGGCTGGACGCGCTCGACCGGGTCGTCGCCGACCTCGGCCTGGACGGCGTCGTCAGCGGCGGCGGCGAGGTCGGCGGCGGGATCGAGCGGCTCGACGACGTCTTCGTCGTCGGCCACGGCCACATCGGCGTCCTCGGTGACCTGGGTGTCGTCGGAGTCCGGGGCCGCCTCGGCGGCGGCCGGCTCCTCGACCTCGTCCTCTTCGCCTTCCAGGTACTCGGCGGCGGAGACGGCCGGGCCGCCCTCGGCGGGCTGCCAGACCTGCTCGCCGGTCTCCTCGTCGACCACCCACTCGCCCTCGGCCCAGTCCTCGGCGGCGTAGGCCGCCTCGGCCTCGGCGAGCTGGGTCTCGGACTTGATGTCGATGGCCCAACCGGTGAGGCGGCCGGCGAGGCGGGCGTTCTGGCCCTCCTTGCCGATGGCCAGGCTCAGCTGGTGGTCGGGGACGATGACCATGGCGGTGCCGGTGTTCTCGTCGATGCGGACCTCCTTGACCCGGGCGGGCTGGAGGGCCTTGGCCACGAACTCGTAGGGGTCCTCGGAGAAGGGCACGATGTCGATCTTCTCGCCGCGCAGCTCGGTGACGACCTGGCGGACGCGGGAGCCGCGGGCACCGACGCAGGCGCCGACGGGGTCGACGTTGTTCTCGTTGGAGGCCACGGCCATCTTCGTGCGGTGGCCTGGCTCGCGGGCGCAGGCCTTGATCTCGACGATGCCGTCGGCGATCTCGGGCACCTCGAGCTTGAACAGCTCCAGGATCAGGCCCGGGTGCGTGCGGGACACGACGATCTGGGGGCCCTTGGCCGTCTTGCGGACCTCGACGATGTAGGCCTTGAGGCGGGCGTTGTTCTCGGGGCGCTCGTGGGGCACCTGCTCGGCCTGGGGCAGCAGGGCCTCGACCCGGCCGAGGTCGAGCAGCGTGTAGCGGCTGTCGTTCTGCTGGACGATGCCGGTGACGATGTCTCCCTCGCGGCCGGCGTACTCCTCGTACTTGAGCTCGCGCTCGGCCTCGCGGATGCGCTGGGTCATGACCTGGCGGGCCGTCTGGGCGGCGATGCGGCCGAAGTTCTCGGGGGTCACGTCGAAGACGTCGCCCTCGGGCTCGCCGTCCTCGTCGAGCTCCTGGCCGTAGACGCGGATGTCGAAGGTGCCGGGGTCGATGGTGACCCAGGCGTACTCGAGCGCGCCCGGCATCCGCTTGTAGGCGGACTCCAGGGCGTCGGCCAGCGCGGCCATGAGGGTGTCGACGGAGATGCCCTTCTCGGCGGCCAGCGCCTGGAGGGCCTCGAACATGTCCGGGTTGCTCATGTCGATCGGGGTTCCTTGCTTCGTGCGGTCTTCTTCTGCGGAGACTTCTTGGGGGACTTGCCCGGCTTGTCGGGGTTGCCCCAGGTGAACACGGTGCGGGCCCGCTCGATGTCGGCGATGTCGAGCGTGCGCTCGCCGCCGTCCTCGAGGTCCACGGTGACCGTGGTGTCGTCGGCGGCGCGCAGCGTGCCGCGGACCCGGCGCTCGCCCTCGACCTGTGGGTTGGTGCGGATGGTGACCTCGTCGCCGACGGCGCCGGCGAAGTGCTCGGCCGTGCGCAGGTTGCGCTCCAGGCCGGGGCTGGTGACCTCGAGGGTGTAGGAGCCGCTGATCGGGTCCTGCTCGTCGAGGACCTCGTTGAGCTGGCGGGAGACGCTGGTGATGGTCTCGAGGTCGACGCCGTCGGCGCGGGTGAGCGCGACGACGAGCTTCCCGCCGGCGAGGGTCACGTCGTAGATGTCGGCCCCGGCCTCGGCGGCGAGGGGCTCGACCAGGCTGCGGACGAGATCGGTCTTGGCCATGGCGTGCACCTCCTCGGGCGTGTCGGGGTCCAGAAAGCAGAGAAGCGTGGGCCCGAGGCCCACGCTCCGAGCAAGGAACGAGTTCGGCTGACGACTCTACCCGAAGGTCCGACTCAGTACGAGCGAGCGCAGATCGCGTAGAGGCCGTCTTCGTCCTCGTCGTCCGGCACGCTGCCGTCCTCACGCTGGATGCAGCGCACGGTGACCGCCTTCGTGCCCAGGCGGGCGGCGGCCTGCTCCCCGGCGACCACCGGCCACGGGACCCGGGCGAAGCCGGTCGATGCTGCCTCGAGCACGCCCTCGACCGAGTCGACGTCGGTGGTGCGCTCGTCGCGCATCGTCGTGGCCTCGGCGAGCAGGTCGGCCTGGATCTGCTCCAGCAGGCGCGGCACGGTGGTGGCGATCTCGGTGAGGGGCACGGGCGTCTTCTCCCCCGTGTCGCGGCGCACCAGCACGGCCTGGCCGTCGGCGACGTCGCGTGGCCCGATCTCGAGGCGGATCGGCACGCCCTTGAGCTCCCAGTCGGTGGAGCGCCGCCCGAAGGCGGTGTCGACCCGGTCGTCGAGGCGGGAGCGCACGCCGGCGCGCACCAGCTCGTCGTGGATGCCCTCGGCGACGCCGCCGGCACCGTCCTCGTCGCGGATCACGAGGACCACGACCTGGATGTGGGCGAGGCGGGGCGGGACCCGCAGGCCCCGGTCGTCGCCGTGGCACATGATGAGCCCGCCGACCATGCGGGTGGAGCTGCCCCACGACGTGGTCCAGCACAGCTGCTGCTTGCTGTCGGCGTCGAGGTACTGGATGTCGAAGGCCTTGGCGAAGTTCTGGCCCAGCTCGTGGCTGGTGCCCATCTGCAGCGCCTTGCCGTCGCGCATCATCCCCTCGCAGGCGAGGGTGTTGATGGCACCGGCGAAGCGGTCGTAGCTGGGCTTGATGCCCACCAGCACCGGCATGGCGAGGATGTCGACCATGAAGGCCCGGTAGGCATCCTCCAGGATCCGGGCGGCGTAGGCGGCGGCGTCCTCGCGGGTGGCGTGGGCGGTGTGGCCCTCCTGCCAGAGGAACTCGGTGGTGCGCAGGAACAGGCGGGGGCGCAGCTCCCACCGCACCACGTTGCCCCAGGCGTTCAGCAGCAGCGGCAGGTCGCGGTAGCTCTGGATCCACTTGCCCATGTACTCGCCGATGACCGTCTCCGACGTGGGGCGCACCACGATGGGCTCCTCGAGCTCCTTGCCGCCGCCGTGGGTGACGACGGCGAGCTCGGGGCTGAAGCCCTCGACGTGGTCGGCCTCCCGCTTGAGGTAGCTCTCGGGGATGAAGAGGGGGAAGTAGGCGTTCTCGGCCCCGCAGGCCTTGATGCGCAGGTCCATCTCGGCCTGCATGCGCTCCCACAGGCCGTAGCCGTAGGGGCGGATGACCATCGTGCCCCGCACCGGCCCGTTGTCGGCCAGCTCCGCCTTGTTGAGGACGTCCTGGTACCAGCGGGGGAAGTCCTCCGCCTGGGGGGTGAGCACGGGTGCCTTGGCCATGGGCCGAGACTACGGGCGCGGTGCCGGCCGCCCGGAGTCCGCATTCCGCGTCCTCGGCGCCCGTCAGCACGAGACCCGGTTCTCGAGGGCATCGCCGCCCACACCGAGGAGGAACTCGAAGACTCGCTCCGCGAACGGCTGCGCGGCCTCCCGGACCCCCTTGGCGATCGCCTCGCTGAGTCCGAGGCTGGCGAGCTCGCCCACGTACGAGGCGACGAAGGCCGCGCAGACGTTGAACGGCTTCCCGCGGTTGTCGGGGTTCCCACGGAAGTCGCCGTAGCTCGACGCCACACCGAACAGCGACTTGCCCGCCAGCATCAGGGCGAGCACCGGCACGAACGTGACCACCGCTGTCTTGCTCGAGAACCCGCCGAGGAAGAAGAAGTTCTTCACGGTCCCGGCGATGCCGACGCCGACGCTGCCCACGATGACGTGGGCGGCAGCCCCCACCAGCGCGCCGACGATGAACCCCCGCCAGAAGGCTTCCCACGCCCGGCCGGCCGGAGCCTGGAACGCCTTCACGAGACCCGTCACGATGCCCGAGGCCACCGCGACCTGCACGAGCGACGGCGCCAGGCCGGTCGGGTCCTCGAAGCTGAGCGGGTTGGCCCTCGAGTACAGGTAGGGATGCCGGCTCAGCGGATCCGCGAGCACACCGGGAAGCCGGTCGACCCCTGTGAACCGGCCGGTCTCGGGTCGGTACTGCCGAGCCCGGAGGTGGTAGAGCCCGGTCTCGTCGTCGAGCCGCTGTCCGGCGAAGGCGTACGGCGTCGGGTTCTGACCCGCGGCAGCCACCCGCTCCCCGAACGCGGCGAACGTCTCCGTCGCCGTGACCTGCCCGAGGTCGTCGGTCACCGCCCGGATGCTGCCGATCTCGTCGGCGTGCAGGTAGCTCGAGACGCCGCTCCGGTGTTCGTTGAGCGGATCGAGGCCGAACGTGGCGGTCGCGACCGTGGCACCCGACGCGTCGTGCTCGACGGCGACCTCGCTGGTGCCCGTCGGCGAGAGCGGGTCGACGAGGAAGCCGACCGACCCTCCGGCGCCCGCACGTGCCACCCGTTCGCCGTTGGCGTCGTAGGTGTACCGGGTCACACCCCCGGCGTGGACCGCGACGGTCATGAGGCCACGGGTGTCGTACCCGTAGGTCTCGATCGTGCTGCCGTCGCTCCGGGAGACCTGGTCGCCGTTGGCGTCGTAGGCGAAGGCCACCCCGCCAGCCGTGAGCAGCCGGTTCTCGGCGTCGTAGGTGTACTGCTCGACCGAGCCCGTGCTGTCGGTCGCCGTCAGCCGGTTCCCGACCGGGTCGTAGGTGTAGGACCTCGATCGCAGCACCGTGCCGTCTCCGGCCTCGTGCGTCTCCTGGACCACGCGTCGGCGCGAGTCGTACTCGAACTCCGACGTCGAACCGTCGGCAGCGGAGATGGCGGTGACGTCCCCGACGGCCGAGCGGTCGTAGACGAACCGCTCGAGCACGGAGGCACCCGAGCGGTGCTCGATCGTGGCCGGCCGGTGCATGGGATCGAAGGTGCGGACGGTCTCGGTCCCGTTGGGGTGGGCTGTCCGCGTCGGCCGACCCGCGAGGTCGTACGAGAGCTCAGAGAGCCCGCCTTGCGGGTCGATGACGGTGACCAAGCGGTTGGCGGCGTCGTAACCGTACGACGTCGCTTCGGCAGTGCCACCCGCTGCCTGCGCCGTCATCGACGTGCGGTTCCCCGCGTCGTCGTAGCTGAAGCTCATCCGCGAGCCGTCGGGGTGCTGGATGGCGGTCAAGCGGTCGAGCGCGTCCCGCGCGTAGGTCGTCGTCCCGCGCTCGTCCCTCGTCTCGACGAGCGCGCCCGTCGCGTCGTAGCTCCGGCCGATCCCCCGACCGTCCGGGAACGTCTGCTGGATCACCCGGCCCGCACCGTCCGTGACGACCGTGGTGGTCTGACCGGCGCGGTCGGTGAAGGCGGTCGGGACGCCTGCTGCGTCGTAGCTGATCTGCTCGCGAAGACCCGACGGGAAGAAGGTCTCCACGAGGCGGCCGGCCCGGTCGTAGCGGTGTCGGGTCGTGTGCCCGTTCGCGTCCGTGACCGACGACAGGTTCCCCGCGAGGTCATAGGACGCCCGCGTCGTGGCACCGCCTGGTTCCACGACCTCGATCAGGGAACCGGCGTCGTCGTAGCCGAAGCGCGTCTCGTTGCCTGCCGCATCGACGTGGACCACGAGGTTGCCGGTGGCGTCGTAGCCGAAGGTCTCCGTCGTGGCGTCCGGATGCGTTGTCGAGATCCGACGCCCCGATGCGTCGTACGCGTGGGCGGTGACGCCACCCACCGGATCCTCCTCGCTCACCAGCTGGCCCGCGGCGTCGTAGGCGAACCGTCGGACGGCTCCGAGCGGATCGGTCGCGGTGGTCACACGGCCAGCCAGGTCGTAGGTGTAGGTGGTCTGACCGCCGCGGGCGTCGACCTCCTTCACGACCTGGCCTGCCGGGTCGTACTCGGTCGACACGGTGGTCCCATCGGGCCGCGTCTGGCTGACGGGTCGGCCCATGCCGTCGTAGGCGAAGCTGGTCACGCCCCCTTCGGGGTCGGTGGCCGTGGCCCGCTCCCCGTCGGACGTGTAGGTGAAGGTCGTGGTGCCGAAGCCCGGAACCGTGACCGCCTGCTCGAGGCCGACGGCGTCGAGCACGACCTCGGCCCGTCGACCGGTCGGGTCCTGGACCCCGGTGAGGGCGCCCAACGGGTCGTACTCGAGCGTCGAGGTCGCATCCGCGCCGTCAGTGACGGCCGTGGGCAGACCGCGACGGTCGTAGGAGACCTCGGTCGTCGATCCGTCGGGCCCGGTGACGGTCACCGGCTGACCGAGGTCGTCCCGACCCACCGAGGTGGTCCGACCGAGCGGGTCGACAGCACCGACCAGGGCGCCGCGCGCGTCGTAGGAGTACGTCGTCGTCGCGCCCGACGCGTCGGTCATCGTGCGGACGTTGCCCCTGTCGTCGTACGAGAGGCGCTCGACCACGACACCGGCATCGTCGGCGACGGTCAGCAGGTTCCCGCGGCTGTCGTAGGTGAACGTCGTCGTCCGGCCGAGGGGGTCGGTCTCGCTCGTCAGCTCACCGGACGGCGAGAAGGTGCGAGTCGTCGTCGCTCCCGTCGCATCCGCCTCGGTCACCAGGTTCCCGGCGGCGTCGTAGGTCCGCTCGGTCGTCCGCCCCAGCGGATCGGTCTCGGTGAGGAGGCGACCCCGGTCGTCGAAGGTGCGGGTGGTCTCCCCACCTTCCGGATCGACCGTCCGGATCACGTTGCCCGCCGCGTCGTACTCGAGGACCGTGACGTCGCCATCGGGGCCGGTCACGACCTCGCTGCGAGTGCCCAGATCACGGCTCATCATCGTGCGGCGTCCTGCGGCGTCGGTGACGGCGGTGACCCGACCAGAGTCGTCGTACTCGTAGCGCACGCCGGTCCGGCCGAGGGGATCGACGACCTCCACCAGCCGATGACCGGCTGCGTACCGGTAGGTGGTCGTGTTGCCCTCGGGGTCCGTGTGGGACGTCAGGTCACCTGCTGCGCTGTACCCGTAGCTCTGGGACACCCCTGCCGGATCGGTCACGGACGTGATCCGCCCGAGCGCATCCCGCGTGAAGGTCACCGACGGACCGGCGGAGTGCAGGATCCCGCCGTCGTCGACGGTGATGACGTTGGCGTTCCGGTCCTCGATGCGGGACACCTGCCCGGACGCGTCGACGGTGTAGATGGTGCCGTCACGTCGCGTGTACACGAACCCTTCGGGCTCGTAGGGCCGCAACGTGGAGTCGTCGACGAGCTCAGCGCCGTCGGCTCCTTGCAGCACCAGGAGGTTCCGGTTGCCCAGCGGCACCAACGTCCCGGTGGACCCAGGACGGGGCTGGTACGCCGCGGTCGTGAACTGCAACGGGACGAACGTCGCCGACCCGGGTGAGGGAGCGAGATCGAACACATCGCGCGTCCCGTCGTCGAACGAGACGGTCACGCTGTGCTCGATGCTCGGAACGAGCGTCGTCGAACCCCACCGACCCGAAGCGAGCTCCCAGCCGAGCCCCTGGTCGCGGCTCACCCGCAGGTCGAGTCCCGTCAGATCGAGCGTCCAGCCGGCGCCGAAGTCCCCGACCTGGCTGTTCCGGGAGTCGTAGGTGCGCACCACGGACAGCGGCAAGCCCGCGGTCGGCACCACGAGGTCCGTGAACGACAGCGAGAACGCGCCGGCCTGGGGGCCTTCCAGCACCTGCACCGGCACGTCCACGCGTGAGACGTTGCCGCCTGCATCCTCCACGTCGAGCCGCACCGTGACCACACCCGGAGGCACCGCGGCCGATGCCAGCGTCCCGAGCGGTCCGTCGACCACCTGGCCCGTCCCGGCGTTGATCTCGTGCAGGAGCGTGCCGTCGGCAGCCACCACCGAGAGCCGCCAGCCGGTGAGGTTCGCGTCGGATGCCGTGCCCCGGATCTCGACCTCGCTCGACACCTCCGCACCGGGGGCAGGGCTGGTGATCTCGGCGATCGGCGGGAGCTCGTCGGCAGCGACGCCGTCGACCACGGTGAGCGCCTTGGTCGCCGTGAGCCCGGCGAAGGTCGCCGTCACCCCCGTCGTCCCGGCCGCCACCGCCGTGATGGTGCGTCCTGCAACCGTGGCGACCGCGCCGTCGACGACGTCGAAGGTGGCCAGCTCGGTGATGTCGACGACCCGCCCATCGGGCAGCAGCGCCTGGGCGGTGTAGGACCGGCTGCGACCCACGACCAGCGACGCATCGGACCCGGTGATGCCGACTGCGACGGCATCGAGCATCCCGTCGATCCCGTCGCAGTTCTGGTCGATGCCGTCGCCGGCCGGATCGCTGGCGCCGGGGTTGACGGTGGGGTCCGCGTCGTCACAATCCCCTTCAGCCGGGCTGAACGCGTCGCCGTCGGCGTCGGCATGCGCCGGAGACGGCCCGGCGGACACGGTGTGATCGACACGGCTCCCGGGGGGCACGGCCGCGCCCGCAGGCGGATGCTGGTCGAGCACGGTGCCTGCCGGAGCCTCGTCTCCCGTCTGACGCACCGCCCCCACCCGGAGCCCGGCCGCATCGAGCATTCCCGCCACGTCACCGCTGTCCTCGCCGACCAAGGTGGGAACCTCGACCGGCTCCACCACCGCCAGGGCGAACACCCCCACCACCGAGTGACCCGCGCCGTCATCAACGGTCACCTCGACCACGTGAGCACCGGCCGACGTGGGAGTCCACGTGACGACGCCGCTGACCGGGTCGATGGCCAGGCTCGTGGGTGTCCCCGGGCCAACCGCCGTTGCGCCGCCGGTGTAGGTGAGCTCGTCACCGTCGGCGTCGTAGGCGCAGATCCGTGCCTGGTACGGCACCCCGACGGTGGCGGGTCCCCTCGGGCCGCAGGTGATGACCGGCGCGTTCGACGGTGGCAGGAGCTCCAGGTACGCGGTCGCTTCGTCACTGCCGACCCCGTCCGACGCCCGGTACGTGAAGCGGTCCAGCTGCTCGACCTCGTCGGGCATGAACGTGTTCTGGCGGAACGCGTTCAGGCCTGGCACCAACCAGTGGGGCTGGGGAGTGCGGGGGATCGCGCCATCCACCTCGACGTTGGTGACGTGGTAGGCGTGCTGGTTCCAGATCGGCCGGGCCCGCACCCATCCACCGGCCGGGCTCCCGAAGGCGTACATGCCGAGCGGTTGCACCTCACCATCGGGCAGCGTGCGGTTGGCGTCCGAACCGACAACGATCTCCGCCTCGCCGTCACCGTCGATGTCGGCCACCACCGGGTACTCCATCGCCGTCCAAGAACCCAGCGGGGTCTCCGACAGCACCGTCCCGTCTGCGCCGTCGAAGACCCACAGGTTCCGCTCGTCCCGGTACACGACCTCCGGGGAGCCGTCGGCCAGGAAGTCGAAGACCGTCGATCCGGTGAAGTTCGAGCTGTTGTCCTGTGTCTCGGCCTCCCACAGCAGGGTGAGGTCGGCTTCGAACACCCGGTAGCGCGACTTGCCGGCGATGCCGATCTCCGGATCGCCGTCGCCGTCGAAGTCGGCGATCGTCGGCGGGCCGCCCCGTGTGACGCCGCTCTCGCCCGCCGGGGCCAGCGCGACCGGCCCGCGGGCGACGGTCAGGTCGTGCTCGAGCACCCGCACCTGGCCGTCCCGGACCAGGACGATCTCGGCGAACGGGTCGTCGTCGAGGTCGCCGACGGCGGTGAACCCGCCGGCGAGGTCGTCGTTGCGGTACTCGACCGTGCCGTCGGAGCCGTAGACGACGCGGCCGTGCACGATCTCCGGGGAGCCGTCGAGATCGATGTCGGCCACGATCGGTGCGCAGTACACGACGTAGTTGTTCAAGCCGGCGTGGGAGCAGACGTCCGAGCCCTCCGACGGTGCCCGCCAGAGCTGGGCCAGCAGGCCGTCGCGGAACTCGAAGGCACCCACCCGGCCCTCGACCGTTGCGACGACCTCCGGGAACCCGTCGCCGTGCAGGTCGGCGACCGCCAGGTTGCCGATGCGGCTGAACCCGGTTCCGGTCCGCAACGTGGTCTCGATCTCGCCCTCGTGGTCCAGCACGACGAGGTCCTGCCGGGCGGTGCCGCCGACGACGACGACCTCCATCGTGCCGTCGCCGTCGAGGTCGGCGAGCGTGGGCGAGGAGGTGGTCCAGTACTCGACGGGCGTGGTCCACCGGACCGATCCGTCCCGTCCGTCCAGCGCCACGACACGTGCCGGCTCCTGGGGCTGGAAGGTGACAGGCCGGGCGAGGAAGACGACCTCAGGCCAGCCGTCGCCGTCCAGGTCACCCACCGACGGGCTGTTCAACGACGCACCTTCAGCGCCGGTGACCGGTTCGGACGGGTCGTCGTCGGTCCAGGCCCACTCCAGCGCGGGGTGCAGCCCCGTGACCGGCCCGTCGCCGGTGACGATCAGCTCACCCAGACCGCGGTAGACGTTGACCTGGTCCTCGAGACCCACGAACCGCACCGCGGTGACACCGTCGACCGGCTCGCCCGCCGACGCGACAACGTCGACCTCGGCGTCGTGGGTCGGCCCGGGGAGGTCCACGGACCCGCTGCTCCACAGCTGCGAGCCGTCCTCGGCGAGCAGCTGGAACTCCCCGCGGACGAAGTCGTACGGGACGTTGTCCGTCTGGCGACTGCCCCGGTAGGCGATGGACCGCACCGTCACCGGCTCCGGGAAGGTGACCTGCAACCACGGATCCTCGTCGCCATCGCCTGGGCGGTCGCTCGGGCTCGTGAGCCACGATGTGCCGTCATAGCCGTCGATGGCCCGCTCGGGACCGAAGTTCGGCCCGTTCTGGCTGCTGGCCGTCGCCTCGGCCCCCGACAACCGGGTCAGGTCGATGCCGGGCCGGGAGGCACTGAGCGGCCCGAGGGGTCGGTACTCGAAGGACCCGTCCGGCGCGAGTGTGACCTCGCCGTTGGTCGGCGCCGCCACCAGCTCCGCCGTCAGCGCGTCGCCGTCCGGATCGGTGTCGTTGGCGAGCACCCCGCCCTCGGGCCCGGCCGCCAGGGGGGAGCCGACGGTTCCGGTGATGCGGTCGTCGACCGCGGTCGGCGCGCGGTTGGGCAGGCGGACCTCGAGGGTCCAGGACTGGGTGTCGATGCCACCCCGGCCGTCTTCGACCCGGACCACGAAGTCGTGGGCGCCGGTGTCGTCGAACAGGATGATGGAGCCGTTGTTCTCGTAGCGCGGCGTCCAGGTCACACGTCCGGTGTCGGCGTCGATGCCGGCGTTGGAGGGGCCGGCCTGCAGCACCCAGGTCAGGTCGTCTCCGGAATCGGGGTCAGTGGCCACGGCGTCGTAGACGTAGGCGTTCCCGTCGATCAGCTTCATGGTGGCCGGGGTGGAGGTGATCTCGGGCGGGCCGTTGACCCCGCCGATCGCGAGCTCGATGTCCACCGGCGTGCCCGGCAGCACCTGCTGACCTGCCTCGGGAAGCTGGTTGTCGACCTGGTCCACGCCGACCGTGTCGGACTCGGTGGTCCCCTCACGACCCACGTCGAGACCAGCACCCTCGATCTCGCTTCGGGCCTGCACCGCGCTGAACCCGACCACGTCGGGCACCTCGACCAGCGACGGCCCCGACGACAGCACGTAGGTCACCGCCGAGCCGAGCTCGACGGAGCTGCCCGGCGCTGGGTCCTGGCGCAGCACCCGACCGGCGGGCACCGTCGGGTGCGGCTCCGTCGAGGTCAGGACCGGCACCAGCCCGGCGTCGTCGACCGCCGTGATCGCCGACACCTGCCGGAACCCCACGATGTCGGGCACGACACCTGGCTCGGACGGCTGCGTGGTCGTGGTCGATGACGTGGTCGTGGTCGATGACGTGGTCGTGGTCGATGACGTGGTCGTGGTCGTGGTCGACGACGTACTCGACGTCGACGAGGTGCTCGACGTCGTCGACGTGGTCGTGGTCGACGTCGGGGGCGAGGTGGGTCCCGGCGTGGTCGGCTGCTCCTTGGCGCACGTGAGCAGCTCCCCCACCGCGGCGTGCACGTCGGCCGACACCGCGGCGGCGGCACCGAGCACGACCGCCCGCCGCACGGTGGGACACACATCTCGCAGGTACTGCGCCACCTCCGGAGCGGAGCTGGCGAGCCGCGCGCCCGGGGTCCGGGCGACGCGCGGCGCGAGCTCCGAGGGCACGAGCACGATCGGCGACTCCAGCGCCTCGGTCAGCGCACCAGCCACCAGCCCGTCGGGGAACGCCTCCCCCGTCGCGACGAGCAACGTCACCGGCTCGCGCACGCCAGCCGACACCGCATCGGCGACCACGACCGATGTGGCGAACCGATCCCGTCCCGACAGCCGCACCGTCGACGCGACCAGACCGGACATGTCCACCTCGACCTGCTCGGACACGGCCGCTGGCCCTCCGACCACGGTGACGGCCAAGCCATCGCGTCCGCGGAGCACCTCGCTCGTCGCTGCCGGCAGGACCGCTTGCTCGGTCAGCACCGTGGGGATGTCGGACCCCGTGATGCCGAAGGTTCCCGCGGTCAGCGCGTCGGCGAAGCCGTCGCTCGCCCCGTCTCCCCGACCGCGAGCCAGGACGGCGCGGCCGTCCTCGAACCCGACCGCCCCGGCGATCATGCGGGCCGTCTCGTACCGATCGACACCACCCAACCGACCCACGGTCAGCCCCAGATCCTCCAGGCGAACGCCGATCGATGGCGCCACCGCGGCGGCACCGCCGACCACCGTGACCCGCTTCGTGCCCAGGCGCTCGAGCTCGTCCACCACCGCGTCCGGCAACACCTCCTCCGGCGTCAACAGGATCGGTCCGCCCACCGAACGAGCCAACGGCCCCGCCGCCAGCGCGTCCGGGAAGTCCCCAGCCCTGGCGAGCACCACGTCGTCCGCGGAATCGAAGAAGGCCTCCGACACGGCCACCGCCGTCTCGACCCTGCTCACCCCACCGATCCGCTCCACCGGCGCTGACACCTGGTCGGCGTCCTGGGCTGCGACCGGCGCCACCGGCGCCACCGCCAACAGCGGCGCCAGCAGGGCCACCACCAGAGCGGCGATCACCCCAGGGCCTCCCCGCGTCGTCCCAGCAGCCAACCGTGCCCCGCCAACCGCCATCAGTCACTCCCCGCCCGGGCTCTACGTCGGAGGCGACCGTACGACGGGTCGCTAACAGCCCGATAACAGCGCTCCTGCGGCGGGTTAGGGTCTGCCCGTGCCCACCCGGTTGGCCCTCCGGACCTTCGGCGCACTCGTCGTGACCGACCGGCAAGGCCAGACGATCCCGGTCAGCGCGGCGCAGAGCCGCCTCCTGGCTGCGCTCGCGCTCGCCTTCCCCGACGCCGTCACCGAAGACCGGCTCGTCGACGTGCTCTGGCCTGCGGGCGAGCCACCCCGGACCGCCCGCCAATCGCTGCACAACCACATCTCCCGCCTCCGGCAGCGCACCGATCGGGACGCGATCGTCCGGGGAGCATCGGGCTACTGCCTGCACCCCGAGTCCGATGTCGACCTCCGCCGCTTCGAGGCCTGGGTGTCGGCGGTGCGGGCATCGACGTCCGACGACGACGTGCGCGACCTCGCCACCGTCGAGGACCTCCTGTCGATGGCCCGCGAACCACCCGTGCCGGAACTCGGTGACGACGAGGTCGCGGCTGCGTGCCGACGGGCCGTCGACCAGTCGGTCACCGAGCTGCAGGACCGGCGGGCCGAGCTCTTGATCAGCGTCGGCCAGATCGACCGTGCGCTGGTTGAGCTGAAGGAGCTGACGACGGCAGACCCAGGGAGGGAGCGTCGTTGGGAGCTGCTGCTGGTTGCCCTGCAGCGCGCCGGACGTGTCGCCGAGGCCCTGCAGACGTTCCACCGAGCACGCCGGAAGCTGATCGACACGTTCGGGATCGAGCCCGGGCCGCAGCTGCGGTCGCTGCACCATCGCTTGCTCGAAGCGACCGAGCCGGCGCGGGACAGCCCGTCACCCGGGCCGACCTTCGGGCGGGAGCGAGACCTCGAGCAGGTGGGGCACCTGCTCGAGCAGGGGAAGGTCGTCCAGGTCACAGGGCCGGCGGGCATCGGCAAGACCACGTTCCTCGCCGCAGCTGCTCGGAGCTGGCAGGCCGGGCCGGTGTTCCGCGTGGCGTGCGCGGAGAACCCCTGGGCGGCGCTGACGCCGGTCGAGGATCTGCTCCGACGTCTTGCTGCGGCCTCACCGGAGCGCGACGTTCCGCGACGGCTCGCAGACCTGCACGACCCGGTGGACCGGGAGGCACTCGGCCGCCTGCGGGAGCCGGAAGGCGTGACCGTACGAGCCACCAGGGCGATCACGCAGGCACTGGCCGCGCTCGACCACCCCCTGCTGCTCGTCGACGACATCGACCGCGCCGGGCCGAGCACCCAGGACGTCCTCCTGACGGTCGCTGCCGACCCCGCGGTGGCCTGCCTGCTGACCGGGCGCTTCGAGCACGCCCCCGCGATGGACCTCCCCGATCACGAGGCGTTCCCGCTCTCAGGACTGGAACCCGACGCACTGACTGCGTTGGCGGCGCACGCGGGCCACGCCCGAGCGGAAGCGGGGGCGGTGGGACGGTGGCTGCACGAGCACACGAGCGGCCACCCCCTCTACGCGCTCGAGCTCTTGGCGTCGCTCGGGGAGGAGCGGCCGTGGGTGCCCGGGGAGCGCGACGACGGGCTGTCGTTGAGTCCCTCGCTCCTGGCGCTGGTCCATGCACGACTCGGTGGGGTCCCTCCTGGCTGTCGCCCCCTGCTCGATGCAGCTGCGGTCGGTGGAGATCCGGTGGAGGTCTCCCTGCTGCGTGGCGTCGCCGACATCGGGCAGCTCGACGGGCTCATCGCGAGCGGCGTCCTCGTCCGCGAGCAGGGCCGCCTCCGCTTCGCCCACTCCCTGCTGGCGAAGGTCGCCTACGACCTGGTGCCGAGCGGGCGGCGGAAGGAGCTGCACCACGCGGTCGGGCTGCGCTGCTATGACCCGGCAGTCCGGGCCCAGCACCTCGCCCGGACGGCCGAGCTCGATCCGGATGCCGCAGTGGCCGCGCTGGTCGCCGCCGGGCGCGCCTCCCTCGTCGCCGAGGCCTACGCGGATGCCTCCGCCTGGTTCACGCAGGCGGCAGACATCGCGGAGACCCACGGCTGGGGGCGTGCCGCGGTGCTGGACCTGCAGCTGGAGGCGCGCGACTGCGATCGGCTGGACGGGCGGCCCGGGCACGCGGAGCCGCTGCTCGACATCGCCGAGGAGGCGCTGCGGCTCGGGCACGCCGACCTGCGCCGGCGAGCGACGGTGAGCGCGGTGCAGCTGGGCGAGGCCGTGGACGCCGGCCCATTGCAGGAGCGGGCCGCCGCCGTCGCGGACGCGGCCATCGCCGTCGAGACCGATGCGAAGTGGCGCGGCCGCATCTTGGCGACGGCCAGCATCCTGCACTCGATCTCCGGGGAGCCGGACCGATGCCGGGACATGTTCCTCGAGGCCATGGCCGGGCTCGATCCGGGCGATGACCACGCGGCCTGCGAGGTGCTGCCCTACGCCTACATGGCGCTCGGCCACCCCGACGACCTCCCGGCCCGGGAGGCCGCGGCCACCGATCTTCACCGCGCGGCGCGCCGCACGGGAGATCGAGCCGCCGAGTGGGAGGCGAACCACCTGCGTTGCTCCGTGGCCATGTTCCGCGGCGACGGAGCAGCGCTCCGCACGGCGTTCGACGAGTGCGAGCGGCTCCTGGCCGACGCCGGCGCCGCGGGTCGCCGGTGGTCGAACCGGTACCTCGCCGCGGCCATCGCGGCGATCGACGAACGCTACGACGACGCAGAGGCCCTGACCGAGGACGTACTCGCCACCGGGAGCGGGGTCGCCCCGGCCCGAGCGATGTCGACCGCGTCCGGGCACCTCCTCGGCATCCGGTGGCAGCAGGGCCGGCTCGGGGAGCTCGCCGATCCGCTCGAGTTCCTCATCGGCGAGCAGCCGGAGATCCCGGCGTGGAAGGCCGCTGGGAGCCTCGTGCTGGCCGAGCGCGACCCGGCACGCGCTGCACAGCTCTTCGACGACGTCGTGGTCGACGGCGGGGTCACCCTGCCCCGGGACTTCACGTGGCTCGCCGGCGTGCTCTGCCTCGGCGGCGCTGCCGTGCGCCTGGCCGACCCCGAGCGGGCGCGCCGGGTCCTCCCGCACCTCGCCCCCTACACCCACCTCACCTGCTGGCAAGGGACCTGCACCTACGGACCCGTGGCCACGATCGCCGCCGACGTGGCTGTGCTCACAGGCGACCCACGGGAGACCGGTTGGCGCGAGACGAGTCGGGCCCTCCTCGCCGACCTGCGCCGCTGACAGCGCACCTCCGACCGGATGCCGCTGTTGGCTACGGTCGTTGCCAATGACCGACTCGCACATCCGCTACGAGGTCGACGACGGGATCGCCACGATCACCATCGACCGGCCCGAGAAGCGCAACGCCATGACCTACGCGGTCCTGGCCGACTTCACCGACGCCGTGTGGCAGGCCTCCGACGACGAGGCCGCCCGGGTCGTGATCATCACCGGCGCCGGCGGGGCCTTCTGCGCCGGCACCGACCTGTCCGAGCTCGACGACACGCCCGAGGACGAACGGGGCACCCGCTCCGGCCGGGCGGACACCGGCGAGCGCGCCCGGCCGCCGTGGCCGATCGTGCAGTGCCCGAAGCCCGTGATCGCCGCCATCGACGGCGCCGCCGTGGGCATGGGCGTGGAGTTCGCCACCCAGGCCGACGTCCGCATCGCCAGCGACCGGGCCAAGCTCGGGTGGATCTTCGTGAAGCGGGGCCTGGTGCCCGACACCGGCGCCGGCAGCTACCTGCTGCCCCGCATCGTCGGGGCCACCGAAGCCCTGCGCCTGCTGCTGTCCGGTGAGGTCATCGACGCCGAGGAGGCCCTCCGCATCGGCTTCGTCACCCAGGTGGTGGCCCCCGACGACCTGCTGGCCGCCGCCCGCACCGAGGCGGAGCGCTACCTGGAGGCCTCCCCCTTCGCCGTCGCCCGCACCAAGCGGCTGACCTACCAGGCCATGGCGGCCGAGGCGTCGGCCCACGTGGCCGAGACCGGTCGCCTGCTGCAGGAGTGCTTCCACTCCGAGGACCACGCCGAGGGCGTGGCCTCCTTCCTCGAGCGGCGCCCGGCGCGCTTCACGGGCCGATGAGCGGCGCCGAGGTCCCCGTCGGCATCGAGCTCGCGGGCGTGCACCGCTGGTTCCAGGACCACGTCGGCGACGTCGGCGCGGCCGACGAGCTGCAGATCGACCAGGTCCAGGGCGGGCACTCGTGCCTGACCTACATCGTGCGCGCCGCCGACGGCACGAGGTACGTGCTGCGCCGCCCGCCGGTCGGGCACCTGCTGGCCAGCGCGCACGACGTGCTGCGCGAGCACCGCGTCATCACCGCCCTCGCAGACACCGACGTGCCGGTCGCACCGGTGGTCGGCGCCTGCGAGGACCCCGAGGTCACCGGCGCACCCTTCTACGTGATGGCCTTCGTCGACGGGCCGGTGCTCCACGACCGGGCCGCCGCCGAGCGCCTCGACATCGCGGCTCGACAGCGGGCCGCCGAGTCGATGATCGACGTGCTCGTCGCCCTCCGCGACGTCGACCCCGACGCCGTCGGGCTCGGCGACTTCGCCAAGCGCAGCGACTACCTGGGTCGCCAGCTCCGCCGCTGGCACGGCCAGTGGGAGGCGGCCGACACCCGCCCGATGCCCGGCATGGCCCCGCTGCACGACTGGCTGGTCGAGAACCAGCCCGAGGAGGGCCCGGCCGGCATCGTCCACGGCGACTTCCGCCTCGGCAACGTCATCCACGCCTCCGACGGCTCGGTGGCCGCGCTGCTCGACTGGGAGCTGTGCACGCTCGGCCCGCCGGCCGCGGACCTGTCGTACCTGCTGAGCTGGTGGGTGGACCCCGCCGGCACCCGGGCCGACGCGGCATCGGCCGCCGAGGGCTTCCCCGACCGGGCCCAGCTCGTGGCCTGGTACGAGGAGCGCACCGGCGAGGCCGCCCGCGGCCTCGACTACTGGCTCGCCTTCCACGCCTGGCGGTCTGCGTGCATCGCGGCCGGCGTCTACACCCGGTACAAGGCCGGGCAGATGGGTGCCGGGGCCGACGACCTGACGCGCTTCGAGGACTCGGTCGAGCACTCGATCCACACCGGGCTCGTCGCCGCCGGCATCGCCTGATCCGGTGGCCGATCGCGCCACCACCATGGCGGAGCGCCTGGCGCTCGAGGCATCCGGCTCCGACGAGCTGCGAAGCCGCGACCCGGCCGACGCCCGCCACGTCTACGGCGGGTGGCTGATCGCCCAGGCGCTGCGGGCCGCCGGCACCACGGTGGATCCCGACCGCCACGCCATCGCCGTCCACGCGTCGTTCGTCGTGGCCGGCACACCGGAGGAGCACGTCCGCTACCGGGTGGAGCGCACCCGCGACGGCTCGAGCTTCACCACCCGGCGGGTCACGGCCTTCCAGGATGCGGGCACGGTGCTCGTGCTGACCGCGGACTTCCAGCGCGACGAGCCCGGCGCCGACTACGAGCTCCCCGTCGTGCCCGGCATCCCCGGACCGGAGGGCCTGACGACGGGCCGCTACGACAACCCGCTGCTCGAGAGTCGGGACGTGCCGGTCGACGCCGTGGCCGGCGGCCTGCCCCACACGCGGCGGGCGTGGTTCCGGGTCCGGGCACCGCTGCCCCCCGAGCCGGACCTGCACCTGCAGACGGTGGCCTACCTCAGCGACTTCGGCGCGACCCGCGCCGTGCGCGAGCCCCACGCCCACCTGGCCGACGACGCCCGGCGCATCTCGATGTCGCTCGACCACAGCATCTGGTTCCACCGGCCTGTGGACGCGTCGGGCTGGCTCCTGTCGGAGATGACCCCGATCGCGTCCGGTCGCGGCCGGGGCCTGGCCATCGGTTCGGTCCGCACCGAGGACGGCCGCCTCGTCGCCACGATCGCCCAGGAAGCCCTCCTCCGAGAACGTCCCTGAAGCCCGCGTCGGGTGGTCGGCGCTGTCACGGCGATCGACTACGAAGGGGCGGAGATGTTCACGATCCACCGCTCGGAGCGGGCCGACGCGCTCGTGGACGGCCTCGTCGAGGTCGTGGCCACGCCGTTGCCCGACCCGTTCGCGGCCGAGGTCGTGGCCGTGCCCACGCGCGGCGTCGAGCGCTGGCTCACCCACCGGCTGGGAGCGACCGTCGGCGCCAGCCCGGGCCGGTCCGACGGCGTGTGCGCCAACGTCGAGTTCCCCTTCCCCGGCCGCCTCGTCGGTGACGTGCTGGCCGTGGCCACCGGCGTCGACCGGGACGAGGACCCCTGGCGGCCCGAGCGCCTGGTGTGGCCGGTGCTCAGCGTGCTGGACCGCTGCGCCGGCGAGCCGTGGCTGCGCATGGTCGGCGCCCACCTCGGCATGCGGGGTCCGGGTGTGGAGGCCGACGAGCACGACGCGCTGCGCCGCCGGCGCCGGCATCCCGCGGCCCGCCACATCGCCGAGCTGTTCGACCGCTACGGCGTGTTCCGCCCGGCGATGGTCCTGTCGTGGCTGGACCGCACGAGCACGGACGACGAGGCCGACCCCGACCTGCCGCCGGATGCCCGCTGGCAGCCCGAGCTGCTGCGCCGGGTGCGCGACCACGTCGGCGTGGCCTCCCCACCCGAGCGCATCGCCGACGCCGTCGAGCGGCTGCGGGCCGACGCCGTCGACCTCGACGACGTCGTGCCCGACCGGGTCTCGCTGTTCGGCCTGACCCGCCTGCCCGCCACCTACCTCGAGGTGCTCCGCGCCCTGGCGACCCACCGCGACGTGCACCTGTTCGCGCTGCACCCGTCGCTGGCGCTGTGGGACCGGATCGCCGAGGCCCACGCCGACGTGGTTCCCCGCGTGGCGGCAGGGCTGTCCCGCGCCGAGGACCCGACGCGCCGGGAACCGCAGCACCCGCTGCTCGCCACCTGGGCCCACGACAGCCGCGAGATGCAGCTGGTGCTGTCGGCGGCGGGCGAGGCCGAGGTCGCCCACCGGTCCCCGGCGCCGCCCCATCGACCCGACACGCGGCTGGCTCGGCTGCAGGACGCCATCCACCGGGACGAGGCCCCGGCGCCGGGCGAGCCCCGCCCCGACCCCGACGACCGGTCCGTGCAGGTGCACGCCTGCCACGGCCGGGGCCGTCAGGTCGAGGTGCTCCGCGACGCCATCTGCCACCTGCTCGCCGCCGATCCGACCCTGGAGCCCCGCGACGTCATCGTCCTGTGCCCCGACATCGACGAGTACGCGCCGCTGCTGCACGCCACGTTCGGCTCCCGGGACCCCGACGACCCCGAGCAGCTGCCCGGGCCGCCCGTGCTCCCCTACCGCTTGGCCGACCGGTCGCTGCGCCAGACGAACCCGCTGCTCGGCGCGCTGGCGGACCTGCTCGACCTGCTCGACGACCGGCTGACCGCCACCGAGGTCCTGCGCTTCGCCGGCCGCCCGCCGGTGCGCCGCCGCTTCGCGTTCGACGACGACGCCCTCGAGCGGATCGCCGGCTGGGTCGAGGACAGCGGCGTGCGCTGGGGCCTCGACGCCGAGCACCGCCGGCCGTGGTCGCTGCAGTCCGTCGCCGACCACACCTGGCGGGCCGGCCTCGACCGGCTCCTGCTCGGCGTGGCCATGGACACCGACGACGCCCGCACCGTCGGCGGCCGCCTCCCGCTCGACGACGTGGACAGCGGCGACATCGACCTGGCCGGGCGCCTGGCCGAGCTCGTCGACCGCCTGGACGCGGTGGTGGCGCACTGCTGCGAGGACCGACCGGTCGGCGACTGGGTCGGCCTCCTGGGCGAGGCCACCGACCTGCTGCTGGCCGCCCCGCCGGCCGAGGCGTGGCAGCGGGTGCAGGTGGACGCCGTGCTCCGCGACGTCCTGGCCGAGTCGTCGCGCGGGGGCACCTCCAACGACCGGCCCCTGTCGCTCGCCGAGATCCGCTCGCTGCTGGCCGCCCGCCTGGCCGGCATGCCGACCCGGGCCGACTTCCGCACCGGCGCCATCACCATGTGCACCCTCGTGCCGATGCGCGCCGTGCCGCACCGCGTCGTGTGCGTGCTCGGCCTCGACGACGGCGTCTTCCCCCGCACGTCGCGCACCGACGGCGACGACCTGCTCCAGCGGGTGCCGCTGGTCGGCGACCGCGACCCCCGCACCGAGGACCGCCAGCTCCTGCTCGACGCGGTGCTCGCCGCCGAGGAGTCCCTCGTCCTCACCTACACGGGTCACGACGAGCGCACGAACGAGGAGCGGGCGCCGTCGGTCCCCCTCATCGAGCTGCTCGCCGTGGTGGGCGACGACGTGGTCACCCACCACCCGCTCCAGCCCTTCGACCCCGACGCCTTCGCCGACGACTCGCCCTGGAGCTTCGATCCGGTCCAGCTCGCCGGCGCCCGGGCCGTCGTGGGCGAGCGGGTGGCGCCCCCGCCGTTCCTGTCCGGCGCGCTCGAGGCGTGCGAGGAGACCTCCGTCGGCCTCGACGAGCTCGTCCGCTTCGTGCAGGACCCCCTGCGCGAGCTGCTGCGCCAGCGGCTCGGGATGTCCACCTGGGACGACGACGACCAGCTGCCAGACGCCATCCCGATCGAGCTCGACGCCCTGCAGCGCTGGGGCGTGGGCCAGCGCATCCTGCGCCAGCTGCTCGCCGGCATCGACCTCGACGCGGCCGTCCGGGCCGAGATCGCCAGCGGCACGCTGCCGCCCGGCGAGCTGCGCCACGCGCTGCTCACCGACGTGGCCAACACCGCCGGCGCCATCCACCACCTCGCCGTGGAGGAGGGTGTGGCCGGCCCGCCAACGTCGGTGGAGGTCGACGTCGACGCCGACCTGTTCGAGGCCGGCAGCCCGCCCGTGCGGGTGCTCGGCACCGTGCCCGGCGTGCACGGCGACACGGTGGCGGAGGTGTCGTTCTCCTCGCTCAGCCCCAAGACCCGGCTGGCCCTGTGGGTGCGGCTGCTGGCGGTAAGCGCGGCGCGGCCCGAGCGGGAGTGGCGCACGCTCGGCATCGGCCGGGCCCGCAACGGCGGCAAGGTCGTGCGACATCGAGCCCTGGACGGGCCCGCCGAGCACCGCGCCGCCGAGGCCGCCCGGCTCCTCGGCCGCATCGTCGCCCTGCGCCAGCGCGGGCTGCGCGAACCGCTCCCCCTGCCCTGCAAGACCGCCGAGGCGTGGGCCAGCGCCGCCCACCGGGACCAGGACACCCGGGGCGCGGCCGGGCAGTGCTGGTCGGGGGGGAAGTTCGGCGGCGACGCCGACGATGCAAGCGCGGTGCGCATCTGGGGCGAGGGCGCCACCCTCGACCAGCTCCTCGCTGCCGGGCTCGACCCGCTGGCCCGACACCTGTGGGACCCGATCCTGGTGCGGGAGTCGTGGCGATGATCACCGTCCTCGAGGCCAGCGCCGGCACCGGCAAGACCCACCGGGTCACCACCGAGGCGGTGCGCGCCGTGGCGGAGGGCACGCCGCTGGAGCAGATGCTGCTGGTGACCTTCACCATCGCCGCCACCAGCGAGCTGCGCGCCCGCACCTGGGACCGCCTCGCCCGCACGGCCGCCGCCCTCGACGCCCACCGGCGGGGGACGCCGGTGGAGACCGACGACGAGCTGGTCGCCGAGCTGTGCGACGGTGACGACGACGTCGTCGGCCTCCGCCACCGCAACCTCACCGACGCCATGGCCTCGTTCGACGGGGCCACGATCACCACGATCCACGGGTTCTGCCACCAGGTGCTGCAGAGCCTCGGCTTCGCCGCCGACGTCGAGCGGGACCCGACCTTCGTCGAGGACGTCCGCGACATGCTCGACGAGGTCGTCGCCGACCTGCTCGTCCGCAAGCTGCACAAGGCCACCGGCGTCCGATTCCCGGTCGACCCGGCCCGGCGCATCGCCGAGAAGGCCATCGTCGACCCCCGCGCCCGCATCGTGCCCGCACCCGACGGCAGCTCCGACGACCTGCGCTCGCGCTTCGCCGTGGCGGTGCGCGACGAGATGGACCGCCGCAAGCGAGCTGCCGGACTGCTGGGCTACGACGACCTGCTCCTGCGGGTGGAGGAGGCGCTGGTCGAGGACCCCGACGGCACCGTGCGCGACCGGCTCCGCCGCCGCTACTCGCTCGTCATCGTCGACGAGTTCCAGGACACCGACGCGGTGCAGTGGGAGATCCTCGAGCGGGCCTTCGGCGACCCGCCCACCCGCCTCGTGCTGGTCGGCGACCCGAAGCAGGCCATCTACGCCTTCCGGGGCGCCGACGTGCACGCCTACCTGGCCGCCCGCCGCCGGGCCGGCGAGGGCCACGTCCGCCGCCTCGACCGGAGCTGGCGGGCCGACGCCGGGCTGCTGTCCGGCCTCGATGCCCTCTTCGGCGACACCGCCCTCGGCCACGACGAGATCCGCTACGCCAGCACCACCGCGGCGCCGGGACGGGAGGCCACGCGCCTGTCGGGCCTGGCCAAGCCGGCACCCGTGCGCGTCCGCCTGGTGGGCAGCGACCGTCCCGGGCTCTCGCTGACGCCCAGCACCGGCGTGGTCCAGAAGGACAGCGCCATCGCGTTCGTGGCCGAGGACCTGGCATCCGACGTGGTCGCCCTCCTGTCCCAGGGGGCGACCTACGACGACCCCGACGAGGGTGAGCGACCGCTGCAGTGCGGCGACGTGGCCGTCCTGGTCGGGCGCAACCAGGACGCCCTGACCGTGCGCGACGCGCTGGTACGGACCGGCGTGCCGGCCGTCGTCAACGGCACCGGCAGCGTCTTCGGCACCGGCGCGGCCCGGGCCTGGCTGGCGGTGCTCGAGGCCGTCGAGCGTCCGGCCGCCACCGGCACGGTGCGCAACGCCGCCCTCACCCCGCTGCTCGGCTGGACCGCGGCCGACGTCGACACCGCCGACGAGCGGGCCTGGGACGCGCTGCACGACCGCCTCCACGAGTGGCACCGGGTGCTCGCCGAGGGCAACGTCGCCGGCCTGTTCGAGCAGCTCAGCGCCCGCACCGACCTGCCCGCCCGTCTGCTGCGGGTCGAGGGCGGCGAGCGGATGGTGACCGACCTGCGCCACCTGGCCTCCCTGCTGCACGCCCAGGCCGGCCTCGGCGGCGGCGCGCCCTCGCTGCTGGCCTGGCTGCGCGAGCGGATGCGGGAGGCCGATCGGGACACGGCCCAGGACGACCGGAGCCGGCGCCTCGAGACCGACGACGCGGCCGTGCAGGTGTGGACCGTGCACCGCAGCAAGGGCCTCGAGTACCCCGTGGTCTACGTCCCGTTCCTGTGGATGCCCCCGCCGGCCCGGGCCGAGGACGTGCTGGTCTTCCACGACGCCGACTCCGGCGAGCGGGTGATCGACGTCAGCGAGCCGAAGGGCCCCCACGCCCAGGAGCGCAGCGAGCACGTCCGCCGGTACCTCGACGAGGAGGCCGGCGGCGCGCTGCGGCTCGCCTACGTCGCGCTCACGCGGGCCCGCAGCCAGGTGGTGCTGTGGTGGGTGCGGGGCCACGACTGCCACCGCTCGCCGCTCGGCCGCCTGCTGCTCGGACCCGAGCTGGCCGAGCAGGGCTCGAAGCTGCGCGACGAGCACTGCCGCTCGGCCGCCGACCTCCTGGCCCAGCGGGCCGGCGGCGCGGTCGCCGTCGAGCAGTCGTCGGGGGCGAGCGGAGCACGTCTCCCCCGCGCCGAGCCCGACGTCCCCCGCCTGCGGACCGCGTCCTTCGGTCGCACCATCGACCGGGCCTGGCGGCGGACGTCGTACTCCGCGCTCACCGCCGCGGCCCACGATGCACCCGAGCACGACGCGCCCGAGCACGACGAGCGCGGCCTCGAGGACGAACAGATGCCCGAGGACCTGCCCGCCGGCGGCGACCGGACCGACGCCGCCACCGAGGCCCGCCTGCGCGCCGTGCCCTCCGCCTTCGGTGACCTCGGGGGCGGCGCCACGTTCGGCACCCTCGTCCACGGCGTGCTCGAGGAGGTCGACTTCGCCGCCGACGACCTCCCCCGCCAGATCCGCGCCGGACTCGCCGCCCAGTACCTCGGCAGCCAGCAGGTGGACGCCGACGCCCTCGTCGCCGGTCTCGTCGCCGCCATCGAGACGCCGCTCGGCCCGCTCGTGGACGAAGCCCGCCTCCGGGACGTGCAGCCGGCGGACCGCCTCGACGAGCTCCACTTCGAGCTCCCGCTCGTCGGCGGTGACGACCCGACCGGGCACGTCACCATGCGGGCCATCGCGGACGTCGTATCGCGCCACCTGCCGGCCGACGACCCGCTGGCCGGCTACGGCGAGCGGCTGCGGTCGCCGGCGCTGGCCGCGGCGGTGCGGGGTCACCTCAGCGGCTCCATCGACGTGGTGCTGCGCCACCGCGGACCGGACGGCACCGGCCGCTACGTCGTCATCGACCACAAGAGCAACTGGTTGGGCGTGGCCGGTGAGGAGCTGTCGGCCTGGCACTACCGACCGAGCGCGCTGGCCGACGCGATGGTGCGGGCCCACTACCCGCTCCAGGCGCTGCTCTACAGCGTCGCCCTCCACCGCTACCTGCGCTGGCGCCTCCCCGACCACGACCCCGAGCGCGACCTCGGTGGCGTCCTCTACCTGTTCCTGCGGGGCATGACCGGCGCGGACGTGCCCCGCATCGACGGCGAGCCGTGCGGCGTGTTCTCGTGGCGACCGCCGGCCGCGATGGTCGTGGCGCTGTCCGACGCCCTCGATCGGGGTCAGGCATGACCCTGCTCCTCGGCCGGCAGGCCCACCGGGCGAGCGGGCTGCTCGGCGCGTTCGCCGAGGCCGGCGTGCTCGAGGCCGCCGACGTCCACGTCGCCCGGACGCTCGACCGGCTGTCGGGCGCGGCGTCCGATGGCGATGCCGAGCTCACCATGCTCGCCATCGCCCTGACGGTGCGCGCCGTGCGCCACGGCAGCGTCATCACCGACCTGGCCACCCTGGCCGGCACCGTCACGGTGGACGAGGTGCCACTCGGCCCCGATGGCGAACCGGTGGTCGACGTGGCCGACCTCCCCTGGCCCGAACCCAGGCGCTGGCTGGGCGCCGTGCGCTCGTCCCCGCTCGTCGCCGACGGCGATGCCGCCACCACCTCCCGGCCGCTGCGCCTGGTCGGCACCACGCTCGCGCTCGATCGGTACTGGCGCCACGAGCGGCGCATCGTGGCCGACCTCACCACCCGAGCAGCGACCGACCCGTCCGACGTCGACGAGGAGCTCCTCCGCGCCGGGCTCGGACGCCTCTTCCCCGGTTCACCGTCAGCGGGTCCCGACCTGCAGCGGGTCGCGGCCGCCGCGGCGGTGCTGCGGTCCTGCACCGTGATCGCCGGCGGGCCCGGCACCGGCAAGACCACCACCGTCGCGCGCATCCTCGCCCTGCTCCACGAGCAGGCCGCCGCCGAGGGCCGGCCGATGCGCGCCGCCCTCGCGGCCCCCACCGGCAAGGCCGCAGCCCGGCTGCAGGAGGCCGTGCAGGAGCAGGCCGCCCGGCTCGCCGCGGACGGTGCGGTCGAGCCCGCGGTGGCCGATGCGGTCGCCGCCACCGAGGCCGCCACCCTGCACCGGCTGCTCGGCTGGAACCCGGGGAACCGCAGTCGCTTCCGCCACGACCGGTCCAACCAGCTGCCCCACCAGGTCGTCGTGGTCGACGAGACGTCGATGGTGTCGCTGTCGATGATGGCGAGGCTGCTCGAAGCGGTCCGCCCGTCGGCGCGGCTCGTCCTCGTCGGCGACCCCCAGCAGCTGGCGTCGGTCGAGGCCGGCGCCGTGCTCGGCGACGTGGTCGGCCCCGCGGCCGAGCGCCTCCGGATGCGCCCGGCCGCCCGGACCGAGCTGGAGGCGGTGAGCGGGCAGGTGGTCGATGCCGACGAGGACGACCGCCCGGTGTGCATCGGCGACGGCATCGTCGTGCTGCGCCACAACCACCGCTTCGCCGGCGGCATCCGGGATCTGGCGGCGGCGATCCAGACGGGCCGCGCCGACGACGTCGTCGACGTGCTCGGCCGCGAGACCCACGACGTGCACTGGCTCCCCGTCGACGTGGCCGAGGAGGCCGTGCCCGCCGTCCGCGACCTGGTGGTCGACCAGGCCGCGGAGGTCATCGAGGCCGCCACGCTCGGCCGCGCCGGCGACGCCCTGGCCGCCATGCGGGGGGTGCAGCTCCTCTGCGCCCACCGCCGCGGCCCCTACGGGGTGGCGACGTGGCGGCGCGAGATCGAACGGCGCCTGGCCGAGACCGTGCCCGGCTTCGCCTGGCAGGGCTGGTTCGCCGGCCGCCCCCTGCTGATCACCGAGAACGACCGCCAGCTCGGGCTCTACAACGGCGACACCGGCGTGGTGGTGGACGTCGCCGGCGACCTGCGCTGCGCGTTCGAGCGCCGCGGCGAGGTCGTGCACGTGTCCCCGAGCCGGCTCGCCGCGGTGGAGACGCTCTACGCCATGACCATCCACAAGAGCCAGGGCAGCCAGTTCGGCGAGGTCATCGTCGTCCTGCCCGACGAGACGTCGCCGATCCTGACCCGCGAGCTGCTCTACACCGCGGTCACCCGGGCCGAGCGCGGCGTCACGGTCGTCGGCACCGAAGCCGCGGTGCGGGCTGCCGTCTCCCGCCCGGTCGCCCGGGCCTCCGGGCTCCGGGACCGCCTCTGGGACGCCTGAAACCCGTTCTGGTATACGGATTCCCCCGTATGCGAGGGAATCGGTAGGCCAGAACGGTCAGGTACGGCCCTTCCGGATGAGCTCCACGACCTGCTCGGAGGCGTTGGCGTCGTCGCCCTGCTCCTCGAGCAGCATGGCCCGGTCGGCCTCGGCGGCCTCCTTGGCCGCGGTGAGGTCGGCCTTCTCCATCGCCTTGTCGACGCCGTGCTCGTGGATGAACTCGGCCCACTCGACCAGGGCGCCCACCATCTCGTCCTCGGGGACGACGGCGACGTTGGTGCCGCGCACGAACAGGTGACCGCGCTTGTTGCCGGCGGCGATGCCGATGTCGGCGTCGCGAGCCTCGCCGGGTCCGTTCACGACGCAGCCCATGACCGCGACCTGCAGGGGGATCTCCCGCTCGCCGAAGGCGGCCATGGCCTGCTCGGCGACGGCGATGACGTCGATCTCGGCCCGGCCGCAGCTGGGGCAGGCGATGAGGTCGACGTTCTTGCGCTCGCGCAGCCCGAGGGACTCCAGCAGCTGGCGGCCGGCCTTGGCCTCCTGCACCGGGTCGGCGGTGAGCGAGTAGCGGATGGTGTCGCCGATGCCCTCGGCGAGCAGCGTGGCGATGCCGGCGGTGGCCTTGATGAGGCCGTTGGGGGGCGGGCCGGCCTCGGTGACGCCGAGGTGCAGCGGGAAGTCGACCTCGTCGGCCAGCATCCGGTACGCCTCGATCATCAGCGGCACCGAGGACGCCTTCACCGAGATCTTGATGTCCTCGAAGCCGACCTCCTCGAAGTAGCCGATCTCGATCTTGGCCGACTCGACCATGGCCTCGGGCGTGACCTTGCCGCCGTACTTCTCGTACAGGGCGGGGTCCAGGCTGCCGCCGTTCACGCCGATGCGGATCGGCACACCACGGTCCTTGGCCTCCATGGCCACGGCCTTGATGTGCTCGGGCTTGCGGATGTTGCCCGGGTTGAGGCGCAGGCAGTGCACGCCGGCCTCGAGGGCCTCGAGCGCCCGCTTGTACTGGTGGTGGATGTCGGCGACGATCGGCACCGGCGAGCGGGGGATGATCCGGGCCAGGCCCTCGGCGGCCTCGGGCTCGTTGCACGTGCAGCGCACGATGTCGCAGCCGGCGGCGGCGAGCGCGTAGATCTGCTGGAGGGTGGCGTCGACGTCGGCGGTCTTGGTGACCGTCATCGACTGCACGCTGATGGGCGCACCGCCACCGACGGCGACGTCGCCGACCTGGATCTGGCGGGTGGTGCGCCGGGGGAAGCTGGATGCGCCGATGTCCATCAGAGCCGGACCGGGTCGGTGATGTCCATGTAGATGGTGGTGACGCCGAGCAGCACCAGCAGGGCGAAGACGGCGTAGACGACGGGCAGCAGCTTCACCATGTCGACGTGGTAGCGGCCCTGGCCGGGCCGGAACAGCTCCCGGACCCGCTCGTAGGTGGCCACCACGACGTGGCCACCGTCGAGGGGCAGCACCGGCAGCAGGTTGAAGATGCCGATGGTGATGTTGATGCCGACGAAGAACAGCAGGAAGCCGAGCAGGCCGTTCTCGGTGAGGTCGGCACCGATGCCCACCGCACCCACGATCGAGATGATGCGGTTCTCGTCGGGGGCCTCAGAGCTGGAGGGCTGCGGACCACCGGGGGCAGGATCGCGGGACTCGACGGCGGCGGGCTCGCTGCCGCTGCTCACGACGCTGTCCCAGAAGTCGGTGGGGCTGAACGAGCCGATGAAGCCGAGCGTGGCGCCGGTCTGGTCCCAGAAGTCGCTGACCGACGCGCCCACGGCGCGTACCGGGCCGACCGTGGTCGTGACGAGGTCGCGCCGGATGCCGAGCAGCCCCCGGGCGGGGTCGCTCGGGGCGATGCCGATCTCGACGGGCACGCTGAGCACCTCGCCGTCACGGAGCACCGACAGGGTGACCTCCTCGCCGGGCCGCTCGGCGATGTCCTCGGCGAAGGTGGTGAAGGTCTCGTAGCGGCGGCCGTCGACCTCGATGACGCGGTCCTCGGCCTGCAGGCCGGCGTCGGCGGCGGCGCTGCCGGGCACGACCTCGCCGACCTCCCACTCCTTGTCCTCGGTGAGGCTGCCGCCGGGGACGCCGACGAAGGAGTACAGGACGAACAGCAGGAGGATGGCCTGCAGGAAGTGCATGGTGGAGCCGGCCACGGCCACGGCCATGCGGCGGGGGTAGCTGGCCTGGCGGTAGGTCTTGCCCTCGTCCGCGGGATCGACCTCGTCGAGGTTGTTCATCCCGATGACCTTCACGTAGGCGCCGGCCGGGATGACCTTCAGGCCGTACTCGGTCTCGCCACGCTGGAACGACCAGATCTTGGGGCCGAAGCCGATGAAGAACTCGGTGACCTTCATCCCGCCCCACTTGGCGGCCAGGTAGTGGCCGAGCTCGTGGAGGAAGATCATGACCACGACGCCGAAGACCACGACGAGCGGGGCCCACCCGCCGGCGATGCCGAGCCAGGCCACGAGTGCGGCGAGGATGGCGAGGCGCACCGGGCTGGTGCTGCGCTCCTGCTCCTCGCGACGCCCGGGCGGGGGCGGCGGCGTCGGCGGTTGCGTGGGCTGCGACGGGGGGTGCTGGAGGCTGGTCACCGGGTGAACCTCTCCTCGACGAGATGGGTCGCCAGCCGACGGGCGTCGGCATCGGCACCGAGGACGTCGTCGAGGGTGCTGGCGGTGCCTCCATCATGCCGGTCCAGGACCGCGGAGAGAACGTCAGGGATGTCGATCCAGCGGATCCGGCCGGCGAGGAAGGCCTCCACCGCGACCTCGTTGGCAGCGTTCAGCGTCGCCGGCGCCAGCCCGCCGGCCCGGCCGGCCCGGTAGGCGAGGTCGAGGCAGGGGAAGGCCTCCCGGTCCGGGGCCTCGAAGTCGAGCCGGGCGAGGCTGCGCCAGTCGATCGGCCCGAACGGCGTGGCGATGCGATCCGGGTGGGCCAGCGCGTACCCGATGGGCAGGCGCATGTCGGGCATCGACAGCTGGGCGATGGTGGCGCCGTCGCTGTAGGTGACCATCGAGTGGATGATCGACTGCGGGTGCACGACGACGTCGATGTCGTCGAAGCCGACGCCGTAGTCCTCGGCGAACAGCTCGTGGGCCTCGATGACCTCCAGGCCCTTGTTCATGAGCGTGGAGGAGTCGACCGTGATCTTGGGGCCCATGCTCCAGGTCGGATGGTCGAGCGCGTCGTCGACGGTGACCTCGGCCAGGTCGGCCCGGCTGCGACCCCGGAACGGCCCGCCCGACGCGGTGAGCACGATCTCGTGGACCCGGCGCCCGCCGTCGCTGCCCCGCAGGCACATGTGCACGGCGCAGTGCTCGGAGTCCACCGGCACCAGGTCGGCGCCCGGGGTGCGGCGGGCGTCGCGCACCACCGGCCCGGCCGCGATGAGCGACTCCTTGTTGGCCAGCGCCAGGCGCTTGCCGGCCTGGAGTGCGCCGAGGGTGACCGGGAGCCCGGCGAAGCCGACCACGCCGTTCACGCACACGTCGGCCACGCCGCTGATGGCGGCCAGGGCGTCGGGGCCGGCCACGACCTCGGTACCGGCGGGAACCCCGGCTTCGACCTCGGCGGCCCGGGACGCGTCGGCGATGGCCACGACCTGCGGGCGCACGGCGATCGCCTGCTCGATGAGGGCGTCGACCGAGGACCCGGCGCCGAGGGCGACGACCTCGAACCGGTCCGGTTCGGCCGCGACGACCTCGAGGGTCTGGGTTCCGATCGACCCGGTCGACCCGGCGATCGAGATGGTGGTCACGGGGCGATCTTCCTCACAGGAAGAAGTCGGACACCTTGGCCACGTAGTAGACGGCGGGGAGCACGAAGAGGAGCCCGTCGAAGCGGTCGAGCAGGCCGCCGTGGCCGGGCAGGACCGCGCCCATGTCCTTGATGCCGAGGTCGCGCTTGATCATGGACTGGCACAGGTCGCCGAGCGGGGCGGCGACGGCCACGGCCACGCCGAGCATGAGGCCCTGGCCGAGGGAGCCGAAGGGCTGGGTGAGCAGCCCGTAGATGACGCTGACGGTGATGGCGGCGATGCAGCCGCCGAGGAGGCCCTCGACGGTCTTGTTCGGGCTCGCCGAGGACAGCGAGGACCGGCCGGCGCTGCGGCCGACGAAGTACCCGCCGATGTCGTAGGCGACCGTGCCGAGGATGGCGCCGAAGAGGATGCCCTTGCCGGCGTCACCGATGCCCTCGCCCCCCTGTACGCCGAGGAGCGCGGTGCCGTAGGAGCCGAACATGCCGACCCAGGCCACGCCGAGCAGCGTGACCCCGATGTTGAGGGTGGCCTGGCCATCGCCGGCTCCGAACAGGAACCAGAGCATCGAGAAGGCGAGCACGAGGACGAGCACGACCGGGATGGCCGCCTCGCCCCGGTGGTAGGTGCCGATGGCCATGCCGGCGGTGGCCACGATGCCGAGCAGTGCGGCGGGCTGGTAGCCCACCTCGCGCAGCTTCGCGAACAGCTCGGCGACGGCGAAGGTGACCACGCCGACCACGAGCAGCGCGGCCGTGGCCGGGCCGAGGAAGAACAGCACGGCTGCCACGGCGAGGAAGCCGACGCCGACGATGGCGGCCTGGCCGATGTCGCGGTCGCCGCCCACGCCGGCGCGGGCGGGGCGGGGAGCGGCGGGGTTGCCGGGGGTCACCCGGCCGCCGCCGACGACGATCTTGCGGGGGCCGGTCGACAGCGCGGGGTTCTCCCCGCTCGGTGAGGCCTCCACGTACCCGGCGTCGCCGAAGCCGGCCTCGTCGTAGTCGACCGGCGCGTAGCCGTCGTCGTCGTAGAGGGCGTCGGCCTGGGCCGCGACCCCGGGGTCGTCGGCGAAGACCGACCGGCCGGCGGGCGGGCCGTCGAGGTCGTCGAAGGTGAAGAAGTCGTCGGGATCGGGGCGGTCGGTGTCGAGGGCGCCGACCCGGGTGTCGTCGCCACCGAACGTGCGCAGGTCGGCGTCGTCGCTCCACTCGTCGCCCTCGTCGCGCCAGCGCGGGGCGGCGGAGAAGCCGGACCAGTCCTCGGCCCCGGATTCGTCGTCGAAGATCGTGCCGCCGACGGCGGACTGCTGTCCGGTGGGCGGTTCGGTCCAGTGGGGAAGCTCGGTCGACGGCTCGTCCGCGGCGGTGGACGACAACGGGAACCGCAGCACCGGCTCGGGTGCGTCCGGCGGCGGGGAACCGGGCCGGTCACCCGGTCGGGGCTCCTCCGGGGCGCGCCGGTGGGCCACGTCGTCGCGTTCGAGCGCCTCGGCGGCCTCTTCGGCCCCGATGATGCGCACGCCCTCCGGATCGGCCGGCCGGTCCCGACCGCTGTCGGGCTGGTTCTCGTCGTCGTTCATGGACGTTGGCCTCCCATCAGACCTCGAGGAGCTCCTGCTCCTTCTGGTCGAGCGCCTTGTCGATCTCGGCCTCCCGAGCGTGGGTGACCTTGTCGAGCTCCTTCTCGGCCCGGACCAGGTCGTCCTCGGAGAGGTCGCCGTCCTTCTGGAGGGACTCGAGCTCCTGGCGAGCGGACCGGCGGGCGTTGCGGATCTGCACGCGACCGTCCTCGGCCTTCTGCTTCACGACCCGGACGTAGTCCCGGCGTCGCTCCTCGGTGAGCTGGGGGAAGTTCAGCCGGATGTTCACCCCGTCGCTGGAGGGGTTCAGCCCGAGGTCGGACTGCTGGATGGCCTTCTCGATGCCCGTGATGGAGTCCTTGTCGAAGGGCGTGATCACCAGGGTGCGGGCCTCGGGCACGGCGAAGCCGGCCAGCTGCTGCAGGGGCACGTCGGTGCCGTAGTACTCGACCTGCAGCTTCTCCACGAAGGCCGGGGACGCCCGACCCGTGCGCACCGCCGAGAACTCCTCCCGGGTGCGCGAGACGGCAGCAGCCATCTTGGTCGCGGCGTCGTCGAGGATCATCGACACGAGGTCGTCGTTCACGAAACCAGCGTACCGATCGCCTGACCCTGCAAGATGGACCGCACGTTGCCCGGGGTCATGAGGTCGAACACCAAGATGGGCAGGTCGTTGTCCATGCACAGCGTGATCGCCGTGGAGTCCATGACGGCCAGGCCCCGGTTGAGCACGTCGAGGTACGTGAGGTGGTCGAGCTTGGTCGCCTCGGGATCCGTGCGCGGATCAGCGGTGTAGATGCCGTCGACGCCGGAGTGGCTGCCCTTCAGCACCGCTTCGGCGTCGATCTCCACCGCACGCAGCGCGGCCGTCGTGTCGGTGGTGAAGAACGGGTTGCCGTTGCCGGCGCCGAAGATGACGACCCGGCCCTTCTCGAGGTGACGGATCGCCCGGCGCCGGATGTAGGGCTCGGCGATCTGGGCCATGTGGATGGCGGTCTGCACGCGGGTGGGCTGGCCCTTGCGCTCGAGGATGTCCTGGAGCGCCAGCGCGTTCATGACCGTGCCGAGCATGCCCATGTAGTCGGCCTGGGCCCGGTCCATGCCCTTGCCGGCGCCGGTCATCCCGCGCCACAGGTTGCCCCCGCCGACGACCACGGCCACGTCGACGCCGAGGCGCCGGCAGTCCAGCACCTCCTCGGCGATCTGGCCGACGGTGTCGCCGTCGATGCCGAAGCCGTCCGGTCCAGCGAAGGCCTCGCCGGACAGCTTCAGCAGGACGCGGCCCCAACGGGGCGTCGCGGACCCGTCGGTCTCGTCAGCGGCGGAGATGCTCAGCCCCCGACGACGACCTGCTCGAAGCGCACGAGGGATGCATCCCCGAGCAGCTGCTCGATGGTCTGCTTCTCGTCGCGCACGAACTTCTGCTCGAGGAGCACCTGGTCGCGGAACCACCCGTCGAGGCGACCCTCGACGATCTTGGGCAGCGCCTGCTCGGGCTTGCCCTCCTTGCGGGTGATGTCCTCGAGCGTCGAGCGCTCGTCGTCGATCGCGGCCTGGGGCACCTCGTCACGGCGCAGGTAGGCCGGCTTGGCGAAGGCGATGTGGATCGAGATGTCGTGGGCCAGCTCGGCGTCGCCGCCGTCGAGCACGGTGACGACGCCGTTGACGCCGCGCCCGTCCTGGACGTGGACGTAGGTGTCGATGACCTGGCCCGCGCCCTTCTCGACGTGGGTGACGGTGCCGAGGTCGATGTTCTCCTTCAGCGTCACCTTGAGGTCGTCGATGCGGGCGGTGAACTGCTCGACCGCGCCCGGTCCCTCGGCGGCCACCGCGCTGGCGATGTCCTGGGTGAGGGCGACGAAGTCGTCGGACTTGGCGGAGAAGTCGGTCTCGGACTTCAGCTGCACGATGGCCGCGGCGGTGTCGGTCTCGGCCACGGCGACGGCGCCTTCCACGTTCTCGCGGTCGCTGCGGGTGGCGGCCTTGGCCAGGCCCTTCTCGCGCAGCTTCTTGGCCGCCGCGTCGAAGTCGCCCTCGGCGTCGACGAGCGCCTTCTTGGCGTCCATCATGCCGGCGCCGGTTGCCTGGCGCAGGGCCTGGACGTCCTTGGCGGTGAACTCTGCCATTGGTGCTCTACGACTCCGTGTTCTCGGTGGCGGGGGGCGTGTCGGAGGACGGCGACGACTGGTCGTCGGCGACGTCGGCCTCGGGGCTCGGGGCGGCGTCCTGGAGGATCTCGGCGGACGGGGTGGCCGTCTCGGCCTCGGCCTGGGCGGCGGCGGCGACCTCGGAGGGCGCTGCGTTCGCGATGGACGGGGCGGTCGGGGCGCCGGCGAGGCGGGCCTCGCGGGCCTTGGCCTCGGCGAGGGCCTGGCGACGGGCCTCGGCCTGCTCCTGGGCGACCTTGTCCTCGTCGAGGAGGCCGCGGCTGGCCTGGGCCTGCGAGCGGTTGGCCGCGATGAAGCGGCCCTCGGCCACGGCGTCGGCGATGACGCGGCACATGAGCGTGCCGGAGCGAATGGCGTCGTCGTTGCCCGGGATCACGTAGGAGACGGTGTCGGGGTCGCAGTTGGTGTCGACCACGGCCACGATCGGGATGCCGAGCTTGTTCGCCTCGGTGACCGCGATCGCTTCCTTCTTCGTGTCCAGGATGAACACGGCGTCGGGCTGGCGCTCCATGTTGCGGATGCCGGAGAGGTACTTCTCGAGCTTGTCGAGCTCGCGCGTCTTGCTCAGCGCCTCGCGCTTGGGCATGGCGTCGAACTCACCGGAGGTCTTCATGCGCTGGTACTCGGCCATCTTGGCCACGCGCTTGTTCATCGTCTGGTAGTTCGTGAGCATGCCGCCGAGCCAGCGGTGGTTGACGTACGGCATGCCGCACTTCTCGGCGTAGGACTGCACGGCATCCTGGGCCTGGCGCTTGGTGCCCACGAACAGGACGGTGCCGCCCCCGGCCACGAGGTCACGGATGAACTCGTAGGCGGTCTCGATGCGCTGCAGCGTCTGGTCGAGATCGATGATGTAGATGCCGTTGCGCTCGCCGAAGATGAACCGCTTCATCTTCGGGTTCCAGCGACGGGTCTGGTGACCGAAGTGGACTCCGGCCTCCAGCAGCTGCTTCATGGTGACGACGGCCACCGGCTTCTCCTCGCGTTGCCCCTCGGTTGCACTGCGACCGGGCCGGCGCTGCGCCCCTCGTGGAGGGGGTTGCGACCGTGGGGTGACCCGATCGGTGGATTTGGACGTGGCCGGCGCGGGTGCGCAGGCCGACTTGCCAGTGTAGGGAGCCGCAGCGGCCCTGGGAAACTCCGTCCGTCCTGCGGTCAGCTCGGCAGCAGCGTGGCGAGCCCGACGGCGTCGGTGATGCCGGCCACCGCCTGCGGGACCACGGCGTCCAGCACCGCGTCGCCGAGGCCCTGGCACGCGGGCGCCATCCCGGCCAGACCCAGCTGCAGCTCCCGTGTCGTGTCGGGGTCCCCGGGCAGGCCGGCGTGGGCGTGGGGCCCGGCCAGGTCGACGATGGCCGCGGGCCGCCCGGCCACGTCGGCCTTGTCGGCGGCGACGACCAGATCCCCGCGGGCGGCGATCGTGCGCAGGTCCACGCCGTCGGGCACGCCCTCCTCGTCGAGACGCGCCACGAGGTCCGAGGTCTCGGCCAGCTGGCGGACGGCCGGGCTGTAGGGGTCGATCGGGATGTCGAAGATCGACCGGATGTGGGAGACGTCCTGCACGAACCCCTTCTCCGACAGCACGGCCACGGTGGCGAGGTCGGCGCCGCGGTGCGGGGAGCCGATGGTGGCGACCTGGCCGAGCGCGTCGATGGCCGCGCTTTGCCCGCTCGCCCTGCGCTCGGCCAGCTCGATCAGGGCGGCGCGGGTGACGAGGCCGCCGAGGCTGTGGGCGTAGACGTCGACGGGCACGCCGGGCCGGGCGGCAGCGGCCTGCTCGATCAGGTCGGCCAGCTCCCGGCCCCGCTCGGTCACGTCGCCGAGGGTGTCGACCGGGCCGTAGGCGCCGTCGGGGATGGCAGCCAGGCCCGGGTGGAGGCGGCCGCCGGTCGTGCGCCCGCCGCCGTATCGGTAGCGGACGACGTCGGCGCGGTCGTAGCCGAGCGCATCGAGGTCGACGTCGTCGATGGCGCCGTGGTCGCTCGAGGACCCCAACCCGGCCACGAGCAGCGCGACCCGCTCCCCCACCGGCGCCGGCGGGACGACCGAGGCCGCCGTGCACTCCTGGCGGAGGTGCCGGGCGACGGACCGGACCACGTCGGCGGCCATGCCGGCGGGGCTGAGCTGGTCCCAGCTGTGCCACGCCGCCTCGACCACATCGGCGAACCGGCCGACGATCGGGGCGCCGTGGCGCACCACTGCACCCGCCATCCGCCGCAGGAAGCCGGGCTCCTCGGCGCGGACGAGGTCGCGCAGCGATGACTGCTCCGCGACCAGTCCGGCGTCGGTGGGGGGCAGCGGCTCGCCGTGGGGCACGAGGCGCACCTCGACGACCTGGACGCCGAAGAGCGACTCGGGGTCGAGGTAGTGCTCGCCGTCGCGCGCCCCGAGGTGGAAGCCCGGCCCGGCGCGGCCGACCACCTCGCCCCGCCCGACGCGATCGCCACGGCGCACGCCGACCTCGGACAGGAACGAATAGGAGGTGCGCAGGCCGTCGGCGTGCAGGACCGTGACGTGGCGGGTCGCGCCGACCCGGCCGGCGAAGACGACGGTGCCGTCGGCGGTGGCCCGGACCGGGGTCCCGGGAACCAGGTCGTAGGCCAGCCCGCGGTTGCCCGGGCCGTAGGGCGTGGCGGGCGGTCGGAACGGGTCGGCGATCGGCGCATCGACCGGCGGCGTGTGGACCACCGGGTCCGGCGGTGCCGCGCCGGCGGGTTCGGCGGGGACGACGATCGCGGCGGTGGCCACGACCAGCGCCGCAGCCGCAGCGCGCAGGGACATGGGGGCTCCCCCTCGGCTCGACGGCCGTCACCGGGGTTGCGGTGGGGCCGGTGCTGGGGGAAGCGGTGGTGCTCGGGGGCGCATCCGAGCGCCCGAGGGTCAGACGGGTTCGCGGTCGGCGGCCTGCATGCGCGAGCGCAGCTGCAGGATGGCCTTGGTGTGGATCTGGCAGACCCGGGACTCGGTGACGCCGATGACCTCGCCGATCTGCGCGAGCGTGAGGCCCTCGTAGTAGTAGAGGGTCAGCACGACCTTCTCCCGCTCGGGGAGCCGGTTGATCGAATCGCCGAGCAGGCCGCGCATCTCCTGGACCTCGAACACGTCGCCGGGGCCTTCGTCTGCGGTGGCGATGGTGTCGCCGAGGGTGGCGCTGCCCTCGCGGTCGCCGCTGCCCACGAACTCGTCGAGGGCGACGACGCCGACGAAGGAGATCTTCGACAGCGACGTCTGGAGCTGCTCCCGGCTCATGTCGAGCTCCTGGGCGAGCTCGTCCTCGCTCGGGGCCCGGTGGAGCTCGGCCTCGAGCTTGGCGTAGGCCTTCTCGATCTGGCGGGCCTTGGCCCGCACCGAGCGGGGCACCCAGTCGATGGCGCGCAGCTCGTCGAGGATGTTGCCCTTGATGCGGGAGATCGCGTAGGTCTCGAACTTGAAGCCCCGCTCGGGCTCGAACTTGTCGATGGCGTCGATGAGGCCGAAGAGCCCGTAGGAGACGAGGTCGGCCTGGTCGACGTTCTGGGGCAGGCCGACGGCGACGCGGCCGGCCACGTACTTGACCAGCGGCGAGTAGTGCACGATGAGCTGATCCCGGGCACGACGAGAACCGCTGTCCTTGTACTGCGACCAGAGGCGGTCGATGTCTGCGGAAGCGAGTTCGGTCACGAGCAGCCCTTGGCACGTGGGTGGGAGGCGGCCACCACCGCCTGCAGACGGCTGGCGCTGACGTGAGTGTAACGCTGCGTGGTGGACAGGTCGCTGTGCCCCAGCAGCTCCTGCACGGCTCGCAGGTCGGCGCCGCCGTCGAGGAGGTGAGTGGCGAAGGTGTGCCGCAGTGCGTGGGGGTGTGTGGGATCGACGGCGCGGCGGTCGAGGATGCGCCGGCAGTCCCGGGGCGTGAGCGCCCGACCCCGCAGGTTGAGGAAGACGAGATCGGCCGGTGATCCCGACGTCTCCAGCTCGGCGCGGCCGGTGCGCAGCCAGGCGCCGATGGCCTCGACCGCGCCCGGGGTGAGGGGCACCTGGCGCCACTTGGCGCGCTTGCCCAGCACCCGGACGGTGCCGGCGGCGAGGTCGACGTCGTCGACGAGCAGGCCGCAGACCTCGGCCACGCGCAGGCCGCTGCCGTACAGCAGCTCGATGACCGCGTCGTCTCGCAGGCGGCGGTGCGGCGGATCGTCGTCGATGGCCGCCGGCGGCTGGTCCAGCAGCGCGTCGAGCTCGTCCTGGCGCAGCACGCGCGGCAGCCGGCTGCCACCGGCCGGGGCGCGCAGCCCGACGGTGGGGTCGGCGGCGACGACGCCGCGGCGGGCCAGCCAGCCGAAGTAGCGGCGCAGGGCGGCGACCCGACGGGCGATCGTGGCCCGGGCGAGGTCCCGCGTCGCGAGCTGCGCGACCCAGCGTCGGAGGTGGAGCCGGGTGACGTCAGCCGGGTCGTCGATGCCCATCCGGTCGGCGAAGTCGACGAAGGCGGCCACGTCGGATTCGTAGGCCCGGGCCGTGGACGCGGCGGCGTCGGTGAGGGACGCCCCGAACTGCTCCACCTGCCACGCCATCCCGTCACGGTACCGCCACCCGCTCGTAGCCTCCGGGAACCCGGCACACCGCACCCGACGCCTCGAGCCGGGCGAGCGCGGTCACGGCGTCGGTGACGCTCACGTCGGCGGCGGCGGCCACGCGCTCGACGCTCGCCGGCACGGCGGACAGGACGGCGGCGACGGCCCCGACCGCTCCCCCACCCGAGGCCGGCCCATCACCCGGGAACCCGTCATCCGAGAGCCCAGCATCCGGGAGGTCGTCGAAGAGTCGGGGCGTCCCGACCGGCACCTGCACGCCAAGGGCGGCGAGCACATCGGGGACGTCCCGCGCGATGCCGGAGCCGTCGAACAGCAGCTGGTTCGTGCCGACGGACTGCTCGGCCAGGACCGATCCGGGCACGGCGAGCACGGGGACGTCCCGCGTCGTGGCCTCCTCGGCGGTGGTGATCGACCCGCCCCGGGCACCGGACTCCACGACCACGACGGCGAGCGACAGCGCGGCGATGATCCGATTCCGTGCCGGGAAGCGCCACCGCTCCGGCGCCGCGCCGAGCGGCGCCTCCCCCACGAGCACGCCGTGCTCGGCCACGTCGGCCCACAGCCGGCGGTGCCGGGCCGGATAGACCACGTCGAGGCCGCTGCCGACGACGCCGACCGGGATGCCGCCGGCACCGAGCGCACCTCGGTGGGCAGCCCCGTCGACCCCGAGTGCGAGCCCCGAGACGACGGTGAGGCCGGCATCGGCCAGGCCGGCGCCGAAGCGACCGGCGACCTGGGCCCCGCCGGCGGTGCACCGCCTGGTGCCGACCACCGCGACGCCCGGTCGCTCGAGCAGCGCGACGTCGCCCCGCACGAACAGCACGCGCGGCGGCTCCGGGTCGGCGGCGAGCGTCGACGGCCAGGCCGCATCGGCGGGCAGCAGCACCTCGACGCCGGCGGCCCGGTGCCGGTCGAGCACCTCGGCCGGGTCGAGCCCCCGGGCGGCCTGCACCCAGCGGTCGACCAGCTCGGCGCGCCTCTGGACGATGCGGAGGTCGATGCCGGCGAGGTCACCGCGCCGCACGAGCTCCCAAGCCGCCACCGCGCTCCCGGCTCGGTCCACGACCGCGGTGAGGCGGGCCGGACCCATGCCGGGCAGGCCGAGCATGGTGGCGAGCGCGGCGCGCTCGTCGTCGCCGGACCCGACCCGGCTCACGACGCCACCCCCAGCGCCGCGGTGCCGGCGCTGGAGCGCAGGGCGAGGGCGATGGCGACCTGCTCGTCGTCGAGCGGGCCGTCGCGACCATCGAGGTCGGCGGCCGTGCGGGCGACCCGGCGGATGCGCTCCACGCCCCGGCCGGACAGGCGGCCGTCGCGCATCAGCGCCTCCAGCAGCCGACGAGCCGATGCGGTGAGCGGCGCCCACCGCTCCAGCTTCGGGGCCGGGAGCAGGGCGTTGCAGGCGACGCCGCGCTCGGCGGCTCGAGCACGTGCGCGGCGCACCCGACCGGCGACGACCGCGGTCGGCTCGCCCGGTTCCCCGCCGAGCAGGTCCCCCGGTTCGGGGCGGTCGATCTCGACGCGCAGGTCGAAGCGGTCGAGCAGGGGTCCCGAGAGCCGCCGCAGGTACCGCCCCCGGGAGTTCTCCGAGCAGCGGCACCCGCCCGGCGCCGGCCCGCAGGGGCAGGGGTTGGTCGCCGCCACCAGCTGGAACCGGGCCGGGTACGTGACCGACGCCCGGGCCCGACTGACCCGGACCACGCCGTCCTCGAGGGGTTGGCGGAGCGCGTCGAGCACCGACGGCGGGAACTCGCCCAGCTCGTCGCAGAAGAGGACCCCGCCGTGGGCGCAGGACACCTCGCCGGGCCGCATCGCCACCGTGCCGCCGCCGATGAGGGCCACGGCCGAGGCGGTGTGGTGCGGGGCGCGGAACGGGGGCCGACGGACCAGGCCGGTGGAGGGCGTGGCGCCGGCGGCCGAGTGGATCTGGGTCACCTCGAGGGCGACGTCGTCGTCCAGGTCGGGCAGCAGCCCGGGCAGCCGGGTGGCCAGCAGCGTCTTGCCCGACCCCGGCGGGCCGGCGAGCAGCACGTGGTGGCCACCGGCGGCGGCGATCTCCATGGCGCGGCGCCCCAGGGCCTGCCCGCGCACGTCGGCGATGTCCGGCGGGGGTGGCTCCTCCACGACCGGCGCGTCGGGCGGGTCGGGCCAGGGACGCTCGACGCGGAGCGCGGCGACCAGCTCGGTGAGCGTGGAGGCACAGCGCACCTCGAGGCCCGGGATGACGCCGGCTTCGGCCGCTGCGGCCGGTGCCACGACGACGCCGTCGACCCGATCGCGCACGCCGGCGACCAGCGGGACCATGCCGCGGACGCTGCGCACGGACCCGTCGAGGCCGAGCTCACCGAGGAACGCCCAGCGCGCCACGGCCTCGGCCGGGACGGTGCCGGTGGCGACGAGCACCCCGACGGCGAGCGCGAGGTCGAGCCCGGTGCCGAGCTTGTGGAGCGCGGAGGGCGCCAGGTTCACCGTGATGCGGCGCGGTGGCCAGTCGAGGTCGCTCGACAGCACGGCCGCCCGAACGCGGTCACGTGCCTCGCGGCAGGACGCGTCGGGCAGGCCGACGATGGAAAGCGAGGGCAGGCCGTTGCCGACGTACACCTCGACCTGGACGGGGTGGCCGGTGACGCCGAGGAGCGTGGCGGCCGGGACGGATGCGAGCACGGAGGTCCCTCCAGCAGTGCGGAGTGGACGGCCGTGCGCCGGCGCATCGAGCGGACCGGACGAACCGGTCGATACGAGACCCTACATCAGGGTCGCCGACAGGAACCCCGTGGCTAGCGCCCGTGGAAGGTCGGTTCCCGCTTCTCCATGAAGCTGGCGATCGCCTCCGCAGTGTCCTTCGACGCCAGCGTGATCGACTGGGCCATGCCTTCGGCTTCGAGGGCCTCCTGCAGGGTGCGGGAGTACGAGTCGTTCAGGAGCCGCTTCGTCAGGCCGAGCGCGATCGGCGGGCCTCCGGCGAGGCGCTCCGCCCAGTCGGCGACGAAGCCGTCGAGGTCGCCGTCGGGCACGACGTGGTTGACCAGCCCGAAGTCCTCGGCCTGCTCGGCCGACAGCATGTCGGCGAAGAACGCGAGCTCCTTGGCCTTGTGCAGCGGAAGGAGCCGGGGCAGCAGCCACGATGCGCCGCCGTCCAGGGCCAAGCCGCGCTTGGCGAAGATCATCGAGAAGCGAGCGGCCTCACCGGCGACCACCAGGTCACATCCGAGCGCGAGGGAGAAGCCGGCACCGGCGGCGACGCCGGGCACCTTGGCGATGGTCGGCTGGGGCAGATCGTGGAGACCCTGGATCGCCTTGGCCACGCTGCGCATGGCGGTCATCTGGTGAGGCGGCTCCTCGCCCGGCGGAAGCCACAGGTCGGCACCCGAGCAGAAGTCGCCACCCGCGCCAGTGACGATCACGGCCCGGTCACGCCGCGGGTTGCGGGCGATCTCGTCCCAGATGCGTGCCATCTCGGTCCACTGCGCGGGGTCGACGGCGTTCTTCTTCTGGGGCTTGTTCAGCGTGACGGTGACGATGCCGCCGTCGCGCTCGACCTGAAGGGTTTCCATGGCTCGGGAACCTAGTGTTCGACCATGGGCCTCAACCCCTACCGCCCCCAGAAGCACCGTCGCAGCGATCTCGTCTTCGTGGCCGCCGGCCTCATCGTCGCCGTGCTGCTCGTGCTCTGGGCCCTTTTCGGCTAGCTCAGGCTCCGGCCCCTGCGGGCCGTTCGGCCCTCGCAACGCTGCCGCCTGCTCGCTGGCGCTCCCGACGCCGGCCTTCGGCTAGCTCGGGCTCAGAAGCAGCCCTCGTAGCGCTCCACCTGGCCGCGCAGCACGCTGACCACGTCGAAGCGCAGGACCCGGGCCCGGTTGCCCGTCTCGGCGCAGAACCGCTGGGCCAACCCGCGGATGCGGCGCTGCTTGGTGACGGTGACGGCCTCGGCCGGGTGCCCGAAGCGATCGGACGTGCGGGTCTTCACCTCGGCGAACACGAGCACGTCGTTGCGGCGGAGGACGAGGTCGAGCTCGCCGTCGCCGCAGCGCCAGTTGCGGGCCACGACCTCGTAGCCGTCGGCCTCGTACCGGCGGGCCGCGAGGCGCTCGCCGTGGGCACCGAGCTTCTGGCGGGCGACGGTCACGGGCCGGGTCCTAGCTGGGGCCCTTGCGGAACGACTCGAGGTCGATGTCGGCCTTGGGGAGCTCTTCGATGTTGACGTCCTTGAACGTCACGACCTGGACCCGGGACACGAAGCGGCTGGAGCGGTACATGTCCCACACCCAGGCGTCGCGCAGCTCGAGCTCGACGAAGGGGGTGCCGCCGGCGTCGCGCACGGTGCGCTGAACCTCGTTGGCCAGGTAGAAGCGGCGCTCGGTCTCCACCACGTAGGTGAACGTGGGGCTGACGTCTTTGTACTCGCGGTACAGCTGGAGCTCGATGTCGGCTTCGTAGGCCTCGAGGTCGTCGGCGCTCACAGCGACACCGTAACCCGGCCCCACCGACGAGAACCCCGATGTCTGGCCCCGGTCACAGGTGGGCGATGCGTCCCGGCGGCCACACCCGGGCGATGGCCCGACCGACCACCAGCTCCTCGGGCACCGGCCCGAACCGGCGGCTGTCCTTGCTGTTGCGCCGGCTGTCGCCCATCACGAAGACGTGGTCCTCGGGCACGCGGACCGGCGCGAAGTCGTCGGTGATCGCCTCGGCGGACAGGTACGGCTCGAGCAGGGTGCGCCCGTCGATGACGACCCGGCCGTCCTGGCCCCACACCGTCTCGCCCGGCAGGGCCACCACCCGCTTGATCAGCTCCCGGCCCCGCGGCTCGATGAGGCCGAGCGCCTCCAGCGCCTCACGGCCGAGGCGCACCGGCAGCAGCGACTCGTCGACGACCTCGGGCTGGGCCGGGTCGTCGAACACCACCACGTCGCCGCGCCGGGGTTCGTGCAGCTCGTAGGACAGCCGCGACACCACGACCCGGTCGCCGGTGGCGAGCTGGGGCTCCATCGACTCCGACGGGATGAAGAAGGCCTGGGCCAGGAACGCCTTGACGACGAGCGCGATGACCGCGGCCCCGATCAGCAGGAGCGGGATCTCGAGCAGCAGGCGGCCCGGACCGGGTTCGGCCTCGGGGCGACGGAGGGCGGGGAGCTCGTCCACGTCCTCGTCGCGAGCTCGCTCCGAGACGTCGACGCCCTGCCAGTCGATCACGCTGCTGCGTTGATCACGGCGCGATCAGAAGTCGCGCTTCTCCTTGACCTTGGCCCGCTTCCCCACGCGATCGCGCAGGTAGTAGAGCTTGGCCCGACGGACGTCGCCACGGATGACGACCTCGATCTTGGCGACCGTGGGGGTGTGGAGCGGGAAGGTGCGCTCGACGCCGACGCCGTTGGAGAGCTTGCGGACCGTGTAGGTCTCGCGCACGCCGGCGCCCTGGCGCTTGATGACGACGCCCTTGAACTGCTGGACGCGCTCCTTGTTGCCCTCGACCACGCGGACGTGGACGTTCACCGTGTCGCCGGGGGCGAATTCGGGGATGTCGTCTCGGAGGTTGGCGAGATCGACGAGGTCGGTCTGGTGCATGGTGGCGTCCTGGGGCAGATTCGTACGGGCGTGTGCGCGCGGCGGTGCCGGCAGCGAACGAGTCAGTGTAGGGCTGCCGCCCCGCCCCCGACCAACCCGAGCACGGCTCCTAGCGGTGGGTGTCGGGGTCCGGGATGAGCGTGCGCACCTGGGCCAGCAGGTGGAACTCGCCGAGCACGGATTCGTCCTCGGGCGTGAGGGGTCGGGCCGCCAGCATGTCGGGACGGGACACCGCCGTGCGCACGAGCGACTGGGCGTGGCGCCAGCGGGCGATGCGGCCGTGGTCGCCGGAGCGCAGGACCTCGGGCACCTCCCGGCCGCGGAAGTCGGCGGGGCGCGTGTACTGGGGGTACTCGAGCAACCCGGACGAGAACGACTCCTCGGTGCTGCTCTCTGCGTTGCCCATCACCCCCGGCACCAGGCGACCGACGGCCTCGATCACCACCATGGCCGCGACCTCGCCGCCGGCGAGCACGTAGTCGCCGATCGACAGCTCACCGTCGCACCAACCGTCGACCACGCGCTGGTCCACGCCCTCGTAGCGACCGCAGAGCAGTGAGAACCCGCCCGATGCCGACAGCTCCCGGGCGGTCTCCTGGTCGAAGCGACGTCCACCGGGGCCGAGCAGGAACAGGGGCCGGGGCGGGTCGGCCGCCTCGATGGCGGTCACGAGCGGGTCGGGCATCAGCACCATGCCGGCGCCCCCACCGAAGGGCGCATCGTCGACCGTGCGGTGCACGTCGGTGGTGTGGGCCCGCAGGTCCCGGGTGCGCACGTCGAGCAGGCCGCGCTCGCGGGCCTTGCCGAGCAGGCTCTGGGACGCGAAGCCCTCCACGATCTCGGGGAAGATCGTGAAGACGTCGATCCGCAGGGCCTCGGCCGGCTCGCTCACGCCAGGTCCAGCAGGCCCTCGGGCGGATCGATCTCGATGACGTCGCCCACGTCGACGACGAAGGGCAGCGGCACCAGCCGTCCGTCGTCGAGCTCGACGAGGTCGTGGGCCGGGTTGTCGATGATCGCGGTGCAGGTGCCGACCTCGGTGCCGTCGGTGAGCACGACGGGCAACCCGATCAACTCGTGCACGAACCAGACGTCGGGGTCGTCGACGGGCTCGGCTCGCAGGACCAGCCCGTGCAGGGGGTCCACGTCCTCGCGCGTGGCGAAGCCCTCGAAGCGGACGCGCCAACGGTGCTGGTGCGGGTGGGCCTCCACGACCGTGAGCGGACCGCGATCGGTCTGCAGCACGGAGCCGGCGGCCAGCCGGTCCTCGCGGTCGGTGAGGAGGGCGACGATGACCTCGCCCTTGAGCCCGTGGGGCTTGGCGATGGTCCCGACCTCGAGGAGCTCGGGTAGCGGAGCGCCAGCGGAGCGACCGGATTCGGGCAAGGGGCCTCCGTGGACGTGGGAGTGCGCGCAGCGGAGCGAGCACACTCCGATCTAGTCGGCGAACTCCACGTCGACCTCGACGCCGTCCTTGGCGGCCGCGGCGCGCACGACGGCGCGGATGGCCTGGGCGGTGCGGCCCCGGCGTCCGATGACGCGACCGGTGTCGCCGTCGCCGACCGTGACGGTCAGCTCGACGCGCTCGTCGTCACCGTCGACCTCGACCGACACCTCGTCGGGCTGGGAGACGATGGAGCGGCAGATGTACTCGCAGACCGCAGCGGCGGTCGGGGCCAGCTCGGTGTCGACGTCGCTCACGATTCGGCGCCGGCGGCGACTTCGGCTTCGGCCGGTGCGGCGTTCTTGTCGAACTGCTCGGCACCCTCGGGCATGGGCTCGCCCTTGAGCTGGGCCATCGCACCGGACAGCGTCAGCAGCTTGCCGACGGTCTCGGTGGGCTGGGCGCCGTTCTGGAGCCAGTGCACGGCACGCTCGTTGTCGACCTTGATCACCGACGGGTCACGACGGGCGTCGTAGTGCCCGATGATCTCGATGAACCGACCGTCGCGGGGCGAACGGGAGTCGGCGGCGACGATGCGGTAGGTGGGCTGCTTCTTCTTGCCCATCCGCATGAGGCGGAGCTTGACGGCCACGGTGTCTCTTCTCTGGGTCCAGGGGATGCGTTCGGGTCTGCCGGCGCGCCGGGGAGGCGGCAGGCACAGTCGACCAGTGTGCGTGGTCGGTGCCCCGCGAAGCAACCTGCGGGATTCTGGCAGCGACGGCGGAACACGGCGACGGCCGGGCCACTAAACCGATCGGCGTGCTGATGCGTGTTGTTCGTGATGGGAGCTGACGGACCGGAGGAGTTCTGCGACGCCGTGCGCGGCCGTCTGGTCGGCGCGCTCGCGTTGGCGACCGGGCGGCGAGCGGTCGCGGAGGAGCTCGCCCAGGAGGCGCTGGTGCGGGTGTGGCAGCGCTGGGACCGGGTGTCCCAGCTGGATGTACCGGAAGCGTGGGCGGTGCGGGTTGGTCTGAACCTGGCCGGCTCGTGGCACCGCCGCCGCCAGGCGGAGTGGCGAGCGAACCGGCGAGCGGACCGCAACGAGTTCACGGTCGAAGAGGACCGGGCTGCCGCCGTGGCTGTTCGCGAGGCGGTCTCGGCGCTGCCCGACCGGCAGCGGTCGGTGATCGTGGCCCGGTTCTTCCTTGGCTACGACGTCGCCGCAACAGCTGCGCTGCTCGAATGCGCGGAGGGAACCGTGAAGGCAACGACGCACCAGGCCCTGGCGCGGCTGCGAACCGTGGGGCTCGTCGAGGACGAGGAGGTGCCGGTCCGATGAGTCGGCTCGAGGATCTGCTGAACGACGCCGCCGACGGTCCGGTGCGCTTCGACCACCGCGACATCGCTCGCCGGGTGCGGCACCGCCGGACCGGCCGGCTCGCTGCGGTGGCGGCGGTCGTGGTGCTGGGCGTGGTGGGCTTTGTCGCCGGGTTCGGCGACGACAGCCAGGAAGTGGACTCCGTCGGTACGATCGAGGACGGTGCCGTGACGGTCGACGAACTGGTCGCGGACCGGTGGGTGGCCTTCGCGTACAGCGAGGTGATCGTGGCACCCAGTCCGCCGGCGTTCCTCCAGTTCGACGACGACGGCAGGCTCGGCGGGATCGACGGCTGCCGACCGATCAACGGGGACTGGGAGCTCGACGGCACCCGGCTGGTCACGTCACTGGAACCGATGGGCAACGTGGCTTGCGACAACCAGCCCGGTGGCCTGACAGAGCTGCTCGAGAACGACCCGAGGGTCGGCCGGTTCGACGACGGCTCGGAGACGCTGAAGCTGACGGCGGGCGACGACTTCGTGGCCTTCCAGCGATTCGACCGCCTGGGCGAGGCGCCGAGCGCGACCACGCTCGAGGGCCGCTGGTCCGCATCCACCCCGGCGGCCGAAGGTGAACAAGAAGCCCCGGCGGTGACGTTCGACCCGGACGGGACCGGCAGCTTGGAGATCTTCGGCTGCTCCCAGCCCCTGGAGTGGTCAGTCGACGGCGACGCCCTGGCAGTCGATGGCCTCGACCCCGACGGCATGCCATGCAACGGCGGCGTGGTCGGCGGTGGCCTCCTGCTGTCGCTGACGTCCGACCCCCGACTGCGCGTCGACGGGTCCCTGCTGTGGTTGTCCTCTGACCTCGGCATCGACCAGCTCCACTCCGACGGAACCGGTGCCGCCCCGTCGTCCACCACCACCGCACCCGATGGCGGGCAGGACGCCCAGGACGCACTCGAGCGAGCGGCAGGGTCGATCCGGTACGTGGCCGCGTCGCCCGACGGCGTCACCCTGCACGACGGCGGCGGATCGCAACGCATCGCCAGCGAGGACGCCGCAGTCGCCTACGCCATCGGATCCGACATCGTGGTCCACCAGCCCGCATCCACGACGTTCACCGAGTACCCACCGACTCCCGAGGGCACCCCGACTGCATGGCTCTCCGGGGAGGAGCGGGCCCTACCGGTCAGCCCCGACGCCCGCAGCACCCGCCTCCTCGACGCAACAGTTCTCGACGGGGTCCCGGTCGCGCTCGTCGCCGAGTCCTACGGCGGCGTCGGACCCGACGACACCTTCGAGGAGCTCGCCCTCATCGACATCGCGGACGGCACCCGGAGCACCGTGGTCCGCCGACCGGCATGGGAGTCCGCGCACCTCGGCGCAGCGGTGCTGCCCGACGGTGATGTGATCGGGCTCTTCGCCTCGGAGTCGCTCGTGCTGCTCGCCCGCTGGAGCCCCGGCGAAGCCGACCCCGCATGGGTCGTCGAGGTCGCCGTCGACAGCCGACCCACACTCACGACCGTCGACGGGCAGATCCGCGTGGTCGACGCAGGGTTCGACGAAGACTTCGCCCCCATGCTGCGAATCCGGGCCTACGACACCAACGGCCAGGAGCAGTCCGACGAGTCGGTCCCGGTGGCAGACCCTGACCGCGAGCTCGGTGCCGGTCTGTTCTGCACCGGCTGGTACGACGCCACCCACCTCCTCTGCGGGCGCAGCGACGGTCCGCCCATCCTCATCTCGTTGACCTCCGGTACCTACCGGCAGACCGACTCGGCGACAGGCAGCTACCCGACGGTCTCCGAGGCGCCGTGACCTCGGCGGAGGGTGCCGTCCGATCTGTTCCGTAGCCGCTGCCAGAAGTCAGCCGTCGAGGCCGGGGAGGGTGAAGCCCTGCTTGCCGGAGGGGACGGTGGCGGGGCCCTTCGGGGTGACGCGACCGCCGCCCTTCTTGCCCTTCTTCTTCTTGCGCTTGGCCACCCGGTTGCCCATGCCCGGCATGGACTTGATCATCTTCTGCATCTCCATGAACTGCTTCACCAGCTGGGAGACCTGGCCGACGTCGGTGCCCGAGCCCTCGGCGATGCGGGCCCGGCGGGAGCCGTCGATGATGGTGGGATCGTTGCGCTCGGCCCGCGTCATCGAGTGGATCATCCCCTCGATGCGGTTCAGCTCCTTGTCGTCGATGTTGACGTTCTTCACTTCCTTGGGGATGCCCGGCATCATCCCGAGGAGGCTGGAGATCGAGCCCATCTTCTTGATCTGGGCCATCTGGTCGAGGAAGTCGTCGAAGGTGAACTGCCCCTCCATCAGCTTCTGGGCAGCGGCTTCGGCCTCCTTCTCCTCGTAGACCGACTCGGCCTTCTCGATGAGGGTGAGGACGTCGCCCATGCCCAGGATCCGTCCGGCGAGGCGGTCGGGGTGGAACAGGTCGAAGTCGTCGAGCTTCTCGCCGGTGGAGGCGAAGGCGATGGGCTTGCCGACGACCTCCTTCACCGACAGGGCGGCACCGCCGCGGGCGTCGCCGTCGAGCTTGGTCAGGATGACGCCGTCGAGGGCCAGGGTCTCGTTGAAGCTCTCCGCGACCGTGACGGCGTCCTGACCCGTCATGGCGTCGACGACGAGGAAGGTGTAGTCGGGGGCGGTCGCCTCGGAGATCTGGCGGACCTGCTCCATGAGCTCGGCGTCGATGGCGAGGCGACCGGCCGTGTCGACGATGACCACGTCCTTGCCGAGGCGGCGGGCCTCGTCGATGCAGGCCTTGGCCACGTCGACCGGGTCGCCCTGGCCGCCGGCCACGATCTCGTCGTCCGCGGAGTACACCGGGACCCCGACCTGCTCCGCCAGCGTGCGCAGCTGCTGGACGGCGGCCGGGCGCTGGAGGTCGGCGCCGACGAGCAGCGGGTTGCGGCCCTGGGCCTTGAACCAGCGGGCGAGCTTGGCGGAGTTGGTGGTCTTGCCCGAGCCCTGGAGGCCGGCCATGAGCACCACGGTGGGCGGCTTCGACGCGTAGCTGATCTTGATCGTCTCGCCGCCAAGGGACTCGACGAGCTCCTCGTTGACGATCTTGATGACCTGCTGGGCAGGGTTCAGCGCCTGGCTGACCTCGATGCCCACGACGCGCTCGCGGATGCGGGCCACCAGGTTCTTGACGACCTGGAAGTTGACGTCGGCCTCGAGCAGGGCGAGGCGGATCTCCCGGAGGGTCTCGTCGACGTCCTCCTCGCGGAGCTTCCCCTTGCCCTTGATGCGGGCGAAGATGCCGTCGAACCGGTCGCTGAGTGCCTCGAACATGAGGTGTCGATCCTACGGGGTGGTGGGTTCGATCGTGAGGTGGTCGTCCACGGCCCGGACGCCGGTGACGGAGCCGGCCGTGCGGATCAGGGTGAGGCGGGCGTCGTCGTGGGGCACGGTGCCGGTGAGCACGACCCGGTCCCCCTGCACCGTCACGCCGGGTTGGGGCAGGTGCCAGGTCCGCGGTGAGGTGGCCAGCTCGTGGCGGACCGTGGCGCCGATGTCGCCGCCGCGAGCGGCCTTGGCCTCCTCCTGGGCGGCCACGCCGTTGCGCAGCTGCGCCGCCGGCTTGGGGGCCATCGCCACGCCGACGCCGACGCCGGCGCCGAACGCGGCGATGCGGCTGAGCCCGATGAACCCGAGGACGCGCAGGACCAGCTTCACCGCGCCGAGCACGAGCTTGACCGGCAGCGTGAGCAGGCTCCAGAGGAGGAAGATCACGGCGTGAGGAGGGCGTCGACGAAGGCGGCCGGGTCGAAGGGGATGAGGTCGTCGGCGGACTCCCCGAGGCCGACCAGCTTGATCGGCAGGCCGAGGCCGCCCATCTCCTCGTCGAGGGCGATGGCGAGGGCGATGCCGCCCTTGGCCGAGCCGTCGAGCTTGGTGAGCACCACGCCGGTGCACTGCGTGGCCTCGGTGAACTGCTTGGCCTGCTGCAGGCCGTTCTGGCCGGTGGTGGCGTCGAGCACGAGCAGGACCTCGGTGACGTTGCCGGGATCGCGGTCGGCGACCCGGCGCACCTTCGACAGCTCCTCCATGAGGTTCGACTTGGTGTGGAGGCGACCGGCGGTGTCGGCGAGGACGAGGTCGATGTCGCGGGCCCCGGCCTTGGCGATGGCGTCGAAGATGACCGACGACGGGTCGCCGCCCTCGGCGCCCCGGTGGAACTCGGCGCCGGCCCGGTCCGCCCAGGTCTCGAGCTGCTCGGCGGCGGCGGCGCGGAAGGTGTCGCCGGCGGCCATGATCACCGACCGGCCCTCGGACACCTGCTGCTTGCCCACCTTGCCGATGGAGGTGGTCTTGCCGACGCCGTTGACGCCCACGAAGAGCCACACGTTGGGGTTGCCCGGCTCGTAGGTGAGGGTGCGGTCCCCCTCCTCGAGCTCGGCGGTGAGCTGGGCCTTCAGCGCATCGACCAGGGCCTGGGGCTCGGTGATGCCCTCGGCCTTGACCGTCGCCCGCAGCTCCTCGAGCAGCTGGGTGGTGAGCCCGACGCCGACGTCGGCGCGGATGAGGGCCTCCTCCAGCTCCTCCCACGTCTCCTCCGTGATGTCCGAGCGGGACAGCAGCGAGCCGAGGTAGCCCGAGAAGGTGGCGCGGGCCTTGGTGAGCCGGTCGCGGAACGTGGGCCGCACCACCGGCTGGTCCTCGTGGTGGGTCTCGATGCCGCCGGCCTCGACCGGGTCCGTCCCGGCCGGGCCCTCGGCGGTCTCCCGAGTGCCTCCGTCGATGCCGATGTCGCTGGTGCCGGCGTCGCGGACCTCACCGCCCGGTCGGTCGCCATCGAGGATGGGCGTGCCCTCGGTGCCGGGCCCGGGGACCTGGCGGCCAGAGCGGTCCGGGGGCTCGATGCCGGGGGCGCCGGTGTCCCTCCGGTTGACCAGGACGACGGCGACACCTCCGACCAGGACGACGACGGCGGCGATGAGCAGGAGGATCTCCATGGGCGAGCGAGCCTATCGCCGACCCGCCTCTAGCCTCAGAGGGGTGCAGAGCGACTCCCACGCCCATCCCGCCGCCGAGGTCCAGGCCGTGACCCAGGCGGTCAAGCGGGTCATCGTCGGTCAGGACCGCGTGCTCGAGCGCCTGCTCGTGGGGCTGCTCGCCAAGGGCCACCTGCTGCTCGAGGGCGTGCCGGGCCTGGCCAAGACGCTCGCCATGGAGACCCTGGCCACCGTCGTCGGGGGCAGCTTCGCCCGCATCCAGTTCACCCCCGACCTCCTCCCCGCCGACATCACCGGCACGCGCGTGTGGCGCCAGTCGTCCGAGCGCTTCGACGTCGAGCTCGGCCCCGTGTTCGTGAACTTCCTCCTCGCCGACGAGATCAACCGGGCCCCGGCCAAGGTCCAGTCCGCGCTGCTCGAGGTCATGGCCGAGAAGCAGGTGTCGCTCGGCGGTGAGACCCACGAGGTACCCCGCCCGTTCCTGGTGATGGCCACGCAGAACCCGATCGAGTCCGAGGGCGTCTACCCGCTGCCCGAGGCCCAGCGCGACCGCTTCCTCATGAAGATCCTGATCGAGTACCCCTCCCCCGCCGAGGAGTCCGAGATCGTGCTGCGCCACGGCATCGACCCGCCCCAGGCCGAGCGCGCCCTCGACACGGGCGCGCTGCTGCGCCTGCAGGACGCCGCCGACGCCGTCTCCGTGGACCACGGCACGCTCCAGTACGCCGTCGACCTGGTCCAGGCCACGCGCGATCCGGCCCGCTACGGCCTGCCCGACCTCGTCGAGTACCTCTCCTACGGCGCGTCGCCGCGCGCCACCCTCGGCCTCGTGGCCGCGGGCCGGGCGCTGGCCCTGCTGCGGCAGCGCTCCTACGTCGTGCCCCAGGACGTGTTCGACGTCGCACCCGACGTCCTGCGCCACCGCCTCGTCCTGTCGTACGAGTCCCTCGCCCAGGGCGTGGGCGTCGAGCACGTGCTCGCCCGCCTGCTGTCCACCGTCCCCGCCCCGCACGTGGCCGGCAGCCCGCCCGCCAGCCCGCCGGAGGGCGACGCCAGCGAGTGGGCGGCCGGGTGAGCGCCACGGTCCACACCGAGGCGGCCGAGGTCCTGCGCCGCCTCGAGCTCGACGTGAACCGGCGCCTCGACGGCCTGCTCCACGGCGACTACCGCGGCCTGGTCCCGGGCCACGGCTCCGAGACGGGCGAGACGCGCCCCTACGTCCCCGGCGACGACGTGCGTCGCATCGACTGGAACGTGTCGGCCCGGTCGATGGACACCCACGTGCGCGAGTCCATCGCCGACCGCGAGCTGGAGACGTGGGTCCTGGTCGACCGCTCCCCCAGCCTCGACTTCGGCACCGCCCGCACCACCAAGGCCGGCCTGGCCGTCGAGGCGGTCGGCGCCATCGGCTTCCTGACGGCGCGCACCGGCAACCGGTTAGGCGCGGTCGTCGTCGACCCGGACGGCACCACCGTGATCCCGGCCAAGCCCGGGCGCGAGCACCTCCTCGCCGTGCTGCACGGCCTCCTCACCGGCGCACGGCCGGGCACGCGCCTCGGCGGCTCGGAGCGCCACGCCGGCGGCACGACCGACCTCGGCGCTGCGCTCGGGCACCTGATCGTCCCGCCACGACGTCGAGGCCTCATCGTCGTCGTGTCCGACTTCCTGTCCACCGATGGCTGGGCTCGCGCCCTGCGCGGCCTCACCGCCCGCCACGACGTCGTCGCCATCGAGATCGTGGACCCCCGCGAGCTGGAGCTGCCGTCGGTCGGGGTGCTGACCCTGGTCGACCCGGAGACGGGCCGCACCCGCGAGGTCCCCACCAATCGACGCGTGCGTGACCGCTACGCGGCCGCCGCCACCGAGCAGCGCCGGCACATCGCAGACGAGCTGCGAAGCGCCGGTGTCGGGCACCTCCAGCTGCGCACCGACCGCGACTGGGTCATCGACGTCGCCCGGTTCGTGCAGGCCCGACGGGCCATGGCGGCCGTCAGATGAGCTTGCCCGACGCCTTCCTCGCCCCCACCCGGCTGTGGGGCCTGCTCGCCGTGCTCGCGCTCGTGGCCGCGTACGTCGCCATGACGTTCCTGCGACGGCGCTACACCGTCCGGTTCACCAACCTGCCGCTGCTCGAGACGGTGGCCCCCGGACGCCCGGGGTGGCGCCGCCACGTGGCCGCCGCCGCCTTCCTCCTGGCGATCACGTCCATGGTCCTGGCCTGGGCCCGCCCCGCCGACGAGGTCCAGGTGCCCAAGGAGCGGGCCACGGTCGTGCTGGCCATCGACACGTCGCTGTCGATGGAGGCCACCGACGTGGCGCCGTCGCGCATCGAGGCCGCCCAGCAGGCGGCCCTGTCCTTCATCGAGGAGCTGCCACCCCAGATCAACGTGGGCCTGGTCAGCTTCGACGGCGTCGCCCGGGTCCGGGTCACGCCCACCACGGACCGCCAGCCGGTGCGGGCCGCCATCCAGACCCTGGAGCTCGGTCCGGCCACCGCCATCGGCGAGGCGATCTTCGCCGGCCTCGATGCCATCGCCACCGCACCGACGTTCACCGACCCGGGCGAAGAGGGCGAGGAGGCCGAGCCGGTTCCGGCCCGGATGGTGGTCATGACCGACGGCAAGACCACGGTCGGCCGTCCCGACGTCGACGGTGCCGAGGCCGCGGTCGAGGCCGAGGTCCCGGTGTCCACCATCGCCTTCGGCACCGACCGGGGCACCATCGTCATCGACGGCGAGATCCAGCCGGTGCCGGTCGACCGCGAACCGCTGCGCCTCATCGCCGAGCGCACCGGCGGGCAGTTCTTCTCCGCCGAGTCCCTGGGCGAGCTCCAGAGCGTGTACGAGGACATCGGCTCCTCCGTCGGCTTCGACACCGAGGAGCAGGAGATCACCGAGCGCTTCGCCGGCTACGCCGTCGTGCTCGTCCTGATCAGCGCCGCCCTGTCGCTGCTGTTCTTCCAGCGCCTCCCGTGAGCCCGAGAAATCGTTCTGGGCCGCGGAGCACGCCTCCGGCGTCGCTCCTCGCGGCCCAGAAGCTCGGCGGGGCGCTCGTGCTGGTCGGTCTGCTCAGCGGGTGCGGCGACGACAGCGGTGACGGGGACGTGGCGGCGTTCTGCGAGGCGGTGGAGGACCTGCGCGACGACGACCCGTTCGAGGAGCTGCAGGTCGCCAGCCCGGGCGAGATGCGCGACGCCTTCGCCGACCTGGCCGTCGGCGTCGACCGCATCGCCGACGCCGCGCCCGACGAGGTCCGGAACCAGGCTCAGCGCTACGCCGACGCCGTGGAGGACCTGCGCGACGAGCTGGCCGGCGCCGGCTACGACCTGACCCGGGTCGACCAGCTCGACTACGGACAGGCCGTGGCGTCCTACACCGAAGCCGCCGTGTCCGTCGACAACGCCGCCGACGCCCTCTGCGGCTGAGGCAACCGACTCAGGCGGCGCGTCGATCTCGCTGCGTGGCGCGGGGACGTCGAAGGTGCGCGCGTCCGGTCAGACCGGGAGGTCGACCGTCAGCTGCGGCGACCGGCGTAGGTCCGGAGCCACATGCCTGCGACGATGGCGACGAGTGCCACGGCAGCGATGCGCAGCGCATCGGCACCGGTGTGGGGCAGCGGGCCGTCGACCGCCCCCCGACTGGTCACGCGCAGGGTCGGCTCACCGTCGTCCGCCGTCTCGCCGGGCCGCACGACGACGTCGTCGAGGACAGCGGTCGACCGCACCAGCACGAACTGCATCGAGAAGGCCCGGTTGGCCGAACGGTTGTCGGCACGTCGGCTCAGTCCGACGGTCAGCTCGTAGCTGCGACGCTCACCGGGCCCGAGCACCCCGTCGTCGACGGTGACCGGCTGCGAAAGCTGGTCGAGCGTGCCGGTCCAGTGGTCCTCGATGGTCACATCGACCAAGGGGCCCAGATCGCCGGCGCTGGGAGCAGCGAGCACGAAGTGAGCAGCCGAGGCCGAGTCGTTGCAGACGTCGAGATCGACCGTGCGAGGTGCCCCGGGCAGGAGCCCGCTGAGGTCGATGCCCTCGGCGACACCCGGGCAGAGTGCATCAGTGGCACCTTCCTGCGCTCCGACTGCAGGTGCCACGTAGGCACCGGCCAGGAGGGCGCCGGCGAGGGCGGCGAGGGCGAGCCGCATGTGGCGGCGGGCGCCGATCGCCATCATCCGGCAGGAGCTGGTCGGTGCCGGCTCCGCCGGGACCTCGACGCCTCGCCGCTGGTCGCACCGTCGGCGGCGTCGGGGGGGAAGAACAGCTGCCACAGCAACGCCAGGGCGACGACCGCTGCGGCGATCGAGCCGATGCCCATCGGCAGGCTCAGGAACACGAGCGCGTATCCCCAGCCGGGGTGCACGCTCTCGACCACACCCCGTATCGACCCTGGCTCGACGGTCCACGGATCCGGGCCGTCGTTGGCGTCGCCCTGCGTGCGGTACTCACCGGTCGGCGTCACCTCGATCACCCGGTGGGTCAGCAACACGCCCCTCTCCTTCTCGTAGGTCACGACGTCACCGACGACGGCGGACTCGGCGGGCCGGACCACGACCAGGGAGCCGATCGGTGCGGCGTCACCCATCGACCCGGATTCCACGGCGAACAGGTCGACGTCGGAGACGACCTTGTGCCGGAGGCCGAGCACGCCGACGAGAGCGAGGGTGAGGAAGGCGAGGAGGGCGATCTTGCGCATGAGAAGAGAGTCGATGTGGTGGGCGGAGGGATCTCCGCCCACCACATCAGCTAGGACCTGGACCTACTGGTCGTCGTTGGCGGCGGCCTGGTCAGCCTGAACCGTCGGCGTCTGACCGTCCTGGGTCGCGATCAACTCGATCGTCCCGGACGCCGAACGGCTTGCCCACACGTTGCCGGCATCTTCGTCGAGGCTCGCGGCAACCGTCACCGTCCGAGCGGTGCTTGCGGCGACGTTGTCAGCAACCTTCACGGGTCCACCGGCTGCCATGGTGAACAGCTGGCAAGCGTCGAGCGTCGTGCTCCCGAGGTCGCCGGTGATGGCGAACGTTAGGTACCCGCACTGGCTCTGAAGGGTGGCCGCATCGGCTGCAGTCAGGCCCGGAGGCATGCCAGCGCTGAGATCGACGTAGAGGTCAACCGCCTCGGTGCCCACGTTCTTCACCGTGTAGGTCTTCGAGGACGGGGCGCCGCCTGGCATCAGGTTGGCGAAGTTGGTGTTCAGCGTGGTGCCGCTGGCCATCTTGATGTCGACCTCACCGGTCGAACCCTGGATGGAGCCGGTTTCGGTGTCCTGGAAGTAGGCACCGGTCATGGAAACGCCTCCGCCGACGAGGCCAGCGGTCATGCCCGCTGCGGCCACGAAGCCGGCCAGGCGGCCGATCTTGCGCTTGTTCATCTGTTTCTCCTGTGTGTCCATCAGGAGGTCGGTTTCGCCACTCGCTCCCCACCGAGCCCAGGCGACCAGGTCAGCTCAGTGGATCATCGCTCCGCTCCCGCTTCGATCACCATGCGACGCCGGGCACACGCCGCTCATCGTCAGGATTGATGAAAACCTGATTCAGCCCTCGGGTGGCACCCACTCGGCAGCGCGAGCCAGCGCCACGGCGGCCAGCTGCGAGCTCACGCCGAGCTTTGTGAGGATCGCTCGGATCTGGCTGCGGATCGTGGCGATCGAGACGAAGTCGCGCTCGGCGATCGCTTCGGCGCTCAGGCCGTCCATGAGCGCACCGAGCACTGCCTGCTCCCGAGCAGTCAGTCGCTCGAAGGGCTCCCGGCGCTCACCGTCGGCCAGCCGGGCCTCGCGAAGCAGCCGCAGCAGATCGTCCCGCTCGCCCTTGCTGAGCAACGTCCGCAGCCGGGCGACGTGGCGCACCGCCTCGAGGAGCTCGTCGAAGGACACGGCCTTGTCCACCAGGCCGATGGCGCCGGCTTCCACACACTCGGCCAGGCGGAGCCGGTCACGCTCGCCGGTGACCATCACCACGCTCGCACCGCCGTCGCGCAGCGGGGCGATCATCGGCAGCGCCGTCGCGTCGCCGTCGAGGCGGAAGTCGAGCAGCGCCATGTGCGGTCGTGCGTCAGCGGCTTCGGCCAGCACCGTCTCCACGTCGAGCGTGACCGGACGCAGCACCTCGAAGCCCTCAGAGCACAGCGCTGCGCCCAGGCTGTCGCCCAGCAAGCCGTGGTCTTCCACGATGAGCACGCGAACCGGCTCGCCCTCCCCAGCCTGCGTTCCCATCACTCCGCCGTCACCGTGTGGTCGACTTCATCCGAATGGATGATGACACGCACCCGCCGCAGGACGAACCTGGCGTGGTGTCCGCTGCGACGCAACCCCCCGCAGGTCCCAGCGTGGCGCTCGCCCTCGAGCCGCGCCTGCTGAACGACGCGCTCGCGGTCGCCCTGCGCGACCGCGGCTTCGTCGTGCTCGACGGAAGGTCGCTGATCGGCGGCTGCGACGTCCTCATCACCAGCGACGAAGATGTGGTCGACGTGCGGGCCGGGGTGGTCGTGTACCTCGACGAGCACTCAGCGGCCACCAGCATCGCTGAGATCGTCGGGCTGATCGCCGACGCCAGCGGCGACGACGTCCCGGCCGACTGATGCAAGGTCGAAGCCGAACACCGCGCCCCCGCCCGGCCGGTCCGTCACCCACAGGTCGCCCCCCTGGGCCCGGGCCAGCCGGCGACTGACGTACAGCCCGAAGCCCGAACCACCGGTCCCCTCACCGCAGTGGCTCCGTTCGAAGAGGACCTCGCGGTGAGCCGGCGGGACGCCGGGCCCGCTGTCGCAGACCAGCACGACCGTTCTGACACCGTCGCTGTGCGCTCGGACCGAGACGCCTCGGCCACCCGCGTGGCGCTCGGCGTTGAGGAGCAGGTTCTGCACGATGCCGGCGATCGCATGCGGCTGGCCGACGACCACCAGATCGTCCGGGACGCCGACGTCCACGCGGAGCCCCCCACCGACCGCACCCATGACGACTGGGTGCAGCACCTCGTGGAGGAGGAACGCTCGCTCGGGCTCCGGGTGTTCATCGAGGTCGATCAGCCGCTGGAGGCGCGCCAGCTCGGAGGTGACGCCGGCAGACAGCGTGCGCTTGGTCTCGTCGTCCAGGCGCTCGTGGTATCGCTCGAGCGTCTGGATCGCAGCACCGACCGCGTGGAGCGCGTTGCGGGCCTCGTGGGCACGCTCCTCCGCAGCGGCCCTGACCCGTCCGGCCTGCGACTGCTCCTCGTTGACCCGCTCGCGGGTCGCTTGGAGCTCGCGCCCCTGGGCCTCCACCGCATCCCGAAGACTCTCGATGCCTCCACGCAGCGCCGCGAGCGCTCCGAAGACGAGGAGCACGGCCCCCGCGACGCCGACCGGACGACCGGGTGATGCTGCACCGACGGCAGCTGCTTGCCATCCGGCAAGGGACATGAACAGCACGCTCCCCCATGCCAGTCCCCAGTCCCTGCGCCGGCGTCCCTCGCGGATCCACAGGCCGGCGATGACTGACCAGCCGACGGTCGCAAGCGAAGCAAGGACCGCGGCGGCAACACCCTCCTCCGGCATCCCGAGGCCGACCGCATGCAGCGCTGCGGTCCCTGCCACGAGCGCAGCAGCGAGGCCGACGAGCACATGCCAGGCGCGTGCGCCGGTGTCGATCTCCGGCACCCGAGTGACGCGCCAGGCAACGACCATGGTCGCGATCGCAACGACGGGGAGCGCGTGTCGGTCCAGCCCGACGCCGAAACCGAAGACCGAGGTGTCCGACGCGACCATGGTCAGTGTCGTGCCAACCAGCGCGGCGGCGCCCCACAACGACGTGTTGTGGTGCATCAACCGCCACCGCAGCACCAGGAACGCTGCGCTCGACGCGACGAACGCACCAGCGACGAGCAGCAGACGATCGTCGAGCGGTCCCTCCGGACCAGACAACGGGTGCTCGTCGGTCAACGTGGCGACGGCGGACACCGCGACCACCACCGCCGCCATCGCGAGCCACCCCTGCGTGCGATCACGCGACGGGGCACACGTCAGGCGCCGCCGATCCTGACCTCGGTACATCCCACTGCCTTCTTCCCAGCACTTCACTTCTTCCGCCGCAGGCGAGGGTAGGTGGCCGAACGGTGCTGCGGTACAGGCCGAACGGCTCAACGTGGCCGACGCCCTCTGCTGATGCCTCGGTAGGTTCGATGTCGATGAGCATCGACGAACGCACCGACCTCGACTCCATCCCCGGCACCGTCGCGGCGATCCGGCACACGTTCCAGAGCGGCCGGACCCGCCCGGTCGAGTGGCGCCAGCGCCAGCTCGACGGGCTCCTGCGCGTCCTGGACGACCACGGCGACGACCTGGTCGCCGCCATGCAGCGGGACTTCGGCAAGCCGACGCTGGAGGCGTACTCGACCGACATCGCCTTCACCGCGACCGAGGTCAAGTACATGCGCAAGCACGTGGCCGACTGGATGAAGCCCCGCAAGGCCAAGCTGCGCCTGCAGGACATGCCCGGCAAGGGCAAGGTCGTCCCCGAACCCCTCGGCGTGGCACTGGTCATCGCCCCGTGGAACTACCCGGTCCAGCTGCTGGTGTCGCCGATGGCCGCCGCCTTCGCGGCCGGCAACGCCGTGGTGGCCAAGCCGTCCGAGATGGTGCCCGAGACCTCGGCGCTGCTGTCGCAGGTCCTGCGCGACAACCTCGACCCCGACGCGTTCGCCGTGTTCGAGGGCGGGCCCGACGTGTCCACCAAGCTGCTCGAGCAGCGCTTCGACCACATCTTCTTCACCGGCTCGACCGCGGTGGGCAAGATCGTGGCCCGGGCCGCCGCCGAGAACCTCACCCCCACCGTGCTGGAGCTGGGCGGCAAGTCCCCCGCCATCGTCGCCCCCGGCGCCGACCTCACCGTCACCGCCCACCGCATGGCGTGGGGCAAGTTCCTCAACGCCGGCCAGACCTGCATCGCCCCCGACTACGTGCTGGTCGACCGCACCCGCAAGGACGAGCTGGTCGACGAGCTGGTGAAGACGATCGAGGAGTTCTACGGGGCCGACCCGGCTGCCTCACCCGACCTCACCCAGGTCGTCAACGACCGCCACGCCGACCGGCTGGCCGGCCTGCTCGATGGCCACGGGGGCACCGTCGTCACGGGCGGCGCCGTCGACAAGGCGACCCGCAAGCTCCCGCCGACGATCATCGTCGACCCCGACCCGGACAGCCCGATCATGCAGGAGGAGATCTTCGGACCGATCCTGCCGATCCTCGCCGTCGACGACCTCGAGGAGGCCATCGCCTTCGTGAACGGCCGGCCCAAGCCGCTGGCCCTCTACGTCTTCACCGACGACGACGCCGCGGCGCGCACGGTGGTCGACCGCACCTCCTCGGGCGGGGTGTGCGTGAACCACACGCTGTTCCACATCACCCCCCACGACCTGCCCTTCGGCGGCGTGGGCGACGCCGGCTCGGGCCGCTACCACGGCAAGTCCGGGTTCGACGCGTTCTCCAACATGAAGCCGGTGCTGACCAAGCCGACGAAGCCCGACCTGTCGCTGATCTACCCGCCGTACACGAAGTTCAAGGCCAAGGTGATGAGCAAGCTGCTCTGACAGTGGGTAAGGGGTGACCTGCGCCGGCGACCCCCTGCCGCCGGCACGACCCAGGAGGCACCACCTCAATGCTCGGCTTCATCATCGGTCTCATCATCGTCGGCCTGATCGCCGGCTTCATCGCCCGGGCGCTCGTACCGGGCGACGACTCCATGAGCATCGTCGCGACCATCGTGCTCGGCATCGTCGGCAGCTTCGTCGGCGGGTTCCTCGGCGCCCTGCTGTTCGGCACCGACGGCGACGAGACCACGCTCGGCCCGGCCGGCATCATCGGCTCGATCATCGGCGCCATCATCGTGCTGCTGATCTACAACGCCGTCACCGGCCGCAAGAACGCAACCGCTCGACGCTGAGCGTCCTCCACCTGACGCGCCGCACCGCCGCTGCTCCCAGCGGCGGTGCGGCGCGTCCGGGGTCGGTCAGCCCACGTTGCGGCCGTGCCCCTCCCAGTACGGGGCGCGCAGCTCGCGCTTGAGGACCTTCATCGCGCCCGACAGGGGCAGCGGCTCGTCGCGGAAGTCGATGGACTTGGGCACCTTGTACCCGGCGATGTGCTCACGGGCGTGGGCGATCAGCTCGTCCGCCTCGACCGAGGACCCCTCGATCCGCACGACGATGGCGTGGACCGCCTCGCCCCACTTCTCGCTCGGGATCCCGATGACCGCGACCTGGTCGACCTCTGGGTGGCTGCCGATCGCGTCCTCGACCTCGGAGGAGTACACGTTCTCGCCGCCGGTGACGATCATGTCCTTGACCCGGTCGACCAGGTAGACGAACCCCTCGCCGTCGATGTGGCCGGCATCGCCGGTGTGGTACCAGCCGCCCCGGAACGCCTGAGCGGTCTCCTCGGGGCGGTTCCAGTACTCCCGCATGAAGTTCCCCGCCCGGGCGCAGATCTCCCCGGTCTCCCCCGAGGGCAACAGGTTGCCGTCGTCGTCCTGGACGCTCAGCACCACCCCGGGGACAGGGCGACCGGCCGACCGGAGGACATCGCCGCCGCGCCGGTGGTCGTCCGCATCCAGGAAGGTGAGGACCGCGGACGCCTCCGTCATGCCGTAGCCCTGGCTCAGCTCGAGGTGCGGGTACAGCTCCAGCAGCCGGTCGAGGATCGCCTCGGGCATGGGGGACGCGCCGTAGGTCAGCTTGCGGAGCGAGGCCAGCCGCTCTGGCCGGAACGCCGGGTGCCGCAGCACCATGCCGACCATCGTGGGCACCATCACGGTCCAGTCGACGCCGTGCTCCTCGATGATGTCCATGACCTTCTCGGGGTCGAACAGGGGGAGGAAGACCGAGCGGGCGCCGGATGCGGGGATGCCGAGCAGCCCACCCATCGACGCGGCGTGGAACATCGGGGTCTGGTGCAGGTACGTGGACTGCTCGTCGATGCCCACCGCCATGATCACGTGGTACAGGTTCAGCATCTCGGCCCGCTGGTCGAGCAGCACGCCCTTGGGCAGACCGGTGGTGCCGCCCGTGTACATGAGCACGACGGGGTCGTCCTCCTCGGGCTCCTCGGGGACCACCGGCTCGCCGGCGGCCAGGAGGTCCTCGTACTTCAGGTCGTGGGGCGAGTCCACGTCGGGCCCGATCAGCACCACCTTCTCGATGCCGGCCGCCTCGCGGATCATGTCGATGTTGTTGGCGAAGAGGAAGTCGACGAAGACGACCTTGGTGCCCGAGTCCTTCAGGATGAACTCGAGCTCGGTCGGGGCGAGCCGCAGGTTCAGCGGGTTGACGATGCCGGCGCCCAGGAAGGCGGCGTGGTACAGCTCCAGGTACTGGTGGCTGTTGGTGGCCATGATGGCGAAGCGATCGCCGGGACCCACCCCCAGCTCGGTGCGCAACGCCGACGCCAGCTTCGTCGTGCGATCGAGGTGCTCGGCGAGCGTGCCGCGGTGGTCACCGTCGATGATCACCTCCCGGTCGCCGTAGCGCTCGACTGCCGGCAGCAGCAGGCGGTGGTACACGAGCTCCTTCACGACCAGACCCCCGATTCGTCGACGAACAGGGGACGAGCATCGCACGTGGAAGCTAGGCGGCGCCTGCGTGCTTGGCTGCGCCCCGCTCGGACACGACCTTGGACGAGCCCCCCGGCGACATGGTGACGCCGTAGAGGATGTCTGCCGCCTCCATGGTCCGCTTCTGGTGCGACACGATGACGAGCTGGGCCTCGCGGCGGAACTCGGCGACGAGCTCGAGGAAGCGGTGCAGGTTCACGTCGTCGAGGGCGGCCTCGACCTCGTCCATCACGTAGAAGGGCGACGGCCGGGAGCGGAACACGGCGAAGAGGAACGCCAGCGCGGTGAGCGAGCGCTCCCCGCCCGACAGCAGCGACAGCTTGCGGACGTTCTTGCCCGACGGCTTGGCCTCGACCTCGATGCCGGTCTCGAGCAGGTCCTCGGGGTCGGTGAGCTTGATCGAGCCGGTGCCGCCGGGGAAGAGGGTGGAGAACAGCTGGGTGAAGTTCTGCGACACGTCGGCGAAGGCGGCGGCGAAGACGTTGACGATCTCCTCGTCGATGGCGCGGATGACCTTCGAGAGCTCCCGGCGGCTGCCCTTGACGTCGTCGAGCTGGCCCTGGAGGAACTCGTGGCGCTCCTGGAGCGCCTCGTACTCCTCGAGGGCGAGGGGGTTGATCGGGCCCATGAGGCGCAGCTCGCGCTCGAGCTCCCGGGACCGCGCCGCGGGGGCGACGTTCTCGGGCAGCTCGGGGCACTCGGCGGCGATGGCGGTCTCGGGGTCGACGTCGAGGTCGCGGCGCATGGTCTCGACCGAGGTCTCGATGCGCAGGTTGATCTCGTTGAGCTCCAGGTCGGCCCGCTGGATGCGCTCGCGCACCTCGTTGAGCTGCTTCTCGACCTGGACGCGCTCGCGGCGCAGCCCGTCGAGTGCGACGGCCACGGCCCGCTGGGCCTCCGACTGCTCCTGGCGCTTGGCCCGCAGCCCCACGAGGCTGTCCTCGACCTCGGCCAGCGACGCCTGGCACGCCGCAGCGAGGCCGTCGAGGGCCTTGGCCCGCACGTCGAGGGCCTCGCGGCGCACGGCGGCCTCCTGGGCGGCCTGCTGGTTCCGGGCGACCCGGGCGTCGACCTCGACGAGGCGGGCCTGCAACGACGTGCGCCGCTCCTCGACCTGGGCGACGCGGATCTCGAGGTCGGAGCGCAACGTGGCCACCGCGGCAGCCCGGTCGTCGAGGGCAGCACGGGCCTCGGTCATGGCCCGGGCCGCTTCGGCGGCGGCGGCCTCCTCGGCTTCGAGGGCGGGCAGCATGGCCTCGAGCTCGGCGACGCGGTCGCGCTCGGTGCGCAGGCGCTGCTCGACCTCGGTGCGCACGCCGGACTGTCCGTCGAGCTCCTCGGCGGCCTCGGTGGCCTGCTGCTCGACGCGGGCGAGCCCGTCGGCGGACCGGCGCAGCGCGGCGGCGGTCTGCTCGGCGGCCTGCCGGGCGTCGCCGGCGGTGCGCTTGAGCTCGGCGAAGCGGGAGCGGGCCGCGTCCCGGGCCGCGGTGGCGGCGGTGACGGCTTCGGCGGCGGCCTCGACCCGGGTGCGGGCCTCCTCGAGCGCAGCGCCGGTGGCGCCGGTGGCCGAGCCGCCGACCCGCCAGGCGCCGGCACCGAAGCGGGCGCCGTCGGCCGTGACGACGATGGCGTCGGGGTGGGCGAGGGCGACGTCGAGGCCGGCGGCCCAGTCGCCGTCGATGCGCACGGCGGCACCGACGACGGCGTCGAGCAGCGTGTCGACTCCGGGTCGGTTGGAGCGGACGTGGCGGCGCACGGGCTCGCCCACGGGCGGGGCGGTGCGCGCCGTGCGGTCGACGCCGAGGGCGAGCACGGCGCCGGTGGCATCGCCGGCGGTGAGCGCGGCGAGGGCCTGGCGGGCGGCACCGGCGCCGTCGACGACCACGGCGGACAGGGCCTCGGCTGCGGCGGCCTCGAAGGCCCCCTCCCAGCCGGCGTCGACCTCGACCAGGTCGAGCAGCGTGCCGATCACGCCGTCGACCTCGGCCAGGCGCTCAGCACCGGCGGCGGAGCGGGCCTGGTCCAGGGCGAGCTCGAGCGCCTCGGCACGGGCCGACCAGGAGCGGCGCTCGGCATCGGCCTCGGCCAGCGCGGCGGCGGCGTCCTCGACCTCGGCTTCGGCGGCAGCGCGATCTGCCAGCAGGCGATCGCGCTCGGCCTCGAGCTCGGGCAGGCGGGTCTCGGCGTCGGTGACCTCGCTGCGGAGGCGCTCGGCCTCGGCGGCGAGGCGGTCGCGCTTGTCGGCGAGGGACCCGGTGCGGCCGTCGGTGCGCTCCAGCTCGGCGAGGGAGCGGCTGACGGCCTGGCGCAGCCCGCCCAGCTGGCCGCGGACCTCGGCGGCCTCACCGGAGGGCGAGGCGATGCCCTCACCCCAGCGGTCCTCGAAGGTCGCCCGGGCGTCGGCCAGGCCGCGCTCGGCCCGGTCGACCTCCTCGGCCTCGGGCAGCAGCTCGGCCGCGGTGGTCTCGATCGTGGCCAGCTCGTCGCGCAGGCGGGCCTGGTCGGCCTCGAGCGAGGCGATGAGCGCGGCGTCGACGGTGGACTCTCGCTCCTTGGCCAGGCTGCGCTGGCGCTCGGCGAGCACGGCGGCGATGCCGCGGCCGCGCTCGCGCAGTGCCTCGTAGCGGGTGAGCTCGTCGCCGACGTCGGCGCCGCCCATGGCGTTGAGCTCGGCTTCGGAGCGGAGCACCGACGCATCGAGGTCGCGGAGGCGGGCCCGGAGGGTCTCCTCGGTGCCGGCGTGCCCGGCGCGCTCGTGGGTGGTGGTGTCGAGGCGGCTCCGGAGGCGGGCCAGCTCGCGGCCGGCGAGGAACCGACGAAGGGCGTCGAGCTCGGTCACCAGGTCGCCGTGGCGGCGGGCGGCTTCGGCCTGGCGCTCGAGCGGGCGCAGGCCCCGGCGGACCTCGCGGAGCAGGTCCTGGACGCGGGTGAGGTTGGCCTCGGTGGCGGCCAGGCGGCGCTCGGCCTTCTCCTTGCGCTTGCGGAACTTGAGGACGCCGGCGGCCTCCTCGATGATCAGCCGCCGCTCGGTGGGCTTGGCGTTGAGGACGGCATCGATCTGGCCCTGGCTGATGATCACGTGCTGCATCCGGCCGACGCCGGAGTCCGACAGCAGCTCCTGGATGTCGAGCAGGCGGCACGGCACGCCGTTGATCGAGTACTCCGACTCCCCCGTGCGGAAGAGCGTGCGGGTGATGGTGACCTCGGAGAAGTCGATCGGCAGCAGGCCGGCGGTGTTGTCGAGGGTCAGGGCCACCTCGGCCCGACCGAGCGCGCTGCGCTTGGACGTGCCGGCGAAGATGACGTCGTCCATCTTCTGGGACCGCACCGACGACGGCGCCTGGGCGCCGAGCACCCACGCGATCGCGTCGACCACGTTGGACTTGCCCGACCCGTTGGGGCCGACCACGACCGTGACACCGGGTTCGAGGTCAAGGCTCGCCGTGTCGGCGAAGGACTTGAACCCCTTGATCGTCAGGTTCTTGAGAAACACCGCTCGTGACGGTACTGGTCGGGCTCCGCGCGAACGCGGACCTCAACCAACCTTCATCTCAAGTCTGGCACTGCTCGCAGAACCAGGTGGTCTTGCCGCCGAACTTGGCCTTGGAGATCACGTCGCGGCAGCGCCGGCAGGGCTCGCCGTCGCGGGCGTGCACCTGGTGGTGGCCGGTGTAGCCGCCCACGTCGCCGTGGAGGTCGTGCCAGCCGTCGTCGGCGAGCGTGGTGCCCCCGTGCTTGATGGCGTCGTGGAGGATCTCCACCACGCTCCGGTAGAGGCGGCGGACCTCCTGCACCGACAGCGAGTCGCTCAGCCGGTCGTAGCGCAGGCCGGCGTCGTAGAGGATCTCGTCGGAGTAGACGTTGCCGATGCCGGTGAGCAGGTCCTCGTCGGTCAGCAGGGTCTTCAGCTTCACGGAGCGCTGCAGCACGAGCTTGGCGAAGTCGGCCCACGGCACGGGCTGGTCGACCACGTCGTAGCCGAGCAGCTCGATCTCGTCGACGCCCTCGGCCACCTGCTCAGGCGTGAGGATCCACAGCTCGCCGGTGCGGCGGGGGTCGATGTAGCGGAGCTGGCCGCCCTGGGTGAAGGTCAGCACCACGGCCGTGCCGTCGGCGAGGTCGTCCTTGGACGCGGTCTTTCGCAGCTGGCCGCCGAGGCCGGGGCGCACGATGAGGCGGTCGCCGGTGTCGAGGGTGAAGATCAGGAACGTCCCGCGCCGGATGAGGGACTTGAGCTTGGCCCCCTCGAGCATCCCGGCGAACTGCTTCTTCGTGCTGTGGCGCGGGATGACCTTGGTGTCGTGCACGTCGACGGTCTTCACCTTGCGCCCCACCACGTCGCGCTCGAGCTGTCGGCGCAGCGTCTCGACCTCAGGCAGTTCAGCCATCTGTGGGCCCTCCCAGGGCATCGGGGGCGCCGGGGTAGCCGGTGCCGTCGTCGCCGAGCAGCTCCAGGGCGGCACGGGCCGCCTGCTGCTCGGCTTGCTTCTTGGATCGGCCGGTGCCCACGCCGAGCTCGTGCCCGCCGGCGCTCACCGTGACGGTGAAGTGCCGAGCGTGGTCCGGGCCGGTGGCGTCGAAGGCATAGGTGGCCGTGGCGGTGGTGACGGTGGCGAGGCGCTCCTGGAGGCGGCTCTTGTGGTCCTGGTCGCCGCCGCCGGCATCGATCGCCGACTGGATGCGATCACCCAGCAGGTCGAGCACCAGGCGCCGGGCGGGATCCAGGCCGCCGTCGAGGTAGACGGCCCCGAGCACGGCCTCCATGGCGTCGGCCAGGATCGAGGGCTTCTCGCGACCCCCGGACTGCTCCTCGCCCTTGCCGAGCCGCAGGTGCTCGCCGAGGCCGAGCTCGATGGCGACCTCGGCCAGGCAGACCGAGTTCACGACCGCCTTGCGCACGTCGGTGAGGGCCCCCTCGTCGAGGGCGGCGTCGGTCCGGTACACGTGGTCGGCGACGAGGAAGCCCAGGACGGAGTCGCCCAGGAACTCGAGGCGCTCGTTGCTCTCGTACTCGGCGTGCTCCGCGCACCAGGACCGGTGCGCGAAGGCCTGGGCCAGCAGCGCTTCGTCGGCTGGCGCGTAGCCGAGCGCGTCGAGGAGCCGATCGCGTCCGAGCAGCGTCGGGCGGTGCGTGCCGCCGGGCGCAGTCGCCACGGATCCGGACCGGGTACCGATCAGAGGCGCGCGACGACGTAGTCGACGGCGTCCCGGACGGTCTTCAGGTCCTCGAGGTCTTCGTCCTCGATCCGGAAGCCGACCGTGCGCTCACCGATCTCCTCCTCGAGGCCCTCCACCAGCTCGATCAGGGCGAGGGAGTCTGCGTCGAGGTCGTCGACGAAGCTGTCGCCCTCCTTGATGGAGTCGGGCTCGATCTCGAGGATGTCAGCGAGGCGATCTCGGATGAGGGTCAGGACCTCGTTGCGATCCATCTTGTCGCCCTCCACGTGGGTCTCTGCGGGCAACGGGTGCCCCTCCTGGTCGGAAGCTTCTCTGGCGATCGGCCACCATAGCCGGAAGGGGCGGAAAAGCCCCGGATGACGCCTGAACGCCCAGGTCAGCGGGTATGCGCGACGGTCAGGCGACCGAGGCGGCGAGGTGCGCCGGGACGTTGCCGGCCACCATGTCGCGGGCGACGCGGACGGCGTTGACCACCGCGGTCGGACCCGAGGACCCGTGGCTGATGATGCACACCCCGTCGACGCCGAGCAGCATGGCCCCGCCCGTGTTCTCCGGGTCGAGGGTGGCGTAGAGCGGCAGCAGCTCGGGCATGAGGACGTCAGCGGCGGCACGCGTCTCGTCGTTGGTGTCGAAGGCCTCGAGGAGCCGGTTCACCAGCCCCTTCATCCCGCCTTCGAGGGACTTGAGCGCCACGTTGCCGGTGAAGCCGTCGGTCACGACCACGTCGACGGCGTCGGTGAGGATGTCCCGGCCCTCGACGTTGCCGATGAAGGTGCCGCCGGCCGCGGCGAGCACGCCGTCGACCGCGAGCAGCTCGTAGGTCTCCTTGCGCAGCGTGTCGCCCTTGCCGGGCTCCTCGCCGATGGACAGCAGGCCGACCCGCGGCTCGGCCACGTCGTAGCGGGCGCGGGCGTAGGCGGCGCCCATCTGGGCGAACTGCACCAGCCAGTCGGGCTGGCACTCGGCGTTGGCGCCGGCGTCGAGCAGCACGGTGTGCCCGCCGGAGGGCACGGGCAGCGGCGTGGCGATCGCCGGCCGCTTCACGCCCTTGAGCCGGCCCATGCGCAGCAGGGCCGACGCCATCGTGGCGCCGGTGTTGCCGGCCGAGATCATGGCCGACGCCTTGCCGTCGCGCACCGCCTCGGCGGCGCGCACGAGCGTGGCGTCCTTCATCCGGCGCACGCTGGTGCCCGGATCGGCGTCCATGGCGATGACCTCGGATGCCTCGAGCAGCGGGAGGTCGCCGGCCAGGTCGGCCACCTCGGGGGTGCCGACCAGCAGGATCTCCACGCCGAGCTCGTCACGGGCCTGGCGGGCGCCCTCGACGATGTCCGCCGGCGACCTGTCGCCGCCGTTGGCATCGATGGCGATGGGGAGCATCTAGGGCGTGATCAGTCCACATCCACGGCCTGGCGACCGTGGTACCACCCGCAGTTGGGGCAGACGACGTGGGGGACCTTGACGACGCCGCAGCGCGGGCAGAGGCTGCGCGACGGGCGGCTGAGACGCCAGTTCGCGGCCTGACGGCTGCGGCCCTTCGCCTTGGAGGTCTTCTTCTTGGGGACGGCCATGGCTGTTCAACCTCAGATGCGGTGCCGGGAGGGCGTTCGAATGCGTCCGGGCCAGTCGGTTGCCGACCAGGCGGACGCGAAGGAGACACCCTAGCGGTCAGCCCTCGTCGAACCTCAACTCGGACAGGGCCGCCCAGCGGGGGTCCGGCGGGGGCTCCTCGGCCGCTGCGGCGGCCGCGACCTCGTCCTCGGTGACGGTGGGGAACCGCTCCGGATCCGGGCCCGGGCAGTCGTCGGCGCAGAGCGGGGCGATGGGCAGGCTGGCGAGCACGAGCTCGTCCACCATCGGCTGGAGATCGAGCAGGTCGTCGTCGATGGGGTAGATCTCGTCGTCGATCGGCGAGCGCTGGGCGATCTCGCGCAGGGCCACGTCGACGTGGCCGGTGACGTCGTCGAGGCAGCGGCGGCACGCGCCGTACCAGTCGAAGCCGAGCGTGCCGATGACCTCCACGCCCCCGGCCATGGCCACGACCGCGCCCTCGAGGGTCAGCGGGGTGCCGGGGATGGTGCTGGCCGCCGAGGTCTCGAGCCGCTCGGCCTCGACCTCGACGTCGATGAGCCGGCGGCTGCCCGGCTCCCGCAGCAGGTCGCCGACGCGGACGATGAAGGGCTTGCCCACCTAGCGGTCGTCCTGGTCGAAGAACCCCTGACCCGAGTCGGGGACCGCCTCCAGCCGGCGTCGGGCCCGTCGCTCGTGGGCGGCCTGCTCGTCCTCGGGGGTGTGCACGTGGCCGCCTTCGGGGGCGTCGCCGAGGTCTCGCTCGTCCTGGGCGGCCTGGCTGCCCTGCAGCTTGGCCCGCCCGGCGGAGACGACCTTCATGGTGCGCTCGAGCACGATCTCGAAGCTGGCCAGGCGCTGGTCGCAGAAGTCCTCGGCCTCGAGCTTGAGGCGCCGGGACTCGGCATCGGCGGCGTCGACCACGGAGCGGGCCCGGGCTTCGGCGGCCTTGACCACCTCGGTCTGCTGCACCAGCTGGTCGGCCTTCTGGCGGGCCGCCTCGAGGATCTCGTCGGCCTCGCGCCTGGTCCGGGCCAGGAACTCCTCGCGCTGCTTGAGCAGCCACTTCGCCGACCGCAGCTCCTCGGGCAGGCGCTCGGTGGCCTCGTTGAGCAGGTCGAGGACCTCGGCCTGGTTGATCATCACCGAGGTCGACAGCGGCATCGGCCGGGCCTGCTCGATGAGGTCGCGCAGCTCGCGGAGCACCGACTCGACCTGGGGCGCCTCGTAGGGCGACTGGCCGGGGCGGTCGCTCATCCGAACTTCTCCGCCAGGCGCTTCACCACGGCGTCGGGGACCATCTCGTTCACGTTGCCGCCGAACCGGGCGATCTCGCGCAGCAGCTTGGAGGCGACGAAGGAGTGCTCGGTGGCCGAGGGGATGAACAGCGTCTCCAGCCCGGAGATCTTGCGGTTCATGTGGGCCTGGTGCATCTCGGATTCGAAGTCCGACACGGCCCGCAGTCCCTTGACGATGACATCGGCACCGACCTCGCGAGCCAGGTCGACGACGAGGCTGGAGAACTGCACCACCTCGACGTTGTCCAGGTGCGACGTGCTCTCCTCGATCATGGCCCGGCGGTCCTCGAAGGAGAACAGCGGCTCGCCCTTCTGCGGGTTGCGCATGGCAGCCACGGTGACCTTGTCGAACAGCCGCGAGGCGGTCTCGATGATCTCGAGGTGACCGTTGTGGATCGGGTCGAACGTCCCGGGATAGAGGACCGTCCTCACGGATGTGCTCCTGTCGGATCGGGGGCGCCGGTGGCCGGTGGCTCCGGCCGGGCGAACAGCACAACCGTACCGCCGTAGGTGCGCTCCCTCACCCTTTCCCACCCGGGGGGGAGGTCGACGGCACGGCCGGACTCGATGACGACCAGACCGTCGTCGGCGAGCCGCGTGGCGAGGTCGGCGAGCAGCGCTGCCCATCCGTCGAAGGCGTACGGAGGGTCGGCCAGGACCAGGTCGAGGGGCACCGGCAGGTCGTCGAGGGCGACCTCCACCGGTCGGCGCAGCACCACACCGCGGTCGTCGAGGCCGAGGGTCGCGAGGTTCTCCTCGATGACGGCGACGGCTCGCCGGTCCGACTCCACGAAGTGCGCGCTGGCCGCGCCCCGGCTGAGGGCCTCGATGCCGAGCGCGCCGCTGCCGGCGAACAGGTCGGCCACCACGGCGCCGTCGACGGCACCCAGGCTGCCGAGCGCGTTGAACATCGCCTCCCGGACCCGGTCCGTGGTGGGCCGGGTGTCGGTGCCCGGTGGCGCGCTGATGCGCCGGCCCCGCACCGATCCGGCGACGACGCGCACTACCTGAACGAGGAGCCCGGGCCGTAGGGCAGGGCGATCCAGGTCTTGCCCGGGGCGAGCACGATCTCGTTGCCCTCGACGTCCCGGTATGTGGTCGGCGTGGCGTTGTCGGGCTTGTGCCAGGTGCCGGTGGCGACCTTGCCGCCGCTGAACACCCACGCCTCACCCTCGCCGACGACCTGGGCGGTCGGGACCCGCGAGCCGGCCTGGTCGACGGTGCCCGAGTCCAGCGCCTGCGTGAAGCGGACGATGACGTTGTCGACCCCGAGCTGGCCGCCGCCGGCCGCGTCCACGTGGGCGTGGCCCGCCTGGAAGCGGACCCAGCGCGAGCCGTCCCACTCGAAGCGCACCGCCGTGCCACCGCCGCCCCGGGCACCGAAGGGGGGCGGGAACGCCAGGCGGATCGACGTCGCCGGCAGGGCGTTCGGCGACGGGACGGCCTCGCCCGGCTGGGCGAAGCGCAGGATCGGCTGGAGCGGCCCGGTCGAGCCCTCCGGCGCGGTGGCCCGGATGTCGGCGGTGCCGACGGCGAAGGAGTTGTAGGGGGACCTCCGGGACCGGTCGCGGTAGTAGAGGTGCGGCACGTCGTCGATGGATCGGGGCACGACGCTCGAGCTCCGGACGTGGCTGTTCAGCAGCGCGTTCGCCCCGTGCCACGCGAACAGCGGGCCGTTCAGCTCCTCGAGCAGGCCGATCTCGGAGCCGCGGGCGGAGCGGATGGGCCCGATCGGGGAGGCGTCGATGGACTGGAACAGGGCGAGGAAGCGGGTGACCTGGCCCTCGACCGGCACCTCGTAGACGACCTCGGCCGAGCCGATGCCGACCTGGGGGGACGACCTGCCCTCCACGTTGTCGTACTTCACGGCCACGACCGGCCGGGACTGGACCCACTGGTCCACGAGGGGCAGCCCGGTCAGCATCGACACCGGGGCGGCAGCGGCCGGTGCCTCCGTGGTGGTGCTCGTGGTCGTGGTGGTCTCGTCGACCTCGGTCGTGGCGGTCGACGAGTCCGTCGTGGCGGCCTGCTCCTCCTCTCCGCCGCCGCAGGCGACGAGGAGAGAACCGGCGAGCGCGAGGGCGGCGAGGGGGCGCGTTCGCATGGCCCGCGAGTGTTCCATGGCCCACGGCCGCAGCCGTGCATCCCCACCCGGCCCGGATACCGTCGGTCCGGTGTACGAGCCCGACCCGGTCATCACCTGCATCGACTGCGGCGGCCGCGCGCACCTCAACGGGCACCCGCCCGAGGAGGGCTGGCAGCCGGGGATGCTGACCATGTACCGCTGCGAGGACTGCCTCGACGGCTGGTACCTCGAGGTCCCCGACTGGGACGACTTCTGACCCTCAGCTCTTGAAGAGGAACGCCTCCTCGTCCTCGTCGAGGAAGAGGCGGACCTCGTCGACGAGCGCGTCGGGCGGGCCACCGGGCGCGTCGACGAGCTCGAAGGCGATCGCCCGCGCCGTGTCCACGACCTCGCGGTCGTCGCGCAGCGACGCCAGCTTCAGGTCGTTGCGACCCTTCTGCCGGGCGCCGAGGATGGTGCCCTCGCCGCGCAGGTCCAGGTCGACCTCGGCCAGGACGAAGCCGTCGGTGGTCTCGACCATCGCCTCGAGGCGGCGCTCGCCGTCGTCGGTGGCGCCCTCGCCGAGGAGGTGGCAGTACGAGCGGTGCGCCCCACGGCCGACGCGCCCCCGGAGCTGGTGGAGCTGGGCGATGCCGAAGCGGTCGGCGTCGAGCACGACCATGACCGTGGCGTTGGGGACGTCGACGCCGACCTCGATCACGGTGGTGGCGACCAGCACATCGAGGCGGCCCTCCCGGAACTGGCGCATGGTGGCCTCCTTCTCGGCCGGGGGCACCCGGCCGTGCAGGAGCCCGAGGCGCAGCCCGGCCAGCTCGCCGTGGGAGAGCTGCTCGTAGGTCTCGGTGGCCGAGGAGACCTCGAGCTTCTCGGACTCCTCGACGAGCGGGCTCACCACGTAGGCCTGGCGACCGGCGGCGACCTCGGCCCGCACCTGCTCCCAGACCTGGGCCTGCTCGGCCTCGGTGCGCGCCCACGTGGTCTCGATCGGGGTGCGGCCCGGCGGCAGCTCGTCGAGGACGGACACGTCGAGGTCGCCGTAGACCGTCATCGCTGCGGTGCGCGGGATCGGCGTGGCGGTCATGACGAGGACGTCGGGGACGGTGCCTCGGCCCTTGTCCCGCAGCGCGGCTCGCTGCTCGACGCCGAAGCGGTGCTGCTCGTCCACGACCACCACTCCGAGCGATGCGAAGTCGACGTCGGCGGACAGCAGGGCGTGGGTGCCGATGGCGATGTCGACCTCGCCGGCAGCCAGGCCCTCGGTGATCTTGCGCCGCTCCCCCGCCGGCACGCGGTTGGTCAGCAGCTCCACCCGGAGCGGTCGGTCGAACAGCGCGCCCTCGTCGCCGACGCGGAGGTCGGCCAGCAGCTCGCGGATGCCGAGGGCGTGCTGCTCGGCGAGCACCTCGGTGGGGGCCATGAGCGCCCCCTGGTGGCCGCCCTGGACCGCCACCAGCATCGCCGACACCGCCACCACCGTCTTGCCGGCGCCCACGTCGCCCTGCAGCAGCCGGTGCATGGGCACGGGGTCGGCGAGGTCGGCCTCGATCTCGGCGATGACCCGGCGCTGGGCGCCGGTGAGCGGGTACGGCAGGGCGTCGTGGAACCGCCCGACCAGCGCCCCCGCGAGTTCGTGGGTGACGCCGACCGTGGTGCGCTCCACCTGGCGCTTGCGCAGGACGAGCGCCAGCTGCAGGCGCAGCAGCTCGTCGAATATCAGCCGCTTGCGGGCCACGACGTAGGCGCCGACGCTGTCGCCCGGCGCGTGCACCATGCGCATCGCCGCCGTGCGGTCGACCAGGTCGAGGCGGTCGAGGAGGGGCTCGGGCACGGGGTCGACCAGGTCGCCGGCGCGACGGAGCGCCTCGTCGACCCAGCGGCGCACGTCCTGGGTGGTGATGCGCGCCTTCTCCGACTGCGGGTACACCGGCACGACCTGGCCGGTCTGGTCACCGACGAGGTCGACCACGGGGTTCGTGAGCTGCTTGGTGCCCCGGAAGTCCTCGAGCTTGCCCCAGAACACGGCTTCGGTCCCCGGGGTCAGCTGCTGCTCCCGCCAGGCCTGGTTGAAGAACGTGATCTTCATCCGCCCGCTGCTGTCGGACACCGACGCCTCGACCATCACGCGGCCGCCCCTGCCGCGCCCACCGCCCAACCGGCGCGACGAGATGCGGTCGACGCGCGCCAGGACGGAGGCCACCTCGCCGACGTGCAGGTCGGCGATGCGGGCCTCCTTGGTGCGGTCGATGTAGCGGCGGGGGTAGTGCGTGAGCAGGTCGAACACCGTCTCGATGCCCACGGACGCGAGCGCCTTGGCCCGCGCCGGGCCGACCCCCTTCAGCTCGGAGACGGGGATGCCGCTCAGGAAGCGCAGCGTGCGGGCCATCCCCCGATCTTGCCCGCGCGCGCCGACACCGCCGGACGATGCCGGCGGTGTCGTTCGGGATCCGCTCGGGGCGGAGCGTTCGGTGGCTGGCTCAGGCGGAGCGGAGCGCCTTCACGAGCTGGTCCTTGCTCATGGTCGAGCGACCGTCGAGGTCGAGCTCCTGGGCCCGCTCGTACAGCTCGTCCTTGCTCCAGCTCTCATAGGGGCCGGAGGGACGGTTGGCGCCGGTGCGGCCGGTCTCGGCGACGCCGGTGTCGGCGGCCTTGACGACCTTGTCGGCAGCAGCCTCGGTCTCGGTCTCGACCCGGTCCTCGACCGTGCCGGCGCGGTCAGCGACGACGCTGAGGTTGCGCTGGACCTGATCGGCGGCGCCGCGGGCACGGTTCGTGATGGTCGAGCTCGCCTGGCGGGCATCGCCCACGGCGCGGCGACCGGTGGTGCGGAGGGTGCCGGCGGAGGCCTCGAGGGCGTCGCCGCTGGCATCGATCAGCTGGGCCGCACCGGTCCAGGCGACGTTGACGACGCCGTAGACGGCATCGACGGTGGTGGCGGTGACCCGGCCGTACTGGCGCAGGGCCTCGGCGTTGACCGCACCCAGCCGCAGCGCGAGCGCATCGACCGGCGCCGGCAAGCGCTCGGCGACGGCAACGGTGCCTTGGTCAACCGTCTTGGCCAGGTCGGCGAAGGTCGAATCGATCGTGCTGAAGAGTTCCATGCTCGGCTCGGTACCCGAGCGCTTGATCCACCATGCAAGAGGTGACGGAACTCACTCGATGCCGAACAGGTACGGGTACAGCGGCTGGCCACCGTGGTGGACCTCGGCCTCGACGTCGGGGTGGTGCTCCTCGAGCCACTGGGTGATGTGGCGCGTGCACCCGGGCGACGCGCCGTCGCCCTCGATGATGGTGACGAGCTCGTGGTCGTCGAGCAGACGGTCCAGCAGCTGGCACGCCGCATCGTCGAGGTCCGGGGCCACGACCTGGATGCCGTCCCGGCTGATGCCGAGCCAGTCGCCCTCGGCGATGGGGCCGGCGTCGCAGGTCGAGTCCCGCACGGCCTGGGTGATCTCGCCGTTGACGACGGCCTCGGCGTGCTCGCGCATCGCGGCCACGTTGGACTCGGCCGTGGACTGCGGGTCGTAGGCGAGCAGCGCCGCGAACCCCTCGGTGATCGAGCGGGTGGGCAGCACCCGCACGGTCTTGGCGGTGAGGGCGTCGACCTGCTCGGCCACGGCGATGATGTTCTTGTTGTTCGGCAGGATGACGACCTCCGGGGCCGGCACCGCCTCGACCGCCTCGAGCAGCTGGGCCGTCGAGGGGTTCATCGACTGGCCGCCCGTGACCACCTGCTGCACCCGCAGGTTCCCGAAGATGCGGCGGATGCCCTCGCCCGTGGCCACGGCGACGACCCCGCAGGGCACCGGGTCCGGCTCGGGCCCGGGGTCGCCCTCGGCGGCGGCCTCGCGGACCCAGCGCTCCTCTTCGATCTCGTGCAGCTCGTCGAGCAGGTCGGTGACCCGGATCTGGCGCGGGCGGCCGATCTCGATCGCGGCCTCGATGGCGGGGCCGATGTCGTCGGTGTGGATGTGGCAGTTGAAGATGCCGTCGCCGCCGACCACGACGATGGAGTCGCCGATGCCGGCCCACACCTCGCGGAACGCCGGCATGGCCTCGTCGGGTGCCTCGAGCAGGTACATGACCTCGTAGCGCAGCTCGGACACGTGCTTGCCGGTCTCGGGGGTGACGTCGCCACCGCCGCGGACCCGGTCTGCCGCCCCCTCGGGCGCGTCCGGCGGGGCGGGCACCTCGCGCCCGTCGACGACGTGGAGCAGCGCGTCGAGCAGCAGCAGGAAGCCGGCGCCACCGGCATCCACCACCCCGGCCTCCTTCAGCACGGCCAGCAGCTCGGGCGTGCCGTCGAGGGACACCTGCCCGGCGGCCCGGGTGCGGGCGAGCACCTCGACCAGCGCGGTGCCCCCACCGGCGGCACCGCGCGCCGCCTCGGCGGACTCGCGGACCACGGTGAGGATGGTGCCCTCGACCGGGCGCTGCACGGCCTCGTAGGACAGCTCCGACGCTCTTGTGAGGGCGGCGGCGAGCACCTCCCCGTCGAGGGCGTCGTGGTCGCGCACGACCTCGGTCATGCCCCGCAGGAGCTGGGACAGGATCACGCCCGAGTTCCCCCGGGCCCCCATCAGCGAGCCGTGGGCGATGGCCTTGCACACCGCGGCCATGCCCTCGTCCGCCACGCCCGCCACGGCCTCGGCCACCGACCGCAGGGTCAGGGTCATGTTGGTGCCCGTGTCGCCGTCGGGCACCGGGTACACGTTGAGGCGGTTGATGGCCTCCTGGTGCATCGACAGCGCGTCGCCGAAGGTGGCGATGGCGCGGCCGAGCTCGGCGGCACCGAGTCGGTCGAGCGTCGTCATCGGCGGGGAACCCTATCGACGGGTCGCCAGCCGGAGCGGACCAGGGTCCTTCGCCTCTTGCGAGCCCTGGCGTTGTGACCGGAATGTGGACACGTGGGTATGGTGGCCGGACCCAGTCAACCGATCGATGCAGGAGCCGTCGTGCAGGGTGTCATCAAGTCGTACGATCCCGGGACCGGGGATGGCGTGATCATCGCCGACACCGACCTGTGCGAGTACGACCTGGCGCCCGGCGCACTCCACGGATCGGTGTTCAGGATGCTGCGGCAGGGCCAGCGAGTCGTGTTCACACCCGACGACGCCGGCCGCGCTGCGGACCTCCTGCTGGGCTCCGAAGTTGACATGGGCACGCCGCGCTTTCCCCAGGACGACGTGCCGCTGGAGACCGGGATCTGACCTCCAGGCCACCCGGCTCGGAGCTGATCCCTCGACTTGTCGCAACGGCGCGACGGAGGCGAGAGACAAATGGCCGCAACGACGACCAACGAGAGGCTGCAGGCCTGGGTGGACGAGTGGGCGGAGATCTTCCAGCCCGACGCCATCGAGTGGTGCGACGGCTCCGATGAGGAGTGGGACCGGCTGACGAGCCTCCTGGTCGAGCAGGGATCCTTCACCCGCCTCGACGACTCGAAGCGGCCGAACTCCTTCCTGTGCAACTCCGACCCCGCCGACGTCGCCCGGGTCGAGGAGCGCACCTTCATCAACTCGACCCTCGAGATCGACGCCGGCCCCACCAACAACTGGCGGGCACCGTCGGAGATGAAGGAGGAGGTGCTCTCCTTCTACCGGGGTGCCATGCGGGGCCGGACGATGTACGTCATCCCGTTCTCGATGGGCCCCCTCGGCTCGCCCATCGCCCACATCGGCGTGCAGCTCACCGACAGCGCCTACGTCGTGGTGAACATGAAGATCATGACCCGCATGGGCCAGGGCGCACTCGACGTCCTCGGTGACGGCGAGTGGGTCAAGTGCCTGCACTCCGTCGGCTACCCGCTGGTGGACGGCGACGGCAACGCCCGAGACGACGTCGCCTGGCCCTGCGACGCCGACAACAAGTACATCTGCCACTTCCCCGAGGACCGCGAGATCTGGTCCTACGGCTCCGGCTACGGCGGCAACGCCCTGCTCGGCAAGAAGTGCTTCGCCCTGCGCATCGCCTCGACCATGGCCCGCGACGAGGGCTGGATGGCCGAGCACATGCTCATCATCGGCGTCACCCCGCCGAACGGCGAGAAGAAGTACGTCGCTGCCGCCTTCCCCTCGGCCTGTGGCAAGACGAACATGGCCATGCTCGAGTCCACCCTGCCGGGGTGGAAGGTGGAGACGGTCGGCGACGACATCGCCTGGCTCAAGTTCGGCGACGACGGCCAGCTCTACGCCATCAACCCCGAGTCCGGCTTCTTCGGCGTCGCCCCCGGCACCAGCGAGGAGACCAACCACAACGCGCTGCGCTCGGTGGACGCCAACTCGATCTTCACCAACGTGGCCAAGACCGACGACGACGACGTGTGGTGGGAGGGCCTCTCCGAGCCGCCGGCCCACCTCATCGACTGGAAGGGCAACGACTGGACCCCCGAGTCCGACGCCCCCGCCGCGCACCCCAACGCCCGCTTCACCGCGCCGGCGTCGCAGTGCCCGGTCATCGCCCCCGAGTTCGAGGATCCCAAGGGCGTGCCGATCTCGGCCATCCTCTTCGGCGGTCGCCGCGCCACCAACGTCCCGCTGGTGACCGAGGCCGAGTCCTGGGAGGACGGCGTCTTCCTCGGCTCGATCATGAGCTCGGAGAAGACGGCAGCGGCCGCCGGCAAGGTCGGCGAGGTCCGCTTCGACCCCTTCGCCATGCTGCCCTTCATCGGGTACAACGCCGGCGACTACATGCAGCACTGGCTCGACATCGGCGAGCGGGCGGGCGCACAGCTCCCGAAGCTGTTCTGGGTCAACTGGTTCCGCCGGGGCGAGGACGGCTCGTTCCTGTGGCCGGGCTTCGGCGACAACATCCGGGTGCTCAAGTGGGTCCTCGAGCGCCTCGAGGGCACCGCCGACACGGTCCAGACCCCGATCGGCCTCGTGCCCACGTCGGCGTCGCTCGACACCGAGGGCCTCGACATCGACCCGGCCGTGCTCGACCAGCTGCTCGAGGTCGACGCTGAGTCGTGGCGCCAGGAGGTGCCCTTGATCGAGGCGCACTTCGACTCCATCGGCGAGCGCCTGCCCGAGGCCCTGCGGGACCGGCTCGAGACGCTCGAGAAGAAGCTGAGCCAGTAGCGCACCGCCTGCAGCTCGGCGACGAGGGCCCCAGCCGATCCGGCTGGGGCCCTCGTCGCGCACGGCCCAGGGGGGCGGGCCGCCGTGGTGGTGCTGGGGGTCTAGGCGGGTCGCGAGGGCAGGGGGAGCAACCCGAGGCCACGGCAGCGCTCGGCCAGGTCGGCCAGCTCCGTGACGTAGGCGTCGCGGTCGATGGTGCCGTCGAGGTAGGACTCGCGCAGGTCCAGGAACATGGCCTCGACCAGGAGGTCGACCAGCTGCTCGAACAGCCGGTCCTGCAGCGTGCCGTCGCCGTCGACGAGCTGGATCGTGCCGAGGATGTCGTCCTGCTCGTCGGCCACCCGGCTCACCAATCGCTCGTGTGCGTCCATGGACCCGTTCTTCGCCGCTCCGCAGACGACCTCCTTCCCCACGTAGCGTCGTTTTCCGGGACTGAGCAAAGTTGCGTTGTCAACACTCAGGTTTCTTGTTACCGTTTCTGGCGGACAGATCCCACCGATGGACACAGGAGGCCGTGATGCTGCTCCGCTTCGACCCGTTCCGTGAGCTCGATCGCCTCGCCGACGAGCTCGACCGCTCGGTGGCCCGGACGGCCACCGCCCCCCTGCCCATGGATGCCTTCCGACGCGGCAACCACGTCGTGGCCCAGCTCGACGTCCCGGGCGTGCGCGCCGAGGACGTCGACATCACCGTCGAGCGCAACGTGCTGACGGTGCGGGCGACCCGCCACCTCGACGTCGGCGAGGACGACGAGCGCATCGTCGCCGAGCGACGCCACGGCGAGCTGGTGCGCCAACTGCAGCTGGGCGAGTCCCTCGACCCCCAGCGGGTGGAGGCCGACGTCACCGACGGGGTCCTCACCCTGCGCATCCCGGTGGCCGAGACCGCCGCGCCCCGCAAGGTCGAGGTGGGCACGGGTGGCGGCCGCGACGAGCAGGCCGCCCTCTCGGCGTAGCCCGGACCGCACCACACCGCACGGGCCCGCCGCAGGCGGGCCCGTGGTGCGCGTAGGCTCCGCCCATGTCCGTCAGCGCGTACATCCTCATCCAGACCGAGGTGGGCAAGGCCGCCGACGTGGCCGATGCCGTCGGGGCCATCGAGGGCGTCGTCACCGCCGAGGACGTCACCGGCCCCTACGACGTGATCGCCCGGGCCCAGTCCGACGACGTCGACCAGCTCGGCCGCATGGTGGTGTCCAAGGTGCAGCTGATCCCGGGCATCACCCGGACGCTGACCTGCCCCGTCGTGCGCCTCTAGGAGCTCGTCAGCTCGAAGCGGCCCGGACCCACCTGGTGGTCGGGCGCGACATCGGCGAGGAGCGCGTCGACCGGCACGGCCGCGCCGTCGACGTCGGTGCCGGACACCTCGACGGTGACCTGGCCCGGTGCAGCCGTGACGTGGAGGACGGCCGTGTCGGCGGCCTTGGCCACCCGCCCGATCAGCTCCTGGACGAGGGCCAGGGCGCGCACGGCGAGCGCGGGCGGGGCCACGGCGGCACCGGTCCACACGAGCTCGATCGATGCGCCCATCTCCTCGCGCGCCGCGTCGACCTCGATGCCGACCGCCGCCTGCAGCTCGTCGTCGGTGTCGTCGAGCGGCGAGGGAACGCCGGGCGATGGCGACACGCTGATCTCCCACGTGCGCCGCACGGCGGCCACGGCCAGGCTCCAGAGCTCGGCGGCCTGCTCATCGCTGCCGGTGGCCGCCGCCTCCGCATCTGCCAGCGCGACCTCGGCCGCGGCGCGGGCTGCCGCCTCCTGCTTCATCCGCTTGGCCACGTCGGCCGCGTCGCGCCGGGCCCGGCTGGCCCGCTCGAGGGCATCGTCGCGCTCGCGACGAGCATCGACCGTCTGTCCGTCGGCGAGGCGCCGAGCCGACTCGGCGGCGCTGAGGGACCGCTTCGCCTCCTCGAGCTCCCCGGCCACGTCCTGCAGCCGGCGGTGCGTGCGCAGCAGCTGGACGCCGAGCCCGACGGCGACGACGGCGAGGATGATGGCGACCGCGAGCACGGGGTCGAATGTAGTGAGCGGCCGGAGCGCCGCCGGTCAGGCCGGCTGGCTGAACTGCATCGAGCGCAGGGCCAGGCCCATCAGGAACAGGCCACCGCCGCCGTAGAGCAGGTAGCGGTGCGCGGCCAGCTGGGCCCGGTAGCTGTAGATGATGCCCACGGTGGCGATGGCCACGAACCCGTAGAAGAGGTGGAACTGGTCCGGGTCTCCCTCGATCTCGCCGAGCGCGGCCACCCCGAGGGCGACCTGGACGATGATCGACACCTGCACCACAGCGGTGGCGATCCACAGGGCGCGGACGCGGGCCGGCTCCCACCAGTGCGCGGCGAGCGCCCACGCCCCGGCGAGGCCGTTGCCCACCACCACGAACCACGCGAACGACGCGTGGAGGTCGCCGACCACGGATCAGCCGGCGGAACCGCCGGCGACCTCGTAGCTCCACAGCTCGGCCGAGACCGACACCGGCGCGCCGGACTCCGTGGGCTTGTCGGCACCCCGGTGGCCGTGGGCGAACCCCGGCGATGCCACCCAGGCATCGAAGGAGGCCTGGTCGGCCCAGCGGGTGACGACGAGCCACACGTTGCGGTCGTCGGTGGGCTTGAGCAGCTCGAAGCCCTCGAAGCCCTCCTGCCCGTCGACGGCACCGGCCCGGGCGGCGAAGCGCTGGGCGAGCTCGTCACCGGAGCCCTCGGGGACGGTGATGGCGTTGATCTTGATGACGGTCACCGGCCCATCCTGGCTGCTGGCCCGGAGCCCGGGCCAGACGCCAGGGGGCCGGCGGTCGTCACGCGATGGCGCCGCCCTCGCGCAGGGCCGCGATGCGGTCGCCGTCGAAGCCGAACTGCCCGAGCACCTCGTCGGTGTGCTGGCCGGCGTGCGCCGGCGGGCGCTGGATGGTGGCCTCGGTCCGGCTGAACCGGGGCGCCGGTGCCGGCTGGAGCACGCCGTGCTCCTCGACGAAGGTGCCGCGCTCGACGTTGTGGGGGTGCTGGGGTGCCTCCCCCAGGCTGAGCACCGGGGCGAAGCACACATCGGTGTGCTCCATGATCTCGCACCACTCGTCGCGGGTCTTGGTCTTGAAGATCTCGGCGACCCGCTCCTTGAGCGCCGGCCACTGGCTGCGGTCCATCTGGTGGGGCAGGTCCTCGTCGGCGCCGAGGCCGGACAGCTCCAGCAGCTCTGCGTAGAACTGGGGCTCGATCGAGCCGATCGACACGTACTTGGCGTCGCTGGTCTCGTACACGTCGTAGAAGTGGGCGCCCGTGTCGAGCAGGTTGGTGCCCCGCTCGTCGTTCCAGATGCCCATGGCTCGGAAGGCGTGGAACATCGTGGTGAGCACGGCGGCCCCGTCGACCATGGCGGCGTCGACGACCTGGCCCTCGCCGGAGCGCTGGGCCTCGAGCAGGGCGCACACGATGCCGAAGGCGAGGAACATGCCGCCGCCGCCGAAGTCCCCGACCAGGTTGAGCGGCGGCACGGGGGCCTCGCCCCGCCGGCCGAGGGGCTCGAGGGCACCGGCGAGCGCGATGTAGTTGATGTCGTGGCCGGCAGCCTGCGCGTAGGGACCGTCCTGACCCCACCCGGTCATGCGCCCGTAGACGATCTTGGGGTTGCGAGCCTTGCACTCGTCGGGGCCGATGCCGAGGCGCTCGGCCACGCCGGGGCGGAAGCCCTCCATGATCACATCGGCCTTCTCGACGAGCGAGAGGACCGTCTCCACGCCCTCGGGGCTCTTCAGGTCGACGCCGATGGAGCGACGACCGCGGTTGAGCACATCGGCCGGCGGCGACTCGGGGTCGCCGCCCATCACCTGGCCGGCGCGGTCGACGCGGATCACGTCCGCTCCCATGTCGGCGAGGAGCATGGCGCAGAACGGGCCGGGCCCGATGCCGGCGATCTCGAGAACGGTGGTGCCCTGGAGCGGTCCCATGGTTGGTGGGGTTCCTCTTTCGTGGTGGGGGTGGTTCAGTCGGTGTGGCGGGTGGGGTCGGTGTCGCGCGTGCGCGCCACCGTGGCGTCGATCTCGTCCATGATCCGCGGCCACAGGGCGCGGGGCAGGTTGTGGCCCATCCCCTCGAGCTCGACGTGCACGGCGTGGGGCACGGCGTCCGCGGTGCGGCGACCGCCCGAGGGCGTGACGAGGGTGTCGGCCTCGCCGTGGATCACGGTCACGGGCACCTGCACCCCACCGAGCGCGTCGGTGCGGCTGCCGGACGCGTTGATCGCCACGATCTGGCGGCCGACGCCGGCCGGGTTGCGGACCCGGTTCCACTCCCGGCGGGCCCGCTCGGCTGCGGCATCGGGATCCCGGTGGGCGGGGCTGCCCCAGGTCGATTCGGACTCACGTGCCCGCGCGACGGCCTCGTCCTCGGTGGTGGGCGGTGGCGCGAACAGCAGCTGGCTGGCCTCGGCGGTGGGCTGGCCGACGTCGCGGTCACCCGTGGTCGACATGATCGACACCACGGAGCGCACGGCCTGGGGCTGCTCGATGGCCATGGCCTGCACGATCATCCCGCCCATGGAGGCACCGACGACGTGGGCCGGTGCCATGCCGAGCTCGTCGAGCAGGGCGGCGGCGTCCGCGGCCATGTCCGAGAGCGTGTAGGGGACCTCGACCTGCTCGCCCTTGGCCAGCGCTCGCAGGGTGGCCATCACGTCGATGTCGGCGTCGTCGAAGTGGGTGGACCGGCCGACGTCCCGGTTGTCGAAGCGGGCGACGCGGTAGCCCCGGTCGACCAGACGGCTGACGAAGTCGTCCTCCCAGCTGACCAGCTGCGCTCCGAGCCCCATGACGAGGAGCAACGGGACGCCGTCGGTGGGTCCGCGCACCTCGGCGCAGAGCTCGATGCCGTTCACCTGATGGATCGTCTCCCCCATGCCGGGATGCTTGCCGTTCCTTGACTGCTCGGTCAAGAACCGGCCCGGTACGGTCGGCGCCGTGTCGATGCAGACCGACGTGGCGGCCTTCGCCCCGGGGCGGGTGAACCTGATCGGTGAGCACACCGACCACACCGGAGGTCGCTGCTTGCCGATGGCGGTGGCGATGGGCGTGACCGTGCACGGCCGGCGCGAGGGCGACCGGGTGCTGCTCTCTTCGGCCGAGGTGCCCGGCGTCGCCGACATCGCGCTCGACGTGGCGGACCCGGCCGCGGTCGAGCCGGCGTGGGCCCGCTACGTCGCCGGCGTGGTCGCCGAGCTGCGACCCGAGGTCGGGTTCACCGGCGGGCTCCGCTCCGACGTCCCGGTCGGCGCCGGCATGTCGTCGTCGGCGGCCCTCGAGGTCGCGGTGGCCTTGGCGCTGGGCCACGACGGCGACGTCGAGGACCTGGCCCGGCGCTGCCAGGCGGCCGAGCAGCGCGCCACCGGCGTCCCGTGCGGGATCCTCGACCAGCTCGCGTCGGCCGCCGCCCGGGACGGGCACGCCTTCGTCCTCGACTGCCACACCCTCGGGCGCACCCACGTCCCGGTGCCCGACGACGTCGAGATCCGGGTGGTGCACTCGGGCCAGGAGCGCACGCTCGTCGGCTCGGCCTACGCCGAGCGGCGAGCCCAGTGCGAGGCGGCCGAGGCCCTCATCGGCCCGCTCCGCCTCGCGTCACCCGCCGACGCCGACGCGATCGACGACCCGGTGCTGCGCCGGCGCGCCCGCCACGTCACCACCGAGAACCAGCGCGTGCTCGAAGCCGCCGACGCGCTGCGGTCCGGCGACGTCGTCGGACTGGGCACCCTGCTCGACGAGGGCCACCGCTCACTGCGGGACGACTTCGAGGTCTCCACGCCGACTGTGGACGCCACCGTGGCGCGACTGCGAGCGCAGCGGGGCGTCCACGGCGTGCGCCTGATGGGCGGCGGCTTCGGCGGCTGCGTCGTCGCGGTCACCGACCCCGGCGCGCTCGCCGAGGGCTGGCACGCCCGGCCCGGTCCCGGCGCCCACCTCATCTGACGTTCTGGCCTACATCCGCCCGCGCATGTGAGGGATTCGGTAGGCCAGAACGGATCTAGTGGCCGAGGAGGCGCGCCTTCTGGGCGGCGAACTCCTCCTCGGAGAGGATGCCGTTGCGGCGCAGCTCGTCGAGCTTGGCCAGCTCGTCGGCCACCGAGCCGCTGCCCCCGCCGCCGTGCCCCTGGCCGATGCGGTCGAACTTGCGGTTCTCGTTGGCCTCGATCTGGCGGTAGATCTCGTTCTGCACGGCCGAGGGCTTGCGCACGTCGGAGAACGCCTGGCGTCCGCTCTCGCCGGCGGACTCGATGACCAGGTCGCCGGCACCGAGCATCCGCTCGAACAGGCGCTGGGAGAACAGCACGTTGTTGACCCGCTCGAGGGGGATCTCGATGCCGTGCTTGGCCACCACACCGTGGCGGTAGATCAACCGGTCGCTCGTCACGACGAAGTTCGTGGTGCGCCAGTCGAGGTAGCGGACGATCCACCAGCCGAGGGCGGCGAGGATCAGCACGCCGGCGAGCAGCTGGACGATGCCGTTGTCCACGTTGAGCAGCACGAGGGCGCCGATCACGATGGCGGCGAGGAGGGCGAGCGTCTGCTTGGCGAGGAACCACCAGTGCGGGTGGAGGTCGAGGACGACCTCCTCGGTCTCGTTCAGCAGCTTGCGCGGGAAGGGCACAGGCAGGATGGTACGTCTACGCCCAGCCCAGCTCGTGGAGTCGCTCGTCGTCGATGCCGTAGTGGTGGGCGAGCTCGTGGATGACGGTGATGCGCACCTGCTCGGTCACCTCGTCCTCGGTCTCGCACATCGAGCAGATCGGCAGCCGGTAGATCGTGACCCGGTCCGGCATGGGCGGGCCGCCCGCGCCGTAGTCGCCTCGCTCGGTCAGGGGGATCCCCTCGTACAGGCCGAGGAGGGAACCGGTGGGTCGCCCGGTGCGGATGCGGACCATCACGTTCTCGAGCCCCTGGGCCAGCGGGCCGGGCAGCTCGTCCAGGGCGGCCGCCACCAGCTCCTCGAATCGATCGGGGTCGACGTCCACCATCGCCGCCGACGCTACCGGGGCAGCCTCTAGCCTCCGGGTCGTGATGGACCCCGAGGCGGTGCTGGCCGGCCTGGACGACGACCAGCGCCGCGCCGCGACCTCACCGGCGACGCCTCTGGCCGTCGTGGCGCCCGCCGGTTCGGGCAAGACCCGGGTCCTCACCGCCCGGGTCGCCCACCGCATCGCGGCCGGCGAGATCGAGCCCGCCCACGTCCTGTGCGTCACGTTCACCCGAAAGGCCGCCGGCGAGCTCACCGGCCGCCTGCGGCGCATCGGCATCCGCGACCGCATCGAGGCCGGCACGTTCCACGCCGTGGCGTGGCGCCAGCTGCGGGACCGCTGGTCTGCCCAGGGCCGCACCGAACCCCAGCTGCTCGATCGCGTCCGCCCGTTCCTGCGCGAGCAGCTCGATGTCACCGCGCCGGCCGTGCTCACGGAGCTGGCCAGCGAGATCGGGTGGGCTCGGGCTCGCATGGTCCGCCCCGACGGCTACGCCGATGCGGCGCGGGCGGCCGGTCGTCGCACCCGCCAGCCGGCCGCCGAGGTCGCCGAGCGCTTCGCCCAGTACGAGGCGGCCAAGGCCAAGCGCCACGTCGTGGACTTCGACGACCTGCTGGCCGCGTGCGCGGCCGCGATCGAGGGGGACCCGGGCTTCGCTGCCGCGCAGCGCTGGCGCTTCCGCCACCTCTTCGTCGACGAGTTCCAGGACGTGAACCCCCTGCAGTTCCGGCTGCTCGAAGCCTGGCGCGGCGACCGGTGGGACGTCTTCGTCGTCGGCGACACGCACCAGTCGATCTACGGCTGGAACGGCGCCGACCCCGGCCTGCTCGACGAGCTCGGCCGCCGGTGGCCGGCGGTCGAGACCATCCACCTCGACCGCACGCACCGCTCCACCCCCCAGATCACCGCCGCCGCTGCGTCCGTCATCGCCGCTGCCGGCCTGCCTGACCGCCACCCGGTGTCGAGCGGCGCCCCGGGCCCACCGGCGCGCTGCCTGGAGCACGAGGACGAGGTGGCCGAGGTCCGCGCCATCGGCCGGGCCATCCGACGGCGTCGAGGATCCGACCTGCCGTGGAAGGCGTTCGCCGTCCTGGCCCGGACGCACGAGCGGGTGCTCGACCTCGACCGGGGCCTCGGAGCGCTCGGTGTCCCCACACGGATGCGCCGCCAGGCCTCCCTCCTCGACGACCCAGCGGTGCGGCGGGTGCTGCACCGGCTCCGCGACGACGAGCGGCCGCTGCTCACCGCCCTCGGCGACGCCCTCCGCGGTGACGCCGACGACCCCGCCGTCATCGCGCTGGCCGAGGCGGGTGAGGGGCAGCGGACCACCGACGGCGCCATGACCGGGCGGGCCTTCGTCGGCTGGGCCTACGCCAACCTCTCCGACGACGACCACGAGCCCGACGCCGTCACGATCTCCACCATCCACGCGGCCAAGGGCCTGGAGTGGCCGGTGGTCCACATCGCAGGCTGCGAGGACGGCTCGATCCCGATCTCCTCGGCTCGACGGCGCGAGGCCCGCGCCGAGGAGGCTCGCCTGCTGTACGTCGCCGTGACCCGGGCGGAGCGGGAGGTGACCCTGCACTGGGCCCGCGCCCGCACCCACCGGGGAACGCGCCGGCCCCAGACCCGGAGCCCGTTCCTCGAGGGCTTCGAGGCGCGCGTCGCGGCGGTGACCGATCCGCCCACGTCGACCGGCGTCCCCCAGCTCGCCGCCCTCCGCGACCAGCTGCGCCCACCGGAGGTCACCGATCCCCTGCTGGCCGCACTGCGGGCATGGCGGACGGCGCGGGCCCGAGCGGCGCGGACCGAACCGGCGACGATCGTGCCCGACGAGGTCCTCGAGGAGATCGCCGTGCGCCGGCCCCACACGCGCCCGGAGATCGACGAGGTCGCCGGGCTCGGACCGGCCCGGCGCAACCGGTTCGCCGACGAGCTGCTGGCGGTCGTGGCCCGGGCGGAGCACGCGCGATGAGGTTCACCGTCGAGCAGCGGTTCCGCACCGGTGCCGAGGAGACGGCGCGGGCCTTCGCCGACCCCGACCTGTACGCGGGGTTCGCCGCGCTGCCGAAGGTGTCGGTGCCCGACGTCCTCTCCTGCGAGCGCGACGGCGAGCTGGTCCACCTGCGCATCCGCTACCGCTTCGCCGGCCACCTCTCCTCCGCGGCGCGGGCCGTGATCGACCCGGAGCAGCTGACCTGGGTGGACGAGTCCACCCACGACCTGGCTCGCCGCCACGTCCGGTTCGTGCTGCGACCCGACCACCACGCCGGCCGCTTCCGCTGCTCCGGCGACTACCGCATCGAGCCACTGGACGACGGCTGCCGCCGGCACGCCACCATCGACCTCAAGGTGTCGGCGCCCTTCGTCGGCGGCGCCGTGGAACGAGCCATCGAGTCCGGGCTCCGCGAGCACCTCGCCGACGAGACCCGGGTGGTGGAGGCCTACCTGGCGGGCCGTCGATAGGTTCGCCTGGTGCGCCTGGCCACCTGGAACGTGAACTCGCTGAAGGCCCGACTCGAGCGCGTCGAGGCCTGGCTCGGGGAGGTGTCCCCGGACGTCCTGTGCCTCCAGGAGACCAAGATGGCCGACGACGCGTTCCCGGCGCTGGCCCTCGGCGCCCTCGGCTACGAGGGCGTGCACCACGGGCAGGGCCGCTGGAACGGCGTGGCGATCCTGTCCCGCATCGGCATCACCGACGTGGTCCACGGCTTCGCCGACGGCGGCCCGCCCGACGACGAGGCCCGGCTGCTCACCGCCCGCTGCGGCTCCGCGGTGGTGGTCACCGCCTACGTCCCCAACGGCCGCGCCGTCGGGCACGAGCAGTTCCACTACAAGCTCGCCTGGCTCGAGCGCCTCGCCGCCCACCTCGACGTCGTCGCCGACCCATCCGAGGAGGTCGTCGTCTGCGGCGACCTCAACATCGCCCCCGAGGACCGCGACGTCTGGGACGTCGACGCCATCCACGGCGCCACCCACATCACCGACGACGAGCGAGCCCGCTTCCAGCGTCTCCTCGACTGGGGCCTGGTCGATGCGTTCCGCCGCTGCTACCCCGACGACGACCGGCTCTTCACCTGGTGGGACTACCGGGCCGGGAACTTCCACAAGCACAAGGGGATGCGCATCGACCACGTGCTGGTGAGCGAGCCCCTGGCCGAGCGGCTGTCCTGGTCGCTCGTGGACCGCAACGCGCGCAAGGGCACCGGCCCCTCCGACCACGCGCCGCTCCTGATCGAGGTCGCAGCCGAGGCGGTGCGGTCGTGAGCGAGGACGAGGTCCCCACCGCGTTCGGGCCGAACAGCCCGACGTGGCCGAGCCGGCTCGCCGAGCTGGCCACCGAGGAGCCCACCCCGCGCCGCCGCGAGCTGCGCCGCCTGGCCGACGCCACCCGCCGGGTGCTGCACACGATGGTGATGAACGGCGCCGACGCCGACACCCTCGCCGCAGCCGCAGACGCGCTGGAGGCCGTCGCCGACGACCTCCAGCACCACGCCCAGCCGAGCCAGTCGATCTACGAGGGCTTCGGGGAGGCGGCGACCAGCGGCAACCCGCACGGCTTCTTCGACCACAGCCCGATGCTCGGCGTGGCCAACCCGATCGCCCCGCCCATCGTCCTGCGCGGTGTCGACGAGCGCACCATGGAGGGCACCGCCACCTTCGGCCCCGCCTACGAGGGACCGCCCGGGTGCGTGCACGGCGGTTACATCGCGGCCGCGTTCGACGAGGTCCTCGGCGCCGTGCAATCGCTGTCGGGGCAGCCGGGCATGACGGGCACGCTCGTCGTGCGCTACCGCTCCCCCACGCCGCTGCACGAGCCGCTGCGCTTCACCGGCCGCTTCGAAGGTGTCGAGGGGCGCAAGATCCTCACCACCGGCACGCTCCACGCCGGCGATCGGCTCTGTGCCGAATCGGAGGGGACCTTCATCTCCGTGGACTTCGACCGGATGGCCGAGCTGCGATCGCGGCGGGCCGAACAGCAGGCCCGCCGCGACGACCAGACCTGACCTAGGAGCGCTTCGTGGCCCGCTTCGCGGCCTTCTTGGCGGGCGACTTCTTCGCCGCAGCCTTCTTCGTCGTGGCCTTCTTGGCCGGCGCCTTCTTGGCTGCAGCCTTCTTGGCCGGCGCCTTCTTCGCCGTCGACTTCTTCGCCGCAGCCTTCTTCGTCGTGGCCTTCTTGGCCGGCGCCTTCTTCGCCGTCGACTTCTTGGCCGCAGCCTTCTTCGTCGTGGCCTTCTTGGCCGGCGCCTTCTTCGCCGTCGACTTCTTCGTCGCCGCCTTCTTGGCGGGCGTCGCCTTCTTCTTGGTCGCGGCCTTCTTGGCCGCAGCCTTCTTCTTGCTCGCTGCCTTCTTGGTCGCCATGGCTGACGTCGCCTTCCTGTCCGTTGCCTTCTGGTCCGGTGCTGGCTTCTTCGCCGCAGCCCGTGCCCGGGTGCTCGATGCGGCCTTCTTCGCTGGTGCGGCCGCCTCTGCCGCGGCAGCCGCTTCGGCGGCCTCGGCATCGGCTTGCTGCTGGGCACGGAGCTTGCGGCGCTGGGAGACCGACAGCTTGCGATCCCCCTCCTCCGGCGGCCGAGCCGGCGCTGCCGCCGGGGCTGCCTCGCGGGCGGGTGCGTCGTCGGTGGCGGCGTCCTCGACGGCCGGCGCTTCGGCGTCGGGCGCGTCTTCGTCGGACACGTCGTCATCCGACGCGTCGAGCGCCATGCCGGGCATGGCGAGGTCGATGCCACGGCGTGGGGTGTCGATGGCCTTGACCACGAACTCGCGGGTCTCACCCAGCTCGAGGACCTCGCGCGCGCTTCGAGGTGGCGGGTCGGAGATGGACTTCAGCGAGATGTAGGCGCGGGTGCCGTCGCAGAGGACGTAGGCACCGTGGCTGGCGAACTGCTCGACCTCGGCCTCGATCACCGAGCCCACCGGGTGGGCGCCGACGAACTCGATGAAGGGCAGCGGCTCGTTGTAGGGCTCGGGCTCCTTGCCCCCGCGCTTGCGCCCGGCGGGCTCGTCGGCCTTGGCCTTGGCCTTGGTCCGCCCGGATGACTTCGCCGACTTGGACGACGACTTCGACCGCGACGACTTGGACGACTTCGAGGAGGACTTCGACGGGCGCTTGGACGCGGGCGTCTTCGTCTCGGCGGCCTTGGAGCCGCGGCGCTTGCGCTTCGCGTCGGACACGGCGCGGCGGCTGGTGGGCCCGCGCACCGGCGAGCGGGCGAGGAAGATCCACCCGACGCCGGGGACGTGCTTGCCACCCAGCAGGCGGCCCTCCTGGAAGAGCCAGTCGTAGGTGCCGTGGAACTCCTGGAAGGAGTCGTTGGACAAGATGATGGCGTCGGCGCGGTCGGCGACCTCGAGGATGAAGGCGTCACCGCGACCGATCACACCCGCGGGGGGCGTGATGATCTGGCCGCTGTTGACCTTCTCTTCGTACTGGTCGCGCTCGGAGGCGTCGATGCGGTGCCCGAAGGTGGCATCGACGATGACCGTCACGTTGGCGTGGTCGAACTCGGCGGTCACCGCGTCCACGGCCTCCAGCAGCTGCTGGAGGCTCGGGAGGGATCGACCCTCGGTTGCGATGTTGGATCCGTCGACGACGAGATGCGTGGTTGGCAAAGTGGGACGCAGCAGGTTCGGTGGTGCAGGGCCCGCAGCTGCGATGCCGGACCCGCTCGACGTGACCCTACTGGCGGGACGCCCGCCATCCGCGGAGCACCACCATCTCGACGTCGTGGTAGGAACGCCGCCGTGCCCGACGCCGCCCCTCAGATCACCGCCGCGCTCTTCGACTTCGGAGGCGTGATCCTGTCCAGCCCCTTCGACGCGTTCGCCGACTACGAGCGCGAGCACGGCCTGCCCGACGGGTTCATCCGCGGCCTCAACGCCACGAACCCAGACGACAACGCCTGGGCGAAGATGGAGCGCAACGACGTCACCATCCCAGAGTTCTGCGCGCTGTTCGAGGCCGAGGCCCGGGCTGCGGGCGGCGAGCTGGACGCCGCCGCCGTGCTCGCCCGCCTGCGCGGCCAGATCCGACCGGCGATGGTGGAGGCGGTGCGCCGGTGCAAGGCGCGCCTCAAGACGGCGTGCCTCACCAACAACTTCGTGGCGCCCGATGCCAGCCACCCCGAGGGACGCATGGACCCCGAGAGCTTCGACGGCGTGATGGACCTGTTCGACGTCGTCGTCGAGTCGTCCAAGGCCGGGTGCCGCAAGCCCGACCCCCGCTTCTACGAGATCGCCTGCGAGGAGCTCGGCATCGAACCGGCCGAAGCCGTCTTCCTCGACGACCTCGGCATCAACCTCAAGCCGGCCAAGGCCATGGGGATGACGACCATCAAGGTCATCGATCCGGACGAGGCCATCGCCGAGCTCGAGCGCGTGGTCGGCTTCCCCCTCCGCTGAGAGGAACGACCGATATCGTCCGGGGCGTGACCATCCGCACGCGCCACAACGTCCACGTCAGCGGTCCCGACGACGGCCAGCCGATGGTGTTCGCGCACGGCTTCGGCTGCGACCAGGCGATGTGGCGCCACGTCGCCCCCCGGTTCGCCGACCGCTACCAGGTGGTGCTGTTCGACCACGCCGGCGCCGGTGGCGCCGACCCAGCCGCCTACGACGCCGAGCGCCACGCCCGCCTCGAGGGGTACGCGACGGACGTCGTCGCGCTGCTCGAGGGCCTCGACCTGCGCGACGTCGTGTTCGTCGGCCACAGCGTCAGCGCGATGATCGGCGCCCTGGCCTCCGCCGAGGTGCCCGAGCGCTTCGCGCACCTCGTGATGGTCGGCCCCTCACCTCGCTACCTCGACGACCCCGAGACCGGCTACGTCGGAGGCTTCGTGCGGGAGGACATCGACGGCCTGCTCGAATCCCTCGGGTCCAACTACCTCGGCTGGTCGGCCGCGATGGCACCGGCGATCGTCGGCAACGCCGACCGTCCCGAGCTGGGATCCGAGCTCACCGAGAGCTTCTGCCGGGCGGACCCCGAGATCCAGCGCCGCTTCGCCACGGCCACGTTCCTCGCCGACAACCGGGCCGACCTCGCCCGGGTCAGCACCCCGACGCTCGTGCTGCAGTGCCAGGACGACATCATCGCCCCCGATGCCGTCGGCGAGTACGTCCACCGTCACCTCTCCGACAGCGAGCTCGTCCGCATGGCGGCAACCGGGCACTGCCCGAACCTCAGCGCTCCCGAGGAGACCGCCGCGGCGATCGACTCCTACCTGCGCGCCCGTCGATGACGGGCCGGTGACCGGGCCGATGTCGGCACCAGGAGCCGAACCGACCGAGGGCTACGTCCGCGCCCTGATCGAGGACGACCCGCTCGAGCTCTACGAGACAGCGCCCTGCGGCTACCTCTCCGCCGAGGAGGACGGCCAGATCGTCAAGGTGAACCGCACCTTCTGCGATTGGACCGGCTTCCGGGCCGAGGACCTCGTCGGCCGCCGGTTCCAGACGCTGCTCGCCGTCGGCGACCGCATCTTCTACGAGACCCACTTCGCCCCGTCGCTGTCGCTGCAGGGGACCGTCCGGGAGATCGCAGCCGATGTGGTGTGCGGTGACGGCCGACGCCTCCCCGTGCTGATCAACGCCGTGCGGGCGGAGGGCCCGCACGGGATGCTCCGCACGCGCATCGCCGTCTTCGATGCCCGGGAGCGACGCGCCTACGAGCGCGAGCTGCTGGCCGAGCGGGAGCGCTCCGAGCGGGCCGCCCAGGAGGCCAGGACGCTCGCCGAGACCCTCCAGCGCACGCTCCTCCCCGCGTCGATGCCGACCATCGCCGGCATCGACGTCGGCGCGGCCTACCGCCCGGCGGGCGACGGGACGGTCGTGGGCGGCGACTTCTACGACGTGTTCCAGCTCGACGATCGGGCCTGGGGCGTGAGCCTCGGCGACGTCTGCGGCAAGGGCCCGGGCGCGGCGATCATCACCGCGCTGGCCCGGCACACGATCCGGGCGCTCGCCGTCCACACCGCGTCGACGAGCTCCGTGCTGGAGGGCCTGCACCAGGCCATCCTCCGCAGCCCCGACACCGACGGCTTCTGCACGGCGCTGTTCCTCACCGCCAGCGCCGGTGCCGCCGGCGAGGTGCACCTCCGCATGTCCGCGGGCGGCCACCACCTCCCGCTCCTGGTCGGCACGGACGGCACCGTCTCGGAGGTGGGCCGCCGCGGCCACCTCCTCGGCATGCTCGAGCCGCTGCGCCTGCACGAGGCCGAGGCCACGATCGCCCCGGGCGAGTCGCTGGTGCTGTTCACCGACGGCGTGATCGAGGCCCGGCGGGGCGAGGAGCTCTACGGCGAGCAGCGCCTCCGCGAGCTGCTCGGCGACCTCCGCGACGCGGGCGCGCAGGCGCTCGCCGATGCGGTCACGGCCGACGCGGTCGACTTCCAGGGCGGCGAGCGGACGCGCGACGACATCGCGGTCGTGGTCCTGCGGGGCGCGGAGCGCCCCCCGGCTCAGTAGGACAGCGCCTTGTCCAGGATCATCGCTTGCTCCTGGTGGTGGATCTTGTTCGCGCCGGTGGCCGGGGAACCCGACTCGTAGCGAGAGACGCGCTGGATCTTGTGGCTGTCGCCGAAGCCCTCGTACAGGCGACGGCTGGCGAAGTTCCACGGGCCCATGTTCTCGGGCTCCTCCTGGAGCCAGATCAGCTCGGTGGCCTTCGGGTAGCGATCGAGCTCCTCGGCCAGGCGCGTGGCGGGCCACGGGTAGATCTGCTCCACGCGCACGATGGCCACGGGCACCTGGCGCTCGTCGCGGGCGGCGATGGCATCCTGGGCGACCTTGCCGGCGGCGAGCACGACCCGCCGCACGTCGTCGGCGTCGATCGCGCCGGTGGCCACCGCCGGGTCGGGCAGGACCTCCTCGAAGGAACCGTGCGTCAGCTCCTCGATCGTGGATCGGGCCGGCTTGGCGCGCAGCAGCGACTTCGGCGTGAACACGACCAGCGGACGCCGGACCTCCTGGTGCATCTGGCGGCGCAGGAGGTGGAAGAACTGGCCCGCGGTCGTGGCGTTGACGACCTGGATGTTGTCCTCGGCGCACAGCAGCAGGAAGCGCTCCATGCGTGCCGAGCTGTGCTCGGGGCCCTGGCCCTCGAAGCCGTGCGGCAGCAGCATGATGAGCCCGGAGTCCTGGCGCCACTTGTCGGCGGCCGCGACGATGAACTGGTCGATGATGATCTGGGCGCCGTTGACGAAGTCGCCGAACTGGGCCTCCCAGGCGACCATCGCCTTCGGGTTCTCCACCGAGTAGCCGTACTCGAAGCCGAGGGCGGCGTACTCCGACAGCAGCGAGTCGTAGATCCAGAGCTTGCCCTGGTCGTCGGCGATGTTGCCGAGCGGCACGTACTCCGCGCCGTTGGTGTGGTCGTGCAGCGTGGCGTGCCGATGGGCGAAGGTGCCCCGGCGGGTGTCCTGGCCGGCGAGGCGGATGTCGATGCCCTCGAGCAGCAGGGTGCCGAAGGCGAGGGACTCGGCCAAGCCCCAGTCGACCTCACCGGACTCCCACATCTTGCGGCGGGTGTCGAACTGCCTGGCCAGCTTCGGGTGGAGGTTGAAGTCCTCCGGCGTGGAGTCCAGCGCGGCGAACACCCGGTCGAGCACCTCGCGGTCGACGCCCGTCTCGATGTGGGGCAGCACCCCGCGCGGCGCCGGCGGCTCGGCCGCCATGTGCTCCTCCGGGGACGAGCGGGTCTCGTCGAGGGCGTCCTGGAGCCGGGCCTGGAAGTCGTCGAGCGCGGCCTCGGCCTCCTTGAGGGTCATGTGGCCCCGCTTGACGAGGGACTCGGTGTAGAGCTTGCGGACCGACCGGTGCTGGTCGATCTTGGCGTACATCATCGGCTGCGTGTAGCTGGGGTCGTCGCCCTCGTTGTGACCGTGGCGCCGGTAGCAGACCATGTCGATGACGACGTCCTTGTTGAACCGCTGGCGGAACTCGAAGGCGAGTCGCGCGGCCCGGACGCAGGCTTCGGGGTCGTCCCCGTTCACGTGGAAGACCGGCGCCTGGATCATCTTGGCCACGTCGGTGGAGTAGAAGCCCGAGCGGCTGGCCTCCGGCGTGGTGGTGTAGCCGATCTGGTTGTTGACGATCAGGTGCACCGTGCCGCCGACGCGGTAGCCGCGGATGTCGGACATCTGCAGGGTCTCGGCCACCACGCCCTGACCGGCGAACGCGGCGTCGCCGTGGATGAGGATGGGCAGGACGCTGAACGCCTCGGGCTGGTCGATCTGGTCCTGGAGGGCCCGGACCATGCCGACCACCACCGGGTCCACAGCCTCGAGGTGGCTCGGGTTGGCAGCCAGCTCGACCGTGATCTCCTGGTTGTGCCGCGAGCAGTACACGCCCTCCTGACCGAGGTGGTACTTGACGTCGCCGCTGCCCTGCACGGAGCCCTCGGGCACGTAGCCCTCGAACTCGCTGAACAGCTGGTCGAGGTCCTTGCCGGCGATGTTGACCAGCACGTTGAGCCGGCCGCGGTGGGCCATGCCCATGATCGCCTTGTCCATGCCCTCGGCCGCGGCGCGCTCGAGCACGGCGTCGAGGATCACGATGGCGGACTCGCCGCCCTCGAGGCCGAAGCGCTTCTGGCCCACGTACTTGGTGGCGAGGAACTTCTCGAAGGCCTCGGCGGCGTTGAGCCGGCCGAGCACGTGGTGCTGCTCGTCGGCCTCGAGCTCGACCTCGACCCCTTCGACCTGGTCCTGGATCCAGGCCTTCTGCTCCGGGTCCTGGATGTGCATGTACTCGATGCCGAGGGTGCGGCAGTACGCATCGCGCAGGACCTTGAGGATCTGGCGCAGCGTCAGCTTCTCCCGGCCGGCGAGGCCGCCGGTGAGGTACTCGCGCTCGAGGTCCCAGATCGTGAGCCCGTAGGTGAGCGGGTCGAGCTCGGTGTGCATGTTGGGCTCGCGCCAGCGCAGCGGGTCGAGGTCGGCCATGAGGTGGCCGCGCACCCGGTACATGTTGATGAGCCGCTGCACGGCCATCTGCTTCTCGCGCCGGTAGGCCTCCTGGTCCACCGGGCGCACGTCCTGGCGCCACTGGACGGCCTCGTAGGGGACGTCGAGGGCGCGGAAGATCTCGTCGTAGAAGCCGTCCTCGCCGAGCAGCAGCTCGTGGACGCGCTTGAGGAAGACCCCGGACTCGGCACCCTGGATGATGCGGTGGTCGTAGGTCGAGGAGATCGTGATCACCTTCGACAGGCCCAGATCGGCCAGCGTCTCGGGATCGGCCGCCTGCATCTCGGCCGGCCAGTCGATGGAGCCCACGCCCACGATCAGGCCCTGGCCCGGCATCAGGCGCGGCACGGACTGGACCGTGCCGATGGTGCCCGGGTTGGTGAGGCTGACCGTGATGCCGGAGAAGTCGTCCGGGGCCAGCTTGTTGTTGCGGACCTTGCGGATCAGCTCTTCGTAGGAGCCCCAGAAGCCGCGGAAGTCGAGGGTGTCGGCGTCCTTGACCACGGGCACGAGCAGCGAGCGGCTGCCGTCGGCCTTCTCGATGTCGACGGCGATGCCGAGGCCGACGTGATCGTTGCGCACGATGCGGGGCTTGCCGTCGGCGCCCTCGACGTAGCTGTTGTTCATCGCCGGGACCGTGTCGGCGATGGCGCGGACCACGGCGTAGCCGATGAGGTGGGTGAAGCTGACCTTGCCGCCGCGGGTGCGCCCCAGGTAGCCGTTGATGACGGCGCGGTTGACCTCGAGGAGCTTGGCCGGGACGTTCCGGTAGCTCGTGGCCGTCGGGACGGCGAGGCTGCGCTCCATGTTCTCGACGATGCGGGCACCGACGCCACGGATGGGCTCGCCGGCCTCCTCCTCGGCGGCCTCGGCCTTCTCGGCGTCGGGCTGCTTCGCCGCCGGCTTCGGCGCCGGGGCGGGCGTGGCCGGAGCACCGGCACCGTTGGTGGACGCGGGTGCGGGCGCGATGGGGTCGGCGTCGGAGTCGCGCTTGTAGTCGGCGAAGAAGTCCTGCCAGGACTCGCTCACGGACGAGGGATCGGCGAGGTACTGCTCGTACATCTCGTCGACCATCCAGGCGTTCGGTCCGACGAGATCCGGGGTCTGCTTGTCAGCCACCTGGCGAGCGTACCGCCGGTCCCCGGCGGCGCCGTTGCCCAGGACCGCCGGATCAGCCCGCGGAGGCCAGCGACCGGCACCGCTCGGCGTCGAGCGGGTGGCCGGCGGCCGCGAAGCCCGACACCGCCCGAGCGAAGTGCTGCTTCGCCAGCCCGGGGTCGCCGGCAGCGAGGCGAACGTGCCCGCGGACCTCCTCGTGGGCTGCGTGCCATGCAGGCAGACGCATGACGACCTGGGCGAGCCATGCGCTCGCCTCCTCGTACCGGAGGGCGCGATCGAGCTCACCGGCGGTGGCACACGCGATGGCTGCGGGCACGGCGAAGGTGATCCGGCACCCCGGGCAGGTCTCGAGCTGGCCCTGCACCGCGCTCTCGGCCTCGTCGACGGCCGCCAGCGCGGCCTCGGGGTCGCTCCCGGCCAGCGTGACCCGGGTCCCGTAGATCCGGTCGAGCAGGTGGAAGCCGATGTCGGTCACGCGAGCCAGGTCCAGGGCCTCGTCGAGGATCTGCGCCGCCTCGAGTGGCCGGCCGCGGTGGTGGGCGACCTCGGCCAGGCGCTGCAGGGCGTGGGCCTCGCCGACCGCTCCCCCGATGGCCCGGTGCAGCCGCGCCCCCTCCGCGAGGTCGCCCGCCGCGTCGTCGATGCGCCCGGCGTGCAGCTCGGCCTCGCCCCGGAGGTTCATGGCGAAGGCGTGGCCGCGCATCGCCCCCAGCCGCAGCGCCTCGTCGGCGAGCGCGTCTGCGAACGCGATGACCTCGTCGTAGGGACGGGCGCCGTAGAGGAAGCGCTGGGTCATGCAGAGGTGGCCGTCGAAGACCCGCACGGCGAGGTGAGGCACGTGCGCGGTGTCCCGCAGGTCGGCGAGGACGGAGTCGTGCAGCTCCCCTCGGGCGTGGGCGGCGGCGGCCTGCGCCCACGACGCGATGACGATCGATGCCGTGTCCCCGGTCTGCAGGGCGAGGCGCCGGCTCTCCGCCGCCTTCGCGGTGCCGAACGCCGGGTCGGCGAAGCCGAGCGCGGCTGCACCGGCGTAGGTGAGGGCCTCGCTCAGGCGGCCGACCACCGAGGTCGGGCTGGCGCCGGCGATCGCCTCCAGCCCACCGGCGGGATCTCCCTGCTTGATCTGGGCGAGGGCCCGCATGGCCATGAGGTCGTGGGCCGTCACCGGCTCGGCTGCGGCGATGGCGGCGTCGTAGGCGCGCAGCGCTCGGGGGTCGCCCATCATGTCGAGGGACTGGGCTTCGATGCGCAGCGCCGAGGCGTTCGCGGGATCGTGGGCGAGCACCGGCTCGACGTGGCGTCGCGCATCGGCGAAGGCGCCGAGGGCCACCGCACGCTCGGCCGCGGCGAGCGAGGGATCCACGGCCTCGGCGGGGCGCTCGCCGGCGAGCCAGTGCCGGGCCACGGCCGCCGGAGCGGCACCGCTGTCGGCCAGCGCGGCCGCCGCCCGACGGTGGACCTCGAGGCGGCGGTGCGGGGGGAGCTGGCCGGCCAGCGCGCTGCGGACCAGCTCGTGGGCGAAGCGGTAGCGGTCGCCCACGACCACGAGCACGCCGGCATCGAGCGCGGTGTCGAGGAGGTCGTGCAGCTCCGGTTCGGGGCCGGCGAACAGGGCGAGCGCCGTGGACTGGTCCAGGTCGCCGCCGCCGAGGGCGAGCCGCCGCAACCCGTCGACGTCAGCCTCGGCGAGATCGGCGAGGCGTGCCGTCATCGCGGCACCGACCGTGGCCACCGCGTCCGCGTCCTGGCCGGCGATTCGGGCAAGCTCCACCAGGATGAAGGGGTTCCCCGCCGCCTCGTCCCGGAGCCGGAGGCGGGTCGGCTCTGCCAGGTGCGGCGCGACCGCCCGGAGCAGCTCGTCGGCCTGGCGGTCCCCCAGCGGTCGCAGCTCCAGCTCGTGGCACCGACCGGCCCGGTCGAGCCGCCGCAGCACCTTGGCCAGCGACGCGTTGGCGGGCGCGTCGCGGCGCGCGAGCACCACGACGACATCCCGCACCGAGGCCGCGATGTGCCCCACCACGTCGATCGTCGCCTCGTCGGCCAGGTGGGCGTCGTCGACGACCAGCACGGCCGGCCCGCCAGCGACTGCCCGGAGGAGCTGCTGCACGGCCCCGACGACCTGGTGCCGGGAGAGCGGCCCCTCGGTCGGTCGGCCACCGAGGCCGGGAACCAGCGCGCCGAGGACCGCTGCGGCGTTGCCGGCGAGCTGCGGCAGCACGTCCCGGTCGTCCACGAGCAGCTCCTCCAGCAGCGGCAGCAGGGGCCCGTAGGGCTGGGCACCCCCGTCGGCGGTGGCCCAGAAGCACCGCCAGCCGGCCTCGGTGGCGAGCTCCCCCAGCTCCTGGCAGATGGTCGTCTTCCCCGATCCGGCGCCCCCGTGCACGACGACGGCTCCCCCGCGCCGGTCGGCGGCCGACCGCATCGCACCTTCGAGCACGGCGAGCTCGGCGTCGCGGCCGATGCACGCCACCGCATCGCTCCGGGAGCCGCTCGCCAGGCAGCGCTCGTGGAGGGTCCGAGACCGGTCGTCGGGCGCGACGCCGAGCTCGGAGGCGAGCGAGCGGCGGAGTGCGGCGTACCACCGCAGTGCCTCGGCGCGGGAGCCACGACGGAGGGCCGCCTCCATCAGCTCCTGGTGCGCCGGCTCGTCGGTGGGCTCCAGGGCCACGACATCGGCCCACCGCCCCGCGGCGCGGAGCAGGTCGAGCCGGAGCGCGCGGACGCTGCGCCGGCGGTGCTCGGCCCAGTCCTCGTAGCGAGCGACGGGGAGGAGCTCACCACCGCACGAGTCGGCGGCGGCGGCACACTCCTCCGGATCGGCGGCCGCGAGCGCGTCACCGCCGGCGACCTCGAAGGCGTCGACGTCGACCAGCACCTCTCGGTCGGGGAAGAGCGCGACGGTCCCGCCTCGGAGCACGACCGCGTCGGCCTCACCGAGCACCTGGCGGGCGTGGTGCGCCGCCTTCCGCAGGTTGTTGGCGGCGGCGTCGGGCGACAGGTGCGGCCACAGCGCGTCGCACACCTCGTCGCGGAGGAGCTGGCGACGTTCCGAGAGCGCGAGCAGCTGCACCAGCTCGGCCGAGCGGCGGCTCGGCCAGTCCCCCTCCTCCACGAGCACGTCGTCGGCGGCGACGCAGAAGCGGCCGAGGACCTCGATGCGCACCGCTGCTGCGGTCACCGACCCGTCGGCTGCAGCCACGCTGTCACCCTACGCCTCGTCCGCCGGATCAGAGCCGGACGACGTCGCCCTTCATGGAGTAGAGGATGTGGAGGACCTCCGCCTGCTCACGCTCCCCGACGCCGAGCGACCCCATGGCGGCGATCGCATCGTCGAGCACGGCGACGAACTCGGCATCGTCGATGTTCATCCCGGTGTGCACGTCGGCGAGCGGACGCCCCTCGTAGGTCGGCACGCCGGACAGGCCCGTGCAGAAGAACTCGGTTGCGCCGTCCACCAGCTGCTCACGGTCCATGGAGCCGTTGGCGTAGCGGGTGGCGATGAGCGGGTTCTGCAGGTGGTTCTCCAGCAGTCGCTCGGCCATCGCCCGGATGCCGTCGCGACCGCCGAGGCGCTCGAAGAGTGGGATCTGTTCCATGAGGTGCTCCTTGTGTGTGGGTGGTTCGGGATCAGTGCGTGGCGCGGGCGTCGAGGACGAACCCGTGCGGCGTCGCCGCCAGGAGCCGCACGCGGGCCGCGCCGGCCCGGAGGAGCCAGCCGCCGATCGTGATCGGACCGTCGACGAAGCCGTCCGGGCGGGAGGCCTCCACGACGACGAACGCCCCGGTCGGCCGGACCAGGCGCAGCGCGCGTCGGGCCGTGCCGACGGGATCGGCCAGCTCGGCGAGCCCGTCGAGCGCGCAGACGAGGTCGTAGGACCCTGCGGCGAGCACGCCGGCGTCGGCCTCGACCGCGTCGAGGCTCGCGAGCGGATGGGCGGCCGCGAGCAGGGCGACAGCGGCGCCATCGCCCCCCACCGCGGCAACCCGGCCGCCGTAGTCGAGCCGGTGCACGACGGGCCCGAGGGCCAGCAACCACTCGGCCATCGCCGGGCCGGCGGTGGCCTGCACCGCTCGCCGGTCGCTCGGTTGGATCAGCGTGTTCACAGACATCTGTGCCCCCTCGGTCGGTCAGGGGTGCAGCGTCCACGACGCGCGTTCCTGGAACGTTCCCCGGTGTGTCGGGAGCGTTTCCACCCGGTCACGATCCGGTCGGCAACCACCAATCGACGTCCGGGCTTCTGTAGAACCGTGGACATGGCAGACACCGCAACGACCCCCGGGTCCCTCGGTGCGCCGGTCTCGCAGCTCAAGTCGCTCACCGACCAGCTCGTGACCGTCACCACCGATCGCGGCGACGTGACCGGCACCGTGCTGTCGTGCACGCGCCAGTCGGTCTGGCTCGTCGCCGGTGACGACGTCGACATCGTCGTGGCCCTGGACGACATCACCGGCCTCGTCCACCACCCGGCTTCCGCCGCCGCCTAACCCCCAGCGGTCGGCGACGCCGTGCGGGCCAGCCGGCCCAGCTGCATCGAGCGCGCCACCTCGGCCAGCTGCGCGGGCGCCAGCACGTCCGATGACAGCTCGATCGTGACCCCGACCTCGTGGTCGAGGACGAGGCGGGCCCAGCCCCGGATGCGGCGCCCGCGGTCAGGCCCCGGACCGTGGTCGAGCGCCGCGGCGCTGACGATCCCCGGCAGGTCCGTGAGGTCGATGTCGACGGCATCGCCGAGGGTGCGGCGCACCCGCGACGCGGTGACGAGCTGATCCTGGACGACGCTGACCAGCAACGGATCGGCGCCCGAGCGGTGCAGCTGGCCCTCGACCGAACCGCCGCCCGACTGCCCGATCATCGGGCTGCCGTACGCCGTCGCGGTCCCGCTGCGCCGCTCCGTGACCGACAGGCCGATGGCGGCGAGCGCGGCCTCGTCCAAGCCGGGAGCCCGGCCGTGCTGCAGCGACGGCCCCGGCGGCAGCTCCACCGCGTCGGCCACCGCCTGCTGGTCATCGAGGGACAGGCCCTCGCTGGTGAGCGACAGCCCGTAGCCGCCGGCATCCCACTGCAGGGTCCGCAGCCCCCGCCCGCCCGGTGCACCGAGGACGCGGGTGCTCGAGATGGACGACGTGTGCTCGGCGCCACCGAACGCCCGCCGGGTGGCGTCCACGACCAGGAGCACGCGGGCGTCTTCGCCGTCCAGCGACACCAGGTGCACCCGCGGCACCGACACCATCCCCCGGGTGTCCGGATGGTGCTCGAAGACGCCGCCCCAGGGTTCGGCCAGGACGCTGGCGGTCGCGATCGCGACCGGCCCCGGCTCGGACACGACGGCGTGGGTGACCGGCGGGTCGGGCGAGGCGGCCGGTTCGTTGCCGTCCGAGCGCGCCAGCTCGACGCCGACCACCACGACGAGCAGCGCAGCCGACCCCACGGCCCACGGCCAGAGCGAACGCCGGCGGGGCGGCGCAGGTGGGGTCCGGACCGGGGCGGCGCCGACCTCGCCGACCCACGACGGCCGGTCCGGCGGTGCATCCACCTCGAGCTCCAGCAGGTCGCCCGCGTGGCTCCGGACGGACCGCCCGTCGGCGGCCTCCCGGTAGGTCACCCGGCACCGCGCCATCACCTTCGACGGTAGCCCTGCGCCGCATCCGGGGATACGGCGCCCAGGACAGCGGCCAATAGGGTGCCCACGTGGCTGAGTTCATCTACACCATGCACAAGGTGTCCCGCTTCTACCCGCCGGACAAGGAGGTCCTGAAGGACGTCTCCATCTCGTTCTTCCCGGGGGCCAAGATCGGCATCATCGGGCACAACGGCTCGGGCAAGTCGTCGCTGCTGAAGATCATGGCCGGCGTCGACGACGAGTACACGGGCCAGGCCCGCCTCTCCCCCGGCTACAGCGTGGGATACCTGTCCCAGGAACCCCAGCTCGATCCGAGCAAGGACGTGCGGGGCAACATCATGGACGGCGTCGCCAACGTGGCCGCCCTCCAGGAGGAGTACGACGCCCTGCTCGCGTCCTACGCCGACCCCGACGCCGACTACGAGAAGATCGGCGCCCGCCAGGCGGAGCTCGAGGCCAAGATGGCCGCCAGCGGGGTGGACGACCTCGACCGCACCGTCGACATCGCCATGGACGCCCTGCGCACGCCCCCGGGCGACGCCGACGTCACCGTGCTCTCCGGTGGTGAGCGACGGCGCGTGGCGCTGTGCCGGCTCCTGCTGTCCAAGCCCGACCTGCTGCTGCTCGACGAGCCGACCAACCACCTCGACGCCGAGTCGGTGGCGTGGCTGGAGCGCACGCTGAAGGACTACCCGGGTGCCGTCCTGGCCGTGACCCACGACCGGTACTTCCTCGACAACGTCGCCCAGTGGATCCTCGAGCTCGATCGGGGCCGCGGCTACCCGTTCGAGGGCAACTACTCGAGCTGGTTGGAGCAGAAGCAGACCCGGCTCCGCCAGGAGGAGAAGGCCGACGAGCGCAAGCGCGAGACCCTCCAGCGCGAGCTCGAGTGGATCCGCATGTCCCCGAAGGCCAAGCAGTCGAAGGGCCGGGCCCGCATCAACTCCTACGAGGAGCTGCGTGCCCAGGCCGACCAGGGTGCCGGCCGCCTCGACAAGCTCGAGATCGCCATCCCGCCGGGCAACCGCCTCGGCGACCAGGTCATCGACTTCGAGGGTGTGGCGAAGGGCTACGAGGACCGGCTGCTCATCGAGGACCTGAGCTTCAAGCTGCCGCCGGCGGGCATCGTCGGCGTGATCGGCCCGAACGGCGCCGGCAAGACCACGATGTTCAAGCTCATCACCGGCGCCGAGAAGCCCGACGACGGCGACATCACCATCGGCAAGACGGTCGAGCTGTCCTACGTCGACCAGGACCGCGACGTCCTCGACGACGAGCGCACCGTCTACGAGGAGATCACCGGCGGGGTGGACAACCTCCAGATCGGCAAGCGCGAGATCCACGGCCGGGCCTACGTGGCGTCGTTCAACTTCAAGGGCTCCGACCAGCAGAAGAAGGTCGGCGTCCTCTCCGGCGGCGAGCGCAACCGGGTGCTGCTCGCCAGGAAGATCCGAGAGGGCGGCAACGTCCTGCTCCTCGACGAGCCGACCAACGACCTCGACGTCGACACGCTGCGCGCCCTCGAGGACGCGCTGGAGACGTTCCCCGGCTGCGCCGTGGTGATCTCCCACGACCGCTGGTTCCTCGACCGCCTCGCCACCCACATCCTCGCCTTCGAGGGCGACAGCCAGGTGCGCTGGTTCGAGGGCAACTTCACCGAGTACGAGGAGTGGCGACGCAAGGAGTTCGGCGCCGACGCCACCGAACCCCACCGCCTCAAGTACAAGCCGATCACCCGCTGAGGGGTGGATCGTCTAGAACCGCGGCCATGACGGTCACGGGGACGGACACGGAGCAGCCAGCCGCGGGTGGGAGCATCCTCGGCACTCGCGTGCAGCGCATCGAGGACCCGGCGCTGCTGCGCGGGCGGGGCACCTACATCGACAACGTCGCCCCCACCGATGCGCTGCACGTGGCCTTCGTACGGGCCTTCACCGCCCACGGCACCATCGAATCGATCGACACCTCCGACGCCGAGGCCATGCCCGGCGTGGTCGGTGTGCTCACCGGCGCCGACCTCGACATCGGACCGCTCACGTCCAGCCCCCTCCTGGCCCACACGGTGTCCCAGCCCGTGCTCGCCGTGGACCGGGTCCGCTACGTCGGCGAGCCGATCGCCGTCGTCGTGGCCGAGACCAAGGCCCAGGCCGTCGACGCCGCCGAGGCCGTGTGGGCCGACGTCGAGCCGATCGAGCCGATCCTCGACCCCGAGGCCGCCGCCAGCGACGACGTCGTGCTCCACCCCGACCTCGGCACCAACGTCGTGCTCGACCAGGGGGAACCGGTCGGGCCGGAGCAGCTCGAGGGCGACGGGGTGGTCGTCGTGTCCGAGCGGTTGATCAACCAGCGCATGGCGGCGGTGCCGCTGGAGGGCCGCGTCGTCGCCGCCCGCTGGGACGACGGGCGCCTCACGCAGTGGTCGTGCACCCAGGGCGCCCACGGCACCCGCGACGAGCTGGCCAGCGTGTTCGGCCTCGACCCCGCCCAGGTGCACGTCATCACGCCCGACGTCGGCGGCGGCTTCGGTGCCAAGCACGGGACCACGCCCGAGGAGCTGGTGGTCACCTGGCTCGCCCGCCACCTCGACCGGCCGGTCCGCTGGGCGGAGACCCGTTCGGAGAACATGGTCGGCATGGTCCAGGGCCGGGGCCAGGTGCAGCACGCCAGCATCGCCGGCACCCGCGACGGCACCATCACCGGCTACCGCCTCGACGTGATCCAGGAGGGCGGGGCCTACGCCGGCAGCGGCTGCGTCCTGCCCTACATGACCCGGATGATGGCACCGGGTTGCTACGCCATCGACGACGTGCGCGTCCGCATCCGCTCGGTCGTCACCAACACCTCCACCGTCGGCGCCTACCGCGGCGCAGGTCGTCCCGAGGCGGCGGCGGCCATCGAGCGGATGGTCGACCGGTTCGCGGCCGAGATCGGCATGGACCCGGTCGAGGTGCGGCGCAAGAACCTGCTCCAGCCCGACGCCTTCCCGCTCCGCACCGCCACCGGCGGCAGCTACGACAGCGGCGACTACCCCGCCGTGCTCGACAAGGCGCTGGAGGCCGCCGGCTACGAGGACCTGCGGGCCCGGCAGGCCGAGCTCCGCGCCGAGGGGGGATCCAAGCAGCTCGGCATCGGCGTGTCCGCGTACGTCGAGATCACCAACGTTCTGCGCCAGAGCGAGTACGGCTCGGTCGAGATCACCGCCGAGGGCGGCGCCATCGTGCGCACCGGGTCGTCCGCGCACGGCCAGGGCCACCACACCGCCTGGGCGATGCTCGTCTCGGACCGCACCGGCATCCCCTTCGACCGCATCGAGGTCCGCCACGGCGACACCGACGACGTCCCCCGCGGCGGTGGGACGGGTGGGTCGAAGTCCCTGCAGATCGGCGGGGCGGCCGCGGCCGCCGCCGCCGAGCTGGTCGTGGAGCGGGCCAAGCAGCTCGCCGCCGACCTGCTCGAGGCCGACCCGTCCGACATCGTCCACGACCAGATGGCAGGCACGTTCGCTGTCGCCGGCACCCCGGTCACCGCGAAGTCGTGGGCTGACCTGGCCGCCGCGGCACCGGCCCAGGGCATGGAGGTGCTGGCCGCCGAGACCGACTTCGAGCCCGGCGGCTCCACGTTCCCCTTCGGCGCCCACGTCGCCGTGGTCGAGGTCGACACCGACACCGGCAAGGTCCGCCTGCTGCGCCACATCGCGTGCGACGACGCCGGCACCATCGTCAACCCGCTGCTGGTCGACGGCCAGGTCCACGGCGGCGTCGCCGCCGGCATCGGCCAGGCGCTGTTCGAGGAGGTGCGCTATGACGAGGAGGGCAACCCCCTGACCACGACCTTCGCCGACTACGCGTTCCCGTCCGCGGCCGAGATGCCCTCCTTCGAGCGCATCCCGCACGAGACCCCCACGCCGCACAACCCGCTCGGTGCCAAGGGCATCGGCGAGTCCGGCACCATCGGCGCCACCCCCGCCGTGCAGAACGCCGTCGTCGATGCCGTCGCCCACCTCGGCGTGCGCCACATCGACATGCCGCTCACCGCCGAGCGGGTCTGGACCGCCATCCGACAGGCCGGCTCGGGCTCCTAGGGACCGGTGCCGGGTCGGGCTGCGGGATCCGCGTCGCGGCCAGCATCTTCTCCACCACGCCGACGTGGGGGACGGTCAGGGCGCTGAGGGCCACGAAGCTGAGGGCGGCCAAGCCGGTCGGCGTCCGGACCGCAGGCCACGCCAGCGCGGCCGCGCCGAGCGCCAGCGTCGGCACCAACCCGTCGACCAGGGCAGGGCGCAACGCCGGACGCAGGGTCACGCGGTGGTCCTGCAGGAAGGTGATCGCTCCGCCCAGGTGGGCCGCGGCGTGCCAGAGCGCGAAGTAGCAGGCGAAGCCGACCAGCGGGTCGGCGACCACGAGCACGACCGCGAGGGCCGCCACGCCGGCGGGGTGCACGGCCAGGGCGCGGAAGCCGGCAGCCGGCGTCAGCCCGTCGCCCACCCACCACGCCCACAGCCGCACGGCGACGTGGGTGCCGGCAGCAGCTGCCGCCATGCCCGGCCCGACACGGACCAGCGCGTCTCGCACGACGCCGCCGATGCCGAGGTGCTCGATGACGGCGGCAGCATCCGCGGCGTGCAGACCGATCGGCGCGGCGAGGACCGCCGCTCCCCAGGTGACCTCACGGAGACGGGCGAGCGCCGTGTCCGATCCCGACGGGCCGAGATCCGACCGACCGAAGTGCCAGGCGGAGAGGGCGACGAAGCCGAGGAGCGCCACCACCGGGGCGACCACCCATGCCGCAGCCGCTCCGACGAGCGCGAGGGCGTGGGTGCGGAGCCGGCGGTACCTCGCCCGGGGCTCCCGGTCCACGACGGCCGACACGGCCGAGTCCAGCGCACCGTGGGGGATCCCGACCGTCACGACGGCGAGCAGCAGCACGGCTGCCGATGCCGGTCCCGGCGCTCCGGCGGGGTCGCCCATCACGAGGGCGACGGCCAGAGCGACGGTGACCGACAGCGGCACCATGCCTGCCCCCTCAGCCGGCGATCGACCCGACCCGTGGGTCGTCGTCGGTCAGCGCGGCCACGTCGTCGGGCTGAGCTTCGAGCGCACCGGCGCGACGAGCCTTCATGAAGGCGATGGCCAGGATCATCAGGCCGAACACCGGCTTCGCCAGCACGTCGGCGACGGAGTAGCCGACCTGACGGATCACCTCGGCCGTCGCGGCGTCGTCGATCACCTGCGGCGCGAGGTACGCGAGCGGGTAGACGCCCCAGGTGGCCAGCAGCAGCCAGCGCAGGCCGTCGAACCACGGGCGGGACTCCTCTGGCTGCGTGCGGATGACCGACTGCAGCTCGGCGAACAGCACCCAGAGGATGTAGACGAACGGCACGGTCGACACGACGCCCCAGAAGGTGCGGGTGAAGCTGTCCGGGTCGGCGATCTCGCCCGGGTAGCCGGTGGCGATCATCAGCACGGCTGCGATCGTGAGGCGGGTGATGAGGCTGCGGGTGCGACCCTTGCTGAGCCGCAGCACGAGCACGAGCTCGGCGAGCAGGAGCGGGACGGTCAGCAGCCAGTCCACGTACCGGTACCCCTCGTTGAAGGTCCCGTCCATGACGTAGCGGCCATCGACGAGCGTGAAGGCGCTCTCCCACGATTCGAAGATGCGCAGGTAGTGGTAGAGGGCGATGCCCACCACGAGCGCAGACAGCGTGACGGCCCCGCGGTACGGGACCGGGAGCTCGGTGCGCTTCAGGAGGAAGAAGAGCAGCGACGCGCCCATCGCGGCGATCGCGAACGAGAACGAGTTGTAGACGATCTCGAACTGTCCCTCACTGAGGCTGAACGGTTCCATGACATCTCCTTCGACGGATGCACCGGTCATCGGATCAGCCAGTGCAGGACCAAGTTAGCGTGACTCATTCTGAATTAGTCCGCGTCATTGCGGATTTCTGTGAATACGCTCCTCCTCGTGGCGGAGTTCCTGGATCTGGCCGAGGCGGCCGACGAGCTCGGCGTCCACTACCAGACCGCGTACCGGTGGGTGCGCGAGGGCCGGCTGACCGCTGAGCGGGTCGGTCGCCGCTGGCGCGTGCCGCGCTCGGCGCTCGCCGACGCCACCGCCGAGCCGCCGGCCGTGCGGGTCCGGGAGATCCGGGCCACCCGACACTGGCCCCGCCTGCAGGCGAGCCTGCAGACCGCCCTCATCGAGGGCGACGAACTTCGAGCCAGAGCGGTCGTGGGCCGGCTCCACCGGGAGGGCGAGACGTTGCGCTCGCTCGTCACCAACCTGATCGCCCCCACCATGGCTGCCGTCGGGCAGGGTTGGCGGGAGGGTCAGGTCACGATCGCCCAGGAGCACCGGGCCACGGCCATCGTCGAGCGCCTCCTCGCCAGCCTCGACACGGCGCGGCCCGGCCGGCCTCGGGGTCGAGCGGTGGTCGCCTCCCCGAGCGGCGACCAGCACGGGCTCCCGGTGGCGATGGCCGCTGCTGCCCTACGGGAGGACGGTTGGGCTGTGGACATCCTCGGCCGGGACGTCCCAGCGGAGACCCTGGCCGAGCACGCTCGGACGACCGGCGCCGATCTCGCCGTGCTCACGGTCACGAACCCCGAGGTCGGGGACGCCGTCGACCATGCCGTCGACGCGCTCCGCGCCGTCAGTCTGGCCGTGCTGGTGGGAAGACCGGGTGCGACCCTCGACGACCTCGTCAACGACGCCCGGACCGCCGGCCCGGCCTGAGCCACGGCGCGGGGTCCCGCCAGGTGGGGCCGGTCAGCGCTCCTCGGGTCTCGGCCGGTCGACGGCGTGGGCCTCGAGGTCGGAGAGCGTGCACCACTCGAGCGTCTGGACGTGGGTGGCCTCGAGCACGACCTGCGGGGCCTTGCCGGCTTCGAACGCCTCCTGCCACCGCGGGGCGCACAGGCACCACTGGTCGCCGTCGCGCAGGCCGGGGAAGCCGAACTGGGGCATGGGCGTCGACAGGTCGTTGCCGGCGGCCTTGGAGAACTCCAGGAAGTCGTCGGTGACCACCGCGCACACCGTGTGCACCCCGACGTCGTCACCACCGGTGCTGCAGCACCCGTCCCGGTAGAACCCGGTCATCGGGTCGGTGGAGCAGCTCTGGAGATCGGTGCCGAGGACGTTCTTGGCCATGTCCCAGTGTGGACCGCTCAGAGCCCGATCGTGGACGCGTGGTACTTCGCCAGCGCGGCGTCGCTCCCCTCGAGCGTGCTGGCCGACTCCCGACCGAAGAGCGCGAGCATGATCTCACCCGGGCGCCCCCGCAGGGTCACGGACTCGTCTCCGTCCTTCACCTGCCGGCTGCGACCGTCGTGGGCCACCAGCTCGACACCCACGTCGGCCTTGCGGGTGAGGATCTTGCCCCACCGTCCCAGCGCGACCCACAGGGCTTCGTCGAGGTCGTCGTCCAGCCGGGGCAGCTCGCCGTTGGCCCGGCGGACGTCCTCGTGGTGCACGAACCACTCATGGATGTCGCCCGCCGGCACGTAGCGCCCGAACCACTGGCGGGGCGGACCGTCGCGCAGCTCGGAGACCAGCTGGGCGTAGGGACGTTCCGCAGCCTTGGCCTCGAGCTTGGCGGTGTAGCGGGCGAAGGGCCCACGGCCGAGCAGGCCGGGGCCGGCGTCGAGGCGGTGCTCCCGGGTGTGGAGGTGGGCGGCGAGCTCGGTCGTGCGCCATCCCTCGCATCGGGTGGGCGCGTCCGGGCCGAGCTGCTCGAACAGGTCGCAGAGTGCGGCTCGCTCGCGGAGGGAGGGGTGCATCGGCCCTGTCTACCGCCGGTCGGGACCCGTGCAGCCGCGCCTACCGTGACCACATGGACGACGAGGCCCAGGGACGACGCCGGCGGGGCCTGATCCTCGCCGGGATCGTCCTCGTCGTCGGCGTGCCCCTCACCGTCACGACGTGGCTGTCGGAGCGCAACGTGGACCGCCAGGCCAGCGAGCTGGCCGAGGACCTGCGCCGAGCCGGCCGCCAGGTGGACGACGTCTCCGCGCTCGCCGGCGACGAGCTGACGTCGTACTGGAACGGCTCCAGCGACCCCCTCACCGACGCCCTCGGGCACGGCGACGCGTTCCGGGGTGCTGCCTTCGGCACGACCGGCATCAGCCTCGCCTACGAGACGAGCTGGGGGTTCGGCCGTCGATGCGTCCACCTGCTCCTGCGCGACGACGCCCCGGTGCTGACCGAGATCACCGACGCCGCGAGCTGCCAGCCCCTTGCCATCGACTAGCCACGAGCTCCTCGACCTCGGCGCGGAGCTCGGCCAGCGCCGCGTCGGTCATGGCCGCGAGCGATCCGCCCGAGAAGCGATCGTCATCGGTCACGTCGCAGCACGCGAACGGCGGCATGGGCATGCGCTCCTCGCGGATGCCCAGCTCGGTCTCGGCCAGGATCAGTCCATCGAAGCGCTCGTGGAGGACGTCCACGGCCACGTGGCGCCCGTCGAGCTCGATGCGCCTGCGGGTCTTGCGCAGCTCCCGGCCCGGCAGCGAGATCAGCGCGGTCACCTCGTGATCCGGCACGTACATCGTGGTGAGCATCACCCGGCTCGGGTCGTCCGGGACGGGGCGGACCTTCTGGGTGAGCTTGTGCACGACGCCGTCCGCCCCCTCGACCCGCCGGATCCGAAGGTTGGTGCCCTCGAGGTAGCGGTCGGTGATCTCCGCCCACGGCGTGGCACCGTCGGGCACCTCGGCGAGGAGCCATCGCTGCTCGCGCTCGGGGTGGGCGTAGCGCCCCTGGCCGGGTCGGCGTCGCTCCATGGAGGCACTGTCGCACGGCGACGTCGGGTGTGGGCAGGGGCGGAGGTCCCTGGTCGGCCGTGATGGGTGGCGGGGGCAGCGGCCCTCGGGCAACCTCTTGCGGGTGACCGGTGCGAGCAGGGCCCGACGCAACGCCATGGACCGGCTCCGGCCGATCCGTCGTGCGCTGCGAGGTGTCGAAGCCGTCCAGGTCCGCCGCTTCGGCCGGAGCGTCCTCTCGACGATGTTCCGCACACCGGTGCTGGTGCTGGAGACGACCGGGCGCAGGAGCGGCCGGCAACGACAGACCGCGCTCGCCTTCCACCGCCGCCCCGACGGCGACCTCGTCATCGTCGGGGGCGCCGGAGGGCAACGTCGGACGCCCGACTGGGTCGCCAAGGTGCGCGCCCACCCGGACGTCCACGCCATCGTCGACCGGACGCGCCGGCCGATGACCGCCACCGAGCTGGGGCACGACGAGCGCGCGACCGCCTGGGACGAGGCCCGCCGGGTCTGGCCGCAGATCGAGCGCTACGAGCGGCGGGCGGGCCGCCCGGTCCCCATCTTCCTGCTACGTGCGAAGTAGTCCCCGTCACCCCCTCTGAGGCGAACGGCGCCCGGCACCCCGGCACGGCGGGTGTTCCGTGGCCGCTGCCAGTTCCGGAACCGAGGTTCAGCCGGCCAGCGTCTCCAGGAGCGCGAGCACCTGGGCGGCTTGAGCGTCCGGGGCACCGTCCTCGGGGGTCAAGCGCAGCTCCGGTGACGCGGGCGCCTCGTAGGGGTCGTCGATGCCGGTGAAGCCGGTGATCTCCCCGGCCCTCGCCTTGGCGTAGAGCCCCTTGGGGTCCCGGGCCTCGCACACCTCGAGCGGCGTGTCGACGAAGACCTCGAGGAAGGCCAGACCGGCCAGGTGGTGGATCGAGCGGACCCGGTCACGGTCGGCGCGGTACGGCGAGATGACGGGCACCAGCGCGACGACGCCGGCGTCGGCGAACAGGCGGGCGACCTCGCCGACCCGTCGGACGTTCTCCGTGCGGTCCTCCGCGCTGAACCCGAGGTCGCCGTTCAGGCCCTGGCGCAGGTTGTCCCCGTCGAGCAGGTACGCCGGGCGACCAGCGGACACGAGCAGCCGCTCGAGCTCCACGGCCACGGTCGACTTCCCCGAGCCGGACAGGCCGGTGAACCAGACGGTGGCACCGAGGGAGGGTCGCGCCGAGCGATCCAGCGCCGAAGGGTGCCAGACCGTGTTCGGGGTGACCCGGGTCAACTTTCCCCGAGGATCATCCCGGCGGCCACGGTGTTGTTGGTGGACTCGTCCACGAGGATGAAGCTGCCGGTGAAGCGGTTGCGCCGGTACTCGTCGAAGAAGAGCGGCGCGGTGGTGCGCAGCGACACCCGGCCGATCTCGTTCAGCGCGAGCGCCGAGGCCTCCTCGTCGCGGTGCAGCGTGTTCACGTCGAGGCGGTACTGGACGTCGTTCACCATCGCCCGCGCCCAGCGGGTGGTGTGCTTGATGGCCAGCTTCTGGCGGGGCTGGAGCGAGCCGACCTCGGACATCCAGCACACCATGGCCTCGACGTCCTGGGACGCGATCGGCTGGTTCTTCGGACGGCAGATCATGTCGCCCCGGCTGATGTCGATCTCGTCGGTGAGCCGGATCGTGACCGACATCGGCGGGTAGGCCTCGTCGATGGGCCCGTTCGGCCCGTCGATCGCCGCGATGGTCGAGGTGAACCCCGACGGCAGCACGACGACCTCGTCGCCCGGCTTGAACACGCCACCGGACACGGTGCCGGCGTAGCCCCGGTAGTCCATGCCCGAGGAGCTCATCGGGCGGATGACGTACTGCACGGGGAAGCGGCTGTCGATGAGGTTGCGGTCCGACGCGATGTGGACCTCCTCGAGGAACCGCAGCAGCGGCAGACCCTCGTACCACTTCATGTTGTCGGACCGGTCGACCACGTTGTCGCCGAGCAGCGCCGAGACCGGGATGAAGGTCAGGTCGTTGATGTCGAGCTTGGTGGCGAACTGGCGGAACTCGGCCTTGATCTCCTCGTAGCGGTCCTCGCTCCAATCGACCAGGTCCATCTTGTTGATGCACACGACGAGGTGCGGGATGCGCAGCAGGGAGGCGAGGAAGGCGTGGCGGCGGGACTGCTCGACGATGCCGTTGCGGGCATCCACGAGCACCAGGGCCACGTTCGCCGTGGAGGCACCCGTGACCATGTTGCGCGTGTACTGGATGTGGCCGGGGGTGTCGGCGATGATGAACTTGCGCCGGGGGGTGGCGAAGTAGCGGTAGGCGACGTCGATGGTGATGCCCTGCTCGCGCTCGGCGCGGAGGCCGTCGGTGAGCAGCGCCAGGTTCGTGTACTCGTCGCCGCGCTCGACCGAGGTGCGCTCGACCGCCTCCAGCTGGTCCTGGAAGATCGTCTTGGAGTCGTAGAGCAGCCGACCGATGAGGGTGGACTTGCCGTCGTCGACCGAGCCGGCCGTGGCGAAGCGCAGGAGCTCCATCAGAAGTAGCCCTCCTTCTTGCGGTCCTCCATTGCGGCCTCGCTCACGCGGTCGTCGGCGCGGGTGGCGCCTCGCTCGGTGATGCGGGTTGCGGCGACCTCTTCGATGATCGCCTGCAGCGTGGCCGCCCCGGACTCGACGGCCCCGGTGCAGGTCATGTCGCCGATGGTGCGGTAGCGCACGGTCTCGGTGAAGACCGTCTCGCCCTCGAGCAGCTCGATGTGGGGCGACTCCGAGAGCAGCATGCCGTCGCGCTCGAACACCCGGCGCTCGTGGGCGAAGTAGATCGGCGGGATCTCGACGTCCTCCTCGTGGAGGTACTGCCACACGTCGAGCTCGGTCCAGTTGCTGATCGGGAAGACCCGGATGTGCTCGCCCTTGCGGTGGCGGCCGTTGTAGAGGCTCCACACCTCGGGACGTTGGCCCTTGGGGTCCCACTGGCCGAAGTCGTCACGGAAGGAGAACACCCGCTCCTTGGCTCGAGCCTTCTCCTCGTCGCGCCGAGCCCCGCCGAACACGGCGTCGAAGCCGTGCTCCTCGATGGCGTCGAGCAGCGTCACGGTCTGCAGCTGGTTGCGGCTGGCCCGCGGACCGGTGACCTCGGTGACCCGGCCCTGGTCGATCGAGTCCTGCACCGAGGCCACGATGAGGCGGGCCCCCGCCCGCTCGAGGCGGCTGTCGCGGAACTCGATGACCTCGGGGAAGTTGTGGCCGGTGTCGACGTGCATCACCGGGAACGGGATCTTCGCCGGCGCGAACGCCCGGATCGCCAGCTCGAGCATGACGATGGAGTCCTTGCCGCCCGAGAACAGCAGCACGGGGCGCTCGAACTCGGCCGCCACCTCGCGCATGATGTGGATCCCCTCGGCCTCGAGGGCTCGGAGGTGGGACAGCTGGTAGCTCATCGGGTCCTGCTCGTCGTCCGGACGTGAGTGGGCAAATGTACGGTCGGTGCCGGTTGGTAGACAATCCAGCGTGCCAGCCCACGCCGCCGTGTCCGACACCGACCACGCATTGGCCAAGCGGCTGGCCGTCGCGGCCGGCGACCTGCTCGTCGGCCTGCGTGACCAGATGGTGGCCGACGGGGCCGACCCGAAGGAGCTGAAGGACGAGGGCGATCGGCGCGCCAACGACCTGCTCCTGGCCGAGCTCGACGCGCACATGGCCCCCGGCGACGCCGTGCTGTCCGAGGAGGCCCGCGCCACCCACGACGACGGGGTGCGCCTCGGTGCCTCCCGGGTCTGGATCATCGACCCGCTCGACGGCACGCGCGAGTTCTCCGAAGCGGGCCGCAGCGACTGGGCCGTGCACGTGGCCCTGTGCGTCGACGGCGCCCCGGTCTGCGGGGCGGTCGCCCTGCCCGCCCTCGGCACCGTGCTGTCCACCGCCGATCCGGTCCTCGAGCTGGCGCCGATCGGAAAGCCCCGCATCGTGGTCAGCCGCACCCGGCCCCCGGCGGAGGCCGAGACGGTGCGCGCCGCTCTCGACGGCGTGCTGGTGGAGATGGGCTCCGCCGGAGCGAAGACGATGGCGATCCTCCGGGGCGAGGTCGACTGCTACCCGCACTCCGGCGGTCAGTACGAGTGGGACTCCGCGGCCCCGGTCGCCGTCGCCCTCCACCACGGCCTGCACGCCAGCCGCCTCGACGGCTCGCCGCTGGTCTACAACCGGCCCGATCCGTACCTGCCCGACCTGCTGGTGTGCCGGGCCGAGCTGGCCGAGCGCTCCCTCGCCGCGCTCGGGACAGGGAGCCGAGCCGACAGGCGAGGCGACCCATGAGCACGTGCCCTTCAGCGGCGAAGCCGCCGAACCGAGTCGCGTGAGGAGGTGGACCATTCGCGCAGATCGTGAACCGGTGGAGCTGAAGGCGATCCGCTACGAGGTCGCCGACCGCGTCGCCCGGCTCACCCTCGACCGGGCCCACCGGGGCAACGCGTGGACCGGCCGCATGCACCTCGAGTACCGCTGGGCGATGACCGAGGCCGAGGCCGACCCCGAGGTGCGCGTGGTGGTCGTGACCGGCGCCGAGAACCCGGACGGCCGCACGGCGTTCTGCGTCGGCGCCGACGCCAAGGCGTTGGAGGGCCACGTCGACAAGGGCGGCTACGACGACGGCCTGCGCGGGTCCGAACCGCCGATGCCCGACGTCGACGCTCCCTTCGCCGCCGACTTCGCGTTCCAGCTCGGCATGCGCACCCCGGTGGTGGCCGTCGTGAACGGCGCCGCCGCCGGCGTCGGCCTGGTCATCGCCTGCTTCGCTGACATCCGCTTCGGGGTGCAGGGCGCCAAGCTCACCACGGCGGCGCCGAAGCTGGGCTTCCCCGCCGAGTACGGGCTGTCCTGGCTGCTCCCCCGCCTGGTGGGCGCCGGACGGGCAGCGGACTGGCTGCTGTCCGGGCGGATCTTCCTCACCGACGAGGCCGCCGAGGCCGGCCTGCTCTCGGCGGCGTTGCCCGCGGACGACCTCGGTCCCCACGTCGAGCGCTACGTCACCGATCTGGCCCGCCACGTGTCGCCGGCCTCCGTCGCCGCCACCAAGGCCCAGCTCTGGGGCGATCTGCTGCACGACGACCCCGCCGCCTCCGTGCGGCACTCGATGGCGCTGCTGCGGGAGATGTCGACCGGGCCCGACTTCGTCGAGGGCGCCCGGGCGCTGTCCGAGCGCCGGCCGCCGGAGTTCTGACGCCTTCTATGACGCATCGTCCGGGGGTACGGGGCTGACATGGCTGCCAAGGACCGAGATCGCGACGACTCCGAGGTCGTCAACCGCTACGCCGGCACCGGCGTCACCCCCACCGTCATCGCCCTGGCGCTGCTCGCCATCGCCGTGGTGATCCTGCTGGCCCAGAACACCGCGAGCGTCCCGTTCCAGTTCCTGACCTTCGAAGCCGACGTCCCCCTCTACGTCCTGTTCCTGGTGACGGCGCTCGGCGCGTCGCTGATGACCGTGCTGGCGTCGGCCATCTGGCGACGTCGCCGGCGCCGCGCCCGGAACGAGCACGAGGAGCTGGAGCGCTTGCGTCAGCGCTGACGCACCTCGGCGAGCACCTCGTCGGTGTGCTCCCCCAACCCCGGGACGCCGCGTCGCGGGCCGGCCGGCGTCGACCCGAAGTCCACCGGCGTCATCACCGCCCGGTGCGCCGCTGACCCCTTCCCCTCGGGGACGTCCACGAACGCCCCCGCCGCCAGGGCCTGGGGGTCCTCCACGACCTCGGCGAGGGTGTTCACCGGCGCCCACCACACGTCGTGCTCGTCGAAGCGGGCCGTCCAGTGGTCACGGTCGGCGGTGGCGAAGGTCTCGTCGAGCAGGGCGATCAGTGCCGGCGCGTTGATGCGTCGACCCTTCGCCGACCCGAACCGCTCGTCCTCGGCCAGCTCCGGCCGCCCGATCGCCCGCAGCAGCGGCGGCCAGTGCCGGTCGGCCTCGAGGCCGAGCAGCCAGAACCAGCGGCCGTCGCCGGCCTCGTAGGAGTTGATCAACGGGTTTCCGACCGTCGTGCGCGGGTCGGTCGGCAGGTGCTTGCCGTAGCGGAGCTGGATCGTGAGCGGCCACCCCATCGTGTAGATCCCGGCCCGCAGCAGCGACGTGTCGACCAGCTGACCCCGACCCGACCGCTCCCGGGCGAACAGCGCGGCGCAGATGCCGGCGGTGATCGTGGTGCCGGTGATGTGGTCCCCGACGCCGCCGGCGTTGGCCACCGGCGGCTGGTCCGGCGGCACGGCCTGGCTGGCCATGCCCGACCGGGCGAAGAAGGCGCCCAGGTCGTAGCCGGCCCGGTGGGCGTCGGGGCCGGTGCGGCCGAAGCCGGAGACCTGGGCGTAGACCAGCCGCTCGTTCGCCTCGAGCAGCACGTCGGGGCCGAAGCCCAGGCGCTCGACGGCGTCGGGTCGCAGGTTGGTCAGGAACACGTCGGCGGTGGCGACGAGGTCGTGCAGGTCGCGCCGACCCTCCTCGCTGCGCAGGTCGAGCACGACGGAGCGCTTGCCGCGGTTGTCGAGATCGAACGGCGGCGACTGCGGCTCGCCGTGCCCGGACAGGACGGCGAAGAGCCGGCGCATCGGATCGCCTTCCGGCGCCTCCACCTTGATGACGTCGGCACCCCAGTCCGCCAGCAGGCCGCCGGCACCGGGTCCGGCCACCCACGCCCCCAGCTCGACGACGCGGATCCCCTCGAGAACGGTCATGACCGCATCCTGTCGCGGATGGCGAGGTGTGGAAGCGACAGGTGCCTGCGATGATGGGCCGATGGCGTCGCCCGACCCGACCGAGCCCCCCGCAGACCACGAGCTCGGTTCGTTCTCCGACACGCCCCCGTGGACGATCGAGCGCGACCAGCTCACGTGGTTGCCGCCGCTCGCCCGCGTCCGGCGCGAGGTCCGGGCCGAGATCCCCCGGCTCACCCGCCCGCACTGGATCCCGCCGGTCCGGCGGGTCACCACCGTCACCCGCCACCTCGGCTGGGCGGTGGGGCGGTGGTACGTCGGCAAGCGGCGCACCGGCGGCTCGATCTCCCGGGCCGACCTGTCCCGCCGGCTCCGCATCGCCGCCGAGGCGCTCGGACCCACCTACATCAAGCTCGCCCAGATCATCTCCAGCGGCGAGGGCCTGTTCCCCGAGGAGCTGGTCGCCGAGACCAAGAAGTGCCGCGACCAGGTGCCGCCGGAGCCGTGGGACGAGATCCGGGCCGTGGTCGAGGCCGAGCTCGGCACGCCGATCCACGAGCTGTTCAGCCACTTCGACACCGAACCGCTCGCGGCCGCCTCCATCGCCCAGGTCCACCGGGCGACGCTGCACACGGGCGAGGACGTCGTGGTCAAGGTGCAGCGTCCGTCCGTGGCCTTCCGGGTCAAGGAGGACCTGCGGGTCATGGCCTGGCTGGCACCGAAGCTCATCGGACGCATCCCGGTCTCGGCGCTGGCCAACCCGCCGGCGCTGGTCGAGCTGTTCGCCGAGACCATCAGCGAGGAGCTCGACTTCCGCCTCGAGGCCGAGAACATGCTCGACGTCGCCGCCAGCTTCGCCGAGCTCGGCCAGCGCGACTACGTCATCCCCCGCCCCCACCCCCAGCTGGTGACCCCCCGGGTCCTGGTGATGGAGCGCCTCGACGGCTTCAAGTTCGACGACGTCGCCGGCATGAAGGGCGCCGGCGTCGACACCGTGCAGGTGGTCCGCACCGGGATGATCGGCTTCATGGAGGGTGCGCTGATCCACGGCATCTTCCACGGGGACCTGCACGGCGGGAACCTGTTCGTGATGCCAGACGGCCGCACGGCCCTGCTCGACTTCGGCATCACGGGCCGCCTCGACGACTTCAAGCGCAACGCCTTCCTCCGGCTGCTCATGTCGGGCACGTCGAACGACCCGATCGGCCAGCTCGCCGCGTTCCGCGACCTCGGCGCGCTGCCGCCCGACACCGACCTCGACGCGGTGGCCCGCGACCTCGGCCTCGACAGCCCCGAGGTGTTCGACCCCACCAAGGTCGACGGCGACGCGCTCGTCGCCGAGATCCAACGGGTCATCAAGGCCCTGCTCGGCTACGGCGCCAAGATCCCCAAGGAGCTGATGCTCTTCACCAAGAACCTGATGTTCGTCGACGGCGCCATCGCCACCCTCGCCCCGGACCTGGACATCCTCGAGGAGATCGCCCACATCACGATGTACTTCGCAACCACCCACGGCGAGAAGATCGCGGCCCAGATCGGGATGGCGCCCGACGCGTGGGAGCTCGACATGGAGGGCGTGAAGGCCGGCTTCGGCATCTCCGACGACGTCGACCGCCTCACCTACCGGGACCTCCAGCAGCGCCGCGAGACCATCCGGAAGCGGCTCGAGGGTCGCAGCCTCCAGTAGCGGTGTCCGCGAACCGCCTCGGCGAGGTCGCGCCCGGCGTCCTGGTCGCCACCAGCCGCTTCATGGCGACCAACACCGTGGTCGTCGTCCACGGCAGCGACGCCCTCGTCGTGGACCCCGGCGTCCACCTCGACGAGCTCGAGTCCCTCGCCGGCGAGCTGCTCGCCCGCCGGCTCCAGCCCGTCGGCGGGTTCGCGACCCACGCCCACTGGGACCACGTGCTCTGGCACCGAGACCTCGGCGACGTGCCCCGTTGGGCGTCGCCGGCCACGGTGACGGAGGGCATCGCCCACCACCACGAGCTGGTGGACCAGGCCGAGGCCGTGGTCGAGGTCGACGACGAGCGCCTCGGGCTCTCGCTCATCCCCGTCGAGGGCGCGCTCCCGTGGACCGGTCCGGATGCGTTGCCGGTCGTCCACGACGCCCACGCCACGGGCCACGCGGCCCTCCACGTGCCCGAGCTCGGGTTGCTCGTCGCCGGGGACATGGGCAGCGACATCGAGGTCCCGCTGCTGGAGCACGGCGTCCCCGGCCCGCAGGCGCTGCTCGCCTACCACGAGGGGCTCGAGCGGCTGGCTGCGCTCGGGCCCGTGGACGTCGTCGTGACCGGCCACGGGCACGTGTGCGACGGGGCCATGTGGCGCCGGCGGCTCGACGCCGACCGCCGGTACCTCGACGACATCGCCGCCGGCCGCCCGACCGACGACACCCGCCTGGTCGAACCGTGGATCGAGGACGCCGACGCAGGCATGCGGGCATCGCTCACCAAGCGGGAGTGGCGGGTCTGGGCCCGCACGCTGGCCCCGCCCGACGAGACGGCCACGCTCGCCGTGCGCGACGGGATCACGACGTTCCTCGGGCGGCGGCCCGGCGTCGTGGCCGCCTACGTGCCGCTGCCCGGCGAGGTCGACCTCGCTGGACTCCTCGACATCGGCGCCGATGTGGTCGCCCTGCCCTGCATGGAGCCCGACGGCACGATCAGCTGGCGCCGCGACGAGGGCCGGCGCGAGCGCAACCGGCTCGGATTCGACCAACCCGGCGCCGACCTCCCCATCGTGGACCCCGTCGACTTCGACGTCCTCCTCGTGCCCGGACGGCTGTTCGACCGCCACGGCGTCCGCCTCGGCCGGGGCGGTGGCCACTTCGACCGGCTGCTCCCCCGCCTCCGTCCCGGCGCGGCGGTCGTCGGCGTCACCGTGGACGAGCGCATCGTCCCCCGGCTGCCCACCGAGCACCACGACCGACCCATGACCCACCTCGCCACCCAGTCCGGCGTTCGCGCCGTTCGCGGGCCCCGGACCTAGCCTCGCCCGTCGTGCGCCTCGTCATCGCCCGCTGCTCCGTCGCCTACCGCGGCAAGCTCGCCGCCCACCTCCCGAGCGCCCAGCGCCTCATCCTCGTGAAGGCCGACGGCTCGATCTCCATCCACTCCGACGACCGGGCCTACAAGCCCCTCAACTGGATGAACCCGCCGTGCTCGATCGCCGAATCGACCGACGACGACGGGCTGCCCCGCTGGCTCGTGCGGGGCAAGGGTGGCGACGAGCTCGAGATCACCATCGAGGACCTGGTCAGCGATTCGGCCCACGACCTCGGCCCCGAGCCCGGCTTGCAGAAGGACGGGGTCGAAGCCCACCTGCAGGCCCTGCTCGCCGAGCGCTGCGAGGTGATCGGCGAGGGCTTCCAGCTCGTGCGCCGCGAGTACCCCACCGACATCGGCCCGGTCGACCTGCTCTGCCGGGACACCGACGGGGTGGCCGTGGCGGTCGAGGTCAAGCGCCGGGGCGAGATCGACGGCGTGGAGCAGCTCACCCGCTACCTGGGGTTCCTCAACAAGGACCCCCGCCTCTCGCCCGTGCGCGGCGTCTTCGTGGCCGAGCAGATCAAGCCCCAGGCCAAGGTGCTCGCCGCCGACCGCGGCATCGCCTGCGTCGAGGTCGACTACGACGAGCTGCGCGGCATCGAATCCTCCGAGCTGCGGCTGTTCTGACGTGGGCGCCCGCAGCGAGGTCGAGGTCGTCCACCAGCCCTGGCCCGTCGTCTACGACGCCCTGCTGCGCTGCCTGCCGAGCGCCGGCTTCACCATCGCCGGCACCGACCCGGACCGCGGCCGCATCGAGCTCGAGACCCGGAACACGCGCCTGACCGTCGCCGTGGGCGCGGTCGATGCGATCACCAGCGAGTGGGTGGCCACCTCGGAGCTGAAGCTGGGCCTGTTCCGGGAGCGCCACGAGCAGAAGTTCGCCGCCATCCGCGACGCGCTCGACCGCTACCTGGCGACCTACTACGGCTGACCCGCCCGTTCCCCCTCGCGTCGATCGAGCGTCGCCCACCGTTCACCCGGACGCCGGCCAGAACCGATAGAGGTGGAGCTGTGGAAGATGGTGGCGATCAGGACGAGGAGCTCGAGGATCTGATCGCCGAGCTCGACGCGCTCGACGCCATGGTGCGAGCGGCAGGCGAGGAGATCTCGCTCGAGCACATCCACCCCGAGCAGCGGGTCAGTGCGCAGAACATGGCTCGCTACCTCGCGCTGCGCAGCCAGGACGTGCGGGGCCTGCAGCACCGGCTCGCCGAGCTCGGCCTGTCCTCGCTGGGACGCGCCGAGGCCCACGTCGCGGCGACCTTGCACGCGGTTCGGCGCACACTTCGCGCCCTGGCGGACGTGCCGCTCCCGGACGACGTCCCACCGCCTCCCGCCTTCGCCGCCGGATGGGCGCAGCTGCGCGACAACAGCGTGCTCCTGCTCGGCCCCGAGCAGGAGCACCGGCCGACCCGCATCATGGTGACCCTGCCGTCGGAGGCAGCCGACGACCCCGACCTCGTGATGGACCTCGTCCGTCGTGGGATGGACATCGCCCGCATCAACTGCGCGCACGACGAGCGAGAGCGCTGGGAGCGCATGGCGCTGCACGTGCGCCGCGCAGCCGATCGCACCGGGCGGGAGGTCCGGGTGCTGATGGACCTGGCCGGGCCGAAGCTGCGCACCGGGTCGATCGAACCCGGCCCACCCGTGCTGCGCGTGCGGCCCCGCCGGAACGCCTACGGCCGACCCGTCGCTCCGGGGCAGGCGCTCCTGCTCGCCGACCCGACGGTCGAGCCGGACACGGAGCTTGCGGTCATCCCGGTCGCCGATGCCGACCTGGACCTGGCCGGACGCACCGAGATCTCCCTCGTCGACGCCCGCGGCGCCACCAGGCGCGCCATCGTCTCGGCGCGTCTCGACCACGGCTGCATCGTCGACGTGTGGCGCACGACGTGGTTCACCGAGGGCAGCGAGCTCCGAGCCGACGGACGTCGGGTCGGGACGGTCGTCGACCTGCCCCGAGCCGAGCGCGCGCACCTGCTCCGGACCGGTGATCGCCTCCGCCTGGTGGAGGACCTGGAGCCAGCCCAGGCGCTCGACGACCCGGCGCCCGGCTGGATCCCCGAGATCGGCTGCACGCTGCCCGAGGCACTCACGGCACTGCACCCCGGCGACCGCGTGCTGTTCGACGACGGCACGATCCGCACCGAGGTGGAGTCCGTGGACCAGCGCGGCGTGCTCCTCCGCGTGACCTTCACCCGTCCCGGCGGTCGGCGGCTGCGCGGCGGGAAGGGGATCAACCTGCCCGACACCCCCCTGCCGGTGACGGCGACCACCGAGAAGGACATCGAGGACCTCCCGGTCATCGCCGAGCTCGGCGACGTCGTGGCACTGAGCTTCGTCCGCCGGCCAGACGACGTCAGTGCCCTCCTGGATCGACTCGACGAGATCGGTTCGGATCTCGGCGTCGTGCTCAAGATCGAGACGGTCGCTGCATTCGAGGCGCTGCCCGAGCTGCTGCGCACGGCCATGCGCCGCCCGGTGGTCGGCGTCATGATCGCTCGTGGTGACCTCGCTGTCGAGGCCGGGTGGATCCGCCTCGCCGAGGTCCAGGAGGAGATCCTGTGGCTGTGCGAGTCAGCCCACGTTCCCGTGATCTGGGCCACGCAGGTGCTGGAGACGCTGGCCAAGACGGGACAGGCCTCTCGCTCGGAGATCACCGACGCAGCGATGTCGGAGCGCGCCGAGTGCGTGATGCTGAACAAGGGGCCCTACGTGGGGGCTGCGGTCACCGCGCTGGACGACATCCTCGCCCGGATGGGCAGCCACCAGCACAAGAAGCTCAGCCTCCTGCGCCGACTCCAGGCGTGGTCGCAGACCGATGGTTGAGGGCCACGTCTCGGCCCGGGTGGCTCAGACCAGCCCGAGCGCGTCCATCGCGGTGGCCACCTTGAGGAAGCCGGCGATGTTGGCACCCATCACGTAGTTGCCGGGGGCGCCGTACTCCTCAGCTGTGGCGTGGCACGTGGCGTGGATCGAGCGCATGATCTCGGCCAGGCGGTCCTCGGTGTAGGAGAAGCTCCACGAGTCGCGTGAGGCGTTCTGCTGCATCTCCAGCGCCGAGGTCGCGACGCCGCCCGCGTTGGCAGCCTTGCCGGGGCCGAAGGCGACGCCGGCCTCGTGGAAGACGTCGACGGCCTCAGGGGTCGAGGGCATGTTGGCGCCCTCCGACACGGCGATGCAGCCGTTGGCGACGAGCGCCTTGGCGTCGCGGCCGGTGAGCTCGTTCTGCGTCGCGGACGGGAACGCCACGTCGCAGGGGATGTCCCAGATGCAGCCGCGATCGGTGTAGGTGGCCGACGGCTTGCGCTCGACGTAGGTGCTGATGCGTCCCCGCTCGACCTCCTTGATCTGCTTGAGCAGGCCGAGGTCGATGCCGTCGGGGTCGTGCACCACGCCGCTCGAGTCCGAGCACGCGACGACCTTGCCGCCGAGCTGGTGGGTCTTCTCGATCGCGTAGATGGCCACGTTGCCGGAGCCCGACACCACGCACGTGCGCCCGTCGAGGTCCTCGCCCCGCGCCCGCAGCATCTCCTGGGCGAACAGGACCGCGCCGTAGCCGGTGGCCTCGGTGCGCACGAGCGCCCCGCCCCACTCGATGCCCTTGCCGGTGAGCACGCCAGACTCGTAGCGGTTCGTGATGCGCTTGTACTGACCGAACAGGTAGCCGATCTCCCGACCGCCGACGCCGATGTCGCCGGCCGGCACGTCGGTGTACTCGCCGAGGTGGCGGTAGAGCTCGGTCATGAAGCTCTGGCAGAACCGCATGATCTCGCTGTCGGAGCGACCCTTGGGGTCGAAGTTCGCGCCACCCTTTCCGCCGCCGATCGGCATGCCGGTGAGGGCGTTCTTGAAGATCTGCTCGAAGCCGAGGAACTTGACGATGCCGAGGTTCACCGACGGGTGGAACCGCAGGCCGCCCTTGAACGGCCCGAGGGCGCTGTTGAACTCCACCCGCATGCCGCGGTTGATGTGGAACTCGCCGCTGTCGTCCTGCCACGGCACGCGGAACAGGATCTGGCGCTCGGGCTCGCAGATGCGCTCGATCACCTTGTGGTCGAGGAACTCGGGGTGCTTGGCCACCACGGGTCCGAGCGACTCGAGCACCTCGCGCACGCTCTGGTGGAACTCGGTCTGCCCGGGGTTGCGGGCGATGACCTCGCTGATGACGGATTCGAGCTTCTCGTCGATCACGTCGGCTCCTGTGGTCGGACGGCAGGGGGGGGCTCCCAGGTTAGGGAGCCCCCCGGACTGAACCGAATCTGAACCCGACATGGTGGTCTGCTCAGGTGTAGGAGCAGGTCCCCTTGTCGAGCACCACGCGGCCGTCGCTGCCCTCGGTCTGGAAGACGGCTGTGCTCGCGCCATCGGGGCCGTCGCCGGTGCGCCACACCTTCACGGTGAGGTCCTCGCCGGGCAGGACCGGCGAGGAGAAGCGGCCGTACATGGAGCGTAACCGGGCCGAGTCCCCGTCGCAGAGGGCCCGGAGCAGACCGCGACCGGTGAAGCCGTAGGTGCACAGGCCGTGCAGGATCGGCCGGTCGAAGCCGCCCATCGCCGCGAACTGCGGGTCGGCGTGCAAGGGGTTGCGATCGCCCGACAGGCGGTAGATCAGCGCCTGCTCGGGGCGGGTCGTGTAGGTCACGACCTCATCGGGGTCGCCGTCGGGGCGCTCCCACTCGAGCGCCGGCCCGGAGTCCCCGCCCCAGCCGCCCTCACCGCGGATGAAGGCCGACATGGTCTTGGAGAAGAGGGGCTCGCCGTCGGAGACGAGCGTGGAGGTCGCCTCGCTGACCACCACCGCGCCCTTGCCCTTGTCGTAGATGCCGGTGATCTCGCTCACCGTCTCGATCTCGCCCTCGACCGGGATCTCCCGGTGCAGGGAGATCTGCTGCTCGCCGTGCACCAGCATCGCCGGGTTGAAGCTGCCGATCTGGGCGAAGGCCCCGCCGCCACCACCGAGGACGACCGCCATCGTGGGCAGCACCCTCTGGTCGATGTCGGTGGAGTTCTCCGTCGTGTACTGCAGCTCCTCGAGGGGCTCCTGGCCGGCGCCCACGCCGACGGCGTAGAGGAGGGCGTCCTTGGAGGTCCAGGACTGACGTGTCGGTTCGCTCTTGGCGCCGACGGCATCGGGGTTGATGGGCACGTCCTACTCCTCGTCGTAGCCGGACATGTTGGCGTTCGGCCGGGCCTCGGAGACGATGCGCTTGACGTCGTCGGCCAGGGCGGCCGGATCGTCGCTCGGCAGCTCGATGGTGGGGCCCCGGTGCCAGCCCTCGGACACCGACAGCGCCCGGCCGGACACGTCGAAGACCCGTCCGGTGACGTCCTTGGAGTCAGCGCTGGCGAGCCACACCACGATCGGGGCGATGTAGCGCGGCGACATGCGCTCCTTCTGCTCCTCCGGGAGCTGGCCCATCCCGAGGTTCTCGGTCATGCGGGTCAGCGCGGCGGGGGCGATGGCGTTGACCGTGACGCCGTAGCGGCCCAGCTCCTTGGCCGCGATGATCGTGAAGCTGGCGATGCCGGCCTTGGCCGCGCCGTAGTTGGTCTGGCCCACGTTGCCGTAGATGCCCGAGGGCGACGACGTGTTGATGATGCGCCCGTCGACCTCGTTGCCGGCCTTGGACTGCTCCCGCCAGTAGGCGGCGGCGTGGCGGCTCGGGGCGAAGGTGCCCTTGAGGTGCACCTGGATCACCGCGTCCCACTCGGCCTCGGTCATGTTGGTGAGCATCCGGTCCCGCAGGATGCCGGCGTTGTTGATCAGCACGTCGAGGCGGCCGAAGTGCTCCACGGCCTGGTTGATCAGGCGCTCGGCGCCGTCCCAGCTCGAGATGTCGTCGGTGTTGGCGACCGCCTCGCCACCCATGGCCGTGATCTCGTCGACCACCTGCTGGGCCGGACCGGCGTCGTCGCCGGTGCCGTCCATCGAGCCGCCGAGGTCGTTCACCACGACCTTGGCCCCCTGCTCGGCGAGCATGAGGGAGTGCTCGCGGCCGATCCCCCGTCCGGCTCCGGTCACGATCGCGACCCGTCCGTCACAGATGCCACTCATGAAGTGTGTGTCCCTTCTCGTCTCCTCGCCGGTTCTCGGTCGAGGGCCGCGTGACCATAGGCACGCGACGTCGGCGCCGTCATGTACGTCAACGGATCGTCATCGGTCTCGACTACGTCGGCCTCGGAACCGCGTGCCAGGGTTGCCCGTCGTATGGGTCGTGGGCGACAGCTGATCTGGGCGGGTGCGATCGCCCCCGTCGCTGCGATCCTCCTGGTCGTCGCCGCCTGGGCGATCGACACCGGTGTCGCCGGCGGCGAGGTGGCCCGCAACGTCGAGCTGGCCGGCACCGACATCGGCGGGCGCAGCGCCAACGAGCTGCTCGAGCACGTCCGGGCCCTCGATGCCGAGATGCACGGCCGGCCGGTGCGCATCATCACGCCCGACCAGACCTACGAGACGACGGCCGGCGAGATCGGGCTGTCCATCGACACGCGCCGGACCGCCAGCCTCGCCCTCGACGTCGGTCGCACCGATCCCCTGCCGATCCGCCCCCTCGCCTGGGTCGCCAGCTTCCTCGAGGCCCGGGTGTCCGACGTGCGCTACGACGTCGACGCCGAGACGGCCCGCTCCACCATCCGCGCGCTCGAGGGCGACTCGCTGGTCGCCCCGCAGGAGCCCACCATCCAATCCCTGGACGGCGAGCCGTTCCGCGCCGTCCCCGGTCGCCCCGGCTCCGGCATCGACCCCGATGCGCTGGTCGTGGCCCTCGAGGCCGCCGCCGCGGACCAGCCGGTGCACGAGGCCGTCACGGTGTCCATCCGGCCCTCCGAGCTGGCGCCCATGCTCGACGACAGCGTCGCCGAGGCCGCTGCGGAGACGGCGAACGAGATGACCGACGAGACGATCTCGGTCACGGCGGCGGATCGCACGATCGACCTGGTCCCGCGGGAGCTGCGCCAGCTCGCCCAGGTCTCCGAGGTCGACGACGGGATCACCGTCTCACTCCCGCCCGAGGGGGTGCTCGGCGTGCTCGAGGCCGAGTTCGGCGACCTGGCCGTCGAGCCGCGCAGCGCCAGCTTCTCGGTGTCGGGCGGCCAGGTGCAGCTCCAGCCCGCCGTCACCGGGCTCACGTGCTGCTCACCCGAGTCGGCACAGACCGTCGTCGACGCGTTCGCCGCCGGGATCACCTCGGTCGAGATCGACCTGCAGGAGACGGAGCCGGCGGTCACGACCGAGGAGGCGGAGGCCTACGGCATCGTCGAGGAGGTCGGCAGCCCGAACGAGTTCGGCCCGACGACGCGACACGCCTGCTGCCAGAACCGGGTGACGAACATCCATCGCATCGCCGACATCATCCGCGGGGTGGTCATCCCACCCGGCGGCTCCTTCTCGGTGAACGACTACGTCGGTCGCCGCACCATCGAGAAGGGCTTCGTGTCCGACGGGGTCATCTACGACGGCGTGCTCACCGAGGACGTCGGCGGGGGCATCAGCCAGTTCGCCACCACGTTCTTCAACGCCGCCCTGTTCGCCGGCCTCGAGTTCGGTGAGTACCAGAGCCACAGCCTCTACATCTCCCGCTACCCCCGGGGGCACGAGGCCACGATCTCGTTCCCGGCCCCTGATCTGGTGATCGAGAACCCGAGCCCGTACGGCGTGCTCGTCTGGCCCGAGTACACGAGCACCTCGATCACCGTGCGGCTCTTCAGCACGACCTGGGCCCAGGTGTCCGTGGGCGAGCCCACGCCGAGCCCGCAGGGCAACTGCACCCGGTGGACCACCCCCCGGACCCGCACCTATCCCGACGGCTCCACCGAGACGGACACGGTCGCTGCCGTCTACCGTCCCGAGGAGGGCGTGAGCTGCTGAGCCGGCTCCCGAACAGGGACATCTGACCCTGGCGACGAACGTTGCCCCGGTGCACCCTCAGACCCCGGGAGCGACGATGCAGTACGAGACACGGATGAGCGACAGCGATGCGCTCATGTGGAACATCGAGAAGGACCCGATCCTGCGATCCACGATCACCGCGGTCGCGGTGCTGGACCGCCGGCCCGACCGGGAGGCCCTGCTCCACCGGATCGATCGCGGCACCCGGCTGATCCCCCGGATGCGCCAGCGGGTGATCGGCAACCCGTACTCCATCGCCCCGCCCCGGTGGGAGGTCGACCCGTACTTCGACCTCCGCTACCACGTCCGGTTCCTGAACGCCGGCGGGAACGGGACGCTGCGCGACGTGCTCGACATCGCCGAACCCATGGGGATGCAGGGCTTCGACCGGGCCCGGCCGCTGTGGGAGTTCGTGATCGTCGAGGGCCTCGAGGGCGACCGGGCCGCGATCATCCAGAAGATCCACCACGCCATCACCGACGGGGTCGGCGGCATGCAGATGGTGATGACGATGATCGACCTCGAGCGCGAGCCGGCGCCGACCGATGAGGAGATGCCCCCGGCACCCGAGGCCGAGCACATGGGACCGCTGCGGCGCACCGCCGACGCCTTCGGCCACGTCCGGCGCCGCAACCTCGGCATCGCCCGCCGGGCCGGCGGCAACCTCGTCGCCGCCGCATCGACGGCGGCGTCGCACCCGGCCGCCGTCGTGGCCGGCCTCGGCGCCACCGCCGGGTCGGTGGGACGGCTCCTCGCCCCGACGCCGACCCCGCTCAGCCCGATCATGACCGGGCGTTCGATGTCGTTCCGGTTCCAGACGCTCACGTTCCCGCTCCCGGACCTGAAGGCCGCGGCCAAGGCGTCGTCCGGGACCCTCAACGACGCCTTCGTCGTCGCGGTCGCCGGCGGGCTGCGGCGGTACCACCAGCGCCACGGCACGGACGTCGAGTCCCTGCGGATGACGATGCCCATCAACATCCGCACCGAGGACACCAGCGACGTGGCGGGCAACCAGTTCGTCCCGGCCCGCTTCGTCGTCCCGGTCGCGATCGACGACGTGACCGAGCACATCCGGGCGATCCACGAGCTGGTCGACCAGCAGCGCCACGAGCCGGCCAACGCGCTGGTCGAACCCCTCGCCGTCGTGCTGAACCGGTTGCCGACCACGGCAGTCACCGCCCTGTTCGGATCGATGATCAAGGGCTCGGACTTCACGACCTCGAACGTGCCCGGGGCGCCGATCCCGATCTACATCGCCGGCGCCCGGGTGGAGTCCATGATCCCCTTCGGTCCCCTCGTCGGGGTGGCCGTCAACGTGACCCTCCTGTCGAACCTCGACGACGTCCACGTCGGGATCAACTCCGACATGGCGGCCGTGCCCGACCCCGAGGTGCTGCTCGAGTGCCTGCAGGAGTCCTTCGAGGCCGTCCTGAAGCAGGCGTGACCTCCCGCGCTCAATAGCCTGCGCTCGTGCTGACCTGTGACGTCGTCGTCGTCGGCGCCGGACCGGCCGGGTCCAGCGCGGCCACGAGCCTGGCTCGCGCCGGCCGGGAGGTCCTCCTCGTCGACAAGGCCACCTTCCCGCGCGACAAGTGCTGCGGTGACGGCCTCACCGCGCTGGCCCTGCGCCTCGCCGAGCGCCTCGGCCTCGACCCCACGACCCTCCCGTCGTGGACGACGGTCGACAGCGCCGTGGTGTCGGGCCCGTCGGGCCACGCCGTGCGGTTCCCGCTGCCGGAGGGCCCCGGCACCCACGCCGCCGTGGTCCGTCGCAGCGAGCTCGACGCCGCGCTCGTCGACCTCGCCCGGGAGGCCGGCGCCAAGGTCCTCGACGGCCACGCCATGGTCGGCATCGCCGAGCACGACGACCGGGTGGTCCTCGACGTGGCCGGCCTCGGCGAGGTCCACGCCCGGTACGCCGTCGCCGCGGATGGGATGTGGTCCCCGACCCGCCGCGCCCTCGGGCTGAGCGTGCCCGGCTACCGGGGTGAGTGGCACGCCTTCCGCGCCTACTTCCGCGACGTGTCCGAGACGGCCCAGCGCGACCTGTGCGTGTGGTTCGAGGCCGATCTGCTCCCGGGCTACGCCTGGTCGTTCCCCGTCGGCGACGGCACCGCCAACTTCGGCTTCGGCATCCAGCGGGGCGGCAAGGTCGCCGTCGGCGACATGAAGCAGGTGTGGGACGACCTGCTCGCCCGGCCCGCCATCCGCGAGGTCCTGGGCCCCGACGCCGTCCCCGAGGCCCGGTTCACGGCCTGGCCCATCCCGGCCCGCGTCCACGACATGGCGCGCACCGCCCGGCGGACGTTCTTCGTGGGCGACGCCGTCGCCGCCACCGACGTGATGACGGGCGAGGGCATCGGCCAGGCGATCCTCACCGGGATGCTGGCCGCCGAGGCCATCGAGGAGACCGGGCCCCACGGCGCCCGCGTCGCCACCGACCGCTACGCGGCCGCGGTCGACCACCACCTCGTCGCCGACCACCACGTCAGCGCCCTGCTCGTACGGGCGCTCCGCCACCGCAAGGGCGCCCGCGCCGCCATCCGCGTCGCCGGCCTCACCCCGTGGACCCGCCGCAACTTCGCCCGGTGGCTGTTCGAGGACTACCCGCGCGCCATCGTCGGCACGCCCTCCCGCTGGCACCGGGGCGTGTTCACCGGGCCCGGCGCCTACGCCGACCCCCCTGCTTGACCGCTCGGTCAACGCCTGGCCACGATGCCGGGATGCGCACGCGACTGACCGACATCCTCGACATCGAGCACCCGGTGATGCTCGCCGGCATGGGTGGGGTGTCCTACTCCGACCTGGTCGTGGCGGTGTCCGAGGCCGGCGGGTTCGGCTGCCTCGGCGCCTCGACGATGTCCGACGACGAGCTCGACGCCGAGATGGCCGATGTCCGGTCCCGCACCGACAAGCCCTACGGGGTCGACCTGCTCACCGCCGCCGGGGACCAGACGGCGAAGGTCGAGCGCATCATCGCCGCCGGCGCCACGGTCTACGTGGCCGGCCTCGGCGTGCCCCGGGAGGTCATCGACCTGTGCCACGCCAAGGGCGTGCTGGTCATGAACATGTGCGGCAAGGTGCGCCACGCCGTCGACGCCGTCGAGGCCGGCTGCGACATCGTCGTGGCCCAGGGCACCGAGGCCGGCGGGCACACCGGTCGCATCGCCACCAACACGCTGGTGCCGCTCATCGTCGACGCCGTCGGCGACCGGGTCCCCGTCGTCGCCGCCGGCGGCATCTTCGACGGGCGCGGCCTGGCATCGGCCCTCACCCTCGGGGCCGACGGCATCTGGGTCGGCACCCGCTTCATCGCCACGCCGGAGGCGCACACCGTCGAGGGCTACAAGGAGAAGCTGGTCGCCATGGCCGAGGACGACACCACCGTCTCGCGCGCCTACACCGGCAAGACCTGCCGCGTGGTGCGCAACCGCTACACCGAGGAGTTCGAGGCCGCCGGCGGCCAGGCCGAGCCGTTCCCGATGCAGTACATCAAGTCGGTGCAGGACGGCGCGAACCACCTCGGCGCCGAGGGCCGGCCGGAGGGCTTCGACCCGGACAAGGAGTTCTGGCCGGCCGGCCAGGGCGCCGGCGGCATCCAGGACCTGGTGCCGGCCGCCGAGCTGGTCGAGCGCTTCGTGGCCGAGGCCGAGCAGGCGCTCGCCCGGGCCCAGGGCGCGGTCACCGCGTAGGCACGGACGGGGTCACGGCACCCCCGTACCGACCCTGGTGCCCGCCCTCGTCGAGACCGCCGTCGTCCGCCGGCACGACCCGAGCAGCGGCGACTGGGCCGAGGTGCGCTCCGACGGGCGCCGCATCGTCGTGGCGTCCGGCGGGACCGGGAACCGACTCGATCCAGGTCGCCGCGTCCGCCGGAGCGGCTGGGAGATCCGCCGCATCGGCGACCAGCTCGAGCTGCTGTCCACCTGGCCGGTGCCCGAGCTGGTCACGCACCGGATCGGCGAGCACGTCGCCCAGCTCGGCGACGACGTGGCCCGGGCCGGCGGCACCCCGGACCAGGACCTTGCCGCTGTCACCGACGCCGTCGCGGCCCTCCTCGACGAGGGCGGACCGGCCGGCCCCGCACCCCTCGACGCCCTGCTGTGGGCCCGGGCCTACCCGCTGCTGCGGGTCCCCATCGAGCAGGGCGCCCACCTCGACGCCGTGCCCGTGGCGCTGGACCAGGTGCTCCGGGCCGCCGACGCCCGCCGCGCCGCCCGCCGCGCCTTCGGCCGGGTCACCCGTCCTCTGGTGCGGGCCCTCGCCACCAGCCTCCTGCCGGCGCCGGACGGCCGCGTGCCGTTCGAGCCGGCGCTGCTCGCCCTCATGGCCAGCCCCTGGTGCGAGCCCGAGCAGCTCACCGAGCTGCTCGGCCGCCAGCCGCACCGACCGGGCGCGGTGGCCTTCGACGTCGGCGAGGTCGACCGCGCCCGGTCCATGTTCGAGGGCGTCTCGTCCCGCCGGATCGCCACCCGGTTGGGCCGCGCCCTCACCGAGCCCGACGGGCTCCGGACCCTCGCCACCGACCTCGCCACCTGGGTGCCGCCGTCCAGCGAACCCCGGCCCGGGCCGGCACGACCGGCGAGGGCACCTGCGGCTGTGCTCGCCCCGCCCGCCCGCACCGACGTGCCCCTGCGCCACCCGCCGGCCCTCCAGGCCGTCGACGGCCTGGAGGTCGGGCACCGCCGGCTCGTCCTGCCCCGCACTGCCGACGAGCTGGTCGAGTGGGGCGCGGTGCTGGACAACTGCCTCGGCGGCTTCCGCCACGCGGTCGCCGCCGAGCGCACCCACGTGCTCGGCGTCGTCGTCGGCGGGCGGCTCCGCTGGGCGGTGGAGGTCACCCGGGCCGGCGTCCTCCGGCAGTTCGAGGGCGCCGGCAACCGCCAGGCGCCGGAGCACGTGGCCCAGCCGGTGCTCGCCGCGCTCCGGTCCCACGGCATCGTGCGCGCCGACGGCCGGCGGGGGTACTCGCTGATGGCGCCCCGCTGAACGGAGCGGTCGGTGCGGCCGGGCTACGCGCCGAGGCGCTTGCGGGCCGCCGCCGAGCGCTCGATGAGGTGCGGCGGGATGGAGACGCCGTTGACGACCGGGGCCTCGCCGCCGAGCGCCTCGCCCTCGCCCTCGGCTTCGGACTCGTCGACCTCGGGCTCGTCGAAGGCGCCGGACTCGAGTGCCCGGCGGCGCTTCTCGACCATCTCGTCGTACTGCTTGGCCGGCACCAGGTGCTCGCGGTTGATGGAGCCCAGGTTCACGCCGTTGGCGAACATGACGTGGTATCGGATCCACAGGTCCCAGCCGTTGACCAGGACGACCTTTCCCGGGGTGCCCTCGGGGACGCCGGGCAGCGGCGTGAAGGCCCGGACCTTGGACTTGCGCTTCAGCTCGCCGTCGTTGCCGATCTCTGCGGCGATCAGGGCGGGATCGACGTCGTCGCGGGTCGCGGGCTCGGGTGCCACCTCGGGCTCGACCAGGGTCATGAGCCCAATGCTGGCACGGCGGCCGCCACGGTGCGGAACCCGCGGGGCGCTCAGCCCCGTCGAGCGTCCGCCCAGCTCCTGCCCGCCTCGACGTCGATGTCGTGGGGCAGGCCGAGGACGCGTTCGGCGACGATGTTGCGCTGCACGTCGCCGGTGCCGCCGCCCACCGTGAGGGCGGGCGAGAACAGGTAGCCCCAGTGCCAGCCCCAGAGGTCGGGGGCGCCGCCGGCGCGCTGGTGCTCGAGCATGCCGTGCGGGCCGGCGAGGTCCTTGGCCAGCTCCATGATCCGCTGGCCGTGCTCGTCGGCGAGGATCTTGCGGATCGACGCCTCCGGCCCGGGCTGCTCACCCCGGATGCGGGCGGTCACGGTGCGCAACCGGATGAGGCGCAGCAGCTCGGCCTCGATGTGCAGCTGGGCCAGGTGGTCGCGCCGGACCGGGTCGTCGCAGCCGCCGCCGCCCCGGACCTCGTCGAGCAGGTCGGACGCGGCGGGACCCATGCCCCACAGGGCCCCTCCGGAGGACAGCGACACCCGCTCGTTGCCGAGGGTGACCTTGGCCAGCGACCAACCGCCGTGGACGTCGCCGACCCGGTTGGCGTCGGGGATGCGCACGTCGGTGAGGAACACCTCGTTGAACGTGTGGCCGCCGGTCATCTCGATGATCGGCCGGATCTCGATGCCCTCGGCGTCCATCGGGCAGATGAAGTAGGTGATGCCCTGGTGCTTGGCCACGTCCGGGTCGGTGCGGGCGATGAGGATGCCGAAGGCGGAGTGGTGGGCCAACGAGGTCCAGATCTTCTGCCCGTTGACGACCCATTCGTCCCCGTCGCGCACCGCCCGGGTGCCGAGGTTGGCCAGGTCGGAGCCGGCGCCGGGCTCGGAGAACAGCTGACACCAGATCTCCTCCCCGGCCAGCAGCGGGAACAGGTACCGCTCCTTCTGCTCCTGGGTGCCCGCGTGGAGGATGGTCGGGCCGGCCCATCCGATGCCGATCTGGTTGGAGGGCCGCTTCACCCCGGCGGCCGCCAGCTCCTCGTCCACGATGATCTGGTGGATCGGATCGGCGTCGAGGCCCCACGGGGCCGGCCAGTGCGGGGCGACGTAGCCGGCCTCGGCCAGCGCCCGGCCGGTGGGCTCGGGGTGCTCCGCGAGCCAGGCCCGCACGACGAGGCGCCGAGGGTCGTCGTGAGGTGGGAAGTCGAAGTCCACGACGGCACACTAGGAGTCGTCTCCGCTCCCCGATCCCGTCCGCTTTTCTTCCCTGTGCTCGCCCGTTTCGGGTTAGCATCGGAAGTCGGGCTCGTGCCGGTGCCACCAACCGGTTCCACTTCGGTGTACCCGAACGCAACTCGCCCCGCTCCTTGGAGGTCCTCGTTTCCGTGAGTCCCGCAGCACGCGCCACACGCTCAGGTGAGTCCGACGAGGACATCGTCAGGCTGTACCTGAACGACATCGGGCGCCACGCTCTGCTCACCAAGGAGGACGAGGCTCGCCTCGGCGCTCTGGTGCAGGCCGGTGTCGAGGCGCGCGAGCGCCTGGCCGCCGACGACGAGCTCTCCCCGTCGGAGAAGGCCAAGATGCGCCGTCAGGTGCGCGCCGGCGACCGGGCCACGGAGCAGTTCGTCAACGCGAACCTGCGCCTCGTGGTCTCCATCGCCAAGAAGTACCACCGCACCGAGCTGCCGCTGCTGGACCTCATCCAGGAGGGCAACCTCGGCCTGATCCACGCGGTGGAGAAGTTCGACCACCGCAAGGGCTTCAAGTTCTCCACCTACGCCACGTGGTGGATCCGCCAGGCCATCACCCGCGGCGTGGCCAACACCGCCCGCACGATCCGCCTCCCGGTGCACGCTCACGACCTGCTCAAGCAGATCGACAAGGCCCGCGGCATGCTCGAGTCCAAGCTCGGCCGCCCGCCCACACTGGACGAGCTCTCCGTCGAGGTCGGCCACCCGCCGGCCAAGATCGAGGAGATCCTCGCGTCGGCCCGCATCGCCAAGTCCCTCGACGACGGCTTGTCCGACGACGGCGACATGACCCTGGGTGACCTCGCCGCCGTGGCCGAGGACGACCCCGAGGGCGACGCCGTCACCGAGGCCACCCGCGGCGACGTGCTCGCCGGTCTCAAGGGCCTCGACGAGCGCGAGCAGCGCATCCTGATCCTGCGCTACGGCCTCGACGGCCACGAGCCGCGCACCCTCGACGAGGTCGGTCGCCACTTCGACCTCACCCGTGAGCGGATCCGCCAGATCGAAGCCCGAGCCATGTCGAAGCTGCGCCACCCGGCCAACGCCGGCATCCTCGCCGACCTCGCGAGCTAGGAACTGGCAGTGCTGGTGTAGCGCCGGCGCCCAGGAGCCGAGCCGCCAGGCGAGGCGACCCGTGGGCACGGGCCCTGCGGCGGCGCAGCCGCCGAACCGATCAGCAGGTGGGCGTGACCAACTGCGTCAGGTCCTAGACCGTGATCGATGCCCCGGCCCCGTCCGGGGCATCGTCGCGTGGTGCCCGGTAGCGGGCGAACCCGGGGAGGGCCCGGGCCAGCACCAGCATCACCACCACGCAGCCGAGCCCGCCCGAGACGATGGCGAAGTTCACCGAGGTGAACGAGGCCACCGACCCGGCCCGCAGATCGCCGAGGCGAGGCCCACCGCTCCAGATCGCCATGCCCACGCCCTCCATGCGCCCGACGAGCTCCGGCGGGCTCGCCAGCTGCAGGATCGCCTGGCGGGAGATGCCTGAGATCATGTCGGCCGCCCCGCCGACGGCGAGGGCGAGCAGGGACAGGGCGACCCCGTCCACCAGGCCGAACGCGGCGATGGCGAGGCCCCAGACGATGATGCAGACGGTGACCACCCGCCCGTGCGCGGTGACCCGGCGGGCCCAGCCGCTGGCCAGGCTGGCCACGAGCGACCCGGCGAAGGGCGCCGCGTAGAGCAACCCGAGCACGTGGGGTTGGTCCGGGAAGCGCAGCACCGCGACGGCGGGGAACAGGGCCACCGGGAGCGCCAGCACCATGGCGTTCAGGTCGGACACGAACGACCCGAGCAGCACCGGCTGGCGGCGCAGGTGCCGCATGCCGTCGACCACCAGCCCGAACGTGGGGTTCATCCCCACGATCTCGGGCCGGAGCGGGCGCATCCGGGAGATGACGACGGCGGCGATCACGAAGGTGGAGGCGTCCACGGCGTAGGCCCAGGTGGTGCCGACGCTGGCCAGCACGACACCGGCCAGGGCCGGTCCGGCGACGTGGGCCAGGCTGCTCGAGACGGCCTTGAGCGCCATGGCCGACGGGACGTGCTCCCGGCCCACGACGCGGATCACCGACGCCCGCTCGGCCGGGGCGCCGAGCGCGAACGCGCAGATGTCGATCGCACCGAACACGTAGATGGCGACCAGGTTCGGTTGGTCCAGCGTGGAGTTGACGACGAGGCCGAGGGTGCCGGTGAGGCCGAGGAGCTGGCACCCCACGATCCAGCGCCGGCGCTCGACCTTGTCGGCGATGGCCCCGCCGACCACGTTGAGCACCAGGAGCGGCACGAGGGTGACGGCGCCGAAGACGCCGATGGCCAGCGTGGACCCGGTCAGGTCGTAGATCTGGAACGGCACGGCCACCGTGGTGAAGGCGGAGCCGATCTGGCCCACGGCGGTGCCGGCGTACAGGTACCGGAAGTCGCGGGACCGCCGGAGGGGCGTGATGTCCACGGCGACGCCCGCCAGCCGCTGCCTCATCCCGCGCACCGGGGAACGCTACCGGTCGCTCGTGAGGAATCCGGACGGGTTCGTCCGTACGATCGCCCCATGCCCGGATGGAACTTCGCCGATGCCTGGGAGACGGTCGCCGAGACCCTCCCCGACGCCCCCGCCCTGCTACACGGCGACCTGGTCCGCTCCTGGAGCGACTTCGATGCCCGGGCCGACGGGGTCGCGGCGGCCCTCCTCGAGGCGGGCGTCACCGAGGGCACGAGCGTGGCCCAGTACCTCACCAACCGGCCCGAGTACCTCGAGGCCGTGTTCGCCGCGTTCAAGCTCGGTCTGGCCCCGGTGAACACCAACTACCGCTACGTCGAGGACGAGCTCCTCTACCTGTGGGACAACGCGGACTCCTCGGCCGTGGTCTTCGAGGGGCAGTTCACCGAGCGCATCGAGCACATCCGGGACCGGGTCCCCGACGTGCGGGTCTGGCTGTGGGTCGACGACGGTCACGGCGAGTGCCCGGACTGGGCCACGCCCTACGAGGCAGCCGCCACCAGCGGCGCGGGCCGCACGTCCGCGGCGTGGGGCCGCTCGGGCGACTCGCTCTACCTGCTGTACACGGGCGGCACCACGGGCATGCCCAAGGGCGTCATGTGGCGCAACGACGACCTGCTCCTCGTCCTGAACGACGGTGCGCCGCGGGCTCGCAAGCTGCCCGAGGACGTCGACCTCGACCACCTCCGCCAGGTCGTCTCCTCCCCCGGCATCCGCACCCTGCCGGCCTGCCCGCTCATGCACGGCACCGGCGCGTTCAACGCCTTCACCGCGCTGACCGTCGGCGGGTCGGTCGTCACGCTGACCAAGTCCAGCTTCGACGCCGTCGAGCTGCTCGACGCCGTCCAGGACAAGCAGGTGAACAACACCGCCATCGTCGGCGACGCCTTCGCCCGCCCGATCCTGGCCGCCCTCGACGCCCACAACTCGGGAGACGGGCCAGACCGCTGGGACATCTCCTCCCTGAAGGTCGTGGTCTCATCGGGCGTCATGTGGAGCCAGGCCACCAAGGACGGGCTCCTGCGCCACAACCCGAAGATGCTGCTCGTCGACACGCTCGGCTCCTCGGAGGCCATCGGCATGGCCAGCTCGGTCTCCAGCGGCTCCGGCGACGGCGCCAGCGCCGCCCGCACGGCCACGTTCACGCTGGGCCCGTCCACCAAGGTCATCGCCGACGACGGCACCGAGGTCCACCCGGGCGACGACGCCATCGGCAAGATCGCCATCCAGGGCCGAACCCCGGTCGGCTACTACAAGGACCCGGCCAAGTCGGCCGAGACCTTCGTGCGCATCGGCGACGCCACCTACTCCATGCCCGGCGACTACGCCCGGGTCGAGGCCGACGGCACCCTCGTGCTCCTCGGCCGCGGGTCGGTGTGCATCAACACCGGCGGCGAGAAGGTCTTCCCCGAAGAGGTCGAGGAAGCCCTGAAGGAGCACGCCGACGTCCGCGACGCCGTCGTGGTCGGGCTCCCCGACGAGCGCTTCGGCCAGGCCATCACCGCGGTGGTCGAGGTCGTGCCCGGCACCGACCCGAGCCCCGACGAGCTCATCGCCACGGTCAAGGCCCACCACGCCGCCTACAAGGCACCGAAGCGGATCGTGTTCGTGGACTCGCTGTCCCGGGCCGCGAACGGCAAGGTCGACTACAAGCGCTGGACCCGCCACGCCGCCGGGGTTTTGGGAGCGGACGAAGGGTGAGTCGTAGCCTCGCCGCCATGACTCTCTCCTTCGACGGCAAGGTCGCGATCATCACCGGCGCGGGCGGTGGCCTCGGCCGCTCCCACGCACTCGAGCTGGCCCGGCGCGGCGCCTACGTCGTGGTCAACGACCTCGGTGGCTCCGTCGATGGCGTCGGCGGCGACGACTCCGCCGCCCAGAAGGTGGTCGACGAGATCAAGGCCGCTGGCGGCGAGGCCGTCGCCAACCACGACTCGGTCGCCACCCCTGAGGGCGGCAAGGCCATCGTCCAGACGGCCCTCGACACCTGGGACAAGGTCGACATCGTCATCAACAACGCCGGCATCCTGCGCGACACCAGCTTCGCCAAGATGACGCCCGAGCAGCTGAACCCGGTGCTCGACGTGCACCTCAAGGGCGCGTTCTACGTGACCCAGCCCGCCTTCGTGCAGATGAAGGAGCAGGGCTTCGGCCGCATCGTCAACACCGCCTCGGGCGCCGGCATCTTCGGCAACTTCGGCCAGACCAACTACGGCGCGGCGAAGATGGGCCTGGTCGGCTTCACCAACGTCCTGGCCCAGGAGGGCGCGAAGTACAACATCAAGGCCAACGCCATCGCGCCGGTCGCCGCCACCCGCATGACCGAGGGCCTGCTCGGCCCGCTCGCCGACAAGCTCGGCCCCGAGTACATCACCCCCGTGGCCGTGTACCTGGCGCACGAGTCCTGCGAGGTCACCGGCGAGATCTACAGCTGCGGCGGCGGCCGGGTCGCCCGCATCTTCGTGGGCGTCACCCCGGGCATCGTCGACGACGAGCTGTCGGTCGAGATGATGGGCGAGCGCCTCGCCGAGATCCGCGCCGAGGACGGCTACGAGATCCCCACGTCGATGAACGAGGAGATGGGCATCGCCATCAAGGCGATGAGCTGATCGGGCCGCCCGGCGCCGCGCCTCACCCGAGGCGCCGGGCGATCCACGCCTCGCACCGGTAGGCGACCTCGAGCTCGCCGCCGTGGTCGTCGATCACCTCGGCCACGGCCCGGTGCAGGGCGCGGCGCTGCTCCTCGCCGAGCAGCACGTGGTCCGAGTGGGTGCCGAGGTACCCGACCCAGCGATCGGTCGTGTAGCGGATGGCGTGGCGGTACGTGCGCTCGACCGCGTCGACGAAACCATCGGGTGCGGGGTCCACCGCCGGGGGCACACCCTTGGACCCGCTCGCCTTCGACGCGAGCGAGGAGCGCATGTCCGGTGCGAGCCGGGCGTAGACCCCGTCGAGGTCGGCGCGGAGCTCGGTGTCGGGGAACGTCGGCCGATTCCAGAAGATGGCGGCCACGCCACCCGGGCGGAGGGCGTGGCGGACCTGGTCGAGGCCGCGCGCCTGGTCGATCCAGTGCCAGGCCTGCCCGCAGGTGAACAGGTCGTGGGCCGCTGCCGGCAGCTCGGCGGACTCCAGCTCCCCCACGAGGACCTGCCAGCCGGCACCTTCGACGTGCCGGCCTGCGACGGCGGCCATGTCCGGATCGGGCTCGAGCGCCGTACCGGTGAGCCCCCGTGCAGCGAGCGCCGCCGCGACCTTCCCGGTGCCCGCCCCGGCGTCGAGGGCGCGAGCATCGGTGCCCACCATCGCCACGAGGTCGTCGAAGAGCTCATCGGGATAGCCGGGGCGGTGGGCGTCGTAGGCCTCGGCGACGGCGCCGAACACGAGTCGCTGGGGACGGTCCACGGCGCCATCGTCGCACGGTCGGGCGGCGGCTGCGCCCGGGATCAGCGCACGACGTCGTAGACCCGCTGCACCATGCCGCCGTCGAAGGTCTCGCAGGACACGAGCTCGAGGCGGATGTCGTCGCCGGTGCCGCCGAAGAGCGGGATGCCCTCACCGATGAGCACCGGTGGGGTGGAGATCGTCATGCGGTCGATGAGCCCGGCGGCCAGGAACTGGCGGATCACCTTGCCACCGTCGACGTAGACGTGGCCGATGCCGTCGGCGACCAGCCGAGCGACGACCTCCTCGAGGGACCCGGTGACGGGGCGCAGGACCGCACCCTCCCTCGGGGCCAGGTCGTCGGGGTGGCTGGTCCAGACGTAGACGGGCGTCTCGCCGTAGAACCAGTCCCCGGCGAAACCCGACACGACGTCGTAGGTGCCGCGGCCCATCAGGAGCGCATCGACGCTGGCGAAGAAGTCGCCGTAGCCGAAGTCCTGGTCCGGGTCGTGCTCGCCGGTGAGCTCGTCGTCGGGCTGGCCGGTGAGCCAGTCGAGGCCGTCGTCGGGGCGGGCGATGAAGCCGTCGACGCTGGTGGCGATGAAGACCGAGGCGCGCGGCCGTTCGGCAGGAGTGGTGGTCACGTCTCGACGGTATGCCCGGGCCGTGACCGCCTCCCCCGAACGCACCTGAGGCTTCTGGCAGCGGGGACGGAACGCGTTCCGTGGCCGCTGCCAGTTTCCCCGCGATGGCGGTGCCGTGGCCTAGGAGACTGCTGAGCAACTGGCTTCTAGGCTTGGCGGTGGGTCCGGGGAAGTGACCGAACCGAAGAGCCGGCGTGAAGAGGGTGTGAGCCGGTCACCCGGGATGGGTTGAACCCGTAGGTGTGGTCCCTTCCTTGTCCTCCCCGGGCCCGCCTTTAGGTGATGGCCCAGCCG